>NZ_CP150252.1:927500-3152500 GCF_037975425.1 Bacillus sp. FSL R5-0416 | reverse complement strand
TAGCTCAGTTGGTAGAGCAACGGACTGAAAATCCGTGTGTCGGCGGTTCGATTCCGTCCCGAGCCACCATTTATCAATATATTTTGGCGGTTGTGGCGAAGTGGTTAACGCACCAGATTGTGGCTCTGGCATTCGTGGGTTCGATTCCCATCAATCGCCCCAAATAAAAATTGCGGGTGTAGTTTAGTGGTAAAACCTCAGCCTTCCAAGCTGATGTCGTGGGTTCGATTCCCATCACCCGCTCCATTTCTATGTCGTCATGGGCCTGTAGCTCAGCTGGTTAGAGCGCACGCCTGATAAGCGTGAGGTCGATGGTTCGAGTCCATTCAGGCCCACCATGACTTTTGTTCCACAGTAGCTCAGTGGTAGAGCTATCGGCTGTTAACCGATCGGTCGCAGGTTCGAATCCTGCCTGTGGAGCCAAATGGAGAAGTACTCAAGTGGCTGAAGAGGCGCCCCTGCTAAGGGTGTAGGTCGTGTAAGCGGCGCGAGGGTTCAAATCCCTCCTTCTCCGCCATATGATTACAGATATCATAATTATCGGCCCGTTGGTCAAGCGGTTAAGACACCGCCCTTTCACGGCGGTAACACGGGTTCGAATCCCGTACGGGTCATTCAGAAGCCTTGCATATCCTGCAAGGTTTTTTTGTTTTTATAAATCATGATATGTCTTAGATTTTGTTCTTTATTTTAAAAACAGACTACAAAAATCTCCATATATTTCGTTTTTCTTCAGAAAATGAAGTTAATTGTCTATAAGTATAAGCGCTTTCAGGAAAGGGCTTTTTTTTATTTCTTCGAATAAATACTATAAATGAAAACTATGATGTCAGAAAGGATGATTACATGGCCGCTGCCAGCCCGACAGCACATGATGTTTATCTTTTTCACGAAGGCAGTCTGTTTAAAAGCTATCAGCTGTTTGGCTCGCATTACCGCGAGCTGAATGGCAAAAGCGGATATGAATTCTGTGTGTGGGCGCCTCATGCGTCGGAAGTACGAGTGGCTGGAGATTTTAACAGCTGGTCTGGAGAAGAGCATGTGATGCACAGAGTGAATGATAATGGCATTTGGACGTTATTTATTCCAAGTATAGGAGAAAAGGAACGATATAAATATGAAATCGTGACGAATAACGGTGAGATCAGGCTGAAGGCAGATCCATACGCTATTTATTCAGAAGTCAGACCAAACACAGCGTCACTTACTTACGATTTGGAAGGGTACAGCTGGCAAGATCAAAAATGGCAAAAGAAACAGAAGGCTAAGACGCTGTATGAAAAACCTGTTTTCATTTATGAACTGCATCTTGGGTCTTGGAAGAAGCATTCTGATGGCAGGCATTATTCCTATAAAGAATTAAGTCAGACGCTTATCCCTTATATCAAGGAGCATGGGTTTACCCATATTGAACTGCTTCCGGTGTATGAGCATCCATATGATCGTTCATGGGGGTACCAAGGAACGGGGTATTACAGCCCGACAAGCAGGTTTGGCACGCCGCATGATCTGATGAAGTTTGTTGATGAATGTCATCAACAAAATATCGGAGTCATTTTGGATTGGGTCCCCGGACATTTTTGTAAAGATGCACATGGACTCTATATGTTTGATGGAGAGCCGCTTTATGAATACAAAGAAGAACGTGATCGGGAGAACTGGTTATGGGGCACGGCAAACTTTGACCTGGGGAAACCGGAAGTTCATAGTTTTTTAATTTCGAATGCGTTGTACTGGGCGGAATTCTATCATATAGATGGATTTAGGGTTGATGCAGTGGCTAATATCCTGTATTGGCCAAATCAGGATGAACGCCACACGAATCCATATGCTGTTGATTTTTTAAAAAAACTCAATCAAACCATGAGAGAGACATATCCCCATGTGATGATGATTGCAGAAGATTCTACAGAATGGCCTCAAGTGACAGGTGCCGTTGAGGAAGGGGGGCTTGGTTTTCATTATAAATGGAATATGGGATGGATGAATGACGTACTGAAATACATGGAGACGCCGCCCGAAGAAAGGCGGCATTGTCATCAGCTTATCTCTTTTTCATTACTATATGCGTTTAGTGAACATTTTGTATTGCCGTTTTCTCATGATGAAGTCGTATACGGAAAAAAATCACTTCTTAATAAAATGCCTGGCGACTACTGGCAGAAATTTGCCCAGTATCGGCTTTTGCTGGGCTACATGACAGTGCATCCCGGAAAGAAATTGATCTTTATGGGATCAGAGTTTGCCCAATTTGATGAATGGAAAGATACAGAACAGCTTGATTGGTTTTTGGACTCCTTCCCCATGCATCAGAAAGCCAGCGTTTTTACGCAAGATCTTCTCCGCTTTTACCAAAAAAGCAAAATCCTTTATGAGCATGACCATCGTGCACAATCGTTTGAATGGATTGATGTCCATAATGACGAACAATCAATCTTTTCTTTTATTCGTTATGGCAAAAAGCACGGTGAGGCGCTTGTCATCATTTGTAATTTTACACCCGTGGTCTATCATCAATATGATGTTGGAGTTCCTTTTTTTACTCAATACATTGAAGTGCTTAACAGTGACAGTGAAACATATGGAGGCTCAGGGCAAATCAACAAAAAGCCGTTATCGGCTAAAAAGGGAGCACTTCATCATAAACCGTGTTATATCACGATGACCATCCCCCCTTACGGCATCTCGATTTTACGGGCGGTTAAAAAAAGAGGAGAGATAAAAAGATGAAAAAACAATGTGTAGCCATGCTCCTTGCCGGCGGGAAGGGCAGCCGTCTCAGCGGATTAACAAAAAATATGGCCAAACCGGCTGTATCTTTCGGGGGAAAATACAGGATTATTGATTTTACCCTAAGCAACTGTTCTAATTCAGGCATAGACACAGTCGGGATTTTAACGCAATATCAGCCGCTTGAGCTGAATTCCTATATTGGGATCGGCAGTGCATGGGACCTGGATAGATATAATGGCGGCGTGACGGTTTTACCCCCTTATGCCGAGTCATCAGAAGTCAAATGGTATAAAGGGACGGCAAGCGCCATTTATGAAAATCTCAATTATTTGAATCAGTATGATCCTGAGTATGTACTGATTTTATCAGGAGATCACATATACAAGATGGACTACGGCAAAATGCTTGATTATCACATTGAAAAGAAAGCAGATGTGACCATCTCTGTCATCGAAGTGGGCTGGGAGGAAGCAAGCCGATTCGGCATCATGAAGGCCAATCCAGATGGGACGATCACACATTTTGATGAAAAGCCCAAATTCCCTAAGAGCAATCTTGCCTCAATGGGAATTTATATATTCAATTGGCCGCTTTTGAAACAGTATCTTGAGATGGACGATCAAAACCCTTATTCTAGCCACGACTTCGGCAAAGACATTATTCCTCTGCTTTTGGAAGAGAAAAAGAAGCTTTCTGCTTATCCGTTCAAGGGATATTGGAAGGATGTCGGAACGGTGCAGAGCTTGTGGGAAGCTAATATGGATTTGTTAAAAGAGGACTCGGAGCTGAAGCTGTTTGAACGCAAATGGAAAATTTACTCCGTCAATCCAAATCAGCCTCCGCAATTTATTTCATCTGATGCGCAGGTTCAAGATTCGCTTGTGAACGAAGGTTGTGTTGTATATGGAAATGTGTCTCACTCAGTTCTTTTTCAAGGTGTGACTGTCGGTAAGCATACGACTGTTACATCATCCGTCATAATGCCGGATGTGACGATTGGGGAGCATGTAGTCATTGAAAATGCCATTGTTCCTAATGGGATGGTGCTGCCGGATGGCGCAGTGATTCGCTCCGAAAAAGACATTGAAGAGGTGCTGCTCGTTTCAGAGGAATTTGTAGAAAAAGAATTGATTTAATTACTGAAGAGGGGGCAGAGTCAGTGTTCAATAATCAAATGTTAGGTGTTATAGATGAAACCACATATAAGCATTCTCTTCAGGATTTAACAGCACAGCGGTCGCTCGGGGCGATCCCTTTTGCCGGCAGGTACCGACTGATTGATTTTATGCTTTCCAACATGGTGAATGCGGATATTAGGAGTGTTGCAATTTTTCCGAAGTATCGTTACCGTTCGCTCATGGATCACCTTGGGGCGGGTAAGGAATGGGATTTGCACCGGAAAAAGGACGGCCTCTTTTTTTTCCCGTCTCCCCATCTTCATCACGAATACGATGAATTCGGTTCCTTTCGCCAGTTTTCGGACCATCTAGATTACTTCCACAGAAGCACTCAGCAATATGCTGTAATCTCCAACAGCCATACCGTATGCAACATTCAATTTCAATATGTGCTGAAACGCCATCAGGAGGTTGGCTGCGATGTCACCGAGGTATTTCAGGACGGCCAGTCGCTGCAAATTTATATCATGTCTACAACACTTTTAAAAGATTTGATCTACGGACATAGTGAAAAAGGCTATAAAACCATTCAGGAGGCTGTTGAAAAGGAAGCTTCCGCTCTGACCATTTGCCCTTATGAATATTCAGGTTATGCCGCAGTTATTGATTCGGTGGAAAAATATTATACCCACAGTATGGAACTCATTCAGCCCCGTTTTTGGCAGCAGGTGTTTTTGCCGCAGCAGCCTATCTACACAAAAGTGAAGGATGAACCGCCGACGAAATACGGAAAACACAGCACTGTCAAAAATTCTTTGGTGGCAAACGGCTGTGTGCTTGAAGGAGAGGTTGAAAACTGCATTTTGTTCAGGGCGGTCCATGTCGGAAAGGGTACGAAGCTGAAAAACTGTATTATTATGCAAAAAACGCAGATTGGCGAGGATTGTCTTCTTGAGCAGGTCATTTCGGATAAGGACGTTAAAATCGGCAAGGCGACGGAAGCTGCTGGAACAGCTGACCAGCCGCTTGTATTAAGAAAAGGTTTGGTGCAAGGAGAGCTGATGAATTCTTGAAGATATTATTTGCTGTGTCTGAATGCACCCCATTTGTTAAATCAGGAGGTCTTGCCGATGTAGCAGGCGCTCTTCCGAAGGCGCTTGCGCGATTAGGCAATGAAGTATATGTGATGCTGCCGAAGTACAGCCAAATACCTGAGCCGTGGAAAAAGCGTATGAAGAAAAAGGCTGAGTGCACCGTAGCTGTCGGCTGGCGTCAGCAATATTGCGGAATTGAACATATGGACGAAGATGATGTGAATTATTACTTCATCGACAATGAGTACTATTTCAACAGGGATTCGTTGTACGGGCATTATGATGACGGTGAGCGGTTTGCCTTTTTTTCAAGAGCTGTGCTGGAGGCTGCCAAAGTTGTGAATGTTCAAGCCGATATTGTTCATACTCACGATTGGCATACAGCGATGGTCAATTATTTGCTGAAAGAGGAGTACAGAAAACATCCTTTTTATGAACGGATGAAAAGCGTGCTCACGATCCACAACCTGCAGTTTCAAGGCATATTCCCTCCTGATGTCACACATGACTTGCTGGGTCTTGAGATGGATCATTTTCATTATGAAAGGTTAGAATGCAACGGATTTGTTAATTTTATGAAGGCGGGCATCATTGCGGCTGATCATGTGACAACTGTGAGCCCCACTTACAGAAATGAAATCATGACGCCGTATTATGGTGAGCAGTTGGAACAGGTTTTGCAATATAGGGAAGATGATGTAACCGGCATATTAAATGGCATTGATGATACGTTCTATCAGCCGAAAAGCGATCCTTATATAGAGGCGCAATACGATTCAGGGGATCTTGCATGCAAGTTGGAAAACAAAACGAAGCTTCAGCGGCGGATGGGGCTTCCAGAGAAAAACGATATTCCGCTGATCAGTATGGTGACAAGGCTCACTAAACAAAAGGGGCTTGATCTTGTCCGCAGAATTATGCACGAACTTCTTGAGGAGCAAGACATACAGCTGGTTGTGCTGGGCACAGGAGAACGTGAATTTGAAGATTATTTCCGGTATGCAGAATTTGCTTTTCATGAGAAGTGCCGGGCTTATATCGGGTTTGATGAGCCGCTAGCCCATCAAATTTATGCGGGCTCTGATATGTTTTTGATGCCGTCGAAATTTGAGCCGTGCGGTTTGGGGCAGCTCATTGCTCTTCAATATGGCGCCATTCCGATTGTCAGGGAAACGGGCGGTCTTTACGACACTGTCCGTGCCTATCAGGAGGAAGAGGGAACGGGCAATGGCTTTACGTTTTCCGCCTTTAATGCGCATGATCTGAAATTTACGATAGAAAGGGCACTGTCGTTTTATCGCCAACAGGATGTATGGAAGAGCATCGTGAAGACCGCTATGAATGCAGATTACAGCTGGGGGAAGTCGGCTAAAGAGTATCAGCGTATTTTCGAGCAGGTGACAAGGAGTGGACGGGATGTTCTCGAGTAAAGAACGCTTTGCAGACTTATTTTTAAAGCGTCTGGAAATGACGTGCGGAAAAAGCTTTAAAGATTCTGCCAAGCTGGATCAATATAAAACGTTGGGCAATATGGTCAGAGAGTATATCAGCGCTGATTGGATCGAAACGAATGAAAAAAGCAGATCAAATTCCGGGAAGCAGACATATTATTTATCAATCGAATTTCTGCTCGGTCAGCTCCTTGAGCAAAACTTAATGAATCTTGGTGTTCGTGATGTTGTAGAAGCTGGTTTAAAGGAAATCGGCATCAATTTAGAGGAGATCCTTCAGATAGAGAACGATGCAGGTCTCGGCAATGGCGGACTTGGCCGCTTGGCCGCTTGCTTTTTAGATTCGCTTGCTTCGTTGAACCTGCCTGGGCACGGCATGGGCATACGTTATAAGCATGGTTTGTTTGAGCAAAAAATTGTAGACGGGCATCAGGTGGAGCTGCCTGAGCAATGGCTGAAAAACGGGAACGTATGGGAAGTAAGGAATGCGGATCAAGCAGTGGACGTGCCGTTTTGGGGCGAAGTCCATATGACAGAAAAAAGCGGGCGCCTGCATTTTCGCCACGAACAAGCGACAATTGTTACCGCTGTTCCTTATGATATACCGATCATCGGCTATGAAACGGGCACTGTCAACACGTTAAGGCTTTGGAACGCCGAGCCCTATGCGCATTATCACGGCGGTAATATTTTGTCTTATAAGCGGGAAACAGAAGCGGTTTCTGAATTCTTATATCCCGATGACACCCATGATGAGGGGAAAATTTTACGGCTGAAGCAGCAGTATTTTTTAGTATGCGCAAGCTTAAAAAGCATTGTGAACAATTACCGTAAAACACATAAATCTTTATCCGGCCTGCATAAAAAAGTGAGCATTCATATTAATGACACTCACCCTGCGCTTGCGGTGCCTGAGCTGATGCGGATTTTGCTCGATGAAGAGAACATGGGCTGGGAAGAAGCTTGGCATATCACTGTACATACGATTTCTTATACAAATCATACAACATTGTCAGAAGCGCTCGAGAAATGGCCGATTCATTTGTTTAAGCCGCTGCTCCCGCGAATGTACATGATTATTGAAGAGATCAATGAGAGGTTTTGCCGCGCAGTTTGGGAAAAGTATCCGGGAGACTGGAAAAGGATAGAGAACATGGCGATTACAGCGCATGGTGTTGTCAAAATGGCTCATCTGGCCATAGTAGGCAGCTACAGTGTAAATGGCGTTGCAAAAATACATTCCGATATATTAAAGGAAAGGGAGATGCGCGACTTTCACTTGCTGTTTCCGAATCGTTTTAACAATAAGACGAATGGAATTGCCCACAGGCGCTGGCTGTTAAAAGCGAATCCAGGCTTGTCTGCCATCATTACAGAGGCGATCGGCGATGAATGGGTCAAACAGCCGGAATCACTGATCCGTTTAGAACCGTACGCCACTGATCCTGCATTTATTGAACAGTTTCAAAACAACAAAAGCAAGAAAAAACAAGAGCTTGCCGATTTGATTTTTTGCACGGCCGGGGTGGTTGTGAACCCTGAGAGCATATTCGACGTACAGGTGAAACGGCTTCATGCATATAAACGGCAGCTGCTGAATGTTCTTCACATTATGTATTTGTATAACCGCCTCAAGGAGGATTCGGGGTTTTCAATCTACCCGCAAACCTTTATTTTCGGGGCAAAGGCTTCACCAAGCTATTATTATGCCAAGAAAATCATTAAGCTGATCCATTCTGTCGCAGAAAAAGTCAATTATGATCCGGCGGTCAAACAGCTGATCAAAGTTGTTTTTTTAGAAAATTATAGAGTTTCTATGGCTGAGCGAATTTTTCCGGCATCAGACGTAAGTGAGCAAATTTCAACCGCAAGCAAGGAAGCGTCTGGTACAGGGAATATGAAGTTTATGATGAACGGGGCTTTGACGATCGGCACGCATGACGGAGCAAATATCGAGATCCTTGAGCGGGTGGGCCCTGACTGTATTTACACGTTCGGCTTAAAGGCGGATGAGGTTCTATCGTATCAGGAAAACGGCGGCTATAGATCGAGGGAATATTATCAGCATGACAGAAGAATCAGGCAGGTAGCGGATCAGCTGATCAATGGTTTTTTTGAAGGAGAAGCAGATGAATTTGAATCGATCTTTGACTCGCTGCTTCCGCATAATGATGAGTATTTTGTGCTGAAGGATTTCAGCTCATATGCAGATGCGCAGGAGCGAATTCAAGCTGATTATCGAGAGCGAAGGAAATGGTCTGAGCGTTCGATTGTAAACATTGCTCATTCAGGATATTTCTCCAGCGACCGCACGATCCGGGAATATGCGAAGGACATTTGGGGCATCAAGCCGATGATGTGAAAAAGCCGCTGTATAAGCGGCTTTTTTTGTTCACAGATTCATTGAATTGATTGTAAAGGATAAGAACGTCGCAAATGCACTCCATAAAAAATAAGGCAAAAGAAGATAGCTTGCGGTTCTGCTGTATTTTTTGGCAATGATCAGTAATACGATTGCTGTGATGGCGACAAGCAGGCAGTCAAGCGATGCAGCCAGCAGATTTTTTTGCGTAAACTGGAAATAGCTGAAGGCTTGATTGAGCACGTAATTTATCAAAAGTGTAAACCAAAAGCTTTTCGCACCTTTAAATGAAAACGCAGCATATACAATGGCTGCTGAAAGGGAGATCAGGGCAAACAGGATGGCCCAAATGATGCCGATCGCATTTCCGCTTGGCGTCCAGTCCGGTTTTTTCAATGAATTGTACCATTCTTGGTCCACAGGAAACAGGTAGCCTGCGGCTGAAAACAGCGCATATGTAATCACAAAAACCGCTATGGCGCCGAAAATCTTTTTCATGTTTGTACCCTCCGTATGTATTTATTTTACATTTACACTTACCCTTTAGCTTATAAAGATCAAACCCCCGATATACGGGGGAAATGATGGGGTTAAATCAGCTGCTGCAATGCGTTTGATTTAATGCGTTCATATTCAAAAGCTGATTCTAATTCTTCCTTCGGTAAAGCAGACTTGCGGACGTATTTTTCGCGAATGACATCGTAAAGCTCATAAGGAAACAGCATATCTATAAACATGACTTGTTTTTGTTCTTCAGTTAATGGGGCTCTGGATTCGTATGCGTTCAGCATGACATGAAATGTCTCGTCATCCCAAACACCCGTCGTATCCAAAAGCGGAATAATCATTTTGCGCAAATCGCGAATAGGCAGATCAAATGATACGGTATCTAAGTCGATGACCCAAATCTGTTCATTTTCTCCTAAGAGTGTATTCCCGGTTCCGTAATCCTGGTGGCAAAGGTTAGGGCTTTTTTTCAGCTGTTCAGTCCATGGAACATAGGTCGATTGCAAAAGCCGGTCTTTGATGCGCAGGCCGTCTTCAATGAAGCTGTCTATCTCCTGAAGATAAAGCTGTGAGAAAGGGTCTTCTTTTTCCGCTCTCGCCATCAGCTTCCACGTTTCCATCTGTTTGCATCGTTTCGTGTAGTGATTCGGCCAGCGACCTAATTTGGTAAATATGGGAACGCCATTTGGCGGCTGATATCCGACGGAAGCTGTATGAAAATCAGCAAGGCCTTTCATGATAAACTCCAAGTCCTGCTTTACAGTCAGCTCAAACGGTCTACCTTCGATCCAGTCATATACGACAAATAGAAATGAGCCGTGCCTAGAATATAGGCTACCTTTTTTGTTTGGGAGTATGCCAGGGACATTCATGCCTTTTTTTGCTAAATAGTCCTGCGCGAAAATGGAAAACAACGCTTTCTTTTCTGGCCTGTGTATTCGTTTTAGACAAACCGCGCCGGAGTCTGTGTGGACCTTCCAGACAAGCGCCATCTGGTTTCCCTGAATGACGTCTATTTTTTCAGCCTGCACATCCCATCCTTGAAGCACATTTTCAGCCAGCTCCGTTAATTTTTTTGCATCTTCTGCTGATAAAGGAAGCTCTGATGAATTCCCCTCCTCAATGACTTCATGGTTTTCTGCCATTAAAGGACACATCCTTACCTGTTTTACTCCTACCTTATGAATCAAAAGGAAAAAATGATTGAGTTATTTGACTATATTTAATAGATGAATCTGGTTGTTTACCCGTTTTGTTTTTAGGGCAGTCCCATTCCGCACAAGTTGGTTGTTCAGCCGTATCATGATTCTAACTAGTTAAAAATCATGCAGGAATGGAGGCTATGTATGAAAATAGCACTGATCGCCACAGAGAAGCTTCCTGTCCCATCGGTTCGAGGAGGCGCCATTCAAATCTACCTCGAAGCGGTTGCCCCTTTAATTGCAAAAAAACATGAAGTGACTGTGTTTTCTATTAAAGATCCGAATCTCGCTGATAGAGAGAAGGTAGACGGTGTCCATTATGTGCATTTGGATGAAGACCGTTATGAAGAAGCCGTTGGAGCAGAGCTGAAAAAGAGCCGTTTTGATCTTGTGCATGTTTGTAATCGCCCAAGCTGGGTTCCGAAATTGAAGAAACAGGCGCCGGATGCTGTTTTTATTTTAAGCGTTCACAATGAAATGTTCGCTTACGATAAAATCAGCCAGGCGGAAGGCGAGATTTGCATCGACTCCGTAGCGCAGATTGTTACGGTCAGCGATTATATCGGACAGACGATCACAAGCCGTTTTCCGTCAGCACGATCAAAAACAAAAACGGTGTATTCCGGTGTGGATTTAAAAACGTACCACCCTCGCTGGACGAATGAAGGGCAGCGAGCTCGCGAAGAGATGCGAAGCGAGCTGGGGCTTCACGGCAAAAAAATCGTCTTGTTTGTCGGCCGGCTTAGCAAAGTCAAAGGCCCGCACATATTATTGCAGGCTTTGCCGGACATCATTGAGGAGCACCCCGATGTCATGATGGTGTTTATCGGGTCAAAATGGTTCGGAGATAATGAATTAAATAACTATGTCAAACATCTTCATACCCTTGGTGCGATGCAAAAGGATCATGTCACATTTATTCAATTTGTGAAGCCAAAGGACATTCCGCGCCTTTATACCATGTCAGATGTATTTGTATGCTCTTCGCAATGGCAGGAGCCTTTAGCAAGGGTGCATTATGAAGCGATGGCTGCGGGACTTCCTATTATTACAAGCAATCGGGGAGGCAATCCAGAGGTCATAGAGGAAGGGAAAAACGGCTACATCATTCATGACTTTGAAAATCCTAAACAATATGCCGAACACATCAATGATTTGCTGAGCAGCTCGGAAAAGCGGGAACGGCTTGGGAAATACAGCCGCCGTGAGGCAGAAAGCAATTTCGGCTGGCAGAGGGTGGCTGGAAATCTGCTCAGCGTCTATGAAAAGAACAGATAGAAGGGGTGAACAGAGTGTACCAAAAAGAGCATGAAGAACAGATTGTGTCCGAAATTCTCAGCTATTATCCTTTTCATATTGACAATGTGGCGCTGAAATCGAACAAAAGCGGACGCAAAATCTGGGAAGTCGAAACTGATCATGGCCCAAAGCTGCTAAAAGAAGCGCAAATGAAACCGGAGCGGATGCTTTTTATCACTCAGGCACACGCCCATTTACAAGAGAAAGGGCTGCCGATAGCGCCGATTCATCAAACAAAAAATGGCGGGAGCTGCTTGGGCACGGATCAGGTTTCTTACAGCTTATATGACAAAGTGACAGGAAAAGAAATGATTTACTATGATGCAGAGCAAATGAAAAAAGTCATGTCATTTGCCGGCCATTTTCATCATGCCTCAAAAGGATATGTTTGCACAGATGAAAGCAAGAAGAGAAGCAGGCTGGGAAAATGGCACAAATTGTACCGATGGAAGCTGCAGGAACTTGAAGGGAATATGCAGATCGCGGCATCCTATCCTGATGACGTATTTTCGCAAACTTTCTTAAAACATGCTGATAAAATGCTGGCAAGAGGAAAAGAAGCTCTTCAGGCGCTTGATGACTCAGAATACGAAACCTGGACAAAAGAAACGCTCGAGCATGGCGGATTCTGTTTTCAGGATTTTACATTGGCACGTTTGACAGAGATCGAAGGGGAGCCTTTTTTAAAGGAGCTTCACTCGATTACCTACGATTTGCCGTCAAGAGACCTTCGTATTCTGCTGAATAAAGTGATGGTTAAGCTTTCTGTATGGGATACTGATTTCATGGTTGCACTGCTTGCGTCCTACGACGCAGTGTATCCACTCACAGAAAAACAGTACGAGGTACTTTGGATTGATCTCGCGTTTCCGCATTTGTTCTGTGCAATCGGGCACAAATATTATTTGAAGCAAAAGAAAACGTGGTCAGATGAGAAGTATAACTGGGCGTTGCAAAACATGATTTCTGTTGAAGAATCTAAAGATTCGTTTTTGGATAAACTGCCGGAACTGTATAAAAAGATAAAAGCGTATCGGGAGGCGAATTGACATGAGGTCATCGAGACAAAAAGCCTCTATTTCTAAACTGGATCTCGACCAATTCGTATTTACACCGCCTGGACCGATGGGATGGCAGGCTCATGACTCAACCTCAGCTGAGAAGGAAGAAGAGGAGAAGCATTTAGATGTGGGCAGCATTCGAGAGCTCCCTCACATCAATGCACCGAAAGAATATCAAGAAGAAACGAAGGAAAAGGAAACAGATCACAAAATCGTCGATGATGAAGAAGAAACGAAATTCGAAACCATTCTAGAGCCTGAGGAGGAACGTGATTCGAAACGCTCAGCGCCCCCATATGTAGAAGAAGAGGAGGAAGATGAAGAACCAGACTTAGCGGAGGAAGCTAGAGTGGAAATCATCATTCTTCCAAGTGAATCTAAACCAGCTCCATGGTTTTCTCAAACCGTAAAGCGCAAGGCATAAAGTCATATTTATGCCTTTTTTCATGTTCTCTGCAGCAAAAAAACAGCCCGTTTTGCAACACGAGCTGTAGGTTTTATGTTTTTGCTTTCACAAAAAGCTGATTGATAGATGATAAATCAAAATTTTGCGTCAGAAAAGGCGGCGGAAATTGTTTGTTTTCCGGAGTGAGAACGGATTGGTAAACAGTATTGAGCCTTTTGGCCGCATGGGTAAAGGTAAATAAAGCTTCTACATGCTGTCGGGCGTTTTTTGTCATTTTGCTCATTAATTCTTGATCTGTAAAGGCTCTGTCAATTGCTTTTGCAAATGAAGAAGGTTTGTTGTATCTGTCGATGACAAGGCCGGTGACTTCGTCTTTTACGACTTCTCCGTTTCCGCCCCGGTTTGTGGTAATTAAGGGCGTGCCGGCCGCCATTGCTTCATAATTCACACGGGCGAGGGGTTCGTTCCACTGAGAGCTGCACACAAATACATCTGCCATCAGAAAAAGGTTTGGGATGTCGTCAGCGGGAATGAATTTTGTAAAGATTATGTGGTCTCTGTATGGCAGCGCCAGCGTGCGCAGATAGGTTACATATTGGTTTTCGCTGTCATCGCTGAACCACTTCCCGCCTGCTATGACCAGTACAGCATCAGGGTGCTGCTGCAAAATCCGTCTCATGCTGTGAATGAGAAGGTGAGGTCCTTTTGTCGGGCTTAAACGGCCGGCGAATAAAATAACTTTTTTATCTTCAATACCGTATTTTTTCCGGTATGTTTTTCTGACAGCCGAGCCTTTCATCGTCCAGACGGGCGGATAAGAGTTTAAATCAACGCCGGAATACACAACTTTTGTGATGTCCTCGGCTTCAGGGAAACGTTCAATGACGGTTTGTTTAATAAATTCGCTCACAGTTGTGATTATGGAGACATTGTCGAGTACTTCTTTTCCTTGCGCGAAGGTCATTTTTTTTTCAGAAAACATTTCGTTATGCAGGCTCAGAACGATCTTGCTGTTTGGTGAGGCTTTTTTATATAAAGAGACATTTAAAGGCCTGTTGAACACATGAATGAGGTCAAAGGAAGAGGCTCGCAGCTCTTCGGCTACCGCCTCGCGGTAATGTTCTTTTGGCAGATGGATATAATGTACGCCGTCTTTTGTTTCTCTTTTTGGAAGCGCTGGATCTTCTATTGAAAAAATAGTCAGGTCGTACCTGCTGCTGAAATAGGGCGTGACACCGTCAATCATCATTTGAATAGCGCCGCCGCGTACTGCGGGCGCCGGCAGCTTTTCTGTACAGATAAAGGCAAGCTTCATTTTTATTCCCCCTGATACAGCGACGATAAATAGGCGATTTCGTTGGTCAAGCCATCCTTTAAGGATGTGGCGGGATCATAATGCAAGAGCTGCTTTGCTTTTGAAATATCCGCCCACGTGTTGCGCGGTTCCCCTGCTATTTTGTCCGAAAAGTGCAGTGTTGCTTTTCTACCGGAAATATCCTCAATGAGGGAGACAACCTTTAAGACTGAGGCACGCTCAGCACCGCCGATATTTACTGTTTCACCAATAAGGTGGGGTTTCTCAAGAACAGCGGTGATGCCTTTGACACAGTCGCTGATATAAGTGAAATCTCTTGACTGCTGCCCATCACCGAAGATGGTAAGCGGCTTTTGCTGAAGGTGCTGCTTAATGAGCCGGTGAAAAGCCATATCCGGCCGCTGTCTTGGCCCGTATACGGTAAAAAAACGGAGAATCACAATTGGAATGTCAAAGCTTTGTTGATACACATGGCAAAGCTTTTCTCCCGTAAGCTTTGTTACCCCGTACGGAGATAAAGGAGAAAGCGACGTGTTTTCGCTGACTTTTCCTTGTTTTTCACCATAGACGGAAGAGGTGGATGCAAAGACGAACGTTTGAATAGAATGTTCCCGGCACGCCTCGAGGAGCCTTTGGAGCGCTTGGATATTATGTGCGGCATATGGGTGAAAATGACTGCCCCAGCTTGAGCGGACACCCGGTATGGCCGCCAAATGAAAGATGACGTTCACTCCTTCCAGTAAGGGAGCAAGATCCGCTGTCAGCAGATTTTCCTTTATGAACGTAAATCGCTTTTCCGGCAGCAGGTTTTTAAGGTTTTTTAATTTCAAGGAAAATGGAGTAGGACCGATAAAGTCATCGATTCCGATAACGTTATGTTTCTTATCTTTTAGTAATTCTTCGCAGAGGTGGGAGCCGATAAAGCCCGCTGCTCCTGTGACGAGTATTTTCATGGACGGCCAACTCCCGTACAGATCAGGCCGCAAGCCTCGATCAGTTCTTTTTTTAATACGTTGCGTCCGTCAATCACAAGACGCCCTTTCATGATGCCTGCAGCCTTTTTCCAATCAAACGCTAAAAACTCGGGCCATTCTGTCGCCAAAAATAAAAAGTCGCTTTCTTCGATCGCATCAAAAGCTTGAGAATGCTGAGTTACATGCTGCCGCAAATGTTCTGGAAGTACAGCTTCAGGATCATATGCATGAACATCACATCCCAGCTCCGCCAGCCTTTCCATCAGTCTGACAGCCTGAGAATTCCTAATGTCATCGGTATTCGGTTTGAAGGAAATGCCGAGTACAGCCGCTTTCTTGCCTTGAAGTGTTTCGAAGAATGACTGTATTTTTTTGATATACAGGCCGAGCTGGGTGTCATTAATGTGCTGCACGGCTTGGAGCAGGAAGGTCTCCGTGTTTTTTTCCTGGGCAGCAAATTGCAGCGCCTGCAGATCCTTTGGAAAACAAGAGCCTCCGTATCCGATGCCTGCCTGCAAAAAGTGCTTCCCGATCCTTGGGTCTAGACCGATAGCGCGGGAAATATCTGAGATATCTGATTGATAGGCTTCACATATGCGGGCCATTTCGTTAATGAACGAAATTTTGGCAGCTAAAAAGAAATTGTTGGCATATTTGATCAGCTCTGCTCCCGCTAAGCTTGTAACGATAAAAGGGGTATCAATGTGTTTGTAAATGGATTTGACGATGGCTGCCGATACGTGATCTTCTTCCTGAACACCGATGACTGTTTTGTCAGGATGCAGCATGTCATATAAGGCATTGCCTTCCCGCAGAAACTCCGGATTGGATACGATATTAAAGAGGTTTTTAGACACTCCGGAGGCAATCAGCTGTTTTGCTATGTTTTCATTTGTCCCGGGCGGAACAGTGCTTTTCGTAATGATGGTTTTATACGATCGGATTGCCTCTCTTAAATCACCGATGACGGACTGCAGGGCTTTCGTATCAGCTGATCCGTCCGAACGCGGCGGGGTTCCGACTGCGATAAAAATAACGGGACATTCCTCCATGCTCGATTTCACTTCAGAAGAAAACGAGAGATTGCCGCAACGAAGTATTGCATCTGAAAGCCCAGGCTCGTAAAAGGGAATGACTCCTTTTTTCAGCTGCCCGATTTTTTTGACGTCTTTGTCTGTGCATATCATGTCATGTCCGATGGATGCCAGTGCCGCTGATAGGGTTAAACCGACATACCCGGCGCCAACCACACAAATTTTCATCACCTGAGCTCCTTTACAAGATTACTGGTCATATATCAATATCCTATTAAAAAAGGGCTGGTTCGTGATTCCGCTTTCTGCCCAGTTGCTTCCGCCTAATTTCAGATGTACAAACATCGGGATGCGCTCTTGGAATATCATGTAATAAACATGAGCTGAGGGGAAAATAACATGATAAAAAAAGCGATCATTCCTGCAGGCGGATTCGGCACGAGAAATCTGCCGGTGACGAAGGTGATTCCGAAAGAAATGTTTCCGGTAGGATCTAAGCCTGTGATTCATTATCTTGTTGAAGAATTAAAGGAGTCAGGCATTGAGGACATTTTGATGGTTGTATCGAGCTATAAAAATCTAATTGTCGACTATTTTGATTCCTCTTTGGCACTTGAGGCTTTTTTGGCCTCTAAGAATAAACTGCATTTGCTTAGTGAGCATCCCATTCCGGATATACGGATTCACTATGTGCGCCAGCCTTATGCAAAGGGTCTTGGCGACGCCATTTCTTTCGGAAAGCAATTTGCAGGCAAAGAGCCTTTTGCCGTCGTTTTGCCTGATGATCTGATTTTTTCCGCCAATCAGCCGGCTTTGGGGCAGCTGATTGAAGTGTATACGAAATATCAGTCCAGTGTGATCGGCTTAAAAGAAACAAAAACGGAGGATTTACATCATTACGGGGTGATAAAAGGGGAGTCTGTTGAAAAAGGGCTTTATCGCATACAGGATATTGTGGAAAAGCCTAAACAAAACCCTCCGTCTCATTTTGCCGCAGCAGGGCGTTATATTTTCACACCGGATATTTTTAATGAGCTGGAGGCATTAGAAGCTGATAGCGGAGGAGAAGTGCAGGTAACGGATGCGATAAAAGCTTCGCTCGGGGCATGTACCGTATACGGGAAATTGCTAGAGGGCGAGCGGTATGACATCGGCCTGCAAAAGGATTATCTGAAGCTGATTTACGATATGCTGAAAACGGAAAAGAACCCCCAATAATCGGGGGTTCAATCAGCGTGGAGATCGCCGAATGTGGTCATGATTCCCTCTTCGTCAAGTTCTTCTTCATAGCGCTCATGGGCTCTGCTTTGATAAACGGTAATTTCTTTTCCAGTGATATCTGTAGCGATGAAATTTTCGTAAGACTCCGTATTGCCGATATTCTCTTCGGCATTCATCGTCATATCATCATAGCTGAGCGGAGGGTTTTCCATATCCTGCGGCGTTTGTGAGTTACCATATTTTTCGACATCCTGATAGGAATCCTCACTGTCATATGGCGCTCTGATTTCTTCATCATCATCAAATTCAAATTGCCCGAATGGTGTTTCTTCTTCAATCGGACGGTCTTTGGAAACCACGTCCTGTGAAGAATACTCCGCGAGGGTTGTGGCAGTCGGAAGCGCTTCAAGTCGTTCGAAAGGGATTTCCTTTCCGCTGACTTCACAAATGCCATACGTACCGTTTTCTATCGCCTTCAATGAATGCTCAATGTCCCGAAGGTGTTCTCTCTCATGCAAGTCTAGAGCGATGTCTTTCTCACGCTCGTAAAGTTCTGTCGCCTGATCGCCGGGATGGTTGTCGTATGCCGAAAGCTCACCCCACGAATCATAAGGAAAGGCTGAATTAAGCTGAAAATGATCATTGTCTTTGAAACGGTTTAAGATATCTTTTTTCGTTTGTTCCAGTTCATTTTTTAAATGCTGAAGCTGTTCTTTCGTAAGCAATGTGATCGCCTCGTTTCTCTGTGATGCATACCTTTAGTATGAACAGATCGCCTGAGAACTTTCATAAATGGCGGGTGGAGGAATATAGGAGGTTTTCCTTTTATGGTAAGCGGATACAACCTTTGCTATCAGTGGAGAAAGAAATTTGAGCTTTGTTTCTTTTTCATTTCTGAAATTAGGTTTATAATAGGTAAGGCAGGCCATTTGGACTGCATGATCTGTGTTTGACACAAAGGAGACACAGGTGTATGGTATTAAAAGCATTTTAAGGATTATGGAGGAATGTCTCATGGTGACAACGGTGCAGCGTACGTTCCGAAAGGAAGTTCTACATGCATTACATAAAGCCAAAGAAGTCAACCATGCTGTCTTAATAAGCTATTCGAGACAAATCGAGTCTCTTGACCCTCTATCATTTTTCAATTACGGAGCAAAAAAATATACAGGCAATCGATTTTTTTGGTCAGATCCTGAAAGTGAATTGACAATAGTCGGTCTTGGCAAAGAAGCGGTTTTCCAGACAAATCAAAAAAACAGCGAGCGGTATCGTGAGGTTTTTGAACAATGGGAGCGCTTTAAAAAGACGGCTTTTCATATTTATGAAGAAGAAAAGCTGCAGCATTCTGCAGTGGGACCTGTGTTATTCGGAGGATTTTCTTTTGACCCTTGCGAAGAAAGAGGTTCACAATGGGACCATTTCTCGGAAGGGGATTTCTTTGTGCCTGCGCTTATGCTGACGATGACTGCTGAAGGCCCGTTCTTAACAGTTAACAGATGGGTAAGCGGAGGAGAAGACGCAGAAGCTGTTTTAGAAGGCTTAAAAGCTTTTGCGGCGGAATTTATGGTTCCCGATTTCAAGCAAGAAGATCAGGCTGTGATTGCAGCAGCCGAAGAGCTGGATAAGGATGATTGGCTGAAAGCAATCGAAACAGCCACAAGCCAAATTAAAGGGAAACAATATGATAAGGTTGTTCTTGCCCGAGAGCTGCTGCTCACGTTTGACGGTCCAATCCAAATTGAACCGGTGCTTAAAACGCTTCTGGACGATCAGCAGACAAGCTATGTTTTTGCAATTGAACAAGAAGGCAAAACTTTTGTCGGCGCGTCTCCGGAAAGACTGATCAAAAGAGACGGCGGCACTGTCATGTCTTCCTGTCTGGCAGGCTCCATTAAACGAGGCGTGAATGAAGAAGACGACCGCCGGATAGGCCTTGAATTATTAAACGATGAGAAAAACCTGCTTGAGCATGATATTGTGGTAGGTATGATTCATAACGCTTTTGTATCAAGCTGTTCAGAGGTTGAAAAGCCTGATGGACCTGTTTTGTACAAAACAAAAAGCGTTCAGCACCTGTTTACGCCGATTGTTGGACAGCTGCGCGAGTCTGCTTCGATTTTTGACTTAATTGAGAAGCTGCACCCCACTCCGGCACTTGGGGGATCACCTCAGGAAAAAGCTGTTGACGTGATCAGAGAGATTGAACCGATGTCTCGCGGCTGGTATGCGGCCCCTATCGGCTGGATTGACAGCCAGGATAACGGGGAATTCGCGGTAGCCATTCGTTCAGGGCTCATCGAAGGAAGCACAGCAAGGCTGTTTGCCGGGTGCGGTATTGTGGAAGACTCGGAACCAATCTCGGAATATGAAGAAACACAGATTAAATTAAAGCCGATGATCTCTGCATTAGGAGGTGAGAGGCGTTGACAGTCAACCCGATTACTCATTACATCGGAAGTTTTATTGATGAATTCGCCCTTTCCGGAATTACGGACGCCGTCGTTTGTCCGGGCTCAAGATCTACACCGCTGGCTGTTCTTTGTGCTGCGCATCCCGATATCAGCGTCCATGTCCAAATTGATGAAAGGTCTGCCGGATTTTTTGCCTTAGGTTTGGCAAAAGCGAAGCAGCGTCCCGTACTATTGATCTGTACATCTGGAACAGCCGCGGCCAACTTTTATCCGGCTGTGGTTGAAGCCCATTATTCAAGGGTGCCTATTATTGTGTTAACTGCTGAT
Organism: Bacillus sp. FSL R5-0416; assembly: GCF_037975425.1. NCBI lineage: Bacteria > Bacillati > Bacillota > Bacilli > Caryophanales > Bacillaceae > Bacillus > Bacillus sp. FSL R5-0416. Next base: position 3,131,982 of record NZ_CP150252.1, on the reverse strand, counting down.
CGGCCTCATGAGCTGCGCGAAGTAGGCGCACCGCAGGCTATTAATCAGCACTTCTTATTCGGTAACTTTGTTAAGTTTTTCACAGACTCTGCTCTTCCTGAAGAGTCTCCGCAAATGCTGAGATACATCCGAACGCTGGCAAGCCGCGCTGCCGGAGAAGCACAAAAGCGCCCAATGGGGCCTGTCCATGTGAATGTGCCGCTGCGCGAACCGCTGATGCCGGATCTTTCAGATGAGCCGTTTGGAAGAATGAGAACAGGGCGTCATGTGTCTGTGAAAACGGGTACGCAGTCTGTTGACCGCGAGTCCCTGTCTGATGTGGCTGAGATGCTCGCAGAGGCTGAAAAAGGAATGATCGTCTGCGGAGAGCTCCATAGTGATGCGGACAAGGAAAACATTATTGCGCTTTCAAAAGCGCTTCAGTATCCAATTTTAGCGGATCCGCTGTCTAATCTGCGGAATGGTGTTCATGATAAAAGCACTGTTATTGATGCGTATGATTCGTTTTTAAAAGATGATGAGCTGAAGCGGAAACTTCGTCCTGATGTTGTCATTCGGTTTGGGCCGATGCCTGTTTCAAAACCGGTTTTCTTATGGCTTAAGGATGATCCGGCGATTCAGCAAATCGTGATTGACGAGGATGGAGGGTGGAGAGACCCGACACAGGCAAGCGCGCATATGATTCATTGTAATGCGTCTGTTTTTGCTGAGGAGATCATGGCAGGCCTTACTGCTGCTGCCAGATCCTCAGAGTGGCTGGAAAAGTGGCAGTTTGTCAATGGGCGGTTTCGCGAGCATCTGCAAACAATCAGCAGTGAAGATGTTTCGTTTGAAGGTAATCTCTATCGAATCCTTCAGCATCTTGTGCCTGAAAACAGCTCGCTGTTTGTGGGAAACAGCATGCCGATCAGGGATGTTGATACGTTTTTTGAAAAGCAGGACCGCCCTTTCCGGATTTATTCAAACCGGGGAGCAAACGGGATAGACGGTGTCGTCTCCTCTGCCATGGGGGTATGTGAAGGAACAAAAGCGCCTGTTACCCTTGTGATTGGAGATTTATCTTTTTATCACGATTTAAACGGCCTGCTGGCTGCCAAAAAGCTGGGTATTCCTCTTACTGTGATTCTTGTCAATAATGACGGAGGAGGGATTTTCTCCTTTTTGCCGCAGGCTTCTGAGAAGACACACTTTGAAGATTTGTTCGGCACACCGACAGGGCTCGATTTCAAGCATGCGGCTGCACTTTACGGCGGAACGTATTCATGCCCAGCTTCTTGGGATGAATTCAAAACAGCTTACGCGCCGCAGGCAGACAAGCCCGGACTCCATTTGATTGAAATCAAAACGGATCGCCAATCAAGAGTCCAGCTTCATCGCGATATGCTGAATGAGGCTGTGCGGGAAGTGAAAAAACAATGGGAACTGTAAACATAACGGTATCAGATGGTGTCCGATATGCAGTGGCAGACGAGGGGCCGAATGCTTCCGAAGCCGTCGTCTGTCTGCACGGGTTTACCGGCAGCAAACAATCATGGACTTTTCTTGATGAGATGCTGCCTGATTCCCGCTTGATCAAAATTGATTGTTTAGGGCATGGGGAAACCGATGCCCCGCTGAATGGGAAAAGATACAGCACAAGCCGGCAAGTTTCTGACCTTGCCGAGATTTTTGATCAATTAAAACTTCACAAAGTGAAATTGATTGGGTATTCTATGGGAGGAAGGCTTGCTTACTCTTTTGCGATGACATATCCCGAGCGGGTATCGGCACTTGTGCTTGAAAGCACGACGCCGGGGCTCAAAACACTTGGGGAACGGCGGGAACGAATCATGCGGGATCGGAAGCTTGCTGATTTTATTTTACGAGACGGGCTCAAAGCGTTTGTTGCGTATTGGGAGAATATCCCTTTGTTTTCATCTCAGCAGAGGCTGGCTGAAGATATTCGGCACAGGATACGATCGGGCCGTCTGCGGAACAATAAGATTGGGCTTGCGAACAGTTTAACCGGCATGGGCACCGGTTCACAGCCTTCCTTGTGGAGCCGTGTAAAGGAAATAGATGTTCCTGTGCTTCTGATCTGCGGGGAGTGGGACGAAAAATTTTGCGCCATCAATCAAGAGGTGCATAAGATGCTTCCTTCTAGTAGAATAGAGATTGTTCCAAAAGCAGGACATACGGTCCATGTGGAACAGCCGCGATTGTTTGGTAAAATAGTGATTGAGTTTTTGACAAGCATCTGACTCATTCACATAGAGAATAAAAGGAGGTCATCATATGGCTGAATGGAAAACAAAACGGACATACGATGAGATATTGTATGAAACGTATAATGGCATTGCAAAAATAACAATCAACCGACCTGAGGTACATAATGCGTTTACCCCTAAAACGGTTGCTGAAATGATTGATGCGTTTGCTGACGCAAGAGACGACCAAAACGTTGGGGTTATCGTGCTTGCCGGTGCAGGGGACAAAGCATTTTGTTCTGGCGGAGACCAAAAAGTGCGCGGCCACGGTGGATATGTAGGAGACGACCAGATCCCGCGTCTTAACGTATTGGATCTTCAGCGTTTAATCCGCGTCATCCCGAAACCGGTTGTTGCGATGGTGTCCGGATATGCGATCGGCGGAGGCCATGTGCTTCACATCGTATGTGACTTGACAATTGCTGCGGACAACGCAATTTTCGGACAAACAGGCCCTAAAGTGGGAAGCTTCGATGCAGGTTACGGTTCTGGCTACCTGGCTCGAATTGTAGGACATAAAAAAGCACGTGAAATCTGGTACCTATGCCGTCAGTACAACGCACAGGAAGCACTGGACATGGGTCTTGTCAACACAGTCGTTCCTTTGGAACAGCTTGAAGAAGAAACGATTAAATGGTGTGAAGAAATGCTTGAAAAAAGCCCGACCGCACTGCGCTTTCTTAAAGCTGCGTTTAACGCGGACACAGACGGACTTGCTGGAATTCAGCAGTTTGCAGGGGATGCTACCCTTCTTTACTACACAACAGATGAAGCAAAAGAAGGCCGTGATTCCTTTAAGGAAAAACGCAAACCTGATTTCGGACAGTTCCCTCGTTTCCCGTGATCAGCAATACTTAGTAAACCAACAGCTTGAGACTTTGAGGTCCAAGCTGTTTTCTTTTCAATACAGACATTTTACCTCGGAGATGATGACATGCTGACAGAACAGCCCAACTGGCTCATGCAGCGGGCACAGCTGACACCTGAGAGAATCGCTCTCATTTTTAGAGACCAAACCGTGACATTTGCAGAATTATTTGCCGCGTCTAAGCGAATGGCGGCACAGCTTGACGCTCATTCGGTTCGGAAAGGGGATACTGCGGCTATTTTGCTCCAAAACCGTGCGGAAATGGTATACGCCGTTCACGCTTGTTTTTTGCTTGGTGTTAAGGCGGTGCTTTTGAATACGAAGCTGTCAACACATGAAAGGCTGTTTCAGCTGGAGGATTCCGGATCCGGCTTTTTACTGACAGATTCAAGCTTTAACAAGAAAGAGTATGAACACATCGTTCAAACGATTGATGTGGATGAATTGATGAAAGAAGCAGCACAGGAAATTGAGATCCAAGCTTATATGCAAATGGATGCAACGGCAACGCTGATGTATACGTCGGGTACGACAGGAAAGCCCAAGGGAGTTCAGCAAACGTTCGGAAACCACTATTTCAGTGCGGTGTCGTCCGCTCTTAATTTGGGTATAACAGAACAAGACCGCTGGCTTATCGCATTGCCGCTCTTTCATATCAGCGGATTGTCCGCATTATTTAAATCTGTGATCTATGGAATGACTGTCGTGCTTCACCAGCGTTTTTCCGTAAGCGATGTGCTGGATTCTATCAACAGGCATGAAGTGACAATGATATCTGCGGTGCAGACTATGCTGGCCAGTCTTTTGGAAGAAACAAACCGCTGCCCTGAATCCATCAGATGCATTCTTCTCGGCGGCGGTCCTGCACCGCTGCCATTGCTTGAGGAATGCCGTGAGAAAGGATTCCCTGTCTTTCAGTCATATGGAATGACAGAAACATGCTCGCAAATTGTTACCCTGTCGCCGGAATTCAGTATGGAAAAGCTCGGATCTGCGGGGAAACCGCTGTTTTCGTGTGAAATCAAAATAGAGCGGGACGGACAGGTATGTGAACCGTTTGAACACGGTGAAATCATGGTCAAAGGCCCGAATGTCATGAAAAGCTATTTTAACCGGGAGAGCGCAAACGAAGCCTCTTTTCAAAATGGCTGGCTGAAAACAGGTGATCTTGGTTATTTGGACAATGAAGGCTTTTTATATGTATTAGACAGACGCTCAGATCTGATCATATCCGGCGGAGAAAACATTTATCCGGCCGAAGTGGAGTCAGTGCTGCTTTCACACCCCGCTGTGGCCGAAGCCGGGGTTTCAGGGGCTGAGGACAAAAAATGGGGGAAAGTGCCTCACGCCTATCTTGTCCTTCACACGCCTGTGAGCGCAGAAGAATTGACTGACTACTGTAAAGAACGCTTGGCGAAGTATAAAATTCCGGCAAAATTCTATGTGCTTGACCGCCTGCCGCGCAATGCGTCTAATAAGCTCTTGCGAAATCAGCTGAAGGATGCGCGTAAAGGAGAACTGCTATGATCGAAATAGAAAAAATCACGCTTTACCATTTGAGCATGAACTTAAAGAAACCGTTTAAAAACAGTATCGAAACGCTTCAAGAGCGTAAATTTCTGATCGTGGAAGCCATTGATACAACAGGTGTCACAGGCTGGGGAGAAGTTTCCGCTTTCTCTTCGCCTTGGTACACCGAGGAAACCATTGGAACATGCTTGCATATGCTAAAAGATTTTTTTATCCCAAATGTGGTCGGCCGTGAATTCAATCACCCTTCAGAAGTGCCGGACAGCCTGGCGCGTTATAAAGGAAACCGGATGGCAAAAGCGGGACTTGAATCGGCTGTCTGGGATATCTATGCCAAAAAGAAGGGCGTATCCCTTGCTGAGGCATTGGGCGGAACAAGAGATAAAGTCCCTGCCGGGGTGGTAGTCGGCCTGGCGCCTCTTGATGATATGCTGAAGGAAATTGAGAGCTATCAAAAAGAAGGTTATCAAAGAATAAAAATTAAGATTCAGCCTGGGCAGGATGTGGAATTGGTCAAGGCCATCCGCAGCCGATTCCCAAACATCCCGCTTATGGCCGATGCCAATTCCTCTTACGAACTGAAGGATATCAGCCGCTTAAAGGAGCTTGATGAGTACCATTTAATGATGATTGAGCAGCCCCTTCAATCCGACGATATCGTTGACCACCGCCACCTGCAGAAACATTTGAAAACGGCCATTTGCCTTGATGAGAGCATTTGTTCAGTTGATGATGCGAGACGGGCGATTGAGCTAGGAAGCTGCAAAATTATTAATATAAAACCTTCTCGTGTCGGCGGCTTAACAGAAGCCTTAAAAATTCATGATTTATGCAAAGAGCAACATATGCAGGTTTGGTGCGGCGGAATGCTGGAAACAGGCATATCAAGAGCGCAGAACGTGGCGCTTGCTTCACTGCCTCAATTCACAATACCTGGCGATATATCTTCATCCTCACGATATTGGGATGAAGATATTGTAACCCCTGATATTCGTATTGATAATGGATTTATTTCTGTGTCAAAACAGCCTGGTTTAGGGGTTGAGGTGAATCAAGACATTATGCGAAAATATGTGACCAAAATGGATGTTTTCACACAGCATGGGTAAGAAAAAAGAATTTTGCTATTTTGAATAAATGACACTGTGCTGTTACAGTAAAAGTGTTCGTTGAATACATCCCTTCTCGTTTGGACCGGCTGCTGACCCAGCCGGTTTTTTTATGTAAATCAGCTTGACAAAAATGGTCAAACGCGATAATTTTGCACAAAGGAAACTTTTTGTCCTGTGTAAATAAAACATGCTTTTGGCTAATTTAATGTCACATGTCTAAGAACTGACAACATAAGATAAAACAATCGGACATTGATGGCAAAGAGGAGGAGAAATATGAGACGAGGGCTGATGGCAGCAGTGCTTTTTGCGACCTTTGCTTTAACGGGATGCGGAACGGATTCAGCCGGAAAAAGCGCTGATCAGCAATTACAAGTGACAGCGACAACATCTCAAATTGCCGATGCAGCAGAAAACATCGGAGGTGAACATGTAAAAGTCACCTCTTTAATGGGACCGGGGGTTGATCCGCACCTCTACAAAGCTTCCCAAGGTGACACGAAAAAATTAATGTCTGCCGATGTTGTTCTGTACAGCGGGTTGCATTTGGAAGGGAAAATGGAGGATGTCCTCCAAAAAATCGGCGAACAAAAACAATCGGCGGCAGTAGCTGAGGCCATTCCGAAAAATAAGCTTATTCCCGCGGGGGAAGGCAAGACGTTTGATCCCCACGTCTGGTTCAGCATTCCGTTATGGATCTATGCGGTGGATGAAATTGAAGCGCAATTCAGCAAAGCAATGCCTCAGCACGCAGATGCCTTTCGGAAAAATGCCAAAGAGTACAAAGAAGATTTGCAATATTTAGATAAGTGGTCGCGTAAAGAGATCGCACATATTCCGGAGAAAAGCCGTGTGCTTGTGACTGCTCATGATGCGTTTGCGTACTTTGGGAATGAGTATGGATTTAAGGTAAAAGGCCTGCAGGGACTCAGCACAGATTCGGACTATGGATTAAGGGATGTTCAGGAGCTGGTTGATCTTCTGACAGAAAAACAAATAAAAGCTGTGTTCGTAGAAAGCAGTGTATCTGAAAAATCAATCAATGCAGTGGTGGAAGGCGCTAAAGAAAAAGGCCATACAGTCACAATCGGCGGTCAGCTTTATTCGGATGCCATGGGTGAAAAGGGCACAAAAGAAGGCACATACGAAGGAATGTTCCGCCACAATATCAACACGATTAGTAAAGCGCTTAAATAAAGAAAAGAGGTGAAGGATATGTTCCCTGTTGAGCTTGATAATGTGACGGTTGCTTATCATAAAAAGCCTGTACTGCAGGACATTTCGCTGCAGATGCCGGAAGGAAAACTTATTGGCATTATCGGCCCAAACGGCGCAGGAAAATCAACCTTGATCAAAACGATTCTCGGTCTTGTGCCCCGTGCTTCCGGAGACATCTCTATTTACGGCAAAGACTATAAGGATCAGCGGACCAGAATCGGATATGTTCCGCAGCGCGGCTCGGTTGACTGGGATTTCCCCACAAGCGCGCTCGATGTCGTCCTAATGGGAAGATACGGGAGAATCGGTTTATTAAAGAGGCCAAAGAAAGCGGATGTGGAGATGGCGAAGGCCGCATTAGCAAAAGTCGGGATGCTTGATTATGCGAAGAGGCAGATCAGCCAGCTGTCAGGCGGCCAGCAGCAGCGGGTGTTTCTTGCCCGGGCACTCTGCCAGAACGCTGACATTTATTTTATGGATGAACCGTTTGCAGGTGTCGATGCAGCGACGGAGCGGGCGATTATGACACTGTTGGCAGAACTCAAAGAAAAAGGAAAAACCGTGCTTGTCGTCCATCATGACCTGCAGACCGCCGAGGATTATTTCGATTGGATCTTACTGCTTCATTTAAGAAAAATCGCTTTCGGACCGGCGGAAAACGTGTTTACGATCGAAAACCTGCAAAAAACATATGGAGGAAGGCTTACGTTTTTAAAAGATAAAGTGCTGGCAGAAGGACATAAGGAGTGAGCGCGATGTTTGAAAGTTTGTGGCTGCAGCTCCAGCATCCGAATACACAGTGGGTGCTGGCCGGTACGCTTTTGCTCGGGATGGCAAGCGGTGTTTTGGGCAGCTTTGTGCTGCTGAGAAAGCAAAGTTTAATTGGCGATGCGATGGCCCATTCAGCTCTGCCGGGAGTGTGTCTCGCTTTTCTGTTCACCGGGCAAAAATCACTGCCTTTCTTTTTGCTGGGTGCGGCGCTCGCCGGGCTGCTCGGAACGTTTTGTATTCAGCTGATTCCGCGGCTTTCAAAAACAAAGGAGGACTCGGCGATCGGGATTGTTCTTTCTGTGTTTTTTGGCGTCGGGATCATTCTGCTGACATATATTCAGCAACAGGGGGCGGGAAGCCAAAGCGGGCTTGATTCTTTTTTATTCGGCCAGGCTGCTTCATTGGTCAGGCAGGATATCATCCTTATTGCAGGAATATCCGCTGTTCTACTGCTCCTATGTATTGTTTTCTTTAAGGAATTTACATTGATTACTTTTGATCTCGCGTTTGCAAAGGGATTAGGAATCCCGGTGCGTTTTTTAAACGGGCTTTTGGCTTGTCTGATTGTCTGTGCTGTCGTCATTGGGCTTCAGACTGTTGGTGTGATATTAATGGCGGCTATGCTGATTACACCTGCCATAGCTGCGAGATATTGGACCGAACGATTAACCGGGATGATCGTCATTGCCGGGATTACAGGCGGGGTCAGCGGCGTGGCCGGAACCCTGCTTAGCACCACGATGAAGGGAATGGCGACAGGGCCATTAATGATCTTATCTGCAACGCTGCTCTTTCTATTTTCAATGATTTGCGCGCCTAAGCGGGGATTGGCTGCTAAAGCCATAAGGCTGATGAGGCTGCGGCGCAGAACAAGCAGGGAGCAAGTGCTTTTGGAGATTTATGAACAGTATGAAAAGAATAATCTTTGTGTAACTGTTGAAAGTGTAAGAAAGAAAAGACGCCTATCCCCTTCATTATGCCTTAAGGCATTAAATGACTTGGAACAAGAGAGGTGCATTGAGCGTATCGAAAATGGAATTTGGCAAATCACAAGCAAAGGGATAGAAAAAGGCTATCACACAGCTTTGAAGCAGCGGATGTATGAAGTGTATCTCATGCATGAAATGGAACTTGCCAATATAGAATCCGATCAGGACTGCTTTGATCCGGACCGTTTACCGAGAGAAACGAGAGAGCGGCTTTATTCACTCTTAAAGCTGTATGGACGGATGCCTGAGCGTCGAAAAGCGTCTCATGATGCCGAGAAGGGACAGATCGCAAATGAGTTTTGAAGCATGGATTATAGCTACCGGTGTATTAGTCGGTGTAAGCTGCGGATTGATCGGCACATTTCTTGTGCTGAGAAGCATGGCGATGCTGGCCGACGCAATCAGTCATACAGTGTTGCTTGGCATTGTCGGCGCTTTTCTAGTGACGGGAAGTCTCGATGGGATTTCTATGTTTATTGGCGCAGCCGCAACCGGTCTGTTAACGGCTTTCTTGGTTCAGCTTCTTCATAGCAAGGAGGTTCAATCAGATGCTGCCATAGGAGTTGTGTTTACATCCTTATTTGCAATCGGGGTTATTTTGCTTTCTGTATATGGAGCGAATGTCCATCTCGATATTGAGCACTCGTTAATGGGAGAAATCGCTTTTGTGCCGTGGAATACGGTGACGGTATTCGGGGTTGATATTGGGCCGAAAGCGTTTTGGATGCTGGCATCTGTTTTGGTTTTAAACGTAGTGTTGATCAGTGTGTGCTATAAGGAGTTTAAAATCGCTTCGTTTGATCCTCAAATGGCCTTAGCCTTGGGAATACCGGTTTTGCTCATTCATTACGTGCAAATGGGCATGCTGTCCCTGACGACTGTTGCTTCCTTTGATTCGGTGGGTGCTGTATTGGTTGTGGCCATGCTGATTGTTCCGCCTGCTGCGGCACATTTGCTGACAGACCGGCTTCTTTATATGCTGATTCTCAGCGCGTTGATTGGCGGGCTGTCGGCGGTCATGGGCTATTTCTTCGCAACGTGGCTTAATGTTTCGATTTCAGGAGCGATGGCGGCCATGACAGGTGTATGTTATGCAAGCGCCTTTTTGTTTTCACCTTCAAACGGGGTCATGACTAAAAAGTTAAGAACACTCAACATGCAAAAAGAAAGAGCTGGCTGACGCAGCTCTTTCTTTTAATTACAAATCATGCGGCTTAAACGTTTTGCAGTCTGTTTCCCGGCTGTTTTCAGCCGTTTCACCAGTATGGCTGACAACATAAATGGCATCAGCGGTGCATTTGTTACCTTTGCCCCAATAAGAACAGTTGTTGACCTCACATAGAATTTTCTGCTCCATGCCATCCCCTCCTTATAAAGGTTCTGGATTAGTATAGCCGGCTGGCTTGCCCTCTATTCCTCCTGGCGGATATAGCGTTTATCTCGCATAAACATTTTCCAGAAGAAATAAAAGCCCGGAAATAGAATGATAAATGCAACGATATAAGTCGCAAACAGCGCCCTGAACGTTGCTGGCTCTGTGAAGCCTGACATGACTGTCACATCAGGATAAATCATATACGGAAGATGCGCCCGCCCGTACGCGTAGCTTGCGAGAAAATACTGTATCCCAATCGCGACAAGTGCAAGCCGCGGTTTTCCAATGTTTTGCCCAAAGCTCTTATTAGGCAGAAAAAGGGCGATTCCAGCAATGACAAATGTAATAAACGATGCAATAATCCAAGTAAAATCATTCAGCATTCCGCTGTACAGCCAGTTAGCTTCATTCCGCATTGTCACCATGATGCATACAGCAAACAACAGTGAAATCGGGCCGGTAATCAGGGCGCTTTTTCTGTAGGCTCGGTACGCATCCTGTTCCTCTGCCACATTTGAAACATCTGCAAGCAGCAGCGAGGACAAAAATAAGGTGCTTAAAATCGCAAACCCGATAAATGAATAGGCGTTGGGGCTTGAAAAGATTTTAGACATATTTAAGTTATAGATTCCATCCGTTTTTTCTATAAACCCTCCGTGTGTCACAGGAAGCACCAAAATTAAAATAGCAGGAATGATAAAGCCGGAGATGCCGGAAATATATCTTAGCGTTTTCCGCTCCTTTGCTGTATTTGAAAAAACGAGAAATCCGCTTCGAATCGCTAAAAGCAGCAAAATCATGCTTCCGGGAATTAATAAAACGGTTCCGAGCACAAATGTCGCGCCGGGGAAAAAACTGAAAAGCGCCACGACGATGGCTACTATAAAGACGTTTGTGACCTCCCAAGTCGGGGACAAAAAGCGATTCGCAATATCGGTGGCCTTCATATGCTCCTTGTTTAAATAGATCATAGACCAAAATCCCGCTCCAAAATCCATTGTCGCCATGACGGCGTAAATAAACACAAAGCCCCAGATAATTGAGATGGCGATCAGAGCGTCAGTTGAAATCTCCATTTGTACGATCTTCCTTCCATTTGGTTTCCTGTTTGCGGAGCCATTACGACTCCGCTGTATTTAAATCTTCGTCAACCGGGTGCTTGCGGAAATAATACAGCAGCACGTAGACAACAGCTGCGCCTAACACGGCATAAACAAATGTGAAAAATAAGAACAGCACCCCGATCGAGCCAGTCGTTGTTACGACATCTGACGTTTTCAGCAGATGATAGATGACCCAAGGCTGCCTCCCCGTACATGCGAAAATCCAGCCGAATTCAATGCCGATGAGACTAAAAGGGCCTGCTGTCATGAAAATGACCAAAAGCCACGTTGGGAAACGGTCTTTCTTGAGCACCTTTCTCCAGATCACTCCGATAATGGAATAAAGAATAAGCAGCATGCCTACACCGACCATCGCATTAAACAGCGTGTGAATGAAAAGCGGCGGCCATTCATCTCTCGGAAATGCATTTAATCCTTTTACAACAGTGTCAAAACGGTTCGCTGCCAAAAAGCTTAAAGCCCATGGAATCTCGATTGCCCATTTTACTTTTTCTTCATTCGGGTCGGTAAAACCGCCTATAGCGAGCGGGGCGTGGGATCTTGTTTCAAACAGGCCTTCCGCACCGGCTAATTTTTCGGGCTGGTATTCGTACAGCATCTGTGCAGATTCGTGTCCGTTCAAAGCGGTCAGCAATGAAAAAATACCGCCGATCGTCAGTGCGAGCAAAAGGGCTTTCCGGTGAAAGCGATAGACCTTTTCCTTTTTCCTCGTCCGGATCATTTTATATGCTGCCACAGAAGCCACGATAAACGCACCGGTCATAAACGCGGACAGCACGACATGGCCGGCAGTGATAAAAAAGCTAGGATTAAAAAACGCAGCCCACGGGTCAACATCTGTAATTTTTCCGTTTAAAATTTTAAAACCGGCGGGTGTACCTTCAAAAGCGTGAACATTCGTAATCAGAACAGCTGATGCTGCTGCCCCGACTAACACAAAGAAAACAGCAACAATCCTCATTGCAGGTGACAAACGGTCTGCAGCGTATACATAAATCGACATGAATAGGGCTTCAACAAAAAAAGCATAGATTTCAATTTGAAATGGCAGGGACATCACCCGGCCGATGACTTCCATAAATCCCGGCCATAAAAGCGCGAGCTGAGTGCCCGCGATCGTTCCGGTCGGTATGGCGACCCCCAGCAAAACGGCTTGTGCTTTCGTCCACCTTTTCGCCATGATCGCATAATGGTCATCTTTCGTTTTTTGATAGATCAATTCCGCCACTAAAATCATGAGCGGGAGACCGACTCCAAGCGTTGCGAAAATGATATGAAAGCCCATTGTCGTGCCAAAGAGGCTTCTGGCCAAAACTAAATCATCCACAATCGTAAACCACCTTTCTAAAAAGACGTTCTGTATGTATTTTGGGTTTATTATTTGCTTCCTCGGTTAGATTATTCTTCCTATTCTTAAATGCCATAAGGTTTACGATGTGAAAACAGAGGGAAGGATATAAGAAGATTGACAAAACGTTTGTAAGGTTATAAAATAAAACGTAATTATTACGATTTATTGAAAGGAGATTCACATGAAAGAAGGAATTCATCCGAAGAACCACAAAGTGATATTTCAGGATGTCAACAGCGGCTACCGTTTTCTCAGCACCTCTACGAAAACATCTAATGAAACAGCAGAGTGGGAAGACGGAAACACATATCCTGTCATTAAAGTAGAAGTAAGCTCTGACACGCATCCGTTTTATACTGGCCGCCAGAAATTCAATGAAAAAGGCGGACGAGTTGAGCAGTTCAAAAAACGCTATAACATGGGGAAATAAGGCAGACCAGAGGGTTTGTCTTTTTTTATTATGACGAATAAACAAGGGTTGTGATATATTGAAGAGTAAAAAGAATAGAAAGGGACAACGAACATGAGTCTTCTAAATGATATTCTTGAATTTAACAAGACATTTACTGAACAAAGAGAGTATGAAAAGTATCAAACATCAAAATTTCCAGATAAAAAAATGGCGATTCTTTCTTGCATGGACACTCGTCTGGTTGAACTGCTGCCGCATGCGATGAATTTGCGAAATGGTGATGTGAAAATCATTAAAAGTGCCGGTGCGCTTGTGACACACCCATTCGGAAGCATCATGAGAAGTTTACTCGTCGCAGTGTACGAGCTGAATGCAGATGAGGTGTGTGTGATCGGGCATCACGATTGCGGCATGAGCAAAATCAGCAGCAAAAGCATGCTTGAAAAAATCAAAGCAAGAGGGATTCCGGAAGAACGCATCGAAACAATAAAGTACTCCGGTGTAGACTTTGATCAATGGTTTAAAAGCTTTGATTCAGTGGAAGCGAGTGTGAAAGACAGCGTAGACGTTATTAAACATCACCCGCTGTTCCCTGAAAACGTTCCGGTCCATGGCTTAGTCATTGATCCTAAAACCGGAAAACTGGATCTTATCGTAAACGGTTATAACAATTAATGTTTTTGTTTCTTTTCAGGAACGGGATCGACTCCTCCCGGATGGAACGGGTGGCATTTCAAAATCCGTTTGATTGTCAGCCATCCGCCTTTTAAAGCGCCATGTGTTTTAATCGCTTCGATTCCATATTGGGAACAGGTCGGATAAAAGCGGCACGTTGGCGGTGTCAGGGGCGAGATGAATTTTTGATATCCTCTGATCAGAGCGATGAATAGGGTTTTCATATTTCTTCAGCAACCTTTCTGATGCAAGTATAAGAAAAAAAACACAGATTGAAAAGTTAATCAATAATTCTTATCGGAAAAGTATGTTATAATGAAATTACATTTTTAAAAAAGGGGAGAGTGCCATTATGCCTTCAGTAGAAAGTTTTGAGCTTGATCATAATGCGGTTGTTGCTCCATATGTAAGACATTGCGGCGTGCATAAAGTGGGAACAGACGGCGTTGTAAATAAATTTGACATTCGTTTTTGCCAGCCAAATAAACAGGCGATGAAGCCTGACACCATTCACACACTCGAGCATTTGCTCGCGTTTACGATTCGTTCTCACGCTGAGAAATACGATCATTTTGATATCATTGATATTTCTCCAATGGGCTGCCAGACAGGCTATTATCTAGTTGTGAGCGGAGAGCCGACATCAGCGGAAATCGTTGATCTGCTTGAAGACACAATGAAGGAAGCGGTAGAGATTACAGAAATACCAGCTGCGAATGAAAAGCAGTGCGGCCAAGCGAAGCTTCATGATCTGGAAGGCGCTAAACGTTTAATGCGTTTCTGGCTTTCACAGGATAAAGAAGAATTGCTAAAAGTATTTGGCTAAAATAGAAAGGACCTTTTTGCGCATAAGCAAAAAGGTCTTTTTTGTGACGTCTCATATTTTATGTACCATTTGCTGTAAGCGTTTGCTACTATTTAGGTAAACGATGAAAGGGTGATGGCATGAAAAAGATGTTGGTTGTTCTGCTTTTTTCTGCTTTATTGCTTAATGGATGCGGATCTGGTGAAAGCAAAGCAAATACAGCTGAGACGCCGGAGGTTTTGGATGTCAAGCTGACCGGGCCTGAAAAAGTAAATCCCGGAGAAAGCGCTGCTTATGAAGCAGCCGTATCATATGGTGATGAAGCTGTGACGGATGCCGATGAAGTAGAGTTTGAAGTATGGAAAGAAGGGGAAAAAGACGCAAGCCAAATGTTTAAGGCGAAACAAGAAAAAGGCGTATACCGATTGGAAACGACGTTTAAGGAAGATGGTGTATACACTGTCCAATCCCATGTCACAGCAAAAAAACAGCATAGCATGCCGACCTTAAAAGTCCAAGTCGGAGACGCCGATGCTGCCAGCAATCAGTCAGAAGAGGAGCATTCACATCATCATTGATTGTGTGAATCAGAGTGATTTTCTTGTGGTGGATCAATGGTATGCTTTACATTATAGGCTTTTACAGTCGTCCAAATGGTTACAAGCAAAACAGCCAGCACAATCAAAATACTTATCGTAATGAGAAGCGTCATGACATTCCACCTCCCGTTTTTTAACAATTGTAGCATAATAGAAGAAATCGTGACAGATAAGGGTAAAAAAGAGGTTTTAGCGTACGATATTAAGGGTATACATAGTCATATAACAAGGAGGAGATACCATGTCAGAACAATTGATTCAAGCAGTGAACAAACAAGTAGCCAACTGGACAGTCATGTATGTGAAACTACATAATTATCACTGGTATGTGAAAGGAAAAGATTTCTTCACTCTTCATGAAAAGTTTGAGGAGCTGTACAATGAAACGGCAACTTATATTGATGACTTAGCAGAACGTCTTTTGGCGCTGAACGGAAAACCGATTGCAACAATGAAGGAATCCTTAGAAACGGCTTCTGTCAAAGAAGCTGCTGGAAATGAAACAGCTGAACAAATGGTTCAAAGCGTATATGATGATTTCACAGTCATCGCGGAAGAGCTGAAAAACGGCATGGATTTAGCTGATGAAGTCGGTGACGAAACAACAGGGGACATGCTTCTTGCGATCCATCAAAATATTGAAAAACATAACTGGATGCTAAAAGCTTACCTAGGTTAAGTTCAAAAATAGAACGGCCGGATGTCTTAAAAAAGACGTCCGGCTTTTCTTTTTGTATCTTAAAAATAGGCGACAACCAGTCCATTTTTCTGAAAAATCCAATCCGTTCGGCTTGTTTACCATAGAATATCGTAAGGCCGTTTCTGTGAAAGGATGTTGGGATAAATGGATAGAGACTTTGGCATCTTTTCGTTTTTAGCAGTCAGCGTTTCAGCAGCGGGTTTTTTCTTTGGAGGTTTTCAGTATTCATTTCTGATTTTGCTCTCTCTTATGGCAATTGAATTTATCAGTACGACTTTGAAGGAAACCATTATTCACAAACTGTCATTTAAAAAGATATTTGCCCGGCTTGTCAAAAAATTAGTCACGCTGGCTCTGATCTCTGTATGCCACTTTTTTGATCAGCTGCTGAATACACAGGGATCAATTCGTGACTTGGCTATTATGTTTTATATTCTTTATGAATCTGTGCAAATTGTTGTGACAGCCAGCTCTCTTGGCATACCGGTTCCTCAGATGCTTGTCGATCTTTTAGAAACGTTAAAAAATAAATTTAAGCGCAAACCGTAACTTTTCCCTGTTCGAGGGTCATAATAAAGCCCAGAGCGTCGGTCGCACTTTTCGGCAAAAGCTATCGCAAAAAACTGTACGAGCTAGTCTGCATGCAGAACCTGACGGCGTGCTGGGTTTCCCTTATTTTTTGATAAAAGGCTTCCGAAGAAACGTAACTGTGGTATGATGTATGGAAGATAGCTAGGAACGGATTTGAGGGATAAACATGTACGAGTTTAAAGATTATTATCAGAATACTGTTCAGCTTTCCTTTGACGATCAGCCTTTCTCGGACAGCCCGAAGCATGTCTGGGTGATTTGCCGTTTTGGCGGCAAATGGCTTTTAACAGAACATGAGGACAGAGGCTATGAGTTTCCAGGCGGGAAAGTAGAGCCGATGGAGTGCGCAGAAGAGGCTGCGCTCCGGGAAGTAAAGGAAGAGACGGGCGCGAGAGTCAAAAGCCTCAAGTATCTCGGACAGTATAAAGTTCTCGGAAAAGAAAAAGTGATTGTAAAAAATATATATTTTGCAGATATAGAAAAGCTTGAAAAGCAGGCTGATTACTTTGAAACGAAAGGCCCGGTTTTGTTTCACGAGCTGCCGGAGAACCTTTCCCGCAATAAAAAATTCAGCTTTATTATGAAGGATTCCGTTCTTCCGATCAGCTTGAAAAAACTGAAAGAATCTGGATGGATTGAATAAAAAACCCGGCACATGTGCCGGGTTTTTTATGTCCTCCCCTTCGTCCATTTCTTTTCCAGCAGCTCGACGCCCTGATACATCAGAGTGGCGAAGATGGCGATGATCAGCAGGCTTAAGAAGACGAGTGTAAAATTGAAGACTTGGAATCCGTAAATAATCATATATCCTAATCCGACCTTCGAAACGAGGAATTCCCCTACAATAACGCCAACCCATGATAAACCGACGTTCACTTTTAGTGTTGAAATAATCGCGGGGGAGGATGCAGGCAGTATGACTTCTTTAAAAATAACCCACTTTTTTGCGCCGAATGTTTTCATGACTTTCGTATAGTTTTCGTCGACCTCTTGGAAGGCGGTGTAGACAACGATGGTTGTGATAATGACGCTGATGATGGCTCCCATCGCAATGATGCTGATAAAACTGGGACCGAGCGCGACAATCAGGATCGGGCCCAGGGCCACTTTCGGCATTGCGTTCAAAATCACAAGATACGGATCTAAAATTCTGGCAAGTCGGTTAGACCACCATAACAAAGCGGCTAGGCACGTGCCCATAAACGTCCCGAGCAAAAAGCCAAGCACCGTTTCAAATAAAGTGACGCCGATGTGTGACAGTAAAGAACCGTCACCAAGTTTCTCCAGCAATAATCGCCACACAGCTGATGGAGAGCTGAAGATCAGCGGATCGATCCAGCCCTGCCTGCTGGAGATTTCCCAGCCCGAGAAAAAGAGAATAAATATGGCAAGCTGAAAGGAATGGACCTTCCACTTTTCCTTTTTCTGTTTGAATTGATACTGCTCGTGAAGCAGATCAATGGTTTCTTTGCTGTTTCTCAAGAGAATTCAGCTCCTTCCATATCGTTTGAAACAGTGTCTGGAAGGAAGGTTCCTGACGGGCGTCAAAAGGCAACATCGCGGCCAATTCCTTAGGAATGGTAAAAATCTGATGGATGGTGCCCGGCTGATTTGAAAATAAAAAGATCGTATCGCTCATCGCTATCGCTTCCCCTATATCATGAGTGACAAGCACTGCTGTTTTTTGATATTCCTTTAATGTGCGGAATACCAGGTTTTCCAAAGACAGCTTTGTCTGAAAATCAAGCGCGGAAAATGGCTCATCCAGCAAAAGCAGACTAGGGTTAGGCGCAAGTGTTCTTGCAAGCGCAGCCCGCTGGCGCATCCCGCCTGACAGCTCTTTCGGATATTTTTTCTCCACATCTATGAGGCCGAACTCCGGCAATAGACCGAGTGCAGCGGCTTTGCTTTCTTCTGTCAGCGTGTCGGCGATTTTTAAACCGAGAAGCACATTTTCCTCGATAGATTTCCAGGGAAATAAGTAATCCTGCTGAAGCATATAGCCAATATTATGTTCTTTTTGATTCGGCTCACGGCCTTCAATCAGAACTCTGCCTTCTGATGGCTCAATCAAACCGGCAATAATGGAAAGCAGTGTTGTTTTTCCGCAGCCGCTTGGGCCGAGAAATGAGATGAAATCGCCTTTTTCGGCATCGAAATGAATATCCTGCACAGCCGTTGTTTTTTCTTTAATAGAAAAATAAGTATGGGTTACATGGTCGACATGTAAGAAAGACATAGATGGCGCCTCCTATTTCTCCGAGGTGACTTTTTCAGCAATTTCTTTATTTACAAGCTGATTGTATGGAATGTGCTTCGGCAGTTCTCCCGATTGATCCATAATGGTTTGGAGAAGCTCCCATTCTTTTTCGTTAAGCAGAGGGTCTGGTGAATATGAATGCTGTTTTTTATAGCGTTCAATGGATGTTTCGATGACGTCTGGGTCGGTATCATCAAATTCATCTTTAATGGCATCTGTGATGTCCTTCGCAGAATGGTTTTCAACCCACTGTTGCGCCTTATAAATGGCTTTTGTAAACTTGACGGCTGTGTCTTCATTTTTCTTCAAATAGCTTTGTTTCGCCATAAAAGTCGTATAAGGAACCTCTCCTGATTCTTCTCCGAATGAAGCCACGATATGGCCGATGCCTTTTTTCTCAAAGAGAGAAGCCTGCGGTTCAAAGAGCTGTACATACTCACCGGTTCCAGAAGCAAACGCATTGGCAATATTGGCGAAGTCTATGTTCTGGATGAGGTCTATATCCTTATGCGGGTCAATCTTATGTTTGTTCAGTACATACTCGCCGACCATTTGCGGCATGCCGCCTTTTCGCTGACCGAGAAACGTTTTTCCTTTCAGCTGATCCCAGTCGAAGTGTTCAACATCTTCTCTCGCGACAAGAAACGTTCCGTCTGTCTGAGTCAGCTGGGCGAAATTAATGACGGGATCTTTAGCCCCTTGCGCTTCGACATAAATAGATGTTTCTGACCCGACAAGCGCGATGTCGGAGCCGTTGGAAAGAAGCGATGTCATCGTTTTATCTCCGCCCCAGGTCGTATTCACATCGACATCAAGCCCTTCTTCCTTAAAAAAACCTTTAGACTCAGCAACATATAAAGGTGCGTAAAAAATTGAATGGGTCACTTCAGCTACTTTGACTTTGGTGAGCGTTTCTTCCTGCTTGCAAGCCGCCAGGGCGATCATCAGAAAGATACTGCCGACACAGGCGAAGCCCAGCCTTAACCATCTGTTCACATAGACAACCTCCTTATTTCGCATCAAGTTAATATCCTTTTTTGCTTTACATATCGTATGATGGGTATAAAAATGTGTGAATGCCTAACCAGGTTCTCCGGATGTAATTTTGGAGTAAGGAAAGCATATAGAAAAAAAGGAGGCGGCTGTTTTGATTATAGAGAAAAGAAGATTTCCGTCGCCAAGCCAGCATGTGCGTTTGTATACGATCTGCTATCTGTCAAATGGATTACGGGTTAAGGGGCTTCTGGCTGAGCCGGCGGAACCGGGACAATATGACGGATTTTTATATTTGCGCGGCGGGATTAAAAGCGTGGGCATGGTTCGGCCGGGCCGGATTATCCAGTTTGCATCCCAAGGGTTTGTGGTGTTTGCTCCTTTTTACAGAGGAAATCAAGGAGGAGAAGGCAATGAGGATTTTGCCGGAGAAGACAGGGAGGATGCATTTTCTGCTTTTCGCCTGCTTCAGCAGCACCCAAATGTCAAGAAGGACAGAATTCATATCTTCGGCTTTTCCCGCGGCGGAATTATGGGAATGCTCACTGCGATCGAAATGGGCGGGCAGGCAGCTTCATTTGTTTCCTGGGGAGGCGTCAGTGATATGATTCTTACATATGAGGAGCGGCAGGATTTGCGGCGAATGATGAAAAGAGTCATCGGCGGAACACCGAAAAAGGTGCCTGAGGAATATCAATGGAGGACACCGTTTGACCAAGTAAACAAAATTCAGGCACCCGTGCTGTTAATCCATGGAGAAAAAGACCAAAATGTTTCGATTCAGCATTCCTATTTATTTGAAGAGAAGCTAAAACAACTGCATAAGCCGGTGGAGACATGGTACTACAGTACATTCACACATTATTTCCCGCCAAAAGAAAACCGGCGTATCGTGCGGCAGCTCACACAATGGATGAAAAACCGCTGACAGTGAAATATGTTATGATAAAGAAAAAAGAGAACGAAAGGGGATTTCACTTTGGGAATGCCTGTTGAATTTAATACACTGATTGTGACAAAAGGAAAAGAAGTTCGCATAGATGAAAATATATTCACGTTAGAGAAGGACGGATACCGAGTATATCCGATGGAGATTCCAATGGATGTACGCAAAACAAAGTTTGGCGAAAAGTCAGGCACAGCTGAAGTGCAGAAGCTTCAATGGGAAGAAGGCCGGACCATCATTACATACAAGCTGACTTCTTTGCATTCCGTCAATTAAAACAAGCCAAGAGCATAATTGCTCTTGGCTTTTGTTTTTTATACGAGAGGGCCGCCTGCCTGGGCGATGGCATCGGTATGTGCGAACTTTTTAAAGTTCTCTTTGAATTCATTTGCAAGGTAGACTGCTTTTTCTTTGTATTCTTCCTTGTTGGTCCACGTATTTTCAGGCTGAAGGATATGATCAGGAACGCCAGGAACATGTGCTGGAATGTGCAGGCCGAAAATATCGTCAGTTATCATTTCAGCATCCTCTAATTTACCTTCAATCGCTGCTTTGACCATTGCTCTAGTGTAAGAAAGCTTCATTCGTTCGCCTGTGCCGTAGCCGCCCCCGGTCCAGCCGGTATTGACTAAGAAAACGTCTGCGCCGTGTTCATCGATCTTTTTGCCGAGCATTTCAGCATAGACGTGAGCAGGAAGCGGCAGGAACGGTGAGCCGAAGCATGTAGAGAACGTCGTTTCAGGAGACGTTACACCACGTTCGGTTCCGGCAAGCTTACTCGTGTAACCGCTCAAGAAATGGTACATGGCCTGCTCCTTCGTTAGTTTGCTGATCGGCGGCAGGACTCCGAATGCATCAGCCGTCAAAAATACAATTGCTGACGGATGGCCGGCCATGCTTGGAGTCACGATGTTGTCAATCATATGAATCGGGTAAGCTGCCCGCGTGTTTTCAGTATAGAAGGAATCATCATAATTGGCTTCGCGTGTATCTTCGTCAACAACGACATTTTCGAGAACAGACCCGAAACGGATCGCGTTAAAGATTTGCGGCTCCTTTTCCTCGCTTAAATGAATGCACTTAGCGTAGCACCCGCCTTCAATATTAAAGACGCCTGTATCAGACCAGCCATGTTCATCGTCACCGATCAGCTTGCGGTCAGCATCTGCCGACAGGGTGGTCTTGCCTGTTCCTGACAGTCCGAAGAAAAGGGCGACGTCGCCTTTTTCACCGACATTGGCGGAGCAGTGCATAGATAAAATATCTCTTTCAGGCAGCAGGAAATTCATAATGGAGAAAATGGACTTCTTCATTTCACCGGCATACTCAGTTCCGCCGATTAAGATCGTCCGCTTTTCGAAAGAGACAATAATAAACGTTTCGGAATGAGTGCCGTCTGTTTTTGGATCCGCTTTGAAATGCGGAGCAGAAAGAATGGTGAACGGCTGCTCAACTGTTTTCTTATCATTTCCTTCCGGACGGATAAACAGCTGCCGTGCAAATAAATTGTGCCATGCGAACTCATTTACGACAGTGATCGGCAGTCTGTATTTCTCGTCTGCTCCGGCAAATCCTTCGAAAACAAACAGCTCATCTCGCTCCTTTAAATAGCTGACAACTTTCGTGTACAGCCGCTCAAACGCTTCTTCTGAAATCGGCTGATTCACCGGGCCCCAATCGATCTTATTTTTCGTGCTTTCTTCCTCCACGATGAATTTATCTTTAGGTGAGCGTCCTGTGTAAGCGCCTGTAGTCGCACGAACAGCACCTGTGGATGTTAAAATGCCTTCGTTTCGGGAGAGGACTTTTTCTGTTAGCTGTGCTGCTGATAAATTATGACGCACATTTGGACATGTTAATAAGGCTTGTAAATCAGCGGTCAAATCAACTGAGTTCATATGAAACCTTCCTTTATCGTTTTTTGTGTTTTGCTAATTGTGAATTAGTATAACATATATTTTCAAATAGTCTATACTATTTATTATTTTTTGTGTGTGCATTTCCATTGTTTTCCCTCAATATAGGTGCCTATTTCTTCTGAATCATATTGACATTGCAAACCCTTTTACGATAAGATATTTCATTGAGCGGATACTCTTATCCCGAGCTGGCGGAGGGACAGGCCCTATGAAGCCCAGCAACCGGTTTCTCTGTTATTTATTATGTTCAACTGAGTGAGACAACCAAGGTGCTAACCTGTTGCAAGGTTGTATGATTCCTTGAGCGATAAGAGTGAAAGGCACAAAGACCAAACCCTTTCCTCGATGGAAAAGGTTTTTTTATTTCATAAATATGCCAATTAACATTCTCTAATATAACTGTACATTGTATAAGAGGGAGCGAGTTCCGTATCATATATACAAGGTCTTTCGGGAGGCCTTGTGCAGGAGGAAGCAAATCATGAGTAAAAATCGTCGTTTATTTACATCAGAATCTGTTACGGAGGGGCATCCGGATAAAATCTGTGACCAGATTTCTGACAGCATTTTAGATGAAATTTTAAAGAAAGACCCTAACGCGCGTGTTGCTTGTGAAACATCTGTGACAACAGGTTTGGTTCTTGTAAGCGGAGAGATCACAACTTCTACGTATGTTGACATTCCGAAAACGGTTCGCCAAACCATTAAAGAAATCGGATACACACGTGCAAAATACGGATTTGATGCGGAAACTTGTGCGGTTTTAACATCAATTGATGAGCAGTCTGCTGATATCGCGATGGGCGTAGACCAAGCGCTTGAAGCCCGTGAAGGCACAATGAGCGACGAAGAAATTGAAGCGATTGGTGCGGGTGACCAAGGATTAATGTTCGGTTATGCGTGCAACGAAACGAAAGAGCTTATGCCTCTTCCAATTTCACTTGCCCATAAATTAGCCCGCCGCCTAAGTGAAGTCCGTAAAGAAGATATTCTTCCGTACCTTCGCCCTGACGGCAAAACACAGGTAACGGTTGAGTACGATGAAAATAACAAACCAGTCCGCATTGACGCGATTGTTATTTCAACTCAGCATCATCCTGAAATTACACTTGAGCAAATTCAGCGCAACATTAAAGAACATGTCATCAATCCGGTTGTTCCTGAAGAGCTGATTGATGAAGAAACAAAATATTTCATCAACCCTACAGGACGTTTCGTAATCGGAGGCCCTCAAGGGGATGCGGGACTTACAGGACGCAAAATCATCGTTGATACGTACGGCGGCTATGCACGCCACGGCGGAGGCGCGTTCTCAGGTAAGGACGCGACGAAGGTAGACCGTTCTGCAGCTTATGCGGCAAGATACGTTGCGAAAAACATCGTTGCGGCTGAGCTTGCTGATTCTTGCGAAGTACAGCTTGCTTACGCGATCGGTGTTGCACAGCCTGTGTCAATCTCAATCAACACATTCGGTTCAGGAAAAGCTTCTGAGGAAAAACTGATTGAAGTTGTTCGCAATAACTTTGATTTACGACCTGCCGGCATTATCAAAATGCTTGATTTGCGCCGTCCGATCTACAAACAAACTGCTGCGTACGGCCACTTTGGACGTCACGATGTTGACCTTCCATGGGAGCGCACAGACAAAGCGGAGCAGCTGCGTAAAGAAGCGTTAGGAGAATAATTTTATAGCCGCTTACTGGTTAAGCGGCTTTCCCTTTTTTATCGTTGTATTCATGTTTATTTTTTTACATAACTGTGAAACCAAATACTATTCACAGCGTCTATAAATAGGGGTTCAATGATGACAATTTTAATTATGGAGGCAATACTATGTGTGGATTTGTCGGGGTTTTTAACAAGCATCCGTTAGCTCAAACCGCTGATCAAGAAGAACTAATCAAACAAATGAACCAAATGATCGTTCACCGCGGTCCTGACAGTGATGGATATTTCCATGATGAGCACGTCGGCTTCGGATTCAGACGGCTCAGCATTATTGATGTAGAAAATGGCGGACAGCCTTTATCATATGAAGATGAAACATATTGGATTATCTTTAACGGAGAAATCTATAACTATATTGAACTGAGAGAAGAGCTTGAAGCAAAGGGGTACACATTCAACACGGATTCGGACACAGAGGTTCTTCTTGCGACTTACCGTCACTATAAAGAAGAAGCGGCGTCCAAACTGCGCGGTATGTTTGCCTTTCTGATTTGGAATAAAAACGATCATGTGCTTTATGGGGCAAGAGATCCATTCGGCATTAAACCGTTGTACTACACAACGATCAATGATCAGGTTTATTTTGCCTCAGAGAGAAAAAGTTTAATGGTTGCTCAGAATGATATTGAAATAGATAAAGAGGCATTGCAGCAGTACATGTCTTTCCAATTTGTTCCTGAACCAAGCACGCTTGATGCCCATGTGAAAAAAGTAGAGCCGGGTTCACAATTCACAATCCGCCCGGACGGCGATATCACATTCAAAACGTATTTCAAAGCGAACTTCAAGCCGGTTCAGACTGAAGAAGACAAGCTTGTGAAAGAAGTCCGAGACGCGATCTATGACTCTGTAAACGTTCATATGAGAAGTGACGTTCCTGTCGGTTCGTTCCTGTCTGGCGGGATTGATTCTTCCTTTATTGTGTCTGTTGCGAAGGAATTTCATCCAAGCTTAAAAACATTCTCTGTCGGCTTTGAACAGCAGGGCTTCAGTGAGGTTGATGTAGCGAAAGAAACGGCAGCGGCGCTGGGCATCGAAAATATCAGCAAAGTCATTTCGCCTGAGGAATACATGAATGAGCTTCCGAAGATCGTATGGCATTTTGATGACCCGCTAGCTGACCCGGCAGCGATTCCGTTGTACTTTGTTGCAAAAGAAGCGAAAAAACATGTTACGGTTGCTTTATCAGGTGAAGGAGCGGATGAGCTCTTCGGCGGATATAACATTTACCGTGAACCGCTTTCGCTTAAACCGTTTGAACGGATTCCGTCCGGCTTGAAAAAGATGCTTCTGCACGTTGCTGCCGTTATGCCTGAAGGTATGAGAGGAAAGAGCCTGCTTGAGCGCGGCTGTACTCCGCTTCAAGATCGTTATATCGGTAACGCGAAAATCTTTGAAGAGTCTGTCAAAAAGCAGCTGTTGAAGAATTATAATCCGAACCTTTCATATCGCGATGTGACGAAGACTTACTTTACGGAAAGCAGCTCGTACAGCGATATCAATAAAATGCAGTATGTCGATATCCACACTTGGATGCGCGGCGACATTTTGTTAAAGGCGGATAAAATGACGATGGCGAATTCTTTGGAACTGCGTGTGCCGTTCTTGGATAAAGTCGTATTCGACGTCGCTTCAAAAATTCCTGATGAGCTGAAAACGAAGAACGGCACGACGAAGTATCTTCTTCGCAAAGCCGCTGAAGGAATTGTGCCTGAGCATGTATTAAACCGCAAAAAGCTCGGTTTCCCTGTACCGATCCGTCATTGGCTGAAAAACGAAATGAACGAATGGGTGCGGAATATTATTCAGGAAAGCCAAACGGATGCTTATATCCATAAGGATTATGTCCTTCAGCTTCTTGAAGACCATTGTGCGGACAAGGCTGATAACAGCCGTAAAATCTGGACTGTACTGATCTTTATGATCTGGCACAGCATCAATATTGAAAAACGGTATATGCCTGAAGAGCTGAGCCATCAGCCTAAAGAAGTCATCTTTGTGTAACAGACAACAAGGCTTTCGAGTAGTCGAAAGCCTTGTTGTTATCCTTTTATTTCTCCATCATCATTGATTTACCCAATCCGTACGGAATATTCAGAAAAATGATATAATGATATTTTTTTCTAGGGGAGAAGAAGCATGCAAAAACAAAAACAAGAGCTGCACCGCGGACTCGAAGAAAGGCATATTTCTTTAATGTCTTTAGGAGCTGCTATAGGAGTAGGGTTGTTCCTCGGCTCCGCATCAGCTATTCAATTAGCAGGGCCTGGTATTTTGGTAGCGTATGCCGCAAGCGGCCTGGTCATGTTTTTTATTATGAGAGCGCTTGGGGAAATGGCCATTCAAAAACCGGTCGCAGGCTCCTTCAGCAGGTATGCGCGTGATTATTTGGGACCGCTTGCAGGCTATTTAACAGGGTGGAACTACTGGTTTTTATGGGTTGTCACCTGTATGGCCGAAATCACAGCTGTCGGCATCTATATGGGGTTCTGGTTTCCTGACGTGCCAAACTGGATTTGGGCATTATCGGCGCTGGTCATTATGACGGGTGTTAATTTCCTGGCTGTCAAAGCTTACGGTGAGTTGGAATTTTGGTTCGCATTGATTAAAATTGTTGCGATCTTATCCATGATTGCTGTCGGTTTATTGATGATTATTGCAGGAGTCGGCAATGGGGGCATTGCAACCGGAATCAGCAATTTGTGGAACAACGGAGGATTTTTCCCTCATGGTTTAAAAGGGGTTCTATTGTCTCTTCAAATGGTCATGTTCGCCTATTTAGGGATTGAAATGATCGGGGTGACGGCTGGCGAAGTGAAAAACCCGCAAAAATCGTTAGCCAAAGCAATCGATACAGTATTTTGGAGGATTTTGATTTTTTATGTAGGCGCTTTATTTGTCATTATGTCTATTTATCCGTGGCAGGAAATTGGCTCTCAAGGAAGTCCGTTTGTTCTCACATTTCAAAAAGTGGGAATTCCATCGGCCGCAGGTATCATTAACTTTGTCGTGTTGACAGCCGCGCTGTCTTCATGCAACAGCGGTATTTTCAGCACAGGACGGATGCTGTTTAACTTGGCGGAACAGAAAGAGGCGCCACAAGCATACGGTCAGCTGACGAAAGGCGGCATCCCGGGTAAAGCTGTTCTGGCTTCAGCGGGCGCTTTATTAGTCGGAGTGCTGTTAAACTATGTTGTCCCTGCGAAGGTATTTACTTGGGTTACAAGTATTGCGACGTTCGGAGCGATTTGGACGTGGGCAATCATTTTGCTTTCTCAAATAAAATACAGGAAAAGTTTGAAGCCGGAAGAAAAGAAACAATTAAAGTACAAAATGCCTTTATTTCCGTTTACATCTTATGTGTCATTGGCATTTCTAGCATTCGTCGTCATTCTTATGGCTTACAGCCCTGATACAAGAGTAGCCGTGATTATCGGGCCGATATGGTTTCTCATCTTGCTGGCTGTGTACTATGGAAAAGGGTTTCACAAAAAAAATGCGGCTGCTGCCAGCGAACGAAATATCAGCTGACAAAAAGAGCTCCCAGTGGGCTCTTTTTGTGTGTGCTCATAGAAAATAGAGAACAGGAAAGAATAGGTATGTGTGTTTGCAGAGGCTGTTTATAGTTTTGTGATAAGATAAAAGTCATACGTTTCATGCTATATGTGAACGTTTTATGGAAAAATCGAAACCCGAACTGTGATGACGTCCGGGTTAACGATGGTTATTGCTTTCAAATATAATTTGAAAAATGGTAAAGTAAGACGAAGCAGGTCTTATGTTTGTTGAAGAAATTTATAATATTGGCCCTTTTCTACATATTCTGACCGTATTCTTTTCATATCTTTTCGGTCTTCTTCCGTCAAAGGGCGGATGACTTTTGCAGGGCGGCCAAAGGCGAGATGGCCAGGCGGAATGGTTTTTCCAGGCGGGACAAGACTGCCGGCACCAATAAAAGCGCCTTCGCCAATTTCGGCTCCGTCTAAAATGATTGAGCCCATGCCGATTAAGGCGTTCTTGCGGATAACAGCGCTATGAAGTGTAACCTGATGGCCTATCGTGGCGTCATCTTCAATGAGCAGCGTCTGGTTCGGGCTTTGATGGAGGCAGCTTAAATCTTGGATATTGACTCTGTTTCCGATTCTGGTCGGCGCAACATCTCCCCTTATGACAACAGAAAACCAAATGCTGGACTGTTCTCCGATCACGACATCACCGGTAATTGTTGCATTATCAGCTATAAAGGCTGTTGGGTGGATATCTGGCTTGTGTTCCTTATAAGGGTAGATCATAAGATTCATCCTTCTTTCTCTATTTAAATTTCGTATGAGGTGAAGAGCATGTGGACCTGGAAAGCAGACAGACCTGTTGCCGTGATTGTAATTATTCACGGGGCAAGTGAATATCACGGACGATATAAATGGCTGATTGAAATGTGGCGGTCCTCGGGTTATCACGTTGTCATGGGCGATTTGCCTGGACAGGGAACAACGACAAGAGCGAGAGGGCATATTCGCTCGTTTCAAGAATACATTGATGAAGTAGATGCTTGGATAGATAAAGCGCGAACTTTTGATCTGCCGGTTTTTCTTCTAGGTCACAGCATGGGCGGTCTGGTCGCGATTGAATGGATTAAACAGCAAAGAAATCCCAAGATTACGGGAATTATTTTATCATCACCGTGTCTCGGACTGCAAATTAAAGTGAATAAAGCGCTTGATCTTGCATCAAAAGGTCTGAATGTCATCGCTCCGTCACTTAAGGTTGATTCGGGATTATCAATTGATATGGCGACGCGCAATGAGGACGTCATCGAGGCTGACCAAAATGATTCGTTATACGTCAGGAAAGTTTCTGTCAGATGGTACAGAGAGCTTTTAAAGACAATTGAATCGGCAATGGTGCCGACAGAGGCATTTTTGAAAGTTCCGCTTCTTGTGATGCAAGCCGGTGATGACAAGCTTGTTGACAAAACGATGGTCATCAAGTGGTTTAATGGTGTTGCTTCTCATAATAAAGCATACAGAGAGTGGGAAGGGCTTTACCATGAGATCTTCAATGAACCCGAGAGAGAAGATGTCTTTAAAGCAGCAAGAGCGTTTACTGATCAATATATTTGAACTAGTAGGGGGTGCATGTGTTGACAGTACCTGAACATCCTTTTGGATTGATGGCAAAGGTATATCGAGATATTTTTCCGCTCGTTCATCAAGAGCTGGACATATGGAAGCAAAAATCAGAATCGATTCGTAACAGTGAATTGAAAGCACAGGCAACCGCAAGTATTCGGGACAAAACGTTTCACTGTGAAGGCGGCGGCATACTGGCCTTATTGTCAGGCAGCCAAAAGCAGAAGTGTGTCGAGTTTATCATCGCGTATCAAACGATTAGTGATTATTTGGACAATCTGTGTGACCGCAGCACCTCGCTGGACCCGCAGGATTTTCGGATGCTCCATGCCTCAATGCAGGACGCACTGACAGTTGGGGCGGAACTGCAAAACTATTATCAATTCAGAGAAGAACAGGATGACAGCGGATATCTGCACGAACTGGTCAAAACGTGCCAGCGTGTCCTTGGTTCGATTGAGCACTATGACATGATTAAACCGTATCTGCTTGAACTGTGCGGCTATTATAGCGATTTGCAGGTGCATAAGCACGTTATTGAGCATGAGCGTGTTCCGCGGCTTGAAAAGTGGTTTACTCAGTATGAATCAGAGCTGCCTGAGATGGAATGGTATGAATTTTCAGCCTGCGCAGGCTCAACGTTAGGCATTTTCTGTCTTGTTGCGTATTCGTTCCAGCCTGATTTCACAGAAAGCACCGCTAAAAAAATCCGCGACAGCTATTTTCCTTACATACAGGGCCTTCATATCCTGCTTGATTATTTGATTGATCAAGAGGAGGACTTGCTGGAAGGAGACTTGAATTTCTGCTCGTATTATCAGTCTCATGAAGAGATGATGGACCGGCTTGAACACTTTATCCATAAAGCCGACGAGCATTTACAAGGCATTCCGCATGAAAACTTCCATCGTTTAATCAATCGCGGCTTGCTTGGCGTTTATTTGTCAGATGATAAAGTGGCGGGCCAAAAGGAAATGGGCCGGCTCGCAAAGAAGCTGATCAAAGCCAGCGGAAAAACCTCCCTTTTCTTTTATATCAACGGCAGAGCCTACCGGAAATTTCAAAAATTGTCCTGGATGAAAAACTCAAAGAAAAAAGCTCAAATCATTTGCTGATCTGAGCTTTTTTTTCGATGGCGATAATAAATGGCGGGTCATTTTGCTGATTGATAAATCCGTATGATAATACACGCGCTGTTTGCTGGTCCAAGTCCCGGCAAAACTCAAGCACGTCGTTTTTTTCAGCTTTGCCTTCCGGGTGCCCATGATAGACGACGAGAACAATTAGACCTTCGTCTTTCATGATGCTGAGAAGCTGTTCAATGGCTTTGATCGTAGAACTGCCGTTTGTCGTAATTGATTTGTCCCCGCCCGGCAAATAGCCGAGGTTAAATACCGCGGCCGCCACTTTGCCATGTGTTTCAGGCGGGAGGGATTCAACGATTTTATCATGGCTTTTGTGAAATAACGTTGTTCGCGCTTGATACATGTCACCGAGCCGTTCCTTTGTATTGGCCACGGCTGATTCTTGGATGTCGAATGCGTACACATGGCCGTTTTCACCAACAAGCTCCGCTAAAAACTGTGTATCATGTCCGTTGCCCATTGTCGCATCTACGACAATATCTCCTTCTCCCGCGGCCATTTTCAGCAGTTCTTTGCTGTAGGGAAGAATTTTCTTCAAAATCATAGCACTGATTCCTCCTCAAGCCGTTGAAAGAACTTTCCTTGATAGCTGCCTCGGTTTTCTAGCTCTTTATTAATGGCGCCAAGCACTTCCCATTTGTTGACGCTCCACATTGGCCCGATCATCAACTCAATCGGTCCGTCACCTGTAATGCGGTGGACGATCATTTCAGGCGGAATGATCTCAAGCTGATCGCAGACGAGCTGCACATAATCATCTTGAGAAAGAAATTCCAGCTTCCCCTTTTCATATTGCTTGACCATTGGCGTGCCTTTCAGTAGGTGAAGCAGATGGATTTTAATGCCCTGGACGTCCAAATCTGCGACGGCCTTTGCCGTATCCATCATCATGTCCCGGTCTTCCAAAGGCAGCCCGTTGATAATATGCGAGCAGACACGTATGCCGTGTTTTCTTAATTTATTGACGCCTTCCACATAGCAGTTAAAATCATGTGCGCGGTTGATCAGAAGTGCAGTCCGTTCATGAACTGTTTGAAGCCCAAGCTCCACCCACAAATAGGTGCGTTGATTCAGCTCTGCCAGGTAATCAACGACATCATCAGGCAGACAGTCAGGGCGAGTGGCGATCGAAATGCCAACCACATCATCAAGCGCTAGCACTGATTCGAATTTTTCGCGAAGCACTTCAACCGGCGCATGCGTGTTGGTGAAAGCCTGAAAATAAGCGATGTATTTGCCGTCCTTCCATTTTTCGTGCATGCGGTTTTTGATGTCATGGAATTGCGTAATTAAATCATCGGCCCGGTTTCCGGCAAAATCGCCGGAGCCTGCTGCGCTGCAAAACGTACAGCCTCCGTGGGCTACGGTGCCGTCCCGATTCGGACAGTCAAAACCGCCGTCAAGCGCTACTTTAAACACCTTATGGCCGAAATGTTCTCTGAGATGATAATTCAATGTATGATAGCGTTTTTCCGTATTTGAATAAAGAAAAGGATTGTTCTGCATCACAATTCATGTGCCTCCTTGCGTACGATTGCATCCTAAAATTGTAGCACGCATTTCACAAGAGAACAAATGAATATCGACCATAAATTACTTTATTGAATAAAGTCAGATGAGGCTACAATATGAATGATGGATGATTTCCATTACCAAGAGGAGGGGTTACTGTGGCAACAAGACAATCAGTAGATGAACATCTCCAGCAATGTATGCAGGCCTATGATTATGCTGAAGAACAGCTGAAAATCGCTTCTAAACAAGAGCATTATAACGATCAAGAATATAGTGATGCACAAATGCAGCTAGAAGGTGCGGTAAATGCCTTGAATAAACTATGGCTGTCGTCAAATGATCAGCAGAGAGAACAGCTGTACAGAATGAGACTTCAGCTTCAATCTTTGCAAAATAATATGATCCTGCAGCACCCTCTTGATGTGTAGGAAAACGGACCCTTTTAAAAGGGTCCGTTTTTTTGTAAAAAAAGGATTGACTTTGTGAGTCAAAGTATTTATTGTATTAAGTGTACTAATTGAAGTAATACACTGTAGACACTAATATAAAATCATTTATATATTGACATTAAGGGAGGCAGTTATGAAACATAAAAAACGAAACAAACGTAACGTGCCAATGCTGATTGCGGCATCTGTGATCGCTTGTTCTTTTTTTCTTGTTCTCGTGATGATCGGTTTTGAATGGCAAAAAAGTATAATTGATCATTTTTATCTATAAAAGGTTCAGATCGTATAGAAAGTAGGGAAGTAAATGATTCAAATCGATCCAAGAAGCTCAACACCCATTTACGAACAAATTATTCAGCAAATGAAAGAGCTTTGTTTGAAAGGGATCATGAAGCCTGGTGATAAGCTTCCTTCTGTCAGAGAATTGGCAACGATCATTATTGCGAATCCGAACACTGTCAGCAAAGCGTATAAAGAACTTGAGCGAGAGGGGATTATTGAGACGCTGCGGGGCAGAGGGACCTATATATCGGAGAATGCAAAAACGACACTGGTTGAAGGGAAGATGACGATGATTAAAGAGCAACTCAAACAGCTCATCATCGATGCACACTATGCAGGGGTTGAGCTGGAAAAACTGCACGAATGGATAAAGGAAATCAGCGCTGATGTGAAGGGAGGCAAAAAAAATGATTGAACTGCGGCAGCTGTCAAAAGCGATTGACGGCAATCAAGTATTAAAAGATGTTTCATTAACAATCGAAAAAGGAGAAATCTTTGGATTGCTTGGACGCAATGGATCGGGCAAAACGACGATGCTTCGCTTAATCCAGCAAATCATTTTCGCTGACAGCGGAACGATTTTATTTGACGGCGTAGAAATCAAAAAGCACCCGAAAGTCAAACAAAATATCATCTACATGCCTGTTCAAAATCCGTTTTACGATAAGTATACATACAAGCAGTTAGTCGATATTTTGAGAAGAATATATCCGAAATTTGATGTCACGTACGCGAATGAGCTGATGAACAGATACGAAATTCCGGAAACGAAAAAATACCGTGAGCTGTCGACAGGCTTAAAAAAGCAGCTATCGCTCGTTCTGTCGTTTGCGGCGAGACCGGCGCTGATCCTCCTTGATGAGCCGACGGATGGTATTGATGCGGTAACTAGACATGATGTGCTGCAGCTGATGGTCGATGAAGTGGCAGAGCGTGATACGAGTATCCTGATTACGTCCCACCGGCTTGAAGACATAGAGCGGATGTGCAACCGAATTGGCTTTCTTGAAGATAACAGGCTGACCAACGTCATGGATCTTGATGAATTAAAAGAAGAATACATCAAAATACAAATGGCGTTTGACACAGATGTCAATCTGGCCATCAGAGAGCAAAACATTCCGATGCTCGATCAGGCCGGCGTGTTTTACACAGTGCTGATTCCGAAAAGCGATGAGGAGAAAAAGAGCTTTTTGAGAGAGCTGAAGCCAAAAGTATGGAATGAGCTTCCTGTCAACCTGGAAGAAGTGTTCATTGCGAAGTTTGGAGGGAAGCGGAGATGGTAGACCGAGGTCTCCTCTATCGAGAGTGGAAGCAGAATCAAGTGGTGATTTTGTTAAGTATCGCGTTTTTAGTGCTGGCAAATCCGCTTTCTATCGTTAATACGTATTTGTCTTATCAAGGATGTCTTGATCGCCAAGACCCGCAATATTGTGATTTTATTGTGAATTATTCCATAAGCAATCTGATAGATCTCAACTGGGTGCCGGGTGTCATTTTGGCGGTCTGCTTCCTAGGAATGGAACGTTCGAAAGGCACGATGGATTTTATATTAAGCCTTCCATATAACAGAAGCCAAATTTTCCAGACGAAATTTTGGTTAGGCGGTTTTGTGATTGTGCTGTCGCAATTGATTGGCTTTTTACTCGCATGGCTGCTGATTGTTGTCTATAACCCTGAACACGTCTACTTTTTTGAGCACAGCAGCGTTGGAGTAATTGTGATTAGTTTTATGGCTTTTTCACTGGTGATGGCCGCCGGAGCGTTAACTGGAAATGCTTTTGCCCAGCTGTTAACGGCGTTTTCTGCAGCTATATTGCCGTATTTAATTATTGCATTGCCGGTTGGAAACCTTGAAGTTGTTTTTGGTGTGAGTATATGGGAAATGTTCCCTTCCCCTGAGAGTTATTTCTCTCTGGCAAGCAATTTATCGAACCTAGTACCGATTAGTTACGTTGTAAATGAATGGATGACTAACAGTAAATATCTTTTATTGATTCCAGCCGTAATGAGCATTCTATTTTACTTGATTGGTTTGATAAGCTTCAAAAAGCATCCAAGTGAACGAAACGGACACTTTTTCTTATGGAACAGATTAGACCGTCCGGTGCAAATTCTGGTTATGGCTTTCGGCATCCTTGGATTTGGTTTATTTGGATACTATACCGGACATTCCATTATTGGTTATATTTTGGGTATGATCATTGGGGCAGTGGCTGGATTCTTTGTGAGCTACTTCTCTATTTATAAGAAAACAAAAGTGTAAGAAATGCCTTAGGTTTGGAGGGAAGTGAGTTGCCGGATTCCGGACTGCTTTACAAAGAGTGGCGGCAGAATAAAGTCGCCTTAGTTATCACCATTTTGGTTTTTATATTAGGTAATCCATTATCAATTTTAAATATGTATCTCATCTATCAAGGCTGTGTCACTGGAAAAGAAAATTGGGTCGGCCCCTGCGTATTCAGCGTTGATTATTTAAACAGCTCATTTATCTCATTGTTTTGGATTTGGGGAGTCGTTTTGGCGGTCAGCCAGCTAGGGATTGAACGAAGCAAGGGCTTTTTTGATTTTACATTAAGCCTTCCTTATACACGAGGGCAGATATTTAACGCGAAGTTCTTTACTAGCGGAATGGTGATTGTGATCCCGCAGCTCATAGGTTATGTTTTATCTGTTTTACTGATTTTGTTTTTGAAGCCTGATCAGGCCGTTTATTTTCACAATTACAGCTTGGGAATGATTATTGTTAGCATGCTGGCTTATTCTTTGGTTATGGCCGGAGGAGCTTTGACAGGCAATAGTTTCGCACAGCTTCTAGTCTCATTTACCGTGGCCATTTCGCCGTTTTTACTCATCAGCCTGCCTGCGATCAACCTGGAGATCCTTTTTGGCGGATCAATCGATTTTATCCATGGTCCAGTACCCAAATGGGTGCAGTATTTCATTCCGATAATCTATGTAGACGCGAAATGGGTTGAGAATTCACCATATTATTTAGTGATTCCGGCTATCATGACTATCATCTTCTACATCATCGGCTATATTAGTTTTGTCAAACTATCTAATGAAAGAAACGGGTACTTCTTCTTATGGAAGCCGCTTGACCGTCCGGTGCAGATGATCGTGATTATCATAGGAATCATGGGCTTTGGGTACTTTGGATTTTCTGCTAGCGAGAGCTTTACAGGCTATCTCATTGGCATGGCTGCCGGCGCGGTAATCGGTTTCTTGATTAGTTATTTTGCGATTTATAAAAAAACAAAACTTTTGTAAGGGAGAGAGAACATATGATAGATGTTCAGCATATCGACCATTCTTTCACGATCGGAAAAAAGGGCCGTGAGAATGAAGTTCCAGTATTGAAGGATGTTTCATTACGTGTGGCGAAAGGGGAAATCGCCTGTATTGTCGGACGAAGCGGCTCAGGTAAATCAACGCTTTTGAATTTAATTTCCGGCTACATATCGCCGACAAAAGGGCGGATTGTCATTAATGGCACTGATGTTACGGGGTTTAATGAAAAGGAATGGGCGCAATTTCGGCTTGATCATTTCGGGTTTATTTTCCAAAGCTTTCAGCTCATCCCGGGTTTAACGACGTATGAGAATGTTGAAATGCCGCTGGCGTTAAAAGGAATCAAGCCCTCTGAGCGGAAGCAAAAGGTGCAGGACATGCTGAAACGCGTCGGTCTGGAAAACCACGCCGCTCATTATCCGAATGAACTGTCAGGCGGCCAGCAGCAGCGTGTCAGTATTGCTCGAGCGTTGATTTTAAATCCTTCGATTATCTTAGCGGATGAGCCGACCGGAAGCCTTGATTCAGAAACGGAACATGAAGTGCTGGAATTGATCCAGCAGCTGAATCGTGAGCGTGGCATTACATTTGTGATCATTACTCACGATGATGAAGTCGCTTCTATCGGACATTCAAAATTTCAGCTTCATGATGGTGTGCTAAAAGGAGGAATTACCGTTGAGGTTTAAGGATCAGGTTCATTTTATCAGAAGAAATATGAAGAAAAACAGACTTCGCGTCTTTATGACGATTCTTGCAACAACAATGGCGTGTGCGTTTTTGGTTGTGCTGTCGTCCGTTGGATTTGGGATTCAAAAGACAATTACAGATATGACAATGAGCCAGCAGGTTGTAACGAAAGTCAGTGTAATGGGCAAGGAAGGAGACAAGCCTATTAAAAAAGCTGATTTAGAGAAGTATGATCACGTAAGGTCAGTTGTAGAAAGAACGCAAGTGTATGAACCAAACAAAGCTACTTTAGGCAATCGTACAAATGAAAGCTCAAATCTCATTTTTACTAATATGAATGATGAATTAAAGGCCAATATGGAATTGGAAAAGGGAAGAGTCGCAAAGTCAGAAAATGAAATCGTAGTAGGATACGACTTCGCAAAGAGATTATTGACGAAAAAAGAATCGGAAGAATATAACAAAAAAATCGAAGAAGCAAAAGGAAATCCAGAAGATATAAAAGAACCAAAGGGCTATACGAAAGATATTCTGAACAAAACAATAGAACTAAGTGTATCGAAGACAGATCCTAAAACAGGGGATGTTACAAAAACAAAAGCATATGACTTTAAAATTGTCGGTATTACAAAAAAACCATCTCAAGACTGGATGGAGGACTCAAACATTTTTATCAGTGATCAATTCAAAAAAGATTTTTCGGAATTCTTAGACTTCAAAGGCGGAAATGTTGAAACGAACATTGGTGTTTTTGCTGATAAGTTTGAGAATGTGGAACAGCTGACAAATGATCTAACAGATGACGGGTACTATGTCACATCAGTGACTACCGAACTTGAGGGAGCCAATACCTTCTTCATGGTCTTCAAAATCGGACTGATCTTTGTCGGATGTATCGCAGTTATCATTTCAGCGATCGGCATTTTTAACACGATGACGATGGCGGTGACAGAGAGAACGCAAGAGATCGGCATTATGAAAGCGATTGGGGCGAGCCCGTCAATCATTCGCCGAATGTTCTTGATGGAAAGCGCGTATATCGGAATTTTAGGCTGTGTGATTGGGATTATCATTTCTTATGGCGTGAGCTACCTTGTCAACCTGGCCGTTCCGATGATTCTTGCGGCTACAAGCGGAAGCGATGCGGGCGACTTGAATTACACATTCTCCTACATCCCGGCGAGTCTTGTGATCATTGCCGTTGTGATTTGCGGAGGGGTCGCAGTCATTTCCGGAATGAACCCGGCGAGAAAAGCAACAAAAACCAACGTGCTGACAGCGTTGAGAAGAGAACTATAATGCGAACGAGCCGGCTGAGACAGCCGGCTTTTTCTATAGCACATGATAGCGTTTTGCTATACACTTGATAAAAAAGGAAAAAGTGCGGTGAATTGATTGTTTAAACTTTTGCTGATTGAAGATGATGAATCGCTGTTTCATGAAATCAAGGATCGTTTAACGGGATGGTCCTATGATGTATACGGCATTCAGGATTTCAGTCAGGTGCTGCAGGAATTTGCGGCGGTTAATCCTGATTGTGTCATTATTGATGTACAGCTGCCTAAATTTGACGGCTTTCATTGGTGCCGGCAGATCCGCTCCCGGTCAAATGTTCCGATTCTCTTTTTATCCTCCCGGGATCATCCTGCTGATATGGTGATGTCCATGCAGCTCGGGGCAGATGACTTTATCCAAAAGCCATTTCATTTTGATGTGCTGATTGCGAAAATCCAAGCGATGTTCCGGCGTGTGCACCATTATAATACGGAGCCGAGTACGATTAAAACGTGGTGCGGCGCTGCTGTAGACGCGGAGCAGAACCTCGTCAGCAATGACAAAGGATCTGTTGAACTGACCAAAAATGAGATGTTCATTCTTAAACAACTAATAGAGCAAAAAAACAAGATCGTCAGCCGTGAAGAGCTGATCAGAAGCTTGTGGAACGATGAGCGTTTTGTTAGTGATAATACGCTGACCGTCAATGTCAATCGCCTGCGAAAAAAACTGGACGTCCTGCAGCTTGGCGCATATATCGAGACAAAGGTGGGCCAGGGCTACATCGCGAAGGAAGAGGACAAGTTCTATGATTAAAGCATTCCTTATCGAAAGGCGGAGCTGGATTGCCGCGTTTTTGTT
This sequence comes from Bacillus sp. FSL R5-0416, assembly GCF_037975425.1. Lineage (NCBI taxonomy): Bacteria > Bacillati > Bacillota > Bacilli > Caryophanales > Bacillaceae > Bacillus > Bacillus sp. FSL R5-0416. The sequence continues at coordinate 3,093,130 of NZ_CP150252.1, read as the reverse complement.
TCAGCAGGCTTTGATGCTGTTCATTGCTTTTGTCGATCCTTCCATATCATTCGGGAATGTACTTTATATGGTGTATTTGTGCATCTTGTTTTTTATCATATTCCTTTGGTTCCGCTATCGGAAAGAAACAGCGTTTTATAAAAGCTTGAAAACATGGGAGAACAATCTCGATGTGACAGCCATAAATGAACCGGAAACGCCGTTTGAAGCAATGGTTGAAAGAAGCATTGCCGGGCAAACAGAACACTTGAAGCAGACCGCAGCACGGCATCGCTTAGCATTGGAAAATGAAAAAGATGAGCTGATGGCATGGATCCATGAGGTCAAAACTCCATTAACAGCGATGCATTTAATCATTGATAGAATGGAAGAAAAAGCACTGAAATCCCAGCTGTCATATGAATGGCTGCGTATTCACCTGCTTCTTGATCAGCAGCTTCATCAAAAACGCATTTCATTTATTGAAAACGACCTGTCAGTAGAATTCATTCAGCTTCAGCCTTTGATCTTTAAAGAAATCAAAGACTTACAATCGTGGTGTATCCAAAAAGGGATCGGTTTTGACATACAGCTCGAGGCCAAAGAAGTGCTGAGCGATGCAAAATGGCTGGCGTTTATCATCAGGCAGCTGCTGACAAACGCGGTGAAATACAGCGAAGCCTCTGAAATTGAGATCAAAAGCTTTCGAAAAGGGGAACAGACGCAGCTCCAAGTGAAAGACTGTGGCAGGGGCATTGATCCAAAAGATGTACCGCGTATTTTTGATAAAGGGTTTACATCCACAACGGATCACCATGATCAAGCGTCAACTGGCATGGGGCTGTACTTGGCAAAAAAAGCAGCGGCGCCGTTATTGATCCTTATTGATGTTGAGTCGGAGTTCGGTGCGGGGACAGTTTTTACATTAACCTTTCCAAGACGGAATCAATTTGAACATGTCATAAGCATGTGACGAAAATGTCACATGCTTTTCTTTTTTGTTCGCCGTATCGAAGGAAAAGCCCGGCATTCCTTTTTATAATGAGATTATCCAATATAAAGGAGACTGCGTAAATGGTGATTTTAGAAGCGAATAAAATTCGAAAAAGTTATGGAAACAAGCTGAATAAACAGGAAGTGCTGAAGGGCATCGATATTCACATTGAAAAGGGCGAATTCGTCAGTATTATGGGTGCTTCCGGGTCGGGAAAAACCACTTTGCTCAACGTTCTGTCCTCAATCGATCAGGTCAGTCACGGAACCATTCATATTAATGGAAATGACATGACGGCTATGAAGGAAAAGCAGCTGGCTGAATTTAGAAAACAGCATTTAGGCTTTATCTTTCAAGATTACAATTTGTTAGACACATTGACAGTGAAAGAGAATATCCTTCTGCCTTTATCGATCACGAAACTATCAAAAAAGGAAGCCAATCGCAAGTTTGAGGAAGTTGCAAAGGAACTGGGAATATATGAATTGCGGGATAAGTACCCGAATGAAATTTCCGGCGGCCAGAAGCAGAGAACATCCGCCGGAAGAGCGTTTATTCATGACCCGAGCATTATTTTCGCTGATGAACCGACCGGCGCGCTTGATTCGAAATCGGCCTCTGATCTATTAAATAAGCTGAGCCAGCTCAATCAAAAACGAAACGCCACGATTATTATGGTTACCCATGATCCCGTCGCTGCCAGCTACTGCGGCAGAGTCATTTTTATTAAGGACGGGCAAATGTATACACAGCTGAATAAAGGGGGCCAGGACAGGCAGACGTTTTTCCAGGATATTATGAAAACGCAAGGCGTATTAGGCGGGGTGCAGCATGAACATTAATCAGCTCATCCTGCGAAATTTGAAAAAGAATCTTCGTAATTACTATCTGTATGTGTTTGCGCTCATCTTTAGCGTGGCGCTTTATTTCGCCTTTGTCACGCTGCAGTATGACCCAGCAATTAACGAAGTGAAGGCTTCGATCAAGGGAGCTGCGGCTATTAAAACCGCTTCGATTTTGCTTGTGGCTGTGGTCGCGATCTTCATTTTATATGCCAATACGATTTTTATTAAGAGACGGAGTAAAGAAATCGGGCTGTTTCAATTAATTGGAATGACGAAGCATAAAATTTTTCGCATCTTAAGTGCAGAAAATGTCATGCTGTATTTCGGTTCATTAGCGATCGGGGTAGCGGCCGGGTTTTCGATATCGAAGCTTGTCTTGATGATTCTGTTCAAAATTGTCGATGTCAAAGCGGATGCGAAACTGCATTTTTCTGAGCAGGCCTTGGTCCAAACGGTCATTGTGTTCTGCGGCATTTACCTTTTGATCATGATCATGAATTATACGTTTATCAAAAAACAGAGTATTTTATCTTTGTTTAAAGTAACGTCCTCCACTGAAGACAAAGTAAAGAAAATATCATTTTTCCAAATGATAATCGGCGCTTTAGGCATCGTGTTGATTTTGACAGGATACTATGTGTCTTCTGAGCTGTTTGGCGGAAAATTTAAGACCATTAATGAACTGTTTGGTGCGATGAGCTTCATTCTGGGGAGCGTCATTATCGGGACGTTTTTGTTTTATAAAGGATCAGTTACGTTTATCTCGAATATCATTCGAAAAAGCAAGGGCGGCTACTTAAATATTTCTGAGGTCCTGTCACTGTCATCGATCATGTTCAGAATGAAATCGAACGCCTTGCTGCTGACGATTATTACAACCGTTTCAGCGCTCGCCATCGGGCTGTTATCTCTTGCTTACATCTCGTATTACTCGTCAGAAAAGACCGCTGAACAAAATGTAGCGGCTGATTTTTCATTCATGAATGAGAAAGATGCCAAGTTATTTGAAAACAGATTGAGGGAAAGCAACATCTCGTTTGTAAAAAAGGCAACACCTGTCCTGCAAGCAAATGTTGACATTGCAAATATCATGGATGGAACTCCGAAAGAGATGCAGGGCGATCCCAGCAATATGCAGCTTGCTGTTGTTAGCGACAAAGATGTAAAAGGAGTCGATGTGGCGGCTGGAGAAGCCGTTTTCTCAGGATACACCGACTTGCTGCAAAAAATAATGGTTTTCAAGGACTCTGGTATTATTAAAATAAAAAGCAAACATGAGACGCAGCCATTAAAATATAAAGGATTAAGAGAAGAGTTTCTTGTATCCTACACGTTTACAAGCGGGGGCATGCCCGCTGTCATTGTGGATGACAGCCTGTTTCAACAGCTGAACAAGGATAAGGACCCCCGCATTCAGCTGGCGCAATCTACATTTATCGGCGTCAATGTGAAACATGACGATCAAATGGAAAAAGCAAATGAGCTTTTTCAACAGGTGAACAAGAAAAACGAGCATTTATCAAGACTGGATACAAGTGCTGCGCAAAAATCACTGTTTGGTATGGTGATGTTCATCGTCGGCTTCTTAGGGTTAACGTTCCTGATTACATCAGGTTGTATCCTTTATTTTAAACAAATGGGTGAAAGTGAAGATGAAAAACCGAGCTATACGATTTTAAGAAAACTCGGTTTTACGCAGGGCGACCTAATAAAGGGAATACGCATCAAACAAATGTACAACTTCGGCATTCCGCTCGTTGTCGGCCTCTTCCACAGTTACTTTGCCGTCCAATCCGGCTGGTTCTTATTCGGATCAGAGGTATGGGCGCCTATGATTATGGTGATGGTGTTATATACTGCGCTCTACTCCATTTTTGGTTTTCTGTCAGTTCTTTATTATAAGAAGGTCATTAAATCGTCGTTGTGAAACAGAAAAAGCTCCAGACATTCTGGAGCTTTTTGTTTATCGTTTTGGCGCCCGGTAACCGGCGGCTTCAGCTTCTTCAACTGAGCAAAACATTTCAGCCGGATCGGTTGTCCGGTCATAGTATGTACTGCCTGGCGTGTGGTAGATGCCGTTTTTGCTTCCTTTGATATTACAGCCTTCTGCTTTGTCAGCTGTTTTGGTTTCATCACTTTTATTCGTATTGCTTGAAGAACCTCCAGCGTCTTCATGAGAACTGGCAGTTTGGCTATTTGCCTCTTTTAATTGCTTTTCAAGCTTTGTTTTATCTTGTCGGAGTGTTTCATTTTCAGCCTTTACCGTTTTTGTATCTTCTTTGAGCTGCTTTTGATTTTCTTGAAGCTCTTTCAACTCAGTTTTTAATGATTTCTGAGTCTTTTTTAGTTCGCGATTTTCTTTTTCAAGCTTCTCAAGCTTGTCTTGATCTTCTTTGTTGTCTTTTAATTTCTTTGCTTCAGAGCTGACAGATTTATATTCTTTCTCAAGTTCTTCATGCTCTTTTGTGAGGTTTTTGTATTCGGCGTTTAGCGCTGAATATTTTTTCTCGGCATTTGCTGCGGAAGTGTCAGGTTCTGCCAATGCTGCCCCGGTAAAGAGCAGCACAAGGCCTCCAATGAAAAGCGGCCAAAAAAGTCTCTTGGAGAAACGTTTTTCCTTTTTCAGTACATATCTGACAAAGTGATATAATCCATAGCCCAGTGCAATGAGACATGCCAGAAAACCTAAGAATGCTAATACCATTTCCATAATATGACCCCTTTTTCTATTTATTTTACATTTTTCAAACAATATTTGTTAGATTTTTTCACGCTCATCAGTTGAAAAATGTGAGAGAGATAGATAGAATGAATGTGCTATGATAACTGGATTCGTACGGAGCCGTTTTAGGTTTCGTTTTTTTCATGAGCTTTTTTAGGTAAGAAAGGGGGATAAGTATGCCGCGTGCTCTTAAAATTTTAGTCATTGGAATGTTTATCAATGTGACGGGTGCTTCTTTTTTATGGCCGTTGAATACGATTTATATCCATAATCATTTAGGAAAGTCGTTAACGGTAGCCGGACTTGTCCTGATGCTGAACTCCGGCGCCAGTGTGGCTGGTAATTTATGCGGAGGTTTTTTGTTTGATAAAATCGGCGGTTTTAAATCGATTATGCTTGGGATAGCCATTACGTTAGCAAGCCTGATGGGCCTTGTCTTTTTTCATGATTGGCCGACCTATATTGTGCTGCTGACGATTGTGGGCTTTGGCTCCGGTGTTGTTTTTCCGGCCAGCTACGCAATGGCGGGATCGGTATGGCCTGAAGGGGGAAGGAAGGCATTTAATGCGATATATGTCGCGCAAAACGCGGGTGTGGCCGTCGGTTCAGCACTTGGCGGTGTCGTGGCATCTTTCTCGTTTTCATATGTATTTTTGGCAAATGCCGTATTGTATCTGATCTTTTTCTTTGTTGTATATTTCGGATTTCGAAATATTCAGACGGGTGATGCATCCCAAACATCCGTGCTTGATTATGATGCTGTGAACAGCAAAGCAAAATTTGCCGCATTGATCATTTTAAGCGGAGGCTATGTACTCGGATGGCTGGCTTATTCTCAATGGTCCACCACAATTGCTTCGTACACACAAAGCATTGGAATATCTCTTTCCTTATACAGCGTGCTATGGACAGTTAACGGAATTCTAATTGTGCTCGGCCAGCCGCTCGTCAGTTTTGTGGTGAAAAAATGGGCCGAGTCGCTAAAAGCGCAAATGGTCATCGGCTTTATCATTTTTATTGTGTCTTTCAGCATGCTGCTGACTGCAAAGCAATTTCCGATGTTTCTCGCTGCGATGGTGATCCTGACGATCGGAGAAATGCTTGTTTGGCCTGCTGTGCCGACAATTGCCAATCAGCTCGCCCCTAAAGGGAAAGAAGGCTTTTATCAAGGCTTTGTCAACAGTGCGGCGACAGGCGGCAGAATGATTGGTCCCCTGTTCGGAGGAGTGCTTGTCGATCATTACGGCATTAGGGCCCTTGTTTTATCTCTGTTGGTATTGCTGCTGATCAGTATTGCCACAACGCTTCTATATGACAAACGGATAAAATCAGCTAAAGAAACAAATAAGCAGGCATCAATCTCTTCATAATAAAAGATCCCGCCGAATGAGCGGGATCTTTCAGCGTGTCGACAAACCCTCGCATTCGTTGTCAGGCCTGCGCTTCGGTGCTCACGAATTAGAACATTCGCTCCGCTCCTATGCTCGTCCTTCCTAGACTTCAAGGGTTTTCAATCACGCTGAAAAGATGACAAAATCCTAAAATGAAAACCATTTTAGGATTTTGTCAACAATCTGAAAGATCCCGCCGGGTGAGCGGGATCTTTTTACATAATCGGAAGCACTTTGACGGCATCCTTTACATTTGAATATGTTTTCAGCGACGAAAAATTGGCATCCAGTTTATTCATTTTCATAGCCAATTCAGGTTTAATGCCGGTAATGATTAACTCAGTTCCGGTCAATTTCAGCAAATGGCTCAGCTTGAAAATTTGGTCGGCCGTTTGTTCGTTCACTTGGGCCAATCCGGATAAATCAATGATCAAATAATCATCTTTGGATGTTGATAAGATATTCGTCAATGTGCAAACGATGGAATTAAATCGCTCCTCTGTCAGGTTTCCGACTAGCGGAAGAGCCGAAATGCCATTGCGAATCGGGACAATAGGAGTTGAAAGTGCAGTAATTTCCGTGAGGGAATCCTCGAGAAGCTTTTCATACTCTTTTTGCTTGGTGATGTCTTTCTGAATTCCGACAAAATACGTTTTATCCTCTATTTCCATTGGATCAATATTTAATTCATTCCAGAACATCGTTCCGTCTTTTTTGTAGTTTTGAATCTGAACGGTGACCGGTTCTTTATTTTGTAAAGCGGTTCTGATGTTGTCCACTTCTGCAGGATCTGTGTGTTTCCCCTGTAAGAAGCGGCAGTTCTTTCCTAAAATTTCCTCGGTCTCGTAGCCGGTCATTTGAACAAAGCCTTGATTTACGTAGATAATAGGATTATCTTCAAGTGCGGGATCTGTAATTACCACACCGACTCGCACGTGATCAAGCGCTTTTTTGATGACTTCCAGCTGTCCTGGTATCCCAAATGATTGAAAACTAGCCATATAAATCCCCCTTAGGCCGTCAGCTTGCTATGCGAAAGCCTGATATTCCCCTTTTTTAAAATGAATTCTACAGTAACCGTAGCACAACACATGTTCTGATTCAAGCAAGTGCAGTTTGTTGTTTGTCATTAGGGCTTGTCCTCGTATACACTAAAAATAAGAACAGAATTTGAACATATGAACGGAAAGGTTTTTTACATGCTAAATAGGTGACTAGGTCAATGTCACTGGGTGAAAAATGAATCCAATGCATCAAGCTTACCGATCATGTGTTCACATATAATGGAAGAAACAAGCTTTTTACAGATTTGCCGGTATGTAGATATCGAAAATCATCGGAATCGTTTAAGGGGGCTGGATGGCCTGAAGTCGCTTTACGAAATAAGGGCTTTAGGAAGGTGATGATGAAGATGCTGCATCAGGTACTTATTGCTTGTGTAATTGGAGGAATCATGGGGATTCTCGGTCATGTGAAAAAGAGAGGCAGGCTGGAGAAGCCCAGAATGACGAAGCGGTTTATCTACCTTGGATTTTTGGAAGATTGGTTTATCGGAATGACAGCTTCCATTTTACTTGTATTATCCGCTGACCCCGATTCAGGAATTCAACTTGTCATCTTATCCATTATCTCAGGCTACGGCGGTGAAGCTGTTCTCAGAAGTTTTGACTTTGTGAGAGAACTGAACAGCGGCGGCGAACCGGCCGAGTCCAAACGTCAAACCAAAACTCCACCCGAATAATTGTCCTCAATCTTCGCCCGTTCAGGGTACATTCCCATTGTATACAAACCTGCTTGCACTTATGAACAGAATTCTATAAAATACAGTTAGATTACGGTTGCGATAAGAACAATGAAGAGGAGCAGTAAGAAACAGATATTGTTGCAGAGAGTTGACGGCTGGTGAAAGTCAATCAAGTTTGTTTCCGAACTCACCTCAGAGTTGCAGCGGTGAAAAGCCGCTGACGCATAACTGCGTTAAAAGTATCAAGTGAGTGCGGCGTATGCCGCGCTAACGAGGGTGGTACCGCGGGAAAACGAAAGTCTCTCGTCCCTTTTTGGGATGAGGGAGTTTTTTTTAGTTTGGGAATATTCTGAATATAATTCTCTCCTTCCCGTCAATACTTGAACCATACACGCCGTATTCAATCAGAAGGAGGTTTTTACTTTGAGTTTTCAGCACAAAGAGATAGAAAAGAAATGGCAAACATATTGGCTTGAAAACAAAACATTTGCCACTCTTGATAATAATGAAAAACAAAAATTTTACGCGCTGGACATGTTTCCTTATCCGTCTGGAGCTGGGTTGCACGTCGGCCATCCTGAAGGATACACAGCTACGGATATTCTGTCCCGCATGAAGCGCATGCAGGGCTATGATGTCCTTCATCCAATGGGCTGGGACGCATTCGGCCTGCCAGCTGAACAATACGCCCTTGACACAGGGAACGACCCTGCTGTGTTTACGAAGCAGAATATTGATAACTTCCGCCGCCAAATTCAAGCGCTTGGCTTCTCATATGACTGGGATCGCGAAATCAATACGACTGACCCTGAATACTATAAATGGACGCAATGGATTTTCTTAAAGCTATACGAAAAAGGCCTTGCTTACGTTGACGAAGTGCCTGTAAACTGGTGCCCTGCGCTCGGTACGGTTCTTGCCAACGAAGAAGTCATTGACGGCAAGAGCGAACGCGGCGGCCATCCGGTAGAGAGACGCCCAATGAAGCAGTGGATGCTGAAAATCACCGCTTATGCGGACAGGCTCCTTGAGGATTTGGAAGAGCTTGATTGGCCGGAAAGCATTAAAGATATGCAGCGCAACTGGATCGGCCGTTCGGAAGGCGCTCACGTTCATTTTGCAATAGATGGACATGATGATTCCTTTACGGTGTTTACAACAAGACCAGATACGCTGTTTGGCGCTACATACACTGTCCTTGCCCCGGAACACGCATTGGTGGAAAACATCACAACGGCTGAGCAAAAAGAAGCTGTTGAAGCTTATATCAAAGAAATTCAATCAAAGAGTGACCTTGAACGCACAGATCTTGCGAAAACAAAGACAGGCGTATTCACAGGAGCGTATGCGATCAATCCTGTAAACGGAGAAAAACTGCCGATTTGGATTGCGGATTATGTTCTTGCATCATACGGAACAGGTGCTGTCATGGCAGTTCCAGGCCACGACGAGCGTGATTTTGAATTCGCCAAAACATTTGGCCTTCCGGTGAAGGAAGTCGTAAAAGGCGGGAACGTTGAGGAAGCAGCTTATACTGGCGACGGCGAGCACGTGAACTCTGATTTCCTGAACGGCCTTCACAAACAGGAAGCGATTGAGAAAGTGATCGCTTGGCTGGAAGAAACGAAAAACGGTGAGAAGAAAGTGACGTACCGTCTTCGTGACTGGCTCTTCAGCCGCCAGCGTTATTGGGGCGAGCCGATTCCGGTCATTCATTGGGAAGACGGAACGTCAACAGCTGTCCCGGAAGAGGAGCTGCCGCTGATTTTGCCGAAAACGGATGAAATCAAACCGAGCGGAACGGGCGAATCACCGCTTGCGAACATTAAAGAGTGGGTGGAAGTCACAGACCCTGAGACAGGGAAAAAAGGAAGAAGAGAAACGAATACAATGCCGCAATGGGCGGGAAGCTGCTGGTATTTCTTGCGCTATATTGATCCGCACAATCCGGATCAGCTGGCATCACCAGAAAAATTGGAAAAATGGCTTCCGGTCGATATGTATATCGGCGGTGCAGAGCATGCCGTGCTTCACCTTCTGTATGCCCGCTTCTGGCATAAGTTCCTTTATGATATCGGCGTAGTGCCGACGAAAGAACCGTTCCAAAAGCTGTACAACCAAGGAATGATTCTCGGCGAAAATAACGAAAAAATGAGTAAATCTAAAGGGAACGTTGTCAACCCTGACGAAATCGTGTCCTCTCACGGTGCTGATACGCTGAGATTGTACGAAATGTTCATGGGACCTCTTGATGCTTCAATCGCCTGGTCTGAATCAGGATTAGACGGTGCGCGTCGTTTCCTTGACCGTGTATGGCGCCTATTTGTTGAAGAAAACGGTGAGCTTAATGGCAAAATCGTTGAAGGCGCTGGTGAAACATTGGAGCGCGTCTATCATGAAACGGTTATGAAAGTCACAGACCATTATGAAGGCCTTCGTTTCAACACGGGTATTTCCCAGCTGATGGTCTTTATTAATGAAGCGTATAAAGCAACAGAACTGCCGAAAGAATATATGGAAGGCTTCGTGAAGCTTCTTTCTCCTGTCGCGCCACACTTAGCGGAAGAGCTTTGGGAGAAGCTTGGCCATTCCGGCACAATTGCCTACGAAGCTTGGCCTGTATATGATGAAACAAAACTTGTGGATGATGAAGTTGAAATCGTTGTTCAGCTGAACGGAAAAGTAAAAGCGAAATTACAGGTTCCTGCCGATGCAACGAAAGAACAGCTGGAACAGCTTGCTCAAGCAGATGAAAAGGTCAAAGAGCAGCTTGAAGGCAAAACGATTCGGAAAATCATCGCGGTGCCTGGCAAGCTTGTCAATATTGTGGCAAACTAAGCCTAGAAAAAATCCCCTTTGCCAAAAGGGGATTTTTTTCATCAGTCTCAGAATAGCAATCGTTCAGCTGACTTTGATATACTGAACATGATCACTGTGAATAGGAGTGTTTTCTTTGGAAATAAAAGAAATCAGCACAGCCGCTTTGAAAGAAAAAATTGAGGCGGACGAAGAATTATATTTAATTGATGTCAGAGAAGATGAAGAGGTAGCGGAAGGCATGATCCCGCAAGCCGTTCATATTCGCATGGGGGATATTCCTGAAAAAATGGAAACCCTTGATAAAGACAAAGAGTACGTATTTATCTGCCGCTCAGGAATGCGCAGCATGAACGTCTGCAAGTACCTGGATGAGCAAGGCTTTAAAACAGTCAATGTTGAAGGCGGCATGATGGCCTGGGAAGGCGAAACAAAACCAAAAAACTAGGGGAGAGCGATCCCCTAGTTTTTATTTGTATTCCGGAAGCCAATCGCCGTGTGCTGCAAATAAATCGTCACACATGGAAATGATGTCCTTCATGGAAAGCTCCGCGCTTGTATGCGGATCAAGCATTGCAGCTTGGTAAACCGCTTCTTTTTTTTGTGTGACAGCCGCTTCGATTGTCATCAGCTGTGTATTAATATTCGTCCGGTTTAAGGCTGCAAGCTGCTCAGGCAGTTCTCCGGCGAAACACGGTGTAATTTTTTTTCTGTCGGCGACGCATGTCACTTCCACAACCGCTTTTGAAGGAAGGTTGGTGATCAGCCCTGTATTCAAGACGTTTCCTCCGAAGGTGAATGGTTCGTTTGTTTCCATCGCTTCTATAATTCTTGAACCATATTCCTTTGAGCGTTCGTGCGTAAGGTCTTTATTATTGACGATATCATCCCGCATTTTCTCCCAATTTTCAATCTGCTTGACGCACCTTCTCGGATATTCGTCGAGCGGGATTTGCAGCTCGCTGATCAATTCAGGGTAATTCCGTTTAATAAAGTATGGGTGATACTCTGCGTTATGTTCGGACGATTCCGTGACATAATAGCCGAACTTATCCATTAATTCAAACCGCACCATATCATGATGCTTTGTTTTTTGTTTTTCTTTCGCTCTCCTTTTGATTTCTGGATATAAATCTGTGCCGTCTTTTTTGACTTCCAAAAGCCAAGCCATATGATTGATTCCTGCGATGCGTTCCTCAATTCCGTCATGCTCCATTCCGAGAGCTTTACATAAATCCTTCGTGCACACTTGAACACTGTGGCAGAGCCCGATTGTTTTGATATTGGTATAGCGGAGCATGGCGCCTGTAAGAGTGGCCATTGGATTTGTATAGTTTAAGAACCATGCGTCAGGGCACATTTCCTCCATATCTTTTGCGATATCAAATAAGACCGGGATTGTTCTGAGAGATCTGAATATCCCGCCGATGCCGACTGTGTCGGCGATCGTCTGGCGCAGCCCATACCGTTTAGGAATCTCGAAATCGATGACTGTGCTCGGTTTGTATCCTCCAACCTGAATCGCATTGATGACATAGCCTGCGTTTTGCAAGGCGAGTTTTCTGTCATCATAGCTGTTGATGGCCACACTTGGGTTATAACGGTCTCTTAGATTTTCGAGCATGAGCTGGGATTCCTGCAGGCGTTTGGGATCAATGTCGTAAAGAGCGAACTCAAATCCATTCAGTGCCTCTGTTAACAGGCAGTCTCCCAAAACATTTTTGGCGAAAATCGTGCTCCCTGCACCGATAAATGTAATCTTTTTCATATTGCTTCCTCCTTTAATGTTAACCCTTTACCGCTCCGGAAGACAGGCCGGCAATAAAGTATTTTTGCAGCGCCAAAAACAGAACAACCATCGGCAGCATTGCCATAAGTGCCGCTGCGGCAACTAAATGAAGGTTGTTTGCGTTTTCTCCGAAAAAACCTGCCATGGCTACTGTTAATGTCTGAACCTTTTGATCTTGTAAAAAGAAAATGGCAAATTGATAGTCGTTCCAAATAAAGACACAAGAAATAATACAGATGGTCGCAGTGATCGGCTTCAGCAGAGGAAACACAATCGTAAAAAAGATTTTCAGCATGCCTGCGCCGTCAATTCTTGCGGCTTCTTCAAGCTCTTTTGGAATGGTCGATCGGATAAAGCCTGAATATAAGAATACGGTTAAAGGCATGTAAGCCGCTGTATTGATGAAAATGGCGATTGCGTGTGTATTGACCATTCCGGCGTCCACGACCATTCGGTACAAAGGAACCATGGACGTTAACGGAGGGATGATCATAATGGAAATCAGCAAGGCAAAAACGGCTTTATTCAGTTTCGTTTCCCGCCGGGCAAGCGGGTAGGCGGCAAGTGAGCCGAATATAATTAATAACAAGGCAGAAAAACCTGTGATGATCATGGTGTTTATAAAAGAGTTTCCTAGCGAAGCGCGCTCCCACGCCTCTGAAAAATTATGAAAGGAGATGTCGGCTGGAAATATCCATTTCGAACTGTAGTCTCCTTTTGCTTTCAATGAAGTGGTCAGCAGGATATAAAAAGGAATAAAATGCGCACAGGCCACAATGGCTGCAAGAAGCGTAATGATCCGCATGCTTTTTGTACGGGCGGCTCTCATGACATTTCCGTCTCCTTTCTTTTAAAGTACGCAAGCGCGCAAAAGCTGATGATCAAAATGACAAATGCCATAAATATGCCTTGCGTTGCGGCATAGCCGGCATCCTGCCGTTTGAAATACAAATCATACATAAATGTGGACATGGATTGTGACGCATTTCCGGGGCCGCCAGCGGTGAGTGCAATGATGACGTCAAACAGCTTTAAGCCTCCGATAATGTTGATGACCATATTAATGGTAATGGAGGGCATTAACAGCGGCAGCGTGATGGTAAAAAACTGCTGGCCTTGTTTCGCGCCATCCATTTGCGCCGCTTCATAGTAGTCTTTCGGAATGCTTTGCAGACCGGCTAAGTAGACAACCATAGCGATCCCGACATATTGATAGGTGTTAATCATGACAATGATCCATGGATTGAGCGAGGGACTGGCGAGCGCATTAATAGGGCTGATGCCGAAGACCCCGAGCAAATCGTTGAGCGCGCCTCCGTCATAGGAGAAGAAAAAGTACCAAATGTAGCCCATAATGAGCGGGCTGATCATCACCGGCAAATACACAATTGTTCTTGTTACCGCTTTCGTTTTAATGCTTTGATTTAAGAGCAGAGCGTACAGAAGCCCGACCACATTTTGAAAAAAGGTGCTCCCAAGCCCGTAAAGCAGAGTGTTTTTTAAGATATGCCAAGTGTCAGGATCAGAAAACAGCCTTTCATATTGCGCGAATCCAACCCATTGGTAAACTTGTGAAAAGCCGTTCCAGTTTGTAAAGGTAATCAATGTGCCTTTCACAAACGGATAAATCATAAAGACCAGAACGGAGAGCAAAGCAGGAATGTACATCCACCAAAGTGAGGACTGCTTTTTTGGCTTAACCTGTTTCACATGAACGTCCCTTGCGATCTCACTCATTGTTTTCAGCTCCCTGTGTTTCCGATTGCTCCCTGAGTCGTTTATATTCTCTTCCCAGTTTCTGCGAAATTTCTTGAGGCGCCATAATGTCAGCCGCCAGCTCCTGCCCAACCGTGCCCAAGACATCCCACATTCCGTTTGGCAAGTATAAACGGTCGAAGTAAGGCTCGACTTTGACATCTTGATAATGCTCATAATCGTTTGCGTAGAAAATATCAGCTTTCACATTGGTCAGCCCTGAAGGAAGCGATGTGGCTTCAGCCATTTGTTTGGCATTGGCCGGGCGGGCCATAAATGCGATAAATTCTTTTGCCTCTTTTAATTGAGGCGAATCTTTCCATGCTGCAAGGGTGTAGCGTTCACCGCCGATCCATATCGGGTTATCACCGGGATGTATGGCGGGTGTCGGGATAATGCCGACCTTGACGTTCGGATTGATCTGGGCAACGTCTTGGCCGAGGGTGCCGCCTTGCATTGTAAAGGCGATTTTGTTTTGGGCCATTAATTCAATGAGCTGTGATTTTTTTGCCGTGACGGCGTCGATGTTAATCAATTTTTCTTTCTGCATTTGTTTGAGGATTTCTGATAAATAAGTGAATTTACTCCATTGAAAAGTGCCATTGATGAGCTGTTTTTTTTCATTATGGGCAAGGTCTGTGATGAGAAGAGGTGTAGCGAATTGGTCGTAATATTGAGCGAATGAGCTTTTGTCATAGCCGGCAAACCAGAAGGGAACAATGCTTCCCTTGCTCTTTTCTTTAATCGTTCTCAGTGCTTTGATAAAGTCATCCATGGTTTCCGGCGGAGCAATGCCGTAACGGTCTAAAATATTGCGGTTATACGCCAGACCGTCTTTTGCCTGATTGATCGGATAGGCATACACCTTTCCGCTTTTATTTTTGAGGATGCTGTTTAAATTGGGATCAAGATCTTGAGTCCATTCCATATCCCGGAGATCCGCTGTATATTCACCGTACCTGATTTTCCCCCAGCCATGTGTATCGAATAGATCTGGCAAATCATTGGCCGCCATTCTGACACGCATCATATTTTCATAGTCATTGCCTGGGAAATGAAGGCTGACATGAATGTCACTGTGTTCCTTTTCGAATGCTGCCGCTAGTTTTCTGAACGTATCTCTTTCACTGTCGGTTGACATTGTAGAATAAATGGTTAACGTCTTTTTTGCGGTATCTGCTGAGCTTTTCTCTGCTGAACACCCGGGCAGAACAAGCAGAATAAGAGAGAGAAATAAAACAAAAGTGTGTTTCATCTTTTCCTCCTTATCATCGTGATGAATCTTTGCTTATGTCACCTCCTTTGCTGTACATCCGCAGCTTTGTCTTACGATTAATGTTGTAGGCAGGGTGACATGGTGAGGAAGCGTTCGGCCATTGAGACGGTCAAGCAGCAGTTTTACGCCTGTCCGGCCCATTTCCTCTGTGTATACCTTCACCGTCGTTAAAGGCGTGCTGGCAAATTCAGCTTCCTCAATGCCGTTAAAGCTGACGATTGCGGTATCCCGCGGCACTTGCAGTCCGGCTTCCTGAAGCGCTTTTAATGCGCCGATCGCCATAGAATCGCTGGCAATAAAGAATGCTTCCGGCAGATGGCCTTGATCGATTGCTTTCTTCATCAGGCGATAGCCCTCACGCATGCTGTATTCTCCGATCAGCACATGCTCAGGCTGGGGGGCGGCTGACTCCAAAAAAGCGGTCAGGCGTTTATCTTCAATCGTTCTGCGAATGCTTTGGCCGTCCTTCAGCGTATGCTCTTTTTCTTGTCCGCCAATGTAGCCTAACCGTTTGTAGCCTAAGTCGAGAAGGTGATCAATCGCCTGGCGTGAAGCCGATTCAAAATCGATTCCAATCGAATCGTATGCTTGCGGATCTGGTGAATGATTGATAAATACGGCATGCTCCAGCCTCCCGCTGATATGCTTAACCGCTTCATCATGAACACGGCCGATGACAATGACACCATCCAATTCCCGAAAGATATGTTCCTGAAAGGAGCCGAGATGAATCGAATTTGTAATGAAAATTTCCTGTTCAAAGCATTCCTTTTCAATCCCTTTCCGAATGGAAGAAAAATAAGGGTCCTGCCTTTCCTGATCAGGGGACAGACAGCTCAACACACCGATCAGCGGCTGAGCCCGCTGTTTTTGCCCGCGGGATTTTCGGCGTTTGGCAACGGTTTGATAACCAAGCTCTTCAGCGATGTTGATGACTCTTTGTCTCGTTTCGCCCGCAACAGAAAGCGACTCATCTTCATTTAAAATTCTGGACACAGTTGCGCTGGAAACTTTAGCTTTCAAGGCGATATCTTTAATACGAACCATGGGTATCCCTCTCATCTATTTAGTAAAATATTAACTCATCTGTTTTTGATAAATTGATACTATCATATAAAAGTAAGCGGTTACAATAATTGTTTTCGGAATATTTCGTTATATTTACTAAATATTTAGTAAATGATGTGATTTATGTTGGAAAAATAAAGGGGAACCCAGATCTGTCTCGTAAATGTGAAGTAAGCGAAAAAGGAAGGGTGATGGGATGAGAGTCGAAAGAAGAAAGCAACTGTTTCGTTTGCTTGGTGATTTGCCTGATCGGAGGCCAATCAGTGTTGAGACATTACGTATTGAAGAAAGAGAAGAAAATATTGTTGAAACGCTCCTGCTCGATTTAAATGGACATGAAAAGGTGCCCGCTTATTTTGTGAAGCCGAAGAAAACAGAAGGACCGTGCCCAGCCGTATTGTTTCAGCATTCGCATGGGGGCCAGTATGATAGGGGAAAAAGTGAGCTGATTGAGGGAGCGGATTATTTGAAAACGCCTTCTTTTTCTGATGAGCTTACTTCACTCGGATACGGCGTTCTTGCGATTGATCATTGGGGATTTGGAGATCGGCGGGGAAAAGCGGAAAGCGAGATATTTAAAGAAATGCTTCTCACCGGAAAAGTGATGTGGGGGATGATGATTTATGACAGTTTAAGTGCGTTGGACTATATGCAGTCACGCTCTGATGTTCAGCCTGACAGGATCGGAACCATCGGCATGTCTATGGGAGGTTTGATGGCGTGGTGGACAGCGGCGCTCGATGACCGGATTAAGGTGTGTGTGGATTTGTGCAGCCAGGTGGATCATCACGTGCTGATCAAAACACAGAATCTTGATAGGCACGGCTTTTATTATTACGTCCCATCGCTTGCAAAGCATTTTTCCGCATCGGAGATCCAAGGCCTGATCGCGCCGCGCCCGCACCTTAGTCTTGTTGGTGTACACGATCGGTTAACGCCGGCCGAGGGCGTGGACAAAATCGAAAAAGAATTGACAGCTGTCTATGCTGGACAGGGAGCTTCTGATTGCTACCGAGTGGTCCGTTCTGCTTCGGGACATTTCGAAACAGCAGTTATGAGGCATGAAGCTGTCCGGTTTTTGCAAAAGTGGCTGTGACTGTAAAAAGAAATCGAAAAAGACCGTTTTGTGTGAAAACGGTCTTTTTGTTTCCTTTTAACCAACTGCCATAAATCGATCCTTTCTTCTATTGACAGAAACAGGAGAGAATAATATATTCTAATTGTTAACCTTTAAATATAATTGGTTAACAATTGAGGTGAGAAGCACTACACGTTCTTCAGTTTCAGTGAAAGGGCGAGAAATGATGCAAGAAGAAACTTTTTATAGTGTCAGAATGAGGGCTTCTATGAATGGATCTCATGAAGACGGCGGAAAGCATATATCCGGCGGAGAACGGCTTATTCCTTTCCATGAGATGAAGCATACAGTCAATGCTTTATTAGAAAAAGGGTTATCCCATTCAAGAGGAAAACCTGATTTTATGCAAATTCAATTTGAAGAGGTACATGAATCGATAAAAACCATTCAGCCATTGCTTGTGTATACGAATGAAGTGAGCTGCCCGGAAGAAGGACAAAAGCTTGCCCGATTGTTATTGGAAAAAGAAGGCGTTCCACGAGACGTGATTGAAAAAGCATATGAACAAATCCCTGAATGGTCAGATGTCAGGGGTGCGGTGTTGTTTGATATTCATACAGGCAAGCGAATGGATCAAACAAAAGAAAAAGGGGTGCGGGTCTCCAGAATGGATTGGCCGGACGCTAATTTTGAAAAATGGGCGCTTCACAGTCACGTGCCAGCTCATTCAAGAATAAAAGAGGCCCTTGCGCTCGCTTCAAAGGTAAGCTGGCACCCGGCAGCCGTTGCAGAATTATGCTGGTCGGACGATCCGGATTACATAACAGGCTATGTTGCGGGTAAGAAAATGGGCTATCAGCGTATTACAGCAATGAAAGAATACGGGACTGAAGAGGGCTGCCGAGTCTTTTTTATTGATGGATCCAATGATGTAAACACGTACATACATGATCTGGAGAAGCAGCCTATTTTAATCGAGTGGGAGGAAGACCATGACTCATGATTTGATAGAAAAAAGTAAAAAGCACCTCTGGCTGCCATTTACCCAAATGAAAGATTATGATGAAAACCCCTTAATCATCGAAAGCGGGACTGGAATCAAAGTCAAAGACATAAATGGCAAGGAATACTATGACGGTTTTTCATCAGTTTGGCTTAATGTCCACGGACACCGCAAAAAAGAACTAGATGACGCCATAAAAAAACAGCTCGGAAAAATTGCGCACTCCACGTTATTGGGCATGACCAATGTTCCAGCAACCCAGCTTGCCGAGACATTAATCGATATCAGCCCAAAAAAGCTCACGCGGGTCTTTTATTCAGACAGCGGCGCAGAAGCGATGGAAATAGCCCTAAAAATGGCGTTTCAGTATTGGAAGAACATCGGGAAGCCCGAGAAACAAAAATTCATCGCAATGAAAAACGGGTATCACGGTGATACGATTGGCGCCGTCAGTGTCGGTTCAATTGAGCTTTTTCACCACGTATACGGCCCGTTGATGTTCGAGAGTTACAAGGCCCCGATTCCTTATGTGTATCGCTCTGAAAGCGGTGATCCTGATGAGTGCCGTGATCAGTGCCTCCGAGAGCTTGAACAGCTGCTTAAGGAACATCACGAGGAAATTGCCGCGCTTTCCATTGAATCAATGGTACAAGGGGCTTCCGGTATGATCGTGATGCCGGAAGGATATTTGGCAGGGGTGCGCGAGCTATGTACAACATACGATGTCTTAATGATCGTTGATGAAGTCGCTACAGGCTTTGGTCGTACAGGAAAAATGTTTGCGTGCGAGCACGAGAATGTCCAGCCTGATCTGATGGCTGCCGGTAAAGGCATTACAGGAGGCTATTTGCCAATTGCCGTTACGTTTGCCACTGAAGACATCTATAAGGCATTCTATGATGATTATGAAAACCTAAAAACCTTTTTCCATGGTCATTCCTATACAGGCAATCAGCTTGGCTGTGCGGTTGCGCTTGAAAATCTGGCATTATTTGAATCTGAAAACATTGTGGAACAAGTAGCGGAAAAAAGTAAAAAGCTCCATTTTCTTCTTCAAGATCTGCACGCTCTTCCTCATGTTGGGGATATTCGGCAGCTTGGCTTTATGTGCGGTGCAGAGCTTGTCCGGTCAAAGGAAACCAAAGAACCTTACCCGGCTGATCGGCGGATTGGATATAAAGTTTCCTTAAAAATGAGAGAGTTAGGAATGCTGACAAGGCCGCTTGGGGACGTGATTGCATTTCTTCCTCCTCTTGCCAGCACAGCTGAAGAGCTCTCGGAAATGGTTGCCATTATGAAACAAGCGATCCACGAGGTTACGAGCCTTGAAGATTGATTCCTGGTTAAACGAGCGGTTAGACATAGTAAAGGAAGCCGGCGTACACCGTAACCTGCGGTCAATGAATGGGGCACCGGTTCCAGAGAGGAACATTGATGGCGAAAATCAAACGGTCTGGTCCTCAAACAATTATTTAGGGCTCGCAAGCGATAGACGTTTGATCGATGCAGCCCAAACAGCATTGCAGCAATTTGGGACAGGAAGCAGCGGTTCACGTTTAACGACAGGCAATTCGGTCTGGCATGAAAAGCTAGAAAAGAAGATTGCCAGCTTTAAACGGACAGAAGCGGCCCTGCTGTTTTCGAGCGGTTACTTGGCCAATGTCGGTGTCCTTTCATCCTTGCCAGAAAAGGAAGATGTCATTTTAAGTGACCAGCTCAATCATGCAAGTATTATTGACGGCTGCCGACTTTCTAAGGCTGATACAGTTGTTTATCGGCATATTGATATGAATGATCTTGAAAACAAGCTGAATGAAACACAGCGTTATCAGCGCCGTTTTATCGTAACAGACGGGGTATTCAGCATGGATGGCACAATCGCCCCTCTTGATCAGATCATCTCACTTGCGCAACGCTATCATGCCTTCGTGGTCGTTGATGATGCCCATGCAACAGGAGTTTTGGGTGATTCGGGACGAGGAACGAGTGAATACTTTGGTGTTTGTCCTGACATTGTGATCGGCACCTTAAGCAAGGCTGTTGGCGCGGAAGGAGGTTTTGCGGCAGGATCAGCGGTCTTCATCGACTTTTTGCTGAACCATGCCAGAACATTTATCTTTCAAACCGCTATTCCGCCAGCCAGCTGTGCGGCTGCTCACGAGGCTTTCAACATCATTGAAGCCAGCAGGGAAAAACGACAGCTTTTATTTTCTTATATCAGCATGATCAGAACCAGTCTGAAGAATATGGGTTATGTCGTGAAAGGAGATCACACACCGATTATTCCCGTGGTCATTGGCGATGCCCATAAAACGGTCCTATTTGCTGAAAAACTGCAGGGCAAGGGAATTTTTGCTCCTGCCATTCGGCCGCCGACCGTTGCGCCAGGTGAAAGCCGGATTCGAATCACAATCACGTCGGATCACAGTACGGGTGATATTGATCATTTGCTGCAAACATTTCATTCAATCGGAAAGGAGCTGCACATCATTTGAGGGGTTTTTTTGTGACAGGAACAGATACAGAAGTGGGGAAAACGGTTATATCCAGCGGAATCGCCGCTTTATTGCGAGAACATAACAAAGATGTCGGGGTGTATAAACCATTTTTAAGCGGGATATCGCGTCATCATCCAGATAGTGATACTAGTCTGCTGAAAGACATGTCGCAGACCAGTCTCTCCCATGAAGACATTACGCCTTTTGCCTTCAAGGCGCCGCTTGCACCATACGTTGCAGGGAAACTTGAGGGAAAGACTGTCACCATGGAAGAGGTTTTAAGCCATTGGGGGCGGATTAGAGAAAAACATGAATGCTTCATCGTAGAAGGTGCGGGCGGTATTTCTGTGCCATTGGGAGAGGACTATTTGGTCAGTCATGTCATAAAAGCGTTGCAGCTTCCCATGATTATTGTGGCACGTCCTCACCTTGGAACCATTAATCATACCTTTTTAACTGTCAAATATGCAGAAAGCATGGGGCTTCCAATTGCCGGAATTATCATCAATGGAATTAGTGACTCTCCTGATGAAGATGAAAAAACCAATCCTGAGATGATTGAGCGCTTATGCGGTGTTCCGATTTTAGGGGTTACGCCAAAGCTTGCCAACGTGACGAAAGAAACGGTTCTACATATGGTAAAAGACCATATCAATCTATCATTACTGATGAATCAAGTGGGGGTATGAGAATGAATCAATGGATGGAACTTGCAGACCGGGTGCTGGCTGGAGCAGAAGTGACTGACGAAGAGGCGCTTTCAATATTACATTGTCCTGATGAAGATATTTTGCTATTAATGCATGGAGCTTTTCATATCAGAAAACACTTTTATGGAAAAAAAGTAAAGCTCAATATGATTATGAATGCGAAATCCGGGCTCTGCCCGGAAAACTGCGGCTATTGTTCACAGTCTGCGATTTCGAAAGCGCCGATTGAGTCTTATCGGATGGTGAATAAGGAAACGCTGCTTGAAGGCGCGAAGCGGGCGCACGATCTGAATATCGGCACATATTGTATCGTGGCAAGCGGCAGAGGGCCGTCTAACAGAGAAGTGGATCAGGTCGTAGATGCGGTTCAGGAAATTAAAGAGACGTATGGATTGAAGATTTGTGCGTGTCTCGGACTGTTGAAGCCAGAGCAGGCGAAGCGGCTCAAAGATGCCGGAGTAGACCGCTATAATCATAATTTGAATACGTCACAGAGGAACCATTCAAACATCACGACCTCACATACATACGATGACAGAGTCAATACGGTTGAAATCGCAAAAGAATCGGGGTTGTCTCCGTGTTCAGGCGCCATTATCGGGATGAAGGAGACGAAACAGGATGTCATTGACATCGCCAAAAGCTTGAAGGCTCTTGACGCGGATTCCATTCCGGTGAATTTTTTGCATGCAATTGATGGCACGCCGTTAGAAGGCGTCAACGAATTAAACCCGCTGTATTGTTTAAAAGTGCTGGCGCTGTTCCGTTTTATCAATCCATCAAAAGAAATTCGCATTTCCGGAGGAAGAGAGGTCAATCTCCGCACATTGCAGCCATTAGGGCTTTACGCCGCAAACTCCATTTTTGTCGGAGACTACTTAACAACTGCCGGGCAAGAGGAGACGGAGGATCATAAAATGCTGAGTGATTTAGGCTTTGAAGTTGAATCAGTCGAAGAAATGAAGGCTAGTTTAAGTGCGAAAAGCTGAAAGAATCAATAAAAGCAATCGGTATGATGTCGATTGCTTTTATTTTTGAACAGAAAGGAGAAAATCACGTGACAATTGCATCGTCAACTGCATCTTCTGAGTTTTTGAAAAACCCATATTCTTTTTACGACACATTGCGAGCTGTTCATCCTATCTATAAAGGGAGTTTCTTAAAATACCCGGGCTGGTATGTCACAGGATATGAAGAAACGGCTGCTATTTTGAAAGATGCGAGATTCAAAGTCCGCACCCCGCTGCCTGAGAGCTCGACCAAATATCAGGACCTTTCACATGTGCAAAATCAAATGATGCTGTTTCAGAACCAGCCTGATCATAGACGATTGCGGACGCTTGCCAGCGGAGCATTTACGCCGAGAGCGACAGAGAGTTATCAGCCGTATATCATTGAAACTGTCCATCAATTGCTTGATCAAGTGCAAGGTGAAAAAAAGATGGAGGTCATTTCGGACTTTGCTTTTCCTTTAGCAAGCTTTGTCATAGCTAACATTATAGGTGTACCTGAGGAAGATAGGGAGCAATTAAAGGAGTGGGCTGGGAGTCTCATTCAAACGATTGATTTTACCCGGTCAAGAAAGGCATTAACAGAGGGCAATCATATGGCTGTGCAGGCTATGACATATTTCAGAGAGCTGATTCAAAAGAGAAAACGCCACCCTCAACAGGATATGATCAGCATGCTCTTGAAGGGGAAAGAAAAGGATAAGCTGACGGAAGAGGAGGCGGCATCTACGTGCATATTGCTGGCGATCGCCGGACATGAGACAACGGTTAATCTCATCAGCAATTCAGTCCTTTGTCTGCTGCAGCATCCAGAACAGCTTTTGAAACTGAGAGAAAATCCAGATCTTATTGGTACCGCAGTCGAGGAATGTTTACGCTATGAAAGCCCCACGCAAATGACAGCCAGAGTTGCGTCAGAGGATATTGACATCAGCGGGGTGACGATCCGTCAAGGAGAGCAAGTCTATCTTTTGTTAGGAGCGGCTAATCGAGACCCAAGCATTTTCACGAACCCGGATGTCTTCGATATTACGAGAAGTCCTAATCAGCATCTTTCATTCGGTCATGGCCATCATGTTTGTTTAGGGTCCTCGCTGGCACGATTAGAAGCGCAAATTGCGATTAACACTCTTCTGCAGCGGATGCCCAGCCTTAAGCTCGCGGATTTTGAATGGCGGTATCGGCCGCTTTTTGGATTTCGGGCGCTTGAGGAGCTGCCGGTGACTTTTGAATAAGCCTAAGAATATGAGTGCCAAAAAAGTGTCAGCCCCGCCGAAAATGGGCAATCTATAAAAAAGGGGAGTGAACATCGTGAAAAAAGTGCTGATCGCCGGCGGAAATGGTGTGATTGGGAGACTGCTTGCTGAAGGGCTTATTTCAGACTATGAAGTGACAGTGCTTGATAAAGATCATTTCGATGGCAAATTCTCTTCCATTCAGGCTGACGCGGCAAATTATGAGGAGCTGTTGAAGAAGATTCCAAAAGATACCGATGCCATCTTGAATTTACTCGCTGTTAAAATCAAATACGATATTATGGACATCGCTGAGTTTGAAAAAATGACGGATGTTTTCTATAGGGCAAGCTATTATCTGTGCCGTGCGGCAGCGGAGCTCGGCATTCAAAAGCTCGTGTTCGCCAGCAGCAATCATGTCACAGATGTATACGAAAAAGACGGGCGCTCGCTCTTAGGACGGGAAATCACAACAAGCGATTATCCGCTGTCAAAAAACTTGTACGGTGTATTAAAGCTGACCTCTGAACAGATCGGCCATTTGTTTTATTTGGAAAATAAGCTATCAGTAATCAACCTGCGAATCGGAACAGTCGTCACAGATGAAATGGATACGCTGCATGAAAAAGAACGGACGAAAAAGACACTGCTTTCTCACCCCGATCTGCTGTCGATTTTTAAAGCCGCTATTGAGACCAATATCCGGTACGGCACTTATTACGCCGTCTCTGATAATCCGGGCCGGCCATGGTCCATTGAATCTGCCGTGAATGAACTTGGGTTTTCGCCACAAATCAATACGGCCGAACTTCTGAACGAGGAGGAGAACGGAGCATAATCATTTTCTAAGATTATGCTCTTTTTCTTTTGTTATCGGTCTCAATTCGCGGAAGCCCCCGCCCGGCCAGGGACTCTGTTCAAATGATTATAGACATGGCAATCACAGATTTGCTACATTTTAGACACGATATCGTCACATGCTGAGCTCGGTTTTCAAAATATGATAACGCTTACAAAGAGAGGTGGGAGCTATCGCACATTCACTGAAAAACCGTCTGTTTGATATGTTGATTTATGGTTTCTTGCTGATGTTCGCTTTAATATGCGTACTTCCGTTCATTCATGTCATCGCAGCATCCTTTGCCACAGTAGAAGAAGTCGTGTCGAAAAAATTTATTTTAATACCGACCACTTTTTCGCTAGATGCTTATCGCTACATTTTTTCAACAGATATTATTTATAAGAGTTTGCTTGTTTCTGTGTTTGTGACAGTGATAGGCACTGCGGTCAGCATGTTTCTTTCTTCACTGATGGCTTACGGGTTATCCCGCCGTGATTTAATCGGCCGGCAGCCGCTCATGTTTCTCGTCGTATTTACGATGCTGTTTAGCGGCGGCATGATTCCGACTTTCCTTGTGGTCAAATCGCTTGGATTGCTCGATTCTTACTGGGCGCTTATTTTGCCGACAGCCATTAATGCCTTTAACCTGATCATTCTGAAAAACTTCTTTCAAAATATCCCGTCAAGCCTGGAAGAGTCCGCGAAAATTGACGGGTGCAATGATCTGGGCATATTCTTTAAAATTGTGCTGCCGCTGTCTCTTCCTGCGATCGCAACGATTTCACTATTTTATGCGGTCACGTATTGGAACACGTATATGACAGCGATCTTGTACTTAAATGATTCAGCAAAATGGCCGATTCAGGTGCTTCTGCGCCAAATCGTCATTGTATCAAGCGGTATGCAGGGGGATATGTCTGAAATGGGGTCGGGCAGCCCGCCGCCTGAGCAAACCATTAAAATGGCGGTCATAGTGGTGGCGACCATCCCGGTTCTGCTTGTCTATCCGTTTATACAAAAGCATTTTGCAAAAGGAGCTTTGCTGGGATCTGTCAAAGGATAAAGAAATATGAAACGGAGGGGTACGATGGGAAACAAATGGAGGGTGCTTTTGATTGTGCTTGTACTGGCACTCGGCGGAGTGCTGGCGGGCTGTAAAGGGGCTGATCAGTCTTCGGCTGAAGGCAAAGCTGACCCGGATTCAAAGGTAAAGCTGTCTTGGATGGCGATTTTGTATCACCAGCAGCCGCCGAAAGACAGGGCGATTAAAGAAATTGAAAAGCTGACAAATACAGAACTCGACATCACCTGGGTTCCAGACGCGGTGAAAGAAGACAGGCTGAATGCGGCGCTTGCAGCGGGCAATCTTCCGCAAATCGTGACGATCCAGGATATTAAAAATTCGTCAGTCATGAATGCCTTCCGGTCAGGAATGTTCTGGGAAATCGGTGATTATATCAAGGATTATCCCAACTTAAACAAAATGAACAAACTCATTAATAAAAATGTGACAATTGACGGCAAGCTCTACGGGATATACAGAGAGCGCCCGCTTTCCAGACAGGGGATCGTCATTCGGAAGGACTGGCTGGACAATTTAAATTTGAAAACCCCGAAAACGTTGGATGAGCTTTATGAAGTGGCCAAAGCATTTACGGAGGACGACCCGGACAAGGATGGGAAAGATGATACATTCGGGCTGGCAGACCGTAATGACTTGATTTACGGCGCGTTTAAAACGATTGGCTCGTATGAAGGCATGCCTACAGATTGGAAGGAATCAGGCGGCAAATTCACGCCTGATTTCATGACACAGGAATACAAAGACACGATGAACTATATGAAGAAGCTGCGTGATAACGGGTATATGAATAAGGATTTTCCCGTCACAAGCAAAACCCAGCAGCAGGAGCTGTTTTCGCAAGGAAAAGCCGGAATTTATATTGGCAATATGGTAGATGCGGTCAATCTGCGCGACCATGCCTCTGATAAATCGATGAAGCTCGAGATCGTCAACCGTATAAAAGGCCCAGATGGGAAAGAGCGGGTATGGGCATCAGGAGGCCATAACGGCGTGTTTGCTTTCCCGAAAACGAGTGTGAAAACGGAAGCTGAGCTTAAACGGATCTTGGCTTTTTTTGACCGAATTGCCGAAGAAGATGTCTATAGCCTGATGACTTATGGCATTGACGGCGTTCATTACAACAAAGGTGCGGACAAAACGTTCACACGCAAAGAAAGCCAGGTAAAAGACTGGCAGACTGATATTCAGCCGCTGTCCGCCTTAATTGCCATTGATAAAGCCTACTTAAAAAACACTGGAGATCCGCTTCGGACGGCGTACGAGGAGCTGACCGAGGACAATGAAAAGATTATCGTCTCAAACCCGGCTGAAAGCCTGTATTCCGCATCGGAGTCGGAACGGGGGGATGAACTGAAGAAAATCATTGATGATGCGACTTATAAATATATGATTGGAGACATCACAGAAAGCCAGTTCGATAAAGAAGTGGAAAAATGGGAGTCAAGCGGAGGAAAACAAATTATTCAGGAATACGAAGAAGCATTTAAACAAACAAAATAATGTTGGAAAAACCCAAAACGCGCAAGCGGTTTTGGGTTTTTTACATGCTTCTTTTTTGCTGGCGGTAGTTTCCCGGTGTAATCCCCTCCAGCTTTTTAAAAGACCTGATAAAATTTTGCGAGTTTTTATATTTCAGCTTTTCGGCAATGTCCTTGACCGCCATGTCTGTTTCGGCAAGCCAGCTTTTCGCCATATGGTGTCGGTAGCTTGAGACATACTCGCTGAATGAAATACCCATTTCTTTTTTGAAAATGCTGCTTAAATAATTTGGGTTGTAATGCAGCCTGCGCGCGATTTCGTCCAGTGTCAATTCGGATTCAAACTCATGATGGATGATATGAATGATGTTGTCGGAAATATTTTTGTACTGGGCATCCGCGCGGGCGTTCACTTTGTCTGTCATCGGATCAATAAACTCATTCTTTAGCCAGTTTTCGGTATCCTCGAACGTTTTCAGCTCAAAAATTTGGTCATACAGCATTTTGTTTTCTTCAAGCTCAAACAATTCGATCCCGAGCACATGCATCAGCTCAATCACATGGTTCAAAAAACGGGCGATGGCGATTTGAAATTGATACGGGTTGGTGTTCTGGGTGAAAATGGCTTGCAAAATCGCGTGCAGGCATTTATCCGCTTTCTCCTTGTCTCCTGCTTTGACAGCATCAAACAGCTCATGCTGAAGCTGCTTTGGAAAATGGGTTTTGAAGGTTTTTTTCTGGTCAAGGTCTTCGTAAAAAATGATCGACTTGTTTTCCGCTTTAAGCCGGTATTTCAACGCTTCTGAGCCTTCCGCATAGGCTGTTTTCGCTTTTGTCAGCACATCAAACGGCTGGCTGATGCCGATGCTGACAGACAGATGCAGCTCAGCTTCCGCTTTTTCCTGAATCATCCTTGCAGTCTCATTCAGCTCAGCCATGAATTCTTCCTTTGTCCCGCTTTGGTTGATCAAAATCGTCGCCTGCTGTTTGTCAACTACGGCGGGGGCAAGATGTTTGTCCGTCGGGATGCATCGCTCAATCAGGCTGTTGACGGCAAACAAAAGCAGATCCATATCTTTTTTCTCATAAGGCGTATGATTCAGTGTGTCAATTTGGAGCACAAGCAGGGCAAGGTGCCGCCAATTTTGCTTTAAGCCGAGGCTTTCAAAACGGTTATCAACCTCCTCATCCGTCAGTTTTCCAAGCATAAGCCTGACCATAAAATATTGCTGCAGATGAGTGGCCTGCTGCTTCATCGTTTCCTCAAGGTCGTCATTTCGGTCCTTCAGCTGCTTAAAGCTCTGTTCAATTAACTCAAATTCATTTTGAGGAGGCTGTTGTTTCTCTTGTATGGCTCCATGTCTTGCGAATGATTCGTAAAGCACCCTGATCGGCTTGTAAAAATGGCGGGAGCCAAGCCAAGAGAACAGCAATGAAAGCGTTAACAAAATGAGGCATACTGCAAAAGTGATCCAGCCGATTGATTTGGCTTCTTTTTTTAACTCAGGCAGGGAAACGAGAGAAAAATAAGTCCATGTATTATAGTCAGATTTTTGATAGGTGACTTTATAATGAATCCGGTCAATCACTGTTTCAAACTGTCCGCTATTGGCGTTTTGCGCCAGCACTTTTTGGACAAAGCCGTCGTTATGAAGAGATTCACCAATGTCAGACATGTTGTTATGAAGGATAATGCGGCCTTTTTCATCGATGATAAACAGGTTGTTGGCGTTTGAATAGCCAGGCATATTTTTGACAAGCGAACAGCTCGGGATGCTTGCGGCGGCCAATCCCTTTGTATTTGTGCTGTTCAAAGGAAGCTGCTTAATTAAATTGATATTGTAGCGGCAGTTTTCTGATGTGCCTTCTTTGGTTGAAATCAAATGATTGTTTTCCTCAAGCGCCCAATATGAGCGGCTCGCTTTGTGTTTCGTGTACGCTGAGGCTGCTTCATGAAGAGTGTCTGTATTCAAACGGTACAAACCGGAATTGTTCATGTACCATTTTTTCGTATAACTGACTAACGTCATGTTGGACAGATCGGTATCAAAGCTTTGCAGATAATTGAGCTCTTGGTTCACTTGGTTATAGATTTGAAATTGGTCTGAGTGCAAAGGCTCGGACAATGTGCGAAGGAGAGGCGGCGAACTCACATAGTGGGTTAAAGAGTGATCGACGGTTTTCAATATATGCTCGATGCTTTGCTGGGTCTGCTGGAGTGTGTCGAATTTTTCCTCCGAAACGTTGGAAATAGCCGTTTTCTGAGAGTGCTCGTACGAAAACAATCCGACCAAAATAACCGGAATGGTGCTGAGCAGGCAGAAAAACGTGATCAGTTTGTAGTAAAACTTGTATTGGCTTCTTTTCATAAAACCCCCCATTTCATAACATCCACTTCACCTTAATACAATTAATCCAAAGATTGATAGATATTGTCAATAATCATTTTCTAATATCGGTGTCTTTTTTTCAGGTGGACCTGCTGAACCCTTGATTATAAAGGGATAAAACAGGATGTGATCATATGATTGTAGACGGACTTTTGCCTGCTGCGCTACAGTGAATGCAAGAACCCGTGAAAGGAGGCTAGGAAAAAATGAAAACAGCAGAAGCGCAAGCGCCGGCTGTTGATGCAGTCATTTTTAAAAAAGAAAAAAGAAAGCGCTTACTAAGTAAGCTGATTCAGCAAAAATATTTGTACTTGATGATTTTGCCAGGGTGTATTTATTTTTTGCTTTTTAAGTATGTCCCGATGTGGGGAATTGTGATTGCGTTTCAGGATTATCAGCCGTTCCTCGGCATTTTGGGCAGTGAGTGGGTGGGGCTGAAGCATTTTATCAGGCTGTTTACTGAGCCTACATTTTTTCTCTTGTTAAAAAACACGCTCGTGTTATTTGCTTTGAACCTGGCCATATTTTTCCCGGTGCCGATACTGCTGGCGCTTTTATTGAACGAAGTGCGGATTGCTCTCTTTAAAAAATTTGTCCAGACGCTGATTTATATCCCGCATTTTATGTCTTGGGTCATTGTTGTATCGCTTTCGTTTGTGCTGTTAACGGTAGACGGAGGCTTGATTAATGAACTGATTGTGTTTTTTGGCGGTGAAAAAATCAATTTTCTGCTGAACGAAGAATGGTTCCGGCCCCTGTATATTCTTCAGGTTATCTGGAGGGAAGCGGGCTGGTCGACGATCATTTATCTGGCGGCCATTACAGCGGTTGACCCCCAGCTGTATGAAGCGGCGAAAATGGACGGAGCGGGACGGCTGCGGCAAATGTGGCATATTACGCTGCCCGCCATTAAAAGCGTTATCGTCGTTTTGCTGATTTTGAAAATCGGAGACACGCTGGAGCTTGGCTTCGAGCATGTGTATTTGCTGTTAAATGCGACTAACAGGGAAGTGGCGGAAATTTTTGATACGTATGTTTATACTGCAGGGCTGAAACAGGGCCAATTCAGCTACAGTACAGCAGTCGGCGTATTTAAAGCGGCGGTCGGGCTGATTTTGGTCATGCTAGCGAATCGTTTGGCGAAGAAATTTGGCGAGGAAGGAATTTATTAAGAAAGGGATGGGTTCAATGGATCAATCAATCGCTGTAAAATCGCCTCTTACGTACGCGGAGGCATTGGCAAAAACCATTATGAATACGTACGCAGTCGAGGAGCTGCCTCCTGCAAACCGCTGGCACTACCACCAGGGTGTTTTCTTATGCGGTGTATTGCGGCTGTGGGAAGCAACCGGGGAAAAGCGGTATTTTGAGTATGCGAAGGCCTATGCAGATCTCTTAATCGATGATTATGGCAATCTATTATTTAGAAGAGATGAACTGGACGCCATTCAAGCGGGTCTCATTCTTTTTCCATTATACGAGCAGACGAAGGATGAACGGTATGTCAAAGCGGCAAAAAGGCTGCGCGGCTTATATGGAACACTGAACCGGACGTCTGAGGGCGGTTTTTGGCACAAAGACGGTTATCCTTACCAAATGTGGCTTGACGGCTTATACATGGGGGGGCCGTTCGCACTGAAATATGCCAATCTGAAGCAGGAGCCGGAGCTGTTTGATCAGGTCGTGCTGCAGGAGTCATTAATGAGAAAGCATACGAAGGATGCAAAAACCGGACTCTTTTATCACGCCTGGGATGAAGCGAAAAAAATGCCTTGGGCCAATGAAGAGACAGGCTGTTCACCGGAATTTTGGGCACGTTCCATCGGCTGGTACGTCATGTCTCTTGCTGACATGATTGAAGAGCTGCCGAAGAAGCATCCAAACCGTCATGTGTGGAAAAACAC
Source organism: Bacillus sp. FSL R5-0416 (assembly GCF_037975425.1). Lineage (NCBI taxonomy): Bacteria > Bacillati > Bacillota > Bacilli > Caryophanales > Bacillaceae > Bacillus > Bacillus sp. FSL R5-0416. The sequence goes on along the minus strand of NZ_CP150252.1, from coordinate 3,061,519 downwards.
GCTGCAGGACATGATGGAAAGCATCTGCCGCTATCAAGACAAGGAGACCGGGTTATGGTATCAGATCGTTGATAAGGGAGACAGGTCTGATAACTGGCTGGAAAGCTCAGGATCCTGCCTGTACATGTACGCATTTGCGAAGGGAATCAATAAAGGCTATTTAGACAGAGCTTACGAAACAACACTGCTAAAAGCGTATCAAGGCTTGATTCAGCATAAAACCGAAACATCAGAAGACGGAGCGTTTCTCGTCAAAGATATATGTGTCGGAACGTCAGCCGGTTTCTATGACTATTATGTCAGCCGCGAAAGAAGCACAAACGACCTGCACGGAGCCGGCGCGTTTATTTTAGCTATGACAGAGCTGGAGCCTCTTTTTAGGTCAGCGGGGAAATGACAAAAAAGATACGTACGGCTTTGTGTGTGATCGTCTCAGTGCTTTTTTTGGCATCATGCTCAAGCAGGCCGGACAGAATGCATGTCATTCTCTTTTCTGATATGCAGGCTGGCGTACAGGAAAAAATAAAAAAGGTCGCCGAGCAGAATGCCGGGAAGGTCGATATCTTTCCAGCTTTTCAGGAAAAACTGCTGACTGAAATTACCGCCCATGAGGGGGATGTTTTTATCGTGCCTGAAGACATGTTTCAAGCTTACGATGATCCGGAAAATTTTCAGCCGTTAAACGGATTGCCTCCTGAAAAAACATCTCCTTATACAACTGTTAATAAAAAAACAGGAGAAAAAACGATCTATGCCGTTCAGATCGAAAAAGGGAAAAAACAGCTGAACGGCTATTCTTTTCAATTGAATCGCGATATGGCGGCGTTTATCCCTGTGTATGCTAAAAAAACAGAGGAAGCGCTGCAGCTGATTTCTCAACTAACTGAAGCCCGATAGAGGTGAGGATATTGAAGAACATCGTCTTTTGCGGATTGAGCAGCAGAGCATTCAGTATGTTTATCAAACCGCTGTTGGAGCGGTTTTCAACTCATTATGAGATTACGGGATTGCTGGATGCCGATCCGAAACGTTTTGCCGTTTGCAAAAAGAAATTTCCCGAGCTGGCCCACGTGCCCGAGTTTAGCGAAGATGCTTTTGACGAGATGATGCGCGTGTCAAAGCCTGATATCGTCATTGTGGCAGGCAGGGACGATACGCATGTCACATATATTGTGAAAAGCCTTCAGTGGGATACAGATGTAATTACTGAAAAACCAATGGTGACAACAGTGCAGGATGCGAATCGGGTGCTTGAAGCGGAGGCCAAAAGCGAAGGAAAAGTCATCGTCGCGTTTAACTATCGCTACAGCCCGTTTCATCGGAAAATAAAAGAAATGATTCTGGACGGAAAAATAGGCAGGGTCACCTCCGTTGATTTAAATTGGTATATTGATACGTATCATGGCGCCAGCTATTTTAAACGCTGGAACAGGTCGAGACAGTTTTCCGGCGGTCTTTCTGTCCATAAATCAACACATCACTTCGATCTCGTTAATTGGTGGCTCGGGCAAAATCCGGAAGAGGTATTTGCTTATGGCGCCTTGAATTACTATGGGCCGGACAGTGAGTGGAACCCCTTGCCGGAAGAAGACGGGCGTTTTTGCGGGACGTGCCGTGTTAAAGAAAAATGCCACTACTATTCAAGGTGGCATCCCCGTTCCTCTAAAGCTTCTATAAAAGATGATCATCTCGAAGCAGGAGACCAGTCTAGCTTATATACTGCATACAGGCCTGACGCGTGTATTTTTGACGAGGAAATTGACATCGAGGATACGTACGTAGCGGCAGTCAAATATGATGGCGGCGCACTGTTAAGCTACTCGATTGTTTTTTCGGCCCCGTATGAAGGCTACCGGCTGACGATCAACGGCACAAAAGGGCGTATTGAATCAAATGAATTTCACGAACCTTCCAGAATTCCGTTTGCTTTTCCTGAGCAGACAATCGAATACTATCCGCTTTTTGAATCAAAGCAGACGATACAAGTAGTCAAAAATGAAGGGGGGCATGGCGGAGGTGATCCGCTTTTGCTTGAGGATCTTTTTTTAGGAAAAGACCCGCTGCGCCGCTATGATATTTTAGCCGGGGCTGAAGCTGGAGCCTACTCCATCGCGGTTGGTGAGGGAATGTGGCGCTCGGTTGCCGAAAAGAAGCCGATCGGCATGAAAGAGCTTTTTCAGATGCAGAATGTATAATGCAAAAAAAGGAGGGGGCGCCATGGAACATGATGGCTCACTGGGACGGATGCTGCGTTTTTGCGAATGGATCATGAGATTTGCGTATACAAACTTGCTGTGGCTGTTTTTTACGTTGCTCGGTCTCGGTGTGTTTGGCATTATGCCCGCGACCGCGGCTTTATTTGCTGTCATGCGGAAGTGGATCCAGGGGCAGGACAACGTTCCGGTGCTCAAAACGTTTTGGCAGGAATACAAGGGTGAATTTTTTCGTTCGAATCTGCTCGGCGCTGTTCTGGCGCTCATCGGAGTGATCATTTATATTGATTTGGTTTTCATTTATCCAAGTCATTTCCTTCTGCACATCCTGCGCTTCGCCATTATGATATTTGGCTTTTTGTTCGTATCCATGCTTTTTTATGTGTTTCCGCTGCTTGTCCATTTTGACTGGAAAAAACGTCTGTATGTGAAATTTTCGCTCTTGCTCAGTGTGGCGTATTTGCAATATACGCTTGCTATGCTTGCGCTGACTGTTGCTCTCTTTTTCTTGCTTGCGTACCTGCCGGGCATTGTCCCTTTTTTCAGCGTCAGCCTTATCAGCTACTGTCATATGCGCATTGTTTATGCCGTGCTGCTGAAAGTGGAGCAGCACGGCGGCGAGCCACAGAGGAAATCCCATATACGGAAAGCTTTTTATCCGGAAACGAGATAATCATCATTTCTCTATCATAACGCTGTTCCAAACGGAATAGATTGATAGAGAAAGGAGAGCGGATAAAATGCTGAAGGTAGCGGTATTTGATGAAGAGCATGAAAAAGACTTACAGACGGAAATCAATTCATTTTTAAAAGGGATATCGGAGGAGCAGCTGATTGATATCAAATATACGGTTTCGGCCGCGTGCGACCCAGACGGCGAGCAGCTTTACTGTTTTTCCGCCCTTATCTTATATCGCAAATAAAAAGATCTTTCCGCAGGCGCGGAAAGATCTTTTTTGTTAATATGCTTTTTTCACTCTTGGACTTCTCGGTTTATCGAGTTTCTCCGCTTTTTTGATCTCTCTTCTTTCTTTTGAGAGCGATTGATAGAGAGAGGCAATCATCAGCAGGATAACGATAGAAAACGGCAGCGCTGCCAGAATCGCTGTGTTCTGCAAAGCGGCAAGCCCTCCGGAATATAGGAGCACAGCCGCCATGGCGGACTGAATGATGCCCCAGCTGAGTTTCACAGAATTCGCCGGATTTAAAGAACCGTACGACGTCTGCATGCCCAGCACGAATGTAGCTGAATCTGCAGACGTGATAAAAAATACTGCGATCAGAATCAATGCAAGGATCGATGTCACCATTGTCAGCGGATAGTGATCAAGTGTTCCGAACAGCATCGTTTCAGTGGACAGCTTTGCTACATTGAACGCGCCTTTTTGCTGGAGATCCATGGCTGATACGCCGAAAATGGAGAACCATAGAAATGTCAAAATACAAGGTGTCACCAAGACGCCGATTAAAAATTCGCGGATCGTCCGGCCTCTGGATACACGGGCGATGAAAATGCCGACAAATGGAGACCAGGAAATCCACCATGCCCAATAGAAAATCGTCCAGCTATTAATCCATTCGCGTTTTTCAGGATCATTCGGTGTCAGTCTGAAGCTCATTTGAACAATATTTTGAATGTATTGTCCGATAGAATCTGTAAATGAGTTCATTATCAGCACTGTAGGACCGACAACGAGCATAAACAACATTAACAATCCGGCCAATACCATGTTTGTGTTGCTTAAATACTTAATTCCTTTTCCGAGTCCGCTCCACGCAGAAAGTAAAAAGAGCACTGTCACAATAATGATTAAAACCAATTGGACGATAAACGCATTCGGAATGCCGAACAGGTAATTCAAACCGCCGTTAATTTGGGTTGCGCCAAGACCAAGACTTGTTGACACCCCGACAACAGTGGCGAAAACTGCAATACAGTCAATGGCCTTTCCGATCGGTCCGTTTACTTTATCCCCGAGAATCGGTGACAGTGTGCTGCTGATTAATCCGGGCGCGCCTTTGCGGAATTGGAAATAGGCAATGCATAATGCCACAATGGCATAAATGGCCCAAGCGTGCAAACCCCAGTGGAAAAACGTATAGCGGAGTGCATCTCTGAAGGCTTGGGGGGTTTCTGTTTCACCTGATGGAGAGCTAATTGCGTAATGGCTGATCGGTTCAGCCGCACCGTAGAATACTAAGCCGATTCCCATGCCTGCGCTGAACAGCATGGCAAACCATGATAATAACCCGAATTCCGGTTTTTCATCAGGCTTTCCGAGTTTGATTTTTCCGATCGGGCTGAAAATCAAAAAGAGACAAAACCCGACAAACAAAGAGACAACTAAAAGATAATACCAACCAAATGAATCGGTAATAAATGCTTGTGCCGATTGAGACACATTTTGCAGGCTGTCAGGAGAAATAACACCCCATAATACAGCTGCAGCTGTGATTGCAATCACAATCCAAAATACACTAGATATATGTTTCAACATTTCTCACCCTCTAATTTTTTGTGTACGCCTATATCTTGCTCGCAGGCTTAGTATGGTCGTACGATGGCAGCTCATTCCTCTCTTAAAATTACCCCGCAATCAGGTGAAACAAAACAAGTCTCACCCTAACATGAATGCGGGGAATGTTCAAATGTGAGTTTGGAGGCAAGAGATTTAAAGAGTAATGATTAAGAACGGGCGTATTGCCCGGCATTTAGCCCTGCAAGCCTGCCTGTGACAAGGGCGGAGGTAATATTGTATCCGCCTGTGTAGCCATGGATATCCAGAATTTCACCGCAAAAATAAAGCCCCTCCATTTTTTTAGAAGCCATCTTTTTCGGGTCAATTTCTTTTACAGATACCCCGCCTCCCGTGACAAATGCCTTATCAAGCGACAGTGTGCCATTTGCGAGGACAGTAAACTGCTTGCAGTCCCTTACAAATTGTCTGAAAGGATCCTTCGGCAGCTCAGAAAACGATACGTTCGGAGAGATGCCGTTTTTTTCGAGCAGGAATAGAAGATAGCGCTCCTGCATCCAAGGCTTCAGCACGTTTTTAATGGTTTTTTTCGGTGCTTCCTTCAGTTCTTTATACATCTTTTGGAAAAGCGTTTCTTCATTGATATCCGGATACAAGTCGATTCTGATCGGCACTTGAGGCTGTTTTTTCAGCTCTTTTACGACAAATTGGCTGCATCTGAGAATGGCAGGTCCTGAGAGGCCGAAATGGGTAAACAGCATGTCCATTTTATGTGTGATAATCGGTTTGCCTTTTTTATTTAACACACTGACGGCTACATCTCTTAGTGATAAGCCCTGAAGTGTTTTTTGCTTAATGAACGGTTCGCCAGAAGTGACGGGAACCTCTGTCGGAAACAGCTCTGTTATGGTATGGCCCGCGGCTTCAGCCCATTCATAGCCGTCTCCCGTGCTTCCGGTATGAGGCACGCTTTTACCGCCTACAGCGATAATGACTGCCTGGCTATGGATCATTTCGCCATTATTCGTCACAATCCCTGCTGCCTGTCCATCTTCATATATAACAGATTTAATTTTCTCGTTCGTTCTGATTGTTACGCGGAGCTGCTTCAGCCTGTTTAACAGCGCGTCAACGACACTTTGGGCTTTGTCGGTCACAGGAAACATCCGGCCGTGATCCTCTTCCTTCAATTGAATGCCGAGGTTTTCAAAAAACTTGATAATGTCCTCATTATTAAATTCAGAAAACGCGCTGTATAAAAAACGCCCGTTGCCGGGGATGTGCTTGATAATTTCTTCCACAGGAAGGCGGTTCGTCACATTACAGCGGCCGCCCCCGGAAATCGCGAGTTTCCGTCCTAATTTATTTCCTTTATCTATCAGCAACACGCCAGCGCCCTGTTCTCCTGCTGCAATCGCAGCCATCAAGCCTGAAGGGCCTCCGCCGATTACGATTACGTCATATTGTTTCATCTTTATCATCAACTTTCTTTTCATTTCGTGTGCGGACACCCCGTCCGCAGTACTATTATAGCGAAAGAAAGCCGCTCCTTAAACGTCTTTTGCCGCGGACATGAATGTTCACAAGATTGCTTTTGTATTTATTACCGTCTAAATGCCCAGTTGTGGTAAAATAGAAAAGTTGAATCTTCGTAGAAAATGGTGATGAAGAAACATGTCAAGCAAACTGTTAAGAGGCACGTTTGTATTAACGCTCGGTACATATATATCGCGGATTCTGGGGATGGTCTATTTAATTCCCTTCAGCATTATGGTCGGGGCGACAGGCGGTGCATTATTTCAATACGGATACAACCAATACACTTTATTTTTGAATATTGCTACGATGGGCTTTCCGGCCGCTGTTTCTAAATTTGTTTCCAAATATAATTCAAAAGGGGATTATGAGACAAGCAGGAAAATGCTCAAGGCGGGCATGTCGGTTATGCTCGTCACAGGAATGATAGCCTTTTTCATTCTGTATCTATCGGCTCCGATGTTTGCGGAAATATCGCTGGGAGGCAAGGATAATAACGGCTTGACAATTGATCATGTCGTTTATGTCATCCGCATGGTCAGCTTAGCGCTTTTGGTCGTACCGATTATGAGCCTTGTCCGCGGATTCTTTCAAGGGCACCAAATGATGGGTCCGACAGCTGTTTCCCAAGTCGTTGAACAGATTGTCCGCATCATCTTTCTATTGAGTGCGACATTCTTGATTTTGAAGGTTTTCAACGGCGGCCTTGTCATCGCTGTGGGCTATGCAACCTTCGCAGCGCTGATCGGTGCCTTCGGAGGGCTGGTCGTGCTTTATATTTATTGGAACAAACGGAAGGGCAGCCTGCTGGCGATGATGCCGAATACGGGTCCGACAGCAAACCTAAGCTACAAGAAAATGTTTTTCGAGCTGTTCAGCTATGCTGCTCCGTACGTTTTTGTCGGACTAGCCATCCCTTTGTATAACTATATTGATACAAATACGTTTAACAAAGCGATGATTGAAGCCGGTCATCAAGCCATCAGCCAGGACATGCTTGCGATTCTAACCCTGTATGTTCAGAAGCTCGTGATGATCCCGGTTTCCCTAGCAACTGCTTTCGGACTGACATTAATTCCAACGATTACTGAATCGTTTACAAGCGGAAACTATAAGCTGTTAAATCAGCAGATTAATCAAACGATGCAGACGATCCTGTTTTTAATTATTCCGGCTGTTGTCGGGATCTCTCTATTGTCAGGACCGACGTATACGTTCTTTTACGGGTCAGAGAGCCTTCACCCTGAACTGGGAGCAAACATTTTGCTATGGTATTCGCCAGTCGCGATTTTGTTCTCTTTGTTTACAGTCAACGCAGCCATTCTGCAGGGCATCAATAAGCAAAAATTTGCGGTTGTCAGCCTTGTGATCGGTGTCGTGATCAAGCTTGTGCTGAATGTTCCGCTGATCAAGCTGATGCAGGCTGACGGAGCGATTTTAGCGACGGCGCTTGGATATATCGCTTCACTTTTATATGGGTTTATCATGATTAAGCGCCATGCAGGCTATTCGTATAAGATACTAGTTAAACGAACTGTTTTGATGCTTGTCTTATCAGCCATTATGGGTATTGCCGTGAAAATCGTGCAGTGGGTATTAGGCTTCTTTATTTCCTATCAGGATGGCCAGCTGCAAGCTGCGATTGTTGTGGTGATCGCGGCCGCTGTTGGCGGAGCTGTCTACCTGTATTGCGGCTACCGATTAGGATTTTTACAGAAAATTTTAGGCCGCCGTTTGCCAGGTTTCTTAAGGAAAGGCAGACATGCAGGCTGATGAACTAGATATGATGAAACTGAGGGCTCGCATGCTGCGGGCTTTCTTTTATAAAGGAGAGATTGGGAATGAGACTTGATAAGCTGCTTGCCAACAGCGGGTATGGTTCCAGAAAAGAAGTCAAAGCCGTTGTAAAGGCTGGAGCCGTGATGATCGACGGCAAACCTGCCAAAGATGTAAAGGCGCACGTTGATCCTGATACGCAGGAGGTGACCGTATACGGGGAACCGGTTGATTATCGAGAGTTCATTTATCTTATGATGAATAAACCGCAGGGCGTGCTGTCGGCGACTGAGGACAGCCGGCAGCAAACAGTGGTCGATCTGCTGACGCCGGAGGAGATGAGATTTGAGCCATTTCCAGCCGGCAGGCTTGATAAAGATACAGAGGGCTTTTTGCTGCTCACAAATGATGGCCAGCTCGCACATCGGCTCCTTTCTCCTAAAAAGCATGTTCCAAAAACATATGAAGTCCATTTAAAATCACAGATTTCTAGGGAAGACATCTCCGATTTGGAAACGGGTGTCTACATAGAGGGCGGCTATAAAACAAAGCCGGCAAGAGCGGAAATCAAAACAAACAACAGTGGCAATACCGTGATATACCTGACAATTACAGAAGGAAAATACCATCAGGTCAAGCAAATGGCAAAGGCAGTCGGCAATGAAGTGGTTTATCTGAAGCGGCTTTCGATGGGACGCGTTTCCCTAGATCCCGCTCTGGCACCCGGAGAATACCGTGAGCTGACAGAGGAAGAGCTTCATTTGCTCAATGAGCCGCAAGCATGACAAAAACCCCGCATATCGAATGCGGGGTTTTATTTATAAGCACACAAAAACAAGGCTCAGCAGTTTCTGCGCCCTATTATCTATCGGGCCGCTCTCAGGCGGCCCTATGTAATTTTTCAATTTATGAGGTAATCTTTACTTTCTTTCTCGTTGTCTCCCACTTGCCACGGCTTGGACTATGAACAAGATCATTATATGCCAACACATTTAAGTCTCTTTGAATCGTTCTAGGTGTAATGCCGAATTCGTCAACCAGTTCCTGTGTTGTCACAAGACCTTTTTCTTGGATAAACATGTAAACTGATTTGATTCGAGTTAGCATACGGTTTGTTGAAGGTTTCAAAAAACCACTCCCTATCATAAGATCGGATGGACTTGACTAACCACAACTCACGACTATCAACTGCGTACGAAATAGCAACAAAGGCAGACATCTGTAATTGTTAAAATAATTCGCCCTCATTATACACGATATTGCAGTGATGAATCTAGGGATAACTCCTATTAATTTTTTCCAATTCGCGTTGGGCAGCCATCCTTGTTGGATTACTATGTATTTCGGCTCAATATTATTATGGTTAAAGAAACTTTTTTTATTCTGTTTCGTAGTAAATTTTGGAGGTGGGTGAGTTTTGACAAATTTGCTTGAAGCTTCAATAGAACAGGCCGGGTATACAAGCCGAAAAAAAGTGCTCACCGATGTTTTTCTGGAAGTCAGAAAAGGGGAACTAGTTGGACTGATCGGAGCTAACGGCGCCGGAAAAAGCACCGCAATCAAGGCGATACTCGGCCTTTCAGAAGATTTTAAAGGGCATCTTGCCTGGAACGACTGTTCATTTGCATATATTCCGGAGCATCCGTCCTTTTACGAAGAACTGACGCTGTGGGAGCATTTGGATCTGATCAGCACACTCCACGGCATTGAAGAGAGAGAATTTGCGCATCGGGCCCAAAGCCTGCTGCAGACGTTTTCGCTTGATCATGTCAAACATGAGCTGCCTGTCACCTTTTCGAAGGGCATGCAGCAAAAACTAATGCTTATCCAGGCCTTTCTCTCTAAGCCGGATATGTATGTGATTGATGAACCGTTTATCGGCCTTGATCCGATATCGACGAAACGCTTTGTGGACATGCTTAAGGCTGAAAAAGAACGTGGAGCCGGAATTCTTATGTGCACGCATGTACTCGATACCGCGGAAAAAATCTGTGACCGGTTTTATATGATTGAGAAAGGTTCATTATTTCTCCAAGGCACGTTAAAAGATATTCAGGACAAGACCGGATTAGAGGGGCAGTCATTGCTTGACTGTTTTTATAAGGCAGTTCAAGGTGATCGGCCATGAACGGGCGTACGCTCTTTTTTCGAAGGCTGTTTGACTATTACAAGTATCAGTTTAAAGTGTTGCATGCGGTCATTGACTGGACAGTCGCTCTCTATATTGTTTTGCCGGCGATTGCTTTTGTCATCTATCAGTATATTGATTTGATGAATGGAAGAGGCCTTCTTTATGAGTGGTCTGAAGTGGCGGAGTGGAGATGGCTGTACGCTGTGTGTGGGCTGATCATGTTTACAGGCTCGATTCGTACATTTTTAATGGAAGCGGACAAAGTGTTTTTGCTGCAAAAGAAAGAAATCATCTATCAGCTCAAACGGTACGCGCTTTTGTATTCTTTTCTCGTCACGATGGCTAAATGGCTGCTTCTCTTTTTCATTGTCCTTCCCTTGATCAGTCATTCTGTTCACATCACATTCGCAGAAAGCACTGCTCTATTGTGTTATTTGTTTGGCCTTCATATATTCTTTTTATCCTTAAAGCAAGACAGGATCAGAAAGCCGCGCTCTATTTCGAGATGGATTGGTGATATCCTTGTCAGAGCTATATTTTTTGCTGGTTCTGCTATCCTGATTGTTTTGACTCAGTGGCACTTGCTTACGCTTTTTGGCCTTTTATTTTTGCTTTTCTCAGTTATCCGCAGTTTGAAAAAGACGGCTTCGTTCACGGCTTTTGAAGCTGAGGTGACTGAAGAGAAAAAAAGCAGGCTTGCCCTTGCAGGACTTGTGATGATGATGAGTCAGGAGGCGGGAATGCCAAAAGTAAAAGACAGGATGAGAAGAAAACCGTTATTATACCGAAATTCAAAAAGGATATTTAAAAGACGAACGATCTGCACAGGCTATAAGGAATTGTTTTTTAAAGTCATGCTGAGGAATGGCGAGTATGCGAGGCAGATGTACATGCTATTGTCAGCTTTCACCGTTCTCATATTTGTTTCCCCAATTTGGCTGAAGGTGATTGCGCTGCTGGTATATACAGGGGTTTGCCGTTATATCCTGACGCTTATTTTTGACAAGGTCATGGATGCCCCTTTTTTAATTGGCACCGATAAGGAAAGTGATGAATATTATTGGGCCAGAAAAAACTGTATCAACATCCTGCACTATGCGTTTGCCGCCTGTTGTTTTTTAGCGGCCGCTGTCTCTTTATTGTTTACATAAAAAACCCAAACGACGACGTTTGGGTTTTTTGGTCTATGTTATAAAATAAACAGCTGGATGAAAAACAGAATGGCGAAAACGATGACGAGCGGATGAATCTCTCTCCATTTTCCCCGCGCCACTTTTACTATTGGGTACGAAATAAAGCCAAGCGCGATTCCTGTAGAAATGCTGGATGTCAAAGGCATGGCCAGAATGACGAGAAACGCTGGAAATGCCTCGTCCATCTCTTTCCAGTTCATATTGGAAACCGAGCCCATCATCAAGCTGCCGACGATAATCAAAGCAGGCGAGGTGATGGCGGCTATACCGGACAAGGCGCTGACAAGCGGACTGAAAAACATTGAAGCGGCAAACATCACAGCCACAGTCAAAGCCGTAAGCCCCGTTCTTCCCCCGGCTGCGACACCGGCGGAAGATTCGATAAATGCGGTTGTCGGACTTGTGCCGAAAACAGCTCCTACTGTCGTCGCTGTTGAATCAGCAAGCAGCGCTTTTCGCACGTTAGGCAGCTTGTTGTTTTTCATCAGCCCGGCTTGCTCGGCAACTCCGATCATCGTGCCTGTCGTATCAAAAATGGTGACTAATAGAAAAGAAAAGACGACAGCGTACAGGCCGTGATGAATGACATCGCCAAAAGCGGTAAATGGATTTGAGATCATCAATCCTTCCGGCAAATGAGGAAGCGACATAAATCCCTTTGGAAAATGGAGCTGACCGGTGAAAAAGGCGATCAAAGCGGTAGCTGCCATTCCGATAAATAAAGCGCCGCTTACATTCAGCACCATCAGGACCACGCTGATCAAAAGGCCAACCAGCGTTAAGATAACACCAGGTGAATGCAGATTGCCGAGAGTGACCAGGTTTGACTCATCAGCTGCCACAATGCCCGCTTGACGCAAACCGATAAAAGCAATAAACAGCCCGATCCCAGTTGTGATCCCGTATTTTAAATTGTTTGGAATCGCTTCTATAAGTTGTTTTCTTAAAGGCGTTAACGATAGAATAATGAAGAGAACCCCTGCTGTAAATACTGCGCTGAAAGCTGTTGCGTACGTGATGCCGCCATCGCTTGCGCTTACGACATGAAAGGCTAAATAAGCGTTCAAGCCCATGCCGGGCGCAATAGCAATCGGATAATTTGCTGCCAGGGCCATCCACAGCGTTCCGACAATGGAGGCAATAATCGTTGCGGTGAACACCTGGTCGAAAGGAACCCCGGCGTTAGCCAGAATGACCGGATTGACCACGACGATATAGACCATTGTGAAAAAGGTCGTCAGCCCTGCTATGATTTCTTGCTTTATGGATGTTTGCTGCTCTTTTAGATGAAACATAGTATCCTCCAATTACGAACGTTTTAACAAAACACCATTAATATTATTCGTTTTATTTGGTTTTTGCAAGTCATTTCTTGCGGAAAGGGGATCATTATGAACTGGGAAGTTGAAGTGATCAGAAAAAAAGAGGATTTAATTCGTGATACGCAGGAATTTTTGAGAATCAATAGTGTCATGGACGAAACAACCGCCGGACCCGGTAAACCGTTTGGAGAAGGGGTAAACGCCAGCCTGACTTCATTGCTGGAGCTTGGAGAAAAAGAAGGCTTTACAACAAAAAATCTTGACGGCTTCGCAGGTCATATTGAATGGGGGGAGGGCGATGACATTATCGGCGTACTTTGCCATGTTGACGTCGTGCCGCCGGGAGATGGGTGGACGAGTGATCCATTTTTAGCTGAAATCCGCAACGGACGGATTTATGCAAGGGGCGCCATTGATGACAAAGGCCCGACAATGGCGGCATTCTACGCGCTGAAAATCGTGAAAGACATGAATCTGCCCCTGTCCAAGCGAGTCAGAATGATTATCGGAACAGATGAAGAAAGTGATTGGAGATGCGTAGAGCATTATTTCAAGCATGAAGAAATGCCAACAATGGGCTTTGCGCCTGACGCCGATTTTCCGATCATTAATGCGGAAAAAGGGATCATCGATGCTTCTTTACTTATTCCACACCGTCCAAATCAAGCAGAACCAAAGGCAGTGCTTGTCTCGTTTCAATCAGGCCTTCGTTTGAACATGGTGCCTGATGCTGCGGAAGCTGTCATTGAAGGGCCGAAAAATGAAGAGATTCTGTCTTCATTTAAAGACATGCTCCGCACGACGGACCAAAAAGGGGAAGCTGCAATAGAGAACGGACAGCTCATTTTGCGTATGTACGGTCTTTCCTGCCATGCGATGGAACCGAACAATGGGATCAATGCCGGTATTTTATTGTGCGAATTTCTCCAGCAGACTGAGCTTGACGATGCAGGAAAGCGGTTTGTGCAAGTTGTGACAGATAAGTTCTCAGGTGATACAAGAGGAAAAAAACTGGACATCGACTGTGAGGATGAAATCAGCGGTGAGCTGACATTAAATGTCGGAACACTGCGCTATAAAGAAGGGCAAGGAGGCGAGCTCGGGATCAATATCCGCTATCCTGTGACAGCTGAAAGCAAAGTGATCCGCGATGCATTCGAAAGCGCATCTGAATTTGAGCTGGGAGAATTCAAAGACAGCAAGCCGCATCACGTGTCCGCAGATCATCCGTTAGTCAAAACCCTGCAAAAGGTTTATGAAGGCCAGCTGGGTAAAAAAGCTGACTTAATCTCAATCGGCGGGGGGACATATGCGAGATCCTTAAAAGCCGGTGTCGCGTTCGGCCCGCTGTTCCCCGGACGTCCTGACAGCGCACACCAAAAGGATGAATATATCGAAATTGATGACCTGCTGAGATCGACAGCGTTATATGCTCAGGCCATTTACGAGCTTGCAAAATAAAAGGACCGGCTTCTGCTGAAGCCAGTCCTTTTTTTAAATAAATGACCATAAATCAGTTGATAAGTACCGTTCTCCTGTATCAGCTGTCATGCAGACCACAACTTTGTCAGGAGAGAGGCGTTTCGCTGTTTCGATTGCCGCGAAGCAGGCAGCGCCTGATGAAGGACCGACAAGAATTCCTTCTTCAGCAGCAAGCCGTCTTGTCGTCGTATACGCGTCTTCATCAGAGATTTTGATAATTTCATCATAAACGTCTTCATTTAAAATCGGCGGTATAAAGCCTGGGCTCGTTCCTACAAGTTTATGCGCGCCAGGTTTTCCGCCGGATAATACAGGCGAACCCGCTGGCTCAACAACATGAACCGTGATATCCGGAAAAAGCTCTTTGAGCGCCTCACCTGTTCCGGTAATGGTTCCGCCCGTTCCAGAGGAGGCGACAAAAGCGCCGAGCGGTTTTCCGATTTCCTCTATTGCCCGGGCGATTTCAGGCGCTGTTGTTTTCCGGTGCGCATCAGGATTAGCAGTGTTATCGAACTGCATTGGAATATAGCTGTTCGGAATTTGTTCGGCAAGCTCCTTCGCTTTTTTGATGCTGCCCGGCATTCTTTCCTCTCCGGGAGTTAATACAACCTCTGCACCGTAAGCTTTAAGCAGGTTGATCCGTTCCTTCGTCATCGTATCAGGCATAACTAAAATTGCTTTATATCCGCGTGCTGCCGCATTCATGGCGAGCCCGATTCCGGTATTTCCGCTTGTCGGCTCTATAATAACTGATCCCGGCTTGAGTAAACCGTTTTGTTCAGCTTCTATGATCATTTGATAAGCGGCTCTGTCTTTCACACTGCCGCTCGGATTGAAAAATTCAAGCTTTAAATAGACTTGTGCCGCATTTTCCGGCTGAAGCCGATTCAATCTCACTAGCGGTGTATCTCCTATCAGATCAGCTGTGTTTGCAACGATTTTCAACATTGTCATTCCTTTCTGAATAAAACAAGTGTCATATAATATCCTAACATAATAAACGTTTGTGCGAGAGTGTTTTCATACACTGTTCCTCTATCCGCACAGCCTCTTTATTGATAAAATAATAGCTGTCAAAGAAGGGAGTGTCAGACGGATGCCAGATATACGGCCTCATTATTTCATCGGTGTTCCCATACCTGAGGGAATTGCAAATCCGATCTACCAGGCTGCGAAAAACGAACCGGTATTGACGTTTCAAAAATGGGTGCACCCGCTTGACTATCATATCACGTTAATTTTTCTCGGAGCGGCGGATGAGACACAAATAAAGAAGCTTGAAGTTTCGCTAGCAGAGATTGCTTCAGAAATTGACCCATTTTCAATTGAGTTTGACAAGATAGATGTATTCGGCGACCGCAGAAGGCCGCGCGTTTTACATCTGGAGCCAAAGAAAAACAAAACGCTTGATAGACTGCGGGAACATACGAAGCAGGCTGTACTTCAGGCCGGCTTTCAAGTGGAAAAAAGACCGTATCATCCTCATATGACGCTGGCAAGAAAATGGACAGGCGAAGAAGGATTTCCAGCTCATGTTCCGTTTGAAAGCGGCGAAGTTTCGATGATGGCTGAACGATTTTCGCTCTTTCAAATACACTTGAACCAATCACCAAAATACAAGGAAATATTCAAATTTCAATTATCTTAATTCATTGCGGAGTGGAGAAACAAACATGGCACAAATCATCAAAATTCATGATTATATATCAAGATATGAGCTTGATCCGTACCATTATATCAACCAGTTTGTACGTCTGAAAAAAGAGCGCTGGCTTTCACTAGTAGAAGCAGCGGAGCGACAGCATGAAGAAAGGCAAGCCAGTGCTGAAGAACCGGAACCGGTGCAGAAACGAAAAAAATTTTCATTGAAGAGAAGAAAAGAAGAGATAAAAGCCGATATACAAGAAGAGAGACACCAATGGTTTGAGGACGAAGAAGATATTCATGTAAGGCTCCCGAAGAGCAGGGTGGCGCTTGCTTCTTTTTATAAAAGACATTTATATGATTTTCAGCTCAAATGGGCAAGCTCTACTCTTTCAGAAATATCTCAACTCTCAAACCAGGTGAAGCAGGACCGCATTTTGCGTTATCTGACCCAGCAGCTGCCTGATTCTTATTTTATTATGTATAAGCCTGTGCTGAAAATTCAGCAGGCGGCGGTTGAATTAAGCATTGTGATTATTTCTCCTCTGGAAATTTATTGCGTTTCTTTTTTAGAGGCTGAGGAAGACAGTGTCTACATAGGGTCTAAAAATCGTTTTTGGGACAAGAAAACAGCCTCTCAGACTGCATCAGTGTTAAATCCAGGGCTTAGCCTGTTTCGTACGGACTCGGTTGTGTCAAAGATCGTAAAGGAAAAACAGGCTGAGATTCCGGTTCGAAAATTGCTTCTGAGCAGAACGTCGTACATCGATTACCCGGAGCCGCCATACGGCTTAGAAATAGCGGATAAGCGGAGCGCGGAAGAATGGATTGAGCGGCAGAAGAAAAACACTGCTCCGATCAAACATCATCAGGTAAAGGCTGCAAAGGCTCTATTGTCTTACTGCATGTCTGACTCCTATCGCAGACAGGAGTGGCTGGAGTAAAAGAGAACGATTTGAGCGGTTTTCTCATAACATAAGCAGGTGAGAAAGATGAGCCATTGGTTTTTTATTATTAATCCGACAGCAGGACATCGAAACGGCCTGCGTGTTTGGAAGTCCATTCAAAAAGAATTGATCAAACGAAAGGTTGAGCACCGTTCATTTTTAACTGAACATCCGGGACACGCCGAGGTGCTCGCCAGACAGATTTCAACGATACAGGAATATAAGCTGAAGCGCCTGATCGTCATTGGCGGAGACGGAACCATGCATGAAGTTGTCAACGGGCTGAAAGATGTTGACGATATTGAGCTGAGCTTTGTGCCGGCGGGCGCATATAATGATTTTTCGCGAGGATTCTCTATTAAAAAAATCGATCTGATACAGGAAATCAAGAAGGTAAAGCGCCCGTTAACAAGAACCTTTCATTTAGGGAGCGTCAATTTCCTTCAGGATAAATCACAGATTCTTTATTTTATGAATCATATCGGGATCGGGTTTGACGCATATGTCAATAAAAAGGCGATGGAATTTCCGTTGAGACGGGTTTTTCTTTTTCTCCGCCTTCGATTTCTGGTGTATCCGCTTTCTCATTTGCACGCTTCGGCAACCTTTAAGCCGTTTACGTTAGCTTGTACGACGGAAGACGAGACGCGCGAATTTCATGATGTCTGGTTTGCCGTTGTATCCAACCATCCGTTTTACGGGGGAGGCATGAAGGCGGCGCCCCTAGCAAATCCGCGCGAGAAGACATTTGATATCGTAATCGTTGAAAACCAGCCGTTTTTGAAAAAATATTGGCTTTTATGTTTCATGGCATTTGGAAAACATACAAAGATGGATGGCGTTACGATGTTTAAAGCGAAGGACATTACATTTTACACGAAGGACAAAATCCCGTTCCATGCTGACGGAGAAATCATGGGCACTACCCCGTTTCGTCTGGCTTCTAGTCCTTCACCCCTAAGGATCAAAACATAAACGTGTTTGAAGGAGAGAGCTTCCGATGGTCAGCATCCGCCGCAGCTTCGAAGCGTATGTCGATGACATGAATATCATTACTGTTCTGATTCCTGCTGAACAAAAGGAAATCATGACACCGCCGTTTCGGCTTGAGACAGAAACAACAGTTTTTCCTCTGGCTGTCAGGGAGGAATACTCCCTTGAAGCAAAATACAAGTACGTCTGCGTATCCGACCATCCTGTGACATTTGGAAAAATCCATTGCGTCAGAGCATCCAGCGGCCACAAAACGGATCTCCAAATTGGCGCGGTCATCCGGACGTCTGCGTTTGATGACGAATTTTATTATGACGGAGAGCTGGGCGCCGTTTATACCGCGGATCATACCGTATTTAAAGTATGGGCGCCTGCTGCAACCTCAGCTGCTGTCAAGCTTTCATACCCCAATAAAAGCGGGCGCACATTCCAAATGACTCGGTTGGAAAAAGGCGTCTATGCCGTTACGGTCACAGGTGACCTTCACGGATATGAGTATTTGTTTTGCATCTGCAACAATTCAGAATGGATGGAAACAGTTGACCCGTATGCCAAGGCTGTGACTGTAAATGGAGAGAAGGGCGTCGTCTTGCGCCCGGATCAAATGAAATGGACTGCTCCTCTTAAACCATTCTCACACCCTGTGGATGCCGTCATCTATGAGACGCATCTTCGCGACTTCTCCATCCATGAAAACAGCGGCATGATAAACAAGGGAAAATACTTAGCATTAACGGAAACTGATACACAAACCGCAAATGGCAGTTCTTCGGGACTGGCGTATGTAAAAGAGCTTGGTGTTACACATGTGGAGCTTCTGCCGGTGAATGATTTTGCCGGAGTTGATGAAGAGAAGCCGCTTGATGCATACAATTGGGGATATAACCCGCTTCATTTCTTTGCCCCGGAGGGAAGCTATGCCTCAAACCCTCATGATCCTCAAACGAGAAAAACAGAGCTGAAACAAATGATCAATACCCTGCATCAGCACGGTCTGCGAGTCATTCTGGATGTTGTTTTTAACCATGTGTATAAGAGGGAGAATTCCCCCTTTGAAAAGACAGTGCCCGGTTATTTTTTCCGGCACGACGAATGTGGGATGCCGTCAAACGGCACCGGCGTTGGCAATGATATTGCATCAGAAAGAAGGATGGCAAGAAAATTCATTGCGGATTGCGTGGTCTATTGGCTTGAAGAATACAATGCTGACGGCTTCCGATTTGATCTCCTCGGCATTTTAGATATTGACACCGTGCTTTATATGAAAGAGAAAGCAACTAAGGCAAAGCCCGGAATCCTGCTTTTTGGAGAAGGGTGGGATCTGGCTACACCGCTGCCGCATGAACAGAAAGCTGCTTTGGCGAACGCGCCAAGAATGCCGGGCATCGGCTTTTTTAATGATATGTTTCGTGACGCTGTAAAAGGGAACACCTTTCACCTTATGGCAGCAGGGTTTGCGCTTGGCGGCAGTGAATCAGCACAAGCTGTGATGCATGGAATTGCCGGGTCTTCCGGATGGAAGGCATTAGCACCGATTGTTCCGGAACCAAGCCAGTCCATCAATTATGTCGAATCACACGACAATCACACCTTTTGGGATAAAATGAGCTTCGCGCTTCCTCAAGAAAATGACAGCCGAAAGCGAAGCAGACAAAGGCTTGCAGCCGCGATTATTTTGCTTGCCCAAGGGGTGCCGTTTATTCACAGCGGCCAGGAATTTTTCCGGACGAAGCAGGGAGTGGAAAACAGCTATCAATCCAGTGACAGCATCAACCAGCTCGACTGGGATCGCCGTGAAACATTCAAAGAAGATGTTCACTATATCCGCAGGCTGATCTCGCTGAGAAAAGCGCATCCTGCATTCCGTCTTAGGTCCGCTGCAGACATCCGGCGCCATCTTGAATGCTTGACGCTAAAAGAACACCTTATCGCATACAGGCTTTATGATCTTGACGAGGTTGACGAATGGAAAGATATCATTGTTATCCATCACGCGAGTCCTGACTCCGTCGAGTGGAGGCTGCCAAACGACATACCTTATCGGCTTTTATGTGATCCATCAGGATTTCAGAAAGACCCGGCAGAAATCAAGAAAACGGTTGCAGTAAACGGCATCGGAACAGTTATCTTATATTTAGCATCAGATCTTAAGAGTTTTGCTTGACGAAGTTTGTGCTATAGCGCTAAAATTTAAAGGACGGCTATTGATTAGCATATGAGACTCTCAATAGCTGTCTTTTTTATTTTTATACGATTCGTACGAAAAAGGCATTCGCTGGATAGACTAGAAACGATTAGCCTTAATTCTAAAATATTTTAAGAAATGATGGGTTGAACATTGATATGAACTGGTTGGGACAATTACTAGGTAGCGATTGGGAGATCTTCCCCGCCGGAGGAGCTACAGGAGATGCATATTATGCGAAACATAACGGGCAGCAGCTTTTTTTAAAACGTAATAGCTCACCTTTTTTAGCTGTTTTATCCGCCGAAGGCATTGTTCCGAAGCTGGTTTGGACAAAACGGATGGAAAATGGGGACGTCATTACGGCCCAGCACTGGATGACCGGCAGAGAGCTGAAGCCTAAAGACATGAGCGGACGGCCCGTTGCTGAATTGCTTCGTAAAATACACACATCAAAAGCCTTGCTGGACATGCTGAAGAGACTTGGAAAAGAACCGCTGAACCCGGGGGCTCTTTTGTCTCAGCTGAAGCAGGCTGTATTTGCTGTGCAGCAATCTTCGCCGCTGATTCAAGAAGGGATCAAGTATTTGGAAGAACACCTGCATGAAGTGCATTTCGGTGAGAAAGTCGTTTGCCATTGTGATGTCAATCATAATAACTGGCTATTGTCTGAAGACAACCAGCTGTATTTAATTGACTGGGACGGCGCCATGATCGCTGATCCGGCGATGGACCTCGGGCCTTTGCTGTACCACTACGTCGAAAAGCCAGCTTGGGAGAGCTGGCTGAGCATGTACGGCATAGAGCTGACAGAAAGCCTTCGGTTGCGAATGGCTTGGTATGTGTTATCTGAAACAATTACTTTCATTGCCTGGCATAAAGCAAAAGGCAATGATAAGGAATTTCATGATGCAATGGAAGAGCTGCATATCCTCATGAAACGAATTGTTGATTAATCAGGAATACGAATCCATTTGCTCTACCCATTGAGACAGGCTGTTCTGATGCTCTTGTATGTGTGAGTCGATGGATTTGGACGATATTCCTGATTGGCTGTAGCGGTAAACATCTTCAAGCACGTTTTTGAAATTTGAATCAAGCTCGGTGTTTGCCATCAGTGATTTAATCACACGCTCAAGCTGCTCGTACTCTGCGACTGTTCCGCAGCAGTCCAATTGATGGTCAGTCAATATATCCTTCAATAAATGAACTTGATGCTCATAATGTAAACCCATAACGGTACACATCCCTTCAGTATCATACGGGTTAAATTGTTCAAAACAGAGCGTTTTTATACATGTGAAAGGAGTGTTCCAGCAGACGGGACCCTCTTTTTTTATGCGCTCGGCCTTAAGAGAGATACACTGGAAAAACGAGCTTGCGGGTCTTTTTAATTCATGGTATGTTGTTAGTCGAAATAATAGATAGAGGTGTCAATCATATGAGAATGCGCCACAAGCCTTGGGCTGATGACTTTTTGGCTGAAAACGCAGATATTGCCATCAGCAATCCTGCTGATTATAAAGGGAAATGGAACACAGTGTTTGGCAACGACAATCCGATCCATATCGAGGTTGGTACAGGAAAAGGCCAATTTATTTCTGGTATGGCCAAACAAAATCCCGACATCAATTATATTGGTATTGAGTTATTTAAAAGCGTCATCGTGACAGCCGTCCAAAAAGTAAAAGACAGCGAAGCGCAGAATGTAAAGCTTCTGAATATAGATGCGGACACGCTGACGGATGTGTTTGAGCCGGGGGAAGTGAAACGGGTCTACTTGAACTTTTCTGATCCTTGGCCGAAGAAACGGCATGAAAAACGCCGCCTGACATATTCCCACTTCCTCAAAAAATATGAAGAAGTAATGGGCAAAGGCGGAGCGATTCATTTTAAAACGGACAACCGAGGTTTGTTTGAGTACTCTTTGAAGAGCTTCTCTGAGTACGGCCTCCTGCTGACATACGTCAGTCTTGATTTGCATAACAGCAATCTCGAAGGCAATATTATGACAGAATATGAAGAAAAATTCTCTGCACTCGGCCAGCCGATCTATCGGGCTGAGGTTGAATGGAGAACGTAAAGACAGACTCTGACAGGAGTCTGTTTTTTTTATGGACCGTTTGCTACCATGATGACAGGGGGGATGAAAATGGAAACAATGAAAATTGGAAACATCACGTTGACCTGGCTTGACGGAGGCGTGACGCATATGGACGGAGGCGCCATGTTCGGCGTTGTGCCAAAGCCGCTTTGGTCTAAAAAATATCCAGTCAATGAAAAAAACCAGATTGAACTAAGGACAGACCCTATTTTGATTCAAAAGGATGGGCTCAATATCATCGTTGACGCCGGAATTGGGTCCGGCAAGCTGACTGATAAACAAAAACGAAACTATGGCGTGACACAAGAGTCGAATGTGAAACCCTCATTAGCTGCACTCGGATTAACGGTTGCCGATATAGATGTGATCGCAATGACACACCTTCATTTTGATCATGCATGCGGTTTAACCGAATATGAAGGTGAACGGCTCGTCTCTGTCTTTCCGAATGCAGTGATTTATACATCAGCTGTTGAATGGGACGAAATGCGCCATCCGAATATCAGGTCGAAAAATACGTATTGGAAAGAAAATTGGGAGGCTGTAGCTGGCCAAGTCAAAACCTTTGAAGACACCTTAACGATCACAGAGGGTATTACAATGCATCACACCGGAGGCCATAGCGACGGACACAGCGTCCTGATATGCGAGGATGCGGGTGAAACTGCCGTACATATGGCAGATCTGATGCCGACACATGCCCACCGCAATCCGCTATGGGTGCTGGCTTACGATGATTATCCGATGACCTCTATCCCGCAAAAGCAGAAATGGCAGGCGTTCGCAGCAGAAAAAGACGCTTGGTTTATTTTTTACCATGATGCCGAGTATCGCGCCCTTCAATGGGAGGAGGACGGAAGCATCAAAAAGTCAGTTAAGCGAATGAAGCAATAGCATATTTTTATGTTTACCCTGCATGTTTTCCGGCTAATAATGCAAACCTAGTACTAATTATGCTCAGAAAGGAAGAGGCAGGGTGAAACAATTCAAAGTAACAAACGAAGGAGACATTCAAACAACATTAAGAGGCCTTGAAGTGCTCTCTGTTCCTTTTTTGAACAAAGGTGTTGCTTTTACTGAGGAAGAAAGAAAAGAACTTGGTTTAAAAGGCTTTCTGCCGCCCAAGGTATTAACAATTGATGATCAGGCGAAAAGAGCGTATGAACAATATTCCGCACAGCCTGACGATTTGAGCAAAAATGTCTATTTAACGGCGCTGCACGATCGGAATGAAACGCTGTTTTATCGCCTGTTAAATGACCATTTAGGGGAAATGCTCCCGATTGTCTACACACCGACAGTCGGAACGGCAATCCAGAGATACAGCCATGAATACAGAAAACCACGAGGGCTCTATCTGTCAATCGATGACCCGGACGGTATGAAAGAAGCATTTAAACAGTATAAAGATCAAAGCGATACGATCGATTTAATTGTTGCCACTGATGCGGAAGGAATTTTAGGAATCGGTGACTGGGGCGTCGGAGGAATCGCGATTTCTATTGGCAAGCTGGCGGTTTATACAGCGGCTGCGGGCATTGATCCGAGCAGAGTGCTGGCTGTTGTTTTAGATGCGGGGACAAATCAGGAGAGCCTCTTGAACGACCCGCTTTATGTCGGCAACCAGCATTCCAGAGTGCGCGGCGAACGCTATGACCAATTTATTGACGACTACGTTGCGCTGGCGAGAGAAACATTTCCGAATGCATTGCTGCATTGGGAGGATTTCGGGGCGAAAAACGCGCGAAGCATTTTGAAACGCTATAAAGATAAAGTGTGTACCTTCAATGATGATATCCAAGGAACTGGCGCTGTTTCTTTGGCCGCAGTCTTATCCTGTGCAAAAGCGTCTAAAGTTCCGCTGAGGGATCACAGAGTTGTTATATTCGGAGCGGGAACGGCAGGAATCGGAATTGCCGAACAGCTGCGGGAAGCATTGGTGCGCGAGGGGCTGAGTGAAGAAGAATCATACAAGCGCTTCTGGTGCATAGACAGAAACGGGCTGTTAACAGATGATATGGATCAGCTTCTTGATTTCCAAAAGCCGTATGCCCGTTCGGCTGATGAAGTGAAGGATTATCAGCGGAACGGAGACGGCGGAGGCATTGATCTTCTTGAAGTGGTCCGGCAGGCGAAACCGACGATCCTGATCGGCACATCTACAGTTTCCGGCGCTTTCACTGAAGAAATTGTAAAAGAAATGGCGTCACATGTGAAACGGCCGGCGATTTTGCCAATGTCAAATCCGACAACCCTTTCTGAAGCAAAACCGGAGGATTTAATCGAATGGACAGAAGGCCGTGCGCTGATCACGACAGGAAGCCCGTTCCCGCCAGTTGAATATAACGGAGTTACGTATCATATCGGGCAGGCAAACAACGCGCTTGTCTTCCCTGGTCTCGGTCTTGGAACGATTGTTACAAAATCAAAATTAATTACCGACGGCATGTTTGAAGCATGTGCCCGGGCAATCGCAGGTATGGTCAATGTCGGGGTGCCTGGCGCGCCGATGCTTCCAAAAGTTGAAGATTTGCGCACTGTTTCGGCAACCGTTGCTGTTGAAGTTGCAAAAACCGCAATGAAGGAAGGCGTCGCTACGGAAGAGCCTGAAGACATTATACAGGCAGTGCAGGATGCGATGTGGTATCCGGTATACAAACCGATTCGCGCGATATAATAAAAAAGAGCCGCTGCATAGGCAGCGGCTTCTATTTTTTGCTTGTCCGGTGTTAAGAGGCGATTGTATCAATGACATCAACAATTTCTCCCGTTTTCGCATCCACCATGACTTCATACTGTTCTAATTCTCCGAAAGCTGATCGTGTAATGCCGGTTTTGTATACCTGTACCGTTTCTCCGTTAATATTGTAAGGCTCCGGCTGGGTGTAAATCCATGATCCGTCAATCGGGCCCCGCTGCTTAAAAGCAGATTTTACAATTCGAAGCGCTTTTTCTGAAGAAATATAAGGCTTCATCACATATTGTTTCACAACGACAGCCGTACAAATTCCAAGTCCTGCTCCTAAAAGAAGATGACGCAATTTCAAAATAAAGCACCTCCTGGTTGATCGTACTTTTCATTATACAGAAACAGCCAAATCCTGTTAAGCAATACGCGGCTGATCGAGCAGATTGGGTCAGGGTGCTTGGAAAACTTCATTGTTTCTAATAAAATAAAAGGACTACATAGAAATGAGGGGAAAACATGAATCAAGAAACGAAAGCGCTTTTCCAAACACTGACGCAGCTTCCCGGCGCGCCGGGCAATGAGCATCAGGTTCGTGCTTTTATGAAGCAGGAGCTAGCCAAATATGCCGATGACATCGTTCAGGACAGACTGGGAAGTGTTTTCGGAGTCAGACGAGGCGCAGAGGACGCACCGAGAATTATGGTAGCCGGGCACATGGACGAAGTCGGCTTCATGGTGACATCCATTACAGACAACGGGCTGCTCAGATTCCAGACGCTCGGAGGCTGGTGGAGCCAGGTTTTGCTTGCGCAGCGGGTTGAAATTCAAACAGATAACGGGCCGGTTCCGGGTGTGATTTCAAGCATACC
Organism: Bacillus sp. FSL R5-0416; assembly: GCF_037975425.1. Classification (NCBI taxonomy): domain Bacteria; kingdom Bacillati; phylum Bacillota; class Bacilli; order Caryophanales; family Bacillaceae; genus Bacillus; species Bacillus sp. FSL R5-0416. The sequence goes on along the minus strand of NZ_CP150252.1, from coordinate 3,035,958 downwards.
GCCGCATTTATTGACAGATGCGCAGCGAAACCGTCCGATGGATATCAAAAACATGATGATCGACATTGGAGCGGATGATAAGGAAGACGCCATCAAAATCGGCATTAAACCGGGACAGCAGATTGTGCCTGTTTGTCCGTTTACGACGATGGCGAATGAAAAGAAAATTTTATCAAAAGCATGGGATAACAGATATGGATGCGGCTTAAGCATTGAACTTCTGAAGGAATTACACGGTAAAGAGCTTCCGAATACACTCTATGCGGGTGCAACGGTTCAGGAAGAAGTAGGGCTAAGGGGCGCGCAGACGGCTTCTCATATGATTAAACCGGACTTGTTTTTCGCCCTTGACGCCAGCCCGGCAAACGATATGAGCGGAGACAAAAATGAATTCGGCCAGCTTGGAAAAGGCTTTTTGCTGCGCATTCTTGACAGAACGACAGTCATGCATCGCGGAATGAGGGAATTCGTTCTTGATATGGCTGAAACGCATGATATTCCATATCAATATTTTGTATCCGGCGGGGGAACAGACGCAGGCAAGGTTCATATTTCGAACAGCGGTGTGCCGTCAGCGGTTATCGGAATATGTTCCCGCTATATTCATACAAACGCTTCTATCATTCATATTGATGATTATGCTGCTGCTAAAGAAATGCTCATCAAACTTGTAACAGCCTGCGATAAGCAGACGGTGGATGCGATTAAAGAAAATATGTAGGTTTCATAAAAGCTTGTTGAACGAGCAGTAAGCTCGGATCGACAAGCTTTTTTCTTATTCTGTTTCAAATAGATAGGAAAGGGCCTTAATGGCTTGGTTAACGGTTTCAACCGTAATATTCGCTTTATTGGAAAGCTCTTTTAAAGGATGGTGGAGCGATTCCGGCCGGATGATAATCAGGGGTTTTCCTTTTGCGATCGCATATGATGCATCCATTGCCGTGTTCCACTGTTTGTACTTTTCGCCAAACAGGGCGATCACAAAGTCTGCTTTATTCATCAGGACGGCGGTTCTGAAGTTGTTGATGTCAGAGGCTTTGTCATCCTTTAAAACGGCATTTGGCTGTACGCCCATAATTTCTTCACCAATATTGTCTGAGCGGTCATGATTCTCCATTGGGCCAACAAACGTAATCGGGAGCTTCAGTGATTTTGTTTTTTCTTTAATTTCCTCGCGCCAATTGCTGTGGATTTCTCCTGCTAAATAGACGATAAACTCCATATAAAAATCCCTCCTTATGTATGTCCATCTGTAAATTTTACCCTCATGTACACGATGTTAAATGAAACGAGCTTGATAATGCAAATAAAATATGATAATGATAATGGGAAAGCCAATCTTACATATTCATTCGTTGCATATAAGTGGTTTTGCCTCAAGCAGTTTGGTATGATCCAAATGGACGAGTATCGATAAAAAACATGTAAGAACATAAACAACTGGAGGGATATGAAATGAAAAAAATTGAATCAACTCAAGAGCTGGAAAAAGCGGTAAAGGATGATTGGTCTGTATTTATGTTTTCAGCCGATTGGTGCCCGGATTGCCGTTTTGTAGAGCCTTTCCTGCCTGAATTGGAAGCGAATTTCCCTGAATTCACCTACTACTACGTAGACCGTGACAAATTCATTGATACATGTGCAGAGTGGGAAATTTACGGAATCCCAAGCTTTGTGGTGTTTAATGAAGGAAAAGAAGTAAATCGTTTTGTGAGCAAAGACCGCAAAACAAAAGAAGAAATTGAACAGTTTTTAACAGACTCTCTCGCTAAAGCGTAAAGGAGGACATCGGTTTGAAAATGACCTCAAGGAAGCTGTCAGATATACTGAAGCAGCGCCTTCAGCACGAGAATCGCTCCTTTCTGTTTGACAGAGAAAAAGACACCCTCCGTGTTGAGGATCAAACGACTAAAAAAGGGATTACACTCGATTTGCCGCCGATTATTGCAAAATGGGAACTGAAAAAAGACGAAGCCATTGATGAGATCGTGTACTATGTCTCCGAAGCGATGACGGCAATGGAAGGGAAGGCTCAGGAAATGACCGGGAAAGAAACTCGCATTTATCCGGTCATCCGCTCGACTTCCTTCCCGGACAAGTCCAGCGAAGATATCCCGCTCATTTATGACGATCATACCGCAGAGACAAGAATTTATTACGCGCTAGATCTCGGGAAAACCTACCGTTTAATTGACCAGCGCATGCTTGAGAAAGAAAACTGGACAAAAGAGCGGATCAGAGAGACGGCCGCATTTAATCTCCGTTCCCTGCCGACGGTTGTCAAAGAGGATACGGTTGCCGGCAATTACTTTTATTTCTTCAGGGCAAACGACGGATACGATGCAAGCCGGATTTTGAACGAAGCGATCTTAAATGAGTATAAGCAGCATGCAGAAGGGGAGCTGGCGATCTCTGTTCCTCATCAGGACGTTTTGATTCTTGCTGACATCCGGAATGAATCGGGGTATGATATTCTAGGACAAATGTCGATGAGCTTCTTTGCAGGCGGCACCGTCCCGATTACCGCCCTTTCATTTTTGTACAATGAAGGAAAGCTGGAACCGGTGTTTATCCTGGCGAAAAGCCGTCCGAAAAAGGATTAGAAAGGATTTTTACTTATGAACGCTTTTTATAATAAAGAAGGTGTGGGAGACACGCTCCTGATCTCTCTTCAAGATGTGACACGCGAACAATTAGGATATGAAAAACACGGCGACGTCGTCAAAATTTTCAATAACGAAACAAAAGAAACAACGGGCTTCAACATTTTCAACGCGTCTTCTTACTTGACCATTGATGAAAACGGCCCTGTTGCGCTCTCAGAAACATTCGTGCAAGATGTTAATGAGATTTTAAACAGAAACGGCGTTGAAGAAACATTAGTCGTTGATTTATCTCCGAAGTTTGTTGTGGGGTATGTAGAATCAAAAGAAAAACATCCGAATGCGGATAAATTAAGCGTATGTAAAGTCAACGTAGGAGAAGAAACGCTTCAGATCGTCTGCGGCGCGCCTAACGTTGACCAAGGCCAAAAAGTTGTCGTTGCCAAAGTCGGTGCTGTGATGCCTAGCGGACTTGTCATTAAGGATGCAGAGCTTCGCGGCGTTCCGTCAAGCGGGATGATCTGCTCAGCGAAAGAGCTTGATTTGCCGGATGCCCCTGCTGAAAAAGGAATCCTTGTGTTAGAAGGAGACTATGAGGCGGGAGACGCATTTCAGTTTTAGACTCCCATAAATCCGCCAAAAAAAACGAATCATGTGAAAAGCCGCTAAGCCCTTGTTTAGCGGCTTTGTTTCTGCTGATAGCTTAATCTTTTCTGGGCCGACCAGCAGTGGTATACTAAAAACCGTCCCAGAAAACTATAAGGGAGTTAGAGATAAATTATGAGTTGGCTTCATAAATTTTTTGATTTGTTTTTAGGCGAAAGCGAAGAGGATGCTGAACGGGAGACAAAACCCGCTCAAATTCCGAAGCAACAAGAAGTACATCATCCTGAAGGACAATTAAAAAGATTGGAAGATCCTAAAATATATTATGAATATCCAAAAGGCAAATTCCGTTTTCCAGTCGTGCCTGACGGATACAAAAATCATGACCTGAGAAGGCGCCGCACACCATCGGACGAACCGAAATCCGCGCCTCGTCCAAGTGCTGCACCTTACAGAGAGCGTCCCAGAAATGAAGAAGAGCAGCATACATATCAAGCAGCAGAGCCGGCGAAGAAACCGTTTAAACCGACAAATATCCCTTCGCCTGTCTATGGATTCAATCAAAAACCATCTGTTAAAAAGGATGTGCCGAAAAAGCCTTCTGAAACATTGAACGAACCGGATAAATCGGTAAAAGAGAAGGTAACACTGCTGTCAGAAGAGATCGAACGTGAACGCGGCTATCCTGCTTCAGACACACAGGCGCATTCCAAAAAAGAAAGTCCTTTCTTCCCGGATACCCAATTTGAAAAACAGCCTTCTGGCGTTTTAAACAGAAAGGATACGGAGAATGATGAGGCGCTGGCGAAACGGCCAGCCGAGCCGTCAGGTAACAAAGTGCCATTTGAGTCAGGCGTTCAACAGCCGGAAGAAGAGGAGCCTTCCTTCCCAGCTGAACATGCCGAAGAGCAAACACCGCCTGAGATGCTCACAGATACGGCGGCTGAAGGGCTTTCAGACAGTGAAGTAGGCCGCGAAGAGCCTGCAACGGCTAAGGAAGAGCAAAGGGAGCAGCAGCCAGAGAAAATTGAAGAGCCTGTTTTCTCCGCTGAACTTGATGAAGAGCAAACAGCTCCTGAATCTCAGACTGAGTCAGTATCTGAGGATGAAAAAGCAAAAGAGCCGTCAGACAGCCCAGTATACAATCATCATGAAAACGCGGCAGAAGGTGCTGAGTCCCCGTTCGTTCAAGAAGAACAAATGGACATTCGTCAGGAAGAGCCTTTATTTACTGATCATGAGTATTCATCAGAGGCTCTGGCTCAAGCAGAAACTGTGGCAAAAGAATCAGAAGAGCCATCAGAAAGCATAATAAATAATCATTATGACATCCTGGGAGAGGCTCAGGAAACGAAGATAGATGTTCAGCCAGACAGCCATACAGAGCTTGGGAAAACTGAACACATGGAGCAGGGTTCCAAATCGTTTACTGCAACTCTTGAAAACCGGCAGGGAATTCGCGCAGACAAACCTCGCGAAGCTTCAGAAGAGCCGAAAAAAAGGCCTGGTGTACAGGCGAAAAGGACCGAACAAAGCGCATCTTCTCAAAAAGGGCCATCCGTTCCTTTTAATGTGATGATGCTGAAAAGAGATACGCATAAACAGCAAAAAGCAGAGGAGCGCCGCGGCAGCTATGTATTTCCGAATGTTGCACTGCTTGATGTCCCGCCAGCGCAGGTTCAAGATGATGCTGCGTGGATCGAAGAACAGCGTCAGCTTCTTGATTTGACCTTGAAAAACTTCAATGTCCGCGCCAATGTGGTCCATGTAACCCAGGGTCCGTCTGTCACGAGATTTGAAGTGCATCCTGAACCGGGTGTAAAGGTGAATAAAATCACCAACTTGTCCGATGATATTAAACTCAGTCTCTCAGCGAGAGATATTCGGATTGAAGCGCCGATTCCGGGGAAAAACACGATCGGAATTGAAGTGCCGAACCGCACGAGCAAGGTGGTTGATTTGCGCCAAATGATTCGCAGCTCAGCTTTCAGGACAAGCAAGTCACCGCTCACAGCTGCGCTGGGATTAGATATTTCAGGAAATCCTGTTGTTATCGACTTGAAGAAAATGCCGCATGGCTTGATTGCCGGCGCTACAGGCTCCGGAAAAAGCGTATGCATCAATACAATATTAGTCAGCCTGCTTTATAAAGCTGACCCGAGTGAGGTAAAGGTGCTGCTGATTGATCCGAAAATGGTAGAGCTGGCCCCTTACAATAAAATTCCTCACCTCGTCAGCCCGGTCATTACTGACGCTAAAGCGGCTACGGCTGCTTTGAAATGGGTCGTTGAGGAAATGGAGCGCCGCTATGAGCTTTTTGCCCATTCAGGTGTCCGCGACATTGACCGCTTTAATCAATTAACCGCTGAACACCAAATGGGTGAAAAGCTGCCATATTTAGTTGTCATTATTGATGAGCTTGCAGATTTGATGATGGTGGCTCCAAACGATGTGGAAGAAAGCATTGCGCGGATCGCCCAAAAAGCCAGAGCGTGCGGTATCCATCTTCTCGTCGCAACTCAGCGTCCGTCAGTCGATGTCATAACAGGTCTGATTAAGGCGAATATCCCGACGAGAATCGCCTTTTCTGTCTCAAGCCAGGTTGATTCCCGAACAATTATTGACATAGCCGGTGCAGAAAAGCTTCTCGGAAAAGGGGATATGCTCTTTTTGGAAAACGGATCGGGAAAACCGGTCCGTCTGCAAGGTAACTTTGTGTCAGACCGGGAAATCGACCGCGTCGTTTCCCACGTCAGAAGCCAAATGCCGCCGACCTATTTATTTGAACAAGAAGAGCTCGTAAGACAAGGATCAGCCCTGAAAGAAGAGGACGAACTGTTTTACGAAGCGTGTGAGTTTGTTGTAGAGCAAAACAGTGCGAGCACTTCAAGCCTGCAAAGAAGATTCAGAATCGGTTACAATCGTGCGGCAAGGCTGATCGACATGATGGAAGCGGAAGGCATGATCTCTGAGGCAAAAGGAAGCAAGCCTCGAGAGGTGCTGATCACAGCAAGTGATTTAATAAACGAATAATATGGGTTCATTTTCACACCAAACATGGTATGATAGTGTTTAGAGCATTTAACAGCTATGCCGCTTTACAGCAGCTGTGCATAGACAAATCTTGATATCTGGGTTTAATCGGAAAGAAATAACCTGATACTAAACATAACAAAATATATAAAATACGCCGCTAAGGTAGGCTTTTCAGCCGCCGCGGTCGCAAATTGAAATGAGCGTCATATACTGGGGAACAGATAGACGTTTGTTGGAGGTACAATTATGACTGTTTATCATTTTGTTGGAATAAAAGGGACCGGTATGAGTCCGCTTGCCCAAATACTTCATGATAATGGATATACTGTCCAAGGATCGGATATCGAAAAATTTATTTTTACGCAAACAGCGCTTGAAAAAAGAAATATTACGATTCTTCCTTTTAGCGCGGAAAATATTAAACCCGGCATGACAGTCATCGCCGGAAACGCATTCCCAGACACGCATCCTGAGATAGAAAAAGCGATGTCTGAGGGAATTCCGGTGATACGTTATCATAAGTTTTTAGGCGACTACATGAAAAAATTCACGAGTGTTGCCGTTACGGGCGCACACGGCAAAACGTCGACTACGGGTCTGCTGGCTCACGTGATCCAAAACGCAAAACCGACGTCTTTCTTAATCGGAGACGGAACAGGCCAGGGAAATGAAAACAGCGAATACTTTGTGTTTGAAGCGTGCGAATACCGCCGCCATTTCTTAAGCTATCAGCCAGATTACGCGATTATGACGAATATTGATTTTGATCACCCTGATTACTTTTCAAGCATTGACGATGTATTTGACGCTTTCCAAGAGATGGCTCTTCAAGTCAACAAAGGCATTATTGCCTGCGGAGACGATGAGCATCTGCCGAAAATCCATGCGAACGTCCCGGTTGTGTATTACGGCACAGGGGAAGAAAATGATTTTCAAGCCAGAAACATCGTAAAAAGCACGGAAGGGACAACTTTTGATGTCTTTGTCCGCAATACGTTCTATGATACGTTTTATATTCCTGCGTACGGCCACCACAATGTATTAAACTCATTGGCGGTCATTGCGTTATGCCATTATGAAGAAATTGATTCCAGCATCATTAAGCATGCTCTCAAATCCTTTGGGGGCGTCAAACGCAGATTCAATGAGAAGCAGCTTGGGGATCAAGTGCTGATTGATGACTATGCCCATCATCCGACAGAAATAAAAGTGACAATCGAGGCGGCAAGACAGAAGTATCCTGATCGGGAAATTGTCGCGGTATTCCAGCCTCATACATTTACACGGACGCAGCAGTTCCTTGACGAATTTGCAGAAAGCCTGAGCGGCGCTGACTGTGTGTATTTATGCGATATTTTCGGCTCAGCCCGTGAGAATGCCGGAAAGCTGACGATCGGCGATCTCCAGGGAAAAATTCATAATGCCAAGCTGATTGAAGAAGATGACACATCTGTTTTAAAAGCTCATGATAAAGCCGTTCTCATCTTCATGGGAGCAGGAGATATCCAAAAATATATGAGAGCCTACGAAAACGTCATGGCATAATAAAAAGCAGTGATCTCACTGCTTTTTATTTATCTGATGGGAAAGCTTATTAAAGGATTTTCTTACATAACGGAGAATAGTATGTATACAGCCCAGTACACATGTTTATGATTGAAGAAAACGGGTAAACAGCAGTATATCCTGCAGCAAGGAGGTTTGAGATGATTATTATTCTTTATTTGAGCGTTGCACTCATCGCAGTTGCATTTCTCGTATTAGTGATCTACTTGTCTAAAACATTGAAGTCATTGCAGCTGACACTAAAAAACGTCGCATCCACTCTTGAAGGGCTGGAGGGACAAATGAAGGGCATCACAACTGAAACAGCCGAGCTTTTACATAAGACCAACCGCCTGGCTGAAGATATTCAGGAAAAATCAGAAAAGCTGAACACGGTCGTTCATGCTGTTCAAGGAGTGGGAGCTTCTGTACAGCAGTTCAATACATCCATGAAACAAGCGGCAGGGTCTGTATCGGCATCAGTTAGAGAAAATCAAGATAAGATCAATCAAGTTGTCACATGGAGTCAAGCAGCAATGGAAATTTGGGAGAAATGGAAGCAAAAGAAAAAATCAGCCCTGTAAGAGAAAAAAATACTAAGAGGAGGAATAATGATGAGCAAAGATGGAATTAATAGTAAAGATTTTTTAATCGGAACTTTAATCGGGGGAATCATCGGTGCCACTACAGCTCTTTTTCTAGCGCCTAAATCAGGCAAAGAACTTCGCGACGATCTCGGCAGCCAGGCTGTTGCTTTACGGGACAAAACTGATAAAATGACGGCAGATGCGAAGGAAAAAGGCACGCAATATGTCAGCATCGCAAAAGACAAAACTTCCAACATCACACAGCTTGTAGCGGATCAGTCTGGGCAAATCATGAACAAGGTAAAGGATTTAAGAGACCGTTCCAAATCTGACAAAACGGATTCATCGACTGCAATGCAAGATATGAGGGAAGAAGCGATGCAGGCGGCTGATGAAACAAAAGATCAAGTCCTCCAGACGAAAGAAGATGTAAAAGACGAACTGAAAGATGCACAAAAACAGGCTGAGCAGTTGAATCGCTAAGCAGGGAAGGAAGAGCTTGAGTCATGGCTAAACAGCTTATTCAATCTGAGGAAGAATTTAAACGGATTGCAGAACAGGAAGGCGTTTTCGTCTTCTTTAAACACAGCACCACATGCCCGATCAGCCAGGCAGCATTTCATGAGTTTGATGCCTTTGCAAATCAGCATGAGGATGTGCCGGCTTACTATCTTCAAGTACAAGAAGCCCGGCCGCTGTCCAATTTCATTGCAGAAACATATGGGGTCAAGCATGAAAGCCCTCAAGTATTCATCATCCAGAACGGTGAAGTGAAATGGCATACCTCACATTCACAAATTACAGAAGTCGCAATTGAGCAGCATTTGTCATAGAAAAAAGCGTCCAGATATCATCTGGCGCTTTTTTTTTTGTAAAAAACCCTTGAACATTGCCCTCACATCATGTAGGATAGCTTCATAGATTACTTTATCACTTAAAAGCGTTTGGGTAATAAAGTAGAGTTTTTATAAAATTTTTTGTATTTCAGTATTTCCATTTGGAATTACTTATAGTAAGATGCATGATAACTACAAAATAAAAAATGAATGTGCAGGGAAAGGATGAAAAAAATGAGCAACACAGAGTTAGAGCTTTTAAGGCAGAAAGCAGACGAATTAAACCTACAAATTTTAAAATTAATCAACGAACGCGGCAATGTTGTAAAAGAGATCGGTAAAGCGAAGGAAGCACAGGGTGTGAACCGATTTGACCCTGTCAGAGAACGCACGATGTTAAACAATATCATTGAAAACAATGACGGGCCGTTCGAAAATTCAACCATCCAGCACATTTTTAAAGAGATATTCAAAGCCGGTTTAGAGCTTCAGGAAGAAGATCACAGCAAAGCGCTGCTTGTCTCCCGCAAGAAAAAACCTGAAGATACAATTGTTGATATCAAAGGTGAAAAAATCGGAGACGGCCAGCAAAGATTCATTGTCGGCCCATGTGCGGTAGAGAGCTATGAGCAGGTAGCTGAAGTCGCTGCAGCTGCGAAAAAACAAGGGATTAAAATTTTGCGCGGTGGAGCCTTTAAGCCTCGTACGAGCCCATACGATTTCCAAGGGCTTGGTGTTGAAGGCCTTCAAATTTTAAAACGTGTAGCGGATGAATTTGATCTGGCGGTTATCAGTGAAATCGTAACTCCGGCTCATATCGAAGAAGCGCTGGACTACATTGATGTCATTCAAATCGGAGCGCGCAACATGCAAAACTTCGAATTGCTGAAAGCGGCCGGCGCCGTGAAAAAGCCAGTGCTTCTGAAGCGCGGTCTTGCTGCAACGATCTCTGAATTCATCAATGCTGCTGAATACATCATGTCACAAGGAAATGACCAAATTATCCTTTGTGAGCGCGGAATCAGAACATATGAAACAGCAACGAGAAACACGCTGGATATTTCAGCTGTGCCGATTTTGAAACAAGAAACGCATTTGCCAGTCTTTGTTGATGTTACGCATTCAACAGGCCGCCGTGACCTCTTGCTTCCGACAGCTAAAGCAGCTTTAGCGATCGGTGCAGATGGCGTAATGGCTGAGGTTCACCCTGATCCGTCAGTCGCACTTTCTGACTCTGCTCAGCAAATGGCGATTCCTGAATTCGAAAAATGGCTGAATGAACTGAAGCCAATGGTGAAAGTCAACGCTTAATTGAACAATCCAAAAGGCCGCGCCTGCGGCCTTTTTTTATGCTTTCTCGTTTATTTAGTTATAAAAACCAAGTATACGTTTTCATCATCTATAAAAACGTGTATAATTTCATGAGAAGTAATTAAATTTGATGAATAATGAAAAATAATGTACACTACTGACTTACGCTTACAAATCATAAACGACATAAATTCGGACATTATGACATTTCTCTACATAAAGTGTTTATGCTATAGATAAGGATAAGTGTATCCAGTAAAAGGAGTGGTTTTAGGATGAGCAATATTACGATCTACGATGTAGCGAGAGAAGCTAATGTAAGCATGGCAACCGTTTCCCGTGTCGTGAACGGCAACCCGAATGTAAAACCGACAACGAGGAAAAAAGTCTTGGAAGCCATTGAACGTCTCGGTTACCGTCCAAACGCGGTGGCAAGAGGACTGGCAAGTAAAAAAACAACAACTGTAGGTGTCATCATTCCCGATATCTCAAGCATTTTCTATTCAGAGCTTGCACGCGGAATTGAAGATATCGCGACAATGTATAAATACAATATTATTTTGAGCAACTCTGACCAAAACATGGAGAAAGAGCTGCACTTGTTAAACACAATGCTCGGCAAACAAGTGGACGGCATCGTGTTTATGGGCGGAAACATTACGGACGAGCATGTGGCGGAATTTAAGCGTTCCCCAGTGCCGATTGTACTTGCCGCTTCTGTAGAAGAGCAGGAGGAAACACCGTCAGTCGCTATCGATTACGAACAGGCGATTTATGATGCTGTGAAGCTTTTGGTTGATAAAGGACATACAGACATCGCATTCGTTTCCGGACCAATGGCAGAACCGATCAACCGTTCAAAAAAACTCCAAGGCTACAAACGTGCGCTTGAAGAAGCGAACCTTCCGTTTAATGAACAATTTGTAGCTGAAGGGGATTACACATATGATTCCGGACTCGAAGCACTGCAGCATCTGATGAGCCTGGATAAAAAACCGACAGCCATTCTTTCTGCAACTGATGAAATGGCACTCGGCATTATCCATGCCGCTCAGGATCAGGGCTTATCCATTCCGGAGGATCTCGACATTATCGGTTTTGATAATACAAGATTAAGCCTCATGGTTCGTCCGCAGCTTTCAACAGTTGTTCAGCCGACATATGATATCGGCGCCGTTGCGATGAGACTGCTGACGAAGCTCATGAATAAAGAGCCGGTTGAAGAGCATATCGTCGAACTGCCGCACCGTATAGAGCTTAGAAAGTCAACCAAGTCATAAGAAAAACAAAGAGCAAGCTTCACCTTTATGGTGAATTCTTGCTTTTTTCATGGGGAGAAATGATGAAACGTTTTGATTATCTTACACCTGTTGGATTTGTGTTAGGAACGATTATTATTGTTATCGGGATTATTTCGGGATCTGGAGTAAGCGGTTTCCGCTCTTTTCTTGATCTGACCTCTTTCTTCATCGTAACAGGGGGACTTTGCGCCGCTGTTTTTATCAGTTTTCCGCCAAGAGAGCTGAAAAAAGCGCCCTCTGTGTTAAAGCAGGCATTCATCCGCCAGGAAGACAATGTGAAAGATCTTGTGAAAACCTTTGTTTCCCTTTCCGATCACGCGCGAAAACACGGGCTTTTATCATTGGATGATCAGGCTCGGGAAATCAAAGATCCATTCTTGAAAAAAGGGCTGCTTTTAGCGATTGACGGCTGGGATGAAGAAACGATTCGGCTCGTCATGGATTCAGAAATCGCAGCAATGGAGGAACGGCACCGAAAAGGGCGGCGAGTTTTTGAAAAAGCGGGAGAATTCGCTCCGGCGTGGGGAATGATCGGAACACTCGTCGGGCTTGTGCTGATGCTCAAAAACTTAAACGACCCGCATATGCTCGGACCAAACATGGCCATTGCGCTTCTGACGACTTTATATGGTTCATTACTGGCAAATATGGTCTTCAACCCGATCGCGGCTAAGCTTGAAGAGAAAACAGAAAGTGAAATTTTCATCAAGCAGGTAATGGTGGAAGGGATTATCGGTGTTCAATCCGGAAAAAACCCGCGCAACCTTGAAAGCCAGCTGGTCGTTTTCAGCTCACGGGAAGAATGGCAGAAGCAGCCAAAACAAGTAAAAACAAAAAAGGGATCTGTACATGAAGCTTAGAAGAGAACGTTTTGAAAGAAGGAATGGAAGCGGAAAAAACAGTCAATCTTCATCCAGCTGGATGGTAACCTTTACAGATTTGATCACCTTGATCCTTGTGTTCTTTATTTTACTCTTTTCGATGTCCCAAATCGATCTGCAAAAATTTAAAGCGGCAGTGGACTCGATCCAGAAGGAAGGCAACGGGCTTCAGCCGGACCAAACATCCATAGAAAAAAAGAATACATCCCCATCTGATACGAAGAAGCAAGAGGATCAGCAGGATCAGCTTCTCAAGAAAGTAAATACATATATAAAAGACAATCATTTAAAGGCCCAAATGACAGCCAAACGGGATGAACGCGGTGTCGTGCTCGTTCTTCAGGAGGCTGTGCTGTTTGATACAGGTGAGGCAAAGGTGCTGAAAAATGCCGAAACACTTCTTCACCAAATTGCCGTTCTTCTTCAAACCATTCCAAATGACATTCAGGTGGAGGGGCATACAGACAGCCGAAACATTTCGACATACCGATACCCGTCGAACTGGGAGCTATCAGCAGCACGGGCAAGTGGAGTGATTCAATACTTCACGTCTAAAGAGAAGCTTCCCTCCAAGCGCTTTATTGCTGTCGGTTATGCGGATACAAAGCCGGTGAAGGATAACAAGACAAATGAACACATGAAGGAAAATCGGCGTGTGGAAATAGTGATTAAAAAATCAAAAACGACCTCTTCGTAAAGGTCGTTTTTTACTTTGTTCTTTGCTGTTCAGAACGTATCGCATATAATGCTTTGCTGACAGTTTGGGCATTTTTTTCTGTGATTTCAGGCTTGCGGGGAATCGGAGGATATAAATCAGCCGGATCGCTCCAGCTCGACGGAAGGGCCACGGGGCATTGTTTTTGCCATTTAGCAATCCATTCCGGCGGGATCTCGTGTCCCGGGTCAATTCCCTTCATTTCAAGCCATATTCTGGCCCAGGCGCGGGGCACGACACGCCAAATATCATATCCGCCGCCTCCGACTGCAATCCATTTCCCTCCGCAATATTGATGAGCCAAAGTGTGTGCAAGACGGGGGATTTCTTCGTATATATTGATTGTTGCTGATAAATGCGTCAGCGGGTCGTAGTAATGGGCATCGGCGCCGTTTTGGCTGATAATGACATCGGGCTTGAAATAAGCGGCGACTTCTGAAGCTGCTGTCCGGTAAGCCTCAAGAAAAGAATCATCCTCTGTAAAAGCGTCAAGCGGGATATTAAAGGAATAGCCATATCCTTTTCCGCTGCCTTTTTCTTGGATCTGACCGGTTCCAGGGAATAAATACCTTCCTGTTTCATGAATGGACAGCGTGCATACGTCAGGATTATCGTAAAAGGTAAATTGCACACCGTCCCCGTGGTGGGCGTCGGTATCAATATAAAGTACCCTGGATCTGTATTTTTTCTGGATATATTGAATCGCCACAGCGCTGTCATTATATATGCAAAACCCTGAAGCTCTCCCGCGAAAGCCGTGATGAAGCCCTCCGCCAAGGTTTGCCGCATGCAGGGCTTGTCCTGACATGACCCAGTCTGCGGCCGTTAAAGTGCCGCCTGCCAAGAGTGATGCCGCTTCGTGCATGCCGGCAAAGACGGGTGTGTCTTCAGTGCCGAGCCCGTAGCTTTCTCCTTCTTCAGCGGGAAGCTTTCCGGCGCCCGCAAGCTTTACGGCCTGAATGTAATCGTCCGTGTGGACAAGGGAAAGCTCCTCTTCTGAAGCGAGTCTGGGGGTGACAATGTCTCCATCATCAAAGGCATTGATCGTCTTAAGCAAATCATATGTTAACAGAACCCGCTGCTGATTAAAGGGATGCTCCTGATGAAACATATAGGTTTGGTAGGATGGAGAATAGATAAATACACTGTCTCTCATAGCAGGTCCCTTTGCTCTGACGGCCATACGACGTGGTGTCCATTTCTTTGTAATGCCTGCAAAAACGGCAGCGGATTCATCGTTTTTACACGGAAGACAAGCACTTTTACACCGGGATCGTCATGCGGATAAACAAGCACGCTTAATATTTTCACTTGAAGGTCTTGGCAAAGACTGCTGATCTCAGCGAGGCTTTTGGTGATGTCGTTTACTTTTATCTCAATTTGCGATCCCGGCTGGTCAGCACCTGTCAATTTGACAAACGTCCGCAGCAAATCGGTTTTTGTTAAAATGCCCATTAATTTTTGATGGTGTACCACTGGAAGGCAGCCGATGCCATGCTCGTAGAACACGGCTGATATTTCTTCGACAAAATCTAACGGATGGGCGCAGACAACATCCTTTTTCATAATTGAATCTACGCTTCGTGTGAGAAATAGGCTTCGTTTGTTTTCTTCAAAAATACTCGGGCTGGCCTGTTTCATGTCTCTGTCTGTAATCATGCCGATCACGTGTCGTTCTTCATCTACAACAGGCAGATGCCTGATATGGAATTCCTTCAGTTTGCATATTGCTGTTTCAAGCGTATCCGTCTTCGTTAATGTAATGACATCTCTTTTCATGATTTGCTCAACAATCATTATTTTTTCCCCTTTGCCAGTGTCAGTTAATACATATAACGATGATAAAAACGGAGCCTGTCAAATTGCTCAATTGATTCTTGGCTGACGTTTTTTCCAATGCGGGCCATCAGACAGTTTGCAGGGTGGGAGCTGATCTCCGGCTCATCCGTTGCAAACCAGACCAATCCGCCTGCATTCATCATCTTTTCCATGATCTTTCTGTATTCCCACACATCTTTTTTCATCCCTTTTAAATCCCAATGCCAGTAATATTCTGTCGTCATCACAATGTAGTTTTCCATTTGTTCATCCATCATGCTGACGGTCAGGAGCGTCTTTCCGACAGCGCATCCCCGATAGTCCGGCGCTACTTCGATGGCTCCGAGCTCAATCAAATCCTCCATATTTCCTTCAGACCATCTTTCGAGCGGGTCAGGATATAAATACGTGACATAGCCGATAATGGTTCGGCCGTCTCTGGCAATAATAATGCGCCCTTCGGGAAGGCCTGCAATGTCGACTAGCGCTTCATGCTGCTCGCGAGGCGGGCGAAATGCGGTTAAATCTTTATGAAACTCATAACCTGCCAAATCCTCTGGAGAGACAGGCCCTTCTATCAGTAAAGAGCCGGTTGCTGTTTTGATGTTTGCTGAATGGTATGTTTTATGATGTTCCACTAATTCACCGTCCCATCAATTCTTATCAAAAATACATGCCTTCTTTAAGAATACCAAATTATAAAGCGTTTTCAACATGGTTTATATTTTAAAAATTGAGAAGAATATGAATATATACTATAATAATTGTGACAACTTCAGCAAAGGGGGATGTTTGGGCATGAATTTGAAAGCGTTACCAGCAATAGAGGGGGATCATAACTTAAAAAACTATGAAGAAACGTACCGGCATTTTGATTGGGCCGAGGCAGAGAAACATTTCTCTTGGCATGAGACAGGGAAACTGAATGCGGCGTATGAAGCGATTGACCGCCATGCCGAATCGTTTCGAAAAAACAAAGTAGCGCTTTATTATAAAGACGCAAAAAGGGATGAAAAATACACATTTAAAGAAATGAAGGAAGAATCAAACAGAGCCGGGAATGTGCTGAGACGGTATGGAAATGTGGAAAAAGGGGACCGCGTTTTTATTTTTATGCCGAGATCACCCGAGCTTTATTTTATTATGCTTGGCGCAATCAAAATTGGCGCCATCGCCGGGCCGCTGTTCGAAGCATTTATGGAGGGAGCGGTGAAAGACCGGCTTGAAAACAGTGAGGCAAAGGTTGTTGTCACAACACCTGAGCTGCTGGAGAGAATACCGGTAGACAAACTGCCTCACTTGCAGCATGTCTTCGTAGTCGGGGGAGAGGCTGAGAGCGGCACGAATATCATCAATTATGATGAAGCAGCGAAACAGGAAAGCACAAGACTGGATATCGAATGGATGGATAAAAAAGACGGCTTTCTGCTTCACTATACATCAGGTTCCACTGGTACGCCAAAGGGCGTGCTGCATGTCCATGAAGCGATGATTCAGCAATATCAAACAGGAAAGTGGGTCCTTGATTTAAAGGAAGAAGACATTTATTGGTGCACGGCTGATCCAGGATGGGTGACAGGTACGGTATACGGCATTTTTGCACCGTGGCTGAACGGAGCGACAAATGTCATCGTCGGCGGACGTTTCAGCCCGGAAAGCTGGTATGGTACGATTGAACAGCTTGGCGTCAATGTCTGGTACAGCGCGCCGACCGCTTTTCGGATGCTGATGGGAGCGGGAGATGAAATGGCTGCGAAATATGATCTAACTTCACTCCGGCATGTGCTCAGTGTCGGTGAGCCGCTAAATCCGGAAGTCATCAGATGGGGACATAAAGTTTTTAACAAACGAATTCATGATACATGGTGGATGACAGAAACGGGCAGTCAGCTTATCTGCAACTATCCTTGCATGGATATTAAACCGGGTTCAATGGGTAAGCCGATTCCAGGAGTGGAGGCAGCGATCGTTGACAATCAAGGCAACGAGCTTCCGCCGTACCGAATGGGCAATCTCGCCATCAAAAAGGGCTGGCCTTCCATGATGCATACCATTTGGAATAACCCTGAAAAGTATGAATCGTATTTCATGCCGGGCGGCTGGTATGTGTCTGGGGATTCTGCTTACATGGATGAAGAGGGATACTTTTGGTTCCAAGGCAGAGTTGATGACGTCATCATGACCTCCGGTGAGCGCGTCGGCCCATTTGAAGTGGAAAGCAAGCTTGTCGAACATCCGGCTATTGCAGAAGCAGGCGTAATCGGAAAGCCTGACCCGGTGCGTGGAGAAATCATTAAAGCTTTTATTGCACTCAGGGAAGGATTTGAGCCGTCTGATAAACTGAAAGAAGAGATCCGCCTATTTGTAAAGCAGGGTCTTGCAGCCCATGCGGCTCCGCGTGAGATCGAATTTAAAGATAAGCTTCCGAAAACCCGAAGCGGAAAGATCATGAGGCGCGTGCTGAAGGCATGGGAGCTTAATCTGCCGGCTGGAGATCTGTCAACAATGGAGGATTAAAAGGCGGCGTTGACACAGGATTTTATTTATGTTAAAAATGATATAGCTTCATATGAAAAGGTAAAGATTGAGACAAGTAGAATATCCTTACGTTCCAGAGAGCTGATGGCCGGTGAAAATCAGCACAGACGGATATATCGAATACACTCATGAACCGCTTTTGCAAACAAAGCCGGCCAGGCTTTCAGTAGTGAAAGAACGGACCTGATCCGTTATCAGGCAAAGTGATAAGACGAATGTTTGCATTCTCTTATTAGTAGGGTGGTACCGCGATAATCAATCGTCCCTTCGTGTAAACGAAGGGGCGTTTTTTATTTTAATCAAAAAAGGAGCTTTATCTTATGACTAACTTACTTGAAGACTTATCCTTCCGCGGATTGATTCAGCAAATGACAGATGAAGAAGGATTAAATAAACAGCTGAATGAAGAAAAAATCCGCTTGTACTCAGGCTTTGACCCGACAGCAGACAGCTTGCATATCGGACACCTGCTGCCTATTTTAACACTTCGCCGTTTTCAGCTTGCAGGGCATCATCCGATTGCGCTTGTGGGCGGCGCGACGGGCCTCATCGGTGATCCAAGCGGAAAAAAAGCAGAGCGTACATTAAACACTGCTGACATCGTATCCGAATGGTCCCAAAAAATCAAAAACCAGCTGTCCAGATTTCTAGATTTTGAAGCAGCAGAAAACCCAGCTGTCATCGCGAACAACTTTGACTGGATCGGCAAAATGAATGTGATCGATTTCCTTCGTGACGTTGGTAAAAATTTCGGCATCAATTACATGCTGGCAAAAGATACGGTCAGCTCAAGAATTGAATCCGGCATCTCGTACACGGAATTCAGCTACATGATTCTTCAATCTTATGATTTCTTAAATCTTTACAGAGACAAAAACTGTAAACTGCAAATCGGCGGAAGCGATCAGTGGGGCAACATCACAGCGGGTCTTGAACTGATCAGAAAATCAGAAGAAGAAGGAGCAAAAGCGTTCGGCCTAACGATTCCGCTTGTCACAAAAGCAGACGGCACGAAGTTCGGAAAAACGGAAGGCGGCGCGATCTGGCTTGATAAAGAAAAAACATCGCCATATGAATTCTATCAATTCTGGATCAACACAGACGACCGTGACGTTGTCAAATACTTGAAATACTTTACGTTCCTTTCAAAAGAGGAAATTGAAGCGTACGCTGAAAAAACAGAAACGGCGCCAGAAAAACGTGAAGCGCAAAAACGCCTAGCAGAAGAAGTGACATCACTTGTTCACGGACGCGAGGCGCTGGAGCAAGCCATCAACATCTCCCAAGCGCTGTTCAGCGGCAATATTAAAGAGCTTTCCGCTCAAGACGTAAAAGTAGGCTTTAAAGATGTTCCTTCTATGGAAGTTGACAGCACCCAAGAGCTTTCACTTGTAGATGTGTTGGTGCAATCTAAATTATCTCCTTCTAAACGCCAAGCGCGTGAAGACATTCAAAACGGAGCTGTTTACATTAACGGTGAACGACAGACGGAAATAAATTATACCCTATCAGGTGAAGACCGTATCGAAAACCAATTTACTGTTCTGCGCCGCGGGAAGAAAAAATACTTCCTTGTGACGTATAAATAAGAAAAAGATCCTTTGCCACTGAAGGCAAAGGATCTTTTTGTTTACCGCATAGGAATGAAAGGAAAAGAGTATATTAGATAGGGCAAACACGACCAATCACCACCTTTTAAATGAAAGGAGCGCTAAAGTGTGAATCTCATGTGTACGATTGCAAAAGAACGGCTGCAGCAGGATTACTGGGATCAGCAGGCGCAAGATAGTGTTGGCCAGCAAGAGGCGAATGACGAAACAGACGATAAAAAAACCCCGACCGCATAGCGGCAGGGGTTTTTAAAACGATTAACGAGAGTAGAACTCAACGATAAGCGCTTCGTTAATTTCCGGAGCAAGTTCAGAACGCTCAGGAAGACGAGTGAAAGTACCTTCAAGCTTTTCAGCGTCGAAAGTAAGGTATTCAGGAACGAAGTTGTTCACTTCAACAGATTCTTTGATGATAGAAAGGTTTCTTGATTTTTCGCGAACACCGATTGTTTGACCAGGTTTCACAAGGTAAGACGGGATGTCAACGCGGCTTCCGTCTACAAGAATGTGACCGTGGTTAACCAATTGGCGAGCTTGACGGCGAGTACGTGCTAAACCTAGCTTGTACACAACGTTATCAAGACGAGAATCTAAAAGAATCATGAAGTTTTCACCGTGTTTACCAGCTAGTTTGCCAGCTTTGTCAAACAAAGTGCGGAATTGACGTTCGTTTACACCGTACATGTGACGAAGCTTTTGCTTTTCTTGCAATTGCAAACCGTATTCTGATAATTTTTTACGTTGTCCTGGACCGTGGGGACCTGGAGCGTAAGGGCGTTTTTCTAATTCTTTTCCTGTACCGCTAAGAGAGATTCCTAGACGGCGGGACAGTTTCCAAGATGGACCTGTATAGCGAGCCATAATGTGACTCCTCCTTTGGTTTTATTTTTGTGGAAAATAAAAACCGTCTGCTCTATTCGACCATGCACATTTTGTTTTCATGTATCCTCGCTCCAGCAGCAGAGAGTTACACGATACACCTTATTGATAAGGAACAAAATGAAAACATAGAAGCTGAACAAAAAGGCTGCAATATTTCACACAAAGGTCATTATATAATTTATTTGTTTTGAAGTCAACCATTCCTCCATTATTGCTTCACCGTTTATGATATAATAAACAAAAATTAGTGGTAAACTTTTAGGTGATAAAAACATGGTAGAACAAACTAAAGATCAATTATCCGCCTTTCATTATCATATGCTCGATTTTTTATTAACCAAATCTGAAAAAGTCACATTCACCGACTCTTTCATATGGCTGACTTCGGCTATTCAAACCTATTTTTCAACCCTTTGTGTTTCGCTTACACCGTCACCATCAGACTTTGTGACAAAACTGGCAGATGGTGAAGCGCGTTTTTCCGCTTCAAAAATAAACGCTTCATGTTATCTGATTGAGGACGGCTCCGGCAGGCGTTTCCATCTTGCGTGCAGGCAGGATGAAGAGATTCCTGAAGGGCTTCCGGACGTGGTTGCTTCATTTTTAAACCAGTCGATGAAACAGGAAAGACTCTATAACAAAACGATCTACCAAAGAAAGATATACAAAATGACAGAGCTGTTCCATTCACTGCTTGATCAGACAGATGTGCTGAAGCAGCTTTTAGAAAGCTTGACCAGCACATTTTCTCTTTTTGAGTTTTCTTTATTTATATCGCACGATCAAGACCAATGTTTAGGGATACCTGCAAAAGAGCTGTATATGGAAGGGGAAAAATCCGATTCCTTTGCGCTCAAAGTGTATTTGTCCGGAGACATTTTGCGGAAAAATGAATCTGTCGCCTATATTCCGATCAAAGGACAGCAGGGCACATACGGGGTGTTGAAGGCTGAGGGAACGGGTGACAGCTTTCTTACTGATGCCTGCCTTGATGAAATGTCGCTGTTAGCAAACGCGGCGGGAAAAGCGTTTGAAAATGCCCAGCTCTACGAACAATCCAAAGCAAGCATCGCAAATTTGGAATTGATTAATGAAACATCACGCCGCCTGAATCAGCGGCTGACACTGACTGATACAATGAATGATCTGGCTGTGAGAATGGCAGAATCGTTTCAGGCAGAAGAAGTGGGATTTTTTCATATAGACCATTTTGAAAACCTAACATTGCTTCCAGGCAGCACAGCATTTTTTAAAGAAGCGAAACCGTCAGATTTTTATAATGAGCTGAAAGAAAAGCTGTATGAAGGTGAAAAAGGGGTTTTCATCGGGAATGGCCAGTCTGTTTTTGGGAAGGCGGGGTACGGCTCGCTGATGGCTGCTCCGATGATTCAAAACGACCGGCTTCTGGGCTTTGCGGTTTTATTGAAACAGGAGCTGTACGCTTTTACATTTGAAATGTACAAGCTGTTTCAGGCGCTGATTCATCACGCGACACTGGCTGTAACCAATTCAATGCTTCGCGACCGTCTTGAGCACCTTGTGAAAACAGATCAGCTGACTGAACTGTATTCACGAGTGTATTTAGATGAAAAAATTCAATACAGCATGAAAATCCACCAAAAGGGTGTTTTTATTCTTGTTGATATTGATAATTTTAAAAATGTAAATGATACGTACGGCCATCAGACTGGGGACGAGATTTTAATTCAAGTCGCTTCAGTGATTAAAAGCAACATCCGAAAGCATGATGTTGGTGCCCGCTGGGGAGGCGAGGAGCTGGCGATTTATTTGCCGAATGTGCCGGTTGCAGTGGGGAAACGGATTACTGAGCGACTGGTTTATGCGGTCAGAAAAAATACGAAACCCGAGGTAACCATTTCCTGCGGTATCTCCTGCTGGACGACAGAAACAAAAAAGTCGCTGAAAGAGCTTGTGCATGAGGCAGATGAAGCGCTCTACAGCGCGAAACGGAGCGGGAAAAACCGCTTGATGATTCATGACTCAATAAAATAAAAAAAGCCCAAAACGATATCAGTTTTGGGCTTTTATATTACTGCGCTAACGCTTTTTCTAGCGTTTCGGCAAATTGAGTTAAGTATTTTTCATCAATTTCGTCGAAACGGTTTTTCACTGGGCTGTCGATGTCCAAGACGCCGACAATTTTTCCGTCTACACGAATCGGAAGCACAATTTCTGATTGAGACGCTGCATCGCAGGCGATATGTCCCGGAAACGCGTTTACATCCTCAACACGTTCCACTTTTCCGTTTGCGTACGCTGTGCCGCAAACCCCTCTGCCGAAAGGAATCCGAACACATGCCGGCAGGCCTTGGAACGGACCTAACACAAGCTGTCCATCCTCTTCTTTGGCAAAATAGAAACCCGCCCAGTTGACTTCAGGCAGCGAATGATACAGCAGTGCTGAGGCATTTGCATAGTTAGCTATTTGGTCTGTTTCGTCTTCGGTCATGGCTTCGAGCTGTTTTAGCAGAAGCTGATAGTCTTTTTCTTTATCTCCAGATTGTTTTTCGACATGGAACATGGAAAACCCTCACTTTTTCTATAATATAAAACAAAGTTCCGGCTTTTCTGCCGGCATTTGTCGATAAGTTCTTACAGGAACAGCGGCTTTCTGCTTGAATAGTATCAAGAGGAAGGAGTGAGCCGTATGAAAGTAAGCACCAAAGACAAAATTATTGAATCTGCTGTCATGCTTTTTAACCAAAAAGGATTTTCTGGCACGTCTGTCCGTGAAATCGCAAAGTCAGCTGATGTAAATGTTGCGCACATCTCCTACTATTTTAAAGGCAAAGGAGGCTTGATGGAACACTTAGTTTCAGAGTTTTACGAAGGCTACAGCAAAACGCTTGAAACAGCGGCAAGCAATATCTCTTCTCAAAGCACGCAGGAACAGCTTCTTCAATTGGTTTTCGATATTTTATCCTATCAGCATAATCATCGTCAATTAACTCGTTTTGTCTACCGGGAAGTCACAATTGACTCCACATTAATCAGGGAAATTATGTCGACATATCTAATGAAGGAAAAGTATATCTTCCAGCTGATCATTGAGGAAGGAGAAAAACAGCGTGAATATTTAACGCTGCCGCTGCCTCATTTTATTCTCCAATTAAAATCTCTCTTGATGATGCCCTATCTCCAGCCTCAATATATTTCAGAAGTACTCTACATGCAGCCGCACGAGCCGTATTTTTATAAAATGTATTTTGAAGAAATCAAGATTTGGATCAGAAGCGTCTTTCGGACAGGAGACGTGGCGCTCACCAATTAGCACCGTTCCAAAAACGCCTCATACGCATATCCGACATCTCCCGCTTGATGGGCATCAGACCCAAACACAAGCGGGATCTTCTTTTGCTTCGCTTCATTCAGCATCCAATCCTCGATATAAATACCGCCAGCGTAAGTTTTTCTTAAGCCGGAAGTATTGAAGTCGAGCTCCATTCCGTTTTCTTCAATGGCATTTAAGCACAGGGAAACGAGGCCGCGAATATGCTCTGACATGCTGTATGGAAACAGCTTGATGAATTTTTGGACGAGTGTGATGTGACCGACTCTTTTTGGCTTATAAACGCCGAGAGATGCTACAATGGAAGAATAGACACTCCGGTAATATTGTTCATATACCGCTTCAATGCTTCCGCAGGCTGAAATCAGCTCTTTGAAGGTATGCTCGTCATAATCAAGGCATAGATAGGAAGAGTCTGTGCGCAAAAAATGAACGGATAAGATGCTGTCATCTAAATATGGCCCGTATGTGTCCAGAAATAATGTAATTTCGTCTTCAAATTCAGCGATATAATCGACTTCAAGCCCTGTCCGTATGCTAAGCTGTCCGCGATATTCTTTTTTTAATCCGGAAATTTCATGAATATAGCGTTCCAAAGAAGCTTGCGCCATCGCGCTGTCTTTCAGCGGCGTGGGATCGGTAAAAGAGGGCGGCAATGGGGCGTGTTCGGTAAAAGTAATCGATTCGAACCCTTTTTTTAAGGCTTCTTCTGCATATTGTCTGAGTGTGTCATTGGAGCCGTGAGGGCAAAATGGTGTGTGAATATGTCCGTCTCGCTTTTGCATTGATGTCACCCCATGAAAAAATAGTCAAATCCTGCCGATTTTGCACAAAAAGTTTTTGATTTCTGGTCAAAAAATGTTTGTTACATGGTATCATAATAACAATGAAAACGACAGTTTTTCTCAATACATATCCTGAAATCTTTCTGAATAAATAAAACACCCTGACAGATTAAGGTAAACAGCAAGGGGGCTCATTATGGAGTTTGTCATTGGATTATTAATTGTACTGCTTGCGCTGTTTGCGGCAGGCTACTTTTTCAGGAAAAAAATCTACGCCGAAATCGACCGGCTGGAATCGTGGAAGATTGAAATTCTGAATCGGTCGATCGTGGAAGAAATGTCTAAAATAAAACATTTAAAAATGACGGGTCAGACAGAAGAGTTCTTTGAGAAGTGGCGTGAAGAATGGGACGAGATTGTCACAGCCCACATGCCGAAAGTTGAAGAGCTCCTTTATGATGCCGAGGAAAATGCAGACAAATACCGGTTTAAAAAGGCCAATCAAGTGCTCGTTCATATCGACGACCTGCTGACAGCGGCTGAATCAAGCATTGAAAAGATTCTTCGGGAAATCAGCGATCTTGTCACAAGTGAGGAAAAGAGCCGTGAAGAGATTGAACAGGTGAGGGAGCGCTATTCGAAATCTCGAAAAAACCTGCTGGCTTACAGCCACCTTTACGGGGAGCTTTATGACAGCCTTGAAAAGGATCTGGACGAAATTTGGAGCGGCATCAAACAATTTGAAGAAGAAACAGAAGGCGGAAACTATATTACTGCACGAAAAGTACTGCTTGAGCAGGACCGCAATCTTGAACGGCTTCAGTCATACATAGATGATGTGCCGAAGCTGTTAGCTGACTGTAAACAGACGGTGCCCGGACAGATTGCAAAGCTCAAGGATGGCTATGGCGAAATGAAAGAAAAAGGGTACAAGCTTGAGCATATCCAGCTTGATAAGGAATTAGAAAATCTGTCAAACCAGCTGAAACGAGCGGAACATGTCCTGATGACTGAGCTGGATATTGATGAAGCGTCCGCAATCCTGCAGCTCATTGACGAAAATATTCAATCTGTTTATCAGCAGCTGGAGGGCGAAGTTGAAGCCGGTCAATCCGTACTAAGCAAAATGCCTGAATTGATTATTGCTTACGATAAGCTTAAAGAAGAGAAAGAGCATACGAAAGCGGAAACTGAGCTGGTGAAGGAAAGCTACAGGCTGACAGCCGGTGAGCTCGGCAAACAGCAGGCTTTTGAAAAGCGCCTTGATGAAATTGGGAAGCTGCTATCATCCGTTAAAGATAAGCTCGATGCAGAGCATGTCGCCTACTCACTTTTAGTAGAAGAAGTTGCTTCAATAGAGAAGCAAATTGAAGAAGTGAAAAAAGAGCATGCCGAGTATCGTGAAAACCTGCAAGCGCTGAGAAAAGAAGAGCTTCAGGCGAGGGAGACGCTCAGCAATTTGAAAAAAACAATTTCTGAGACAGCTAGACTGCTGAAGACTAGCAACATTCCAGGCATTCCGAGCCATATTCAAGAGATGCTGGAGAACGCGCATCATCATATTCAAGAAACAGTCAATCAACTAAACGAACTTCCATTAAATATGGAAGAAGCCGGAGCCCATTTGAAACAAGCAGAAGATATCGTCAACAGGGCAAGCCGGGAATCAGAGGAACTTGTCGAGCAGGTCATCCTCATTGAAAAAATCATTCAGTTCGGAAACCGGTTCAGAAGCCAAAATCACATTTTATCAGAACAGCTGAAAGAAGCGGAAAGACGTTTTTATGCTTTTGATTATGACGACTCTTATGAAATTGCAGCTGCCGCTGTAGAAAAGGCTGCGCCAGGTGCAGTTGAAAAAATCAAAGCTGACATATCCGCTTAGATAATCACGACCATGAAAAAGAGCCCGCAGTGTAATGAGCAGGCTCTTTTTTTCATTACAAAACGCCTGCGCAATAACGCAGGCGTTCTGTGACATTAACTTATTTCATTAAGCTGTTTGGATGGTCCGATGAATAAGGTCAGCACATAGCCGATAACCGCTCCGACGATTCCTGGAAGCACCCAGCCGATGCCGAGGCTGTAAAGAGGAAGATTCGCATTTAGAAACACATCTAAAGATCCAAGTGAAAAACCGGCTGCTTTGATACCGTCTAAAATACTGAAAAGTCCTGTACCGATCAAGCATGCGATGTACACTTCGCGTCTTTCTTTAAAGATCTTATCGATGAAGGAAAGAACGATAATGACAATGGCAAGCGGATAGATAGCTGATAAAATAGGAACAGAAAACGCGATAATTTGCGCGAGTCCGAAATTCGCAATGATCAAGCTGAATAACGTGACAATCGTAACGACAATTTTATATGATAATGCCGGAATAAGTTTTGAAAAATATTGGCCGCAAGATGTGACAAGGCCGATGCTTGTTGTTAAACATGCGACTGTAATCGCTGCTCCGAGTACGATGTTGCCTAATGAACCGAATAAATAATGGGAAGACGCAGATAAAATTTTAGCTCCTTCACCAACAGGACCAATGGCATTTGTGCTTGTTGCACCTAAATAAGCAAGGGATACATAAATGAAAGTCAGGCCTAAAGCGGCAATCACACCTGCTTTAATGCAGGCTGCAGCAAGAGCTTTAGACTGTGTAACGCCTTTGCTTTTTACAGCATTTACAACGACAACGCCAAATACAATTGAAGCAAGTGCGTCCATTGTTTTATAGCCTTCTAAAAATCCTTTAAAAACCGGTGTTCCTTTATATGCTTCTGTCACGGCGCCCAATCCGCCCATCGGCGTGAAGATGGCTTTGAGAACAATGATTAAAATAATTGTGAATTTGATGGGAGTCAGAATTTTTCCGACTCGATCGACAACCTTGGATGGGTTTAACGCTAAATAGTACGTAACACCGAAAAAGATAAGTGTAAATATTAATAAAGAAAGTCTTTCTGGTACGCCAGTCAAAAACGGAACAGCGCCAATTTCATATGAAACAGTTCCTGTTCTCGGGATGGCGAATAATGGTCCGATTGATAAATAAAGCACGACAGTAAAGATTGTGCCGAAAACAGGGTGCGCTTTGTCAGCAAGGCCTTTAGCGTCCTTACCGGTTAATGCGATGGCGATAATGCCGAGAAGCGGCAGGCCTACCCCTGTCAGTAAAAATCCGCCGATGGCCTTCCAGACGTTGTGTCCGGCTGCTTGTCCAAGTTCCGGCGGATAAATCATATTTCCTGCTCCAAAGAATAACGCAAATAGCATGAAACCAATAATAATGGTATCTTTGACAGGCAGTGAGTGTTTCATGAAAAAAATCCTCCTAATAATTATGTTAAAATATTCTGTCAATTAATTGTCAGATAATATGACGAAACGAACAAATCTTATTATATGGTAAAAAAATTAGAAGTCAATACTAGTTTTTCGTAATTTTCTATTAAATTTTGTTATGGTAACATAAATATCATACCTTGTACCGCTTTCATAAAGGAGTAAAAAAGATGATATATTTAGATAATAGTTCAACGACTAAGCCTTACGATGAAGTCTTGAACGTATATGAACAGACAAGCAGCCGATACTTTGGCAATCCTTCATCTTTGCACCGATATGGAGCCGAAACGGAACAGCTGCTTCAAGCAGCCAAAAATCAAATCAAAAGGTCCTTAGGCCTAAAAAAATATGATATTGTATTTACGTCAGGCGCCACAGAAGCCAATAACGCGGCTTTAAAAGGAGCGGCTTTGTCAAAGATAAAAACAGGCAAACATATCATTGCCACTTCTATTGAACATCCATCCGTTACGGAATCGTTAGAACAGCTGAAAGAGTTGTTCGGGTTTGATATCACTTATCTTTCTGTGAATGAAGACGGATTTGTTTCTATTGAAGATCTAAAAGCAGCCATCCGTCCCGATACCGTGCTTGTCAGCATGATGCATGTGAACAATGAAGTCGGTTCCGTGCAGCCGATTGAAGCGGCAGGGGAAGTGCTGAAGAAGCACCCGAACATTTTGTTCCACGTCGATTATGTGCAGGGCATCTATAAAGTGCCCTTGGCAATTGAAAAGGCCGGCATTGATCTATGTTCAATTTCCGGGCATAAATTTCACGGGCTGAAGGGGACAGGCGCACTTATTGTAAAAGAAGGAACACGCCTTATTCCGCTCATAACGGGAGGCTCTCAGCAAAAAGGCATACGGGCCGGAACAGAACATACTGCTGGAGCGGTTTCGCTTGCCAAGGCCATTAATCTTGCCTCTGCTGATTTTGACACACGGCTTGACACGATGACTGCCGCAAAGGAATTGTTTATGAAAAGGCTGAGTGAAATTGAGGGCGTCGTTATCAACACGCCTCAAATGAATAGCGCGCCGCACATTATTAATTTCTCTGTACCGGGGATTAAAGCGGAAGTGCTTTTACACATGCTTGAGGAACAGGATATTTTCGTCTCCACAACATCGGCTTGCTCGGCAAAAGAACATAAGCCCAGCAAGGTTCTCTTAGAGATGGGCAAAGGAGAGCAGATTGCCGGAAGCAGCATCAGAATCAGTTTAAATTACAGCCAGACAAGCGATGTGGCAGAACCGTTTATGAACGCGCTTCGTCCTGGCATCAAAAAATTAAGGAAAATGATGAGGTAGAACATGAATTACGATCATATATTAATTCGTTTTGGGGAAATTTCGACCAAAGGCAAAAACAGAAAAAGCTTTATTGAGCGCTTAAAACAAAACATCAGACTCGTTTTGAAAGACTATCCGAATTTAAAATACTTTTCCAACAGGGATCGTATGACGATTACATTAAATGGAGAGGATCCTGAGGCTCTTTTTCCTCATTTAAAGCAAGTGTTTGGGATTCAAAGCTTCAGCCTGGCAATTAAATGTGACAGCCGCCTTGATGATATTAAGGCAACCGCACTAAAGGCTATCAAAGATCAGTATAAACCAGGTGATACGTTTAAAGTCGCGACAAAGAGAGCGTATAAGCAATTTGAATTAGATACAAACCAGATGAACGCTGAAATCGGCGGCCATATTTTGCGAAATACAGAAGGATTGACGGTCGATGTTCGCAACCCAGACATCCCGCTCAGAATCGAAATCAGGGAAGAAGCAACATTTTTGACAATTCGTGATGAAAAAGGTGCAGGCGGGCTGCCAGTTGGTTCAGCAGGAAAAGCGATGCTGATGCTTTCTGGCGGTTTTGACAGCCCTGTGGCCGGTTTTTATGCGATGAAACGGGGATTGTCGGTAGAAGCTGTTCATTTCTTCAGCCCGCCATACACAAGCGAGCGCGCAAAGCAAAAGGTAATGGATCTGGCGAAATGTCTGTCCCGTTTTGGGGGAAGCATGACACTTCATATTGTTCCATTTACAAAAACGCAAGAGCTCATCCAAAAACAAATTCCTGAAAATTACACAATGACGGCAACCCGCCGCCTCATGCTTCAGATAGCCGACAGAATCAGAGAAAAGAGAAACGGGCTTGCCATTATTACGGGAGAAAGCCTCGGTCAGGTAGCGAGCCAAACGCTTGAAAGCATGTATGCAATTAATGCGGTGACGTCAACACCGATTTTGCGTCCGCTAATCGCCATGGACAAAACAGAAATCATCGAAAAATCACGGGAAATTGGCACATATGAGACAAGCATTCAGCCGTTTGAAGACTGTTGCACGATCTTTACACCGCCAAGCCCGAAAACACGCCCTAAAAAAGAGAAAATTGAACACTTTGAAAGCTTTGTTGATTTCGAGCCGTATATTCAAGAAGCGGTAGATAACATTGAGACAATGACCCTGTATAGCGAACAAGAAGCTAACGATAAATTCGCTGAACTCTTTTAAATCAATTTTCAGCTCCTGTATACAATTACCAAAGTTTTTCTGAATGAAGCCATGTGTTTTGACACATTCTATACTCACAAGGAGGTGAGACACATGGCTAACAATAACTCAGGTAACAGCAACAACCTTTTAGTACCAGGAGCTGCTCAAGCGATCGACCAAATGAAATTAGAAATCGCTTCTGAATTCGGTGTAAACCTTGGAGCAGACACAACTTCTCGCGCTAACGGTTCTGTTGGAGGAGAGATCACAAAACGTCTTGTATCTTTTGCTCAACAAAACATGGGCGGAGGACAATTCTAATTTACAATTTCACATAATGGCTTAGGAGTGGGGGTATCCCCACTCTTTTTCATTTTTTACATATAAAAAAGGACCAGCGGCCTATAAAATCTATGTTTACAGAGGTTGCTTTTAGGCATATCCTTACGGAAAGAGCCTGTATTTATGTATAATGGGTGGAGAAAGTGAGGAGTTGTTCGTGTTAAAACGTGAAGATTTAATTGCCCCTGTGCAATATAATTTAGTGAATGAAATGGAAAAGTTCAGTGCTGCTGGACAAAAAACCGCTCTTCTGTGGGAGGACGAGTCGGGCAAGCAAGAATCTTGGTCGTATGAAAAGCTGATGGAAGAAACAAATAAAATCGGAGCGGCCTTAGCTGATCTTGGATTTAAAAAGGGAGACAAGCTGATTGTAATGGTTCCGCGGGTGCTTGAAGCCTATGCTGTTTATTTGGCTATCCTGAAATCAGGAATGGTTGTCATTCCGTGCTCAGAAATGCTTCGCGCGAAAGATCTTGAATACCGGATTGAACATGCAGAGGTAAAAGGCGCTATCGTCTACTCAGAATTTATTGGCGCTTTCCGGGATGTCAGTACGACTGACAAACTGATTACACTGTCTATTGGTGAAAATGATGCCGGCTGGAAAAACCTCTTATCAATTGAAGCGGACGGAAGCCAATTTAAAACAGCTGACACAACAAGAGATGATATGGCTTTCTTATCTTATACATCCGGGACAACAGGTCAGCCGAAAGGTGTTGTACATACACATGGATGGGCATTTGCTCATTTAAAAACTTCTGCCGGCGCTTGGCTTGATATTTCTGAAAAGGATATCGTCTGGGCAACTGCTGCCCCTGGCTGGCAAAAGTGGGTATGGAGTCCGTTTTTAGCGGTGCTTGGCAGCGGAGCAACCGGTTTTGTGTACCACGGCAGATTCAAAGCAGAAAAATATCTAGAGCTTTTAAATCGCTACAAAATCAATGTTTTCTGCTGCACGCCGACAGAATACCGCTTAATGGCGAAGGTTGAAGGCTTGGACCGTTTTGATCTTTCTGCCCTGCACAGCGCTGTTTCCGCAGGTGAGCCGCTCAATCGTGAAGTCATTGATGTTTTCCAAAAGCACTTTGGCATTAAGGTACGGGACGGATATGGCCAAACAGAAAGCACGCTTTTGGTTGGTGTTTTGAAAGATACGCCTATTAAACCGGGAAGCATGGGAAAACCGACACCGGGAAATCAGGTGGAGATCATAAATGAAGACGGTGAAATCTGCAAACCTGGTGAGGTTGGCGATATCGCTGTTCACCTCAGTACGCCTGCGCTCTTTAAAGAGTATTTTAAAGATCCGGAAAGAATGAAAACACAAATTCGCGGCGATTATTTCCTAACGGGAGACAGAGCAAGAAAAGATGAGGAAGGTTACTTCTGGTTTGAAAGCCGAAATGACGATATTATTATCAGCTCCGGCTATACGATCGGGCCTTTCGAGGTGGAAGACGCGCTTGTTAAGCACCCAGAAGTAAAAGAATGTGCTGTTGTCGCGAGCCCTGATGAAATCAGAGGCTCCATTGTAAAGGCATATGTTGTCCTGCAAAATCATGAAAAACGCAGTGATGAGCTTGTCAAAATGCTGCAAAACCATGTGAAGACGATTACCGCTCCATACAAATATCCTAGAGAAATTGAATTTGTGGAAAGCCTGCCTAAAACGGCTTCTGCAAAAATCAGACGAGTGGAATTAAGAAAACGTGAAGAACAGCTCAAAGCCAATAAAAAGGCATAAAGAAAGAGAGTGAACGTGAATGAAGGCGATATGGCACGGCGGTTTCATTTATACGATGCTCAAAGAAGGCGATCGGACTGAGGCAGTTTATGTTGAGGATGGTGTCATAAAAGGCACCGGCAGCTATGAACGTTTGAAGGAAAAGTACGGGTCGCCGGAAACAGAAGAAATCAGCCTGAACGGAGCAGTGATGTTCCCCGGTTTTGTTGACAGCCATCTACATTTGATCGGCCACGGTGAGAAACAGCTTCAGCTCGATCTGTCCGCACTGACGTCGAAAGATTCAATTTTACAGGCTGCGAAGGAAAGAGAGCGGCAGCTTCCTAAAAACGATTGGCTCATTGGAGAAGGCTGGAATGAAAATCAGTTTGAGACACCTGACTACTTGACTAAGCATGATCTTGATCGCCTGTTTCCTGACAGGCCCGTCTTGCTCAAGCGTATATGCCGGCATGCAATAGCTGTCAATTCTGCGGCTCTTCAAGCAGCGGGAATTTCAAGAAATACTCCTGATCCTGACGGCGGAGTCATCGTAAAAGATGCAAATGGCGAGCCGACCGGACTCCTGTTTGATAAGGCGCAGGATTTGATTCTGAAGGCTGTCCCGCCAGTCTCCCAGCACTATGTTGATGAGGCATTAACGGCTGGAATAAAGGATTGCTGGACAAAAGGCCTGACGGGCGGTCATTCGGAAGACTTGTCCTATTATGGTGATGTTTCGGTGCCGTTGAAAGCTTATGAGAAAGCTGCCGCTGGCGGAAAGTATCCGTTCCGCTGCCATTTGCTCGTTCATCATGAAGCGGTCGATCGATGGGAGCAGCTGGATAAGCCGTCCGGCCCTTATGTGGAGTTTGGTGCGATGAAAATCTTTGCGGACGGGGCGCTTGGCGGGAGAACGGCTTTGTTGAAAGAACCATATCAGGATGATCCATCAACAAATGGTGTTCAGGTTCACGATGACGAAACCCTTGGCCGGCTCATTCGCAAAGCGAGAGAAAAAGGGATGGAGGTTGCTGTTCATGCAATCGGCGATCTTGCTTTTGAAAAAGTGCTGAACGCAATTGAAAAGCATCCGCCCAAAAACGGCCGGCATGATCGGCTTATTCATGCCCAAGTGCTTGATAACGAATTAATCGAGAGAGCAGCACGCATGCCGATCGCACTTGATCTTCAGCCGCATTTCGTTGCAAGCGACTTTCCGTGGGTCATTGACCGTCTCGGAAAAGACCGGATGAAGACTGCATTTGCCTGGAAAACCCTCATATCTAAAGGCATTTTATGCGCGGGCGGTTCAGACGCCCCGATTGAGCCTGTTGACCCGCTTCTAGGGATCCAGTCCGCGGTCCTCAGGAAAAGCAGTCATGAGCAAAACGGGCCAAGCTATAATGAAAGTGAATGTTTACCTGTATATGAAGCGATAAAGCTTTATACAGAAGGTAGCGCCGGTATCATTTATAAAGAGAAGTCACGCGGGAAAATTGCGGAAGGCTATGACGCGGATTTTACAGTTCTCAGTGGTGATCCGTTTGCCATTGACCCCGCACAGCTTCATCTTTTAGATATTAAAAAAACCGTGATTAACGGCCAGATTGTATATGAGAAATCATAAAAGGACAGGCAGCAGCCTGTCCTTTTATTTTCTATAAAAAAGTACGCTTCACTTTTTCCCAAAATGAATTGTCCTTTAGTTTGACTGTTTTGATTTTCTTATTAGACAGTTTGATTTCGATCGTTTTCACATTTCTCGTGCTGAGTGCTTCATTGTCCAAACCGATGATTGGGTGTTCGTTGCCGTCCTGCACCACACGAAGGGTCAGCTTTCGGTCAGAGCTGAGGACAAATGGCGAGCCGAGTGTCCGGTAGGTATTATTGTTAAGGGATGCAAGCTCTGATACCTGCATGCATGGAAGCAATGGATCAACAACCGCTCCTGCAACAGATTTGTTATAGGCGGTGCTGCCTGTAGGCGTTGAGATAATCATCCCGTCACCTCTAAATGTTTCAAAGTGCAGATCGTCAATCAGCACGTCCATCACAAAGGTTTTAATGATGCTTGAGCGGATGGATACCTCGTTTAAGCAGTGAAAAGGACTGGCGTGGTCCACTGTCACTTCAATCAGCGGGTATTTTCTCACTTCAATTTGTTCGAACGTCATTGCATCGACCATTTTTTCTCGCTCATCACTATGAAAGTCGCAATATAAATGAGCTTTCCCCTTTTTGGTAATGCCGACGTACAAGCAGTCGTCACGAAAATTCGTCTTTCTAACTGCCTGCAAAAATGTGCCGTCCCCGCCAATGCTAGCGATAATATTGGCGTCTGAGTGCTGGTTCACAACGGTAAATCCATGCTCTTCCGCCAATTGTGTTAACGAGTGGGCTTGTTCGTTCGTTTCCTGATCCTGTTTGTGAAAAAAATAAACATTACGGCGTTGATCGGTCATATCCCATTTCCCCTTTGCTGTCATATTTAAGTTTTTCTGCTATCCAGTATTTGTGATAAAATACCTTTGGCCATAAGTGTACCACGTTTGCCGGCAGCCCGTTAAGCCGGAGCTTTCTCATGAAGTGAAACATTTTTCATATTGAATCGTATAATGAGAGAGTTTGGGAAAAAGGAGGAGAAAAAATGAATGCAAAAAGATGGATTGCATTAGTGATTGCTCTGGGGATTTTCGGCGTGTCTATTATCGTCAGCATCTCTATGAGTTTCTTTGAAAGCGTCAAAGGCGCTCAAACGGATCTCACATCACTGACGGATGAATCGCAGGAAAAGACGCTGGAAAACGGCAGTCTCTCAAGTAAAATTGCCGTATTAGAGGTCAGCGGCACCATTCAGGATAATGGAGACTCAAGCAGTCTGCTTGGTGCAGACGGATATAACCACAGAACGTTCTTAAAAAACCTTGAGCGCGCAAAAGATGACAAGACGGTCAAAGGTATCGTTCTGAAGGTGAATTCTCCGGGTGGCGGAGTGTATGAAAGTGCTGAAATACATAAGAAACTGGAAGAAATCAAGAAAGAAACGAAAAAACCGATTTACGTGTCAATGGGTTCGATGGCAGCATCAGGAGGCTATTACATCTCAACAGCGGCTGATAAGATTTTTGCGACACCGGAAACCCTGACCGGGTCACTCGGCGTCATTATGGAAAGCGTCAATTATTCAAAGCTTGCCGATAAGCTTGGCATTTCTTTTGAAACGATTAAGAGCGGGGCCCATAAGGACATTATGTCTCCTTCCCGTGAGATGACGAAAGAAGAAAAAAACATCATGCAATCGATGGTTGATAATTCGTATGAAGGCTTTGTTGATGTCATTTCAAAAGGGCGCAGCATGCCGAAAGCAGAGGTAAAGAAAATTGCGGACGGCCGCGTGTATGACGGACGGCAGGCGAAAAAACTGAACCTCGTTGATGAGCTTGGTTTTTATGACGATACCATTACGGCCATGAAAAAGGATCACAAGGATTTGAAAAACGCCTCTGTCATTTCTTATGAGGAAAGCTTCGGATTAGGCTCACTGTTTTCCATGGGCGCGAACAAAATGTTTAAAAGTGAAATTGATTTTTTGAATATGAGAGAAATTCTATCGCAATCCGGTTCGCCGAGAATGATGTATCTCTATGCGAAGTAGGAGGGAACAATAATGGACGCGACATATGAAGAGTTAGAGCGCAATGACATCAAAGGCCCGCAAGAAGCGGAGCAGCTGACACATGCCTATGCTGGCTTTTGGGTTCGTTTCTGGGCTTTCCTGCTTGATTGGCTCGTGATATGGGGATTAAACCATTTGCTCGTTTCTCCCCTCTTTACCGTATTGGATCTGCCGAAAACATCCGGTATGTTTACCTTCTCGGCTTACAGTGTGACAACGCTTATTGTGTATCTTGCCTACTTCGCACTCATGACTAAATACTTCAGGCAGACGCTTGGTAAAATGGTGTTCGGCCTCAAAGTGGTTTCTGTGAAGCGAGATAGCAAGCTGACATGGAGTACAGTGATTTTTCGTGAAGTGGTGGGACGGTATATTGATAAGATTTGGATTTTATATATCGTTGTTGCTTTTTCACCTACAAAACAAGGGATTCATGATTACATCGCGGATACCACCGTGGTGCATGAAAAATTATACCGCAAATAACCGATAACCCGGACCTCCGTCCGGGTTTATTTTTTTAGGAATTGGCGATAATGCTCCTAGAGGAAGTGAAGAATATGGTGTATGTACTGACAGCCATTCTTATTCTCATAGGGATCGTACTGCTTCTCAGAATGAAAATCCATGTCGCGCTGGAGTATCTTCATGCCGCTGATAATGACAAATTGACCTTGAAGATTACGGCGCTGTTTGGCCTTATAAGGATCAAAAAAACAATTCCGGCGATTAAGGTGAACAAAGAAGACGGAACAGTGGATATCAAACAAAAAACTGAATCTAAAATGAAAAAAAGCAGCGGAAAGAAAAAAATTACACAAAATGATGTGCAGCAAAGCATTAATAAAATTGAAATGCTTTTGCATCAGGTTACCAGACTGCGAAAAATCAGCGCGTCTTTTCTCGCGCATTTACATATCACAAAACTAGAATGGGTTACAGTAATCGGAATTCAGGACGCGGCAGTGACAGGTGTGTTAACAGGTGCTGTATGGGGTGTGAAGGGCGGTATCGCAGCAATGCTCTACGACCACCTGGACTTTGTGAATAAACCTGTCTATGAGGTGATCCCGTCGTTTCAAGTCCCTGTTTCCAAGACCCATTTTCAGTGTATATTCTTTTTTC
Organism: Bacillus sp. FSL R5-0416; assembly: GCF_037975425.1. Lineage (NCBI taxonomy): Bacteria > Bacillati > Bacillota > Bacilli > Caryophanales > Bacillaceae > Bacillus > Bacillus sp. FSL R5-0416. Next base: position 2,998,873 of record NZ_CP150252.1, on the reverse strand, counting down.
GCTTTGGACATGCTATGCTTGCAGCTTTCAAATTCGTCAAATACGGACGGGAGCTATCCGTATTAAAGAAGAATCCGTCGGCTAGAATGACTTCAAAGAATGATTCATCAGTTTAAGGAGGAAGCGTATATGGCAGACCATCCCATCCAAGGTTTAATGAAAACCGCAATGGAAAACTTGAAGGAAATGATTGATGTTAACACCATCATCGGAGATCCAGTAGAAACGCCTGATGGAAGTGTGATTTTAACTGTTTCTAAAGTTGGATTCGGATTCGCCGCAGGCGGAAGCGAGTTTGGCGGAAAGCCGGCCGAAAAGAAATCGGAAGACGATGAGACAAGAGAACAGAAACTTCCTTTCGGAGGCGGAAGCGGGGGCGGTGTGTCCATTACGCCGATCGCGTTTTTAATTGTCGGATCGACAGGCATCAGAATGCTTCATTTAGATGAAAATACCCATTTAATAGAGAAAATTTTAGACGCAGCCCCTCAAACACTCGAGCGCATCCAGCAAATGTTCAAGAAAAATAACAAAAACCAAGGCCAGGGCCAAAATCAAAACCAAATGAACAATATGAATTATTAAAAAAGGTTAACTGCGCTGGCCGCAGTTAACTTTTTTTTGGCATAAACTTTGCAGTTTGCAGGAAACTTTACTATGATAGAGACATACATACAAAAGGGAGGAATTATAATGGCTGAAATTACATTCAAAGGCGGTCCGGTTACACTTGTCGGACAAGAAGTGAAGGTAGGAGATCAAGCTCCTGATTTCACAGTGCTGACTAACAGCCTTGAAGAAAAATCGTTAGCTGACATGAAAGGAAAGGTAACGATTATTTCTGTTATCCCTTCAATTGATACAGGTGTTTGTGATGCACAAACACGCCGTTTTAACGAAGAAGCTGCAAAGCTTGGAGATGTCAACGTCTACACAATCAGTGCAGACCTTCCATTTGCGCAAGCGCGCTGGTGCGGCGCTAACGGAATTGACAAAGTGGAAACACTGTCTGACCACAGAGATATGTCATTTGGTGAAGCGTTCGGTGTGTATATTAAAGAACTTCGTCTGCTTGCGCGTTCCGTATTTGTCCTTGATGAAAACGGAAAAGTCGTTTACGCTGAATATGTAAGCGAAGCAACAAACCACCCGAACTATGAAAAGCCAATTGAGGCTGCTAAGGCATTAGTGAAGTAAGCAGGGAAAAAAGCTCCAGGCTGCCGCCGGAGCTTTTTTCATGGCAAGGAGGAACACAATATGCAAAAAGACCATGTAGGTGCGGTGTATGAGCTGTTAAACGAAGCCGCGATTATGATAAAGAATGAATTGCAGATTTCATATATAGAGGCGCTGGCCGAAGCAGGAGAAATGTATTTTCTTGAAAAAACGGATCAGCTGAAACTGCCTGCTGATCAGAAAACCAAACAACTTCAGGCTCTGCTTGAAAAAGCGGAATTCGGCACGTATGAGCATGAGTGGGTACGCAAGGCTTTTCAGCTTGCCGTCCTTAAAGGAATGAAAGATATCTCCCATCCAAACAGACAAATGACGCCGGATACGATCGGGCTTTTCATCAGCTATTTGGTGAATAAGTTTATGGCGGACAAAAAGGAACTGACCATTCTTGATCCAGCCTTGGGAACTGGGAACCTTCTGTTTACCGTGCTGAACCAGCTGTCTGAAAAAACGGCAAACAGCTTTGGCATTGAAATTGATGATGTGCTCTTGAAGATCGCCTATGCCCAAGCGAACCTTCTGAAAAAAGAGCTTGAGCTTTTCCACCAAGACAGCCTTGAGCCGTTGTTTATCGATCCAGTTGACACGGTCATTTGTGATCTGCCAGTCGGCTATTATCCGAATGACGAAGGAGCAGAAGCGTTTGAGCTCAAAGCTGACGAAGGCCATTCCTTCGCTCATCATCTGTTTATTGAACAGAGCGTCAAGCATACCAAACCGGGCGGCTACTTATTTTTTATGATTCCGAATCATTTGTTTGAGAGCTCCCAAAGCGGCAAGCTGAAACAGTTTTTCAAAGATAAGGTTCATATCAACGCACTGTTGCAGCTGCCAAAATCTATTTTTAAAGACGAAGCTCATGCCAAAAGCATCCTTGTGCTTCAGAAACAAGGAGAGAATACGAAAGCGCCGGGGCAAATTCTGCTTGCGAATCTTCCGTCTTTCTCCAATCAAAAGGCGATGCTTGATATGATGGCTCAATTTGATGAATGGTTTAAAAAAGAAAAGTAAGTGTTTTAAAAGCAGCTTAGGCAGCCGTATGAGGTCGATGCCTAAGCTGCTTTTATTTATGCTTTTGAAGACCGGACTTGACGAATTGAATCCAGCTTTGAAACACAAAATACAGAGGGAAAAACCGCAAATTGTAAGCGTTCATCAATACAAAACCTATAGGGAATGTGTCTGAAAATAACGACTTCTTATTGTAAGCGTTATCAATACGCAAGTTGACTTGAAAAGCCGACATGACAATGTTTAAATGGAAAAGTCAGATATTTTTCGGAGAAGATGTTGATATTCACCGGGAAAAAAGTACGAAAAACGAAGTTGTTGATACAGAGTATAAAGGAGCGTCAATCATGTCCAAAATTATTGCAATTAACGCAGGAAGCTCGTCTTTGAAATTTCAGCTTTTCGAAATGCCTTCAGAAACCGTTTTAACGAAGGGTTTAGTTGAACGAATCGGTATCGCCGACAGCGTATTCACAATTTCTGTGAACGGCGAAAAAAATACAGAAGTAACTGATATTCCAGATCATGCGGTAGCTGTTAAAATGCTGCTGAATAAGTTAACGGAATTCGGCATTATTAAAGACTTGAATGAAATTGACGGAATTGGCCATCGTGTCGTTCACGGCGGAGAAAAATTCAGCGATTCTGTTTTATTAACGGATGAAACCATTAAGGAAATCGAAGATATTTCTGAATTGGCACCGCTTCACAATCCGGCAAATATCGTTGGAATTAAAGCGTTCAAAGAAGTGCTTCCAAATGTTCCTGCGGTAGCTGTATTTGATACGGCATTCCACCAAACAATGCCTGAGCAGTCTTACCTGTACAGCTTGCCGTATGAATACTATGAAAAATTCGGCATCCGTAAATACGGCTTCCACGGCACTTCACATAAATATGTAACTGAGCGTGCGGCAGAGCTTCTCGGCCGTCCGTTAAAAGACTTGCGCCTGATTTCCTGCCACCTTGGAAACGGAGCAAGTATTGCGGCTGTTGAAGGCGGAAAATCTATTGACACATCCATGGGCTTTACGCCGCTTGCCGGTGTAGCAATGGGCACACGCTCTGGAAACATCGACCCTGCCCTGATCCCATACATCATGGAGAAAACAGGCCAAACGGCTGACGAAGTACTGAATACATTAAACAAAAAAAGCGGACTGCTCGGCATTTCCGGTTTCTCAAGCGATCTTCGTGACATCGTTGAAGCAACGAAAGAAGGAAATGAGCGCGCGGAAACGGCTCTTGAAGTATTCGCAAGCAGAATCCACAAATACATCGGTTCTTACGCTGCAAGAATGAGCGGTGTCGATGCGATCATCTTTACTGCCGGTATCGGTGAAAACAGTGTGGAAGTCAGAGAACGCGTTCTTCGCGGTTTAGAATTCATGGGCGTATACTGGGATCCTGCGCTTAATAACGTGCGCGGCGAGGAAGCTTTCATCAGCTATCCGCATTCTCCAGTAAAAGTCATGATCATTCCGACTGATGAAGAAGTCATGATTGCGCGCGACGTTGTTCGTTTAGCAAAATAAATCGCATGAAAGCACATTCTCTTGAATGTGCTTTTTTGTTGATGCATGATAGTGACAGACAGAAAACATAAAAGAGGTGGGCCAATGAGTGTTCAAGAGCATAAACAAGAAGCTCCCGATATCGTTCGTTGCAAAGTGATTACTGTCAGTGACACGAGGACAGAGGAAACCGATAAAAGCGGCAAGCTGATGATCTCGTTTTTAGAAGAAGCCGGTCATCATATTGCCGCATATGAAATTGTAAAAGACGAAAAGGATGCTTTGCAGCGGTCAGTGCTTGCGGGCTGCATGGATGAACAGACAGACGCGGTACTCTTAAACGGAGGGACAGGCATAGCAGATCGTGATGTCACAATTGAAGCCATTACGCCGCTGTTTTCGAAAGAACTGCCCGGCTTTGGAGAAATATTCAGGATGCTGAGTTATACAGAGGATATCGGCCCTGCCGCAATCATGTCGAGAGCAACTGCCGGCGTCATTCAGCATACCGCTGTTTTCTCAACGCCAGGCTCAAGCGGCGCGGTAAAGCTGGCAATGAATAAGCTGATTATTCCCGAACTTGCGCATGTGGTCAGAGAAATCAGAAAAGACAAGTAAATGAATAAATACTATGAAACTTCACCTGAAATTTAGGTGAAGTTTTTTTTATAAAAGGCTTGAAAAAACGAAACGTACTTGTTAAAGTGTATACATACAAAATGTATTTTTATTAAATATAATTTATTTTTATACAAAATAGAAACACGGTTGAGAGGGGAATTTTATCATGTCAGAACAGAAAAAAGTCGTATTAGCATACTCAGGGGGTCTTGATACTTCCGTCGCAATAAAATGGCTTCAGGAGCAAGGATATAATGTAATCGCCTGCTGTCTGGATGTCGGTGAGGGCAAAGATTTGGCATTTGTTCAGCAGAAAGCGCTTGAAGTCGGCGCGACAAACTCCTACGTGATCGATGCAAAAGAAGAATTTGCACAGGACTACGCGCTTATTTCTTTGCAGGCCCACACGATGTATGAAGGAAAATACCCGCTTGTTTCGGCATTATCTCGACCGCTGATCGCGAAAAAACTGGTTGAAATAGCGGAAAAAGAAGATGCACAGGCGATTGCCCACGGATGCACAGGGAAAGGAAATGACCAGGTTCGTTTCGAAGTCTCCATTAAATCATTAAACCCTGACCTTGAAGTCATCGCGCCGGTTCGCGAATGGCAGTGGTCACGTGAAGAAGAAATTGAATATGCGGCTAGCCGCGGCATTCCGATTCCGATCAATCTTGACAGCCCGTATTCTATCGACCAAAACCTCTGGGGACGCGCCAATGAGTGCGGCATTTTAGAAGATCCATGGGCGGCGCCGCCAGAAGGTGCATACGATTTAACAGCTCCGCTGGAAAAAACGCCGGACACGCCGGAAGTGATTGAAATTGCATTTGAACAGGGCGTGCCTGTCTCCATTGACGGTGTTTCCTACTCGCTTTCTGAGCTGATCTTGAAGCTGAATGAAATGGCGGGGGCGCACGGTGTCGGACGTATCGACCACGTGGAAAACCGCCTCGTCGGCATTAAATCCCGGGAAGTATACGAATGCCCTGGTGCGATGACACTGATCAAAGCGCATAAAGAATTAGAAGATTTGACACTGGTGAAAGAGGTAGCCCACTTTAAACCGATCATCGAGCAAAAAATGTCAGAAATCATTTATAACGGCTTATGGTTCTCGCCGTTAAAAGACGCGCTGCACGCTTTCTTAAAAGAAACGCAAAAGCATGTCACAGGCATTGTCCGCGTGAAGCTGTTTAAAGGCCATGCAATTGTAGAAGGACGTAAATCGGAATACTCTCTATATGATGAAAAACTTGCAACATATACAAAAGACGATGCATTTGATCACCATGCAGCAATCGGATTTATCGAGCTTTGGGGACTTCCGACAAAAGTGAACAGCATCGTGAAAAAGAAGGAGCAGATTAAAGCATGAAGAAGCTTTGGGGAGGCCGATTTCAAAAAACACCGGAAAAATGGGTCGACGAGTTCGGCGCGTCCATATCATTTGACCAACATTTAGTTGCTGAAGACATTACAGGGTCTCTCGCACATGCTGCCATGCTGAAAAAATGCGGTATTCTGACAGCAGAAGAAGAGCTGAAAATCCGAGAGGGCCTGAATACCCTTTTGCAAAAAGCAGAGGAGGGAACATTGGAATTCTCAGTCGATTATGAGGATATTCATTTGAACATTGAGAAAATGCTCATTGACGAAATCGGTCCTCTTGGCGGCAAGCTGCATACCGGCAGAAGTCGGAATGACCAGGTGGCGACTGACATGCATTTATACTTGAAGAATCATGTCGGCCACATCATCGAGCTGATTGAGGCATTCCAAAGTGCGCTGATTGAAAAGGCGGAAGCGAACGTTGAAACGATTCTGCCGGGCTACACACATCTGCAGCGCGCCCAGCCGATTTCATTCGCTCACCATCTGCTTGCGTATTTCTGGATGCTTGAGCGCGACAAGGAGCGTTTTCAGGATTCGATGAAGCGGATTAACAAATCTCCGCTCGGCTGCGGGGCGCTCGCGGGAACAACCTTCCCAATTGACCGTGATTATTCAGCAGAACTGCTCGGCTTTGATGCCATTTATGAAAACAGCTTGGACGGCGTCAGCGACAGAGACTTCATTTTGGAGTTTTTAAGCAACAGCAGTATGCTGATGATGCACCTATCCCGTTTCTCTGAAGAAATCATTTTATGGTGCTCGCAGGAGTTTAAATTCATCGAGCTTGACGATACGTACGCAACAGGAAGCAGCATGATGCCGCAAAAGAAAAATCCTGATATGGCGGAGCTGATCCGCGGCAAAACAGGACGCGTATACGGCGATATGATGGGGCTGTTTACGATCATGAAAGGACTTCCGCTCGCTTACAACAAAGATCTGCAGGAAGACAAAGAGGGCATGTTTGACACGGTGAAAACGGTGGAGGGCAGTCTGCAAATCTTCACAGGCATGATCCAAACAATGACTGTAAACAAAGACGTCATGAAGCAAGCGACAAAACAAGACTTTTCAAATGCGACGGAACTGGCTGATTATTTAGCTAAAAAGGGAATGCCGTTCAGAGAAGCGCATGAAGTGGTCGGGAAACTTGTGTACACATGCATCGAAAGAGGGATCTATTTAAGCCATATGCCGTTTGGCGAGTTTCAGCAGGCGAGTACACTATTCGAAGAAGATATTTACACTGTGTTAGACCCTTACTACGCAGTTGAAAAAAGAATGAGCGCCGGGGGCACCGGATTCAAACAGGTAAAGCAGGCGCTTGAAAAAGCGAAAGCTTGCGTGGCAGCTGGAGTTTGTTAAAATTTCCTTCATAAAATCCCGTCATTATAGCCAACCTACCTCTATAATGATGGGAGGCAGAATGATGAAAAAAGAACCGGAACGCTATATTTATGATGAACAAGAAAGCCAGGAGACAACAAGGCTCATTTCAGAAGCGTATCAAAGCGGTTATGTCGATATGCCTGATCAGGAGTCTTCATCTCCTGCAGAATAAGCTGTCTGTACAGGCAGCTTTTTTTGTATGCCAAAGTGTAAAAAGTGATATTGCAAGCCTTTTATAGTAAAGTAGAAGAAGAAACACTTTATTGAAAGCGGCGACGTTGCTTTGGGAGGTATTCATGTGCGACATGCTTTAATTACTGCCGGTTCGAAGGGTTTAGGCCGCAAAGTGACTGAAACGTTGCTTGCAAAGGGGTATTCAGTAACAGTCAATTACAGACAGGATGAGGAGGCAGTCAGCCGCCTGAAGGAAGCCTGTTCCGATTGTCTTGACCGGCTGCAATTTGTAAAAGGTGATGTCACCAAAAAAGAAGATCTGCTGCGTATTGCAGAGGCTGCCTTAAACCGCTTCGGAAGGATCGACTTTTTGATTAACAACGCGGGACCATACATATTTGAACGTAAAAAGTTAGCCGATTATACTGATGATGAATGGTATGGCATGCTGGAAGGAAATTTAAGCGCCGTCTTTCATTTATTCAAAGCGGTTATTCCTATTATGAGAAAACAGCAATTTGGACGCATCATTACGTACGGATTCCAAGGTGCGGCTCACGCGCCCGGCTGGCTTCACCGATCGGCATTTGGCGCTGCGAAAGTGGGCTTGGCTTCTTTGACGAAGACAATTGCCATTGAAGAAGCCGAATTCGGCATAACCGCCAACATGGTTTGCCCGGGAGACATTGTCGGCGACATGAAAGAAGCATCGATAGAGGAAGCCAGAATGCGAATCGGCAAAGAAAAAACGCCGATAGGAAGATCCGGTACAGGCGAGGATATCGCCCGGATTATCGCTTTCTTGTGTGAGGAGAACTCAGACCTTGTGACAGGGACTGTCATTGAAGCCACCGGAGGCCTCAATGTCATTAACAAGAATCAAACAACATAAGTTTTTCAGCTTTTTAAAAAGGGAAAATAAAAAAATCAAAATCATGTGACGAGGTGAAAGAAATGAAAGTGACATATCACGGACATTCTGTAATCACAGTGGAAACGAAGGACCATCATATTATTTTTGATCCGTTTTTAACAGGGAATTCATTAACGGATATAAAGCCGGAGGATGTAAAAGCGGATGTCATCTTATTAACGCACGGCCACAATGACCATGTCGGTGATACTGAACAAATCGCCAAGCAAAATAACGCGTTGGTTATAGCCCCGAACGAGCTCGCTGTGTACTTAGGCTGGAAAGGCTTGAATGTTCATCCAATGCATATTGGCGGCTCCCGCCAGTTCGATTTTGGAAAAGTGAAGCTTACACAGGCCTTTCATGGATCAGCCATCACAGATGAAGAAAACAAAACGATCACTTACACAGGCATGCCTGCCGGTATTTTGCTGACTGTAGAAGATAAAACGATTTTCCACGCGGGCGATACGGCTCTTTTCTCTGATATGAAACTCATTGGCGAATTGAATCATATCGACCTTGCTTTCCTGCCGATTGGCGATAACTTTACGATGGGGCCTGAAGACGCCAAGCTTGCCGCTGAATGGCTGCGCGCAAAACAGGTCGTGCCGGTGCATTACAATACATTCCCGGTCATCGAACAAGACCCAGAAGCATTCGCTGACAGCCTGCCGGGCGGAGTCGGCAAAGTCATGTCGGTCGGTGAGACGATCGAGCTTTAAACCGTGAAACCATCTCTAGGAGATGGTTTTTTATTTTCCAGCCTCATTGCGTATAAATCCTTTGAAACCTTATAATAAAAACAAGAAGACTGTCCTTAGAGGTGAAAGGCTTGGCAACGAAGCATGAACAAATTTTAACGTATATCGATTCACTGCCTGTCGGTGAAAAAATTTCTGTCCGAAGAATTGCAAAGGAAATGAAAGTAAGCGAAGGAACCGCGTACAGAGCGATCAAGGAAGCAGAGAATAAAGGGTTTGTCAGCACGATTGAACGTGTGGGCACAATCAGAATTGAACAAAAGAAAAAAGAGAACATTGAAAAGCTTACCTATGCAGAGGTTGTAAATGTTATAGACGGACAAGTGCTCGGAGGCAGGGCAGGGCTCCATAAGACATTGAATAAATTCGTCATCGGCGCGATGGAGCTTGACGCGATGATGCGTTACACCGCAGCGGGGAATCTTTTGATTGTCGGAAACAGAATCAATGCACACAGGCAGGCGCTTGAAGCGGGCGCGGCCGTATTGGTGACCGGGGGCTTTAACACGGATGACAGCATTGTGCAGCTGGCAGATGAGCTTGAACTGCCGATTTTATCCACGAGCTATGACACCTTTACAGTTGCCGCGATGATTAACCGGGCAATTTATGACCAGCTGATCAAAAAAGAAATTGTTTTAGTGGAGGACATCCTAACACCCGCTGACCGCACGGTATATCTTTCGCCAAAGGATAAACTTGAAAAATGGTATGAGAAAAATTTTGAAACCGGCCACGGCCGATTCCCAGTTGTCGACGATCAAATGAAAATCCACGGCATTCTGACATCAAAAGATATTGCTGGCCATGACCGAAATGCATCTATAGAAAAAGTCATGACCAAAAATCCCGTCACGGTTATTGGGAAAACATCTGTCGCTTCAGCTGCGCAAATGATGGTATGGGAAGGGATCGAAGTGCTTCCCGTCACTGACGGCCACCAAAAACTCATCGGCATGATCAGCCGCCAAGACGTATTGAAAGCTCTTCAAATGATTCAAAAGCAGCCGCAGGTCGGGGAGAAGCTTGATGATATCGTTTCAAGGGGGTTTAAAGATGAGGGTGATGATAAAGAAGATCAAACGGTTTACGAGTATGAAGTCACGCCGCAAATGACAAATCAGCTTGGAACCATTTCTTATGGCGTATTTACGACCATTTTGACGCAAGCGGCAAACCGATTTTTGCGCTCGAAAAAACGCGGCGAACTCGTCATAGAGAGCATCACCATCTTCTTTTTGAAGCCTGTGCAGATGGAATCAGTCATCGAAGTCAAACCTCGCATCTTGGAGGCCGGCAGAAAGTTTGGGAAAATGGAAGTGGAAGTGCACAGCCAAGGTCATATCGTGTCTAAAGCGATGCTGATGGTTCAGCTGATGGAAAGAAGCTAAGGGACGTTCAGGCGCCCCTTACGCGTGATCTCTTTCAGCTTCTTTGGCGTGAAGGGGATTGTAATGCCTAAAGGCTTTATAACCTGCCCAAGCGCTTCCTGCTCCTATGACGATAAAGATACCGCCGATTACTAACGTTAATACTGAATGGAATAATATCATTTGGTTAAGCCCGTAGAACAGGACTAGTGACCCTAAGGCCATGCTTGATTTTGCTGAACATATTTCTTTTGCCAAAGATGGCTTTGCCCGTACGCCTTTTACTTTATAGTACACATAAAAGCAGGCTGAAAGCCCAATCAAAAAAACAAGAACCAGCATAAATGAAATCCTCCATCGTAAAAGTTTACAAACCCATTTTATACAAAAACGGGCTTGGTTTTGACGTTATTTTTCTTTTCCGTCGGCAGAGAATGTGATTTAATGAATAAAAACAATAAAGGAGTATCAAATGAAAACAGAATTGATCAGAACCATATCATTATATGACACGATTATCTTACATAGACATGTGCGTCCTGATCCGGATGCCTACGGATCACAGTGCGGGCTTACGGAAATCCTGCGTGAAACATATCCTGAAAAAAATATTTTTGCGGTCGGCACGCCTGAACCGTCCCTCTCTTTTTTATATTCCCTCGATGAGGTGGACAATGAAACATATGAAGGCGCACTTGTCATTGTCTGTGACACGGCAAATCAAGAAAGAATCGACGATCAGCGTTATCCTTCAGGCGCCAAACTAATGAAAATCGACCACCATCCGAACGAAGATCCATACGGTGACCTTCTCTGGGTCGATACAAGCGCCAGCTCAGTAAGTGAAATGATTTACGAGCTGTATTTAGAAGGAAAAGAGCACGGCTGGAAGCTGAATACGAAAGCGGCAGAGCTGATCTACGCCGGCATTGTTGGAGATACCGGACGCTTTTTATTTCCGAATACCACGGAAAAAACATTAAAATATGCAGGCGAGCTCATTCAGTATCCATTCTCTTCCTCAGAGTTATTTAATCAATTGTATGAAACAAAACTGAATGTGGTGAAGCTTAACGGCTTTATCTTTCAAAATGTGTCTTTGTCCGAAAACGGGGCTGCTTCTGTTTTCATCAAAAAGGATACGCTTGAAAAATTCGGCACAACGGCTTCTGAAGCGTCGCAGCTTGTCGGGACGCTTGGCAATATCTCAGGTATTCGCGCCTGGGTGTTTTTCGTAGAAGAAGACGATCAAATCAGAGTCAGATTCCGTTCGAAGGGGCCTGTCATTAACGGACTTGCCCGGAAATATAACGGCGGAGGGCATCCGTTAGCTTCAGGCGCCTCTATTTACAGCTGGGATGAAGCTGATCGGATTTTAGCTGATCTGGAAACATTATGTAAAGAACACGAGTAGAGGGGAGACCCTCTCTCTTAGTGTTCATCTGTGACGGGGATGAACCAGCAGCCGAAATCAGTAAGGTCCTCGTAGACTTGGAGATTGTGTGATTGAAGTTCTTTTTTGATGAGGGAAGCGAGTGAGTTTGTTTCGGCATATGCAGAAAAACCTTGTCTGAGACGGGCTGCTTGATCTTTTGCTAACTGACGGTCACTGTAAACCTCCATTTCCCTTCCTCCTTCCTTTCGCCATTAAGCCTCACATATAGTTTATAAAAAAGAATGGGAAAAAGCGACAGAAGTTTGGAGAATTTAAAAAAAATCCATAATTATGTGGCGAAAGATATTTCAAGTTCCACTGTCAGCCTCGTATAAATAATCAATTCTCTGACGGTTGCCTCGTATTTTTTTTCATTGATCATATAGACTTTATTTTCAATTGTCCGCTTCAAGAGATCCTTTGTTTGATAGACGCTCTCTATGTCTTTTGTAATCACCTCTGAAATATCATCCTTTACATGCTCCTCGAATTTCGTTTTATCCGGCTGTGATATTTTATATTTATCCCCATTCAGCAATTTGACGCTGACGCTTTGAATCAGCAGTTTTCTTTTATTATCTTCATTCAGTTTATGGAGGTCTTCTTGATAGATCGAAATTTGATTGTTCAAGTCTTTTACATGCTCTTTTTGCTTTTCGATGAGGCTGACCTGCTCCTCTTGGAATGTTCCGTAAGTAAACAGGAAAAAGAACCAGCTAATTACGGCTCCGCACATCATTCCCGCGAAAAAACGCTGCCATCCCGGTTTTTTGTAATGCTGGGGGACCCTCATGAAGAAAGATGCTCCTGAGTCAGCCATGATATAATAAGCCAGCCGCTTTGCGCGCCCCCCATGGCCGAAATAATTAAAAGAAGCTGTTTAAAGATATCTCTCGTATTGCCTTCGAGTATGCCGCGTTCAAAGCTGTATACCGCATCAAAGGTGCCTCCGATAGCTGCGACAAGCGCCCATATTTTTAACCGGTTGGCAAGCTTTGTAATGGCTGTAAGCGGGGGTTCGCCTGCCAAGTATGCTCCGAGCCCTCCAATGAGTGCGCCTCCGATCAGCACCCCTAACGCAATGAAGTAGCTATTGATAAAATTCACCATAAATCCTGCTTCCTGATCCATCTTTATCACCTCACCTTTTATATCATATTGAGCTTTCAGGACAAGTATGATGATGAGTCAAAAAAGAACATTTGTTTCTTTTGGAAACCGGCCTTATAATGAGGGAAGAAATGAATCGTAATGAGAAAGAGGTGATAGCATGTCTTTTGTTCACCTGCAAGTGCATAGCGGGTATAGCCTGCTAAACAGCGCCGCGGCTGTGGAAGAACTCGTCAGTGAAGCTGACAGGCTCGGATATGCGTCTTTGGCGCTGACAGATGATCATGTCATGTACGGAGCTATTCAATTTTATAAAGCTTGCAAGGCGAGAGGGATCAACCCAATAATCGGTTTGACGGCTTCTGTTTTTACAGATGACAGCGAGCTTGAAGCATACCCGCTCGTCCTGCTGGCAAAATCAAATACAGGCTATCAAAACCTGCTGAAAATCAGCAGCGTTCTGCAATCTAAATCAAAAGGCGGACTGAAGCCGAAATGGCTTCACAGTTATCGAGAAGGGATTATCGCAATAACGCCCGGCGAAAAAGGATATATTGAAACACTTCTTGAAGGAGGGCTGTTCGAACAGGCTGCTCAAGCCTCGCTGGAATTTCAGTCTATATTCGGAAAGGGAGCTTTTTATTTCTCCTATCAGCCTTTTAAAGGGAATCAAGTCTTGTCTGAGCAGATTCTAAAGCTATCAGAAGAAACGGATATCCCTGTTACGGCCACAGGCGATGTGCATTACATAAGGAAGGAAGATAAGGCTGCCTACCGTTGTTTGAAAGCGATTAAAGCGGGGGAAAAACTGACGGATGCACCCGCTGAAGATTTGCCTGATCTCGATTTGAAACCACTCGAAGAAATGCAAAACATTTATCGAGAGCATCCCGAGGCACTGCAAGCTTCTGTAGAGATCGCGGAACAATGCCGGGTTGACGTCAGTCTCGGGCAGACCCGTCTACCGTCTTTTCCGACCCCAGACGGAACGTCCGCTGATGATTATTTAACGGATATCTGTATGGAGGGACTCCGCAGCCGTTTCGGCAAGCCTGATGAACGATACCTTCGCCGTCTTCAATATGAGCTTGATGTCATCAAGCGGATGAAGTTCAGCGATTACTTTCTGATCGTGTGGGATTTTATGAAGCACGCCCATAAAAAAGGGATTGTTACAGGACCGGGAAGAGGTTCTGCGGCAGGTTCTCTTGTGGCATATGTGCTGTATATCACAGATGTTGACCCGATTAAGCATCACCTTCTGTTTGAAAGATTTTTAAATCCCGAGCGCGTCAGCATGCCGGATATTGATATTGACTTTCCCGATACTAGAAGGGATGAAGTCATTCAATATGTTCAGCAGAAATACGGTGCAATGCACGTCGCACAGATTATCACCTTTGGAACACTTGCGGCAAAGGCGGCGCTCCGGGACGTCGGCAGAGTATTCGGCGTCAGCCCGAAGGAGGCAGATCAGCTTGCAAAACTCATTCCTTCAAGACCGGGCATGACGCTGGATGAAGCGAGACAGCAGTCACCGCAGCTGGATAAGCGGCTTCGGGAGTCAAGCCTGCTTCAGCAAGTCTATTCAATTGCCCGGAAAATAGAAGGGCTGCCAAGGCATGCATCAACCCACGCAGCGGGCGTTGTCCTGAGTGAAGAACCCTTAACAGATGTTGTTCCGCTTCAAGAAGGGCATGAAGGGATCTATTTAACGCAATACGCGATGGACCATCTTGAAGACTTGGGCCTTTTAAAAATGGATTTCTTAGGTTTGAGGAATCTGACACTTATTGAATCCATCACTTCAATGATTGAAAAAGAAGAAAATATTAAAATAGATCTTTCAAGTATTTCCTACAGCGATGACAAAACGTTCTCCTTGCTGTCAAAAGGGGATACGACAGGCATTTTCCAGCTTGAATCTGCAGGGATGAGAAGCGTCTTGAAACGGCTGAAACCTTCGGGCCTAGAAGATATTGTGGCGGTCAATGCACTGTACCGGCCGGGTCCGATGGAAAATATTCCGTTATTTATCGACCGTAAACACGGCCGGGCGCCTGTTCACTATCCTCATGAAGATTTAAGGAGCATTTTGGAAGATACATATGGCGTCATTGTGTATCAGGAACAAATTATGATGATTGCTTCCCGTATGGCGGGGTTTTCTTTAGGCGAAGCGGACCTATTGAGAAGGGCGGTCAGCAAAAAGAAAAAAGAAATCCTGGACAGAGAGCGAAGCCATTTTGTTGAAGGGTGCTTAAAAAAGGAGTATTCTGTAGACACTGCAAATGAGGTCTACGATTTAATCGTCAAATTCGCAAACTATGGCTTTAACAGAAGCCATGCGGTGGCATACAGCATGATCGGGTGCCAGCTTGCGTATTTGAAAGCTCATTATCCGTTATATTTTATGTGCGGATTGCTGACAAGCGTCATTGGCAATGAGGATAAAATCTCTCAATATCTTTACGAAGCAAAGGGGAGCGGGATTCGTATCCTTCCTCCGTCAGTGAATAAAAGCAGTTTTCCGTTTACAGTTGAAAACGGATCTGTCAGATACAGCCTCCGCGCAATAAAAAGTGTAGGCGTCTCAGCAGTCAAAGATATATATAAAGCAAGAAAAGAGAAACCATTTGAAGATCTTTTCGATTTCTGCTTTCGCGTGCCGTCAAAAAGCGTAAATCGCAAAGTGCTTGAAGCACTTATCTTTTCTGGTGCGATGGACGAATTCGGCCAAAGCCGGGCCACGCTGCTCGCATCCATTGATGTTGCTTTGGAACATGCTGAGCTATTCGCCGCGGACGATGACCAAATGGGATTGTTTTTAGATGAATCGTTTTCAATTAAGCCGAAGTATGTGGAGACGGAGGAGCTTCCTCTGGTGGATTTACTTGCGTTTGAAAAGGAAACGCTTGGCATTTATTTTTCAAATCATCCCCTCTCCGCCTTCCGAAAACAGCTCACTGCGCAAGGAGCAGTCTCCATTCTGCAGGCTCAGCGGGCAGTCAAAAGGCAGCTTTCACTAGGCGTTCTGCTGTCGAAGATCAAAACGATTCGGACGAAAACAGGTCAAAACATGGCGTTTTTAACGCTCAGTGATGAAACCGGCGAGATGGAAGCCGTAGTCTTCCCTGAACAATTCAGACAGCTTTCTCCCGTTTTAAGAGAAGGCGCTCTTTTGTTCACTGCGGGGAAATGTGAAGTTAGACAAGATAAGATCCAATTCATCATGTCCCGGGCAGAATTATTAGAAAATATGGATGCAGAAAAAGCGCCATCGGTTTATATAAAAATAGAAAGCAGTCAGCACAGCCAGGAGATCCTGGCAAAGATTAAGCGCATTTTGCTGGAGCATAAAGGGGAAACAGGCGTTTATCTCTATTATGAAAGGCAAAAACAGACGATTAAGCTACCTGAGTCGTTCCATATCAATGCAGATCACCAGGTGTTATATCGCTTAAAAGAGCTGTTGGGTCAAAAAAACGTCGTTTTAAAACAGTGGTAACGATTCGCTTTTTGTTATACAATTGGAGCAATTATGTGATCCTGTTTAAATATTCAGATAGATTTACTCCGCAGAATGCAGCAATCAACGCAGCAGTATACGAATCAAAAAATATCCATAAGGAGTGTTTAGGAGAATGTCATTAAGAGAAGAAGCATTACACCTGCATAAAGTCAACCAGGGGAAACTGGAGTCTAAATCAAAAGTAGAGGTCAGAAATGCGAAAGATTTAAGCCTCGCGTATTCTCCGGGTGTTGCAGAACCGTGTAAGGATATTCATGAAGACATTAACAAAGTATATGATTACACAATGAAGGGGAACATGGTAGCAGTTGTAACTGACGGTACAGCTGTACTTGGCCTTGGAAACATCGGCCCTGAAGCGGCGCTTCCTGTTATGGAAGGGAAAGCAGTTCTTTTCAAAAGCTTTGCGGGCGTAGATGCGTTCCCGATTGCTTTAAACACAAACGATGTTGATAAAATCGTTGAAACTGTAAAATTGCTGGAACCGACATTTGGCGGCGTCAACCTTGAAGATATTGCAGCGCCAAACTGCTTTATCATTGAAGAGCGCCTCAAAAAAGAAACAAACATCCCGGTTTTCCATGATGATCAGCACGGTACTGCCATTGTAACCGTAGCAGGTCTTGTGAACGCGCTGAAACTGTCTGGAAAATCCATGTCATCCATTAAAGTTGTCGCAAACGGCGCGGGTGCGGCTGGCATTGCGATTATCAAGCTTCTTCATCATTATGGCGTTCGCGACATTGTGATGTGCGATTCCAAAGGGGCCATTTATGAAGGGCGCCCGAACGGCATGAACGATGTCAAAAATGAAGTGGCGAAGTTCACGAACCAAGATCGCAAAGACGGTTCTCTGAAAGATGTCATCGTTGATGCTGACGTATTTATCGGTGTCTCTGTAGCAGGCGCGTTAACAAAAGAGATGGTTCAAAGCATGGCAAAAGATCCGATTATCTTTGCAATGGCAAATCCAAATCCGGAAATCATGCCGGAAGATGCGCGTGAAGCCGGAGCAAGCGTTATCGGAACTGGCCGTTCTGACTTCCCGAACCAAGTAAACAATGTTCTTGCATTCCCTGGTATTTTCCGCGGAGCACTTGATGTGCGTGCCACTCATATTAACGAGGAAATGAAAATCGCAGCGGTTGAAGCCATTGCTTCACTGGTTTCAGAAGATGAGCTTAGCGCAGATTATGTCATCCCTGCACCGTTTGATAAACGTGTTGCGCCTGCTGTTGCGAAGGCTGTGGCAAAAGCTGCGATGGAAACAGGTGTCGCAAGAATCACTGTTGACCCTGAGGAAGTCGCAGAAAAAACAAGAAAACTTACGATTATTGGTGAATAATTTTAATTCATTCCAAAAATGGCAGCGCGTTGGCGGAGACCGGCGCGCTGTTCTCAAGTTAAACTGACGGCTGAAATTTTTTTAGGGGGTTAGCCTTAAAAAAATTTCAGCCGGGTTTAACATTATATTTGAATGCGCTGTCAACCTTGTCGTTTCAACACCTTATCTGATTTCATACAAGCCTTTCCGAGCACGTCATCGAATAAAAAGTTGTCGAATTGAGGATGACAGCGTTTGACAAAAAAAGTACAATAGTTTCGGTAAAGTTATTAGCAAGTCTATCTGTTTGATGACATGCGGTGAAGAGAACCCTTCACAAAAGGGAGGTAATCATTTGTTAAAGGATATATTCACGAAAAAGAAAAAGTATGCTTCCGTACCATCTGAACAAGCGAAGCACGATGTTCCGGAAGGCATTATGACAAAATGTCCTAAGTGTAAAAAAATCATGCTCACTAAAGAGTTGGATAAAAATATGCGGGTATGCATGAACTGCGATTATCATTTCCCAATGAACGCAAAACAGCGTATCGAAAGCTTGATGGATGAACAATCCTTTGAGGAATTCAATCAGGGAATGCTCTCGGAAAATCCGCTTGGTTTCCCGGGATATCTGGAAAAGCTTGAAAAAGATCGCGAGAAAACATCCTTAAACGAGGCTGTTGTGACAGGCAAAGGCACCATCGGCGGACACCCGGCTGTTGTCGCCGTCATGGATTCTTCATTCAGAATGGGCAGCATGGGTTCAGTCGTCGGTGAAAAAATCACGCTTGCGATTGAAAAAGCAAAAGCTGATAAAGTTCCGTTTATTATTTTTACGGCTTCAGGCGGCGCTAGAATGCAGGAAGGCGTATTAAGTTTGATGCAGATGGCTAAGACAAGCTCTGCGTTAAAACTGTTCAGTGAAGAACAGGGTCTTATTATTTCAGTAATGACGCATCCGACTACCGGGGGCGTATCAGCAAGCTTTGCATCCCTTGGCGATTACAATTTCGCTGAGCCTGGCGCGCTGATCGGTTTTGCCGGAAGACGGATTATTGAACAGACAATAGGAGAAAAACTGCCTGAGGACTTCCAAACGGCTGAATTTTTATTAAAACATGGACAGCTTGATGCGGTTATTCATCGCGACGATATGAAAAAAACGTTAGAAAATCTGCTGGATATGCATCAAACAGGAGGTGACATTGAGTGGCTCCAAGATTAGAATTTGAAAAACCGGTGATTGAACTGCAAACCAAAATCGCCGAACTAAAAAAATTCACCCAAGATTCCGATATGGATCTAAGTGCGGAAATCGAACGGCTCGAAGACCGTCTCGCTAAGCTTCAGGATGATATTTATAAAAATTTGAAGCCATGGGACCGGGTTCAAATCGCGCGTTTGGCGGACCGTCCGACAACTCTTGATTATATCGAACACCTGTTTACCGACTTTTTTGAATGTCACGGAGACAGAGCGTACGGGGACGATGAAGCCATTGTCGGCGGGATTGCGAAGTTCCACGGCCTCCCTGTAACGGTAATCGGGCATCAGCGCGGCAAAGACACGAAGGAAAACCTAGTCCGCAATTTTGGGATGCCGCATCCTGAAGGCTACAGAAAAGCGCTTCGTCTGATGAAACAGGCTGACAAATTTAACAGACCAATTATCTGTTTTATTGATACGAAGGGGGCATACCCTGGACGAGCAGCTGAAGAAAGAGGACAAAGTGAAGCTATTGCCAAAAACCTGTTTGAGATGGCCGGCCTTCGAGTGCCTGTTATCTGCATCGTCATCGGTGAAGGCGGAAGCGGCGGAGCCCTTGGTCTGGGTGTAGGCAATCACTTGCATATGCTGGAAAACTCTACTTATTCTGTTATTTCTCCGGAAGGTGCCGCGGCACTTTTATGGAAGGACTCCAGTCTTGCTAAAAAAGCAGCAGAAACAATGAAAATCACTGCGCCGGATTTAAAAGAATTAGGTATTATAGATCATATGATTAAAGAAGTAAAAGGCGGAGCGCACCATGATGTGAAGCTGCAGGCAAGCTATATGGACGAAACCCTTAAACAATCGTTAAAAACTTTGCTGAAGCTGAGCGAAGAAGAATTAGTTCAGCAGCGCTATGAAAAATATAAAGCAATTGGCAAAGTCTCGGTTGAAGATCAATATATCGGGGTAAACTAAATAAACGTGAAGCCTTTGGCTCACGTTTATTTTTTGTGACATTCCTTAAATTTTATTTAAAAACAATTTATTTAATTGTATAATAGGTAAGGTTTCATAGGGAGGATGGAGATCCCTTTTCATTGTTTTTAGGGCAATGATCATGTTATGTTTAATCATATATGTTGCTGAGGTGAATGGAGAATGAAACGTATAGGGGTATTAACGAGCGGCGGGGATTCCCCGGGAATGAACGCAGCAGTTCGCGCAGTAGTCAGAAAAGCGATCTATCATGACGTTGAAGTTTACGGTATTTACAACGGATACGCGGGATTGATCAGCGGAAAGATTGAAAAGCTTGAACTCGGATCAGTAGGCGATATTATACATCGTGGAGGAACTAAGCTTTATACGGCAAGATGTCCTGAATTCAAAACAGTTGAAGGCCGTGAAAAAGGGATAGAAAACTTGAAGAAGCTTGGTATTGAAGGCCTTGTTGTTATCGGCGGAGACGGTTCATATATGGGTGCGAAAAAATTAACGGAACACGGGTTTCCATGTGTAGGTGTACCGGGTACAATTGATAATGACATTCCGGGCACTGATTTTACAATCGGTTTCGATACAGCTTTAAATACAGTAATTGACGCAATTGATAAGATTCGCGATACAGCGACTTCTCATGAACGTACATATGTAATCGAAGTAATGGGCCGTCATGCCGGCGATATCGCATTGTGGGCCGGTCTTGCAGGGGGCGCGGAATCGATCTTAATCCCTGAGGCAGACTATGACATGCACGAAATCATTGCCCGCTTAAAACGCGGCCACGAACGCGGCAAGAAGCACAGTATTATTATTGTTGCCGAAGGTGTAGGCAGCGGTGTTGAATTCGGGAAACGCATTGAAGAAGAAACAAATCTTGAAACTAGGGTATCTGTATTGGGCCATATCCAGCGCGGAGGTTCTCCGAGTGCTGCTGACCGTGTGTTAGCAAGCCGTCTCGGCGCATATGCAGTTGAACTGCTGCTTGAAGGAAAAGGCGGACGCTGTGTAGGTATACAAAACAATAAGCTTGTAGACCATGATATTATAGAAATACTTGAGACAAAACACACAGTTGAGCAAAACATGTATCAGCTTTCAAAAGAACTGTCTATCTAATGTACAGCTGAAGGCTGAAGATTTCAGAAGGAAGTGAACCAAATGAGAAAAACTAAAATTGTTTGTACCATCGGTCCGGCAAGTGAAAGTATTGAAATGCTTACGAAATTAATGGAGTCAGGAATGAACGTGGCTCGATTAAACTTTTCTCACGGAGATTTTGAGGAACACGGTGCAAGAATTAAAAATATCCGCGAAGCAAGTAAAAAACTTGGCAAGAACGTTGGAATTCTGCTTGATACAAAAGGTCCTGAAATCCGCACACATACAATGGAAAACGGCGGTATTGAGCTTGAAACAGGCAAAGAGCTCATTATTTCAATGGACGAGGTTGTAGGAACAACAGATAAAATTTCAGTGACATATGAAGGTTTAGTCCATGACGTTGAACAAGGTTCAACGATTCTGTTAGATGACGGCCTTATCGGTCTTGAGGTACTTGATGTAGATGCCGCTAAACGCGAAATCAAAACAAAAGTATTAAACAACGGAACACTCAAAAATAAAAAAGGTGTTAACGTACCGGGCGTAAGTGTCAATCTTCCGGGTATTACTGAAAAGGATGCGCGAGACATCGTTTTCGGTATTGAGCAAGGAGTAGACTTCATCGCACCATCTTTCATTCGACGTTCTACGGATGTGCTCGAAATCCGTGAGCTTCTTGAAGAGCACAACGCTCAGGATATTCAAATCATCCCTAAAATCGAAAACCAAGAGGGCGTTGACAACATCGATGCGATTCTCGAAGTGTCTGACGGCTTAATGGTTGCACGCGGAGACTTAGGTGTGGAAATTCCAGCTGAAGAAGTGCCGCTTGTGCAAAAAGAACTGATCAAAAAATGCAACGCGCTGGGCAAACCTGTTATTACAGCAACACAAATGCTTGACAGCATGCAGCGCAACCCGCGTCCGACTCGTGCGGAAGCAAGTGACGTTGCAAACGCGATCTTCGACGGAACAGATGCGATCATGCTTTCTGGTGAAACTGCTGCCGGAAGTTATCCGGTTGAAGCAGTTCAAACAATGCATAACATCGCGTCCCGTTCTGAAGAAGCTTTAAATTATAAAGAAATTCTCTCAAAACGCAGAGATCAAGTGGGCATGACAATTACAGACGCAATTGGACAATCTGTCGCACATACGGCGATTAACCTGAATGCTGCTGCGATCGTAACGCCGACAGAAAGCGGCCATACAGCACGTATGATTGCAAAATACCGTCCGCAGGCTCCGATTGTTGCGGTTACTGTAAATGACTCTATTTCCAGAAAGCTTGCCCTCGTATCTGGTGTATTCGCGGAAAGCGGCCAAAATGCGAGCTCAACAGATGAGATGCTTGAGGATGCTGTCCAAAAATCATTGAACAGCGGAATTGTAAAACACGGCGATCTTATCGTTATTACAGCAGGCACTGTCGGTGAGTCCGGCACTACGAACTTAATGAAGGTTCATACTGTCGGCGATATCGTCGCTAAAGGCCAAGGCATTGGACGCAAATCAGCTTACGGTCCGGTTGTCGTTGCACAAAATGCAAAAGAAGCTGAGCAAAAAATGACTGACGGTGCGGTACTTGTTACCAAAAGCACTGACCGTGATATGATTGCATCCCTTGAAAAAGCGTCTGCTCTTATTACAGAAGAAGGCGGTTTGACTAGCCATGCTGCGGTAGTCGGATTAAGCCTTGGCATCCCGGTTATCGTGGGTCTGGAAAATGCGACATCTATTTTGACAGATGGCCAGGATATTACAGTTGACGCTTCCAGAGGCGCAGTCTATCAAGGCCGTGCGAGCGTTCTTTAATTACAGGTGAAAATGGAAGGGGAATCCCTTCCTTTTCTCTTTATCATGCCTTTTGTTGAACAGAACGTGTTACACGTGTGGGGGGCTTGGATATGAGATTTTTGTTTTTGCTTTTTATTGTGTTTCCGGCAATAGAAATCGGCATATTCCTATTTTTAGGCAAGCTGATTGGCATTTTGCCGACAGTTCTATTCATGATTCTGACTGGCATTATCGGCGCAGCAGCTGCAAAAAAACAAGGAACCGAAGTGTATTATAAGGTTCAGCGTGATCTTCAATATGGCAAAATGCCGGGGGAAGCGATTGTTGACGGTTTGTGCATTTTCATTGGCGGTCTATTGCTGATGCTTCCGGGCTTTTTATCAGATTTGGCCGGCGCCTGTCTTCTTATCCCGTTTACCCGCGGCTGGTGTAAGCCGATTCTGTTCAAATGGCTGAGAGGAATGTCGAAGAATAAGCGGATCATCATCAAATAAAAAACGGCAGCCATGAAAAAAACGGCTGCCGTTTTATTTTTGCTGAACGGTGATATAGGACCATATTTCTTTTAATGCGCCTGTTGTGATGAAAGCTTGGATGATGACGAGTACAGCCGGTCCAGCAATCAGTCCTAAAAACCCGAATAATTTAAAGCCGGCAAACAGGGCGATGAGTGTTGCCAGCGGATCGATCCCGATAGATTTACTTAGTATCTTGGGCTCTGTCAGCTGCCGCTGAATAAGAACGACGAGGTACAGGATACCAATTCCGATCGCTTGGGGCAGCTGGCCCGTAATCGATAAATACAAAATCCAGGGCACAAATACGGAGCCGGCACCTAAGTAAGGGAGAAGATCTACAAGCCCGATTAAAAAAGCAATTGTTGCGGCGTGTTCAACCTTTAAGAGAGAAAGGCCGATAAATACAATCACCATCGTGATGAAAACGAGGACGGCTTGTGCTTTGATAAAACCAGTCATTGCTTTTTTTAATTCGCTGCTGATTGCTTTGCTGTTAGCTGTCACACGATCCGGCAGAATTAAAACAAGCATGGCTTTCAGCTTGTGCCAATCCTTTGTCATAAAAAAGGTTGCCAGAAGAGAAAAAATCAGAACCGCCGCCGTATTGGGAAGAAGAGCAAAAAATCTCGGGATCATCTCTAGAATGTGGGACAGCAAGAGCCCGGCATTTTTAGCGGCAGAATCACCGAGTGTCTGGATATGAGTGACGATGGAAGCCTGCTGGTTCGTTTCCAATTCTTGAAACAAAAGAGTTAACTCGTTATAGAGCGGCTGAATATGAGTTGTAAACAATTTTTCGCAATATGAAATAAACGTGCTGATATGCGGAGGCAGCGTTTTTGCTAGATAGGCTGTTCCCGTTACGATTTCGGCTACCAGAATGGTGAGGACGCCGAAGGCCGCGAGCAGAAAAAAAGCAAGAACGCCCAGAACATTTATCGTTCGGGGGAATCCTGTCACTTTGTCCAAATAATCGACAACAGGATGAATCATTGAAGAAAGAATAAGGGCGATCAGGAACGGATAAGTTAACGGAAACGAATAATAGGCCGCAGCTATCGACCCTGCGGTCATTGATATGACAAAGAGGGTTCTGAAAAAAATAGTGATATAAGATTGATTCACGAAAACGGTCCTCCTCTCGTCAGCATGTCCTATTTTTTATATGTATTCACGCTGCGGCTGAATATGAATACATTCATCTTAAAGGAGGGATGGCATGTGTTTACACAAGCGAATTTATTTTTAATTTTACTCTTGGCTATCGCACTTATCGCAAAAAACCAATCATTGCTCTTTGCTGTATCCGTCCTTTTGATCATCAAAATCGTTGGACTTGATCAAAAATTATTTCCGACCATCCAGTCAAAAGGCATTAACTGGGGTGTGACCATTATTACCATCGCCGTTCTTGTCCCGATTGCCACGGGAGAAATCGGATTTAAGCAGCTTGGAGAAGCAATGCGGTCTTCCTACGCATGGATCGCCCTTGGAGCGGGGATCGCAGTGGCGCTGATTGCAAAAAACGGCCTGACCCTGCTTGAAAATGATCCGCATATTACAACTGCTCTCGTGATCGGGACCATTCTTGCAGTCGCGCTTTTTGGAGGAGTTGCGGTGGGACCGCTGATCGGAGCGGGGATTGCTTATTTAGCCATGCAGATCGTAAAACTGTTCACTTCATAAAAAAAAGCGGCCTGAAAGCCGCTTTTTTTTTATGCAAAAACCCGCAAATAAAGGCGTTTTTTCGGGGAAATCACAGAATGAAAAAAAAAATTATAGGTAAACATTTAACAAATGTCTGATTATTGTTTATAATGAGAATAGGCTTAAACTTAAATAAGCTTATAAGAATTTGTTATGTTCTTTCATAAGCAAGGGGTTTTAGTTCCAGCAGCCAGTAAAATGTAAGCATTTTCTTTTTGGGGGAGAGAAATACTTGCATCGTGCTTTTTAAGTAAGCCTCATGTTTTTACAACACTCTTAAAGGGGAAATTTATTGAAAAGGAGATGTTATATATGACAGCGACACGCGGTCTTGAAGGGGTTGTAGCAACAACATCATCTGTTAGTTCTATTATTGATGATACCCTTACATATGTGGGGTATGATATCGATGATTTGACAGAGAATGCAAGTTTTGAAGAAATCATCTACTTGCTTTGGCATCTAAGGCTGCCAAACAAAAAAGAGCTTGAAGAGTTAAAGCAGCAGCTTGCAAAGGAAGCTGCCGTTCCGCAAGAAATTATTGAGCACTTCAAATCTTATTCCCTCGAAAATGTTCATCCCATGGCTGCTCTTCGGACAGCAATTTCATTACTAGGCCTGCTTGACAGCGAGGCTGATACCATGAACCCGGAAGCCAACTACAGAAAGGCGATCCGCCTTCAGGCAAAGGTGCCTGGCTTGGTTGCAGCGTTTTCCAGAATTCGTAAGGGTCTTGAGCCTGTTGAACCGAGAGAAGATTACGGTATTGCGGAGAATTTTCTTTACACATTAAACGGTGAAGAGCCTTCACCAATTGAAGTTGAAGCCTTCAACAAAGCATTGATTTTACATGCTGATCATGAGTTGAACGCGTCAACGTTCACAGCGAGGGTCTGCGTCGCAACACTTTCTGACATCTATTCAGGCATTACTGCAGCAATCGGCGCGCTGAAAGGGCCTCTTCACGGCGGAGCGAATGAAGGCGTTATGAAAATGCTGACAGAAATCGGTGAAGTGGAAAACGCTGAGCCGTACATCCGCGCTAAACTTGAAAAGAAAGAAAAAATCATGGGATTCGGCCACCGTGTGTATAAGCATGGTGATCCGCGCGCGAAGCATCTGAAAGAAATGAGCAAGCGCCTGACCAACCTGACAGGCGAAAGCAAATGGTATGAGATGTCGATTCGTATAGAAGACATCGTCACATCAGAGAAAAAGCTTCCGCCTAACGTTGATTTCTATTCGGCTTCTGTATATCACAGCCTCGGTATTGACCATGATTTGTTTACACCGATTTTTGCAGTAAGCAGAATGTCCGGCTGGCTCGCTCATATTCTTGAGCAGTATGACAACAACCGTCTGATCCGCCCGCGGGCAGATTACACAGGCCCTGACAAACAAAAATTCGTTCCGATTGAAGAAAGAGCCTAAAGAACCATTGGAGGCTGGCTTGCGTCAATGAGGTTAGCCTCTTGTTCAGAACATCAAAATTGGGTTACACTTTAAATTGAATGTTAGGAAAAATCATTTTATTTTCTATATAAGAAAAATAAAATGTTTTCTAAATATGAATTACATACTGGGAGGTTTTTATTGTGGCACAAGGTGAAAAAATTACAGTCTCTAACGGAGTATTAAACGTACCAAACAACCCGATTATCCCATTTATCGAAGGAGACGGAACCGGTCCTGATATTTGGAACGCGGCTTCGAAGGTTTTGGAAGCAGCAGTAGAAAAAGCATACAAAGGCGAAAAGAAAATTACATGGAAAGAAGTTTACGCCGGAGAAAAGGCTTATAATAAAACAGGTGAGTGGCTCCCTGCTGAAACATTAGATGTGATCCGCGAATATTTCATCGCGATTAAAGGCCCGTTAACGACACCTGTCGGCGGCGGTATCCGTTCTTTGAACGTAGCGCTCAGACAAGAGCTTGACCTATTCGTCTGCTTAAGACCTGTAAGATACTTTACTGGAGTGCCGTCACCGGTAAAACGCCCTGAAGATACTGATATGGTCATCTTCCGTGAAAATACAGAAGATATTTACGCAGGCATCGAGTATGCAAAAGGCTCTGAAGAAGTGCAAAAGCTTATCAGCTTCCTTCAAAATGAGTTAAACGTCAATAAAATCCGTTTCCCTGAGACATCAGGTATCGGCATTAAGCCTGTTTCAGAAGAAGGAACAAGCCGCTTGGTCAGAGCTGCCATTGATTATGCGATCGAGCATGGCCGCAAATCTGTAACGCTTGTTCACAAAGGAAACATCATGAAGTTCACAGAAGGCGCCTTCAAAAACTGGGGCTATGAACTTGCTGAAAAAGAATACGGAGATAAAGTCTTCACATGGGCTCAATATGACCGCATTGCTGAAGAAGAAGGAAAAGACGCTGCCAACAAAGCGCAAAGCGAAGCGGAAGCAGCAGGAAAAATCATTATCAAAGACAGCATTGCTGACATTTTCCTTCAGCAGATCTTAACGCGTCCAAACGAGTTTGATGTCGTTGCGACAATGAACTTGAACGGAGATTACATTTCTGATGCTCTTGCTGCGCAAGTCGGCGGAATCGGCATTGCTCCTGGAGCGAACATCAACTACGAAACAGGACATGCGATTTTCGAGGCGACGCACGGAACGGCTCCTAAATATGCAGGCCTTGATAAAGTAAACCCATCTTCAGTTATTCTTTCAGGCGTTCTGCTTCTTGAGCATTTAGGATGGAACGAAGCGGCTGATTTGGTTATCAAATCTATGGAAAAAACAATCGCTTCCAAGGTCGTAACTTACGATTTTGCTAGATTAATGGACGGGGCGACTGAAGTGAAATGTTCAGAGTTCGGAGAAGAACTGATCAAAAACATGGACTAAGCAAGGAAAAAGCCTAAAACTAGCCATAAAGGAGAAGAGAGACATGGGAAATACTCGTAAAAAAGTTTCTGTTATCGGAGCAGGTTTTACCGGAGCTACAACTGCATTTTTAATCGCTCAAAAAGAGCTGGCAGACGTTGTTCTTGTTGACATTCCGCAATTGGAGAACCCGACAAAGGGAAAAGCGCTTGATATGCTTGAAGCAAGCCCGGTTCAAGGCTTTGACGCAAAAATTACGGGAACATCCAATTACGAGGATACAGCTGGCTCTGACATTGTTGTCATTACAGCCGGTATCGCAAGAAAACCTGGTATGAGCAGAGATGATCTGGTCTCTACAAACGAAAAGATTATGAGAAGCGTTACGCGGGAAATCGTAAAATATTCTCCTGACTCTATTATTGTGGTGCTGACAAATCCTGTTGATGCAATGACATACGCGGTGTACAAAGAATCAGGCTTCCCTAAAGAGCGTGTAATCGGCCAGTCCGGTGTGCTTGATACGGCAAGATTCAGAACATTTGTGGCAGAGGAATTAAACCTGTCAGTGAAAGATGTGACTGGTTTCGTACTCGGCGGACACGGTGACGATATGGTGCCGCTTGTGCGTTATTCTTATGCTGGCGGTATCCCGCTTGAAACTCTTATTCCGAAAGAACGGATTGACGCAATTGTGGAGCGCACTAGAAAAGGCGGAGGCGAAATCGTGAATCTTCTTGGAAACGGAAGCGCGTATTATGCGCCTGCGGCTTCTCTGACAGAAATGGTCGAAGCGATCTTGAAAGATCAGCGTCGCGTCCTTCCTACAATTGCTTATCTTGAAGGGGAATACGGCTATGAAGGCATCTACCTTGGTGTTCCTACAATTGTAGGCGGCAACGGTCTTGAGCAAATCATTGAACTTGAACTGACAGACTATGAAAGAGCGCAGCTGAATAAATCAGTTGAATCTGTCAAAAATGTCATGAAAGTATTATCCTAATAAAAAGAGAGAAAGGCTTGCTTAATACAGCCTTTCTCTTTTTACTATAAATGAAAGCGCTATCATGAACATCTTTATTTCTTTTAAAAATGATGTAAAAGGCGAATTGTCGGAATGTCCTGCTTTCGCTAAAATAAAATCATGAAACATGTTAAGATGACATAAAATAGAGAAATAGGATGTCGGGGAATTATAATACTGGAGGCACAGCATGAACAAGAAAATTTTAGTTGTGGATGATGAAGAATCTATTGTTACTCTTTTACAGTACAATTTGGAACGGTCAGGCTATGATGTCATTACCGCCTCGGATGGGGAAGAAGCACTCAAAAAAGCGGAAACAGAGAAGCCTGATTTGATTGTGCTTGATGTGATGCTTCCAAAATTGGACGGAATCGAAGTATGCAAGCAGCTGAGACAGCAAAAACTGATGTTTCCCATTTTAATGCTGACAGCGAAGGATGAGGAATTCGACAAAGTATTAGGGCTTGAGCTCGGTGCTGATGATTATATGACCAAGCCGTTCAGTCCAAGGGAAGTAAATGCGAGAGTCAAAGCGATTTTAAGGCGTTCGGAAATGGCTGCGCCCTCTAGTGAGATGAAGAACGATGAAATGGAAGGCCAGATCGTAATCGGCGATCTGAAAATCCTGCCTGATCATTATGAAGCGTACTTTAAAGAAAGTCAGCTTGAACTGACACCGAAAGAATTCGAACTGCTGCTCTATTTAGGCAGACATAAAGGCAGAGTTCTGACAAGAGACCTGCTGCTGAGCGCAGTCTGGAATTATGATTTTGCCGGAGATACGAGAATTGTTGATGTGCACATCAGCCATCTTCGCGACAAAATTGAAAACAATACCAAAAAACCGATCTACATTAAAACGATTAGGGGATTGGGGTATAAACTGGAGGAGCCAAAAATGAATGAATAAATACCGTGTGCGCCTTTTTTCTGTATTCGTTGTCTGTATGATTCTGGTGTTTTGTGTTCTCGGGCTGTTTTTACAGCAGCTTTTTGAGACATCTGATCAAAGGAAAGCAGAGGAACACATTGAAAAAGAAGCAAAATACTTGGCTTCGCTTCTTGATGCCGGCAATCTGAATAATCAAGCAAATGAGAAAATCATTAAAGATGCAGGCGGCGCGCTTGATGTGAGCGCATCCGTTATCGATACAGACGGCAAGGTGCTGTATGAGTCAAACGGGAGAGCGGCTGATTCCCAAAAGGTGCAGGCGCTTGTTTCTGGCCATGAGGGTATTCTGTCAACAACAGATAACAAGCTTTATTACGGACTTTCACTTAGAAGCAAAGGTGAAAAAACAGGATATGTGCTGCTTTCCGCCTCTGAAAAAAGCGACGGCTTAAAAGGCGAATTGTGGGGGATGCTGACGGCCAGTCTTTGTACCGCATTTATCGTCATTGTTTATTTTTATTCCAGCATGACCTCACGTTATAAAAGGTCAATTGAGTCAGCGACAAATGTAGCCACAGAACTTTCTAAGGGCAACTACGATGCACGGACGTACGGCGGCTATATTAGGCGTTCTGATAAGCTAGGACATGCGATGAACAGCCTTGCCATTGATCTGATGGAAATGACGCGAACGCAGGAAATGCAGCGGGATCGGCTGCTGACAGTCATTGAAAACATTGGCTCCGGGCTGATTATGATCGACGGAAGAGGCTTTATTAATCTCGTAAACAGGTCTTACGCCAAGCAGTTTCATATCAATCCGAATCATATGCTGCGCCGTCTTTATCACGATGCATTTGAACATGAAGAAGTGATCCAGCTTGTCGAAGATATTTTTATGACGGAGACAAAGAAATGCAAGCTGTTAAGACTTCCGATCAAAATAGAACGGCGTTATTTTGAAGTGGACGGCGTTCCGATTATGGGGCCGGACGATGAATGGAAAGGAATTGTGCTCGTTTTCCATGACATGACGGAAACAAAGAAATTAGAGCAGATGAGGAAGGATTTTGTGGCCAATGTTTCTCATGAGCTGAAAACGCCGATTACGTCCATAAAAGGGTTTACGGAGACGTTATTGGATGGGGCGATGGAGGACAAAGAGGCGCTTTCTGAATTTCTCTCTATTATTCTTAAGGAAAGCGAAAGGCTTCAGTCTTTGGTTCAGGATTTGCTCGATCTCTCAAAAATCGAGCAGCAAAATTTCACGCTCAGTATCGAAACGTTTGAGCCGGCCAAAATGCTTGGTGAGATTGAAACGCTTCTGAAGCATAAAGCGGATGAGAAAGGCATCTCCTTGCACCTGAATGTCCCGAAAGACCCTCAATATGTATCTGGTGACCCGTACAGGCTGAAACAGGTATTTCTTAATCTCGTAAACAATGCGTTAACGTACACGCCTGAGGGGGGCTCCGTGGCTATCAATGTAAAACCCAGAGAAAAAGACATTCAGATTGAGGTTGCCGATTCTGGAATCGGAATTCAGAAAGAAGAAATTCCGCGAATCTTTGAACGCTTTTACCGCGTAGATAAAGACAGAAGCAGGAATTCGGGCGGAACAGGGCTGGGCCTTGCGATTGTCAAGCATTTAATAGAGGCTCATGAAGGGAAAATTGATGTCACAAGCGAGCTTGGACGGGGAACTGTCTTTACCGTGACGCTGAAACGGGCCGCTGAAAAGTCCGCCTAATGTTTACAAAGGTTTAACAATATCTTCATGCACTGTTAAACCTATGCTGGTAGGATGTAGTAGAACCCCTTCATCCAAGGAGCCAATTTTGACGGCGGGAACCTATTTGTGTTCCCGTCCTTTTTTGTGTCTTCTCTTATAGTTCACGTATTTTCCTTTCAAATTGAACTTTGTTAAAATAAGAGGAGCTAATGACTATGTAAGAGATGAATGGAAGCCTGAGGCTTCTTAGGAGGAAATTGAATGACGGAACGAAAAAAATTAGTGCTTGTAGACGGAAACAGTCTGGCTTACCGGGCGTTTTTTGCATTGCCGCTGTTAAGCAATGATAAAGGTGTTCATACGAATGCTGTATACGGCTTTGCGATGATTTTGATGAAAATGCTTGAGGATGAAAAACCGACGCACATGCTGGTTGCGTTTGATGCCGGGAAAACAACATTTCGTCACGGCACATTTAAAGAATATAAAGGCGGCAGACAGAAAACCCCGCCTGAGCTTTCCGAACAAATGCCGTTTATCCGCGAGCTGCTGGATGCCTACCAGATCAGCCGCTATGAACTGGAACAATATGAAGCGGATGATATTATCGGCACACTGGCCAAATCGGCTGAAAAAGACGGATTTGAAGTTAAGGTTTTCTCAGGAGATAAGGATTTAACACAGCTGGCAACGGACAAAACGACAGTTGCCATTTCGAGAAAGGGAATTACCGATGTTGAATTTTACACACCGGAGCATGTCAAAGAGAAATACGGGCTTACGCCTGAACAAATCATTGACATGAAGGGTCTGATGGGCGATTCCTCAGATAATATTCCGGGTGTGCCCGGCGTCGGAGAAAAGACTGCGATTAAGCTTTTAAAACAATTTGATTCCGTTGAAAAGCTGCTGGAGTCCATTGACGAGGTGAGCGGAAAGAAATTGAAGGAAAAGCTTGAGGAGTTTAAGGATCAGGCATTGATGAGCAAGGAGCTTGCGACAATTATGACGGATGCTCCGATTGAGGTATCTGTTTCCGGCCTGGAATATCAAGGCTTTAATCGTGAACAGGTCATTGCCATCTTTAAAGATCTTGGCTTCAACACGCTTCTTGAACGGCTTGGAGAAGACAGTGCAGAAGCAGAACAGGATCAATCGTTGGAAGACATTAATGTCAAAACAGTCACAGACGTGACAAGCGATATATTGGTTTCTCCATCCGCATTTGTCGTTGAACAGATTGGCGATAATTATCATGAAGAGCCGATCCTCGGATTTTCGATCGTAAATGAAACGGGAGCTTATTTCATTCCGAAAGACATTGCCGTTGAGTCTGAGGTGTTTAAAGAATGGGTGGAAAATGACGAGCAGAAGAAATGGGTCTTCGACAGCAAGCGGGCAGTTGTCGCTTTGCGCTGGCAGGGCATTGAGCTGAAAGGAGCCGAGTTTGACACGCTCCTTGCGGCTTATATCATCAACCCGGGCAATTCATATGACGACGTTGCGAGTGTGGCTAAGGATTACGGCCTGCATATCGTTTCAAGTGATGAATCAGTTTATGGAAAAGGAGCAAAACGGGCAGTGCCGTCAGAAGACGTACTGTCTGAGCACCTTGGCCGAAAAGCGTTAGCGATTCAAAGCCTTCGGGAAAAGCTCGTTCAGGAGCTGGAAAACAACGACCAGCTTGAACTGTTTGAAGAGCTGGAAATGCCTCTTGCGCTTATTCTTGGCGAAATGGAATCAACTGGCGTCAAGGTCGATGTTGACCGTTTAAAACGGATGGGTGAAGAACTGGGTGCGAAGCTGAAGGAATATGAAGAAAAAATCCATGAGATTGCGGGAGAGCCGTTTAACATCAATTCTCCGAAACAGCTAGGCGTCATCTTATTTGAAAAGATCGGCCTTCCTGTCGTAAAGAAAACGAAAACAGGCTATTCTACGTCTGCCGATGTGCTTGAAAAGCTGGCTGACAAGCATGATATTGTCGACTATATTTTACAGTACAGACAAATCGGCAAGCTTCAATCAACATATATCGAAGGGCTTTTAAAGGTGACGAGACCGGATTCGCATAAAGTGCACACGCGATTTAACCAGGCCTTAACGCAAACTGGCCGTCTCAGCTCGACTGATCCGAACCTGCAAAACATTCCGATCAGGCTTGAGGAAGGGCGGAAAATTCGCCAAGCTTTTGTGCCGTCTGAAAAAGACTGGCTCATTTTTGCAGCCGATTATTCACAAATCGAGCTGCGGGTGCTTGCCCATATTTCAAAGGATGAAAATCTGATCGAAGCTTTTACAAATGATATGGATATTCACACGAAAACGGCAATGGATGTGTTCCATGTCGCTAAGGATGAAGTGACATCTGCGATGAGACGCCAGGCGAAAGCGGTCAACTTTGGCATTGTTTACGGGATCAGCGATTACGGTCTGTCACAGAACCTCGGCATTACTCGGAAGGAAGCGGGAGCATTTATCGACCGCTATCTGGAAAGCTTCCAAGGCGTAAAAGCGTACATGGAAGATTCAGTACAGGAAGCGAAGCAAAAAGGATACGTAACAACGCTTATGCATCGCCGCCGCTACATCCCTGAGCTGACGAGCCGGAACTTTAATATCCGAAGTTTTGCGGAGCGGACGGCCATGAATACGCCGATTCAAGGAAGCGCCGCTGATATTATCAAAAAAGCCATGATTGACATGGCTGCCAAGCTGAAAGAAAAACAGTTGAAAGCAAGGCTTCTGCTTCAAGTACACGATGAATTGATTTTTGAGGCGCCAAAGGAAGAAATTGAAATTCTTGAAAAGCTTGTTCCTGAAGTGATGGAGCATGCGCTTGCATTAGATGTGCCGTTAAAGGTGGACTTTGCATCAGGCCCATCTTGGTACGATGCGAAATAAACAGAGATAGGAAGTGATGGATGTGCCGGAATTACCAGAGGTTGAGACGGTCCGGCGCACTCTGACCGGGCTTGTAAAGGGAAAAACAATCAAATCGGTAGAGATCAGATGGCCGAATATCATCAAACGGCCTGCCGAACCGGAGGAATTTGCGCGAAAACTAGCAGGAGAAACGATACAGTCCATCGGAAGACGGGGAAAGTTTTTACTGTTTCATTTAGATCATTATGTTATGGTTTCTCACCTTCGAATGGAAGGAAAATACGGTCTTCATCAAGCCGAGGAGCCTGACGATAAACACGTGCATGTCATATTCACGATGACGGATGGAACCCAGCTCCGGTACAGGGATGTGCGGAAATTTGGAAACATGCACTTATTTAAACCGGGAGAAGAAGCGGGCGAGCTCCCGCTTTCTCAGTTAGGTCCGGAGCCGGATGCAGAAGAATTTACGAGTGCGTATTTAAAAGAACGGCTTGCGAAAACAAACCGCGCTGTCAAAACTGCCCTACTGGATCAAAAAACGGTAGTTGGACTCGGGAACATTTATGTGGATGAGGCTCTTTTCAGAGCAGGTGTCCATCCCGAGACAAAAGCAAATCAATTATCAGATAAAACAATCAAAACCCTTCACGCTGAAATCAAAAACACTCTGCAGGAGGCGATTGATGCGGGCGGAAGCACAGTCCGTTCTTATATCAACTCCCAAGGGGAAATCGGAATGTTCCAGCTGCAGCATTTTGTGTACGGAAAAAAAGACGAGCCATGCAAAAATTGCGGAACGATGATTTCGAAAATTGTCGTTGGAGGAAGAGGCACGCATTTTTGCGCAAAGTGCCAGACAAAAAAGTAGCATAATGCTTCATTGTCCAAGCTGTCGGTGCATATATCAGTAACTCTGGAATTGAGGATGCCATTTTCGAAACACGGATTTTTCACTTTCCCATATATATGATTGTGATGAATCCCGGGCATTTCACATCTGATACAAGAGCACCAACAGAAAGGAAGAAACGGATATGCAAATGGTTTCTATACTGCTGCTGGCGTTGGCTGTCAGCTTGGACAGTTTTTCAGTCGGATTTACGTACGGATTGAGAAAAATGAAAATACCGTTTAAAGCGATTTTGGTTATCGCCTGCTGTTCCGGTGCTGTCATGTTTATATCCATGCTGATCGGAAGCTTTCTCACGAAGTTTTTTCCTGTATATGTGACGGAGAAGCTTGGCGGTTTGATATTGGTTGGAATCGGTGCGTGGGTTCTGTATCAATTTTTCAAACCGGCAAAAGATAAAGAATACCTATTGCATGAAAAAACACTGCTTAATTTAGAGGTTCGGTCATTAGGAATTGTGATTCATATTTTGAGAAAACCCATGAGTGCGGATATCGACAAATCGGGTGTGATCAACGGAATTGAGGCGGTCTTATTGGGATTTGCCTTATCGATTGATGCCTTTGGAGCAGGTATAGGCGCAGCCATTCTCGGTTTTTCGCCGATTGTGATGAGCATCGCCGTGGCAATCATGAGCTCGCTGTTTGTATCAATTGGAATCAATGCCGGCCATTTTCTGTCTAAGTGGAAATGGATCGATAAAATGGCGTTTTTGCCGGGGCTTCTATTAATCACGATTGGGCTCTGGAAATTGTAAAAAGGAGTGGATCTCTTGACCTTAGTCATTGGTTTAACGGGAGGAATAGCTAGCGGCAAAAGCACGGTAGCCAATATGCTGATTGAAAAAGGAATAACAGTTATAGATGCAGATATCATTGCAAAACAAGCGGTAGAAAAAGGGATGCCGGCCTACCGGCAAATCATTGACGAATTCGGTGAAGACATACTGCTCTCAAATGGCGATATAGATAGAAAAAAGCTTGGAGCGCTGGTATTTACAAATGAACAAAAACGTCTCGCTTTAAATGCAATTGTTCATCCCGCAGTCAGGCAGGAAATGCTCAATCGCCGTGATGAAGCCGTTGCAAATCGGGAGGCATTTGTTGTATTGGATATCCCGCTATTGTTCGAAAGCAAATTGGAATCATTGGTTGATAAAATTATTGTGGTCAGTGTGACAAAAGATCTTCAACTGGAACGTCTGATGAAGCGCAATCAGCTGACGGAAGAAGAAGCAGTCAGCCGTATCCGCTCTCAAATGCCCTTAGAGGAAAAAACAGCAAGAGCAGATCAAGTCATTGATAACAGCGGCACGCTTGAAGAGACCAAAAGGCAGCTTGATGAAATCATGAACAGCTGGGCATAATCAAAAAACACCGTTCATATTGAACGGTGTTTTTTTGCCATTAAAAATCAAAGTTGTCCGGATCAGGACCGACGCGCAAGTTTTCATTCAGTGCATCGATTCGGTTCATGTCATCCTGCGTTAATTCAAAGTCAAATACGCTTGCATTTTCTTTAATGCGGTGTTCCTTCGTTGATTTAGGAATCGTAATGATGCCATGCTGCAGATCCCAGCGCAAAATAATTTGTGCGACAGATTTATTATATGTTTGAGCGATGTCAGCCAATACAGGGTGATCCAGCAGCTGTCCCTGCATTAAAGGTGACCAAGCCTCCATCTGGATGCCCTGATTTTGGCAGTATCTTATCAACTCTTTTTGTGTGAGGCGCGGGTGAAATTCCACTTGGTTAATCATAGGCTTAATTTCAGCTGCCGTCATCAGATCTTCAAGATGGTGAATTTGGAAGTTGCTTACGCCAATCGCTTTGATGCGGCCTTCTTTATACAGCGTTTCAAGCGCTCTCCAAGCTTCTTTATACTTTCCTTCTACAGGCCAGTGGATGAGGTATAGATCCAAATAATCCAGACCGAGTTTGGACAGACTTGTTTCAAACGCGGCGAGTGTTTCTTCGTAGCCTAAATCCGCATTCCATACTTTCGATGTGATAAACAGATCCTCTCTTGAAATGCCTGCTTCTTCAATGCCTTCCCGAATCCCTTCTCCGACTCCAGCTTCATTTCCATAGATTGCTGCAGTATCAATACTGCGGTACCCGTGAACAATGGCAGTTTTAACTGCGTTTACCAGTTCAGATCCTTCTTCCACTTGGAACACGCCAAGGCCGAACCAAGGCATTTCTACCCCATTATGAAGTGTTGCTTTTGCTTGTAAATGTGTTGTCATGTTCATTTCCTCCTTTAAAATTGTCAGGCTTCCTGCCGATCTCGTTTTTCCATCAAGCGGCTCCAGCCTGTTAAAATGACTGCACCGACCACCATTAATCCGCCTATCCAAGCGGTATGAATCAATCCGATTGAATCGGTGATCACACCGCCAAGGTATGACCCAAGCGCGATCCCTGCATTAAAGGCAGCGATATTCATCGCGGATGCGACGTCAACTGCACTCGGGACAAAACGCTCAGCCAGCATGACGACATACACCTGAAGGCCGGGCACGTTCATAAAGGCCAGCAATCCCATACAGAGAATGGTAATGAGCCCAGCTGCTTGATACGGGGCTGTAAATGTCAGTACGAATAGAACAATTGCCTGTACGATAAACATATAGAATAAAGCGGCAATTGGATTTCGGTTTGACAGCTTTCCGCCAATCATATTGCCGATAGCAATAGCTATTCCGTATCCGAGCAGAATCACTGCAACAGTCCCGGCTTTGAAGCCTGTTACTTCCTGAAGCAGGGGAGACAGATACGTGAACACAACGAATGTTCCTCCGTATCCAAGCGCTGTAATGACAAATAAAAGCAATAACCGGCTGTTTGTCACAAGCTTCAATTGATCCCGCATCGTTGTTTTCGTCCCTTTTCGTAATTTGGACGGTACAAGAATGCCATTTGTAATGAAAGCAATGATTCCGACGGCGATAATGACCATAAAGGCGAAACGCCAGCCGAACTGCTGGCCGATAAATGTCCCAAAAGGAACTCCGGTTACAGTTGCCACAGTGAGGCCAGTAAACATAATTGAAATCGCGCTAGCCCTTTTATCTTCCGGGACAATATCCGCTGCGATTGTCGAACCGATCGACATAAACACACCGTGCGAAAATGCCGATATCACACGTGCTGCTAGTAAAATCCCGATGCTTGAAGCGGTTGCTGCCATCGTATTACCGGCAATAAAAATAAACATGATCCAAAGCAATAGTGTCTTACGTGACATGCTTGAGGTCAATGAAGTTAATATAGGTGCCCCAAATGTAACGCCGAGCGCATAAAGGGAAACGGTTAATCCTGCTGTCGTGACTGGAATATGCAGGTCATCAGCAATGAGCGGCAAAAGGCCGACACTGATAAATTCAGTTGTCCCTATTGCGAATGCACTTACGGCCAAAGCCAGTAGTGCAGGAATACTGCTTTTATTGGCTGAAGTCATGATGTTCCTCCTTTGTAAGATGTGTTGTATGATTGAAATTCTGCCGAGTAAGCTATATAAATAAAAAAGAGCAGATTCAAATCAGCCGGCAAATGTGATTATGAAACATATCGTTAAGAAATAAAAGTACGTACTTTGAAGTGCTATAGTCACTTTTTGGTGCCTGTGAGGAGAATGGATTGTATGGAGAAGAAAAAATATAACATTTCTGTTGAAGCGACTCTTGAAGTGATCGGTGGGAAATGGAAATGCGTCATTTTATGCCATCTGACGCACGGAAAAAAACGCACAAGCGAATTAAAACGCCTAATGCCCAACATCACGCAAAAAATGCTGACTCAGCAGCTGCGCGAGCTGGAAGCGGACGGTGTCATTAAACGAATCGTATATAATCAAGTTCCTCCCAAAGTGGAATATGAGCTCAGCGAATACGGCCGCAGCTTAGAAGGAATTTTAGATATGCTGTGTGCTTGGGGAGCGAATCATATTAACAGAGTGTACGGGGATACATTTTCTGTTCTAGAAGAAAGTGTGCTCAATGATAAGTTAAAACAGGAATCATAAAGCATGAGGGCAGTCAGTGCGGAGCGCTGGCTGCTTTTTGGTTCTTACGCCTGATATTCTGTGCAAGAAAACATAAGATGCATCATAAATTAGCGTTATAATCGTTGATTTTTATCAATATGTACTGGCGAATTTGTTTTAATGTGTTATACTAATTTTAGATAGTAACAAATTAGGATGGCATAATTGATAAGGGGTGTCCAACATGAAGGTAAAAGTAGCGATCAACGGGTTTGGAAGAATCGGAAGAATGGTTTTTAGAAAAGCGATGTTAGACGATCAAATTCAAGTAGTGGCCATTAACGCCAGCTATTCCGCAGAAACGCTGGCTCATTTAATAAAGTATGACACAATTCACGGCAGATACGACAAAGAAGTTGTGGCTGGTGAAGACAGCCTGATCGTAAATGGAAAGAAAGTGCTTTTGTTAAACAGCCGTGATCCAAAACAGCTGCCTTGGCGGGAATATGATATTGACATAGTTGTCGAAGCAACAGGGAAGTTTAATGCTAAAGATAAAGCGATGGGCCATATAGAAGCAGGCGCAAAAAAAGTGATTTTGACCGCTCCGGGAAAAAATGAAGACGTTACCATTGTGATGGGCGTAAATGAGGACCAATTCGACGCTGAGCGCCATGTCATTATTTCAAATGCGTCATGCACGACAAATTGCCTTGCGCCTGTTGTAAAAGTGCTGGATGAAGAGTTTGGCATTGAGAGCGGTCTGATGACTACAGTTCATGCGTATACGAATGACCAAAAAAATATTGATAACCCGCACAAAGATTTGCGCCGGGCGCGGGCTTGCGGTGAATCCATCATTCCGACGACAACAGGAGCGGCAAAGGCGCTTTCGCTTGTGCTGCCGCATCTGAAAGGAAAACTTCACGGCCTCGCCTTGCGTGTCCCTGTTCCGAACGTCTCATTGGTTGATCTCGTTGTTGATCTGAAAACGGATGTTACGGCTGAAGAAGTAAACGAGGCATTTAAACGCGCTGCCAAAACGTCGATGTACGGTGTACTTGATTACTCAGATGAACCGCTCGTTTCGACTGATTATAATACGAATCCGCATTCAGCGGTCATTGACGGGCTTACAACAATGGTAATGGAAGACAGGAAAGTAAAGGTGCTGGCGTGGTATGACAACGAATGGGGCTACTCCTGCAGAGTTGTTGATCTGATCCGCCATGTAGCGGCACGAATGAAACATCCGTCTGCTGTATAAAATAAGGTCATGGACACATTTTAAAGAAAAAACCCTTAACAACATATTTCTGAAAAAACGCACCTTGCAAATTAGACTTAAACACAGTATACTATTTTTCGTGAACTTCTTGCTTGAGACTGTTTCG
Source organism: Bacillus sp. FSL R5-0416 (assembly GCF_037975425.1). Classification (NCBI taxonomy): domain Bacteria; kingdom Bacillati; phylum Bacillota; class Bacilli; order Caryophanales; family Bacillaceae; genus Bacillus; species Bacillus sp. FSL R5-0416. The sequence goes on along the minus strand of NZ_CP150252.1, from coordinate 2,958,067 downwards.
GAATTACTTAAAGGGTTAGGACCTCTCCGGACTAACTTTCCCCCGTGGTAAATGGCCGACCCAGTTGTTGGAATTTCACTTTTTAATTCTTGTTAAGGGGGGTCCATGACTATGGAAACAATGGGGCGTCACGTTATCTCCGAGCTATGGGGATGCGATTTTGATAAGCTGAATGACATGGATTTTATTGAAAAAACGTTTGTAAATGCTGCTCTAAAATCAGGTGCTGAGGTGCGCGAGGTTGCATTTCACAAATTTGCACCGCAAGGCGTAAGCGGAGTTGTGATTATTTCTGAATCACACTTAACGATTCACAGTTTTCCTGAGCACGGATATGCGAGCATTGATGTTTATACTTGTGGAGACTTAGATCCTAATGTCGCTGCTGATTACATTGCAGAGGCATTACATGCTGATACAAGAGAAAACATTGAAATACCAAGAGGAATGGGGCCTGTGCAAATTAAACAGGCGCAAGCGAAAGTACTATAAAGTAAATTGCGAACACAAAGGGAGCTGAAGCTAGAAAGCCATTATGCGCTTTTTAGCTTATGCTCCTTTTATTTTTATAAAGAAACGAGAGTGTCAGCTTTTTCTTTTTTCATTTTTTTTGTAAAATAAGAAGGAGATTTTCACAAACCACCTAATGCTATAGAAACAAATTTAACAACGGCTCTCCCGACAGATGCTGTCACATCTATTTTTAAAAGGCGGAGGCTGCCGAAAATACATTGCAGGGAACGATATAGTTGGGAGCTGATTTTATTGAAATGTCCTTCATGCCAGCATAACGGAACACGAGTCCTTGATTCACGGCCTGTGGATGACGGAAAGTCGATTCGCCGAAGACGCGAGTGCGAATCCTGCCACTACCGGTTTACGACCTTTGAGAAAGTGGAGGAAACCCCGCTCATCGTCGTGAAAAAAGAAGGTGTGCGTGAGGAATTCAGCAGAGAAAAAATGCTGCGCGGCCTCATAAAAGCATGTGAAAAAAGGCCTGTTTCACTCAAAACGCTTGAAGACATGTGCTTTGATATTGAAAAAGAGCTTCGCAATCAAGGCTGCTCCGAGGTGAAGAGTGAGCTCGTCGGAGAAATGGTCATGGACCGGCTGGCTAAGATTGACGAAGTCGCATATGTGCGGTTCGCGTCCGTCTATCGGCAGTTTAAAGATATAAACGTCTTTATCGACGAATTAAAAGACTTAATAAAGAAAGAGCGTTAAAAGAGCTAAGAGGATTCTTCTAGCTCTTTTCTCATGTGCAAAATTGGCATTTGATAGATATAAGAAACGGTGTAAAATGAAAGGTAGAAACAAATTCGGAAGGTTTGAGAATGTATGGCTGACTATTGGAAAGATGTACTGCCTGTAGACCCGTATGTGGTTAAAAGCAGATCGATGCTGCAGGATATTGACAGACAAATTATTACACAACTGTACCAGCCCTTAATCGGCCCTGTTGCATTCTCTCTTTATATGACATTGTGGGGAGAGCTTGAACAAAACCGTCTGTGGGGCGGAGAGTCCACACATAGACAGCTGATGGGGATGACACAGTCCAACTTAAAAACGATCCATCAGGAACAGGGGAAGCTCGAGGGCATCGGATTGCTGAAAGTATATATGAAAGAATCCGAGCGGCAGGAGCGCCTCTTTATATATGAACTCCTTCCGCCGCTCAGACCGAATGAATTTTTTGAAGACGGAATGCTGAATGTTTTTCTGTATAATAGAGTCGGAAAAACGAAATATCAGCAATTAAAACAATTTTTTACGCACCCGGCCATTTCAGAAGATGCGAAGGACATTACGCGTCCGTTTAATCATGCGTTTGAATCGCTGCAGCCGAGTGAATGGAAGCTCACATCCGATATGGAGGAAACGGTAAGGCTTGCCGAGGGGTCCGAGTATACTTCTGTCGGACAGTCTCCGTCCTACACCATAACGGAGGATGTATTTGATTTTGATTTGTTTTTAGCGGGACTTTCTGAGACGATGATACCGAGAAAAGCGATGACCCAGCAGGTGCGGGACACAATCAAAAAGCTTTCTTATCTGTACGGAATTGACCCTTTGCAAATGCAAAATGTTGTAATGAGCGCAATTGATGAGCGTGACGTCATTACGACGGAGGCATTAAGAAAAGCGGCGAGCGACTGGTATCAAATTGAAAGAAACGGACAGCTGCCCGATTTGGTGGAAAAAACACAGCCGATGCATCTGCGTGAAGGCGAAAAACCGGCAGAAGAGGATTCTCTGGATGGGAAGCTGATTGCATTGCTTGAGGCGATTTCCCCGAAGAAGCTTCTGCAGGACATTGCTGACGGAACAGAGCCGTCAAAAGCTGATCTGAAGATCATAGAAGAAATTATGTTCGAACAGAAGCTCGAGCCAGGCGTCACAAATGTGTTAATTTATTATGTCATGCTGAAAACCGACATGAAGCTGTCCAAAAACTATATCCAAAAAATCGCTTCGCATTGGGCACGCAAAAAGGTAAAAACGGTCAGGGAAGCGATGAAGCTCGCAATAGAAGAAAACCGCCAGTATCTTGAATGGGCTGAAGGAAAAACAAAGTCTTCGAAACGAAACCAAAAAGTGATTCGTGAAGAAAAGCTTCCTGATTGGATGACAGAAAAGGAAACAGCGTCTGACTCAGAATCCGGACAGCAGAAGCTGCATCCGCAGGATTTGGAAGAACAGAAGAAAAAGATGATGGAAGAAATGCAAAAACTGAAAAAATACTCTGCCTATTAAAGACAGAGATGCGGGGTGAAGGAATAGATGGAACCAATCGGCCGTTCCCTGCAGGGCGTAACCGGCAGGCCGGATTTCCAAAAACGTCTTGAACAAATGAAGGAAAAAGTCATGAAAGATCAAGATGTTCAAGCATTTTTGAAGGAAAACGAAGAAGTGATTGACCAAAAAATGATCGAAAAGAGCTTAAATAAGCTTTATGAATATATTGAACAAAGCAAGAATTGCTCCTATTGTTCGGAAGATGAAAACTGCAACAATTTGTTGGAGGGCTACCATCCGAAACTTGTTGTCAGTGGGCGGTCTATTGATATCGAGTATTATGAATGTCCAGTCAAACGGAAGCTCGACCAGCAGAAGAAACAAAAGTCTCTTATGAAAAGCATGTATATCCAGCAGGATCTTCTCGGAGCGACGTTCCAGCAAGTTGATATCAGTGACCCGAGCAGGCTCGCGATGTTTCAGCATGTTACAGACTTCCTGAAAAGCTATAATGAGACGGGAAAAGGGAAAGGATTATATTTATACGGGAAATTTGGGGTAGGAAAAACGTTTATGCTCGCTGCAATTGCCAATGAGCTGGCGGAAAAAGAGTACTCCTCCATGATTGTCTATGTGCCTGAATTTGTGAGAGAGCTTAAAAATTCGCTGCAAGACCAGACATTGGAAGAGAAGCTCAATATGGTAAAGACCACACCCGTATTGATGCTTGATGACATCGGAGCAGAATCAATGACAAGCTGGGTAAGGGATGAAGTCATCGGAACGGTGCTTCAGCACAGAATGTCCCAGCAGCTGCCAACGTTCTTTTCTTCTAATTTCTCACCTGACGAGCTGAAGCATCATTTTACGTATTCGCAGAGGGGAGAAAAAGAAGAAGTAAAAGCTGCAAGATTAATGGAGCGGATATTATATTTGGCTGCTCCGATCCGCCTTGACGGAGAAAACCGCCGACATCCATAATTGCTGTGGTTCAAAGGGGAAGGAACTGAGGGTATGAAACGAAAAACGGCTGTCAAATGGCTGGCAGTGCTTGCAGGTGCTGGTTTACTCTATTGGGGAAATAAAACGTATTTGAATGTATCGCCGAAAGAAATCAGGGTTTGGGTATTGTCGTTCGGAGTCTTTGCACCTCTGATGTTTATCGGGATATCCATCGTCAGGCCACTTGTTTTATTTCCGGTGTCTGTTATTTCAATAGCTGGCGGACTTGCGTTTGGCCCGCTTCTCGGCACGCTTTATACGTTAGTCGGTTCAATGTGCGCTTCAGCTGTTTCGTTTTTTGCGGCCGGTTTGTTTTCGGCGAAAAAGAACGGGCATTACGAAAGGCTTGAAGCCATTCAGAAGCAAATGGAGGATAACGGATTTTTCTACATCTTTCTTTTGAGAATCCTGCCGATCAATTTTGATTTCGTCAGCTATGCGGCAGGTCTTTCCAATGTCAAAGCGCTGCCGTATTTTGCGGCGACGGCTGTGGGTATCATTCCTGGGACGATTGCGCTTAATGTGCTGGGTGCGAGCTTTTTGGCTGGCAATCTGCCCGCTTTCTTTCTTGTCCTAGCTCTGTATATCGTGTTTATCTCGCTGCCATTCATCCTCAGAAAGAAAATGCAAAACTTGTTCCAAGAATCAAATTAAGATTTGCCAGTGACCTTTACGTCTATTTTAAAAACATCCCCCATATACTTGTAACAGATGCCGTAAGGGGGGACAAACATGCTTGAAATAATCTTTGAAGATGACCATGATGCAGCCGCTTTTTTACATCTCATTCAGCATTCGGACGATCGGAACAATATCATTGTCCGTGAAGGCATACGAAAAATCGGGATTGAAAAAGCGAATCCGGCTTTTCCTATTCAGCGTTTTATGGAGCCGATTCTGGTCAAATTTTTTTTGGAATGCAAAGAAGACGAGCATATGCTGTCATTGATTGAGGAAACTTATTGTTTCACGGACCAGGATGAACAGCAGCAAATCCTTCAGCTCGCACACAGTATTATTGAAGGTGAAGCAGACGATCTTCCGTTTGAGCCGCTGAAGCTTTCACGGAAACAATCTATTTTGGATGAACTCCAAACGATCTGTTTAGAGGAAGGAGTATTTTACATTCGCTCCTTTCAGACCTTCCGACTTGGATCATACTATAAGCAGCTGAGAGATATTACAGAAGCAGCGATTGATGAATATAAGATGGAACAGGAATATCAAAACTTTATTCAAACACTCAGAGACTATGTGAACGCCAAACAGCCGCGAATCAAAAAAGTGCATATTGTCCATGATGGTTCCTTTACATTATGGGAGCTGCGCTATGTGCCGGAACGGGAAAAAATGAAATACATAGACAGAAGATTTGTCCGGGATCATCCTATGTATATTGATTCTCATTTGCTCGCGCCGCTGATTTCCATTGCGCCTGATGAAGTCGTGCTTTATACCGACCAGCCCGAGCACATGATGGCAAGGACCATTCAAAACGTATTTCAAGAGAGAGTGGAAATGCTCCCGCTGCATGCTTTTACAGATGCAGAAATACCGGTGAAGCACTCGGAAGGATGAGGGCCGGCAGCCTGTCTATATAAGGCTGTCGGTTTAAAAAAAGGAAACGCGATCGTGTTGATTTTTTGGATTGAACAATTTATAATACATAGGAGATTAAGAAAGACACACGTATTGATAAGGACACGAAGGAATGATACCGGCTCAAAGAGAGGGAAGCCCTGGCTGCAAGCTTCCCAGCTAAGGACCATTCGCTTTACCGCCTTTGAACTTCAGCTGTGAACCTCTTGAAAAGGAACAGTAATGGCTGACGGGAACTCCCGTTACAGAGCTTAGAGCCGCAGGTGCCGTATTGGCTTTGCGGAAAAAAGGGTGGAACCACGATTCCGTTTATTCAACCTCGTCCCTTTCATAGGGGGCGGGGTTTTTATATGCAAAAAAAGGAGTGACAAAGATGTCAGATATGGTAAAAATCACATTTCCTGATGGAGCAGTCAAGGAGTTTGCGAAAGGAACAACAACAGAAGATATCGCGGCATCCATCAGTCCGGGATTAAAGAAAAAATCATTAGCCGGAAAACTGAACGGAAAAGAAATCGATTTGAGAACGCCGATCAATGAAGACGGTACAGTGGAAATCATTACAGAAGGCTCAGAAGAAGGTCTTCAAATTATGCGCCACAGTACGGCTCACTTGCTGGCTCAAGCGATTAAACGCATCTACAAGGATGTTAAATTCGGCGTCGGTCCGGTTATCGAAAACGGGTTTTACTACGATGTAGAAATGGACGAAGCGATTACACCGGAGGATCTGCCGAAAATCGAGAAAGAAATGAAAAAAATCGTTAATGCGAACCTTCCGATCGTTCGAAAAGAAGTCAGCCGTGAAGAAGCGAAAGCCCGTTTTGCGGAAATCGGCGACGACCTGAAGCTTGAACTATTGGATGCGATTCCTGAAGGAGAAACCGTTTCGATCTATGAGCAAGGCGAATTCTTTGACCTGTGCCGCGGCGTCCACGTTCCTTCAACCGGAAAAATCAAAGAATTTAAGCTGTTAAGCCTTGCAGGCGCATACTGGCGCGGTGACAGCAAAAACCAAATGCTTCAGCGCGTATATGGCACAGCTTTCTTCAAAAAAGCTGATCTTGAAGAGCATCTTCGTATGCTAGAAGAAGCGAAAGAACGCGACCACAGAAAGCTCGGCAAAGAATTAAAGCTGTTTGCGAACTCTCAAAAAGTCGGACAAGGCCTGCCGCTTTGGCTGCCAAAAGGCGCGACAATCCGCCGCGTCATCGAGCGCTACATTGTTGATAAAGAAATCAGCCTCGGCTATGAGCACGTATACACACCTGTGCTAGGCAGCAAAGAGCTGTATGAAACATCAGGACACTGGGATCATTATCAGGAAGGCATGTTCCCTCCGATGGAAATGGACAATGAAACACTTGTATTGCGTCCGATGAACTGTCCGCACCATATGATGATTTACAAACAAGACATTCACAGTTACCGCGAGCTTCCGATTCGTATTGCAGAGCTTGGAACGATGCACCGCTATGAAATGTCAGGTGCGCTGTCAGGGCTTCAACGGGTACGCGGAATGACGTTAAATGATGCACACATCTTTGTGCGCCCGGATCAAATTAAGGATGAGTTTATCCGTACAGTCCGTTTAATCCAGGATGTTTATGAAGACTTCGGTTTAAGTGATTACACATTCCGTCTGTCTTACCGCGATCCGGAAGATACAGAGAAATATTTTGATGACGATGAAATGTGGAACAAAGCGCAATCCATGCTGAAAGAGGCAATGGACGAAATCGGCCACGACTATTACGAAGCAGAAGGTGAAGCGGCATTCTACGGCCCTAAACTTGATGTTCAGGTGAAAACTGCGATCGGAAAAGAAGAAACACTGTCTACGGTTCAGCTTGATTTCTTATTGCCGGAACGTTTCGACCTGACATACATCGGTGAGGACGGCAAGCAGCACCGTCCGGTTGTCATTCACAGAGGTGTCGTTTCAACAATGGAACGCTTTGTTGCCTTCTTAATCGAAGAACACAAAGGCGCGCTGCCGACATGGCTTGCACCGGTTCAGTTCCAAGTCATCCCGGTTTCTCCGGCTGTGCATTTAGACTACGCGAAAAAAGTGCAGGAACGCCTGCAACGTGAAGGCCTGCGTGTTGAAGTCGACAGCCGCGATGAAAAAATCGGCTACAAAATCCGTGAAGCGCAAATGCAAAAAATCCCGTACATGCTGGTGGTCGGTGACCAAGAAGCAGAAAACGGAGCGGTAAACGTGCGTAAATACGGAGAACAGAACTCTGAAACCATTTCACTTGATGAGTTTGTGAAAAAGGCAGTAGCTGAAGCGAAAAAATAAAATAAAAAGCATGATCTCGTTGAAGAGATCATGCTTTTTTATTTCTCTAATATAGGAAACAAATCATGAAGGCTGCTGATGATGTAATCAGGCGTTACGTCAGTTTCGTTTTTCTTATCAGTCCGGTTGATCCAAACGGTTTTGATTCCGGCTCTTGAAGCGCCTAAAATATCAGTATTCAAATTATCGCCGACCATGATGGCATCGTCTTTTTCAATATTCATCAGCTTAAGGCAGTGTTCAAAAATTGAAACATCCGGCTTGCCCTTGCCGAATGCGCCCGAGATGACGATTTCATTGAAGTAAGGAGCGAGCTCAGGTACGCCGGCAAGCTTCTCCTTTTGCAGACTCGGATCGCCATTTGTCAAAAGCAATAATTCATACTTGCCTTTTAATTGATCGAGTACAGCAAAAGTTTCATCATATACAAACGGGCGTTTTCTGCGCTCTGCCGCAAAAAACTCTCCCAAGTATTCGCCATATGCAGGATCATCGATCCCAAGCGCTTTCAGTCCGTTTGTCCATGCATTTCTTCTGTACTCCGGCACAATCTTGTTCAGCTTTTGAAAGCCTTCACTGATTGGCTCTGAGAAATTGGACCACAGTCCTTCAAACGGGTTAATGCCGATCATCACTGTATATGGATACGTCTCATATGACATGTACAATTCTCTCGCCGCTTCGCGAACAGCTGCTTCGAATTCCTCAGGGTCAAGGCCATATTTTTTCTCCGCCTGTAAGCAAGTTTCTGCAAATGTTGTTCTGACGCTTTTTTCGTCCCAAAGTAGTGTATCATCTAAATCAAAAAATACGGCTTTCATGATCTTCTCCTCTGCTTCAGATTCAAATCTTTCTGCCAAAAGGCTCATGTTTTATTTTACAATAGATAAAAGCCTTGTGAAATATGTTTTCAGACGATTTTAAAAAAACAGTCAGCCGTAAAACGAAAACATGCTAGAATGAAAACGGAAAGAACAGGTGACATGAATGATTCATTTAATGATTATGATGCTGGAGAGAGTGGGGATTATTGTTATATTAGGGTTCATTCTCGCCCATACGAAACTTTTCAGACAAGCTCTTCAGAATCAGGACGGCTATAAAGGAAAAGCGATTTTAATTTCAATTTTTTCTCTTTTCAGCATCATCAGCAATTATACAGGCATCGAAATTCAAAGAAATATGATTGTAAACAATGACTGGGTGTTTACGATAGATCCATCGGGCTCTATCGCGAATACCCGTATTTTGGGCGTGGAAATCGGGGGCCTTCTCGGAGGTCCGTTTGTAGGAGCTGGGATCGGCATACTGGCGGGCCTGCATCGTTTTTCACTCGGTGGCAGCACGGCTTTAAGCTGTGCCGTATCATCTATTTTAGCGGGTGTTCTTGCAGGCTTGATCGGCAGGTATTTTACGAAGCGATATCGAATGCCGACACCGCGCATCGCCGCTCTTGTGGGAATCGGCATGGAGTCACTGCAAATGATCATTATTTTGCTGATGGCAAAGCCGTTCAGTGACGCTTGGGAGCTTGTCAGCATGATCGGAATTCCGATGATACTCATCAATGGAACAGGCAGTTTTATTTTTCTGTCTATTATTCAAGCGATCATTCGCAAGGAAGAACAGGCAAGAGCTCTCGAAACGCATCGAGTGCTGACGATTGCTGATCAGACACTTCCATTTTTTCGCCAAGGATTAAATGAAAACTCCTGTAAAAGTGTAGCGGCTATTATCCATAAGCTGACAGGAACAGATGCGGTGTCTCTCACTGATAAAGAAAAGATCCTTGCGCATGTCGGTGCGGGAATGGATCACCACATCCCATCGAAAAGTTTGATCACCGGCCTGTCCAAAAAGGTGATTAAAACAGGGCATATTATGAAGGCGATTTCGCAGGAAGAGATTGAATGCACGCATGCTGAATGCCCTTTGCACGCTGCAATTGTTCTGCCGCTGACATCGAACGGCAATACAATCGGCACCTTAAAAATGTACTTTAAAAGCCCGGCAGGCCTGAGTCAGGTAGAGGAGGAACTTGCCGAGGGGCTGGCCATGCTGTTTTCGACACAGCTTGAGCTTGGGGAAGCAGAGCTGCAAAGCAAACTTCTCAAGGATGCTGAAATTAAAGCGCTTCAAGCACAGGTGAATCCGCATTTTTTATTTAATGCGATCAACACGATTTCTGCGTTATGCCGTACAGATGTTGAAAAAACCCGTAAGCTCCTATTGCAGCTCAGTGTTTATTTTCGTTCAAACCTTCAAGGAGCGAGACAGCTGCTGATCCCGCTCTCAAAGGAGCTGAACCATCTTAACGCCTATTTGTCATTAGAACAGGCGCGTTTTCCCGGGAAATATAAAATTGAGCTTAATATCGACACAAGACTGGAGCAGATTGAAATCCCTCCGTTTGTTTTGCAGGTGCTTGTCGAGAACGCGCTTCGGCACGCGTTTCCGAAAAAACAAGACATATGCAAGGTTACAGTCTGTGTCTTATCTGATGATGCATCCGTCTATATGAAGGTGGCGGATAACGGACGCGGAATTCCGCCGGACGTCTTGCCGGAACTGGGAAAGAAACCGTTTCCGTCTAAGGAGGGAACCGGTACAGCGCTTTATAACCTAAATCAGCGGCTGATCGGTTTATTCGGACAGCAGGCTGCACTGCATATCAGCAGTGAGGTTCATAAAGGGACAGAGGTTTCCTTTCAAGTGCCAATGCAACAGATGAAAGAGGGAGAAGAACATGCTCAGGGTGTTAATAGTTGATGATGAGATGCTGGCAAGAGATGAACTGGCTTACTTGCTTAAGCGGACCAATGAGGAAATGGAAATCAATGAAGCGGAAAATATCGAATCCGCTTTTGACCAAATGATGGATCAAAAACCTGATTTGCTGTTTCTAGACGTTGATTTATCCGGAGAAAACGGTTTTGATATCGCAAAGCGATTGAAGAAAATGAAGCATCCTCCTGCAGTTGTGTTTGCGACAGCGTATGACCAGTATGCGCTCAAAGCGTTTGAGGTGGACGCTCTTGATTATTTAACCAAGCCTTTCGATGAAGAAAGAATTCAGCAAACGCTGAAAAAATATAAAAAAGTCAATCGGGATATTGTAGAAATAGAGCAAAACAGCCATGCGGGCCAGCACAAGCTCGCGCTATCTGTGGGGGAATCGATTGTGATTGTGGATACGAAGGACATTATCTATGCCGGAACAGAAGATGGTCATGTCAATGTAAAAACCTTCGATCATTCTTATACGGTCAGCGATACACTCGTTGTGATTGAGAAAAAGCTGCCGGATTCTGATTTTATCCGCGTCCATCGGAGCTTTGTCGTGAATACCGAATATATTAAAGAAATTCAGCCATGGTTTAATTCAACGTATAATCTGATCATGAAAGACGGATCGAAAATACCGGTCAGCCGGACATATGCGAAGGAATTGAAAAAGCTGCTCCATATTTGATGGGCGGCTTTTTGCATTTCAGCCATTTGATTCTGCAACTCAGCCCCGCTATTCGGCATGTTATCTTGTAAGCGCTTTATAACAGGGGATTCTTATTTATAATGAGGGTACCAAAGAGAAAGAGGTGAAGAAAATGAGTGCTAAAAAAGTGTACGGGTTTTTAACACAAGCATTTATTTTTGCCGTCATTATGCTGGTTTCAAATATGATTGCCGCTATTGTCCCAATACCTATCCCGGCATCGGTTGTAGGGTTGGTCTTATTATTTCTCCTATTATGTTTGAAAGTCATTAAACTGGAACAAGTGGAAACGCTCGGAACGTCTTTAACCTCTCTGATCGGATTTTTATTTGTTCCGTCAGGTATATCTGTTATGAATTCGCTTGGTGTGATGCAGCAATACGGCCTGCAAATTGTTCTTGTCATTCTGCTCGCAACGATTATTTTGCTGGGGGCTACGGGATTGTTTTCTCAGCTGATTCTTTCGCTGAGCGGAAAACACAAGACCGCAGCGGACATGAAAACAAAAACAGTACAAAGCCCGCAGAACAATAACGAACTCGTTCACCATTAAGGGAAACAGGAGGTTCTTCAAATGGAAAGCACAATGAGTCCTTATTTTGGGATTGTCGTATCACTTGCTGCATTCGGCATCGGCACCTTTTTATTTAAGAAAACAAAAGGCTTCTTCCTTTTCACTCCTTTGTTTGTTGCCATGGTGCTGGGGATCGCATTTTTAAAAATCGGCGGTTTTTCCTACGCGGATTATAATAACGGGGGAGAGATCATTAAGTTTTTCCTTGAACCGGCAACGATCGCATTTGCAATTCCTTTGTACAAACAAAGAGATAAGCTTAAAAAATACTGGTGGCAAATCATGGCCTCCATTATTGCCGGCTCTATCTGCTCTGTCACGATTGTTTATCTGCTCGCTAAAGGCATTCATCTCGATTCGGCCGTAATGAAAAGCATGCTTCCGCAGGCGGCTACAACGGCAATTGCGCTTCCTTTATCAAAAGGCATCGGGGGCATCAGCGACATCACAGCCTTTGCGGTCATCTTTAACGCTGTCATCGTATATGCGCTCGGAGCATTGTTCTTGAAGGTGTTTAAAGTGAAAAATCCGATTTCTAAAGGATTGGCTCTTGGAACATCCGGACATGCACTTGGTGTAGCGGTCGGGATTGAGATGGGAGAAGTTGAAGCTGCGATGGCAAGTATTGCTGTTGTCGTAGTAGGAGTGGTAACGGTTCTGGTCATCCCTGTGTTCGTGCAGCTGATCGGAGGATAAGCCAAGGCTGAATGCCTTGGCTTTTTTTATTTTATGGTGCGTCTTCGGGATCGATATACCCTTGTTTAATGCCCCATTCTACTTGATCGTCATGCCACTTTTTTCGTTCTTCATAACCATAACCATCGTCATCAGGAAGCTCTGAAGCTGGCTGTTGAATGGTTTTATCTGTCTGACTCGAGGAAGATGGTGGATTTTTACTATTAGATGAGGGTGCCTCGGTCTGCTGCCGTTGTGCCTGTGATTGCCGCTTTTTCTCAGCGTTCGCTTTCTGCTCTTTTTGGATTGCTGCCTGCCGCTGTCTTTCAAGTTCAGCTTGTCTTTTTGCTTCCGCTAATCGCTGATTCTCTGCCGCCTGCTGCTCTGCTAATCGCTGTCTCTCTGCTTTTTCCTCCTGCTGTTTCTTTCGTTTCGCCTCCCGCTCTTTTTCAAGCTTTTTCTCTGCGGCGATTTGTCTTTGCTTTTCAGCTTCTTCTTTTGCCTTCCGCTTTCCTAACTCAGTAGCAAGTGGACTCTCGAACTTCATGTCCAATGAAACGGGTTTTAGTTTTTTTAGCTCTTTCTCCAGCCCCTTTTGAGGAAATGCTGCAGTTGTCTTAACAGTTTCGACTTTTGATTCGGAAGATGTGCTGCTATTCGAGCAACCGGTTAATATCAATGTGAAAAATAAAGCAAGCTGTATCAGTTTGTTCATGTGTCAGGCTCCCTTCTGCTTCTTATATCGGTCAGAGATTAACTTTGTTTTACATTTCTTCCTGTCGGTGGTTTTGTTGTAAATTGCGAAATAAGGGGGGAATTGTTGGTTCTTTGCATTCTGGGTGGGGATGAAAGATTTTCTTTTTCTCTCTTGCGCTCATAGAAAACCCATGTTACAATGTAAAAGTTGTTCCGGATAAGTCGTCCTTGACTAAAGATCCGGTATTGTGTAGAATAGTTATTGAATTGAATATAAATCACAAGCAGAAGCACCCGCTTCTCACCTGATTGACACATGCATGTAGTTGGCAGGTTGACCGTACATTTTTATTGATACAGATGTTCGTAGTGTGGGTGTTTTATAATGCCCACACTTTTTGTTTGCCTGCAAAATGCATTCAAAATGAGTTGTGAATCAATTCGAAGAAACTATGGAGGTGGCTCATTATTAGCAAAGATCAATTGGTTAATGAGGGTATCCGTGCACGTGAGGTCCGTTTAATCGGACAAAATGGCGACCAGCTTGGAATCAAGTCCCGTCAGGAAGCACTTGAAATCGCCGGCCGCGCAAATCTTGACCTTGTGTTAGTTGCAGCGAATGCAAAACCGCCTGTCTGCCGAATCATGGACTACGGTAAGTTCCGATTTGAGCAGCAGAAAAAGGAAAAAGAAGCACGCAAGAATCAAAAAATCATTAACTTAAAAGAAGTTCGGTTAAGTCCGACAATCGATGAGCATGACTTTAACACGAAATTGCGCAATGCGATTAAATTCCTTGAAAAAGGCGATAAAGTGAAAGCTTCTATCCGCTTTAAAGGACGCGCAATCACTCATAAAGAAATCGGTCAGCGTGTATTAGACCGTTTCTCCGAAGCATGTGCTGAGGTTGCGACAGTCGAAACAAAACCAAAAATGGACGGCCGCAGCATGTTCTTAATGCTCGCACCGAAAAACGAAAAGCAATAAGGAGGAAATCCCATGCCAAAAATGAAAACTCACCGCGGATCTGCTAAACGTTTTAAAAAGACAGGTTCTGGGAAGTTAAAACGTTCTCACGCGTACACAAGTCACTTATTCGCCAACAAATCTCAAAAGCAAAAGCGTAAGCTTCGCAAGAGTGCTGTTGTAAGCGCAGGAGACTTCAAACGTATCAAACAAATGCTTGCTAACATCAAGTAATCGGATAAGGAACAATTAGGAGGGAAATTCAATGCCAAGAGTAAAAGGCGGAACTGTTACACGTAAGCGTCGTAAAAAGGTTCTTAAATTAGCAAAAGGTTATTTCGGTTCAAAACATACATTATACAAAGTAGCTAACCAGCAGGTCATGAAATCTGGAAACTATGCTTTCCGTGACCGTCGTCAGAAAAAACGTGATTTCCGTAAACTTTGGATCACTCGTATCAACGCAGCTGCTCGCATGAACGGCCTTTCTTACAGCCGTTTAATGCACGGTCTTAAGCTTTCTGGTATCGAAGTAAACCGTAAAATGCTTGCTGATCTTGCTGTAAACGATCTTACTGCATTCAATCAGCTTGCTGATGCTGCTAAAGCTCAATTAAACAAGTAATCATATAGAGCCGCTCTCCAGCAGAGCGGCTTTTTCTATATAAAGGATGAGGCAACATGATTATTGCTGCTTATTTGGTGTTGATTAATCTGTGCGGTTTTTGGGTGATGGGCATTGACAAACGCAAAGCGCAGCAGCACAAGTGGAGAATTTCTGAAGACCGGCTGTGGCTGATAGCCATCGTGTTTGGAGCGCTCGGTGTCTGGCTTGGCATGCAAACCTTCAGACATAAAACGAAACACGCTTCTTTTAAGTACGGAGTACCGCTCCTTCTGGTAATTGAAGCGATTCTCATCGCTATTTACTACAGCCCGTTTGATTTATAAAAAGCAGAAAAGCGTTTAACGCTCTTCTGCTTTTTTTGCGAGTTTAATGGGCTGGTCCCAGTCAATCTTACAATTTGGATATCGTTCCAGCACTTTTTCTTCAATGCTCTCAAAATCTTTTGCAGAGAAATGCTTCAGCTTCTCAGGAGATTCTGTCCAGACAAAGATCGTGTGAATAAACAGCGGATGATCCTTGGAAGGAATATGCTTTTCTCCCTCAAAAAGCACGCCTTTATACGTCAGCTGAAAATTCTTCCGGGTATTGTTTTGTTCATCAATAATATAAAAATGTTCTTTTGATTGGGCCAGCTTAAGCCTTCTCTTAGGATTCGCGACATATTTGACCACGGCATAAATACAATAAGCAAAAAGTGCAAGCAAAATAATCCTTAGAACCATGACAAACATTGTGTGAAGGCACCTCCCTTATGGTGATGATCTGATGTAATACGAAAAGCATAGAAAAAGGTTTCACTTTTTCTAAAAGAAAGCTGTAAAAACATATACCCGATTTTCAAGTGAAATAGTCGTATGGTTAGCGCTATGTTTTGTATAATAAGAATGCAGGACTGATGAAGGAGGGTTTGGAACATGGCAAAATTAGATGAAACATTGACCATGCTGAAAGATTTAACAGATGCAAAAGGCATACCGGGCAATGAAAGAGAAGTAAGGCAAGTGATGAAATCATACATAGAACCATTTGCTGATGAGGTGACAACAGATCGCCTGGGCAGTTTAATTGCCAAAAAAACTGGTGCAGAAAACGGCCCGAAAATTATGATCGCCGGACATTTGGATGAAGTCGGCTTTATGGTGACACAAATCACCGATAAAGGCTTTGTCCGTTTTCAAACCGTTGGCGGCTGGTGGGCTCAGGTTATGCTTGCCCAGCGGGTCACCATCGTCACAAAAAAAGGAGAAATCACTGGGGTTATCGGATCTAAGCCGCCTCATATTTTGTCTCCTGAAGCAAGAAAAAAATCAGTGGAAATAAAAGACATGTTTATTGATATTGGAGCTTCAAGCCGGGAAGAAGCCTTGGAGTGGGGGGTACTTCCGGGAGATATGATCGTTCCGCATTTTGAATTTACGGTCATGAACAATGAAAAATTCCTCCTCGCAAAGGCCTGGGACAACCGCATCGGCTGTGCGATTGCAATTGATGTGTTAAGAAACTTACAAAACACAGACCATCCAAATATAGTGTATGGCGTCGGAACCGTGCAGGAGGAAGTCGGGCTGAGAGGAGCGAAAACGGCTGCACACACCATTCAGGCTGATATTGCGTTTGGTGTTGATGTAGGGATAGCAGGAGACACGCCTGGCATTTCCGAGAAGGAAGCGCAGAGCAAAATGGGCAAAGGCCCGCAGATTATCGTTTACGATGCATCCATGGTCTCTCACAAAGGTTTGCGCGATGCAGTTGTAGCCACTGCGGAGGAAGCCGGCATTCCGTACCAATTTGATGCCATTGCCGGCGGCGGAACTGATTCGGGTGCCATCCATTTGA
Organism: Bacillus sp. FSL R5-0416; assembly: GCF_037975425.1. Taxonomy (NCBI): domain Bacteria; kingdom Bacillati; phylum Bacillota; class Bacilli; order Caryophanales; family Bacillaceae; genus Bacillus; species Bacillus sp. FSL R5-0416. The sequence continues at coordinate 2,941,554 of NZ_CP150252.1, read as the reverse complement.
CGGCAAATGGCGTTCCTGCGCTGTCCATTACCATTGCAACCCGCTACATTCATACGCACGCGGCCATGCTGCATCGTGATGATTATGAAAACGCGGTAAAGCTAATTACAGAAGTTATTAAGAAGTTAGACCGAAAAACGGTTGACGAAATTACGTACCAATAAAGATACGGAAGAATCCGCCTATTGAGGCGGATTCTATTTTTTTGTCTGTACAAATTACAGCATAGTGACTACAATAAAGGGGATACCGAAAATTTCCTGAACATGACGATATACGATACGCAGCCCGATTTGACAGGAAGGGAGGATAAACAATCTAATTTGTAAGCGCTTTCTAATATAAAGGAGGTTAAACAAAATTGAAAAAGAAAAAAACATGGAAACGTTTCTTACATTTTTCGAGTGCCGCTCTGGCTGCAGGTTTGATATTCACTTCTGCTGCTCCCGCAGAGGCAGCGTTTTGGGGTGCATCCAATGAGCTGCTTCATGACCCGACTATGATTAAAGAGGGGAGCTCATGGTATGCGCTCGGAACAGGGCTTACTGAAGAACGGGGACTGCGGGTTTTGAAGTCTTCAGACGCTAAAAATTGGACCGTACAAAAATCCATTTTCAGTACACCGCTATCGTGGTGGTCCAATTATGTGCCGAATTATGGTCAAAACCAGTGGGCGCCGGACATCCAATACTATAACGGCAAGTATTGGCTGTATTATTCCGTTTCTTCTTTTGGAAGCAATACATCTGCCATTGGCCTGGCATCTTCAACAAGCATCAGTTCGGGGAGCTGGAAGGACGAGGGCTTGGTGATTCGTTCGACAAGTTCAAATAATTATAACGCCATTGATCCGGAGCTGACATTCGACAAGGATGGCAACCCGTGGCTTGCATTCGGCTCGTTTTGGAGCGGCATTAAGCTGACTAAGCTCGATAAGAGTACAATGAAGCCTACAGGCTCGCTCTATTCGATTGCTGCCAGACCGAATAATGGCGGGGCGCTTGAGGCTCCTACTCTTACGTATCAAAATGGCTATTACTACTTAATGGTCTCATTTGATAAATGCTGTGACGGGGTAAACAGTACGTACAAAATTGCTTACGGAAGATCCAAAAACATTACAGGCCCTTATCTTGATAAAAGCGGAAAAAGCATGCTTGAAGGCGGAGGCACCATTTTGGATTCGGGCAATGACCAATGGAAAGGACCTGGAGGCCAGGATATTGTGAACGGAAACATTCTTGTTCGCCATGCCTATGATGCCAATGACAACGGCATTCCAAAGCTTCTTATCAATGATTTGAATTGGAGCTCGGGCTGGCCGTCCTATTGAATCAAAAAGCCGGACTCTGCCCCCGGCTTTTTTTAAAAGAAAAGATTGACAGTATAATAGTCAATTACTATAATAAAATTGTTCGTACAAATATTTATTTATAGGTTTATTTTCTATCATTAGTACGTATCTTTTGTATTTGAAAGCGTTTTATTTTATGAGAAAGGGGCAGTTTACATGCTTCAGACAAAGGATTATGAATTCTGGTTTGTGACAGGAAGCCAGCACCTATACGGGGAAGAGACGCTGGAACTCGTAGATCAGCATGCTAAAAGCATTTGTGAGGGGCTCAGCGGGATTTCTTCCAGATATAAAATCACTCATAAGCCCGTCGTCACTTCACCGGAAACCATTAGAGAGCTGTTAAGAGAAGCGGAGTACAGTGAGACATGTGCTGGCATTATTACATGGATGCACACATTTTCCCCTGCAAAAATGTGGATAGAAGGCCTTTCCTCTTATCAAAAACCGCTTATGCATTTGCATACCCAATATAATCGCGATATCCCGTGGGGTACGATTGACATGGATTTTATGAACAGCAACCAATCCGCGCATGGCGATCGTGAGTACGGTTACATCAACTCGAGAATGGGGCTTAGCCGAAAAGTCATTGCCGGCTATTGGGATGATGAAGAAGTGAAAAAAGAAATGTCCCAGTGGATGGATACGGCGGCTGCATTAAATGAAAGCAGACATATTAAGGTTGCCAGATTTGGAGATAACATGCGTCATGTCGCGGTAACGGACGGAGACAAGGTGGGAGCGCATATTCAATTTGGCTGGCAGGTTGACGGATATGGCATCGGGGATCTTGTTGAAGTGATGGATCGCATTACGGACGACGAGGTTGACACGCTTTATGCCGAGTATGACAGACTATATGTGATCAGTGAGGAAACAAAACGTGACGAAGCAAAGGTAGCGTCCATTAAAGAACAGGCGAAAATTGAACTTGGCTTAACCGCTTTTCTTGAGCAAGGCGGATACACAGCGTTTACGACATCGTTTGAAGTGCTGCACGGAATGAAACAGCTGCCGGGACTTGCCGTTCAGCGCCTGATGGAGAAAGGCTACGGGTTTGCCGGTGAAGGAGATTGGAAGACAGCGGCCCTTGTACGGATGATGAAAATCATGGCTAAAGGAAAAAGAACTTCCTTCATGGAAGATTACACGTACCATTTTGAACCGGGAAATGAAATGATTCTGGGCTCTCACATGCTTGAAGTGTGTCCGACTGTCGCTTTGGATCAGCCGAAAATCGAGGTTCATCCACTTTCGATTGGCGGCAAAGAGGACCCTGCGCGTTTTGTATTTAACGGCATCAGCGGTTCTGCCATTCAAGCTAGCATTGTTGATATTGGCGGGCGTTTCCGCCTTGTGCTGAATGAAGTCAACGGCCAGGAAATTGAAAAAGACATGCCGAATTTACCGGTTGCCCGTGTTCTCTGGAAGCCGGAGCCGTCATTGAAAACAGCAGCGGAGGCATGGATTTTAGCCGGCGGTGCACATCATACCTGCCTGTCTTATGAACTGACAGCGGAGCAAATGCTTGATTGGGCGGAAATGGCGGGGATCGAAAGTGTTCTCATTTCCCGTGATACGACAATTCATAAACTGAAACACGAGTTAAAATGGAACGAGGCGCTTTACCGGCTTCAAAAGTAGAGGGGGATGTCACATGGCTTACACAATAGGGGTTGATTTTGGAACTTTATCAGGAAGAGCAGTGCTCGTTCATGTCCAAACAGGGGAGGAACTTGCGGCTGCTGTAAAAGAATACAGGCATGCTGTCATTGATACCGTCCTTCCAAAAACGGGTCAAAATCTGCCGCGCGACTGGGCGCTGCAGCACCCTGCTGATTACCTCGAAGTCTTGGAAACAACCATTCCGTCTTTACTCGAACAGACGGGCGTTGAACCGAAAGACATTATCGGGATTGGAATTGATTTCACGGCATGTACGATCCTTCCTATTGACAGCAGCGGGCAGCCGTTATGCATGCTGCCTGAATATGAAGAGGAGCCGCACAGCTATGTGAAGCTCTGGAAGCATCATGCGGCCCAAAAACATGCTGATCGGCTCAATCAAATCGCGGAAGAAGAAGGAGAGGCTTTTTTACAGCGGTACGGAGGAAAAATTTCATCAGAATGGATGATTCCAAAGGTCATGCAAATTGCCGAGGAAGCGCCTCACATTTATGAAGCGGCTGACCGGATCATCGAGGCTGCGGACTGGATCGTGTACCAGCTGTGCGGCTCGCTCAAGCGAAGCAATTGTACCGCAGGGTATAAAGCGATGTGGAGTGAAAAAGCGGGGTATCCGTCAGATGATTTCTTTGAGAAATTAAATCCTTCAATGAAAACGATTACAAAAGACAAATTGTCAGGTTCTATTCATTCAGTAGGAGAAAAAGCCGGCAGTCTGACTGAAAAAATGGCAAAGCTGACAGGGCTTCTCCCGGGAACGGCTGTTGCGGTTGCCAATGTGGACGCTCATGTTTCCGTACCGGCGGTCGGCATTACAGAGCCAGGGAAAATGCTGATGATTATGGGAACTTCAACGTGCCATGTTCTTCTTGGTGAAGAGGTGCATATCGTTCCAGGTATGTGCGGCGTTGTGGACAACGGAATTCTCCCGGGCTATGCGGGATATGAAGCCGGGCAGTCCTGTGTCGGCGATCATTTTGACTGGTTTGTGAAAACATGTGTCCCGCCAGCTTATCAAGAGGAAGCAAAGGAAAAAAACATTGGCGTTCATGAGCTGCTGAGTGAGAAAGCAAACCATCAAGCGCCAGGTGAAAGCGGCCTGCTTGCTTTAGATTGGTGGAATGGAAACCGTTCAACTCTTGTTGATGCAGATTTAACAGGGATGCTGCTTGGCATGACACTGCTGACGAAGCCTGAAGAGATTTATAGAGCGTTAGTTGAAGCGACAGCTTACGGAACCCGGATGATTATCGAAACATTCAAAGAAAGCGGTGTTCCGATTGAGGAACTGTTCGCAGCGGGCGGAATAGCTGAGAAAAACCCGTTTGTCATGCAGATTTATGCGGATGTGACAAACATGGACATTAAAATCTCTGGTTCACCGCAAGCCCCAGCCTTAGGATCTGCCATTTTCGGCGCGCTTGCAGCAGGCAAAGAAAAAGGCGGCTACGATGACATCAAAGAGGCAGCGGCGAACATGGGAAAACTGAAAGATATAACTTATACGCCAAATGCCGAAAACGCCGCGATTTATGAAAAATTGTACGCTGAATATAAAGAGCTGGTTCATTATTTCGGAAAAGAAAACCATGTCATGAAACGTCTGAAAACGATCAAAAATCTTCAATTTTCATCTGCCGCCAAAAAGAATTGAAAAAGGGTGATGGAGCATGCTTGAAACATTAAAAAAAGAAGTGCTGGCTGCCAACCTGAAGCTTCAAGAGCATCAGCTGGTAACCTTTACGTGGGGAAATGTCAGCGGCATTGACCGTGAAAAAGAAAGAATTGTCATCAAACCTAGCGGAGTCGAATACAGCGACCTGACAGCCGATGACTTGGTTGTTTTGAACCTTGATGGAGAGGTCGTCGAAGGCTCGCTTAAGCCTTCTTCAGATACACCTACCCATGTTTATTTATATAAAGCCTTTCCGAATATCGGGGGAATTGTCCATACCCATTCTCAATGGGCGACAAGCTGGGCGCAATCGGGCAGAGACATCCCTCCGTTAGGCACGACCCATGCTGATTATTTTGACAGTGCGATTCCATGTACTCGAGAAATGTACGATGAAGAAATCATTCATGACTACGAACTGAATACAGGAAAAGTCATAGCGGAAACCTTTCAGCATCATAACTACGAACAGGTGCCGGGTGTGCTCGTGAATAATCACGGACCGTTCTGCTGGGGCACTGACGCCTTAAATGCCATTCATAACGCAGTTGTATTAGAAACGGTTGCCGAAATGGCCTATCACTCCATTATGCTGAACAAGGATGTAACCCCAATCAATACAGTCCTGCATGAAAAGCATTTTTATCGAAAACACGGAGCAAATGCGTATTATGGCCAGTCATGATACGCCTGTGTCACCGGCTGGCATTCTAATTGACTTGGACGGTACTGTATTCAGAGGAAATGAGTTGATCGAAGGAGCAAGAGAAGCGATCAAAACGCTTAGGAGAATGGGAAAGAAAATCGTCTTTTTAAGCAACCGGGGGAATATCTCCCGTGCCATGTGCAGAAAAAAACTTCTTGGCGCGGGGATTGAAACGGACGTAAACGACATTGTTCTGTCATCAAGCGTGACAGCGGCTTTTCTGAAAAAACATTATCGTTTTTCAAAGGTATGGGTGCTTGGGGAGCAAGGCTTGGTTGACGAGCTGAGGCTGGCCGGTGTGCAGAACGCGAGCGAACCGAAGGAAGCGGATTGGCTCGTGATCTCCCTTCATGAAACGCTCACGTACGACGATTTAAATCAAGCCTTTCAAGCGGCTGCCAGCGGCGCTCGTATCATTGCTACAAACAAAGACCGCTCTTTTCCGAACGAAGACGGAAATGCCATTGATGTGGCTGGAATGATTGGGGCGATAGAGGCTTCCGCACAAGCGAAGACTGAACTTGTTGTCGGAAAACCGTCATGGCTGATGGCGGAGGCTGCCTGTACAGCAATGGGGCTGTCCGCACATGAATGCATGATTATAGGAGACAGCATTGAATCTGACATTGCGATGGGTAAGCTTTATGGCATGAAAAGCGCCTTAGTGCTAACTGGTTCTGCGAAACAGGGTGAACAGCGTTTGTACACGCCGGATTATGTGCTGGATTCTATTAAAGATGTAACCAAATTGGCTGAGGAGGGGATTCTGATATGAATCGTATCGCAGCTGACGTTCAGCGTGCTTTTGAACACGCCGGAGAAAAGACGTTGCCTATAAAAGTTGAAGAAATAGTTCTCGGTAAACAAGCAGCTGATTCGCTTTTGGATTATGTAAAACGAAAAAACTACAAACATATTGTCCTTGTTTGCGACACGAATACACACCGCATTGCAGGAATTGATTTAGAAAACCGACTGAATCAAGCAGGATTTCAGGCCGAGTGCCTGATCGTTCCAGAAAATGAAGCCGGAGATGTGACAGCTGATGAACGATCGCTCATTCATGTGCTGATCCATACGAAACAACCAACGGATGTCATGATCGCAGTCGGTTCGGGCACGATTCATGATATCGTCCGCTTTGCGGCGTTTCAAAGAGATTTGCCGTTTATTTCTTATCCGACTGCTCCATCTGTAGACGGTTTTACATCAGCCGGTGCGCCGATTATTTTATACGGCACGAAAACAACCATTCAAACGAAGGCCCCATCTGCGCTGTTCGCTGATCTGGATCTATTAAAAGCGGCACCGCAGTCAATGGTGGCGGCTGGCTTTGGTGACATGCTCGGTAAAATCACGTCTTTAGCAGATTGGGAAATATCCCGGCATCTTGCCGGTGAGCCTTATTCGCCTGCAGGAGCTAAGATCGTTCAGGAGGCGCTTGCTGCCTGCATTGAACACACAGAAGACATTGCGATGAAAACGGAAACAGGCATACGGGTTTTGATGGAGTCTTTACTTGTATCGGGGCTTGTCATGCTGGCATTAGATCATTCCCGCCCGGCATCAGGCGGAGAGCATCATATTTCACATTGGATTGAGATGGAATTAATGGAGAAAAAACGGCCACAGATTCTTCATGGGGCAAAGGTGGGCTGTGCAGCTGTTTTATTAACTGACACATACAGAAAGCTCGCTCAGGATGACGGGCTGAACGAATTTTCACCGAGCCGGCGGCAAGCCATCCAATCGGCTTATCAAACTCTCCCGGAAGGAGAAGTGCTGGCTGATTGGCTGAGATCAGCCGGAGGCCCTGCGTATTTTGACGAAATCGGTGTCGGGCAGGATTCCGTCAAGAATGCCTTCAGACATGCGCACACCTTAAGAGACCGCTGCACCGGATTAAGAATCATTAATGAAAACAAAACGCTGATCAACCATGGTCTATATGAATAGCCCGCACCTCGAATGGAAGGGGTAACGCAGATGAAAAAAATGACTGTCTGTTTTCTTGTGCTCATGATGCTGCTGACATTAGTCATTGCTGGGTGTTCAGCAGAAAGATCATCCGGGAAGTCGGGTGAAACCGAGCTGACCTTTTGGACATTTAACGGGCTTCATGAGCAGTTCTATGTGGAAATGGTGAAGGAATGGAACAAAAAATATCCTGACCGCAAAATTAAGTTGAATACGGTCGTTTATCCATATGGACAAATGCACGATAACTTATCTATCTCCCTAATAGCGGGAGAAGGCGTTCCTGATATTGCAGATGTCGAATTGGCCCGTTTTTCAAACTTTTTGAAGGGCTCTGACATACCGCTTGCCGACTTGACTCCGCTGATTGAAAAGGATCGCGATAAATTCGTTGAGGCGCGGCTGACATTGTACAGCAAAAACGGAAAGCTTTACGGACTCGATACACATGTAGGGACAACGGTCATGTTTTATAACATGGATGTGATGAAAAAAGCCGGCGTCAATCCTGACGATATTAAAACATGGGATGATTACCATAAAGCCGGACAGAAAGTGCGCAAAGTGACCGGGAAGCCGATGGGAACGGTGGAAACAAATGATTCCGCAACGTTCTTATCTATGATTTCACAGCAAAACTCAGGCTATTTTGATAAAAACGGCAAGCTGATCCTCAATAATGACACCAACGTAAAAACACTTCAATATTTAAAAGACATGATCAATGATAAAACGATGATTCCTGCGCCGGGCGGCGGGCATCACAGTGAAGAATACTACGGCTTTATGAACCAAGGAGGAGCTGCTTCAGTCCTCATGCCGATTTGGTATATGGGAAGATTTATCGATTATATGCCTGATCTGAAAGGGAAGATTGCCATCAGACCGCTCCCGGCATGGAAAGAGGGGGGCGACCGCTCGGCAGGTTTGGGCGGTACGGCAACTGTTGTACCGAAGCAATCCAAGCATGTTGAGTTAGCAAAAGAGTTTTTGGCCTTTGCGAAGGGCTCTGAAGAAGGAAATAAAAAACTCTGGAGCGTACTCGGCTTTGACCCGCTTCGCTGGGATGTTTGGAGCTCCAAGGAATTGAAAGAGAAAAACAAATACACGGATTACTTCCAAAACGGAACAGGCATTTTTTCTGTGCTGCTCGATATCAAGGATGAAATCAATCCAATTTATTTACATGAGGATTTTGCCAAGGCTTCAGACCTTGTCAACAGAAGCGTATTGTTCGACGCGCTTAAATCTCAGCAAAAAACGCCTAAACAAGCCTTGGACAGAGCGGCAGGTGAACTGAAACAGAAATAGAATCCCATTCAAAAAGTGAAAGCGGGGAGGTTCTCATGAAACCTGTGAAAACGGGAACGGTTCATCCCGTTCCTTCAGCTGCGAAACAATCAGGCTGGCGAGATGTATTTTATTCGAAAAAAGCGGCGCCCTATCTGTTTACAGCGCCATTCGTTTTATCCTTTCTCGTATTTTTTCTATACCCCATCATTAGTGTCTTCATCATGAGCTTTCAAAGAATATTGCCGGGAGAGGTGTCCTTTGTCGGATTGTCTAATTATACAGCGCTAAACAACCCGACGTTCTATACCGCCCTTTGGAATACGCTGGAATACACCTTTTGGACGCTGATCGTGCTGATTCCTGTTCCATTGCTTCTGGCCATATTCCTGAATTCAAAGCTGGTCAAATTTAGAAATATATTTAAATCAGCATTATTTATCCCGGCATTGACCTCAACCATTGTCGCGGGGATCATTTTTCGGCTGATCTTCGGAGAAATGGAAACGTCTCTGGCCAATTCCATCCTACTTAAACTCGGCTTTTCACCTCAGAACTGGATGAACAATGAACATACCGGCATGTTTTTGATGGTGCTGCTTGCTTCATGGAGATGGATGGGAATCAACATCCTTTACTTTTTAGCCGGTTTGCAAAATGTGCCGAAAGAGCTGTACGAAGCCGCTGATATAGACGGCGCGAATACAATGAAAAAATTTCTGCACATCACGCTGCCGTTTCTCAAGCCTGTAACCGTATATGTGCTGACCATCAGCATCATCGGCGGCTTCAGGATGTTTGAAGAAAGCTACGTCCTTTGGCAGAATAATTCCCCGGGTAATATTGGTCTGACGCTTGTCGGATATTTGTATCAGCAGGGACTTGCCTACAATGAAATGGGATACGGAGCGGCCATCGGCATTGTGCTTTTGATTGTGATCCTTGTTGTCAGCCTGATTTCATTAAAGCTGTCAGGCTCGTTTAAGGGGGAGGGATAAATGTTGCGGCACAGTCCTCAGTTTAGCGTTTACAGAATTGCGCTGACCCTGTTTTTTATGATGCTGAGCCTATTGTATCTTTTTCCGATTTTCTGTTTGCTTTTAGGATCATTAAAGCCGTCATCTGAGCTTTTGCGTGTGGGGCTGAATCTTGATATTGATCCAAAAGTGATGAGTTTTGATAACTACACATTTCTGTTTAATGGCGGCAGCATTTATTTCAAATGGTTTTTTAACAGTCTTGTACTCGGACTTTTTACGACCGTGCTCACTCTGTTTTTTTCTTCGATGATCGGGTACGGGCTTGCGGTTTATGATTTTAAGGGCAGAAATATCATCTTTGTTCTTGTGTTGATTATCATGATGGTTCCGCTGGAAGTGATGATGCTTCCTCTGTTTAAGCTTACCGTCGGACTGCACTTGATCGATTCATATACGGGTGTCATATTGCCGTTTATCGTTTCACCTGTTGCCGTTTTCTTTTTCAGGCAATATGCCCTTGGCCTTCCAAGAGATCTGCTGGACTCTGCAAGGATGGACGGCTGTACGGAATTCGGCATCTTTTTCAGGATTATGGCACCGCTGATGAAACCGGCTTTCGGCGCGATGATTATCCTCCAGTCCTTAAACAGCTGGAACAACTTCTTATGGCCGCTGATTGTGCTTCGGTCGAAAGAAATGTTTACGCTTCCAATAGGGCTGTCCAGCTTGCTGAGCCCTTATGGAAATAATTACGACATGCTTATATCCGGCTCAGTATTTGCGATTTTGCCGGTGATTATCATTTTCTTGTTTTTCCAAAAGTACTTTATCTCCGGCCTGACGGTAGGGGGAGTCAAAGGTTAATGAAGGAGGAAACGTGTGATGAAAAAAGCGCGAATGATTGTAGACAAAGAATATAAAATCGGTGAAGTAGATAAACGGATTTATGGCTCGTTTATCGAACATATGGGTCGTGCGGTATATGAAGGCATATACGAGCCTGATCACCCTGAAGCGGATGAAGATGGATTTAGAAAAGATGTCCAGTCGCTGATCAAAGAATTACAGGTTCCCATCATCCGCTATCCGGGCGGAAACTTTTTATCCGGATACAACTGGGAGGACGGTGTCGGACCAGTCGAAAACCGCCCAAGACGGCTTGACTTGGCATGGCAAACGACAGAAACCAATGAAGTGGGAACAAATGAATTTTTATCTTGGGCAAAAAAGGTGAACACTGAGGTCAATATGGCCGTCAACCTTGGCACAAGGGGCATAGATGCCGCTCGTAATCTCGTTGAATATTGCAACCATCCGAAAGGCTCTTACTGGAGTGATTTAAGAAGATCGCATGGCTATGAACAGCCGTATGGCATCAAAACATGGTGCTTAGGAAACGAAATGGATGGACCGTGGCAGATCGGCCACAAAACAGCTGATGAATACGGACGGCTTGCTGCAGAGACAGCAAAGGTCATGAAGTGGGTTGACCCATCAATTGAACTCGTTGCCTGCGGCAGCTCAAACAGCGGCATGCCGACCTTTATCGATTGGGAAGCGAAGGTGCTGGAGCATACGTATGAGCATGTCGACTATATCTCTCTTCACACCTACTACGGAAACCGGGATAACAATCTGCCAAACTACTTGGCACGTTCTATGGATTTGGATCATTTTATCAAATCAGTCGCTGCGACCTGTGACTATGTAAAAGCAAAAACACGCAGCAAGAAAACAATCAATCTTTCTCTGGATGAATGGAACGTCTGGTACCACTCAAATGAGGCTGATAAAAAAGTCGAGCCGTGGATCACTGCGCGTCCGATTTTAGAGGATATTTACAATTTTGAAGATGCCTTATTAGTCGGCTCTCTGCTCATTACGATGCTGCAGCACGCAGACCGTGTGAAAATTGCGTGTCTTGCACAGCTTGTCAATGTCATCGCGCCGATCATGACGGAAAAAGGCGGAGAAGCATGGAGACAGCCGATTTTCTATCCATACATGCATGCTTCTGTTTATGGAAGGGGCGAGTCACTGAAACCGCTTATTTCTTCTCCGAAGTACGACTGTTCTGATTTCACTGATGTGCCATATGTTGATGCTGCTGTTGTGTACTCTGAAGAGGAAGAAAGCCTCACTATTTTTGCGGTAAACAAGGCTGAGGATCAGATGGAGACGGAGATTTCGCTCAGAGGCTTTGAATCCTACCAAATCGCAGAGCACATCGTACTTGAGCATCAGGATATCAAAGCGACAAACCAGCATAACAGAAAAAATGTCGTTCCGCATTCCAACGGAACATCGTCTGTCAGCGAAAACGGCTTAACTGCTCATTTCACGCCGCTTTCCTGGAATGTGATCCGCCTGAAAAAACAGTCATAAGAGAAGCTAAGCCGGAGATTTCTCTCCGGCTTGTCTTTCAACTGCCACGAGCCGGCCCGTTCAAGCCGGCTTTTTGTATAGGAAAAAATGACCGCTTTTCACCATGAAATTATGATATATTTATGAAAAACAGCAAAGGGGATGGGAGAAAATGAATGCGGTTACAATTGTGATAGCATCAATGTGTATTTTGGCTATTGCCTATCGTTTATACGGAACATTTATGATGGTGAAGGTTCTCAAAGTGAATGATGACAAGCCAACACCTGCTCATGCGCTTGAGGATGGGAAAGACTATGTGCCTACAAATAAATGGGTTTCGTTCGGCCACCACTTTGCCGCAATCGCAGCGGCCGGGCCGCTGGTTGGACCAATTCTGGCGGCTCAGTTTGGCTATTTGCCGGGATTATTGTGGCTGTTAATCGGGGCGGTAATTGGGGGAGCCGTCCATGATATTGTGGTGTTGTTTGCATCGATGCGCAAAAACGGAAAATCGCTGTCGGAAGTGGCGAAGGATGAGCTTGGCCCTGTTGCAGGATTTTGTACAGGACTGTCCATGCTGTTTATCATCACGATCACAATGGCGGGCCTGTCGATGGTTGTCTTGCATGCGCTTGAACGTAATCCATGGGGAACATTTGCGGTAGGGATTACGATTCCGATTGCGATGGGTGTGGGCTTATTTTATAAGAAAACGGGAAATTTAAAGCTCGCTTCAACGGTCGGCTTTCTCTTTTTAATGGCAGGAGTCTTTATTGGTCCATGGGTACAGACTACCGCGCTCGGTGACTTTTTAACGCTAGATACGAAAGCGCTTGCAATCGCGCTTCCTGTTTATGCGTTTTTTGCGGCGGCGCTTCCCGTTTGGCTGCTTCTTGCTCCGCGTGATTATTTAAGCAGCTTTATGAAAATCGGTGTTTTTATCGCTTTGATTGTTGGTGTGTTTGTCGTCAATCCGTCCATTCCGTTTCCTGCGTTTACAGAATTCGTAAAAGGCGGCGGGCCGGTGCTGGCAGGACCTGTCTGGCCGTTTATCTCAATAACCATCGCCTGCGGGGCGATCTCTGGGTTCCATGCCTTTGTCGGCTCAGGAACGACACCGAAAATGCTGAATAAATGGAGTGACATGAAGCCGGTTGCGTTTGGCGCAATGCTTGTTGAGTGTCTTGTCGGCATCATGGCGCTGATTGCAGCGACCGCTTTACAGCCTGCTGATTACTTTGCGATTAACAGCACGCCTGAGGTTTTCCGTACGCTTGGCATGAATGTCGTACATTTGCCTGAATTGAGCAGGGAAATCGGTTTGGACTTAGAAGGAAGAACAGGGGGAGCCGTCACACTTGCGGTGGGAATGACTTATATTTTTACCGGAATGCCGTTTTTCAGCCATTTGGCCTCATACTTTTTCCAATTTGTCATTATGTTTGAAGCGGTCTTTATTTTAACAGCGATTGACGCCGGCACACGCGTCGCCCGTTATTTGATCCAGGACTTCTTCGGGGAGGTGTATAAGCCGCTGAAGAAAACAGACTGGATTCCGGGCTCTGTATTTGCCAGCGCGCTTGCCTGTTTGATGTGGGGGTACTTGCTGTATTCAGGAGATATCGGTTCCATTTGGGCGCTGTTCGGCGTTTCTAATCAGCTGATGGCTTCAGTGGGGCTGATTATCGGAGCGACCATCGTGCTGAAAATCGCTGATAAACGTCGATACATTCTGACTTGCCTTATCCCGCTTGCCTATTTATATGTCACTGTCAATTATGCGGGCTATTGGATGGTGCGCAATGTGTATCTCAATCCTGAAGCAGCAGGATATAGTGTATTGAATGGCGTATTATCTATCATCATGCTGGTGTTAGGCTTCATTATTATCGTGGCGGCTGTGAAAAAATGGGCGCAGATGTGGAAAGATCCGAGCTTAAGGATGGAAGCGTCTATACCGGGCTAGAAGGACTATTGAAAATGTTGAGGGGGTTTTCAATGAATCTATCAATGAAATATCTTATTCTATACGTATCGGACAGCAAGCGGGCTATTCATTTTTACCGGGATATTTTAGGACTGCCGATTCGTGCTGAACACGGAACGTATATCGAATTTGATACAGGGTCTACGATATTGGCGCTTAATACGCGGGAAAGCGCCAGAGACATCACGGCGCTGGACATTCCGGATACATCTGCTTCAAACACATTTGAAATCGGGTTTGTTACTGAAAATGTAGAAGCGGTCATCAAAAGGATGAGAGAACAAGGCGTATCGATTATCGGGGAGCCAAAAGTGAAACCATGGGGGCAGACGGTCGCCTATATCGCTGATCCGGATGGACATTATATAGAAATTTGCAGTCCGATGGAATAACGCACAAAAGCCCAAAACAATGTCTGTTTTGGGCTTTCTCATGATGTTTTGTGCCCGGCTGCTTCCAATAGCAAATCAGCCAGGTGAACGGCTCTGACTTTACCGCTTAGTCCTTCGCGTTCAATCCCGAGCTTCATCTGCAGCAGGCAGCCGGGATTTGCTGTTACAATGAGGATCGCTTCGGTTGCTTTGACGGCAGCCATTTTGCTGTCCAGTATTTTCATAGACATTTCAGCTTCGACGATGTTGTAAATTCCCGCTGACCCGCAACAGCTGTCTGCTTTCTCCATTTCTTTGAATTCCGCCCCTTTGATGCTTTTAAGAAGCTGGCGGGGCTCAAGCGACGTATGCATTACATTTCTTAGGTGGCATGAATCTTGGTAGGTAACGACCTGAGGTGTCTCGAGCGCTAAGTCCATTTGATGGAAATCGAGTTCAACCAAAACTGAAGAAAAATCCTTCAGCTTTTGAACAAAAGCGACGGCCCGCTCCGACCATTCCGGGTCATCCTTCAGCAAATGATCATATTCGGTAAGAAAGGCTCCGCATCCTCCTGCGTTTGTAATGACAGCATCCACGTCTAACGCTTCAAAAGCAGCGATATTTTGTTTCGCGAGCTCTTTCCCTGTGTTTTTTTCACCGCTGTGTCCATGAAGCGCCCCGCAGCAAGCCTGTTCAGGCGGAATGACAATGTCGCAGCCTGCCAGCTGTAAAAGCTTCAATGTGGCGTTGTTGGTCGGTAAAAACATTGTATCCATTAAGCAGCCCGAAAAAAAGGCGACCCGTTTTTTCATGGGGCCAATGGACGGCAGGAAACGCGGCCGATGTTTCATGTCTTTGCTTTTTGGAACATCAGGAAGAACAGCTTCCATCGTCCGCAAATGCTCAGGCAGGACCCGAAGCATGCCTGATTTTCGCACAGCGGTTTGCAGTCCTGAACGCTGATACAAACCGATAAGGCTTACAGCTGAGCGCATGCGGTTTTGATGCGGAAACAGCTCGTGAAAAGCCGTCTTTCGCATGACACGTTCACCAAGCGAGTGTTTTTTATTTTGGTGGATAATATCTCTGGCTTCCTCAAGTAGCTGCCCGTATTTCACGCCAGACGGGCATACAGGCTCACAGGCGCGGCAGCCGAGGCAAAGTGACAGCGACCGTTCGACATCTTCATCCGGTTCAATCATACCGTCGGCTACGGCTTTCATTAAGGCGATGCGCCCGCGCGGAGAGTGTGTTTCCTGAAATCCCGATTCGATATAGGTCGGACAGGAAGGAAGACAGAAACCGCAGCGCATACAATTTAATAACTCGCCTTCATCCATACGCTCTTTAAATTCATTTTGGATCTGTTTCATTTCTTTTTCTGTTGTCATCTTTCCGCCACCACACGTTTTCTGGCATCTTTCGCAAACACTTTGCCCGGATTTAATATGTTCCGGGGGTCAAATGCCGCTTTCAACGCTTTCATCGCATCAATGCCTTCTTTTTTCAGCTTCATTTCCAAGTAAGGCGCTTTCATTTCCCCGACTCCGTGCTCTCCGGTTATCGTCCCGCCAAGTTCAATCGCTTTCTCAAAAATCTCGGCAAAAGCCTGTTCGACACGTTCCATTTCATCCTTATTTCTTATGTCTGTCGTGCATGTCGGGTGAAGGTTCCCGTCTCCCGCATGGCCAAAGGTGCAGATGGAAATATCATATTTAGCAGCAATATCATTAATCGCTTTAACCATATTGGCGATTTCTGAGCGAGGAACGGTCGCATCCTCTAAAATCGTCGTCGGCTTGAGGCGGGCTAGGGCAGAAAGTGCAGAGCGCCGTGCTTCAGTCAGGGCGAATGCCTCCTCCTCTGTTTGTGCGGTCTGAACGGAAACGGCGTCGCCTTTTTTGCAGATCGCCTCAATCTTTTCCATATCCCGTTCAACAGTTTCAAATGGCCCGTCTTGTTCAATTAACAAAACTGCTTTTGCGCTTGTCGGAAGTCCGATTTTGGCATAATCCTCAATCACCAAAAGTGTAGGCTGGTCGAGAAATTCAAGCGTGGCGGGTATGATTTTTGCGGCAATGATGTCTGATACCGTTTGAGCAGCGGCATCGATATTTTCATATAGGGCAAGCAGCGTCTTTTTTGTTTCAGGCTTTGGAACGAGCTTGACGATTGCCTCTGTCACAATGCCGAGTGTTCCTTCTGAGCCGACAAAAAGACGTGTGAGATCGTATCCGGCCACATCCTTTGCGAGTTTTCCGCCGGTGCGGATGATGTCACCATTTGCGAGCACAACCTCCAGTCCAATAACATAGTCGCGGGTGACGCCGTATTTTAATCCGCGGAGCCCGCCGGAATTTTCATTGATGTTGCCGCCGATAGTTGATATTTTCATAGAACTCGGATCGGGCGGATAAAACAAACCTTTGCTTTCAACTGCCTTGATCATATCCAGCGTAATAACGCCCGGCTGAACTGTGGCAGTTAAATTTTCTTCATCAATTTCAAGAATCCGGTTCATGTGCTTAAAGAGAAGCACAAGTCCGCCTTCAGTCGGGCACGTGCCGCCGCACAGGTTTGTCCCTGATCCTCTTGGAACGATCGGCACTCGATGTTCGCTGCAAATTGTTAAAATGCGTGATACTTCATCAGTATTCCTCGGAGCAATCACGGCATCAGGCATAGACTGATACTGAGGCGTCGCATCATATGAATAGACGAGACGGCCGGCATTCGAGTCATCAAAGTTTTCTGGTCCGGAGACCCGAATCAGCTGTTCCTTTACATCCTTGGTGATCATTTCACCCATCCCCCTGTCAAAAAACGCTTTCAATCTATTGTAAAAGAAAAAAAGCAAAGCCTTCCATGGAGAAACATACAAAAAATGAAACTGAAACTCTCTCTATTTTGTATCTTGATCTAAAAAATAGAGTGCGACGTACATCGTGACGACGTCCTCGGTACGGTCAAAACGTAAACCCGTCAGCTGTTCAGCCTTAGACAGACGATAACGCAATGTATTGATGTGTATATGCATGTCTTCAGCGGTTTGTTTCAAAGACAAATCGTGATGAAAGAAAGTCCGTATCGTATTCATAAGTTCCTGATGCTCTAGCGCCTCTCCTAATACTCTTTGCGGAAATTCGTTTCGGGTTCCCGGGCTGATCTCCGTCAGACACATATCAAGCTTCAGATCCTCTTCAAATATGGGCGTTTTTCGCTTGAGGCTGACAGCCAGCGCTTTTTCCGCTTGCTCGTATGACTCTGTCAGGCTGGAGCTTGCGACAGCCCTTCCGGCGCCAGCTGCTGTATATTGGCTGCTTGCGGTATTGGCAAACGAACAAATGTGAAGGATTTTCCGTAAAAGCCGATCCCTTTGTTCATGCTGCGGCACTTCATGATTAATCAAAATCCGTTCATTTCCCCACCTGATGAACAAATCCGCAGGGTACGATGATTTCCAGATGCGTGCCATTTTTTCAATATCATGACGTGACCACTCATACCCCTGAATAAGAATCATTTGGCGCCGGGAGGAAAGGTCAACACCAAGAAGTTGAGCTTTCTCAAGAAAACTGGGAGACCACTCCTTTAGTTGCAGCCAATCGATCATAAAGGACTCCAGCATTCTCTCACGCCACTGGGATTGCTCTAAGTGCCGCGATTCCTTAATGAACAGCTCTGTCATTTTTCGAAGCAGTTCTCCGAATGGCTGAATCTCTGCAGGCTCACCTGTCAGCCCGAAGACGGCAATCACATCATGGTCAAAAAATACAGGGAGGTTTATGCCTGCTTTCACTCCTTTTAACCTTGTTTCATCTTCTTTTGTAATAATCACGCTGCGTCTTTCTTTTGCACAGATAAGCGCTCCCTCATGAAATTGTCCGACACGCTCATCGTTTGTGCCTGCCATAATAAGACCGTCCGTGTTTACAATAATGACTTCACGTTCGTACATTTTTTTAACTTCAGCAATAATTTTTTTCGCTAATAACGGCTGTAAAAACATGGCGTTCCCCCTCATCATGTTTTTATTATATAAGAAAAAAACCGGGCGCTGTCACCCGGTTTCATGTCTTATTCGGCGGGTTTTAATCCGCCTTCAAGCGTTTTCAGCATTTCGTTTTTCTCACTTTCGGATGCGTGCTGCCAAATGACTTCGAATAAAACGCCGAGCCCTGGAAGCATTTTTTCTTCACCGCTTTGAATCGCATCTACGATTGTATGCTCAAGCTGCTCCTGATTATTACCGGTGACATTGGAGATGACGGCATGACGTAAATTAAGATCCATGTAAAACGCTCCTTTTTCTAAAATGTAATACGTATATTCTAACCCTGCACCTGGTTTATTATGTGCTGTTCTTGCGATATAATAACATCATGTTAAAAAAAGGAGCGCCACATAGACAGTGAAACAAATAGAATCGGCAAAAAACCAAAAAGTGAAGGATTGGAAAAAGCTTCACACAAAAAAAGAACGAACAAAAACAAATACATTTCTGATAGAGGGAGAACACCTCGTTGAAGAGGCGTTGAAAAGCCCGGGCATTGTGAAAGAAATCCTTGTAAAGGATGAAACGAAGATTCCTTCAGATCTTGAGACTGGTATCCAGTGCTATATGCTGAGTGAAGATGCGTTTTCAGCTGTGACTGAAACCGAAACGCCGCAGCAGATTGCCGCTGTGTGCCATATGCCTGAAGAAAAGCTGGCAACGGCACGCAAGGTGCTGCTGATTGACGCTGTTCAAGATCCGGGAAACCTTGGCACAATGATTCGAACGGCTGATGCGGCCGGTTTGGATGCGGTTGTACTCGGTGACGGCACGGCGGACGCCTTTAACGGAAAAACACTGCGATCTGCTCAAGGATCTCACTTCCATATTCCTGTTGTGAGAAGAAACCTGCCTTCATATGTGGACGAATTGAAGGCAGAGGGCGTAAAAGTATACGGCACGGCGCTGCAAAACGGAGCGCCTTACCAGGAGATCCCTCAGTCTGAATCCTTTGCGCTCATTGTAGGAAATGAAGGTGCAGGGGTGGATGCTTCATTGCTGGAAAAAACGGATTTGAACCTGTACGTGCCGCTTTACGGACAGGCTGAATCACTAAACGTTGCGGTTGCGGCTGCCATCCTCGTGTATCACTTGCGAGGATAGTGTTGCGCCAAGCGTTGGATTTCTCTATAATAGAACATAATATTTCAAAAACCGTGACAGAGGACCTCAATTTCTGATCAACTGCTTTCCAGGGAGAAAATGCCGCTGACTGAGAGCATTTTTAACGCAGCCGGAAATTGGCTTCACCTCTTGAGTTGTCGCCGGGACCGCGTACACTGCGCGTAAAGGTGAACCGGAATCTGATTCCGTTATGTCAATGAAGCTGACGACAGCATCAGTCTGTCTGAAATAAGGGTGGTACCGCGGCCACAACTCGTCCCTTGTACAAGGGACGGGTTTTTTTTATTTTCCAAAGACATATGACGGTTTGTTTACATAAAAGGAGGATGCAAAATGGAAGAAAAGCTAAAACAGCTGGAACAAGAAGCTTTAGAACAAGTAGAAGCGGCAAGCTCATTGAAGGTTGTCAATGATATTCGGGTGCAATATCTCGGAAAAAAAGGGCCGATTACAGAAGTGCTGCGCGGAATGGGCAAGCTTTCTGCTGAGGAACGTCCAAAAATGGGGGCGCTCGCGAACGAAGTAAGGGAGCGTATTGCCAATGCGATTGCTGACAAAAACGAGAAGCTTGAAGAAGAGGAAATGAAACAGAAGCTTGCAGGACAGACAATTGACGTCACGCTGCCGGGGAACCCTGTTGCAGTCGGCGGCCGCCATCCGCTCACTGTTGTCATTGAAGAAATTGAAGATTTATTTATCGGTATGGGCTACACAGTCGAGGAAGGGCCAGAGGTTGAAACGGATTACTACAACTTCGAATCGCTCAATCTTCCGAAAGAACACCCTGCGCGCGATATGCAGGACAGCTTTTACATCACAGAGGAGACTTTGATGAGAACGCAAACTTCCCCTGTCCAAACACGGACGATGGAAAAGCATGAAGGCAAAGGTCCCGTTAAAATCATTTGCCCGGGTAAAGTATATCGCCGTGATAACGATGATGCGACGCACTCTCACCAATTTATGCAAATTGAAGGGCTTGTCGTTGACAAAAACATCAGCATGAGTGATTTAAAAGGAACGCTTGAACTTGTTGCGAAAAAAATGTTCGGGCAAGACCGTGAAATCAGACTCCGCCCAAGCTTCTTCCCGTTTACTGAGCCTTCAGTAGAAGTGGATGTGACATGCTTTAAATGCGGTGGGAACGGCTGCTCAGTATGTAAAGGAACAGGCTGGATTGAAATCCTCGGCGCCGGAATGGTTCACCCGAACGTGCTTAAAATGGCTGGCTTTGATCCGAAGGAATATCAGGGCTTCGCATTCGGAATGGGTGTTGAGCGCATCGCGATGCTGAAATACGGCATTGATGATATCCGCCACTTCTATACAAACGATGTCAGATTTATTTCGCAGTTTAAACAGGCGTAAGAGGAGGATGCAAGGATGTTTGTTTCTTATAAATGGTTAGAGGATTATGTTGATTTAAAAGGCATGGACCCGGCTGTTCTTGCTGAAAAAATTACAAGAGCCGGTATTGAGGTTGAAGGAATTGAATACAAAGGAGAAGGCATCAAAGGCATTGTCATCGGCCATGTGCTGGAGCGCGAGCAGCACCCGAATGCTGATAAGCTGAATAAGTGCCTTGTGGATATCGGAGCTGAAGCCCCTGTACAAATCATTTGCGGCGCGCCGAATGTGGATAAGGGACAAAAAGTCGCAGTTGCAACAGTCGGAGCGGTGCTGCCGGGCAATTTCAAAATCAAAAAAGCCAAGCTTCGCGGTGAAGAATCAAATGGCATGATCTGTTCCTTACAGGAGCTTGGTATCGAAAGCAAACTTGTGGCGAAGGAGTATGCAGAAGGCATTTTCGTATTCCCTAATGACGCTGAAACAGGAAGCGATGCCTTAGCGGCTTTACAGCTTGACGATGCGATTCTTGAGCTGGGTTTAACGCCAAACCGCGCGGATGCCATGAACATGCTTGGTGTTGCTTACGAGGTTGCCGCAATTTTAGACACTGAGGTAAAGCTTCCGCAAACGGATTACCCGGCTGCTTCAGAACAAGCGTCTGATTACATTTCAGTCAAAATTGAAGATCAAGAAGCGAACCCGCTGTACACTGCAAAAATCATTAAAAATGTCACGATTGCTCCGTCACCGCTTTGGATGCAGACAAAGCTGATGAATGCAGGCATTCGTCCGCACAACAACGTCGTTGACATCACAAATTTTGTCCTGTTGGAATACGGACAGCCGCTTCATGCGTTTGATTATGACAGATTTGGCTCTAAGGAAGTCGTAGTAAGAAAAGCAGCTGAGAATGAAATGATCGTCACTCTTGATGATCAAGAACGTAAGCTGTCCGCCGATCACCTTGTCATTACAAACGGAATGAAAGCGCAGGCCGTTGCGGGTGTCATGGGAGGAGCAGAGTCAGAGGTTCAGGAAGATACGAAAACGATTTTGCTTGAGGCTGCGTATTTCAACGGGCAGACGGTTCGCAAGGCTTCCAAAGACCTTGGTTTGAGAAGTGAATCAAGCGTAAGATTTGAAAAAGGAATTGATCCGGCGCGCGTACGTCTTGCAGCAGAACGGGCTGCGCAGCTGATCCATCTGTATGCCGGCGGTGAGGTGCTTGCTGGAACAGTTGAGGAAGATCACCTGACAATCGAAGCAAATAACATTCACGTATCTGCTAACAAAGTGAGCAGCGTTCTAGGCCTGACGATCAGTAAAGAAGAACTGATCAGCATTTATAAACGTCTCGGTTTTACGGTCGGTGAAGCGGATGAACTTCTCGTTGTGACTGTCCCATCACGCCGCGGCGACATTACAATAGAAGAGGATTTAATTGAAGAAGCGGCAAGACTGTACGGCTACGATAACATTCCGTCTACGCTTCCTGAGACAGCGGGAACTACAGGCGGATTAACGCCATATCAGGCAAAACGCCGTAAAGTCAGACGCTTCCTTGAAGGCGCAGGCTTATCACAGGCCATCACTTACTCACTGACAAACGAGAAGAAAGCGGCAGCGTTTGCGATTGAAAAATCACTGAATACTGTGCTTGCGCTTCCAATGAGTGAAGAAAGAAGCATTCTCAGACACAGTCTTGTTCCGAATCTGCTTGATTCTGTTTCTTACAACCTTGCGAGGCAGACTGACTCAGTTGCACTGTACGAAGTCGGCTCCGTTTTCCTAACGAAGGAAGAGGACACAAAACCTGTTGAAACAGAACGCGTAGCAGGAGCTGTTACCGGATTATGGCGCAAGCAGCTATGGCAGGGTGAAAAGAAACCAGTTGATTTCTTTGTTGTCAAAGGAATTGTGGAAGGGCTGTTAGACAAACTCAACGTCCTAGACAGCATTGAATTTGTACAGTCTGAACGCAAACAGCTGCATCCGGGCAGAACAGCGAACATTTTATTGAATGGTTCTCTGATCGGCTTCATCGGCCAAGTCCACCCTTCATTGGAAAAAGAACTGGATATAAAGGAAACATACGTATTTGAGCTCGATCTTCATGCGTTGCTCGCAGCAGAAACAGCACCGCTTGTTTACACGGCGATTCCAAAATATCCGTCTGTGACACGTGATATCGCTCTTGTAACAGATAAAACCGTCACGAGCGGCCAGCTCGAGAGCGTCATCAAAGAGGCTGGCGGCAAGCTTCTGAAAGAGGTAACCGTCTTTGACGTATACGAAGGCGAACATATGGAGGAAGGCAAGAAGTCAGTCGCTTTCTCACTCCAGTATGTCAATCCTGAACAAACACTGACTGAAGAAGAAGTGACAAAGGCGCACAGCAAAGTGCTGAAAGCGTTGGAAGACACATATCAAGCTGTTTTAAGAGGCTGATAAAAAAGCTTGCAGAGAAATGCAGGCTCAGCGTGTCGGCAAACCCCCGCATTCGTTGTCAGGTCTGCGCGTTGGTGCTCACGCATTAGAACATTCGCTGTGCTCCAATGCTCGCCTTTCCTAGACTTCAAGGGTTTTCAATCACGCTGAAAAGATGAAAAAAGCTTGCAGAGAAATCTGCAAGCTTTTTTCTATGAACGTTTTTTATCAGCAAGGCGCTGCGCTTTTTGCGTATTGGCGAAATGGAGTTTTGTAAAGGTTCTGAGTGCAGATGCCCCTTTTTTGAGGATCAGCTTGGCGGCCGCTTCATCGACGTGAGGACCGGCCCCTTTTGGAAGCGTCATTCCTGCCTCGCGTGATAGTTTATCCATTTCCATTAAAAACGAATATCTTGCAATGATTGAAGCAGCGGCGACAGCCAGGTGAATACCTTCAGCTTTTGTGCTAAAATAGGTCCGCTCCTTCACAATGTCTCTGCCCTTTAAATGATTGAAGTAGACGCCTGGCTCAGCGAATTGGTCAATCAAAATAGCTTCAGGCTTTACTCCATCCAATTTTCTTAATAAATGTGTGATCGCCTGATTGTGCAGCAAAGCTTTCATTTTCCCTTGGCTCATGCCTTTTTCCTGCATGCTGTTATACTTTTCATTTTTTAAAACCAGCAGGCTATATGGAATAGTTTTGATCAGGTTTCGGGCAATCTCGATGATTTGCGGATCTTTTAAATCTTTAGAATCCTTAACACCGAGTTCCTTCATTAAAGGAAGCATGGTTTTGTCGACGTACGCGCATACAACCGTCATTGGGCCAAAGTAATCTCCGGTTCCGACTTCGTCAGAACCGATAACAGACATTCCGGCGATATCTGCCGGAGGGGCATAGCGGGGATCAGCCGGCTTTTTGGCCATTTTCTTCTTTTCCGGCTCTGCTGTTCCCCAGCGCGCGGATTCTGCCGCTGCGTTTTTGCCTTGAAACAAGACCTTGCCTGATTTATATGCTGTAATGGTACAGCCGGGCGGTTTCGCCTGAAAAACGGCTCCCTGCGGAACAGAGGCTGTAAGCGAACCGCTGTATGTCATTTTCATTTGGTCAATAGCAGACAACGATACTTTTATCACTGAATGGGACACGTAATAATCTCCTTTTTTTACACTTTTCGCTGTATATACCAGTGTATCATAACAGCGGGAGGCTCGTCTTTCCATTCATTTAATAAACGTGTTATGATAAGAACTAGGATTCTCGCGGAATGGAGGAGAAACGTTGTCTGACGGCAAAAAAACAAAAACAACCGTTGACATTTACGGCCAGCACTTCACGATTGTCGGTGAAGAAAGCAGAGCCCATATGAGGTATGTCGCCGGAATTGTTGATGATAAAATGAGAGAAATCAATGAAAAAAATCCATACCTTGATATAAATAAACTTGCAGTGCTGACAGCGGTAAATGTGGTGCACGATTATGTCAAATTACAAGAGAAATGTGAAAAACTGGAGCGTCAGCTTAAAGAAAAGGATTGAACAACTATGCTAGATATCATCATCTTAATCTTGCTCCTGATGGGGACTTTACTGGGGTTAAAACGCGGTTTTATCCTGCAGTTTATCCGCTTGACGAGCTTTATTTTATCAATTGCCTTTGCGGCTTTATTCTATAAAAACGTGGCACCGCATTTACATTGGATTCCCGCACCCGATTTTTCAGCGGGACAGCCGGCTCTTTCTTTTTTTACGGGGAATTTGGAAGCAGCGTACTATAATGCGATTGCGTTTATCGTTTTATTTATCATTGCTAAAATCTTACTGAGAATCATCGGCTCGTTCTTGAGTATTGTCGCCGGCATTCCGGTGATCAAACAAATCAACCAATTGCTGGGCGCCGTTCTCGGTTTTCTAGAAGTCTATTTATTTACATTTGTGCTGCTGTATGTCGCATCCGTTCTGCCGGTAGATGCACTGCAGCAAATGATGGGGCAATCGTCCCTCGCAAATGTGATCATTAACCATACACCATACTTGTCAGGGCTCCTACAAGAGCTGTGGACACAGTACGGGGCATAAAAAAACTTCTCTTGTCCGGAGAAGTTTTTTTCAAGTATGATGGAAACATATGTGAACGTCTGGGGGTTATGATATGCATAAAAAAGATATTATCCGGCTGCTTGAAACCATTGCAGTCTATATGGAACTAAAAGGGGACAACCCGTTTAAAGTATCCGCCTTCCGAAAAGCGGCGGCAGCCCTGGAACAGGACGACCGAAGCTTATCAGAAATGGACGATATGATGTCGCTGTCCGGCATTGGAAAAGGAACGTACAGCGTCATTAAAGAGTATATAGATGAAGGAAAGTCAAGCACGCTCGAATCGCTTCAGAAAGAAGTGCCGGAAGGACTCGTGCCTTTATTGAAGCTGCCGGGGCTCGGCGGCAAAAAAATCGCAAAGCTATATAAAGAGCTCGGCGTACATGATGCAGAATCTCTGAAGGAAGCCTGTGAACAGCAAAAGGTACAAGGTCTTGCGGGCTTCGGCAAAAAATCGGAAGAAAAAATATTACAGGCGCTCGGGGAAGCCGGAAAACAGCCTGAACGGTTCCCGATCGGCTACGCCCTCCGGATCGCGCGGGAAATTGAGGAGCATCTTTCTCAATTTACGCATATCATCAAATTTTCTCGTGCCGGAAGTCTCCGCAGAGCGCGGGAAACGGTGAAGGATCTGGATTATATCATTGCTACAGATCATCCGGCTGAAGTAAGAGAGCAGCTTCTTGAGCTGCCAAACATCAAAAGCGTGATCGCAAGCGGAGATACGAAGGTGTCCGTCATCCTTTCCTTTGAATATGAAACAAGCGTCGATTTCCGTCTTGTGACGGAAGAGCAGTTTCCGACAACACTCCATCATTTTACGGGATCAAAGGATCACAATATTAAGATGCGCCAAATCGCCAAAGAACGCGGCGAGCGGATCAGTGAATACGGCGTTGAGACAGTTGAAACCGGAGAGATCAAAACATTTCCGAGTGAACGTGAATTTTATGCGCACTTCGGCCTGCCGCTGATTCCGCCGGAAATTCGTGAAAGCGGACAGGAAGTGGAAACTTACAGCGACAGCATTGAACTGATAGAGCTCGGGCAAATCAAAGGTGATCTCCACATGCACTCAACGTGGAGCGATGGTGCATTTTCGATCAGAGAGATGGCTGAAGCCTGCATCAAAAAAGGCTATCAATACATGGCGATCACCGATCACTCACAATATTTAAAGGTCGCCAACGGCCTTACTGCAGAAAGACTTAAGCAGCAGGCAAAAGAAATTGATGCGCTGAATGCAGAGTTTGAAAACTTCCGTATTTTGAAAGGCGTTGAGATGGATATCCTGCCTGACGGTACGCTCGATTATGATGACGATGTGCTTGCGGAAATGGATATCGTTATTGCATCGATTCATTCCAGTTTTAATCAGCCGGAACACGTGATTATGAAACGGCTTGAGACGGCACTGACAAACAAGCATGTTGACATTATCGCACACCCGACCGGGCGCCTTATCGGCAGACGGGCCGGTTACGAAATCGATATTGATCAGCTGATTGAGCTTGCGAGGAAAACAAATACGGCGCTTGAACTCAACGCCAACCCTGCGCGCCTTGATCTGCGCACAGAGCATTTAATGAAAGCAAACGAACAAGGGGTTACATTGGTGATTAATACTGATGCCCATAATATTGAGATGTTAGACGATATGAAAACTGGCGTTACTGCCGCGCGCAAAGGATGGACGGAAACGAAAAACGTTCTGAATGCCCGGTCGCTTAAAGACGTAGAGGCATTTCTGAAGCGCAACGATTAAGTAAGGAGGCTCACACAATCGTGCAGCAAAAAGTATTATCAGCTCTTGAATTTCATAAAGTGAAAGAACAGGTTATTGGGCATGCCGCTTCATCGCTCGGAAAAGAAATGCTTCTCGAGCTTAAGCCTTCTGCTTCTATAGACGAAATCAAAAAACAGCTGGATGAAGTAGACGAAGCTTCTGACATTATCCGGCTGAGAGGCCAAGCGCCATTTGGCGGCCTTGTAGATATCAGAGGAGCGTTAAGACGGGCGGAAATCGGCAGCGTTCTCAGTCCTTCTGAATTCACTGAAATCTCAGGCCTGCTTTATGCAGTTAAACAAATGAAACATTTTATCACCCAAATGGCTGAAGACGGTGTCGACATTCCGCTGATCCATCAGCATGCTGAACAGCTTATCACGCTGTCCGATTTAGAGCGGGACATTAATTCCTGCATTGATGATCACGGAGAAGTGCTTGATCATGCATCGGAAACTTTAAGAGGAATCCGCACACAGCTCAGAACACTCGAATCAAGAGTCAGAGACCGGTTAGAGTCGATGCTGCGTTCCTCTTCCGCATCGAAAATGCTGTCTGATACGATTGTTACGATTCGGAATGACCGCTTTGTGATCCCGGTCAAACAGGAGTACAGATCCAGCTATGGAGGAATTGTGCACGACACCTCATCCTCTGGTGCGACACTATTCATTGAACCGCAGGCGATTGTAGATATGAACAATTCCCTTCAGCAGGCGAAAGTGAAAGAAAAGCAAGAAATTGAACGGATTTTGCGTGTGCTGACAGAGAAAACGGCAGAGCATACAGAGGAGCTATTTCTAGATTTGCAAGTGCTGCAGACGCTTGACTTTATTTTTGCAAAAGCTAGATATGCAAAAGCGGTTAAAGCGACAAAACCGATTATGAACGACACCGGCTTTATCCGTTTGAAAAAAGCCCGCCATCCATTGCTTCCGCCTGACCAGGTTGTTGCCAATGACATCGAGCTTGGCCGCGATTTTTCAACCATTGTCATCACAGGGCCAAACACCGGGGGGAAAACAGTCACCCTTAAAACGTTAGGCCTGCTAACCTTAATGGCGCAATCAGGTCTTCATATCCCGGCAGATGAAGGGTCAGAAGCGGCAGTATTTGAGCACGTATTCGCTGATATCGGTGATGAACAGTCGATTGAGCAAAGTTTAAGTACGTTCTCATCCCATATGGTGAACATTGTCGGCATTTTAGAACAGGTCAATGAAAACAGCCTTGTGCTTTTCGATGAACTTGGTGCAGGGACAGACCCGCAGGAGGGGGCGGCCCTCGCCATGAGCATCTTGGATGACGTGCATCGCACCAATGCACGAGTGTTAGCTACGACGCATTATCCGGAATTGAAGGCGTACGGCTATAACAGAGAAGGCGTCATGAATGCCAGCGTTGAATTTGACATCGAAACGCTGTCACCGACCTATAAACTTTTAATTGGTGTGCCGGGTCGAAGCAATGCTTTCGAAATTTCAAAACGCCTCGGGCTCCCGGACCATATCATCGGGCAGGCGAAGTCAGAAATGACGGCCGAGCATAACGAAGTCGATACGATGATTGCGTCGCTGGAACAAAGCAAAAAACGTGCGGAAGAAGAGCTTTCTGAGACAGAATCAATCAGAAAAGAAGCGGAAAAACTGCATAAAGAGCTGCAGCAGCAAATCATCGAGCTTAACAGCAAAAAAGACAAAATGCTTGAAGAGGCAGAACAGCAGGCTGCTGAAAAAGTAAAAGCGGCAATGAAAGAAGCCGAGGACATTATTCATGAATTGCGCTCCATAAAAGAAGAACACAAATCCTTCAAGGATCACGAGCTGATTAACGCGAAGAAACGGTTAGAAGGCGCTATGCCGGCTTTTGAAAAGTCCAAGAAACCGGAAAAGCCGAAAGCGCAAAAACGCGACTTTAAGCCTGGCGACGAGGTGAAAGTCCTCACTTTCGGGCAAAAAGGAACATTGCTCGAAAAAACAGGCGGCAATGAATGGAATGTTCAAATCGGTATTTTAAAGATGAAAGTAAAAGAAAAAGATCTGGAGTTTATCAAATCAGCTCCGGAGCCAAAAAAAGAAAAAATCATTACAGCGGTCAAGGGAAAGGACTATCACGTATCTCTTGAACTTGATCTCCGCGGCGAACGCTATGAAAATGCCCTCAGCCGGGTTGAAAAATACTTGGATGATGCGGTGTTAGCCGGATATCCAAGAGTGTCAATCATCCACGGAAAAGGAACCGGCGCTTTAAGAAAAGGCGTACAGGATCTTCTGAAAAACCACCGCAGCGTCAAAAGTTCCCGTTTCGGTGAAGCAGGTGAGGGAGGATCAGGCGTTACGGTTGTTGAACTAAAATAAAAGGGAGTATGGCCATGAGTGATTTTTGGGAAAACGAGCTTGTGGAAATCGCGGCATATTACAGTGTCGCGGTTCTCTGCCTCGTCCTCTTTTTGACTGTGTTTGAGCTGGTGACGGCTTATAAAAACTGGGAAGAGATTCAAAAAGGAAATCTTGCGGTGGCAATGGCGACCGGCGGAAAAATTTTGGGAATCGCAAACGTATTTCAGCATTCCATCTCCCAGCATAATTCGCTGCTGCAAATGATCGGCTGGGGCGTTTACGGGTTTGTTATGCTTCTGATCAGCTACTTTATTTTTGAGTTTTTGACTCCGCGGTTTAAAATTGATCAGGAAATCGAAAATGATAACCGGGCTGTCGGCTTTATTTCATTTGTCATTTCTGTCGGGCTTTCATTTGTAGTGGCAGCCGGAATATAAGGGGACGGAGAATAGATGGAAAAGCTTGCGAAAATACTGCTCGCCGCAGCGGGAATCTTTTTGTTAATTGGTCTTATATATCTGTTCATATTATGAGAAAAAGAAAGATTTACCTTTCTTTTTCTTTTTTTTGCCGTCCATCTGCTATAATGATAAGGTGGATCTCTAAAATCGAAAGGGGAGGTTTTATGCAGTCTCAAAAGCCGTGGCTTGCCGAGTATCCCAACGATATCCCGCATGAGCTTCCGTTGCCGAATAAAACCCTGCAATCCATCCTGACAGACTCCGCCGCACGATTCCCTGATAAAACCGCAATATCGTTTTATGGAAAAAAACTCACCTTTCATGACATTCTGACGGATGCTCTTAAACTTGCAGCTTTTTTGCAGGTCAATGGCCTGCAAAAAGGAGACAGAGTGGCTGTTATGCTGCCCAATTGCCCGCAAACAGTGATTTCTTATTATGGCGTCTTGTTTGCCGGTGGCATCGTGGTGCAGACGAATCCGCTTTATACCGAGCATGAGCTTGAATACCAGCTTAGAGATGCTCAGGTAAGTGTAATCATCACCTTAGATTTGCTTTTCCCGAAGGCAATAAAAATGAAAACGTTATCAATAGTCGACCAGATTTTGATAACCAGCGTAAAAGACTATTTGCCTTTTCCGAAGAATATTCTTTACCCGCTGACGCAAAAACAAAAAGTGCATATCGACTTTGACAAAACAGCTAACATTCACACGTTCGCTTCCAGTATGAAGCAGGAAAAAACTGAACTCCTGACAATCCCGAAGATCGATCCTGAGCATGATATCGCTGTCCTCCAGTATACCGGAGGAACAACCGGAGCTCCAAAAGGGGTCATGCTCACGCACCAAAATATTTTGGCAAATACTGAAATGTGCGCCGCTTGGATGTATGACGTGAAAGAAGGCGCTGAAAAAGTGCTGGGCATCGTCCCGTTTTTTCATGTCTACGGACTGACGGCAGTCATGAACTATTCGATTAAACTAGGCTTCGAAATGATTCTTCTTCCTAAGTTTGATCCGCTCGAAACACTTAAAATCATCGACAAACACAAACCGACGCTCTTTCCTGGCGCACCGACAATTTACATTGGCCTTTTGCATCACCCCGAATTGCAGCATTATGATCTGTCATCCATTAAAAGCTGTCTTAGCGGATCAGCCGCGCTCCCCGTGGAGGTAAAGCAGAAATTTGAAAAGGTGACTGGCGGAAAGCTTGTGGAAGGCTATGGTTTGTCTGAGGCATCCCCAGTGACGCACGCCAACTTTATCTGGGGAAAAAACAAGCCGGGCAGTATCGGCTGTCCTTGGCCGAGTACGGACGCTGCGATCTATTCTGAAGAGACGGGTGAGCTTGCCGCTCCGTATGAGCATGGAGAAATCATTGTAAAAGGTCCGCAAGTCATGAAAGGATACTGGAATAAACCAGAGGAAACCGCCGCAGTGCTGAGAGATGGCTGGCTGTTCACCGGGGACATGGGCTATATGGATGAAGAAGGCTTTTTCTATATTGCTGACAGGAAGAAGGATATCATCATTGCCGGCGGTTACAATATTTACCCGCGTGAGGTAGAAGAAGCGCTTTATGAACATGAAGCCATCCAGGAAATTGTTGTCGCAGGCGTTCCCGATTCCTACAGGGGAGAAACAGTAAAAGCATTTGTCGTATTAAAGAAAGGCGCAAAAGCCGATGCAGAAGAACTGGATGCCTTTGCGAGATCTCGACTAGCTCCCTATAAGGTGCCCAAAGCCTATGAGTTCAGAAAAGAGCTGCCGAAAACGGCGGTGGGAAAAATTTTAAGAAGGCGTTTACTTGAAGAAGGAACCGAAAATCATCATATCAAATAAAAAAAGAGAACGTCTATGAATAAACTTGACAAACCTGAAAATCCTTCTTATCATAAAATTATGAATGAATAGTCATTCATTTCTATAGGAAGGAACGATGAACATTGAAGCAAAAACGGCCAAAGTATATGCAGATTATTGATGCAGCAGTAGAAGTCATTGCAGAAAACGGCTACCACCAGTCACAGGTATCCAAAATTGCCAAACAAGCCGGAGTAGCGGACGGCACCATCTATCTCTATTTTAAAAACAAAGAAGATATTTTAATTTCTCTTTTCAAAGAAAAAATGGGTCAATTTATTGAGCGGATGGAAGAGGACATTAAAGAAAAAGCAACAGCGAAAGAGAAATTGGCGCTTGTGATTTCAAAGCATTTTTCCCTTTTAGCGGGTGACCATAATCTCGCAATTGTCACGCAGCTTGAGCTCCGCCAATCCAACTTGGAGCTGCGCCAAAAAATCAACGAAATATTAAAAGGCTACTTAAATATTTTGGATGGCATTTTGACGGAAGGCATACAATCAGGCGAATTAAAAGAAGGCCTCGACGTCCGCCTCGCCCGGCAGATGATTTTTGGAACGATTGACGAAACCGTGACAACATGGGTGATGAATGACCAAAAGTACGATCTTGCTGCGCTTTCAGACAGCGTTTTAGAATTATTGGTGTCCGGAATTCATAATAAGTAAAGGAGTTCTGTCCTATGAATGCAATATCACTGGCAGTTGATCAATTTGTGGCAGTTTTGACGATTCACAATCCGCCGGCAAATGCGCTTTCCAGCCGGATATTAGAAGAGCTGTCTTCCTGTCTTGATCAATGTGAGACAGATGCAGGCGTACGAAGCATTATCATTCACGGCGAGGGAAGATTTTTCTCAGCCGGCGCTGATATTAAAGAATTTACATCGCTTAAAGGCAATGAGGATTCCTCATTGCTCGCTGAGCGCGGCCAGCAGTTAATGGAGAGAATCGAAAGCTTTCCAAAACCGATTATCGCAGCGATTCACGGCGCTGCTCTCGGAGGCGGGCTGGAGCTTGCGATGGCCTGTCATATCAGAATCGCAACAGAAGATGCTAAGCTGGGGCTCCCGGAGCTTAATCTCGGTATCATTCCGGGTTTTGCGGGGACACAGCGCCTTCCGAGATATGTCGGTACAGCCAAAGCATTAGAGCTCATCGGATCAGGAGAACCGATATCCGGAAAAGAAGCGCTTGATCTCGGACTTGTCTCAATTGGAGGGAAAGATGAGGCAGAAGTGATTGAAAAAGCAAAGGCACTTGCCGCTAAGTTTGCAGAGAAAAGCCCGCAAACGCTGGCATCTTTGCTTGAGCTTCTTTATTCCAACAAGGTGTATTCCTATGAAGGCAGCTTAAAGCTTGAAGCAAAGCGATTTGGGGAAGCATTTGAGTCAGAGGACGCCAAGGAAGGCATCCAGGCATTTCTCGAAAAAAGAAAGCCTCAGTTCAAAGGCGAATAAAAGGGGATATGATCATGAATCTATTTGTACTGATGAAACGGACGTTTGACACAGAAGAAAAAATCGTCATTGAAACAGGAAAGATTCAGGATGACGGAGCGGAATGGATCATTAATCCATATGATGAGTACGCGATAGAAGAAGCCATCCAGCTGAAGGAAAAGCATGGCGGCACGATCACCGCCGTCACGGTCGGCGGTGAAGAAGCGGAGAAAGAATTGCGTACGGCGCTTGCCATGGGTTGTGACCTAGCTGTTTTAATCAACATAGAAGATGATCTTGAAGAACCCGACCAATATTCCATTTCTCAAGTTTTATACCACTATATGAAGGATCAGGAGTTTGATTTGATTCTCGGCGGAAATGTTGCCATTGACGGAGGATCAGGACAAGTGGCGCCTCGGCTTGCCGAGCTACTGGACATTCCGTGTATCACTACGATCACCAAACTCGAAATCAACGGCACTGATGCAGAAGCAGAAAGGGACGTCGAAGGGGATGTTGAAAAAATCAAAACGACGCTCCCATTGCTTGTCACAGCTCAGCAGGGCTTAAACGAGCCGCGCTATCCATCGCTTCCGGGAATTATGAAGGCTAAGAAAAAGCCGCTTGAAGAGCTTGAACTTGATGATCTTGACCTGGACGAAGAGGATGCTGAACCAAAGCTGAAAACCATTGAACGTTTTCTGCCGCCGAAAAAAGAAGCCGGGAAGCTTCTCCAAGGTGAGCCTGCTGAACAGGCAAAAGAGCTTGTTTCATTGCTCCGCAGCGAAGCTAAAGTCATTTAAAGCTTGGACATTCAAAGAAACAGGGGGATGTTAGAATGGGAAAAAAAGTGATCGTGCTTGGAGAAATACGCGATGGGGAATTGCGGAATGTCACCTTTGAAGCAATAGCTGCAGGAAGAACCATATCAGGAGATGGGGAAGTCATCGGTGTTCTCATCGGTGAAAATGTACAAAGCATTGCACAAGAGCTTATTCATTACGGAGCAGATAAAGTTCTTACCGCTGAGGACCCGAAGCTGAGAACATACACGGCAGACGGGTACAGTCAGGTCATGAGAGGTGTTATCGAGCAAGAAAATCCTGATTCAGTCATCTTCGGGCATACGGCAATGGGCAAGGATCTTTCACCGAAGCTTGCTGCCCGGCTGCAAACAGGCTTAATTTCTGATGCTATAGATGTAAGCGTTACCGGAGGAAATGTTGTGTTCACACGGCCGATTTACTCGGGGAAAGCTTTTGAACGCGTCATTTCAACCGATCCGATGATCTTTGCAACAATTCGCCCCAATAACATTCAAGCTTCAGAAAAAGACACCAGCAGATCGGGGAGCATCGAAAGCATTGATGTTTCTCTTACTGACCTCCGCACTGTTATCCAAGAGGTCGTGAAAAAAACAGCTGACGGCGTTGATCTCTCCGAAGCAAAAATTATCGTTGCGGGCGGCCGAGGAGTCAAAAGCAAGGAGGGATTTCAGCCTCTGCAGGAGCTTGCAGAGGTGCTAGGGGCCGCAGTCGGGGCTTCTCGCGGGGCATGTGACGCTGATTATTGCGATTACGCTCTCCAAATCGGGCAGACCGGGAAAGTCGTCACTCCGGATTTGTACATTGCATGCGGCATTTCCGGTGCCATCCAGCATTTGGCCGGCATGTCAAACAGCAAGGTGATCGTCGCCATCAATAAAGACCCCGAAGCCGATATCTTTAAAATAGCGGATTACGGCATCGTCGGTGATTTATTTGAAGTTGTCCCGTTATTAACTGAGGAATTCAAACAATTGAATATACACTCATAAAGGAAATCCCGGACTTTAAAAGTTCGGGATTTTTTCATATTTATAAATACATACGTACAAATATAAAAACAATAGAAAATGTCGTTGACATGTACGAACATATATAATATGGTTACTTTAAAAGCGCTTACATTCATGCTGACTCCTCAGGCAAAAGACAGATCACATATTTGACTGTGGTGCTTTTCATATCCGTATGAAAGGAATGATCAGAGGCATGACTGAACATCAAGCAGTGATTCAAACAGATATCGTAAAAGGAACCATTAACAAAAATATATACGGTCATTTTGCTGAGCATTTAGGAAGAGGGATTTATGAGGGGATCTGGGTCGGAACGGACTCAGACATCCCCAATATCAACGGGATACGAAAGGACGTGCTGGAGGCGCTCAAACAGCTGCACATTCCTGTCCTCAGGTGGCCGGGCGGGTGTTTTGCGGACGAATACCATTGGGCAAACGGTGTCGGTGACCGTAAGACAATGCTGAACACTCACTGGGGCGGTACAATTGAATCAAATGAATTCGGAACGCATGAATTTATGATGCTTTGCGAGCTGCTTGAATGCGAGCCATATATTTGCGGCAATGTCGGAAGCGGAACCGTTCAGGAAATGGCGGAGTGGATTGAGTATATGACATTTGAAGAAGGCACGCCGATGTCAGACTGGAGAAAGCAAAATGGAAGAGAAGAACCTTGGAAGCTGAAATATTTCGGCGTGGGCAATGAAAACTGGGGCTGCGGCGGCAACATGCATCCCGAATACTACGCAGATCTGTACCGGCGTTTTCAGACTTATGTCCGCAATTACAGCGGGAATGACATTTATAAAATTGCAGGCGGCGCAAATGTGGATGATTTTAATTGGACGGACGTGCTTATGAAAAAAGCCGCTGGCCTGATGGACGGGTTGAGTCTTCATTATTACACGATTCCGGGGGATTTCTGGAAGGGCAAAGGATCAGCCACAGAATTCACGGAAGATGAATGGTTTATTACGATGAAAAAAGCCAAATACATCGATGAATTGATTCAAAAACACGGCACGATTATGGACCGGTACGATCCGGAGCAGCGGGTCGGGCTGATTATTGATGAATGGGGCACGTGGTTTGATCCCGAGCCAGGCACGAATCCCGGTTTCTTATATCAGCAAAACACCATTCGTGATGCACTGGTGGCGGCTTCTCATTTCCACATTTTCCATCAGCATTGCCGCCGGGTGCAAATGGCCAACATCGCCCAAACAGTAAACGTTCTGCAAGCGATGATTTTGACTGAGGGCGAGCGGATGCTTTTGACACCGACGTACCATGTATTCAATATGTTTAAGGTGCACCAGGACGCTTCTCTTTTAGCCACAGAGACAATGTCTGCCGACTATGAATGGAAGGGTGAAACGCTTCCGCAAATCAGCATTTCAGCGTCGAAACAAGCTGAAGGCGATATCAATATCACAATTTGCAACATCGATCACCAAAACAAAGCTGAGGCGGAAATCGAGCTGAGAGGCCTACACAAGGCAGCGGACCATTCCGGAGTCATTCTTACGGCAGAAAAAATGAATGCGCATAACACGTTTGACGATCCTCATCATGTCAAACCGGAATCCTTCAGGCAATACACGCTCAGCAAAAACAAACTGAAAGTAAAACTCCCGCCAATGTCAGTCGTCTTACTTACGCTGCGTGCTGATTCTTAATCGCGCAAGAGCGCCGGAGCTTCATGCCGGCGCTCTTTTTCAGGTTTTAAAACAGCTCCGGCAGGGCATGGTAAAGTACATGACAGTGAAGAGGAGATGTGATCTTATGCTTCGTACCATTTTAATGATTATTGGGGCAATTGTAGTGATCGGGGCCATTATCAGATTTGTGTTTTAAAAAAAGAGCATATCCCATTCAACCATATAAAAATGAGTAAACCGGCTGTGATCAGGAAAAAATAATTTGTAAGCATTAAAATAGCGTGAACGAATGGGAGATGCTATACTAAAAATCATCATTTCACATTGGAGGAATTCAATAATGGCTATCGTAAAAGCAACTGATCAATCTTTCTCAGCTGAAACAAGCGAAGGCGTCGTACTGGCAGACTTCTGGGCTCCTTGGTGCGGACCTTGTAAAATGATTGCGCCTGTTCTTGAAGAATTGGATCAAGAAATGGGAGACAAACTGAAAATCGTAAAAATCGATGTAGACGAAAACCAAGAAACTGCCGGAAAATACGGCGTTATGAGCATCCCGACTCTTCTTGTGTTAAAAGACGGCGAAGTAGTTGAAACTTCAGTCGGCTTCAAACCAAAAGAAGCGCTTCAAGAGCTTGTAAACAAACATCTTTAATTTTCCGCTGCTTACATGCCAGAGCGATTCCGATTGAGGGATCGCTTTTTTTATTCGCCAATTGTGAACCATAGAGAAAAACAAACGTTCGTGTTAAACTGGAAATAAAGGATTAAACATAAGGAAGGGTAACATATGAACAAACAACTGAAAGAAAAACTCGCCCTCCTTCCTGATCAACCGGGTTGTTATCTCATGAAGGACCGGCAGCAGACTGTGATCTACGTAGGGAAAGCAAAAGTGCTGAAAAACAGAGTGCGCTCCTACTTCACCGGTTCTCACGACGCGAAAACCCAAAGGCTTGTGACGGAAATCGAGGATTTTGAATATATCGTGACGTCCTCCAATCTTGAAGCGCTTATTTTAGAAATGAATCTGATCAAAAAGCATGATCCGAAATACAACGTCATGCTCAAAGACGACAAAACCTATCCTTTCATAAAACTCACCCATGAACGCCACCCAAGGCTGATTGTCACCCGCAATGTCAAAAAAGACAAAGGGCGCTATTTCGGGCCGTATCCGAATGTACAGGCAGCAAGGGAAACAAAAAAACTGCTCGACCGTCTGTATCCTCTCAGAAAATGCTCCAAGCTCCCGGACAGAGTGTGCCTTTACTATCATCTGGGCCAATGCCTCGCTCCGTGTGTAAAGGATATTTCCGAAGAGACGAACAGAGAGCTGGTTGAAAGCATTACACGTTTCTTAAGGGGCGGCTATAATGAGGTCAAAAAAGAGCTTGAAGAGAAAATGCATGAAGCTGCTGAGAATCTTGAGTTTGAACGAGCAAAAGAGCTTCGTGACCAAATGGCCCATATTGAATCAACGATGGAAAAACAAAAAATGACGATGAACGATCTAGTCGACCGTGATGTATTCGCGTATGCGTACGATAAGGGCTGGATGTGCGTGCAGGTCTTTTTCATCCGCCAAG
The DNA here is from genome assembly GCF_037975425.1 of Bacillus sp. FSL R5-0416. NCBI lineage: Bacteria > Bacillati > Bacillota > Bacilli > Caryophanales > Bacillaceae > Bacillus > Bacillus sp. FSL R5-0416. Next base: position 2,903,106 of record NZ_CP150252.1, on the reverse strand, counting down.
GGAAGCTCATTGAACGCGATGTCAGCATGTTCCCGCTTTATCAGGAAGCAGATGAAGAGTTCCTCACGTTCATCGGGCAGTTCTATTCAAAAAACAACCATTTCCTTCCGAAGGAGATTTTAGTTCCGGACAGCGTAGATCAATCCATGATCGAGCAGCTGCTGGAAACAAACGTTCACCAGCCGAAGAAAGGCCCTAAAAAAGAACTGCTCATGCTTGCCCATAAAAATGCGAAAATCGCATTGAAAGAAAAATTCTCTTTAATCGAACGCGACGAGGAGCGTTCAATCGGGGCTGTGCAGAAACTAGGTGAGGCATTAAATATTTATACGCCGCACAGAATTGAAGCGTTTGATAACTCAAACATACAGGGGACAAACCCGGTTTCCGCGATGATTGTGTTTATCGACGGCAAACCATACAAAAAGGAATACCGCAAATATAAAATCAAAACCGTTACAGGGCCGGATGATTACAGTTCTATGAGAGAGGTTGTCAGAAGACGCTATACGAGAGTGCTTCGTGAGAATCTGCCGCTGCCTGATCTGATTATCATTGACGGAGGAAAAGGGCAGATCAACGCAGCAAGGGATGTCATTGAAAATGAACTCGGCTTGGATATCCCGATCGCCGGTTTAGCGAAAGATGAAAAACACAGAACCTCAAATTTACTGATCGGTGAGCCGCTGGAGGTGGTGTATCTGGAACGAAACAGCCAGGAATTTTACCTCCTGCAGCGCATTCAGGACGAGGTGCACCGTTTTGCAATCAGTTTTCACAGGCAAATCCGGGGAAAAAGCGCGTTTCAATCCGTTTTGGACGACATCCCGGGTATCGGAGAGAAAAGAAAGAAAATGCTGTTAAAGCATTTCGGTTCCGTTAAAAAAATGAAGGAAGCAAGCCTTGAGGACATCAAAAAAGCCGGTGTTCCCGCAGCGGCGGCTCAGCTCCTTTACGACAAATTGCAAAAATAATGTTGTCCTTTTAAATAAGATCTGATAAAATGTGAACTAATTTCATAGTTAGATCGTGTTATATGGTGAAGATAGAGGTGCGAACTTCAAGAGTATGCCTTTGGAGAAAGATGGATTCTGTGAAAAAGGCTGAAAGGGGAGCGTCGCCGAAGCAAATAAAACCCCATCGGTATTATTTGCTGGCCGTGCATTGAATAAATGTAAGGCTGTCAAGAAATCATTTTCTTGGAGGGCTATCTCGTTGTTCATAATCATTTATGATGATTAATTGATAAGCAATGAGAGTATTCCTCTCATTGCTTTTTTTATTGTGGACAAAGCGCTCTTTCTCCTCACCCGCACGAACCAAAATGTAAAGGGTGGTAATACATGGGTCTTATTGTACAAAAATTCGGAGGCACTTCCGTCGGCTCAGTCGAAAAAATTCAAAATGCGGCAAACCGCGCAATTGCAGAAAAACAGAAAGGCCATCAAGTCGTTGTCGTCGTTTCAGCAATGGGAAAATCCACTGACGAATTGGTCAGCCTTGCAAAAGCTATTTCTGACCAGCCGAGCAAACGCGAAATGGATATGCTGCTGGCGACAGGCGAGCAGGTCACGATTTCACTCCTTTCAATGGCATTGCAGGAAAAAGGCTATGACGCTGTGTCTTATACTGGCTGGCAGGCGAGAATCCGTACGGAGGCCATTCACGGAAACGCCAGGATTACAGATATCGACACTTCGGTTTTAGCAGACCAGCTTGAAAAAGGAAAAATTGTCATTGTTGCAGGATTCCAAGGCATGACAGAGGATTGTGAAATTACGACATTGGGCCGGGGCGGTTCAGATACAACAGCAGTTGCTTTGGCTGCCGCTTTAAAAGCTGATAAATGTGACATATACACAGACGTGCCAGGCGTGTTTACAACCGATCCGCGCTATGTGAAATCAGCGAGAAAACTTGCGGGCATCTCATACGATGAAATGCTTGAGCTTGCCAATTTAGGCGCCGGCGTTCTTCATCCAAGAGCAGTTGAGTTCGCGAAAAATTACCAAGTGCCGTTAGAAGTGCGTTCAAGTACAGAAACCGAAGCGGGAACATTAATTGAGGAGGAATCATCCATGGAACAGAATTTAATTGTCAGAGGCATTGCATTTGAAGATCAAATCACAAGAGTAACCATTTACGGGCTGACTAGCGGCCTGACAACTTTGTCTACTATTTTTACGACACTTGCCAAAAGAAACATAAACGTGGATATCATTATCCAAACGCAGGCCGAGGACAAGACTGGAATTTCCTTCTCTGTCAAAACAGAAGATGCAGACCAAACCGTTGCGGTGCTTGAAGAGTATAAAGACGCGCTGGAATTTGAGAAAATCGAGACAGAAAGCAAATTGGCTAAAGTATCTATTGTTGGATCCGGCATGGTCTCAAATCCTGGTGTAGCGGCTGAAATGTTTGCTGTACTGGCGCAAAAAAACATTTTAATCAAAATGGTCAGCACATCTGAAATCAAAGTGTCAACAGTCGTAAGCGAAAATGACATGGTGAAAGCAGTCGAGTCGCTTCACGATGCATTTGAGCTTTCAAAACACCCTTCAGCTGTGTAATGACAATCAAAAAGGCGGGACTATGCAGTCACCGCCTTTTTGATTACACTGGGTCTTTCATATCCCATTTCACAGTCAGAACCACTTTATCGGCTCTCTTTTTCACTTGTTCATATGATTCGGCAATCTGATCATTCATCAATTGAATTTGTTCAGCGATAAAACCAGCCTCCAGCTGAAAGCATGGTTCTTTCTGATGTTTAAGCCGGTTGGAAATGATCGGCCCTTCAAGTTCAAATTCAAGCTCCTGTTTTTTAGCGCTTACGTTGGTGAGGGTTCCCCAGCCCGCTTCTTCAAAGAAGGCCGGAAATTCCTCCCATGATTCAAGAGGAAACTTACGGGCGAGATGTTTTCCTGCCCAATACATCATGGAAGAGTAATCTTGGCCAAGCATATCTGGGAGAACGATCTCTCGTATTAGTTCGTAGGCATAAGCGTTCATTTCAATTTCTTTTAGGTTGTCAATAGATGCTTCAAATTTAGACTTCATATCTGTCTCCCCTCTCTCCTGCGTATATTATAGCTCAAACAGGGGGGAGGATTACAGAATGATCCTGTAATTCTTATGAAAAATTAAGCAAGAAATATATATTGATAAAATAAAATTTTTCAATCAACTAATCAATTCGGAAAATTATAATTTATGTACGCGTTTTCTTGACGCCCTTTTGAGGGAGGAGTAAAATGAAATTGTCAATAAATCTTAATAAAGTGCTTACAATTGAAAGAAGTGGGGGAAGAGATTTAGCACATTTCGCACTTATCAAACAGGGGGTAAAGTAATGTCTGGGAACAGAGAGTTTTATTTTCGAAGATTGCATTCCTTGCTTGGCGTCATACCGGTCGGCATCTTTCTTATTCAGCATTTAGTCGTCAACCAGTTTGCCGCAAGGGGCGCTGAAGCATTCAATAGCGCTGCTCATTTTATGGATAGTCTGCCTTTCAGGTATGCCTTGGAAATTTTTATTATCTTCTTACCATTAATTTATCATGCAGTTTATGGTGTGTACATAGCGTTTACTGCGAAAAATAACGCAGGCCAATACAGCTACATGAGAAACTGGCTATTCGTCCTGCAGCGTGTAACCGGTATCATCACCCTCATTTTCGTCAGCTGGCACGTGTGGGAAACCCGCATTGCCGCGCAAATGGGTGCTGAGGTCAATTTCGACATGATGGCGAATATTTTGAGCTCTCCGGCTATGCTTGGTTTTTACATTGTCGGTGTTTTATCAACAATTTTCCACTTCTCGAACGGTTTATGGTCTTTCGCTGTTACATGGGGCATCACGGTAACGCCTCGTTCTCAAAGAATTTCGACATACGTTACGCTGATTATTTTTGTTGCACTGTCATACGTAGGCTTAAAAGCGATTTTCGCATTTGTTTAAGAGTACTAGATTACTAGAGGGAGAGGGGCTATCATGAGTCAATCAAGCATTATCGTAGTCGGCGGGGGTCTTGCCGGCCTCATGGCGACAATTAAAGCAGCGGAATCAGGAATGGCGGTTAAATTGTTTTCCATCGTTCCTGTCAAACGTTCTCATTCAGTTTGTGCGCAAGGCGGCATAAATGGAGCGGTCAATACAAAAGGGGAAGGTGACTCTCCGTGGGAACATTTTGATGACACGGTATACGGGGGAGACTTTCTTGCCAACCAGCCGCCGGTCAAGGCGATGTGTGAAGCGGCGCCTTCGATCATCCACTTATTAGACCGGATGGGCGTCATGTTTAACCGGACGCCTGAAGGCCTGCTTGATTTCCGCCGATTCGGGGGTACACAGCACCACAGAACTGCTTATGCTGGTGCGACGACGGGACAGCAGCTGCTTTACGCACTGGACGAGCAAGTGCGCAGATACGAAGTTGCGGGTCTGGTCACAAAATACGAAGGCTGGGAATTCCTTGGCGCTGTTTTAGATGATGACAGAACCTGCCGTGGAATTGTTGCACAAAACCTGACAAACATGCAAATTGAATCCTTCCGTTCAGACGCTGTCATTATGGCGACGGGCGGACCGGGAATCATCTTTGGAAAATCAACGAACTCCATGATTAATACAGGATCTGCTGCATCAATCGTTTATCAGCAGGGAGCGTATTATGCAAACGGAGAATTCATTCAAATCCACCCGACAGCCATACCGGGCGATGACAAACTAAGACTGATGAGTGAATCAGCGCGTGGTGAAGGCGGGCGCGTGTGGACATATAAAGACGGCAAACCATGGTATTTCCTGGAGGAAAAATATCCGGCATACGGAAACCTGGTGCCGCGTGATATTGCGACACGCGAAATATTTGATGTGTGTGTGAACCAGAAGCTCGGCATTAACGGTGAAAACATGGTATATCTCGATCTGTCTCATAAAGATCCGAAAGAGCTTGATATTAAGCTTGGCGGCATCATTGAGATTTATGAGAAATTCATGGGAGACGACCCGCGTAAGCTTCCAATGAAAATCTTCCCTGCGGTCCATTATTCTATGGGCGGTTTATGGGTGGATTACGATCAAATGACAAACATCCCTGGACTGTTTGCGGCTGGGGAATGTGATTATTCTATGCACGGCGGCAACCGCTTGGGAGCGAACTCCTTGCTGTCTGCGATTTACGGAGGCATGGTGGCCGGACCGAATGCGGTGAAATATGTAAACGGCTTAGAATCTTCAGCGGAAGACATGTCTTCATCATTATTCGACGCTCACGTTAAGAAAGAAGAAGAAAAATGGGCTGATATTATGAGTATGGACGGAACCGAAAATGCCTATGTTCTTCACAAAGAGCTCGGTGAGTGGATGACGGCGAACGTAACGGTTGTCCGCCATAATGACAAGCTTTTGAAAACGGATGACAAAATTCAGGAGTTAATGGAGCGCTTCAAAAAGATCAACATCAATGATACGACAAAATGGAGCAACCAGGGAGCGATGTTCACACGCCAGTTCTCAAACATGCTTCAGCTTGCTAGGGTGATTACCCTTGGCGCATACAACCGTAATGAAAGCCGGGGCGCCCATTATAAACCGGATTATCCTGAACGTAATGATGATGAATGGCTCAAAACAACAATGGCTAAACATGTAAGCCCGTATGAAGCGCCGGAATTTGAGTATCAGGATGTCGATGTATCACTGATAACGCCTCGGAAACGGGATTACTCGAAGAAGAAGGTGGCGAAATAATCATGAGTGAACAAAAAACCATACGATTTATTATCACACGTCAAGATACAGCCGACAGCACGCCTTACGATGAAGAATTTGAGATTCCATACCGCCCGAATCTGAACGTCATTTCCGCTCTGATGGAAATCCGCCGGAATCCGGTTAATGTCAAAGGTGAGAAGACAACCCCTGTCACATGGGATATGAACTGTCTTGAGGAAGTATGCGGCGCATGTTCAATGGTCATAAACGGAAAACCCCGCCAATCTTGCACGGCGCTTATCGACCAGCTTGAACAGCCGATCCGTTTAAAACCAATGAAAACATTCCCAGTCGTTCGTGATTTGCAGGTTGATCGCAGCAGAATGTTTGATTCATTGAAAAAAGTTAAAGCATGGATACCGATTGACGGTACGTACGATTTAGGACCAGGGCCGAGAATGCCAGAAAAACGCCGTCAATGGGCATATGAATTATCAAAATGCATGACATGCGGCGTCTGCCTCGAAGCTTGCCCGAATGTGAACAGCAAATCGAAGTTCATGGGGCCTGCACCGATGTCGCAAGTCCGCCTGTTTAACGCGCATCCGACAGGCGCTATGAATAAATCTGAACGATTAGAAGCATTAATGGATGAAGGCGGCCTTCAAGATTGCGGTAACTCGCAAAACTGTGTTCAATCCTGTCCGAAGGGGATTCCGCTTACCACTTCGATTGCAGCCTTGAATAGAGATACAAACTTACAAGCGTTCCGCAATTTCTTCGGAAGCGACAGAGTATAAGAAGAAAAAACCTCTTCCGCATGGGAGAGGTTTTTTTAAACAATAAGGAGATGAAAAAAGATGAAGCTTCCCGCTTATATTGATATGCCGTTTCAAGAATGGAAAACATCCTTTTCTTTTTTCAATGAGGTATCCGTAAGATTTTCCGAGACAGACATGTTTGGGCATATGAATAATGTAACCCCTTTTATATATTTTGAGGAGGCGCGGATTTCTTATTTTAAAAAGCTGAATATGATGAGTGAAAACAAACAGACCATGACAGTCGTGGCAAGCCAGCAATGCGATTATTTGCGCCAAGTCATGCCTTATGAAGAGTTGCGCATCTATGTGAAAACAAGCGCAGTCGGCAGTTCATCTCTTACCTTGCACTATCTCGGAGAGAACCTCGAAGGCGAACCCTGCTTCACCGGGGCAGTCGTGATGGTTCAAGTCTCAAAGGAAAGCGGCAAGGCTGTCAGCTGGACAGATGAGGAGAAAGAAACGCTCCTTCATACACGATAAACTAATTATCTTGTAAACGTCACCTCCTGCGCCCTTCTTACATATGATATCTCGACTATATCAAAACCCATTCGTTTCTGATTCGCTCTCACCTTAGCAAGGAGGGTTACAATACTTGAAGGAGAAAGAATTTCAATCGAAGCCGCTGCTAACGAAAAGAGAAAGAGAAGTGTTCGAATTGCTCGTTCAAGATAAGACAACAAAGGAGATTGCAAGCGAGCTATTTATCAGTGAGAAAACCGTTCGAAACCATATTTCAAATGGTATGCATACCGGTCGCAAACTAAGAGCCCTTTAGAGGCTCTTTTTTTATATGATGAGTCGTTTTTTATTGAAGTACATATTGATGCGGGTCATCGCAAATGAATCTGGAACCTTGAAGGCATCGGCAATGACTTGAACTGCGTCGTATAGATTACGGGGGATGTCCATTGCTCGGAGCATGAAAGTAGGTATACAAAAGTGATACGCAAAATAATTGGCCTGGTACTCTAAATATCGTTTCCACGAAGCAGGCATGATCTTATCATCGTTCATGTGTCTAAAATCATGGCAAACCTCATGAGCAAAATCCAGCCACTGTTCCTGTCGTGTCTTTCGTGAATCTAAAGAAATTGTATACATGCCGTTGAATCGCAGAGCAAAACTCGTTTCCGGATTGTAAACAATTAAGATGTCCAAGGCCTGAGCAATTCTATCAAAATTAATCTCATGTGGCTTTGTAATATTGATCTCCCTGTAAAGCTGTTCAATCCAATCTTCTAAATGGCTGTTAGTGTATCTCAAAGATGAAACCTCCCTTAAATAACCAAATATGTGACTTTTATCATGGTCTTTATTGTATCTTATCACCTATTTTGTCGAAGGTGAACAAACATATGTTCCTTTTTTAGCGAAAAGAAAAGCCCCCTTTAGGGGCTCAATTTAATTTGAATCTTTTTTCTTAGCTTCTTCAAAACTCAAGATATCAAAATCTAGTCTTTTCTCGCTTCCTAAATCATCATAGGTTTTTGCATCACTTGGAGGAGAAATAATCATTTTCAAACTAGTGATATCTTTTGAATTATCTTTAAGTATCCACCATGCCTGGCCTTCTTTTTTAACTTTTCCTAAGAAGTCTCCGCCTACTTCACCCATTAATCCCATTTCAGATTCAAGCTGTTCTCCTGTATTTGTAACAATAACAGCTTGGTTAGGGTCAAACGTTACGTCCTTAGAAGAAGTGTTTTCGGCCTTCATATCGACAACAATAGCCCGAACCTTATCTTGATCATTAAAATAAAGTGATTTTGCATCATCATCTGGTTGAATTTCGAGAACGTCGACACTGTTAATATAAAGCTTCATGCTGCCCATCGTAACAGGTTTTATAGGAGTGTCTTTACCGTCAATTCCGACTTCGTCGTTATATCCAACGCCGATATCTTTAACGTGGCCCAGTCCTTCAATATCACCTTCGCCAGTTTTTTCAAACTGTTCTTTTAGTGCAGCATCTTGTTTAGCTTGCTCTTTTTCTTTATCAATTTTTTCAACGTAAACGGCTTTCACTTTAGGAAGGGCACTTCCTTCAGCTCTGCCTTCATATGTACCATAAATTTTAACCGTATCGTTTAGTTTGAACTTATCAGCGCTTTTATTGCTTACTGTGTAAACTTCAGATCCATCGCTATTTTTACTTACAGTAAACTCAACATTTTTAGAAACTGTATCCCCATCATCATTGACGTTATCTGCATAAGTAACATCGCCTTCAATGACAATTTTTGTCCCTTTCTTAATGCCGGCGCTATTTACTTTTTCATAGGCATATGATTTTGCATCTTTTTTAAACTGGTCCTCAGCACTAAGTGAGCTTGTCTTGCTTGAAGAAGATTTTTCATTACTACTTGAAGAGTCAGAACTACATGCAGCTAAAGAAAAACTAAGAGTCAATGCTCCAATACCTAATAACCATTTTTTCAATTGTAATTTCCCCTTTTATAATGAAGTGCAATCTCTTTCTTTGTATCGTCTAAATAAAGGATTTTTTTACTTTTTCTCTCTAAAATCTGAGTGAAAAACCCTGAATGTTTTACCTCAAAATTTGCGGTTGAATGCAGAAATAACCTCATGGATCACCTCAAAAATTGAGGTTGAAATGGTTTCAACTGAATAGTTTACCTCAAATTTTGAGGCGAAGTGTTCAGCATTAATTAAACTAAACAATAATAATAAATAAAGATAAAGAGATCGTTATGTAATTATTTTTTGTTCCCGTTTTTTATATCTCCGGGTTGTCTTCCTGATTTTAATTGCTCAGCAATAATTCGTTGAGCTGCTTCTAAAATTGAAGCTGTTATTTTTCCATCAGCAGCAGCTACCAGAGTATCTGGATCTTCAAGAATCCTTCTTGCTTCTTCGTTGAAGATTTTATCTTTAGCCTCCTGACTTTCTCCTCTTAAGAGAAAATCAGTTGTGACTTCATAATAATCAGCAAGTTTAATTAAAGTTTCATAATCAGGCTGGCGCTTATCCTGCTCATACATCGCATAAGTGGTTCTGCCAACTCCTATATTTTTTGCCACTTCTTCTTGCTTAATTTCTTTATTTAGTTCTAAGCTTTTTGACTTACGGAGTTTTTTTAATCGCATACCAAGCATAATAAACGCTCCTTTCCTGATTATTATAACGTCACAATTTGTGACAATACACTAATTTCGCAAATTGTGTAATTTTCTCTTTACAAGTCACGATGTGTGTATTATTATATGGTTACACGATACGTGACATGGAGGTGAGAAAATGTATATTAAACAAAAACGTCAATGGCTAGAAAAACTTAGACAAGAACACAAAATGACTCAAAAACAAGTCGCGGAAGAAGCAAAAATTGCACGAACAACATATGCAATGATTGAATCAGGATCTAGGAATCCGACGCCACAAGTTGCTAAAAGCATTGCGGGTGTTCTTGATTTCGATTGGACATATTTTTTTGAGGATGAATGTCACATTGCGTGTAATTTAAAAACGCACACAGCATAGGAGTGAAAACATGAATCAAAAGAAGATAGATCAATTAAACGATTTGTTGAATGGTATGTCTCAGTCTGAATGGAATCGGATCAAACAACATGTAGATATGTTGTTCAGTTCTAAAGTCGCCAAAGTGCAGTTTGACGACTCAGAACTATTAGAAATTAACTTAAAACGTGAATTTAGGAATGCTTGATCTGAATGAACATTGGGTGAATACGATAATCAGCATTTTTGTAATTGATATAAACATAATCCTGTTGATACATCGTATGTTCTTGTTCTTTGTTATTAGGACTCCAAATCTTCGCATCTTCTTCCCACCACACGGTAGGAGAAGTCATATTTTCACCCATTTTACAGTTAGGGTCACTTGACAAGTTAACCCACTCACCGCAAAGACAAGCATATACATGAGTAGCCATAAATTCCACCACCTTTCACGTAGAAGATTTTACCACAAGTGAAAGGTTGATAGATTACCAAAGCAAGCAAAATTCTTGGTTAGTCCAACCGTCCAACACGAATACACTGACGTGAGGTGATCACATTGGCGAAACAAACTAAGAAAAAAACAACAAACATCAAGATGGGCAAAGAATATTACGGAACGATGGACAGAGAAGAGTGTTTCCGTAAAGCTCTTGAGCCGTACTTCACTTCTAAAAAAGAATTAAGGCTTCACGCTTAATATTCTGCTTCACCTTTTTTTGGTGGACAAGCAAGGAGGTAACAGCATGAATCAAATTGTTTTTATTGAAGGCAACCAAGCCGTAACAGACAGCCTGACAGTGGCTGAGGTATTCGGAAAACGACACGCCGATGTAATAAAAAGCATTGAAACACTGAATTGCTCTAAAGATTTTACTGAACGAAATTTTTCGTTGAGTGAATATGAAGATCCAACAGGACGATTATTGAAAAAATATCTGATCAAACGTGATGGACTCGCATTTTTGGTTTTTGGTTATACGGGTGCAAAAGCAGCAGTGTTCAAAGAAAAATACATTGCTGAATTTAATCGGATGGAAGCCGAGCTTCAAAAAATGACTCAACCGTCCTACATGATCGAAGATCCAGTCAGCCGGGCAAAGCGATGGATTAGCGAACAGGAAGAACGGCAGAGACTTGAACAAACATTGAAGATTCAGGAGCCACTGGTCAACTTTGCACAGAGTTGCATGGCGGCTGAAAAATCACTGCTTGTGAGAGAACTGGCAAAGCTTGCTTCGAAAAATGGCATCATGATTGGTGAAAAGCGACTGTTTCAGAAGCTGCGCGAATGGAAGATGATCATGGCCAACAAGAATGAGCCATACCAGGAATACATCGAGCGAGGTTTCTTTGAGATCGCACAGGGGGTGCGCCAAGTAAACGGGACGCCGAAATCCTGGCTGACAATGCGCATCACTCCGAAGGGACAAGCCTTCATCATCAATAAGCTGAAAAAACAGCAAGCCAGCTAGTTCCTTCATTACTTAAATTTTACCAGTTAAAACTAAATATATCAGGGGGCAAACATATGTCGAACAATCCATACAATATGGACAATTTACCAAGCATTCTCAGGCGAGAACGCAAAAGGGCAGGATTGTCGCAGTATCAAATTGGCAAGGTGATTGGGAATAGAGATCAATCGTATGTCTCCAATGTGGAAAACGGTATTTTTCCTCTTACGCCTGATCTGTGTATCAAGTGGTTTGAAGCTTGCGGAGCCTATGAACACATTGATCTAGTGCATTTCTTGTTTAAGCTTCATCCGACAGCGGCGGCGCCTATTGATCCAGCGTTAAATGAGAGTGCAAGTAGTGCGGTTATCAATATGATTCATCAGCTCGAAGAAGCATTGCAAGCTACAAAGCATCTAGCGCGCTGGCTGGCAAATGATCGGCCTGGAAGGTCAGATGATATACCGATGGGGGACATCAAACAAATATTTGATCTGATCCCAGCAAATAAAACGCTGATTTATTCATTAGTGCGGAGTCACGGTTTAAGCATGCAAGAGCTGGCCGATAGGTGGACGCGCAAAGCATTAGTTGATCGGGTTGCAATGGCAAAACAAGAAGAAAGAAAGGCGGTTTTGGTATGAAAACTAATCAATTTTTGAAGTCAGATATAAATGCTGCAAAAAGAAAAATAGAATCAGCGGAAGAGCTTTCTATCATGCTTTCAGAGGCATTGCGTGATGGTGACTATGAAGAGGCAATCAGTCTCGCCGGAAGTATCAAAGTTCTTACAGAGGATATCAGCAGACTGGCGAATAAAGGGCGGTTGTATGAAACAGCTATGAAAATGCAACAGCGGGGCATCAATTTGGCAGTGATAAGTAGGTGTTTGGGATGAATCTCAGAAAATTTGAGCTCGCGGCAAGCTTCTTGCGACATGCCCAAAAGGCGGCATATTCAGAGGAAGATATCAAAGGAGCTGTGAGCATTCTGCATAAGGAATTTTACTCTTTAGAAAATGCAATCGACAGTCTTGCTGAACTTGCTAAAGCAAAAGAAGGAGCTGAGGAAAATGGAAGTCGAGAACCCAATGATTCTGAACAACTGGCATGACGGGCTAACTGAGCCGGAAACGCAAAAGGATTTTTTCGGGGATGAAGTAACGCCTTTCGACGATTACGTAATAGATAGCACTGAGGGTGAGGTCATCTTGAGGGAAAACCTTGAGCGGTACCTAAAGGAGCATCTTGGTTTTGAATTTAAAAATGAGCAATAAAAAAGCCCACTCTGGCAAGTGGACTTAATTAAAGGCTATCTGAAAACTCATATAACTATATTCTACCAGATAGCCTCAAGAAAATCAATGGAGGTTTTATATATGGCTAAAGCAGTAAAAGTGGCATTCAGCGAGCGCGCGGAGGATCAGCAACGTTTAAGACAGGTCGGCGGTTCAATTGTATTCGCCAAAAATGGTAAAGCACAGTTTAGTTTCCCTTCAATGGATCACTACCGGGAATGGCAGCGGCTTGGCGCGGAAGAGTACAAAAGAAAGGTGGGACTGCTCTGATGCTTGCACAAGTTTACATGCCTACGGACAACATGACGGAGGATCAATGGCTTGAGGCTCGGCGTGCTGGCATCGGGGGTTCCGATGCTGCGGCAATTGCTGGGCTGAGTAAGTGGAAAACGCCAATGTCAGTTTATCTGGACAAACTCGGACAGGCACCTCAAGAGCATATAACCAATGAGGCTGCATATTGGGGGCACATTCACGAAGAAACCGTTGCCCGGGAATTTTCAAAGCGGACAGGCAAGAAGGTTCGGCGGCGGAAGGCAATCTTACAGCATCCTGATTATCCGTTTATGCTTGCAAACGTTGATAGATTAGTAGTCGGCGAACGAGCAGGACTGGAATGCAAAACAGCATCAGAATACCTGAAAGGTGAATGGGACGGCGAAGAGGTACCGGACGCGTATCTAGTTCAATGTCAGCATTATATGGCTGTTACCGGGTTAAGTGCTTGGTGGATCGCTGTTCTGATTGGCGGCAACAAGTTCGTTTACAAAAAGGTTGAACGAGACGAAGAGCTCATTGCATACCTGATTCAAATTGAACAGGACTTTTGGAAAAACCATATTGAGAATGAGATCCCTCCTATGTTTGATGGTTCTGAGGCTTCTGCTGAGCTTTTAACGCATATGTACCCTGTAGGATTCGAAGATGAAACAGAGCTTCCTCTGGCAGCAAATAAACTTATTGAGCAATACAAATCAGCTAAGGCTGAGGAGAAAGAAGCCAAAGAAAGGCTCAAAGAAGCTGAGAACCAATTAAAAGGGATGCTCGGGGAGTATGAGGTAGGCAATGCTGAAAAAGCGCTTGTTACTTGGAAAACCGTAACGACAAACCGTTTTGATGCAAAAGCATTTGCTGCTGAACACCCTGAGCTCTTTGAAAAATTCAGTAAAGTATCGACTCATAGACGATTCAATGTGAAGGAGTTAAAAGACAATGGCTAAAAATGACGACATTCGCAATCAGTTAGCGAACAAAGTGAATAGCGTTCAAAAAGAGGATAAGCCTAAAACGTTAGCTGATTATCTCAATGATATGAAACCGGAGCTTCAAAAGGCTTTACCTGAACATATCACACCTGAACGGATCACAAGGATTGCTTTAACAACTATTAGAAGCAACCCGGGATTACAGCAGTGTTCCCCAGCTTCATTGCTCGGTGCAGTCATGCAGTCAGCTCAATTAGGACTCGAACCCGGATTGGTTGGACATTGTTATTTTGTACCGTTCAACAAAAAGATCAAAGGGCAAAATGGGGCACCGGATCAATGGGTAAAAGAGGTTCAATTCATAATCGGCTATAAAGGAATGATTGATCTCGCCAGGCGCTCGGGACATATCGAAAGCATATATGCTCATGCAGTTTATGAAAAAGACGAATTTGACTACGAATTGGGTTTGCATCCTAAGCTGGTTCATAAGCCGAGCACGGGACACAGGGGCGAAATGACTCATGTTTATGCAGTTGCTCACTTTAAAGACGGCGGTTATCAATTCGATGTATTCAGCAAACAAGATATTGAAAATGTTCGCTTGAGAAGCAAATCAAAAGATAACGGGCCATGGCAAACAGACTATGAAGAAATGGCGAAGAAAACAGTTATTCGCAGGATGTGGAAGTATCTGCCGATCAGTATTGAGATTCAAAAACAAGTAGCTCAAGACGAGACGGTTAGAAAAGATATTACAGCAGAAGCTCAATCCGTATATGACGATAATGTTTTAGATTTAGGCGGAAATCAGCTTTTGAGTGAGCCTGAACAGCCAAATGAAAAACCAAGTGCGCAGGATGCTGATCCTTTTGACGGCAAACCTGTAGATATCAGTGACGATGACCTCCCATTTGATTAAAGTCGGCATCCCCTTCTGTTACAAATGGCTGACGGAAGGGGCGCCAAATCGCGCGCAGCTGTTCCGTGCTTATGTTGAAGGCTATCTCAGAACAAATGAACCTGGCTTACGTTTAGTCCGCATCAGCGGAATGACAGCACTGTGTGAAAGGAAGTAGGTGAGCCATGAACTACCTGAAAGAAATGAACGGCTTCATGAATTGGTTAGAAACGAATCCGTTGTCTGCTACAACTCAAGCATTATGGTTTCATCTTTTGCACATCAACAACAAGGCAGGGTGGCGGGAGTGGTTCACCACTTCGAATACTACTTTGCAAGCAAAGATTGAGATTTCCGAAAACACGTTGATCAAACACCGAAAGATGCTGATTGATCTTAAAAGAATCGAATATAAGCCGCAGGGGAGGAAAGCAGGGCAATACAGGCTGATTTCATTTGAAACGCCTGTAACGGAGCAGGAACCATCTGAAAAGCCTATTCCTGAACCGGCACCACAAGAAACGCAGGAGGTTGATCCCAAAATGAAAAATGCTTTTGAGCTATTTGAAAATAAGGTCGCTCGTTCTATTGGTACCATCGAAGCGCAAAGAATCGGCTACATGGTGGATGATTACGGCGAAGAGAAGGTCATCGAGGCAATGAAAAAGGCTTTCAGAAATAAAGGCAGCAACGTTGGCTTGAGCTACATTGAAGCAATCCTGTCCAATCCATTAAGCCAAAAGAGAAAGGAGAAACAACAGTATGGCAATAAACAAAGCAGTCAGTATAGACACAGCGTTCCAAGCAATGATGAAGGGTCTTCAAGCAAGATCGCGTTCCTGGGAAACAGAACAGGCCGCATCAGAAGAAAAGGTTGAGTATGAGTGTTCCGAGTGCAAGGATCGCGGCGTTGTAATTTATCGGGTTCACAAGGATACTGAGCTGCGGCTGAGAAAAGAACACAAGCCATTGGACAGCCTATCACTTGATGAAATGGTTCTTGAAGAAGATTATCTTGCGGGAAAGGTTTGCACGCCAGATAAGGCTCGGGAATGGAAAACGACGTATTCCAAACAATGTGAGTGTGTGAAACAAAAGAAAATAGCGCGCCTCATGGCAGCCAGCGGAATTACTGAGAAATTCGAGCAGCTGCTGTTCGGCAACTTCAAATTAGACGGTAAGCCCCAAATGATCAAAGATGCCTATGAATGTGCGGTCGAATACTTCAAAGACTTTGAAAACATCAAGGGAGAGCGTGCCAATAGCATTGCTCTGCTGGGACAGCCGGGCAGCGGCAAAACCCATCTGTTAACGGCCATCATGAACAATCTCATTAAAAAGAAATCGACTCACTGCCTGTACTTTCCTTACGTTGAGGGCATGAGTGATCTGAAAAATGACTTTGACCAGCTGGAAACAAAGCTGAATGCCATGAGAAAAGCAGATGTGCTGTTCATTGATGACTTATTCAAGCCAGTTGATGGGAAGCCAAGGGCAACCGAATGGCAAGTCGAACAGATCCAGTCAGTTGTGAATTATCGCTACTTGAATCATAAGCCTTTGTTGATCTCTTCTGAGCTCACAACGGACGATCTGCTGGACGTTGACGAGGCGCTGGGCTCTCGGATTTACCAGATGTGCAAGTATTACACGGTGATCATTCAGGGCAACCGGATGGAATTAAACCATAGATTGGGTGATTGGGATTGAAGGAGAAAACGAACGTTATAGGATCCAAAGGAATGTATTTGTTCGGACCTGCTGAACAAAAGGGCGGCAAGGATCTCACACCAGCTATTAGGGTGCTTGAGGAAAAGATCAGACAAATGGAGCTGATGCGCAGTGCTTAAAGCGGTGATCCTGCTGCCGGCCATTATACTAACGGCGCCAGCAAAAGAAAAGCAGATTCAGCAATGGGAAGAAAATGACGGGAGGTAAGGATAATGAATTTGCACATCGGTAAATACAGAATTACATCTGATCCAATGAACGTTATTCTAAGCGTTTCATACGAAAAGCAAGACAAGGAGGGAAACCCGACAGGCCAGATTGATTATAAGCCTATTGGTTATTTCAGAGACTTAGAGGCAGCCTGCATCCGGATCCTTAACACGGAGATTTTAACAGGGCATGCGAACACCTTTGAGGAATTGAAGGCGCTAATTCAACAAACAAAACAAATGATTACAGCGGCTATCCGGGAGGCTTCACATGCCAGCAAATAAATATGGCGCCAGGAAAACACAGGTGGACGGCATCACGTTCGATAGCCGGGCCGAAGCCAAATACTATGAGCAGCTGAAATGGCTCAAGGTGAGCAAGCAGATCAAAGATTTTAAGCTGCAGCCACGGTTCCTGCTGCAAGAGGCATTCAAAAAGAACGGCAAAACTTTTCGGAAGATTGAATATATTGCAGACTTTGAGGTTCATAACTTGGACGGCAGCATCGAGATCATTGACATCAAGGGCGTGGAAACAAAGGAATTTGCCATCAAACGCAAGCTGTATGAGCGGCTTTATGATACGCCACTCAAGGTGCTGGCTCTGGATAAGTCACTTGGCTTCATCGAGCTGGACGAGCTGAAAAAACTCAAAAGAAAGGCGGAAAAGTCCACTGTTAAACGTGGTAATCGCAGACGATCGGCCGTTGTGGGTGCAGGAAGAAGATAATCTCATGGCCTGTATGACACGTTGCTCTCAGTTTAAGGCATGCGCCAGCCGAATGGGTTCTGATTGTAAGAAGCTCGGCGGCACGGAAATTCCCAAAATCAATTCAGGAGGTAGATACCATGGAACAGCAAAGCATCAATCCTTACCTGCCAGGACCGGTTGAGGAATGGAAGATGACACCGGAACAGCTGGCGGAATACGTGAAAAAGCATCCGATCGTTTACCGGGAGGAATTGAAACCATCGCCAACATTCACAATGGCCGGATGGAAACCTGATCACTATTAAACACAAAAAAAGCACCGAAGCAGAGCCCCGGCGCTTTGATATGAACTGGTACTTCTATCATAGCACAGGGGGCGCTAAGAATGTACAACCCAAGAGAAATTAATTTAAGCAAAGATACAACAATCGAACAGGCAATTGAGCCGGGCAAAATACAGATCATCGTTTTAGACGGGAGCCAGGGCACCGCACATGTCTTGGAAGCCCCGGAGCATGGCAAAACAATCATTCAAACGGCAAAGGGAAGCTTTGCTCGAGTTGATCATGAAATAGGTTTCAAAATCAAATAGCAGGGGCTTTCCCCTGCGGGGGAGGAACGGACATGGATAAATTACAGGAAGTTAAAAAATTTGAAATTACCATCTTCACGAGTTGGTTAAAGAAATACGCCGAATGCGGGGAAGGTTTAGAAAAAGCTTGGCACTTTCTGATTGAACAAGCTGAACTGGCTGAAAAGCGTCAGGAAATCATCAAGGAAAACAAGCGTCAGCAGGAAGTAGCGGTTCATCAATTCAAGCAGGCACAGGAAGAGATTCGGCTGCTTAAACAGGAAAATGCGCGATATGAATATCTTTTAGGTGAGTCGGAGTTGAGCGATAAAATTCAAAGCATTTGTGATCATTGTAAACTCACTAGCGGTGGTAGGGAGATAACCATAAAAGACGAAGAATTCGGCTTTCTAATTGAGGAGGCCAATAAATCACATCGGCTACAAGAGGAGAACAAGCGTTATAAAAACGCATTAAAATTTTACGCGGAAGAAACAACATACACAGTAGAATTTGAAGACTGTCCGCCTCCTATTGATATGGATTGGGGAGATACCGCAAAAAAAGCATTAGTAGGTGATGCGGAATGATTCCTTTACAAGTAGAGCTTCAGCGGGCAGTCAAAGCCACGAAAGACGAAGCGATGACAGTTGAGCAGGCGGCGGAACATTTGAAAGTGCATCCAGATTACATACCGGTGCTCGTGGCAAAATCAGACGATCTGAAAATGATCGGTGATGAAACTATCATCGCAAAGCGTGATAAGACAAACGGTTGGCTCATTGGGGCGATGGTTTTGGTTTTATTCTTTGCAATCGCAGTCGGCTGGGAATAGGGGGATAGGGACTTTTTATAAAGCCCCGTAAGGAAAGTGAGTTAAACCATAAAGAATGGCTGCAGTTGCTAAAACACTGAATAAAATTCCAGCCAGTGGTTTTTCAAGAACAAATCTTATGTAGTCCAAAAACTTACCTCCAAACATACTTGATTAGTTCAATAGTAACAAATGGAAGAGTGAATTTCTGTTAAATCTTCATTACAAAAGGGAAGGTGAGCATGATCGAATACAGCTGCCCTGAATGTGGTCACAACGAATTAGATATAAAAATCCGCCCAGATGCTGCTTTTAAAATGAAAAAAAGCAATCAAAAATAGATTGCTTTTTCCAGAAGTCAATTAGTTGTAAACATTACCAGCGAAATTCACTGGGTAACTGCCAAGGTTGGTAACCCTAACATAGTATTTATCTGTAACTTTTATATTGGAGCTGGTAAAGGATAAAGTTGGCCAAGTACGTCCATCACTTGCTTTAACTTCACCATAATAACTGACTTGAGACACCGTGTTACCGGTAGATGCATTTTTTAATTCGTACTTAAGATACGCAGCTGCGTTGGCTCTTTCAGATTCTTGCCACCCTTTATAATTTGTTCCAGTATTATTTGATAGGGTAAACACTTGTGAGTCTAAATAATCCTTGTTTGAACCATTAGCTTCTAGTCTGCCACCAACATATACAACACTTGCAGCTATCGATGCTTTCCCATTTGTGGTGAAAATAGAGTCAGTTTGAAATTTATTAGGGACAGGCAAGACCTCCCCTTTACTATCTAAACTTGTAGCACTGGCAATTGAGCCTGATCCTAAAATAGCTGAAGTTAATAAGGTGGTTGTTACTAACTTTTTAAAATTCATTATCAACACTCCTTTAGTTTTTTGATACACCTAAAGAATTCGTCCTAGGTTAAAAATAAACCTGTAAATAAATGTTAATTATTTGTGAACAATAGGGGGATTGGATGGCACTTAGAATACTATTTCTATTGATGGGATGCGGATTCTGGATATATTTCCAACACGATTACAGGCCGGACATGAAAGCGAACCTTGCTTTGATCGGGGCAATCATTTCATTCACGGCTGCGGCTTACTTTAAAGATATTGATAAGTATATAGAGAAGAGGGAAGACAAATGATTTTAGTTCTGGTTCTAGTTCTATATCTAGCATCCATACCTTTTGCATGGTTAATGACAAAGTTAGGGCATCAAATTGCTTTTAAAAGCATATCACCAAACTTTTCAGATGCTGTAATTGTGTTTATTCCAATTTTAAATATTTTTGCTGGTTTGTTTTATTTAGCTGAGATTTCAAAAACCAAATATAGAGGCAAAGTTGATACCAGCAAATTCTTTAAATTATAGAAAGCAATATATAGAGTCTAGTATAATAATACCTAAAAAGGGGTTTATTATGAGCTGGGCACAATTCTTTACTATAGCGTTAACTGCAATTTTATCAGCGCTCTTTGCAAATTTCGCAACATATCTAAAAGAAAAGAAAATACGTAATGAAAATGCATCAGTGAAATACAAAGAAGAAGCATTGAGCAAAATTTATACACCTATATATAGAATAGTTACGAAAGAATTATATACGGCAAAAGGATATGACGGTTTAAATCATGAACAAATCACTCAGGTAAAAGGTTTTGTTGATAACTTCCCTGAATATTGCACAGCAGAATTAATTCATTTAGTAAATCATCTGTTTGATGATTCAGCAAGATTAGATGACATGGCTAAAATGGGATATTCTGAACCGTCAAAAGTTGATGGGGATAGCAGACTTTATAATTATGTAACAAATAAATTTAATTCGATTAGAAAAGAATTAGGGATGATAACTAAATAAATGGTCCAAGACGGAAAGCCTGCGGACACTGATCGCTGTACAGAGAAATCTGTGCTTTGGTCGGTGTCCTTTTTTTATTTCGCAACTATCTGGATGTCTATCGCGATTACTAGTGATGAAAGGAGTGATGAGACATGAAACAGTCCAAAAAGAAGCCATCACAGAAGCAACAGGAGCGCTCAGATCGTTTCTGGCAACAAATGATGAACACGAACATGCAAACACTCAGACGCGGCAAAGGCGGCGCTTTTAAGCGTAAATAAGAGGAGGATAAACATGCAAGATTTAATCATTGAATATAAAAGAGCGTTAAAAGAAGTGAGAAAGATGTACCGGGCATACTCGGAAACGCCAGAAATTGAAATGAAAGCAGGACAAAAGAATGACAAGAAAATCATTGGTAATATGATCAGCGATATTGAATTCACTCTCGAATGGCTGCAGAACGGGAGACAACCAGGAGCACGCCGGGGAGCTGACAGAAGGGACGTTTATCAAAGAACGATTCTTGCTGATTCACGTATCATTGATGCAATGCCAGAAGAATATGCGATCAATCAGGAGCCAGAAGGAGAGGTAAGCGATTGGGACAAAGAAAGAATTGCTGATGCTCTTTCTGTCCTTACCGAAAGAGAAAAGGACATTTTCATCATGCACACTGTGCAAAACATGTCTTTTGAAGAGATCGCCCAGCTGCTGAACATTAAAAAAGGAACAGTGCAGAAAAACATTGAGCGTTCCCGTTTGAAAATGAAAAATAGAGCAGAACACAGCCTATTCTGTTTAGCCGAATAGGCTTTTTGTTTTATTTAAAAGTAAGAAAAAATCCTTTAAAACTACTTTTGATATAGTTATAATCATATTGGTTACTTTTTCAATATTAGGGAATTTAAAGAGGGCGCTGTTGATGTACAATCTAAAAGAACGTGATGCAATTAAAAGGTTTTTAAATGAGGAGATCGTTAATACAAGCGAAGCAATTGAAATATTGGGCTTTACTCGTCAATATCTCAATCGGCTAATTAAAACGGGTCAACTTGAACCGGTTAAAGAAATGCCGAGGGACAGACTTTTTATAAAAGAGGATATATTGGAATTCCAAAAGCATAGGAAGAAATGAGCACCCGGATAATGGGTGTGTTTTATGTCCTGATATACCTTAAAGAGGACTAAATTAATAAGCCCCCAGGTATAAAAAGAGGTGGAAAAATGAAGGACTTTTTTGTGGGTTTCTGGAGAAAGATATACAACCGAAAGAAAAATGAGGTTGAGAAGATACCCTTTGATGAGATAACAGAAGTAACAAAATATCTTGAATTCTTTGGTAAACCTTATAAAAAAGGATCTACAATCAAGGATGAAGAAGATTTCAAAACAAAAATTAGGCTAGAAAAGCTTAAAGAAAATCAGCTAAATAAATTAATTAATAAATTAGATGGTAGTTTAGAAGTTTCTAACGATACTTCTAATTTAACCCCGATTCCTTTCGCTATAAATACAGCAGTAATGACAAGTACGGTGAGTATTATTACAAGTTTAATTGCTTTTTACACTGCAACAGCTAATTCATTTTCAAAGATAGCACTAGACATAGATGAAAAGAAAACAATCAAGCCTTCAGAGCTATTTCAAATGATTATAGATGGAGGATTAGACTTAGGTTCTGTTGCTGTTATTTTAGCTGTTCTTCTGTATTTTATAATAATGGGAATTTGGCTTCGAATCACTACAAAAAGAACTGAATTTTCATCAAAATTACGATGTTATAAGATGCTTTTGGAAGAAATAATTGAAGAGGAATCAGAAACTGAAGAAAAGAAAAATGGACAAACAGAAGATATAAAAAAAGAAAAACAAACAAAAAAGAACAGAAAAAAAAGAAATAAAAAGTGAGACTCTTGAGTCTTCGTTTGACAAATTTTATAAAAGGATAGTTGGGAGAGAAGATATTGAATAAAGAAAAATTGAGATATGCTATAGCTAAAGAGATATATGAAGGTAACACCCCTTTGACAGAAAAGGACTTTGAAGTTTCCGAAGATCATTTTGATGAAGCAGTGAACTTTTTAAAACGGGAAAATTATTTAATCGGTGTTTTTTATTCAGATAATCGTCCGCATTTATATAAACTAGGTCCTGAACTAACTGAAAAGGGTGAAAACTTTTTAAAAGAGAATGGCGCTTGGTCCAAGACTTATAAAACTATTAAAGAAATAAGGGATTGGATTAAATGAACAAGAGTATCTTATGAGGACTTTCGTCTTACGGTTGCCACCTATTTATGAAGAGCGCTTTCGTTCGACAAATTTTGCGAATGTTACCATTGTCATACTCCTTAACCGATAATAAGGTAGGGGGGTGAATAGCTTGAAGCCAATGGTGAAAGAATTTCATGATTTTTTAGAGAAGCAAGGGCATAGATCATGGGACGATATAGAAAAAGAAATGCAAGATGAGTTGTGGCGAATTGGAAATAAGTACAATGTATCGGGTCCTACTGTATTCCATGAGTATATGGACTGGAGAGCAAGTCAACTGAAGAAATAAAGGTAGCATCCTGCGGGGTGCTTTTTTTGTTCCCTGTAAACTGCTTCCGGTAAGTCTCAGGATAGACTATTGGCGGTTAACGGCTTGAGCACGGTGGTGGTTTAGAGGGAATATCTTTTCCAAAACAACACGAATCAGAAGGGGGCGGCGGTGAATGTAGATGGCCGAAAAGCACATTCAGGCGTATAAGGATTACGTCAAAGGCATGAAATACAAGGACCTTGCCGAAAAATACGGGGTGTCAGTGAACACCATAAAATCGTGGAAGCAGCGGCATGGTTGGGAAAGGAAAAAGGGTGCACCCATTGAAAAAAGTGTGCACACAAAAAAAGGCGGGCAACCGGGCAACAAAAATGCATTAGGGAACAACGGCGGCGCACCACAGAAGAATCAAAACGCTGTTACTCACGGCTTTTTCTCTAAATTCTTGCCAGAAGAAACACTTAAGATCATGGAAGAGATTCAGGAGCGTTCGCCAGCTGATATGATATGGGATCAAATTCAGATTCAATATGCGGCTATTATCCGGGCGCAGCGCATCATGCACGTACAGGATAAAGACGATATGACTAAGGTTTTGAAAAAAGAGAAACCGGGTGCATTTGGCGATGAGCAAGAATGGGAGTTTCAATTCGGTTGGGATCGTCATGCAACCTTCCTGAACGCTCAATCTCGGGCAATGGGGGAGCTGAGGAGCTTGATAAAGCAATTTGATCAGCTGGCCCATGAACAAGATGAACGGCGCCTTAAATTGGAGCAAATGCGCTTGAATATCGAGAAGGCGAAGAAAGATATTAACGGCGATAACGGAAACTCTAAAGAAAATGAAGTTGCTGCCATGCTGCGGAAGATGGTGAAACCTCATGGAACTTAACTCTAAGCAACAAGAGGTATGGAATAGCTTTATTGAAGAACAGCCGAAAATCTTAATATGCAGCGGGGCGAAAAGGGCAGGGAAAACATTCGTGCTCCTTTTGACGTTCCTCGGGCATATCAGCAAATATCAAAACATGGGGCTTTCTTTTATCATCGGCGGGGCAACTCAGGCTTCTATAAAGCGGAATATACTAAATGATTTAGAGCTGATCCTAGGGAAAGAATTGCGCCTTGATAAAGCGAATGCCGTTGAGATATTCGGCAACCGTGTTTATTGCTTTGATGGTGCAAATGCAGACTCATGGAAAAAGGCGCGGGGTTTCACGTCAGCTGGCGCATTCTTAAACGAAGCGACGGCCCTGCATGATTCATTCGTGAAGGAAGTCATTTCACGTTGCTCCTATAAGGGTGCAATGGTCATGATGGATACAAACCCTGAAAACCCGATGCACACCGTCAAAACGGACTATATCGACAAAGACGGGCAGCGGCTGAAAAACGGTCGGCTGAATATCCGTTCTTTTCACTTCTCGTTGTTCGATAACAACTTTCTTGATCCTGAATATGTCGAAAGTATTGTTGCCTCAACACCAAGCGGCATGTTTACGGACCGAGATATTTACGGCTACTGGGTTGCTCCGGAAGGCGTAATATACAAGGATTTCAACAAAGACAAGCACTATATCAGTTCTAAAGAGATGGAAAATAAACAAGTCAACTTCACTAAATACTTTGCTGGCGTTGACTGGGGATATGAGCACCCGGGTTCTATTGTCGTAATCGGACAAGATGACCAAGGGTGTTTTTATTTGCTCGAAGAACATTCTAAGCAGCACGAAGAGATAGATTACTGGGTGAAGGTAGCAAAGGACATCAAAGAGCGGTATGGCAACATTAATTTCTATTGTGATACAGCTCGGCCTGAACACATCGTGCGTTTTCGTAGAGAGAAGCTTCGTGCGTTAGATGCTGATAAAGCAGTTGTTTCAGGTATTGAAGAAGTGGCGCGACTGTTCAAACGGGATCTGCTTTTTATTGTTGAAGATAAAGTTAGTCGCTTTAAAAAAGAGATCTTTATGTATGTTTGGAATCCAAATACAGGCGAGCCAGTTAAAGAGTGGGACGATGTGCTCGACTCTATCCGATATGCCATTTATACACACAACAAACCTATGAGACGCAAAGGAAAGGGGTGAGAACATGAACAAGTTTTTAAATTATCTTCGAAATAATGAGATAGACGGTCCAATCATTGAACAGATTATTGAAGAGCATAAGCCGATCAAAGATAAAGCCATAGCTCAGTATGAACGATATATGGCTAGTGTTGCCGGTGTGCCGATCTTACAGCGGGAGGCAGCTCAATTCGATGATTTTGAAACAGGAAAGGTTCGGCGTATTGACCATCTGGTAAACAATCGCCTGAATAATGCTTTTGATGCTGAGATAGTGGATACAAAGGTTGGGTATATGTTCGGCCATCCAATCTCATACGAGACGGAGAAAGACGGGGAAAACAAAAATACGGCCTTGGCAGAGCAAATCAATAACTTTAACACCATAAATAACATTGCTGATGCTGATAGCGAATGGGGTAAGAAAGCAGCTATTTGTGGATATGGTGCTAGACTTGTGTATATCGCTCCTGACGGCTTGGTAAGAGTTGCGAATGTAAATCCATGGGAAGTTGTCATTATTGCTGAGAATGACATCACAGAGCCTTCTTTCGCACTTAGATATTATAAGGTATTTGATTGGGTTAATAATCAAAGCATAGAGCGTGAAAAAGCCACTTTTTACGATGACAAGATGGCCTATTTTTTTGAAAAACAAAAAGGTGGCTGGACTTTATTAGAGAAGAAGCTCCACTTGTTTGATTATTGTCCTTTATTCGGGTTGCCTAACAATGATGAACAGATGGGCGACGTAGAAAAGGTAATTAAACTTATAGATGCATACGATCGCACACTTTCAGATGCATCAAACGAGATTGAACAGCTACGGCTAGCTTATTTGATTTTAAAGGGCGCTGGTATGGATGATGAAGACATCCAAGAACTGAAAAAGACCGGTGTGCTTGAAATGTTTGGGAAAGATGATGATGCCAAATTCCTGACAAAAGACATTAATGACACCATGATCGAAAACCATCTGAACAGGCTTGAAGAAAACATTCTTCGTTTTGCAAAGTCGGTCAATTTCTCTGATGAATCATTCGGCGGGAATGTGACAGGCGTTGCAATGAAATACAAGCTGATGGCCCTTGAAAATAAGTGCATTACGATGGAGAGGAAAACGACTGCTGCCCTTCGGTATCAGTACAAATTGCTTTGCTCAGCATGGGCGAAAAAAGGTCTTGTGTCAGCAGGTGATTATTTAAAGGTATGGTTCTCATTCAAGCGCAATCTGCCGTCAAATCTCTTGGAAGAGGCTCAGACATCCGGACAACTTAAAGGCCAGGTAAGCGAAGAGACACGCCTTTCAACACTCTCTATTGTCGATGATGTGCAATACGAGATTGAGAGAATGAAAGCTGAACAAGATGCTTATGATTTTGAGGATGAAAAGGACAATGATGACATTCGAGGTGTAAGTAATGACGTTCTTTGAAGTTGAGTACACGAGTGATGATTATTATGACTGTTATCCCCATAAGGTAGGAATCTACCCTACATTCGAAAAAGCTATGGAGAAAGCAATTGCGTTGTCAAATGGAGAGAATCCGCCTGCTGAAATAGATATATGGCAATGGGAATTAGCGAAAAATGAATACAATACAACGAGAAACTGGCATAAGAATCGACATGATGATGACTTCAAAGAGGTTGCAAAGTGATCATCTGTATTTGTCCTGAGCATGACTTTAAAAAGGCTTATTTTTCATGCACTCATAACAGGCGCGCACTGTAGAGGGCGAAGGAGGAAGAAACGTAATGCCAACTTTAGAAGAAGTGAAAAAATTTCTCGAAGATAATAAAGACAATGAACAAGTAAAAGCATTTGTGGGAGAACTTTCGGCCGTATCAGCAGATAAGGTGGAAGGGTTCCTTGAAACTGAAGAGGGAAAACGATTCATTCAGCCACGCCTGGATTCCTACTTCACAAAAGGTCTTGCAACATGGAAGGCAAACAATTTGGATAGCATCGTTGAAGAGAAAATCCGTGAACGCAATCCGGATAAATCTCCGGCTGAATTAGAAATTGAGAAGCTCAAAAAACAAATAGAAGATGCAGAAAAAGCAAGAAATCGTGAAGCATTGGTCAATAAAGCCTTGAATGTAGCGGATGAAAAGAAGCTGCCTAAAGGAGTTATTGACTATTTTATTGGCGAAGACGAGGAAACAACACTTGCCAATCTCAGTAAGTTTGAAGAGACATTCAATGCAGCAGTTCAAAATGCTGTAGATATCAAATTCAAAGAGAGCGGCACTAACTTCGAAAAAGGTGATCCATCACCAACTAGCGGGGCGGTTGATATTGGGGCACTCGCTAACCAAGCAAATATCAGAAAATAAGGAGGGCTATTATGCCAACATTTAATCCCAAAACAGTATTACTACAAGATGCGGTAACTGGGAAAATCCCAGAAGAACAAGCAGAAATTGTGTTGAAAGAATTTATGCAGACATCTGCAATCACACAGCTTGCTAAATATGAACCGATGACAAAACCGGTAAAGACGTTCACGTACTTAGCAGAAGGACCTGGCGCTTACTGGGTTGGTGAAGGTGAACGCATTCAAACAAGCAGCGCCAAATGGCTCACAGCAAAAATGACATCGAAGAAACTTGCGGTTATCATTCCAGTTTCAAAGGAATTCTTACGATACACAGTTGCTGACTTCTTTACTCAAATGCAATCAGCTATTAGAGAAGCTTTTGCAATCAAGTTTGACCAAGCCGCACTGTTTGGGGTGGGATCGCCTTTTGAGACAGGTGTATCAATCATGGAAAGAGTCAACAAGTCCGGCCAAAAGATCACATCTGGTACTGGCGCGGGTTCAGGGGCAACTGTTTATGACGATCTCGCTGCAGTAATGGCGCTTGTAGAAGATGCAGACAAAGATCCTGATGCATTTACAACTATTAGACGTTTCCGTCAAAAGTTACGCGCTGCAAAAGATAATAACGGGTTGCCACTATTTAACCAAGTGACAGCAGATGCAACACCTCAAGCTCTTGGGTTGCCTATTGGGTTTGTTGACAGCAAATCATGGGATAAAACAAAAGCTGACCTTATTACAGGGGCTTGGGACTATGCGCGTTATGGTATTCTTCAGGACATTGAATATACCATTTCTCAGGACGCAACGTTGACAACAACTGTAGATGAAGCCGGCGAACCTCTAAACTTATTCGAGCGTGACATGTTTGCACTTCGAGCGACTATGGAAGTCGGATTCACTACTCTTGCAGAGGATGCCTTTGCAGCCTTAGTCCCTGCTGTTGATGGAGGTGCCACTGCCTAATGGTTAGGATCAAGAAAGGGAGAGACTCTTTGGAAGTGACGGAACGTGCTTTCGAGGTAATTTATAAGGGACTTGGATATAAGCTGGACAAGGGCACAAATAAAAAAGAAGCCGAGGACACACAAGAGTCTGACGCCAAAGAAACAGCCGAGGAGTAGGAGGGTAAGCGGTGGATAAAGAACAAACTGAAAAGGAGCTTTTGAAGCCGTTGAACCGTAAAACTAAGGAATTCTTACGGAAACTCAAGCGGCTTTTTCAGCGTGCTTCAAAAGATGTGCTGTCAAAGCTGACTGCGTTATTCGTCAAACTTGATCAAATCGAAGAACCGACACTTGCTGACGCTAATCGACACGGTGATCTAAACCGTATAAAGCGGGAAATCACCTCGTTGATTAGTGATCTTTCAGCGAAAGTCAAAGCGATGATTATAGAATTTCTCGAAGAAACTTACGAATCATCATACAGCTGGCTGATCCTTGGCGTTCTGGCTGCGTTAGGGATAAAACTTGCGCGGCCAAAAACAACACTGAATCAGATGAATTTGCCTGCTGAATGGGCTCCCGGAGACGTTCAGCAGGCTATTAAAAGTAAACAAATGGACAAAGCCATTGAAACTGATCGCAAAAAGACAATACAGCAGATTAACAAGACAATCGAACGCGGTTTTATTGAGCGGAAACGCTTTGCTCAGGTTGCGAAGGAGCTGCAGACTGATGTCGGCCTGAGTTACAACCGATCAAAGCGCATAGCCAATACAGAAATGCATCGCACAAGGGAAAAAGCAACGCTTGACGCTGCTAAAAAAGCTCAATCGCGGGGCATCAACATGAAAAAAATCTGGCACAACGTTGGTGATGAAAGAGTTCGTGAGACAAAACATGCGGATCATGTCCATTTAGAAGGGCAGGAACGCATGGTCAATCAGTTGTTTGATCTTGGCATCAATAAAAATGGTGTTCATGTAACAGCAGAAGCGCCGGGACAAAGCGGTGATCCATCAAATGATATTAATTGCCGATGCTTTGCGACATATGAACCGGTTCTTTGAAAGGAATGAGAGAAATGGACTTGGCAGAATTAAAAGTCAGGTTAGGGATTCCAGCTGATGACACATCCCAGGATGCAAAGCTACAAATAGACCTTGCAGACGCGATTTCTTTCGTTAAGGAGGAGTGCAATAACTCTTTTGTCGGTCCAGATGGGGTTGAATCACTACCAGGCCCTGTGAAGAAAGGAATTGCTCTCATGATTGAAATTGATCGGGACAGCCCGAAAGGTGTTCAGTCTGAATCAATTGGCGGAATGAGCAAGACATACACGGCGGATGACGTAAGGTATAAACCAGCGCTTGATTTTTTTCGGCCATACAAAAAAATTCGTTTTAAACCACTGAGGTGATCAAATGGCACACAGAAACATTCGGGTACGAGATAGAAACCGTATTCCAGAAGTCATAAGAAACCTCGGTTCTGTCGGTAAGGTGAAAGTTGGAATCCTGGACAGTGAGCGGCAAATGATCGCGGCTGTTCACGAATTCGGCTGCCGTATTGCTGTAACTGATCGCATGCGGAATTATCTTGCTGTAAAAGGGCTGTACCTCAAGAAAGAAACTCAATATATCAACATTCCGGAGCGTTCTTTCATCCGTGCAGGATGGGACGAGAACGAAGAAGAGATCGTTCAAAAGGTAGAGGATCTGGTCGAAAGAGCATTAGAGAATGGCGATTCAATGAATGACATTATGGAAACGGTCGGCCTGCTTGCAAAAGGGCGGCTTCAAGTGTATGCCAGAGACTTGCGGAACCCGGCAAACCATCCATTTACAACCGAGGAAAAAGGCTCTTCAAACCCATTGGTTGATACTGGGGAAATGATTGGCTCTATGGATTATGAGGTTGAAAGCTGATGGGTAATCATTTCATTTTTTCTGATCTGATTAAGCGGTACAGCGTTGATTTTACATTGCTTATCCCATCTGAAGAGGGTTCATATGATGATCTTGGCGAATGGGTGCCACCGGAACCGACGAAGTCAGACGAAAGAGGAGCAATAGTTCCTTTGCAGTCTCAATTGGTCTATCAATCTGGCGGCCGGCTTACATCTATGGACAGGCAGCTATTTATCAAGAACGAAATTCCTCTGAAAGCTCAGGTGATTTTTGACGGCGCCACCTTTGATGTTGAAGCGATGACGCCTTATGGGACGTATGCCGATTTCAACAGCTATATCTTAAAGGCGGTGATCAATTCAGATGGACTACAACAGCATAATACAAACAGTCTTGGGACTGATTAGAGAGAAAACAGGCCATGTCGTAATCGTTGCAAATGGTACAGGGAAACAACCTGTCTATCCTTTTTGTACGTATACCGTGACATCCCCGTATTTGCCCCAACATAGAGGCATTGAAGAACAGGGAGTGTTAACGGAAGACATCGAGCTTGTTTTCTCTTTTACATGGGTTTCAAACAGCCATATTGAGGCCATTTCTCTTGCTCAACAAACAGCGGCGTACTTCAAAACAGCTGAAGCACGTCAAAAGCTTCATGATAATGGGCTGGCGTGGGTCAGGAACGACGGTTTCGGTAATCGAGATACATTTATCACGATTGACACAGAACGCCGTCACGGCTTCGATACGCGCTTTAGAACGCGTGTCACTCATGGAGAAGCAAATGCAGAGGTTTTCGACTCTGTACGAATTGAAAATACAGGAGGGTAATTCATATGCCACTTAGTGACGTTACAGTCAAAATTGACTTAGTGAAACCGTCCAGCCTTAAAGGATTGGGAACACCTCTGATTCTCGCAAAGGTAGACGGCCACAACACATATAAAGAATATGGCTCATTAGAAGCTATTAAGGCAGACTATGCGGAAACGACAGCAGCATATAAAAAGGCTGCGGCTATTTTTGCGCAGGGTGACAATGCACCTTCAAAGGTTGCCATCGGTACTTATGGAGGCAGCACAGAAACACCAGAAGAAGGAGCTACTACACAAGGAACATTCTCCATTCGGAATGCGTTTGACGAGTATTTCGATAATGACTGGCACTTCCTGATCCTTGCTGATGCTACAGCGGATGAAAGAATGGAAGCGGCAAAAGCGATGGAAGAGAAATCATATAAATTTGTAGTCTTACAGGTAACTGACCGTGAAGAAGTTGCTTCTTACAAAGGTAAGGACCGTACAATTGTTTTCTATCACCCGTTAAATGACGAGCATCCAGACGCTGGCCTTGTTGGTTCGGTTGCTTCTCATACAGTGGGTTCAGTAACTTGGAAGTTTAAAAATATCGTAGGTATCACGCCTCAAGATATTAAAGCAGACGAGCTGAAGAAGCTGCACACAGAAGGGGCTATTGCTTATGTAACCAAAGCAGGTCACAACGAGACATCCGAGGGCATTACTGCATCCGGGGAATATATCGACGTGCTGCACGGCAAAGATTGGGTGAAATTGAATATTGAAACCTCAATTCAATCAGCATTCTCAAACAACGGCAAAATCCCGTTCTCGAATGCTGGTTTTTCATTGCTGAGTGTACAGGTCACAAACGTTCTGCAAACAGCCTTTGCAAATGGCATTGTTGCCGAAGATGCAGACGGGCAGCCAGTGTATTCAATCAGCACTAAAACCCGTGATCAAATCACAGATGAAAACAGAAAAAATCGTGTATACGACGGCCTGTCATTTACTTTTGAGCTGTCTGGCGCGGTTCATTCAGCTGAAATCACTGGTGAAATCTCAATTTAAGGAGGATATAAAGAATGTACGTTTATGATGCAAACGAAGTCAACACGAACATTGACGGGAAAATCGTAACCGGTTATTCCGAGGGCACAATGGTTTCTTGTGCAAAAGACGAAGAAAAGTTCTCGACTAAAGTCAGCGCCAAGGGTGATGTCAGTGTTGCAACGAAGAACAACCCACTTGGAACAATCACACTGACACTTTCAATGGGATCGCCATTTGTACCATACCTAAATAAAATGGCAAACACAGCCCAGCGTTTTCCTATCTGGGTTACTGGCGGACAGGAAAAAATCGGTGGAACAGAAGCGATGGTCAAAAAGCCTGCTGACGCTGAATTCAGTGACGAGATTGGAGATCGTGAGTTCGAGATTCAAGTCTTTGACTATACAGTATTGGAACAGTAATTAAGCTATGGCAAAAAAGAAAAAATCAAACGCAAAGAGGCAGTCCAATAGGGCTGCTTTTCAATATATGCAAACTAAACAAGCGGAGGGAAAACCTATGTCAAAATTCGGTAAACAAAAGAAAGTAACTATCAAAGGAATTGAGTACACTCTTCAACACCCAGGAACAAAGCGAATGGTGGAAATTCAGGACGAAGCAGTCAACCTCAATTTAGGTAAACCAAATTCAGCTGCTATGTATGAGTTATTCATGAAAGAAGTCGTTGTCCAACCGAAAGTGAGCTTTGAATATTTCGATGAACACGAAGGTTTCATGGAATTAATGAAAGAGGTTCAATCCTTTCTTATCGACGAAACCCAAACCAAAGCCGTATTACAAAAAGAAGGCGAGTGACAACTGGCCTATGTATAGACTCGTGATGTCTGGGAAGTTCTCCTTCTCAGAGGTCGCGATGATGGATCTCGATACCCTAATGGAGGCAAATGCAGCCCTCGACATCCATATTGAGCAAGAAAACAAGAGGAATAACAAGAAATGAGGGGGTATGAACGTTGTCAGAAGCATTAAGAAGTACGCATATTGACGTTGAATTGAACGTTGATACCTCCCCTCTAGAAAGAGCAAATCAGCAAATAGATAGACTCGTTGATCATGTCGGCGATGCTGGCGGCAGTTTTTCACAGATGCGTACACGGATGGCTCAGGTTCAAAGGCAACAGCGGAATTTTAGAGACATCCATATGAGTATGATCTTGGACAACTCATCGTTGCAAACTGCCAGTCAAATGATAGAACGGCTAGGGCCTCAAATCGACTTAGTTACATCCCGTTTGAGCCAGCTGAATACCCAGGTACAAGAGACAAGCAGACTTATTCAAAGCCTTCCGTCTGAGGTCAATATCAATGTTGATCAGACGTCGATAACAAACGCCAATGAATCAATTGATCAACTCAGGCAGAATTTGAATAACGTCGATATGAGCCGTATCGGTACGCCCGCAGCAAACGTTACGCAGCAGAACACGCAAAGCGTTCAGAATAACGTGGCGGCGGTAGCTGTCCCTGCCCCGGACTACCGGGGAATCCGGACGTACAACCGTGAAATGAACTTTTTACGCGGTTCAACTCAAGGGCTTGAAGAAGACACAATCCGTATGCTGAATGAAATGCGGCAAGCATGGTACAACGAACACCATAATATGTCGGGTTTCCGGAATGAAATGATTCGGGCTCAGTACGGTTTCTTTCAGTTAGGGAACCAGATGGACAGCTGGTCTGGCACCAATCAGCAGTTTATGGATGAAGTGTACAGGCTGGGACGTGCTCACAAGCAAGTCACAGACAACATGATGAAAAACAACAAAATGATGCGCATGAGCATGCTGCAGACTGTAGGGACATTGATGGCTCGGTCCACTCAATCTGAGAAGATTGCGGCGAACTATGACCGAATGGGAAACCCGTTATATCAAGTCAATAAAGCTGGGCTTGCCGTATCAAATACGCTTGAGAACATGGCAAAGCAGGGAACTGCTGCGCATTTGGCTCTGAAAATGCTCGGACCTACTGCCAACATGAAAGAGCTTAACGATATGACAATGATGATCACTCAGGGTTATATGCGTTTTCAAATGGTGGCACTGGGTGCGGCTTTTACAAACTTTTTCATGTTCCAAGGTCTTCATAAAGCGGCAACTCAAACAGTTCCCGGCTATTCAAAGGCATGGGAAGAGATGTGCAGCACACTACTGAAAGCCATTCAGCCAGCAATCGAAGTGTTTGCGGCGTTTGCGATGGCGATATACAAGGGCATTACAGCCGTCGCGAAACTGATCATTCAGTTTAATGAGGCACATCCTGTTCTTTCGAAAATGATTCAAGGATTTATGCTTCTCATCCCTGTTTTAACCCTACTTTTATCGCCACTAGCGATAGGGGTAGGGTTAGTTAATGGGTTCCTTGGAGCTCTCAGCAGTTTGTGGATGTTCATTGGTCCAGTTGTAACCGGGCTGGCTGCTATGTCGGGCACGGTGTATGTCGTTGCGGGGGCCATCGTTCTCCTTGTAACCGGCATTTATTTGCTGTACAAGAATTTCGATAAGCTTCAGGAAAGATTCAAGCCAGCGACAGACGCGATGAAACGCTTTGCTAACATGGGGAAATCGGCGGTTGTCGGTGCATTTCATACGATGATCAAAGAGGCTGAGGGTTTAAAACCTGCATTCATGAAAGGATTCAAGGACGCACAAAACGTGGCGATCACAGCCATTCATAAAATGCAGGCTGAATCATTGAAATTATGGGATCGTCTCGGTGAATCGCATCCACAGTTAGTGGCTGGAATTGAGTCGGCCTATAAAACGGCTGTGAAAACCGTGTCAGGCTTCATTCATAATGCCGGAAAGACAGTCTCGGACTTCTTCGGTAAAGGACTGTCAGAAGGTCTAAACGGCATCGTAAAAGGATTCATGGAGCAGTTGAAAGTCGGTCTATCCAGTTTTAAAGGAATGGTTTCTCTTGTTGCTCCGTTTGTCGCGGCGATCGGACTTGCATTCCTCGGAGTGTCAGGGCCAATCGGTGTGGCTGTCGGTGCTATTTTGAGTGTTGCCGGCGCCTTGTATCGCATGCAACAAACAAACCAAAATGTAAGCCAGGCCTTAAAGACGGCATGGACATCGGTACAATCTGTTCTAACGACTGTTTTTCAGGCATTGCAGCCAATCATTAACACGATTCAACTGTCTTTCGGGCAATTGGTCACGCAATTGACGCCACAGTTTCAGCAGCTGGCCGGACAACTTCAGCAGGCTTTCGTTCAAATAGGCGGCACGCTTGTTTTGTTTGCTGCAGCTATCTCGCAAACGTTCCAGACAATCGGTCCACAAATTATGCCACTGATTCAGCAATTGCTTTCAGCTTGGATGCAGCTGTCTGGCACTTTATGGACGAGTGTCTTGCAAATAGCAAGCAGCATTCTGCCGTTACTTGTTCAAGGCTTCCAGACGATTTTCCCGGTTATTCTGAGCGTAATTAATGCGGTGCTGCCAATCATTATTCAATTGATAGGGAGTTTCTCAGGAATCCTTGTTTCAATTGTGCAAAATGCCTTACCGATTTTGGTCCAGATGATTCAGCTTGCGTTCCCATTGATCCTGAGCATTGTACAACAAGCTCTTCCGATTGTTCTGCAATTGATTCAGCTTTTAGGTTCATCCATCGGACAAATAGCGGTTCAAGTGCTGCCGTTAATTTTATCAGCGGTGCAGCAAGTGTTCCCGATTATTAAACAAGTCATCATGTCTGTTCTTCCAATCGTGGCTCAATTGCTTACTGTAGCGGCAACAATCATTTTACAGTTGGCGCAAGCAGCACTTCCTATTTTGATTCAAGTTGTGCAGCAGGTATTCCCGCAGATCATGCAAATCATACAAGCGGTACTTCCAATTGTTGTTTCTCTTTTGCAATTTCTGGCGAATATCATCACAACTGTGGTCATTCCGGCGATCCGTTTCATCCTAAATATCGTGACTGCTGTGTTTCCAGTTGTGCTCTCAATAATTCAAGTTGCACTTAAAAATATCATTGCGATAATACAGGGTGCAATCGGCATTATTATGGGAATAGTGAAGGTTTTCAAAGGCTTATTCACTGGGAATTTCCGCATGATGTGGGATGGAGTGAAGCAAATATTCTCAAGTGCAGTCGGAATGGTGAAAAAGCTTGTAAGCAATATGGGTTCAGCAATCACTGATAGATGGCTTTATATAAAAAATAAAGTTGCGTTATTGGCGCTTGATTTACGTCAAAAAGTTATGGACCGTTTCAATGATTTAGTCGAAGGGGCCAAGAAACTTCCTGGTAAAATCGGTGATGGAATTAAGAACATGGCTCATAAGGCTGTGTCTGGTGTGACTAGCTTAGCGAACAAACTTGCCGGAGCACTCGGAAAAGGCGTAAATGGTGTAATCGGTGGAGTTAACTGGGTCCTTGATAAGATCGGTTTGAAAGATAAGCATATCCCAAAATGGGAAGTACCTAAATATGCACATGGAACCGGAGGACACCCCGGAGGCCCTGCGATACTTGGAGACGGTAAAGGGGCAAACGCTGGCCCTGAAATGTATCGTACTCCATCAGGTCATGTGGGACTCAGCCCTGCAACTGATACATTGATGAACCTCCCGAAAGGCACTGAGGTATTATCTGCAAAACAAACAAGAGCTGCTTTAGCGGGAGTTCCGGCTTACGCAAAAGGCACAGAAGGAAATATATTCACAAAAGCATGGAATGGTGTAAAATCCGTTGCCGGCAAAGTGAAAGATGTTGCTCTTGATGTTTTTGATTACATCGGGCACCCATCTAAGCTTTTAACAAAAGTTTTAGAAAAAATGGGTGTCTCTGCACCTTCTATGGCTGGCTCGTTCGGTGATCTCGCAAAAGGGGCTTTTAACTTTGTCAAAGATAAGGCCGTTGGTTTTGTTAAAGGCAAAATGTCCAGTTACGCTGAAAGCTTTTCAGGTGGCGGCTCAAAAGCCGTCAAAAAGTGGGTAGCTCAAGCGCTATCAATCAAGGGCCTTGGCTCTGAATATGCTGGCGCACTTGAAACTATTGCCATGAAGGAATCAGGCGGGAATCCTAATGTTGTGAACAATTGGGATTCGAATGCGAAAGCTGGCCATCCATCACAAGGGCTTATGCAGTTTATACCAAGTACATTCAACGCTCACAAGGAACCGGGTCACGGAAATATCAAAAATCCAGTTGACCAGATCCTTGCTGCTATCAATTATTTGAACAGCAGATACGGCGGCATTTTAAAACATCCTGGGCTCGTTTCTATGGCTCATGGTGGGCCGTATAGAGGTTATGCGACAGGTGGAGTCATAAACAGCCCGCAAGTCGCTGCGCTTGGTGAAAACGGCTTTAGGGAGTATGTCATCACAACTGAGCCACGATACAGAAACCAATCACTCGGAATGTATGCTGCACTCGGTCGGGAGCTTGGCGCGGATACTGGATACACACCAGAAAAAGCTGCTACAAGCTCAAGCAGTTCATCTGTCAATATCACGTTTAACCCGTCGATCAACGTAAAAGTTGAGGGCGGCAGTGAAGGGGCAGAAACAAAGGTGAAAAAGGCTGTAACTGAAACATTTGACGAAGTTTTCGACATGCTGAAGTCGCTTTATCCACCAGAGGGGGCTTATTAATTGGCGAAGCTCGGAAAGATTAATCTCGTAAACGAAAAGGAATCTGATGGCGCGGATGTGGAGGTCACTTCATATCCCGTTGAAAAAGGGGTTCCGATCACGGACCATGTACAAAGAAAGCCAGAGACGACAACAGTCTCTGGCTATTTATTAGGCAAAACAGCAAATAGTGATTATGAATATCTGAAAAAGCAGGCTTATGCCGGCACTCTTTTGACTTATACCGGGCGTAAGGTTGCTAAAAATGTGATCATCACAAAGATAGATCGCGACACAGGCGATTACACAAACGGTTTTGCTATTTCAATTGAGTTGCAAGAAATCCGTATTGCAAAAAGCCCGTGGGTCAAAAAGAAAGTGAAAACAGCCGGGAAAAAGAAGAAAGCCAGCAAGAAGAAAACAAAAAAATCCGGCAAGTTATACCACAAGGTCAAGAAGGGTGACACTTATTGGGGCTGCGCTCGTAAATACGGCACCACAGTAAATGCTTTGCGTCGGTTGAATCCCTGGCCGGACCGAAGAATTCCGATAGGGGTCAAAATGAGGATTAGATGAAGGAGGGAAAGGCATGGCATCAAGAGATTACATTCCTTTTGACAAAGAGGACATACCACAGCAGTTTGAATTTGATTTAGCAGATGACACGTTCATTTTGCGTATCAATTACAACCAAACAGACGATAGTTTTTCACTTGATTTATATGATCAAGATATGGAAGCAATCGTGCTGGGCGAAAAATTGATTTTGAACGTCCCTTTGTGGGAAGACATTGTAAACGAGAAACTGCCTGCGCCTTCCCTTATCCCTATGGATGAATCGAATACAGAAACACGGGTTACATACGAGAATTTTATGCAAACCGTGTTTCTTTATATTGATGATGTCTCGGACGATGCGGAGGGAGAAGACGATGGCGACGAATAAAACGCTGTTTGGGCGCGTCGTTAAGATCACGATAGATAACGGCAGTTCACAAACCACTTTCGATTATAAGGACTTAGAGATTCATTTTGAGGTCCCGTTTGATGATGACTTCAAACCGAATGAAACAAAGGTTGAAATATACAACCTAAGCAAAGATTCAATCAGCAAAATTAAAAAAGGCAGCACTATCACTGTTCAAGCTGGTTATAAAGACGATTACGGTGTTTTAACTATCGGTAAAGTTACCAAGGTGCTGAATAATTGGGACGGTTTGAATAAGGTAACGGCCATCTATTCAAAAGATGGCGATGATTACACCCATATGAAAGTGACCACTGAAAACGCTGATCCTGCTGAAAAATATTACGTGAAAAAGCGGTACAAGCTCGCAAAGCCTGTGGTGACTTATAAAAAAGACAAGAACGGCCGGACATATAAAACGGTCCGAAATTATGGCACTCGAACAGAGGTCAGATACCGTAATAGATACATGAAAATCACGTTCAAGGCTGGCACAACCTCAAGGCAAATTGTCGATAAGCTTCTGCGTGTGCTCGGTATTAAAGTGAAAAATATCATTCTGCCAAAAAATAAAGTTTATAAAAAAGGCTATCGTGTCACTGGATTGATTGAAAACAATCTTGAAGAGGTCATTCATGATGCTGGGGCAGTCATGTATTATCGGCGCGGCCGTCCTGTTATTCGGCCACTCAGTCAAGGGGATGACGAACGTTTCAAGCTCGAAGAGGAAACAGGACTTGTGGAAACGCCTGAACAATTTGAGGAAGATGATCTCAAAGGGTATAAGGTGAAGTGCCTATTGCAGCATCGTATCGCAGTTGCTTCAATCATAGAAATAAACAGCAAGACAGCGAAAGGAAAATATCGTGTGAAAGATGGCTCTCATTCCTTTGACGGTAAAGACTTTTTCACAGAATGTAGGGTGATTTAATGAGTAAAGCGACAAAGTTCTTTGACGGATTCGAACAGCGGATAAAACAATCAATCCATACAACGGCGCCAGCACGGGTTGTAAATTACAATGCTGAGAAACACACTGCCGATCTGAAATTGCTGTTTCAAACCAATGATGGTGAGTATCTACATGAATACCCTTTAATCGAGCATGCGCCTGTTTTGAAACACGTCGAAGCTGATATTAAAGTAGGGTCCTGCGTGTTTGTTTCGTTTGCTGAACGTTCACTGGATAACCTGGACGGCAATAAAACTTTTGATCCGGATTCGAGGCGCACACACAGTATAAACGATCCTGTTGTCATAGGAGTGTGGGAAGGATGAAAACTCTCAAGCTTAAAGACGGGGATCTTTGTTTTGAAAATGGTGAGTTGCAAATGGTTGAGGGTGATGCTGAGCTGGCTCAATCAGTAGAAATGATCCTTAGAACAAGTTTAGGAGAGTTTGAGCTTGATGAACATGTCGGCCTTGATCGCAGCAACATTTTAAGAAAGCAGTTTGATCAAGAAGAGGCGCAATATGACATTATAAATGCCATTTCCCAAGAAGAGCGTATTGCCAGTGTGGAATCGGTGAACTTCTTAATGGATAAAGAGTCTCGCAGTCTTGCAGTGCATGTGAAAATGACAAAAGAGGATGAAGAAACAATTGAGATAGGGGGTGTTGATCTTGCTTGATGAAACGGGCTTTCAACGGCAAACCTATTCCGAGCTTGTTGATAGTATGGAGGACCGGGCGCGGGAACAATTCGGGGAGGATGTAAACACATCCAGTAAAACGCCATTAGGAATTATTATTCGTATCTTTGCTTGGTTTCTTGCTGGTTTGTGGGACATTGCAGAAAGGGTTTATAACAGCGGCTTTGTCAGTAAGTCTGAGGGCGTGCAGCTCGATCGTCTTGGCAGCAACTCGGGAATCACCCGGGAGCCAGCTGCGGAATCAGTCGTGACTCTGTCCTTTACTGGAGAACCCGGCATCGTAATTGAAGAACAAACTCAGTTTACTACGGAATCAGGCATCTATTTTGAATTGATTGAAGACGTTGTAATTGAGGCTAATGGGACAGGCTCAGGGACGGCTGTCTCGCTTTCTAAGGGCGTTATAAACAATGTTGCGGCAAATACCATTACCGTGCAGGCAGAGCCCTCAGAGGGCGTGTATTCAGTTACAAATCCGGAACCATCGGCAGGCGGTGCCGACGAGGAAACAGATTCGGAATTCCGGGCACGAATAAAGAAATCAGTTGAGGGCAGTTCAGCATCTACAAACGGAGGTATTATTTCAGCCCTGCTAAGCGTGTCAGGCGTCAGATCGGCGAATATTGTTGCCAACAATACCATGCAGACCGATGCGGACGGCAACCCACCAAAAAGCATTCATGCTTATGTTCTAGGCGGTACAAAAGATGATGTTGCGCAAGCACTGTTTGACAGTGTTGCTGCAGGAATTGAAACGGTCGGGGAGCAAGTTGTCACCATAACTGACGCCAGCGGACTTGACCATGCCGTCAAATTTGATTTTGCAAGGGAAGTCAAAATATATCTGCAGCTGGATTTAAAAACAAATGCTTCCTTCCCTATTGATGGAGTAAGTCAGATCAAAAACAACCTCGTTTATAAAATCGGGGGAATTGATGCAAACGGCTCTTACTATACCGGCTCACAAATGGGCGATGATGTTATATTGTCGCAGTTGTTCAACGCGGTATATCAAGTAGATGGTGTCTCTGATGTAACAATCAGGATGGGGAAAGATGCGACAAACCTTTCACAGTCAAACATTGAAATTGAACCTAAAGAGGTTGCCCAGGTACATTTTGATGAAATCGTGGTGAATCTCATATGATTAAAGACTTAATAGGAAAGCTGACCGATGCCTTTTTGAAAGATGAAAAGAGCAATATCGGAAAGCTTTTTTTAATTGTCGATGAACAGCTGACAGCACTTAAAAGCGCGCTAACCACAGCTGAGAACTGGCGGGATATTGATGCGGCAAAAGGAAAGGCTCTGGATTTACTTGGTGACAACGTGTCGCAGGATCGGGGCCGTGCCACTGATGAAATTTATCGTGTGCTTATTCGCGGCAAGGTTGCCAGAAATGTTTCAGATGGCACCACAAACCGGATCATTGAAGCTTTAGCCAAAACACTGAACTGCAAGCCAAGTGAAATACACATTGTCAGTAGCAAGGAAAACAATGAAGATGAACCAGCTGCCATTATCGTAAAAAAGGCACCCATTGAGGCTTTGAGCAAAGTTGGAATGAGTGCAACACAGTTTTCGAATATCGTTCAAAAAACAGTAGCTGCAGGCGTGCGGGTGGCTTATGTGGATTTAAACGGCACCTTTCGTTTTTCGTCATCTGCTAACTCTATAGAAACGAGTCAATATGGATTTTCAACAGACGGGACAGACGGGGGAACACTCGGCGGAATCTTTCAGCCTGAAGATGATTACCCTTTACCGATTTAAGGAGTGATTTTATATGCCTTTTACAAAAGAATTACCTGAATGGGGGAACGCCGGGCAGCGGCCCCCGCAGTCCTCCATTGATGAAGGATACAAACCAATGGACCATCCCCCTGCGGATTGGTTCAACTGGTTTCAAAATACCACCTATCAAGCATTGAAGGAATTGCAAGAGATCGGAGCAACGCAGGATGACGTCACTTCTTCTTTAAATAAAGCAAAGTCATATACAGATGAATTGGCTGCCCGTAGGGATAACCCGAACCAAGTCACAAAGGCACAAGTAGGCTTAGGAAACGTAGACAACGTGCAGCAAGCCACTAAGACTGAGTTCAATGCACACAATACCGATTCTACACGCCATATCACGTCCACAGAGCGTTCAAACTGGAATGCAAAGGAAACAACTACAGGAGCGCAAAACAAGGCTGATACAGCCGAAAAAAACGCAAAAACATACACTGATCAGCACATTAATGATAAAAGCAACCCTCACGGAGTGACAAAAGATCAAGTCGGGCTCAGTAATGTTACCAATGACAAACAGGCAACCAAAACGGAGTTTGACGCACATAACTATAACCAGATTCGACATATTTCTGATGCAGAGCGAACCAAGTGGAATGCTTCGCAATTAAGTAAGATATCGAGTGATGATGGACAGCCATTATTTAATATAACAACAGATGTCCATACAGAATTATTAAATTATCCGAATTTCACGTATTTCTCTTATGCAGGAACAGCCAAAAACTCACCGGGTGCTTCTGGAAGGGGTTTGTGGACGTGCAGCGCAGGGAAGTCTTATGGTCATGTTCTTGTCATGACGAATGACAATAAAACTTATCGTAAATCATTGGCTAACAGTGTATGGACAGATTGGATTGAAATAGAAAGTACAGAAGGAGCTCAGAAGAAAGTCGATGCACATGCCAATCAAACAGATATCCATGTCACAAAATCTGATAAGGATAAATGGAATGGTTCTCAATTATCTAAAATCACTGCAGATTACGGGGGCGTATCAATTGCAGCTAATGAAGGAGAGGACATACTTCAAAAAATAGTTGATCAGGGACGGACAATGGGAACTTTCTATGCTCATGGAAAGGCTGTTAACGCTCCTTCAACTTTTTCAACAAGAGGGATATTTCATCTCACCGGTCTTTCTTCTGACGGGAAAGGTATGTATGGGTGGGTTTACGCTACAGATTACAAGAATAATGTCTTTACAAACTACTATGATGGCAGTACAACGTATTGGCAGGGATGGAAAAGACTTATCCCAAGCGCGGATTTTGAGTCAGTAACGTGGCAAAACGTGACACTGAAAAATGGTGCAGCAAAGGGGGACAGGCCATTCCAGTATGCTAAGTGGGGCAATTTTCTTTTGTTCAGAGGACACATTACAGCACCACGGGAAGTGGTTATTGGTTCAATACCTTCCTCAATGGTTCCGAGTAACGGGGCAGTTGTTCTCGCATCAACGTCTGGAATAACTGGTATTGTTAAACTGGTTGTTTATGGTACGGGTGATTTAAAATTGACTGGTTTAATGTCCAATGATGGCAATGCTGTCACCGGATATCACATGGACGTTAACCCGATTCCATTAGATTAAGGAGGATAAGAATGCTACAGGTTTATAGATATGGTGAAGATTTTAGATTTATTGAGCCGGTTGTGATTTATGAGAA
Organism: Bacillus sp. FSL R5-0416; assembly: GCF_037975425.1. Lineage (NCBI taxonomy): Bacteria > Bacillati > Bacillota > Bacilli > Caryophanales > Bacillaceae > Bacillus > Bacillus sp. FSL R5-0416. The sequence continues at coordinate 2,858,971 of NZ_CP150252.1, read as the reverse complement.
AGATGACGTGGGTAACTATGTTATTCCGCCAGATTGTACAGTGGTTCCAACGCCAGACGATCCTTCTTTTTTCGAGCCGAAATTCGACCCGAAAAAGCAAGAATGGGTTGAATCAGCAACACAAGAAGAGATCGACGAGATATTAAGTAAAGGGGACCATGAAGTTTCTGTAGTTGACCAATTAAAGCAGCAAAATGCAGCACTATCCTTGCAGATTGCCAAGACGGAGAAGGAAAACGAAGATAGACGCATGAGGGAAGCAGAACAGGCTTTTGTCATTGCACAGATGCAAAAACAAATTGAAGAATTGAAGGGGGCAATTTAAATGGCTCGGTATCCAGAAATAGCTGACATCAAGCAGTTTTATGAGTGGAAATGCTATACTGACGAAAAAGTTCAGGAATACGTTGGAATTGAATGGATTACCAAAGAGCAATACAAAGAAATTACTGGAAAGGATTACCCGACTCCCAGCGATACCCCTTCTGGGGAAACTAGTGAACCTGCTGGGGCTGAATAAAGAAGAATAAACGCTTAATAGGCGTTTTTATTTTTGCCTCTAAGGAGGTGATAACAAGAAATGGAGGAGACAACGGTGTTTATTAATTTTGAAACATTGGATTTAGCGAGGATCTATCTGTTTGGAGGTGTGAAATATCTCGATTTATTACTGGTCCTCAGCATTATTGACGTCATAACAGGTGTAATCAAGGCATGGAAGTTTAAGAAGCTGCGGAGCCGGAGCGCTTGGTTCGGTTACGTTCGGAAGATGCTCAGCTTTTTGGTGGTTATTGTGGCAAACATTATTGATACGATTCTCAATCTGAACGGTGTTCTCACATTTGGGACCGTTCTTTTTTATATCGCCAATGAAGGGCTTTCCATTACAGAGAACCTGGCACAGATCGGCGTTAAGATTCCGGCTGCCATTACTGACCGGCTTCATGTAATTGAAGAAGAAAATGAACAAACAACAAAAGATGAACAAGCTGCTGGGTAAACCAGTGGCTCTTTCTAATTCAAAAACAGAATAGGAGAGATCATTTATGACAATCGCAGTGAAAAAGAACCTTGTATCAGAAGCAAAATACGCTTTAAAATGCCCTAATCCGATGACCGCGGAATACATCACCATTCATAACACTTACAATGATGCATCTGCTGCTAACGAGGTCAGCTATATGATCGGAAACACAAGTTCAACGAGCTTTCACTTTGCTGTTGATGATAAAGAGGTAAGGCAGGGCATCCCAACAGAACGCAATGCATGGCACACAGGAGACGGCACAAACGGCACTGGGAACCGTAAGTCTATCGGTGTTGAAATCTGCTACAGCAAGTCAGGAGGGCCTAAATACAGGGCTGCTGAAAAGTTGGCTATCAAGTTTGTTGCTCAGTTGCTTAAAGAACGCGGATGGGGTATTGATCGAGTGCGGAAGCACCAAGATTGGAGCGGAAAGTATTGCCCTCACCGTATTTTAGACGAGGGACGCTGGAATGAGGTTAAAGCGGCTATTGATGCTGAATTAAAAGCACTTGGCGGCAAATCATCCAGCAAGAAAACAACTTCGTCCAAGGCAGTGAAAAAAACAAGCTCAAGCAAAAAGAAATCATCTTTCAATCTGCCTTCTGGCATTTTCAAAGTGAAGAGCCCATTGATGCACAGTGATGCTGTTGAACAGATTCAAACAGCGCTGGCGGCATTGCATTTCTATCCGGATAAGAAAGCCAAAAACTTTGGGATCGATAGCTATTACGGACCGAAAACAGCTGATGCAGTAAGACGGTTCCAGCTGATGAATGGTTTAAATCCTGATGGCATTTATGGACCGAAAACGAAAGCGAAACTAGAAGCTCTCTTGAAATAAACAAAATCCCCCATTTCGGTGGGGGATCAATTAATATAGTCTTCCCAATTATCATGGAAACCCATATGATGCATTTCTATTACGTCATCATACTCTTCTACTAAAATAAGAAAACTATCCAGAAACCTTCTCCATTCATCTGCAGGTAACATTTTCTTTAAGATATAGAAAACAGAAACAATTTTTTTTCGATTCAATTGTACTTCTTTGTACAATTTTACAGAAAAATGGAATTTTTTATTATATAATCTTGAATAATGCGCTGATATGTTTCTTACGTTAGTTAAACAATATAACCAGTTTCCTAAATACGAATGATGAACTCCATAGAAGTTAAGAGATATGTCTTTTTTGTCAGGCGTAAGCATATTTTTAAAGAATTTTGATAACATGTCCATCGAGAATAATTCAATTGCTACCCATAATGGCAGTTGATTATTATATGTATTTTTGTGATGGATAACAAATAACTCTTTGCTATCGGTGATTTTTCTCTCTATAATATCAATGAATTTTTTGTGCTTCTCTTCATCGTAAAAATATTCTGAGTTTTTATATCCTAAACCGTCATACTTCTCGGAAAATTTATAAGCTAATTGAGATCTCAATACAATTTCAATATATTCAGTAGCTTTTAATAGTAAACGTCTTAATTTAGTATCAAAATCATAAAGCCTTAAAGCCTTATTAAAAGAAGCGTCTTCATGGAATTTGTCCCCATCTTTCATCGAAAGCATATACCCAGTTAATCTATAATAATTTATTCTAGTTAGTGTTTTTAAAGCTAGAGGTTCGTCTTCGATAATAAGACCTCGTGTTTTTAATTTTTCTAATTGCTCACTATGTGTATTAAATACTTTGACTGGTTGAGGTGTTGTCATTATTTTCCATCCTTTGGATATAAAAAAGACTCACCGTGGTCCGCATTGTTAAGAGGCGTGTGAGTTCTGTTAATATTACTATACTATATTTATATGGTTTTGTCAACGTACAGTTAGGAAATTGATGTCATTCTTATTTTTTCTTTATAAAGACATGGATTCATTCATCATATGCTTTAACTGTTAAAAGAGAATCAAATTCAATAAAACATGTATCACCTTTTAAATCCTTCACGTGCAGCCTCTGTTTCACTTCATCTATGTAATGAACATGTCCTGTGACTACTTCAATAAAACCGTCTCTGTATACCCTGATGACCAGAACCGAGTTGAATTCCATCGCCTCGCAAATAACACGGGCCATTTCTTCCAGTTGGTATTCATCTAGGATGGGTTTTTCAATTTTTTGGACTTGTTTCTTCCTATTTAATAGCGCTGTCCTTTGCTCAGGCAAAATAAATTTTTGTTCCCATCTCTTGTCGTAAATACCCTCGTTCATTCTGATCAACTCCTTGAACAAATTATACAAGAACAAATGTTCGAAAATCAACCGGAAAAGTATAGGAGGTTCGTAATCATTATGCTATAATCACACTAAAATGTACCAAATGCAAAATAATGGGGTGGTTTAGTGTTCTTCAAAGAGACAGAAACACAGGAGATCATCAAATATGAAGATTACCCTTATGCAGTTTACGCACGGGTTTCCTCAGAAAAAGATGAACAGGTGACATCAATAGCCAACCAAATTGATATTTGTCATCATTGGATTGAGAAAAATAATTACGAATGGAAAGATGAAGCAATCCAATTAGATGATGGGATAAGCGGAACAGTGCTGCTTGATCGAAAAGCAATGCAACTCATTTTAGATAAGGCGCAAAAAAGAAAGCTGAAGATGGTTGTTTTTAAATCAATCAGCCGGCTTGCACGTGATCTTAAAGATGCCCTTGAAATTCGAGAGGTTTTATTGGCTCACGGTGTAAGAGTTGTGACGCTTGAAGAGGGCTACGATAGCCTATATGAAGGCAAAAACTCAATGAAATTTGAAATGTTTTCAATGTTTGCAGCCCAATACCCTCAAACAATTTCAGTGGCAGCCAGTGGGGCACTAGCAGCAAAAGCCCGCCGTGGTGAACATTCCGGCCGTGTACCTTTTGGATTTAAGAAAGAAGGTAAATTCCTAGCTATCAATGAAGAAGAAGCAAAAGTCGTACGTTTTATTTTCGATCTTCATAATAATCATGGATATGGACATAAAAGGATCGTTCTCAAGCTTAACGAAGAATTGGCACTTGGAAACATTGTAAAGCCTCAAAAGACTGAGTTTTGGCAGCTGTCTACAGTACAAACGATTTTAAAGAATCCTATTTATTGTGGCGTGTTTATTGCCAATAGACATACTCAAGTCAAAATAGGGGGACGGAAAAAATTTATCCGCAACCCAAAAGAAAAATGGACTGTTTACAAAGACTGGTGTCCTAAGATCATATCAGAAGAAGAGTATGAGAAAGCTAATAACAAAGAACACAAGATGCGTAAAAAGCGTTTTAACCCTCGGAATGAGCTAAGAGGAATGATGAAATGTGGTGTGTGCGGTTGCAATATGGTTGTGCTGCCGTCGTACAAATACAATCAGAAACGTGAGAAGAAAGAGTTTAATTATTTGAAGTGTAGCGCCTACAGACGAGGTGGAACTGCTCTTTGTGTAAACCATGCTCCGATGCAATATAAGGACTTGCGGGCTTTTGTTATTAAAACACTGAAACAAAAGGGCAAGAAGTTAAAACTAGATGTAAAGTCTGATTTTGAAGAGCAGAAGAAAAACCGGATCAAGCGAACGAAAATAGAAATTGAAAATGCAGAAAACAAGAAAAAACGTCTAATCGAATTGTACTTGGAAGATCAGTTGATCACTAAGACGGAATTCCAGGCGAAGCGAAAAGAGCTTGAAGAACAAATTGAAAAACTGAACGATAAGCTGTTCATGCTTGAGCGTGAGGAAGAAGAAACAATCGACATATCAAATATTAAGAATGCATTCGCACAGCTGGAAAGAACTGATCAGGATTTATTCGAAGCATTTTCAGCGCTTATTGATAAACTTGTAATATACGAGGATGGAACAGTCGATTTCCATTATAAATTCAAGTGATTTCTATTGTTTTAGTTTGCGATAGATATGCATATCAAATGCCATGCAGAAATTGGGTGTGAAAGGGCGTTCGCAAGCCGTTGTTGAGCTTCTTAGAATGGGTGAGCTAGAGCTTTAATCCTTGCCGGTATTCCTTCTTTTGGAAGGAGCCGGTTATTGCTGTTTGTTTGGAACATTCGAAACCATATTTGGAATGCTGTGCAAAACGTAGGCAAGTCATAAATTAAATTTTATTTCTTGATGTTGTTTGACTAAAGTCCTCTATTTCTCTCCTGCGAGTCTTGCATTTTCTTCAAAAAAGAAGGAAAATAGACACGGAACGCTTTTGTGCGTAAGAGATCCTTGAGTGAGGGATGGACAAATGACATCAAAACCTTTGGAGCATGTTGCGGATATTGAAAAGTCACTCCGCCACATTGCCGCGATCATTAAGCAAAAAGGACGAGAAATCCTTAACCAATATGCGATTACGCCGCCGCAATTTGTCGGCTTGCAATGGCTTTATGAATTAGGAGATATGACAATCGGTGAATTATCGGGCAAAATGTATCTGGCATGCAGCACGACAACAGACCTAATCGACCGCATGCAAAAAAATGAGCTTGTTGAGCGGGTCAAGGACCCGGCGGACAGACGTGTTGTCCGGATACATCTGCTGCCTGAAGGAGAACGGATTATCCAAGAGGTCATTACAAAAAGACAGGAATATCTGCGTGATATGTTCGAATCGTTTACAGATGAAGAAATAGCCATCTTCGAAAAATCTTTGATGAAACTGCAGCATGAAATGAAGAGAAAATGAGGCGATTTTGTTGGAACAACCAATAGGAGTCATTGATTCCGGGGTTGGCGGTTTAACCGTTGCGAAGGAAATCATGAGACAGCTACCTAAAGAAAATATTATCTACGTCGGGGATACGAAACGGTGTCCTTATGGGCCGCGCCCTGAAGAAGAGGTGCTTCAATATACGTGGGAGCTGACGAATTATTTACTCGAAAACCACCACATCAAAATGCTGGTGATCGCCTGTAATACAGCAACAGCGATCGCATTGGATGACATCCAGCGAAGCGTCGGTATACCGGTGGTCGGAGTGATTCAGCCTGGTGCGAGAGCAGCGATAAAAGTGACGGATAATCAGCATATCGGTGTCATCGGCACAGAGAATACGATTAAGAGCAATGCATACGAAGAGGCGCTTTTGGCATTAAACCCTGATCTGAAGGTTGAAAACCTTGCCTGCCCGCTGCTTGTGCCTTTTGTGGAAAGCGGGAAGTTTCTCGACAAAACAGCAGACGAGATTGTCAAAACCTCGCTGTATCCGCTAAAAGACACATCGATTGATTCGCTGATTTTAGGCTGCACCCACTATCCCATTTTGAAAGAAGCCATTCAAAGATATATGGGAGAACACGTTAACATTATTTCGTCCGGCGATGAAACAGCCCGGGAAGTCAGCACGATTCTCTCGTATAAAGGGCTGCTGAACCAGTCTGCGAATGCCCCGGATCATCAGTTCTTGACAACAGGAGCGCGTGATCAGTTTGCGAAAATCGCAGACGATTGGTTTGGGCATGAGGTAGGCCATGTGGAATGCATCTCACTGCAAGAACCGATTAGAAGATAGTTTTCCCCGCAACGGTATGTTGCGGGTTTTTTTCTGTTTTGCCGGAATTCTTCGGTCTATTTCCTAAAGAGGCTCGTATACATAATAGTACAAACATCCTTAGGAGGGAAAAGTATGCTGAAAAAAGGACCTGCAGTCATTGGTGCCACTTGTCTCACCTCTGCCTTGCTTTTATCCGGATGCGGTTTGTTTCAATCTGATAAGGCAGCCGAGGAAATTGATCCGCCTCAAGACGTTACATTCGTGAACGATGAAGCGGGTGCCAATTCAAATACAACAGCAGCCAAAAAAACAGAAAGTGAAAAAAGCGATACCGCAAAAGCGGATCAGGCTTCATCTACTGTCATGAGGGAGCTTTATCTCATTGATAAAAACGGGTATGTTGTTGCGCAAACGCTGCCTCTTCCTAAAAGTGAGAGCACGGCTAAGCAGGCGCTTGAATACCTCGTACAGGGCGGGCCTGTGTCAGAAATTCTTCCGAATGGCTTCAGAGCGGTATTGCCGGCTGACACAACTGTTAACGTTGACATCAAAAAAGATGGAACCGCGATAGCTGATTTCTCTAATGAGTTCAAAAATTATAAGAAAGAAGACGAACAGAAAATCGTTCAGTCTGTGACGTGGACGCTGACGCAATTTAGTTCGATAGATAAAGTGAAGCTGAGAATAAACGGGCATGAACTGAAGGAGATGCCTGTAGGAGGGACACCGATCTCAGATGATTTAAGCCGCAAAGACGGCATTAATTTGGAGACAGCCGGTGTAAATGATCTCACTGCTACCCATCCGCTGACAGTCTACTATTTGGCGGAAAATGAAGACAGTGAATACTACGTGCCGGTGACGAAACGAATCGACAATTCGGAAAAAGACGACATCACAGCAGCCATTAATGAATTGGCTAAAGGCCCAAGCAAGGTGAGCGGGCTGTTAACAGACTTCAGTGAAGATGTAAAGCTGGTCAGCAAACCGAAAATCAAAGACGGGCGCGTGACGTTGGATTTCAATCAATCTATATTCGGCAGCGCCGATGAGAAGACGAAAATGATTTCTTCAGAAGTGCTGAACAGCATTGTGCTCACGTTAACGGAGCAGCCGGATATAAAAGGCGTGTCTGTTAAAGTGAACGGAAAATCAGAGCTGGTAAATGAAAAAGGCGAAAAGCTCACAGAACCGGTCTCCAGACCATCTCAAGTGAATACGGGTAGTTTTTAAATTGGGATTTTTGATATACTAGAAAGAAAGAGGTTAGCGTTCCGGCTGCCTCTTTCTTTATTCAATTCCGGGACAAAAATGGTTTATGTACATACAATCGGAGGTAAAACATGAGACATGACGGAAGACAACACGATGAGCTGCGTCCAATCACATTCGATCTGGATTTTATCAGCCATCCGGAAGGTTCTGTTCTAATAACAGCGGGAAATACTAAGGTAATCTGCAACGCGTCTGTTGAGGACCGCGTACCGCCGTTTTTGCGGGGCGGAGGGAAAGGCTGGATTACAGCAGAGTACAGCATGCTGCCGCGGGCAACAAACCAAAGAACAATCAGAGAATCTTCTAAGGGGAAAATTTCCGGCAGAACAATGGAGATCCAACGCCTGATCGGCCGCGCGCTTCGAGCTGTTGTAGATCTGGAAAAGCTCGGTGAACGGACGATTTGGATTGACTGTGATGTCATTCAAGCTGATGGAGGAACTAGAACAGCTTCCATTACAGGCGCATTTCTTGCTATGGCGATTGCGATTGGCAAGATGATCAAAGCAGGAACAATCAAGACAAATCCGATCACTGATTTTCTTGCTGCGATCTCTGTTGGAATTGATAAGGAACAGGGAATTTTGTTAGATTTAAATTATGAAGAAGATTCCTCTGCTGAAGTTGACATGAATGTCATCATGACAGGCAGCGGCCGTTTTGTGGAACTGCAGGGAACCGGGGAAGAGGCAACTTTTTCTAGAGAGGATCTGAACGGTCTTCTAGGTCTTGCGGAAAAAGGAATTCAAGAGCTGATTGACAAGCAAAAAGAAGTGCTGGGTGATTCTCTGCCAGAACTGAAATAAAGAAAGAAAGGCTTGATCATCATGAAAGAAGCAATTATTGCGACACATAATCCGGGAAAAGTGAAGGAATTCAAAGAAATTCTTGAGCCAAGAGGCTATGATGTCAAATCTTTAGCTGAAATTGGATTCACAGAAGAAATTGAAGAAACAGGCCATACATTTGAAGAAAATGCCATTCTGAAAGCGGAAGCTGTTGCCAAAGCAGTGAACAAAATGGTGATTGCGGACGACTCCGGTCTATCCATCGATAATCTTGGCGGCAGACCCGGGGTTTATTCAGCCCGCTATGCAGGGGAACAGAAAGACGACCAGGCAAATATCGAAAAAGTGCTCAGCGAGCTGAAAGGTATCGAAAAAGAACAGCGCACCGCCCGTTTCCGCTGCGCACTGGCCGTGAGTATTCCCGGTGAGGAAACAAAAACAGTCGAAGGCCATGTTGAAGGGTATATTGCCGAAGAACCGAGAGGAGAATATGGCTTTGGCTATGACCCAATCTTTATCGTGAAAGATAAAGATAAGACAATGGCTGAACTGACAAGTGATGAAAAAAATAAAATCAGCCATAGGGCTGACGCGCTTAAAAAGCTGTCTAAGCTTTTGGAGGCTTAAGGAGGAAGCTTGTACATGAACGTGCTGATTATCAGTGACAGCCATGGGCTTGAAGAAGAACTCCAAACCATTGCGAAACGGCATGAGGCAGAAGTTGATCTCATGATTCATTGCGGGGACTCTGAGCTTGAAACGAGGCATCCTGCATTGGAGCCTTATGCGGTTGTAAAAGGCAATTGCGATTTTGCCGGCGATTTTAAGGACGAGCTTCTACTGACTGCCGGTTCAAGAAAAATACTGGTCACACACGGCCACCTTCACGGTATAAAACAGACCTTGTTAAACGTATACTATCGTGCAGAGGAGCTCGGAGCGGATATTATCTGCTTCGGGCATTCGCACATCGCGGGAAGCGAAGTGCTGCGGGGCAAGCTGATGATTAACCCAGGCAGCATCCGGCTTCCGAGGGTGCGCAGGACAGAAAGCTATGCTATACTGACATTAGAAAATGATGCTGCGACAGTCCGTTTTTACGACCAAGCAGGCAATGAAATTGAGGATCTGCAAAACCGAGTCACACTATGAAAATGTCATGAGGAAGAAAATTTTCTTCCTCATGAAAAAAATTCTAAAAAACCGTTGACTTATTGTTGCATCCCATATATAATAAATCTTGTCGCTGATAGTTAAAGCGAAAAACAAAAAATAAAACGTGTCCCAGTAGCTCAGCTGGATAGAGCAACGGCCTTCTAAGCCGTCGGTCGGGAGTTCGAATCTCTCCTGGGACGTACCAAAAGAAAAACCTCAAATCTATTTAGGATTTGAGGTTTTTTGTTGTCGTGTTATGATTTTCATTTGTTATTTAACGGATCATCATCCAAGCCGTCAACTTTTCCTTCTTTATTCAGACGAGGTTCTTCTTTTTTCACAGTTTCAGAAATATGTTCATTTTCTTCAACAGTGCGTTTGCCGACAACCACTTCATCAGTGACAACCGGTTTTTTAGTCACTTCAAGCTTTTCCTCAACGATTGGAACTCTGATCTCTTCCGAATCGTTGACGGGAGCAGCGTCCGTTTTATTTTCATCCACTGGACGGCGTTCGACATAAATTTCATCATGTCTCACAGGAATGTCCATATCTCTTTTTTCTGTTTTCACTTCTTTTCCTATTTCTACTTCGCCGGTTTGAACGTCTTCCTTATCGACCTTCAGCTGTTCTTCTCGGAGCGGCATCGTTTTTTCTTCTTTCGTTGTATAATCCAATTCATTTGTGCTTGAAAAGCCGCCTGAAAGGGCATTGCCGTTATCAATAGGAGCAATTACATCTGCATCTGTATCGACGGCTACCAGAAGTTTTCCGTCATCCAAATCTTCTTGATACTTGTCTATTTCATCAGTTTTAATATCCAAGTCGGATAATGCTTTGCTGTGTGTAGCAGTATCATCCATTGTGAAATAATCTTTCAGTTTATCGAAAAAAGATTCAGATTCGTCCTGATGTGCATCGATAGCTTGATTGACTTCTGTTCCTGTACGTGACTCCAAATAATCTGTATCTCGCCGGCTTGTCACAACAGAAATGTCATCAGAATCATAGCCTTTTGTGAGTAAGCCTTCAATTGCTGCGATGGTTTCCTGCGGGGTATCGTATACACCAACTATGCTTTTCATATCAATCTCCTCCTTTATGAATTTGCATGATATCGTTCATGTCGTTTGTAATTCCCGCTGTTCTTTGAATTAAACAAAATTGAAAACATTGGCGTGTATCATAAAGGTGAAAAATGTGTGAATATAAAAAAAGATAGATAAGACAGACCTTCCCCTGCACTTATCTATCCTTATAAAGCCGTCTCACAATTCCTTCGTCATAAACACACTGTTTGGATCTTCAACGTAGTCTGCAAACGGTTCGCAATACTGGAAACCGAAGCTTTCATACAACTTTCTTGCCGGCTCAAATGAAGCCATTGAACCCGTTTCTAAGCTTAACCGCTCATAGCCTCGCTTTCCAGCTTCTTCAATGATATGCTGGAGAATTTGTTTGGCAACGCCTTTTCTTAAATGTGATGCAGATGTTCGCATTGATTTGATTTCTCCGTGCCGGCTGTCCAGTTCTTTTAGCGCTCCGCAACCGGCTAGTTCATCACCCTCCCATGCACTCCAAAATGTTATTCCAGGCCCTCTTAGTTTCTCTAAACCTAAGGCATGGATGCTTTCCGGCGGGGACATAAGCGTCATGCTATGTAAATGCTCATTCACCAGTGAAACCACCTGATGTCCAGTAAAATCTTCTATTTTTATATGCATTTTATTCCTCCTCAAACATTCATCTTAATCATATTCGATCCTGTTTCCAACTATAAAGACAGATAATCTGACAGTATTGAAGCCTTTTTGGAATGTATGAGCTTCAAAAGATGCTTGAAAGCAAAAAAGAGGCCGAAATCGTGTTCGGCCCTTGCAGTTTTCTTTAATATCTAAAGCCTCCATGCACACCGGCTGTTCCGCTAAAACCGCCGACATGTGTCGCCGGAATACTGAACCCGCCGCTATGGCCGCTGAAGCCAGTGCCTGAAAATTGCTGCCCGAAAAAATCTGAAGTGTATGGATAAGAGGAGTACATAGCAGAGGGAGTGGTTAACGGGCTATATGCCTGGCTGAACGGCTGTCCGTATCCGTAGCCTCCAAATGGCTGATGGCTTTGCTGGTAAAAGGAAGGGACAGCAGGATAATGATGCTGCGGAAAGCTCGGGAAGCTTGGAAAGCCTGCAGGGAATCCTTGCATGTCTGCTAATGATTTATTCATCGTATCACCTTTTCTTTGCAAGATACCATTAATGTATGCCGGGGAATAATAGGGGTGCCTATCCGAAATTGAAATGGATTGCAGATGATCTGTCAGACTCAATCCATATACGATTCATAGCGTGTTATAAAATCTTACATGTTTATATAAAATTAAATAATTCTGGTGTATTCTTGATAGATTAATAAAAAAATTATAAAAACTTTTAACATTTGCAATTCCTTTTGTACCAATAATGAAAGCGTATACAATATAGATTGATTAATCAAAATTGTCTAATAATTTTAAAAAATGCTGTTGACACTGCGTCCAAAGCGACGTAATATGAGTTCAACAAAAGATAAACGCAAGCTTCACAAGCGAAAATCATCGCAGTATGATTCTGAAAAAATGAAAAACAAACGACCTTCTTGAACAGCTGGAAAGCCGTTCCGAAGGCTGAATATGAAAAGCGCAGATGAGGATAAGTAGCCTTGAAAAAGCTTTCTACAGAGAACCGGGTTAGCTGAGAACCGGCGAAGCTTTACAAGGTGAACTCGCCTCAGAGTGCCAGTCTGAAATGACAGTAGGACTTGGCCGGGTGAACTTGATTCACTCGTTACTAAAGCGGATAGAAATATCCATGAGACGGCCGACTAAGGCCGTAAACAAGGGTGGTACCGCGGAAAGAAAAGCCTTTTCGCCCCTTTTAGCTATCGCAGTTACTGCGCGGCTGATTGTGGGCGGAAGGGCTTTTTTTATTGAATAATCAGCTATCTAGCTAATGAAAAGATGATCTTTAAAGGATGAAAATCCAAAAGGAGGAACTAAAATGGGGACTAATGTACAGGTGGATTCAGCATCTGCCAAATGTACACAGACGATGAGCGGAGCATTAATGCTGATTGAATCATTAAAAAAAGAGAAAGTAGAAATGATCTTCGGTTATCCGGGTGGGGCTGTGCTTCCGATTTACGATAAGCTATACAATTCAGGGTTGGTACATATCCTTCCCCGTCACGAACAAGGAGCAATTCATGCAGCGGAGGGATACGCAAGGGTCTCCGGAAAACCGGGTGTCGTCATTGCCACGTCAGGGCCGGGAGCGACAAACCTTGTTACAGGCCTTGCTGATGCCATGATTGATTCATTGCCGTTAGTTGTCTTTACAGGGCAGGTAGCAACCTCTGTAATCGGGAGCGATGCATTTCAGGAAGCAGACATTTTAGGGATTACGATGCCAGTAACAAAACACAGCTACCAGGTTCGCCAGCCGGAAGATCTGCCGCGCATCATTAAAGAAGCGTTCCATATTGCAACAACTGGAAGACCCGGACCTGTATTGATTGATATTCCGAAAGATGTAGCAACAATTGAAGGAGAATTCAGCTACGATCATGAGATGAATCTCCCGGGATACCAGCCGACAACAGAGCCGAATTATTTGCAGATCCGCAAGCTTGTGGAAGCCGTGAGCAGTGCGAAAAAACCGGTGATCCTGGCGGGTGCGGGCGTACTGCACGGAAAAGCGTCAGAAGAATTAAAAAATTATGCTGAACAGCAGCAAATCCCTGTGGCACACACCCTTTTGGGGCTCGGAGGCTTCCCGGCTGACCATCCGCTTTTCCTAGGGATGGCGGGAATGCACGGTACTTATACTGCCAATATGGCCCTTCATGAATGTGATCTATTAATCAGTATCGGCGCCCGTTTTGATGACCGTGTCACAGGAAACCTGAAACACTTTGCCAGAAATGCAAAGATAGCCCACATCGATATTGATCCAGCTGAAATCGGAAAAATCATGAAAACACAGATTCCTGTAGTCGGAGACAGCAAAATTGTCCTGCAGGAGCTGATCAAACAAGACGGCAAACAAAGCGATTCAAGCGAATGGAAAAAACAGCTCGCAGAATGGAAAGAAGAGTATCCGCTCTGGTATGTAGATAATGAAGAAGAAGGTTTTAAACCTCAGAAATTGATTGAATATATTCATCAATTTACAAAAGGAGAGGCCATTGTCGCAACAGATGTAGGCCAGCATCAAATGTGGTCAGCGCAATTTTATCCGTTCCAAAAAGCAGATAAATGGGTCACGTCAGGCGGACTTGGAACGATGGGATTCGGTCTTCCGGCGGCGATCGGCGCACAGCTGGCCGAAAAAGATGCTACTGTTGTCGCGGTTGTCGGAGACGGCGGATTCCAAATGACGCTTCAAGAACTCGATGTTATTCGCGAATTAAATCTTCCGGTCAAGGTAGTGATTTTAAATAACGCTTGTCTCGGAATGGTCAGACAGTGGCAGGAAATTTTCTATGAAGAACGTTATTCAGAATCTAAATTCGCTTCTCAGCCTGACTTCGTCAAATTGTCCGAAGCATACGGCATTAAAGGCATCAGAATTTCATCAGAAGCGGAAGCAAAGGAAAAGCTGGAAGAGGCATTAACATCAAGAGAACCTGTTGTCATTGACGTGCGGGTTGCCAGCGAAGAAAAAGTATTCCCGATGGTGGCTCCGGGGAAAGGGCTGCATGAAATGGTGGGGGTGAAACCTTGAAAAGAATTATCACATTGACTGTGGTGAACCGCTCCGGGGTGTTAAACCGGATCACCGGTCTATTCACAAAAAGGCATTACAACATTGAAAGCATTACAGTTGGACACACAGAAACAGCCGGCGTTTCCAGAATCACCTTCGTCGTTCATGTTGAAGGTGAAAATGATGTTGAACAGTTAACGAAACAGCTCAACAAACAGATTGATGTGCTGAAAGTCACAGACATCACAAATCAATCGATTGTCCAGAGGGAGCTGGCCTTAATCAAGGTTGTCTCCGCACCTTCAACGAGAACAGAGATTAATGGAATCATAGAACCGTTTAGAGCCTCTGTCGTTGATGTCAGCAGAGACAGCATCGTTGTTCAGGTGACGGGTGAATCTAACAAAATTGAAGCGCTTATTGAGTTATTAAAACCTTATGGCATTAAAGAAATCGCGAGAACAGGTACAACGGCTTTTGCGAGGGGAACCCAGCAAAAGGCGTCATCCAATAAAACAATATCTATTGTATAAAACATAACAAGGGAGAGATTAAAATGGTAAAAGTATATTATAACGGTGATATCAAAGAGAACGTATTGGCTGGAAAAACAGTAGCGGTTATCGGGTACGGTTCGCAAGGCCACGCACATGCCCTGAACCTTAAAGAAAGCGGAGTAGACGTGATCGTCGGTGTTAGACAAGGAAAATCTTTCACTCAAGCCCAAGAAGACGGACATAAAGTATTTTCAGTAAAAGAAGCGGCAGCCCAAGCCGAAATCATCATGGTTCTGCTTCCGGATGAGCAGCAGCAAAAAGTTTACGAAGCTGAAATCAAAGATGAATTGACAGCAGGAAAATCATTAGTATTTGCTCATGGATTTAACGTGCATTTCCATCAAATTGTTCCTCCGGCGGATGTAGATGTATTCTTAGTGGCACCTAAAGGCCCGGGACACTTGGTAAGAAGAACATATGAGCAAGGAGCCGGCGTACCTGCATTGTTCGCAATCTATCAAGATGTGACTGGAGAAGCAAGGGACAAAGCCCTCGCTTATGCCAAAGGAATCGGCGGCGCAAGAGCGGGCGTATTAGAAACGACATTTAAAGAAGAAACAGAAACAGATTTGTTCGGTGAGCAAGCAGTTCTTTGCGGCGGATTAAGCGCGCTTGTCAAAGCCGGATTTGAAACATTAACTGAAGCAGGTTATCAGCCTGAACTTGCATACTTCGAGTGCCTTCATGAGCTGAAATTAATCGTAGACCTTATGTACGAAGAAGGACTTGCAGGAATGAGATATTCAATCTCTGACACAGCACAGTGGGGAGATTTCGTATCAGGCCCTCGCGTTGTGGACGCTAAAGTAAAAGAATCTATGAAAGAAGTATTAAAAGATATCCAAAACGGTACATTCGCAAAAGAGTGGATCGTCGAAAACCAAGTAAACCGTCCTCGTTTCAACGCTATCAATGCAAGCGAGAACGAACATCAAATCGAAGTAGTGGGAAGAAAGCTTCGTGAAATGATGCCGTTTGTGAAACAAGGCAAGAAGAAGGAAGCGGTGGTCTCCGTTGCGCAAAATTAATTTTTTCGATACGACGCTTCGTGATGGTGAACAGTCCCCTGGAGTGAACTTGAATACACAGGAGAAACTTGCCATAGCTAAGCAGCTCGAAAGACTCGGGGCAGATATCATTGAAGCGGGATTTCCCGCTTCGTCCCGAGGTGACTTTTTAGCTGTTCAGGAAATCGCAAGAACCATTAAAAATTGTTCAGTAACTGGTCTGGCCCGTTGTGTAAAAGGTGATATTGATGCTGCTTGGGAAGCGTTAAAAGAAGGTTCTCACCCGAGAATTCATGTTTTTATCGCCACATCGGACATTCATTTGAAGCACAAGCTGAAAATGACACGTGAGCAAGTCATTGAAAGAGCGGTTGAAATGGTGAAATACGCAAAAGAACGTTTTCCGATTGTGCAATGGTCAGCTGAAGATGCCTGCCGCACTGAACTGCCGTTTCTAGCAGAAATAGTCGAAAAAGTGATTGACGCAGGCGCCAGTGTTATCAATCTTCCGGACACTGTCGGCTACCTGGCTCCGGCGGAATACGGAAATATCTTTAGATATATGAAGGAAAACGTTCCGAACATTCACAAAGCAAAGCTTTCAGCCCACTGTCATGATGATTTAGGAATGGCAGTCGCAAACTCTCTTGCTGCGATTGAAAATGGCGCTGATCAAATCGAATGCGCTGTGAACGGGATCGGTGAAAGAGCCGGAAACGCGGCATTAGAGGAAATTGCCGTAGCCCTCCATACCAGAAAAGATTTCTACCAAGTCGAAACAGGCATTACACTGAACGAGATTAAGAGAACAAGTGATTTAGTAAGCAAACTGACAGGCATGGCTGTCCCGCGCAACAAAGCGGTTGTTGGAGATAATGCATTTGCTCATGAATCAGGCATCCATCAGGACGGCTTTTTAAAAGAAAAATCGACTTATGAAATTATTTCACCGGAGCTTGTCGGTGTAACCGCAGATGCGCTTGTCCTAGGTAAACATTCCGGACGCCACGCATTTAAAGACCGGCTGACTGCTTTAGGATTCCAATTTGACAGTGAAGAGATTAATAAATTCTTTACGATGTTCAAAGAGTTGACTGAGAAGAAAAAAGAAATCACTGATGAGGATCTTGTTTCTCTTATTTTAGAAGAAAAAGTAACAGATCGCAAGATTGGGTATGAATTTCTTTCTCTTCAAGTACATTACGGAACAAGTCAGGTCCCTACGGCTACTCTTTCGTTGAAAAATCAAGAAAACGCAGAGCTTATTCAGGAAGCTGCAACTGGAGCTGGAAGCGTGGAAGCAATCTACAATACGCTTGAGCGCTGCATCGATAAGGACGTAGAGCTCTTAGACTACCGCATTCAGTCTAACAGAAAAGGCGAAGATGCATTTGCCCAGGTGTATGTAAGAGTTTTGGTGAACGGAAAAGAATCAGCAGGGCGGGGCATAGCGCAAGACGTATTAGAAGCATCAGCGAAAGCTTATTTGAACGCAGTCAACCGTCAATTGGTTTTCCAGTCGAATATGAGCGGATTGAAAAACCACACAGCTGTCGGATCATAAAAGAAAGGAGAACGGTTAACTTGAAGAAACGTATTGCTCTATTGCCCGGAGACGGGATCGGCCCTGAAGTATTAGAATCAGCGACAGACGTACTGAAAAGTGTTGCCGAACGCTTTAACCATGAATTTGAATTTGAATATGGCCTGATTGGAGGGGCGGCTATTGATGAACATCATAACCCCCTCCCGGAGGAAACCGTTGCTGCTTGTAAAAATGCAGACGCGATATTGCTTGGCGCTGTCGGCGGACCGAAATGGGATCAAAATCCTTCGGAACTGAGACCGGAAAAAGGGCTGCTCAGCATCAGAAAACAGCTTGATTTGTTTGCGAATTTACGGCCTGTGAAGGTATTTGAAAGCCTTTCTGACGCTTCGCCTTTGAAAAAAGAATATATAGATAATGTTGATTTCGTTATCGTTCGTGAACTCACAGGCGGCTTGTATTTCGGCCAGCCGAGCAAACGCTATGTAAACACTGAAGGTGAGCAGGAAGCAGTAGATACACTGTTTTATAAGCGAACGGAAATTGAACGAGTGATCAGAGAGGGCTTCAAAATGGCGGCAGCCAGAAAAGGCAAAGTGACCTCTGTAGATAAAGCGAATGTTCTTGAATCAAGCCGGCTGTGGCGTGAAGTGGCTGAGGACGTTGCGAAAGAATTTCCTGATGTGAAGCTTGAGCACATGCTTGTGGATAACGCGGCCATGCAGCTAATCTATGCACCGAATCAATTTGATGTCGTTGTGACTGAAAATATGTTCGGTGATATTTTAAGCGATGAAGCGTCCATGCTTACAGGCTCGCTCGGAATGCTCCCGTCAGCCAGCCTATCAAGCTCTGGTCTTCATCTGTTTGAACCTGTTCATGGCTCCGCGCCTGATATTGCCGGTAAAGGGATGGCAAATCCGTTCGCAGCCATATTGTCAGCGGCAATGCTTTTGAGAACATCTTTCGGGCTTGAAGAGGAAGCGAAAGCTGTAGAAGATGCGGTAAACAAAGTCTTGGCTTCTGGGAAAAGAACAAAAGATTTGGCACGGGGTGAAGAGTTCAGCAGCACTCAGGCCATTACAGAGGAAGTTAAGGCAGCAATCATGAGTGAAAATACAATGTCTAATGTGTGACAGCTTACGTTAAGCGGTCTTAGCTCTAGGTAGAGGGAGGAAATAAAAGATGATGCCTCGAACAATCATCGAAAAGATTTGGGATCAGCATATTGTAAAACATGGTGAGGGAAAGCCGGATCTTCTCTATATTGATTTGCACCTCATTCATGAGGTGACGTCTCCTCAGGCATTTGAAGGCTTGAGACAAAAGGGAAGAAAGGTCAGAAGACCCCAAAACACATTTGCGACAATGGACCACAACATCCCGACTGTCAATCGTTTTGAGATAAAGGATGAAGTTGCGAAACGCCAGGTAACGGCGCTTGAAAGAAACTGTGAGGAATTTGGCGTGCGCCTTGCCGATCTTCACAGTGTGGATCAAGGGATTGTCCATGTCGTCGGACCTGAACTAGGCTTAACGCTTCCAGGGAAAACGATTGTGTGCGGGGACAGTCATACATCAACACATGGCGCTTTCGGCGCTCTTGCATTTGGAATCGGGACGAGTGAGGTTGAACATGTCCTTTCCACACAGACACTTTGGCAGCAGCGTCCAAAAACACTTGAAGTGCGCGTAGATGGAACGCTTCAAAAAGGGGTAACGGCAAAGGATGTCATCCTTGCTGTCATCGGCAAATACGGTGTGAAATTCGGCACAGGCTACGTCATTGAATACACTGGGGAAGTATTCAGAAATATGACGATGGATGAACGAATGACCGTTTGTAACATGTCAATTGAAGCAGGAGCAAGAGCAGGTTTGATTGCACCTGACGAGGTGACGTTTGAATATTGCAAAAATCGCAAGTACACGCCAAAAGGCGAAGAATTTGACAAGGCCGTAGAGGAATGGAAGGCGCTGCGCACAGACCCGGGCGCTGTTTACGATAAATCTATTGTCCTTGACGGCAACAAAATTTCCCCTATGGTGACATGGGGCATTAACCCGGGAATGGTTCTTCCTGTCGATTCTGAAGTTCCTGCGCCGGAAAGCTTTTCTGCAGAAGACGATAAAAAAGAAGCGATTCGTGCTTATGAATATATGGGATTGACTCCTCACCAAAAAATTGAAGACATTAAAGTGGAGCACGTATTTATCGGTTCCTGCACAAATTCCCGCATGACTGACCTTCGACAGGCTGCTGACATGATCAAAGGGAAGAAGGTAGCTGACAGCGTAAGGGCCATCGTGGTGCCCGGATCCCAAAGCGTGAAGCTTCAGGCTGAAAAAGAAGGGCTTGACCAGATTTTCTTGGAAGCTGGATTTGAATGGAGAGAGTCAGGCTGCAGCATGTGTTTGAGTATGAATAATGATGTTGTTCCTGAGGGAGAGCGCTGTGCATCAACCTCTAACCGCAACTTCGAGGGCAGACAAGGAAAAGGTGCAAGAACACATCTCGTCAGCCCGGCAATGGCTGCGATGGCTGCCATTCACGGACACTTCGTTGATGTCAGAAAGTTTTATCAGGAAAAAACAGTTGTGTAAGGAGTGCGCGAGATGGAACCTTTGAAATCACATACGGGGAAAGCGGCCGTATTAAATCGGATCAATGTGGATACAGACCAGATTATTCCTAAGCAATTTTTGAAGAGGATTGAAAGAACAGGCTACGGGCGTTTTGCATTCTTTGACTGGAGATATGATGCGAATGGTGAACCGAACCCTGAATTTGAATTAAACCAGCCTGTTTATCAAGGAGCTTCCATTTTAATAGCAGGAGAAAACTTCGGCTGCGGGTCATCGCGTGAACACGCTCCGTGGGCACTTGATGATTATGGGTTTAAAATTATCATTGCGCCGTCATTTGCTGATATTTTTCATCAGAACTGCTTTAAAAACGGCATGCTTCCGATCCGCATGCCATATGACAATTGGAAACAGCTTGTCGGCCAGTATGAAAACAAGTCATTGCAAATGACTGTTGACCTTGAAAATCAGCTGATTCATGACAGTGAAGGCAATCAAATTTCATTTGAAGTTGACTCGCATTGGAAAGAGATGCTGATCAACGGATATGATGAAATTTCATTAACGCTGCTGCTGGAAGATGAAATCAAGCAATTTGAATCACAAAGAAGCTCTTGGCTTCAAGACTGAAAAAGCGGCCGGTATTTGTCCGGCGGCTTTTTTTGCCTGGTGAAACCTTTCATTTCTTGTTTTTGTTCACAGGTGTTGATACACTTGAACAAAATAAATGCCTGAAAGGAATATAGGTATGACGCATGACAAGAAGAACGCAAAAATTATTCCTTTTCCTCATCTGAAAGACCGCCTTGTGGAAAAAGGGATGTCATCACTAAAGGAAAAAAAGTATCAAGAAGCGCTCGAACTGTTTTCAGAAGCGATGAAATATGATGATACTGAAGCCGATCTTCACTTAGGGATGGCCATCTGCTTTTTAGAGCTGGGCGAGTTTGAAGAGGCAAAAAGCGTGTGCGAGAAGATGCTCAAAGAAGGTTATGGCCATTATTTTACGGTTTTGCAGGTGTACATGACCATCTTAATTCAGCTCAAAAAATACGAGGAAGTCAAAAGCACCATTGAAGCCGTTTTGGAAGAAAATCAGCTGCCGGCAGAAAGCGCCGAGCAATTTTATAAGCTGCTGGATTTCAGCCGGAAAATGACCGATCCGGATCGTGAGGACGAGGCTTGGGCCGAAGAATATGAGGATACAATTGACACCGAGAAAGTGCTGGCAAGCCCTGAGGAGCAAATGAATCTCATTCATTCCTTAAAAGACCGTAACGTAGCAAAGTATACAGGATTGCTCAAAACAATCCTCCAAGACCCCTCAGCCCATCCGATTATCAAAACGATGATTGTCATGCTGTTGGCTGAGCATGAGTACAGTAAGCCTGTACACATTAGTAAATTTGGCGAGTCGTTGACAATTGAACCGTCTGAGATTGTTCCGCCTGATGCCGCGCCGATTCTGCACCGTGTTCTCAGGGTGCTGGATGAGACACTTGGAAATGAAAATCCAACCTTATATGCAGCAGTAGAGGAATTGTGGAGAAGACATTTGTACGTTTTATATCCGTTCCAGCCGAAATTGCTGTCGGCTGACCTTTGGGCGGCTGCCCTTCATAAAGTCGGTTACGATATGCACGGGATTGAAATTGAAAGCGAAGAACTTCATATGATGTATGAATTTACCGACAGAGAACTCGATGAAGCTTGCACAATGTTAAAAGATATTGAAGAAATTTCTTATTTGTAAATCGCGCCATATAGTTGAAAGCGCTATGTGTTATGTTATAATATAGTGGTTGTATTTGTGTATAACGGGTTATAAGAAATACGGTTGGACAGGCTTTGCAGTTCATTATTAACATCTATACATAATGATTCTGATCTTTGGCAGCTTTGTTTTTGTTGGACGAAGCCGTATGATTGCTTTAGAATGGAAGACCGACACAACCTGAATAGATTTTTGGAGGGAAACACATGTCTGTAAAATGGGAAAAACAAGAAGGCAACGAAGGCGTTTTAACGGTTGAAGTTGATGCTGAAACGTTTAAAACAGCACTTGATGATGCATTTAAAAAAGTAGTTAAACAGGTTTCAATTCCTGGATTCCGTAAAGGTAAAATTCCTCGCGGATTATTCGAACAGCGCTTTGGCGTAGAAGCTCTTTACCAAGATGCTTTGGATATTCTTCTTCCTGTAGAATACCCTAAAGCGGTTGAAGAAGCTGGAATCGAGCCTGTAGACCGTCCTGAAATCGACGTTGAAAAAATCGAAAAAGGCGAAAGCTTAATCTTCACTGCGAAAGTAACAGTAAAACCTGAAGTGAAGCTTGGCGAATACAAAGGCCTGGGCATTGAAAAAGACGACACAACTGTAACTGACGAAGATGTTCAAAACGAACTAAAAGCCCTTCAAGAGCGTCAAGCTGAGCTTGTTGTAAAAGAAGAAGGCGCTGTTGAAGAAGGAAACACAGTTGTTCTTGATTTCGAAGGATTCGTTGACGGCGAAGCATTCGAAGGCGGAAAAGCTGAAAACTACTCTCTAGAAGTAGGTTCTGGTTCATTCATCCCTGGCTTCGAAGATCAATTAGTTGGCCTTGAAGCAGGTGCTGAGAAGGATGTTGAAGTGACATTCCCTGAGGAGTACCACGCTGAAGATCTTGCAGGCAAACCAGCTGTGTTCAAAGTGAAAATTCACGAAATCAAAGCGAAAGAGCTTCCTGAGCTTGACGATGAATTCGCAAAAGATATCGATGAAGAAGTGGAAACACTCGCTGAATTAACTGAAAAAACTAAGAAACGTTTAGAAGAAGCAAAAGAAAACGAAGCTGACGCTAAATTGCGTGAAGAGCTTGTTCTGAAAGCTTCTGAAAATGCTGAAATCGATGTTCCGCAAGCAATGGTCGACACTGAGCTTGACCGCATGCTGAAAGAATTCGAACAGCGTCTGCAAATGCAAGGCATGAACCTTGAGCTTTACACTCAATTCTCAGGTCAAGATGAAGCTGCGCTTAAAGAGCAAATGAAAGAAGATGCTGAAAAACGCGTAAAATCTAACCTGACTCTTGAGGCGATTGCGAAAGTGGAAAACCTTGAAGTATCAGATGAGGAAGTTGATGCTGAGCTTACTAAAATGGCTGAAGCATACAACATGCCTGTTGAAAATATTAAACAAGCCATCGGTTCTACTGACGCGATGAAAGAAGATTTAAAAGTTCGCAAAGCAATTGATTTTCTTGTAGAAAACCGTTAATATGGTGCATAATAATAGTACTAATAAAACAGGGCGCGAATCATTCGTGCCTTGTTTTGTACAATTATGAGTTATCTCTTTTTCTTGGGGCAATATAGTTAATGCAGGGCTGTTTTTTGTCATACATATAGAATGTGCAAGTCAGAAACACATTGTTACCGTCTTTTTGGAAAGTATGGTAAAATGCAATACATACTCGTTCGTTTCAAGAATCATTTTCTTTTGCTCTGCCGGTAAAAGAAAAAGTGAGACAAGATTAAGGGGTGAAAGAATGTTTAAATTTAACGAGGAAAAAGGACAATTAAAATGCTCGTTCTGTGGAAAAACACAAGATCAGGTTCGTAAGCTTGTAGCTGGACCTGGTGTATATATATGTGACGAATGTATCGAACTCTGCACTGAAATTGTAGAGGAAGAACTCGGAACAGAAGAAGAAGTAGAATTTAAAGACGTACCAAAGCCTCAGGAAATTCGTGAAATTTTGAATGAATATGTCATCGGCCAAGATCAAGCGAAGAAATCACTTGCTGTTGCTGTGTATAACCACTATAAGCGCATTAACTCTAACAGCAAAGTTGATGATGTTGAGCTTTCAAAAAGTAATATTTCATTAATCGGCCCTACGGGAAGCGGTAAAACCCTTCTGGCGCAAACATTGGCTCGCATTTTAAATGTGCCGTTTGCGATTGCAGACGCTACATCTTTGACTGAAGCTGGATACGTGGGTGAAGATGTAGAGAATATTCTCTTGAAGCTCATCCAAGCTGCTGACTATGATGTGGAAAAAGCCGAAAAAGGCATTATCTATATTGATGAAATCGATAAAGTGGCTAGAAAATCTGAAAACCCGTCTATCACACGTGACGTGTCAGGTGAGGGTGTACAGCAGGCATTGCTTAAAATTCTTGAGGGTACAGTGGCAAGCGTGCCGCCTCAAGGGGGACGTAAGCATCCTCATCAAGAATTCATTCAAATTGACACAACAAATATTTTGTTCATTTGCGGCGGAGCTTTCGATGGTATCGAACAAATCATCAAACGCCGTTTAGGCCAAAAAGTGATTGGATTCGGTGCCGACAATAAAGCTGCTGATCTTGAGAAAGAAGATCTTCTTTCAAAAGTGCTTCCAGAAGATTTGCTCCGTTTCGGGTTAATTCCTGAATTTATCGGACGTCTTCCGGTTATTGCAAGCCTTGAAAAGCTTGACGAAGAAGCATTGGTTGCGATCTTAACAAAACCGAAAAACGCTCTTGTTAAGCAATTCAAGAAAATGCTTGAGCTTGACAACGTTGAGCTTGAGTTTGAAGAAGAAGCGCTTTCTGAAATTGCTAAAAAAGCAATTGAACGCAAGACTGGAGCACGCGGACTCCGTTCTATCATTGAAGGCATCATGCTTGATGTGATGTTTGAGCTGCCTTCTCGTGATGACATTGAAAAATGTGTAATTACCGGGGCGACTGTGACACACGGAGAGCCTCCTCGCCTCTTATTAAAAGACGGCACTGAGGTAAGCCAAGATAAAACATCTGCATAAAGATAAGTACAAACCTCCTGAGTGGTAACACTCAGGAGGTTTTTTTGCATGCAACTCTTCCGGAAAAACGTTTATTCCCGTCTTCTATGGGAGATACTAGCAATCAGAGGAATGAATTGGATACATAAATTGTTTTTCAGGAGGGACCACCATGAGTTGGACAGGGATCGCGTTATTTATTCAGCTGTTTTTTGGGATCATCATCGGTTTGTATTTTTGGAATTTGCTTAAAAATCAAAGGACACAAAAGGTCACAATAGATAAAGAATCAAAGAAGGAAATGGAGCAGCTTCGGAAAATGCGCGCTATCAGCTTGTCCGAGCCATTATCTGAGAAGGTCCGCCCCAAAAGCTTTCAAGATATCGTCGGACAGGAAGACGGCATTAAAGCATTAAAGGCGGCTTTATGCGGGCCAAATCCTCAGCATGTGATTGTCTATGGGCCACCGGGAGTTGGGAAAACGGCTGCTGCGCGGCTTGTGTTGGAAGAAGCAAAAAAACATAAACAATCACCGTTTAAAGAGCAGGCTGTTTTTGTGGAACTCGATGCGACAACAGCCCGTTTTGATGAAAGAGGAATTGCCGATCCGCTCATCGGCTCTGTCCATGACCCGATATACCAAGGGGCCGGAGCGATGGGACAGGCTGGGATTCCGCAGCCGAAGCAGGGAGCTGTCACCCATGCCCATGGCGGTGTGCTGTTTATTGATGAAATAGGGGAGCTGCATCCTATTCAAATGAATAAAATGCTGAAGGTGCTTGAGGACAGAAAAGTCTTTTTAGACAGTGCGTATTACAGTGAGGAAAATACACAAATTCCGAATCATATTCATGATATTTTTCAAAATGGGCTGCCGGCTGATTTTCGCTTGATTGGCGCGACCACGAGAATGCCAAACGAAATTCCGCCAGCTATCAGGTCCCGCTGTCTGGAGGTTTTTTTCCGCGAGCTTGAAAAGGACGAGCTGAAAACGGTTGCTAAAACAGCAGCGGATAAAATTGAAAAAAATATCTCCGAAGAAGGCCTGGATCTTTTGACCAGCTACACAAGGAACGGGCGGGAAGCCGTCAATATGATTCAAATCGCAGCGGGGATGGCTGTAACGGAGAATCGGAAGGACATTACGATTGAGGATATCGAATGGGTCATTCACTCCAGTCAGCTTACTCCAAAGCACGAGCAAAAAATCGGTGTTGAACCACAGGTTGGCATTGTAAATGGGCTTGCAGTCTATGGGCCTAACAGCGGATCGCTTCTGGAAATCGAAGTGAGTGTAACCGCGGCTCAAGATAAAGGATCAATTAACATCACAGGAATAGCTGAAGAAGAAAGCATCGGCAGCCAATCAAAATCAATCAGACGAAAAAGCATGGCGAAGGGTTCGGTTGAAAATGTATTAACCGTGCTCCGGACAATGGGAATGAAGCCTTCTGATTATGATATTCACATCAATTTCCCAGGAGGGATTCCGATTGATGGGCCGTCAGCAGGCATTGCGATGGCGGCGGGGATTTTCTCGGCGATACACAAAATTCCTATTGACAATACCGTTGCGATGACGGGCGAAATCAGCCTGAACGGTCTTGTGAAACCCATCGGAGGCGTCATTCCGAAAATAAAAGCGGCCAAGCAGTCCGGTGCGAAAAAGGTGATTATCCCATATGAAAATCAGCAGGCCATCTTAAAGCAGATTGACGGGATCGAAATTATTGCAGTGAAGACGTTCCAAGAAGTGCTTGATGAAATTTTAGTGAATCCGCCAACGGAACAAAAACCGTTTCCTATTGAAATCAATAAAGAATCTGTTTAAACCCTATTTTGATAATAGGGTTTTTTTCATGAAGGACATCTTTTCCTTTTTCATATCAGAAAGAAAGGGTATACTACGAGGAGACTGTTTTATAGAAAATGGAACCATGCCGTTTATTGTACAAGGATGAAAAAGTTGTATTATAATGGTTCATACTAAAGTCACGGAGGTGTCAGTCACATGGCAGAAGAATTAAAACGCAGCATCCCGCTCCTCCCTTTAAGAGGTTTATTAGTGTACCCGACGATGGTTTTGCATTTAGATGTAGGACGTGACAAGTCGGTTCAGGCTCTTGAACAGGCAATGATGCATGATCATATGATATTTTTAGCCACTCAGCAGGATATTTCGATAGACGAACCTGGTGAAGACGAGATTTTCACTGTCGGCACCTATACAAAAATTAAGCAAATGCTGAAGCTTCCGAACGGTACGATTCGTGTGTTGGTGGAGGGCCTCAAGCGCGCCCATATCGTCAAATACAATGAACACGAGGATTACACGTCGGTCGACATTCAACTTATTCATGAAGATGATTCAAAAGATACAGAAGACGAAGCATTGATGCGGACTTTGCTAGACCACTTTGATCAGTACATAAAAATTTCTAAAAAAATCTCGGCCGAAACGTACGCCGCGGTTACTGATATCGAAGAGCCGGGCAGAATGGCAGACATCGTTGCTTCTCATCTGCCCCTTAAACTAAAGGATAAGCAGGATATTTTAGAAACGGCTGATGTCAAAGACAGGCTGAACAAGGTCATTGATTTTATTAATAATGAAAAAGAAGTGCTGGAGATTGAGAAAAAAATCGGCCAGCGCGTCAAACGTTCGATGGAGCGTACGCAGAAGGAATACTACTTGCGAGAACAAATGAAGGCGATTCAAAAAGAGCTTGGCGATAAAGAAGGCAAAACTGGCGAAGTTCAGACGCTGACGGAAAAAATCGAAGAAGCAGGCATGCCTGATCATGTGAAGGAAACAGCGCTTAAAGAATTGAACAGATATGAAAAAATTCCGTCAAGTTCTGCGGAAAGCTCTGTGATCCGCAACTATATCGACTGGCTGGTTGCTCTTCCGTGGACGGATGAAACAGATGATAAGCTTGATTTGAAAGAAGCAGGACGTCTCTTGGACGAAGAGCACCATGGGCTTGAAAAAGTAAAAGAACGTATTTTAGAATATTTGGCTGTCCAGAAGCTGACCAAATCCCTGAAAGGCCCGATTCTCTGTTTGGCAGGACCTCCAGGTGTCGGAAAAACGTCTTTAGCCAAATCAATTGCAAAAAGCTTGGGACGCAAATTCGTCAGAATCTCACTCGGAGGAGTTCGGGACGAATCAGAGATACGCGGACACAGACGGACCTATGTCGGAGCAATGCCTGGACGTATTATTCAAGGGATGAAAAAAGCGGGCAAGCTGAATCCGGTCTTCTTATTAGACGAAATTGACAAAATGTCATCTGATTTTAGAGGAGACCCATCATCCGCTATGCTTGAAGTGCTTGATCCAGAGCAAAACAGCAGCTTCAGTGATCACTATATTGAAGAAACCTTTGATTTATCCAAAGTGCTGTTTATCGCAACGGCGAACAATTTGGCCACAATTCCGGGTCCGCTCAGAGACAGAATGGAAATTATTAATATCGCAGGCTACACAGAAATAGAAAAACTTGAAATCGTAAAGGATCACTTGCTTCCAAAGCAAATTAAAGAACACGGGCTGAAGAAAAGCAACCTGCAGCTGCGTGATCAGGCGATTCTTGATATTATCCGCTACTATACGAGAGAAGCTGGTGTGAGAAGCCTTGAACGCCAGCTTGCCGCGATTTGCCGTAAAGCTGCAAAAGCCATTGTTGCTGAAGAGCGAAAACGGATTACGGTTACTGAGAAGAACCTTCAAGACTTTATCGGAAAACGTATTTTCAGATATGGACAAGCTGAAACAGAGGATCAGGTTGGTGTAGTGACAGGGCTTGCTTATACAACCGTTGGCGGAGATACGCTGTCGATTGAAGTATCGCTTTCTCCGGGGAAAGGGAAATTAATCCTGACAGGAAAGCTCGGAGATGTTATGAGAGAGTCTGCTCAGGCTGCATTCAGCTATGTGCGATCCAAAACAGAAGAACTTGGCATTGAACCTGACTTTCATGAGAAGTATGATATTCATATACATGTACCAGAGGGTGCGGTGCCAAAAGATGGTCCGTCAGCCGGTATTACGATGGCAACAGCGCTTGTTTCTGCTTTAACGGGACGGGCGGTTTCGCGTGAAGTCGGCATGACTGGGGAAATCACGCTTCGCGGGCGCGTGCTGCCGATCGGCGGCTTAAAGGAAAAAGCGCTTGGCGCACATAGAGCGGGATTAACGACCATTATTGCGCCTAAAGATAATGAAAAAGATATAGAGGATATTCCGGAAAGCGTCAGGGAGGGGCTGACATTTATATTGGCGTCCCACTTAGACGAGGTTTTGGAACATGCCTTAGTAGGAGAGAAGAAATGAAAGTCACAAAGTCAGAAATCGTGATCAGTGCAGTAAAACCGGAACAGTACCCTGAAGGGGGGCTTCCGGAAATCGCATTGGCCGGAAGATCGAACGTAGGAAAATCGTCTTTTATCAATTCATTAATCAATCGCAAAAATCTTGCGAGAACGTCATCAAAGCCGGGAAAAACACAAACGCTTAATTTCTACATTATCAATGATGAGTTGCATTTTGTGGATGTGCCGGGCTACGGTTTTGCCAAAGTGTCAAAGTCTGAGCGTGAAGCATGGGGCAGAATGATTGAAACCTATATCACGACACGCGAGGAATTAAAAGCTGTGGTGCAGATCGTTGATTTGCGGCATGCGCCATCTAATGATGATGTACAGATGTATGAATTTTTAAAGTATTACGGCATTCCTGTTATTGTTATCGCTACAAAGGCGGATAAGATCCCGAAAGGCAAATGGGACAAACACGCGAAGGTTGTCCGACAAACATTAAATATTGATCCGGAAGACGAGCTGATTCTCTTTTCTTCAGAAACGAAAAAGGGAAAAGACGAAGCTTGGGGAGCGATCAAAAAAATGATAAACCGGTAGAGGATCCTCTACCGGTTTTATTTATCGTATAGATTTTTTTCGTTTTATCAATAATAACAATAAACTGATTCCAATAAAGACAAACGGCCAATACTCCTTCAGAAGCGCTGTTGGAATATGCGCAGACTCAAGCCATGCCATAATTTGTTTGAAAAAGTACAAAAACAGGGAAAAACAAATCATCGACACAGCTTCATATACATATTCTTTTTTTTGAACGGCTGAAACGAGAAGTGAGAAGCCGATCATAAAGAGGAGCATTTCAAAATCATCCGGCCACCATACCCATTTCGGCTTGGCAAAAAAGTGTAAACCGATCCCGAAGAGAAGCAAACCGATAAAAAAATGGGGTGTAACGGCTTCTTTTTTTCCTTGATATACAAAGGCTGCGCCTAACAGCATGAGGAGAACAGGCCATTGATCCTGCCCTGAAAACAGTTCGGCTTGGCCGCTTTCAAGCCATGCATATACAGAAGCGGCAAGCAGCAGACAAGGGAATAAAATTGATTTTTGTTTCATGCTATCACCTTCTTGTTTTTTAGAGCTGATGTGTAGTAAATTTCTGCTGTTTTTGGTATTGTCAATAGGAATGCTTCTTTTCCCTGAAGCTTTTTCTAATATAGCATAAGAATTTTAAAATCTGTTCACATTTTGTGAAAGAAACTATGTTATAATTATTATAAATAATGAGTTCTATGTTAGAATGATTATAAATTAAGATTGGGTGTTGGGGGTGTAATTAGAGCGATGCATATACTTGTTGTGGGAGTAGATTATAAATCCGCCCCTATTGAGATACGTGAAAAAGTAAGTTTTCAGCCGAATGAGCTGGCAGAAGCAATGGTGCAGCTGAAAGAAGAGAAAAGCATTCTTGAAAACATCATTGTCTCAACCTGCAACCGCACTGAAATTTATGCGGTAGTCGACCAGCTCCATACCGGCCGTTATTATATAAAAAAGTTTTTAGCTGATTGGTTTCAATTAAGCAAAGAAGAGCTGTCACCGTTCTTAACGTTTTATGAGAGCGATGCCGCTGTTGAGCATTTATTCCGTGTAGCCTGCGGACTTGACTCTATGGTGATTGGCGAAACGCAGATTCTCGGACAGGTACGCGACAGCTTTAAAACAGCTCAGCAAGAAAGAACGATCGGGACTATTTTTAATGAGCTGTTTAAGCAGGCGGTTACAGTGGGCAAACGAACTCACGCAGAAACAGACATTGGCTCAAATGCGGTGTCAGTAAGCTATGCTGCAGTTGAACTTGCCAAAAAAATCTTCGGAAATCTTTCAAGCAAGCACATATTGATTCTCGGTGCGGGAAA
This sequence comes from Bacillus sp. FSL R5-0416, assembly GCF_037975425.1. Lineage (NCBI taxonomy): Bacteria > Bacillati > Bacillota > Bacilli > Caryophanales > Bacillaceae > Bacillus > Bacillus sp. FSL R5-0416. Next base: position 2,827,792 of record NZ_CP150252.1, on the reverse strand, counting down.
AATGGGCGAGCTTGCTGCGGAAAACCTGCACGGACAGGGAATCGGCAAGGTCACTGTCATTAACCGAACATACTTGAAAGCGAAGGAGCTTGCAGACCGTTTCTCAGGTGAAGCGAGAAGCTTGAATCAGCTTGAAAGCGCGCTTGCGGAGGCTGATATTTTAATCAGTTCAACCGGTGCAAGTGAATTTGTCGTGTCCAAAGAGATGATGGAAAACGCGAATAAGCTTCGCAAGGGACGCCCGCTGTTTATGGTCGACATTGCCGTGCCTAGAGATCTTGATCCGGCGCTGAATGATCTTGAAGGTGTTTTTCTTTATGATATCGACGATCTGGAAGGCATTGTAGAAGCGAACATGAAAGAGCGGAGAGAAACAGCTGAAAAAGTTGAACTGTTAATTGAAGAAACCATTGTGGAATTTAAACAATGGATGAATACACTTGGTGTTGTACCTGTTATTTCTGCATTGCGCGAAAAGGCGCTTGCCATCCAGTCAGACACGATGGACAGCATTGAGCGTAAGCTGCCTCACTTAAGCACAAGAGAGAAAAAACTGTTGAACAAACACACCAAAAGCATTATTAACCAAATGCTTCGTGATCCGATTTTAAAGGTGAAAGAGCTTGCGGCAGATGCTGATTCTGAAGAAAAGCTCGCGTTGTTTATGCAGATTTTTGATATTGAAGAAGCTGCGGGCCGTCAAATGATGAAAACCGTTGAAAGCAGCCAGAAGGTCCACTCTTTTAAGAAGGCTGAATCAAAAGCGGGCTTTAGCCCACTTGTAAGTGAGTGAAAGCTGAATGATTGATACTGCAATGGCAAGACTTAATGAGGGGACAATCGTCATTTACGCGTTAAGTGTACTCTTTTATTTTATAGATTTTCTTCAACACAACCGGAAGGCTGGAAAAATGGCCTTCTGGTTGCTTTCTATTGTCTGGACTCTGCAAACCGTGTATTTGGCCTATTTTATGTGGGTGACGGGGCGGTTTCCGGTATTAAATGTGACGGAGGCGCTTTATTTTTATGCCTGGGTGCTTGTCACGCTGTCACTTGTACTGACAAAGCTTTTACGTGTTGACTTTATCGTGTTTTTTACAAATGTTATAGGATTTTCTATGATCGCCATTCACACATTTTCACCGACAGAGCAGCAGTCAGCTGCTTTTTCCGGGCAGCTTGTATCCGAGCTTTTGGTGATTCATATTACAATGGCGATTCTTTCATACGGCGCTTTTTCCCTTTCTTTCGTTTTTTCTGTGCTATATATGTTTCAATATCATCTGCTGAAAAAGAAAAAGTGGGGAAAATGGCTGTTGAGAATAGAAGATTTATCTAAGCTTGATTATATGGCGTATGTTTTAAATGTCATTGGGGTTCCGATGCTGCTGCTGAGTTTGATTCTCGGCGTCATATGGGCATATGTCTCACTAGAAACGCTGTATTGGTTTGACGCAAAAGTGCTTGGTTCGTTTGTCGTCCTGCTGCTGTACAGCTATTATCTTTATATCAGGCTGATTAAAGAGCTGCAAGGAAAGGTCGCTGCACTGTGGAATACGGCTTGTTTTCTGGTGCTGATGATCAATTATTTCCTGCTTGGAAGCCTGTCGCAATTCCATTGGTTCAGTTAAACGATGTCCCAAGCAGATTCGGGAGGAAAGAAATGATGAGAACGATTAAAGTAGGTTCCAGACGAAGCAAACTCGCTATGACTCAAACAAAATGGGTTATTCAAAAACTGAAGGAAATCAATCCTTCGTTTGCTTTTGAAATTAAAGAGATCGTGACAAAGGGCGACCGGATTGTCGATGTTACACTCTCAAAAGTGGGTGGAAAAGGGCTGTTTGTCAAAGAAATTGAACAGGCGCTTTTAAACGAAGAGATTGATATGGCAGTGCACAGCATGAAGGACATGCCTGCTGTTTTGCCTGAAGGCCTTGTGATCGGCTGCATTCCTGAACGGGAGGACCCGCGTGATGCCCTTATTTCAAAGAATCGCGTAAAGCTTTCAGAAATGAAGGAAGGTGCTGTCATTGGCACAAGCAGTTTAAGAAGAAGCGCGCAGCTTTTGATTGAGCGCCCTGACCTTACAATTAAATGGATTAGAGGTAATATAGATACAAGACTTCAAAAGCTGGAAACAGAGGATTATGACGCGATTATTTTAGCGGCTGCCGGCCTTTCTAGAATGGGGTGGAAGCAAGATGTCGTAACCGAATTCCTTGAGCCAGAGCGCTGTTTGCCTGCTGTGGGGCAGGGAGCACTGGCGATTGAGTGCCGAGAATCGGATGAAGCGCTGTTGGCGTTGTTTTCTCAGTTTACAGATGAATATACAAAACGGACTGTCTTAGCGGAACGTGCTTTTTTAAACGCGATGGAGGGCGGCTGCCAGGTTCCGATCGCGGGCTACTCCGTGTTAAATGGACAGGATGAAATTGAAATGACAGGTCTTGTCGCTTCACCTGACGGCAAAATCATTTTTAAAGAAACCGTCACCGGAAACGATCCGGAGGAAGTAGGAAAGCGCTGTGCCGCTCTTATGGCTGACAAAGGAGCAAAAGATTTAATTGATCGTGTAAAACGGGAGCTTGATGAGGATGGAAAATGATTTTCCGTTGGAAGGAAAAACAGTGCTTGTCACCCGGAATAAGGCACAGGCAACATCATTTCAGCAAAAAGTGGAGGCGCTTGGCGGTAAAGCGGTTTTAACCTCTTTGATTACGTTTCGCCGCGCTTTGCCGAATGATGTTGCGGAACAGGTAAGAGAGGATCTTGCCGCGCCAGGCTGGCTTGTTTTTACAAGTGTGAATGGGGCAGACTTCTTTTTTTCTTATCTGAAGGAAAATCAGCTTATTCTCCCTGCGCATAAAAAAATTGCAGCCGTCGGTGAAAAAACCGCCCGCCGTTTAAAAACGCATAACGTATCGGTTGATGTGATGCCACAGGAGTATATTGCTGAACAATTGGCTGACGCTCTTAAGCAGCATGCTGAACCGGGGGAGCCCATTACCGTGATGAAAGGGAATTTGTCACGTGATGTGATAAAACAAGAGCTTGTCCCGCTCGGTTTTGAAGTAAAGGAATGGGTTCTCTACGAAACGATTCCGGATGAAGAAGGCATTGAGGAACTGAAAGACGCTGCGGGTCAATATTCCTTTGACTATGTAACATTTACGAGTTCATCAACCGTACATACGTTTATGCATGTCTTGGGAGAAGAATTAAAAAAGTGGAAGGCGAATGGGACGGCCTGTATCAGCATTGGACCTTTAACAAATGATGCCCTTCTGACGTACGGCATCACATCGCATACGCCTGATACATTTACAATAGATGGCATGCTTGAATTAATGTGCAGCATGTCAAGAGAGGAAGAGAGAATATGAGTCAATCATTTAATAGACACCGCCGCCTGCGGACATCAAAAGCAATGAGAGAAATGGTAAAGGAAACACGTTTGCATCCATCAGATTTTATTTATCCGATTTTTGTCGTTGAAGGGCTGGAAGGCAAAAAAGCTGTTCCGTCAATGCCTGATGTTTACCATGTATCATTAGATTTATTGAAGGATGAAGTAGCGGAGCTGGTCAAACTGGGCATTCAATCTGTTATCGTGTTCGGCATCCCGGAAGAAAAAGATGATTGCGGAACACAAGCGTACCATGATCACGGAATTGTCCAAAAAGCCATCACAGAAATTAAAGAACACTTCCCTGAAATGGTTGTTGTCGCTGACACGTGCCTGTGCGAATACACAGACCACGGCCATTGCGGACTTGTCAAAGACGGAGTCATTCTCAATGATGAATCGCTGGAGCTTTTGGCGCAGACAGCTGTCAGCCAAGCGAAAGCAGGTGCGGATATCATTGCGCCATCAAACATGATGGACGGATTTGTTACAGTGATCAGAGAAGCACTTGATAAAGAAGGATTCGTCAATATTCCAATCATGTCTTACGCTGTGAAATATTCTAGCGAGTTTTACGGTCCGTTCCGTGATGCAGCAAACAGCACACCGCAATTCGGAGACCGCAAAACATATCAGATGGACCCTGCCAACCGTATGGAGGCACTCCGCGAAGCACAATCAGATGTCGAGGAAGGCGCGGACTTTTTGATTGTCAAACCTTCGCTTTCTTATATGGATATCATGCGTGACGTAAAAAATGAGTTTACTTTGCCGCTCGTCGCTTATAATGTAAGCGGAGAGTATTCAATGGTGAAGGCTGCAGCGCAGAACGGCTGGATCAAAGAAAAAGAAATTGTGTTGGAAATTTTGACAAGCATGAAGCGCGCGGGTGCCGACCTGATTATTACGTATCATGCGAAAGACGCAGCGAAATGGCTTGCGGAGTAATTTTATTCAGTTGACAGGAGTTGAGGCAGATGAGAAGCTATGAAAAATCAAAAACGGCTTTTAAAGAAGCGCAAAAACTCATGCCGGGCGGTGTGAACAGTCCCGTTCGCGCATTTAAATCGGTAGACATGGACCCGATATTTATGGAGCGCGGAAAAGGCTCGAAAATCTTTGATATTGACGGGAATGAATATATTGACTACGTCTTGTCATGGGGGCCTTTAATTTTAGGGCATACAAATGACCGCGTCGTAGAAAGCCTCAAAAAAGTGGCTGAATATGGGACAAGCTTCGGTGCTCCGACTGAAGTAGAAAATGAACTGGCTAAGCTCGTCATTGATCGTGTGCCATCTGTAGAAATTGTACGAATGGTAAGCTCCGGAACAGAGGCTACAATGAGTGCCCTCCGTTTGGCAAGGGGCTATACGGGCCGCAACAAGATTTTAAAATTTGAGGGCTGCTACCACGGACACGGCGATTCTCTCTTGATTAAAGCTGGTTCAGGTGTTGCCACTCTCGGACTGCCTGACAGCCCGGGGGTGCCTGAAGGCATTGCGAAAAACACCATCACCGTTCCGTACAATGATTTAGAAAGTGTAAAGCTTGCTTTCCAGCAATTCGGTGAAGACATTGCGGGAGTCATTGTAGAGCCAGTTGCCGGAAATATGGGTGTTGTTCCGCCGCAAGAAGGTTTCCTGCAGGGTCTGCGTGATATCACTGAGCAGTACGGCTCCCTGCTGATTTTTGATGAAGTGATGACTGGCTTCCGGGTCGATTATAACTGCGCTCAAGGCTACTTCGGCGTAACGCCTGATCTGACTTGTTTAGGAAAAGTAATCGGGGGCGGACTTCCTGTCGGCGCTTATGGCGGAAAGGCAGAAATCATGGAGCAGATCGCTCCAAGCGGCCCGATCTATCAAGCTGGTACATTGTCAGGCAATCCGCTTGCGATGACGGCTGGCTTAGAGACATTGAAACAGCTGACACCTGATTCCTACAAGAATTTCATCAAAAAAGGCGACAGACTGGAAGAAGGAATTTCAAAAGCTGCCGAGGCTCATGGCATTCCGCATACCTTTAACCGTGCAGGTTCGATGATCGGTTTCTTCTTTACAAACGAACCAGTCATCAATTATGAAACAGCGAAATCATCTGATTTGAAGCTGTTCGCAAGCTATTATAAAGGGATGGCAAATGAAGGGGTATTCCTTCCGCCATCACAATTCGAAGGTCTTTTCCTCTCAACGGCCCATACTGATGAAGATATTGAAAACACAATCCAGGCAGCTGAGAAAGTATTTGCTGAGATCAGCCGCAGATAAGAGTGAAAACCGGTATCAAGGACTCCTTGTGCCGGTTTTTTCGTGCTCTCCCACTCATATTTTCTCCAGTTCATACATACACCTTTAGTGACATCTAATTTTAAGGATTAGATGAAAGGAGGATATGAACTTGCCGCAAAATCATCGATTGCAATTTTCTGTAGAAGAATCGATCTGTTTCCAAAAAGGACAGGAAGTTTCTGAACTGCTTTCTATTTCATTAGATCCTGATATTAGGGTTCAGGAAGTAAATGATTATGTATCAATCATAGGATCGCTTGAACTTACAGGTGAGTACAACATAGATCAAAACAAACATACCGAAGAGATTTATACAGATAAGCGGTTTGTTGAACAAGTCAGAAAGAGAGAGGATGGAAGTGCGGAACTGACTCACTGTTTTCCTGTGGATATTACCATTCCGAAAAATAAAGTGAGCCATTTACAGGATGTCTTCGTCTTTATTGACGCATTTGACTATCAATTGACGGATTCGCGCATTTTAACAATTCAAGCTGATTTAGCGATCGAAGGGCTTTTGGACGATACGCAAGACAAAGAGCCGGAGATACCTTTATATGAAGCTCCTGCGGCATTCAGGGAGGAAGAGCTTTCAGAGCCGCCGGCACATAGTGTAGTAGAAGAACCGGGTGCATCATCGGCAGAGGAAGCAGTTCTTCAGCATGAACCGCCAGCCGAACCGCCAGAACTTTTTATCTCGAAAGCGGGCCTCCGTGAAGAACTGGAGACAGAATCTGAGCCGCCTGAATCGGTTGCTTCAGAACCAGAGGCCAGAGAAGATGTGAAAGAGGAAGACGAGTCAGAAAAGCTTGCTGTGCCGGAAACGGAGGTTCGTGCTGAATCGGAAACAGCAGAATCTGAGCCAGAACCTGATCCTTCAGAAATAGAGATTCAAGAGATCGTTAAAGCAAAAAAAGAAACGGCTGAGCCGGCAGCTGCAATAGCGGATGTTCGTGAAGAAGCAGACTCTCCAGCGGAGACTGAGCTTCGTGAACACGCTGGAGCAGAAGAATCGCCTGCTTTGGAAGCTGAACTTCATTCAGAGACTGTGATTGCAGAGGAAAAAGAGGAAACAACAGCGTCTCCTAATCATGAATATGCGCTGCGCCAAGAGGCTCAAAATGAAGAAGCAGCTCAATCAGATCAGGCTGATCCTACGCTTTGCCAAGAAGAGGCGGAAGCGGATGAAGCTTTGGAGAGTGTATCAGAGGCCGCTCTCTCCATAGAAGATAGCAGAGAAACAGCTTCAGCTGTATATGTGGAGAATGACAAAGCCGATTTACATTTCCATTTCAATCAAAAAACAAGCTCGGAGGAGGCATCTCAAGAAGAATTGCCTGAACTGGCATACCGTACCTTCCTGCCTGAACAAGAAGAGGAGGATTCTTTTTATTCAGCGCCTAAGCTGCTGGAGGAGGAAGAACAAGAGGAAGAGAGCTTCGAAATTGAAGTGAGAAAAACACCATCAGCTGAAGAGCCTAAGGAAGAAACACCTTTTCAATCCTTCCAGCTGCCTGAATCTTCTGAGACTGAAAGGAAGGAAACGGATGCTGTTCCTAGGGTTGCTCCTGCTGCTGAAACGAAGGAACCTCAAACAAAGGAAAGTGATAATTCTCTTTATTTAACAAAACTCTTTACAAAAGAAGCGGATGAGTTTTCGAGAATGAAAATTTGTATTGTGCAGCAGGAAGATACGATCGAGCGTTTATGCGAACGGTATGAAATTACATCCCAGCAGCTGATCAGGATGAATTCTTTAGCCTTGGATGATGAATTAAAAGCAGGACAGATTCTCTATATTCCTCAATATAAAAATAGCCATGCGTAAACCGTAAGTGATCGGAAAATGTGGTGAATGAAATGGAAGATACCCAATCGGTTCTTCAGGAATACGGACTGACTGCTCAATTTATTGAGCCTGTCAGTCCTCTTGTTTGGAAAGTGTATACAGACTACGGCATATTTGCCCTGAAAAAATTGAAAGAGGGGCGCGGCAAGCATTTTACAGATCATATGGTGGCGATTGAGGAAAAAGGCTTTCGTTCATTCGTTCCCGTTTACAGAACAAATAGCGGTGAGTTTTTCTCAGCAGGCATACAATACGGAGATACCTACTATTTAATGCCTTGGCTCCAATTTGACCAAGAGGAAGAACGGGATCAGAAACATGCTTATTTATTTAGAGAAACAGCCCGTCTTCACGAGAGAACCGCGCAGGAACTAAAGGTTAGACGTGATGAGATTGAACGTTATTACGGGCAAACGAAAAAAAAGTGGGAACAAGATAAAATTTTCTATGAGCAGTTTGTGGATAGAGCGGAGAAGGAGTGGTACCTTTCTCCTTTTGAACTCCAGGCCATAACCTATTTTTCAGAAACCATTTCCGCGGTGAATTTTGCGCTGGAACGGTTGGAGGACTGGTATGAGTCTGCAAAGGAAAAGGACGTTTCAAGGGTTGTAATGAACCACGGCAGCCTGTCTATACACCATTTTCTGTATAATGATGCCGGGACCGGATATTTTACAAACTTCGAAAGAGCATCTGTCGGTCCGCCGCAAAACGACCTGCTCGGCTTTTATACAAAAATGTTCAGAGGCTTTCCGAAAGCTTGTCCGGAATGCGTCGAATGGTTTTATGGATATACGAAATCATTCCCTTTGCGTGAAGCGGAAGTCAGCCTTTTTCTCAGCTATATGGCATATCCGGCAGCCATGTACAAGGTGCTGAACGGTTATCAAACTGGGAAAAGACAGCATGAAAAAGAGGAATGTACACAATTATTAAAGGCTTATTGGCAAATGAAAAATATAGAGCCGTTTGTGATGAAAATCCATCAGATTGAACAAGAGAAAAAATTTCAGGCTGAAAACGAGTCCACGTCTTAATGGCGCGGACTTGTTTGTTTATATCCATTCTAAATGAAGGGCGCAAGCTAAAAAGATTAGGATTGCGAGCAGCAAAACATCAAAGGTTGTCGGAAAGAAAATGGTTCTGATTCCTTGAAAAATCGTAATGGGAATAATCACTTGTGCGGATACAAGCCGAATTTGCCTTACCCATGGCGGCAGCGAATAAGAGCTGAAACGTTTCTTCACGGTGCATCCTCCTCTACGCATTTACAAGCATCATATGTAAACTTGGGCAATAGGTGCCTGCCCATCTGTATAGAAAGCGGTGTTTTTGGAAAAGATGATTGACGAATCAAAAACACTTTTACTATAATAAAGAACATAAATAATGTATACAATGAGCTGATAAATACACCTGCTTAGAACGGGAAGAGTACAAAAAAGGCGCATGCAGAGAGAGAAGCCGTTTGCTGAAAGGCTTCTTATGTTGTCTGATTGGAAGGTCGCCCGGGAGCATAATTTCTTGAAAGAAGAGTAGAGAAATTCGGGAAACACCCGTTATCCGTTATAAGTGCATGAACTGATAGAGTTCATGAAAAAAGGTGGTACCGCGAAAGAGCTTTTCGTCCTTTTACAGGGATGAAGAGCTCTTTTTTCGTTCTCAGCCATTTTTAAACATGCTGGAGGGTTATGATGGAAACGAATGAACAAACAATGCCGACGAAATATGATTCGGCAGCGGTTGAAAAAGACCGATATGATTTTTGGCTAAAAGGCAAATTTTTTGAAGCGGGCAGTGACCAGACAAAAGAGCCATACTCTGTTGTCATCCCGCCGCCAAACGTAACAGGAAGACTTCACCTTGGCCACGCATGGGACACAACGCTGCAAGACATTGTAACAAGAATGAAACGCATGCAGGGCTATGATGTGCTGTGGCTTCCTGGCATGGACCACGCCGGCATCGCGACACAGGCTAAAGTGGAGGCGAAACTTCGTGAAGAAGGCAAATCCCGCTACGATTTAGGCCGTGAAAAATTCCTCGAAGAAACGTGGAAGTGGAAGGAAGAATATGCTGACTTTATTCGCAGCCAGTGGGCGAAATTAGGTCTTGGCCTAGATTATTCCCGTGAACGTTTTACGCTGGATGAAGGCTTGAGCAAAGCGGTAAGAGAAGTATTCGTTAAGCTTTATGAAAAAGGCCTGATCTACAGAGGCGAATATATTATTAACTGGGACCCAGCGACAAAAACAGCCCTATCCGACATTGAGGTGATTTACAAGGATGTTCAAGGCGCGTTCTATCATATGAGCTATCCGCTTGCTGACGGTTCAGGCTCAATTGAAATTGCGACGACACGTCCTGAAACAATGCTCGGTGATACAGCTGTTGCCGTTCACCCTGAAGACGAGCGCTATAAACACCTTATCGGAAAAACGGTGATCCTGCCGATTGTAAATCGTGAAATTCCGATTGTCGGTGATGACTATGTTGATATGGATTTTGGTTCAGGTGCCGTGAAAATTACGCCTGCTCATGATCCGAACGACTTCGAGCTTGGCAACCGCCACAATTTAGAACGCATTCTTGTCATGAATGAAGATGGCACGATGAATGAAAATGCTCTGCAATATCAAGGTATGGATCGTTTTGAATGCCGCAAAAAGCTCGTGAAAGATTTACAGGAGGCGGGAGTTCTCTTCAAGATCGAGGATCATATGCACTCTGTCGGCCATAGTGAACGAAGCGGGGCTGTTGTGGAGCCTTATCTTTCTACACAATGGTTTGTGCGCATGCAGCCGCTTGCTGATGTAGCGATTGAGCTGCAAAAGAAAGAAGAAAAGGTCAACTTTGTGCCTGACCGTTTCGAAAAAACGTATTTACACTGGATGGAAAACATCCGCGACTGGTGTATCTCCCGTCAATTGTGGTGGGGCCATCGTATTCCTGCCTGGTATCATAAAGAAACAGGCGAGCTATATGTCGGGCTTGAAGCGCCGGAAGACAGCGAAAATTGGGAACAGGATACAGACGTACTGGATACATGGTTCAGTTCTGCGCTATGGCCTTTCTCCACAATGGGCTGGCCTGATGTAACGGCTGAAGACTTTAAACGCTACTATCCGACAGATGTTCTCGTGACAGGGTACGATATCATTTTCTTCTGGGTATCACGCATGATTTTCCAAGGCATTGAATTTACAGGCGAGCGCCCGTTCAAAGATGTTTTAATCCACGGCTTAATCCGTGACGAGCAAGGCCGGAAAATGAGTAAATCTCTTGGCAACGGTGTCGACCCGATGGATGTGATTGACAAGTACGGAGCCGATTCTCTGCGTTATTTCCTTGCGACTGGAAGCTCTCCTGGCCAGGATCTGCGCTTCAGCTATGAAAAAGTGGAATCGACCTGGAATTTTGCCAATAAAATTTGGAACGCCTCTCGTTTTGCATTAATGAATATGGATGGCATGACGTACGATGAACTTGATCTGTCAGGCGAAAAGTCAGTCGCTGACAAGTGGATTTTAACGCGATTAAATGAAACGATCGAGCACGTGACCCAGCTTGCTGATCGATATGAATTTGGTGAAGTAGGACGCCATTTATATAACTTTATTTGGGATGATTTCTGTGATTGGTATATTGAAATGGCGAAGCTTCCGCTTTATGGAGAAGACGAAGCGGCTAAGAAAACTACCCGTTCCATCCTTGCTTACGTACTTGATCAAACGATGCGTCTGCTCCATCCGTTTATGCCATTCTTAACGGAGGAAATTTGGCAGCACCTTCCTCACCAAGGGGAATCGATTACAGTAAGTCAATGGCCTGTAGTAGTGCCGGAGCATACCGATACTGAAGCGGCAGCTGACATGAAGCTTCTTGTTGAGCTGATCCGTTCTGTGCGCAATATCCGCAGTGAAGTCAATACGCCAATGAGCAAGCAGGTTGAACTGTACATTAAAACAAGCACAGACGAAATAGCAGCCCGCCTCGAAGCGAACCGTTCATATGTTGAACGCTTTACGAATCCGAGCGTGCTTAAAATCGGCACCGATATTGAGGCTGTTGATAAGGCGATGACGGCCGTTGTCTCAGGAGCAGAGGTTATTCTTCCGCTTGAAGGCTTAATCAATATTGATGAAGAAATTGCCCGTCTGCAAAAAGAATTTGATAAACTGACAAAAGAAGTTGAGCGTGTCCAAAAGAAACTTGGAAATGAAGGATTTATGAAAAAAGCGCCTGCACACGTAATTGATGAAGAACGTGAAAAAGAAAAAGATTATGTGGCGAAGCGTGACGCTGTTCAAAAACGAATGGCTGAGCTGAAGGGTTAATGAAAAGCCGGGGCGGTTTCTAGAGAAACCGCCTTGTCTTATAAAAGAGGGGATTATCATTGTTTACTGCATATCAAGATGCGCGCAGCTGGATTCACGGGAGGCTGAAATTCGGGGTGAAGCCCGGACTTGGTCGAATGAAACAGCTGATGGCGCGGTTAGGACATCCTGAAAAAAAAATCCGAGCGTTCCACGTCGCAGGAACAAACGGTAAAGGATCAACTGTCGCTTTTATCCGTTCTATGCTGCAGGAAGCCGGATATACGGTTGGAACATTTACATCGCCTTATATTATTACGTTTAATGAACGGATCAGCGTAAACGGGATACCGATTTCAGATGAGGAATGGACAGCACTCGTCAATCAAATGAAACCGCACGTTGAAGCCCTTGATCAAACGGAATACGGACAGCCGACAGAATTTGAAATTATGACAGCTTGTGCATTTTTATATTTTGCAGAGTTTCATAAGGTCGATTTTGTTATTTTTGAAACAGGTCTGGGCGGTAGATTCGATTCTACTAATGTGGTTGAACCGCTCTTAACTGTGATTACAAGCATCGGACACGATCATATGAACATTTTGGGAAACACCATTGAAGAAATTGCAGGAGAAAAGGCCGGCATTATTAAAGAAGGTATTCCAATCGTTACAGCAGTTACCCAGCCGGAAGCTTTACAGGTCATCCGCCATGAAGCCGAACGGCATGCTGCGCCGTTCCAGTCATTGCATGATGCATGTGTTATTTTCAATGAAGAGGCTCTGCCTGCAGGAGAACAGTTTTCATTCAAAACGGAAGAGAAATGCTATGAAGATATTCGGACATCTCTGATTGGCACCCATCAAAGACAAAATGCTGCTTTGTCCATTTTGGCTGCGGAGTGGCTCAATAAGGAGAATATCGCCCATATCAGTGACGAAGCGTTAAGGAGCGGGCTTGTGAAGGCTGCTTGGCCGGGACGGTTAGAGCTTGTTCAGGAACATCCTCCGGTATATTTAGACGGTGCGCATAACGAAGAAGGTGTCGAAAAGCTGGCGGAAACGATGAAGCAGCGTTTCGCCAATTCACGCATTTCTGTGGTGTTTAGCGCGTTAAAGGACAAACCGTATCAGAACATGATTAAAAGACTGGAAACCATTGCTCATGCGATTCATTTTGCTTCTTTTGATTTCCCGCGTGCTTCCCTTGCAAAAGATCTCTATGATGCAAGTGAAATCAGCAATAAAAGCTGGAGTGAAGATCCAGACGATGTAATCAAATTCATAGAAAGTAAAAAGGGCTCAAATGAAATTGTGCTGATTACCGGATCTCTTTACTTTATTTCTGACATTCGAAAAAGGTTGAAATAAAAGCATCCGGCTCCGGCAGAATCAAAAAAAAGATTCTGCCGTTTTTTTTATGTGTAAAATTGAATATTCCTAATTGGAGCTCAGGATGTCCATTTTGCTACAATCCATACCAGTACTCAATGAGTAAAGGTGTGTTGTCTATGCTATCCATTCTTATTATCTTTGGGCTGATCCTTGGTTCTTTTTACTATACGGCCGGGTGCCGTATCCCCTTACATCTATCTATTATTGCGCCCCGTTCATCATGCCCGTTTTGCCGGCGGACATTAACTCCTGCAGAATTAATTCCCATCCTGTCATTCCTATTTCAAAAAGGTAAATGTAAAAGCTGCGGGCATAAGATTTCTTTTATGTATCCCACAGCAGAGCTTGTGACAGCGTGTTTATTTGCTGCCGCAGGAATACGCTTTGGCACATCGCTGGAACTGTTTCCCGCTGTGGTGTTTATCTCTCTTCTCATTATTGTTGCAGTGACAGATATTCATTTTATGCTGATTCCAAATCGAATATTGATTTTCTTTCTTCCCTTTTTGGCGGCCGCGAGATTGATTTCTCCGCTTGATTCCTGGTATGCAGGCCTGTTAGGTGCGGCAGCCGGATTTCTGTTTCTGGCTGTAATTGCCGCAATCACCCATGGGGGAGTAGGGGGAGGAGATATTAAATTATTTGCGGTGATTGGCTTTGTGCTTGGTGTGAAGATGCTGGCAGCTGCCTTTTTCTTTTCTGTTTTGATAGGTGCATTATATGGAGCGGCAGCTGTTCTGACTGGTAGACTCGCTAAAAGGCAGCCGCTTCCCTTCGCCCCCGCTATAGCCGCAGGGAGCATTTTAGCCTATTTATACGGTGACTCTATCATTTCTTTTTATATCAAAATGGCATTGGGCTGACTGCTGAAAAATTTGACGAACGTTTTTTGGACAAGGCGACAAAAGTCTTGTTCTTTTTTTCTTTGCCTGTGCTAAAGTGTGTAGCATGAAAAGCCGACAAGAACGGTCAAGCAAATGAAGGGAGGAAGCGGAATTGAAAAAAAGAAAGAATAAAAAAAACAGTAAAGCCGCAGAAAAAGCCCTCAAGGTGACGATTAATGGAAAAGAAGAGACGGTTTACGAACAAGAGACGCCTGAGACAGAGGCGAATAAAAGCATGACATTTTCAAATTGGGAGGAAAAAAGACAGGCAGAACAAGAGGTTGCGGCATCCCAGGAACACCCTGATGAAGATGAATTCAATTGGGATTCCGAGGAGGACAAGGTGTTTAAAGAGGACCCTAAAGTTGTTCCTCCTTTTCAAAAGAAAAAAACAAAGCTTTATGCAAAAGGAAAGACCGGGGCTGCCAAACCGGTAAAAAGAGTGGCCGCGACGATTGCCTTCGCGGCTGTCATTGGCACTGGATTAGGGTTATTCGCGTTAAACATATCGGGGAATAAAGAAGCGTCAGCACCGGCCTCTTTAGAGGATTCTTTAGGCAGCCAAACGGCAAAAGCAGGGGATACTTCAACTGAAAAACAAACTTCAGGCGCAGAAAAACAAGCGGCACAAACTGAAGGTACATACAAAACATACGCTGTGCAAGCCGGAAAATTTTCAAATGAAAAGGGCGCCGAAACGTTAACAGAACAATTGACCGAAAAAGGATATTCCGCCGTGTCACTGTCAAAGGATGATGGGTATACGTATGTCATCGCGGGCTTAGCCACTGATAAGGATGTCTCACAGCAGTTAGGACAGGTTTTAATCGACAGTGATTTTGAAGCCTGGGGAGGCAAGGAGCTTTCCTTATCAATAGAGTCAGATATGACAGATACTTTTAAGGAAACAGCGGAGCTTGCAGCAAAGGCGATTCTCGGCGAAGACATTACAAAAGCGAGTGTAGAGAAAATAGAAAAGTCGCTTGGTGAAACAAAAGCGTCAGAAACAGGAGAGAAAAAAGCGATTTTGCAGGCTTTAAAGGAATTAGAGGATCCAAGTGCTGAAGCCGGGTGGAAGGCTCAGCAGGAGCTGTTAGCCGTCGTAAAATAAGAGATAGTGCCCTGAGCCTTCGTCCTTTAGTGACAGGCTTTTTTTATTTTGTCATGAAAAAGTTATTTTTCTGAAATTGTGACAAGCCTCGTGATTTGGTAGGATAAACGAGTATCTTTTTTTCTTAAGCAAACCCTGAAAGGATGACGAACATGACAAAACCGCTAATACTTGCATCACAATCTCCGCGCAGGAAAGAACTCCTCGATCTTCTCCAGCTGCCCTACTCCATTATTGTCAGTGAAGTAGAAGAAAAATTAAATCGAAACTTTTCACCAGAAGAAAACGTCCAATGGTTGGCAAAACAAAAAGCTAAGGCTGTAGCTGATCTCCACCCGCATGCAATCGTTATCGGTGCTGATACAATGGTATGCCTTGACGGCGAATGCCTTGGCAAACCGCAGGATCAAGAAGAAGCTGCTTCTATGCTGAGGAGGCTTTCAGGCCGAAGTCACTCAGTAATAACCGCGGTCAGCATTCAAGCTGAAAATCACAGCGAGACTTTTTATGATAAGACAGAAGTTGCGTTTTGGTCCCTCAGTGAAGAAGAGATTTGGACGTATATTGAAACAAAAGAGCCG
The DNA here is from genome assembly GCF_037975425.1 of Bacillus sp. FSL R5-0416. NCBI lineage: Bacteria > Bacillati > Bacillota > Bacilli > Caryophanales > Bacillaceae > Bacillus > Bacillus sp. FSL R5-0416. Next base: position 2,811,954 of record NZ_CP150252.1, on the reverse strand, counting down.
ATGGATAAAGCAGGTGCATACGGCATCCAAGGAAGAGGCGCGCTTTTTGTAAAGAAAATAGACGGAGATTATTATTCAGTCATGGGTCTTCCTATATCAAAAACAATGAGAGCTCTTCGCCATTTTGATATAAGGGCATGACGGTTCTATAAACGGGAAGGGAAAGAAAAGGAGTGCTTGGTCATACAAGATCTGCCATTAAAACTCAAAGATTTCCCAATGAAAGAAAAGCCAAGAGAACGGCTCCTGAAAGTCGGAGCCGAGAACTTAGCGAATCATGAACTTTTGGCTATATTATTGCGGACAGGGACTAAACACGAATCTGTTTTGGACCTGTCAAACCGGCTGCTGCGCTCATTTGACGGGCTGCGTCTGCTCAAGGAAGCATCGGTTGAAGAGCTGTCAAGCATCCCGGGAATCGGTATGGTAAAAGCGATTCAAATACTGGCTGCAGTTGAGCTTGGAAGCCGGATTCATAAATTAGCCAACGAAGAACATTTCGTTATTCGCTCCCCGGAAGACGGCGCTAATCTTGTCATGGAGGATATGCGCTTTTTAACCCAGGAGCATTTTGTCTGTTTATACTTAAATACAAAAAATCAAGTCATCCATAAACGCACCGTATTTATCGGAAGCCTGAATTCATCTATTGTCCACCCGCGAGAGGTGTTTAAAGAAGCGTTTAAACGATCTGCCGCTTCCTTTATCTGTGTTCATAATCATCCTTCTGGAGATCCGACGCCGAGCAGGGAAGATATTGAAGTGACAAGACGGCTGTTTGAATGCGGAAACCTGATTGGCATCGAGCTGCTTGACCATTTGGTGATCGGGGATAAAAAATTTGTGAGTTTAAAGGAAAAAGGATATTTGTAACACTTTTTTTTTCGTCGAATTAAGCTATAATAGAGTTTATGAGTTTTTCCCTTTAGGGTATTTTTGCTTTAAGAAAGGAAGATACATACATATGTTTGGAATTGGTGCTAGAGACCTTGGTATAGATCTTGGAACTGCGAATACGCTTGTTTTTGTAAAAGGAAAAGGAATTGTTGTGAGAGAGCCGTCAGTTGTCGCTTTGCAGACGGATACGAAATCGATTGTCGCTGTCGGAAATGATGCGAAAAATATGATTGGACGGACACCGGGCAACGTGGTGGCTCTTCGCCCGATGAAAGACGGCGTTATCGCTGATTATGAAACAACGGCGACGATGATGAAATATTACATCAATCAGGCCATAAAAAATAAAGGCATGTTTGCCAGAAAACCATATGTAATGGTATGTGTCCCATCAGGCATTACAGCTGTTGAAGAACGCGCTGTTATCGATGCGACAAGACAGGCTGGAGCACGTGACGCGTATCCGATTGAAGAGCCTTTTGCCGCAGCAATCGGAGCCAATCTGCCAGTTTGGGAGCCGACTGGAAGCATGGTTGTTGATATCGGGGGCGGTACGACAGAAGTTGCGATTATTTCCCTCGGAGGCATCGTAACGTCTCAGTCAATCCGTGTAGCCGGTGATGAGATGGACGACGCAATTATCAACTACATCAGAAAAACGTACAACCTGATGATCGGTGACCGTACCGCTGAAGCGATTAAAATGGAAATCGGATCTGCAGAAGCTCCTGAAGAATCCGACAACATGGAAATCCGCGGACGCGATTTGCTGACAGGTCTGCCGAAAACAATTGAAATTACAGGAAAAGAGATTTCTAATGCTCTACGCGACACTGTATCTACAATTGTCGAAGCAGTGAAGAGCACACTCGAAAAAACACCGCCTGAGCTTGCAGCAGATATCATGGACAGAGGTATAGTGTTAACCGGCGGCGGAGCGCTTTTGCGCAATTTGGACAAAGTCATCAGCGAAGAAACAAAAATGCCGGTCCTTATCGCCGAAGATCCGCTTGATTGTGTAGCGATCGGAACAGGGAAAGCACTGGAGCACATCCATCTTTTCAAAGGGAAAACTAGATAATCGGGAGTTCAATAGAAGAGGTGTAACACGATGCCGAATAAGCGGTTAATGCTATTACTTCTGTGTATTATCATATTGGTGGCTATGATTGGATTTTCGCTGAAGGGCGGCCGCAATACCACCTGGCCTGAGAAAGTGATCGGCGATACGACGGGAGTATTTCAAAATATTTTTCATACGCCTGCCGAATTTTTTGCAGGAATATTTGAGAACATCAATGATTTAAAAAACACATACAAAGAAAACGAGCGTCTAAGAGAAAAACTTGACGGACAGACACAATATGAAGCCAAGCTTCAAGAGCTTGAAGAAGAAAACAAATCCTTGCGTGACGAGCTTGGCCATGTCAAATCGATTAAAGATTACAAGCCGATTTTAGCAACGGTCATCGCCAGAAGCCCTGATAATTGGGCGAAACAGGTCACCATTAACAAGGGGACTCAGCAAAACGTAGCGAAAGATATGGCCGTTACAAACGAAAAAGGCGCATTAATCGGCAAGATCAAAAGCTCCGGACTTAACAATTTTACGTCTACTGTTCAGCTTTTAAGCGATACTGACCGCAATAACAGAGTCGCGACAAAAATTTCCGGAAAAAAAGGCAGCAAAGGCTACGGCTTGATCGAAGGATATGACAAAGAGAAAAAACGTCTTAAGATGACAATTATTGAGCGTAAGGATAAACAAGACGTGAAAAAAGGCGATCTTATTGAAACATCAGGGACAGGCGGTGTTTTCCCAGAAGGGCTGACAATCGGTGAAGTGACTGATATCGAGTCAGATTCCTATGGACTGACGAAGGTTGCTTATGTAAAACCTGCGGCTGACCTTACAGATTTAAATAATGTGATCGTTGTAAACCGTGACGTGCCGACTGTCGATACAGAGGAGGAAGGATCGTGAAACGTTTCCTTCTCCCTTTCGTTATGATGCTTGTTTTTTCTGCGGAAAGCATTTTTACAGATTTGGTGCATTTTCCTTTCGTTACAGATGACCAAGTGCTCGCCCCGCGTTTTTTGATGCTTGTATTGATATTCATGTCGGCTTTTATCAACCAAAAACACGCGATGATTTACGGATTTATTTTTGGTTTTCTATATGACATGAACTATACAAGTCTATTAGGCGTTTACATGTTTGGTTTTGCAGGGCTATGCTATTTGGCTTCAAAAGCGTTTAAAGTGTTGCATACAAACGCATTTGTAGTGATATTGATAGCAGTTCTGGCTGTCTGTCTGCTCGAATTTTACGTATTCGGCATTCAGTCTTTGATTCATAAAGACATTATGACGTTTAACGGATTTGTGCTTGACCGATTTATACCGACAATTTTATTAAATATTGCAGCAGCTCTTATTCTTGTTCTGCCATTTAGATTGTTTTTTATGAGTCTAAAGAAAGAATTGAGAGATGAGTAAAAAGGATTTTATCTTTTTTTGACGAAATGAGTATGTTGTTGAGGTGAATATTGTGAAGACCAAAAAGCAGCAATATGTAACAATAAAAGGAACAAAGAATGGACTAACATTGCATCTGGATGATGCGTGTTCTTTTGATGAGCTTCTCGATGGTCTTCAGAATATGCTGTCAATTGAACAATATACCGATGGAAAAGGCCAGAAAATCAGCGTTCATGTTAAGCTGGGAAATCGCTTTTTATATAAGGAGCAAGAGGAACAGCTAACCGAATTGATTGCGTCAAAGAAAGATTTGTTTGTTCATTCTATTGACAGTGAAGTCATTACTAAAAAAGAAGCACAGCAGATAAGAGAGGAAGCCGAAATTATTTCTGTTTCAAAAATTGTCCGTTCAGGCCAAGTGCTGCAGGTAAAAGGCGACTTGCTCCTGATCGGTGACGTGAATCCCGGCGGAACAGTCAGGGCCGGAGGGAACATTTTTGTTCTGGGCTCACTGAAGGGAATCGCGCATGCTGGATTTAATGGAAATAATCAAGCGGTCATCGCCGCCTCTGAAATGCTTCCGACACAATTAAGAATCAATCATGTGTTAAATCGCTCCCCAGACCACATTCAAAAAGGGAACGAAATGGAATGTGCTTATTTAGATACAGACGGAAATATGGTCATTGAACGCCTTCAACATTTGGCTCATTTAAGACCTGATCTAACAAGGCTTGAGGGAGGAATGTGAATTGGGTGAGGCTATCGTAATAACTTCGGGAAAAGGCGGAGTAGGTAAGACAACAACATCTGCGAACCTCGGTACCGCCTTAGCCATTTTAGGGAAGCGCGTATGCTTAGTAGATACTGATATAGGACTGCGCAACCTTGATGTTGTAATGGGTCTTGAAAATAGAATTATTTACGATCTGGTAGACGTTGTAGAGGGCAGATGCAAAATGCATCAGGCGCTCGTAAAAGACAAACGTTTCGATGATCTGCTCTATTTAATGCCCGCTGCTCAAACGAGCGATAAGACAGCTGTTGCTCCTGAACAAATTAAAAACATGGTCCAAGAGCTCAAACAGGAATTTGACTATGTCATCATAGACTGTCCTGCCGGAATCGAGCAAGGGTACAAAAATGCCGTTTCCGGAGCTGATAAAGCGATTGTGGTCACTACGCCTGAAATCTCAGCTGTTCGTGATGCTGACCGTATTATAGGACTGCTGGAGCAAGAGGAAAATATTGAACCGCCGCGGCTCGTTGTTAACAGAATCAGAAATCACCTGATGAAAAACGGTGACACGATGGATATCGACGAAATCGTACAGCATCTGTCGATCGATTTGCTAGGAATCGTGGCTGATGATGATGAAGTCATCAAAGCTTCCAACCATGGTGAACCGATTGCGATGGACCCGAAAAATCGCGCTTCTATTGCATATCGCAATATTGCCCGCCGCATCTTAGGTGAATCTGTTCCTTTACAGGTGCTTGAAGAGCAAAACAAAGGAATGATGGCTAAGATTAAGTCATTTTTCGGAGTAAGATCTTAATGTGATAGAATCAAAGAGAAGAATCTGACAAAGCATATGCTGTGTCAGGTTTTTTTGTTTTTGCCTGCTTTGTTCTTGGCTAAACCGAATATTTGCCATGGACAAGACATATGATGTACAAACCCAACGAATGCAAAGGATGATGGCAATGAGTCACAGAGCAGATGAAATCAGAAAACAATTAGAGAAAAGAAGAAAGCAGCTTTCCGGCTCAAAACGTTTCTCTACTCAGACAGTTTCTGAAAAGCAGAAACCCCCGTCCTGGGTGATGGTAACGGATCAGGAAAAGCTTGGAACACTTCCGGTCTACGAAGATAACATGCCAGCATTCAACGGAAAACACCCATTGGTGAAAACAGATTCAATTATCCTGAAATGTCTTCTGTCGGCCTGCCTTGTTCTCGTTTCAGCTATAGCCTATAAAACAAACATTGGACCCGTCAGTCAGATTAAACCCGCGGTAGCCAAAACCTTTGAAACTGAATTTCAATTTGCCTCAGCAAGCCATTGGTTCGAAACCAAATTCGGAAATCCGCTTGCTTTCCTGGCTCCTGAACACAATAATAAGGAACAGCAAATTGAAGTAGGCAAAGATCTGATCGCGCCTGCATCCGGGAAAGTACAGCAGGATTTTCAGGACAATGGGGAAGGAATTAAAGTCGAAACAAGCAGCGATAAGATTGATAGTGTAAAAGAAGGCTATGTGGTTGAAGTCAGCAAAGACAGCCAGACGGGACTGACGGTTAAGGTGCAGCATGCTGACAACACCTATAGTATCTATGGCGAGCTCAAAGATGTGGATGTTGCTTTATATGATTTTGTGGATAAAGGCAAAAAGCTCGGTTCGATTAAGCTTGATGATCATAATAAAGGGGTCTATTATTTTGCCATGAAAGACGGCGATAAATTTATTGATCCGATTCAGGTGATTACATTTGAATAAATGGCTCGACCTTATCTTAAAGATCCATGTGCATCCTTTTCTTTGGATTATCGCGGCGCTGGGCTTGCTCACAGGCCATATGAAAGCATTATTATGTCTGCTCCTGATTGTATTGATTCATGAGCTGGGGCATGCTGCTCTGGCCGTATTTTTTTCTTGGAGAATCAAGCGTGTTTTTTTGCTGCCGTTTGGGGGAACGGTCGAAGTGGAAGAGCACGGGAATCGGCCGTTAAAGGAAGAGTTTGCGGTCATTATTGCCGGCCCTCTTCAGCACATCTGGCTTCAGTTTGCCGCCTGGATGCTTGCAGAAGTCTCAGTGATTCATCAGCATACCTTTGAACTCTTCACCTTTTATAATCTTTCTATCTTATTTGTCAATTTACTGCCGATCTGGCCGCTGGATGGAGGAAAACTGTTATTTTTGTTGTTTTCCAAACAGCTGCCTTTTCAAAAGGCTCACCGGCTTAATCTAAAAACGTCGCTCTGCTTCTGCCTGTTGCTCGGGTGCTGGGTTTTATTCGTGATTCCTCTGCAGATCAGCGCATGGGTTTTGTTTGTCTTTCTGGCTGTTTCCTTGTTTGAGGAATATCGGCAAAGGCACTATATCCATGTGAGATTTCTCCTCGAAAGGTATTACGGAAAAAACAGGGAGCTTGAGAAACTTCTGCCGCTGACAGTAAAGGCGGAGGATAAAGTCTATCATGTGATGGCCGAGTTCAAACGTGGCTGTAAGCATCCGATTATTATAGAAAAATCAGGCCAAAAGCTCAGCCAGCTTGACGAGAATGAAGTGCTGCACGCTTACTTTGCCGATAAGCGGACGAATTCTTCCATGGAGGAACTGCTTCTGCCCTACTAACTAAAACTGATTGACAAACGCCTTGTATTTTGGTATATTTTTTAATGTTATGGATGTAGCACCATTGCTACAACCGCTCAGTACAGGTGTTAAGAGCTTTTACAGCCCCCTGGTATCTGGCGAGTCTTAGTCTAATAGGAGGTGCAGAGAATGTACGCAATCATTAAAACAGGCGGTAAACAAATCAAAGTTGAAGAAGGCCAAACTGTTTACATCGAAAAACTTGCTGCTGAAGCAGGTGAAACAGTTACTTTTGAAGACGTTTTGTTTGTTGGCGGAGACAACGTGAAAGTCGGCAACCCTACAGTTGAAGGCGCAACAGTAACGGCTAAAGTTGAAAAACAAGGCCGCGCGAAAAAAATCACTGTTTTCAGATACAAACCAAAGAAAAACGTTCATAAAAAACAAGGTCATCGTCAGCCTTACACTAAAGTGACGATCGAAAAAATCAACGCGTAAGCATGATTCAGGCAACAATCAGAAGGTCTCATGATAAAGGCATATTGTCTTTTGAAATGACGGGCCATGCGAATTTTGCTGAACATGGACAAGATCTTGTTTGTGCCGGAGTGACAGCCGTTGTGTTTGGAGCCGTTAACGCGGTCATTGTGCTCGCGGGCTTCGAGCCGCTTCTTGATATAGGGGAGGACGGGGGTTATTTTTATTTTGAATTCCCTGAATCTCTTGATCCAGAGGCACGCCAAAAAGCTCAGCTGCTGATTGAAGGCATGATTGTTTCGCTGGAGACAATCGAACGGGATTACAAAGACAACTTGCGTGTGACCACAAACATAATATAGGAGGTGAGCTACATGCTTAGATTAGATCTTCAGTTTTTCGCTTCTAAAAAAGGAGTAGGTTCTACAAAGAACGGACGTGACTCTGAGGCTAAACGTTTAGGTGCTAAACGTGCTGACGGTCAATTCGTAACAGGCGGTTCTATCCTTTACCGTCAACGCGGAACAAAAATTTACCCAGGTGAAAACGTGGGCCGCGGCGGAGATGACACTCTATTTGCGAAAATCGACGGAACTGTTAAATTCGAACGTTTCGGCCGTGACCGCAAAAAAGTGAGCGTATATCCTGTAGCTCAATAATGATTCAAAAAACTCCGGTCGATGATGACTGGAGTTTTTTTTGCAATATGCGGAGTAAACACCTAGAATGAAATGCAGAGTATGTGCGAGCAGACCCCGCCAAGAATGAGAATAAACATCTCAAACCCACTGGATATGTTCCCCAAGCAGTAATACATAAAATGTTCTGCCTGGCTGCAAATCAACCAAAGCCAGAAAAAAGGAACATGATATTTCTGGGAAAAACAATTGTTTTTCTAACAAAGCCTTCTCTGTTATAATTCATAATACACACTTATACAGACTCCTAAATAAGAAATTAAATGATTGGGAGTGCGAAAATGAAGGATGTTTCAAAAAATCAAGAAGAAAATATAAGCGACACGGCATTAACAAACGAACTGATTCATCTGCTTGGCCATTCCCGGCATGATTGGATGAATAAGCTGCAGCTGATTAAAGGAAACTTAAGCTTACAGAAGTATGACCGTGTCTTTGAAATGATTGAAGAAATGGTTATAGACGCAAAGCACGAATCAAAGCTCTCAAACCTGAAAACACCGCATTTGGCGTTTGATTTTCTTACGTTTAATTGGAAAACCCATTATATGACGCTTGAATATGAAGTTCTCGGAGAAATTAAGGATTTGTCGGCTTATGATCAAAAGCTGGCGAAACTGATGAGAAAGCTGTTTCATCTGTTTGATCAAGCAGTCAGCAGAGAGAGTGAAAATCATTTAACGGTTTCGCTTCAAACGGATCATCCTGACAGACAGCTGATTCTGTACCTTGATTTTCACGGCGCCTTTGCCGATCCATCTGCTTTTGATGATATTCGGCAGAATGGATATGAGGACGTTGATATCATGCGTTTTGAAATCACGAGTCACGAATGTCTGATTGAAATTGGGTTGGACTAGCGGAGTTTTTAACGGTTTAGAACGGAGGACATTATGTTTGTAGATCAGGTCAAAGTATATGTAAAAGGCGGCGACGGCGGCAACGGTATGGTTGCGTTTCGCCGTGAAAAATATGTGCCGAAAGGCGGCCCTGCCGGCGGTGACGGAGGAAAGGGAGGAGACGTCGTTTTTGAAGTAGATGAAGGTCTCCGCACCCTGATGGATTTTAGATACAAAAAACACTTTAAAGCGATTCGCGGCGAGCATGGCATGTCCAAAAACCAGCACGGGCGAAATGCTGATGATATGGTCATTAAAGTTCCGCCGGGCACCGTTGTGACAGACGATGATACAAAACAGGTCATCGCTGATTTAACAGAGCACGGACAGCGGGCTGTCATTGCAAGAGGCGGAAGAGGCGGAAGAGGGAATAGCCGCTTTGCTACACCGGCTAATCCCGCGCCTCAGCTTTCAGAAAACGGCGAGCCGGGAAAAGAACGCTACATTGTTCTTGAATTAAAAGTGCTTGCAGATGTCGGACTTGTCGGGTTCCCGAGTGTGGGAAAATCTACTTTGCTGTCTGTTGTCTCATCTGCAAAACCGAAAATTGCGGACTATCACTTTACAACGCTTGTCCCGAATCTCGGCATGGTTGAAACGGATGACGGACGCAGCTTTGTCATGGCCGATTTGCCGGGGCTGATTGAAGGCGCACACCAAGGCGTCGGACTGGGCCACCAGTTTTTGCGCCATATTGAACGGACGAGGGTTATTGTTCACGTCATTGACATGTCAGGCTTAGAAGGCCGCGATCCGTATGAGGATTATCTTACGATTAACCAGGAGCTGAGCGAGTACAATCTGCGTCTCACCGAGCGTCCGCAAATTATCGTTGCAAATAAAATGGACATGCCGGAGGCTGCGGAAAATCTCGAAGCCTTTAAAGAAAAGCTGACGGATGATTATCCGGTATTCCCGATCAGTGCGGTGACAAGAGAAGGTCTGCGTGAGCTTCTGTTTGAGGTTGCCAATCAGCTTGAGAACACACCGGAATTCCCGCTGTATGACGAGGAAGAGCTTACACAAAACCGTGTCATGTACACGATGGAAAATGAAGAAGTGCCATTTAACATTACACGCGATCCAGACGGTGTATTTGTGCTTTCAGGAGACAGCCTTGAGCGGTTATTCAAGATGACTGATTTCTCACGTGATGAATCGGTTAAACGGTTTGCAAGACAGATGCGCGGAATGGGTGTTGATGAAGCACTCAGAGAACGCGGAGCCAAGGATGGAGATATAATCAGGCTTCTGGAATTTGAATTTGAATTTATTGATTAATGAATGTTGGCTGAAAAGAGAGCCTGGTGTCAGGCTCTCTATTTTAAAGGGGGGATGCAAATGAAAGAGGAGACATTTTATCTTGTCCGTGAAGATGTATTGCCCGATGCAATGAGAAAAACATTAGAAGTCAAAAAGCTGCTTGATCGAAAAAAAGCAGATTCAGTAGCAGATGCCGTTCAAAAGGTCGATTTAAGCAGAAGTGCGTTTTATAAATACAGGGATGCTGTTTTTCCATTCTACACCATGGTAAAAGAACAAATTATCACACTTTTCTTTCATTTAGAGGATAGGTCAGGTGCGTTATCTCAGCTTCTTCAGGCGGTAGCTGATTCTGGAAGCAACGTTCTTTCCATTCATCAGACCATTCCGCTTCAAGGCAGAGCAAATGTGACACTGTCTATCAGTACGTCGGCAATGGAAGAAGACATTCATACATTAATGAATAAGCTCAGGAAGTTTGATTTTGTAGAAAAGGTTGAAATATTAGGTTCAGGTGCATAAGGGAGAGAAAATCGTCATGAAAGTCGGTTATTTAGGTCCAGCAGCTACATTTACACATCTAGCAGTCAGTTCTTGTTTTCAAAACGGCGCCGAACATGTTGCTTACCGCACCATTCCGGAGTGTATAGATGCAGCCGTTGCAGGCGAAGTTGATTTTGCTTTTGTTCCTTTGGAAAATGCATTAGAAGGATCTGTTAATCTAACAATAGACTATTTAATACATGAACAGCCTTTGCCAATCGTGGGTGAAATGACGTTGCCGATTCATCAGCACTTGCTCGTCCATCCCTCTAGAGAGAATGCATGGAAAGAGCTCGACAAAATTTACTCGCATTCACACGCGATTGCGCAATGCCATAAATTTCTTCATCGACATTTTCCTTCCGTTCCATATGAATACGCCAATTCTACCGGGGCGGCAGCAAAGTTTGTCAGTGACCATCCCGAGCTGAATATCGGGGTCATTGCCAATGATATGGCAGCTTCTACATACGAATTAAAAATCGTGAAACGGGATATACAGGATTATAGGGACAATCATACAAGATTTGTTATCCTGTCTCCTGATGAAAACATATCTTTTGAAGTGAATTCAAAATTGAGTTCTAGGCCCAAAACGACCTTAATGGTCATGCTGCCGCAGGATGATCAGTCCGGGGCGCTGCATAGAGTGCTGTCTGCATTTTCTTGGAGAAATTTAAACTTGTCAAAAATTGAGTCACGTCCGACTAAAACCGGATTAGGCCATTATTTCTTTATTATTGATATTGAAAAAGCGTTTGATGATGTATTGATTCCAGGGGCCATGCAGGAGCTTGAAGCGCTCGGCTGCAAAGTGAAGCTCCTGGGTGCATACCAGTCTTACCAATTATAAAAAAGCCCTCTAGAGGGCTTTTTTTAGTCTTTAATTAAAATGCCGGCTTCTTCGAGGGCTTGGCAAGCTTGATCGATGCGATGTTCATCAGGTGCTGTCAGTGTATGCAGGTGCACGCCGTCGGTCAGCTGTGATAAGTAGGCAGCATTCGTAGAATTGATTTTTTTAATGAAATGGCTAACTTCCTTCCGGGTGCCTACTTGGATGGCTGCAGTTAAATCTCCATACACGGGATGCTCGATTTTTACGTCTTTTACTGTAACGCCTTCGTCGACGATGAGCTGCAGTTCCTCTTCTGTCCGTTCAGGACCGTGCAGACATGCTATGATTCTTTCTGCCTGCTGGTGCTGCTGAGCGGCTGCATCCATGTATACATATCCTTGGCTTGTGGCGATAATCGGTACATTTTTCGCTTTCAAGAGCGATATATCCTGTACAATAACCTGTCTTGAAACGTTCGCTTTTTTTGCGAGTTCTCCTCCTGTCAGCGGTGATTTAGATTCCTTCAGCCACAGAAGAAGCTGGTCACGCCTGTTGGCGCCCATTAGCTTTAATTCTTCGGTCAATATCAAATTCTCCTTTCTTTTGTTCCCAAAGCACTGTAAGCGTATGTAATAACTGTTCCAGCTGTTCAGCTGTTGTATGCCTGCCAAAAGAGATGCGGATAAATTGCAGAGCTTCTTGTTCGGTTTTTCTTAATGCTTTCATTGTTTCAGACGGACCGTGGTAACCTGCAGAACAAGCGCTGCCGGTTGAAATGCAAATATTACTCCGATTACATTCTAACATAACATATTGTCCTTCAAATGAGTGAAAAAAACACCCTATAATATGCGGAAGACATTCTGCTTGCGAAGTCTCTGCCGCAAGGGTTATAGGGAGAGACCGAATACGGATTTGGTCTAGAAAGTATGTTCTTAATGCCTCATTGCGGGATATCTGTTTTTCCATTTCGCTTACGATCAATTCTGCAGCGGCAGTGAAGGCACCGATCCCGGGAACATTTACGGTGCCGGCTCTGAATCCGTATTCGTGAGTAGTCAGAGGATAAACGGGTTTCCAAGGGACATCCGGACGGATATAGACCGCCCCTACTCCTTTTGGACCGTGGATTTTATGGCTGGACATTGAGAGTGCATCTACTCCCAGATTTTTTGTATTGATCGGGATCTTTCCAAACGTTTGAACAGCGTCGCAATGAAGAAGAATCCCCTTATTGTGCAGGTATGAAGACAGGCGTTGAATGGGCTGAATGATCCCGGTTTCAGAATTTGCATGCTGAATAGATATAAGGCCTGTTTCCGGCCGGATATGGGCTAGTAATATTTCCTCGGTAATAAGCCCGTATTCATTCGGTTCAATGACTGTTACATCATATCCCTGCTGTTCCAAAAAAGCAGCGCAATTATGAATGGACTGATGCTCCATGGCAGTCGTAATAAAATGTCTTTTCGTTTTTGGCAGGCCGTTTAGCAATGATTGAATGGCCAGAAAATTGGATTCAGTGCCGCCGCTTGTAAAATAGATGCCGCTTGCTTCTCCGCCAATGATGTTGGCGATTTTTTCACGGCAGTACTCCAGTATGTGCTTTGCTTTTCCTCCTGCATCATGCAGGCTGCTGGCATTTCCGTACATATCCATACTAAGCTTCTGATATACAGTAAGGGCTTCCTCACAAATAGGCGTTGTCGCTGCATAATCTAAATAAATCATCCGGTCTTCCTCCATCCGTTCTCCATAAAAAACTCTTGAGTTTATTTTATCCTTGTGTAAATATAGGTGTCAAGACAGGTGTAAACAACAGGAGGATGGCATATGTCTAAAAAGACGATTGCAGTCATCGGTTCAGGGGCGGCGGCACTTTCCTTAGCTGCAGCTTTCCCACCCTCATACGAAGTGACTGTTATCACAAAAAAAAGCGTCAAAAACAGCAATTCTGTCTATGCACAAGGCGGGATTGCTGCGGCCTATGCAAAAGATGACTCGATTGAAGCCCATCTGGAGGATACGTTATACGCAGGGTGCGGCCATAATAATCTAGCTATTGCAGCAGACATTTTACATGATGGAAAAATGATGGTTCAAAGCCTATTGGAGCGTGGATTTCCATTCGACCGCAATGAACGAGGCGGTGTTTGTCTTGGAAGAGAAGGGGCCCACTCATACAACCGCATATTTCATGCAGGCGGAGACGCAACAGGCAGGCTGCTTATCGATTATTTGCTCAAACGGATCAACAGCAAAATCAAGTTAATCGAGAATGAAATGGCAGCAGATTTGCTTATAGAGGACGGACGATGTATCGGCGTCATGACAAAAGACAGCAAAGGGCGGCTCAAGGTAAGGCACGCAGACGAAGTTGTGCTGGCTGCCGGCGGCTGTGGAAACCTGTTTCTTCACCATACGAATGATCCTACTGTCACAGGTGACGGTCTTTCTCTGGCTTACCGGGCCGGGGCGGAATTAACGGATTTGGAGTTTACTCAGTTTCACCCGACACTGCTTGTGAAAAATGGTGTATCCTACGGGCTTGTTTCAGAAGCTGTCAGAGGGGAAGGCGGATGTTTAGTAGACGAAAACGGCCGCAGGATTATGGCTGAACGGCATCCTTTAGGTGACCTGGCTCCAAGAGATATTGTCTCACGGGTTATTCACGAAGAAATGGCAAAAGGAAATCGCGTTTATATAGACTTCAGTGCGATTTCTGATTTTGAAACGCGTTTCCCTACCATCACCGCTATTTGTGAAAAAGCAGAGGTTGATATTCAAAGCGGAAAAATTCCTGTTGCTCCGGGAATGCATTTCTTAATGGGAGGTGTTTCAGTTAATCGCTGGGGAGAAACGACAGTGCCGGGGCTTTATGCGATTGGCGAGACAGCATGCTCCGGTTTACATGGAGCAAACCGGCTTGCAAGCAATTCTTTATTGGAAGCGCTGGTATTTGGAAAAAGGGCAGCAGAGCATATTATCCAAAAACCGGTTTATAACAGGCAATATCAATCAGGGCTAGAAACCAGTGTCGTCTACGAGGTGCCGGATATAGAGGTGCATGAACTGCAAAGCAAAATGACAAGCCACATGTCTATTTTGCGGGAACAAAGCAGTTTGATTGAGCTTAGCATCTGGCTTCATACGCTGCCTTTTCAGGAAGTAAATGTGAAGGATATCACAATTCGGCAGATGGAACTTTCTCATCTATGGCAAACTGCAAAGCTGATGACGTTTTCTGCGCTTTTGCGGGAGGAAAGCAGAGGGGCTCACTTCCGCACCGATTTTCCTCATGCTGAGGTGAGCTGGCAAGGAAGACAAATTGTCCATACAAAAAAAGGAACGAAGATCAGAAAAAACGAGGGGATTTGGAACAATGAATCATTTACAGCTGAAAAAATTACTGAATCACTTTTTTCTTGAGGATATTGGGACAGGGGATCTTACATCGCAGTCTATTTTTGGAGAACAGAGCTGTGAAGCGGAGATTGTTGTAAAGTCAGAGGGTACTTTTGCAGGAGCAGCGATCATAAAAGAAGGCTTTTCGCTATTGGACGAAAATGTTCAAATAATTTTTCACAAAAAAGATGGGGACATGTTGCATAAAGGTGAAGTGATTGCCGAGTTACACGGTCCCGCAGCTGCGCTCCTTTCAGGAGAGCGGGTCGTATTAAATCTTATTCAGAGGCTGTCAGGAATTGCGACAATGACAAGAGAGGCTGTTCGGTGTCTGGATGATGAACAGATTAAAATTTGTGACACGAGAAAAACAACACCGGGGCTCAGAATGCTGGAGAAATATGCTGTCAGAGCCGGCGGCGGGTATAATCATCGATTCGGTTTGTATGACGGCATCATGATTAAAGATAATCATATCGCAGCATGCGGCTCTATTTTAGAGGCATGCAAAAAAGCCCGTCAGGCCGCAGGGCACATGGTAAATATCGAGGTGGAAATTGAAACGGAGGGACAGCTGCGGGAAGCAATTGCAGCTGGCGCGGATGTTATTATGTTTGACAACTGTCCGCCTGATACGGTCCGTCATTTTGCAAAGCTCACACCGGATCATATAAAAACTGAAGCCTCCGGCGGGATTACGTTAGAATCTTTGCCTGCTTTTAAAGGGACGGGTGTGAATTATATTTCATTAGGATTTCTGACTCATTCCGTCAAAAGTTTAGATATCAGCATGGATGTTACGTTATCAAATGAATCTGTGGAGGAATGCCGTTATGTCAATTCTTGATGTGATCAAACAATCGAATGATATGATGCCCGAAAGTTATAAAGAACTATCGAGAAAGGATATGGAAACGCGCGTTGCCGCCATTAAAAAAAAGTTCGGCAGCAGGCTCTTTATACCAGGCCATCATTATCAAAAGGATGAAGTGATACAATTTGCTGACCAAACAGGCGACTCCCTGCAATTGGCCCAAGTAGCGGAAAAAAACAAAGAAGCGGATTATATCGTATTTTGCGGCGTTCACTTTATGGCAGAAACCGCCGATATGCTGACAAGCGAGCGGCAAACGGTCGTCCTGCCAGATATGAGAGCAGGATGTTCTATGGCTGACATGGCTGACATGCAGCAGACCAATAGGGCATGGAAGAAGCTTCAGCATATATTTGGAGATACGATCATACCTTTAACTTATGTGAACTCCACTGCGGAGATCAAGGCATTCGTCGGAAAACATGGCGGAGCAACTGTGACTTCTTCAAATGCGAAAAAAGTGCTTGAATGGGCGTTTACACAGAAAAAAAGAATTTTATTTTTGCCTGATCAGCATTTAGGGAGAAATACGGCTTATGATCTGGGCATTGCGCTTGAAGATATGGCTGTGTGGGACCCGATGAAAGATGAATTAGTAGCTGAATCCGGGCATACGAATGTGAAAGTGATTTTGTGGAAAGGGCATTGCTCTGTTCACGAGAAATTCACCACTAAAAATATCCATGATATGAGAGAGCGAGACCCCGACATTCAGATCATTGTGCACCCGGAATGTTCACACGAAGTCGTGACATTAAGCGATGATAACGGATCAACGAAATATATTATCGACACAATCAACCAGGCTCCGGCGGGAAGTAAGTGGGCAATCGGGACAGAAATGAATCTTGTCCAGCGGATCATTCAAAAGCATCCAGATAAACAAATCGAATCACTTAACCCTGACATGTGCCCTTGCCTGACAATGAACCGAATTGATTTGCCGCATTTGTTGTGGTCGCTGGAACAAATTGGAAAAGGAGAACCTTCAGGCGTCATCAAAGTGCCAAAAGCCATTCAGGAAGATGCACTCCTTGCCCTGAATCGAATGCTTTCGATCACGTAGATCAGAAATATTTTCCCTTCCTTTACTCATAACTTCTTTTGTTCAGGCATATGTTGTGAAGAAACATATTGTAATCACAGCTGAACTGTTCACGTTTTGCATAGGAGGGGAAAACGTTGAAAATCCATATCGTTCAAAAAGGTGATTCGCTCTGGAAAATAGCTGAAAAGTACGGAGTCGATGTTGAGGAAGTGAAAAAACTCAATACACAGCTTAGCAATCCAGACTTAATCATGCCTGGAATGAAAATAAAAGTGCCGTCAGAAGGAGTCCCGGTCAGAAAAGAGCCAAAAGCGGGCAAAAGTCCTGCGGCCGGGAGTGTGAAGCAAGAACATCCATATGCGAAAGAGAAGCCTAAATCCGTTGTCGATGTAGAAGACACAAAGCCGAAAGAAAAGAAGTCCATGCCGTATGTCCCGCCGATGCCTAATTTGCAGGAAAATGTGTACCCTGAAGCTGATGTGAACGATTATTATGATATGAAACAGCTTTTCCAGCCTTGGTCGCCTCCTAAACCGGAGGAGCCGAAAAAACATCATGACGGAAATATGGATCATATGTATCATATGCAAGACCAATTTCCACAACAGGAGGCTATGAGTAATATGGAAAATGCAAATTATCCGAATATGCCTAATATGCCAAAGGCGCCAGAGGTAGGCGGTGTAGAAGAGGAAAACGTTCATCACACAGTTCCGAATATGCCGATGCCGGCTGTTCAGCCTTATTATCATTATCCGGCTCATTTCGTACCGTGTCCGGTGCCTGTTTCGCCAATTCTTCCAGGATCAGGATTATGCTATCCGTACTATCCGGCACAAGCTTATCCAATGCATCCGATGCATGGATACCAGCCAGGCTTTGTATCGCCTCAGTATGACCCGGGTTATGAAAACCAGCATCATGAAAACAGCCATCACGGACATTACGGTTCATACGGTGCGCCGCAATACGCATCTCCGGCTTATGGATCTCCGTATGGACATATGCCGTATGGCCCTTATTACGGCACTCCCCAAGTAATGGGAGCATACCAGCCTGCTGCGGCTCATGGTTACATGCCATACAAAGATCATGACGACTGCGGCTGTGACGGTGATCATCAGCCATATTTCTCTGCGCCTGGCCATTCGGGAATGGGAGCTTACGGAAGCCCTAATATGCCATATGGCACAGCTAACCCAAATCCAAACCCATATTCGGCAGGAGTTTCTATGCCAATGACGAACCAGCCTTCTGTAAACCAAATGTTTGGCCGGCCGGAAGAAGAAAATGAGTGATCGTTCGGAACGATGTAAATCGTTCCTTTTTTTGTTTTCAAGCAGATCACTGCCAAATGGAGAGAACTGACACGCTTAACATGCCCCCCATACGCACATGATAAAAGCGAGCAAACATGCTCAATTCGTCCACGGGGGGTTTTTCCATTGGGTAAAAAAATGACGATCGCTAGCCTGATTCTAATGACAGCCGGCTTAACAGCATGCGGAGCAAACGATAATGCTATGAATGATACGCGCAATAACGGCAATACCCGTCCAATCGGATATTATACAAATGAAAATGACGCCGATAGACAGGGAGACGGAATCGACCACGATGGTCCTGTTTCTGAATTAATGGAGGATCAGAACGACGGTAACCGAAACACCACGAATGTAAATAACCGTGACCGTGTTACTGCTGACGATCGTGTTCCTTTGGCAACTGACGGAACATATAACAACACGAATAACCGAAACATGAATCGGAATGCAGCGAACAACGGGTATGACAACCAAGAAAACAGAAGACTGGCTGCAAAAATTGCCAACCGTGTGAAACAAGTGAAAAACGTCAATGACACACAAGTTATGGTATCGGATGACCGAGTAGTTATCGCAGTCAGAAGCCATAGAGAGTTCACAAAGTCTGACAGAGATAATGTCGTAAAAGCAGCGCGCAACTATGCAAATGGCCGTGATGTCCAGGTATCAACAGATAAAGGGCTGTTCAGAAAACTTCATAAAATGAACAACCGCTAGGAAGGAAGGGCTGCCGGAAGTGATATTCGGCAGCCTTTTTCTTTGCATCAGCGAACAATTCCCATTAAAGTGTACATAGAAAATGTAAAAGAAGGTGAAAACATGGCAGGCCATTCCAAGTGGAAAAACATTCAAAAAAGAAAAAATGCACAGGATGCAAAGCGCGGGAAAATATTTATGAAGCTGGCAAAAGAAATCTATGTGGCAGCGAAAGAAGGCGGAGCGGATCCAGAAGCAAATTCAGCATTGCGTCTTGTCATCGAAAAAGCAAAAGGCGCCAATATGCCGAATGAAAATATAGATCGGGCCATTAAAAAAGCTGCGGGAGGCCAAGACGGAAGCAGCTATGAAGAAATCACCTATGAAGGCTACGGCCCTTCAGGGATTGCCGTCATGGTTGAATGCGTAACAGATAATAAAAACCGAACGGCGTCAAATGTGCGGACAGCCTTTAATAAAAATGGCGGAAGTCTGGGAGAAAGCGGATGTGTAGCCTTTTTATTTGAACGAAAGGGGTTCATTACGATAGACCGTACTGAACGGCAAATAGAAGAAGATGAGCTCATGCTTGATGTGCTTGAAGCAGGAGGAGAAGAGCTGCGAATTGAAGAAGACCTATATGAGGTTTTCACAGAGCCTGAGCATTTTGAAGAGGTGAAAACAGCCCTCGAATCGAAATATCTAATTTCTTCGGCGGAGGTGACCATGCTTCCCAATACCTATGCAGAAGCCGATGATCAGGCTGTTGAGAAGCTGGAAACATTAATAGACGTCCTTGAAGATGACGATGATGTTCAAGAATTGTATACAAACTATCGCTCATAAAAAACCGGCACGATGTCATATCGGGCCGGTATTAGTATGTTCAGGAGACACGTTCACTTTCATGAGTGTATTCTTTCTCCCAGAAATCAGCGTTTTTGATACCCAGCGCTTTTGGATCAAAGACAGGGTCTAAGCCCTGCTTCTTTTGGCGCTCATAATCCTTTAAAGCAAGGAGCGCCGGCTTGGCAAGCAGCACAATGGCAATGACGTTCAGCCATACCATAATGCCAAGCCCTGCATCCCCTAATGCCCAAGCAAGTGAAGCTGTTTTCACAGTACCATAGAACGTGGCGGCTAAAATAATCAGTTTTAAGCCAAGCATCGCCCATTTGCTTTCTCTGCCTCGTGCTAAATAGGCGATATTTGTTTCTGCGATGTAGTAATACGCCATAATTGTTGTAAAAGCGAAGAAGAATAAAGCGATGGCAACAAAGCCTGCACCGAATCCGGGAAGAACACTGTCAATTGCCGCTTGTGTGAAACCTGGTCCCGCTTCTACGCCTTTAAGCTGGTGAACGATAAAGGAACCATCTGCAGCCTGGGTATTGTACATGCCGGTAAACAAGATCATGAAAGCTGTAGCGGAACATACAAACAAGGTGTCAATATAAACAGAAAATGCCTGAACCAGTCCCTGCTTGACCGGATGAGAAACCTCTGCAGCAGCTGCCGGATGCGGGCCTGTTCCCTGGCCGGCTTCGTTTGAATAAATGCCACGTTTAACGCCCCAGGAAATCGCCATGCCGATCAAGCCGCCAAAAGCGGAATCCAATGCAAAGGCGCTTTTGAATATTAATGAGATTACAGCAGGCAATTCAGACACATTCATGACAATAATAATCAAAGACAGCAGGATATATCCAATTGCCATAAATGGAACAATCATTTGCGCCGCATTGGCAATTCGTTTGACGCCGCCAAAAATAATGAACCCTAATAATAAAACCAGACCACACCCTGTGACGAAAGGAGAGATGCCGAATGCATTTTGGATCCCAGCCGCAATGGAGTTGGACTGTACGCCCGGCATTAGAAAGGCCATTGCAATAAGGGCAGCAGCGGCAAATAAGACGGCAAACCACTTAATGCCTAAGCCTTTTTCTATATAATAAGCAGGGCCGCCCCGATATTGACCGTCTTGCTTCACTTTGTAAATTTGAGCAAGCGTTGATTCTACAAAGGCACTCGCCGCCCCGATAAAGGCAATCGCCCACATCCAGAACACTGCACCGGGTCCGCCGAATGCAATTGCTGTCGCCACTCCCGCGATGTTTCCTGTGCCCACACGGCCGGACAGCGCAATCGATAACGCTTGGAAAGATGAAACGCCGGCTTCAGAGCTCTTGCCTTTGAACATCTGAACAATCATTTCTTTTAAATGTCGGACTTGTAAAAAACGGGTCATAATTGAAAAGGCGAATCCAATTCCCAATAAAATATAAATGACGGGCGTACTCCATAAGACCGCATTCAAACTAGCAACAAAATCTGCCATCAAGCTTCCCCCTCACTTCAAATTCGAATACATGTATAAAAAGGATTTTGGTCTAATCGAACTATTTCTACAATCGATTTGTCACATTATATGACCTGTAATTATCAATAAGAAGAGGAAGGGAAAAAGAAAAAACGCGGCGTATCGACTACGCTGCGTTTTTCTACAGAGGCAAACTTATGGCAATTGTTATAAAATCCTTCAGCAACAAATAGCCTAGTTCAGTCAAACCGTATATAAAGGATAAAGCAATCACAAAATGATTGAAATGCTTTTCATCATTTGTTCCGTTCATCTTATTCATGTTTCATCACCTCACTGACGCCTGCGGCGGTTCTTCACGGATCCAATGATCATCTTTTCGCCAATCATACGTTTCATCAGTATCAAGATGTAAAATCTGATTGCCGATTTTCACTGTATTGTGATTGACCCACGTCACTGCTGGGCGGCTGTCCGGGTAATTCCAGTAGATTGTTCTCTTGACAAGTGTTTTTTCATTTACAAGTTCACCTCTGGCTGCATCTAAGCTCAAGGTGTTTTCGGATACATAAGTGTTTAACGTATAGCTGCCGTCCGGCGATTCAACCGATTGGACGAGATTGCCTTTCGGAACGTTTTTTAGTGAAAATAACATCCAATAGATGGCGCCGCCGAAGAAGACCAGCAGGGCAAACATAATAAGCGGGATGTTGCTGCGTGTCTTAATGTGACTCTCTCCCTTTTTTTCTCTCATTTTACTATATATCGGATTCATATGATCTTTACATTTCTTTAAAATTACCTTAATAAAGCAATGATAAGATGAAATAAAGCCAATAAAGGGTGAGGGGAGACAGAAATGGAAAAAACGTATTGTCATTCTGGCGAGAAGGACCCAGAAGCGGTCTACTTAACTGTGAGAGGCTATCGAATTAAGCTGTCGCCTGAACAAATGAAACTGATTTCTGCCGTCAGAAAGTAAAAAATACATGATAAAGGCAGCCGCTTGTGCGGCTGCCTTTTTGATTTAAGAATATTTTCTTTTCCGCTGTGCGAAATGCTTTTGAAACCAATCTTTCTTATATAAAAATGCGATGATCTCCAGCCAAAAACCCGGAATCTTTTTGGGGAATATCGGTTTTTTGTAGAGTGCATGATATGCGGATTTTAAGTCGTCCCACTGCGTGCATGTTTTTGTCTGCTCAAATCTCGCAACATCAATCACCCGCACCGTCCCGGTTTCTGTCAATATCAGATTCCGCAAATGAATATCTGACGGGTTCAGTCCGGCTGCCCGGGCGTCAGAAAGCGCTTCTTCAACCTGCTGAATCATGTCATCACTGATTGCAATGCCTTTCTTCAGACAGTTATAAAAGGTTTCACCTTTAATATATTCCATGAGAATAAATGAATCGCCAGTTTCGTAAATGTCAGGATAGAATGCGGACCCGGCTAATTTTTCATAGATCGCTGCTTCTTTGACTGCTGTCGCTTGATATTCCGGAAAAAATACTTTCAGCGCCATTTTTCGACCGCCTTCTGTTAAGGCAAACACATAGGCGCTTCTTCCCTTGCCGATTAGTGTTAATTCCTCGGATTTCTCTTTGACTTTATCAAATCTGCTGTTCTTGCGGTATATGACGGAATGGGCCAGTGCCTCTGCTTTTGTCAGCATTTCATTCACCTTCTTTGCTCTATTTTATGCAGCTGTTTATAGGAAAATCATAAACTGTTCAGGAAAAAGAGCCTAATTCTAGTGTATCTGGTCTTGAAGAAGAAGGCTACTTATAAGCATGAATTGTGATAAAAGAGACATAGAACGTTTAATTTCCATTCTTGAAAAGCGCTTACAAATGGGATAGTATTAATTTTAAATAAAGCGCTTTCGTGAATGATCAAGGGGGAAGAAGCCATGACAAAACAGATTGTGACAGGGATTATCGGTGCAGGCCGCATCGGCAAACTTCATGTTCAAAATATAAGCCGGATTCCTCACATGAAAATAAAAGCAGTCTCTGACATTCAGGCAAGCCGTATAAAAAGCTGGGCCGACAGTCATCAGATTGAATACATAACCTCTGATTATCGTGATTTATTACATGATCCTGATATTGATGCTATTTTTATTTGCTCTCCTACAGCCGTACATGCACAGATGATCAAAGAAGCAGCCGAGGCGAAAAAGCATATATTTTGTGAGAAGCCCGTTAGTTTCTCTCTGGACGAAACGAGTGAAGCGCTTGCGGCTGTCCGGAAACACGGTGTAACACTTCAAGTCGGATTTAACCGCCGCTTTGATCCTCATTTTAAGAAAATAAAAACGATTGTTGAAAATGGTGAAATTGGTACACCTCATTTATTAAAAATCACGTCCCGGGACCCAGAACCCCCGAATATAGATTATGTCCGTACGTCAGGCGGATTGTTTATGGATATGTCGATCCATGATTTTGATATGGCCAGATATATTATGGGAAGCGAAGTGACGGAAGTGTATGCCAAAGGGGCGGCTTTGGTGAATCCTTCTTTTGCGGAGCTGGGTGATATTGATACAGCTGTTATTACACTGACTTTTGAAAACGGTGCCATGGCTGTGATTGATAACAGCCGCCAAGCTGTGTACGGATATGACCAGCGGGTTGAGGTTTTCGGGACGAAAGGCTCTGCAGCGGCTGACAATAGCAGGCCGACAACGGTTGAGGTGTCAACAGCTGATTTTGTGATGAAGGATAAACCGCATTTCTTTTTCCTTGAACGCTATAAGGATTCATATGAGGAGGAGATTCTCCGTTTTGCAGAAGCGATCGGCACAAACCAGGAGACTCCCTGCACCGGCAATGACGGTTTACAGGCCGGAAGGATCGCCAGAGCAGCACAGCAATCGCTTGCTTTTGGCATGCCTGTCAGCATTGAGCACACTGAAAAAATCGCTTTTTAATCTAACAGGATTACAATTCAGTAAGCTTGGGTATATACTCCATTGATACTTTAAGTAGGCGGTGGAGAAAATGAATACAGTACATGCTAAAGGAAATGTTTTGAACAAAATCGGAATTCCTTCTCACATGGTTTGGGGTTATATTGGCGTTGTCATCTTTATGGTTGGAGACGGCCTCGAACAAGGCTGGCTGTCTCCTTTTCTCGTTGATCATGGTCTCAGCATGCAGCAATCCGCATCGTTATTTACCATGTACGGCATTGCTGTCACCATCTCAGCTTGGCTTTCAGGAACGTTTGTCCAAACTTGGGGGCCGAGAAAAACGATGACTGTCGGATTGGTTGCATTTATCCTCGGTTCGGCCGCTTTTATCGGCTGGGCGATTCCTCATATGTATTATCCGGCTCTCTTGGGCAGCTATGCTCTTAGAGGCTTGGGATATCCGCTGTTTGCATACTCTTTTCTCGTATGGGTGTCATACAGCACCTCTCAAAATATTCTCGGCAAAGCCGTCGGCTGGTTTTGGTTTATGTTTACGTGCGGCCTTAACGTGCTCGGCCCGTTCTATTCCAGCTATGCAGTTCCGGCCTTTGGAGAAATCAATACGCTTTGGAGCGCTTTACTGTTTGTGGCGGCAGGCGGAATTCTTGCCTTATTTTTTAACAAAGATAAATTTACTCCGATACAAAAACAAGATCAGCCGAAATGGAAAGAACTGTCGAAGGCATTTACGATTATGTTTGAAAACCCTAAGGTAGGCATCGGCGGAGTGGTCAAGACGATTAATGCGATAGGACAATTTGGATTTGCCATCTTTCTTCCTACTTATTTAGCACGATACGGGTATTCGGTTTCGGAATGGCTGCAAATATGGGGGACGCTGTTTTTTGTGAATATTGTGTTTAATATCATTTTCGGTGCAGTCGGAGATAAACTTGGCTGGCGCAATACGGTCATGTGGTTTGGCGGTGTCGGATGCGGTATTTTTACGCTGGCGCTGTATTACACGCCTCAGCTGATCGGGCATCAGTATTGGATGCTCATGATTATCGCCTGCTGCTACGGCGCGGCTTTAGCAGGGTACGTTCCATTAAGCGCGCTTTTGCCGACGCTTGCACCTGATAATAAAGGTGCTGCCATGTCAGTGTTGAATTTGGGATCTGGTTTATGTGCGTTTATCGCGCCGGGCATCGTGAGTCTTTTCATTGGGCCGCTCGGTGCAGGCGGCGTGATTTGGATCTTTGCGGCATTGTATTTTTTCAGTGCCTTTCTGACGCGATTCTTGACAATTTCTGAGCAAAGCACAGGTGTGTATACGGAGGAACGGTTTGTCAGGGAAAATGTGCAGACAAATTTTGATAAAACGGTTAAGCAGTAGCCTCTTTGGTCAAACTAATCATAAACGTGTGCAAAGAGGTGTAGAGGGTGAAACGATTCAGCACGGCGTATCTTTTGCTGGGCATTCTTTGCTCAGCGGCAGTATTTTTAATAGGAGCTCCTTCCCGCGCACTTGGCGCGGAAGTGGAGCACTATGAGCCGCTGCAGGTGCATGTGCAGCTTGAAAAGGTGTATTTGGACGGCGATGTCAGCATTGAGCATAAGCATGAAAAAG
Source organism: Bacillus sp. FSL R5-0416 (assembly GCF_037975425.1). Classification (NCBI taxonomy): domain Bacteria; kingdom Bacillati; phylum Bacillota; class Bacilli; order Caryophanales; family Bacillaceae; genus Bacillus; species Bacillus sp. FSL R5-0416. Next base: position 2,786,318 of record NZ_CP150252.1, on the reverse strand, counting down.
TGTTTTCTATGGATGATTTTTGGGCAGCTTATGCCGGATGGACGCTTGTGGAACAAAAAAAGGGATATGTGCTCTTCCGGAAGCAAATGGACGATATATCTCCGCTCAGCAAGGTCAACGGGTATATCGGTGTATCGGATAATGGAGTGATTTCCACTTTTCATGGGCGGCCTGAGCCAGCTTCCGAACCAATTCAGTCTTTTTTTCAAATTGATTTAGAAAGGCTGGAAAGCCATATGCAAAAAAATCTGCTGAAAGGCATTCCATTTCGGACAAAAGCGGAGTTTGAGGATGTCATCGAACATATGAAGACATACAGCGGGTAACGTCCGCTGATTGAAGACATGTATTCATGTCTTTTTTTTCGTGAAAGAATGAGAGAGAAGCGAACATATGTTAACTTTTCTATAAGACTTTGGCTGTTTTTATGGTACAATGAAGAACAGTCAAAGAGGTGAATTTGCGTGATTGAATTTGTTAAAGGGACGATTGATTATGTATCTCCCCAATATATTGTCATAGAGAACGGCGGCATCGGCTATCAGATTTTCACGCCGAACCCGTTTATATATAAGGAGAGAAGCCAGGAAACGATTTTTACATACCATCATATCAGAGAGGATGCTTTTTCGCTTTACGGTTTTTCAACAAGAGAGGAGAAGGCGCTCTTTACAAAGCTGTTAAACGTGACCGGAATTGGCCCGAAAGGAGCACTTGCCATCTTGGGCTCGGGTGATCCCGGAGCGGTCATCCAAGCAATTGAAAATGAAGATGAAGCTTTTTTGGTCAAGTTTCCTGGAGTAGGAAAGAAAACCGCACGCCAGATTATTCTAGATTTAAAAGGAAAGCTGGCAGATGTTGTGCCTGAAATGATTGAAAATCTGTTTAATCATGAAGAAAGGCTTGAAAAGCAAACAGCGGAAACGGCTCTTGAAGAAGCACTTGAAGCCCTCAGGGTTCTCGGATATGCTGAAAAAGAAATCAAAAAGGTGCTTCCTCACCTTAAAGAAGAAATTGGGCTGACAACAGACCAATATGTGAAAAAAGCATTACAAAAACTATTAAAGTAAGGTGATGTTCATGGATGAACGGCTCGTCTCAAGTGAAGCAGACAACCATGAATCAGTGATAGAGCAAAGCCTGAGGCCGCAAAATCTGGCACAGTATATCGGGCAGCATAAGGTAAAAGAAAATTTGCGCGTGTTTATAGATGCGGCGAAAATGAGACAGGAGACGCTGGATCATGTTCTTCTGTACGGGCCGCCCGGACTCGGAAAAACAACGCTTGCTTCGATTGTTGCTAATGAAATGGGAGTGGAATTGCGGACGACATCAGGGCCTGCTATTGAAAGGCCTGGTGATTTGGCTGCTATATTAACGGCGCTGGAACCGGGAGATGTATTATTTATTGATGAAATACATAGGCTGCACAGATCGATCGAAGAGGTGCTTTATCCTGCAATGGAAGACTTTTGCCTGGACATTGTGATTGGCAAAGGCCCATCTGCCCGCTCGGTTCGGCTCGACCTTCCGCCTTTTACGCTGGTGGGAGCCACGACGAGGGTGGGGCTTTTGACGGCTCCTTTAAGAGACAGATTCGGCGTCATGTCTCGCCTTGAGTACTATACACAAGAAGAACTGGCGGATATTGTCACAAGAACCGCTGATGTATTCGAGGTTGAGATTGATAAACCGTCGGCTCTTGAAATTGCAAGAAGATCGAGAGGGACGCCCCGCGTGGCGAACCGCCTGCTGAGAAGGGTGCGCGATTTCGCCCAAGTGCTGGGTGACAGCAGGATTACGGAAGACATTTCTCAGAATGCGCTGGAGCGGCTTCAGGTTGACCGTCTCGGTTTGGATCATATTGATCATAAGCTGCTGATGGGCATGATCGAAAAATTCAACGGCGGCCCAGTAGGCCTTGATACGATTTCAGCTACCATCGGCGAGGAATCGCATACGATTGAAGACGTATATGAACCATATCTGCTGCAAATTGGATTTATACAAAGAACGCCGCGTGGAAGGATCGTGACACCGGCCGTTTATCATCATTTCCAAATGGAGGCTCCCCGATATGACTGAATTTCCTAAGATCATCATGATTCTTGGTGCTGTTTTGCTTATTATCGGAGCAGTTTTGCATTTTGTCGGCAAGATGCCGGGAGATATTTTTGTAAAAAAAGGAAATGTCACGTTTTTCTTCCCGGTTGTCACTTGTATTATTATAAGTGTGGTATTATCAATTTTGCTTAATTTTTTTGGCAGAATGAAATAACAAAAGACTAGAATAAAGGTGAAATCATCATGAAAGTCGATTTATTTGATTTTGAACTACCAGAACGTTTAATTGCACAAGTACCGTTGGAGCAGCGTGATGCTTCAAGGCTGATGGTGCTCGATAAACATACAGGAGAGCTTACTGACAGCTCGTTTAAACACATTATCAGCTTCTTTAACGAAGGCGATTGTCTAGTCCTGAACAATACCCGGGTACTGCCTGCGCGGTTATTCGGCACAAAAGAGGATACCGGCGCGAAAGTGGAACTTCTTTTGTTGAAACAGGAAACCGGTGATAAATGGGAAACACTTGCCAAACCGGCGAAACGGGTGAAAAAAGGAACTGTTGTCACATTTGGAGACGGAAGATTGAAGGCAATCTGCACGGAAGAGCTTGAGCACGGCGGCAGAAAGATGGAATTTCAATATGACGGTATTTTCTACGAGGTGCTTGAATCCCTTGGAGAGATGCCGCTCCCTCCATATATCAAAGAACAGCTTGATGACAAAGAGCGCTACCAGACAGTATATTCAAAAGAAATCGGCTCTGCTGCTGCGCCTACAGCTGGCCTTCACTTCACGGAAGAAATCTTACAGCAGCTGAAAGACAAAGGCGTGCAAATTGAGTTCATCACACTGCACGTAGGCCTTGGAACGTTTCGCCCTGTGAGTGCCGATGAAGTGGAAGAGCATAATATGCATGCAGAGTTTTATCAAATGTCAGAAGAAACGGCTGCAGCCTTAAACAAAGTAAGAGAAAATGGCGGTCGGATCATTTCTGTCGGCACGACCTCGACACGCACGCTTGAGACGATTGCCGGGGAACATGACGGGCAATTTAAAGCATCAAGCGGCTGGACATCTATTTTTATTTATCCGGGCTATGAATTTAAAGCCATTGACGGAATGATTACAAACTTCCATTTGCCGAAATCGTCATTGATTATGCTGGTCAGCGCGCTTGCTGGAAGAGAAAACATTCTGCGTGCCTATAACCATGCAGTGGAAGAGGAATACCGTTTCTTCAGCTTCGGAGACGCGATGCTGATTATATAATTTGAGAACAGGAGGCCTCATCAAAAGTGGCTGAACAACCAATACGCTATGAATTTATAAAAGAATGCAAACAAACAGGAGCGCGGCTGGGCAAAGTGCATACGCCTCACGGCTCCTTTGAAACGCCGGTTTTTATGCCGGTCGGCACACTGGCGACAGTCAAAACAATGTCGCCTGAAGAGCTGAAAGCAATGGATGCAGGCATCATTTTGAGCAACACTTATCATCTATGGCTTCGTCCGGGCCAAGACATTGTCAAAGAAGCGGGCGGGCTCCATAAATTTATGAACTGGGACCGCGCAATTTTAACCGATTCAGGCGGTTTTCAGGTCTTTTCTTTAAGCAAGTTTCGTAATATAGAGGAAGAGGGTGTCCATTTCCGCAATCATCTAAATGGAGACAAGCTGTTTTTATCTCCGGAAAAAGCGATGGAGATCCAAAACGCACTCGGCTCTGATATTATGATGGCGTTTGATGAATGCCCGCCATACCCGGCGGAGTACGACTACATGAAGAGGTCAGTTGAACGGACAAGCCGTTGGGCGGAACGTTGCCTGAATGCCCACAATCGTCAGGATGAACAAGGGCTGTTTGGTATTGTACAAGGCGGAGAATATGAAGATCTGCGGACACAAAGTGCGAAGGACTTGATTTCCCTTGATTTTCCGGGATATGCTATAGGCGGATTGTCTGTAGGTGAACCGAAGGATGTCATGAACCGTGTACTCGAATTTACAACACCGCTCTTGCCGAAGGATAAACCGAGATATCTGATGGGAGTAGGTTCTCCGGATGCACTGATCGACGGAGCGATCCGCGGGGTCGATATGTTTGACTGTGTGCTGCCTACACGGATTGCAAGAAACGGCACAGTGTTTACTGCTGAAGGACGACTCAATATGAAAAATGCGAAATTTGAAAGAGACTTCCGTCCGATTGATGAAGAGTGTGATTGCTATACATGTAAAAACTACACTCGCGCGTACATTAGGCACTTGATTCGCTGTAATGAAACATTCGGCCTTCGATTAACAACTTACCATAACCTTCATTTTCTGTTACACTTAATGGAGCAGGTAAGACAGGCTATTCGCGAGGATCGTCTGGGTGATTTCAGAGAAGAGTTCTTTGAGCGTTACGGCTATAACAAGCCAAATGCGAAAAGCTTCTAAATAAACATAACAGGCTTACAGAAAGGGGTGAAAATGATGACTGGCACTTTAGGTACATTGGTTCCTATTATTTTAATGTTTGCGGTCCTTTACTTCTTGCTGATTCGTCCTCAGCAAAAGCAGCAAAAGGCTGTACGCCAAATGCAAGAGGAACTGAAAAAAGGCGATTCAGTAGTGACAATCGGGGGATTGCACGGTACTGTTGACTCTATCGACGAAAGCAAAGTCGTAATTAAGACTGGTGATAACACACGTCTTACGTTCGACCGCCGCGCGATCAGAGAAGTTTCTGCTGCTGAATAACAGCAGGAGCTATACATAGCAAACAAAAAAGAGCGGGCAAGTGAGCCCGCTCTTTTTTATGTGGAAGACCTGTTTCCCCTCATGTTCACGCCGAAAATCCCGCCCAGCATGCACACCCCTAAAAATCCCAGATGGAAGATCAGCTGTTCTGCTGTAAATGTCTTTCCGAATCCTAAATACTGAAACAATAAGATAATCAGAGAAAAACTTAAGGCAGTCAATGCTCCAATCATCCAGCCTCTTTCCTTGCCTTTCCCGCCTGAAATGAACCCGCCGATAAATAAAGAGAGAAATGAGATAGCTGTGATCAGCCAGTTAAATGATGATTCTTCCAGCGAGGTTGCGGTCAATAAAAGTGAAACCGCCAAACTTGTCAGGAGCATGGCTGCAAATATGGCGATTAAGCCGTAAAGAATGCCTTTTCCAACTTGTTTCGTCTCCTCCATGATTGTCTCCTTTCTGCCTGTATTAAAAGGCTTCTGTTCTTTTTGCACAAAGCCGTCAGACATGCTGATGGCTCGTCTTTGTAAAAATGTATTCCCTTATCCCATGAATTAGACGTAAAAGCTTTGTGAAATGCAATCGGTTTTTCTTACATAAATTGATCATTTTGTTGCAACCTATAATGAGTTGGAGGTGCATGATGGAAGAGCTTCTCACTATTGCGTTTCGCACAGTCGTATTGTATTTTGTGATATTGGTCATTTTTCGTCTCATGGGCAAGCGGGAGATCGGAGAGCTTAGTATATTAGATCTCGTTGTCTTTATCATGATGGCTGAAATTGCCGTTTTAGCCATAGAAAACGTAGACGATCATCTATTTCATACCATTTTGCCAATGCTTGTATTAATGATCATTCAAGTGACTTTGGCATACTTTTCTTTAAAAAACCGAAAAGTCCGCCAGCTTCTTGACGGTAAGCCGACCATAATTATCAAATATGGAAAAATTGACGAAGACGCCATGAAATCACAGCGTTATAATTTTGATGATTTAATGGTTCAGCTCAGAGAAAATAGCATCGACAGAGTAGCTGACGTATCATTTGCTATTTTAGAGCCGTCGGGCAAACTGACTATTGTTAAGAAAGAAAACAGCGGAGAGCATCGACAGCTCGAAATGCCGCTCATTATAGACGGCTTCATTCAAACAGAAAACCTGTCCAGAATCAGTAAAGATAAAAAATGGCTGCTCGAAAGTTTGCAAAAACACGGATACACAAACCCTTCAGATATTTCTTTTTGCTCGTTTACAGACGGAGAATTATTTATTGATGAAAAAGATGGGCACCGCCCGTAACCGTTATCGGACGATTAGACGTCCGATAATGGGAATGCGGCGAAGCTCATCTTTTTTAATTAAACGGAAAACGAGCAGGAGGATTATATAAATGGCGGCGCTCACCGCAATCCATCCGGCTAGATTGACAGCCTCAGATGCTCCAAAGCTTATATATTGTTTGATGGTGGAGCTGATAAATCCACAAATTACAATAACAGCGAAGCTGAGCGCATACTCCTTGATTTTGATGCTGATCGGCAACACTTTGCTTACGGTTGCTGCGTGCAATAGCGTGACGAGCACCATGCCTGTCACAATGGCTAATGCCGCGCCCATAATGCCAAGAGAAGGCCTTGTGGCAAGGACAAAAATAAGGCCTGTTTTGACAAGCGCTCCGATTAAGCTGTTCATCATCGCAGCTCCAGCCAAATTAAGCGCCTGCAGCACAGCTTGAAGCGGGCCTTGGAAATAATAAAGCAGAAAAAATGGGGCCATTACTTTTATAAATACAGCTGCGCCTGAGGAACCGTACATCACTCTCATCAGCTCATCTGCAAATACAAATAAAATAACAACTGAAATGCCTCCGCTGAGCAGACAGAGACGCATCGCCTGTTCCAAGCGGTATTCCACCACCTGCAATTTTTTCTGCTCCATTCCTTCACTGATCGCAGGAACAAGCGCGGTCGACAAAGAATATGTAATAAAGCTGGGCAGAGTCAGCAGCGTCATGGCAAAGCCGGTCAGTTCCCCGTATTGCTTTGTTGCGGCAACTGTTGCCACACCGGCGATGGCAAGGCTTTGAGCGACGACGATTGGCTCGAAAAACCAAGAGAGGTTTCCGATAAAGCGGCTCCCGGTTGTTGGAAGGGACACGCTCATTAATTGGGTAAAGGTTTGTTTTCCGTTTTTAATTGACTGGAAAAAATGCTTTCTGATTTTAATTGTCTTTTTATACTTAAAGCAAACGAATAAATAAAGAAGTGATGCCAGCTCCCCTGCCACTGAGGATAGCATTGCCCCCGCTGCAGCATATTCAATTCCGTAAGGGAGAAAAATCGTTGTGCAGACAGCCACGAGTGAAATGCGGACGACCTGTTCAAGGACTTGTGACATAGCAAGCGGGTTCATATTCTGTTTTCCTTGAAAGTATCCCCTCAGCACACTCGATATAGCAATAATCGGCACTACCGGCGTAATGGCCAGGAGCGGATACAGTGTTCGCTTATCTGTCAGCATCGTTTCAGCCATAACCGGGGCGAAAAACAGAAACAGCGGTGTAAAGATGAGGCTGAGCACTCCCGTGATGGTCAGAGACATGACTAAAATATTTTTCGTTTTTTGATGATCTCCGCGCGCACTGGCTTCAGCGACTAGCTTGCTGATCGCGACCGGCAGACCGAATTGAGTTAATGTAGTGGCCAAGAAGAAGGTAGGCGCCGCCATCATGTAAAGCCCGACTCCTTCTTCACCGATAAAACGGGCGATAACCACCCGGTTGACAAACCCGAGCATTCTTGTAACCATTCCTGCTGCGATAAGGATAAGAGTGCCCTTTAAAAACGTCTGTTTCGCCATTTTTACCCCCTGCCTTCTCAAACTACCTGGAATCATATACAATAAAGATATGCGTATATATCGTCCAAGCATGACAAGTCTTCTTGAAAAACAATAAAAAAGGAGCGTGGATTCGTGGAGAAGCATCCAGCCGATCTATATAAAGACCACGTCAGGCCGTTTCTTTACAGCAAACTGGAAGAGTTTAAGATTCTCGGGTATGATGATGTTGAACTCGAAAGTTTGTGGTCATACTTAACAGATAAGAAGTGGAAAAAGAAAACGGAACTGAACATTTATGAACTGGCGAGTGATATTTTATCAGTGAAAATTGGCGAATTTATGAACTATGCAACCGTTGAGTCATTTAAAACGTCTAATTGGCTGGGCAGTGAAGAGGGCCAGGAAGCATTGGAAGAACTGCTGAGATAGCAGGTTGATTCGCACAGGTTTAAGGGAGGATATACATAATGAAAAAAGGACGCTTGATTGCGTTTTTCCTTTTCGTTCTATTGATCGGCACGGGCTTGGGCTACTTTACGAAGCCTGCCGCTAACAATATTACGTTAGGATTGGATTTGCAAGGCGGATTTGAGGTGCTGTATGATGTACAGCCTGTAAAAAAAGGTGACAAAATCACAAAAGACGTTCTGGTCAGCACAGTAGAGGCATTGAACCGCCGGGCCAATGTTCTCGGTGTCAGCGAACCGAACATCCAAATTGAAGGGAATAACCGGATTCGCGTTCAGCTCGCTGGTGTGACAAACCAAAACAGAGCGCGTGAAATTTTGGCGACTGAAGCGCAGCTTTCTTTCAGAGATGCAAATGATAAGGAACTGTTAAACGGTGCTGATCTAGTCGAAAACGGCGCTAAACAAACTTATGACAGCACAACAAATGAGCCAATTGTCACGATTAAGCTGAAAGACGCTGATAAATTTGGTGAAGTGACCAAGAAGGTCATGAAAATGGCGCCAAACAACCAGCTTGTCATTTGGCTGGATTATGATAAAGGTGATTCCTTTAAGAAAGAAGTTCAAAAAGAGCATCCTAAATTTGTATCCGCTCCAAATGTAAGTCAGGAGCTAAATACAACTGATGTAAAAATTGAAGGTCATTTCACAGCTCAAGAAGCAAAAGATTTAGCCAGCATTTTAAACGCAGGCGCACTTCCTGTGAAACTGACTGAAAAGTATTCGACATCAGTAGGCGCACAATTCGGCCAGCAGGCTCTCCATGATACGGTGTTTGCCGGTATTGTCGGTATCGCAATTATTTTCTTATTTATGCTTTTCTATTACCGTCTGCCGGGATTAATCGCGGTGATTACGCTATCTGTTTATATCTACATTACACTCCAGATCTTTGACTGGATGAATGCCGTACTCACGCTTCCGGGAATTGCCGCTCTCATTTTAGGTGTCGGGATGGCTGTTGACGCCAACATTATTACCTATGAGCGGATTAAAGAAGAGCTCAAGCTAGGAAAGTCAGTCCGCTCTGCCTTCCGTTCAGGAAACAGACGGTCATTTGCGACGATTTTTGATGCGAATATTACAACCATTATTGCAGCGGTTGTGCTCTTTATCTTTGGGACAAGCTCTGTTAAAGGGTTTGCGACAATGCTGATCCTATCGATTTTGACAAGCTTTATCACTGCCGTTTTCTTATCGAGATTTCTCCTCGCTCTCCTTGTGGAAAGCAGATGGCTTGATCGGAAAAAAGGCTGGTTTGGTGTCAATAAGAAACATATCATGGATATTCAGGATACGGATGAAAATACAGAGCCGCATACGCCATTCCAAAAATGGGATTTCACGAGCAAACGCAAATACTTCTTTATTTTCTCCAGTGCAGTCACGGTTGCCGGGATTATTATCCTGCTTGTGTTCAGGCTGAATCTTGGCATTGACTTTGCTAGCGGTGCACGGATTGAAGTGCAAAGCGACCATAAGCTGACAACAGAGCAAGTTGAGAAGGATTTTGAATCTCTGGGTATGGACCCTGATACTGTAGTTCTGTCAGGCGAAAAGAGCAATATCGGTGTTGCCCGTTTTGTCGGGGTGCCAGATAAAGAAACCATAGCAAAAGTAAAAACGTATTTTAAAGACAAATACGGATCAGAGCCAAATGTCAGCACAGTTTCACCGACAGTCGGTAAGGAGCTGGCAAGAAATGCGCTGTACGCAGTTGCTATAGCTTCTATTGGCATCATTATTTACGTTTCAATCCGATTCGAATACAAAATGGCGATTGCTGCCATCGCCTCATTGCTATATGACGCATTCTTTATCGTCACGTTCTTCAGTATTACAAGGCTTGAGGTAGATGTTACGTTCATCGCGGCCATCTTGACAATAATCGGGTATTCCATTAACGATACAATCGTTACATTTGACAGGGTCCGCGAGCATATGAAAAAGCGCAAGCCGAAAACATTTGCCGATCTGAACCATATTGTAAACCTGAGCCTGCAGCAAACCTTTACACGTTCAATTAACACTGTATTAACTGTTGTGATTGTTGTTGTGACATTGCTGATCTTTGGAGCATCTTCTATTACTAACTTCTCAATTGCTTTATTGGTCGGGCTGTTAACAGGCGTTTATTCTTCTCTATACATTGCCGCACAAATTTGGCTTGCATGGAAAGGAAGAGAACTGAAAAAAGATTCGGCGCAATAAAAAATATCAGGCTGTCCTCTGCAGGGCAGCCTGTTTTTTGAAGTTTCATTGAACTTAAAATAGACATTTGCTATAATGACATACGCTTACATTTAAACGTATATATGGTGTTAAAAGTGTTTATGACTGGTTTTCAGATATGTAGGAGGGTTTATATATGAGGGTTCGCGAATCAGAGCTGCCGGGCATAGGACAAAAAGTTGAAATGATTACTAGAAACCGTGATAAAATTTCAATTATCATTCATCATGACGGACGAAGAGAGCTTTACTATTTTGACGAAAACGACCATGAGGAATGTGTTGCCTCCGTGCAGTTTGATGACGCTGAAGCAAGGCAAATGTCTGCAATTCTTGGCGGAATGGCATATAAACCGAAAGCGTTAGAACAGGTCGAGTCAGCCCTTGATGATTTGATTATAGAGTGGTGTAAAGCAGAGGCGGGAGCGCCTGCCATTCATCAGACGATTGGTGATTTGAATGTGGGTCAGGAATATCATGTAACGGTCATTGCAATTGTAAAAAAGAATCAGGATAAACAACTGAATCCGAGCTCTGAAACAGTCATTGACGAAGGCGATACACTTGTGATTTCCGGTGAGGGAACCGGACTGAAGAGGCTGATCTGGGAAAAATTAACAGCAAAGGGAGCTTAACCTAGTGTTAAGCCATGTTTAAAACCAGTCTTGATGGGGAAAGTTACCTCAATAAGAAGTTTGGGGGAAAAGAGAATGAATAAACAATGGACCATTATTTTCGCACTTATTTTCACCTTAATTGTCGCTATTTTCGCAGTCATTAATGTTCGATCCGTAGAAGTTGATTACCTGTTTGGAAGATCAGAATGGCCGCTCATTCTTGTTATTTTGGGCTCAGTTTTAATGGGAGCGCTGATCGTATTTTCTGTCGGCATTTTTCAGGTAATGAAATTGAAGCGGGAAATAAAAACCTTGCGGAAAGAAAATAGAACAGCAATACATAAACAAGAGGATACTCATCTTGCTGATCAGACTGACACACAGGATGCATCAGCCATGATTGAGAAAAAAGACTAGTTTTCGAATATTATTTGAAACCCCTCAGCCTGCTCTAGTATAATAGGGTGGTTGAGGGGTGAATTTATGTTAGCGTCAAAAATGCGATGGGAAATCCAGCGACCAGATCAGGATAAGGTCAAATCACTCACAGAACAATTGCATATAACACCTCTTGTTGCGTCCCTGCTTGTAAAAAGAGGCTTTGATACGGCAGAAAGCGCTAGGCTGTTTTTACATACAAAGGATGCCGATTTTTATGATCCTTTTGAAATGAAAGGCATGAAAGAAGCGGCAGAACGAATAAAACAGGCGATTTCACAACAAGAAAAGATTATGATATATGGCGATTATGACGCCGATGGGGTTACAAGTACGTCAGTAATGCTTCACACGCTGCAAAAACTGTCGGCTCAAGTTGATTTTTATATACCTGACCGTTTTAAAGAAGGATATGGACCTAATGAACAGGCGTTTCGTTCGATTAAAGAACGGGGCTTCTCTTTGATCATTACGGTTGATACAGGAATTGCCGCTGTGCATGAAGCGAAGGTGGCAAAGGAACTCGGACTGGATGTCATCATTACTGATCATCATGAACCGGGACCGGAGCTTCCGGATGTCCATGCGATCGTCCACCCGAAGCAACCTGGATGCACTTACCCGTTTAAGGAGCTTGCCGGGGTTGGAGTCGCGTTTAAGCTTGCCCACGCTCTATTGGGTGAACTTCCTGATGAACTGCTTGACCTGGCGGCTATCGGCACCATTGCCGATCTAGTCCCGCTGCATGACGAAAACAGATTAATTGCAACACTAGGACTTGAAAGGCTTCGACGGACAAATCGGCTCGGCTTAAAAGAGCTGATTAAGCTGTCAGGCGGAGACATCGGAGAAGCGAACGAAGAAACAGTCGGATTTCAGCTCGCACCAAGGCTGAATGCCGTTGGAAGAATCGAACAGGCGGATCCCGCTGTTCATTTGCTTATGTCAGAGGATTCGTTTGAAGCGGAAGAGCTTGCCGCAGAAATTGACCAGCTGAACAAAGAGCGCCAAAAAATGGTCAGCAAAATGACGAATGAAGCGATTGAAATGGTTGAACAGCAAGGGCTCGATCAAACTGCAATTGTCGTGGCCAAAGCCGGATGGAACCCGGGAGTCGTCGGGATTGTGGCTTCAAAGCTTGTGGACCGTTTCTACCGACCGGCCATTGTTCTTGGTATTGATGAAGAAAAGGGAATCGCTAAAGGTTCGGCCCGAAGCATCAGAGGATTTAATTTATTTGAGAGCCTTTCTGAATGCAGAGATATTCTTCCTCATTTCGGCGGCCATCCAATGGCTGCGGGGATGACGCTGAAAGCCGAAGATGTGCCGGATTTGCGAAGCAGGCTGAATGAAATAGCGGACAATACGCTTACGGAAGAGGATTTTATTCCCGTACAGGAAGTCGACCTTGTCTGCGGCGTCGAGGACATTACAGTTGAAAGCATCGCAGAAATGAACATGCTGTCTCCTTTTGGCATGCTTAACCCGAAACCGCACGTTCTCGTAGAAAACGCAGTACTGGAAGATGTCCGCAAGATAGGGGCAAATAAAACTCATGTCAAAATGACGATCAGAAACGAGTCGTCCCAGCTTGATTGCGTCGGTTTTAATAAAGGCGAGCTTCAAGAAGGCATCGTACCGGGTTCAAGAATTTCCATTGTCGGTGAGATGTCAATCAACGAATGGAACAATCGAAAAAAGCCGCAGCTTATGATAAAGGATGCCGCTGTTTCTGAATGGCAGCTGTTTGATTTAAGGGGAAAACGGACGTGGGAAGACACAGTTTCCGCCCTTCCATCTGCTAAACGGGCCATTGTCTCTTTCAAAGAAGACTCAACAACATTACTTCAAACTGAAGACCTTCGCCGAGAAGTGCACGTCATCAGTTCTAAAGATCAAGCAAAGGCGTTTGACCTCGATGGTGCATATATTGTATTACTGGATCCGCCGCCTTCGCTGGACATGCTCGCCCGTTTGCTGGAAGGCAAGGCGCCTGAGCGGATATATTTTATTTTTCTCAATCATGAGGACCACTTTTTATCAACTTTTCCCGCAAGAGACCACTTTAAATGGTATTATGCGTTCTTGCTGAAAAGAGGCGCTTTTGACGTGAAAAAACACGGTTCAGAGCTTGCAAAACATAAAGGCTGGTCCGTTGAAACAATCAATTTCATGACAAAGGTGTTTTTTGATCTCGGTTTTGTTAAAATAGAGAATGGTGTGCTGTCTGTTGTGAGCGGAGCAAAGAAACGCGACTTAACAGACTCACAAACATATCAGGCGAAACAGCAGCTGATGGAACTGGATCAAAAGCTGAATTATTCTTCTGCTGAAGAGCTGAAGGAATGGCTGAATAAGCTGATGAAACAAGATTCAGAGGCTTATGAAAGTACGAGGAGGACATAAAACAGATGGATTTAAAACAATACGTAACAATTGTACCGGATTACCCGAAAGAGGGCGTGCAATTTAAAGATATTACGACACTGATGGATAAAGGCGATGTATACCGCTATGCCACAGATCAAATTGTTGAATATGCGAAAGAAAAGCAAATTGATTTGGTCGTTGGCCCTGAAGCGCGCGGCTTTATTATCGGCTGTCCCGTTGCTTACGCGCTTGGCGTAGGTTTTGCGCCGGTCCGCAAAGAAGGCAAGTTGCCTCGTGAAGTAATCAAAGTGGATTATGGCTTGGAATACGGAAAAGACGTATTAACGATCCACAAAGATGCGATTAAGCCTGGTCAGCGTGTGCTTATTACGGATGACCTGCTTGCGACAGGCGGCACAATTGAAGCGACAATCAAACTTGTTGAAGAACTTGGCGGCGTTGTTGCTGGTATCGCTTTCTTAATCGAGCTTTCTTACCTTGACGGCAGAAATAAGCTCGAAGATTACGACATCTTAACATTGATGAAATACTAAGGATAACCGCATAACGAAAAAGCACTCCATGTCAGGGTGCTTTTTTCCTATTGTTTTGCATTTATTTTATATAATATTTGGCTATTTGAACTTCTGCTCTTTACATCTTTCGTTTTTTTCTTGATAATAAACTACAATACAGTTTACATTTTAAAAAAGGTGATTCCATGGCGAACGAACAAGTATTGACTGCCGAGCAAGTTATAGATAAAGCGCGCAGCTATCTATCTGATGAGCATATCGCATTTGTCGAAAAAGCATATCTGTACGCTGAAGATGCTCATCGCGAGCAATACCGCAAATCGGGCGAGCCATATATTATTCATCCGATTCAGGTTGCGGGGATTCTCGTCGATCTTGAAATGGACCCTTCCACAATCGCGGGCGGATTTTTGCACGATGTCGTGGAAGATACAGATGTGACGCTCGATGACCTGAAAGAAGCATTTTCCGAAGAAGTGGCAATGCTTGTAGACGGCGTAACGAAACTCGGCAAAATTAAATATAAATCTCAAGAGGAACAGCAGGCGGAAAATCATCGCAAAATGTTTGTCGCTATGGCTCAAGATATCAGGGTCATATTGATCAAGCTGGCGGATCGTCTTCACAATATGCGGACACTGAAACATCTGCCTCAGGAAAAACAGCGGAGAATCTCCAATGAAACGCTGGAAATTTTTGCTCCTTTGGCGCATCGTCTCGGGATTTCAAAAATTAAGTGGGAATTGGAAGATACGGCGCTCCGTTATTTGAACCCTCAACAATATTACAGAATTGTCAACCTCATGAAGAAGAAACGTGCAGAACGTGAGCTTTATGTTGATGAGGTTGTCAATGAAGTGAAGAAACGTGTCGAAGAAGTAAATATCAAGGCTGACTTCTCGGGACGCCCGAAACATATTTACAGCATTTATCGAAAAATGGTGCTGCAAAATAAGCAATTCAATGAAATTTACGATTTGCTGGCTGTCCGTATTCTTGTGAACAGCATAAAGGACTGCTACGCGGTGCTTGGCATCATTCACACATGCTGGAAACCGATGCCCGGCAGATTCAAAGATTATATCGCAATGCCGAAGCCGAATATGTATCAATCGCTTCATACAACGGTTATTGGGCCTAAAGGCGATCCGCTTGAAGTGCAGATCCGCACCTTTGAAATGCATGAAATAGCGGAATACGGGGTTGCGGCTCACTGGGCTTATAAAGAAGGAAAAGCAGCCAATGAAGGTGCAACCTTTGAGAAAAAGCTTTCTTGGTTCCGTGAAATTTTAGAATTTCAAAATGAATCGACAGATGCAGAAGAATTTATGGAATCGCTCAAAATTGATTTGTTCTCTGATATGGTGTATGTCTTTACGCCAAAAGGAGATGTAATCGAGCTTCCGTCCGGTTCTGTTCCGATTGATTTTTCTTACCGGATTCACTCTGAAATCGGCAATAAAACAATCGGTGCCAAAGTAAACGGAAAAATGGTTACGCTTGACCATAAGCTTCGGACAGGTGATATCGTTGAAATTCTCACCTCTAAGCATTCCTACGGTCCGAGCCAGGATTGGGTGAAGCTTGCCCAAACATCCCAAGCGAAGCATAAAATCCGTCAATTCTTTAAGAAACAGCGGCGTGAAGAAAATGTCGAAAAAGGCCGTGAGTTGGTCGAAAAAGAAATTAAAAACCTGGATTTTGAATTGAAGGATGTTTTAACGCCGGAGAATATTCAAAAGGTTGCTGACAAATTTAATTTCTCAAATGAAGAGGATATGTACGCGGCGGTCGGTTACAACGGCATTACGGCTCTGCAGGTGGCGAACCGCCTAACAGAAAAAGAGAGAAAGCAGCGCGATCAGGAAGAACAGGAAAAGATCGTTCAGGAAGTTACTGGGGAACCTAAGCCGTACCCGCAAGGAAGAAAACGGGAAGCTGGCGTTCGTGTCAAGGGCATCGACAACCTCCTTGTCCGTTTATCAAAATGCTGCAATCCTGTGCCAGGTGATGATATTGTCGGCTTTATCACAAAAGGCAGAGGGGTTTCGGTCCATCGCGAAGACTGTCCGAATGTCAAAACGAATGAAGCCCAAGAGCGGCTGATCCCGGTAGAGTGGGAGCATGAGTCACAGGTTCAAAAGCGCAAGGAATACAATGTTGAGATAGAGATTCTTGGGTATGACCGCCGCGGATTGCTGAACGAGGTGCTGCAGGCAGTGAATGAAACGAAAACAAATATTTCATCTGTCTCTGGCAAATCGGATCGCAATAAAGTGGCAACCATTCATATGGCGATTTTTATTCAGAATATCAATCACTTGCACAAAGTCGTCGAGCGTATTAAACAGATTAGAGATATCTACTCTGTGCGCCGCGTCATGAACTAAAGGGGTTAGAAAATGAGATTAGTTGTTCAGCGAGTAACAGAAGCAAGCGTTACAGTGGACGAAGAGGTCGTCGGCCAAATTGGACAAGGCCTCATGGTGCTGGTCGGCATCACTCATGATGATACAGAAGATGATGCAGCTTATTTAGCCGATAAAGTTGTCAATCTCCGTATTTTCGATGACAGTGAAGGAAAAATGAATCTGTCTCTTGTAGATATAGGAGGAGAGATTTTATCCGTCTCACAGTTTACGCTTTATGGAGATACGAAAAAAGGGCGCCGGCCGAACTACATGAACGCGGCCAAACCTGATAAAGCTTTAGGTCTTTATGAAAAATGGAATGACCTGCTTCGTGAAAAAGGAATCAAAGTGGAGACCGGAACGTTTGGAGCAATGATGGATGTTCAGCTTACAAACTCCGGACCGGTTACGCTCATTATGGATTCAAAATAAAAAAAGCTGCCAAAAGGCAGCTTTTTTTATTGGAAGTATTTCTCTAATCCGCTTTCGATCCCATCTGTTACTTTTTCTTGGTATGAATTGCTATGTACAATGGCTTCTTCCTGCGGATGGCTTACATATCCCAGCTCGTACAGCATAGCGGGCTGTCTGTTTTCCCGGAGCACATAATAATCTCCGAATAATACGCCGCGGTCTGGAATGGAAGAACGCTTCACCACTTCTGAGTGGACATCTGATGCGAGTTCCTGATCTTTGGCAGGACTGTAGTAATATGCTGTACTGCCTCTTGTAGAGGTATCCGCATAGCTGTCATAATGAATGCTGATAAAGGCGTCAGCGTTGCGGTAGTGAGACGTAGAGACCCGTGACTGCAGGCTGACAAAGGTATCATCCTGGCGTGTCACATATACATCCGCGCCAGCCGATCTAAGTTTGCTGGCGAGCAGTTTTGCCGTTTTGATCGTCAGGTTTTTCTCGAATTTCCCCGAATACCCGATCGTTCCGCTGTCTTTTCCTCCATGTCCCGGGTCAACAATAATCGTTTTATTGTTTAGAGAGCCGTTTCCAGACGGGGAATCAGAGACTGGCGGTTCACCTGCTTCTTCTGCGCTTTTAGACGTTTGGACCACCCAATTGGCTACATAAGCAGTTTGCCCGTTATCAAGCTTTATTTCATACCAGCTTCCCTTTGAACCGGTAATGGTGTATGAATCTCCTTTGGCAGCGCGCTCAACGATCGAAGCTGATGTTGACGCATCACTTCTTAGATTCGTTCCTCCGTACATGATATAGGCTTTTTTAGCGGAGGATGAACTGCCGGCATTTGCTGAATCATCAGCTGGAACAGAACTAGTCAAAAGGTAATGGCTTGCAACCCAGCCTTTTAGCCCGTTCACCTCAATGTGAGCCCAGCCATTTTTCTCGTTGAGAACCGTCAGTTTCGTTCCGCGATCAAGTTTTGTTATAATTGCCGCGTCATGTGAGGCGGAGGCTCTTACATTTAGCGAAGAAACACCGACTGTGCCCGTCGTTGACGCACCGGAATCCTCGGTTTGGTCACTCTCATCAGACGCTGAACTGCTGCCTCCTGATGTGACATATTCAGATGATACCCACCCGGTGGCACTGTGATAGGATATCTTGATCCAGCCCGAATCTTTATCAATGACAGATGCTTGGCTGCCTTGCGGGAATTTGCCGATGACTTCGTAGGAAGTGCCCGGGCCGCTTCTCATCCGCAGATCGGGGTCTGTTGATGTCACAGTGTCACTGCTTCCTGAGGAGCTTGTGCTGGCCTGGTCTTCCTTTGTAATAAGCCAGGAGACTACCCAGCCCTTTTCTCCGGAACCAAGCTGTATCTGCACCCAGTCTCCATCTTCCTTTAAAATTGGATAGCGTTCTCCCTTTTTTACTTCCGCTGTAATGCCGTAGCTAAGCCCAGGGCCGCTTCTGACGTTCATTTCATCTGTTGCGATGACCGCTTCTCCTTGAGCAGCTGTAACGAATGAAGAGGTCGGGAATAGCGCTGCGGTGAAAATAATACATACAATAAGGACAAAGTATTTCTTGTTCATTGTGTCCTCCTTTCTGATGATCATTAAAAAAGCATTCTTGTTTAATATCGTAAAGTCCTTTCTGATTTTTAAATAAAAATAAAATGATTTGTTTATACTAAGCGTAAATACAATCAAAAAGGTGTGCAAATCATGAAATATCATCCAAAAATGGGACGTGCATTTCACGACGGTGAAGCGAATCTGCATTACAGCGATCACGCAGATCCCGATACGACTGGTTATCTTACGGAAACAGCATCTGAATTTGGTCTTATGTCCAAAGAAGCAGCGCTGAGGAAAAACAACCGGAATAAAGCTTGACAGAGAACCCCAATCCCATTATTATAATAGAAATTGAGTACATAGCAAATGATGAAAGATTTGAACCAATAATGGAGAAGAGTAGGTCAGATTGCATGATTAGAGAGGAACCCGCCCCAGGCTGAAAGCGGATCCCATTGCGTCTTTCTCGAAACAACACTCCGGAGGTTTCCTGCTGAACGCGTGAATAACGCCATTAGGCAGTGAACGTGAACCTGCGTTAAAGGATCGAGCGGGAATATGAACGTATTCCAACTAGGGTGGCACCACGGGTATAACTCTCGTCCCTACTATCATGTATAGTAGGGGCGAGAGTTTTTTTCATTTTCATCATTAACGATCATTGGATATTTTATAAGGAATACATAAGGAGGTCTACCTATGGGATATAACATTCCGAGAGGAACACAGGATATTCTGCCTGGAGAATCAGATCGCTGGCAGTATGTTGAACAAATTATGAGAGACACTTGCCGCACTTATCAATATAAAGAAATCCGCACACCGATTTTTGAGCATACAGAACTGTTTGCCAGAGGCGTCGGGGAATCAACGGATATCGTACAAAAAGAAATGTATACCTTCGAGGACCGCAAAGGCAGAAGCCTGACGCTTCGTCCGGAGGGAACAGCTGCTGCGGTTCGCGCTTTTAATGAAAACAAGCTGTTCGCAAATCCTGTACAGCCGACAAAGCTTTATTATGTCGGGCCGATGTTCCGTTATGAACGTCCTCAGACGGGCCGTTACCGCCAGTTTTATCAGTTTGGAATTGAAGCGATTGGTTCGAAAGACCCTGCAATCGACGCTGAAGTAATGGCGCTTGCGATGAGTATTTATGAAAAAGCAGGTTTAGAAAACGTTAAGCTTGTCATAAACAGTCTCGGCGATCAAGATAGCCGCAAAAGCTACAGAGAAGCGCTTGTGAAACACTTCGAGCCTCGCATCGAAGAATTTTGTTCAGACTGCCAGTCCCGGCTGCACACGAACCCGCTTAGAATCTTGGACTGCAAAAAAGACCGGGATCATGAGCTGATGAAATCGGCACCTTCGATTTTGACATATTTAAATGAAGAATCAGCCGCTTATTTTGACAAAGTGAAACAATACTTAAATGATCTTGGCATTTCGTATGAAATCGATCCGAACCTTGTGAGAGGGCTGGATTATTACAACCACACCGCATTTGAAATTATGAGCAATGCGGAAGGCTTTGGCGCGATTACGACACTTGCCGGCGGCGGACGCTACGACGGGCTTGTCGAACAGATCGGCGGACCTGAAGCACCGGGCATCGGATTTGCGATGAGCATCGAACGCTTGCTTGCCGCAATTGATGCTGAAAAAAGAGAGCTGCCTGTTGATAAGGGAATCGACTGCTATATCGTCACACTCGGCGAAAAAGCAAAGGATTATTCTGTTTCATTGGTGTACAAACTGAGAGAAGCAGGCATTTCCAGTGAAATCGATTATGAAAATAAGAAAATGAAAGGCCAGTTTAAAACAGCTGATCGCTTAAATGCCAGATTTATTGCGATTTTGGGTGAAGATGAGCTTGCCCAAAACAAAATCAATGTAAAGGATGCACAGACGGGCGAACAGATTGAAGTGGCACTTGATGAATTTATACATGTGATGAAGGCAAACCAAAAGGGATAAGGAGTGAAACGCATTGTTTGGAAGAACATATTATTGCGGTGATATAACTGAAAAAGCAATTGGCGAATCTGTAACGCTGAAAGGCTGGGTCCAAAAAAGACGAGACCTCGGCGGATTGATTTTTATTGACTTGCGTGACCGTACGGGAATTGTTCAAGTCGTTTTCAACCCCGATGTGTCAAAAGAAGCGCTTGCTGTTGCGGAAGGCATCAGAAATGAATACGTGCTTGATGTTCAAGGAAAAGTAGTGGCGCGGGAAGAAGGAACAGTCAATCCGAATTTGAAGACAGGTGCGATCGAAATTCACGCTGACGGAGTGACAGTACTAAGTGCTGCAAAGACGCCTCCATTTGCGATTTCTGATCAAGCAGAAGAAGTGTCAGAGGACGTTCGTTTAAAACACCGTTACTTAGATTTGCGCAGACCGGCTATGTTTCAAACGATGCAGATGCGTCATAATGTGACGAAAGCTGTCCGCAGCTTTTTAGATGAAAACGGGTTTCTTGATATTGAAACGCCGATTTTAACAAAAAGCACGCCTGAAGGCGCACGTGACTACTTGGTGCCGAGCCGTGTGCACGAAGGTGAGTTCTACGCGCTGCCGCAGTCTCCGCAGCTATTTAAACAGCTTCTGATGGTATCAGGCATTGAACGGTATTATCAGATTGCCCGCTGTTTCCGTGATGAAGACTTGCGTGCGGACCGCCAGCCTGAGTTCACGCAAATTGATATTGAAATGTCCTTTATGAGCCAGGAAGACATTATGTCATTGGCTGAGGATATGATGGCAAAGATTATGCGTGAAACAAAAGGCGTGGAAATTAAGCTTCCTCTTCCTCGAATGACGTATGACGAAGCAATGAACAAGTACGGTTCTGATAAACCTGATACGCGTTTTGACATGCTTTTGACAGATGTGTCTGACATTGTGAAGGATACGGAATTTAAAGTATTCTCATCAGCTGTAGCAAACGGCGGTGTGGTCAAAGCCATCAACGTAAAAGGCGGTGCCGGCGATTACTCCAGAAAAGACATCGATGCTCTTGGCGCTTTTGCTGCAAACTATGGGGCGAAAGGACTTGCCTGGGTGAAAGTTGAAGCAGACGGAGTGAAAGGACCGATCGCTAAATTCTTTGATGAAGAAAAGCAGTCTAAGCTGATTGAAGCACTTGATGCTGCTGAAGGTGATTTGTTGCTGTTCGGAGCGGATCAATTTGAAGTTGTGGCCGCATCACTCGGCGCGCTGCGTTTAAAGCTTGGGAAAGAGCGCGGGCTGATTGACGAAAACCTGTTCAATTTCTTATGGGTCATTGACTGGCCGCTATTAGAGCATGATCCGGAAGAAGGCCGTTTTTACGCAGCGCACCATCCGTTCACAATGCCTGTCCGAGAAGACCTTGAGCTGATTGAAACAGCGCCTGAAGACATGAAAGCACAAGCCTATGACCTCGTCTTAAACGGCTATGAGCTTGGCGGCGGTTCAATCCGTATTTTCGAAAAGGATATTCAGGAAAAAATGTTTGCGCTTCTCGGCTTCTCACCAGAAGAAGCGGCTGAACAGTTCGGATTCCTGCTGGAAGCATTTGAATACGGCGCTCCTCCGCACGGCGGAATCGCACTTGGCTTAGACCGTCTCGTTATGCTTCTCGCAGGACGTACGAACCTGAGAGATACGATTGCATTCCCGAAAACGGCAAGTGCAAGCTGCCTGATGACAGAGGCGCCTGGAGAAGTAAGTGACGCTCAGCTTGACGAGCTTCATCTTTCTATCAAGAAAAAAGTTAAGAACTGAATGTGCAGTTCGATTCTTGAAAATCAAAATCGTCTGTGATATGATTTTGACAAGTTAAATAAAGTCCTGATGTGTTAGTTGTACACCTAGTTTTGACCGAACATTTTTTTGATTTGGGAGCCCGCATTTTTAAATGGCGTACATGCCTCTTTTCATTCGGTAAAGAGGACTTACAAGATTTAAAAGAGGGCACCCACCTGCTGAGAGCGGGTTCAAAACAAAGGAAAGCTGCAACGGCACTATTGGGACTTTATTTTTTGTGCGCAGAAAAACGGCTGCTCATGGATCAGCCATTTTATAGATGAAACCAGAATACGAATGTGGAGTGAGGTTCTTGTTACACCAGTTTTCACGCAATGAATTAGCTATCGGAAAAGAAGGCCTTGAAACGCTGAAAAACAGCACAGTTGCTGTGCTTGGAGTCGGGGGAGTTGGGTCGTTCGCGGCGGAAGCTCTCGCGCGGTCAGGCGTCGGCCGCATTCTGCTTGTCGACAAAGATGATGTCGACATTACAAATGTAAACCGTCAGCTTCACGCGCTGCTTTCAACTGTCGGACAGCCGAAAGTTGATTTAATGAAGGCGCGGATCGCAGACATTAACCCGGAGTGTGAAGTAATCTCGTTAAAAATGTTCTATACGGAGGAAACGTATGAGCAGTTTTTTGACTATGATCTTGACTATGTCATTGATGCGTCAGACACCATTTGTTATAAAATTCATTTAATGAAAGAATGTCTAAAACGGGATATTCCGCTCATCTCCAGCATGGGTGCTGCAAATAAAACGGATCCGACACGCTTCCAAATCGCTGATATCTCAAAAACGCACACTGATCCAATTGCGAAGGTCGTTCGTACGAAATTACGCAAAGAGGGGATCAAAAAAGGCGTTCAAGTGATTTTCTCTGATGAAAGCCCGATTGTCATTCGGGAAGATGTCAGAAAAGAAGTGGGAAATGACGAAGCGAAAATCCGTAAAGCAAAAATGCCGCCTTCCTCTAATGCTTTTGTGCCGTCAGTTGCAGGTTTGATTATGGGCGGACATGTTGTCATGGATCTTTTGAAAGACATTGAAATCAAACGTGTGAAGGATAAATAATGCATAAAAACAGCCTTAATGATCAAGGCTGTTTTTGTTTTATTTTCTTTTCATTAAATTATCGTACACCTGCTTTAAGGCGGATTCGAATTTTCCTGTCTGTTTCGGCTTATAGTATTGCTTATTTTTAAGAGGATCAGGGAGGTATTGTTGTTCGACCCAACCGCTGTCGTAATTGTGCGGGTATTTATAGTCGATTCCTCTTCCTAATTCCTGAGCTCCTTTATAATGCGCGTCTTTTAAATGCTTCGGGACATCCCCAATTTTTCTGGCTCTGATATCTGCCAGGGCCTCATCGATTGCCAGAATGGCAGAGTTTGATTTCGGTGAGAGGCAAAGCTCAATAACTGCGTTGGCCAGCGGGATTCGCGCTTCAGGAAACCCGACTCGCTCAGCGGTCTGAATAGCGTTCAGCACTCTAGGGCCGGCTTGCGGGCTTGCTAAACCGATATCTTCATAGGCAATAACAAGCAATCGTCTTGCGATGCTCTCCAGATCACCGGCTTCAATTAATCTAGCCAAATAGTGAAGAGCAGCGTTGGCATCAGAGCCGCGGATCGATTTTTGAAAAGCGGACAGTACATCATAATGCGCGTCACCATCTTTATCGTGAGAAAAGCTTTTTTTCTGCAAGCATTCTTCCGCGGTTTCTAATGTAATGTGAATTTCACCGTCTGCTGACTCCTTCGTTGACAACACGGCAAGCTCAAGCGCATTTAAAGCGGAGCGGACATCTCCTCCGCATCCGTGGGCAAAATGCTCCATCGCCTGATCATCAATGGATACAGAATAGGTGCCAAGGCCCCGATGCTCATCATGGAGCGCGCGTTCCAGTGCCTGTTTAATCAGATCAGGTGTTAACGGTTCAAGCTCAAAAATCTGGGTCCGGCTTCTGATCGCCGGATTAATGGCATGATACGGGTTAGCCGTCGTTGCTCCGATCAAAATGATCATCCCGTTTTCTAAATAGGGTAATAGAAAATCCTGTTTTCCTTTATCCAGCCTGTGGACTTCATCCAGAATCAAAATCACTTGGCCGGACATCTTGGCTTCCTGAGCTACGATTTCCATATCTTTTTTATTGTTAATGACAGCATTCAGCTTTCGAAAAGCAATACTTGTTGAACCGGCGATTGCTGTTGCGATTGATGTTTTTCCAATTCCGGGCGGCCCGTACAAAATCATGGATGACAAATGTTTTGCCTGGACCATTCTGCCAATAATTTTATCTTCAGCCACCAGATGCTGCTGGCCGATAATATCCTCTATTTTTGTCGGACGCATCCGATATGCCAATGGCTTCATCTATCATCTCTCCTTACTTAATTACAGGGTAACGGAAAACCGTACATTAGAAAAGGGTAAAGGCCCCTTTCCTTCTGCCTCAATGAAAATTCGCTGAAGGTATGTTATAATAACAGTTGGTCTATAAGATAATAAACGGACGAAACATATAGAAATTACCATTATAAATGTGGAAAATCATGAAATAACAGAGGTGTTCATGTTGAAAATATCAACTAAGGGAAGATACGGGCTCACCATTATGATCGAGCTTGCAAAAAAGCACGGTGAAGGCCCGACTTCATTAAAAAGCATCGCACAGACGAATAATTTGTCCGAGCATTATTTGGAGCAGCTGGTATCGCCGCTCAGAAATGCCGGTTTAGTGAAAAGCATCAGAGGCGCATATGGCGGATATGTATTAGGCAGTGAGCCGGATGCCATTACCGCGGGAGATATTATCCGTGTGCTTGAGGGGCCGATCAGCCCTGTTGAAGTGCTGGAAGATGAGGAGCCTGCCAAGCGTGAGCTCTGGATTCGCATCCGGGATGCTGTAAAAGAGGTTTTAGACAGTACAACATTAGAGGATCTTGCCAGCTATACAGACGGAGAGCAAGAAGCTTATATGTTCTATATTTAGATCAGAGGTGTAAACATAATGGAACGGATTTATTTAGATCATGCCGCAACGTCTCCGATGGATGAGCGCGTGCTGGAAAAAATGATACCGCACTTCTCCGGCAGTTTCGGTAATCCCTCCAGTATTCATTCATTTGGCAGAGAATCTCGAAAATGGGTGGATGAAGCAAGAGCGCAGATCGCAGCAGAAATCGGAGCGGCAGAGCAGGAGATCATTTTTACAAGCGGGGGAACGGAAGCTGATAACTTGGCGATCATGGGAACCGCACTTACAAGAAAAGATCTTGGCAGACATGTCATCACAACAAAAATTGAGCATCACGCCGTGCTTCACACATGTGAAAAACTTGAGGAAGACGGATTTGACATAACGTATCTGGACGTTGACCAAAATGGAAGAGTCAGTGCAAAACAGGTGAAAGAAGCACTGCGTGATGATACAATCCTTGTGACAGTGATGTATGGAAATAATGAAGTTGGAACAGTGCAGCCGATCGAAGAAATCGGTGAGCTGTTAAAGGAACACAAAGCTTATTTTCATACCGATGCTGTTCAGGCATTCGGGTTGCTGCCAATTGATGTGAAAAACAGCCATATTGACCTTCTGTCTGTTTCCGGGCACAAGCTCAACGGGCCAAAAGGGACAGGCTTTTTATATGCTAGTAAAGATGTGAAGCTTTCACCGCTTTTATTCGGAGGAGAGCAAGAAAGAAAACGCCGTGCCGGAACCGAAAATGTTCCAGGCATTGTCGGGCTGAAAGAAGCGATCAAGCTGTCAAGTGAAGAACGG
The DNA here is from genome assembly GCF_037975425.1 of Bacillus sp. FSL R5-0416. NCBI lineage: Bacteria > Bacillati > Bacillota > Bacilli > Caryophanales > Bacillaceae > Bacillus > Bacillus sp. FSL R5-0416. Next base: position 2,760,014 of record NZ_CP150252.1, on the reverse strand, counting down.
GACGAAAAAAACGAGAAGTATCAATCGTTTAAAGCAATCTTTGCCGACACGCTTAGAGATGCAGGTGTGGCATTCGAGATCAACGGGGACAAAGAGCATAGTCTGCCGCATGTTCTGAATCTTTATTTCCCCGGTGTGTCAGTGGAAGCGCTGCTGGTCAATCTTGATATGGCGGGTGTCGCTGTCTCCAGCGGTTCAGCGTGTACGGCCGGTTCAGTCCTGCCGTCACATGTTCTGACTGCTATGTTCGGCGAAGAGAGTGACCGGCTGACGTCCTCTATTCGAATCAGCTTCGGCCTCGGCAATACGGCTGAGCAAGTGAAAACTGCTGCCAAACATGTGGCCGACGTTGTCAAACGGCTGACATAATAAGGCGGCGTAGTAATTGGAGTGAATGAAATGGAAAAACGGCCGGAGGATACAAGAGTCGTCGTCGGCATGTCCGGCGGAGTAGACTCATCTGTGGCGGCCCTGCTGTTAAAAGAACAGGGCTATGATGTAATCGGAATCTTTATGAAAAACTGGGATGATACGGACGAAAACGGTTTTTGCACGGCGACAGAGGATTATGAAGATGTGATCCGCGTCTGCAACCAAATCGGAATTCCGTATTATGCCGTAAACTTTGAAAAGCAATATTATGAGAAGGTATTTCAATACTTCCTTGATGAATATAAAGCAGGCAGAACACCAAACCCGGATGTACTGTGCAACAAAGAAATTAAATTCAAGGCCTTTTTGGAGCATGCATTGTCACTTGGCGCCGACTATTTAGCGACTGGCCACTATGCAAGAGTAGACAGAAGCGGCGAAAAAGTCAGAATGCTGCGCGGCATTGATGAAAACAAGGATCAAACGTACTTCTTGAATCAGCTGACAGAAGATACGCTGAGCAAAGTCATGTTCCCGATCGGCGAACTTCAAAAAAGCCGTGTGCGTGAAATCGCCAAAGAAGCAGAACTTGCAACGGCGACGAAAAAAGACAGTACAGGCATCTGCTTTATCGGCGAACGCAACTTCAAAACGTTTCTCAGCCAATATCTCCCTGCACAGCCGGGCGATATGATGACGATGGACGGCGAAGTAAAAGGCCGCCACGACGGGTTGATGTACTACACGATCGGACAGCGTCACGGCCTTGGCATCGGCGGAAGCGGCGAGCCGTGGTTTGCGGTAGGGAAAGATCTTGAAAAGAACATCCTCTACGTAGATCAAGGGTTCCATAACCCTCTTTTATATTCCGACAAAATCACAGCAACAAATATCAGCTGGGTACGTTCGGATATCATGAAGGGCGAAGAGATTTCCTGCACGGCTAAATTCCGTTACCGCCAAGAGGATCATAAAGTAACAGTGCGCATGACTGGCGAAGGTGAAGCGGAAGTCATCTTTGATGAACAAGTCCGCGCTGTAACGCCGGGACAAGCCGTTGTCTTCTATGACGGCGAAGAATGCCTTGGCGGCGGGACAATTGATGATGTGTACAAAGACGGAACAAAATTGTGGTACGTATAAAAGATGAAAAACCTCAACACTGAGTTGGGGTTTTTTAATGAAAGGAAGATGATCGGTGGATTATAATCAACTCGGTATAGAGGCGATGCAGGAAGGCGATTACGAGAAAGCGGCAGAGGCATTTACAAAAGCGATTGAAGAAAATAAAGAAGACGCGATTCCCTATATCAATTTTGCCAACCTGCTTTCATCCGTAAACGAGCTGGAACGTGCGCTTGCGTTTTATGATAAAGCGCTTGAATTAGACAGTAGCGCAGCCACTGCTTATTATGGAGCAGGAAATGTCTATGTTGTAAAAGAAATGTACAAAGAAGCCAAAGACATGTTTGAAAAAGCGTTACGTGCGGGGATGGAAAACGGTGACCTGTTTTACATGCTCGGAACGGTACTTGTCAAGCTCGAACAGCCTAAGCTTGCACTGCCATATTTACAAAGAGCGGTCGAACTGAATGAAAACGATACGGAAGCGCGTTTTCAATTCGGGATGTGCTTAGCCAACGAGGGCATGCTGGACGAAGCGCTCAGCCAATTCGCAGCTGTGACAGAGCAAGACCCGGGGCATGCAGATGCATTTTATAATGCCGGTGTCGCTTATGCTTATAAAGAAAACCGAGAAAAAGCGATTGAAATGCTGGACAAGGCAATCGATATCCAGCCAGATCATATGCTTGCGCTTCATGCTAAAAAACTGATTGATCCATCATAACAGGCACAGGAGGAGGGACAGCTCGTGCAGCAGCATCCGGATCAGCTTAAACTGGAGGAAGAGCCCTATTTAAAAGGGACAGTCAACACAGTCATCTATCATAATGACACCAATTTATATACGGTTCTGAAAGTGAAAGTCACAGAGACCTCCGAAGCCATTGAAGATAAAGCCGTATCCGTGACGGGCTACTTCCCTGCGCTTCAAGAAGAAGAGACCTACACGTTTTACGGAAAGATCGTAACCCATCCAAAGTTCGGGCTCCAATTTCAGGCGGAGCATTTCAAAAAGGAGATTCCAACGACTAAGGAAGGCATCATTCAATATTTATCGAGTGATTTATTCGAGGGGATCGGCAAAAAAACAGCTGAAGAAATTGTGAAAAAGCTGGGCGACAGCGCCATTAATAAAATATTGGCTGATGCTTCAGTGCTTTATGATGTTCCCAGACTCTCAAAAAAGAAAGCCGACACGCTGGCTGGCGCATTGCAGCGGCATCAGGGACTGGAACAAATCATGATTTCCTTGAATCAGTTTGGCTTTGGCCCGCAGCTGTCTATGAAAATCTATCAAGCCTATGAATCCGAGACGCTTGAAAAGATTCAGGAAAATCCTTATCAGCTTGTGAAGGATGTAGAAGGCATCGGGTTTGGGAAAGCGGATGAGCTGGGCAGCAGAATGGGTCTTTCGGGTAACCATCCTGAGCGGGTAAAAGCTGCTATTTTGTACACGCTTGAAACGACTTGTCTGTCAGAGGGGCACACGTACATAGAAACGGAACAGCTGATCATCGACACTCAATCACTGTTAAACCAGTCAGCAAGGGAAGGGCAGCGCATCACAGAAATGGATGCCGCTAACGCGATTATTGCCCTTGGAGAAAATAAAGACATTGTCATAGAAGATGGCCGCTGTTATTTTCCTTCGCTGTTTTACGCAGAACAAAACGTTGCAAAGCGTGTGAAACATATCGCTAGCCAAACCGAATATGAGAACCAGTTTCCCGAATCAGAGTTTTTGCTCGCGTTGGGAGAACTGGAAGAACGGATGAACGTTCAGTATGCCCCCAGCCAGAAGGAAGCGATTCAAAAAGCCCTTTCCTCGCCGATGCTTCTTTTAACAGGCGGTCCTGGAACAGGGAAAACGACGGTAATCAGAGGGATTGTCGAGCTCTACGGAGAGCTTCACGGTGTGTCACTAGATCCGTCAGCTTATAAAAAGGATGAAGCTTTTCCGATTGTTTTGGCCGCTCCGACAGGGAGAGCAGCAAAACGGATGAGTGAATCAACGGGACTCCCTGCAGTCACGATACACAGGCTGCTTGGCTGGAACGGTGCTGAAGGCTTTACTCATACAGAGGATCAGCCGATCGAAGGGAAGCTGTTAATTATCGATGAAGCCAGTATGCTTGATATTTGGCTGGCGAATCATTTGTTCAAGGCGATCCCTGATCATATACAAATCATCATTGTCGGAGACGAAGACCAGCTGCCTTCTGTCGGTCCGGGACAAGTGCTCAGAGACTTGCTGGCATCCCAGGTGATTCCGACTGTGAGACTGACAGACATCTATCGCCAGGCGGAGGGGTCATCAATCGTCGAGCTTGCCCACCAGATGAAAAATGGATTGCTGCCGAACAATTTGACTGCCCCGACAAAGGACCGTTCCTTTATTCGCTGCGGCGGCTCGCAAATCAAAGAAGTAGTTGAGAAGGTTGTCGCCAATGCATTGAAAAAAGGCTATACAGCAAAGGACATTCAGGTCCTCGCTCCGATGTACAGAGGAAAAGCCGGCATTAATGAATTGAATGTGATGCTGCAGGACATTTTAAATCCTCCTAAAGAAAAACGGAGAGAATTGAAGTTCGGGGATGTTGTCTACAGAACCGGAGATAAAATTTTGCAGCTTGTCAATCAGCCGGAAAACAATGTATTCAACGGAGATATTGGCGAAATCACGTCGATATTTTATGCAAAGGAAAATACAGAAAAAGAAGACATGGCCGTTGTTTCTTTTGATGGCAATGAAATGACGTTTACGAAAAAAGATTTTAATCAATTTACCCATGCGTATTGCTGTTCTATTCATAAATCGCAGGGAAGTGAATTTCCGATTGTGGTTTTGCCTGTTGTGAAAGGCTATTATAGAATGCTCAGAAGAAACCTTCTTTATACCGCGATTACAAGAGCGAAGAAATTTCTCATTTTATGCGGTGAGGAGGAGGCGCTGGAGTGGGGCGTAAAAAATAATGATGCAACTGTCAGACAGACCTCTTTGAAAAACAGGCTGTCCGTACAGGTTGAGGAAATGGATGCCGAGCTTGAAGCTTTGCAAAAAGAGCTCCCGTTCAGCGTACACGACGCCAACATTGGCATGGAAGGCATTACACCATTCGATTTTATGAAAGAAGAACAGCAATAAAATGCTCCCGTGCAAGCGGGAGTTTTTTCATTTGCAGTGGAATTGATTTCATCGTATGAGTCTAAGGCGCAAAGCAAAACCTAAGCCTGTTCAACAAAAGGTGGTTGATCACACTTTGAGAACATGCCATGAAGTAGAAGGATTCCCAGTATACTCAGAACGAACTTCTAGTTATCTTGGGACAATTTCCGATATTTGTTTTTCTCTGAAAGGAGATTGTCTTGGGTTTATTCTTGCACAAAAACGCTTTTTGCATCATCATCATGCGCTATTACGGGCGTGTGATATCTCTTCCATTCTTGATGACCGCATATTGGCTTCGGTCAGTTCAGAACAGCTTTTGCCTCTTCCGAAATCATGCTTCACATACGAGCAGATGAAGATGAAGCTTGTGAAATCGCAAGAGGGCGATATATTGGGGATGCTGGAAGATGTATACTTTTGTTTGGACAGGGGCATAATCGTAGCATATGAACTCTCGGACGGTTTCTTTTCTGACCTGGCGGGAAGCAAGCGCCAGATCCAAAGAGCGGATTCGCTTGTCGAGGTGCGGAAAGACGAGATCGTTCTGAACGGATAGAGGTGTGAGTTATGCTTATATGCCCGAATTGCAAAAGTAAGGATATCGGCAAAATCGGCGTGAACCAATATTATTGTTGGGGCTGTTTTATTGAACTGACAGTGGCGAAAGGGAAGATTGCAACTCATCAGGTGGAAGAAGACGGAACGTTAAGCAGCTTGGATGATTTGTTTTCTGAGGATGAACGCAGCATCAATTTTTAATCATGAAAGGAGATGCGCAGGATGAATCGGACGATGACTTCTCTTTTGGCAATGGGAGCCGGAGCTCTCGTGTACCGAATGGCGACTCAATCTGACATGCTGAATAATCGAAGCATGAAGCGGATGAGAAGAAGAATTACGAAAATGTTTTAATGCAAAAAGGATACTCTCCAAAGAGTATCCTTTTCTATGTTTGCCGGACCTCGAGGCGTCTTGCTGCGAGTGAAAGGCTGTAGTTGACTGCGAAATACATAAGGGCCGCAAGTAAAAAGATCGGGAAAAAATAACTGCCGTCTGCGCTTTGGCCGTTAATAATTTGCGCGTTGTGAATCAGTTCAGGCAGGGCGATCACAACAGCGAGCGATGTATCTTTTAATAAAGAAATAAACTGGCTTACGATGGGCGGAACCATGCGGCGAAGCGCTTGCGGCATAACGATAAAGAACAGGGTCTGTGTATAGCTCAGCCCGGAGGAGCGCGCCGCTTCAATTTGTCCTTTGTCAATTGATTTCAGTCCGCTTCGGATAATTTCAGATAGCATAGCGGATTCAAAAATCGTTAGTGCTGTAATTGCAGCAGCTGTTATTTCAAGCTTAATACCAATTTCCGGAAGGGCAAAAAACGTAAAGAAAATAATTAACAGCAAGGGGAGGTTTCTGATCGTTTCAACGAGAACCGCAATCAATTGAGAAAGAACGGGAACTTTCGCATAACGCAGGGTGCCTGCGATTAAACCGAAGAAAAAGCTCAGAATGATGGAGATGAAAGCAACGTACAAGGTGACGAGAAAGCCATCCCATAAAAACGCTAAATGCTCCTGTGAATAAGCACCGATGAAATCCAATGTAACTCACTCCTTATCAATAGCTTTTTTCCAGCCGTTTTTCCAGATAGTTAACACCGATGCTAAGCGGAATCGTCAGCACTAAGTAAAAAAGCGCCACAAAAATATAAACATCAAATACAACGAGTGTGCTCGACGAAACTAAATCGGCTTGGTACATAAGATCCAATCCGGCCACAACCCCAAGAATCGAAGAGTTTTTGACTAAGTTTAAAAATTGATTGCCTAAAGGCGGAATGACGATTTTGATTGCCTGCGGCAAAATGATATGGAGCATGGCTTGGCTGTAGGTAAAGCCTGACGAGCGTGACGCTTCCATCTGCCCTTTTGAAACAGACTGGATGCCTGCTCTGATGGCTTCAGCGATAAACGCAGAGGTATAAATGGTGAGAGCAACCGTTCCCGCTTGAAAACCGTCAAGCCTCAGGCCTGCGTTTGGAAGTCCGAAATAGAAAACAAAGGTAATTAAAAGAAGAGGGATGTTGCGGATGAATTCTACATATGCGGTCCCTAGCCATTGCAGCGGCTTAAAGACTGTTATTCTCATAACCGCTACAGCGACGCCGAGGACAAAACTGCCGGCCAGCGCGATAACACTTGCGAGCAAGGTATGGTAAAAACCGTCCATATACATGCCGAAGTTATCGAAAAGAATTGACACATTCATCTGCCTATTCACTCCTTATCAAATTGGGATGAGCATCGCCTGCTCATCCCGGGATGGTTGTTATTCAGCTGGGTCTTCTTTGATCCATTTTTTATAAATTTCATCGTATCTGCCATCCGACTTCATCTTTTTAAGTGAAGCGTTGATTTCTTTCGCGAGAGCAGATTGCCCTTTTTTCACGGCGATCCCGTAAGGCTCATCTGTAAAAGGCTTTCCTGTTAATTGATAATTTTTATTTTCATCGGCCATTCCATATAAAATCGCATTATCTGTGGTGAGGGCATCGCCTTGCCCCGATTTAAGGGCTGTAAAGGCTTCTGCGTAGTTTTCAAATTCTAAAACAGATGCTTCAGGCGCCTTTTCACGAATGTTTTGAGAGGAGGTGGAGCCTTTTACTGCAAGAACTTTTGAGCCTTTGTCAAGATCCTCGACACTCTTGATTTTGCTGCCTTTTTTCACGAGAAGCGATTGCCCGGCCTCGAAATAGACATCAGAAAAGTCAACTTCCTTTTTTCGTTCATCAGTGATCGTCATTGTGGCGACAATGGCGTCGATATCCCCGTTTTGCAGCATAGGAATCCTTGTTTTTGAGGTGACCTCTTTAAATTCAGCTTTTTTCTCATCACCTAAAATGTCTTTAGCGATTTGTTTGGCAATATCAATATCAAAACCCTCAATCTCACCTGAGCTTGGATTTTTAAGACCGAACAGTCGAGTGTCCGTTTTTACGCCGAAGACAATTTTGTCATTGTCTTTAATGGCGGCTAGCGTATCTTTTTTGCTCTCCTTTGAGGCTTCTCCGTTTGATCCCTTGCTGCCGCAAGCGGCAAGCAAGATGACAGCGAATAAAGAAATCAATGCTAAAGAAAAAATCTTTTTCATACAAGCTCCCCCATTCTGTTTTAATGATTTAAAATACGGCTTAAGAATAAGCGGGCCCGTTCTTCCTTTGGGTTCGCGTAAAACTCAGCCGGCATTGCTTCTTCTAAAATCTTTCCTTCGTCAATGAAGACAATCCGGTCGGCAACTTCTTTGGCAAACCCCATTTCGTGTGTCACGACAACCATTGTCATGCCTTCTTTGGCGAGTGTTTTCATGACATCTAGCACCTCACCGATCATTTCAGGATCAAGTGCTGATGTCGGCTCGTCAAACAGCATGACCTCCGGCTTCATCGCCAGTCCTCTTGCGATGGCAACACGCTGCTGCTGCCCGCCGGAAAGCTGGGAAGGATAGGCGTCAGCCTTGTCTGGGATGCCGACTTTTTCAAGATAGTACCGCGCCGTTTCCTTTGCTTGTTCAGGTGATTGTCTAAGCACTTTTACCGGAGCCAGCATGATGTTCTGCAGCACTGTTTTATGTGGATATAAATGAAAGTGCTGAAACACCATCCCGATATTTTGCCGCACTTTATTGATATCAGTTTTTCTGTCGTTAATGGCGGTGCCGTTTACTGTGAGCACTCCCTCATTGATCGTCTCAAGTCTGTTGATGCATCTGAGCAATGTGCTTTTACCGGAACCGGATGGGCCGATGATAACAACGACTTCACCTTTTTCGATTTGAAGATTAATTTGTTTTAACACGTGAAAATCTCCGTAATGCTTGTTTACATTTTGAAATGTGATCATCGCAATCCTCCTATCAGAAAATTTGACCAAAAAGTAAATGATCAAACTTTTCTGAAAATTAAATGTGAAAAAATGTCCATGACTTCTGACTAACTAAAGAAACATAAAGAATAATTCCGTGTAAACCTCAAAAGATATAGGTGAGGTGAAAGCAGATGCTCCAAAAACCGGTGCAGCTTTTGTTGTGGGTGGCTATTTGTTTGCTGGTTCTGTTAACAGTCTATGTCTTTTTTATGCTTGATATGTTATGGTCACCCTTTTGGCTCGTCATAAAAACGATCTTTATTCCCTTGATCATTTCTATTTTTATATCTTATTTATTGCTTCCGGTCACGGAATGGCTGCATGGCAAAGGATTGCCTAGGACTTTGAGCATCTTGGTCATTTATGTACTTTTTTTTGGCGGGATTGGCTGGGCGTTGTATAAAGGGGTGCCTGTTTTAATCGTGCAGCTGACGGATTTGTCAGAAAATATACCCATGTTTGCCGAAACGTATAACGGGCTTCTTCTTCATGTGCATAACCATACGGATGACTGGCCTGATGGTATGCATCACCGTATAGATAAAATGATCCGCCAGACGGAGACGTTTTTTGCGGGAACGATCGAGGGTGCGATCAGCGGGATCCGCAATGTGCTTGATTACTTCTTAATTGCTGCAACAATCCCTTTTCTCGTGTTTTATATGGTGAAGGACATTGAATTAATGAAAAAGACAGTATGGTACTTGACTCCGAAGTCGTGGAGAAAGCGGGGCAGCGCCTTTTTGCGGGATGTGGATGATTCGCTTGGCGATTATATCCGCGGCCAGCTTTTGGTCTGCTTGATTCTTGGCGTGATTGCAGGCATTTCGTTCTGGGTATTTGGGCTTCCGTATCCACTGATACTTGGCCTTATCTCTGGAGTAACGAATGTCATCCCGTATTTTGGCCCTTTCATCGGAGCTGTTCCTGCGTTGTTAATTGCGATGACGATCTCAGTGAAGGCGGTTCTTGTTGTGGTGATTACGGTGTTTATTCTGCAGTTTATGGAAGGAAATATCCTCAGTCCGTTCATTGTCGGCAGAAGCCTTAAAATGCATCCGGTCGTTATCATGCTTGCACTCCTTGCCGGAGGGGAGCTTGCGGGAATCGTCGGGATGATTCTGGCTGTTCCTGCGACGGCTGTTTTAAAAGTAATGATGATCCATTTTTTACGGATGAGGACGGAGCATTGACATCGGCGTGCCGCTTGTCTATAATTTCTCGTAGAATACATACGAATCTCGAGTGACGGATCTGAGTACGCCGAAGCCCTGTTAAAGAGAGAAGCTCCATAAGCTGAAAGGAGCTTTATCAGAAGATCGGAGGAAGCTAATCCTGAGTGCAGTTAATCACTGCCGCTTATCCTGCGTTACAGGGTTAAAGGTGACGGGCGAATGAATGCCCGTAATCAGGGTGGTACCGCGAGACAGCTCTCGTCCCTGTGTAAACGTTGGTTTGCATAGGGGGAGGGCTTTTTTGCTGTCACTTAAGAGAATTTCGATTTTTATAGAGGAGGAAATACAATGAAACACTTAACTTCTGCGGAAGTGCGTCAAATGTTTTTGGATTTCTTTAAAGAAAAAGGACATGCGGTAGAGCCAAGCGCGTCATTAGTGCCTCATGAGGATCCTTCACTGCTTTGGATCAACAGCGGTGTTGCGACGCTGAAAAAATATTTTGACGGCCGTGTCGTGCCGGAAAATCCAAGAATCGTAAACGCTCAAAAAGCGATCAGAACAAACGATATAGAAAATGTAGGTAAAACTGCGCGCCATCACACTTTCTTTGAAATGCTCGGAAACTTTTCCATCGGCGATTATTTCAAAGAAGAAGCCATTACATGGGCTTGGGAGTTTTTAACGAGCGACAAGTGGATTGGCTTCGACAAAGAGCTTCTCTCTGTTACGGTTCATCCTGAAGATGAAGAGGCATATGAGTTTTGGGCGAAAAAAATCGGTATTCCTGAAGAAAGAATTATCCGTCTGGAAGGGAACTTCTGGGATATCGGTGAAGGGCCGAGCGGACCGAATACGGAAATCTTTTACGACCGCGGTGAAGCATACGGTAATGATCCAGAAGATCCGGAGCTTTACCCAGGCGGGGAAAACGACCGTTACCTGGAAGTATGGAACCTTGTGTTCTCAGAGTTCAACCATAACCCTGACGGAACGTACACACCGCTTCCAAAGAAAAACATTGATACAGGCATGGGTCTTGAAAGAATGGTATCTGTCATCCAGAATGTTCCGACAAACTTTGACACCGATTTGTTTGTTCCGATCATTAAAGCAACAGAATCGATTTCTGGTGAAATATATGGCAAAGACAATGTGAAAGACACTGCGTTTAAAGTGATTGCTGACCATATCAGAACGGTTGCCTTTGCTGTCAGTGACGGTGCGCTGCCGTCAAATGAAGGCCGCGGCTATGTATTAAGACGCTTATTACGCCGTGCCGTGCGTTATGCCAAAACGATCAACATCCATCGTCCGTTCATGTTTGATTTAGTGCCGGTTGTCGCAGAAATCATGGCTGATTTCTATCCTGAAGTGAAAGAGAAAGCGGATTTCATCGCAAAAGTCATTAAAACCGAGGAAGAACGCTTCCATGAGACCCTTAATGAAGGGCTTGCGATCCTGTCAGAAATGATCAAAAAAGAAAAAGACAAGGGCAGCAGCGTTATCTCAGGTGCTGATGTGTTTAAACTGTATGATACGTATGGATTCCCGGTTGAATTGACTGAAGAATACGCAGAAGACGAGAACATGACGGTTGACCATGAGGGCTTTGAGGAGGAAATGAACCAGCAGCGTGAACGGGCAAGAAACGCCCGCCAGGATGTCGGCAGCATGCAGGTGCAGGGCGGCGCACTGCGCGACGTGACAGATGAAAGCACATTTGTCGGCTACTCTCAAACCAAAGCTGATGCCAATATCATTGTGCTTCTTCAGGACGGCCAATTAATCGAAGAGGCTCATGAAGGAGAAAGCGTTCAAATCATCCTTGATGAAACACCGTTCTATGCAGAAAGCGGCGGCCAAATCGGCGATAAAGGCTATCTCCGAAACGAGCAGGCCGTTGTAAGAATTAAAGATGTTCAAAAAGCGCCGAACGGCCAGCATGTGCATGAAGGTGTTGTAGAGAGCGGTACTGTTCAAAAAGGCCTGCATGTTACGGCTGAAGTTGAAGACCATATGAGAAGCGGCGTCATTAAAAACCACACGGCAACGCATTTATTGCATCAGGCTCTAAAAGATGTTCTTGGAACTCATGTCAATCAGGCGGGCTCTCTTGTAACGGAAAACCGTCTTCGTTTTGACTTCTCGCACTTTGGCCAAGTGACAAAAGAAGAGCTCGAACAAATTGAAAGAATCGTAAACGAAAAGATCTGGGCGAGCATCCCGGTCAGCGTTGATTTGAAACCGATCGCTGAAGCAAAAGAAATGGGTGCGATGGCACTGTTCGGCGAGAAATATGGCGATATTGTCCGTGTCGTTCAAGTTGGAGATTACAGCTTAGAGCTGTGCGGCGGCTGCCATGTCAGAAATACAGCAGAAATCGGCTTGTTTAAAATCGTTTCAGAATCCGGAATCGGAGCAGGCACAAGACGGATTGAAGCTGTAACGGGACAAGGCGCTTACGTCGAAATGAACAGCCAGATTTCTGTATTGAAGCAGACCGCTGACGAGCTGAAAACAAATATCAAAGAAGTGCCGAAACGGGTCGCGGCTCTGCAGGCTGAACTGAAGGATGCACAAAGAGAAAATGAATCTCTTCTTGCAAAACTAGGCAACGTGGAAGCAGGAGCAATCCTGTCGAAAGTAAAAGAAGTTGACGGCGTAAACGTGCTTGCGGCAAAAGTAAATGCAAAAGACATGAATCATCTCCGCACTATGGTCGATGAACTCAAAGCAAAGCTTGGCTCTGCGGTGATCGTGCTTGGTGCGGTACAAAACGATAAAGTTAATATCTCTGCCGGAGTCACAAAGGACCTCATTGAGAAAGGCCTTCACGCCGGCAAGCTGGTTAAACAAGCTGCGGAAGTTTGCGGCGGAGGCGGCGGAGGCCGTCCGGACATGGCGCAGGCAGGCGGTAAACAGCCGGAAAAATTAGAAGAAGCTTTGGCTTCTGTAGAAGATTGGGTGAAATCCGTTTTATAATTCGCCCATGTAGTGTAGAATGATGGTAAGATTAGGACCCCAGGCTGAACTTTGCCTGCGAATTTGGGAAAGAGGTGCAAAACGGTGAGCTCGTTTGATAAAACGATGAAATTTAATTTCTCCGATGATTCTGCTGAGACTAACGTAAATGAGGTGCTGATTACAGTGTATGACGCGCTTCAGGAAAAGGGCTACAATCCAATCAACCAGATTGTCGGATACTTGCTGTCAGGTGATCCCGCTTATATTCCTAGGCATCGTGACGCTCGCAATTTAATTCGCAAACTTGAAAGAGACGAATTAATCGAGGAATTGGTAAAGTCTTATTTAGAACAGCATAAAGAGGCGTAAATAAAGAATGAGAATATTAGGACTCGATTTAGGAACCAAAACACTCGGTGTAGCTCTGAGCGATGAAATGGGCTGGACTGCTCAAGGCATTGAGACCATAAAGATAAATGAAGCAGAAGGCGATTATGGTTTATCCCGTTTATCTGAACTGATAAAGGACTATACTATAGATAAAATCGTGCTCGGCTTTCCTAAGAACATGAACGGAACAGTCGGCCCGAGAGGCGAAGCCAGCCAAACATTTGCGAAAGTGCTTGAAACAACGTACAATGTTCCTGTTGTGCTGTGGGACGAGCGTCTTACCACAATGGCGGCTGAAAAAATGCTGATTGCAGCTGACGTCAGCAGGCAAAAACGAAAAAAAGTCATTGATAAAATGGCGGCTGTTATGATTTTACAAGGATATCTTGACAGCTTAAATTAAAGCCAGAGGTGAAGAAAATGGAACACGGCGAAAAAAATATTACAATTGTTGACGATCAAGGAAATGAACAGCTTTGTGAAGTGCTGTTTACATTTGAAAACGAAGAGTTTGGCAAGTCTTATGTCTTGTACTATCCAATCGAATCAAAAGATGACGAAGAAGTAGAAATTCTTGCTTCCAGCTTCACGCCAAACGAAGACGGTGAAAACGGTGAGCTATTCCCGATTGAAACTGACGAAGAATGGGATATGATCGAAGAAACATTAAACACATTCTTAGCGGACGAAGACGAAGAGTAAAACATCGCGCCAAACCAAAGCCGGAGCTATACTGCTCCGGCTTTTTTCTGCTTTATGCAGGCCTCTTTTTGTAATAAATTGCCGAAATACAATGAATCATGTAGTATAAGAGCTGATGGGAGGAGACCTAATGTATATCAATCAGCAAAAAAAATCGTTTTTTAATAAAAAAAGAATCATACTGTCTTCCATTGTTGTGCTGTTTCTCATCATTGGCGGGGCATTTTTATATGGGAAATCATTGCTTGAACCTGTTGAAAAAGACAGTAAAACGACAGTTAATATTAACATTCCGAGCGGTTCGTCTGTTTCAGCCATCGCATCGATATTAAAGAAAAATGATGTCATAAAAAGCGAGAAGGCGTTTCAGTACTATGTGAAATATAAAGGTGCTTCCGGGTTTCAGGCCGGATTCTACCATCTGAATAAAGGTATGGATTTAGATGCCATTATTCAGAAGCTGACAAGCGGGGCTACAGGTTACGCTTTTCAAATCACAGTGACTGAGGGAGCACAGCTGACCCAAATCGCGGCTGCTATTGCGGATGAAACAAAATACTCTAAAAAACAAGTCATAGCGAAGCTGGACGATGAAACATTTATCAATCAGCTGAAGAAAGAATTCCCGGACACTGTGACAAATGATGTTTTCAATAAAAACATTAAGCACCCGCTTGAAGGGTACCTATTCCCGGCTACATACCCTTTTAACGATCCGGACACATCACTTGAAGACATTATCAAGGCAATGATTAAGCAGACAAATTCTTATGTGGAAACATATAAATCAGAAATGAAGAAAAACAAAGTTTCTGTGCATAAGCTGCTGACAATGGCTTCTTTGATAGAAGAAGAAGCGACTGAAAAAGCCGACCGCCATAAAATTGCGAGCGTCTTTTATAACCGCCTGAAAAAGAAAATGCCGCTCCAAACAGATCCGACCGTCCTGTACGCGGCAGGCAAGCATAAAGATCGGGTTCTTTATAAGGATCTGGAAATCGATTCACCATACAATACGTATAAAAACACAGGGCTGACGCCAGGGCCGATTGCCAATGCCGGCATGTCATCATGGGAAGCGGCGCTGCATCCGGATAAAACGGACTATCTGTATTTCTTGGCCAAATCAAATGGTGAGGTCGTATTTACAAAAACGCTAAAAGAGCATAATAAAGCAAAAGAAAAATACATTTCCTCAAAAAATGAGAAATAAAAGGAGAGCAAAAAGCTCTCCTTTTGTTCGCTTTCCGCAAGGTTTTATGATAAAATATATCGGGTTGTTTACCGATGTATCATGATGTATTCAGAGAGTGTCCTGCGCATAAGACTGGGGCACTCCTTTTTAGAACGGGAGGCTGTTTGTAGTGACTGACCGGTATGAACAAATAAATGACTATATAGAAGCATTATTAAAGCCTCGGCCGGATAACGTGAAGAAGCTTGAAGCATATGCAGAAGAACATCATGTCCCGATTATGGAAAAAGCGGGCATGGAGGTGCTGCTTCAAATTTTGTCTGTGAAACAGCCGAAAAAAATACTAGAAATCGGAACGGCCATTGGTTATTCAGCCATTCGAATGGCGCTGGAGCTGCCGTCTGCTGAAATATATACAATTGAACGCAATGAGAAACGGCATGAAGAAGCGGTAAACAATATCAAGGAATTTCAGCTTGATGACCGGATTCATGTTTTTTACGGAGATGCGCTTGAATTAGCCGACGCCGTTCATGTAACCGCGCCTTACGATGTCATTTTTATTGACGCTGCAAAAGGTCAGTATCAAAACTTTTTTCATTTATATGAACCGATGCTTTCACCGGACGGGATGATTATAACAGACAACGTGCTGTTTAAAGGTCTGGTGGCAGAGGATTACAGCAAAATAGAACCGAAGAGAAGGCGCAGGCTTGTAGCAAAAATTGATGAATATAATCATTGGCTGATGAATCATCCGGATTATCAAACTGCGATTATTCCTGTCGGGGACGGACTTGCGATTAGTAAAAAGAAGAGGTGAACGTCATGAAAAAACCAGAGCTCTTAGTGACGCCGACGAGCACAGCGGACATTTTGCCGCTCATACAGGCGGGGGCAACTGCGTTTTTAGTTGGGGAACAGAGATACGGCTTGAGATTAGCCGGAGAATTTTCTCGTGAAGATGTAACAAAAGCCGTAGAGATTGCTCACAAAGAAGGAGCAAAAGTATACGTTGCTGTAAATGCAATTTTCCATAACGATAAAGTGGGTGAGCTTGGCGAATATCTGGCTTTCTTAGCAGAAGCCGGTGTCGATGCAGCGGTATTCGGCGATCCTGCCGTGCTGATGGCTGCCCGTGAATCTGCGCCTGCTCTGAAGCTTCATTGGAGCACAGAAACGACAGGCACCAACTATTATACATGCAACTACTGGGGACGCAAGGGTGCGGCGCGCTCTGTGCTTGCCAGAGAATTAAACATGGACAGCATTGTTGAGATTAAAGAAAATGCGGAAGTCGAAATTGAAATCCAGGTGCATGGAATGACGTGCATGTTCCAATCGAAGCGTTCTTTGATTGGAAACTATTTTGAATATCAGGGCAAAGTCATGGACATTGAAAGAAAGAAAAAAGAATCAGGCATGTTTTTACACGATAAAGAACGTGATAATAAATATCCGATTTTCGAAGATGAAAACGGCACTCACATCATGAGCCCGAACGATGTGTGCATCATTGATGAGCTCGAGGAATTGATAGATGCCGGAATTGATTCTTTCAAAATCGATGGTGTTTTGAAAACGCCTGAATACCTAATAGAAGTCACCAAAATGTACAGAGAAGCAATTGATTTGTGTGTGGAAAACCGTGACGAATACGAAGCGAAAAAAGAAGACTGGATCGAACACATTGAAAGCATCCAGCCAGTAAACAGAAAAATTGATACCGGATTCTTCTTCAAGGAAACGGTTTATTAATCAAAAGGAGGTTAAGCTATGACTGCCGTAAATGATAAAATATCCACAATCGTTAATGGAAAGCGTGTGATTACGAAAAAGCCGGAACTTCTCGCACCTGCGGGTAATCTTGAAAAGCTGAAAATCGCTGTTCATTACGGAGCGGACGCGGTCTTTATCGGGGGACAGGAATACGGGCTGCGCTCGAATGCCGATAACTTTACGATCGAAGAAATTGCAGAAGGCGTTGAATTCGCAAAGAAATATGGCGCGAAGATCTACGTAACAACGAATATTTTCGCTCATAATGAAAACATGGACGGGCTTGAAGACTATTTAAAAGCGCTTGGAGACGCCAACGTTGCCGGTATTATTGTGGCAGATCCGCTTATTATTGAAACATGCCGCAGAGTGGCGCCGAATGTTGAGGTTCACTTGAGCACACAGCAGTCTCTTTCAAACTGGAAGGCTGTCCAGTTCTGGAAGGAAGAAGGTCTCGACCGCGTCGTGCTGGCACGTGAAACTAGCGCTCTTGAAATCAGAGAAATGAAAGAAAAGGTAGATATTGAAATCGAATCCTTCATTCATGGCGCAATGTGTATTGCATATTCCGGCCGCTGCGTGCTGAGCAATCACATGACAGCGCGGGATTCCAATCGCGGAGGCTGCTGCCAGTCATGCCGCTGGGATTATGATCTCTACCAAACAGACGGTGCCAACGCCGTTGCTTTGTATGGTGAAGAAGATGCACCATTTGCGATGAGCCCGAAAGATTTGAAGCTGATTGAATCCATTCCAAAAATGATTGAAATGGGGATCGACAGCTTAAAGATTGAAGGCCGCATGAAATCCATTCACTATGTAGCAACTGTTGTCAGCGTATACCGCAAAGTAATCGATGCTTATTGCGCTGATCCAGAAAACTTTGTGATTCAAAAAGAATGGCTTGAAGAGCTTGATAAGTGCGCCAACAGGGACACTGCGACAGCTTTCTTTGAAGGAACGCCAGGCTATGAAGAGCAAATGTTCGGCGAACACGCCAAGAAAACGACATATGATTTTGTCGGCTTAGTGCTGAATTATGATGAAGATACACAAATGGTCACGCTTCAGCAGCGCAATTTCTTCAAAAAAGGCGACGAAGTGGAATTTTTCGGACCAGAAATCGAAAACTTTACACATACGATTGAAACCATTTGGGACGAAGACGGAAATGAGCTAGATGCTGCCCGCCATCCCCTGCAAATTGTCAAATTCAAACTAGACAAAAAGATTTATCCGAGCAACATGATGAGAAAGGGGAAGTAACAGCCCATGGGTAAGAATCCAGTAGTCATTGGAATCGCAGGAGGTTCCGGTTCAGGAAAAACGAGTGTCACACGGTCCATTTATGAACAGTTTAAAGGACACTCAATTTTAATGATCCAGCAGGACCTTTATTATAAAGACCAAAGCCATCTTCCGTTTGAAGAAAGGCTGAACACAAACTATGATCATCCGCTTGCGTTTGATAATGACTATTTAATCGAGCATATTCAGGATCTATTGAATTACCGCCCGATTGAAAAGCCGATTTATGACTATAAGCTTCACACACGTTCAGAAGAAACGGTTCACGTAGAGCCAAAGGATGTTATTATCCTTGAAGGCATTCTTGTTCTTGAAGACAAAAGGCTTCGTGATCTGATGGATATCAAGCTTTATGTTGATACGGACGCTGACTTGCGTATCATCAGACGGATTATGAGAGATATTAATGAGCGCGGACGCTCTATTGATTCTGTCATTGAACAATATGTGTCAGTGGTCCGTCCGATGCATAACCAATTCGTCGAGCCGACGAAACGATACGCTGATATTATTATCCCGGAAGGCGGTCAGAATCACGTCGCAATTGATCTGATGGTCACAAAAATTCAAACCATTCTTGAACAAAACGCGATTTTGTAATACCATAGCATAGACATAAATAACTCTGACCATATTATGTATAGGCAGGAAGGGAATGTGCGAATTCCCTTCTTTCCCTGTTTATAAACGCGAAATATTTGCAGAACGACACGATTCAGTTTAAGATAAACAGTACCTATATGGGAGAGAAGAACGAGGACTGCCCTGTGTTCTCATTCTTGTATTTTTTAGTTTATGCTCTCATACATAATCGAAGATGTTGAGGGACAACCAGAAGGAGTGAAGGGACATGGCACAAGAGAAAGTATTTCCTATGACTGCAGAAGGAAAACAAAAACTTGAACAAGAATTAGAATATTTGAAAACGGTTAAACGAAAAGAAGTAGTAGAGCGAATCAAAATTGCGAGAAGCTTCGGAGACCTTTCCGAGAACTCTGAATACGATTCAGCGAAAGAAGAGCAGGCATTTGTAGAGGGCCGCGTGACGACTCTTGAAAATATGATTCGCAATGCGAAAATCATTGAAGATGACGGCGGCTCTAACGTTGTCGGTTTGGGTAAAACCGTCACTTTCGTCGAACTGCCTGACGGTGATGAAGAATCATATACGATCGTCGGAAGCGCGGAAGCTGACCCGTTTGAAGGGAAAATCTCAAACGACTCACCGATCGCAAAAAGCCTCTTGGGCAAAAAAGTAGATGAAGAAGTCACAGTACAAACACCGGGCGGAGAAATGCTCGTGAAAATTGTGAAAATTTCATAATATTTGTTTAGCAGCGAAACACCTCGTCCACAATGTGGGTGAGGTGTTTTTTTATGAAGATATCGAAACGAATGAAGCTGGCAGTCATCGCATTTTTGATTGTATTTTTTCTGCTTCTGCTTAGGCTTGCAGAAATCCAGCTGTTTTTCACAGAATCATTTTCTAAAAAGAAAATTAATTTGATTCAAGAAAGCGTGAAACAGCGGACGGAGGAAGTGCTCATTTCAGATGGAAGAGGCTCTTTTTTAGATCGAAACGGGCGGGCGCTGACAGGACAAAGCGAGCCTGCGGTTGTTTTGTTCCCTTTTCTGCTGACGCAGGATTGGCCGATCAAAAAAGTTGCGGACATCCTCGGCATGTCTGAAGATGATTTGCGCCAGACACTAGGTAAGGCAAAAAAACCGGTCATTTTGCAGCAAAAGAAAATCAAAACACTTTCAAAACAATCTATCACAAAAATCAATTCTTTGAAATATCCCGGCATTTACGGCGTATATATGGAGAATGAAGACAAGCCCAGCCTTGCTTCACATACGATAGGGAGCACGAACCAAGATCCGGCGCTGCTTCGCAAGAAATATCCTGACAAGGAGAGCCTTCCGATTACAACAGAAATCGGAACAACCGGTTTAGAACGGACATTTGACGAGTTTTTGCTTCCGGAACAAGACACAAAGCTTTTATATCATGTGGACGGAAAAGGAAACCCTTTGTTTGGCATGGACGTCAAATATACAGCTGAAGCCAATACATTTTATCCGCTCCAGGTCAAAACAACGATCGATCAAAGCATTCAAAAAGCGATGGAGGAGGTATTGGATGAACAGGGGCTGAAAAAGGGAGGAGCTGTACTGCTGGACATCGAAAATAGCAGTGTTCTGGGAATTGTAAGCAAACCAGATGCGGATGTGTCCCGGCAAAACACACTTCAAAATTATATGCTGACGCCAATCTATCCCGGATCAGTTTTTAAAACAGTCATTGCCGCAGCTGCAATCGAAAATAATATGGTGAAGCCTAGTCAAACCTTTAATTGCAATTTAAACCTGTACGGGGAACCGGGGGACGACAAAGGAACCTTGTCTTTTGATGAAAGTTTTGCACAAAGCTGTAATTACACATTTACGAGTCTTGCAGAACAATTAATGAAAAAAGACAGCTCGGTTATTGAAGATATGTCCGAGAAGCTGGCTCTCACTGATCGGGCAGGCTGGGAGGGAAAACTGTACCACGAAACCGATTTCCGCCAGCTGTATAACGAAAAAAGCGGCGTGATTTGGGGGGATGAAAAAGACAAATCAGTCAAAAAAGCCATTGCGCAAACAGCAATCGGGCAGAAAAATGTAAAGGTAACGCCGCTGGAGGTAGCCAATATGATGGCGACAATCGCCCGCGGCGGAGAAAAACGGCAGGTGAAAATTGCCGAACAAATTGAGTATAAGAACGGCACAACGCTCGTTACGTTTAAAGATCAGAAGCTCAAAGGGGAAACGATAGACAAATATACGTCACAGCAGCTTCAAAAAATACTGCGGCGGGTGGTAGAATCTCCTTCCGGAACGGGCAGAAGGTTTCAAGATCTTCCGTATACTGTAGCAGGGAAGTCGGGCACAGCCCAGACAGGCAAGCTTTCAAAAGAGAAGGAAACGCTCTATGAAAAATGGTTTGCCGGATATTTTCCCGCGGATAAGCCGAAATACGCTCTGGTTGTTTTACACATGGATACACCGGGAGATAAGGCTCTGACAAATTCGGTGTTTTATGATATTGTTAAAAAAGTACACGAAATTGAAATCAATCAGAAATAGAACAACTTCTCAGCACATGTTAAAATATATGCTGAGCCAAGAGGGATAAAGGAGTGCAGAATTATTGAGCAATAATCAATCTCGTTATGAAAATCGTGATAAACGCAGAAAAGCCAATTTAGTGCTTAACATTTTAATCGCAATCGTATCCATACTAATTGTCGTAGTAGCAGCGAATCTCTTCATTAACAGTCCTTCTAGCAAAGATGTCAGCAAGGATTCTGAAACGGCGCAAAAACAGGAATCTCCGGCTTCAGGAAAGACGGAAAAGAAATCGGATGAGGATATAAAAGACAGCAAGAAAGATACATCTGACAGCGAAAAGGATTCTGAGAAGTCTTCTGACTCTGATTCCAAAAAAGATGATTCTTCTTCTAAAAAAGATGACTCTGATTCAGATTCAAGCTCAGATTCAGCCGGTAACGGGCTTAAAGATGCAAAAGTAACAGAAGGCGGCTCATCGAGCGATGTGGAAAAAACGTATGAAAATCCTGACTGGAAAGCAGTCGGAACTGAGCAGTCTGGCGAGCATGCCGCTACTTATGATTCAAGCTCACAAGACTGGGCTGAGATGCTGAAAGCCATTTCGTACGCAACTGGTGTCTCAACAGATAACATGACGGTGCTCTGGCTCGGAAATAACGGGAGCCCTCAGGATGCCAAAGGCAAAATTTTGGACAAGGCGACTGGGAATAAATATCAAGTCACGATTACATGGGTCGATGAAAAAGGCTGGAAGCCGACAAAAGTAGAAAAGCTAAAATAAACAAAAGCAGCCGGGTTACAACCGGCTGCTTTTGTTTTAGGCTTCAGCTGCGAAATGAACCACCGCGCTGTACAATATTCTTCCTTCTGCCACAGCAGTTTGGTGTGAAACAGATTTCACCCGGAGCATGATGGCTTTATTGTTTTCAATTTGTGTATTGATTTTCTTTTCAAGCTCCTGCAATGAAGCCGCTTCAAAAAATTCCACTTTGTCTTTAATCAGATCTAATTGAAAATTCATGTCTTGACCCTCCAGCTTTCACAAGTCATATGAAGTATAAGCTTTTTTGCGGTCAATGCGCAATATGAGATGGCATAAAATACACAAAGTGTTTTAGTACCTGCTTTTCAGAAGATGTGGTATTATAGGAACTGTTCCATCATTAACTCATAGTATGCTTATAGGAATTATTAAATATGGAGTGTGACAAATATGGGACGTGAATTTATCCCTCTCTTTGAAGATTGGGCAGCAACTTATGATCAAACAGTACAAGGTTTAGATATTCAGTATAAAGAAGCATTCAGAGGCTACGATCATATCCTTGATGCCATCGTCAGCAAATCTGGAACGCATGTGTTAGAATTTGGCCCGGGGACAGGGAATTTGACGGCTAAGCTGCTCGATGCAAGCAAAACTGTATTTGGAATCGAACCTTCTCCAGCAATGCGTAAACTGGCTTCTGACAAGCTTTCAGGCAGATCGGAAATCGTTGATGGAGACTTCCTGACATTCCCTGAGCCGCCATTTCAGGCTGATACAATTGTCAGTTCATATGCTTTTCATCATTTGACTGACGAAGAAAAGCGGGCTGCCATAAAGCAATATGGCAAATACCTTCACTTGCATGATAAAATAGTGTTTGCCGATACCGTCTTTGAAAATGCGCAAGCGTATCAACAGGCTATCGATAAAGCCCGTTCTCAAGGCTTTTATCAGCTTGCAAATGATTTAGAGACAGAGCATTATCCTACATTGGATGCGTTGAAAGAAATGTTTACAGCTGAAGGTTTTGCAGTCCGATTCACTCAGCAAAACGACTTCGTGTGGATAATGGAGGCGATCAAACGGTAAAGTGAAGGGAATGTGAATAGATGAAACTAGCAGTCATCGGAGCAATGGAAGAGGAAGTTACCATCCTAAGAAACAAACTTGAAAATGCAAAAACAGAAACGATCGCACACTGTGAATTTACAACAGGCGAATACGAAGGAACTGAAGTGATTCTTTTAAAATCAGGAATTGGAAAAGTAAATGCTGCTATCAGCACGACGCTTCTGCTTGACCGTTACAAGCCTGATTATGTCATTAACACAGGCTCAGCCGGCGGATTTCATCATACATTGAATGTAGGGGATGTCGTTATTTCCACTGACGTTCGTCACCACGATGTAGACGTAACGGCTTTTGACTATGAATACGGCCAAGTGCCGGGTCTTCCGGCTGCTTATGCAGCGGATGAAAAGCTGATTAGCATCACTGAAGAAGCCGTATCTGAACTCGACGGCATTCAGGTTGCAAAAGGAACGATTGCAACAGGGGATTCTTTCATGAACGATCCGAAGCGGGTTGAAGAGGTGCGTGCGAGATTTTCTGATCTGTACGCGGTTGAAATGGAGGCTGCGGCAGTGGCTCAAGTGTGCCATCAATTTAAAACGCCGTTTGTCGTCATCAGAGCGCTATCTGATATCGCAGGAAAAGAATCACATGTTTCATTTGACCAATTTTTAGAGCAGGCGGCTGTCCATTCAACAGAGCT
This sequence comes from Bacillus sp. FSL R5-0416, assembly GCF_037975425.1. Taxonomy (NCBI): domain Bacteria; kingdom Bacillati; phylum Bacillota; class Bacilli; order Caryophanales; family Bacillaceae; genus Bacillus; species Bacillus sp. FSL R5-0416. The sequence goes on along the minus strand of NZ_CP150252.1, from coordinate 2,736,250 downwards.
TGTGTTAAAGGTGATCAAACGAATTCATTAAAACGGGGAGGACGTTCTCCTCCGTTTTTCTCTAAAAACAACCTCTAATTAGGAGGAGGACATATATGACAGTGATTACGGACATTACCGAGCTGATTGGGAATACACCGCTTCTCCGCTTGAAGAACTTTGATGTTCCAGAAGGAGTCGCGGTGTATGCCAAGCTTGAAATGATGAATCCAGGGGGAAGCATCAAAGACAGACTGGGAGATATGCTGATTCGTGACGCGCTCGATTCAGGCAAGGTGAAACCCGGCGGAGTGATTATAGAAGCTACGGCAGGCAATACAGGGATCGGCCTTGCGCTGAGTGCCAGAAAATATGGGCTGAAAGCGATTTTCTGTGTCCCTGAACATTTCAGCAGAGAGAAACAGCAAATTATGCAAGCGCTTGGCGCATCAATCATTCATACACCGCGTCAAGACGGAATGCAGGGAGCCATTCAAAAAGCCATTCAGCTGGAGACTGAAATTGAAAATTCTTATTGCGTCTTGCAATTTAAAAACCAAGTAAATCCATCGACTTACTATAAGACGCTTGGACCTGAAATGTGGGAAGCACTTGACGGTAATATTCATACGTTTGTCGCAGGGGCAGGATCAGGGGGCACGTTCGCAGGAACAGCTTCCTTCTTAAAAGAAAAAAATCCAGCAGTCAAAACGGTGATTGTTGAACCGGAGGGCTCGATTTTAAACGGAGGAGAGCCTCACGCTCATAAAACAGAAGGCATCGGCATGGAGTTTATCCCCGATTATATGGATAAGAGCCATTTTGACGAGATCTACACCGTAACAGATGAGAATGCGTTTAGACTTGTGAAAGAAGCGGCAGAAAAAGAAGGCCTGCTGATCGGAAGCTCTTCAGGTGCAGCGCTTTATGCGGCATTGGAGGAAGCGAAAAAAGCATCCGCTGGAACTAACATTGTCACAGTATTTCCTGACAGCAGCGATCGATATATCAGCAAACAAATATACGAAGGAGGCATCTGATATGAAGAAAAAAACATTGATGATACATGGCGGAATCACAGGTGATGAGAAAACAGGCGCAGTTTCCGTGCCCATTTATCAAGTAAGCACGTACAAGCAGCCGAAAGCAGGGCAGCATACAGGCTACGAGTATTCAAGAACGGCCAATCCGACTCGAACCGCTCTCGAAGCACTTGTGACAGAACTGGAAAGCGGGGAAGCAGGCTATGCGTTCAGCTCAGGAATGGCTGCCATTACAGCGGTTATGATGCTGTTTAACAGCGGAGATCATGTAGTGTTGACTGATGATGTGTACGGCGGAACATATCGCGTGATGACAAAGGTGCTTAACCGTCTTGGCATTGAATCAACATTTGTTGATACGAGCAGCAGGGAAGAAGTTGAAAAAGCGATTCGCCCTAATACAAAAGCCATTTATATTGAAACACCGACGAACCCGTTGCTCAAAATCACCGACCTGACGCTCATGGCTGATATCGCAAAAAAAGCGGGTGTTCTGCTTATTGTAGACAATACCTTTAACACTCCTTATTTTCAGCAGCCGCTTACTTTAGGCGCTGATATCGTACTTCACAGTGCGACAAAATATCTTGGCGGACACAGTGATGTCGTCGGAGGTTTAGTTGTGACAGCTTCGAAAGAGCTTGGAGAAGAGCTGCATTTTGTGCAAAACTCCACAGGCGGCGTGCTTGGCCCTCAAGATTCCTGGCTGTTAATGAGAGGAATCAAAACGTTGGGACTCAGAATGGAAGCGATCGATCAAAATGCGCGGAAAATCGCAAGCTTTCTTGAGAATCACCCTGCTGTCCAAACGTTATATTACCCTGGTTCTTCAAATCATCCCGGACATGAGCTTGCAAAAACGCAAGGATCGGGCTTCGGCGGCATGATCTCCTTTGATATTGGCAGTGAAGAACGGGTTGATGCGTTTTTAGGAAATCTGAAACTGTTTACCATTGCTGAAAGCCTGGGGGCGGTTGAAAGCTTAATTTCTGTTCCTGCAAGAATGACACATGCCTCTATTCCGAGAGAACGCCGGCTTGAGCTCGGCATTACGGACGGCTTGATCAGAATTTCTGTAGGAATTGAAGATGCGGAAGACTTGTTGGAAGATATCGGCCAAGCGCTTGAAAATATATAACAAATGGATAGAATTACTTTCTCTGTAAGCCGCCGGATTATATTATAATAGTCGTATACTATGAATCTGGCAGGTGATTCTTTTGAACAAAAATAGAATGAAATCTTTAAAAGAAGACTACAAGCATTTTGCTTTTACATTGCTTGCAGTCAGCACTTTTTTATATATAGGCGCAGTTCTCCCTGATCAAGGCTTAACATTAGGCCAGAAATCGACGATGTTTTTAGCGGATTGCGTATTTTTAGCCGGTGCCTTCTTTTGCGCTGACCGTTCACTTATTTACAAGAAGCGTTTGGAAGAAGCCGACGAATAAAAAAACAGCCATCATCAAGCGATGGCTGTTTTTCTGTTATTGTTCTCGAAGTTCTTTTCCCATGCCTTTTAAAAACTGAAGGCCGAAGCCGACGGCTCTGTTGATGTCAGGGTCGTTCATTGCTTTTAACAGGTCGAGAACCCCGACTTTCTTGTCTTCTTTTAAAAAGCTTTGTGCCTGTTCAGTCCCAGCCATTACGCTTTCTAAAAGCTTTGCTGTAAACTCAGGATCGGCTTTTGTCAATGCGCCTCCGGCGGCCATCATCGTGTTGATGAGGTTGGTGACAGGCTCGCGGGAAACTTGGCCAAGCGCAATCTTGGCAATGTCTTCCTTCGCTCTGAGCATGCTTGTTGCCGCATCAAAAATTCCAAGATCATTGAGTTCATTCATTAACGTCATCGTTTTAGAGACGGCGTCCTCATTTTCCGCCAGCAGCTCTTTCAGTTCTTCTATTTTTTCAAGCTTAATTTGCTCAGCTGTTTTTGTTTCTTTTTTGATCGTCGTAATCGGAGTGGCCATTCGTTTTCCTCCTATCGTTTAATCAGTCAGATGGACATAGCCAGGGCGGTTCCATTTTCTTTCCGCTTCGACTCCGTTTTGCGGATGCCGTTTTTTGTTGCGCGGATTGGTTTTTGGAAGCGGCGCTGTTTCACAGCCGCCAAGCACTTCCATGCGGACCTTTGTCTGTTTATAAGCAGGCGTGTTCGTCCGTTTATCAGCTGCAGGGCCCGTCAAGAAGTTAATCGCTGACTCCTTGTCTGTCGAGTTCATTGGCAGATAGAGTTCATTTTTCCGTACCCGGTCTGTGATCAGCGCGTTCAATTTGACTGCTCCGAACGGAGAAACGAGCCGTACAAGCGAACCGTCACAAACACCTCGCTCTTGTGCAAGCTCAGGTGAGATCTCAACGAATACATTCGGCACTTTCGCTTGGATGCCTTTCGATTTATTTGTCATGTTTCCTTCGTGGAAATGCTCCAGCATCCGGCCGTTATTGATATGAAGGTCATATTCCTCCGGAAATGCCGCTGGCTCGGTCCAATCAGAAAGGGCAAAACGGGCTTTTTTGTCAGGGAAATTAAATCCGTCTTCATACAGAAGCGGTGTGCTTTCACCTGTGAAGCTGCCCCATAGGAAGCTGTTCCAGCCTTCAAGCACCTCATAGCTTGCTTTGGCAAACAGAGGAGAAAGACTCGCCATTTCAGAGAAAATGTCACTTGGATGGCTGTAATTCCAATTCGCTCCTAAACGGTTTGCCACCTCTTGAATAATCCACCAGTCCGGTTTTGCGTCACCAAGCGTCGGAAGCGCCTGATACAATCGCTGGACACGGCGTTCTGTGTTGGTAAATGTTCCGTCTTTTTCAAGTGAAGGAGTGGCCGGCAAGACGACATCAGCATATTGAGCTGTTCTTGACAGGAAGATGTCCTGTACCACGAAGAAATCAAGGCTTGATAAAATATCATGCACATGGTTCGCATTTGAATCGACCAGTGCCATATCCTCACCGACAAGATACATAGCTTTCATTTTTCCTTCTTCAATGGCATGAAGCATTTGAATATTATCTAAACCAGGCTTTCCATCAATCTCGACACCATATGCCTCTTCAAATTTAGCGCGGGCCTTGTCATCTGTAATATGCTGATATCCCGGCAGCCAGCCTGGCAATGTTCCCATATCACATGCGCCTTGCACGTTATTGTGTCCGCGCAGAGGATAAGCGCCGGCACCTGGACGGCGATAGTTGCCCGTAGCGAGAAGCAGGTTTGAAATGGCTGCTGATGTATCAGAACCGCCTGTATTTTGTGTGACACCCATTCCCCAAAGGACACAAGTGCCGTCAGCATCACGAATCATTTCAGCAATTTGAATGATGTTTTCTTTTGAAAGGCCTGTGATGCGTTCTGCATAATCAAGCGTATACGTTTTAAGGGTTTCTTTATAATCTTCAAAGTAATTGACGTTCTCATCAATAAACGCCTGATCGTGCCAGCCTTGGTCGATCATATATTTCGTAACAGCCATCAGCCAAACTTGGTCTGTGCCTTGTTTAGGGCTGATGAACAGATCGGATCGCTCAGCCATCTCATTTTTACGCAGGTCAGCAACAATCAGTTTTTGACCGTGAAGCTTGTGTGCCCGTTTGACGCGTGTTGCGAGCACTGGGTGTCCTTCCGCCGGATTGGCACCGACAATGATGACGAGACCTGCTTTGGCAATATCTTTAATCGTGCCGGCGTCACCGCCCATGCCGACAGTGCGGAACAATCCGTCTGTAGCAGGAGACTGGCAGTAGCGTGAGCAGTTATCGACGTTGTTTGTTTCAAATACCTGACGCGCTAGTTTTTGAATGACGTAGTTTTCTTCATTCGTAATTTTAGAAGAAGAAATAAACCCGACAGAGCCTTTACCGTACTGCTCTTTAATTGATCCTAATCTGCTTGCGACAAGATCGAGGGCCTCTTCCCAAGAAGATTCCACAAAGGCTCCGTTTTTACGGATTAAAGGCTTTGTGATCCGTTCTTTTGAATTGACGAAATCCCAGCCGAATTTCCCTTTGACACATGTGGAAATCGCGTTAACTGGAGCATCAGAAACAGGCTGGATCTTTAAAATATCCCGTCCTTTTGTCCATACTTCAAATGAACACCCGACACCGCAGAACGTACATACAGTTTTCGTTTTTTTCGTTCTTGTTTCACGCATTGCCGCTTCGACTTCAGAAATGGCAAAAATGCTGCCATACCCCGGTTCAACATTTTTCACGAGATCAATCATCGGTTCCATGACGTCCTCTTTAATGCCTGTCATAAAACCAGCCTGCCCGAGCATTGATTTTTCCATCAGTGCATTACATGGACATACTGTTACACACTGACCGCAGCTGACACAGGAAGATTCATTGATCGGAACTCCCTCATCCCAAATGACGCGAGGGCGTTCGCGTTCCCAGTCGATTGAGAGTGTTTCATTTACCTGAAGGTTTTGACAGACCTCAACACACTGGCCGCAGGCAATACATTGGTTTGGATCATAGCGGTAAAAAGGATGAGACATATCAACCGCGCAAGAAGGATCTTCTTTTGGCGTGTATGGGTATTTTTGATGCTCGATCCCCATCATTTCCGCTGTATTATGCAGCGTACAGTTGCCATTGTTGTTATCGCAAACTGTACAATACAGCAAATGATTTTCAAGAAGGCGGTCCATCGCTTCGGTTTGCGCTTCTTTCACTCGATTTCCTGAAAGATCAATAGACATCCCGTTTTCTGCAACCGTCGCGCATGAACGAACCAGCTTGCCATTTGCTTCTACTATGCAAGTATCACAAGTTTGAATCGGGTCAACCTCTGGTACGTGGCAAATCTGCGGGTACTCAATTCCGTTTTCATTTAAAATATCTAAAATTGTGGCCCCTGCTCGTGCTTGAATTTCTGTTCCGTCTACACGGACACTGATCGACTTACCGTCCATCATATTCATATTCCCCTCCATCTTTCTTTCAAGAAGTCAAAAAAAGCCATGTATAGATACACCTGCCCTTAATTCTAAGAAGGTGTAAACACACATGGCGGAATAGTTCACTAGCAAGTCTTACTAACAGACCAATCCTTGATTTTTATAAAACGATAGACTCATAACAAGATCCTATTACAAATCCATCAACACTGCTTTTATTATAATGTGATATTTATTATAATACAATATGGCAGGAAAATTTTAACCAAGTGAAATGTCCTGAGGGGAACCGGGAAAAGCCTTTATAAGGCAATATCGGAAGGGGTAATCAGCATGTCTAAAAAAATTCATGAATTCAATGATATTATTCGAAAACTTCGTAAAGAATTGTTCGGAAAAGGGCCTGAGAGAATTCATACTGTATTTGTAGAAAACATGGCAGTTTCAACACTATACGGAAATCTGAGTGCAAGCGAGCAGTTTATCGCCCGCACGCCTGAAGGAAGAGAGATGGTACATGCGGCCCGGACAAGCCTAATTCAAGACCTTTATTCCAAACAAACACCGGAAGGAATGGAGGAACTCATGGGAGCTAAGCTAGTCCATTTGTTTTCTGATATTAAAATTGAGGAAAACATAGCTGTATCTGTATTTGTTTTTGACCGAAAAATAGATGAGCAAAAAGAAGTTCTGCAAAGCTAGTATATTTGTCATTGACACAAATTTGTCACATTTGTTATGATGTTGCTACAGTTATAGAAGGCTAAAGCAATGGAATGTATGCACGAACTGTATATATTCTCTTTCAATATCTTATATACTGCTTGATATTGTTGTATGGGTATGCATACAAGTTAGGCAGCATTCAAACGCCTGGTTTGACACAGGTTATTTGAGTGCTGCCTTTTTTATTGCCTTTCTTGCATAACTGTCAGAAAAGAAGAAGTAATGGAGGCGTTTAATTATGGCTTTTCGAAAACCGGATGAAATAGCGGAAGCAGCAATTGAAGCAGGGATGAAAAAAATCAAGCTCCCGCTGCCGTCACTGCTTGTGCTGGGGTTTTTAGGCGGTGCATTTATCGCGCTTGGGTATTTGCTTGATATCAGGGTAATCGGCGATCTTCCGAAAGAATGGGGGAGCCTGTCCAGTTTGATTGGTGCAGCAGTATTTCCAGTCGGCCTGATCCTTGTCGTTCTCGCTGGCGCTGAACTGATCACAGGCAATATGATGTCAGTTGCGATGGCGTTATTTTCGAGAAAAATATCAGTAAAAGAGTTAGCGATTAACTGGGGAATCGTCACAATTATGAACTTAATCGGCGCATTGTTTGTTGCGTACTTTTTCGGGCATTTGGTTGGATTGACTGAAACAGGTCCTTATTTAGAAAAAACGATTGCCGTTGCCCAAGGAAAGCTTGATATGAGCTTTGGCAAGGTTCTCATTTCCGCCATCGGCTGTAACTGGCTTGTATGTCTTGCAGTGTGGCTTTCTTTCGGCGCCCAAGACGCAGCAGGAAAAATCCTTGGCATCTGGTTCCCAATCATGGCTTTTGTGGCTATCGGATTTCAGCACGTTGTCGCCAACATGTTTGTGATTCCTGCTGCCATTTTTGCAGGCTCATTCACGTGGGGGCAGTTCATCGGAAACATCATTCCGGCTTTTATCGGTAATGTCATCGGCGGAGCTGTATTTGTCGGTCTCATTTATTTTATTGCATATCATAAGAAAGACCGCTCCAGAAAAGAAATGAAGCAGGTGTCATGACCAACGGGCAAATCCATTCGATGATTTGCACAATTTCCGTCCATTTTTAGAAAAAAATGTTTACAAAATGGAATTTGGTGGATATACTTACAAAGTAAGAAAAAAGCAAAGGAGGCTGAACCAAAATGACAATGAGACAACGACGTCAACCTGTACGTGATACACATGTAAAAGTTCATGGTTTATTCAGCCTGTGGAAGAGTTCGTGTCCTTCCTTAACCGATGCTTATCGCACGCATTAAATTCGGAATAGTCGGACATACGCAACTCCCCGCAGGCAGTAGAGGCATTGGTGTCTTCTTTTGTCTGCGGTTTTTATTTGCCCGCGGCAGAAGGGTTGTGCCGCGGGTTATTTCGCTTGATGCGGACTTTGAAAGGGGGTGAGCGATATGACGATTAACCTATTCTTTTTAACGTTAACGATTAAAAAACGGTTTAAAAGCCTGGAAGAATTCGAACGAGAACAGCAGATTGAGCAGATTTATGATGAAATGAAAGAGTCTCAGTTAAAGCATCTTTATTTAACGAACTGGCGCTAAAAGCAACGAAAAAAACTGAAGGGGGAATGGCATATGCTTAGAAGGGAATTATTGATGCATTATACTATGGAGAAGGACCAAGTTTAGCGAAGCAGCTGTCAAGAAAATGCCTGCCTGCATACAATAAATCAACGTTACTGTGAGGCAGGTGATGGCATGATGAACGATTATCAAAAAAGACTGCCGTCGATTGGCCATGGTTATGCGTCCATGCCGCATTCCTTCAAACATGGTTATGGAAATCCATTCCGACAGCAGAGGCTGATGGCAATGCAGCAGCAAAGGCTGTATGTATTCCCTTATCATTGGCATTAGAGAGAGGGCAGAAAACATTTTGTTTTCTGCTTTTTTTGCGGAAAAAAATGAAAAAGTTTAGTTCTGTTGAAACATTTTTCAATCCATTGCCGTCTAGTTGGTACCTTCCTTCACTTTTAGAAATGAAGATGATGTTTATTTTTTTAAGATAATAATAAACATAGGAAACCAAAAGCAGGTGTTTAAATTGCTAGAAAATAGACTCTATAAACGATCAAATTTTTGGAAATTATTTTCTCGGAAATATAAGCTAACCAAAACAATTGAGCATATAATGATTGACTCTATAGATATACAAGAAAATGACAGAATTTTAGAAATTGGAATCGGAAATGGCACTGTCTTTAAAAGCATAACCAAGAAACTAGAAAAGGGAAGCCTAAAAAGCATTGATCCTTCAAAGCGAAAGGTAAGACAGATATCACGTGCGAATCGAAAGAATATGGGGAACGGGGAGGTTTTTCATGGCTATCCAGAAGACATTCCCTTTGATGACCGTACCTTTAATAAAGTCTTTTCTTTACATACAGTTCAGAGCTGCACCGATATTAGGCTTGCATTAAGAGAAATTTACAGGGTGCTTCAAATTGACGGCCGGTTTTATATCAGTATTGACACAAATACCGGTGAAAAAGAGAAAACGTATATTCAACTGCTGAAAGACCAGCATTTCAGGGATCTTTCTGTTATCAGGCGTGATTCCTGTCTATGTATTGTGGCTGTTAAATAAAAAATTTCTCGGGAAATATATCCAAGATCCTTACATTTGGATTTGGGTATATTTTCTTAATTTTTTATTTTTTGCATATACTTTATATTAAAAAAAGTTTTTTTCATTTAAACTTATAACAGAAGAGAGAACAAAGAGGTGATTTCAGACAGGGCAGACATTCTTTGTGAACAAAAGGAATGAATATTCATTCCGCAACGAATCGGAGGTTGTAACATTATATGCTATCCGCATCCAGCAGTAAATACGACATGATTATGAAAGCGTCGGTCTCACTTTTTACGGAAAGGGGTTTTGACGCTACCACTATTCCTATGATAGCTGAACGTGCTCATGTAGGGACAGGAACGATCTATCGTTATTTTGACAGCAAAGAAACACTCGTAAACGTGCTGTTTCAAGAAAGCATCCAGCGATTTACGGAAAAACTGAAGCAAGACGTTTCAGAATTGCCTGTCAGAGAAGGCTTTCACCACGTATTTTGCTGTCTCGTTCAGTTTACGAAAGAGAGCGACTATGCGCTTTTTTTTCTTGAAACCAAAAAAGATGCTCATTACTTAAATCATACAAGCAAAAAACTGATAGAAAATCTGACTCAAATGCTTGATGACTATTTTAATAAGGGAAAAGCGGAAGGCGTGATTCGCAGCCTGCCCTCTAATGTGTTAATTGCGATTGTATTAGGGGCGTTTCTCAAGATATATCAGCTCGTTCAAACAGGTGATATAGAGATGGACACTGATTTAATTACTGAATTGGAACAATGCTGCTGGGACGCCATTAAGCTTCATTCATCACAAAAATAGGAAAGGGAGATGTTAATGAAACAGGCAAGCGCAATACCTCAGCCCAAAACATACGGACCTTTAAAAAATCTTCCGCATCTTGAAAAAGAACAGCTTTCTCAATCCTTATGGCGGATAGCTGATGAATTGGGGCCGATTTTCCGTTTTGATTTTCCGGGAGTATCCAGTGTTTTTGTATCGGGCCACAATCTTGTGGCTGAAGTGTGTGATGAAAGCCGCTTTGACAAGAACCTTGGCAAAGGCTTGCAAAAGGTGCGCGAATTCGGGGGAGATGGCTTATTTACAAGCTGGACGCACGAACCGAACTGGCAAAAAGCCCACCGCATTTTGCTGCCGAGTTTTAGTCAAAAAGCGATGAAAGGCTACCATTCTATGATGCTGGATATCGCAACCCAGCTGATTCAAAAATGGAGCCGGTTAAACCCTAATGAAGAAATTGATGTAGCAGACGATATGACACGTCTGACGCTTGATACGATTGGGTTATGCGGATTTAACTATCGATTCAACAGCTTTTACCGTGATTCACAGCATCCGTTTATCACCAGTATGCTCCGTGCCTTAAAAGAGGCGATGAATCAATCAAAAAGACTGGGCCTGCAAGATAAGATGATGGTGAAAACGAAGCTGCAGTTTCAAAAGGATATAGAAGTCATGAACTCCCTGGTTGATAGAATGATAGCGGAGCGAAAGGCGAATCCGGATGATAACATCAAGGATCTCTTGTCTCTCATGCTTTATGCCAAAGATCCAGTAACCGGTGAAACGCTGGATGATGAAAACATAAGGTATCAAATCATCACATTTTTAATTGCTGGACATGAGACAACAAGCGGTTTGCTTTCCTTTGCGATTTATTGTCTGCTTACACATCCAGAAAAACTGAAAAAAGCTCAGGAGGAAGCGGATCGCGTGTTAACGGATGACACGCCTGAATATAAACAAATCCAGCAGCTCAAATACACTCGGATGGTTTTAAATGAAACCCTCAGACTGTATCCAACAGCTCCGGCTTTTTCTCTATATGCGAAGGAGGATACTGTTCTAGGCGGGGAATATCCGATCAGCAAAGGGCAGCCAGTCACTGTTTTAATTCCAAAACTGCACCGGGACCAAAACGCTTGGGGGCCGGATGCGGAAGATTTCCGTCCGGAACGGTTTGAGGATCCTTCAAGTATCCCTCACCATGCGTATAAGCCGTTTGGAAACGGACAGCGCGCTTGTATTGGCATGCAGTTTGCTCTTCAAGAAGCGACAATGGTTCTCGGTCTTGTATTAAAGCATTTTGAATTGATTAACCATACTGGCTACGAACTAAAAATCAAAGAAGCATTAACGATCAAGCCGGATGATTTTAAAATTACTGTGAAACCGCGGAAAACAGCGGCAATCAATGTACAGAGAAAAGAACAGGCAGAAATCAAAGCAGAAACAAAGCCAAAAGAAACCAAACCTAAACACGGCACACCTTTACTCGTTCTTTACGGTTCAAACCTTGGGACAGCTGAGGGAATAGCCGGTGAATTGGCTTCTCAAGGCCGCCAGATGGGCTTTACAGCTGAAACGGCTCCGCTTGATGATTATATCGGCAAGCTCCCTGAAGAAGGGGCAGTCGTCATTGTAACGGCTTCTTATAATGGGTCGCCGCCTGATAATGCTGCCGGCTTTGTAGAGTGGCTGAAAGAGCTTGAGGAAGGCCAATTGAAAGGTGTTTCCTATGCAGTATTCGGCTGCGGAAACCGGAGCTGGGCCAGCACGTATCAGCGGATTCCCCGCCTGATTGATGACATGATGAAAGCAAAGGGGGCATCGCGTTTAACAGCGATTGGGGAAGGTGACGCCGCCGATGATTTTGAAAGCCATCGCGAGTCTTGGGAAAACCGCTTCTGGAAGGAAACGATGGACGCATTTGATATTAACGAAATAGCCCAGAAAGAAGACAGGCCTTCATTATCGATTACTTTTCTCAGTGAAGCGACGGAAACGCCGGTTGCTAAAGCATATGGCGCGTTTGAAGGGATTGTGTTAGGGAATCGAGAACTCCAGACAGCTGCCAGCACGCGTTCAACCCGCCATATTGAATTGGAAATTCCGGCTGATAAAACATATAAAGAAGGCGATCATATCGGAATCCTGCCAAAGAACAGCAGGGAGCTTGTTCAGCGGGTTCTCAGCCGATTCGGTTTGCATTCCAATCATGTGATAAAAGTAAGCGGAAGCGCTCATATGGCTCATCTGCCGATGGATCGGCCGATCAAAGTAGTGGATTTATTGTCGTCCTATGTAGAGCTGCAGGAACCGGCATCAAGGCTTCAGCTTCGGGAGCTGGCCTCTTATACAGTTTGTCCGCCGCATCAAAAAGAGCTGGAACAGCTCGTTTCAGATGATGGCATTTACAAAGAGCAGGTACTTGCAAAACGTCTTACCATGCTTGATTTTTTAGAGGATTATCCTGCTTGCGAAATGCCGTTTGAACGGTTTTTAGCACTTTTGCCATCACTAAAACCGAGATACTATTCCATTTCAAGCTCACCGAAAGTTCATGCAAATATCGTGAGCATGACGGTAGGAGTTGTGAAAGCCTCAGCATGGAGCGGCCGAGGTGAATACCGGGGTGTCGCCTCTAATTATTTAGCAGAGTTGAATACAGGTGATGCAGCAGCCTGCTTCATTCGTACGCTGCAGTCCGGATTCCAGATGCCGGATGAGCCTGAAACGCCTATGATTATGGTCGGGCCGGGCACAGGAATTGCGCCATTCAGGGGCTTTATTCAGGCAAGATCGGTTTTGAAGAAGGAAGGAAGCACCCTTGGTGAAGCACTTTTATACTTCGGCTGCCGCCGCCCAGACCATGACGACCTTTACAGAGAAGAGCTGGATCAAGCGGAACAGGACGGTTTGGTCACAATCCGCCGATGCTACTCGCGCGTCGAAAACGAACCAAAAGAATATGTCCAGCACTTGCTCAAGCAAGATACGCAGAAATTGATGACACTCATTGAAAAAGGGGCTTATATTTACGTATGCGGTGATGGATCGCAAATGGCTCCTGATGTAGAGAAAACTTTGCGATTGGCGTATGAAGCTGAAAAAGGAGCAAGCCAGGAAGAATCAGCTGAATGGCTGCAAAAGCTGCAAGACCAAAAACGTTATGTAAAAGACGTTTGGACAGGAATGTAAAATATAAAATCCCGCCAATCTGATTGGCGGGATTGCTTTGCATATGAGAAAACCGGCACGATAATGAAATCTACTGAAAAGGATGTTATAGGGAGTATCGCGCCGGCCTTATTATTCATATCGGCATGCAGAGGCAAAAGTTTAGTTCTTTTTACCTTATTTTTAAAAATAAATAGTCTAAAAGTCTTGTTTTTGATTTTCAACTCAGGCTTTTGGCATTTTGTTCTTGCTTATTCCTTAAGATCAGTCATCTGTTGAAGATTGATGCTTGAATTGCTGTTCCACATGCTTACGGTAATGAAAGTCATGAATCAGCCGAATGGTCGGCCTGATTAACAGCAGCAAACTTCCGATCGCAAACAGCCATATCCCTGCCGACATTAATCGGTCATAAAAAAAGAAAAAGCTCCCGACGAGAAACAAAGCACCAATGATAAAATCGTTTACTGTATAAAGAATCTTATATCGTTTTTTGAAAAAAAGTTCATATCGTTTCAGCTCTTTTTGGAAGTCATGTTCTTCATTTACTGTCACCATCATCCCTCCATTCTATTTTGGCTTACCCTTACGTAAACGGAATGTAAACATAAGGGCAGCCTTGCTGAAAGGAGACATAATCAACGATCAGAAACTAAAGTGAAAAAGTGATCCGCATAGGATCTCTTTTTTATGATTTCATCGCCTGAACAATAAGAGCGGTCAAAGCTTTTGCCCCTTTAGGAACCAAGTGAACACCATCAGGGGTAAAATATTCCGGATGCTGAAGGGCTTCTGTATGCCAGTCAACTAACGTAACATTTTGATGTGCGTTTGCCTGGTGCTGTAAAGATTCATTAACCTTGCTTTCCCATTGGCGGGGAACCCGTGTATTGACAAGATAGATATGGGCTTTTGAGAAAGATTGAAGCAGTTGTTCGATTTGGCTGTTTGTAAAGTAGCCATTGGTTCCAAGCTCAATGATGACAGCCTTGTTCGGCTGATTAAAAGACTTGTACTCCCTTGCGAGTTCCAAAGCTTGAGACATTTGTCTTCCTACCTTTCCATCAATCGTCACATTTGAAAATGACTGACGCAGGTGTGAAGAAATATCAAGCATGACGGAATCTCCTATAGCTAAAACTTCTTTCGCAGTGTCTGCTGGTTTTTTCTGCTGTTGGGATTGCGTGTCTTTCTTTTTATGAGTCTCTTGCTCACTATCTTTGTTTTCCTTTTGACGTTGATCCGATTCTGTTGTCTTTTGTTCAGGATAGTGTTTTTTATCTGCTGCAGCGTTCTTTTTATCCCCAGAAGCCTGGCTGGAGTCAGCATTTGTTTCTTGTGAGCTATAGGTCCATTTGGTAGGGTGCTTTTGCTCGCCGGCTAACCCAGACAGCCCGCCTGCAAAAATAAGTATAGCGAAAATAATGAAACCAATTGACAGTTTGCTGATGACAGATGTCGTTTTCCATTCCTTGATTCTATGTATAAAAACACGGCGGAAAAATGACCTAAACCCCTGTGTCCGTATCGGCTTCTCAATAAAATGATAGGAAAGCTCGGCAAGTATACATGTCAAAATGACCTTTAGCACGATATGCCAAAAAACAGGGTTTCCGATTTCTTGAACTGGCGTGCTTAACACAATAACAGGGTAGTGCCAAAGATAAATTCCGTAAGACCTCGTTCCAAGCCACCGAAGCGGCCTCCATGAAAGCAGATTGCCTAAAAAGCTGCTCGGATGGCAAACACATGCAATAAGGATTGCGGCAGTCACGCTAATGAATAGCATTCCGCCTCTGTAAAGAAAAGGCTCGTATTCATCTGTGAAATAGACACACAACACTAAAATACAAAATGCCAAAAATTCAGTGGCGTGCAAAGTGTGCTTCAGTTTGCTTGGCAGCCTGTTGGAAGACAGCCTTTTCATCGGCCATACCAAAGCCAAGGCACATCCGATGAGAAGTTCAAACGAACGAGTGTCTGTGCCATAGTAAACGCGGCTCGGATCTCCGCCAGGTTCATACAGTACGCTCATCATCACGGCTGAACAAAGCGCAAGCAATGATATCACCGCAGCCAATCTGGCGCGGCTTTTCATTATGTACATTCCAGCAACTAAGAACATCGGCCATATGATATAAAATTGTTCTTCAATCGCCAGCGACCAAAGGTTTTTTAGAGGTGATGGGGAACCGAAACTATCAAAATATGATAGCTTGTGAAAAATAAACCACCAATTGCTCATATAAAAGAGAGAAGAGATCGCATCTCCACGTACAGTGTGCAATAGTTCTCGATCAAACAATACGACCCACACAACAGTGGAAAAGATCATAAGGTACGCTGCCGGCAGAAGCCGCCGAATGCGGCGCACCCAAAAGTCCCGAAAATCAAGATTGATATCATTTCCATATGCCGGTAATAGAATGGATGTAATCAAATATCCGGATAAAACAAAAAAGATATCAACTCCGATAAAACCACCGTTAGCCCAATTGAAATTTAGGTGATAAGCGATAACTGACAGGACGGCAAAAGCGCGAAGGCCATCAAGTCCAGGGATGTATCGATGATGCTGTGTCTTGTGATACATGGGTATTCCTCCAATAGTAAGCAAATATTCTCGTTGTTTTTGATAGCGAGGTTACGACCTCGAATAGAGAAGAGAGAAAACATCCATAATCTTAGATGGATGTTTTTATTTTATCGAATATAACGTTCTCCCACGAGCAAGTTTGAAATGACGCTGGTTGGAATTGTAAACTCGGTAACGCCCATATAGCCGGGGGCGACTTCATATTCGTCAAATGAGATCACAAGTTTATGGTCTTCAGTAATGTAAAACGTCTGATCAGGAAGAATCGTTTTGAACGGTTCTGCATCTTCGTCAGTGAGCCAATATATTTTATTTGGATCTTCCTTCATTTGCTGTTTCATTTGCTCTCTAATATTTTGACTGATGACTTTAATATAGCGCTCATCTTTGAATAAGCTTTTTAATGTAAGTAAAATATCATTCTTTTTGTCAATTGTAATATAACGGCTTTGTGTGTAGGAAGATGCTTGTGTTTTTTCAATATTGCGCCGGATAGAGAGTAAATCTGGCGTGTCTGTGACCGTCTCGTAATCACTGTAGATGCTGAGATGCCCTTTTTTGTTTTTGGATGTGGACTGTATAAACTCTTTATACAGCTGCTGGCTTTCTTTCAAGTATTTCTCGTTAATGCTGTTTTCAAGCTCTTTATTAGAAAGCCCGGACAAAGCAGGTGTTTTGACATCAATGCTTGATTGGTCTTTTTCCTCTTTGATTTCAATAAAGGTGATCGCTTTGACGATTTTGCCGATGACAGGGATCTTTGACATAGCCTGAGCAGCGTCAGGGTTGATATTAACAAGCGCAGTGAAAAAAATAGCTGCAGCGATTGCTGCTGATGTCGGCCACATGACGATTCTTTTCTTTTTTGGTTCTTGCTGAAGGGCTTTTTCAACAATGATATCCAATTCTTTAGGAATCGGAACATTTTTATATTCTTCTCTTAATTGCTGTAATCTCTTATCCATTAAGAAAGATCCTCCTTCGTCAGCTGAATGCGCATCAGCTTCAATGCTCTGTATAGGCGCGTTTTGACGGTATTCGTGTTTTCTCCTGTAATTTCCGCAATTTCTTCTAATTTGAGGTCTTCAAAAAAGCGTAAAATAATAATGGTTTTATAGCGGTACGGCAATTCGTCAAGCGCTTCATGGAGATCAGTATCCTTGTAATGGTCTTCCTTTCCTTTGCTTAAAAATTCTATCGTTTCGTCGTCCATCACTCTTATCTTTTTTTGTTTGCGCAAAAAATCAATGGCTGTCCGCACTAAAATTTTATAAAACCAGCTTTTTATCGTCTCAGGGTTCCTGACCGTTTCAACTGAGCTCAGCGCTTTTTTTATCGATTCCTGAACAATATCTAATGCGTCATCTTGATTTTTCACATAACTGAAAGCCAACCTGTAGAAATCTTGCTTATGGTCAGTTATGCATGTGACAAGCAACGCTTTTGTTGTTTGTTTTTTCTTCATTGCAATAAAGGGCTCCTTTTTGAATATACGTATATCGTAGGCTGTTACCTAGGATAGACGCGGCAGGCTGAAAAATAGTTTGCGCAGAATCACATTTTTTTAAAAGAGAGAAGTAAATCAGCATGGGGGGTTTATGCATAAAAAAACAAGGCTTGTTTTGTACAAGCCTTGTTTTGGTTAAGCGATGCGAATATTATTCCAAATAATGTTTTTTGAAATCTGAATGGATAGAAAATTTACGGCGCAACTGGATGAGATTTTTCCCGAAGCTCTCTTCTAAAAGCTCTCTATGCTTTTTCAGAATTTCCATGAGGTACAGATCATGAATGATCACTTCAGTAATAGGCATGACTAAACCTACATGCATCGTCCATGCAGCACGGCTGTCGTTGCCAAGTGAGACAATGCCCGCTACGACTTCTGAATCATCTCCGCTATAGACAAGCCACCGTCCGTCATACTCTTCTGTAATTTCACTGCTCATATCATGAAGGTAAACATTGGCAAAATCAGATACGATGTCTCCGTACGCAATAATGGTGACAATAACGCCTTGTTCTGCCGCCTGTTTGAGCTCTGCTTCTATCTCCTCAAAATCCTCTTTCCATATTTCTAAGAGGATTCTTTTTTTGGCAGATAAAATACAAGCCTTCACCTTTTCAAGAATTTCACTGCGGCCGGTGATATTCCAGATGTTTTCCCGGTCATTAGCAGTCTGCTCGAACTTTTCAAAATATTTCTCAGCCTGATCAAAATGCTCTTCCGCTTTGAGCCGGCGGTTTTTAATCAGTTCTTTTGCGGGGACAGGAACATACTGAGGCGTATTTCCATGACTGACAAAAACATCTCCCCTTAACACAAGGCTTTCCAAGACTTCATAAATTTTAGAACGGGGAACTCCGGATTTTTTGGCAACGGCATAGCCTGTTAAAGGTGATTCTTGCAATAATGCCAAATACGCTTTCGATTCATATTCTGTAAAATTGAGGTTTTTTAAAATGTCTAACATATTTTCTTTCATATATCCTCCAATATAAAGAGCAATCGCTGCCTTAGTAATCGCTATTTTAACAAACCATATTGATTTATTCCAAACACATTGATACACTTTTTATAAGTAGTTACTTTTGTAGTCACTATATGATTAAGGGGATTTTTTAAAGGGGGAGAGAACAATGCACAGCTTACTCGCATACATACCGATCGCTGCCATGATGGTTATCATACCGGGGGCAGATACGATGCTTGTGATGAAAAATACGCTTAGGTATGGCCCGAAAGCCGGCCGTTATAACATTCTCGGATTGGCAACAGGACTTTCCTTTTGGACGGTGATTGCCATTTTAGGATTATCAGTGGTGATCGCAAAGTCAGTGATTCTTTTCACAACGATCAAATATTTGGGAGCGGCATACTTAATTTATTTAGGTGTAAAAAGTTTTTTTGCTAAAAGTATGTTTTCGTTAGATGACATGCAATCCCAAGCAAAAAATATGGCAAGTTCTCCGAAACGTTATTATAAAACTTCCTTTATGCAAGGATCACTCAGTAACATTCTCAATCCTAAAACTGTTTTGGTGTATGTTACAATCATGCCCCAATTTATCAATTTGAACGGAAATATAAACCAGCAGCTCATTATTTTAGCTTCAATCCTAACCTTATTAGCGGTGTTGTGGTTCCTGTTTCTTGTTTATATTATTGATTACGCAAAAAAATGGATGAAAAACTCGAAGTTCCAGAAAGTGTTTCAAAAAATTACCGGAATAATATTAGTAGGTTTCGGCATCAAAACTGGTTTGAGTTAACACTTAAATGAAGTGAATGAAATTTGCAACCAAAGTTTAATTTAGTGTTTGACCCATAAAAAAGACAAGGGAGTGAGTATCCCTTGTCTTTTTTTTATTTCATCTTATGTCCTCTGCGGGTTTGCACCTTATACAAAATAATCAATAAAACAAACCAGACCGGGGTGACAAACAAAGCAATACGTGTATCATCCGCGAGTGCCAATATGACAAGAATGAACGCGAGAAATGCAAGTGTTAAATAGTTGGATAATGGGTAAAAAGGCATTTTAAATTTGTTTGCTTTCGCTTCATGCTGCCTTGTTTTTCGATATTTCAAATGGCAAATCACCGTGATGCCCCAAATAAAAATGAAGCATATTGTAGAAACACTTGTAATCAGTGTGAAGACTTGCTCGGGCATTAAATAATTCAGACTAACGCCAATCAGAATGGCGATGGATGAAAAGAACAGCGCATTGCTTGGCACGTTAGAAGAAGTTAATTTCTTTAATAGTCCAGGTGCGTGATGATCCTTTGCAAGTGAATAGACCATTCGGCTTGTGCTGAATAAAGCGCTATTTGCAGCTGATGCGGCTGATGTTAATACAACAAAATTGATCAAACTGGCAGCCACAACGATGCCTACTGCAGAGAAGACCTGAACAAATGGGCTTTCGTTTGGATTCAACACATTCCAAGGATAGATACACATAATCACGAAAAGTGCGCCAACATAAAAAAGTAAAATCCGGACAGGGATTTGATTGATGGCTTTAGGGATCACTTTTTGGGGATTTTCTGTTTCACCTGCTGTCAGTCCAACAAGTTCAATACCCACGAAAGCGAAGACGACCATTTGGAACGATAGGATAAACCCATGCCATCCATTTGGGAACATGCCGCCGTGGCTCCAAAGGTTGGTGAGGCTGGCAGGGCCGGAAGCTGCGGAAAAACCTTTCGCAATCAGGAAAATGCCAGTTACGATCAGAGCCAGTATGGCAATGACTTTGATCAATGCAAACCAAAATTCTAATTCTCCGAAAAGTTTAACGGTGGCAAGGTTCATGATCAGCAGGATAATAAGCGCAAGAAGACCCGGCAGCCATTGAGGCACATCGGGAAGCCAATATTGCGTATAAATGCCGACCGCCGTTAAATCAGCCATCGCGAGGGAAATCCAACAGAACCAGTAGGTCCACCCAGTGATAAATGCTGCCATGTTTCCTAAATAGTCCCTTACAAAATCAACAAAAGAGTGGTATCCCGCATTTGATAAGAGCAGTTCTCCGAGCGAACGCATAATGAAAAAGCAAAATACGCCGGTGATCAAGTAAGCAAATAAAATGGATGGTCCTGCAAAATGGATGGATTTACCTGAACCTAAAAATAAACCTGTACCGATTGCACCTCCAATCGCCATTAATTGTATATGCCTGTTTTTAAGGCCTCTAGACAATTTCTGTTGCTGGCCAAAATTGTCTTTGCTAGAATTGCCTATCAATTTTATTTTCCTCCAGTAATAAAAAGATGAGTAAAGTTTTATCGGATATTATAACATTTAAAAGAATAGATACTTTTATTTTTAAATTTTAAAACTATTTTAAGTGCTGTTACATGTCTTCTGGCTCTATTTTTCACTCGTGATTCTACCTGAATAGCAGAGTAAAACAGGAAAGTCATTTGGACAATCTGACAGGCTAGTTTTAATCAGTAACGATTTGTATAATTGCATACCCACTATGTTTGAGACCTGCAGGGGGGATCAAATCGAGAGAATCGGAGATAAAGTTTTTAAGCTTACAGATTTCTTAACCTTCAAAGTGGATTGCAAAAATGACGAAGTTTTGCAAATTGTAATACTGTGGCGGTCACATAGAGTGTCCGTCTTTTTAGTTGTGAACGAACTTAAGGGGTTATATTTAGGTAATTTGTCATGATCTATAAGATTCATTTTTTGTCATTGATGATTTTGACATCATTACATTCCCCGAGAATGATAAACTGTTTACTGATTATTACTTTTGAAGGGGACTGGCCCTCCAGAACTGAGCATCTATCATACTAATATGAGATGCAAATGATTCAAAATGTAAACATATACGCATAAAAGCCAGTTTTGTCAATCTGCTATAGAGACCTTTTTAAACGTGTATCAGCAGATAATCTCAACGCGGACTATAAAGTTTCGAAATATTCTTGTTAATGGCTTATCTAATAAGGACAAAGGATGATAGACGTGAGAAGAATAGATAAAATATACCATCAGCTCAAGCATAATTTTCATGATTCAACCTTAGATCATCTTTTAAAAATACAAGGGAATTCAGCAAAGGAGATTGCCGAGCAGCTGAAAATGGAGCGGTCCAATGTCAGCTTTGAATTGAACAATCTCGTCCGGTCCAAAAAGGTCATCAAAATTAAAACGTTTCCTGTAAGATACATCCCAGTCGAGATAGCAGAAAAATTATTCAACAAGAAATGGGAAACAGAGATGATGGAAGTGAAAGACCTTCAGGCGTTTTCCGGAAATTCAAAGCAAAATCATCAACACATTTCCACGAATCCCCTAGAGCTTATGATAGGGGCAAAAGGGAGTTTGAAGAAAGCGATCTCCCAGGCAAAAGCAGCTGTCTTTTATCCGCCGAACGGTCTGCATATGCTCCTCCTAGGGCCGACTGGTTCCGGTAAATCCCTTTTTGCGAACCGAATTTACCAGTTTGCCATTTACTCTGACATATTGAAGGCCGGCGCACCATTTATTACATTTAACTGTGCAGACTACTACAACAATCCTCAATTATTGCTTTCTCAATTATTCGGACACAAAAAAGGTTCATTTACAGGTGCTGCCGAGGATAAGGCGGGTTTAGTCGAACAGGCCAATGGGGGCATTCTTTTTATGGATGAAATCCACCGTCTCCCTCCCGAGGGACAAGAAATGCTGTTTTATTTTATTGACAGCGGTTCTTATAACAGGCTTGGAGAATCTGAACATAAACGAACATCGAACGTATTGTTTATTTGTGCGACTACAGAAAATCCGAGTTCTGCACTATTGAAAACGTTTTTGCGAAGAATCCCAATGACCATTCATATTCCTTCGCTTGAAGAACGATCGCTTAAAGAAAGAGTGGATCTGACGACGTTTTTATTAGGGAAAGAAGCAGAGCGAATTAAGAAGAATCTGAGTGTGCATATCGATGTCTATAATGCGCTTATTCACTCTGCGAAATTTGGGAATGTCGGACAGCTGAAATCAAATGTCCAGTTAGTTTGCGCACACGGATTTTTGCATAACCTTGACAGAAATGAAGTTATTGAACTGACTGTTCGCGATCTGCCTGATGAAATCAAGCAAGAATGGATGTCCAGCAGCAAAAACATGCAAAGAAGCAAAGCCATTTCTGAATATGTCAATATTACAACGATTATCTCTCCGATTGTAGAAGATGAAACAACAAAAATTGACGAAGACCTCTCATTTAACTTATATCATTTGATTGAGGAAAAAGTGAAAACGCTTATGAAAGAAGGTTTATCCAAAAAGGATATTAACCAGTACATCTTGACTGATGTCCATTTGCATGTCAGAAGTTTTTTTCATCATCAAGCTTTTCAAAAAGACAACCTGCTGACATTCGTTGAAGATGATGTGATTCAAATGACAAAACAGTTAAAAGAAATAGCTGAACATGAGCTTGATTGCACATTTGACCGTAAGTTTATTTATTTCTTGAGTATGCATATTGACGCATTTTTAAAGCGAGGAAAGCAAATTGATGTTTTGAATACACAGGAGACAGATGAAATTCGTGATACTCATGTGAAAGAATATCGGGTGGCGTTGATTTTTAAAGATAAAATTCAGGAATATTTTAAAGTGGCTATTCCTGAAATAGAAGTCATCTACTTAACGATGTTAATTCATTCCATCAAATCGTTAAAGGAGAACAAAAGAGTCGGTATTATCGTGGCTGCTCATGGAAACAGCACGGCGAGTTCAATGGTTGAAGTCGCGACAGAACTGCTGGGGAGTACGCCGATTGCAGCAGTTGACATGCCGCTTACTGTTTCACCTTCGGACATTCTTGAATGCGTAGCAGAAAAAATGAAACAGGTTGATGAAGGCGAAGGTGTTTTAATGCTGGTAGATATGGGGTCGCTTGCAATGCTGGAAAGCAGGCTGGAGGAAAAGACAGGTATTTCTATTAAAACGATCAGCAATGTTACGACTTCAATGGTGCTGGATGCTGTCAGAAAGGTCAACTATTTGAATTTAAATTTGCATGCGATCTATCAATCGGTCACGAAGGATTTTATCGAGTTGTGGGAGCGTCAGCCAGCGGCACCCGGCAAAAAGAAGGCATTGGTATCCATCTGCACCACGGGCAGCGGGACGGCCAAAAAGCTGGAAGACATTCTAACCACGATCGTAAACAAGGCCTATGATACACCGATTCACATATTGACCGTATCATCGATTAAGCTGGCCAACAGCATAAAAGAAATCGAAAAAGAGTATGAAATCCTTGCGACAGTCGGAACGAAAGACCCTAAAATCAATGCTCCACATGTATCTTTAGAAGTGTTAATTGAAGGGGAGGGAGAGAAGCTGATTCAACAGGCGATTACAAAAGGAAGCATCCCCTTGAGCAATGGATTGAACGAAGCAAATATTATTGTTAGGGAGCTTTGCGAGGATAGCCTGAAAAAATACCTTGTCTTCTTGAATCCCCATCATGTGATCGAAATGTTATTGGAGTGGCTGCAAACCGTTCAAGATGAGCTGGGGGTCATTTTCAATAATGCGGTTTTGATCAAAGTCATTATGCACACGGCTTTCGCCTTTGAAAGGGTAATTAAGCAAAATCCGATCGCTTTCTCAGAGGAAGAAGAGATCAATGATCAGCTGAAGGAAATGGTGTACGTGACAGAGCGAACATTAGCCCCTTATGAAGAAAAGCTCAGCCTTCGCATAAGTGATGATGAAAAATTATTCATAGCCGCCATATTTGCTGAAGAGGTGCATGGCCAGCTGTTTTGAAAACATATGAACCTGTATTAAATGGAACACCATTTTAATACAGGTTTATTTTTTTCGTTTAACGTGTTTCAACAACAAATTGCGATTGGCTGAAATAACAATGAAAACGCTTAACACAACTTTGTTGGCACGATCCTTGCATTATATATGGATGTACAAAACAGGAAAGGAGCAATAGATATGATTTCAGTTATTATCAGCGGTCATGGAGATTTTCCCATAGCATTAAAAGAGTCTTCAGGGATGATATTCGGTGAAGAAAATAACCTGATTGCAGTGCCGTTTTTTAAAGGGGAAGGAATACAAACGCTGCAAGAAAAATATCATCAGGCGCTCAAGGATATCCCGGAAGAACATGAAGTGCTTTTTTTAGTCGATATTTTTGGAGGGACGCCATATAACGCGGCAGCTTCCTTTATTGCTAAGGATCAAAGAATGGATATGGCAGCCGGCGTAAACCTGCCGATTCTGCTGGAGGTATTAAGCCTGAGAGAACATCTGGCTCTCAAAGATTTGCTGAACAACTTAAAAGCAATGAGTCAGCAAAGCTTTCAAGTGTGCAGTGAACATTTAGAAAAAGTAAAAACAGCCAATCAAGATACAAGAGAGGATGAATTATGATGAACATTGTGTTAGCAAGAATTGATGACCGCTTTATTCACGGCCAAATCCTGACAAGGTGGATAAAAGTCCATGCAGCCGACCGAATCATCGTTGTCTCCGACGATATTGCTCAGGACGAAATGAGAAAAACGCTGATCCTTTCTGTTGCGCCTTCAAATGTAAAGGCGAGTGCCGTCTCGGTTTCTAAAATGGCAAAAGCATTTCATAGTCCGCGCTACGAAGGGGTAACGGCAATGCTCTTGTTTGAAAATCCGTCCGATATTGTATCTCTTATAGAAGCAGGTGTACCGATCAAAACCGTAAACGTCGGGGGAATGCGTTTTGAAAATCACCGCAGGCAAATCACAAAATCAGTCAGTGTCACAGAACAAGATATAAAGGCATTTGAAACATTAAGTGACAAGGGCGTGAAACTGGAATTGAGGCAGCTGCCTTCAGATGCCAGTGAGGATTTTGTACAGATTTTACGGAACGTAACAAAATAATCAAGGGGATGAGAATATGTCTTCATTACAAATTATTTTGTTGTTAATCATTGCAGCAATCACCGGAATCGCAAGTGTATTGGATGAAGGGCAGACACACCGTCCGCTTGTGGCCTGTACGTTAGTTGGCTTGGTGCTCGGGGACTTAAAAACGGGAATTATTCTTGGAGGCACACTGGAGCTGATGGCGCTCGGCTGGATGAACGTCGGGCTTGCCATGGCACCTGATACAGCGATCGCCTCTGTCATCTCAACCATTTTAGTTATTACCGCTGATCAGGGAATTGGCGAAGGGATTGCTGTTGCTGTTGCTTTAGCAGCTGCGGGTCAGGCGCTGACGATTTTTGTTCGGACGATCACTGTCTTTTTCATCCACCGCGCTGATCAATATGCAAAAGCGGGAAATATAAAAGGAATTGAAATTATGCATATTACCGCGATGGTGTTTCAAGCTTTGCGCGTCATGATTCCTACATTGATTGTTGCTTTAATTAGTGTCAGCGCTGTTCAGGCGTTCCTGGGAAATATTCCTGATGTCATTACAAAAGGACTGCAAATAGGCGGAGGCATTATTGTGGTTGTCGGGTATGCCATGGTGATCAATATGATGAATATTCCTTATTTAAAGCCATTTTTCTATATTGGTTTCTTATTAGCGGCGTTTACCGATTTTAACTTAGTGGGATTTGGAGCCCTTGGTCTCTGTCTGGCGCTTTTATACCAGCAGGTGATGCAAAAACAAAGCGCTCACGGAGCAGTCGCGGCCGCATCAGACAGTGGCAGTGTTGCTGTTTATGATGACGATGATGATGATCTTGATGCCTAAACGATGAGGGGGGAAGAAAAAATGGAGAAAGAAAAACGATTAACGAAGAAAGAAATTTTCAGCATGTTTATTCGTTCAAATTTTTTACTCGGTTCCTTTAACTTCGAACGTGTGCAGGCAATGGGATATTGTTATGTCATGATACCGGCGATCAAAAAATTGTACGGTCCCGGAGCGAAAAGAAACGAAGCCTTGCAGCGGCATTTGGAATGGTTTAATACACATCCGTGGCTGACAGCGCCTATATTTGGCGTGACGGCAGCCATGGAAGAAGAAATGGCGAACAATAAAGGAATTGACGGAAAAGCGATAAGCGGAATGAAAATTGGTTTGATGGGACCAATAGCGGGCGTAGGCGACCCAATTTTCTGGGGAACGATTCGTCCTGTCTTGGCTGCGCTAGGAGCCTCCCTTGCTTTAGGAGGAAACATTGCCGGCCCTTTGCTATTCTTTTTCTTGCTGAATGCCATAAGATTAAGCACAAAATATTATGGATTAAAGTATGGCTATGTGAAAGGAATGGAGATTCTTCAGGATTTAGCGGGGAATCGCATTCAAAAGCTTACAGAGGGCGCTTCGATTCTCGGGTTATTTGTTATGGGGGCTCTCGTGTCCAAATGGACCACCATCAACATTCCAATCGTTGTATCCAGGATTAAGGATGAAAGCGGAAAAGTAGATGTTCAAACTGTACAAAACGTGTTAGACAGCATTATGCCGGGTGCGCTGCCTCTCGGATTAACGTTATTGGTGGCATGGATGCTTCGCAAAGGGGTGAATCCTCTTCTCATTATTTGCGGCATCTTTGTCATCGGGATTCTCGGGTATTGGGCTGGATTCTTAGCATAAGGTGTGTGAAGGAAAAAGAGAGAAACTGCAGCAGTCTTTTCATATATAAATCATTCGGATAACAGCGAAACAGAGGAGAATTGCCAGAAACGGACCAGCTTGCTTAGCAGTCTCTCTTGAAAGTGTTCAAACATGAAGAGAGGAGCGAAGGAACAAATGAAAAAGAGACTTATTCAAGTCATGATCATGTTCACCCTGCTGTTGACTATGGCATTTTCGGCAGATGCAGCCGATTCAAGCTACTATGATGAGGATTACCGTCCTCAATACCACTTCACACCAGAGGCAAACTGGATGAATGACCCAAACGGAATGGTATATTATGCCGGGGAATATCACTTGTTCTATCAATACCATCCATACGGGCTTCAGTGGGGGCCCATGCATTGGGGGCATGCCGTCAGCAAAGATTTGGTTACATGGGAACACCTTCCTGTTGCGCTGTATCCGGATGAAAAAGGCACGATCTTTTCTGGAAGCGCAGTTGTAGATAAAAATAACACAAGCGGTTTTCAAACAGGCAAAGAGAAGCCGCTTGTGGCCATTTATACACAGGATCGGGAAGGCCATCAAGTGCAAAGTATTGCCTATAGCAACGACAAAGGAAGAACATGGACGAAATACGCTGGCAACCCTGTCATTCCAAACCCGGGTAAAAAAGATTTTCGCGATCCAAAAGTCTTTTGGTATGAAAAAGAAAAAAAGTGGGTAATGGTGCTTGCGGCCGGTGACCGTATCCTCATTTATACATCAAAAAATCTGAAGCAGTGGACGTATGCAAGTGAATTTGGACAGGATCAAGGAAGCCACGGGGGAGTATGGGAATGCCCGGATTTATTTGAGCTTCCGGTAGACGGCAATCCGAATCAAAAGAAATGGGTCATGCAGGTCAGTGTCGGAAACGGAGCGGTCTCGGGAGGATCAGGCATGCAATATTTTGTAGGGGACTTTGATGGAACTCATTTTAAAAATGAAAACCCGTCAAACAAAGTTCTCTGGACGGATTACGGCAGAGACTTTTATGCGGCTGTATCCTGGTCCGATATTCCATCAACAGACAGCCGCCGGCTATGGTTAGGGTGGATGAGCAATTGGCAATATGCGAATGATGTTCCGACATCCCCATGGAGAAGTGCAACGTCCATTCCAAGAGAGTTAAAATTGAAAGCGTTTACCGAAGGGGTTAGAGTGGTCCAAACACCAGTGAAAGAGCTGGAAACCATTCGCGGGACCTCTAAGAAGTGGAAGAATCTGACCATATCGCCTGCAAGTCATAATGTGTTAGCAGGGCAATCTGGAGATGCCTATGAAATAAATGCAGAATTTAAAGTAAGCCCTGGTTCAGCTGCTGAATTTGGTTTTAAGGTCCGAACAGGTGAAAATCAATTTACGAAGGTCGGCTATGACCGAAGGAACGCCAAATTGTTCGTTGACCGGAGCGAGTCGGGCAACAACACCTTTAATCCGGCCTTTAACACCGGAAAAGAAACAGCCCCATTGAAGCCGGTAAATGGGAAGGTTAAGATGCGCATTTTTGTTGACCGCTCTTCGGTTGAAGTATTTGGGAATGACGGAAAGCAGGTCATAACGGATATTATTCTCCCAGACCGATCAAGCAAAGGGCTTGAATTATATGCTGCAAATGGCGGTGTAAAGGTAAAATCTTTAACGATACACCCTTTGAAAAAGGTATGGGGAACGTCACCTTTTATGTCCAATTTGACCGGCTGGACGACTGTAAATGGCACATGGGCCGACACAATTGAGGGGAAACAAGGGAGGTCGGACGGAGATTCCTTTATCTTGTCTTCAGCATCCGGGTCAGACTTCACTTATGAATCTGATATCACCATTAAGGATGGAAACGGAAGAGGGGCAGGAGCACTTATGTTTCGCTCTGACAAAGATGCCAAAAACGGTTACCTTGCCAATGTGGATGCGAAGCATGACCTAGTGAAATTCTTTAAATTTGAGAACGGTGCTGCTTCTGTCATTGCTGAATACAAAACACCGATAGACGTTAATAAAAAGTATCATCTGAAAACAGAGGCCGAGGGCGATCGCTTTAAAATCTATTTAAATGATCGTCTTGTGATTGATGCACATGATTCCGCATATTCTGAAGGCCAATTTGGCTTGAATGTGTGGGACGCGACTGCTGTCTTTCAGAATGTAAAGAAGGAGTCTTAATGTTAAAAAAGGCACAGACCCGAACAGTCTGTGCCTTCTCGTTATTTTAACAAGTTTAAAGATTCGCGGTTAAATGCTTCCAAATCATCAGGTGTTCTGCTTGTGACAATGTTGTGGCTGACGACTACTTCTGCATCTTTGTAGTTTGCACCGGCATTGATTAAATCTTTGCGGATGCTGCGGTAGCCTGTGATATCTTTGCCTTTTAGAAGATCCGTATCAATCAGTACTTGCGGGCCGTGGCAAATTGCGAAAACAGGTTTTTTGTTTTCGACAAATGCTTTTGCGAATTCACCCGGACGGTCATCTGCACGAAGCAAATCCGGAGAGAATCCCCCAGGAATTAAAAGTGCATCAAAGTCACTTGCATCCACATCAGAGATGGCTTTGTCAATCTTTACTTTCTCGCCATGCTTACCGGTAACTTCTTTGCCGGCTTCCAAATCGATAGCCACAACACTGTAGCCAGCTTCTTCGTATGCTTTTACCGGACTTGTATATTCGATGTCTTCGAATTGGTCTGTAACAAGAACTGCAATTTTTTTGCTCATAAAAAACCCTCCTAATAACTCTCTATTCATAGAATAACAGGAAGATTGACCGGCCTTCAAAATATTTGCTTAACGAGATCGTTTTTCGTGAGTTTCAATAAAAGCGGGTCAGCCCCATATAAGGACTAACCTATTACAATGTGGAAATATCAATCACAAATCGATAACGGACATCGCTTCGGAGGATACGTTCGTATGCTTCGTCCACTTGGTCAGCTCCGATGACTTCGATTTTAGGTTCGATGCCATGCTCAGCTGCGAAATCCAGCATCTCTTGAGTTTCTTGAATTCCGCCGACTAGAGAACCTGCAATGCTGCGGCGCCCCATGATTAGGGAAAACACACTGTATGTGTCCGGCTTGGCAGGAGCTCCAACGTTTACAAGTGTCCCGTCTATACGAAGCAATGATAAATAGGCATCTACATCGAGATTTGCCGATACCGTATTTAAGATCACGTCAAAACGCCCGGCCAATGCAGTGAATGTGGCTGGGTCACTTGTTGCAAAGTAATGATTTGCCCCGAGTTCCAGAGCTTCCTCTTTCTTATTCATGGAGCGGCTCAGAACGGTTACCTCTGCACCCATCGCATGTGCAAATTGAATCGCCAAATGTCCAAGGCCACCCACGCCTACAATCGCAACCTTTTTACCAGGGCCAACATTCCAGTGTTTCAGCGGAGAATATGTTGTGATACCTGCACACAACAGCGGACTGGCAACATCCATTTCCAAACGATCTGGGATTCGAACAACAAATCTGTCAGTGACAACGATTTTTTGGCTGTACCCGCCATAAGTGGGGTTTCCGTCGTAGTCTACTGAGTTATACGTTTGAACAACACCCTTCGTGCAGAATTGTTCCTCTCCGATGAGACAGTATTCGCATTCTCCGCAAGAGTCAACAAAACAGCCGACACCAACGCGGTCTCCGACAGCAAACTTGGTGACTTCTGTTCCAACGGCTGTTACAACACCGGCTATTTCATGTCCAGGCACCATTGGGAAGATGCCACCGCCCCATTCATCAAAAGCACTATGAATGTCTGAATGGCAAATACCGCTGAATTTAATATCGATTAAGACATCGTGCGGCCGTAATTCTCTTCGCTCAATCGTCGTTTGTTCAAATTTGGCTTTTGCATGTGACACGCTTAATACACGGGTTTGATGTTGATTACACATATGAACCTATCCTTTCTTCATCATAAGTGTTGTAAATAAAAACATGCACTTATTTATGTTTTATGGTGTCTTCAACATAACGATAAACCTTAAAGTCTGCTTTAAGGCAAGGGTTTTTTAAAAAACCATTTAAAATGAACCTGATTTATAAGGTGAGATACAGTCAGCAATTAATGCAGAAGCTGTAATCATGCTGCGATCCCGGGGTGAAAGTTGTTCCTCTCTTGCCCAAATGCCACCGAATAGAACATCATCATGAAGTTCAGCAAACTTTGGCGTAAATTCTCCTAATTGTTCTCTTCCGGCAGTTTGTTTATTTGCCATTCAGCAATCCCTCCGTCTAACCTGTTTTTATTGCATGGAGAAGTATAGAGTAAGGCAAGTCCCGAATATATAAACCCAGATTCAGCACTTGTTTTGAGCTTGACTTAAAGTTAACTTTAAGTGTTACCTTCACAACATACAGGATAGAGAGGTGAAGATCATGAATATTGCTCAGGTGGCAAAGCAGTTTGGCCTGACAGCCGCAACACTCCGATATTACGAACGTGTAGGATTAATCCCGCCTGTAAAACGAAAAGACAGCGGCATTCGCGACTATGATGAAGAAGATATCAAATGGATTGAATTCATTAAATGCATGCGAAATGCGGGACTATCGATAGAAGCGCTAATTGAATATACAACATTATTTACCGAAGGTGACCGTACAGTAGAAGCTAGAAAAAATATCCTGGCTGACGAACGACAGCGGCTGATAGAGAAGCGGAAAGAAATTGATGAAACAATTAAAAGATTAGACACAAAAATTAAAGATTATGATGGGAAATTGCGCGAAAACGAGGCAAAGCTCAAAAGCAGGCCTAAAACGGAAAGTCTTCACGGATCAGTGGAGCAAAGAAGGTAGCATTCCTTGCGTTTGAAGAGAGCAGGTTAAAACGAAGGATTTTGATTCTGGCCTGTTTTCTCCATCAAGAGATCGCATAAAAAGAGGTGGTTACGATTCCTTATTTGGATTGGAGAATTTGCAAACATTATCGGAGATCAGATGGAGAAAAGCGGTTAATCTATTTACGGTCATAGGACCCGAACAAACAGTGCTCATTTTGAAGCTGAGGAACAGTTGTGGCCAATCAATACTGTTCCTCAGCAAATCAGTCATTGTATGTTAAAGGGTTGGCAATTGAATGGCTGTATCAATATTTTTTAAATTCAGCTTGACTTGTTCGTCAGGGTTCCAAGGATGGTACCAGCCTTTTTCCATCATATAGCTCGAGAGTTGTTCGTGCATATCGAGTGCTTCTTCCAAATGGCGGATAAGGACTTCTTTTACTTCAGGCGTTCCGGCTTCAGTGGCTGCCATCGCATAATTTCTGACTCCGTTTTTTGCTGAAATTAATAAGTCCATAGCAATGATTTGGTCTGTTAGAACATTCATGCCAGTCAGATATTCTATGATAGGATTCATGATTTATTCATCTCCTCATTCGTGCTTTGCATTAGATAAAATAGAGGCAAATTCCTGCAGCTGGCGTGTGGTGATATCAACATCTTGCTGCATGATTTCTTTCAGCTTCGGATCAGATACCAGTGCTTTCATTGTTTTAGATTTCGTCAAACAAAGTGTCTTAAATGAAGTCATTTCCTGAACCTCAAGCACTTCGTGTAAGGCGTATTCCATTTCTGTAACCTCCGTTTTTTAAGGCTTTAACACAACTTTGATACAATCATCCATTTTTGAATCAAAAATGTCATAGCCATGCTTGGCTTCACTAAGCGGCAGGACATGGCTGACAACATCTCCCGGATCAATTTTGCCTGTCGATACTAGTTCAAACATGTACGGCATATAGTGGATCACCGGAGCCTGGCCAGAGCGTATATTGACGTTTCGCTGCATAATATCTCCTAACGGAAAACCGTTATATCTGCCTCCGTACACACCTGTAATTTGTATGGTTCCTCCTTTGCGAACAGCTTGAGAGGCAATGACCAATGCACTCATTGTTCCGCCATGAAGTTTTAATCCGCTGGCAAGGAACTCGAGATCGCTCATTTTACCATCCATCCCAACAGCGTCAATGACTACATCCGCTCCGCCTTTCGTGATTTCCTTTAAATAATTCCCTGTATTCTCATGGTCTTCAAAATTAACGATTTCTACTTTGTTTGTACGTTTCGCATGCTGTAAGCGATAGTTTACATAGTCAACTGCTATGACGCGTTTTGCGCCTTTTAGCCAACAAAACTTTTGAGCAAACAGGCCGACTGGTCCGCAGCCGAGAACGATAACTGTATCGCCTTTTTTTACGCCGGCATTATCCACACTCCAAAAGCCGGTGGTCATGGCATCGGCAATCACGCTTAATTTCTCATCGGGTTCCTCACAAGATTCAGGGATTTTAAAATGGGTAAAATTCGCAAACGGCACTCTTAAATATTCCGCTTGCCCGCCTGGATAACCGCCAGTTTGCCCTGAATAGCCGAAATAAGCACCCATTTCCCCATTGTCATTAGACTGATCACATTGGCTTTCCAGCTGGTTTTTACAAAAAAAACATTCACCGCAGGCGATCGTAAAAGGGATAATGACGCGGTCACCTTTTTTGACCTTTGTAACCCCTGGCCCAACTTCTTCAACAATTCCCATCGGTTCATGGCCGATGACATAGTCTTCATGGAGATTAGGAATCAATCCATGGATTAAGTGTAAATCTGATCCGCAAATGGCTGTACTGGTGACTTTGATAATCATGTCATCGGATTTTTCAATCTTTGGATCGGGGACATCTTTGACAACAACATTTTTAATGCCTTGATACGTTACTGCCTTCATGCTGTAAAACCTCCAGTGTTAGTGTTCATCAGGTGTCCGGTCAAACATCCCTTTGCGATTTGTTTCATCAGGAAAGAGGTTCATATTGCCGACCATGATCGTGTTTTTTGCAGAGAGCTGATCCAGCTTATACTGTTCGCTCAGCTCATATGGATGGAACCACTTTTTGCTGATCATCAGTTCCGTAATCTCTTGGTGCATCGCAATTCCTTGCATCAGCTGTTTCCGAAGCAGTGCTCTTACATCTGGTGAAGCGGTTTCTGTCAAAGCTACAGCAGTATTCCTTACGCCTTCCTTAGCTCGTATAAGAAAATCCATCGCGAATGTAGTGTCTGCTAGTTCAGGCACATTCAGCGAATTAATGGGGTCTAAATGATCATTATTCAAAGAGGCTTACCTTCCTTTCAATTGATGATTGGCGTTGGGCGGCTTTGAGGGACAGGGGCCTGAAATGAGGCACGCTCATAAACCGCTTGTAATTCAGTAAGGTCTTGAATGGATTGCTGTACATCTTTTTCCATCAAGTCCTTCAGTTCTTGGTCAAACACAAGCCCTTGCATTAACTTTGATTTCGCTATACAAAGTGTTTTAAAGTTCACGATTTCATGTAAGTCAACAGCCTCATGAGCTGCCAATGTTTGATGATCCATATTGATGTAACCTCCTTTTATCAACGTTACATTTCCCGAAATGAAGTTGAAGCATACAGAAAATACACTCGGTATCATTTTTTGTTTTAAGAATCGCTGTTTTTGCTCGTTCTTATGACATGGACTAAACTGCACTTAAATCTGAAATAAGGGTGAAGTATGGAAATTTATTTATGGAAACTTGACATAGTGCTGTCAGGTTTCTTTGGTATCATTAAATTGGATGACCAGTAAAAGTATGGTTTTATAGGAGGCACTCGATATGAAGCTGTTACAAATTAGACTGTTGGTGAATGATTTTAAGAAAAGCGTCGAGTTTTATAAAGATTCATTAGGACTTCCAATAAGTTGGTTAGAGAATGAAATGGAATATGCACTCTTTGATAATGGGGAAACGAAAATAGAGCTTTTATCTCGAGAAACGATGGCTGAAATCGTTGGAGAGGAAAAAAAGTCCTTGGAAGGAGAAGCTCAATCAAAATTTTTGCTTCAGTTTAAGGTAGAAGATGTTGATAAAACGTATGACGATTTACACGAAAAAGGAGTTAAATGTGAGAATAAACCGCATGATCGCAAGGAATGGAGTGCCCGAGTTGCTCACTTCAGAGATCCAGATCATAATCTGATTGAAATATATAAAATGTTATGATTTTTCGACTCGCAAAATCATAGAATAACGTTTGATAACGTACCTAATCATTTTTATACGCCCTGGTAAAAGAAAGCAAAGTCATAATAGGTTGCGGACACTGAACTTGCAGCATTTACGCTGATTTGTATGGTGTCCGTTTTTGATTGGTGAAAAAGGTGGAGTATCTATGAATCGAGAAGAAGCGTGGATACAAGGAAGCAGTACACTGATTGAGTTAATTGGTGGAAACGAAGCCGCTTGATCCATGTCCTTTTTCCTGATTGTCAATCGTGATTACCGACTGGACAAATGATTAAGAGCCAAATGTAACACACCATCAATATCAAGCCTGACTACCATTTATTTTGTATCCTTAATTGTCGAAAACATAGGAATAATTCCACTTTTGAAAGATCTAGTTTATGGTACATTGATAAATATATGGGAGGGGAGGGGGCATGGTATCTGAAAGTAAATCCTTAACTGGATGTAAGAAAGTCAAACGTACGGCATTTATAAGGGGAGGGTATAAGGTGAATAAGTTAAAGAGGCTAAGTATGCTAACGGTGATGATTGCATCTGTGTTCATTTTTTCTAGCCATGCACTTGCGGCTCAGTATTATACGGTTTCAACAAGCAGCGGTGCTCCTGTCAACATGCGCAGCGGCCCAGGTACAAGTTGGGGAATTGTAACGACCATTCCGAGCGGAACCCGCATCCCGATCTATTGCTACAAAACCGGTACAACTGTAACTGGAAAGTATGGAACGAGCAATATTTGGAATTACACAGAGCGGACGCTTGCCAGCGGGGAGATCGTTCCTGGATTTGTCTCTGATACATATATGTATACAGGCTCAGACGGTCCGGTTGTTCCTAAATGCAGCTGGTAGCATATGTTCTATCGTTTCTTAAAATGAAGGAATTGAAGAAAGAGGGATGACATTGACTAAACTGAAAATGCTGAGTATGTTAACCGTTATGATTGCATCATTATTTATTTTTTCCAGTCAGGCACTTGCCGTTCAATACTTTACTGTCTCAACAAGCAGCGGTGCGCCTGTCAATATGCGCAGCGGTCCTGGTACAAATTATCCTATTATGCTTTCCATTCCGAGCGGCTCCCGTGTTCCTTATTATTGTTACGCTTATGGAACGACTGTTACAGGGAAGTATGGAACGAGTAATATCTGGGACCAAATCCAGTGGAAAGATTCCCGGGGTGTCGTGAATATTGGATATGTGTCTGACACATATGTGTACACAGGATCAGACGGCCCTGTCGGTTACAAATGCAATTAGCTAAATACTCCGTACAATAGAATCTCTTCTTAAGGGCCTATCTAGGACGAACCATACCAACAACAATAGTTGGTATGGTTTTTGTTGCGATGAAGTCTTCCATACCTGCATTTGTGGTGATTTTCAAAAGAGATTCATGATGTTAGACACTGGTTGTTGTTGAGGACAAAATAACGAGCCGCTTTAGAGTTGTAATCTAATGGTATAAATACGGAATTAAGATAGGAAATAATCAATAGGAGAACGTAATGTACAAACCTATTTTTCGATGAAATTCCTAATATCACTTTGGTTAAACATCTCACATTGCGTTCTCGTTAGTGAAAAGTTCTTTTTACGCTTCGTGAAATCTTCTCTAATTCCATAGTTAGTTTTACCTGTCCTATTATGAAAATTTTAATTAATCCTTAACACGTATGTTTCTTTTCTTTTTCTAACATGTCGTGTAACCTCTCAGAAAATTCTTTATGGTATATTGTGTACCCCGTATGATTTCCAGGGAATTCAACCAATTCTGTTTTCAATTGTTCCGCTAGGGCGTTCGCGCAACGATAAGGAAAAAGCTCCCGAGAAGCACTTCCGCCAGCTGGGAGTACCTTCATCGGTGAAGATGTAAACACTGTTTTTAATGCTTCGAAATCTAATGTATAGTTGAGAATTCCTTGAATTTCATACTCAGTGAAATACGTTGAATTGCCGAGAAGCCGCTTTGTCAGCACAGCATTTGATTGTTCGTCTGTCTCTAATCTTGACATTAACTTAATGACTTCACTTCGATGATTTTTCTTAAGGTCTTCCATAAATTGCTCGGCTTGTTTCAGCTCATTTCCATGCAGAAGCTGCAATAAGATTGGTTCGTGTGGGATCATGACATGTACTTGTTCGGGATGGCGTATGCACAGATCAAGCCCGATAACAGCCCCGGAGCTGCTTCCAAATACGTATGCCGGCTTATTGGTGATTTTGGCTAGAAGACGGTGAGCATCGTCACTGTGTGTTTCCACACGGTAATCCTCAATCTGATTGGCGAGATTGCTGCGGGAATGGCCGCGGCGATCATAAGTAACAACCGTGTACCTGTTAGCCAGATGATTGGCAATATGATGGAACTTGTCGGCATCACCGCCTCCGCCGTGGACCAAAAGAATGATGGGACCTGAGCCACGCACTTTATAGTGGATGTTCGCTCCAGGTACTTGCAACGTTCCATTGTTTATCGTCATTTGTAGGACCTTCCTTTCTTCTCATCTCCTTTAACTTTACACAATTGGCCAAAATGTTCATATGCAGGAAATAACTAAGAAACAAACTCGCCATAAAAAAAGCACTGATTATATTTCATCAGTGCTTCCGTTTTGTTTATTTAGAGTAGACAATTTTTTTTATTGTTTCAATAGAGAGGTGATATTCATCAGATAAATTATGAATGGTTTTGCCGTTTTTAAATGCTTTTTTAATAGAAGCGTTTCTGTCATCGATCAGCTTTCTTGTTCCTGAACACGCACCCCATTTTTGATGAGAGGATTCAGATTTAGGGATATATATTGTTTTTCCTTGAACATACTTTTGAATTTCCGATATCAGCTTTTCAGGTAAAATAGCGGTTGCTTTTACATATGCCATTTCTGCCAGCTCCTTATTTTTTATGTTAAATAAGGTGCAAAGCCACTATATCAGAAAAGCTTACTAGGGCGATCTTTTAGAAAGTCTACCCCATGCAAAGTATCGCCTTCCCAATAATAGGCTTTGCATGGGACGTTGCGGAATCTGGCATTCTCATCTTGCTTGCCATTTACATCACCTCCCTAACGATTTTCGATGATCACTTCCATTATAAAATAGAGTAAAGCCTTATGGCATCTTGTTAATGAAAGTTGAAGCAGTATGAAAATCAAGGGACCTTCCCAGTGAGAGGGGCTAAGGCTGATTGGCAATGAAAAGAGTAAGATTCAAGCTATATTACTTTAGATTCAAAATATTGACAAATTGATGTAT
Source organism: Bacillus sp. FSL R5-0416 (assembly GCF_037975425.1). Lineage (NCBI taxonomy): Bacteria > Bacillati > Bacillota > Bacilli > Caryophanales > Bacillaceae > Bacillus > Bacillus sp. FSL R5-0416. The sequence continues at coordinate 2,697,984 of NZ_CP150252.1, read as the reverse complement.
TTTCAACAATAGGGCAGTCTCTTCATGTATACTGAGTCTGTATTTACAATATTTAGAAAGGGGAAGTGCAATGAAAATCAGTATGCAAAAAGCAGCGATCTCATTACTTGTTTTCACTATGTTTTTTACCCTGATGATGAGCGAAACGGTTTTTGCGGCGGGACTGAATAAAGATCAAAAGCGCCGGGCGGAACAGCTGACAAGTATCTTTGAAAACGGCACAACGGAGATTCAATATGGATATGTAGAGCGATTGGATGACGGGCGAGGTTATACATGCGGACGGGCAGGCTTTACAACGGCTACCGGGGATGCATTGGAAGTAGTGGAAGTATACACAAAGGCAGTTCCGAATAATAAACTGAAAAAGTATCTGCCTGAATTGCGCCGTCTGGCCAAGGAAGAAAGCGATGATACAAGCAATCTCAAGGGATTCGCTTCTGCCTGGAAGTCGCTTGCAAATGATAAGGAATTTCGCGCCGCTCAAGACAAAGTAAATGACCATTTGTATTATCAGCCTGCTATGAAACGATCGGACAATGCCGGACTAAAAACAGCATTGGCTAGAGCTGTGATGTACGATACGGTTATTCAACATGGCGATGGTGATGACCCTGACTCTTTTTATGCCTTGATTAAACGTACGAACAAAAAAGCGGGCGGATCACCTAAAGACGGAATAGACGAGAAGAAGTGGTTAAATAAATTCTTGGACGTACGCTATGACGATCTGATGAATCCGGCCAATCATGACACCCGTGACGAATGGAGAGAATCAGTTGCCCGTGTGGACGTGCTTCGATCTATCGCCAAGGAGAACAACTACAATTTAAACGGACCGATTCATGTTCGTTCAAACGAGTACGGTAATTTCGTAATCAAATAAGCATTAAATGAATAAAACGGCAGCGTTTTTGTCGATGTTTAGCCAGCATTTTCAGCATGATGTGGAAAAGACAAGAGACAAACAAGCTCTTGTCTTTCCTAATATGATAGTTCAGTATAAATATTTAAGAAAAATGTCAGTATTGAGTAATGAATGTATCACCAGGCGTATGCCTCAGGTGTCTCTCCTCCAGGTCCGGGAAAGATATCATTTAACATGCGGAGAATCTCCTTATCCAGACTGATTTCAACGGCTTTTATCGTATCACGCAGCTGCTCAACCGTTCGTGGTCCGATGATCGGAGCAGTTAAAACAGGATTTGCCAGCACCCATGCCAAAGCCACATTTGCTTCTTTTTCTCCTAGTTCTTTGCATAAATCTGAAAATTTCTCGAGTTGTAAACGATGTTTTTCAATTAAATCTGCTCTTTTTGCTGTACGAGTTCCGACATTGCTTTTCAATGCCTTCCCGCCAAGAAGCCCTCCTGCAAGGGGACTCCACGCCACTACTCCTAAACCAAGATCCCGTGCAGCCGGCAGCACTTCCATCTCAGCTGTTCGTTCTAATAAACTATACTTATGCTGTTCAGTGACGAGTCCCATGAATCGCCGTTTTTCAGCTTCAGCTTGCGCTTTAACTAAATGCCAACCTGCAAAATTACTGGATCCAATATAGTCTACTTTGCCGGAGCGAACCTGAGTCTCAAAAGCTTCCCATATCTCATCCCACGGTGTCCGCCTATCGATATGATGCATTTGGTACAATTCGATATGATCTGTCTGAAGCCGCTTCAGTGATCCTTCCAGGTGACGTCTGATTTTGTATAGAGACAAGCCCCTCATATCATTTGGTCCGTCATTCGGATCAGAAATCGGTTCATATACTTTTGTCGCCAGAACAACTTTCTCGCGGCGCTGTCCTCCTTGTGCAAACCATTTTCCAATGATGCTCTCTGTCAATCCTGCGTTTTTGCCCCAGCCGTAAATATTGGCAGTATCAAAAAATTGAATGCCGTTATCAAGCGCTTCATCCATGATACGGAACGCAGTCTTTTCGTCTGTATCAACTCCAAAATTCATCGTGCCTAAACATAAACGGCTCACCCGCAATCCTGTTCTCCCTAAATAGGTATACTCCACAACAAACCTCTCCTTTATCATTATTTTTTGCAACAGCTGCAATACAATTGATTCAACAATTGTTTCGCTCTTTGTTACGATTAAAAAGACGAAGCAAATGTAAAGCAGACGCAAAATTATAGGAGGTTTTTTCAAATGAATATAGAGGATCTATGGGATCAATTTCATCAGCCGTTAAAAACATATATTTCACATAGGGTTAACGATCAATCTATCGTTGATGACCTCTTGCAAATCGTATTTATGAAAATACAAGTGCATCTCCCAAATCTGATCAATGAACAAAAGATCGACAGCTGGATTTATCGGATCACTAGAAATACGATTATTGATTTTTACCGTACAAAAAAAACAAGCGAAATATTGCCTGATGTTCTACATTTTAATGACAGTGCAGAGGAAGAAAATTTCACCAAGGAAGCAGCTGTGTGTATTCGATCGACCATCAAACGGTTGCCTGAAAAGTATCGAGAGGCTCTCGAGTTAACTGAATTCCAGGGGTTATCACAAAAAGAGTTGAGTGAAAAGCTCGGCATTTCTTACTCGGGAGCAAAATCAAGGGTACAACGCGGACGGAGAAAATTAAAACAGCTGCTTGAGGGGTGCTGTCATATTGAAGCGGATCGATATGGAAATATCGTAGACTTTCGTATTTTAAAGGAATAACTGATGAACAAAGTCAGTTATTCCTTTAAAATAGGCCATCCGCATGAAGAGCATTTTCCCTTTGATGTTTGTAAGAGATGTATGTATAATATAAATCGTAACGTTTTCGATTTAATAAAAAAGGAGTGTTGGAATGAACATTTTATTTTCAAAGCCGCTAGGCATATTAACGATTGGTTCATTACTAGTTTTGGCAGGATGTCAGACTTCCGGTTCTTCTGCAGGTGAGTCTAATAAAACAACATCATCCTCCTCAGCAGTTGAAGAAGACTCTTCCAAAACGCAAGAGCAAACATCTGACAGTCATACACACGAACATTCTCACGATCATAGTCATGCGCATGATAAAGAAACAGAAAAAATATATGAAGGCTATTTTAAAAACAGCCAAGTAAAGGATCGCTTACTTTCTGATTGGGAAGGAGATTGGCAATCTGTATATCCATACCTGCAAGATGGTACTCTTGACGAAGTGTTTTCATATAAATCAGAACACGAAGGCGGCAAGACAGCTGAAGAATATAAAGAGTATTATAAAAAGGGCTATCAAACAGATGTTGACCGTATTGTAATCCAGAAAGATACTGTAACGTTCTTCAAAAATGGACAAGAATATTCTGGTAAGTATACGTATGACGGATACGAAATTCTAACCTATGATGCGGGCAATAGAGGGGTAAGATACATATTCAAACTAGCTAAAAAAGCAGAAGGGCTGCCTCAGTATATTCAGTTTAGTGATCATAGTATTTACCCGACTAAAGCTAGTCATTACCATCTCTATTGGGGGGACGACCGTGAAGCTTTACTTGATGAAGTCAAAAACTGGCCTACCTACTACCCGTCAAAAATGGATGGACACGATATTGCCCATGAGATGATGGCTCATTAAATGATGATTACTCTATGAAAGTTTTTCTGCCATAGCCATTTTTTTCTGTGGAGAATTGATAGAATGGGGAAAAAACTGATTGAGACCACTCAGGATCCGCCACATTATTGTGACGTGGCATACCTTGAGTCATCTCACAGGAAGAGTAGAAGAAACCTATTTCAAAATAAAAAATCATTGGATGTATGGCAGTGGATTACGCTTGAAATCTATTGGCTTATATGAAGCAAAGAAGAGACCCAAAGACCGCAAAGCTTCTTCAAGAAAGCTTTGCGGTTTTTTATATGTCTAAGCCTCGATTCATCTCACCATAAAAAGGTATTTCAACTTTCTCTTTTGATCGACAATAGTCCATAAAGGGAAGGATATTTCCCTCACAAAGAAGTCGTGGCAGTAATCTCCATAGGTGTGTTTGCATGGCCCCACTTTAATGGTTTTGTTTAAATCTAATAAAAAACAGACGCCATAAAGATTTCTTATGGCGTCTGATGGATATGAGGTAAGGTGAGTTCTTAATAGCCACCGAAGAAAGATGTCCCAACGATGATTAATAGTATGAATAGCACTACAATTAATGGAAATGACTTCATAACATCACCCTTCCTTAAAAGAGGATAGTACATGATATGCAGATCGAGCTTATTCGATAGTGATGCTAGTTTAATTGATATAAAAATATATTTTAGCCTAGGCTGGACTGCTAATTAATCTTTATTAGTTATTGGATCATACTTATCATTTTGGAATGAATCCGTTTCAAAGTGATGTGTTGTTCTCGGCCAATCGCTGGTTAATCTTCCTGGTGCAATCGAGCTATATGAAGACATCCCTCTTTTATGAAAGTACACCCAAAACTTCTCTCTCTTGCAGACCCTTAATCATTTGACTTGCATATCGAGCGTAAGCATGCCTCATCTAAAAATAAAGTGCACCATCTGCCATTTGTTTTAACATTTTTAAGACAGTGATGCACACCTTTTGCGTTAGAGCAAATGGAACAGGTTCAGAAGGGGCGAGCTGCTCCTTACTTCACCCAGATAAAAGACGGAGATAGACGGCATGTACCGAAGCTAACTGAAAGTTAAATTGAAATGAAAAAAGGGGCATGTTAAGCACCCTTTAAGACTATCGAGAGCTTCTCAATAGCCTAACGCATTGTATGTTTAACATGTTTTAATTTTTGACAACGGATAAACTGACACTGTTGCCTGAGACTGTTACTTTAGCGAAGTCTTGTGTATCAATTACAGGTGTTATTGCTTTGTTGTCGATGGTGATGTTTGTAAAAGAAGTTGAAAAATTTGATTTGATAGATTGGCGTGACCCTGTTGTTGCAACTGTAGCGAGCGCTTTCCATTTTGAGATGGAGCCGACATTTGTTTTGCTGATTTCTGAGATGAGACGGCCGTTGTATCCGGCATTGTTCGTGCCCCAGTATGTAGCGCGGGTATTGCCGTTAAGGTTTTTGTAGATGGTAAGTTGTACGGTGCTGCCGGGACGGAAGCCTTTCGTATTCGTGAATTGGCTTCCTCCTTCGAGGTACTGAACCTGATCCTGTCCTTTTGAACCAACTTTCATATATGGTTTCCATACATTATATTTATCACTGTACTGAAGCCCAATATCGGATTCTGTGCCTCCGCTAAAACCAGAGTAGATGTAGGCTGTCCCGTTTGAAACCTGAGTGGAGCTAGGAAGCTGGATTTTCGTAACAAGAATGGCACCATTACTGTTCAAGTAAGCCCTCCCGCCGATTCCATCAGTTAGCTGTGATGCAGCTTCTGCGGTTTTTGGACTAATAATACCCGGCATATCTACTGCACATGTGCCAAAAAGCACGGTTGCCGTAAGCGCACCCGCAAGCAGACCTTTTTTCATCATCATTATTTCCCCCTATCATTATAATTAGAAAACGCTATCATCTTGTATTATAAAACATTATGAAAATAATTCCATAATAAACATGCACATAGATACAGAATTTACACATTATGACTTTGTGCATCTGGCAAACGGTCGATTTCTAATCTCGAAAAATGTCCTGTGAAGTGTAAATGTTACGATAACTTTTCAATCGAGGCTTGTGTTTTATTGAAATAGAAAAGCTATAGAGAGGGGGTAGAAATAAGAGGGGAAAGAGAGAAAACACTGTAATCAGATATGTGTGTATAACTCAATTGTTTGTTAGAAAAAAAGTGGGCTTTTTAAGCCCGCTTCTTAGTTCATGTTTCTCTTCAGGAGATTGTCTTTTTCATTTACATTCAATGTCCAACATGACTCCTTTGAGTTTCATCTAATATTTCAAACAATCTTTTGTACTTTGATATGACTTCTTGGTCCACAATTTTATGGCCAGAATTGAAAAAGGTGATTGAGCCCGATCCTTTACCAAGCTGATTACGATCTGTAAGAACTTTTTTCAACTGTTTTGCAGTACCGACACTGCCTGAAATAATATCAACTGTTATCCCAAACAGTTTTTCAAAACTGTTTTTGAAAAACGGAAAATGAGTGCATCCTAACACAATCGTTCCATATTGTTTCAGATCAAAAGAAGATAGTTCGTTCTCTAGATATTTAATGATCTTGTCTTCACCAAAATCAAAGTTCTCAGCAAATTCAACTAGTCCTGGAAGAGCTAAGCAATCAACAAGGTCATGGTGATCAATTTCTTTAACTAGATTATGAAATTTCTCTTCTTTAAGGGTCAAATTAGTAGCAACTACCAGAACTCTTTTTCTTTCCTCTGTACATTTATTTTTAGCAGGCTTTACAGCGGGTTCGATTCCGATTATCGGAAAGTCGAAATTTCTCCGAAGATCCTCTATCGCAATGCTAGTAGCTGTATTACACGCAATAACCAGAGCTTTGATATTTTGACTGGCCAGAAATTCAGCTGCATTGAAAATATATTCATTAACTTTAATCTTTGATTTTTCACCGTATGGAACGTTTAACGTATCTGCATAAAAAATGTAATCTTCATTAGGAAGAACTTTTATGGCCTCATACAATACAGTCATGCCACCAATTCCAGAATCAAAAAATCCTATTTTCATCACTTCTCACGCTTTCTGTCTCATTCTTTTTTTTATCATATGACTTTATATCATCTAAATCAAACGAAAAAAAACCATTTTACTATTCGGATTTAATATGGGAGTTATCGATTATTCGAATAGGTAGCAAAACTTGAGAAGGGGAGATAAGATCGAAATGTTGGTGATGTATTGTGGTGAATTCATCAAGATCACACCAAATCAATGGGATGATTGATAACCCGAATCAATTAGCTTTGAAAATGTAGGAGTATTGAGATTTCCAGAGTCAGGGGATGAAATTACGAAAAAAAAAGCAAACTGCCTGTCGAAGTTTGCTTTTTGCTCTATCAATGAGGTGTGCCTATATTTTTATATCCTCTTGGCAAAGCTGATTTAAAAGCTGCTTAACCGATATTTCCTCAGTCAATGACCGTATCCCTTGACCTGCCCATAAAGACATCTGATCATGGTTATTTTGAAGTGAAGCCTTCTGTCTCATTGCCTTCGTTAGTGTATTTTGATAAGGGTACGGAAGGGTTTGTGTCTCAAACTGTTCTTTTTCTTCCATCCATTTATTTACGATTCCTCTGGCCTCTTTACCTGAAAATAATGTCGTAAGCTTTGTATCTGCTTCGTTTGCCTCTAGTATTTTCTGTTTATGTACTGGATGTGCGCTACTCTCGTGACAAATTAAAAAGGCAGAACCGATTTGAACGCCTTGGGCTCCAAGGGTTAAAGCTGCTTTTACTCCTCTGTGGTCTATCATTCCCCCAGCAGCTATGACAGGTACGCTCAGTGCATCTGCTGCTTGTGGAATCAGAGCCATTAAACCTACGGCAGATTCACCTTTGGAAGGTAAGAATGCTCCGCGATGTCCACCGGCTTCACTTCCTTGAAGGACTACTATATCCATTCCCCGTTCTTCCATTAACAATGCTTCTTCTACTGTTGAAGCGGTTCCTATTAAACAGCATCCAGCGGTTTTTAGCTTCTTTACTGCGTCTTCAGGCGGCAGATCAAAAGTGAATGAGCAAGCCTTAACCTTGTATTTTAAAATTAGATCAATTTTTTGATAGAAGTCATCCCACTCTTCTTGTACAGATGTGAATTGATTTACTTGATTAGCTAACGGTATGTTTTCTTTCCACTTTTTAATCTGATCTTTTGGTGGCATCTCTAGACCTAGCGGAACAAACACATTAATTTGAAAAGGAGCGTCTGTCAGCTCAAACATTTCTTTTATTTGTTGTTCTAGGAGGTCTGGCGTAAGATACCCCGATGCTAAGCTGCCAAGAGCACCTTGATTCGAAACTGCAGATGCAAGTCGGGGCTTTGTAATACCGCCAGCCATTGGAGCTTGAATAATCGGTTTTGTTAAGGAAAACTTCTTCATAAATTCATTCATACCGAATCCCCCCGTTAAGACATGATTTTTGAAAAAAGTGTCATTTTAAAATTTGCTCAAAACTCGTATTCGCTTAAATATATCGTTTTCCTTCTTTTTGTCAATCTCTCATACCAGTTAACATGACGATAAAACAGGGAGGATTAAAGTGTGTCAAAGATAGTGTCGTCCCATGGCGGCTCTACAAAAAACTGAATATTCATGTAGTCCTTCATAGTTGATATCTGATTTTGAGATGTCTTGCATCTTAATATTGAATGATATATAGGAGAACATCATGTAAAATAAAGCTTAGAAGAATACATCACATTCAAGAGTAAAAAAATCTATAAGACGTACAGATCAATATTCGGTTTTACAGTTAGATATTAAGGCTGAAACGGAGGAACATGTAATGCGAAGTGAGCAGGATATGATGGACATTTTTTTGGACTTTGCTTTGAACGATGAGAGAATCCGATTGGTCACTTTGGAAGGGTCACGTACAAACAGAAATATCCCTCCTGACAACTTCCAAGATTATGACATCTCGTATTTTGTAACTGATGTAGAATCTTTTAAAGAAAATGATCAGTGGCTCGAAATCTTTGGGAAGCGTATTATGATGCAAAAACCAGAAGATATGGAGCTTTTTCCTCCCGAATTAGGTAATTGGTTTTCATACATTATTCTTTTTGAGGATGGCAACAAATTAGATCTAACCCTTTTTCCAATTCGTGAAGCAGAAGATTATTTTGCTAATAACGATGGTTTGGTTAAGGTCTTGCTCGATAAGGATTCGTTCATCAACTATAAAGTGACCCCAAATGATCGCCAATACTGGATGAAAAAGCCGACTGCAAGGGAATTTGATGATTGCTGTAATGAGTTCTGGATGGTTTCGACTTACGTAGTAAAAGGACTAGCAAGAAATGAAATCCTTTTTGCCATTGACCATTTAAATGAAATTGTACGTCCTAATTTATTGAGAATGATGGCCTGGCATATCGCATCTCAGAAAGGGTATTCATTTAGTATGGGGAAGAACTATAAATTTATGAAACGGTACCTTTCAAATAAAGAATGGGAGGAACTCATGTCTACATATTCTGTGAATGGGTATCAGGAAATGTGGAAGTCTTTATTTACTTGCTATGCATTATTTAGAAAGTATTCAAAAGCTGTATCAGAAAGTCTTGCATATCAGTATCCTGATTACGATGAAGGCATCACTAAGTATACGGAAGGTATTTATTGCTCAGTAAAGTAATAAGAATATAGGATTGTTTTCATATGATATTTGATTCTCGCTGACAATGGAGACCAAGGAGTCACCATGTTTGTAAAAAGATGCGTAAATCGTTATGTTTAAGAATGTCTACGCATTTTACTATGATTATTCTTGTCCAAAATTTTTGTTCTTTTTAACGAAACGAGGCATTATAATTAACCTATAGGCACATTGAAAAAACAAAAGAATAAAAAGGAGGATTTTTGTGTTTCAAACCTTAGACCATTTTTTGAAATCTTGGGAGTTCGAAGCAGATGCTACACAGAAACTATTAAATAGTCTGACTGATGAATCACTTAATCAAGAAATAACTTCACAAAATTGGACTCTAGGCCGTATTGCCTGGCACACTGTTGCTGCCATTCGCATCATTACCTCAAACACAGACTTAACGTTCCATGCCCCAGCTGAAGATTATCCTGTTCCAACTTCGGCTCAGTTTATAGCTGACAGCTATCATCAAGCCAGTAATGCATTTGTACAGGCATTAAAAACCCAATGGACTGACCATACACTTCAAGAACGTATCAACTTTATCGGACAACAATTGCCTAACGGTTCACTTTTGATGTTTTTAATTCAACATCAAAACCACCATCGGGGACAAATGACTGTTCTTATGAGACAAGCAGGTTTAACTGTTCCAGGTATTTATGGTCCAGCAAAAGAAGAATGGGAAAAATTTGGTTTGGAAGCCCCGAAAATGTAATCAACCTTTTTATAAAAAGTTACGCTATGACAACATATAAGAAGATGTTTTGATCAATCTTTTTTCAAAACATGTTCTTTTTTTGTTCGTTTACCAATGATAAGAACATATTCGAATCATTTTTATTCCATACCACTTCAAATGACAACGTTCTTCCGCTTTATTGTTGCCTGTTCCCAACGATGTAAGTATAAATTTTAATGCTGTCAAATCTTCTAGATACACATGTCTATAGATTCCTCTCTAACAAAACCCCCGCTTTTTCTGCCATCACTCGAGGTGGGTAAGGCATTTCATTTTTCAACCACCATTCGACTAATCCTACATATGCATTTGCAACAAATTCAGCAACGATCTATGGTTCAGAAATTCCAATGAAACATTCAGGTGTTGCTCAATTTCGACTAGAAGCAGCTGCGCCAAAAGGAAGCCTATTGGAAGAGTCTAGCTAAGTTGCAACAAATGGATACAAGAGGGGAACGTTTTCTCAAAAGGGAAGGTAGTGTATTACTGTAATTCATACAATGAGTAAAGCCTCCCAGGTATAATCTTTACTTCGTTCGACAAATTCTGCAAATTGTAGACAACTTCCTGATTATTTGGATAATTAACTGGATAGGAGGGGAAAAGTTGTCATTTTTCATTATACTTATCATCGTTCTATTATCGGAGCATTGGTAACAGCAGCAGTCGGTATCATCTCTTCAAAAGTAGAGGTAATCTCGCCGAAAACTACAATAAAATCTAAAGAGGAAGAACAGAAAAGTTTTTATACGCTGAAATAAAGCAGAGAAAGAGCATCTCCTACGGGGGTGTTTTTTACAGAGGAGTTGGAAAAACTGAATCAGACTAATTTACTTTTAAGATTCACCCTTGAAATCGCTGCACTAATCTCCTTAGGGGTGTTTGCTTGGATAAGCTTTAATGGTTATTTTAAATATGTTTTAACTTGGGTTTTACCTATTGCAGTTATGATTGTCTGGTCTGTATTTGCAGTACCTAATGATCCTAGTCGAAGTGGACAAACTGTAATAGCTGTAAACGGGGTAACAAGGTTAGTTATTGAATTATTGATCTTTGCAATGGCTGTTGCAGCGCTTTATTTTAGTCATTTAAAACCAGTTGGTATTGTCTTTTTATGTCTAATAATACTCCACTACATCTTTTCAGCTGAGCGTATCAAATGGCTTCTAAATCAATAGTTTTTCATTTCGGCACTCGTTATTAGAGTGCTTTTTATCATTCTCTGTAGAGCCAGTGATTCTCAGATTAGATTATTGAAGGTTAACGGCTTGGGCACAGTTGCAGTTTAGAACGCATTTTCCAATAAAGAAGGCGGTCAGTTGAAATTCATCATTAAACAATTGTACAAAAGTAAAATTTGTATTTAGAATGTAGTAATAAATAGAAATTCTACATAGGAGGGTATCTTGTGGAAGAAAAGAAAAAAGCTTTAATCATTGTGGATGTACAAAAAGCCTTCGATGATAAAAAATGGGGGGAACGGAATAACGTAAAGGCGGAAGAAAACATTAGTAAAATACTAAAATTATGGAGAGAAAAAGGATGGACAGTCATATACATACAACACACTTCTGATAAACCTCATTCTTTATTCCATCCAAAGAATGAAGGGTTTGCGATAAAGGAAATAGTTAAGCCTATGGATGAAGAAGTCATTATAACCAAGACAGTAAATAGCAGCTTTATTGGTACGAATTTAGAAGAATTCTTAAAATTAAATGAAATAAACACTGTAGTCATAACTGGTTTAACCACGCCTCACTGTGTATCAACCACCACAAGAATGAGTGGTAATTTAGGGTTTGATACATACCTGATTTCAGATGCAACAGCAGCCTTCGGAATGAGAGACCAAAATGATACATATTATGATGCGGCGACTATTCATAATATATCTCTAGCTACATTGCATGATGAATTTGCCACAATATTGACAACTGATCAATTAATAAATGATTTTATAAAAACTCACTGATGAAAAACATTTTGGCACAGTAAAACGGCAGGCGCCTTTCCAATAGGAAGGGCGCTTTAATTCGATTTCCTGCTTTACTGCTCAGAGGAGATGTATCAATGTTTCTTTATCGACAAGCAAGGGCAGATGAATGAAGCAAAGTGGCAAAGCTACTCCATGAATTTTTCAATTAATATTCTTTTATGGATTTACTCGTAAAACGCGAAAAAAAAGATCATTCATTTATTTTTGAAATGCATAAAGTACTGACAAGAGCATATTTTAAAAAGCATTTCTTTTTTGTTGACATTCAGAATGGTGAAATGGTTGTTGCTGCTCTATTAAAACATTGTGATAAACCAGACATTAACTTGATCGATTATATAGCAGCAGGGGGGATAACAAAATGGGGGATCCTCAGTATTGAACATGTTGGCGGTGACTAATGAGACTGAAAAATCTTCCAAATCCTTATAAGAGCCGGCATGGTATTTAGAAGTATTAGGAGTTTCGCCATTTTATCAGGGAAAGAGTTTGGGCAGCAAAATGATTAATGACTGTCTCATACCTTTTATTTCAAAATGCGGGGCGGCATCTTGGCCCTTATCACGAATGCTGATCTCAATAGATCATTTTACAAATCGTATTGATTTTATATTTAAAGATTATCTTAACCTTTCATAAAGATGGAGGTCGAATGAATGTCTTCAAATGAAAAAAATAGTGTAACCATTTTGACGGAAAGTCAATTGTCTTCGAGAGCATTTAAAGATGAAGCGTATGAATTTTATAAAGAATTGCGAAAATCACAGCCTCTCTACCCATTATCTTTAGGAGCTCTGGGGAAAGGCTGGCTCATATCGAGATATGAAGATGCAATACATTTATTAAAGAATGAAAAATTAAAGAAAAACTATGAAAATGTATTTACCGCAAAAGAAAAACGTCCTGCTCTATTGAAGAATGAAGAGTCTTTAACAAAACATATGCTTAATTCAGATCCCCCTGATCACAACCGCTTGCGAACTCTTGTTCAAAAAGCATTTACGCATCGGATGATTTTGCAGTTGGAAGACAAAATCCAGCATATCGCAGATTCTTTATTGGATAAAGTGCAGCCCAACAAATTCATGAACCTAGTAGACGATTATGCGTTTCCATTGCCGATTATCGTGATAAGTGAAATGCTCGGCATTCCCTTGGAAGATCGTCAAAAATTCAGAGTGTGGTCGCAAGCAATTATTGATTTTTCAGATGCCCCTGAAAGACTTCAGGAGAATGACCACTTGTTAGGGGAGTTTGTTGAATATCTGGAATCCTTAGTTCGCAAAAAAAGGAGAGAACCTGCAGGAGATTTAATCAGTGCATTAATTCAAGCGGAAAGTGAAGGCACACAATTAAGTACAGAAGAATTGTACTCGATGATTATGCTGCTTATCGTTGCAGGTCATGAAACAACCGTAAACTTAATCACCAATATGACATATGCTCTGATGTGTCACGGTGATCAATTTGAAAAGCTCCGCCAGCAGCCAGACTTGATGAATTCCGCCATAGAAGAAGCATTGCGGTTTCACAGCCCTGTTGAGCTAACGACAATTCGCTGGACGGCTGAACCGTTTATACTGCATGGACAGGAGATTAAACGGAAAGATGTGATCATCATTTCTTTAGCATCAGCAAACCGTGATGAGAAGATATTTCCAAATGCCGACATATTTGATATTGAAAGAAAGAACAACCGCCATATTGCTTTTGGCCATGGCAATCATTTTTGCCTTGGTGCACAGCTAGCCCGCTTAGAAGCCAAGATTGCGATTTCCACCTTATTACGCCGCTGTCCAAATATACAGTTAAAAGGCGAAAAGGAACAAATGAAATGGAAAGGGAATTTTCTGATGAGAGCACTCGAAGAATTGCCGCTTAGTTTTTAATTTTTTTGGGGGGATATGTGATTTTTAAAAACAAAGTTTAGCATTATTTATGCCTACCGGGCATGAAAATGTCTTGCAAACACCAATAGTTTCCCCCTATCGGTGTTTTTTATTTGTTTTCAGCCTCATTTGGACAAACAGCTGTTACATAGTAAACGTTTGTTAAGATAAAATAATGGAGGGCATTGTTTCTAATGAGAAAAATAATGATAGAGGAAGAGACATTGAAAATATAGAAGTTTTACATGATGTTTTAAAAGATAAATTAGACTTCCCAAACTACTATGGGAGAAATTTAGACGCTTTATGGGATTGCCTGACAGGGTGGGTGGATTTGCCGCTCACTTTAGTCTTGATAAATTTTGAGTTTAGTAAAAAGTTTTTAGGTTCATACGCTGATGATGTATTAGAAGTTTTACTAGAGGCTCAAGAGGAATTAGAGGACGAGTTTAAAATAATAATAGAGTAGACTTTCTGTTTTGTGAATTTTAACAGTTTTCGTTCGCAGAAAAAGGCAATAGGGCACCACAAATTAAAATTTCGTTGAGACCGCAATAACTTTTTGGCTTCTGATAAGTTTCTTATGATGTTGGTATCAAGTCACATGACTTCTTTCTAATGTAAGTTAATTTCATTATGAGTTAATCATGAGGATAATTTTATTCTGTGAATAATATTTTAAAAGGATTTAAATTTAAATAATATTTGATTAACGAATAAAAATTCGTTATTATTTAAATTTAGTGAAATATAATTCTTTTAATTCGTATTGGGGGTTATGAAATGAGTATTATGCTTGACGAAACTGATAAGGCCATTTTAAGAGAATTGCAGGAAGATGCTTCAATATCAAATTTAAATTTATCTAAGAAAATTGGGCTTTCACCATCAGCTTGCCTTGCAAGAACAAAGAACCTAGTAGAAGCAGGTATAATTAAAAAGTTTACGACTATTGTTGATGAGAAAAAACTTGGAATCGAAGTCACAGCACTAGCTCTCATCAACTTATCACCCTTAAATAGGGAGACAATTCATTCATTTTTAGAGGATATAAACAAATTCCCACAGGTTCAAGAATGCTACACACTTACAGGAAGCCATGACTATATGCTTAAGATTGTGGCGAAGGACATGGAGAGTTATCGGAATTTTATCATTGATTCATTAATGCAGAACCCTGCTATTAGTGGAGTTGACACAAGCATAGTCATGAGTACAGAAAAAAGAACTGTCAGTGTGCCAATTGATGAAATGTAGGAGGTTGTTGATTTGAATAAAAATAAAGAATCGTTACATTTAAGCTCTCCTGCTATAAACACTCATATGAATAAGAGAAGTCAAATATGGGCTGCATTTCGTTCTGCATTCCCATATACAATTCCGATTTTTGCGGGGTTTTTGTTTTTGGGGATAGCTTATGGAATCTTTATGCATTCTTTGGGATTTAGCGCAATCTATCCAATCATCATGAGTTTTATGATATTTGCGGGCTCAATGGAGTTTGTTGCAGCGAATTTTTTACTTGGTGCGTTCAACCCTATGAATGCTCTTTTTTTGACGTTAATGGTCAATGCCCGGCATTTGTTTTATGGAATTTCCATGTTGGATAAGTACAGAGGGACTGGAAAGAAAAAGCTCTATCTGATTTTCGGAATGTGCGATGAATCATTTTCTATCAATTATACCGCTAATGTTCCGGCGAATGTTGACAAGGGCTGGTTTATGTTTTTTGTGACACTGCTTAATCATTTATATTGGGTCGCGGGGGCAGCGATAGGAGGTATTTTTGGGTCGTACGTGAAATTTAATACTGAAGGGCTTGATTTTGTGATGACTGCTCTGTTTATTGTGATATTCATAGAACAATGGATGAAAGAAAAAAAGCATTACAGTGCTCTCACAGGACTTGGACTTTCAGTAGCCTGTCTTATCCTTTTTGGCGGAAACCAATTTATTATTCCTGCTATGCTCGCCATTTTAGGGGTACTGACTGTTCTGAGAAAACCATTGGAGAAAGCTGAGGTTTCCGTATGACGATGACGATGACGCAGCAAATGATCACCATTGCAATGGTCGTGCTTGGAACAATGCTGACAAGGTTCCTTCCATTCATGATTTTCCCGTCTGGCAAACCGACACCGAAATATGTACAGTATCTTGGTAAAGTGCTGCCATCAGCGGTAATCGGGCTTTTGGTCATTTATTGTTTAAAAGATGTGAGTCTGCTTTCTGGAAGTCATGGCATTCCTGAATTGGTTGGGGCAGCTGCAGTTGTACTGCTTCACTTGTGGAAGAAAAATATGCTTCTTTCCATAGCGGGGGGAACCGTTGTTTATATGGTTTTGGTGCAATTGGTTTTTTAACCGATATCGGAAACTATCAAAATGATCATGCTTTTATTGAACTTGATAAAAATATATAAAACTGACACAAACTTATTTTGGAATCAACACTGCGCCAGTGCAAATAGCATCTGTAATGTTTCCTGGCTATTCAAGAAGTGTCTACTTTAATCGGAGGCTATATAATGTCAAAAAAAGTGTCTGCTTCCTATATCATCATTATAGGATTAATGCTATTTGCATTGTTTTTTGGAGCAGGAAATCTCATTTTTCCGCCTATGCTTGGTCAAATGGCTGGAAAAAATGTATGGATCGCTAATGCAGGTTTCTTAGTGACCGGAGTTGGATTGCCATTACTGGCTATAACAGCATTTGTTTTTTCGGGTAAACAAAACTTACAGTCGTTAGCCAGCCGTGTTCACCCGGTGTTTGGCATTGTATTTACGACGATTCTCTATTTGGCAATCGGGCCTTTTTTCGCTATCCCGAGATCAGGAAACGTATCGTTTGAAATTGGGGTAAAACCTTTTTTATCAAATGATGCAGGCCCTGTCTCATTGATCATATTTACAATATTATTTTTCGGATTGGCATGCTTGTTATCACTTAATCCTTCAAAAATCATTGATATAGTTGGAAAATTTTTGACGCCAATTAAGCTGACATTTATCGGATTGCTTGTAGTGGTAGCTCTTATTTGCCCAATTGGAACCATTCAAGCACCATCAAAAGGGTACACATCACAAGCGTTTTTTAAAGGATTTCAGGAAGGATACCTTACTCTGGATGCCCTTGTAGCATTTGTTTTTGGAATTATCATCGTGAATGCATTGAAAGAACAAGGAGCTTCTACCAAAAAACAGCTGATGGGTATTTGTGCAAAAGCAGCCGCGATTGCAGCTGTACTCTTAGCAGTTATGTATACAGCCCTTTCCTATATGGGGGCTTCCAGCGTTGAAGAACTGGGGATTTTAGAAAATGGAGCAGAGGTTTTGGCTAAGGTTTCATCCTATTATTTTGGATCTTATGGTTCAATCTTATTGGGCTTAATGATTACAGTGGCGTGTCTGACGACAAGTGTCGGACTGATCACAGCGTGTTCTTCATTTTTTCATGAATTATTTCCGAACATTTCTTATAAAAAAATTGCTGTCGTTTTATCAGTGTTTAGTACACTTGTCGCAAATATAGGATTAACCCAGCTCATTAAGGTGTCAATGCCTGTCTTACTGACGATGTATCCTATCGCGATTTCCTTAATATTTTTAACGTTTTTGCATCCTGTATTTAAAGGGAAGACAGAAGTGTATCAAGGCAGTTTATTATTCGCATTCATCATCAGCTTATTTGACGGTTTGAAGGAGGCGGGAATAAAAATTGAAGTTGTGAATCATATTTTCTCTCAGATTCTTCCTATGTATAACATAGGGCTGGGGTGGCTCATTCCAGCTATTACAGGGGGAATATGCGGCTATATACTGAGTATATTCCGAACAAAAACAAGTTGATCAATCAACAGCAATATCACTCAGATCTGCAGGAAGGACAAAGTGCTTGTTCGCCGGTTGCATTGCTTATTAAATGTGTTCAACCAAATTTACAATCATCCTTCCTCTTGCTTCGCCTCTTCGTAAGGTAGGAAGAACATCCGGTAATTGATCAAGAGTTCCTTCATTCTGCACGAAATTTTCTAAATTTGCCGGCTTAAGTTCACTTTCAGTTACAAGTAAATCCCGACCGGAAGAGAAGAAACAAAAATTTTACAGGCTGTTAGCCGAAAGACTGGAATCTGAGTGTGGTATCGCATCAACTGATTTAATTGTATCTATTGTTGAAAATGATAATGCTGACTGGAGTTTTGGACTTGGGGAGGCCCAATTTTTAACAGGTAAATTGTAGTTGAATACTACCCTCAAATGCTTGATTGAAGAAAAGGATAGAGAAACTAGGTTAGCGGAGCAAACCATGGGTTTGCTCCGCTTTTTTATGTTTATAAGAGAATAATTAAGGAGGTATTGTGGATTTCTATAAAAATATTTTGACATTTCAGTAAAGAGCAGATATATTTATATATGAACACATGATCATATATAAATATTATTTACATCATGTTAGAATGCTTCATAACAGATTTGAAATAATAAATACATATGTATTAAAAACTTTAGTTAAGGAGGAGTTTTTATGGGTCACAATCATAGTCACAATCATAATGAAGGAGCAAATAAAAAGGTTTTATTGATCTCTTTTATCATGATTACAGGTTATATGATTATAGAAGCTATAGGTGGATTTTTAACAAATAGTCTGGCGCTTTTATCTGATGCAGGCCATATGCTGAGTGATTCAATTTCATTAATGGTTGCCCTGATTGCTTTTACATTAGCTGAAAAAAAGGCAAATCACAATAAGACATTCGGCTATAAACGATTTGAGATTCTTGCAGCTGTGATAAACGGTGCTGCCTTAATTCTTATTTCTCTTTATATCATTTATGAAGCAATCGAACGCTTCTCTAATCCACCAGAAGTAGCAACAACCGGCATGCTTACAATTAGTATCATCGGGTTAGTTGTGAATCTATTGGTCGCTTGGATTATGATGAGTGGCGGAGATACAAAGAATAATCTGAATATAAGAGGAGCTTATTTACATGTAATAAGCGATATGCTCGGCTCTGTAGGTGCCATTTTAGCTGCCATACTTATCATCTTCTTTGGATGGGGCTGGGCAGATCCATTGGCTAGTATCATTGTGGCTATTCTTGTTCTAAGAAGCGGTTACAATGTGACTAAAGATTCCATTCACATCTTAATGGAAGGAACTCCAGAAAATATCGATGTCTCTGATATCATTCGTACAATTGAAGGGACAGAGGGAATTCAAAACATTCATGATTTACACATATGGTCTATCACAAGCGGATTGAATGCTCTTTCTTGCCATGCAGTTGTGGACGATCAACTGACCATTTCAGAAAGTGAAAATATTTTACGCAAAATTGAACATGAACTTGAGCATAAAGGCATTACGCACGTAACCATTCAAATGGAAACCGAAGCGCATAATCACGACAATGCGATCCTTTGTCAGCCCAAAATGGAGAAGCCGCGTGACCACCATCACCATTAAATTTTTTATCTAACTTTATAGTGAGGAGATCAACTAGCATTTTGCAGATTCTGTCTACTGACAATTTGAAATTGGCGGGGTGATAATGTGTACGACACTATCGTAATCGGGGCTGGTCAAGCAGGGATCTCGATAGGATATTATCTTAAGCAGTCCGATCAAAAGTTTATCATTTTGGATAAAAGTCATGAGGTGGGGGAGAGCTGGAAAGATCGGTATGACTCATTAGTTTTATTTACTTCTCGAATGTATAGCTCTTTGCCTGGAATGCATCTTGAAGGAGAAAAACATGGATTTCCTACAAAAAATGAAATTGTTGCTTATCTAAAGAAGTATGTTAAAAAATTTGAAATTCCAATCCAATTACGGACAGAAGTAATAAGTGTCCTAAAAATAAAGAATTATTTCTTAATAAAAACAAATCGGGAAGAATATCAAACGAAGAATCTTGTCATTGCTACAGGGCCTTTTCATACCCCTAGTATTCCATCAATATCAAAGGATTTAGCTGATCATATTAATCAACTACACTCATCACAATATAAGAATTCAAAACAATTGGCATATGGAAATGTACTAGTAGTTGGTGGTGGGAATAGTGGTGCTCAGATAGCTGTTGAATTATCCAAAGAAAGAGTTACATATTTAGCCTGTAGTAATAAACTAGTTTATTTCCCTTTAATGATCGGAAAAAGAAGCATCTTTTGGTGGTTTGATAAATTAGGAGTTTTACATGCAAGTCATACATCAATAGTAGGCAAATTCATTCAAAAGAAAGGTGATCCAGTATTTGGGCATGAATTAAAACATGCAATAAAACAGAAGGAGATCATCTTAAAAAAAAGAGTCATTGCCGCAAAGCAAAATGAAATCATTTTTAAAGATTCATCTACATTAGAAGTAAACAATATTATTTGGGCTACTGGTTTCAGGAATCCCTTATGTTGGATAAATATAAAAGGTGTTTTGGATCAAGAAGGTCGAATCATACATCATAGAGGTGTTTCACCTGTAGAAGGATTGTACTTTATAGGGTTGCCTTGGCAGCATAAGCGAGGTTCAGCGTTGCTTCAAGGCGTAGGAAATGATGCTGAATACATTGTAAAACAAATGAACGGTGGATAAACGAAGCAGAGCAGTAACTCACATGTTTACTGCTCTATTTTATTGTGAATAAGGGTAGCGAAGTGGAGATGAGCCTTCTCTTTTATTTAAGAAGTTAGAATATAGAAAGAGAAAAATCACTTTAAGACATACTCATATTTTTATGTTCATCAATGGTCTTAAGGAGGCTATGCATTGAATTTGTCAGGTACGCATCTTTATGGCGTATAAAGATTGTTGAGATACAGCTATCTTTCTCAGGTAATGGGTGACAATAAACCTTACCTTGTGCAGCTAGATGCATAACAGCAGATTCCGGTACCACTGTTATACCGAGTCCAAGTGCAACACTATTTAAGATTGTCTCCAGGATGTTAAATTCCATCATTCTGTTTGGGAGCACACCTTCATCTTTGAGCCATTGTTCAAGCCTAGACCGATACCCGCACCCCTGATTAAAAACAAGAATCGGAGTCGTTGAAACATCCTCTATATTAAACGTTTTGTTACTGGTTACAAGAGTAAGTTTTTCAGTGTAAACATCATACTGTTCCAGAATAGAATGTTTCAAAGGGCCTGAAATAAAAGCTCCGTCTAATTCGTGATTCATGACCTTTTTAATAAGTTCCTCTGTTAGACCAGCCTGCAATGATAAATCCACATTAGGATACTTTTTATAATAGGAAGCTATGATGGTCGGCAGTATCCTCACTGTTTCCACTGTACCGATTTTTAATATTCCAGATGGTATTTCAGTATCTAGAAAGACCTGCTCCAGTTCTTCAACATCTTTCAAAATTTTGTTAACGTATTCAATCATTTTTCGGCCCTCTGGGCTTAGTGAAACCCCTTTTTTATGGCGATTGAAAAGAGGTGTTTTGAGCTCATTCTCTAATTGCTTAATCCGCGCAGTTACATTAGATTGTACATAATTTAACTCTTTTGCAGCACCGGTAATACTCTTGTGATGGGCTACGCATTTGAAAATTTGTAAGTCTCGCAGTTCCATGAAGATCCCCCCTTCATTAAAGTATCATTATCAATGATGTTTTTCATCACTTTTGTTCATTTTACTTGATGCTTACTTCTTTTTATAATTCTCATTGTAATTTTAAAGAAAAGGAGGGGAATTCAATGAAAAAAAGTCAATTATTCATTGGTGCCCTTACATGTTTAGTGGCAAGTATGTCTTGGGGCGCGATGTTTCCAGTTGCAGATCATGCATTAGAATTTATTGATCCGTTTTATTTTTCATTTATTCGCTACGGTGTGGTAACAATTATGTTAGTGATTTTATTATTAGTGAGAGAAGGAAAAAAATCATTTCATTTAGAGGGTAAAGCAAAATGGATCATTTTATTTGGGGTGATGGCGTTTACTGTATACAATGTTCTTATTTTTTTAGGTCAAAGGTTGATGGGGAAGTCTGGAATTATGACAGCGTCCATTGCCGAGGCACTCATGCCGATGCTTTCAATTGTTATTCTATGGGGATATAAACATGTGAAACCTAAAAAATACACAATGATCAGTATATTGATTGCCTTTTTGGGGGCTTCGATGGTCATAACCAAAGGTAATATAAGTTTCTTTTTTTCATTAGGGGATCATCTATTCTCGCTACTCTTTATATTCATTGGTGTTTTAGGATGGGTTGTCTACACAATGGGGGGACAGTTATTCCAAGAGTGGTCCACACTTCGTTATTCAACATTGACATGTTTATTCGGCACAGCTATAACAGGAATCATGACAGCTATACTTACCGCGCAAGGTTACGTGTCGGTACCGAGTATTAAAGTAGTTGCAGCAATTAAGTATGATTTTTTATTTATGATTACTTTACCAGGTATCATAGCCCTCCTTAGTTGGAACTATGGCATTAAAATCCTATCATCCATTAACGGGATTTTATTTATTAACTTTGTCCCCATCACTACATTGTTAATCATGGTGATCAAAGGATATAACATAACTGCTTTTGATATAGTAGGAACACTGTTTGTCATTATTGGACTCATTTTAAATAACATATATCAGCGTAAGGAAGATTATAAGCAGGTATTGCAAAAAGAAAAAACACATTTGACTATCACTTAGACGGTGGGGGATTTAAAATGTTTGAAGGTTTATTGTTTTTCATTTCAGCTGGAATTGTCTGTGAACTTGCTGCAATTAATAGAAATGGCCGCAAAAATATAAAGCAACAGGCGGAATTGATTCAAATTTTAAGAGAAAACCTTAATAAAGACATCAAATAAATTAAGACGGTTGGGTATTATTGAACACACCAGAAAATTCAGGTGTGTTTTTATTTTGCTTTCTTTTTTAAGCCTTAAAACGTCACCAATCGCTAGTTAAATACTATGGGAACCACTCTTCATACGGAAAAAGATGATTATTTACATCATTCAGAGTTGATTTTAGGTTCTTTTGAACTTATAATGTTATATATACTGTTTTTTGTTTATTCAGAAAAAACGGGTTAGAAAAATAAATATTTATATCGGAGGTGTACGCCTTACTAAGTAAGGCAAATCATTGACAACCATTAACCTTATAATCTTTACTATTTTAATTGTCTTAACAGCATTTTTTGTTGCGACTGAATTTGCGATAGTAAAGATCAGGTCATCAAAAATTGACCAACTCATATTAGAGGGAAAAAAAGGTGCCGTATCAGCCAAAAAGGTCATTACTCATTTGGACGAATATTTGTCAGCTTGTCAATTAGGGATCACGGTTACAGCGTTGGGAATTGGCTGGGTTGGAGAATCGACTTTTGAAGTGATTTTGCACCCCTTATTTGCTCATTTTCATGTAAGTGAAACAGTCTCACATGTATTGATCTTAGTGATTGCTTTTGTGATTGCGACTTTTTTGCACGTTGTAGTTGGAGAACTTGCTCCTAAAACACTCGCTATCCAAAAAGCGGAAACCATCACTCTTTTGACTGCAAAGCCAATTATTTGGTTTTACCGCATCCTGTTCCCTTTTATATGGTTTTTAAATGGTTCAGCCCGGTTTATAGTAGGACTCTTCGGTTTGAAACCTGCATCAGAACATGAACTTGCTCATTCTGAAGAAGAACTGCGCATCTTACTGTCTGAAAGCTATAAGAGCGGTGAAATCAATAAAAATGAGTTGAAATATGTAAATAATATTTTTGAATTTGATGAAAGAATTGCCAAAGAAATTATGATTCCGAGAAGAGAGATCGTAGCGATTTCTAGTGAGGATTCTTATGAAACTATTGTTAAGACCATTAAGACAGAGAGTTATACAAGGTACCCAGTCCTAAATGGAGATAAAGATTCAATCATTGGTTTTATCAATGCTAAAGAATTCTTGTCAGCTTATATTGACACAGACCAGAAGATAAAAGAGGATTTCAAGTTAGAAAATCATATCACTCCTGTTATCCATGTTATTGAATCCGTTCCAATTCATGATTTATTGGTAAAAATGCAAAAAGAGCGAACACATATCGCTATTCTTGTGGATGAATATGGCGGCACTTCAGGTTTAGTCACTGTTGAAGATATTCTTGAAGAAATTGTCGGGGATATCAGAGATGAATTTGATAAAGATGAAGTGCCTGATATTAGAAAAGTAAACGATAATCACTATATCATAGATTCGAAAGTGCTCATTGAGGATGTAAATGATTTATTGGGAACGACGTTAGCAAGTGACGAAGTGGATACGATAGGCGGCTGGTTTATGACTCAACAAATAGACGCTGCAGTTGGATCCGTTATAGAAGCCGATGGGTATATTTTTAAAGTGCACAAAACAGTTGGCCGGCATATTAATTATTTAGAAATTGTCCGGAAAAAAGAATAACATCTGGATAAAGCACATGAGATTTTGACTAATAAGATGCTTAAAGCCTGAGATGAAATTTTCATCCAGGCTTTTTTAAACAATGATCTTGCAGTTTAAGTAGGTAATCATGATCGAAGTTCAAACGTTTCTCAGCAAACAAGGAGGCTTGGATATCTATAGCTCTTTTACCATTACCTTCTCACCATTAAAGTCGAGTTCACCATTAAATCGAAAACCAAACCTTTGATAAAGGCGTATAGCATGAATATTATTTTCAAATATACTTAAATAAATTCTCTTGCATTTATATAGCTCAGCAAGGTGCTGAATGAGGGCTTTAAGCATTTTCTTCCCTAATCCTTTTCCCTGATAGCGTTCGTCAATAAAAAATCGGTCAAGCCAGACTCGTCCGTTTTTATTATCTTCATCATACTCGGGAAACAATCCATACATTGCAAAACCGACTAGATCTCCATCATAGTAAAGCCCGACAGGTTTATAATAGTGACATTCTTTTGCATCCTCTAAACATACTTTTGTAGATTCAATATATGATAATTGATTCTGGCTGACATGCAGATCAAGAATTGCAGCACGATTATCATCAGTTACTGCTTTTATGTTTATACTCATACTACATTCTCCTTTTTTCTTATCCCGGTTAGGCTGCGGCTTAAGGTGATGGCAGATGAAATCCTGATATTGCTAAAACTCAGCATAAACTATTTTCACATCAAGCAACATGTAGCCTATCAAATTAAGTACCTTTTCTTATTGTGCCTAACCAGAGGCATTCCCTGCATCCAAATGACTTGACTTTATAGAAAATGAATTAATTCAAAGCTGCAGCATCATTCTTTTTTTCTTTCCAAACCATTGTAAGACCAAGGCCGACAATCATAACGAAACCTGCAAAAAGGAAAGGATAATGAATGTTAAGATCAAATAGTATACCGCCTAAAGCAGGTCCAAATATATTTCCCAGGCTGGTGTATGTGGAGTTCATGCCTGCTACGAAACCCTGCTGGTTACCGGCCATATTGGATAAATGAGCGGTTAAGGCGGGACGTAGCAAATCGAACGCTAGAAAAATAAAACAAGTTACAAGCAAAACAGTTAAAAATCCTGACATAACAGTAGACACGAAAGCCAAGATCGCACCGGTTATTAAGCACAGCTGAATCATTCTTTTCTCTCCAAGTTTGTTGACCAATTTCCCGAATAGTAAAACTTGAATAACTACCGCAACAATGGAGCTAATCGTAATAATGGTTGCAATATCTTTTGGTGTGAAGCCAAATTTATGATCAGAAAACAAGCTGAATACCGTTTCATAAGCTGATAAACCAAAAGCCATTACAAAGACGATAATAAATGCAATGAAATAGACAGGATGAATGGATCTCTTCAAGTCTTTAATAAAATTTGATTCCTTTGTATGAGATGAGAGTTGATGGCGTTCTTCTGTCGACAATGACTCTTTTAGTATAAAAACGGAAGTGACAGCTGCTATTAACGCGATGGCGGAGGCGAAGAAAAACGGCATGCGGATACCAAAGCCGGCAATAAATCCTCCCGCACCAGGCCCAATAATAAAGCCGGTGCTAATTGCAGCAGAAACATACCCCATAGCCTTTGACCTTTCCTTTAGGGTTGTAATATCAGCTACATATGCTGTTACCGCGGGCATGATAAAAGCCGCACTTACACCACCCAATATCCTCGAGAAATAAAATATTGAAACATGGGTCCCTAATCCGAAAATCAACTCAGATAAACTGAATATAAGCAACCCGATAATAATCATTTTTTTTCTCCCGAAACGGTCAACCCACCTACCTGCAAAAGGTGAAGTAATTAACTGAGAAATGGCAAAAGCCGCAACAAGATAACCCATTGTGCTGCCGGATAAATGCATGATTTTCATAAAAGAAGGCATAACTGGAATGATTAAACCGATACCAAGAAATGCTACGAAGATGTTGCTTAATAGTATAATGAATATCGTTTTTTGCTCATTTATTGATTTTTTCATCTGAATTCCCCTTTTACTCAATTGAACCCTTTTTACCTATCCTTTTCGCTTGAAGCTTTTTTCAAGTACAATCAAATCATAAGGTATATGGTTACCGTATAGTCAAGGAGGTTTTTATGAGCGAAGATGTTAAGAAGTATTTCACAACAGGGGAGTTTTCGAAGCTCTGCCGTGTAAAAAAACAAACCTTATTTCATTATGATGAGATTGGTCTTTTCTCGCCGGAAATAAAAAAAGAAAATGGGTATAGATATTATTCCTATCATCAATTTGAGATTTTTCAAGTCATCAGTCTATTTAAAGAGCTTGGGGTTCCATTAAAAGAAATAAAGTGTCTAATAAAAGGAAAAACACCAGACAAGATCCTGCATGTTCTAAAAGAAAAGTCTATTGAGATTGATAAAAAAATAAATGAGCTTAAGCAGTTGCAAACGATTTTACAAACAAAAGTGACGCTTACAGAACAAGCACTTGAGACTGATTTTTCCTCAATTTCTTTTGAATATTTAAATGAAGAAACATTCATGTTAAGCCGAAAAACATTAAACTTACCGGAACGAAAATATGTGGCAGCCATTTCAGAACTCATTCATGAAGTTCAGCAATATGAATTAGATGAAGGATATCCGATAGGCGGAATCTTTGCACGGGAACAAATCTTAGAAAAAGACTTCTACAATTACAGTTACTTTTATATAAAAGTAAAAGATGGGGCAGAGAACATAAATTATCATGTACGGCCAAAAGGCCTGTATGCAGTTGGATATGAAATAGGCGGAAAAACTGAAGAGGCATACCGGAGAATCATTGAGTTCATTGAAAGAAATGGAATGCAAATAGGGGAAAATGCATATGAGGAATATATGCTGGATGAGATGGTAGTTGACGGGTATGAAAATACATATGCCAAAATCCTCCTTCAAGTTAAGGAGGTGTAACGCTGATTTTAACATCGACTATAACAAATTACTATAGCTAAAGAAGGGGCCATCAATGAAGTGGAATGTCAATTCTTTGCAAGCGCTACAGATCAAAAAATAACGGAATGTGAATAGAAGCTGAACCTTAGAGAAGCTCAGCTCATGGCTAGACACTCTAAAATTGATGTTACTAGAAAATATGTAGGGTACTTTGCTCATGAATTGAAAGAAGCACTAGATGGAGCTAACCCTTTAAGAGATTTATTATGATTAACTTTCATTCTCCAATTCGAGTCTGGAAAAGTAATAATAGAATTATTGTTAAAATAGAGAGTTGCAATATTCTCCTCTCAGTATCTAAAGAAAAGCAACCCACTACATTTAAAAGACTGGAAGCTTTACTTGAAGGAGATATACTACCTCCATTTATTACTTACGAGGAGGAAAAGGGAGAGTAAGGAAAAATGTTAAAAGAGTACAAAATCACATGGAGACATAGAGAGCAATACGGGTACAAATGCGAGCAATACTTCAACTGTTATGCTACTAGCGAAGGGCAAGCGAAATCATACTTTAGGGAACAACACGGATTCAATGGGAAAAGAATAATGAGAGTGGAGTCATTCAAATATGAAAGAAAATATTAAAAAATTTTAAGTTGAGTTAAAATGGAATTATCAGAGTAATGGAGTGAATTGGATGTTGTGTGATTGTGGTGGAGTGTTAATGGTTATTGCTGTTGAAGAACCTCCAGAGAATTTATCAAAACAAGAGAAATTGGTCTACAACCGAGTTTGTGATGTTGAGTGTTTGAAGTGCGGTAAAGTTTATTACTCTCAACCTTACGACTTTGGAAGTAAAATGAATGAGGTTAAAAAGACAAAACCAATTTAGGAGCTGGCTCTTTTTTTTATGCCTTCTCGTTACTTTCTATATAGCTTAACACTCCCCTCGATACAGCTACTTTCCAGCTCCAGAGGAATTGAAATATAGGAGCTACTTCACTACCCAGTTTGACACCTCATGGACTCTACCCAGCTGGGTATTGTGTTCAAGTAAACCTTATTAAATCAAGCTTTGAGTAAAACTCCCCAGCATCACCTCCAAAGATTCTCTCCAGAGAACCAAAGAATGAGGGCTCAACTGACTCCAGTTTTAAACTAAGTAGCCTAGCTCATGAGTCAATTCTCCAACGTCAGGACTTCAAATTTCCCCTATTGGTAAAACCCCGCACTTCATTTTTCCGCTTTTAACTCCAAAAGATGAAATAAAAGTAGCGGTATTAAAATGGGGTTGAGCCTTAGAGCCACAAGGGATACAGCTGTTTTCGAAGCTCTTCAAGTCAAAGACTGAGAGACTATCAATTAATGATGTTTGCAAGCTCATAGGTAAAAAGTCTGCTATGGTAAGAAGAGTTATTGGTGAGCTAGAAAAAATGAGTATTCTCTTCCGTGAGAAAGACGGAAGGAATGTTTACCTTAGTATTTCTGAAGAGCACTTCATTTGTGGAGAAGGCTCTAAAGGATACAAGACAGTTAAGATTTTTAAGGAAGAGCTAAAGAGGATTGCTAAGCAAGTCTCACTGACTGAATTAGGGTTCTTAGCTTTAACCTTGGGTCATATGCACTGGGAGACACACGTTTTATGTGACAATCCAGATACTTTAGATAAGAGCCAGATAGTGCTCTGGAAAAAGAGACACCTCCAAGAAGCTACTGGTATTTCAGCTTCTTTCTTGAGTAGCACTATGAAGAAGCTAAGAGAGCTGAAAGTGATTGCTGAGGTTCGTACCGTTAATGAGGGAGTTGTTCTTCACCCTAATATAGTTTGTCGTACAGCTACTAAGCCAAGCTGGGAAGCAATTTGTGAGACAATTGATAACTCCATTACCATGGATAACTTGAAGAAAGACTAGGAAGAGATTTAATAGAGCACTGGTTCACTCTGCTTCCACTGAGAAGGAGGGTTATTAAGCTTGCCCTGAAAGGAATGATTCACTAAGTGAAAAGACGAAAAGAGACAATTAAGAAAAGCTAAGGAAAATAAATAATAACACTCGTATTCGAGTAGGAGACCGTGAAAGTAAATGGAAAGTAAGGTTAATATGTTAAGGATTTTAGAGTTTTATATGGGTGAGACTGGCAACTTCAAGAAGTTAGTTGTTATCCAAGAGATATACCGTAATAACCCTAGCAAGATGAAAGGTTGTGAGTTGAGCTTCCTCAAGGATAATAAATTTGTTGCAAAAGGCTTCTTTGAAGCTGAGACGATTATGGTAAGGAATAGCTTCCATAGCTACAACTCAGAACTTCCAGAGCTAAAGGAGCACCACTTCAAAAAAATGGAGAAAAGAGACCAAGACTCTCATTACCCAGTGAGTGAGACTACGGTACTTTACCTCTCTGGTTACGTCTTTGCTGAGTTTAAGTTCCACAAGATAGCAAATGACAAGAAGATTGGTGATAAGGTGTACTTGCCAATTAAGCTAGATGATAAGCAAAAGCCAGACTCAAATGAGTTTTGCAAGCTCTTAGTTCTTGAGGAATACAGAGACGGTACTTTTGAGTTACCAGAGCTTCCTAAGAGAGCTGAAATGTTTACTTGCTGGGTTCGCTTAGAGCTGGCTCCAGATAGTAAAAATGACTCTGGGGTAAAAGTAAGCGAGCGTGAGTTTAATAAAGCTCGTATGGGTGAGATTAAAGGGAATATCGCTTGATGAGAAGCTCTCAGAGACGTTCTCAGAAGCTTTAATAGCTAACTAGACTAATAACATTACTGGAGAGTTGAACCTTGTGAGCACAGTCTCAGAAGGCTTATTTGAATTGATTAAAAACTACAATTAATAAAAATGGAGAGTGATTTGAGATGGGTTTATTCAATAAGAAAAGTGAAATGGTGAAATTTGAAGAGGAGTTAAATGTTGTTCAAGGTTCGATTCGTGAGGTAGAAGCTGAGTTAAGAGACTTTGACACGAGTAAAAAAGGAATTGAGCTTGAGTTAAAGCTAGGAGCTGACAGTTCTTTAACTAAGCGTCTCAAGAAAGTGTCTGAGAAGGTAGCTGAGACTGAGAAGTGTCTTGCTGAGTTAAGACAGCGTGAAGGTGAAATTAACGCTGAGAAGCGTACAGCTTACTTGAATGAATTAGCTGACAAAGACTTAGCTTCTATTGATAAAGGTCGAAGAGCTACCGTGATTAAGTACGAATTGCAAGCTCTAATGAGAGTGGTTGATGAGCGTGATGGTCGCTGGGGATATAGCAAGCCAGAGAACCTTCTCAAAGAGTACGGTATTGAGATTGGTCATATTCCAGCTGAGCACCTTAGACGAGAAGAGTTTGATAGTTTCTGGAAGACTCGTAAGAATGACGCTGAGAAGCGTATTCAGAATGAATGTCAAGAAGCCATAGAGACTCTAAAGAAGTACCTTGGTGGCTTTGATAAGTAAGACTGGAGTAACACTGGGGGGTTAAACCTCCCCTCTTTTAATTGATTGAAACGGGAGACTATGAAAATACCACGGAGGTAACAACTATGAAAAAAGATTGGTTTTCACAAAGATTGGAGCTGATAAATAAAGAGCAGAAACTCAATGAGGAGTTTAACTTATGGAAGCTACAACAAATTACTAAGCGTATGAAAGAAGTCACTAAGAAGCTTGACGAGCTGGAGACTGAGAGGGTTTGACCTTCTCAGCTACACTCAAGAGTAAAACTGGAGGTAATGACAATGAGCTTAAAAGAAAAATTAGCTGAGTTAAATAAGAGAGCTGGTAAGCTGGAAGGTTCACTGAAGAAGGCAAGCAAGAAAGCAAGCTCTGAAGCTGACCGTCTCAAGAAGAAAAGACAAGAGCGTGAATACTATGACGCTTACGAAAAGAAATTCCCTATTGACAAAAACTTTTAATTAACAAAGGAGGAATAAATAATGACACCAAAAGAATTGAAGAGACTACATGATATTGCAAAGGAGCACGCTTCACAAGAGACTGACACTTCTTATTCACCAGAGGATTTGAAGAGACTACATGACTTAGCTCGTAAGGAAACTGAGAAGCACCGAGGAGGTAGAAACTAAATGAATAATGAAATGAAAAGACAAGTAGATGACCCTAAGAGACTTGGAAGCTACTATTTTTGGAGGAGTGATTGAAGGTAGTAATGGAAAGATTACTATTCCAGAGGGAGGAGACATAGCTCTCTACTTCATGTATCACCAAAGATTAGCTGACTTGATTGAAGATAATAAAGTTTTTGAGTACATTATTGCAATTACTAACCTTAACCGTGATAAGGGAAATAGACTGATAGAAACTTTCCTAGTTCCTCACATTGATAAAGTTTTTGGAAATGGGGGTGAAGAGTAAAATGAAATTCATTGAATTAGACCCAGCTCTTCAGATAAAAGTAAGACAGCTTGAAGCTAATGCTGAGGAACACCAAGATAAGTCTCACCCAGATGTTAGAGCTTTATGGCTGGAGCTTCAGAAGGAGGACTCCATTTGTGGAGCACTAAGCGAGAAAGATGGTTCCTACAAGGTATGTCTCAGAGCACCAGTTGAGGAGCGTAACCGTTGTAGTTTGCATGGAGGTAAAACTCTCAAGGGAGAGCAAATGACTCCAGCTCAGAAGCTCAATATGATGAAGAACCTTAGACCTCGTGTAGTAGAGCACGGTTGGTACGCTGAGGAGTCTAACTTCCTAGCTTCACTAACTGAGTCAGAGATTAAGTACATGAGCTTTCTGGAGAAGTCAGTAAAAGACCAGTACCATGTTAATGATGGCTTAGAGGAATTACTTCTTGAGGATATTCTACAAAGTGCTATTATCCATATGAGAATGGTTAATAGAGGAGTATTCGAGAAAGGTTCACGCCATACAGCGAGACCGCTTCAAGAGGTTCTCAAGACCATTAAAGAATTAGGTTGGACTTGTAAGGAAAAAGGTGGAAAGGTTCAATTCGTTAGTGTTAGAAATGACTTCATGGCTTCTATCTTTGGTAATAACACTGAGGAAGAAGAAGAGGATAAGAAGTTAAACTAAGCAAAGACTCTTCAGTGTTCCAGCTGAGGAGGATAACTAAAGAGGATAACTCACCGCTAAACTGATTGAAAAATTAGAAGCGGTGGGGGGGTTCTCCACACGCATATTGACATTTTTTTATGAAATATTTTTTGAGATTGTCAAAATTTAAGTCCGGTATCACTGGAGGAGCTGACGCTGAAAGTTGACCTATTCAACTGGAGTCATAGCTCCTTTTTTGTACCATTCAATAAAACTATTTAAGGAGCTGGTTCATGTTGAAAATTAAGAAGCTAGACTTTATGCCATTCTTTAACCGTATGATTTGTTTTGTTGATGTTAAGAACCCAGACGAAGCAGACAAGAAGGCACTTGCTAAGGATATACTTGAAAACAACAAAGACCAGTACCAAGGATATGACTAGGCTATTTTCTACTTCCAAGTAAGTAAAAAGGATAAAACCATTAAGCCAGAAAACTCCATTGTTTTTATTATGAATAGAGAAAGCGGTGAGAGCTTACTTGTTAATGAAAAATACCGAGGTGGCTCTAATGGAATCTCAAGGAAGAGTAAAGCAATAAATGCACAAGCAATAAGTAATGAATAAAGAGAGGTCAGCTCATGGGTAATTCGCTGAAAGTTTGACCTCTTTTTTTGTGCTAGGTTTACGTATTCTTGGAGTAGTTTTATTTCTTCTTTTGCCTTCCTCACAGTGACCATTCACAAAATATTTCATATACCTTTTGACAAACTACTGACAAATAAGAACATAATAGAACTAACTATTATTGCTGTTTGGGAGGGTAACTCTTTTATGACAGATACGTTTTCAAAAGAACAAAGAAGAAAAAACATGCAAGCAATCAAATCTCGCTCAAAATTAGAGGATAAGGTCACCAAAGAATTATGGAACCGTGGAATAAGATTTCGGAAAAATGTTAAGGGGTTATTCGGGAAACCAGACATAGCTATCAAAAAACATAAAATAGTCATATTCATTGATTCTTGTTTCTGGCACGCTTGTGAAAAACACGGGAATAAACCCAAAAGCAATACGGAATATTGGGAGAAAAAACTCCAAAGAAATAAAGAAAGGGATAGAGAGGTCAATAAATATTACGAGGAAAAGGGTTGGAACATTAAACGAATATGGGAACATGAACTAAAGGAAGATTTTGATGAAACAATAAATCGTATCATTGCATTTATTGAAGCTGTTAAGCATGAGCAAAGGAAGTAAGCCAATAAGCTTACCTCCCTCGTTTTCAATGTTTTCCTTATCAATTGTTTTCATTTTCAAATTCATCATATGAACCGATTTCACGAAAATCAATTGAGTAGTGCTGTTCGCTATGCTTGTAGACAATCACGGAATCGATACTAAGCCTTTCGAGCATTTCATAAGTTAAAAGCTCTCTTTCTCCCAAGTTCATGACTTGGCGCAATAACCATTCCCCTAATGCGCTGTTTGGGTTGGACATAAGAGCCTTGCTGTTGTCTTGGCATACCTTAGCTGATAATAGCGATTTGTCTGGTAAGCGCAATTGAAATGGTTTGTCACGAGCTGGGAAAAACTCTGGGAATTTGCGGTGTATCCACATTGGAATTGGAATGTAGATTTCATTCGCATTTCTCGGTCTACCCGCTGCATTCCATTGGTTGAGTCCGCTCTTCTCTGGAACATGACGCTTGTTACCACGGTCAGAAAAGAGTGGAAGAATAACATACTCAAAGTTCTCAATAGGACTAGAGACCTCTGGTACTTGGATTGGTGCAATTTCAAAGCCAAATAGCTTAGCCAATTCCTGATAAGGATTTTCCAAGATTTCAACGTCAATTTCCTCAATAGGTTCATCAGTGATGAAACGCTTGTATAGGGTGCTCTTTGTGACATTAAAGCTGTATTCGTGCAGACCATCTTCAAAGGTGATTGTATTTCTGTTGTTGCTTACCTTAATGTTTGTGATTGAGGAGATTTGAACCAAGTCCATTGGCTCCTCAAAAATAAGGATTTTTCCTGGCTTCCGTGTCACACAATGGTATATCATTGTATCAATACCATACGTTCTTTTGGTAAACTCAATGCGCTCATTACGAAGAGTCGCAACAATGTTTATCAGTTCTTTTGGAGACTTCCCACGGTACAAGTCTGAGTCTCTATTAAACTCCGCTACCTTTTGAAGTGTATGACCATTCCCATGAAGAAAAGTCTTAATTCCAATTCCAACACGGTCTTTTGAAGCGTCAGCAGAACAGTCTGACCTCCCCAAGTTTTCAGCTCCAAGTGCTTCACAAAAAGCATTCTCCACATTCCTTGATACCAAATAAGGTGAGTCACTTTCTGAGAACAAATTGGATAGCGAGCCAGTCGAGCTGAGCATTTGTTTGTATGTCGTTCGGTTGCTGGCTGGTTGATTAGTAAAGAACATTTAATTTTCCTCCTCATTTAAGCTTGTCATTTCTTCTTTTAGACCCAAAAGATAGTCAGCTGACACATTCAAGGTTTCAGCAATTCGTATGAAGGTCTCCAAAGATGGAGTGCGGTTTTCACTTTCGTATAGTGAATAAGTGCTTCTGGTGACCTTGACCTTATCAGCGACTTGACTTGGTTTTAACCCACGAGCTTCTCTTGCATTTTGAATACGATTGCCAAGGAACGGTATCATTTTCGTACCTCCAAGATTTGTTGTTTTCATAGTATCACCAAAACCTTCCTGAATAGTCCAAAGTTTGCCAGTGGCAAACAAAATATATTTATCTGATTGTTTGCTAATTGAAAACTCAGTGCTAAATGAGAGTAAATGTTACTTCATTTAATCAAACACTTGTGCTAAAATTGCATTAGCGGACAAGCTTTATGTTTGCGGGGAGGTAATTAAATTTGACATATCGTGTAGGAAGTATGTTTGCTGGTATCGGTGGAACTTGTTTGGGGTTTATCCAAGCTGGTGCTGAGATTGTCTGGGCAAATGAAATAGACGCAAATGCTTGTATTACTTATCGGAATTATTTTGGCGATACTTATTTGCAAGAGGGTGACATTACCCAAATAGATAAAAGCACAATTCCAGAACTGGACATTTTGATTGGCGGTTTTCCTTGCCAAGCTTTCTCAATAGCTGGCTATCGTAAAGGTTTTGAGGATGATAGAGGAAACGTGTTCTTTCAAATATTAGAGGTTTTGGAAGCACAAAGGAATGTTTATGGTCGCTTACCACAAGCAATAATGCTTGAAAACGTAAAGAACTTATTTACTCATGATAAAGGTAATACGTTCAGAGTAATAAAAGAAGCTTTGGAAGCTTATGGCTATACAGTGAAAGCTGAAGTGCTTAATTCTATGGAATACGGTAATGTGCCACAAAACAGAGAGCGGATATATATTGTAGGTTTCCAAGACGAGAACCAAGCTGAAATGTTCCGCTTTCCAGAACCAATTCCTTTAACTAATCAGCTTAATGATGTTGTTGACCGCACTCGAAGGTATGATGAAAGATATTATTATGATGAGACTTCTCAATATTATGAAATGCTGAGAGAAGCTATGGTTAGCACGGATACAACATATCAATTAAGACGTATTTATGTACGAGAAAATAGAAGTAATGTTTGTCCAACATTGACAGCGAATATGGGAACTGGAGGACATAATGTTCCTCTTGTACTAGATTATGAAAACAATATTAGAAAACTAACTCCAGAAGAGTGCTTGCTATTGCAAGGCTTCCCAGCTGATTATCATTACCCAGAAGGCATGGCTAATTCTCATAAATACAAACAAGCTGGCAATTCGGTAACTGTACCAGTAATAAGAAGAATAGCTACAAATATTATTAACGTGTTAAACGGTGAAACGAATGCAAATGATGAGCAAGAACATCAATATGCAATAACCCAATAAGACCAACTAACGAGTTGGTTCTTTGCTTCCTTAGAGCTGGCTCAGTGCTGGCTCTTTTTCTAATGAAAGTAGGAGCTGATACTAATGGAGAATGCACAAGAGATATATGAGCTAGTAAAGGAAATGAGTAAAACAGTAAAAGAGATTGATGAGACTACCAAGAGGATTGAGAACACTACAAAGAGAATTGCTAAGGGGTATGAGTTAATTACTGAGGAGCTGGCTGAGTAAGCTGGCTCTTTTTTTTGTCTAATTATGGTAGACTAATAGTTAAGAAAACTAGGGAGATAGATAAATGAGAAGAATTGATTTTGGACTAACATTTCTAATATGTACTCTTATCATGCTCTTTAATGAGATATGGAAGTTGCTTGGGAACCGACCAGAAGCTTTTAAGTACGGAAGTATTATTTATCAAGTTATCGCTGTTTTTAGTTCCATTATTACTAATGTTGCTATTGGTGTAGCTGGAGCTATTAGTTTTTACTATATTGCTCAGTTGATTGACAAGAAGAAAAATCGAGAGCTATACACTGACTTGAGAAAGCATTTGTTATTTATGTTCTACAATCATCTAAAGCTTTTAACAAGGCTTGACCAATTCAGAGAGGTCAACAATAGAGAAAGAAGAGTAGCTGATTTTTATGACATATTCGATATTCCGGTATTCTATGACAATTTTAAAAAAATCAATTCAAAAGAGGAAGTAACTAGGTTTAAGAAAAACCTCTATGACTACTTTGCTACTCAGAGTGAACAACAAATAAAAGTATTTACTGAAGCGTTTGAGAAGGATATTAAAAAGCTAAAAGAAAAATCAAATATACGATTCTTTAAAGAAAGCAAGGATTTAATTGACACAGTATGTATTATTTATGATGATGATTTCTCTATGATTTCAAGTATTTACTTATCCAACTTTGAAGATACACAGAACAAGAGTAACTACATAGAGGAACTGGTCAAAGACTATTACGATTTCTTAAATGCAACTGTTATTCTTTATGAGGAATTAGAGGAATTCTTGGAAAGCATGGATAAAAACAGATGGGTAGTTTTTATTAAAATGCTTGACTAAGCATGACAGCGAGAAGCTAGTTTAATTTGCTTTTATGAGCTAGTTCACAGCTGGCTCTTTTTTTTGTGTTGCTTACGAGGTCTCAGAGCTAATTAGTTTTGGTTTCACGAGTGATACTCTATTTAGTTTTCACTGAGGAGCCTAGCTCGAAAACAACTCATTCTTAGCTTCACTGACAAGCTTTTAATTGGTTCATTTATCCACTGTACAGCTCCTCTGGTTGAGCCACTTGACAAGGGTAGCATGGACACTATACAATAAAATCCCACAATTAAAACTGTTTAGTGTCCATGAAGAAAGCAAAAATTGCTGGAGTAGCATAGACACTGTGATTTTACTAAATAGATGATGTCCTTCACCTTGACAGGGATATTGTTTGTGCGAGGAGTTAATTTTTGGAAATGAAGTCTGTATACAGCTGAAAATGATTATAGAACAAATTAAAGAAATTTCAAAAAAACCGTCTAGATAAACACTAATAACCAGAACATTTGACGGTATTTGTGTAAGAAAGCCTTCTCGTTATGAGAAGGCTTTCTGCATATTTAATATGAGTTTTTTAGTTTGTAAATTGCTTTTCGGATTCTGCTTTAGCTTTTCGTTCTCATCTTTATAATCAAGAAGAGGTTGAGGCCTACACGACTAATGCTGAAATGGCAGGTATGAAAATACAGACTTGGTATCTACACATAATGTCACATGTATATGCCATAACCTGAAAGGCCGAGTTCAATTTCTCGGCCTCATCTAACTCGTGTTCATTAGTATCAATATTAGTTTTGTGTGAAAATTCTGATGAATTATGAGATTTTTTATAGTGATAGAGTAGGTCTTACAATTAATTCACTTACATCGATCTCTATTGGCTGCGAGATTGCATAAAGAATGGCATGTGCAATAGCAGAAGCAGGAAGCGCTTGTCTTCGGTATTCGATCATAGCTTCACTCGCCTGTTTATCGGTAATATGATCGGCTAGTTCTGATTCCGTTACGCCCGGTGCAATTAAAGTAGTTCGAATATTATGCGTTGCTTCCTGCCGTAAACCTTCCGTGATGGCACGGACAGCATACTTGGTTGCGCAATAAACTGCTGCAGTGGGGGTAACCTCATATGCGCCTATGGAAGCTATATTGACGATATGTCCGCTATTCTGTTCTTTCATTACAGGCAAAACTGCACCAATACCATGCAGGACTCCACGGATATTTACATCAATCATTCGATTCCATTCTGCGATTTTCAAAGAATCCAATTTAGATAATGGCATTACACCGGCATTATTTACGATGACATCGATCTTTCCGTATGCATCTGTTACTTCTTGTACTGTTTGCTGCATTTGACCAAAGTCTGTGACATCCAGTTGCTTGTAATCCGCATGATATCCTTTTTGCTGAAGGGTGGTCACGAGTGTTTCCAACCTATCTGTTCTCCGCGCTGCTGCTATTACCGTAGCTCCATTCTCAGCTAATAAATCAACAGTTGCTGCTCCAATACCGCTGCTTCCACCGGTGACAAGAACAACTTTATTCTTTATACTCATCTTTGTATCATCCTCTTTTAAGTAATTTTTCTTTAAGGAATCTTTAGCTTCTATCACGATGCAGCACCATCCCTGCGTGATAAAGGATTCCGTTTATAAAATCTCCATCTGCTGTGAATCCTGCATCATCTTGATATTCAATGCGGTCACCTGTTATTTGGTAATTGCCTGTATATGCACATTCGACATTGCCGCGTGCTTCAACATAGCGTCCATTGGACAGCAGTTCATGCCTGATATACCGGTCTTTGGTAACCCAAAGCCCACCATAAGAATGATTGTTTTTTTCCAATATCATCAGCTCCTTTCTGTTCTACTATTAGTATCAGGGAAAGATAACATGGAGTGGTAGCCGGTATCTCTTTAATTCTTGCCTTATCCTCCAAGCCAAGTCGATAAGCCTTATAAAAGGAGGGATTTCATGTCTCTAGAAGAGCAATTGCAATCGAAAGAAGAGGAGCTTACAAAACTAGTGTCGACCTTTGCCGCCAAGGAGGGTACGAATGAAACGTCAATCTCTGGGTTGGAATTTATTCGATCTGCCAAGCCGCTGATGCCTGTCCATACTATGCATGAACCTGCTTTGTGTATTGTTCTGCAAGGAAGAAAAGTGATTTCTATAATTGGAGAAGACTTCTTTTATGGAAAAGGGGAGTACTTAGTCGTGGCGGTCGATCTGCCTGTTATCGGGGAAATTTTAAAAGCAAGTGAGAGGGAACCCTATTTATGTCTTCGATTGAATTTTAACTTAATGCAAATTGCAGAGGTTTCAAAGGAGTATCAGCAACATAGCACTAATCATAATGCTGCAGGCCGAGGAATATTTGTGGATCAGACAGATGGGGTCATTCTGGATGCACTTATCCGACTCGTGAAACTGCTTCATACTCCTGAAGATACAGAAATACTTGCACCTTTAATCATTAAGGAAATTCTATACCGTATTATGCAGGGAAAGCATGGTCACACAGTAAAAAGCCTTGTTGCCAAGGGGAGTAAATTATCTGAAGTGGCTGCTGCTCTGGATTATTTAAGAAATCATTTTTCTCAGGAAATAAAGATAGATGCACTAGCTAAAAAAGTAAACCTTAGCCCATCAGCTTTATATCATCATTTTAAACAAGTTACAATGATGACTCCGATCCAATACCAGAGAGCTTTACGTCTTCATGAAGCAAGGCGGTTGATTTTCGGGAAAGATATGAGGGTTGCTGATGCTGCTTTTCAAGTTGGCTATGAAAGTCCTTCTTATTTTAATAGAGAGTATAGAAAGATGTTTGGCAAGCCTCCAGGGAAAGATCGTAAAGAGAATCTGAATTTATATTATGTGTAGTTCAAATCAAGAAGTCGCATACAGATGCGACTTCTATCAATTAACACTCCTCCAATTTAATATCTGCGACTGGAAATTTTAGGGTTTGGGGCAACGGAAATAACGATACCACATTTTTGCTGTCAATCCCCTTAAAATTTTTAAGGAAAACAGGCATATAGGTCTAAAAGAATACTTTATTCGAATGGTGAATCTTGTGTAAACCAATAAAACGTTAGTTAACATAAAGGAGGGCATAGTTTGTTATGAAAAAAATAATTATAGATGGATAAGACTTTGAAAATAAAGAAGGGGTACATGATGCATTAAAAGATAAATTAGACTTCCCAGACTGCTATGGGAGAAATTTAGACGCTTTATGGGATTGCCTTACAGGGTGGATAGATGTGCCGTTAACTTTGATTTGGAGAAATTTTGAGTTTAGTGAAAAGTTTTTAGGTACATACGCTGATAATGTATTAAAAGTTTTACAGGAGGCTCAAGAGGAATTAGAAGATGAGTTTAAAATAATAGTAGAGTAGACTTTTTATTTTGGTTTTGTGAATTTGAAAGAGCACCTTAGCGGCTTTACTTGGGGTTCAAGAATGCAGCTGAGGTATTTTATTTTTATTAATTGTTCATTCAGACTTTATGAGTCAAAAACTAAAGCGAAACTTGAAGAGTTCTTGAAATAAGAAAGGTCCTCTTGAAAGGGGGGACTGACCCCTGTTTTTTTTGAGACAGGGATCAAAACACCTTTTAAACAGCATTATTACCTTCCACTGATAATGAAATATAGATTGTATAAACATGAATAATTTGCATTAATTGGTTAAAGTGAGCATTGTTAGGAGTATACTTATGTCTGTGAAAATATTTATTGACACTAATATATTTTTAGGATTTTTTCGATCAAAACAAACATCTTTAAAAAGTTACCAGCAACTCTCTGCGGCATCTTGCCGTGTTCAATTGTTTAGTCCTTTTTTTTCATAATCTTTACAAATCTGAAAAAGTCATCATTATCCGGCAGGGGCTTGTCATCTACGCGTCCATTGCGATGTATATGCGGATCAGAGTGATGTTCATTGTAGAACTCTACGATATGAAATCCACACTTATTCACATAGAAGTTGATATTTCGCTTTTCGAAATAAGGTGTCACGGTTTCCCAAAGCACAGTATCCGGATACTGTGCTTCTATGGCTTTCCAAGCAGAAAGACCAATCCCTTGGCTGTGATATTCTGGAGATACATAGAATAAATCTAGCGAATTATGATTTGTTTGGCTGTTGATACGTACTACTGCACCACCGACATTCTTACCATCCTGAAGAATATGATATACCACTGCTCCGGGAGCATTGAAAGACTCCTGAACATCATTGTCCGATGGAATCGGCCCATCTTCGCAATCACCGAACGTTTCAATCACGGCGATCGCAAAGGCTTCTTGTAATTTTTTTTGGAATTCTGGCAGATCAGATTCCTTTGCTGGTTCCAGAATAACTTTTGGTTCACTTTTAGTTTTCATGATTGTTCACTCCCTCAGTTGCTAAAATATAGAGTTCAGTAAAACATTCGAGCTGCTCTGCGAGGTCTTTTCACAAAAAAGTGATTCCATCGCTCTTTCTTCCGCGGTAAATTTGGCGTTAAAATACTTCAAAAGCTTTCTTCTGTCTTTTTGTATGATTCTTTTTCTTTGTTTCATTGGAAAACAAGCTGCATGTAACCCTAATTTACTATTGTTCACTACCGTATTAAGTGTCGTATGCGGGATTTGTCATCATTCTCAGATTTTTCCTGCGAAAAGTTACAAAAATAGTCGAATGGGGCGCCTTTGGCTATGAACATGCGTAAAAGATTCAATTTAGATTCGATCATGAGCAATGCACATTGAGTAAACTCTGGTGGATTTATTAGCCCAAAGAAGCCTAAATGATATAAAAATAACTAGTCCATATATCAAATCTGTCCGTTTAATGCCCGCTTCATTCAACAACACTAATTTGAAGTCATGCAATCTGTGCAAGGGGGTTATTTCTGAATAGATTTTTCCGAATGCAGCGGAGTTGCTTTGGGACTCCCGTTTACTTTGCCGTACGTCAGCTTGCGCCATACTAATTCCATCGGACCGTACCTAAACCGTTTCAACCACAATGTACTAAAGCTCATAAGAACGAAGTACACGGCCAGACTGAACATGAACGTGCCGGCGGATTGAATATGATCCGCAAGCCCGAATCCGTACCTGAGGAACAGAACTGTTCCAATGATAGAGTGAAGCAGATAACAGGTCAATGACATCCGTCCGACTTTGGTGAATATCATCATAGGGCCTCGCAGCTGAGGAACGTATAGAAACAGCATTGCAAAAGTGCTCATATAAAACATACTTCCGGTTAAGCCGCCATTTTGACCCAAGACAGAGGAAATGTCCTTCCACAGCATATTCTCAGAAAGATTAAACATGTCTAGTAATATACTGCTTTGTGTTATGAGAAAAGCGATTGTGCTAATGATCCAGATACGCTTCCATATAGGCTTTTTCGCTTCCATGTCTTTGAAAAATTCCATCTTAACAAAGTACACGCCCAGCAGAAACATGAGAAACATGGAATAGATCATAGAGAAAGAGCCGGCAGCCATCGTGACCATATCTGTCCACCGAGTGCTGATGGATTCCATGTAGGTAAGGCTGCTGTGGCTAAACAAAGTAAACTCTGAAAAATTCGGGTTTTTTGACCCTGCAGTATTGATGACATTGTACAACATTGTGAAAACAGGAGTCAGGAATTGAAACACGATAAGTGCGATAATCCATCTAAGCACCGTTTTGGCCGTGCGTTTATAGAAGGCGAGTAACAGGAAGCCACTTACGGCGTAAAAGGCCAATATGTCACCGACCCAAACAAATGTGATGTGCAAAATGCCAAATCCCAACAGGATAGATAACCTGCGGGCAAACAGCTTGTTGGGACTATCTACCTTCTGCGCGGCTCGATCCATAAAGATCATAAACCCGACTCCGAACAGGAAGGAGAATAACGTAACGAATTTCCCTTCGGCAAACCAGGAAACCAGCTTATGCAGTACGTCATCGGAGGCCATTTCGAATCCCTTTACTGAATCTACGATCAGAAAATAATTGACAATAATAATGCCAAGCAAGGCAAATCCTCGTACGATGTCCAGAAAATGAACCCGTTCCCGCAGACTCACCGGTTGCCCGCGTCCTTCTTTTTGTACAATCATATCAATACTCCTTTCCCATTTATCACGGCAATGTGTAGTGCGGATCTGAAAAACTTGAGCCTTACAATGGATAAATATAAAGACCGAATCTTAACAATTTATGAAGAGTCATCATTTTTTTTAGAAAATGTGACAAATTTGTGGCGAGCATCAGCTTTCATAAATTGTTAAGATTTACGTAGTATCTTATAACGTACTTATTACTATGAACGATATATAGTAAGGACACACGAGAAATAACAACAAGAATCATGAGGTGAGAGAGACATGGCCTATCGAATATTAGTCGTAGAGGATGATGAGGATATTGGTGATCTTTTGGAGGAATCCCTTACACGTGCAGGTTACGAGGTGCTAAGAGCCAAGGATGGAAAGCGAGCATTGCAACTTGTGAATGACTCGCTTGATTTGGTTATTTTGGATATTATGATGCCAGGCATTTCGGGAATTGAAACATGTCAGCACATCAGGAAATCCTCTAACGTCCCGATTCTGTTTCTGACGGCCAGATCGAGTACACTCGATAAAACTGAGGGATTACTCGCCGGCGGCGATGATTATATGACTAAACCATTCTCGGAAGAGGAACTTCACGCTAGAGTGATTGCTCAATTACGCAGATATACTATCTATCAGGAAAAGAAGGAACAGGAAGAAACATTTCTTATCGGGGGCAAACTAAGAGTGAGCGAAGAATTTAATGAGGTGTGGAAAGAGGAGAAGCAAATCAAGTTGTCAGATCTGGAGTATCGTATCCTGAAACTTCTGATGAGCAAACGCAACAAAATATTTTCTGCCCAAAATATATATGAGAGTGTGTGGGGACAGCCTTACTTTTACTGTTCCAACAATACGGTGATGGTGCATATACGGAAGCTGCGCTCCAAAATTGAGGATGATCCGGCACGTCCGGTTTATATAAAAACTGAATGGGGAAGAGGATATCGATTTGGCGCATCTTAAATTTACGCTAACCAAAAAACTGGCTTTGCTGATAATGGTTGCTGCGATTGTGAGTGGTGTGATCTTTCTGACGTTGCAAAAGATCACAGATGATCTGATCGAGGGATATCTGAGTTCGGAAGAGTATTATCACGAGGAGTCAGCAAGATACATTCAAAAATTCAGCAAGTACGTTTCAGAAAATGAGTTGTCTACATCAGATAGAAAAGCGTTTGGCGAGTGGGTCAAAAAAGAAAATTACATTAACCTCACCATATTCAAGGATCAGGAGCTGCAATATGATTCTATTTATTCCGAATCGGATTATGGAAAGGAAAAGCTGACTCAGTACGCTCAAAATCATTCACATCCTGTCAAGTTTAGCGATGGTGAAGGACGAGTCATTATCGACGGTTTCTACTCTTCCCGATATTATGATCTGGCTTTTGCATTGGATTTGTTCGGGGCAACCCTCATCTTTTTAATTATTGTTCTCTTCGGAATTCGCCAAAGTCTTCGCTACCTTAAAACGATTCACCAAGAGATTCATATTCT
Organism: Bacillus sp. FSL R5-0416; assembly: GCF_037975425.1. Classification (NCBI taxonomy): domain Bacteria; kingdom Bacillati; phylum Bacillota; class Bacilli; order Caryophanales; family Bacillaceae; genus Bacillus; species Bacillus sp. FSL R5-0416. The sequence continues at coordinate 2,653,098 of NZ_CP150252.1, read as the reverse complement.
TGAAGGGGGCGAACTGGACTACGAGATGACGATAAAAGGGCATGATGAATTAGCGATGATTGCAAAGAGCATTGAGGATCTGCGGAAAGCTTTCCTGGATAAACTTAAAGCTATCGAGGAATTGCAAGCTGAGAGCCGCAGCCTGGTTACCGAAATGTCGCACGATATGCGCACACCGCTGACGTCGCTGATCATGAATCTGGAGTTTGCCAAAAAAGAGGGAGGCGAAGCGGGTGCCAGCAAAGATCGGTATGTAGCCAATGCTTATGGTAAAGCACTGCAATTAAAAAGCTTGTCTGACAATCTGTTTGCGTATTTCCTGCTGGACAAGGAATATGAGGCCGATCTGGAGACCGTTGCAGTGAAAGAAGTGATCTACGATCTAATATCAGATCAGATTGCTATCCTTCATCAGGAGCATTTTCGGGTCCATATTTCAGGCGAGCTGCCGGAAACCTATATTAACGTGAATTTGGAGGAGCTTGGTCGTGTATTTGATAATGTGATGTCAAACTTATTGAAATACGCAGATCCGGAAGAAAAAATCAGCATCACGTTTGTATCGGATCAAGAGATATTTGAGATCCATGTTAGCAATACGATTAAACTTGCAGATATAACACCGGAAAGCAACGGACTCGGTGAAAGAAGCATTGCGCGAATGATGTCCCGCATGCAGGGACAGTTTCACAGTATACAAAAGAATTCTAAGTACTACATTGTGCTACGATTTTGGAACACCAAGATGTAGGCTGAGAATAAAAACCACGAATATATTGAAATAGGAGACAACATGATGAGATTTTCTAACAAATTCAAAAAGGTGCCTTACCTGTTACAAGCGCTTCTCAACGTCTGTCTGTTCTTTCTGGCGTTAGCCTTAAGCGCACTTCTGATCAGCGAGACTTGGTACATTGTGCTATTCGTATACAAGTCACTGTTCAACAAAGTGGACAGCTATTATGAGATGCTTGGAGAACTGCTTATATTCTTCATGTACTTTGAGTTCATTGCTTTGATTATCAAATACTTCAAATCAGACTTTCATTTTCCGCTTCGCTACTTCATTTATATTGGCATCACAGCTGTCATTCGTTTGATTATCATCGATCATGATCAGGCGATCTCAACGTTCTGGTGGGCGATGGCCATTCTTGCAATGATTTGTGGATTCTTTATTGCCAATAGACGAAATTCTGTTGTTGAACATTAATAAATTAGTTCGCATTATGCCGATACGCCGCCGAAATGTCCTAATTGTGAAAGGGAACTGGTACAGATTTTTATAAGTCTATCTGTTTAATGTCAGCTCAGAAATCTGTAGTGGATCAAATTGAATCGTGGTTGTAAGTGGATATCTGAATGTATTTATTGGCTACTTTAACAGACATGTCCCGATGAAATAGCATTAACTGTCTGGAGATGAAAATCGCTCTTTATTTTACAAGGAAGAGGTTAAAATTCTTAATAAATAAGATGAAAAAGTTAGGATGGACGTTTATTGGTTTTTTTGTCACCATTTTTTACCATAATTGATATAAACGTATAGAAATGATAACAAATGAATATAGAGTGTGTAATGAAAATAAGCTTTCATAACCAATGAGCTAGATTTACTATATTGAGGGCCCAGTGATATAGAAAACAGATCGATGGTTCAAACCATCGGTTTTTTTATTTGTTTTCATACTCATTGAAAATCACCTCATTAGGACAAACAGGTATTACATAGCATTACCCAAGAGGTGATGCATTTTATGAAGGTGATAATCATCGAGGGACCGCAAGCTGACAAATGCATTAACGATTGCTATCATTATTTAATAAAACTTTATAGGAAGGATATCCAAAGTCATAGCAATATATGTAAGGGTATCGACCGAGGAACAAGCGATCAAGGGATCGAGCAGCGACAGCCAGATCGAGGCCTCTATAAAGAAAGCAGGGACTAAGGATGTGCTGAAGTATGATGATGAAGGATTTTCTGGTGAGCTTTTTAGAACGTCCTGCTTTGGATTGCTTGAGGGAGGATGCAGGCAAAGGACTTATAAGTTCAGACATTTGCTACGCTTTCTCGGAGAGCTTATCAGCTATGAAAAAAATGATTTTCATAACTCTTTCAAATAGAGAAAGCCGGAATATGAGATCCGGCCTCTTCTGCATTATTTCCCCTTCGCCTTCTTCCGCTTTTCCTTCTCTGCCCGATAAAACTCATGAAACATCTTCATCAACGCCCGCTTTTCAATCCGCGATACATAGCTGCGCGAGATACCGAGTTCTTTGGCAATCTCTCGCTGCGTTTTTTCCTTCTTCAAATCAAGTCCAAACCGACCGACAATCACTTCCTTCTCACGGTCATCTAAAATGTCAATGTATTGTTTCACTTTTTCAAGCTCCATATTGAGCTGGATCGTATCTATCACGTCTTCGTTTTCTGATTTCAAAACGTCAATCAGGCTTATTTCATTCCCTTCCTTATCCTGCCCGATCGGATCGTGAAGGGAGACGTCTTTTTTTGTTTTTTTCAATGCGCGCAAATGCATGAGGATTTCATTTTCAATACACCTCGCAGCATACGTCGCCAGCTTTGTCCCTTTACCAGCGGAATAGCTTTCAATTCCTTTTATCAACCCGATCGTTCCGATGGAGATTAAGTCCTCTGCATCCTCACCTGTATTTTCGAACTTTTTCACAATATGGGCGACCAAGCGAAGATTATGCTCAATCAGCATGTTTCTGGCATGTTCATCCCCTTTAGCCATGAGCTCTAAGTATTTTTTTTCTTCGCTGCTTGAGAGCGGTTGTGGAAAGGCATTGTTTTTCACGTAAGATACTAAAAAGACAAGCTCTTTAACAACAAAGCCGAGCGCTGCGAAAACACCTGTCACCATCGTCACCTCCACAAAAGTATGTAGGCAAAAGCCTATATGTAAATGTATGTGACCTGGAGGCTGTCTGTGTCTGTACCGGGAAATTTCTCGCGGGGGTGTCCGGCTTTTGTAAGCAGCATACTAACTTCAAATGTTAAAAATAATCTTTATCAAGCGCCCATACATTGAAATGAACAAAGGTATGGGGGGATGGGAATGAAAAAATGGATGGCAGGCCTGTTTCTTGCTGCAGCAGTTCTTCTTTGTTTAATGGTTCCGCAACAGATCCAAGGCGCATCTTCGTATGACAAAGTGTTATATTTTCCGCTGTCTCGTTATCCGGAAACCGGCAGTCATATTAGAGATGCAATTGCAGAGGGACATCCAGATATTTGTACCATTGACAGAGATGGAGCAGACAAAAGGCGGGAGGAATCTTTAAAGGGAATCCCGACCAAGCCGGGCTATGACCGGGATGAGTGGCCGATGGCGGTCTGCGAGGAAGGCGGCGCAGGGGCTGATGTCCGATATGTGACGCCTTCTGATAATCGCGGCGCCGGCTCGTGGGTAGGGAATCAAATGAGCAGCTATCCTGACGGTACCAGAGTGCTGTTTATTGTGCAGTAGTAAAGAAGAGGCTCTTTCTTGAGCCTCTGTTGTTACAATCCTTCGCCGTGCTGAATTTTCGGGGGATAGGTTTCTGCTTTTCGCCAATATTGGCGTGTGCCTTCGTCCCGTACAACGATGCCCAGCTGTGCCAGTTCAAGACGGAATTCTTCAATATCGTCTTTTTCTTCGTCCTGCAGCGCTTTGTGACGAGCTTTTAATAAGGCATGGGCGCCTTGCGATAGGTCTGGTGCATCAGGAATCCATCGGCGATATTGATCTTTAAACGGATCACCATCTGCTGCCCATTCGTAATGATGCTGTCTAAAGGCCTTCTCAACGTTTACTGGTTTTTCATCAATTTCTTCCCGTACCAATTCATATCCGGCTGTTCCCAGGAGGACAAGCCGTTTGTGATCCATAAATACAAGAGCGATGTCATCGGAATGAATTGTTTGCACTTTTTTTCCTTTGATGAATTCCACTGTGTGATCTGTAATTTTGACAGACAGCAGCATTGCAATAACAGAATGAGCGAACCAAATCCCCGCACACATACCGAGAAGAGCAGTGATAAATGCAGCTGTAGATCCCTGAAAAGAGGTAATGAGCCGAAGCGGTCCTTCAAGAGGGATCCAGGGGAGGGATAATGCCCATTTCGCAATCTGCGGGATAAAATACCCGATTGCAAAACCGATGATTGCAAGTGCAGCATATAAAAAGAATACAGCGGTTTTCGTAACTCCAATAAGAGTATGAGATTGATTCTGCAACATGTCACCTTCTTTTTACTGAAAAAATCGAATTCCTTCCCATATTTTAACTTAAACTGATGGTAAATCAAGGATAAAGCGATAATTATGGATATAAAGAGATTCAGTAATAGAACTGGCAGGCGCCGTCGGTCATGAAAAATAAAATTTACATGCGCAGACGATGTAAGCCCCATTTGTTTTCTGCGTATCACAATACAATCCAAAGGGAACATAAAGAGTAAAGGCTTTTTAGACAATCAGGAGGAACAGATATGAAAATCGGATTAATCGGCTTAGGGAAAATGGGCATAAACATAGGAAAGCAATTCATTGACCGCAATCATCAAGCGGTAGGATATGATGTAAATCAAGCGGCTGTTGATGAACTGAAAGCATACGGGGCTGAGGGGACAACGAATCTTAAAGAGTTAATTTCTTTATTAGACCCGCCGCGTATCCTATGGGTTATGGTACCGCATGGCATTGTCGATGCTGTTTTGCGTGATGTATCACCTTTATTAAGTAAAGGCGATATGATTATCGAAGCTGGAAACTCTCATTATAAAGAATCAATTCGCCGCTACAATCAAATGAAAGAAGCGGGTATTCACTATCTCGATGCCGGAACGTCGGGCGGAATGGAAGGCGCACGGCATGGAGCCTGTTTTATGGTGGGGGGCGATCATGAAGCATGGGAGATTGTGGAACCGCTTTTTTGTGATACCGCCGTCGAAAATGGTTATCTATACGCTGGTGAAGCGGGAAGCGGACATTTTTTAAAAATGATCCATAATGGAATTGAGTATGGAATGATGGCCGCGATTGGTGAAGGATTTGAAGTGCTTGAAAACAGCCAATTTGATTTTGACTATGAGAAGGTTGCCAGAGTGTGGAATCATGGTTCTGTCATTCGTTCTTGGCTTATGGGACTGACTGAGCGAGCTTTCTCTAAGGATGCGAAACTGGATCAGATCAAGGGCATTATGCATTCCTCAGGTGAAGGAAAATGGACGGTGGAAACCGCGCTTGATCTGCAGACGGCAACTCCGGTCATCGCCATGTCACTGATGATGAGATACCGTTCTTTAACAGACGATACGTTTACAGGAAAGGTGGTCGCTGCGCTTCGAAATGAATTTGGAGGCCATGCGACAGAAAAAAAGTAAGGGGGCCAAACAAGCCTCCTTATTTTTTTGGCACCTTCAGAAGATGAGGGAACTTTTTATAAATGACCACCATGATGATCAGAATATATGCACCGTAAATGCTGATAGACAATAATTTATTGCTGGTGAAGTTGGCGCCTGCAATAGTGACAACAACAATATTGGGGATTTTCCCTATTAAAGACGCAAAGAAAAAAACATGCCAGCGAACCTGACTCAGCCCGCAGATCACGTTCATTACAAGTGAAGGTATGACAGGTATCAGCCTTCCTAATAAAACAGCGGTAAAAGCGTTTTTGTTGAAGGAAGCCTCGTAGCTCTGTATGGCAGGATAGGCCTGAACTTTTTTTCTGGCCCAATCTCTAAAACTGTACCTGGCGAGAAAAAACAGCAATATAGTACCAAGCATTGAGCCGGTCAGTGTAATCCAAATTCCATTTGCAGTCCCGAACACTGCGCCATTTAAAGCAGCAACCAAAGCAAACGGCACTATTGGGAAAAAAACATCGGCAGCAATCAGCAGCATACTAAATAAAACGGAAAACATCCCTCCTGCTTTGATTGCATCAAGCCAAGCTTCTTTCTGAAAAAAACCGACTGCAATGATAGCGATAATCACAAGTATACCTATTACTTTTTTTAACATGTCTATGGTCACTCCCAACTTAGGTGATGTCAGGAGCCAAAACCTCCGTCATCTAAATTAGTATAACTGGTGCCATTTCAGCGGTTCAACTGAAAACCAGGTTGAGAACACAATTCTTTTTTACTTCATAAAAAAGGCTGTCCATCTCTCTGTTTTCTGCATTCTTAATAATAGGGAGGGATAGAAATGGTAACCATAAAAAAGGATTTTATACCGGTATCAAATGATAATCGTCCTGGCTATGCGATGACGCCTGCTTATATTACGGTGCATAATACAGCGAATACAGCAAAAGGCGCTGATGCGAAAATGCACGCCAAGTTTGTGAAAAACCCGAACACATCCGAAAGCTGGCATTTTACAGTTGACGATTCAGTCATTTATCAGCATCTCCCGATAGATGAAAACGGCTGGCATGCGGGAGACGGTACAAACGGGACAGGAAACCGCAAATCGATCGGGATTGAAATCTGTGAAAATGCTGACGGCGATTTTGAAAAAGCAACATCAAATGCCCAGTGGCTGATCAGAAAGCTGATGAAGGAAAACAATATTCCGTTAAATCGTGTTGTTCCCCACAAAAAATGGTCCGGGAAAGAATGTCCGCGGAAACTCTTGGACCACTGGAACTCTTTTCTAAACGGAATTTCTTCCTCGGATACACCTCCAAAAGAATCTTCACCATCATATCCTCTGCCGTCTGGGGTTATAAAGCTCACTTCGCCTTATCGAAAGGGCACAAACATTCTCCAGCTGCAAAAGGCTTTAGCTGCACTTCACTTTTACCCTGATAAGGGAGCCAAAAACAATGGCATAGATGGAGTTTACGGACCGAAAACAGCGAATGCCGTCAAGCGTTTTCAACTCATGAACGGATTAACTGCAGACGGGATTTATGGGCCAAAAACAAAGGCCAAGCTTAAATCGAAGTTAAAGTAAATGCAGGATTTAACGGATAACCTGTTTCCAGTGCGGATTCAGGTTATTTTCTTTTCTTTGGTTTGTGTGTTTTTCAGATTGGAAAGAAGGGAATTTTAAAAAATCATCAGCTGCGCCGCAATGAAAGCAGAATGATATTCACTGAGGGGGACACGTTAACTATAGGAAAAAACAGTGATAGCGAAAAACTCTTCATTGAACGAAGAGAAACAGAGGTATAACATTAAAGTGAGGCTTTTGGGGGTGTAAAGATGAAACATTTTATCATCCTTTTCCTTCTGCTGTTCGTTACAGCAGGATGCGAGGGAAGGGGATACGAAGACGTTGTAGCATTTGGTGACAGTAATACGCGTGGCTCAAATTGGGATTATCGCGATTATCCAAAAGCACAGCAGTGGGTCAATATATTAAAAACAGCTGAGCGCGGTAACCTTGATATACTCAATGCGGGAATCGGCGGACAGACGACAGAGGATGCCCGTCTCCGATTTCAGACAGATGTGCTGGATCAAAAACCGAAGTATTTGTTTATTATGTTCGGCACCAATGACGCTGCCATACTGACTGAAGGGAAACCGAGAGTGTCGAAGCAGCGTTTTAGAGAAAATCTGGTTTATTTTATTGAAGAAAGCAGAAAACACGGGATCAAGCCTATCTTAATGACGTGTATCCCAATTATAGAAGGTAATGGGAAGCATCATCTGTTTTACTATTCCAGATACCAAGCAGCTGCTTTTGAACCAAAAGGCGGAGCAAGGAAATGGCACAACTCATATAACGATATTACAAGAGATGTGTCGAAGCGCCTGGATGTCCCTCTTGTAGATAACTGGAAGCATTTTATAGAAGCAGACGGCGGAAAAGCAACTGATGAAGCGCTTATCCAATCTGGTTTAATAGATCCTTCTGGAAATCATATGACACCTAAAGGGGCAAGGATCGTATATGAAGGAATACAAGATGGGCAGATCCTGCAGCGTTGAGCCGGACAACCGCCTAGTCCGATTTATTTCTCCTACATAGGCTGTTATAAAACCTTATTAAGGAGGCGCTTCACATGTATGGCGCAGGCAGAGCATATGGATACGCTTTTATTGTTGTTTTAGTTGTTGTTCTCCTGGTTGTGGGCGGGATATACTGGTTAGCATAATAACCGGCCCTTTAAAACACCTCTTTTTAGGGGTGTTTTTTGCTGAAAATAGTAGTAAAGCGCGCAGCCAAAGTGATATAATATCAGTCATCTGAGTAAAAAAAGGAAATACGCCCGGAAAAAATAGACAAATTCCTATTAAGAAGATACGGAAATAATATGTCCGAGCGATCTTCTTTTTATTTCGTTTTCAATTAACTCGATAAAGTCACGGTTTAAATTCATTTCGGTGGCTTTGAAATAAGATTCTATTAGTAATTCATCAGACAGTTTTCTCATGCTAGGAACCCAATTAATGGGAGAGGCACCTCCTTAAAAGTTGGAATCATTCATGATTTTAACGCATACAATGATAAGTTGCGTTCATCTGAGGTTGAAGTTATCTTTAATCTACCATGAAATGCATATAAGAACAATCGTTCTGTTATCCACACCAAAAAGTGGATAACTTGTGAGTATCGTGTTTATAATTTGTCTAAAGAGTGATGTAATAAGAGTGGATAGTGTGTGTAAATTTATCCACACCTGGTGAAGAAACCCAATTTTTGTCGAAATTTTTTTGCTCAGTTTTTCTTTAGGCGCAAGTTCGATTTTTTTCGACAATCATTTTGAAAGATAGAAAAAGGGAAGGGTGCGGGTTTTGTTAAAAAAGTTTTTTTTACCTGACGAGTTTGTAAAAAATATTTTTCATATTACACCTGAGAAATTAAAGGAACGAAATGTAAAAGGGATTATTACTGACCTGGATAATACGCTTGTTGAATGGGACAGACCGAATGCGACGCCGCGATTGATCGAGTGGTTTGAAGAAATGAAGGAACACGGCATTAAAGTGACAATTGTCTCTAATAATAACGAAAGAAGAGTGAAACTTTTCTCAGAACCGCTTGGAATCCCATTCATCTATAAAGCAAGAAAACCGATGGGTAAAGCCTTTAATAGAGCGGTGCGCAATATGGAGCTGAAAAAAGAGGACTGCGTTGTCATCGGAGACCAGCTGCTGACCGATGTACTCGGGGGAAACCGAAACGGCTACCATACGATTTTGGTCGTGCCAGTCGCTTCCTCTGACGGATTCATTACGCGCTTTAACCGCCAGGTCGAACGCAGAATACTGAGTGCTCTCAAACGAAAAGGGCACATTCAGTGGGAGGAGTAAGAAATGGAAAAGGTTGTTTGTATCGGGTGCGGAGTTACGATCCAAACCGAGGACAAAACAGGTTTGGGGTACGCGCCGCCTGCATCGCTTACGAAAGAAAATGTGATTTGCCAGCGTTGCTTCAGACTGAAAAACTATAATGAAATACAAGATGTCTCCTTAACTGATGATGATTTTTTGAACATTCTTCACGGTATTGGAGAAACGGACTCTCTTGTCGTAAAAATTGTTGATATTTTTGATTTTAACGGCAGCTGGATTAATGGGCTGCAGCGCTTGGTGGGGGGAAACCCTATCTTATTAGTTGGCAATAAAGCGGATATTTTGCCTAAGTCACTGAAAAGAGAGCGTCTGATCCAATGGATGAAGCGTGAAGCGAAAGAGCTTGGCTTAAAACCGGTTGACGTATTTTTGGTCAGTGCGGGACGCGGCCAGGGAATAAGAGAAGTAATTGACGCGATTGAGCATTACCGCAACGGAAAAGACGTCTATGTTGTCGGATGTACAAATGTAGGAAAGTCAACCTTTATTAACCGGATTATTAAAGAAGTGTCAGGTGAAGAAGATATTATTACAACATCCCAATTTCCTGGCACAACCCTTGATGCGATTGAAATCCCGCTGGATGACGGTTCATCGCTTTATGATACACCGGGAATTATCAACAACCATCAAATGGCGCATTATGTCAATAAAAAGGATCTGAAAATATTATCTCCTAAAAAGGAGCTGAAGCCTCGCACATTCCAGCTTAATGATCAGCAAACACTGTATTTTGGCGGACTTGCAAGGTTTGATTATGTGTCTGGGGAAAGATCTCCTTTTATTTGCTATATGCCGAATGAGCTGATGATTCATAGAACAAAACTTGAAAATGCAGACGCGCTATATGAAAAGCATGCAGGGGAATTGCTCACACCTCCGGGTAAAGATGAAATGGATGAGTTTCCGGAATTGGTCGCCCATACGTTTACGATAAAAGACAAAAAGACAGATATCGTTTTCTCTGGGTTAGGCTGGGTTACTGTCCATGACGCCGATAAAAAGGTAACTGCATACGCGCCAAAAGGCGTTCATGTATTTGTTCGGCGTTCATTAATTTAAGAAAAGGGGAGAGGAGTATGAAAAAGCTGTATGGGGTTATCGGAAATCCGATTGGCCATTCTATGTCACCTGATATTCATAACGCATCATTGAAAGACCTCGGGCTTGACGGACATTATCATGCCTTCAAGGTAGAAGAGGATGATCTGGAGGATGCGGTAAAAGGAATAAGAGCTCTAGGCGTACAAGGAATCAATGTGACTGTTCCGCACAAGGTTTCCATTATGGATTATCTGGATCATATTGATGAGAGTGCAAAAGTGATCGGTGCCGTAAACACGGTCAGAAGAGAGGGAGATAAGCTTGTCGGATACAATACCGATGGGGAAGGCTTCGTGAAGTCATTAATGAAGGTATTAGACAAGCCCATCTCTGAACTGTCATTCTTAATGATCGGCGCTGGCGGAGCGGCGAGAGCCATTTTTACAACAATTGTCCGAAATACCCCGAAAAAATTTGACATTTGCAACCGGACGTTAGAAAAAGCAAAGCGGCTTACAGAAGCTACTCCCTCGTTTCACAATAAAGAAGTATTAAGCATAAAAGAAGCTGAAGAACGTCTTGAGCAGTATGATGTTATCATCCATACAACGTCTGTGGGCATGTATCCGAACGTGGACGATGTGCCGCTTTCATTACAGCGTGCCGCGAGCAGTGCCGTCGTATGTGATATCGTGTATAATCCAATACAGACGGCCCTTTTAAAGGAAGCAAGCCAAAAAGGCTTGAAAACACTCGACGGTGTGGGCATGTTTGTTGAACAGGCAGCATTGTCTTTCCAATTGTGGACTGGACAAGAGCCTGATATTGAAAAAATGAGATCCATTGTAATAGGAAAATTAGGAGGAACAGAATGTTAACAGGTAAACAAAAACGTTTTTTGCGTTCTAAAGCGCATCATTTAACGCCGATTTTTCAAGTAGGTAAAGGCGGAGTAAACGACAACATGATTAAACAAATTGCTGAGGCGCTTGAAGCGAGAGAGCTGATTAAAGTCAGCGTGCTTCAGAATTGCGAAGAGGATAAAAACGATGTAGCGGAAGCTCTTGTAAAAGGAAGCCGCTCTCAATTGGTGCAGACAATCGGCAATACGATTGTGTTATATAAGGAATCAAAGGAAAATAAACAAATCGAGCTTCCTTAAAGGTGGTTGAAATGAAGAAAATCGGAATTTTCGGAGGCACGTTTGACCCTCCGCATAATGGTCACCTCTTAATGGCGAATGAGGTGCTGTACCAGGCGGGGCTTGATGAAATTTGGTTTATGCCTAATCAAATTCCGCCGCATAAACAGAACGAAGACTATACCGACAGCTTTCATCGCGTGGAAATGCTAAAGCTTGCAATTCAATCTAATCCGTCCTTTAAGCTGGAGCTTGTTGAAATGGAAAGAGAAGGGCCATCATATACCTTTGATACCGTTTCTTTACTGAAGCAGCGTTATCCAAATGATCAGCTGTTCTTTATTATCGGCGCTGATATGGTTGAATATTTGCCGAAATGGTATAAGCTGGACGAGCTGCTGAACCTCATTCAATTTATTGGAGTAAAGCGCCCCGGTTTTCATGTTGAAACCCCTTATCCGCTTCTCTTTGCAGACGTTCCGGAATTTGAGGTATCATCAACTATGATAAGGGAACGGTTTAAAAGCAAGAAGCCCACTGACTACTTAATCCCTGATAAAGTGAAGAAGTATGTAGAGGAGAATGGTTTATATGAATCGTGAGGAGGCACTTGCATGCGTGAAGCAGCAATTGACCGAACACCGATATATCCATACGGTTGGCGTGATGAACACGGCGATCGAACTTGCGGAGCGTTTTGGAGCCGATTCTAAAAAAGCGGAAACAGCGGCAATCTTTCATGATTACGCCAAATTCCGCCCGAAAGAAGAAATGAAACAAATTATTGCACGTGAAAAAATGCCTGCGCATTTATTGGATCATAATCCGGAGCTCTGGCACGCTCCGGTCGGCGCTTATTTGGTCCAAAGAGAGGCAGGGGTTCAAGATGAAGACATTCTTGACGCCATTAGGTATCATACCTCAGGGCGCCCCGGTATGACACTTTTAGAAAAAGTCATTTACGTTGCCGATTACATTGAGCCAAACCGGGCATTTCCCGGTGTCGGTGAGGTGCGTAAGCTTGCTGAGACAGATTTGAATCAAGCGCTGATTCAGTCCATTAAAAATACAATGGTTTTTCTTATGAAAAAAAATCAACCGGTTTTTCCAGACACATTTTTAACGTATAACTGGCTTGTGTCTGGCAGCTGAACAGGAGGAATTTGTGAATGAACCAAAAGTCCATTTTAAAGATCGCAGCTGCGGCTTGCGATGATAAACGGGCAGAGGATATTTTAGCACTGGATATGGAAGGTATTTCTCTGGTTGCTGATTATTTTCTGATCTGCCACGGAAATTCAGATAAACAGGTACAGGCGATTGCCCGTGAAATCAAGGATCAAGCTGATGAAAACGGCATTCAAGTCAAAAAGATGGAAGGCTTTGATGAAGCAAGATGGGTTCTCGTTGATCTAGGCGATGTAATTGTCCATGTCTTCCACAAGGATGAAAGAAGCTACTACAACCTTGAAAAGCTGTGGGGAGACGCTCCGCTCGCAGATCTTGACTTTGGAATGAATCAATGATTTATCAAGGCTTTGCAAGCGTGTATGACGAGTTAATGTCACACGCGCCTTACGATCAATGGACAAAATGGATTGAAGCATCTCTCCCGGAAAAAGGCCGTATTCTCGATCTGGCATGCGGCACGGGGGAAATCTCCATCCGGCTTGCCGAAAAAGGCTTCGAGGTTACAGGCATCGATCTCAGCGAAGAGATGCTTTCTTTCGCCCAGCAAAAGGTATCGAGTAGCCAGCCTATTTTATTTCTTCAGCAGGATATGAGAGAGATTACCGGCTTTGACGATCAGTTTGACGCTGTTGTGATATGCTGTGACTCATTAAATTATTTAAAAACAAAAAATGATGTGATCGAAACCTTTAAAAGTGTATTTCGGGTATTAAAGCCTGAAGGCATTTTGCTGTTTGATGTTCATTCATCTTTTAAAATTGCGGAAGTCTTTCCGGATAGCACATTTGCTGACCAGGACGAAGATATCAGCTATATTTGGCAGAGCTTTGCCGGAAGTGACGAGCTTTCTGTCATTCATGATATGTCGTTTTTTGTGTGGAACGGAGAAGCGTATGATCGTTTTGATGAGACACACGAGCAAAGAACGTTCCCTGTGGAAGAATACGAAGAAATGCTTAAGAACTGCGGCTTTCAGCTCCATCGCGTGACAGCTGATTTTACGGATACCGAGCCATCAGCACAATCAGAACGTCTCTTTTTCAAGGCGCAGAAATCAAAAACCATCGTTTCTTAAAACGATGGTTTTTTAAAATGCTTTTTTATGCTTTTGCAGTACAGACGAAAGTATGACATACTCGTCTACACATGAAACTGCTTTTTCACTGCAGAAATATCCTCCTCGTACTTCATATGAGTATTTTGAAATACCCGGTGAAACATATCCTGCACACCGCTTTCCAGCGCTTTAATGCCTTCTCCTGTTACACCGCCTTTAACGCAAACCTTTTCCTGTAATGCAGGCAGGGTATACAATTCGGTTTCTAACAGTTTTCCCATTCCGACAAGCATTTCCTTACACATCAAAATCGCGTCCTGTTTAGATACTGATGTTTCCGTGACAGCTGCATCTATAAACCGCTGAATCAGATAGCTCATAAAAGCGGGGCCGCAGCTTACGATGTCTGATGCAACCCTTGTGATGTCACTTTCAATTTGCAGCGGATGAGAGATATGCTGCATCAGCTCATTGATTTTCGCTTTTGCAGATTCGCCGCAGCTTGTGCCGAACGTGACGAGAGAAACACCTGCCAGCGCTCTGTTCGTAATACTTGGGATCACTCGCGCCACTTGACACGGCACATATTGTTCGAGCTGTTCGGTTTGAACGGGGCTTGTAATTGAAATGAGAATATGATCTTTTCTTAAATAAGGTAGCGCTCTTGCCAGTAAAGGATATATATCAAGCGGCTTAACACAAATAAAAATCATCTCATTTTCAGAAACGAGCTTTTCGAGACTTTCGGTAACGTTGATGCTGTTGTAGCGGTTTTTTATGTGCAACGCTTTTTCAATTGTGCGGTTTGTGATTGTCATGTTTGAGGGATCGGCCGCTTTTGATTCAATAAATGATTCGATAAGGATCGTACCCATATTTCCTGTGCCGATAAAGCCTATCTTCAATGGTTTCCCCTCCTTTGAGCTATTATCCTCTAAACCATATGTGTTATGAAAATAAAATATGACGAAAGCGGGGAACATGCACGATGAATTGGTTGAATCAGCATAAGAAAGCAATTGTTTTAGCGGCTTCTGCGGCTGTTTTCACAGCGATTATGATCTTTCTGGCCACAGGGAAAAATAAAGAGCCGGTGAAGCAAGCTGTACCAACAGAGGCAGAAAATACAGTGGTAAAGCAGGAAGCAAACAACGACGAGTCAAGCGAAACAATTGTGATAGACATCAAAGGTGCTGTTCAGCATCCAGGCGTTTATGAAATGCGTACAGGGGACAGAGTATCTCAGGCAATTGAGAAAGCAGGCGGGACCAAAGAACAAGCAGACGAAGCGCAAGTAAATTTGGCGGAGATTCTGCAGGACGGGACAGTGGTGTACATCCCGAAAAAGGGAGAGGAAACAGCAGTACAGCAAGGCGACGGAGGGTCTGTCCAAAGCGATGGAGGGAAGGGAGCGCTGGTGAATATCAATACAGCAACCTTAGAGGAGTTACAAGGCATCTCAGGGGTGGGGCCATCCAAAGCTGAAGCTATTATTGCATACCGGGAAGAAAACGGGCGTTTCCAAACAATTGAAGAAATCACTAAGGTTTCAGGAATAGGTGAAAAGTCATTTGAGAAAATAAAGTCTTCCATTACAGTAAAGTGATTTGACGGTCATGCATTATGATAGGTAAACTATAGGTCAGGCAACACAACATTTGGAGGGAACAACGTGGAACGAATTTCATGGAATCAATACTTTATGGCTCAAAGCCATTTATTGGCGCTGCGCAGCACATGTCCGAGATTATCTGTCGGCGCTACTATAGTCAGAGACAAACGCATGATAGCAGGAGGCTACAACGGGTCAATCGCGGGCGGTGTACATTGTGCAGATGAAGGATGCTTAATGATAGATGATCATTGCGCAAGAACGATTCACGCTGAAATGAATGCGATTCTTCAATGCTCTAAGTTTGGGGTGCCGACTGATGGAGCTGAGATTTATGTGACGCATTATCCGTGCATTCAATGCTGCAAATCTATTATTCAAGCTGGTATCAAAACGGTTTATTATGCTGAGGATTACAAAACACATCCGTATGCGCAGGAATTATTTGAACAGGCGGGTGTAACTGTTGAACAGGTTGAACTCGATGAAATGATCGTTGATCTGAAAAACAGAGAAAAGCTTTCATTTGTAGCGGGTCTTATAGGGAAATTGGCCGATGCCGGTTTAGCGGAGGAAGAATTGAAAAAGATACATGAACAGGCGAATACACTTTTCACGAGCTACGTGTGATGAATGCGTAATTCGCGTTTGTTATTGCCTATGGCGGCAGCTTCGGCAACGGCTGGAATTACTGCCGCCGCTTATTTCCCCGCTATTTTTCTTTTCATCCTCTTTCTCCTCATCATGTTAATCAAAACGAGGCACGCTTTTCTTATTATTGTTTGTTTCTTCTCTTTTATATTGTTTTTTGTACTGTATGCAGTCACAGATTCTCAGAATGTCTCTTCCTATCGGCAGGGAACCTATCAGTTCAAGGCGGTGATTGACACTGTTCCCAAAATTGACGGCGACCGTATGTCTATGATGGTTAAGACACCTGATAAGGAAAAATGGGCTGCTGCGTATCGCATTCAGTCTGCTGGTGAAAAAGAACAGCTGTTATACATAGAACCAGGAATGTCATGTGAGTTGACTGGTACATTGGAAGAACCGAATCACGCAACTGTGCCGGGTGCATTTGATTATAACGAGTATCTTTATCGGCAGCATATTCATTGGAACTACTCTGTCACGTCTATCCAAAACTGCAGCGAACCTGAAAATTTTAAGTACAAGGTGCTCAGCTTGAGAAAACATATCATATCATTCACAAACAGCCTTTTGCCTCCTGATTCGGCAGGGATTGTACAGGCACTTACAGTTGGTGACAGATTTTATGTGGAGGATGAAGTGCTTACCGCGTATCAAAATCTTGGTGTTGTCCATCTCTTGGCAATATCAGGACTCCACGTGGGGATTTTGACAGCAGGTTTGTTTTATATCATGATTCGCCTTGGTATAACTAGAGAAAAGGCGTCAATTCTGTTGCTGTTATTTCTGCCGCTCTATGTGATGTTGACCGGCGCTGCTCCTTCAGTGCTACGCGCCGCTCTCATGGCGGGTGTTTACTTAGCTGGAAGCCTTGTCAAATGGCGTGTCCACTCTGCAACTGCAATTTGTCTTTCATACATCGTCCTTCTGCTCTTCAATCCTTATCATCTCTTTGAAGCCGGTTTTCAGCTATCGTTCGCCGTCAGTTTTTCTTTAATTCTATCCTCTTCTATTTTTCATCAGGTTAAAACCTCCTTGGGGCAGCTGACAATTGTATCACTCATCGCTCAGCTGGGCTCGCTTCCGATTCTCCTATATCATTTTCATCAGTTTTCTATCATCAGCGTACCGATGAATATGTTGATGGTACCATTTTATACCTTCTGTATTTTGCCGGGAGCTGTAGCAGGTGTTCTTCTATTAAGTCTTTCCGTTTCGTTTGGGAGATTGTTTTTCAGCTGGTTTGATTTATTGATAAGCTGGACCAATAGGCTAATCACAAACATTGCAGATGTTGAAGTGTTCACGATTATGATCGCACATCCTGCACCTGTTTTGCTTTTTTTATTCACGGTCACGATCATCCTATTGCTTATGGCGATTGAAAAACGCTCCTTGTCGCAGTTGATGGTAACCGGAGGCATTTGCTGCACGGTGCTGTTTCTGCTCTTTATATATCCGTGTCTTAGTTCCGAAGGAGAAGTGGATATGATAGATATTGGACAGGGTGACAGCATGTTTGTAGGTGCTCCGCATCAGCGGGGTCGTGTCTTAATTGATACCGGCGGCACTTTGTCTTACTCGTCAGAGCCTTGGCGCGAAAAACAGCATCCGTTTTCACTGGGGGAAAAGGTGCTGATTCCGTTTTTAACTGCTAAGGGAATCAAACAGCTTGACGCTTTAATTCTGACGCACGCTGACCAAGATCATATCGGAGAGGCGGAGATTCTGCTGAAGCATCATAAAGTAAAGCGCCTCGTGATTCCGAAAGGGTTCGTTTCTGAACCTAAAGATGAGAAAGTGCTGCAGACAGCCAGAGAAGAGGGAGTGACAATTGAAGAGGTGAAGCGAGGCGATGTATTGCAAATAAAGGATTTGCAGTTCCATGTACTGTCACCTGAAGCACCTGATCCGGCAAGCCAAAATAATTCATCTCTCGTTCTTTGGATGGAGACGGGCGATATGAGCTGGATCTTGACGGGTGATCTGGAGAAAGAAGGGGAACAAGAGGTGATGAACGTGTTTCCGAATATAAAAGCAGATGTGTTAAAGGTGGGGCACCATGGGAGCAAAGGCTCTACCGGTGAAGAATTCATCAAACAGCTTCAGCCGAAAACGGCCATTATCTCAGCCGGGAAAAACAATCGGTACCATCATCCTCATCAAGAAGTTCTGCAACTATTACAGAGACATTCTATCCGCGTGCTGCGAACAGATCAAAACGGAACGATCCAATATAGATACAAAAACAGAGTTGGAACCTTTTCTGTCTATCCTCCATATGATACATCAGATATAACAGAGACGAACTAAAAAAGACTGCCGAGAAATCAGCAGCCCGGGCAGTCGCTGTTATGAACCAACTAGGTGAATAACCGTTGCCATGACAAACAAGAAGGCGAAAAATCCGAAGGACACAACAAAACCAACAGCTGAATCTACAGCATCATTTCGTTTGCTTTGAACGTTTTTTTCAAAATCATTCAACTTTATCCCTCCTGACTGACTTAAGTATAATGGAATTGTTTTGAAAAATCTAGAAGCTAAGGTAACGTTTTCTGTTCTGGTGATTATCGCCTTTTTACAAGCTGTCCCGGGGGCTTGCGAACAGGCGTTTAATATAAATGGGGAAGCAGCAGTCAGGCTTCCTCTTTACTATTTTGCAAACTCAATTTAGGATAGAAGGGGATGATGAAAGAGAGGAAGTCGTACAACAATGGTATTTGATGTGTGGAAAAGCCTGAAAAAAGGAGATGTCCATCCAGTTTATTGTTTATACGGAAAAGAGACATATCTGCTGCAAGAAACCGTCAGCAGGATCAGACAGACGGTCGTTGATCAGGAGACAAAGGATTTCAATCTATCCGTTTTTGATCTGGAAGAGGACCCGCTGGATCAAGCGATTGCAGATGCTGAAACGTTTCCGTTTATGGGAGAGCGGCGTCTTGTCATTGTGAAAAATCCATATTTTTTAACAGGTGAAAAGAAAAAAGAAAAAATTGAGCACAACGTCAGTGCGCTTGAATCATATATACAATCACCTGCGCCTTACACAGTCTTTGTCCTGCTTGCTCCGTATGAAAAGCTTGATGAGCGGAAAAAGCTGACGAAAGCGTTAAAGAAGCACGCGTTTATGATGGAGGCGAAGGAATTAAACGCAAAGGAAACGACGGACTTTACTGTCAACCTTGCAAAAACAGAGCAGAAAACAATCGGCACGGAAGCGGCGGAGCATTTGGTTCTGCTTGTGAATGGACATCTGTCATCGATTTTTCAGGAGATTCAAAAGCTCTGCACGTTTATTGGAGATCGTGAAGAAATTACGCTGGATGATGTGAAAATGCTTGTTGCTAGAAGCCTTGAACAAAATATTTTTGAGCTGATCAATAAAATCGTCAACCGAAAACGAACTGAGAGTCTGCAAATTTTTTATGATTTGCTTAAACAAAATGAAGAACCGATCAAAATTATGGCGCTTATTTCGAACCAGTTCCGGCTGATTCTGCAGACAAAGTACTTCGCGGAACAGGGATACGGACAAAAACAAATCGCTTCTAATCTAAAAGTTCACCCATTTCGGGTAAAGCTGGCGATGGATCAAGCAAGGCTTTTTACAGAGGAGGAGCTCCGTTCAATTATTGAACAGCTTGCCGTCATGGACTATGAGATGAAAACCGGGAAAAAGGACAAGCAGCTCCTGCTCGAACTGTTCCTTTTACAGCTGTTAAAAAGAAATGAAAAAAACGATCCCCATTATTGAGGATCGTTTTTATATTATGCAGAAAGTCCGTTCACTTTTTTCGCTAGTCTTGATTTGTATCGAGCTGCGGTATTTTTGTGTACAAGACCTGTTTTCACTGCTTTATCAATACGTTTAGCTGCTTCAGTAAGAGCAGTTTTCGCTTTGTCAGCTTCGTTGTTGGCAACAGAAGCTTCAACTTGTTTGATTGCAGTACGCATAGCAGATTTGATTGTCGCGTTATGAACGCGGCGTTCGTTGTTTGTTTTTGTACGTTTAATCGCTGATTTAATGTTTGGCATGTGTTTCACCTCCTAAGATACAACCTGTAGCACAGTGTCTTAAGGTTAAATCTTCTTCACAATAGAACAAATTGTATTCTATCAAACACACCTTTAGATTGCAATATAAATGTAAAGTATTTTTCATTGAAGGTTCTCTTTTTAGCATGATTCATTCAGCAAATGGCAACAATATAGGTACTTAATGTGAAGGAGGCCCCTGTATGAAAAAGAGTGAGCTGGATGTGAATCAGTATTTGATACGGACCGATTTGGCAGTGGAAACGAAGGAAGCAATGGCCAATCAGCAGGCTGTGCCGACAAAAGAAATTAAAGGCTTTATTGAAAAAGAGCGTGATCACGGCGGCATTAAAATCCGCACAGTTGATGTTACAAAGGAAGGCGCAGAGCTTTCGGGAAAAAAAGAAGGGCGCTATTTAACGCTTGAAGCACAGGGAATCAGGGAGAATGATTCGGAAATGCAGGAGAAGGTCTCTGCTGTCTTTGCGGAGGAATTCTCAGCTTTTCTTGAAAACCTTAATATCTCAAAAGATGCGAGCTGTTTGATCGTTGGGCTCGGCAACTGGAACGTGACACCTGATGCGCTTGGACCGATGGCAGTAGAAAATCTGTTGGTAACAAGGCACTTGTTTAAGCTTCAGCCGGAAAACGTACAGGAGGGTTACAGGCCTGTCAGTGCATTTGCACCGGGTGTAATGGGGATAACAGGAATCGAAACAAGTGACATTATTAAAGGTGTGATTGATGAATCGAAGCCTGATTTTGTCATAGCCATTGATGCGTTGGCGGCGCGGGCGGTGGAAAGGGTCAACACAACCATTCAAATATCGGATACAGGCATTCACCCGGGATCTGGAGTGGGGAATAAACGAAAAGATTTAAGCAAAGACACGCTTGGTGTTCCGGTGATTGCTATCGGTGTTCCGACAGTAGTTGATGCCGTGACAATTGCCAGCGACACGGTGGACTACATATTAAAACATTTTGGCAGAGAAATGAAGGATAACAGGCCATCAAGATCGCTTGTTCCGGCAGGCATGACGTTTGGGAAAAAGAAAGTGCTCACTGAAGAAGATCTTCCCGATCAAAAGCAGCGCCAATCGTTCCTAGGGATTGTCGGAATCCTTCAAGAAGATGAAAAACGGCAGCTCATTCACGAGGTGCTTTCGCCTTTAGGGCACAACTTAATGGTTACGCCGAAGGAAGTCGATTCATTTATCGACGATATGGCAAATGTTTTAGCGAACGGACTAAACACAGCGCTTCATGAAAAAGTGTCACAAGAAAACAAAGGCTCCTACAATCACTAAACAGTTCTACTTCCTCTAGCTTGTTCATAGAGTAATTACTAGACAAGCGCTGGAGGGATTCAATGAGAAATAAACGCAGAAACAGACAGATTGTTGTTGCGGTAAATGGAGGGAAAGCGGTAAAAGCCATCTTTCTATTTATCGTAAGCCTTATCGTGATTTTTGTTCTATCCGGTGTGCTGACGTCTCTCCGGCCGGAACTTAGGCCGTCGTCTGACTCTTTTTATGGGATTGCTGAAGAATTGCCGGGTGACGTATTTGCACATTTGCTGCGGATGGAAAACCATTATTTCGCTTCTGACCTCTCTCAAACCGACAGCTCATTTCATCTTTCTCGTCTTTCTTTAAAGCTGGCGACGAGCATTAACCTCGAAGATCCGCGGAGCTTTCTCGGTCGGGAGCTGCCAGGGTTTGCACAATTTGATACCGAGATTTTGTTAGCTGGACAAGGAACCGATTATACGAATATGCCTGCGGAATCGCCGCCGCCGTCTAAGGTGATGGAGGAAGAAAGGGAAGCGAATTTGGCAGAGATTGAAAAACAGCAAACGCAATCAGATAATGCACAAAAAGATCCGCCCAAACAAACAACAGGTGATAAAAAGGTCGTGTTTATCTATCACACGCACAATACCGAATCATATCTCCCTCTATTAAAAGGCGAGACCGATCCTGACATGGCGCGCCATTCTAAAGCCAACGTCACGCTTGTAGGAGATATGTTCGGACAAGCGCTTGAATCCCAGGGAATCGGAGCCACAGTGAATAAAACCGATATACAGTCAAAATTGAATAAAAAAGGCTTAAACTATGCCAGGTCCTATGATGAATCAAGGCCGGTCGTGAAAGACGCCCTCGCTTCAAACAAAAATCTGCAATATATCATTGACATCCACAGAGACTCACGGCGCAAAAAAGACACAACCGCAACGATTAAAGGAAAAAGCTATGCCAGGGTAGCCTTTGTCGTCGGGAAAAAAAGCAAAAACTTCGAAGAAAACTATAAAATTGCGAGTGAGCTTCATAAACTGATGGAGAAAAAATACCCCGGACTTAGCACAGGTGTCTTTTCCAAAGGCTCGCCAGGCGATAATGGTGTTTACAATCAGGATTTAACAGATAGAGCGCTTTTGCTCGAGTTTGGCGGAGTAGATAATAATCTCGAAGAGCTGCAGCGTGCGGCTAACGCGGCCGCGGACGTATTCAGCGAAATGTACTGGGATGCTGAAAAGGTCAACGCAGCGAGCGGGGAGACGAAAAAACAATAAGAAATAGGTGGTTGATTTGATTGCATACTTTGGAAAATGCTTACTGCTTGTCACGATCATGTTTTTAGGCGTTCTGTTCGGCATGCAGCAGGCAAACAACGGGATGCTGAGTATGAAAGGCTATCATGACCCTTCACTGAAGGGGGCGTTTACGCTCACCGACGGAAAAGATAATGAAAAAGAAGCCTCAATCCTAGGAGAAACAGTCACGGCAAAAGATTTAGAAGAAAAACAAAAAGAGCTGGAAAAGGTGGAGACATTCAATATGTTTTCAAAAGCCGGACAAGCGCTTTCGAACACCGTAACCAATACTGCCCAGTCAATGTATGAATGGATACGGGATATGAATCAATAAGTACGTGAAAGAGAAAAGCAGCCCAGATATGATAGGGAACTTTTCTCTTTCTTGTTTTACATTGAATCTTTACAATCCTATTGATATAATCTAAGCTAGTGTATTTTGCGTTTAATAGTAGGAGTGATAGATTGTGACAGATAAAGAAAAGCGTTTAGAGAGGCAATCGAGAATACGGAATTTCTCTATCATTGCCCATATTGACCACGGAAAATCGACCTTAGCGGATCGTATTTTAGAAAAAACGTCGGCAATCACTCAACGAGAAATGAAAGAACAATTGCTCGATTCTATGGATCTTGAACGTGAGCGGGGCATAACCATTAAATTAAACTCTGTTCAGCTTAAATATAAAGCAAAAGACGGAGAAGAATATATCTTTCATCTAATCGATACGCCGGGACACGTCGACTTCACGTATGAAGTATCCCGAAGCCTTGCTGCCTGCGAGGGAGCGATTCTTGTCGTGGATGCAGCCCAGGGGATTGAAGCGCAGACGCTCGCCAATGTCTACTTAGCGCTTGACAACGATCTTGAAATCCTTCCGGTCATCAATAAAATCGACCTTCCGAGCGCCGAGCCCGAACGTGTGCGCCAAGAGGTAGAAGACGTTATCGGCCTTGACGCATCAGAAGCCGTGCTTGCTTCAGCAAAAGCCGGTATCGGGATTGAGGAGATTTTAGAACAAATCGTAGAAAAGGTGCCAGCTCCGACCGGAGATCCGGAGGCGCCGCTCAAAGCGCTGATCTTCGACTCGCTTTATGACGCCTACCGCGGTGTCGTGGCTTATATCAGAGTCGTTGAAGGAACGGTAAAGCCGGGACAAAAAATCAAAATGATGGCAACCGGCAAAGAATTCGAAGTAACAGAGGTGGGCGTGTTCACGCCGAAAGCAACTCCGACAAATGAACTGACGGTCGGTGATGTAGGCTTCCTGACTGCCTCAATCAAAAATGTCGGTGACACACGTGTCGGTGATACAATAACGAGCGCTGCCAATCCTGCAGAAGAAGCGCTGCCGGGATACCGCAAGCTAAACCCGATGGTGTACTGTGGTTTGTATCCGATTGATACAGCGAAGTATAATGATTTAAGGGAAGCTCTTGAAAAGCTTGAGCTGAATGATTCCTCCCTTCAATATGAAGCGGAAACTTCGCAAGCGCTTGGATTCGGGTTCCGCTGTGGATTTTTAGGCATGCTTCACATGGAGATCATTCAGGAGCGAATTGAGCGTGAGTTCAACATCGACCTGATTACAACAGCGCCAAGCGTTATCTATGACGTGTATATGACAGACGGCGAAAAGGTCGTTGTCGACAACCCGTCCAACATGCCGGATCCTCAAAAGATCGAAAGGGTTGAGGAGCCATACGTAAAAGCGACGATGATGGTGCCGAATGACTATGTCGGCGCTGTAATGGAGCTTTGCCAAGGAAAACGCGGCAATTTTATTGATATGCAGTATTTAGACGCAAACCGTGTCAGCATCATTTATGATATGCCATTAGCGGAAATCGTATATGAGTTTTTTGATCAGCTGAAATCAAGCACTAAAGGCTATGCGTCCTTTGATTATGAACTGATCGGCTACAAACCGTCCAAGCTTGTGAAAATGGACATTATGCTGAATGGTGAAAAAATCGATGCCCTTTCCTTTATCGTGCATCGTGATTACGCATATGAACGCGGAAAAGTGATCGTTGAAAAACTGAAAGAACTCATTCCGCGCCAGCAGTTTGAAGTTCCGGTACAAGCCGCAATCGGCCAGAAAATCGTGGCCCGCTCCACCATAAAAGCAATGCGTAAAAACGTATTGGCTAAATGTTACGGAGGGGACATCTCGCGTAAACGGAAACTTCTTGAAAAACAAAAAGAAGGAAAACGCCGTATGAAGCAGGTCGGCTCAGTTGAAGTGCCGCAAGAAGCATTTATGGCAGTTCTGAAAATGGACGACAGTCCGAAAAAACAATAGAAGCCGCCGCAGTCTTGTACTGCGGCTTCTTTCTGTAAAGAAGGTGAATCCATTTGAAATCAGCTTATATCCATATCCCATTTTGTGAGCATATTTGCCACTACTGCGATTTCAATAAATATTTTATTCAAAGTCAGCCAGTCGACGGGTATTTAAACGCACTCGAACAGGAAATGATAAATACAATAGCAAAAACTGGGCAGCCTGATCTCAAAACAATCTTTATCGGAGGAGGCACGCCAACCTCCCTGTCTGAGGAACAGCTCAAAAAGCTGATGGATATGATCAACCGTGTGCTGAAGCCCTCAAGCGACTTATCGGAATTTGCGGTTGAAGCGAATCCGGACGACTTGTCCGCAGAGAAATTAAAAATATTAAAAGAAGCAGGCGTAAATCGCCTCAGCTTTGGTGTGCAAACGTTCGAAGACGATCTGTTAGAAAAAATCGGCCGAGTGCACAAGCAAAAAGATGTATTCACCTCTTTTGAAAGAGCGCGGGAAATCGGTTTTGAGAATATCAGTCTTGATCTAATGTTCGGGCTTCCGGGGCAAACCCTCAAGCATCTGGAACATTCCATAAACACTGCTTTATCATTGGACGCCGAGCATTATTCCGTTTACTCCCTTATTGTAGAACCGAAAACGGTATTTTATAATTTGATGCAAAAAGGGCGGCTTCATCTTCCGCCGCAGGAGCAGGAAGCTGAAATGTATGAAATGGTGATGAGCCAGATGGAAGCTCACGGCATTCATCAATATGAAATCAGCAACTTTGCTAAGGCAGGCATGGAATCTAAGCACAATCTAACGTATTGGAGCAACGAACAATATTTCGGTTTCGGAGCTGGCGCTCACGGATATATTGGCGGCACACGAACAGTGAACGTCGGACCTGTTAAGCATTACATTGACCTGATAGCTGAAAAGGGTTTTCCGTACAGAGATACACATGAAGTGACAACAGAAGAACAGATTGAGGAAGAAATGTTTTTAGGTTTGAGAAAAACAGCCGGTGTCAGCAAAAAACGATTCGCAGAAAAATACGGCCGTTCCCTAGATGAACTTTTCCCAAGCGTGTTAAAAGACCTCGCTGAAAAAGGGCTGATTCACAATTCGGAGTCTGCCGTTTATTTGACTCATCAAGGGAAATTATTAGGCAATGAAGTTTTTGGCGCTTTTTTGGGTGAGTTATAATTGACATTTTTCTTGTGGTTTGATACTTTTGTTATAGAATTAGCACTCGCTTATTGAGAGTGCTAACAGAGGTGATGATGATGTTAACAAATCGTCAGCTGCTGATCCTTCAGGTTATAATCAACGATTTTATTAAATCGGCACAGCCGGTGGGATCAAGAACTCTTTCGAAAAAAGATGAAATCACATTTAGCTCTGCAACAATAAGAAACGAGATGGCTGACTTGGAGGAATTGGGCTTTATTGAAAAAACCCATTCATCCTCAGGACGTGTTCCGTCAGAAAAAGGGTATCGGTACTATGTTGACCATTTGCTGTCACCCGTCAAACTGACGAAAAGCGACCTGGACCAAATCCACTCGATCTTCAAAGAGAAAATTTTCGAGCTGGAGAAGACAGTTCAAAAATCAGCGCAAATTTTGTCCGATCTGACGAATTACACATCCATCGTACTCGGGCCGAAGCTGAGTGAGAATTACCTTAAACAGATTCAAATCATTCCGATTCAGCCTGATATGGCGGTAGCGATTCTCGTTACCAATACGGGGCATGTGGAAAACAAAACGATTAACTTTCCGACCAAAATGGATCTGTCTGATATTGAAAAACTGGTAAATATACTGAATGACCGTTTAAGCGGTGTTCCAATGGATGAACTGAATGAGCGCATATTTAAGGAAGTTGTCATGTACCTAAGACAGCACATTAAGAACTATGACAATATACTCGACGCGCTTCGTTCAACCTTTCATTCCACAAATCATGTTGAAAAGTTGTTTTTTGGCGGGAAAATCAATATGCTGAACCAGCCTGAGTTCCATGATATCACCCGAGTTCGGTCGCTCCTTTCATTAATTGAGAAAGAACAGGATGTTTTAAAGCTGGTTCAATCCCCGCACACGGGAATTTCGATTAAAATCGGAAAAGAAAACGACTATGAAGAGATGGAAAATTGCAGTCTGATTACGGCTTCTTATTCCGTAGACCAGAAGCAGATCGGCTCAATTGCGATTATCGGCCCGACCCGCATGAATTATTCCAGGGTTGTCAGCCTGCTCCAGCATGTGACTTCGGACTTGTCAAAAGCATTAACAAGTCTGTATGATGAATAAGGGAATTTTGGCAAATTTTATCGAAGGGCAGCACCTGTCCTTCTCCTTACACTTTGAGGGAGGTGAACACAATGTCAGAAGAAAAACAAACCGTTGAACAAAACGAAACAGAAGAGCAAGAAATCATTGAAGAACAAGCTGCCGCTGATGAACAGCAGGAAGAAACAAATGAAAGCGAACTTCTTCAAAACCAAATTAACGAATTGCAAGGTTTGCTTGAGGAAAAAGAAAACAAACTTTTGCGTGTTCAAGCAGACTTTGAAAACTATAAACGACGCAGCCGTTTAGAGATGGAAGCGTCCCAAAAATACCGTTCTCAAAATATCGTGACTGATTTGCTGCCGGCTCTTGACAGCTTTGAACGAGCGCTTCAGGTTGAAGCCGACAATGAACAGACGAAAAGTTTGCTCCAGGGAATGGAAATGGTCCACCGTCAGCTCATAGAAGCCTTGAAAAAAGAAGGCGTCGAAGCCATCGAAGCTGTAGGGCAGGAATTTGATCCTAATCTGCACCAAGCTGTTATGCAGGCTGAAGACGAAAACTACGGCTCCAACATTGTTGTGGAGGAAATGCAAAAAGGCTATAAGCTGAAGGATCGCGTCATTCGCCCTTCCATGGTCAAAGTGAATCAATAATTACATAGCAGGAGGTTATTCAAGTGAGTAAAGTTATCGGAATCGACTTAGGAACAACAAACTCATGTGTGGCAGTGCTTGAAGGTGGCGAGCCTAAAGTTATTGCTAACGCTGAAGGAAACCGCACAACGCCATCAGTTGTTGCGTTTAAAAACGGCGAACGTCAAGTAGGGGAAGTGGCTAAACGCCAATCTATTACAAACCCTAACACAATTATGTCAGTCAAACGTCATATGGGTACTGATTATAAAGTTGAAATTGAAGGAAAGGATTACACTCCACAAGAAGTGTCTGCTATCATCCTTCAACACCTTAAATCATACGCTGAAAGCTATCTTGGCGAAACAGTATCAAAAGCAGTTATCACAGTTCCTGCATACTTTAACGATGCTGAGCGTCAAGCAACAAAAGACGCTGGTAAAATTGCCGGTCTTGAAGTAGAACGTATCATCAACGAGCCAACTGCAGCAGCGCTTGCATACGGACTTGATAAAACAGATGAAGATCAAACGATCCTAGTATACGACCTTGGCGGCGGTACATTCGACGTTTCCATCCTTGAGCTTGGCGACGGTGTATTCGAAGTTCGTTCAACTGCCGGCGACAACCGTCTGGGCGGGGACGATTTTGACCAAGTTATCATCGATCATCTTGTTTCTGAATTCAAAAAAGAAAACGGCATTGATTTATCAAAAGACAAAATGGCGCTTCAGCGTTTGAAAGACGCAGCTGAAAAAGCGAAAAAAGATCTTTCCGGCGTATCTTCTACGCAAATTTCTTTACCGTTTATCACAGCTGGAGAAGCAGGACCGCTTCACCTTGAACTTACATTAACTCGCGCTAAATTCGAAGAGCTTTCTTCTCATTTAGTAGAGCGCACAATGGGTCCTGTCCGTCAAGCGCTTCAAGATGCAGGACTTTCTGCAAGCGAAATCGACAAAGTCATCCTTGTCGGCGGATCAACTCGTATCCCTGCCGTACAAGAAGCAATCAAAAAAGAAACTGGAAAAGAAGCGCATAAAGGCGTAAACCCGGATGAAGTTGTAGCGCTTGGTGCTGCGATTCAGGGCGGCGTTATCACAGGTGACGTAAAAGATGTTGTTCTTCTTGACGTTACACCGCTTTCTCTCGGTATCGAAACAATGGGCGGCGTGTTTACAAAACTGATCGACCGCAACACGACGATCCCGACAAGCAAATCTCAAGTGTTCTCAACTGCTGCTGATAACCAAACAGCTGTTGATATCCATGTTCTTCAAGGTGAGCGCCCAATGTCTGCCGACAACAAAACACTCGGCCGCTTCCAGCTTACTGATATCCCGCCAGCACCGCGCGGCGTGCCTCAAATCGAAGTTTCTTTCGATATTGACAAAAACGGTATCGTAAACGTAAGAGCAAAAGACTTAGGCACAGGGAAAGAACAAAACATTACAATTAAATCTTCTTCAGGTCTTTCAGATGAAGAGATCGAACGCATGGTTAAAGAAGCGGAAGAAAATGCTGACGCTGATGCGAAGAAAAAAGAAGAAATCGAAGTCCGCAACGAAGCAGATCAGCTTGTTTTCCAAACTGAGAAAACATTAAAAGATCTTGAAGGCAAAGTGGATGAAGAACAAGTGAAAAAAGCCAACGATGCCAAAGACGCTTTAAAAGCAGCAATTGAGAAAAACGAATTTGAAGAGATCAAAGCGAAAAAAGATGAGCTTCAAACAATCGTTCAAGAGCTTTCTATGAAGCTTTATGAAGAAGCTGCTAAAGCACAGCAAGCTCAAGGCGGAGCAAACGCTGAAGGCAAAGCGGATGACAACGTTGTCGACGCTGAATACGAAGAAGTAAACGACGACCAAAACAAAAAATAAGTTCTTTTTAGTGTCAGCCCCGCTTCCGGAGCTGACCGAAAAGAACACATTTCATAATCTGATTCAATGATTAGAAAGTCAAAGTCAGGCATCTCTTGGCTTTGACTTTTTTTCTTGCCCGGGATAAAAGGAATTGAAAAATCATAATTCAAAATGATACAATCTAATTTATGTGAGAAATTCGGGAGAGTGAAGCGAGATGAGTAAGCGTGATTACTATGAAGTGCTGGGAGTAAGTAAGAGCGCTTCAAAGGATGAAATTAAAAAAGCTTATCGGAAGCTGTCAAAAAAATATCATCCTGATATTAACAAAGAAGCCGGATCAGATGAAAAATTTAAAGAGGTAAAAGAAGCGTACGAAACGCTGTCAGATGACCAAAAACGTGCGCATTACGATCAATTTGGTCACACTGACCCTAACCAAGGCTTCGGCGGCGGAGGTTTTGGAGGCGGCGATTTCGGCGGTTTTGGTTTCGATGATATTTTCTCAAGTATTTTCGGCGGAGGCACAAGACGGAGAGATCCAAATGCTCCGCGCCAGGGTGCTGATTTACAGTATACGATGACCCTGTCGTTTGAGGATGCGGCTTTTGGTAAAGAAACAACCATCGAAATTCCCCGCGAGGAAACGTGCGAGACATGTAAAGGCTCAGGTGCGAAACCTGGAACAAATCCAGAAACATGCTCCCACTGCGGAGGCTCCGGCCAGTTAAACGTGGAGCAAAATACACCGTTTGGAAAAGTCGTTAACAGACGGGTCTGCCACCACTGTGAAGGTACAGGCAAAATCATTAAAAACAAATGTGCGGACTGCGGCGGCAAAGGAAAAATCAAAAAACGCAAGAAAATCAATGTGACAATTCCAGCCGGTGTAGATGACGGGCAGCAGCTTCGTCTCTCGGGACAGGGTGAACCAGGAATAAACGGCGGCCCTGCCGGGGATTTATTTGTCGTGTTCCATGTACGCGCACACGAGTTCTTCGAGCGTGACGGCGATGATATTTACTGTGAAATGCCGTTAACGTTTGCTCAGGCTGCTCTTGGAGATGAGGTAGAAGTGCCGACGCTGCATGGAAAAGTGAAATTGAAAATTCCGGCCGGTACACAAACAGGAACGAAATTCAGACTAAGAGGCAAAGGCGTTCAAAATGTCAGAGGCTATGGACAGGGTGACCAGCATATCGTCGTCCGCGTCGTTACGCCGACAAATCTGACTGATAAACAAAAAGACATTATCCGTGAATTTGCCGAAGTCAGCGGAAACCTGCCTGACGAACAGGAAATGAGTTTCTTTGACAAGGTAAAACGCGCGTTTAAAGGCGATTAATTATTGGATGAGGAGTTGGTAGTTTTGAAATGGTCCGAATTAAGCATTCACACAACACATGAAGCGGTCGAACCTATCTCAAATATATTGCATGAAGCTGGTGCAAGTGGGGTTGTGATAGAGGACCCGCTTGATTTAATTAAAGAACGTGAGAATGTGTACGGGGAAATCTACCAGCTCGACCCCAATGATTACCCAGATGAGGGTGTCATTGTCAAAGCATATCTGCCGGTTAACAGTTTTCTGGGCGAAACTGTAGACGGCATTAAAGAAACGATTAATAATCTCCTTCTTTACAATATTGATTTGGGCAGAAACCACATCACTATTTCTGAAGTAAATGAAGAAGAGTGGGCGACTGCCTGGAAAAAGTATTATCATCCTGTGAAAATTTCTGAAAAGTTTACAATTGTGCCGACGTGGGAGGAATATACGCCGGTCCATACTGATGAACTGATTATTGAAATGGACCCGGGAATGGCTTTCGGCACAGGGACACATCCGACAACCGTACTCTGCATTCAGGCGCTTGAACGCTTTGTGCAAAAGGGTGATAAGGTGATTGATGTCGGCACTGGTTCGGGAATTTTAAGTATTGCGGCTGCAATGCTTGAGGCTGAATCGGTTCATGCCTACGATCTTGATCCCGTGGCTGTAGAAAGTGCACGCCTCAATCTCAAGCTGAACAAAGTCAGCGATATTGCTCAAGTGAAGCAAAACAATTTGTTAGACGGGATTGAAGGGGAACATGATGTGATTGTGGCCAACATTTTGGCTGAAGTCATTCTTCGCTTTACTTCACAAGCGTACAGCCTGTTAAAAGAAGGCGGCCACTTTATTACGTCAGGAATCATCGGTCATAAAAAACAAGAAGTAAAAGAAGCACTGGAACAAGCTGGCTTTACCATTGTAGAAATCCTTTCAATGGAAGATTGGGTCAGCATTATTGCGAAAAAATAACAGTTAGTAGGTGTCACAGCGTATGCAACGATATTTTATCGAGCTCACGAAGCAGCAAATAGAGGAAGCGCCGGCTTTTTCGATTACCGGCGAAGATGTTCATCATATTGTGAACGTGATGAGAATGAATGAGGGAGATCAGATTATCTGCTGCTCTCAAGACGGCTTCGAGGCAAAATGTGAACTTCAATCTGTTTCCAAAGATAAAGTGTCCTGCCTTGTGATAGAATGGACGAATGAAAACAGAGAGCTTCCGATAAAGGTCTATATTGCGAGCGGCCTTCCGAAAGGAGATAAGCTTGAATGGATTATCCAAAAGGGGACTGAGCTCGGAGCTCATGCCTTTATTCCTTTCCAAGCCGCGCGTTCTGTTGTCAAGCTGGATGACAAAAAGGCAAAGAAAAAGCGGGAAAGATGGACGAAAATCGCAAAGGAAGCGGCTGAGCAATCGTACCGTAACGAAGTGCCGCGAGTGATGGATGTCCATTCTTTTCAGCAGCTTCTTCAAAGGATGCAGGATTTCGATAAATGTGTCGTTGCATACGAGGAGTCATCGAAGCAAGGGGAAATAAGCGCATTCAGCGCGATTGTAAGCAGCCTTCCGAAAGGATCATCTCTATTGATCGTATTTGGTCCAGAAGGCGGTTTAACAGAAGCGGAGGTTGAACGGCTCACAAAGCAAGACGGTGTGACGTGCGGCCTTGGACCGAGAATTTTAAGGACAGAAACCGCTCCGCTATACGCGTTGAGCGCGATTTCTTATCAAACAGAGTTATTAAGAGGTGATCAGTAATGGCAACTGTTGCTTTCCATACGCTTGGCTGTAAAGTCAACCATTATGAAACAGAAGCAATCTGGCAGCTTTTCAAAGAAGCGGGCTATGAAAGAAGAGACTTTGAACAAACAGCTGATGTATATGTCATTAATACATGTACGGTTACAAATACGGGAGATAAAAAAAGCCGCCAAGTGATCAGACGCGCCATTCGTCAAAATCCTGACGGTGTCATCTGTGTCACAGGCTGCTACGCGCAAACCTCACCTGCTGAGATTATGGCGATCCCCGGTGTCGACATTGTAGTTGGAACACAGGACCGTGAAAAAATGCTTGGCTACATTGACCAATACCGAGAAGAACGCCAGCCGATTAATGGCGTCAGCAACATCATGAAAGCAAGAGTATATGAAGAGCTTGATGTGCCTGCTTTCACGGACCGCACAAGAGCGTCATTAAAAATACAGGAGGGCTGCAATAATTTCTGCACATTCTGTATCATTCCGTGGGCGCGCGGCCTGCTCCGCTCCCGCGATCCTGAAGAAGTCATTAAACAAGCGCAGCAGCTTGTTGATGCCGGATATAAGGAAATTGTTCTTACGGGTATTCATACAGGCGGCTATGGCGAAGATATGAAAGATTACAACTTCGCGAAGCTTTTGAGCGAATTAGACACGCGTGTGGAAGGCGTGAAACGGATCAGAATTTCTTCAATCGAAGCCAGCCAAATCACTGACGAAGTGATCGAGGTCTTAGACCGCTCAGATAAGATAGTGAATCATTTGCATATTCCTATCCAATCCGGATCAAACACAGTGCTTAAACGAATGAGACGCAAATATACAATGGAATTCTTTGCAGACCGTTTAAATAAATTGAAAAAAGCACTGCCAGGCTTAGCTGTTACTTCTGATGTCATCGTCGGATTCCCTGGAGAAACAGAAGAAGAATTTATGGAAACCTATAACTTTATTAAAGAACATAAATTCTCTGAACTGCATGTTTTCCCTTACAGTAAACGTACAGGAACACCAGCTGCGCGAATGGAAGACCAAGTGGATGAAAACGTGAAAAACGAACGTGTGCACCGCCTGATTGCTCTTTCTGACCAGCTTGCAAAAGAATACGCTTCTCAGTATGAAAATGAAGTGCTTGAGATTATCCCTGAGGAAGCGTTTAAGGAAACAGAAGAAGAAAATATGTTTGTCGGTTACACAGACAATTATATGAAGGTTGTTTTCAAAGGTACGGAAGATATGATCGGCAAAATCGTAAAAGTCAAAATCCTAAAAGCAGGTTATCCTTACAACGAAGGACAGTTTGTCCGTGTGGTTGAGGATGAAATAACTGAACACATGCGTTTGTCTTCTTAACCTAAAAAATCGGTGCATTAAAATGTACCGGTTTTTTATTTAGCCGGGATAAGAAGGTGAATCAATCGGTAAAACAAGTTTGTAAGCGGAAGAAACAAAAGAGCTGTCACCACATTAAATAAAAGGCTGAAATGAGCAATCCTTTGGGCAGGATCGGGTGATAACTGCTCTACAAAGCCGGTCGCTGCGGTCAGAAAAGGCAATACTAGAGCCACCCCTAGCACGTTAAATACCACATGCGCATACGCTGTCTGTTTCGCCGCATATCCGCCGGATACAGCAGCCATGACAGCTGTAATGCATGTCCCGATATTGGATCCGAGTACGACGCTCATCGCCTGTGTCAGTCCGATAATCCCTTCATTCATAAAACTCATCAAAATGCCGATACAGACAGAACTGGAGTGAATGATGGCAGTTAACACCATCCCGATGAGCAAAGCGGACCAGTTTGAATCGTTAACATGGTATAGAACGTCGGCTCCCGTTTTCAGCTTCGTCAGCGGCCCGGCAAGGTGGCTGAATCCGCTGATGCAAAAGAAGATGATGCCCAGTCCGAGGAAGCTTGTTCCCAGCTGTTTCAAAGGATACCTGCCAGTCAGAAAAAACAATAAACCTCCTATTAAAAGAACCCAAATCAAAATATCCATTTTGATAGCAATAAATTCAGTTGTAAAAGTAGAGCCAACATTTGTCCCCAGAATCATCGGTATCGTCCGCTTAAAAGAAAGAACGCCCGCACTTACAAAGCCGATGACAATGACCATAAAGGCTGAACTGCTCTGAAGTATCCCCGTAAATACAATGCTGATAAGAAACGCTTTTAACGGATGGTCTGTAAATAAAAGCAAACGATCTTCAATTTTTGAGTACGCCATAGAAATTAAGCCTTTTCGAAGCATGTTCATGCCTGTGAGAAAGAATAATATAAGAGCAGTAAAGCTAATCAGAATTAACATCCTATTCACCAACCCCTTTCTATCATTATATAGACAGGCAGTCGCACTCATGACGGAAAAGTGAACTCACTTAGTTGACCTGACTGATGGCTTATATTATAATGTCAAAGTACATGTTTATATGTGTAACTTAAAGGTAGTCGATTGGTGTATTCGGAGGGAGGGAAAGAGAATGTCAAAAACGGTCGTTAGAAAAAACGAATCGCTTGAAGATGCTCTTCGTCGCTTCAAACGCAGTGTATCAAAGACAGGTACTTTGCAAGAAGCAAGAAAGCGTGAATTTTATGAAAAACCTAGCGTAAAGCGCAAGAAAAAGTCTGAAGCTGCTAGAAAACGCAAATTCTAAAAGAGGGTGGATTTATGAGTCTTCTTGAGCGTCTCAACCAGGATATGAAGCTGTATATGAAAAACCGTGAGAAAGACAAACTGACTGTCGTTCGAATGGTTAAGGCTTCACTTCAAAATGAAGCAATTAAGCTTAAGAAAGACAGTTTGACCGAGGATGAGGAACTCACTGTCCTTTCTCGTGAACTTAAGCAACGTAAAGACTCCCTCCAGGAATTTTCAAACGCTAATCGTTTAGATTTAGTAGATAAAGTTCAAAAAGAGCTGGACATTTTAGAAGTTTATTTACCTGAGCAGCTGTCAGAAGAAGAGCTGCGTACAATCGTAAATGAAACCATCGCGGAGGTCGGTGCGAGCTCAAAAGCGGACATGGGCAAAGTGATGGGGGCAATTATGCCTAAAGTAAAAGGTAAAGCTGACGGAAGTTTAATTAATAAGCTTGTGAGCAGTCAACTGTCTTAAATGGCAAAGAAAAGGACATCTTTCTAAGAGAGATGTCTTTTTTTATACATAAAAAAATGAAACCTTTGATACATTTGTTACGTATGAAGAGAAGGCACTTATTATAAAAGGAAGGAGGGATACACCGCCCTTGCTTCAAATCAAAGGATTCCGTGCTGCTCTTTTGGGTATATTTTTGCTTTCTTTATTAGGCGTTCAGCTGAACGCAAAAGCAGAAAAGCAAACTGTTTATGTGATTCCGGTTGAAAAAAATGTCGAACAGGGTCTCGTCTCGTTTTTGTCCCGTTCGTTACAAGACGCAAAGGATGCACATGCAGACCATATTATTCTTGATATCAATACCCCGGGGGGATTGGTCAAATCTGCTATTGATATGGCCGATTTGATAACCGATAGCGAGATCCCCGTAACTGCATATGTCAACAAACGCGCGTTGTCTGCTGGTGCATATATTGCACTTCAAGCAGATCACATTTATATGGCGCCTGGCGGAAAAATGGGAGCCGCCGCGATTGTTGATGGCCAAGGCAATGCCGCTGACCAAAAAGCTCAATCACTTTGGCTGGCAGAGATGGAAGATGCCGCAGTGAAAAATAACCGCGATCCAAAATATGCGCTCGCAATGGCTGACCCAGATATAGATGCCAAGGAAGTCGGCGCGCCTAAGGGAGATCTGCTGACACTTAACGCAGACAAGGCAACTGAGGTAGGCTATTCAGAAGGCACTGCTGACAATTTGTCCACGCTCGTAAAGAAGCTTGGGTTCGAAAAAGCGCAGATCAGCTACGCAAAGGAGAGCTTTGCGGAAAAGACAGCAAGGTGGCTGACGAATCCGGTCATTGTCCCTATTCTGCTGACAATCGCTTTTTTAGGTCTGACGGTGGAGCTTTTTTCACCGGGTGTCGGCCTCCCTGGAACGGCTGGACTCATTGCGTTATTGCTGTTCTTTTACGGGCATCTTGCAGCCGGCCTTGCCGGGTATGAGACGGTTCTCCTCTTTATAGCAGGGGTGATCCTCATCCTGCTTGAGATTTTTCTTCCCGGAGGAATCATTGGATTACTGGGCTTGGGAGCGATTATTGCGAGCCTGTTTTTAGCCGCGGGGAGCTTCACTGTCATGGCGGTTTCTCTCTTGATCGCCTCAGCTGTTTCGATTACAGCTTTTATTTTACTGACAAGGGTGTTGGGAAAGCGTATGAAATTCTTTAAGAAATTGATATTAAATGATTCTACAAACACGGAGAGCGGCTACGTTTCAAATCAAACGCGCACGGACTTAATGGGAAAAGTGGGTATAACCTTTACACCACTGCGTCCTTCCGGTACCGTGATTATTGATGATGAACGCCTTGACGTTGTTTCGGAGGGATCGTTTACAGAAAAAGATAAAAAAGTAAAAGTGATTAAAGTAGAAGGCTCACGCATTGTCGTGAGAGAAATTTAAATAGAAACGAGGAGAAGTTATATGGATCCGTCAACACTTATGATTCTGGCAATTGTCGCAGTAGCGATCATTGTTTTGGCAGTATTTTTTACATTTGTGCCTGTAATGCTTTGGATTTCAGCTTTGGCAGCCGGAGTGAAAATCAGCATTTTCACTCTAGTTGGGATGAGGCTTCGCCGCGTCATTCCGAATCGGGTTGTTAACCCGCTGATTAAAGCGCATAAAGCGGGACTTAATGTTGGAACAAACCAGCTTGAAAGCCATTATCTGGCTGGAGGTAATGTTGACAGAGTCGTCAACGCGCTTATCGCCGCTCAGCGAGCTAACATTGAACTCACATTCGAGCGCTGTGCTGCCATTGATCTTGCAGGCCGGGACGTGTTGGAAGCTGTTCAAATGAGCGTTAATCCTAAGGTGATTGAAACACCGTTCATAGCCGGTGTCGCAATGGACGGGATTGAAGTCAAAGCGAAAGCGAGAATCACAGTAAGAGCGAATATCGAGCGCCTCGTTGGGGGAGCAGGGGAAGAAACCATTGTAGCTCGTGTAGGTGAGGGGATCGTTTCTACAATCGGTTCATCTGATAATCATAAAAAAGTGCTTGAAAACCCTGACATGATTTCTCAGACAGTCCTTGGAAAAGGATTGGACTCAGGAACTGCGTTTGAAATTCTCTCAATTGATATTGCAGATGTAGATATCGGCAAAAACATCGGTGCAATTTTACAAACCGATCAGGCCGAGGCTGATAAAAACATCGCGCAGGCAAAAGCGGAAGAACGACGTGCGATGGCTGTCGCTCAAGAACAGGAAATGCGTGCCCGCGTAGAAGAAATGCGCGCGAAAGTGGTAGAAGCCGAGGCGGAAGTGCCGCTTGCGATGGCAGAAGCTTTGCGTGAAGGGAATATTGGCGTCATGGATTACATGAATATCAAGAACATCGATGCTGACACAGAAATGCGTGATTCATTCGGCAAGCTGACGAAAGACCCTTCGGATGAAGACCGCAAATCATAATCTCTCTAAGAAGGGAGAACGCTGATGGAAGATTTACTGACCAATCCGCTTATTATTGCAGCGATCATCGGAATCATTTCTGCGATTTTCGGCAAAAAGAGCAAAGAAGAAAAGCAAAACAGCCAAAAAAGAAAAAAACCTCAACACGTGCAATCTGCTTCTCCTCAAAAGAAGCAGTCAAAAGAAGATGCCCCTGCACCTATCCCTAACCGTATGGAACAGGCAAGACGGGAAGCGGAAGAAAGACGCAGGGAAACAGCAAGAAACCTGAAAGGGCTGGAACGAGATCTTGCTGCTGCCAAACAAAAAACAGTATACACAAAACAAAAAATGCTTCAGGTGAATAAGGACACCGTCGTACAGGGGATCGTTCTAGGAGAGGTGTTCGGGCCTCCACGGGCGAAAAAACCTCACCGTACGATGCGCTCAGCCCGTAAAAATTAAAGTGTTAGAACCTCCTTTCAAATCATACATATGAGATGAAAGGGGGTTCTTTTTGTATGGGGCAAAGAAAGAATCGTATGAAAGCTTGGCTGACAAGAGCATTGGAAATTCCCCCGGACGTTATGATGGATCTGCCGAGGATTACAATGGTTGGCAGACTTCATATCTACATAGAAAACCACAGAGGCCTTTTGCTTTTCAGTGAGAATGAAGTGAGGCTGATGCTGAAGCAGGGCCAGTGCATCATATCTGGTAAAAATTTTGTCATCAAGGCGATTCTTCCGGAAGAGATACTTTTGGAGGGTACGATTGATGTCGTTCGATATGTTGAGTCATAAAGCCGAGGGGGAAATGTTGTGAAAAATAAATGGCTGTCTTTTTTTTCGGGTAAGGTCCAGCTTGAATTGACGGGAAGAGGGATTGAGCGGCTCCTTAATGAATGCACAAGACAGGGGATTCCGGTCTTTCATGTCAAAAAAAAGAAAGAAGCCGTATCGTTATATATACAGCTTCAGGATGTACATGCCTTTCGGCGGGTGAGAAGTAAATTTAAATGTAAAGCCCGATTTATCAATCGGAAGGGATTTCCCTTCCTGTTGCTGAAATCAAAGCTGAATATAGGGTTTACGATCGGTTTTGCGATTTTTTTCATCCTTTTGTTTTTGCTGTCCAATATGGTGTGGAAAATTGATGTGACAGGCGCTAAGCCTGAAACAGAACATCAAATGAGGCAGCATCTTAATGAAATCGGCGTCAAAAAGGGCCGTCTGCAGTTTTTAATGATGTCGCCCGAAAAAATACAGAAATCATTAACCAATGGAATAGACAATATCACTTGGGTCGGAGTTGATCTGAAGGGGACGACCATTCACATGAAAGTTGTGGAGAAAAATGAGCCCGAAAAAGAAAAGTATGTTAGCCCGCGCAATATTGTCGCCAAAAAGAAAGCAACCATTACGAGAATGTTTGTGCAAAAAGGACAGCCCATGGCCGCCATACACGATCATGTTGAAAAGGGGCAGCTGCTTGTTTCGGGACTGATCGGCAGCGAAGACCATCAGCAGGAAGTCGCCTCAAAAGCAGAAATTTACGGAGAAACCTGGTATAGATCAGAAGTGACAGTCCCGCTTGAAACATTATTTAACGTTTATACGGGCAAAGTAAGGACAAAGCACAAGCTTTCTTTTGGTTCTTTGGCAATCCCGATCTGGGGGATGACGTTTAAAAAAGAGGAATTGAAGCATCCAAAAACAGAACAAGAAAAGCATTCGCTTCATTTTCTCGGATTTAAGCTCCCTGTATCCTATGTCAAAGAGCAAACGAGAGAAAGTGAAGAGGCTTTGCGAGAATATACGAAAGAAGAAGCAGTTCAAGAAGGCATTAAATTGGGTAAACAGGATGTAGAGGATAAAATAGGCGAAAACGGCGAGGTGAAAAGTGAAAAAGTTTTGCACCAGACTGTTGAGAATGGTAAAGTAAAGTTGATTATTCTCTACCAAGTTATAGAAGATATCGTTCAAACCACACCTATTGTCAGGGAGACTGAAGAATGACAGAACATTTACTTGCGATGAATCAAAAACTGAAAAACCCGGACGAGGCGCTTTCACTCTTCGGGAACCAAGATTCTTTTTTGAAATTGATGGAGAAAGATCTGAATGTAAATATCATTACGCGCGGCGAGACGATTTATGTTTCAGGCGATGATGAATCGTTTCAGATTGCAGACAGGCTGCTGGGATCGCTCCTCGCTTTAATTCGCAAGGGGATAGAGATCTCTGAACGTGATGTGATTTACGCCATCAAAATGGCAAAGAAGAATGAACTTGAATACTTTGAAAGCATGTATGAAGAAGAAATTACAAAAAACGCAAAAGGCAAATCAATCCGTGTAAAAACAATGGGACAGCGGGAATACGTGGCCGCTATGAAGCGGAATGACCTTGTATTCGGCATTGGTCCGGCGGGAACCGGGAAAACGTACCTGGCTGTCGTAAAAGCAGTCCATGCTTTAAAAAACGGACATATCAAAAAAATCATTTTAACAAGACCTGCCGTGGAAGCCGGTGAAAGCCTCGGTTTTCTCCCAGGTGACCTAAAAGAAAAAGTAGATCCTTATTTGCGCCCGCTGTATGACGCTCTCCATGATGTGCTTGGGGCAGATCATACAGAACGTCTGATGGAAAGAGGCATCATTGAAATTGCTCCGCTCGCATATATGAGGGGACGGACGCTCGATGATGCTTATGTTATACTTGATGAAGCACAGAATACCACGCCTGCTCAAATGAAAATGTTTTTGACGAGACTGGGTTTTGGCTCTAAAATGATCATTACAGGTGACGTTAGCCAAATTGATCTGCCGAAAGGCGTCAAATCGGGACTTGCAGTAGCGAAGGAGATGCTAAAAGGAATAGACGGCATTTCTATGATTGAGCTGGACCAGACAGACGTGGTCAGACATCCGCTTGTTGCGAAAATTATTGAAGCATACGATAAGCAAAATTAATGCTGAATGACCCGATCGCGCGTTATCGGGTCATTTTTATGATTGCTTGTGGGCTTGATGTTTCAAGAGGAGGTTCTTGTGTTGAAAAAGAAGGCTAAGACCAAAAGCAGCTCAAAAAAATGGAGCAATTTTAAAAATGCCCGCTCCATGCATGTACTGCTGTATCTTCTGCTGGCTGCCATTATGTTTGCTTTGCTCTTTGTACATGTTAAGCCGGAAACACTTGATTTAGACCTGTTTTCAGTCAGCGACAAGACCATTTACGCTCCGGCAACCGTGGAAGATCAAAAAGCCACAGAGGAAAAAAAGCAAGCCGCTGAAGACGCGGTTGAAGATCAATATACATTAAAAAAAGAATACACAGATAATCGGATAGACCTAGTGTCATCAATATTCGACAGTATTAGTGAAGTGAAAAAATCATCGGAAGAAGGCAGTAAATCACCATCGGAAAAATCAATGGTCAAATCTGTAAAGGACAAATTGACATCAGATGTGAATGATTCTATATCGGAGGATTCCATCAAGACATTGCTGAAAGCAGACAGTGAAGACTTTTCTTTTGTCAGAGATACGGTCATTACCGCAGTAAATACGGTGATGAGCAGTGAAATCCCTTCGGATAAACTATCTGATGCAAAGGATAAGGTAGAAAAAGAGCTAAAGAGCAATTCTATTCCGTCTAAATACTTGGGAGCCGCGACAGAAATCGGACGTTTTGCTATTATTCCGAATTACGTCTTCGATCCGAAAGCAACAGAGGCAAAACGGCAGGAAGCCTCAGATAATGTCCAGCAGGTTCAAATCAAACAGGGGCAAGTGCTCGTGGAAGAAAATGACCTCATTGATCGGGAAGTGTACAGGAAACTTGAGCTGACCGGGTTATTAAATAACTCAAATCTCTTTAAACCGATCAGCGGGCTATTGATTATGATCGGACTTTTCATTGCAACACTTGTATATTATTTTGAAAAACAGAAACAAAATCTGAAGTTTAAAAACCAATCCATTCTGTTATTCTCGATTATCACAACACTTTTGCTTGTGATCATGGAGGTTGTCAGTTTGTTTCAGAAGATGGAGTATAATAATATCGGCTATCTGGTCCCCATTGCGGCCGGCGCCATCTTAATCAAACTGCTGATGAATGAACGCATTGCCATTTTGGGAAGTATCATTCTTGCGATTTGCGGAAGTATGATGTTTAATCAGGGTGTGACAGGAACATTCAATTATGTCATAGGGATTTATTATTTGATCAGCGGCATTTCAGGTGTATTATTTTTAGGAAAGCACAATGCCAGATCAAAGATTTTGCAGACCGGGCTTTTCGTAGCGTTTATCAATATGGTTGTCGTTCTTTCTTTATTATTGATCCAAAACACTGCACTGTCGGGTCTTGAAATCGGAACATTAATGCTGATGGGGGTTGTGTCAGGATTTGCTTCGTCTGTACTGATCATCGGCTTGATGCCGTTTTTTGAGACGGGCTTTGGCATTTTATCCACCATGAGGCTGCTTGAGCTGTCTAATCCTAACCATCCGCTTTTGCGCAAAATACTGACAGAAACACCAGGTACATATCATCACAGTGTAATGGTTGCCAATTTATCAGAGGCAGCCTGTGAAGCGGTTGGGGCTAATGGTTTGCTTGCAAGAGTCGGCGCATATTATCACGATCTCGGAAAAACAAAGCGCCCGCAATATTTTATTGAAAACCAAATGAATATTGACAATCCGCATGACAAGCTGTCACCTCAGTTGAGTAAAAATATTATTATCTCGCATACGACAGACGGTGCGAATATGCTGAGAAGCTATAAATTTCCGAAAGAGCTTGTCGATATTGCTGAGCAGCATCATGGAACCTCGCTTTTAAAGTTTTTTTACTATAAAGCGAAGGAAAAAGGCGACCAGATTACAGAGGAAGAGTTCCGTTATCCGGGGCCGAAGCCGCAGTCAAAGGAAGCCGCAATTATATCAGTGGCCGACAGTGTTGAAGCGGCCGTCAGATCCATGCACAATCCAAATCCTGAACGAATTGAAAAGCTTGTCCGGGGTATTATATCCGATAAGCTTCAGGACGGACAGTTCAGTGAATGCGATTTGACATTTAAAGAGCTGGATACAATCGCAAAAACGCTCTGTGCAACATTAAAAGGAATTTTCCACTCCCGGATTGAATATCCGGAGGCTACTAAGAAGGTGAAATAGATGAGTTTACTGATTGATATCGTTGATGAAACAGGAAGCGTCTCAGAAGAGATGCTCAAAGAAGTAGAAAATCTGCTTCAATTTGCCGCTGAGCGTGAAGGCGTTCAGGATCAGGCTGAAGTTTCTGTCACGATTGTTTCCAATGATGACATACATCAGATTAACAAAGAATACCGGGGAAAGGATGCTCCGACAGATGTCATCTCATTTGCTCTTGAAGAAGAGGGAGAAGGCGAGATCGAAATCGTGGGCGCCGAAATGCCTCCGGTTTTAGGTGATATTATCATCAGTGCCGATCGCACAAGAGAGCAGGCAGAGGAGTATAATCATTCTTTTAAAAGAGAGCTCGGATTTCTAGCTGTACACGGATTTCTGCACCTTTTAGGATATGACCATATGACGAAAGAGGAAGAAGAGGAGATGTTTACTAAGCAAAAGGAATTGCTGGACGCTTATGGACTCAAAAGATCATAGAAATGAGCTGAAGCGATTCTTCAAAAGCTTCGTGCATGCAGGCCGGGGCATATGGGAAACAGCGCGGACGGAGCGGAATTTCCAATTTCATGCCGCAGCCGCCTGCGCTGTTCTCATTTGCGGCTTCCTTGTAGAGCTCAGCATGATTGAGTGGATGATTATATTCCTTTTGATTGGCGGTATGTTTTCGCTTGAGCTTTTAAATACAGCCATTGAACATACGGTTGATTTAATAACTGACAAACATCACCCTCTTGCTAAAGCGGCTAAGGACGCTGCCGCCGGGGCTGTTTGCGTTTTTGCCGTGATTTCGTGTATCATTGGTTTACTTATTTTTTTGCCAAAGCTGTAATGGCTGAAAATTCTTACATTTATTTTACATTTTTAGAAATGGGCGTGAAAAAAAGCGCGCGATTATGTAAAATATAAAGTGATAGCGGTACCATTATAGGTAAGAGAGGAATGTACACATGAACAGACAAGAATTAATAACAGAAGCTTTAAAAGCGCGTGATATGGCATATGCGCCGTATTCCAAATTCCAAGTAGGAGCCGCTCTTCTTACCAAGGATGGAAAAGTGTACAGAGGCTGCAATATTGAGAACGCGGCATACAGCATGTGCAATTGCGCCGAGCGTA
This sequence comes from Bacillus sp. FSL R5-0416, assembly GCF_037975425.1. Taxonomy (NCBI): domain Bacteria; kingdom Bacillati; phylum Bacillota; class Bacilli; order Caryophanales; family Bacillaceae; genus Bacillus; species Bacillus sp. FSL R5-0416. Next base: position 2,608,382 of record NZ_CP150252.1, on the reverse strand, counting down.
CCGCTTTATTTAAAGCTGTTTCTGAAGGGGATACAGAGTTTCAGATGCTGGCCGTTGCGGCTGACACCCCTGGACCAGTATCTCCGTGCGGAGCCTGCCGCCAGGTGATTTCTGAGCTTTGCACAAAAGACGTTATTGTCGTACTGACTAATTTACAAGGACAAATAAAAGAAATGACTGTGGAAGAATTATTGCCAGGCGCATTTTCATCGGAGGATTTACATGACGAACGAAAGCTTTAAATCAGGATTTGTATCCATTATTGGAAGACCAAACGTAGGAAAATCTACATTTTTGAACAGAGTCATTGGACAAAAAATCGCGATCATGAGCGATAAGCCCCAAACGACGAGAAACAAGGTGCAAGGAGTACTGACGACAGGCACATCACAAACCATTTTTATTGACACACCAGGGATTCATAAACCTAAGCATAAGCTTGGGGACTTTATGATGAAAGTGGCGCAAAATACATTAAAAGAAGTCGATTTGATCTTGTTTATGATCAATGCTGAGGAAGGCTACGGGAAGGGCGACGAATTCATCATTGAGAAATTGCAGACGATGTCTACGCCTGTATTCTTAATCGTAAACAAAATCGATAAAATTCATCCCGACCAATTGCTTCTGCTAATTGACGAATACCGCAAACGTTATCCTTTTAAGGAAATTGTTCCGATTTCTGCTTTAGAAGGAAATAACATCGAAACCTTGCTCGCTCAGATTGAAGCGTATTTGCCGGAAGGGCCGCAATTCTATCCGAGTGACCAGGTAACTGACCACCCTGAGCGATTTATCATTTCTGAATTAATCAGGGAAAAGGTGCTGCATTTGACGAGAGAAGAAATCCCGCACAGCATTGCGGTGGCCATCGAATCCATCAAAGGGCAGGACAACGGTTCTGTGCACGTAGCGGCAACGATTGTGGTCGAGCGGGATTCTCAGAAAGGCATCGTGATCGGTAAAAAAGGAAGCCTTCTAAAAGAGGTTGGAAAAAGAGCGAGAGCGGATATTGAAGCACTTTTGGGCTCCCGTGTCTACCTTGAATTGTGGGTGAAAGTGCAGAAGGACTGGCGTAATAAAATGTCCCAGCTTCGCGATTTTGGCTTTAAAGAGGACGAATATTAATCTCTTCCCGTGTGTGTCATTATCTCACAGGAACAGGGATACATTAGCAAATTTTGTTTAACATGAAATGGAGGACATCTGGTCAAGATAAAGGTAAGAATTTGGAGTTTAGGTAAGCTAGTTTAACTACAGAAAGGTGGGTTTCTTGTGTTGAATTTTACCTGGAACGTATTTTCTCAAACAGGAAATGTTGATACGTATCTTCTTTTTAAAGAACTGGAAAAAGAGAACATGGAAAGACCCGAAGAACTAGAAGATGAGCTAGCCCGATTTGATTATCCAATTTTATAAACCTCTTGGCCGCTCCTGCTTGAGGAAGGTGCGGAAATGCTGACAAAATGTGAAGGAATCGTTCTTCGCACAAATGATTACGGAGAGACGAATAAAATCGTAACATTACTGACAAGAGAACACGGAAAAATAGGTGTTATGGCACGAGGCGCCAAAAAACCGAACAGCCGTTTATCAGCAGTCAGCCAGCCCTTTTTGTATGGTGCTTTCTTAATGCAAAAAACATCGGGCCTCGGAACGCTTCAGCAGGGGGAAATGATCCTCAGCATGAGAGGCATCAGGGAAGATTTGTTTTTAACAGCATATGCTGCCTATATTGCTGAGTTAGTCGACAGAGGCACAGAAGAAAAAAAGCCAAATCCTTATTTATTTGAATTCATATTAGAATCATTAAAACAGCTGAATGAAGGAACAGATCCGGATGTTATCACCTTCATTGTTCAAATGAAGATGCTCGGTGTCATGGGCCTGTATCCTGAGCTAAATCATTGTGTTCATTGTAAAAGCCAAGACGGAACCTTTCATTTCTCTGTTCGTGATAATGGTTTTATATGCCACCGCTGTTTTGAAAAAGATCCTTACAGGATACCGATTAAACCGCAAACGGCAAGGCTGTTAAGACTCTTTTACTATTTTGATCTGTCGAGGCTCGGCAATGTGTCCTTAAAAGAGGAAACAAAAGCTGAATTAAAGCAAGTGATTGATTTATATTACGAAGAATATTCGGGATTGTATTTAAAATCAAAGCGCTTTTTAGATCAAATGGAAAGCATGAAACATCTTATGGGTGAAAACAAAAGTTGACATTTGGTCCATCTTTTTATATGATCATTTATTATAAAATATGTTGCAGTGAGAGAAAGAAGTACTTGCGTTTACCTCATGAAAGCGACCTTAGGGCGGTGTAAGCTAAGGATGAGCACGCAACGAAAGGCATTCTTGAGCAATTTTAAAAAAAGAGGCTGGGATTTTGTTCTCAGCAACTAGGGTGGAACCGCGGGAGAACTCTCGTCCCTATGTTTGCGGCTGGCAAGCATAGAGACGGGAGTTTTTTGGTTGCTGCCGCAGTAACTTATGAAAGAAAAGTGGAGGTGCTTGAAATGAATATTCAAGACATGATTCTAACCTTGCAAAAGCATTGGTCCAGTCAGGGCTGTGTGCTTATGCAGGCTTACGATGTAGAAAAAGGAGCCGGCACGATGAGCCCGTATACATTTTTGCGCAGTATCGGTCCTGAGCCGTGGAAAGTGGCTTATGTAGAGCCTTCCAGACGTCCTGCAGACGGCCGCTACGGGGAGAACCCGAACAGACTGTATCAGCATCATCAGTTCCAGGTCATTATTAAACCGTCTCCTGATAACATTCAAGAACTGTATTTAGATTCCTTGCGTGCTCTTGGAATTGATCCGCTTGAGCACGATATTCGCTTTGTTGAAGACAACTGGGAGAATCCGTCTTTAGGCTGTGCGGGTCTAGGCTGGGAAGTTTGGCTTGACGGAATGGAAATAACTCAATTTACGTATTTCCAGCAGGTCGGGGGATTAGAGTGTAAACCCGTTTCTGTAGAGATTACGTATGGAATTGAGCGTCTCGCGTCTTATATCCAAGATAAAGAAAACGTGTTTGACTTGGAATGGACGTCAGGGTTTACAGTAAAAGATTTATTCATGATGGCTGAATATGAGCATTCTGTTTATACGTTTGAAACATCAGACGTCGATATGCTGTTCCAATTGTTCAGCACATATGAAAAAGAAGCGATCAAGCAAATGGACAACGGACTTGTTCATCCAGCATATGACTATGTGCTGAAATGCTCGCACACTTTCAACCTGCTTGATGCCAAAGGTGCGATCTCTGTTACCGAGCGGACGGGCTATATCGCAAGAGTGCGGAATTTAGCTAGAAAAGTAGCAAAAACCTACTATGAGGAACGAGAAAAACTAGGGTTCCCAATGCTTAAAGGGGAGGGTTCTTCTCATGAGTAAACAGGATTTACTTTTAGAGATCGGATTAGAGGAAATGCCGGCGCGCTTTTTGAATGAAAGCATGGTTCAGCTTGGCGACAAGCTGACAGGCTGGCTTAAAGAAAAAAATATTACGCACGGTGAAGTGAAACTCTTCAATACACCGAGACGTCTTGCTGTGTTCGTTAAGGATGTCGCAGAAAAGCAGGATGATATAAAAGAAGAAGCAAAAGGGCCTGCGAAAAAAATTGCCCTTGATGCGGACGGGAACTGGACAAAAGCGGCAATCGGCTTTTCAAAAGGCCAAGGCGCGAATGTGGAAGACCTGTACATCAAAGAAGTAAAAGGCATAGAGTATGTATTCGTGCAAAAATTCCAAGCCGGCCAAGAAACGAAGTCGCTTCTGCCAGAATTGAGTGGTTTAATTACAAGCTTGCATTTCCCGAAAAACATGCGCTGGGGAAATGAAGATTTGCGTTATATCCGACCGATCAAATGGATTGTCGCATTATTTGGACAGGATGTCATTCCATTTTCGATCACAAACGTTGAGTCTGGACGGACAACACAGGGACATCGTTTCCTCGGACATGAAGTGTCAATTGAATCACCTTCAGCTTATGAAGAGCAGCTCAAAGGACAGCATGTTATTGCTGATCCTAGCGTCCGAAAGCAAATGATTCAATCTCAGCTGGAAGCAATGGCTGCTGAAAACAATTGGAGCATTCCAGTTGACGAAGACCTTCTTGATGAAGTGAATCATTTAGTAGAATACCCGACAGCTCTTTACGGTTCATTTGAATCCGAGTTTCTGTCAATTCCTGAAGAAGTGCTTGTCACAACAATGAAAGAGCATCAGCGCTACTTCCCTGTCAAAGACAAAAACGGTGACCTGCTGCCTCACTTTATCACAGTCCGAAACGGCAACAGCCACGCGATTGAAAATGTGGCCCGAGGTAATGAAAAAGTGCTGCGCGCACGTTTATCTGATGCTTCATTCTTCTACAAAGAAGATCAGAAACTAAACATTGATGCAAATGTGAAGAAGCTTGAAAATATCGTTTTCCATGAAGAGCTTGGTTCTCTTGCTGATAAGGTTAGAAGAGTCACATCAATCGCAGAGAAACTTGCCGTTCGTCTTCAGGCTGATGAAGATACATTAAAACATGTGAAGCGGGCTGCTGAAATTTCTAAATTCGACCTTGTGACGCATATGATATATGAATTCCCTGAACTTCAAGGAATTATGGGCGAAAAGTATGCGAGAATGCTTGGCGAAGATGAAGCTGTGGCGGCGGCAGTTAATGAACATTATATGCCTAGATCAGCGGGCGGAGAAACGCCTTCTACTTTCACCGGAGCTGTTGTAGCAATGGCGGATAAGCTTGACACAATCGCTTCATTCTTCTCTATCGGCGTAATTCCGACCGGTTCCCAGGACCCTTACGGACTGCGCCGCCAAGCAAGCGGTATTGTTGCGATTCTTCTTGACCGCAACTGGGGAATTTCATTTGAAGAGCTGCTTACTTTCGTTCAAACCAATAAAGAAAATGAACTGCTGGATTTCTTCACTCAGCGCTTGAAATATGTCTTGAATGCTGAACAAATCAGACATGATGTCATTGACGCCGTGCTGGAAAGCTCTGAGCTTGAGCCGTACTCTGCGCTGCATAAAGCACAAGTACTGGAGCAAAAGCTTGGTGCACCTGGCTTTAAGGAAACAGCCGAAGCGTTAGGCCGAGTGATCTCTATCAGCAAAAAAGGAGTCCGCGGAGACATTCAGCCTGATCTGTTTGAAAATGAATACGAAGCAAAACTGTTTGATGCCTACCAAACAGCGAAGAAAAATCTGCAGGAAAACTTCAGCAAAAAAGATTATGAGGCGGCGCTTGCTTCACTTGCAGCCTTAAAAGAACCGATCGATGCTTACTTCGATCATACAATGGTTATAGCGGATAATGAGTCATTAAAGGCAAATCGTTTAGCGCAAATGGTAAGCTTGGCGGATGAGATCAAGTCCTTTGCGAATATGAATGCCCTTATTGTAAAATAAAGAGAGAAAAGGCGGTTGCTGTGTGATCGGTAATCGTCTTTTCCCCATTTATAAGTTTTTTGTTTGATTACAAGATATTTACGTTATAATATGGATTATTATTTCTTTACATAGCTATGAAGTGAAAAGGTGGTGAGTACGATCGAACTAAATAAACGGCAAGAACATATTTTGCAGATTGTAAAAGAAAACGGGCCGATTACAGGGGAGCATATTGCAGAAAAGCTGAACCTAACCAGGGCGACATTGCGCCCGGATTTAGCCATACTCACCATGTCAGGATTCCTCGAGGCGCGCCCGAGAGTCGGTTATTTCTATACGGGAAAAACCGGCACGCAGCTTTTGGCGGATAAACTCAAAAAGCTTCAGGTGAAAGACTTTCAATCTATCCCCGTAGTGATTCACGAAAACGTTTCTGTGTACGATGCGATTTGCACCATGTTTTTAGAAGATGTAGGTACTCTGTTTGTGGTGGACCGCGATGCTGTTTTAGTCGGGGTGCTTTCACGAAAAGACTTGCTCAGAGCGAGCATTGGCCAGCAGGAGCTTACATCGGTCCCTGTTCACATCATCATGACAAGGATGCCGAACATTACGGTGTGCAGACGCGAGGATTATGTGATGGACATTGCAAAGCACTTAATAGAAAAACAAATTGATGCACTTCCTGTCATCAAAGACACCGATAAAGGCTTTGAAGTGATCGGCAGAGTGACAAAAACAAATATGACCAAAATACTTGTCAGTTTATCTGAAAATGAAATCCTATAAGATTGCAAACTAACGGGGGGATAATATGAATAACCGCATCATCTATGTTGTATCGGATTCCGTCGGTGAAACGGCTGAATTGGTAGTAAAAGCAGCACTCAGCCAATTTAACGGATCAGCGGATGATACTCATGTAAGAAGAATTCCTTATGTTGAAGATATAGGCACTATCAATGAAGTGATTTCACTTGCAAAGGCAGACGGCGGCATTATCTGTTTTACACTCGTGGTGCCGGAAATCAGAGAATATTTGATAGCCGAAGCGGAAAAAGCAAATGTTTTATATTATGATATTATCGGCCCGTTGATTGATAAAATGGAAACAGCCTACGGTTTAACAGCGAAATACGAACCGGGGCGGGTGCGCCAGCTTGATGAAGATTATTTCAAAAAAGTGGAGGCCATCGAGTTTGCAGTTAAATACGATGATGGACGTGATCCAAGAGGAATTTTAAAAGCTGATATCGTTTTGATCGGCGTGTCAAGAACGTCTAAAACACCGCTGTCTCAATATCTCGCACACAAACGCCTGAAGGTTGCCAATGTTCCGATTGTACCGGAGGTTGATCCGCCGGAAGAACTCTTTAACGTTGATCCGAAAAAATGCATCGGTTTAAAGATTAGCCCTGATAAACTGAATCATATCAGAAAAGAACGTTTAAAATCACTCGGGCTTAATGATAAAGCGATTTATGCAAATATCAACAGAATCAAAGAGGAACTCGAGTATTTCGAAAAGATTGTGGATCGGATCGGCTGCCAGGTTGTTGATGTTTCAAATAAAGCGGTTGAGGAAACAGCAAATATTATCCATCATCTCAAAACAAAAAACATATAACTCAGGACGCTCTATCCTGGGTTTTTGGCTGTGCCAAAAGGGAATAATGAAAAACAATAGCATCTTTGTGAAGTTTGTATTATAATAAAAAATTGTGATAAAATGATTAATTTTAGGTTTAAGGATCGTGTGATACGAATAAACTATTATGGGTAAGATGTCAAGAATTTCTCCCGGAAATTTTTCGACAAATTCATATACATCCACAATAATAAAGGATGTGCGATTTTGCTTGCTTTTATGCAGGAGTTTAATGGAGGGATGGAGAATTACTCTTCTTAATGAACAAGAAAAGACGATTTTTGTCGATGCTGATGCTTGTCCGGTAAAAGATGAAATTTTACAAACAGCATCCGAGTATGAAGTTCAAGTTCTTTTTGTCGCTTCATTTGAACATTATCAGCTTTCCAGAAGCAATGAAGAAAAATGGAAGTATGTTGATCCTCATAAAGAAGCTGCTGATTTATATATCGCAAATCACGTGAAACCGGGAGATATTGTTGTGACGCAGGACATCGGATTAGCATCTCTGCTGTTGAACAGAAATGTCTCCGTTATGTCGGAAAGAGGTCGTCTTTACAAAGAAGACACGATTGATTTTGCTCTAGAGGGCCGTCATTTTTCCGGCAAACAAAGAAGAAAAGGCGTATATGCCAAAGGGCCTAAAAAATTGAATAAAGAAGATCGAGAACGATTTATTACACTGCTGCAAAAAATCCTGTCGAACGATGAAGGGATTTTGCACTAAAGCATCGAATAATGTACGACGGAGTGTTATAAGATGGGAAATCGGATACCAGATGAAATTGTGGATCAGGTGCAAAAGTCGGCAGATATCGTTGAAGTCATAGGTGATTATGTTCAATTAAAGAAGCAAGGCCGAAACTACTTTGGACTCTGTCCTTTTCATGGAGAAAGCACACCTTCGTTTTCCGTATCGCCCGACAAACAGATTTTTCATTGCTTTGGCTGCGGAGCGGGCGGCAATGTTTTCTCTTTTTTAAGGCAGATGGAAGGCTACTCATTTGCCGAGTCGGTTTCTCACCTTGCTGACAAATACCAAATTGATTTTCCAGATGATATAACAGTCCATTCCGGAGCCCGGCCAGAGTCTTCTGGAGAACAAAAAATGGCTGAGGCACATGAGCTCCTGAAGAAATTTTACCATCATTTGTTAATAAATACAAAAGAAGGTCAAGAGGCACTGGATTATCTGCTTTCTAGGGGCTTTACGAAAGAGCTGATTGATGAATTTCAGATTGGCTATGCTCTTGATTCTTGGGACTTTATCACGAAATTCCTTGTAAAGAGGGGATTTAGTGAGGCACAAATGGAAAAAGCGGGTCTCCTGATCAGACGCGAAGACGGAAGCGGATATTTCGACCGCTTCAGAAACCGTGTCATGTTTCCGATCCATGATCATCACGGGGCTGTTGTTGCTTTCTCGGGCAGGGCTCTTGGCAGTCAGCAGCCTAAGTATATGAACAGTCCTGAAACCCCGCTCTTTCATAAAAGTAAACTGCTTTACAATTTTTATAAGGCCCGCCTTCATATCAGAAAGCAGGAAAGAGCAGTCTTATTTGAAGGGTTTGCTGATGTCATATCGGCTGTAAGCTCGGGTGTAAAAGAAAGCATAGCCACGATGGGAACGTCTCTTACAGATGATCATGTCAAGATCCTGAGAAGAAACGTCGAAGAAATCATTCTTTGCTATGACTCTGATAAAGCCGGTTATGAAGCCACCTTAAAAGCTTCGGAGCTTCTGCAAAAAAAAGGCTGCAAAGTCAGAGTTGCAATGATTCCTGACGGATTGGACCCTGATGATTACATCAAAAAATTCGGCGGGGAAAAATTTAAAAACGACATTATTGACGCCAGTGTCACCGTAATGGCGTTCAAAATGCAATATTTCCGAAAAGGAAAGAACCTGTCCGATGAAGGCGACCGCCTGGCTTACATTAAAGACGTACTGAAAGAAATCAGCACGCTTTCAGGGTCTCTAGAGCAGGAAGTCTATGTAAAGCAGCTTGCTTCAGAGTTTTCGCTTTCACAGGAGTCTTTAACTGAGCAGCTGTCTGTTTTCAGCAAGCAAAACAAACCTGCTGACAATAGCGGTGAAACAAAAACGCGGCGAGCGCATCTGACGACAAAAGCAAGGCAAAAACGTTTGCGTCCGGCGTATGAAAATGCAGAAAGGCTGTTACTCGCTCACATGCTTCGAGATCGGAGCGTCATCAAAAAAGTGATTGACCGGGTAGGGTTTCAATTTAATATTGATGAGCACCGGGCATTAGCCGCCTATCTTTATGCTTTTTATGAAGAGGGAGCCGAGCTGACGCCTCAGCATCTGATGGCCAGGGTGACGGATGATCATATAAGCCAGCTCTTGTCTGATATATTAATGCTTCAGGTTAATCAAGAGCTTAGCGAAGCCGAGTTATCAGATTATGTAAAAAAAGTGTTGAATCAAAGAAATTGGTCAATGATAAAAGAAAAAGAGGCGGAAAGAGCCGAAGCCGAAAGGCAAAAAGATTTTTTAAGAGCTGCTTCTCTGGCTCAAGAAATCGTTACATTGAACCGATCTTTAAAATAACTGGAGAACTGATGAGGAGCATTTATTGGCAATGATTCCTTGCGGAGGAGCAAATAGATCGCTTAACCTCATCATGAATTGTCATTTCATTATTCGCACATTGTTAAAGGCAGTTCACATAGAAAACGCCTGAATGGACCGAATAAGAATCATACCGCTTATAGAATTCGTTGCAAGCTTTGGAAGGAGGGATCCATAATGGCTGATAAACAAACCCACGAGACAGAATTAACATTCGACCAAGTAAAAGAGCAATTAACAGAGTCTGGTAAAAAACGTGGCGTTTTGACATATGAAGAAATTGCTGAGCGTATGTCCAGCTTTGAAATTGAATCAGACCAAATGGATGAGTATTATGAATTTTTAGGTGAACAAGGTGTTGAATTAATTAGTGAGAATGAAGAAACAGAAGATCCTAATATTCAGCAGCTTGCCAAAGCCGAAGAAGAATTTGACCTTAATGACCTAAGTGTACCGCCTGGCGTTAAAATCAATGACCCAGTTCGTATGTATTTAAAGGAAATCGGTCGGGTTAACCTTCTTTCTGCAAAAGAAGAAATCGCCTACGCTCAAAAGATTGAAGAAGGTGACGAAGAATCTAAACGCAGATTGGCTGAAGCGAACCTGCGGCTTGTTGTCAGTATCGCAAAACGTTATGTCGGACGCGGTATGCTGTTCCTTGATCTGATCCAGGAAGGAAACATGGGCCTGATGAAAGCCGTTGAAAAATTTGATTATCGCAAAGGTTATAAATTCAGTACGTATGCTACGTGGTGGATCAGACAGGCGATTACACGCGCCATTGCCGATCAGGCGAGAACGATCCGGATTCCCGTTCATATGGTTGAAACCATTAATAAATTAATCCGTGTGCAGCGTCAATTACTGCAAGACTTAGGCAGAGAACCAACACCTGAAGAAATTGCGGAAGATATGGATTTAACGCCTGAAAAAGTACGCGAAATCTTAAAGATTGCTCAAGAGCCGGTATCTCTGGAAACACCGATCGGTGAAGAGGATGACTCGCACCTTGGTGATTTCATTGAAGACCAAGAAGCAACTTCACCTTCTGACCACGCCGCATACGAGCTATTGAAAGAGCAGCTGGAAGATGTGCTTGATACGTTAACTGATCGTGAAGAAAATGTATTGCGTCTTCGATTCGGTCTTGATGACGGGCGTACAAGAACATTAGAAGAGGTCGGCAAAGTATTTGGAGTAACGAGAGAGCGTATTCGACAAATCGAAGCCAAAGCGTTGCGGAAACTAAGACATCCTAGCAGAAGTAAACGTTTGAAAGATTTCCTCGAATAAGATGGAACGGGTCTTGAAGATCCGTTCTTCTTTTTTTAAAAAGATATATGGATAATATGCCTTTATTTTACTGAAAAATGATGTCATTTGCAAATGAACATTGTGGTGAAAAATTTCAAAATCTAATTCCATATTTTCTATTGTAAGCGTATACAATACATTATACAATAGAATAAAAAGGATATTAGAGATTTAGGCATGTTTCTATTCAATTTTGTATAAAGTGTGAATAAAAAACTTTTGTATAGCAATCCATTTACTTTTTGTAAAAATAAGTTAGAATTAGAAGTGTTTACATAGGGGGAAGGATCAAAAAGGGGGAAGGGAAATGAAATGGAACCCGCTTATTCCATTTTTGCTGATCGCTGTTTTAGGAATTGGTCTAACTTTCTTTTTATCAGTAAAAGGACTTGATGACTCTCGGGAGATTGCGAGCGGAGGAGAAAGCAAATCTGCTGAAAAGAAAGATGCGAACGCTTCACCAGAAGAAATTTACAAGGCAAACTGCATCGCATGCCACGGTGAAAATTATGAAGGTGTTTCGGGTCCTAGCTTAAAAGGTGTAGGGGATAAGAAAGATGTCGCTGAAATTAAAACAAAGATCGAAAAAGGCGGTAATGGAATGCCTTCCGGTCTTGTTCCGGCCGATAAGCTGGATGATATGGCAGAGTGGGTGTCAAAAATTAAATAAAAGAACTATTTTTCTCTTTATACATTCACAGGCCGCCGAGATGTTCTCGACAGCCTTTTATTTTTGACTGCCGCGTGCAGACCCGCATCAAAAGAAATAATTTCAAAATCATTTGCTTCAGCTTGGATTCCGGGCTGATTTTTTATATGATAGTAAAGGAAAAAATGATTGAGAAAAGTTGTGATGACAAGTGAACGAATTAAAATTATCTAAACGATTGCAAACAGTAGCGGAGTACATACCGAATGGAGCGGTGATGGCCGATATCGGCTCTGACCACGCCTACCTTCCTTGTTATGCGGTGCTGAATCATAAAGCCAGCGGGGCGATTGCCGGAGAAATAACAGACGGCCCATTTTTGTCTGCAAAGCGGCAGGTTGAAAAATCAGGCTTAATCTCGCACATTTCTGTAAGGCAGGGAGACGGACTGGAAGTGATTAAAAAAGGTGAAGCTGATGCCATTACGATTGCAGGAATGGGCGGGGCTTTGATCGCTCACATTTTAGAAGCGGGCAAAGACAAATTAACGGGGAAGGAACGGCTCATTTTACAGCCGAATATTCATGCTGTTCATATCAGGGAGTGGCTTTATAAAGAAGGATATGCGCTGATAGATGAGGTAATCCTTGCAGAGGACGGAAAGTGCTATGAGGTGCTGGTAGCAGAAGCGGGAGACAGGGATGCGGCTTATGACGGTATTTCTTTATCAGCCGGGATGCTCGTAGGCCCTTTCTTGGCAAAAGAAAAAAATGCAGTCTTTTTGAAAAAGTGGACACAAGAGCTTCAGCACACTCAAAGCATTTATGAACAGATCAGCCAAGCGGCAGATACAGAGCAAAACAAACAAAAATTAAAGGAGCTCTCCGATCGAATGGAGCTGTTAAAGGAGGTAATCGATCATGGCTAAAAGTGTAAATGGGCAGCAGATCATCCAGCTGTTTGAACAATTTTCTCCGAAAGCCTATGCGGTTGAAGGAGATAAAATCGGCCTGCAAATCGGCACTTTAAACAAACCAATTAAAAATGTGATGGTTACACTTGATGTGTTAGAGAGCGTCATCGATGAAGCGATTGAAAAAGAGGTTGACTTGATTATTGCACACCATCCTCCTATTTTCCGGCCGCTAAAGCATATTTCAACAGATCAGCCTGCCGGAAGGTTAATTGAAAAGTGTTTGAAGCATGATATTGCTGTTTATGCAGCTCATACAAATTTAGACGTTGCGGACGGCGGCGTGAATGATTTGCTTGCTGAAGCATTAGAGCTGAGTGAGACGGAAGTGCTGGCGCCTACTTATACGGATCCTCTGAAAAAGCTGGCAGTTTACGTGCCGAAGGAATATGAAGAGCAGGTCAGAGCCGCGGTCGGAAATGCGGGGGCCGGCCATATCGGTGAATACAGCCATTGCGCGTTTTCATCTGAAGGAATCGGCAGCTTTAAGCCATTGGACGGAGCTAATCCTTTTATCGGTGAAGTGGGAGAGCTTGAGCTTGTTCATGAAGTAAGACTTGAGACTGTATTTCCTAACAGCATCGAAAAAGCTGTTATCAACGCAATGATAAAAAGCCATCCATATGAAGAAGTCGCTTACGATATCTATCCTGTCGAACAGACTCCCGCCGAAAAAGGGCTCGGCCGTGTCGGAACCCTTAAAAATGAGATGACGCTTAAGGAATTCGCTTTATTTGTGAAAGACAAGCTTGACGTCAATGGTGTCAGAATGGTGGGGGATGCTGACAGCATGGTGAAAAAGGTAGCTGTTCTTGGTGGAGATGGAAACAAGTATATTCATCATGCAAAACGAAAGGGAGCCGATGTTTACGTCACAGGAGATTTATACTTCCATGTGGCCCATGATGCGATGATGCTTGGCCTAAATGTGGTTGATCCGGGACACTATGCGGAAAAAATCATGAAAGAAGGCGTCACGAGAAAGCTGACATCAATGTGTAATGATAAAAAGTTTGACGTGAATATCTTTGTTTCTGAAACAGATACAAATCCATTTACATTTCTATAAAAAAACTGAGGCTTTTACAGCCTCAGTTTTTTGCTTTTACTTTTGGAAGTATTTTTTTGAGCGGTATATTATGTTCAGTTGTCCAAGTTGATGGATCTTCGTGATCAAACTGCTCTAAAAAGCGAATGACTTCTTTTGTGATCGGCGTCGGTGTTGAAGCTCCCGCTGTAACTGCAACGGTATTAACGCCTTTCAGCCATTCGAGCTTCAATTCGCTTAAGTCGCCGATCCGGTATGCTTTTGTCCCGGCTATTTCCTCTGACACTTGAGCAAGCCTATTTGAATTGTTGCTTTTCGGGTCTCCGACAACGATTGTTAAGTCCGCTTTTTTTGCCTGCTCTGATACAGCTTCCTGCCGCACTTGAGTAGCGAGGCAAATCTCTTGGTGATATTCGACATGAGGATATTTTTCTTTGACAAGCTCCATAATGTCGTGGACATCCCATTGAGACATTGTTGTTTGATTCGTCACGATTAACTTCTCTGCTTGGATATCAAGGTTCTTTACATCTTCTTCTGTTTCAACTAAGTGAACGATCTCCGGCGCTACGCCAACGGCTCCCTCAGGCTCTGGATGCCCTTTTTTGCCGATATAGATTACGTGATATCCTTTTTCTTTCATCTCTAAGATTAGATTATGAGTTTTCGTCACATCCGGACATGTAGCATCAATTGCGACTAACCCTTTTTCTTCTGCGATTCTTCTGACTTCGGGAGAAACACCGTGCGCAGTGAAAATGACAGTTCCTTTGTCAACCTGCTTTAAGATGTCCAGACGGTTAGAGCCGTCCAATGTAAAAATCCCTTCCTCTTCAAACGCATCAGTGACGTGTTTATTATGAACAATCATCCCGAGTATATAGATGGGTCTTGGCAAGCTTTTATCTAGTGACGCATTTTTGGCAATGACCATAGCATCAACAACACCATAGCAATAGCCGCGCGGTGAAATTTTAATTACGTCCATTTTCGGTTGTCCTCCAATACTGAAGTGAGTAAAGGCAATATAAAAAGCCGTAATCAAACGGCTCTATTCTTGCATTCTTCTGATCTCATTATAGCCAATCTCACTTCAGATATCAAAGAATGTTAAATATATAATCTCGGTTTTGAACTGCCTGATGTTCTTTTCGGAGCAGGAGAGGCAGCTTCCTTTTTCATCGGGGCAGATGTTTTTGATTCTTGTTCTTTATTGTCAGTTGTTTTAGATTTTTTTGGGAGAGAAGAACTTTTTGGTTTTGATTTTTTGTTCCCATCTGAGGTTTTTGTTTCAGTCTCTTTTTCTTTTTCTGATGATTCTTCTGAAACGGATTGTTTTTCACTTTCCTCATTGGCCTCTGTTTCAGTATCATCACTTTTACTTAATTGGCTGTACAGCTTCATCATTGCTGGCAGATTTCGGACTAATGGGCCGTACTGCTGGATCATAGGGGTGACTTGCTGCGCCATGCCGAGTACTTTTTGCACATTTCCAAGCATACTGGATAATGATGCAGGATTGGCGATATTTTGAATGCCTTGCAGGCCAGCACCTCCGCTCGCTGCGGCACCTGCTCCTGGAACTCCTGGAACTCCGGCACTGCCAGCGCCTCCTCCGCCGGGTAGGAACCTTGACAGCATTCCTTTTAAGCCTCCGCCTGCACCTGCACCATTTCTCGCTCCGGCATTTGCCTGAGGAAGAAATTGTCCGGCTTGCTGAAAACCTTGCTGCTGTGCTCCAAATGAAGGTCCTCGCATATTAGGCGGTCTTCTGCCCATCATTCGCTGATTTGGCATGGGGCGGGGCGGTCCGGGCTGTGGGTAATTTCTCATTGGCTGCTGCGGTGAAAACATACTTGTACCTCCTTTCAGCTCTCTCTGCTATTAGAATATGCATGGGCTGCGGTATTTGCTTTACATAACTGAATAAAACAAACGCCTTGCAAACGTGGTGTTTTTAAGCAAAATCGGGTATAATGTGATGATGGACACATAATGTGCCGCTTTAAGGAGCTGGGAAAAATGAAAGAAACGAAATTTGAACTTTATGAATTGAAACCATTTATTATAGATGCAGTACATCGCCTTGGTTTTTACGAACCGACTGATATCCAGAAAAGGCTGATTCCTGCAGTGTTAAAAAAAGAAAGCGTCATCGGCCAGTCTCAGACGGGTACCGGAAAGACTCACGCTTATTTACTGCCTTTATTAAACAAAATCGATCCTGCTAAGGATGTCGTTCAGGTAGTCATTACGGCTCCGACAAGAGAGCTAGCCAACCAGATTTATCAGGAAGCGCTTAAAATCACGCAGGGTGAGGAAGGCAGTCAGATTCGCTCGAAATGTTTTATCGGAGGCACTGATAAACAAAAATCAATTGATAAATTGAAAATACAGCCGCATCTAGTTGTCGGTACACCCGGACGGATTGCTGACTTAATCAAAGAACAGGCGTTAAGTGTTCATAAAGCGGAATCTCTTGTTATTGATGAAGCGGATTTAATGCTGGACATGGGATTTCTTGCAGATGTAGATTACATCGGTTCCCGCATGCCTGAGGATCTGCAAATGCTTGTGTTCTCAGCGACCATACCGGAAAAGCTGAAACCATTCTTGAAGAAATACATGGAAAATCCGAAATACGCCCATGTGGAGCCAAAACAGGTGACTGCTGCGAAAATCGAGCATATCCTCATTCCTTCGAAACATCGTGACAAGGACAAGCTCCTTTTTGACATCATGTCGCATCTGAATCCATACCTGGGGATTGTGTTTGCCAACACGAAAAATACGGCTGACCATATTGCCCAGTATCTGACTGGCAAAGGCATGAAAATCGGCTTGCTGCACGGCGGATTAACACCACGTGAGCGGAAAAAAGTCATGAAGCAGATCAATGATTTGGAATTCACATATATCATTGCAACTGACCTTGCCGCAAGAGGTATTGATATTAAAGGTGTCAGCCATGTTATCAACTATGAGCTGCCGGATGATCTCGATTTCTATGTTCACCGTGTGGGCAGAACGGCTCGTGCCGGCTCATCAGGACAAGCGATGACCATTTATGAGCTTACTGATGAGGATGCATTAGTAAGACTTGAAAAAATAGGCATCGAATTTGATTACTTAGAGCTTGAAAAGGGCGAAT
Source organism: Bacillus sp. FSL R5-0416 (assembly GCF_037975425.1). Classification (NCBI taxonomy): domain Bacteria; kingdom Bacillati; phylum Bacillota; class Bacilli; order Caryophanales; family Bacillaceae; genus Bacillus; species Bacillus sp. FSL R5-0416. Next base: position 2,591,585 of record NZ_CP150252.1, on the reverse strand, counting down.
GGAAAAAAGGCGATGACCGTCAGCGCCGCAAAAAGCGTAAAAAAACGCCGAATGAAGCGGATGAAATTGCTCATCGTCTCGTGAAAAAGCCGAAGAAGGTTAAGCCTGGGTATAAAAAGAAAATGAGCTATGAGATGGAGAAAATCAAGAAAAAACAGAGAAGAAACCAATCTAAGAAAAGAAAGTAGGGGAACCTGTTGCTGAGAATAGGCTCACACGTCTCTATGAGCGGAAAACATATGCTTCTGGCTGCAAGCCAGGAAGCAGTCTCTTATGGGGCGAATACGTTTATGATCTATACAGGCGCACCGCAAAATACGCGCCGAAAGAAAATTGAAGACTTAAATATAGAAGCAGGCCGGGCACATATGCAAGAAAACGGCATTGACGAGATTATCGTACACGCGCCTTATATTATTAATATTGGCAACACGACAAATCCGTCCACTTTTGAGCTGGGTGTTGATTTTCTTCGTTCAGAAATTGAACGGACAGCGGCCATCGGAGCGAAGCAAATTGTCCTTCATCCTGGCGCTCACGTAGGGGCAGGAGCTGAAGCCGGCATCAAAAAAATTATTGAAGGCTTAAATGAAGTGATTGATCCGAATCAAAATGTCCAGATTGCATTAGAAACAATGGCTGGAAAAGGATCAGAATGCGGCAGAAGCTTTGAGGAGCTTGCGCAGATTATCGAAGGCGTTACACACAATGAGCAGCTGTCAGTGTGCTTTGACACGTGCCATACACATGATGCCGGATATAACATTGTCGAAGACTTTGACGGAGTGCTAAATGAGTTCGATAAAATCATTGGCATTGACCGTATTAAAGTGCTTCATATCAATGACAGCAAAAATGTCAAAGGTGCGAGAAAAGACCGCCATGAAAATATTGGCTTTGGTGAAATAGGTTTTGACGCACTGCAATATGTTGTTCACCATGAGCAGTTAAAAGACATTCCAAAAATTCTTGAAACACCATATGTCGGTGAAGATAAAAAGAACAAAAAACCGCCATACCGTTTTGAGATTGAAATGCTGAAAGAAAAACAATTTGATGATACATTGCTCGAAAAGATTTTACAGCAATAAAAAATGGGGGATAACACCCCCATTTTTTAGCTTGTAAATTGTTTGAATAGTTCATTAACTGTTTGAGCTGTTTCTTTCGATGTAATCGTCTCTACTTGTTTCAGCAGCCGCATTCGTTCACTCTCATTAAAGATGTTTACATTTTTCCCGTATAACAGGTTCGCTACTTCAACGGCCTGCGATCTTGTTAAGCTGATTCCGTATTGTTTTGAGTACTTCAGCAAATCATCAGCAGTAGCCTGATTAAGCCGCTGTAAAATAATTCTTTGAAATAAAATCATCGGTCAATCCACCTCCAGACTTAATGTATGGGCAAATCAGTAAAATGTGTCAGTGTTTAATGGTAAAATAGATTTATAATGTATTTAAAATAGTTATTGCAGGAAAGGAGATTTTATGACCCCAACAAAACAACATAAGAAAGAAACATTTACCCATTTTATTTTCAGGGTCTTTATGATTCTGGTAGGAGCTGCATCTGCGGCTGTAAGTATTGAATTATTTTTAATCCCCAATGATTTTATTGATGGCGGGATTATCGGTGTATCACTTATTTTAGACCACCTCTTTATGTCAAACCCCTTTCTGAATTTCGCTTTTTTCGTTGTCATATTAAATATTCCTTTTATGATCTTCGGATATAAATATATCGGTAAGACCTTTCTAGTCTCTACGTTTATAGGGATTGTCGGGCTTGCCGTTATTGAATCCTCACTTCACAATGTAGAAGCCATTACAACCCAGCCTATTTTGGCTACTGTGTTCGGAGGTCTTTTACTCGGCTTTGGCGTCGGGCTTGTTATTCGAAACGGAGGTTCAATGGATGGTACAGAAATTCTCGGTATTTTGCTGACCAAAAAACTCCCGTTTTCAGTAGGTGAGTTCGTTATGTTCATCAATGTGTTCATTTTCATTTGGGCAGTTTTTGTGTTCGGTCCTGAGCAAGCGATGTACTCATTCATGACTTATTATATTGCGATGAAAACGATTGATGCCGTGATCCAAGGGCTTGATGAAACAAAAGCTGTCATTATTGTGTCTGAGCAGTATGATGAGATTTCCGACGCGATTTTGCACCGTCTCGGTCGGGGCACAACGAAGCTGAAGGGGAAAGGCGGATATACGGACGAAGAAAAAGACGTAATTTACGCGGTTGTCACAAGGCTGGAAGTGACAAAGCTCAAATCGATCGTGTTTGAAGTTGATCAAAATGCATTCATAACAATTATGAATACTCATGAAACGAGAGGCGGAAAATTCAAAAACGCAATCCACTAGGCTTTCATTTACTTTTATTCATTTTATGGGTATAATTTTATCTGCAGTAAAGAAAATGGCTTGCTGGACAGACAGCTGCCATTTTCTTTTTCATACATGTGATACGTTCTTAAGCAAAGCGAAAAGGGGGACCCTTCATGAACGTACAAGAAGCGTTGAACCTACTAAAAGAAAACGGATATAAATATACAAACAAACGGGAGGATATGCTGCAGCTTTTTGCTGATTCAGACAGATATCTTACCGCTAAAAACGTACTGTCTGCACTGAATAATGATTATCCAGGCTTAAGCTTTGATACAATCTACAGAAATCTTTCTTTATATGAAGAACTTGGGATTTTGGAAACAACTGAGCTGTCCGGTGAAAAGCTCTTCCGATTTAAGTGTTCATTCACCCATCACCACCATCATTTTATTTGTCTTGCCTGCGGCAAAACAAAGGAAATTGAATCATGTCCGATGGACAAGCTTTGTGATGATTTGGATGGCTATCAGGTCAGCGGGCATAAATTTGAGATTTATGGCACATGCCCTGATTGTACAGCGGAAAACCAAGAAAACACTACTGCGTAAAATGCGTATATATGAAAAAGGGGCCCGGTTTGGGCTCCTTTTTCAGTTATTGACGCGTATTAAGTGATGCTTGTTGTTGTTCATCCATTGAACGGCTTCTAGCCAGTTGTTTACTCTGATGATGTTTGAATCAATCGGAAGCTGATTATAAGGGGAATTGAACAAAATCACCGGTATCCCGGCTTCTTTCGCAATCATCATGGCGTTCCCGTGATGATCCTCAAAAAACAGGTCGATGTTATGATTCTTGACCGCTTCAACTTTGTGATGACCGCCAACGAGTTCGATGTGGTCATAATGAATGTTTTGTCTGTCAAACCATTCATAGGTAATATCAGTTAAATGAGTCCGTCTCGCTGTAATATAAATAAGCTTGTGCTCCTCTTTGAGAAGATCAAGTGACTGTTTCGCATGCTGTGCAAGCAATGCTTCCTTATATATGATCGCTTCATTTTGATTCATCCAATCCCAAAATTCTTCCTGGGTAATGTTTAACAGCTTTGTTAAATCATAATCCGTCATATCGTTTAATGAAATGGAAAGATTAAACGAACGGTTCAAATAAGGGACGAATGTATCCTGAGCCGTGATTGTGCCGTCAATATCTATTCCTAAGCGTAACATGCCCACACTCCTTCAGTTTCATCCCTTCAAGTGTAACATAAACAATTGACATTAACAGAAAAGTTTAGCAAACATGAATCAGGCAAAATGGATCAAACTATAAAAGCTCCTTTAATAAAACAGAAGGGGGAATTGAAGGTGGCAAACGATTACGAAAAGCGTGATAACAACAGTTACTATGTTGATCATGGATCTGAAGGGACAAATATTACCCGCGACAATGACGGTTTTTTTGAGGAAACAGCTGCTGAAATCGCAGAGCCTTATCGTGCTGCTGACCGCAGCAATGACCAAGACAATGATCGCAGCGGCGGCAATGTCAATGAAGGACGGGGAATAGGGTACATCGCTTTAGCCTTGTCCATCATTTCATTGTTTGTACTGCCTGTTTTATTGGGAGCTGCCGGTATTATTGTCGGCTATATCGCAAGAAGAAGAGGTGCTCAAGGCCTTGGAGCCTGGGCAATGGGTATCGGTGTCGTTTCATTAGTGCTTGGAATATTTATTATTCCATTTTTCTAACACAAAAAAGCTTGACGGGTTCCCGTCAAGCTTTTTGTGTTTCTTCTTTTAATTTTGCTTTTTCAGCTTCAAGTTTTGCGTAGTGTTCCTCAGCAAGAATGTCAATTTCTTTTTTGAGTTCTTCTACCATCGTTTCCTCTGGAACCTTACGGACAATTTTCCCTTTCCGGAACAGCAGTCCTTCACCGCGTGCGCCGGCGATTCCGATATCAGCTTCTCTCGCTTCACCAGGTCCGTTTACAGCGCAGCCGAGAACAGCAACTTTAATCGGCGCTTTTATCTTAGAAATATACTCTTCCACTTCATTGGCAATGCTGATTAGATCAATCTCAATACGGCCGCAAGTCGGACATGAGATGAGCGTGGCAGCATTGGAGGCTAAGCCGAAAGATTTCAGAAGCTCCCTTGCTACTTTTACCTCTTCTACAGGGTCTGCGCTTAGTGAAATGCGCATGGTGTTCCCGATGCCTTTGCTTAAAATGGCGCCGAGTCCTGCTGCGCTCTTTACTGTGCCGGCAAACAGCGTTCCTGACTCGGTGATCCCGAGGTGAAGCGGGTAGTCAAACGCTTTCGCCGCTTTTTCATAAGCCTCGATTGCAAGGTTCACGTCAGAGGCCTTCATGCTGACAATAATATCGTGAAAATCAAGATCCTCAAGAATTTTAATGTGATGAAGTGCGCTTTCTACCATTCCATCGGCAGTCGGATAACCGTATTTTTCTAAAATACGTTTTTCCAATGAACCGGCGTTTACTCCGATTCTGATCGGAATGCCTTTGTCTTTGGCCGCTTTAACAACCGCTTCAACTTTTTCGCGTCGGCCGATGTTGCCGGGGTTGATTCGGATTTTATCTGCGCCGCCTTCAATGGCTTTCAACGCAAGTTTATAATCGAAATGTATGTCAACAACAAGAGGAATGGAAATGCGCTTTTTAATATCCGCAATGGCGTTTGCTGCCCGTTCATCCGGACATGCTACCCGAACGATTTGGCATCCGGCTTCAGCCAAACGGTTAATTTCCGCAACCGTTGCTTCTACATCATGTGTTTTTGTTGTTGTCATGCTTTGGATGACAACTTCATTGTTGCCGCCTATTGTTAAAGGTCCCACTTTGACGGGACGCGTTTTTGTACGATGTGTGATTTCACTCACTTGCAATCGCTCCTTAATTGTAGTTGCCGCTTCTAGATATAACAATTCTAGTATGGTTTATGTGAATTTATTTTACAAATTACATTGTAACAGTGTCTTCGCCGAACTGACAAGAAATTAACGTTAAATTAAGGGTAGACCGGGAATTTATACGCTGTTCCCGCTTGAATGTCATTGGCTTTCACATTTGGATTCAGTGCTTCAAAATCCTTTACAATGTCATCCGGAGAACCTGCTGATCCGACTATCGACATAACCGTATCACCCGGCTTTACCTTCACCGTTTTATAAGCCGGTTCTTGTGCAGCCGTTTTTGCTGATGCTTCATAGACAGGGAGGTCCTGAATGGGTATTGTTCCAATTTTAAGGTCATAAAAAAGAATAAAAAGTATAAAAACAATGCTGCATACTAAGGTGAGACGCTTCATCGCTTTTCCTCCCGCATACGAAATTTTATATCATAGTATGCTTGTCCATTTCGATTCATGACAAAAGAAAAGAGACTGCGAATGCAGCCTCGGTTTATACAGCAGCTTTTTTGGACGGAATCTCTTTTAAAACGAGAAACAGGATGACAAAATTGACAAACCAGTTTAGTAAAAATTCACTTGGTACGGTTGCTTCTAATGCCCGCATGATTGTAAAGAATACAGTTGAAAGGGTGATGGAATAAGCAGAAAGCTTCCAGAGCTGATGATAGGATAAATGTTTTTTCTGCGAATTCTTAATGATTAACCCGATAAGCGCTAAAAACGATACTTCAATAAATTTTCCCGCTGCTGTTACGAGAAAAATAAGAGCTGAGAGAACAGTTACAATCATCGCTTTATTTTGGTTTAACCCTGCAATGACATCTTTTTTCTGTAACTCTGACGGCATCATTGAGTAAGACATTTCTTGGGCTTGTCCGTCAATGGCCAAAACAAATTTGTTCTGAAGGATGCCGATCGCGTTTTGCTTTGCTTCAATTTGTTCAGTGCCATAGGAGTCTGTCGGATCGAACACGATAACGAAACCATTTGCTTGAGATTCCGTGGCTTTTTTCTCATCCGTTTGAAGTTTGCCGTTTGAAATTGTGAAATCAGGGAAATCTTTGTTTAAAACAGTTTTAAAGCCGTTCATTGATTTTACGGTCCCTGTACTTACATAATAAGCGGTAGGGATTGCAAACAGGACAGAGAGCAAAAATACATAAAGAATCGCTTTTCCGATTCCTTGAAATCTTGTTTTTGCAATATCACGGGGAGAGTATGTACTTTTAATGAAAAGCTGAAACACATTCACTATCTTCACTTCCTAGCTAAACTAATATATGTTGCTTATTGTATCGTTGCATGCGTGTGAATACAAGGAAGACATGAAGAAGACAGAGTAAAATGGGAGGATGGAAGCTATGGATATGTTGTATTGGCTGTTGATTGCAGCGGTTTTTATCATTGCCTTTATCGGGCTGGTGTATCCTGTTATTCCGAGCGTAGTATTTATTGTTGCCGGATTTGTATTGTACGGATTTTTATTTTCATTCAGTCCGTATTCTTATATGTTCTGGCTTGTTGAGGCAGTTTTTGCTGCAGTATTATTCGCAGCAGATTACGTGTCGAATCTGCTTGGAGTAAAAAGGTTCGGAGGAAGCAAAGCTGCCATATGGGGAAGCACGATCGGTTTATTAATCGGGCCTTTTGTCATTCCGGTTGCAGGGATCATATTGGGGCCGTTTATCGGGGCTGTTTGCGCAGAACTTATCGTCCATCAGAAGGACTTAAAGTCAGCGTTTAAAATTGGCCTCGGCTCACTCATTGGTTTTTTAACAGGGGTTATTGCAAAGGGCATCATACAGCTTTTGATGATCGGATACTTTTTATGGACGGTCCTATAAGAAATGCTGGCGGCAGGTTTAATGGGACCGATTATCGGTTAAAGTGAAATATGTCCGCTGAAATGAGCCAAATCGTGAGCTTTTTCATTGATTACAAAGCATTCTTTTGTTACATTGAATGAAGAAAGGCTCGCTGTGAAGCGGCATTTCAGTACATATATACTAAGGAGGAATTATCATGGCTTACGAACTTCCAGAATTACCTTATGCGTACGATGCTTTAGAACCGCATATCGACAAGGAAACTATGACTATTCACCATACGAAACACCACAACACATACGTGACAAATTTAAACAAAGCGGTTGAAGGAAACACTGCTCTTGCCAACAAATCAGTTGAAGAGCTTGTTGCTGATCTTGATTCTGTTCCTGAAAACATCCGCACTGCAGTCCGCAACAACGGCGGCGGACACGCGAACCACAAATTATTCTGGACACTTTTATCTCCAAACGGCGGAGGCGAACCGACTGGCGCGCTTGCTGAAGAGATCAACAGTGTATTTGGAAGCTTTGACAAATTCAAAGAGCAATTCGCAGCAGCAGCAGCTGGACGCTTCGGTTCTGGCTGGGCATGGCTTGTTGTGAACAACGGTAAACTTGAAATCACAAGCACGCCAAACCAAGATTCTCCGCTTTCAGAAGGCAAAACGCCTATCTTAGGTCTTGACGTTTGGGAGCATGCTTACTACCTTAACTATCAAAACCGCCGTCCTGATTACATTTCAGCTTTCTGGAATGTTGTAAACTGGGACGAAGTGGCTCGTCTATACAGCGAAGCAAAATAATGGCACAAACAAGGTCCTCATTATGGGACCTTGTTTTTTTATGTCTTCTTTTTACATATCTCGGTTTGAGTGAGACAGACTAAGGGATAGTAAAGGGGAGTCAGTAATGAGCAAACTAAAAAAAGTGATAGGCGATGTAGACGTAAACAAAGGGTTACTCTTTCTGCTGACCATTGGCGGGCTTTACTCGCTGGGAATTGCACTGTCCAATACATTTGTTAATGTGTATCTTTGGAAGCAGTCAGGGAAATTTATTGATTTGGCGATATATAATTTATCCATTGTGACAATGCAGCCGATAACCTTTTATTTGGCTGGACGGTTAGCCAAAAAAATAGACAGGGTATTCATTTTAAGGTTCGGCGTCATTTTTTTAGCTGCCTTTTATTTAAGTGTGCTTTTAGCCGGAGAAACGGCGGCCAGCCGCCTCGTGCTAATCGGCGCGGTGCTCGGAGTTGGCTATGGCTTTTATTGGCTAGCGTTTAACGTACTGACCTTTGAAATAACAGAGCCGGATACACGAGACTTTTTCAACGGGTTTATGGGCATTCTGTCTTCCTCTGCAGGAATGATCGGCCCGATTGTAGCCGGATTCGTGATCTCAAGGCTTGAAAATAATACGGGTTATACAGTGATTTTCAGTCTCTCCCTCAGTTTATTTGCCCTGGCTGTCGTGATGAGCTTTTTCTTAAAACGGAGAGAATCAAAGGGCCGTTTTATGCTGAGCAAAGTATTTGGAGAGCGCCATAGCAATATGAATTGGCGGAGAATCACGAATGCGCATTTTTTTCAGGGTTTGAGAGAAGGGATTTTTGTCTTTTTAATCAGTGTGTTTGTATTTATTGAGACAAACAGCGAACTTGCTCTCGGTACATTCGGTCTTGTCAATTCAGCTGTTTCCTTCTTTGCCTACTACTTTGCATCCAGGCTGATTAAGAAAAAGGCGAGAAAAAAATCGATTTTGCTGGGCGGACTTATTTTGTATGGGGCGCTGTTTTTGATTCTGTTTCATATGAGCTTTTCGACATTATTAACGTACGGCGTTTTTATTGCCATCGGCTATCCTCTGTTGCTTGTGCCATATGTATCACTTACATATGATGTGATAGGGCGGGCGAGGCATGCCAGAAAAGCAAGAATTGAATATATCGTGCTTAGAGAAATGTTCTTGAACGCCGGCAGAATTGTTTCCATTTTGTGCTTTCTCCTGATTGTGGCCCTTCTGAAAGAGGATGTGGGAATTCCTTTGTCACTTGCGATATTGGGTATAGGACATCCTTTGATTTATTACTTTGTCAAGGATATCCGTTTTAAGGAGAAAGAAGGGGAAAATGAAACCATGGAAGAAGATGGCCAAAAACGGGTAACAGAACCGACCCTGTTAAAAGGCGAGAGATAATTTTTTTGCCAAAAAGGGGTTATCTGTAGAAAAAAGTCGAAAAAACCTTTAAAATGAAAACTGGCACTCTTACTTGAGTGTCTTTTCTTTCTGTAAATAGAAAAGGTGATGTTATGAGGAGAAATAAACCAAAAAAGCAAAATCATAAAGAGAAAAAGAAGTCGCTTCCGATCCGGCTGAATATTTTATTTTTAGCTGCCTTTGTTATATTTACCTGGATTATTGTGGAACTGGGCATCAAGCAGATCGTGCAAGGCGATGATTACAAAAACCAAGCGAATAAGCAGGAACAAAGTGAAGTCAGCTCAGCGGTACCGCGCGGGAAAATTTATGATCGAAACTTTAATGCCATTGTGACAAATAAGGCTTTAAATGCAATCACATACACGAGATCTAAATCGACCACGCAAGAACAGCGCTTAAAGATCGCAAAAAAGCTGTCTGACATGATCAAAGTCGATACAAAAAAAGTAACAGAACGGGATAAAAAAGATTATTGGATTTTGACTAGACCGAAAGAAGCGAAAAAGCTGATTAGCTCTAAAGAAAGACAGCAGGTTGAAGACAAAAAAATATCCGATGACGATTTATACCAGCTTCAGCTAAAACGGATTACTGATAAGCAGCTGAATGAATTGACGGATAAAGATATGCAGATCCTCGCTATCAAAAGACAGATGGATTCGGGCTATGCATTGACCCCTCAATATATCAAAAACGAAGATGTATCAGCGAAGGAAATGGCAGTGGTAAGTGAACATTTAGACGAACTGCCAGGTGTTGATGTCACGTCCGATTGGGAACGTGAATATCCGTATAAAAACCTTCTTCGCTCAGTGCTCGGAAGTGTGTCCAGCTCTAATGAAGGATTGCCGTCCAACTTGCTCGACCATTATCTGTCGCTTGGCTACAGCCGAAATGACAGGGTCGGAAAAAGTTATCTGGAATACCAATACGAAAGCCTTCTGCAGGGCCAAAAAGCCAAAGTCGAAAATATCACAGATTCAAACGGCAATGTCACGGGAACAAAAACGGTATCTGAAGGCAAAGCCGGTAAAGATCTCGTCCTTACGATTGACATTGATTTGCAAAAAGAAGTGGAAAAAATCATTGAGAAGAACCTCAAATCTGCTAAAGCAAGACCAAGCACGCAATTGTTAGACCGGGCATTCGTTGTCATGATGGACCCAAGAAACGGTGAAGTGCTTTCAATGGCGGGCAAGCAGATTAAACAAGAAAATGGGAAATATAAAATTGATGATTACGCTTTAGGTACAATGACGTCATCTTACGCCATGGGTTCAGCAGTCAAAGGCGCAACAGTCTTGACAGGCCTTCAAACCGGAGCCATCAATCTGAATACTGTTTTTCAAGATGAACCTTTATATATTGGTCAGGATAAACGCGGTAAAAAGTCATGGACTAACTTAGGACCGGTCAATATTCAAAGAGCCTTAGAGCAGTCTTCTAACGTATTTATGTTTAAAACAGCGATCGCGCTCGGAAAAGGTGAATATAAACCGCACCAAGCTTTACCGATTGATACGACGGCCTTTGATACGTTCCGTAATTATTTCAGCCAATTTGGATTAGGTGTCAAAACTGGAATTGATCTTCCGAATGAAATGACAGGCTATAAAGGAACAGACAGATTGACGGGATTCTTGCTTGACTATGCAATCGGCCAATACGACACATATACACCGCTGGAACTGGCGCAATACGTATCAACGATTGCAAACGGCGGGTATCGCTTAAAACCTCAGCTTGTGAAAGAAGTCAGGGATCCTAATCCTGAAAAAGGAATCGGTGCTGTCGTACAATCCGTTCAGCCGGAAGTGCTGAATAAAATCGACATGAAGAGTGAATATATTAAAGAGGTTCAGGCCGGATTCAGACGGGTGATGACAAAAGGGACAGCTGCCAGCCAATTTGCTTCAGCGTCATATCAGCCTGCCGGTAAAACAGGAACAGCACAATCGTTCTATGATGGACCTGATAAATCAAAAACAGGAACATCGACTTATAATACGACACTTGTTGCCTATGCACCGGCTGATAATCCTGAGATTGCGATCTCTGTAGTAGTCCCTTGGGCTTATATTGATTACAGCGCTAAATATACCATTACAAACGAAATCGGCAGGGAAGTAATGGATAAATATTTTGAGCTGAAATCGAAGCAGGACAAAGAAGATACTCAGCAAAAGAATAAAGACAAAATTGAAGAAAATGCAGAAAACACAACGTCTTCTGATAACTAAAAAGAAACGCTCACATGATGTGGGCGTTTTTTTTATACAAAAAAACGCACTGATTTACAAAACCTTAACATTCGGTTCAAACCCTTTTTACATAGAACCTTTACTCTATACGTGTAGGACAAATTACACATTATACGCAGGGGGAATTCAGGAAATGAAAAAAAACAAATTGGTGCTTATGCTTCTGATGGCTGCATTTATGATGATTGCAGCTGCATGCGGAAATGCAGGAGAAAGTAAAAAATCGAATAGCGATTCTGCAAAAGGAGAAGAAAAGGCATCAGGTTCTTTAACCATTTCTGGTTCATCGGCAATGCAGCCACTAGTACTTGCAGCCGCGGAAAAATTTATGGAAGAAAACCCTGATGCTGATATACAGGTACAAGCTGGCGGTTCTGGAACAGGGCTTTCTCAAGTCTCTGAAGGAGCTGTTCAGATCGGGAATTCAGACGTTTTTGCAGAAGAAAAAGAAGGCATCGATGCAAAAGCGCTTGTCGATCATCAAGTCGCTGTAGTTGGTATGGCAGCAGCTGTAAACCCTGATGCTGGTGTGAAGGATATTTCAAAAGATGAATTGAAAAAAATCTTCACTGGCAAAATTAAAAACTGGAAAGAGCTCGGCGGCAAAGACCAAAAGATTACACTTGTAAACCGTCCTGATTCTTCCGGCACACGTGCTACATTTGTGAAATATGCGCTTGACGGAGAAGAACCTGCAGAAGGCATTACTGAAGATTCCTCCAACACGGTGAAAAAAATCATTGCTGATACTCCGGGAGCGATTGGATATCTTGCATTCTCATATTTAACAGATGACAAAGTAACTGCTCTATCTATTGACGGTGTTAAACCTGAAGCGAAAAATGTAGCAACTGGCGAGTATCCGATCTGGGCTTATCAGCATTCTTATACAAAAGGTGAAGCGACAGGTTTAGCTAAAGAATTTCTTGATTATCTAAAGAGTGAAGACATTCAAAAAAGCATTGTTACTGACCAAGGCTACATTCCGGTTACTGATATGAAAGTGACACGCGATGCCAACGGGAAGCAAAGCTGATCTTAATAAAAAGAGGAGTGCGGGGACAACCGTTTCTCCTCTTAACACATTCATAGGAGTGTAAAACAATGATAAACAATAGAGAAAATATGTCTGTGAGCGAGCGTTTAATCAGCTCAAGGCAAAATCGGCAATTGGATGAAGTTCGGGGAAGAATGATTGTGACAGCATGTGCGCTGATTATGATTGCGGCATCTGTTGCAATCACCATTTTCCTCGGCGTGAAGGGGCTGCAATCTTTTCTTGTAAATGGTGTAAGCCCAATTGAATTCTTAACGAGCTTAAATTGGAATCCTACAGATAGTGATCCGAAATACGGAGTGCTGCCATTTATTTTTGGCTCATTTGCAGTAACGATTCTTTCTGCTCTAATCGCTGCGCCGCTTGGCATTGCAGGCGCGATTTTTATGACAGAGATTGCCCCGAATTGGGGAAAGAAAGTGCTGCAGCCGGTGATTGAGCTTTTAGTCGGTATTCCATCTGTTGTTTATGGATTCATAGGTCTTACAGTATTGGTGCCGTTTATCGCCCAGTTCAAATCGAGCGGAACAGGGCACAGTTTATTGGCGGGAACGATTGTCCTTTCCGTCATGATTCTCCCGACGATCACATCGATTTCTGCTGATGCAATGGCTTCTCTTCCGAAGAGTTTACGAGAGGGTTCTTACGCGCTTGGTGCGACAAGATGGCAGACGATCAGAAAAGTACTTGTGCCTGCAGCTTTTCCAACATTGATGACAGCTGTTGTGTTAGGCATGGCTCGGGCGTTCGGTGAAGCTTTGGCTGTTCAGATGGTCATTGGAAATACAAGAGTATTGCCGGAAAGCCTGTTTGACACTGCGGGAACGCTGACAACGATCATCACGCTGAATATGGGCCACACCACATACGGAAGTGTTGAAAACAATACGCTGTGGTCAATGGGGCTTGTGCTTCTGGTGATGTCATTCCTGTTCATCCTGCTTATTCGCTACTTGTCATCTAGGAGGAAAGTGTAATGAACCGCAAAATAACAGATAAACTGGCGACCGGAATGTTTGGTTTGTGTGCAGCCATTATCGCTGCCATTTTAGTAGGTTTGTTTTCCTATATTATTATAAACGGTGTTTCTCAGCTCAGTTTTCAATTTATTACAACAAAATCGAGCGCCATTGCAGCTGGAGGAGGCATACGAGATCAGCTGTTTAACTCCTTTTATATTTTGTTTATTACAATGCTGATTACAATCCCGCTCGGTGTGGGCGGCGGAGTCTTCATGGCTGAATACGCGCCTAATAACAAAGTAACTGACTTCATCAGAACATGTATAGAGGTGCTTTCATCTCTTCCGTCTATTGTCATTGGGATGTTTGGATTATTGATGTTTGTCAACTTAACAGGCTGGGGATATACGATCATAGGCGGGGCGCTTGCGTTAACTGTTTTTAACCTTCCTGTCATGGTGCGTGTGACAGAAGACGCGATCCGTTCAGTCCCTAAAGATCTGAAGGAAGCCTCTCTCGCTTTAGGTGTATCACGCTGGCATACCGTAAAAACGGTTTTAATTCCAAGTGCGATTCCGTCTATTATCACAGGAGCAATTTTAGCGTCAGGAAGGGTGTTCGGGGAAGCGGCCGCATTATTATTTACGGCAGGCCTGACAACACCGCGTCTTAATTTTACGGAGTGGAACCCGTTTTCGGAAACATCACCGCTTAATATTTTCAGGCCCGCTGAAACACTTGCGGTCCACATTTGGAACGTCAATACACAAGGAATGATTCCGGATGCTGAAGCGATTGCCAACGGTGGTTCTGCCGTGCTGGTGATTTCTGTTCTTGTGTTTAATCTCGCAGCGAGATGGCTTGGCACGATGATCTACAAAAAGCTTACGGCAAATTAGAACGGAAAGAGGCGAAAAACATGTCTGAACAAATGGTAAAAGAAAAACCTGAGCGAGCTGTTATTGTTCCGAAGCAGAACCACGTGCTTGAGGTCAAAGATCTGTCTATTTTTTACGGAAATAAACAAGCCGTTCATCATGTAAACATGGATATTGAAAAAAATGCGGTGACTGCTTTAATTGGGCCGTCGGGATGCGGAAAATCCACTTTTTTGAGAAATATTAACCGAATGAACGATTTAATTCCATCTGCAAGAGCGGAAGGTGAAATCCTTTATGAGGGATTAAATATATTGGGCGGCAATATTAACGTTGTCAGCTTGAGAAGGGAAATCGGAATGGTTTTCCAAAAACCAAATCCATTTCCGAAATCGATCTATGCGAATATCACACATGCATTGAAATATGCCGGAGAGCGGAATAAAGCTGTTTTAGATGAAATTGTGGAAGAAAGTTTAACAAAAGCGGCCCTCTGGGATGAGGTGAAGGATCGTTTACATTCATCCGCACTCTCGTTATCCGGCGGCCAGCAGCAGCGTTTATGCATCGCGAGAACGCTTGCGATGAAGCCGGCTGTTCTTCTGCTTGATGAACCAGCTTCAGCGCTTGATCCGATTTCAAATGCAAAAATAGAGGAATTAATTACAGGATTGAAAAGAGAATACTCAATTATTATTGTCACGCACAATATGCAGCAGGCTCTGCGGGTTTCTGACCGGACGGCATTCTTTTTAAACGGCGAGCTTGTAGAATACGGACAGACCGAACAGATTTTCACGAGTCCGAAAAAGCAAAAGACAGAGGATTATATTAACGGGAAATTCGGATAGGAGGGCGGCAATGAGTATTGCTACCGAAGCTGTAATGAAACAGGAAGTATATCAAGTCAATGGAATGAACTTATGGTATGGGCAGCATCATGCTTTAAAAAATATCAATTTGAGCATTTATGAAAATGAGGTTACGGCGATTATCGGACCATCCGGATGCGGGAAATCGACCTTTATCAAGACATTGAATTTAATGATTCAAATGACGCCGAATGTAAAGCTTGCAGGTGAGCTGAACTATAATGGCAGCAACATTTTAAAGGATAAAGTGGACATCGTGGATTTGCGAAAAAATATCGGCATGGTATTCCAAAAAGGGAATCCGTTTCCGCAATCTATTTTTGATAATGTGGCTTACGGACCGAGAGTCCACGGCACCAAAAATAAGAAGAAGCTTCAGGAAATTGTGGAAAAGTCATTAAAAGACGTGGCGTTATGGGATGAGGTGAAGGATCGATTGCATACGTCCGCTCTTTCGCTGTCAGGGGGCCAGCAGCAGCGTCTTTGCATCGCCAGAGCACTTGCGACCAATCCTGATATTTTGCTGATGGATGAACCGACATCTGCACTAGATCCAATCTCAACGAGAAAAATTGAAGAACTCATTCTAGAGCTGAAAAATAAATATACAATTGTCATTGTCACGCATAACATGCAGCAGGCAGCAAGGGTTTCTGATCAAACCGCCTTTTTCTACATGGGCGAGCTTATTGAATGCGACAATACGAATAAAATGTTCTCTAACCCGAAGGACCAAAGAACGCTCGATTACATTTCAGGAAAGTTTGGATGAAAAAAACAGGCTGAGTCAGCCTGTTTTTTATCGTGTTAACGTTTTTACGATCTTTTTGAAACTCATGTCTGATTTTACTTTAAACTCGCCGGCACGAATTTCTTTGTGATAGCCGGCATCAATGACATAGTCATTAAAGTCTTGAGCCGAAGAGATAATGCCCTCTTTTTCAAGAATAGCAGATACATCCGCAGTGCTCATGCCATCTTTAATTTTGAGCTTGTACGTTTTGACTTTGTCTGTTTTCGTGTCTGAGCTGCTGTCATCGGTCAACGATTTCTCTTTTGAATCAAGAAGTTTTTGATATTCATCACGGTTCACAGAAACCATTTTTTTAGAATCAAGGTAATTGTTCACGTCTTGTTCAGTTACTGTTTTATTATCTTTTACAGCAGCGGCCTGGTCTTCGTCAGTCAGATAAAAAACAGCTGCAAGAACGGCTGTCGCTAAAATGATGCCGCCAGCAAATGCCTGAATGCCCCGTTTTGTCATACGAGCACCTTCTCATTATCTTTGATAATCGTATTCACGTCTTCCACTGATACATGCTCAGCTTTAGCAATCGCTTCAGCTGACATACCGTTATTATATTTAGAAAGTATTTGTTTAGCGATTTTTTGATTGATGTCGTTCTGCTTTGATTTGCGAATGACAAGGTTTGTTTCCAGTAATTCTTCCTCAAGCACTGTCATTTTCTTTTTGAGCTTGTAAATTTCCTGCATCGCAGAAAGCTGCAGTGTTTCGAGCTCCTGTTCTACATCTTTCATCGGGTCTCTTTGAGAATATGAGAATGCAATTAGCGCTATACTGACGATAAACAACGCAATAATAGCAATTTCCACGTTTCATCACCTTCTATTCTTTTTTTATCCTTCTTTTTTATACCATAAAACCAATAGTTTCTAAAGGAATTCGCGAAAAAAACGAGATTTTGTCGAGAAATCTTTCTTTGCTTCTTCTTTATGTAATGGTTTAATAGGAACACGAAGTGAACGATTGGAAAGGAGAATGTTAGGAGTCCATGGATAAACACCCATTTCCCTATAATATACGACATAAGCTTTCCTTTTTTAGGGACACATTCGACATAATCATTCAAAACGCCCACACCTTGACCGTAAGCTGGGAAATCTCAGAAGAAACAATGCGGCTGGCTGAAGCGGTCCTTTTCGAAAAAACGCAGGATATGATAAAAGAATTGCGCATTGTCATCAAAAGAAAAGATATTGAAGCTGTCAGGACAAAACGCACAACGTATGATAAAGGCGAATGGATGATTAGACAGACGGCTGGTGATGCTGTATATCGGGCTGAATACAGAATTGTGAATTCAATGAATGTCTCTCTCAAGCTTGCCGGTACAGATGACATCTATCTTGATGAAAATGGGATTCGTCATATAAACAGTTTTCAGATTGAAGAAGCGCACACCAGTTGGGAGGCGCAATTTTCTGCATACACCTGTTATGGGAGAGGGGAAAAAGAACGGTGAACATTCTCATGCTTTCACCCGAACATCCCGATGAGCCGAAAAGCGGGCTCGGTGTCCATTTAAACCGCCTCATTTCCTATTTAAATCCTCATATCAACATTACAGTTTGTACTCCGAGCGGGCAGTTGTTTTCGTATGCGAAGTTTGAAGATTGCATAGCTGATGCTAACTTTACAATGGTTCGCCATGTGTTATCACACAATAAACGCTTTGATCTGATTCATGCCCATGATGACACAACTGCCCCTGCCGCCCAGTATTTGAAACAACGGCTTGGCCTTCCGCTTGCTGCGACAATCCACGGTCTTGAAAGAGAAAGGAAGAAGGTGTGCCGAGAAGCCCCACACCCATACAGGCTCAAGACCGAACGGCTCCTTATAGAATCCGCTGATGCATTGATCGTATTAAGCACATTTATGAAGCGGTCTCTTAATAAGGCAGCACATAAAAAAATAACCGTTATCCCAAGCCCTGCATCTATGGAGGAAGAGAAGGGGAAAATCCAAAGAAGCATAAATAGAAGATTCCTCTTTTCATATGGAAGGTTCGTTCCGGAAAAAGGATTTTCGCAGCTGTTAAAGGTATTTGCCATCTTGAAGCAGCGTCAGCCTGACCTCTATCTAGTGCTGGCTGGGGAGGGGCCGTCTCTTTCCTCCTATGAGAAATTGGCTGCGGCATATAACCTGAAGGATCGTGTCATGTTTCTGCCGTTTCTCAATAGGAAAGACATCAGAACGTTACTGTCTCACTGTGAAATGGCTGTTTTCCCTAGTTCTTATGAACCGTTTGGGCTTGCCGCGCAAGAAAGCATGGAACAAGGTGTGCTGACTGTCGTTTCTCAGTCGGGTGGTTTTTGTGATTATGCCGTTCATGACAAAACGGCAATCATCGCTAATTTTACGCTCGTACAGGAAGCGGCTGATCTGCTGGACAGTTTTTTAAAAGACCGGGGAAAAGCCCGCCGGATAAAAGAAGCTGGCAGACAACAAGTGTTCAAGCTCCACCACCCCCGACTCATTACGTCATCATATTTGCAGCTTTATGAGCGTATCTTCAATAATTCAGCAATTCATTGAAAAACAGCCTAGCATTCCGTCCATTATAGTGGTATTATATATAAGTCTGAATAAGTAAATGATTTTAGTTTGGAGGGAAAATAATGCGCGTTAATATTACTTTGGCTTGCACTGAATGTGGTGAGCGTAACTATATTTCTAAAAAGAACAAACGCAACAATCCAGACCGCGTTGAATTTAAAAAATATTGCCCACGTGATAAAAAATCTACGTTACACCGTGAAACAAAATAACAGCCTTGCTGTTTGAGGTGTAAGAAAAAAGCCAGAGCTTTGAAAAAGGTTCTGGCTTTTTTCTATTCCGAGGGGGATGAGAGATGAAATCACAATTAAGAAAAAAGACGCTGGAGGCACTGTCTGCTTTATCAAATGAAGATATTCTTCAAAAAACGGAACGTATGTATAAGTACTTGTTTTCTCTGCCGGAGTGGCAAAATGCCGGCACCATTGCCGTCACTATTTCCAGAGGATTAGAGATACCGACGCGTCCTGTCATTGAGCAGGCTTGGGAAGAAGGGAAACAAGTTTGCATCCCAAAATGCCATCCGGACACGAAGAAAATGCAATTTCGCACATATCAGACTGATGATCAGCTCGAAACCGTGTACGCCGGACTGCTCGAGCCGGTAATTGAAAAAACAAAAGAAGTAAACCCATCACAAATTGACTTGATGATCGTTCCAGGTGTTTGTTTTGATGTTAACGGGTTTAGGGTCGGCTTTGGAGGCGGCTATTATGATCGCTATTTAAGTGAATATGAAGGGAAGACAGTCTCATTGCTTTTGGAGTGCCAGTTGTATGCGCACGTACCCAGTCTGCCACATGACATCCCGGTACATAAGCTGATAACAGAGGATCGGATTATTTCTTGTTTTTCATAACTTTCCTGTCCCTTATTCGAGAATAAATAAGGCAGAATAACAAACCCTATTGGCAGGAGGGATATCATGAAAAAACTTTTGATTTATGCCATTTTCGCGGTTTCTGCCGTCATGTTTTATCAAAATCGCTACCGTCTTATGAATACTGTACTCAGCCAGCCAGGAATCAGGCGGTCTTTTATCCATTTGTTTTTAAGAATTCCATTTATCCGCAATAAGTTTATACAGCAAGCTTTCTAAAATCCCGTGAAAAACGGGATTTTTTGCTTTCAGTAGGCGTTTCGGAGCGCCAGCTGTTATAATGAAAAAAAACTATTGGAGCGGTAAACATGTTTTTGCTGGAGTATACATATTGGAAAATTGCGGCGCACCTGGTGAATAGCGGGTATGGCGTCATACAAGCCGGTGAGTCAGATGAGATATGGCTGGAAGCTCCGGACAAGTCCTCTCATGATCTAGTTCGTCTTTATAAGCACGATCTTGATTTCCGTCAAGAAATGGTTAGAGACATCGAAGAGCAGGCCGAACGAGTAGAACGAGTCAGACATCAATTGGGCAGACGAAGGATGAAGCTGCTGAATGTGTTTTTTTCAACGGAAGCCCCTGTTGATGACTGGGAAGAGATTGCAAAAAAAACGTTTGAGAAGGGAACTGTGTCAGTTGAGCCGGCGATCGTTAGAGGAACGATGCTTCGAGATGATCTTCAAGCGGTTTTTCCATCATTTCGTACAGAAAATTGTAGAGAGGAACACGCTTCGTTTGAAGACGTGCAAATGGCGCGAGAACGCTTCCTTTCGCTAGTGCTGAAACAAGAAGAACAGAGAAAAACTGAAGCGGCGGTTTTTCAAAATGGAAAACCGATTTTTACATATTTATTTATTGCGCTTCAGATCCTAATGTTTTTCTTGCTCGAAATAAACGGGGGCAGCACAAATACGGAGACGCTGGTCGCTTTTGGAGCAAAAGAAAACAGCCTGATTGCACAAGGAGAATGGTGGCGGCTTCTGACACCGATCGTGCTTCACATCGGCATAGCGCATTTAGCTTTTAATACGCTGGCTTTATGGTCGGTTGGTACAGCGGTTGAGCGGATGTATGGATCGGGGAGATTTTTGCTGATTTATCTGGCTGCTGGCATTACGGGTTCGATTGCGAGTTTTGTGTTCAGCCCGTATCCTTCGGCAGGGGCATCAGGAGCCATATTCGGATGCTTAGGTGCATTACTGTATGTTGCTTTATCTAATCGAAAAATGTTTTTAAGAACCATAGGAACCAATATTATTGTCATTATTATCATCAATCTGGGCTTTGGTTTTGCAGTTTCAAATATTGATAATTCAGGACATATCGGCGGCTTGATTGGCGGCTTTTTCGCTGCAGCGGCATTGGGGTTGCCCAAAGCCAGAGCCTTTGGAAAAAGAGTGTTGTCAGCGGTTTTGCTGATTGCTTTGGCTGCCGGTTTTTTATATTACGGATTGCATTCGCCTTCACACCAGGAGTCAGCGCTGATTCAGCAGGCAAGCGAGTTGTATCAGGAAGGAAAGTATGAAGAAGTAACAGAATTGCTGAACGGAGAAGCAGAGCAAAAAGATGCCTCTGCCGATCTTTTGAAAATTCTTGCTGTATCTGATATTCAAATCGGCGAATATGATCAGGCGGTTTCCCTTTTGGAACGAGCAGTGAAAAAAGAACCTAAAGACCATGCTTCCTATTACAATTTAGCCTTATTGTATGCGGAAAAAAATGAGCTTGCACAAGCAGAAAAGGCCATCAGGCTGGCTTTAAAATTGGAGCCGAAGGAGCAGCGCTACAAGGAGCTGCAGCAACAAATTGAAAACAATAAAGAATCATAAAGGTGGAATATGGAAAGGAGGCTGGCTTTTTTGTCAGCGTTTTCTTCTTGACTGACCGCTTTCATATGAATACGCTTATGATAGTTAAGTTCAAGAAATGGTGAGGAAAATGAATACATTTTATGATGTGCAACAGCTGTTAAAAACGTTTGGCCACATTGTTTATTTTGGAGACAGAGAGCTTGAAATTGAGTTTATGCTGGATGAATTAAAGGAATTATACATGAACCACATGATTGAAAAGGAGCAGTGGGCCAGAGCGGCAGCTGTCCTTCGAAAAGAATTGGAACAAACAAAAAACGGAAGAGATTTCTATAAAGGCTAAGGTGATAAAAATGGACGAGATATGGTTTGCGGGCATTGACCTGGGAGGAACGACGATTAAACTCGCTTTTATTAATCAATATGGTGAAATTCAGCATAAGTGGGAAGTTCCGACTGATAAAACCGGCGACACGATTACTGTCACAATTGCAAAAACTATCGACAGCAAGCTGGATGAGCTGCAAAAACCGAAGCACATCATCAAATACATCGGAATGGGTGCGCCAGGCCCTGTAGATATGGCGTCAGGAGTTGTTTATGAAACAGTAAATCTAGGGTGGAAAAATTATGCTTTGAAAAACCATCTGGAGACAGAAACCGGCATCCCAGCTGTTATAGAAAATGACGCAAATATTGCTGCGCTCGGGGAAATGTGGAAGGGAGCGGGTGATGGCGCAAAAGACGTCATTCTCGTGACGCTTGGCACAGGAGTTGGCGGCGGCATCATTGCAAATGGTGAAATTGTACATGGCATAAATGGCGCCGGCGGAGAAATCGGCCATATTTGCAGCATCCCTGAAGGCGGAGCGCCCTGCAACTGCGGCAAAACGGGCTGTATCGAAACAATTGCGTCAGCAACCGGAATTGTAAGAATTGCAAAAGAAAAAATAGCAAATGCTAAAAAGACGACACGTTTACAAGCAACCGAACAATTGTCAGCGCGGGATGTGTTTGAAGCGGCGGGTGAAAATGATGAAATTGCCCTTGAGGTGGTTGATTATGTAGCCAAGCACCTTGGTTTGGTGCTCGGAAATTTGGCAAGCTCGCTTAATCCATCCAAAATCGTTCTTGGCGGCGGCGTATCGAGAGCCGGAGAACTGCTGAGATCAAAAGTTGAGAAAACATTCCGCAAATGCGCGTTTCCACGGGCTGCCCAAGCTGCTGATATTTCAATCGCAGCACTTGGAAATGATGCCGGCGTTATCGGAGGCGCTTGGATCGCTAAAAATGAATGGCT
Organism: Bacillus sp. FSL R5-0416; assembly: GCF_037975425.1. NCBI lineage: Bacteria > Bacillati > Bacillota > Bacilli > Caryophanales > Bacillaceae > Bacillus > Bacillus sp. FSL R5-0416. The sequence continues at coordinate 2,568,871 of NZ_CP150252.1, read as the reverse complement.
GAAACATCAAAATTGTTAAAATTGTGTAAATCAAATTGATTTTTTGTTGTGCTCAGGTTAAGATTTAATTTGATGTGTTAATGAGAATGTTGGGAATAGACTGATTTTTTGAGCGTGCTGCATAGGAGGTTGAAATGCGAAAAACGTTTTTTTCGAAGATTTCATTTATGCTGATTGCCATTTTATTGATGTGGCTGAAAACGTATGCTGTTTACAAAACCAGTTTTCATATTAAAATCGACAATCTAACACAGGAATTTATTCTGTTTATCAACCCATTGAGTTTTTTGTTGCTTATTTTTGGCCTCAGCCTGTTTTTAAAAGGCAAAAACAGAAATCGCTATATTATCGCGATAAGCTGTCTTGTCACGTTTGTATTGCTGGCAAATATGGTTTTTTACCGTTTTTACAATGATTTCTTAACAATCCCTGTTCTTTTTCAAACGAGCAATATGGGTGATCTCGGAAGCAGCATCGGAACACTTCTTGAGCCGACAGACCTCCTATTAGCTGTAGATATTGCGGTTTTAATATGGCTTCACATCCGGCAAAAAGCTTTTCAATCGGACATTCCCTCAACGAAAAATGAACGGGCGGCTTATTTTTTGTTCGTTGCTTCTGTTTATTTCTTCAACCTGGGCTTGTCTGAGGCGGAAAGACCTCAGCTATTGACACGCTCATTTGACAGAGAAATGCTTGTTAAAAACATTAGCCTGTTTAATTTTCATATTTACGATGGCGTTCTTCAGTCAAAGCAATCCGCACAGAGAGCGTTGGCAGACAGCAACAGCCTGACGGAGATTGAAAACTATGTAACCGCTAATGCGAAGGATGCCAACAAACGCTTATTCGGCGCTGCAAAAGGAAGGAACGTCATTCTCGTATCCTTAGAGTCGACGCAAAGCTTCGTGATTAATGAAAAATTGAATGGAGAAGAAATCACGCCTTTTCTGAATGACTTTATAAAACAGAGCTACAACTTTAATAATGTTTACCACCAAACAGGCCAGGGGAAAACCTCGGATTCTGAATTTATCGTGGACAATTCACTGTATCCGCTTGGACGAGGTGCCGTGTTTTTTACGAATGCGGGCAATCAATATATGGCCGCTCCTGAAATTTTGAAAAACAGCGGATACTATTCAGCGGTGCTCCACGCTAATAATAAGAGCTTTTGGAATCGTGATTTAATGTACGACTCATTTGGATATGATTCGTTTTTTGATATTAACTCATATGATGTAACTGACGAAAATTCAGTCGGCTGGGGACTGAAGGATAAAGAATTTTTTGAGCAGTCTTCAGAGCTGATGAAAAATCTGCCTCAGCCGTTTTACTCGAGGCTGATTACACTGACGAACCACTTCCCGTTTGATCTTGATGAAGAGGATCAATTGATTGATGAATATGATTCAAGCAGCCAGACGCTAAATAAATATTTTCCGACAGTGCGTTATCAGGATGAGGCGCTAAAACGGTTTATCGAAAAGCTGAAGGAAGACGGATTATACGACAACTCTGTTATTGTATTATATGGTGACCATTATGGTATATCAGAAAACCACAATGAAGCGATGGGGCAGTTTTTAGGAAAAGAAATAACCCCATTTGAAGAGGTACAGCTCCAAAAAGTGCCGCTGGTCATTCATATTCCGGGTATTACTGATAAAAAGCCGCAAACCATTGAAACAGTAGGCGGGCAGATTGATATCAGGCCGACGCTAATGAATCTTTTAGGGATTGATACGAAAGATCAAATTCAATTCGGCAACGATCTGCTTTCAGACGAAAAACTGGACTTTACGGTGCTCCGGGACGGGAGCTTTATCACAGATCAGGTTGTTTATACAGACGGTGCGTGTTATGACAAAGAGACGGGAAAACCATTAGAAGAGACAAAACAATGTGAAGCATTTGCTGATAAAGCAAAACAGGAGCTATCACTTTCTGATGAAATCATTTATGGGGATTTGTTGCGATTTTATGACCAGAAAAGGCTGGACAATTCGTCAAAACGGAAAGAAAAACAAATGCTTGATCAGGCATCGTAATCACAATGTCTCCCGCGTCAAAGTGAGCGGGAGGCTTTCTTTTTTTAAATACGCTGTCATATAGTAACAAAAAAGGGGGATGATGATGGCGTTTATTACGGTGAAACCTGATATCAAGAACAATTTGGCCAGAGTGGCGAAAGAACTGAAGATAGACGAGGAATTGCTTAAAAGTGCAAATCGCTCCGCACAAAAACATCAATTGTACTGCCCTGGTTATGTGATAGAGGAGCATAGCGGCAAAGAGCTTCAAACCATTCAGGACATAAAGCGCTTTTTACAGCCTCGGCAGCTGAAACTTTCTGATAGCTGGATTGAGCAAGAGAAAATCTATGATGATTCAGCTGTTGAAAAGGAAATAAAGAAGATTATTGATGTTTTTCCGTTTGTCTCATGCCGGGAAATTGGCCGTTCTGTACTCGGCAGGCCTATCTGGGAGCTGAAGGCTGGTGGGGAGCATGCCGTAAAAAAGGTCCATATGAACGCGTCATTTCATGCGAATGAGTGGATTACAACGTCTGTCCTGCTAAAATGGTTTAAGGAATACTGTATGTCATTATGCTGCAATTCGCCTTTCTTTGGCTTTTCTCCCATAAAGCTGTTTAACAGCACATCCTTATCCCTCGTTCCTCTTGTCAATCCGGATGGCGTTGATCTTGTTTTAAACGGATCAGAAGTCATGGGAGCCAGAAGAGATGAGCTCGAAAGGCTAAATGAACATCGTCCGAATTTTAATGAATGGAAGGCGAATATAAACGGAGTTGATTTAAATAAACAATTTCCATCATTATGGGAAATTGAAAAATACCGAAAACCGACAGCACCCAGCTACCGCGATTTTCCGGGAATCTCTCCGCTTACGGAGCCGGAATCTATTGCGATGTACCGGCTGATCACGGAGAATCCGCCTGACAGACTGCTGGCTCTTCATACTCAAGGAGAAGAAATTTATTGGGGCTATAAAGGCCTTGAGCCTGAGGAATCTGCTGCCGTGATAAAGGATTTTGAGGAGTTAAGCGGGAACATTTATAAGGGAGTAAGGGATATAGACAGCTATGCTGGATTTCGTGATTGGTTTATTCATCATTATTTTAAGGAAGGGTATACGGTGGAACTTGGAAAAGGCCAAAATCCTTTGCCGTTTCAGCAGTTTTTACACATATATAACGCCACAAACGGCATCTTGTGGAGGGCGTTATTTTTTCATGAGTAACTGAAACTTTTTCTTTTTTCTGCCGAAGCAAATATGAGAGAATAAAGATGATCGGAGGGGAATGCTGATGAGATCAGTTTGTTTTATTCTGCTGGCGGTATTGCTGTTTAGTTTATCGGCATGCGAACCATCTCATCAGCAGCAAAAACAGGCATCGGCGGCAAAAGATGAGAAAAAAGACATCATACCGCTTTCCGCGGAAAAAGCGGATGGGGCGGAAGGCTGGCTGAATAACAGCACAATATTATATACTGCGTCTAATCCGACGAAAACAGAGCTTTTTGCGTACCGCATCTTTACAGGCAAAGCGAAAAAGCTCTATCAAACGGATGGTCAAATCGTTGATGTTCAAATCAATGCGAGGGAGCAGATGATTCTGCTGCAAATCACACATAGCCAAAAGACGGCAGTCGTTTTGCTTAATGCAGAAGGAGAGACGCTTTACGAAAAAGATTACGAAACGTATGAGCTTGAGGCTGCTTGGAATCAGTATGATCCTTATCAAATGATGGTGACGGAATTCAATGAAAACTGGGATTTCCATACATATCAGGTGAATGCTAAAAAAGACGAATCTTTCTTAAGCCCAGTACAGGTTCCGTTCATTCATTGGACATCCAAAAATACATTTGATTATGTAAAAGAGGGAAGAGACGATAAAACAGGGCCTTTATATACGTTCGATACAGCTTCTAAGACGGAACAGAAGCTTGAGGATGACGTTCTATTCTTCGATTCTTTCCATCAAATGAGTTTTACTGTCAAATCAGCTTCCGGAGGAAAAGGGACGTATCAGTTTAAAACGCCGCAATCAACATCACCTGTTACAGCGAAATGGCCGCTCCAAGCGAAATATACAAGTTTGGCTCCAATGGAGTATGACTATGATGAAGCAGGAGGCCTGTTTTATACATTCAAACAAAGCGGCGATGCATATAAGCTCGCAGCAATCAATGTAGCATCGGGAGAGACAAAAGATCTTGTGTCTCTGCGGGAAATGGAGCCGATTCAAATATCTCCGAACGGGAAATATGCGTTATACGGCTTTCATTTTGAGCAAATTATTTTATTGAAATCACATGAAACGAAGCAACTCATCATTGATCAAAAGGAGATGGAATAACGATGGCTATCGCAGATGTAACCATTATCCCAATCGGTACGGAAACACCCAGTGTCAGTGCTTACGTAGCCGATGTGCAAAAGATATTAGAAGGATATCAAGCAGAAGGGAAAATCAAATATCAGCTGACACCGATGAATACGCTGATCGAGGGAGAACTCAGTGACCTTTTTGCAGTCATTCAGGCAATTCACGAAGCGCCATTTCAAAAAGGATTGCACAGAGTGGCAACGAATATCCGTATCGATGACAGGCGTGACAAAAAAACGACGCTTGAGAGCAAAATAGAAAGTGTCAATAAACATTTACAGCCATAAAAATAAACCTGTATCCGATCGGATACAGGTTTTAATGTGCGGTTGGATACCCGCTGTTTATTACGGTCATCACGGTAAACCATCCAAAGACAAATAAGGTGGCACCGGCTAATAAAAACCCGAGTATATTTTTATTTCTAACAGAACGCAAGACTCCCCATAAAGCGAAAAGAGCGACAAGGCCGAAAATCACGACAAGTAACATAACACAGCCCCCTTTACATTGAAAAACCTGCAATTCTTTCCAGTTTTATTCTACCTGTTTTTTATAGGTTTGTCGATAGCGTTTTCATTGCGATTGTTTGAATCTTTTTTAAAAAACCCTCATAATAAGAGCATAAAAAAGAAAGAGGTGATAATAGTGAAATGGAGACGAATGCCAGTAGGGCCGATTCAAGCGAACGCATATTTTCTCATCAATGATGATCAATGCCTGATTTTTGATCCGGGCGGCGAGGGACATAAAATCAATCAATACATAAAAGAAAAAGGGCTGACGCCTTTAGCCATTTTGCTTACACATGCCCATTTTGACCATATTGGGGCGCTTGATGAAGTGAGAGAAAAATGGGATATCCCTGTTTACCTGCATCAAAATGAAAAAAATTGGCTTACGGACGCTTCTTTAAACGGCTCCGGCATGCTGCGAGGGATAGAAGTAACAGCTAAGCCTGCAGATCATCTAATTGAAGGCGACGGTGAGTTGAATATCGGGCCGTTTCATTTGGAAACATTATTTACGCCGGGACATTCACCAGGCAGTGTGTCTTACTACGTGAAAGATGCAGACTTGGTCATCTCCGGAGATGTTTTGTTCCAAGGCGGTATAGGACGTACGGATTTAATAGGCGGCGATCAAGAGACGCTGCTGACGTCCATTCATGAAAAACTGCTTACGCTTCCGGAACACACGCTGGTGTTAAGCGGCCATGGACCTGAAACAAACGTACTGACTGAGCAGGACCAAAATCCGTTTTTAAATGGGTTTTCATTGTAAAAAAAGAGACAAACCGATAAGGTTTGTCTCTTTCTGCATTTAATGGCCTCCGCCGCCGGGCACCATAATAAAAATTGAGTAATATGTAAAGCCGGCGAAGAAAATTGTTAAATAAGCGCCAAAAATATAAATATACATGCGTTCGGTTAAGTTCAAATACGATAGAAACACAAATAAGATCGTCTGTCCAAAAAATAAAAGGGAAGCATCTTTCATATCACCTAAATAAAACATGACTGCAAAAATTCCCGTCCAAAATCCTAACACCCGGAACATGCGATTCATTTTTATCCCCTCCCGAGAGTCCCTCTGACTGTTATTATAATAGATCACACCTAGAAATGTAAACATTTTCATTATTAATATACAAATGGAATTTGTCCCTTTGATTGTGTTTTCTATTGTATGAATGTTTTTTAAAAAATAATCCGAAAAAAGTTCTGTAAATGGTTTAAATGAAAAATGATCCGGGTAGTTATTCTACAAAGAGATGGTTAACTGAGGAGGAAAAAACGAATGGAACAACAATTAACTTTTTACTCATATCCAAGCTGCACGTCATGCCGAAAAACAAAACATTGGCTTAAAGCACATCAAATTGAATTTAACGAACGGCATTTATTCAGAGAAACCCCGACAAGAGAAGAATTAAAGTACATTTTATCGTTAACGACAGAAGGAATTGATGAAATTTTGGCGACAAGAAGCCAGACTTTCAAAAATTTAAATTTAAACATTGAAGAAATGACGGTAAATGAGGTGCTGGAACTTTTAATCGAGAAGCCGAAGCTTTTGCGACGCCCGATTCTAGTAGACAACAAAAAGCTGGTGATTGGTTATAACCCGGGAGAACTGTTGAAGTTATCGAAGAAGAAAACGGTTCATCAATCTGCATGATGAAAAACCGAAGATCCGCTGATTTATTCGAATCAGCTTATCTTCGGTTTTTCACCTGTTCAGAAACTGGGCTAGCTGGATTCGAACCAACGATCACGGAGTCAAAGTCCATTGCCTTACCGCTTGGCTATAGCCCATTGAATCTAAACATAGTATGTGTAAAGGCAGACGCGTTATACATATATAGCGTACATTTTTCAAAAACAGGAGGGAGCTCATTAAGATGATAGCTCTTGATCAGCACTTAACAGAGCACAAAGAAGATATCACGCAACAATGGCTGGAAGTTTGTACGTCAAAAGGCAGCTGGCTGTATTCAGCGAAAGATCAGCAAAAACTAGAACAAAAGTTAAAAGACCAGCATGAATTATTGGTGACCATCGTAGCAAAATCCCTTAGAAAAGAAGACGTAGAGGATGAGCTCAACCGGTGGTCTCTTCAATGCGCCAGAGACCGTGCCGTTCATGAAGTGACGGTTACACAAAGTGTCGGCCAGTTTAACACCTTCAGGCACATCATGTTTGAATGGATTCAGAAATTCAGCGAAGCTTCTTCTCAAGACATCAGCATTCAGGAATATTATGAGTGGAGCCGGATCTTGAATCAAAACATTGATGAGATCATCGAAGTATTTACGGAAGAATATCACCAGGTGACCATGATACAATTAAACGCGCAAAAAGAAATGATTAATGAATTGAGTGCGCCGATTATGCCGATTACTGATGGAATTGGGATTCTTCCGCTTGTCGGTGAAATTGATACGCACAGAGCGAGGACGATTTTGGAGTCTGTGCTGGAGCAGTGCTCAGCGTTAAAGCTCTCGTATTTATTTTTAGATATTTCGGGCGTTCCTATCGTTGATACCATGGTAGCCTATCAAATTTTTAAAGTGATTGACAGCACCAAATTGCTCGGCATTGAGACGATTATTTCAGGAATCAGGCCGGAAATTGCCCAAACTGTCGTGAAGCTGGGTCTGGATTTTTCGAATGTGAAAACCGAGCAAAGTCTTGCTAAAGCCCTGGCCAATAAAGGGTTTAAAATAAAAGAGTGTTGATGCCTTTGCCATGTTTATCTTGAAAGATAGCAGCTGAACAGCCTTTCACGGGCTATTCAGCTTTTTTAACTTCTATAAATAAAATGTGATGGCTGTTGATGTCTTTTACCTTAAAAGAGTAGCCATCATATTCTATGGCACTTTCAGGCTCAGCGTCTATGTTTTGTGTCAAAAACCAGCCGCCCAAGGTGTCTACTTCAGCCTCTGATAAATCGGTTCCAAGCAGGCTGTTAACATCGCTGATTAATAATTTTGCATTTAACAAGTAATGATCCTTTCCAAGTTCGCGGATATGAGGCACTTCATCCGCATCAAATTCATCACGGATTTCTCCTACAATTTCCTCGATAATATCCTCGACAGTGACCAAACCGGACGTCCCGCCATATTCATCTATGAGGATCGCCATATGAGTGCGTTCCTTTTGCATTTTCAGCAGTAGTTTATAAATAGGAATCGTCTCAATGACATGGATAACGGGCTGTACGAAAGGTTCAATTTGATGCTTCTTGATTGAAAAATCTTTCGTCAGCATGGAAAACAGCACTTCTTTCATATTAATCACGCCAATAACGTTATCTTTATCCTCTCTTACAACTGGGTACCGTGTATATTTTGTTTGCTTGACTGTTTCCTGAAGATTTGAAATGGAGTCTTCATCTAGTGACAAACTGACCATTTCATTTCGCGGCACCATAATTTCCTTTGCCATTCGTTTATCAAAGGTAAAGATATTATTCATGTACTTTAATTCACTTTTTCTGATCTCGCCGCTTTTATAGCTTTCAGCCAATAGGACCCGAAGTTCTTCCTCTGTATATGCCAGCTCGTGCTCTGATGCCGGCTTCAGCCCAAACACTCCTGTAATCAATCGGGCAGAGTGGTTCAACAGCCAAATGAATGGAAACATGATCTTATAAAACCAAATAAGCGGTTTAGCGAACAACAAGGTAATGCTTTCTGCTTTTTGAATGGCGAAACTCTTTGGCGCCAGCTCCCCGATAACGACATTTAAATACGTAACCGCTAAAAATGCGATGACGAGTGACAGCAGGTGGGTAAGCGATTCATTTAAGCCTGCTTTATGAAAAAGCGGTCGAAGCAGAGTTTGCACAGTCGGTTCCCCAAGCCATCCCAGTCCTAAGGCTGCGACTGTGATGCCCAGCTGACAGGCTGATAAATATTCATCAAGGTGAGTGATGACATGCTTTGCCGCTTTAGCACCTTTCTTTCCTTTTGCGACAAGCTGATCAATTTTGGACCGCCGCACTTTTACGATTGAAAATTCTACGGCAACAAAAAATCCTGTTAACAAAATAAGAATAGCGACTGCTAGTAAATTGACAAATTCCAAAACAACTGCCTTCTCCAAGGAAGGCATGCACCTCCCTTTTCCGATGTCTTTCTACATTCCATACCACCTGAAAATGCTCATAAAACATGTGTTGAAGCGGCAGACTGGTTTAGTGACGCGGTTATTGGGCAATTAAAGAATAAAGAACAAAAGTTTGGAGGAGCTTGACATGAAGGCACATACGGGAAAGGATTGGTTTTGGTACCAAATGGGGCCTCAAGAAAGAAGTAAGGCAAGGGATCTAATCCATTTTTCTCACTGGCCTCAGTGTGAAAAGTGGTTTGAAAATAACCATCACGTTAATTTTTTACGAGTAGATACAACTGAAACGGAAAATGAAGCGGTATTTGGGTCGATTGTTTATGATCAGGGGCTTGGTGAAGAAAAAGACCATACTGTTTTTCACTTTTATATCACCAGACAATATTTTTTTACAATCAACTTTGATTTTTCAATTTTGAGAGAGATTAAAGGAAAAGAAGTTGTTCGGCAAATGGAAAGAGCGGACAATGCGATAGAGGGGTTTTTAATTCTTCTCGGCGAACTAATGAATGCGTATTTAATCGGTGTTGATGAATTTGAAATAAAGCTGAGAAAGCTCAGATGGCAAATTAAAGACGACAATAGCAAAAGCATTTTAAACCGCGTCCATCTCCTGCGCCATGAACTGATGATTTGGAAAAATTTGATATTAAGCGCTAAAAAAATTGAAATGGCGTTGAAAGAAACCTTTTTACCTCAAAATGAAGGGAAAAAGGATTATCAGCGGACACAACTGAAGATTGACAGGGGATTTACATACATCAGCGAATTTGAAGGGGAGCTTAACAATCTGCTGCATTCAGAGGAAGTCATTACCTCACATAGGGGGAATGAAATTGTAAAAGCGCTGACCATTTTCACGACGCTTTTTACGCCGATTACAGCTCTGGGGGCCTTATGGGGGATGAACTTTTCAGTGATGCCGGAACTGAATTGGAAATACGGATATCTCTTTTCTCTCTTATTGATTGTCACATCTACAGTTCTGATCTATCTCTATTTGAGGAAAAAAGGCTGGACGGGAGATATGCTGCAGGAGCGGAAGAAGAAAAAGAAACCTCGAAAAAGGCGGACTCTATAGGATGTTTCATATTTTGTGCAGCGTGCCCCGCTTTTTCACCAGACATATCAGGGTGACCGGATACGATGTCAAGGCGCTTATGACAGAGCATCAAATCCGCAGTTTATCGATTCTTGAAAATGACCAAATGACCGGTATTGTTGCATTAGGCGACCTTTCCGTTGAGAAAGATACTGGTCAAAAAGCGAAAACAGCATAATGAAAATGGAATCAAGCAGGCATGGTGACCATGTCTGCTTTTTTATTATTGGGAAAATTATAATGAAAGGGGCACATTCAGTTGAAAGTTTTTTTTCGTGCCAGAAAGAATTGGTTTTTCAGCATATAACATCTCACAAAATCACGTTTTCCCTGTTTGATTACCTTTTCTTCTTTTTCTACAATATGCGTTGAAAGGAGAGGGAATCAAATTGGATTCAATAGAAAAGGTAAGCAAAAACTTGATTGAAGAGGCATATCTAACAAAGGCTTCTGATATTCACATCGTGCCGAGGGAGCGGGACGCTATCATTCATTTTCGGGTCGATCATGCCTTGCTGAAAAAAAGGGACATGAAAAAAGAAGAGTGCGTAAGACTGATTTCACATTTTAAATTTCTTTCAGCAATGGATATAGGTGAAAGGCGAAAGCCGCAAAGCGGTTCGCTTACGTTAAAGCTGAAAGAGGGAAATGTTCATTTAAGAATGTCAACGCTGCCCACAATTAATGAGGAAAGCCTCGTGATCAGAGTGATGCCCCAATACAATATCCCTTCGATTGATAAATTGTCGCTATTTCCGAAGACAGGAGCCACATTACTCTCGTTTTTAAAACATTCCCATGGCATGCTCATTTTTACCGGGCCGACTGGTTCAGGGAAGACTACCACATTATACTCTCTCGTTCAATATGCAAAAAAACACTTTAATCGAAATATTGTCACATTAGAGGACCCTGTTGAAACAAGGGACGAAGATGTTCTTCAGGTTCAGGTGAATGAAAAAGCCGGTGTAACTTATTCTGCAGGTCTGAAAGCAATTTTGCGCCATGATCCCGATATGATTATTTTAGGTGAGATCAGAGACGCGGAAACAGCTGAAATTGCGGTGCGGGCAGCGATGACGGGACATCTGGTACTAACGAGCCTTCATACGAGAGACGCAAAGGGCGCCATTTACAGACTGCTTGAATTCGGTATCAATATGAATGAAATCGAACAGACTGTCATTGCAATAGCGGCTCAGCGCTTGGTTGATTTGGCTTGCCCGTTTTGTGAAAACGGATGTTCATCAGTGTATTGCCGACAGTCACGAAATACCAGGAGAGCTAGCGTTTATGAGCTTCTATACGGGAAAAATCTTCAGCAATGTATCCAGGAGGCAAAAGGAAATCATGCAAATTACCAATATCAAACGCTTCGTCAAATTATCAGAAAAGGAATTGCGCTCGGCTATTTAACGACAAACAACTATGACCGGTGGGTTTATCATGAAAAAGATTAGAAAAGTCTGGTCATTAAAGGATCAAGCCAGGTTATTAAAGCGGCTCGGTGAAATGACTGCGGGCGGATATACGCTTCTGGATGGATTACGCCTGATGGAACTTCAGATGAATAAGAGGCAGGCGGCTGACTTGACTGGTACGGTCACTTGTTTGAGGGAAGGGGCTCCGTTTTATCAAGTACTAAAGAGTTTGTCATTTCATAAGGAAGCCGTAGGTATTTGTTATTTTGCTGAAACACATGGTGAACTGCCTGCTTCCATGATCCAGAGCGGAGAGCTGCTGGAACGAAAAATTGCACAGGCAGACCAGCTGAAAAGAGTGCTGCGCTATCCGCTTTTCCTCATCTTTACGGTCGCTGTCATGTTTTATATGTTACAGTCCATCATCATTCCTCAGTTTTCCGGTATCTATCAATCGATGAATATGGAAACCTCACGTTCAACCGATATGCTTTTTGCTTTTTTTCAGCATATTGATCTTGTGATCATTTTGCTTGTTCTTTTTACAGCAGGTATCGGGATTTATTATTGGCTTGTGTTTAAGAAAAAATCACCTGCCCGGCAAATGCTGATTTGTATCAGGATTCCTTTGGTTGGAAAGCTTGTCAAGCTGTTTAACAGCTACTTTTTTTCTTTGCAGCTAAGCAGCCTTTTAAAATCAGGCCTCTCAATTTATGACAGCCTTAATGCATTTAAACATCAAACGTTTCTCCCTTTCTACCGCTGCGAGGCTGAACAATTGATTGAACGGCTAAAAGCCGGTGAGTCAATTGAATCCGCTATTTGTGGAAGCCCTTTTTATGAAACTGATTTATCAAAAGTCATATCTCACGGCCAGCTGAGCGGCCGATTGGATCGGGAGCTTTTCACATACAGCCAATTCATATTACAGCGGCTGGAACACAAAGCGCAAAAATGGACAGGCATCCTTCAGCCAATGATTTATGGATTTGTTGCAGCGATGATCTTACTTGTGTATTTATCTATGCTTGTGCCTATGTATCAGATGATGAATCAAATGTGAAAGGAAGAGGCTGATGAATGAGAAAGGATTTACACTTGTTGAAATGTTAATCGTGCTCTTTATTATTTCGATTTTGCTTTTAATTACGATACCGAACGTCACAAAACATAATCAAACCATTCAAAAAAAAGGCTGTGAAGGCTTACAAAACATGGTTAAGGCACAAATGACTGCATTTGAGCTTGATCATGAGGGACAAACTCCGAGCCTTGCCGATTTACAGTCAGAGGGCTATGTGAAAAAGGATGCTGTCTGTCCAAATGGTAAGCGCATTATCATCACCGGCGGAGAAGTTAAGGTTGAACATTAAATTAAACGAGGAGGAGGGGTTTACCCTTTTAGAAAGTTTGCTTGTGTTAAGCCTTGCCTCTATCCTACTGATTGCCGTCTTCACCACACTTCCTCCTGCTTATGACAATATAGCTGTCCGACAGGCAGCAAGGCAGCTGAAAAATGATATTATGCTCACACAGCAGGCTGCTATTTCCCGTCAACAAAGAACAAAAATTTTCTTTCATAAAAAAGAATATCAATTAGTCATTGGTGATACGGTCATTGAACGTCCGTATGCAAGGGGACTTTCTATAGAACTGCTGACATTAAAAGACCGTTTGGAATTTAATGAGAAAGGGCACCCGAATGCAGGCGGAAAAATACGAGTAATAGGCCATGACGCTTATGACATAACAGTTTATCTAGGGAGCGGGAGAGTCAATGTGGAGAGAAAATAAAGGTTTTTCTACAATAGAAACAATGTCTGCGCTAAGCCTGTGGCTGTTTGTGCTGCTGACAGTCGTCCCCTTGTGGGACAAGCTGATGTCTGATGAAAAAATGGCGGAATCACGAGAAATTGGCTATCAGATGATGAATGAGAGCATTAGCAAATATGTCATGAGTGGTGAAGGAGCCGCGTCAAAAACGATTACAAAGAACAATCATATCTATGCAATGAAGTGGGAGGAGGAGGGCGAATATCAAAACGTATGTATCAAAGCCGCAGCTTATAAAGAGAAATCATTTTGCCTCAGCATCCTGCAGACAGAATGGCTACACGCTTCTTAACGTATTATTTTCGCTCTCAGTCTTTTTGCTCATATCAGGATCGTTAGCTGCGATTTTCCATCTGTTTTTATCTCGACAGCAGGAACATGACGGTTTCACACAGCAAGAATGGATGATTTCGATAGAACAGATGATGAATGAATGCAAGGAATCACAGGCAGTTAAGACAGCCGAGCATGGGAGCGTGTTAATCTGCACCAATCTTTCCGGACAAGACATCCGTTTTGACATTTATCATTCAATGATAAGAAAAAGAGTGGATGGCAAAGGGCATGTTCCGATTTTAGATCATATTACTGCCATGAAAGCTGATATTGAAAATGGTGTTGTTTTGCTGAAAATTGAGAGTGAGGACCAAAAAGTGTATCAAACTGCTTTTCCAGTCTATTCATATTTAGGAGGGGGGTGAATGTATCGTACAAGAGGGTTTATTTATCCAGCTGTTCTTTTTGTGTCAGCGCTTGTGCTGTTAATCGTGAACTTTGCTGCTGCTCAATATATTTCACGCTGCATGTTTGAAAAGGAAACAAAAGAGTTATACATAGGAGAGAATTTGCTTCAAAATGGTACGCTTCTTTCGATTCGGCACGTTCTAGAGAAACGGAAAGGCCAGGAGGGTACGCAGCAATTTCCATATGGACGGGTTTCTTATTACATTCATGATACATCGATAAAAGAGCAAAAAGAAATCAACTTAAGAGTGTCAACGGAGTCGGGAACAGAAAGAACTGCACAGATCGTGTTTGATCAAAAACAGAAAAAACTGCTGAGATGGACAGAATAAAACAGTGTAAAGGGTATAAAAAAAGTCATGTGAGACAACACTTCATAATAATTGAATGATGAGGTGATCACGTGAAAACGAATGATTATGTTAAATATATGACGCAGCAATTTGTCAAATATATAGATACACCGAGAGATGAGCGAAAAGAACGAAAAGAGGTGCGGAAAGAAACAAAAACGCCTGCTTCTCAGCAGTGGTTCGGTATTTTACCCTATGGCTTCCGGCTTTGGCTGAAACGGAAAAAATAACCGCAAATAAACGAATAAGGTCCTTCAAAAAATGGAGGACCTTATTGATATTCTTCTAATATGGCGATTTTATTGACCTTTTGGCTATAAGGATCAAATGAAATCGTCACAAAAACGCCGAATTCTTTTGATCCTTCCCTCAGAGTTAAATGGTATTGCTTCACTGCTTCATCTTTTCTTTTACGGTCCCATACTTTTTGTTTGAACAGTACCTGTGCGAGCGGGTACCTTTTTTTTGCTTCTTTTACAGCAATCTCTTCCCATTTGGACATGTGACGGGCGGTTACAAGCGGTGTTTCTTCTGCGTGAGCGGCTGTGGTGCCAAAGACAAGAAGAGTTAGACAAATCATACATTGTTTGATCATCATGCTGTCACCCTTTCTTGTTTATTATTACCAAATAATAACGGGATATGCATTTAAATTCTCACATAACAATCCCAAAAATTTCAAAAAAATTGAAAAGATGAGCAATACTGAGCAAGACTTTGTAATATGATGAAAACATTCTTTTAAACGAACAAAATGAGTGATTTTGGTGTTTTTAAATCTATAAATCGTTGATTATACTCTACTTGTGTAGTTCTTTAAAAAGAACGATTGTCATATCAAGTTACAGTGTTTTACAGGAGGTAAGATATGTTTCGATTGTTTCACAATCAGCAAAAGGCGAAGACGAAACTGAAAGTTCTGCTAATCTTCCAGCTTTCAGTCATTTTCAGTCTGACTGCCGCAATATGCTTACAATTTTCCGATGATACAAGCGCTGCTTTTCATGATATTGAAACATTTGATGTCTCACTTCAAACGTGTAAAGACTTTCAGCATACAGATAAAAACTGCCATTATGATAAACGCTGGGATCAAAGTGATTTGCACATATCAGATCAAACGGATACGAAAGGAACTGTATGCTCACCTATCACCTTATTTGCTGAGCTCGAAAATACAGGTGAGAAACTTAAGAAATCAAAGTGGAAGTGGGAGCTTCATAAGCTTGAAAATGCCCGAAAACCGTTAAAGGATGGGAACGTGATCGAAAAAGGATTTGTCTCCAATCAAATCAGCGATTCACTTTATAAAATTGAGACGAAGAAAAAAATGAAACCCGGCATTTATGCATTTAAAGTATATAAACCGGCAGGCTACCCGGCAAACGGCAGTACATTTGAGTGGTCGGAGCCTATGACGCTTGCAAAATGCGATGAAAAACCGACAGTCCCTAAAAAAGAAACAAAGTCGGACGTCAAAAAGGAGAATGAAACAACACAAAAGGATATACAGGAAAAAACAATGAAAGAAGAAACATCTCAAGAAGCTGTAACCAAAGAAAATGAAACTCAATCAGACCAGAAGGAAAGCGGGGAAGAGGATGAAAAAAGCAATGAAGCTGATCAGTAATATTTTATACGTGATCATCTTTACTCTTATTATTGTGCTGACACTTGTCGTGATTTCAACACGTTCATCCGGGGGAGAGCCGGCTGTGTTTGGGTATACATTGAAATCAGTTCTGTCAGGTTCGATGGAGCCGGAGTTCAATACAGGTTCCTTAATATTGGTCAAAGAAATCACTGATGTGAAAGAGCTCCAAAAAGGTGACGTTATTACATTTATGCAGGATGCAAATACGGCGGTCACCCACAGAATTGTTGACATAACAAAGCAAGGAGACCATTTGTTATTTAAAACAAAAGGTGATAATAATGCAGCAGCTGATTCAGCGCCTGTATCGGACGAAAATGTTCGCGCGCAATACACAGGTTTTCAGCTTCCATATGCCGGCTATATGCTTCATTTTGCCAGCCAGCCAATTGGAACGGCTGTATTATTGATTGTTCCCGGCGTGATGCTGTTAGTGTACGCTTTTGTGACGATCAGCAGCGCCATTAGAGAAATTGAAAGAAAGACAAAAGCCTTGGAAACAGATACAAAGGACAGCACCATGTCCACTTAACTTCAGTTGTAAACCTGGCAACAGGTTTCGATATAAAACATTCAATAAAAGGGGAGTTTTAACCATGGGTATGAAAAAGAAATTGAGTTTAGGAGTTGCTTCTGCAGCACTAGGATTAGCTTTAGTTGGAGGAGGAACATGGGCAGCATTTAACGACATTAAATCAAAGGATGCTACTTTTGCATCAGGTACGCTTGATTTATCTGCTAAAGAAAATTCAGCGAGTGTGAACTTATCAAATCTAAAGCCGGGAGATAAGTTGACAAAGGATTTCCAATTTGAAAATAACGGATCACTTGCGATCAAAGAAGTTTTAATGGCGCTTAATTATGGAGATTTTAAAGCAAATGGCGGCAGCAATACATCTCCAGAAGATTTCCTCAGCCAGTTTGAAGTGACATTGTTGACAGTTGGAAAAGAGGGCGGCAATGGCTACCCGAAAAACATTATTTTAGATGATGCGAACCTTAAAGACTTGTATTTGATGTCTGCTAAAAATGATGCAGCGGCTGCTGAAAAAATCAAAAAACAAATTGACCCTAAATTCTTAAATGCAAGCGGTAAAGTCAATGTAGCAACAATTGATGGTAAAACCGCTCCTGAATATGATGGTGTTCCAAAAACACCAACTGACTTCGATCAGGTTCAAATGGAAATCCAATTCAAGGATGATAAAACAAAAGATGAAAACGGGCTTATGGTTCAAAATAAATATCAAGGCAACTCCATTAAGCTTCAATTCTCATTCGAAGCTACACAGTGGAACGGCTTGACAATCAAAAAGGACCATACTGATAAAGATGGTTACGTGAAAGAAAATGAAAAAGCGCACAGCGAGGATAAAAATTAATAACAGCAAAAAAAGAGACGGCCCAGTAAACTATCACTGGGCCGTCTCGATGTTTATTGACAAAAGAGGAGTTAGTGCCTCTGCTCAGGCACTACTCCTCTTTTTGGGATTTTCTCCATTTTTGATAATCTAAAAATTCACGAAATTGTTTTTTCGATACCCCGGATGTCATTGCATCGCGAACCAATTTCTCCCATTCACTATCTAATTGACCATCGTATTCGGTTTCATGTTTCTCATCGAGCAAAGTATGAACCGAGACGTCCAGAACAGCGGAGACTTTTTCGAGAAATTGAATGGAGGGGTTCGTTTGTAGATTTCGTTCTATTGAGCTTAAATAAGACTTCGCTACCCCAGCTTTTTCAGCTAGTTCTGATAGTGAGTAGCCTTTTTCTTTACGGTATTGTTTAATACGCTGGCCAATCAATGTCATCACCTTCCTTGTGATATTATAGCACATTCAGAAAGGATTTACGGTATGACTTCTGGCTGCCGGACCAGGATGAGCAGACTTTTTGTTTAAAAGTAAATATTTTCGTATTTCTTCCGGGCTGATATTTGCCTCTTTGGCTTCCATCATCAATTCAACCCATTCTTGATCCAATTCAAAGTGCTCTTGTTTTGCATTTTTCATGCAGTTTCTCCTCCTAAAATACTTGTTTATGTATTTCAGCCAGTCCGGCCATGACTCATTGTATGCTTCATTAGTCTCTGGAAGTCATTTCCCCTTTAAAAATGCCAGAATTTTTTTCCAATATACCTTTATTATAATCGCATTTTTTCAAAAAAAACGAGAACGATGTCGAATGAATAAAAGTTAGCTTGAAATATTATTTTGCAGATAAAATAATCCGCCATTTTCAATTTCAACTGATATCTTTGGTTGATACAAGGTTTTCAGCGCCTGTTTTTCTAGATGGTATTCTTCTGGTTTTTCTTCTATATGCTCGTAAAACTTATCAAGCAATATCATGTCATTTCTCCACCTATTAACCGCCTGTTCCGCCCAGTCGGACGGCTCCTGCATAGCGGATTTGGAAATATAGTTTTCCATACGCTTAAGTCCGCTTTCTGGTTTGATCATAGGTGAAATGGTGAAGCAATAGTCACATATTTGTGATGTCAGTGAAAGCTGGGTCAGCTTGCTTTGAAAATCTTCAATTATCGTTCCAGAGACTAGGTGAAGACCTAGTGACAATAACTTATCCTTTTTCATGTCGGACTGGTATGAAATCGTGACATTTATACCAAGCCAAGGCTGAAGTGGGACTTTGGCTCCGGCTGATTCAATTTTCTCATACATTCTGGTAAATCTCCCATTTTGTTTAACAGCTTTAAATATTTGAAAAAGACGCGGGGCCCCAAAATATATAAATTCACCATCTAGGTCTTTTGGCGCATTTTCTTTATCTGTAATAAAAGTGATTTTCATTGGATTCGGATCACCGCCTGTCTTCTCGCGCCAATGCCAGTAGAAAGGGCGGTTCATGATTTGTTTGTCCATTTCAACTGTAAGCTGCACTGTCATATAGCCTAAGCCTTGATCGACGATTTGGCAGCTGTTTGCTTGAAAAAAACGCAGCAGAAAATCGTGAACCTCTTGCTGTCTCACTAGTAAAACCTCCTTACAGGCTAAGATCCTCTTTTTTCAGCAGGCTGCTGTTTTTTATAAGACAAAAATGAGGTTAAGTTATCCATTTTTATTTTCATTTCTTCTTCTGTTGCTGAGTGATACAAAATGTCATGAAGGTGCTCTTCAAAATTGTTCACTTGAATTTTCGTTAAAATATCATCAAGTTCGCCGACCACTTTTTCAAACAAATGAATTTTTTCATATAAAAGCTTTAGAATATGCTCTTCCACCGTATGTTTTGTTGCCATGTTATAAATGTGCACGTCACGCTCCTGCCCGAGTCTGTGAATTCTTCCGATTCTTTGCTCAAGTCGCATCGGGTTCCATGGAAGATCATAGTTGATCATGTGATTGCAAAATTGCAGGTTAATTCCCTCACCGCCTGCTTCAGTTGCAATAAGGACTTGGATTTTTCCGCGGAAAAGATCCTTCATCCAGTCTTTTTTCCCACGTTTAAATCCGCCTCTAAACGGCACAGAACTGATGCCGTTTTGCTGAAGAAACCACTGCAAATAAATCTGGGTTGCACGGTATTCTGTAAAAATGATGACCTTATCGTCGATCTTTTTGATTAAATCAACGACTTGAAGCGCTTTAGAATTTTGTGTCACTTGATTGATGCGCTCTATTAAAACTGAAATCGTATGTTCATCAATGGCAGGTGCTTGTTTCTCTTTTTGATCAAGCATCTTTTTCAGCGTCATATACACCGCTTCTCTGCTCGAACAGCATTCTCTTTGCAAGGTCATAATCGAGAACATGCTGGCTGGTTTATTGATACTTTCCTTCAAGCGAGAAATTTCATCATAAAGCGCCTGCTCTGATGGAGAAAATTCAATCGGCACTGTTTCAACATGGCGCTGTTTCCAATTCAGCCCGGTATCATGCCGCCTGTTACGGATCATGACTTTATTCACAAGATCTTTTAAATGTTCATGCGCTTCTAAACTGGATTTCTTCTTGGCGAACTCCTCCTGAAAGTGATTCTGACTGCCTAAATGGCCGGGTTTTAATAAGGACACCAAATTGAAAATCTCTTCGATACGGTTCTGGATTGGCGTCGCGGTAAGAAGCAGGCAATATTTTTTTACGAGATTCCGGACAAATTCATAGTTCTTCGTTTTGCTATTTTTCAGTTTGTGTGCCTCATCAATAATGACAAGATCATATGGGATTGACAGAACGATTTCGCGATGGGGCGAGCGCTTCGCGGTGTCTATTGATGAGACGACAATATCGCATTGCTCCCACACATAGCTTTTCTTTTGTTCAACAGCCGGAATCAAAAATTTTTCCTGAAGCTCTTTGACCCATTGTGACACAAGGGAAGCGGGCACAAGGATCAAAATTTTTTTTGCTAACCCGCGAATCATATATTCTTTTAGAATCAGTCCAGCTTCAACCGTTTTCCCGAGACCAACCTCGTCTGCTAAAATCGCTTTGCCGTTCATTTTTTCAACCACTTTTTGCGCCACCTCAAGCTGGTGGGGGAGCGGCGTAAAGGAAGGCAGATATAAAGGAGCCCGTAAACCTTCAAACTCTGGAATTGCTAATGTTTTCTGGATTTCTGCAGAGAGCTTGTACAGTTCCCAGTTTGCCCAAGGGCCATCGTTTTTCAGTCTTTCAGCAAATTCTTCAGGCCATTTTGCATCGTAGATCATTTCTGTATTCATTGCTTTGAAACCGCCTTTCTTATTCTTCGATTCTTAAGATGAATAATATTAGAAAAATCTGCCCAAATTGCTGTTGCCCAGCATATAGTGATGATGGTAGGATATGAGTATGTATTTGATGTAAGATATTGCTATAGTATGTCCATAACAGCATGAAAATATGAGCGAATGACAGCAAGGGGAGAGACCTGACCGAAAACCTCGGGATACAGGCGCCGAAGGAGCAAACTGCGGAGTGAATCTCTCAGGCAAAAGAACTCTTGCTCGACGCAACTCTGGAGAGTGTTTGTGCGGATGCGCAAACCACCAAAGGGGACGTCTTTGCGTATGCAAAGTAAACTTTCAGGTGCCAGGACAGAGAACCTTCATTTTACATGAGGTGTTTCTCTGTCCTTTTTTGTATGTTTTTTAGCTGCGCCGTTGATAAAGGGGAGGAATTAGATGCTGAAAAGAACGCCGTTATTTGACCTGTATAAGGAATATGGAGGAAAAACGATTGATTTCGGAGGTTGGGAGCTTCCTGTTCAATTTTCTTCTATAAAAAAAGAACACGAGGCTGTCCGAACTGCAGCCGGTTTGTTTGATGTATCTCATATGGGAGAAGTCGAAGTGTCAGGGAACGACAGTCTGTCTTTTTTGCAAAGATTGATGACAAATGATGTTTCCGCGTTAACGCCAGGCCGTGCTCAATATACAGCGATGTGTTACCCGGATGGCGGAACCGTCGATGATTTGCTTATCTATCAAAAAGGGGAGAACCGCTATCTGCTTGTCATTAATGCTTCTAATATAGATAAAGACTTGGCTTGGATGAAAGAACATGCAGCAGGTGATGTGCAGATTGACAATCAGTCAGATCAAATCGCGCTCTTGGCTGTACAGGGACCGAAAGCAGAAGCGGTCGTAAAAAGTCTGACAGATGCAGATGTGTCTGCATTAAAGCCGTTTGCGTTTATTGATGAAGCCGATATCAGCGGCCGCAAAGCACTTATTTCACGCACTGGCTATACGGGAGAAGACGGGTATGAAATTTACTGCCGCAGTGATGATGCTATGCATATTTGGAAAAAAATCATCGATGCAGGGGATGCATACGGATTGATTCCATGCGGTCTCGGTGCACGTGATACACTCCGGTTTGAAGCGAAGCTCCCGCTCTACGGTCAGGAGCTGACCCGGGATATTACACCGATTGAAGCAGGTATAGGCTTTGCTGTAAAGCACAAAAAGGAGTCTGACTTTTTCGGTAAGTCAGTATTGAGTGAACAAAAAGAAAACGGAGCGAAGCGCAAACTTGTCGGTCTCGAAATGATTGAAAAAGGGATACCGCGGCACGGATATGAGGTTTTCCAAAATGGCAAGTCTGTCGGAAAGGTGACAACCGGCACGCAGTCACCGACATTAGGGAAAAACGTCGGCCTTGCCTTAATTGATTCGGAAACGAGTGAGATCGGGACTGTTGTAGATGTAGAGATTCGCAAAAAATTAGTGAAAGCAAAGGTTGTCAAAACACCATTTTATAAACGCTAATATTTTTTCTTGGAGAGAGGAGACAACACATGAAGCACCGTTATTTGCCCGCAACAGAAAAGGATAAACAGGAGATGCTTGCTACTATCGGCGTAAGCAGCATCGATGATTTATTTGCTGATATACCGGAAAACGTCAAATATAAAAAAGAGTATCAAATTAAAAAAGCGAAATCAGAAACTGAATTAACAAGAGAACTGACAAAGCTGGCCTCTAAAAATCGTGATACCGTACAATACGCTTCTTTCTTAGGAGCGGGTGTATATGACCATTATCAGCCTGTCATTGTGGATCATGTCATTTCGCGCTCTGAGTTTTATACCGCATATACGCCTTATCAGCCAGAGATTTCACAAGGAGAGCTCCAGGCTATTTTTGAATTCCAAACGATGATCTGTGAACTGACAGGCATGGATATCGCCAACTCCTCGATGTATGACGGCGGAACAGCCTTGGCGGAAGCAGCAATGCTTGCTTCAGGCCACACGAAAAAGAAAAAAATCGTTGTGTCAAAAACCGTGCATCCTGAATCGCGAGAAGTGCTGAAAACGTACGCAAAAGGTCAGTATATTGATGTAGTTGAAGTACCCGCTGCGGATGGCGTTACGGATCTTGATGCATTGCGCCAAACCGTTTGCGAGAACACAGCCGCAGTGATCGTTCAGTACCCGAATTTTTTCGGCCGGATCGAGCCGCTAAAGGATATTGAGCCTATCGCTCATCAAGGGAAATCCATGTTTATTGTTTCAGTTAACCCGCTTGCGCTAGGTCTTCTCACTCCGCCGGGTAAGTTTCAGTCTGATATCGTCGTCGGTGATGCGCAGCCTTTCGGCATTCCTTCAGCATACGGCGGCCCGCATTGCGGCTTTTTTGCCGTTACTAAAAAATTAATGAGAAAGGTGCCGGGCCGTCTCGTCGGACAAACGGAAGACGAAAACGGAAAAAGAGGCTTTGTGCTTACCCTGCAAGCCAGGGAGCAGCATATCCGCCGAGATAAAGCAACATCAAATATATGCTCGAACCAAGCTTTAAATGCGTTGGCAGCATCAGTGGCCATGACTGCTCTCGGAAAAAACGGCGTAAAAGATATAGCCCGCCAAAATCTCTTAAAAGCCAACTATGCAAAGCAAGAAGCAAAAAAAGCAGGTCTTACCGTTATGTTTGACGGGCCGATATTTAATGAATTTGTCATCAAACTGGATGAGCCGGTGAGAGCTGTGAACAAGCGTTTGCTGGCAAAAGGCATGATTGGCGGATATGATCTTGGGTTGACGTATCCGGAGCTGGACTGCCATATGCTGATTGCTGTAACGGAGCTGAGAACAAAAGAAGAAATTGACGCACTCATTCAGGAATTGGGGGATCGCCATGAGTAATCAGGACCAGGCACTTATTTTTGAACTTTCAAGAGAAGGCCGAATCGGCTATAGTCTGCCGGAGCTCGATGTACCGGAAATCGAATTGGGGGACCTCTTGTCAGACACCTATATTCGTGACGAAGACGCAGCGCTGCCGGAGGTTTCAGAGCTGGACATCATGCGCCATTATACAGCGCTGTCCAAACGCAATCACGGGGTGGATTCCGGTTTTTATCCTCTCGGTTCTTGCACGATGAAATACAATCCGAAAATCAATGAAAAAATCGCACGTATACCTGGTTTTGCTGCGATTCATCCTCTTCAGGATGAAGACACGGTGCAAGGCGCATTAGAGCTTTTATATGATTTAAGCAAGCACCTTGAAGAAATAACGGGAATGGATGAGGTTACGCTTCAGCCTGCTGCCGGAGCGCACGGCGAATGGACGGGGCTGATGATGATCCGTGCCTATCATGAAGCTCGCGGGGATTTCAAGCGGACGAAGGTCATTGTCCCTGATTCCGCGCATGGGACGAATCCTGCATCAGCAACAGTAGCAGGCTTTGAAACCGTTACGGTGAAATCGAATGAAAAAGGGCTTGTTGATTTAGAGGATTTAAAAAGAGCAGTGAATGAAGAAACTGCAGCTCTTATGCTGACGAATCCGAACACGCTCGGCTTGTTTGAGGAGCAGATTACAGAGATGGCGGAAATTGTACACCAAGCGGGGGGGAAACTGTATTATGACGGCGCTAATTTAAATGCCGTTTTAAGCAAGGCGAGACCTGGAGATATGGGATTTGACGTGGTGCACCTCAACCTGCATAAAACATTCACAGGCCCTCATGGCGGCGGAGGCCCCGGCTCAGGCCCTGTCGGCGTAAAAAAAGATCTGATTCCTTATTTGCCAAAGCCAGTTTTAGTCAAAAAAGAAGGGCGCTTTACGTTTGATTATGACCGCCCTCATGCGATTGGCCGAGTGAAGCCGTATTACGGCAACTTTGGCATTAATGTGAGAGCGTATACGTATATTCGCTCCATGGGGCCTGACGGATTAAAGGCTGTTACTGAGAACGCAGTGTTAAACGCCAACTATATGATGAGAAAGCTCGCGCCTTATTACGATCTTCCGTTTGACCGCCATTGCAAGCATGAATTTGTATTATCAGGGAAGCGGCAGAAAAAGCTGGGAGTGCGTACGCTTGATATAGCAAAACGGCTTCTTGATTTCGGCTATCATCCGCCGACGATTTATTTCCCGCTTAATGTTGAAGAATGCATCATGATCGAGCCGACGGAGACCGAATCAAAGGAAACACTGGACGCGTTTATTGATGCTATGATTCAAATCGCAAAAGAAGCGGAGGAGAATCCGGAGCTTGTTCAGGAGGCCCCGCATACAACGATTGTAAAAAGAATGGATGAAACAAAAGCGGCGAGACACCCGGTGCTCAGATACGAGGCGGAAGAAAGATAAATAAAAACAGCTGTCTACCAGACAGCTGTTTGCTTTATTTCTTCGCTTTAATCTTTCCGCCCCATTTTTTAAAGCCGCCTTTTAAATTGTAAATCTCAGTGCAGCCGTTTTTGCGCAGGGTTTGTGCCGCGCGTCCGCTGCGGACACTGTTTTGGCAGTACAGGTAAACAGGCTTGTCCGTACGGATCTCATTTTTTCTCTGTTTCAGCTGGGAAAGCGGGATGTTGCGGGCGCCTAAAATATGTCCGCCCTCAAACTCATTTGGCTCACGAACATCAATAAGCTGCGCTTTGCGGTAACCCGCGCGGAATTCTTCTTCGGTAAGTGTTTTCATAATTCGCTGCTGATAGACATATGAAGCAATCATATAGATGATAAATGCAGCAAAAATAATCAAAACGATCATATTAGACAATGTGATTCTACTCCTTTAGCATATAAAATCAAAACCCTGCTTCATAAAACAAGGTCATAGATCCGTTTTCGACAAATACTATTATAGTAAAGCACAGCGTGATTGTCATCTATAATGGAACTAAAATATTTTTCATTTTCCCGACAGTTTGATAAACTGATTCTATTAAAACGGTAAGGAAGGTCTTAAAATGCAAAAAGAAACTTGGCGGTTTATAGACTCAGGCAATGCAAGTCCCGCATTCAATATGGCGCTTGATGAAGCGCTTTTATATTGGCACAGCGAAAAGAAAATCCCCCCGGTTATCCGTTTTTACGGCTGGAATCCGGCGACACTTTCTGTAGGGTATTTTCAAAATATTAAAAAGGAAATCAATTTTGAAGCAGTACATAAATATAATCTCGGATTCGTCAGACGCCCGACCGGCGGGAGAGGTGTGCTGCACGATCAGGAACTGACATACAGCGTAATTGTTTCGGAAGAGCACCCCGAGATGCCGGCAACTGTTACTGAGGCTTACCGGGTTATTTCAGAAGGCATACTTCAAGGCTTTAGAAATCTCGGTCTGGACGCTTACTTTGCCATCCCGAGAACTGAAAAAGAAAAAGAAAGCTTAAAAAATCCGCGGTCATCTGTTTGTTTTGACGCGCCTTCATGGTATGAGCTAGTGGTTGAGGGGCGCAAGGTGGCGGGAAGCGCGCAAACGAGACAAAAAGGCGTGATTCTTCAGCATGGCTCCATTCTGCTTGATTTGGATGAGGATAAGCTGTTCGATCTGTTCTTATATCCGAGTGAAAGAGTAAGAGAACGGATGCAGCGCAATTTCAAAAATAAAGCGGTTGCCATTAATGAACTCACTGAAAAGCGGGTGACGATGGATGAGGCTCGTAAAGCCTTTAAAGAAGGATTTGAAACAGGTCTTAACATTCATTTGGAGCCATATGAACTTTCTCAGGAAGAGCTTGATTTTGTTCATCACTTGGCTGAAACAAAGTACGCTTCAGATGAATGGAATTATAAGCGGTAAACAGGGCTTTTGACCCGCGGAGCATCCTTGTTTTTTCAAGTTCATTAGTGTAAACTTGTAATGGTTTATAAAGTTAAGGTGCTTTTTGGGAGGGTTTCGATGACAACACCAAGTATGGAAGATTATATTGAACAGATTTATATGCTGATTGAAGAAAAAGGATATGCACGAGTTTCCGATATCGCGGAAGCATTGGCAGTCCATCCCTCCTCTGTAACAAAAATGGTTCAAAAACTAGATAAAGACGAATATTTAATTTATGAAAAATATCGCGGTCTCGTGTTAACGTCTAAAGGGAAAAAAATAGGCAAACGGCTGGTATACAGACATGAATTGCTTGAGCAGTTTTTAAGAATCATTGGTGTTGATGAAGAGAAAATATATAACGATGTCGAAGGAATCGAACATCATTTAAGCTGGAACAGCATTGATCGCATCGGGGATCTTGTTCAATATTTTGAAGAAGATGATGCCCGTAAAAAAGATCTGAAATCAATCCAAAAGAAAACAGAACATCATAATCAGTAAAAAGGCGGTCTCGAAGGAGGCCGTCTTTTTTGATACGCTGACGCCGCCCGTCATTCATTGGTCTATTTCTTCGCGTGTTTTCTTAAAATGGTAATAAACGATCGGATGGAGGGGGAGGGAATGAGATGTATATTGACGGTGTGTTTTCCGGCGGAGGAGTAAAAGGCATTGCGCTCGCAGGCGCTTATGAAGTGCTTGAGGAAAAAGGCTTCCGCTTTAAAAGAGTTGCGGGTACAAGCGCCGGCGCCATTATTGCCGCTTTCATTGCGTCAGGTTACACCAGTAAGGAAATCCACGCTTTAATTGAAGAAGTGGACGGAGAGAAATTGCTGGATCAGAGGTACTCTTTTCTCCCCTTAAAAATGCTCCAGTGGGTGTCCATCTACTGGCGTCTTGGCTTATACAAAGGCGATACGATAGAAAAATGGATTGCTGATCTGTTAAGAGCGAAAGGCATAAGGGTTTTCGGCGATTTGCAGAAAGGGTCTCTGCGCCTTATTGCTTCTGATTTGACAAACGGCACCATGATTGTTTTGCCGGACGATTTGGCCCGTTACGGGTTAAATCCTGATATGTTCCCGGTTGCCAGAGCGGTCAGAATGAGCTGCAGCATCCCGTATTTCTTTGAACCGATAAAATTAAAAACGGACACAGGCACCGCCACGGTTGTCGACGGAGGCGTGTTAAGCAATTTTCCAATCTGGCTGTTTTCAAAGGAAAGAAAGCGCCCTGTGATCGGTGTCACACTTGCGCCGCGTGAAAGAGAGCGTCCGAAAAAAAATATCCGCAACGCTTTTGAACTGTTCGGCGCCCTGTTTGAAACGATGAAGGATGCTCATGACGCAAGGCACATTGCGTCACGCTATGAACAAAATATCATTTTTCTCCCTGTCGATGACGTAATGGCCACTGATTTTCATTTAACACAACAAAAAAAACTAGCCCTGATTGAGCTAGGTAAAAGACGGACAGAGCTGTTTTTAAAGCAGTGGACCTATTAAAAAAGCGCTCTGTTTTTCTTTTTATTTTTTTTCCCTTCTATAACAGTCAGCTGAGTCTGGCTTTTTTTCTTGAGAATCATCGGTTTAGGCTTGCTGGCGCTCGGAACGCTTCGCAGGTGGCTGACACGTCCCTTATGTCCGGCGCGGTGTTTTGCTTTTTGTTCTTTCATCCGGCGCCGCGATTGTTTCGCCGCTTTTTTGAAGGCTGCTCCTTCGCTGCCCGCATTTCGATTCATTACATATTTCACAATAAAATAAATAATGATACCTGCCACGATGACGGTTACCGCCATTTTTGCCATTTCTCCGGGATTGGTTACCAGCACATAGAGGAAACCGAACGCTCCCAGCGCAATTAATACAGCAATAATAGGTTGTACACGATGATTCATAACTGTCCACCTCCGAAAGTAATAGCAGGGCAACGGATTTTAGATGACGTTGTGAGAAGGCTTCTGATTTTGCTCAGACAATGCTTCGAGTCTGAGAAGTTCGTTAAAGCTTTCGATGGCAACTTCAACCTGGTCATCCTTAGGTTCCTTTGTGGTTAACAGCTGAAGCCAAAGTCCCGGGTACCCAAGTAATTTCAGACCGGGAATGTCACGCACTTTGTTTGTCAGCTGCAGAACTTCAAAGGATAGACCAAGCACGACCGGTATCAGTGCGACACGATCTATAACACGCAGCCAAAGCGGATCTGTCGGAACGAGTAAATAAACAAACATGCCGACAATAATCGTAAATAAAATAAAGCTTGATCCGCAGCGGTAATGAAGCCGAGATTGGTTTTGGACATTCTCCACAGTAATTGGCAAATTCTGTTCATAACAGTTTATGACTTTATGTTCGGCTCCATGATATTGAAACACTCTTTTAATAAGCGGTGTCATGGACAAAAAATAGATGTAACCGAGCAGCAAAATCAACTTAAACAGGCTTTCAACCGCGATTTGCGCCGTGTCCGAGGAAAAAATCGGCCTTGTCAGTTCCGCTAAGAAAACTGGAACCAATGTAAATACGAATTTACTGAACAAAAATGATAGGACGCCTATAACTGCGAGGCTGAGATACATAGACAGCCCGGAGGATTTTTTTTCTTCCTGCTCAAGTGTCTCGTCTTCAGATGGATCGAGCCCGTAACGTTCGCTTGAAAAATTCAAATGCTTTGTGCCGTTTGCACTCGCTTCGATAATGGCCGCGATCCCCCGTAAAAACGGTATCTTTTTCACGATGTTCAGTTTCGGGTTGTGTTTGCGTGGAAGCTTAAAAAAGTCAATGCTTCCATCCGTTCTTCTGATGGCTGTAACGTAATGATGCTTTCCTCCAAACATAACGCCTTCCACAACAGCCTGCCCGCCGTAAGCGGGCGGAACTTTATGTTTTGACATATTATCAACCTGCCTATTTCTTTAGGATTGCTAACCATTTCCTTTCACTCTATTGTACAGGAAACAGCGCTAAACCTCTAGATTGACAGGCTGAAAAAATTGCCATAGCCTTGCTTTTTCTACATGCATTATACCCTTTATTTTCAAATTTTACTCGCAGCTGTCAAAAAGTGTGAGCTTTTTTATTGACATTTCATTTTTTGGGCACACTTTAACTGGAGGTGCCATGATGACAAGCGAAAAAGATACAGAACAAAATGAAGAATTGAATGAGAAGCAAAAGCCGCCTGTTTCAATGGCCGGCAGAGTGGCGGCAACAGGTTTTTGCGGAGGCGTACTTTGGAGTTTCGTTGCTTATATCGCATATTTGTTTCATTTTTCCGAAATCAGCCCGAATATGATATTGCAGCCGTTTGTGCTCGGAGAGTGGAAAAAACATGGGCTGGGAACGGTAATCAGCATCATTTTAATTGGAGTAATTTCAATTGGCGCAGCGTTTCTTTATTTTCTTCTATTGAAACGTTTAAAAACAATGTGGCCGGGTATTTTATACGGCTTGGTGCTTTGGCTGCTCGTGTTTTTTGTTTTTAATCCGATTTTTCCAGATGTGCGCACGGTGACCGAACTGACATCAGATACAATTATTACGACCATTTGCATTTATTTGCTTTACGGGCTGTTTGTCGGGTATTCCATTTCATTTGAATACAATGAGCTGAATTCGGAAAAGCTTGCACGTGCGCTGGGAATGCATAGAGAATAGTGTATAATCCTTTTCCAGTATGATAAAATGTTCACGAGAAGTGAACATTTTTTACATGAGAAACCCTCGCGAAAAGGAGAGATTATGTGCCTCATTTTTTGATTTTGAACGGACCGAATGTTAACCGGCTTGGGAAGCGTGAGCCTGAAGTATTCGGCGGCCAGACACTGACCGATATTGAAACAGATCTTTTTCAGTTTGCTGAAGCTTTACATATCCAGCTCACTTTCTTCCAGTCTAATCACGAAGGTGATTTGATAGATGCGATACATGAGGCTGAGGAGCAATACAGCGGGATTGTTCTGAACCCTGGCGCCTTGAGTCATTACAGTTATGCGATCAGGGATGCTGTTTCAAGCATCAGTCTTCCTGTGGTAGAGGTGCATTTATCAAACTTATACGCCAGGGAAGAATTCAGGCATCAGTCGGTTATCGCTCCTGTTGCGAAAGGGCAGATTGTCGGTCTTGGAGCTGAAGGCTACAAGCTTGCTGTTCGCTACTTATTAAGCCAGCAAGGGGGAGAATCAAGATGAAGCTAGAGAAATTAAGAAACCTGTTTGGACAGCTGGGAATTGACGGCATGCTGATTACAAGCAGCACGAATGTACGCTATATGACAGGGTTTACAGGTTCGGCGGGTTTGGCTGTTATATCCGGTGACAAAGCGGCGTTTATTACGGATTTTCGTTATACTGAGCAGGCGAAGGTTCAGGTAAAGGGTTTTGAGATCATTGAACATGGCGGCAGCTTGATTCAGACCACTGCTGACACTGTTGAATCGTTTGGCATCAAGCGTCTCGGTTTTGAACAGAACAGCATGACATATGGCACTTACGCTTCATACAGCGCCGTTATCAGTGATGCCGAATTAGTGCCTGTGGCTGAATCCGTGGAAAAGTTGCGCTTGATTAAGTCTAGTGAAGAGATTAAGATATTAGAGGAAGCTGCGAAGATTGCAGATGATGCCTTCAGACATATCTTGACGTTTATGAAACCCGGCATTTCTGAAATCGCTGTTGCCAATGAGCTGGAGTTTTATATGAGAAGCCAGGGAGCAGACAGCTCTTCTTTTGATATGATTGTCGCCTCAGGCCTTCGTTCAAGCCTTCCGCACGGTGTGGCCAGTGACAAACTGATTGAAAGCGGAGACCTTGTTACGCTTGATTTTGGCGCTTATTATAAAGGATATTGTTCTGATATTACCCGGACGGTCGCTGTAGGTCAGCCCAGTGATCAATTGAAGGAGATCTATCAGGTTGTATTTGATGCTCAGGCGCTTGGCGTCGCACATATTAAGCCGGGAATGACAGGAAAAGAGGCTGACGCCCTCACAAGGGATCATATTGCTGCAAAAGGCTACGGTGACTATTTCGGCCATTCAACCGGACACGGGCTCGGCATGGAAGTTCATGAATCGCCGGGATTATCCGTCAGATCTTCAGCTATCCTTGAACCGGGTATGGTGGTCACAGTGGAGCCGGGCATTTACATACCAGAAACAGGCGGTGTCCGCATTGAAGATGACATCGTGATTACAGAAAACGGCAACCGGACAATCACCCATTCCCCAAAAGAACTTATTATTTTGTGATTGGAATATAGGAGGACATTAAACATGATTTCAGTTAACGATTTCCGTACAGGATTAACAATTGAAGTAGATGGCGGCATTTGGCGCGTCGTTGACTTCCAGCACGTAAAACCTGGAAAAGGTGCGGCATTTGTCCGCTCTAAACTCCGCAACCTTCGCACTGGCGCGATTCAGGAAAAAACATTCCGCGCTGGTGAAAAAGTAGCGAAAGCGCAAATCGAAACCAAAACAATGCAATATCTATATGCAAACGGAGATCAGCACGTATTTATGGATACTTCTTCTTATGAGCAGCTTGAACTGAGCGCAACTCAAATCGAAGAAGAATTAAAATACCTGCTAGAAAACATGTCTGTGCATATCATGATGTACCAGGATGAAACACTTGGTATCGAACTTCCAAACACAGTTGAGCTGAAAGTTGTTGAAACTGAACCTGGTATTAAAGGTGATACAGCGTCAGGCGGTACAAAACCTGCGAAAACTGAAACCGGGCTTGTTGTAAACGTGCCGTTCTTTGTGAATGAAGGCGACACACTTGTTGTCAATACATCAGACGGTTCTTACGTTTCAAGAGCATAGAAAGAAAAAAAGAAGTCTGTTCCCAAATGGGAGCAGGCTTTTTTTGTGCCCAAAAACAGAATCTTTCTTTTATACGAAAATGACAAGACTACTTCAGCAAGCTAGAGCATATCATATAAAAAAATGGGAGGTTGGGAGAGTGCTATGAAATTTTTACTTGGAAATATCAATTCTACTGTTTTAACAATGGCGGGATTACGAGTTTTATCCTCTATGATTGAGCTGACGGCAGCAATTGTCATGCTTGTGACCAACGATGTCCGGAAGGCGGTTGTGGTTAACAGCATTCTCGCTATTGTCGGTCCGTTGATTTTTATCATTACGATGACTGTCGGAATCTACCAAATTGCCGGGCAGCTTTCGTATGCAAAGCTGATTCTGATTTTTACGGGTGTTGTCTTGATTTTAGCGGGTGTTCATAAATAAAGAGAGGCTTGTCATAAAGTCTGCCTCACATCATACATTTTAAAGAAGCCAATCGGTAGAAAGGAGGAGGCTCTGTTGAATGAAATCGCTGAGGTTCTCCCTGAATCCATGAAAAACGCCCTTTCTGAAATACCGGAACAACAATGGCTGGAAATCGAAGAAGTCAGAATTCGGATCAACCGCCCTGTTGAATTGATTCGAAGAGGACAACCTGTGTATTTGTCCTATGCGGGCACGGCCGAGGATGCCCATCTGATCCTGAGCCGGCTCAGCAACTATAGTATGTATACACTAGAAGAAGAGCTGAAGAAAGGGTATGTCACGATCAGAGGCGGCCACAGAGTCGGACTGGCGGGCAGAGTCATTACGGAAAACGGAGGTGTGAAAGGCCTCCGTGATATCGCATCTTTTAATATACGAATTGCCCGGCAAAAGCTGGGGATTGCGGAGCCGCTGCTTCCATACTTATATCAAAGCAGCTGGCTGAATACGCTGATTATCGGACCGCCCCAAACCGGCAAAACAACACTTCTCCGGGACCTTGCGAGGCTCTCAAGCACCGGCAAAAAACCCATGCTGCCCGTTAAGACAGGAATCGTCGATGAACGGTCAGAAATTGCCGGATGTCTTCGCGGCATTCCGCAGCATCAATTTGGTCAGAGAATTGACGTGTTAGACGCCTGTCCAAAAGCTGAAGGGCTGATGATGATGATTCGATCCATGAGCCCTGAGGTGATGATTGTCGATGAAATCGGGCGTATGGAAGATACAGATGCACTTCTGGAGGCACTGCATGCCGGTGTTTCAGTAATCGTATCGGCGCATGGCTGGAGCATATCCGACCTGATGAAGCGGCCTTCATTGAAGCGTTTGTGGGAAGAAAGAGCCTTTGACCGCTATTTGGAATTATCAAGAGCAAAAGGGCCGGGCACAGTGAGCCAAATTTATGACAAAGACGGAAATGTGCTGTCTAGGACGACGGGCGTGAAAACATGCTGAAGCTGCTGGGCGCTGTATTCATTGTGGTAGCGACAACATGGACAGGTTTTGAGATGGCGAAGATTTATACAGAACGGCCGCGGCAAATCCGCCAGCTGCGTGCGGCGCTTCAATCCCTCGAGGCTGAAATCATGTACGGCCATACACCGCTTCATACTGCTTCAATGCAGATTGCCAAACAGCTCGCACAGCCTGTTTCAGCTCTTTTTTCCGCATTCAGTGATCAGCTGGACAAGGGAAGTGATTCCGCGAAAACGGCGTGGGAGCAAAGCTTAAAGAAGGTATGGGACACCCTGTCTTTGAAAAAAAGCGAATACGAAGTGCTGAAGCAGTTTGGCGAGACGCTCGGGATTCATGATCGAATCTCTCAGCAAAAGCACATCAAGCTGGCGCTGTCACATTTGGAAGCCTCTGAAGCGGATGCTGAGCAGGCGCAAGCGAAAAATGAAAAGATGATAAAAAGTTTGGGCTTTTTAGCGGGCTTGTTACTCATTCTTCTATTGATGTAAACGTGAGGGGAGCAAAAATAAAATGGGAGTAGACGTGAATGTCATATTTCAAATCGCCGGAGTGGGAATCGTGGTGGCTTTTTTACACACGATATTGGATCAGATGGGCAAGAAAGAATATGCTCAGTGGGTGACGCTGTTAGGTTTTATCTATATTTTATTTATGGTCGCCACGATTGTAGATGACCTATTTAAAAAGATAAAAGCTGTGTTTTTATTCCAAGGATAGGGGGGGCTTGCAGATTGACATTGTTCAAATTGTAGGTTTAGGGCTGATCGCCACCTTCCTTTCTTTAATTGTAAAAGAACAAAAGCCGACTTTTGCGTTTTTAATCGTCGTTTTTGCCGGATGTGCCATTTTTCTTTATTTGGTAGATCAAATCTACGACATTATTCGAATGATAGAAAAAATTGCGATTAATGCAAATGTCAACATGGTCTATGTTGAAACCATTTTAAAGATTATCGGAATCGCCTATATTGCTGAATTCGGGGCACAGCTCACAAAAGATGCCGGTCAAGGAGCCATCGCCTCGAAAATAGAATTGGCGGGGAAAATTTTAATACTCGTAATGGCTGTGCCTATTTTAACCGTCATTATCGAAACGATTCTCGGACTTATACCTTCTATGTCATAACCGAAAGGAGGCGGTAGATTGAAGCGCTTTCAATGGGTTTTGCTTTTGGCCGTGCTGATCATAGCAGGCCGTGCAGAAATTGTACAAGCAGCTGGTAATGCAGAACAAACGGAAGACCATGCTGAAACAGCCGAGCAATTAGCAGAAAGGACAGCAGCCTCGCTTGAAACAGATAAGATCGGAGAATTTTGGAATGACATTATGACAGAATACGGCGGACTGCTGCCGGAAAGCCAAAAAGGCAGCTTAATGGAGTTTATCAATGGCGATAAATCATTCTCACCGCAAGAATGGCTGAAAGCTCTCTTTTCTTATTTGTTTCATGAAGTGCTTGCCAACGGAAAGCTGCTGGGCACATTGATTTTGCTCACGATTTTTTGCGTCATTCTGCAGCTTTTGCAAAATGCGTTTCAGCAAAGCACCGTCAGTAAGGTCGCTTACTCAATTGTGTACATGGTGCTGATTATCCTTGCGCTTAATAGCTTTCATGTGGCAATTAACTATGCAACTGAGGCGATTCAGACGATGACCAGCTTTATCCTGGCGCTCATTCCGCTCCTCTTGGCGCTTTTGGCTTCCTCAGGCGGAGCTGTATCTGCTGCCTTCTTTCATCCTGTTATCCTCTTCCTGATGAACACGAGCGGTCTCTTGATTCAGAATATCGTCATGCCGCTGATTTTTTTATCAGCGATTCTGAGCATTGTCAGCACGATGACTGAACAATACAAAGTAACGCAGCTGGCCAACCTGCTCAGAAATATCGCCATCGGAGCACTGGCTGTTTTTCTTACCATCTTTCTCGGCGTCATCTCTGTTCAGGGAGCCTCAGCTGCAGTGACAGACGGCATTACGCTCAGGACGGCTAAATTTATAACCGGAAATTTTATTCCTGTGCTTGGCCGAATGTTTACAGACGCAACAGATACAGTAATCAGCGCCTCTTTACTGCTGAAAAATACGGTAGGGATTCTCGGTGTCGCTATTTTGATCTGTATTGCGGCATTTCCGGCAATCAAAGTGCTTTCCCTCGCTTTTATTTATAAGCTGGCAGCCGCGATTCTTCAGCCGCTAGGAGGCGGGCCCGTCATCACCTGCCTCGACGTCATCAGCAAAAGCGTCATTTATATTTTTGCAGCTCTCGCCATTGTGTCTCTCATGTTTTTTTTAAGCCTTACTGTCATAATCACAGCCGGAAACCTCACGATGATGATGAAATGAAGGAGGCAGGCGAATGAGTTTTTTAACGGAATGGCTTACCACCATCGTGTTGTTTATCCTATTTGCAATTGTGATTGATATGCTGCTGCCGAGCTCCAGCATGCAAAAGTACGCAAAAATGGTAGTCAGCCTGCTCTTGATTGTCGTCATGCTTACGCCGATTTTTAAACTTTTCAAGACAGACCCCGAAGTCATCTTTGAATACCTCACAAAAAACGGGCAGTCAGAGTCTGCCGACATAAAAAATCAAATCAATTCAAAAAAAATAGAAATACAAGCTTCCCAGCGCGCATATATTCTAGAAGAAATGGCTGTCCAACTAAAAAAGAAAGCGGAGGAGAGATTCAGTCATGATGAATATAAAGTAGGCCGCATCAAACTCACGGCAGGAGAAAAGGTAGATTCAGAAGAGGATATTAAAACAATCAGCGTGTATATGGCCCCGTCTTCTGAAAAAACGGTCCAAACGGTCGCGCCGGTCCACATTGATACAGATCATGCATACGTAACAAAAGAAGCAGCCGAACAAAAAGAAGCCAAACAGATACAAACGCAGCTCGCGGACATTTGGGAAATCGGAAGTGAGAAAATTACGGTTCATATGGAAGGCGGGGAGAGTGTCGGCAATGAATAAAAACGGATTATGGAATGTATTGAAAAAGCAGTTTCTTCCGGGACAAACGAAGGACGGCGAAAAGCCGAAGCTGACCAAATATCATTACTTTCTATTCGTTTTTGTTCTCGGAGTTTCCTTTATGCTTGTCAGCCAGCTGTTTTCTTCACCTGAGAAAACTGAAAACGCCAAAACGATAACGGCCGTATCATCACAACATTCCGCAGACAGCAAAGAGAAAACAGCCGAAGTGTTTAAAGCCTCAAAATCTGATAAACCTAAAGACTCGATCGATGACTATGAAAAAGAATACGAAAATCAGCTGAAAGAAATCCTTGAAACAATCATTGGTGTGGACGATGTCTCGGTTGTCGTGAATGTAGATGCAACGTCGCTGAAAGTATACGAAAAAAACAAATCAAACAAAAATACAACCACTGAAGAAACTGACAAAGAAGGCGGAACAAGAAGCGTTACAGACCAAACATCGGAGGAAGAAATCGTCATGATCAAAAACGGCGATAAAGAAACACCTGTCGTCGTCCAAACGAAAAAACCTGATATACGCGGTGTACTCGTTGTTGCTCAAGGAGTGGACAACGTTCAAATAAAACAAACCATTATCGAAGCGGTGACACGGGTCCTGGATGTTCCAAGCCACCGGGTTGCGGTTGCCCCTAAAAAAATAAAGGAGGATTCATAAATGCTTAAAAAACAAACCGTTTGGCTATTAACAATGCTCAGTCTTGTCGTGGTGTTAAGCGTCTACTATATCATGTCGCCGGAAAGCAAAAACGCCGTGCAGATGCAAAGTGAAAAAAGCGCGTCTGACAGCGGAGAGGTCGCAACTGAAAAAGCGCCTGCCAAGCAAGACACGAAGGAAAAAAGCGGTACAGAAACTGAAAAAGGAAAAGAAGATGGAACAAAGGGAACGAAAGATTCATCAGCAGACAAGGAAACATCCGCTGAAGCCAGTGAAAAAGGAACTGTTGTTACGGAAACAGCCGATGATGATCTGTTTACAACGTACCGTCTTGATTTAGAAGATGCCAGAAGCAAAGAAAGAGAAGAGCTGAATGCCATTGTGTCAAGCGATGATGCAACAGCCAAGGAGAAAAGCGAAGCATATGATAAAATGACGGCTCTCAGTGAAGTGGAAGGAACAGAAAAACAGCTTGAAACGCTGATTAAAACACAAGGTTACGAGGATGCGCTTGTTAATGCTGAAGGAGATAAAATCAATATTACAGTCAAATCAGACAAACACTCCAAATCGAAGGCGACAGCCATTATAGACCTTGTGGCAAAAGAAATCAAAACAATGAAAGATGTCGCTGTCACATTTGAACCATCCAAGTAAGAAAGAGGAAAAAGAAGCCCGCTAAACAAGCGGGCTTTTTGCGTTGCTGTCATATTAGAGTTGAATTCAAAAGTCCGCTCCTGTAAGATGAACATAGTATGTACTTTTAGTAGTAACCTATAAAAAAGAAATTTCATACATAGGAGTGCGATTGAATGTTAAATATCAAAGAAATCCACGAGCTGATTAAAGCAATTGACGAGTCTACAATTGACGAATTCGTATATGAAAATGAAGGTGTATCCTTAAAACTGAAAAAACACGAAGCAGGCACGGTTCAAGTCATGCAGCAGGCACCGGCAGCACCTGTACAAGCACAGGCTCCGCAGGCAGTTCAGCCGCAAGCGCAGCAAGCAGCGGCACCTGCCCAAGAAGCACCAAAGCAAGATGAGAATCTGCATAAAATCACTTCACCAATGGTAGGAACATTTTATGCTTCTTCATCACCGGAAGCTGGCCCGTATGTAACAGCCGGTTCAAAAGTAAATGAAAACACAGTTGTCTGCATTGTAGAAGCGATGAAGCTTTTCAACGAAATCGAAGCAGAAGTGAAAGGCGAAATCGTTGAAGTATTAGTAGAAAACGGCCAGCTGGTCGAATACGGACAACCTCTATTTCTTGTAAAAGCGGAGTAAGGAGACTGAACATGATTAAAAAGCTATTGATCGCCAACAGAGGAGAAATTGCTGTCAGAATCATCAGAGCCTGCAGAGAGCTCGGAATTGAGACTGTCGCTGTTTATTCAGAAGCTGATAAAGATGCCCTTCATGTTCAAATGGCCGATGAAGCTTTTTGTATCGGACCGAAAGCATCAAAAGACAGCTATTTAAACGTTACAAATATTGTGAGTGTTGCAAAGCTGACTGGCACGGACGCCATTCATCCGGGATACGGATTTTTAGCTGAAAATGCTGATTTCGCTGAATTATGTGAAGAAGTGAATGTCACGTTTGTCGGCCCGAGCGCTGACGCCATTTCAAAAATGGGAACAAAAGACGTTGCGCGGGAAACGATGAAACAGGCCGGCGTGCCAATCGTACCGGGTTCACAGGGAATTATAGAAAATGTGGAAGAAGCGGTTTCGCTTGCTAATGAAATTGGGTATCCTGTAATTATAAAAGCCACCGCAGGCGGAGGCGGAAAAGGAATTAGGGTTGCCCGCACTGAAGAGGAACTGATTAATGGCATTAAGATTACACAGCAGGAAGCGGCAACTGCATTCGGAAATCCAGGTGTATACATCGAAAAATACATAGAAGATTTTCGCCACGTTGAGATCCAAGTGCTTGCTGATAACTACGGAAATACGATCCATTTGGGCGAACGCGACTGCTCGATCCAAAGACGCCTGCAAAAGCTTTTGGAAGAATCACCATCTCCTGCCCTTGATTCAGAAATCAGGGAGCAAATGGGAGATGCAGCGGTAAAGGCTGCAAAAGCGGTTGGCTATACAGGTGCTGGAACAGTTGAATTTATCTATGACTACAATGAACAGCGCTATTACTTCATGGAAATGAACACGAGAATTCAGGTAGAGCACCCAGTCACAGAAATGGTGACGGGAACTGACCTGATCAAGGAACAAATCAAAGTGGCATCAGGAATGGAACTGAGCCTCAAGCAAGAGGGTGTTGAATTTGAAGGCTGGGCCATCGAATGCCGAATCAACGCAGAAAACCCAAGTAAAAATTTCATGCCGTCACCTGGTGAAATTAAAATGTACCTGCCTCCTGGCGGTCTTGGTGTCCGTGTCGATTCAGCTGCGTACCCTGGCTATTCCATCCCACCGTACTATGACAGCATGATTGCAAAGGTCATCACATACGGAAAAACGAGGGATGAAGCGATTGCCCGCATGAAGCGCGCATTGAGCGAATTCGTCATCGAAGGCATTGAGACAACAATCCCTTTCCATTTAAAACTGCTTGAACACGAAACATTTGTGAGCGGAGAGTTTAATACGAAATTTTTAGAAACATATGATGTAATGGGCTCATAATTTTTACGGAGGTGAATTGAATGAAAGACAACAGCTTGCTTAAAATGGATCACGAAGATACGCATTTGGGTAAGGTTGAGATTGCACCGGAGGTCATTGAGGTCATTGCCGGCATTGCAGCATCAGAAGTTGATGGGGTTGCCGAAATGCGCGGAAACTTTGCGACAGGCGTCGTTGAGCGCTTTGGCAAAGTGAATCATGGCAAAGGTGTCAAAGTCGACCTGGCGGAAGACGGAATTACGATCGATGTATACTGTGTCGTTACATTTGGCGTTTCGATTCCGAAAGTTGCAGCATCCGTTCAGGAAAACATTCGTCAAACCTTATTAAATATGACGTCTCTTTCGATTAACGAGATCAATATTCACATCGTCGGCATTCAATTTGACACAAAAGCCCAAGAAGTCCAAATCGACGAAGAAATGTAAATGGCTTAACACGAAACCAAGGGGAGGGCGGCCCTTTGGTTTTTTTACACGTTACCCTTTATTTCAAAGCATGAAGAAAGCCGGCTTACATAGCCGAGTTTCTTCATGAACGTGAAATCCGAATAATCATATTAAGGTGTGTGAAAATATTCGGTAATAGGGTAAAAAACCTTGATTTCAATATGCGGATACGAAAAAAATATGTTATGATCTCTTTGTGGCTTAACGACAAGCGGATAAAGAGGATCAAAGGAGAAAGAAAATGAAAAGAAGAACAGCAAGAGAAAAAGCTTTGCAGGCACTATTTCAAATTGATGTCAGCGATATTGCAGTGAATGAAGCCATAGAACACGCACTGGATGAAGAAAAAACAGATCCTTTCTTTGAACAGCTTGTACACG
Source organism: Bacillus sp. FSL R5-0416 (assembly GCF_037975425.1). Classification (NCBI taxonomy): domain Bacteria; kingdom Bacillati; phylum Bacillota; class Bacilli; order Caryophanales; family Bacillaceae; genus Bacillus; species Bacillus sp. FSL R5-0416. Next base: position 2,527,771 of record NZ_CP150252.1, on the reverse strand, counting down.
GGGTATTGGAACACCAAGACCAGCTGGATGAAATGATCTCCAAGCATCTGGTGAATTGGAAGCTCGATCGGATTGCCAATGTTGACCGTGCGATTTTGCGCCTGGCAGCATATGAAATGGCATATGCCGAAGACATTCCGGTGAATGTCTCCATGAACGAAGCGATTGAGCTGGCAAAACGGTTTGGTGATGACAAAGCGACAAAGTTTGTAAACGGGGTTCTTTCTAACATTAAATCTGATATTGAACAATCATAGGAGGAAAGAAAATGACTGCAACAATCATCGACGGAAAAGAAACGGCTAGAGAAAAACGCGAACAATTGGCAAAAGAGGTAGAAGAGCTTAAAAAGCAAGGCGTCACTCCCGGACTGGCGGTTATTTTGATTGGAGATGATCCTGCTTCTCACTCTTACGTGCGAGGAAAGAAAAAAGCGGCAGAAACAATGGGAATGAATTTCAAGCTCGATCAATTTGACAGCAGCCTCACAGAAGCTGAACTGCTTTCCATTATTGATCAATATAACCAAGACCCTGAGTTTCATGGCATTCTCGTTCAGCTTCCGCTCCCAGACCATATTTCTGAAAAAGCGGTGATCGAACGTATCTCCCCTGATAAAGATGTAGACGGTTTTCATCCGTTAAACGTAGGGAAAATGCTGCTTGGCGAAGATACGTTTCTTCCTTGCACGCCTCATGGAATTGTTGAGCTTTTGAAGAAAACCAATATTGACCTTTCCGGTAAAGAGGTTGTTGTAGTCGGCCGAAGCAACATTGTCGGCAAACCTGTCGGCCAGCTTTTATTAAATGAAAACGCGACGGTTACTTACTGTCATTCAAGAACAGAAAATATTACTGAACATACGAAAAAAGCGGACATCCTGGTGGTGGCAGTCGGCAGAGCCAACTTCATCAGTGCAGACCAGATCAAAGAGGGCGCTGTTGTCATTGACGTCGGCGTTAACCGTCTGGAAAACGGAAAGCTTTGCGGAGACGTTGAATTTGAAGGGGCAAAGGAAAAAGCGTCCTTCATCACGCCGGTTCCGGGCGGAGTAGGTCCGATGACCATCACGATGCTTGCGCATAATACTGTTAAATCTGCGAAACGTACGTTATCATAGATAATTGGAGATATTCACAGGCGAAATGTTTGCCCGCCTTGAATATGAGCACGATACCCGCTTCTTGAGGCTCCTAAAGCCAGGGCGGGTTTTCTTTAGTTATGGTGCAGGAATGCTTAGGAGAGGAGTTTTTAGACATGGGTGAAGCAGCGTATGTGACCGTCTCAGCGCTGACAAAGTATATAAAACGAAAATTCGATGTAGATCCTCACCTTGAAAATATTTGGATTAAAGGCGAATTGTCGAATGTAAAGATACACACACGAGGGCATATTTATTTCACTTTAAAAGACGAAAACGCAAGAATGCAGTCGGTGATGTTCGCGAGACAAAGCGAGCGTCTGCCTTTTAAACCTGAAAACGGAATGAAAGTGCTGGTAAGAGGCGGAATTTCCGTATATGAACCGAGCGGAAACTATCAATTATATGCCAAAGAAATGCAGCCTGACGGGGTTGGAGCGCTTTATTTAGCGTACGAAGAATTAAAAAAGAAGCTTGCCGGAGAAGGTTTATTTGACGACCGCTACAAAAAACAAATCCCCGCATTTCCAGCCACAATCGGGGTTGTGACATCTCCAACGGGTGCCGCTGTCAGAGACGTTATTACAACTCTAAAAAGAAGATATCCCCTTGTAAAAGTCATTGTTCTTCCAGCGCTCGTACAAGGTGAAAATGCGAGCAGATCCATCGTTACGCGCATTGAAGAGGCAAATGAAAAAGAGATTTGCGACGTATTAATTGTCGGGAGAGGCGGCGGTTCGATAGAAGAACTGTGGGCATTCAATGAAGAAATTGTAGCACGCGCCATCTTTGCTTCCAATATTCCGATTATATCGGCAGTCGGACATGAGACGGATTTTACGATCAGTGATTTTGTCGCCGATATCAGAGCTGCGACGCCGACAGGAGCAGCTGAGATTGCTGTGCCTCATACCACTGATTTAATCGAACGGACAAAAACAGCGGAAGTCAGAATGACAAGAGCAATGCAGCAGCATCTCGGCCAGAAAAAAGAACGGATACAAACGCTGCAATCGTCCTATGCCTTTCGTTTTCCAAAGCGTTTGTATGCGCAAAAAGAGCAGCAGTTTGACCTCGCGTACCAGCAGTTTCAAGCACAGCTGACCGCTCTTTTAGATCGGAAAAGCAGACAGCTGGAGCGTGAAACGTACAGATTAGAGGCACTGCATCCTCATGAACAGCTGAAACAAGCAAGAACACGATATCAGGAACAAACAAATCAGCTGAGAAAAAATATGAATATCCAAATGAAGCAGCTGCATTCCCAATTTCAAACCGTTCTTGGCAAGCTGAATGCACTAAATCCTCTTCAAGTGATGGAAAGAGGATACAGCTTGGCTTATAAAGAAGATAAACTCATTAAAAGTGTCAGTCAAATAGAAGAGCAGGACCGGCTTGAAGTCAAGCTGAAGGATGGCGTGCTGACCTGTGAAGTATTAGAAAAGAGAGGGGAAGAAAAATGACAGACGTGAAAAAAAATGAAAACATGACATTTGAAGAAGCGATGAAAGGGCTTGAGAGCATTGTATCAAAGCTTGAAGAGGGAGATGTGCCTCTAGAGCAAGCCATTAACTATTTCCAAGAAGGCATGGCTCTGTCAAAAATGTGCCATGAAAAGCTGCAAAAAGTCGAAAAGCAAATGGACTTCATTTTAAAAGAAGACGGCGAACTGGCACCTTTCAGTGTTCAGGAGGAAGACGAAGGTGACAAATAAATTAACGAGCTTTCTGGCGGACCGGAAAAAAACAATTGAAAATCAGCTTTCTGTCTATACAGAAAAGCTTGATATGCCGGACTCATTAAAGAAGTCTATGCTGTATTCTCTACAGGCCGGCGGAAAGCGGTTGCGGCCTCTGATTGTACTGGCTGTTTTAAACGCATATGGAAAAAGCGAAAAAGACGGCATTCCGGTGGGCTGTGCTGTCGAAATGATTCACACGTATTCGTTAATTCATGATGATCTTCCATGCATGGATGATGACGATTTGCGCCGTGGGAAGCCGACAAACCATAAAGTGTTTGGTGAAGCGACGGCAGTATTAGCGGGTGACGGGTTGCTCACAGAAAGCTTTAAGCTGATTACCTCCCACGTGTCAGACGAGGTGTCAGCAGAAAAGCGCCTGCGGCTTGTGAATGAACTGATTTCAGCGGCAGGCACCGAAGGCATGGTCGGTGGGCAAGTAGCTGATATGGAAGCGGAAAACCGACAAGTCACGCTTGAAGAGCTCGAATCCATTCATGAACGGAAAACTGCCAAGCTCCTTGGCTTTTGTGTAATCGCCGGTGCTATTTTGGCTGATGCGCCTGAGGAAGACATTGAAACACTGCGTACCTTCAGCAGCCACATTGGAATCGGATTTCAAATCAGAGACGATATTTTAGATTTAGAAGGCAGTGAAGAGAAAATCGGCAAACGTGTCGGCTCGGATACCACAAATGACAAATCGACATACCCGTCGCTTCTTTCATTGGAAGGGGCCAAACATAAATTGGATGTTCATATAAAAGAGGCGAAGCGATTGATCGGCGGACTCTCTCTTCAAAAAGACCTTTTATATGAGCTTTGTGATTTAATTGCGGCAAGAGATCACTAAAACGATCCTAATTTGAAGCGGCTGCACGAGATATGGTAAAATGTAAGCAGTTTATATGAAAAATGAAAAGGAAAAGCGCGTTTGTCTTTTTTTATGTCTGAGATTATTGTCAGCTCGGCATGCAAAAGACATGTATCATTGCAGAAATTCATGCTGAAAGTGAGTTGATCCGCTTTGGATCTTTTATCAATACAGGACCCGTCGTTTTTAAAAAACATGTCCATTGATGAATTAGAGAAATTAAGTGATGAAATCCGTCAGTTTTTAATTACAAGTTTATCCGCTTCCGGCGGCCACATCGGCCCAAACTTAGGTGTCGTAGAGCTTACTATTGCTTTGCATAAGGAATTTAACAGCCCGAAAGACAAATTTTTATGGGATGTAGGCCATCAATCGTATGTCCATAAGCTGCTGACAGGACGCGGAAAAGAATTTGCGACGCTTCGCCAGTACAAAGGGCTTTGCGGATTTCCAAAGCGGAGTGAAAGCGAGCACGATGTTTGGGAAACCGGGCACAGCTCGACTTCTCTGTCAGGCGCGATGGGAATGGCAGCTGCCCGTGATATTAAAGGAACGGATGAATATATTATTCCGATCATTGGTGACGGCGCGCTGACCGGCGGAATGGCGCTCGAAGCCCTTAACCACATCGGCGACGAGAAAAAAGACATGATTGTCATCCTTAATGATAATGAAATGAGTATTGCGCCGAATGTCGGTGCCATTCACTCTATGCTTGGACGGCTCCGTACTGCGGGGAAATACCAGTGGGTTAAAGATGAGCTTGAATACTTATTTAAAAAGATTCCGGCAGTTGGGGGCAAGCTTGCCGCCACGGCGGAACGAGTCAAAGACAGCCTGAAATACATGCTCGTCTCCGGAATGTTTTTCGAGGAGCTCGGTTTTACGTATTTGGGCCCAGTGGACGGACATTCTTATCATGAGCTGATTGAGAATCTTCAATACGCCAAAAAAACGAAAGGCCCTGTTCTTCTGCATGTCATCACGAAAAAAGGGAAGGGGTACAAACCGGCTGAGACCGATACGATTGGGACATGGCATGGTACCGGACCATATAAAATTAATACCGGTGACTTTGTAAAGCCGAAAGCCGCAGCTCCTTCGTGGAGCGGTCTTGTCAGCGGAACTGTGCAGCGAATGGCGCGCGAGGACGGACGCATTGTAGCCATTACGCCGGCTATGCCTGTCGGTTCAAAGCTTGAAGGTTTCGCAAAGGAATTCCCTGACCGGATGTTCGACGTAGGAATCGCAGAACAGCATGCCGCAACGATGGCGGCAGCTATGGCAATGCAGGGTATGAAGCCGTTTTTGGCGATTTACTCAACCTTCCTGCAAAGGGCATATGACCAAGTTGTCCATGATATCTGCCGCCAAAACGCCAATGTGTTTATTGGAATTGACCGTGCAGGACTCGTTGGCGCTGATGGAGAGACACATCAAGGCGTGTTTGATATTGCGTTTATGCGCCACATTCCAAACATGGTCTTAATGATGCCGAAAGACGAAAATGAAGGCCAGCACATGGTTCATACAGCACTTAGCTATGACGAAGGCCCGATAGCGATGCGTTTTCCGCGCGGAAACGGACTCGGCGTAAAAATGGATGAACAGTTGAAAACGATTCCGATCGGTACGTGGGAGGTGCTGCGTCCGGGGAACGATGCTGTCATCTTAACATTCGGCACAACAATCGAAATGGCGATTGAAGCAGCCGAAGAGCTGCAGAAAGAAGGCCTTTCCGTGCGCGTTGTGAATGCGCGTTTTATTAAGCCGATTGATGAAAAGATGATGAAGAGTATCCTAAAAGAAGGCTTGCCAATTTTAACAATTGAAGAAGCGGTCTTAGAAGGCGGTTTCGGAAGCTCGATTTTAGAATTCGCTCATGATCAAGGGGAATATCATACTCCGATCGACAGAATGGGTATACCTGATCGGTTTATTGAACACGGAAGTGTAACAGCGCTTCTTGAGGAAATTGGACTGACAAAACAGCAGGTGGCAAATCGTATTAGATTACTGATGCCGCCAAAGACACACAAAGGAATTGGATCATGACGTCAAAGAAAGAACGATTAGATGTATTATTAGTGGAAAGAGGGCTGGCGGAAACGCGTGAAAAAGCCAAAAGAGCCATTATGGCGGGGATCGTCTATTCAAACGAAAACCGCTTGGACAAGCCTGGAGAAAAAATTGACCGCGACCTTCCGTTAACTGTCAAAGGAAACCCGCTGAGGTATGTGAGCAGGGGCGGCTTAAAGCTCGAAAAAGCGTTGAAGGAATTTCCCGTCTCTGTCAAAGATAAAATTATGATTGATATTGGCTCCTCCACCGGCGGTTTTACGGACTGCGCTTTGCAAAATGGAGCTAAACAGTCATACGCTGTGGATGTAGGCTATAATCAGCTTGCATGGAAGCTTAGACAGGATGAACGGGTCGTCGTGATGGAACGGACGAACTTTCGTTATGCAACACCGGCAGACTTTACAAAGGGCATGCCGGAGTTTGCCACAATTGATGTGTCCTTTATTTCACTGCGGCTCATCCTGCCTGTCCTAAGGACTTTACTCGTACCGGGCAGCGACTGCATGGCTCTAGTTAAGCCTCAGTTTGAAGCGGGACGGGAATCCGTCGGCAAAAAAGGGATTGTCAGAGATCCTAAAGTGCATGCTGATGTGCTCAAGCGAATGATCAGTTTTTCTGCCGCTGAAGGCTATATCTGTAAAGGCTTGTCATTTTCTCCAATCACGGGAGGAGACGGAAATATTGAGTTTCTCCTTCATTTGCATTGGCCGGGAGAGGGACAGGAAGGCCAGGAGCTGCCGGAAGAAGAGATCATGCGCGTTGTAGAAGAAGCACATAAGACGTTAAAAGAAAAAAAAGCAGATGTACCGGAATAATAGGGCGCTATTATTCCTTTTTTCTGCATTCATGTACAATGTGCAGAGAATCATATAACATAAAAGAACAGATAAGCTTGGAAATAGAGGTGCTTACATGAACAAAGGCCAGAGGCATATTAAAATCAGAGAGATCATTACAAGCAATGAAATCGAAACGCAGGATGAATTGGTCGACATGCTAAAGCAGGATGGATACAAAGTAACGCAAGCCACGGTATCACGGGATATTAAAGAACTTCACCTTGTAAAAGTGCCTACAAATAATGGTTCTTACAAATACAGTCTTCCGGCGGACCAGCGTTTCAATCCGCTGTCTAAGCTAAAGCGGGCCTTGATGGACGCATTTGTGAAAATAGACTCTGCAAGCCATATGATCGTACTGAAAACGATGCCGGGCAATGCTCAGGCAATCGGGGCGCTGATGGACAATTTGGACTGGGATGAAATTATGGGGACCATTTGCGGAGATGACACGATTTTAATTATTTGCCGGACTCCTGGAGATACAGAGGGTGTAAAAAACAGACTGCTTGAACTGCTGTAAGAATCTAACAAAGATAAGAGGTGTAATGCTGTTTGTTAGCTGAACTATCGATTAAAAACTTTGCCATTATTGAGGAACTGACGGTTTCTTTTGAACGCGGGCTTACGGTTTTAACAGGAGAAACCGGAGCCGGCAAATCCATCATCATAGATGCCATTTCTCTTTTAGTCGGAGGCCGCGGATCATCTGAATTTGTTAGATATGGGGAAGCAAAAGCCGAACTTGAAGGGCTGTTTCTGTTGGAGAGCGGCCATCCTGTTTTAGATGTATGCGCTGAGCAGGGAATCGACGTTTCAGACGAAATGATCGTCATGAGAAGGGATATCAGCACGACCGGGAAAAGCGTTTGCCGTGTCAATGGCAAGCTTGTCACGATTGCCTCGCTAAGAGAGATCGGCAGGCTTTTATTAGATATTCACGGGCAGCACGATAACCAGCTGTTAATGGAAGATGAAAATCATCTCCAGCTTTTGGACAAGTTTGCCGGGGCCGAAGTGGAAAGCGCGCTCAAAACGTATCAGGAAGGGTACCAGCGGTATATGAAGCTGCTCAAAAAGCTTAAGCAGCTTTCTGAAAGCGAACAGGAAATGGCCCATCGTCTTGATCTTATTCAATTTCAGCTCGAAGAAATCGAATCGGCAAAGTTAGAGCTTAACGAAGATGAACAGCTCCAAGAAGAGCGCCAGCAAATTTCAAACTTTGAGAAGATATATGAATCGCTGCAAAATGCATATAACGCGCTTCGCAGTGAGCAGGGCGGATTGGACTGGGTCGGAATGGCATCTGCGCAGCTTGAAGATATCTCTGATATTAACGAACCGCTGAAAAAACTGTCTGAAAGTGTTTCGAACTCCTACTATTTGCTTGAGGATGCCACATTTCAGATGAGAAATATGCTGGATGAGCTTGAATTTGATCCGGAACGCCTGAACTATATTGAGACGCGACTTAATGAAATCAAACAGCTGAAACGAAAATACGGTGCCACTGTTGAAGACATTTTGGAATATGCTTCAAAAATTGAAGAAGAGATTGACCAAATTGAAAACAGGGACAGCCACCTTCAAAGCTTGAAAAAGGAGCTTGACTCCGTCGGCAAAGATGTCGCAGTGGAAGCGGCAAATGTTTCACAAATCCGAAAAACATGGGCGAAAAAGCTGGCTGGTGAGATTCATCGGGAATTAAAAAGCCTGTACATGGAAAAATCAACTTTTGATACGGAATTTAAGGTCAGAACAGTGTCACGCAATGAAGAGGCGCCGATTGTAAACGGCCAGCCCGTTCAGCTGACTGAACAAGGGATTGACCTTGTGAAGTTTTTAATTTCAACCAATACAGGCGAGCCTCTGAAATCCCTTTCGAAAGTCGCTTCAGGTGGAGAGCTGTCACGGGTGATGCTTGCCATAAAAAGCATTTTTTCCTCACAACAGGATGTGACATCGATCATTTTTGACGAGGTTGATACCGGTGTAAGCGGCAGGGTCGCACAGGCAATCGCTGAGAAGATCCATAAGGTGTCAATAGGTTCACAAGTGCTGTGCATTACACACCTGCCTCAGGTGGCTGCCATGGCAGATACGCATCTTTATATTGCGAAGGAGTTAAAAGACGGCAGAACGACGACACGTGTTAAGCCGCTCTCTAAGCAGGAAAAGGTAGCGGAAATCGGACGCATGATTGCAGGTGTCGAAGTAACCGACTTAACGAAACGCCATGCGAAAGAACTTTTAAAACAAGCGGATCAAGTCAAAACAACTGGGTAAGCTGCGCGAGAAGCGCAGCTTATTTTTTTCGTGCGCATCCATTCGTTCATCAGTATATCCAATGTTTTTCTTCATATGACAGTTATAAATAAGCCGTCAGAAGGCAAAATTAAATGATGTAGCAGCAAGTCATAAAGAAGGTGTGGGATAGGAGCGAGGAGAGTGAAGTAGTGAATGCCCGATAACATCAGAAAAGCAGTAGGTTTAATTCTCCTTGTTTCGTTATTAAGTGTAGGTTTATGCAAACCGCTAAAAGAATATTTACTGATTCCAACGCAAATGAGAGTATTTGAAACCCAAACACAAGCGATTGAAACGAGTTTATCGGTAAACGCTCAGCCATCAGAATCCTCAGAAGCGTTTACAGTAAAGAAAGATCCGCATGAAATCAAGGTGACGGGCAAAAAATCAGGTGAGTCAGAATTGGTATACGATCTTGCCGGATTTCCAATTAAAAAAACAAAAGTGCATGTTCTTCCTGATTTAAAGGTTATACCTGGCGGACAATCAATCGGTGTAAAACTTCATTCCGTCGGTGTTCTTGTCGTCGGATTTCATCAAATCAATACAAGTGAAGGCAAAAAATCTCCGGGAGAAACGGCCGGAATTGAAGCGGGCGACATCATTATTGAGATGAATGGACAGAAAATTGAAAAAATGAATGATGTAGCCCCATTTATTCAAAAGGCTGGGAAAACTGGTGAATCTTTAGATTTACTGATCAAACGTGATAAACAGAAAATCAAAACGAAGCTGATCCCAGAAAAGGATGAAGGAGAAGGCAAATACAGAATCGGGTTATATATCAGAGATTCTGCTGCCGGCATCGGCACTATGACCTTTTATGAACCGAAAACAAAAAAATACGGAGCACTTGGCCACGTGATTTCCGATATGGACACAAAGAAACCAATTGTAGTGGAGAATGGAGAAATCGTTAAATCCACTGTAACATCAATTGAAAAAGGGACAGGCGGTAATCCGGGAGAAAAACTGGCGCGATTTTCCTCAGAACGCAAAACGATCGGGGATATTAACAGAAACAGCCCGTTTGGGATTTTCGGCACACTGCATCAGCCGATTCAAAACAACATATCAGATCAAGCATTGCCGGTTGCGTTTTCTACCGAAGTCAAAAAAGGGCCGGCTGAAATTTTAACCGTTATTGATGATGACAAAGTAGAAAAATTCGATATTGAAATCGTCAGCACAACGCCGCAAAAATTCCCTGCGACAAAAGGAATGGTGTTGAAAATTACCGATCCAAGGCTGTTGAAAGAAACAGGAGGCATCGTACAGGGGATGAGCGGAAGCCCGATTATTCAAAATGGAAAAGTGATCGGTGCTGTCACCCATGTATTTGTAAATGACCCGACAAGCGGCTACGGTGTTCATATTGAATGGATGCTGTCAGAAGCAGGAATCGATATTTATGGAAAAGAAAAAGCAAGCTGACTGCCGGAGTTTCCGGCAGTTTTTTTATTTTGATCCCTCTTCACTTCTCAGAATACATACGGTAAAATATACAAAAGAAGATTTTTCGACAAATTCACGTTTCCTTGTTTGTCAAATTTCATTTTTAGTCGAAAAACAGAGAAAAACATAGAATAACAAAGATATGCCACTAATATTGGTGATTATGATTTTTTTAGAGGGTATATAGCGGTTTTGTCGAATGTAAACATGTAGCAAGGGTGAATCCTGTTAACTACATTTGGGGAGGAAGAAACGTGGAGAAAATTAAAGTTTGTGTTGCTGATGATAATCGAGAGCTGGTAAGCCTGTTAAGTGAATATATAGAAGGACAGGAAGACATGGAAGTGATCGGCGTTGCTTATAACGGACAGGAATGCCTGTCGCTGTTTAAAGAAAAAGATCCCGATGTGCTCGTATTAGATATTATTATGCCGCATTTAGACGGACTTGCGGTTTTAGAGAGGCTGAGGGAATCAGATCTGAAAAAACAGCCGAATGTCATTATGCTGACAGCCTTTGGACAGGAAGATGTCACGAAAAAGGCCGTCGATTTAGGCGCGTCCTACTTTATTCTCAAACCGTTTGATATGGAAAACCTTGTCGGTCATATCCGCCAGGTCAGCGGAAATGCCAGCAGTGTGACGCATCGTGCGCCATCATCGCAAAGCAGTATTATACGCAGCAGCCAGCCTGAACCAAAAAAGAAAAATCTCGACGCGAGCATCACAAGCATTATCCATGAAATCGGCGTCCCGGCACATATAAAAGGCTATCTCTATCTGCGCGAAGCAATCTCAATGGTATACAATGACATCGAATTGCTAGGCAGCATTACAAAAGTCCTCTATCCGGACATCGCCAAAAAATTCAACACAACCGCAAGCCGTGTAGAAAGAGCGATCCGCCATGCAATTGAAGTGGCATGGAGCAGAGGAAACATTGATTCCATTTCCTCGCTGTTCGGCTATACCGTCAGCATGACAAAAGCTAAACCTACCAACAGCGAATTCATTGCAATGGTTGCGGATAAGCTGAGATTAGAGCATAAGGCTTCTTAAACATGAGCTTATTAAGTGGTCATTAAATCAAACGTCTTTTATTTATTAGTTTGCGCTGATAAATAGGAGGCGTTTTGTTTTGGGGACATTTGTAGTATGGGAGAAAAATATTAAGTATCCGCATATAGTAAAGGATAGGTTTGAAAAGTAAGGAAAGCAAATGGCGGTATTACCTGCACTCTTGGTCCATTCATACATCTTATAGGATCACGAAGCATGATCGACCCTAAATGTGTCCGTTATAAAATGAAACCTTTCTCCTGCAAAATCGTAAGTAAGACGTATTCATGTAAAAAGGAGACGTACGAATGAAAAAGAAAAAAGCAAGAAAGCGTGAGGGGTTTTTCCTGGATTTTCTTTTCGAAGTTGGTGGGGAGCTCTTTCTTTTGCTGTTTAGATGTGTACACAAACTATTTATATAAAGGGAAAAAGACTGCCGTACCGATTCGGCAGTCTTTGCACATTAATCTTTATAAGGCACCCAGCCTGGCGTGTTCACAATTGCTTGCCATAGCGGTTCAGGCAAATGATATTTTTCTTTATCTGTGCCTTTGATCACTGTTTCGATTTGCTTTTCACGGCCTTCTTTTACTTTTACCGTCCAGTCAGGGTCAACTAGAATTTCGCGTCCCATAGCGACTAGCGGAATACCGTTTTCGATGACGGCAAGCGCGTCATCAGCGGAATGGATGGAACCGACGGCGATCAGCGGCACTTTGTTTCCGACACGTTCATTCAATAAGTCCATGCGTGTGCGAGTCGGATCTGCACCGCGGCGCGCTTTTGAGTTCACGTCCATCAGTGAGATATGAAGATAATCCAATTCTTTATCCCCTAAAGCATCAACAAGCGTATAAGTTTCAGTCATTGTCAATCCCGGTGTCTCAGGTTCTTCCGGAGACAGACGGTAGCCGACTAAGAACGCACCCTTCGCATGTTCTGAAGCGGCTTTTTTCACTTCATCGACAATAGCGAGCGGGAAGGCTAATCGTTTTTCATCGCTTCCTCCCCAGCGATCCGTGCGCTGGTTGGTTTTCGGAGAATAAAACTGCTGAATTAAGTAGCCGTTTGCACCGTGAATTTCGACACCGTCAAAGCCGGCTTCAATGGCGCGTCTTGTCGCTTCTCCAAACGCCTTCACAATGTTTTCCACTTCTTCTTCTTTTAATGCGCGAGCAATTTGTTTGCCGTTATCAAACACGTCACTTGGCCCCACAACATCCTGTTGAGGAACGAGCTCAGACGGGCACTCAATACCGCCGTGATGAATTTGCACAACGGCTTTAGCGCCTTGTGCCTGAATGGCTTGTGCTAACTTTTTTAAACCTGGAATGTTGGAATCGTCATGGATGGCCGGCTGCCCGGGGAATGCTTTTCCGTCCGGTGTAACATTTGCGCAGGCTGTAATCACCATTCCCATCTCTTTTGAACGGGGGATGATGTAGTCGAGCTCCGCTTCAGATATTGTACCGTCTTCATTAGAAGCGTAATGAGTCATTGGTGCTACTGCGATCCGGTTGTCGATTGTAACGCCGCTTTTAAACGTAAATGGTTCAAACAGAGGCTTATACTTAGGATTCATTTGATCATCTTCTTTCGTTTGGATTCGCACATATTCTAGCCTATATGTAAAAATTAATGCAATTGATCTGCTTTACCGACTGAATATCTTGAGTGCAGAGTGATGTTTTCGCCGCTCTTTTTCGGGGCCTTTGTAGCCGCCGCTGATTTGGTGGCCGATGGAGCATGTGATGACAGCTGCCGCCAGCAGCAGAACGAATTTTTTCATGGCTTTAACTTCTTTCAATAAAGTAAATATCCTTTAAAAGGTTACGCTTGGCTGACCCACCCGTCAAACGATTTGCTCACCCTATTCTCAAATTTTTTAAAATGAATAAAAAGTTGCTTCTTTCCGCTAATTTTTTCTAATTGGCGCCTCAATTAGAGCCATCCTCATAGACAAATCTGCTCGTTATCTTTCTAACAACAGGAAATGATCGGGTCGTATAGCCCTTTTGAAAATCATGGAACTTGCTCGCCTGCATTCGCGTTGTCTTTACAAATTCGCCATTCTGGTCAAAGATAAAAGCCAAACATCAGGAAGAGGTGGTCATGTGAAACAAACGGTTCTTTTGCTGTTTACTGCGCTCTTTCTTTCGGGGTGCAGTGTTGCAAGTGCGGATGACTCAGTGCCAAGGTTTACCGAAGAGGGAAAATACATTGGCTCGGCTGATCCTCATACGATTGCGGTTTCTCTTAATGGAGAAGAAACCATGATACAAGTTCCGAAGGATAAACGTGATGAATGTGAATCACTGCCAGATCAGACACATGTCCTGGTGAAATATACAAAGAAGGATAATGGAACTTTACAGCTGGAAGATATTCAGCTGCGAAAGAACTCGTCATAAAAAGACCGGAGGGAGTAAGTTGAGAATGTTATGGAGGAGCTTGGCGCTGTGCGGATTGGCTTTGACGCTCGCGCCTTGTGCACAGGCAGCAGAGCCGATAGAAGGAAAAACAGTGTATATTGATGCCGGACACGGCGGTGAAGACAGTGGAGCGGTCGGAAACGGGCTCTTTGAAAAGGATATTAATTTGGCTGTCTCAGAGCATGTGACAGACAAACTAAAAGAGGAGGGAGCCAATCCTGTTGCATCCCGGTCTGACGATCATTTTCTGACCTTGGAGGAAAGAGTGGCTAAGGCAAGTGCCAATCAGGCTGACCTTTTTGTCAGCATCCATGTGAATTCAGGGGTTGCTTCAGCTTCAGGAACAGAAACGTATTTTCAATCTGATTATGAAGGGGAGAGCAGCCGGCGTCTCGCATCCGATATTCAGTCAGAGCTCGTTTCTTCCTTACAAACGAGAGACAGGGGCGTGAAAGAATCAGACTTTTACGTCATTACATATTCACAAATGCCAAGTGTGTTGGCGGAGCTTGGGTTTATCACGAACAGCTCTGATGCGGACAAGCTGGGAAGTGAAGAATACCAGCAAAAGGCCGCAGATGCGATTGTCAACGGCATTGATTCTTATTATGATCAGTAGATTGATACAGCCTTAATCCTAGAGTGGAGCCGACAAAATAAGTATAATGGAGAAAACTTTAGGGTTTGAGGTGAAACGATGACAAAGATTTTTGCCCACCGGGGGGCATCAGGTCAATTTCCCGAAAATACAATGCTTGCATTTGAAAAAGGAATTGAAGCCGGAGCGGATGGGATAGAGCTTGATGTACAGCTGACGAAAGACGGACGCATTGTTGTGATTCATGATGAAAGACTTAATCGCACGACATCACTTAAAGGATTCGTGAAGGATACAGCCTATGATGAGGTAAAGACTGCGAATGCGGCCGCTGGTCACGATCAAGCGTACAGCGATATAAAAGTGCCGCTGCTAGAAGATGTGCTATCGTGGGCGGTAAAAAAGGATTTTCTCATCAACATTGAATTAAAAAACAGCGTGATCCGCTATGAGGGAATGGAAGAAAAAGTGCTGGAGGCAGTGAAGCGATTCAATGTAGAGGACAGAGTCATCCTATCCACCTTTAATCATGACAGCTTGGCGCTATGCGCCCGGCTTGCGCCGCATATCGAACGGGCAGTATTAACTTCAGATGTGCTTTATCAGGCAGATCGATATATCGCGTCTATTCCCGCTTCCGGCTATCACCCGAAGTTAAACAGCCCAGGGGTCACAGATGAAGTGCTGAAGAAAATGAGGAACAGTTCGATTAAGGTAAGGCCGTATACAGTCAATCGTCCGGAAGATATGAAGTGTCTCATTGAAGCGGGAGCAGACGGCATGTTTACCGACTTTCCAGAAAAGGCTTCGGCATTGCTGAAAAATGAATAGTTGTTAGAAGGAGGCTGTTTGACGCAGCCTTCTTTTTTCATTCATTCATGCCCGTTTCAAAGCATACATTCATAGAAGACAACTAGAAATTGTAAGCGCTGTCTATCTTCTGAATGAGGTGAAACCATGAGGAAAACAGTCATTGTAAGTGCTGCAAGAACGCCATTTGGCAAATTCGGCGGAGTATTGAAAGAGGTGAAAGCTGCTGAGCTTGGGGGCATTGTGATGAAGGAGGCGCTGCAACGGGCTGGAGTCTCTGGAGATGATGTAGAAGGAAACGTCATGGGCATGGTTGTCCAGGCCGGCTCAGGGCAGATACCTTCCCGTCAAGCTGCCCGTCTGGCGGGAATGCCTTGGAGTGTGCCGTCAGAAACATTGAATAAAGTCTGTGCTTCCGGCCTTCGCGCTGTCACTTTATGTGATCAAATGATTCGGGCGCAGGATGCGGACATACTTGTTGCGGGGGGAATGGAAAGCATGAGCAATATTCCGTATGCCGTTCCCGCCGGGCGCTGGGGAGCACGGATGGGGGACGGCGAGCTTAGGGACTTAATGGTGTATGACGGATTAACGTGCGCATTTGACGAGGTGCACATGGCTGTTCACGGAAATACAGCTGCCATGGAATATGCAATCTCACGAAGAGAGCAGGACGAATGGGCGTTGAGAAGTCATGCAAGGGCAGCTAAGGCCGCCGATGAAGGGAAGTTTCAGGATGAAATTGTTCCCGTCAACTGGATCGGTCGAAAAGGAAAACCAAACGTTGTTGATAAAGATGAAGCGATTCGCCGTGACACAAGTCTGGATCAGCTCGCGAAACTTGCTCCTATTTATGCAAGTGACGGTTCTATCACAGCCGGCAATGCTCCTGGAGTCAATGACGGAGCCGGCGCGTTCGTGCTGATGTCTGAGGAAAAAGCTGCTGAGCTTGGCAAACGGCCTCTGGCTACAATTCTTGGTTTTTCAACTACGGGAATGCCAGCGCACGAGCTGGCGGCAACGCCGGGATTTGCCATTAACAAGCTCCTGAAAAAGAACGGTTTAACTGTCCAAGATATTGACTTGTTTGAAGTAAATGAAGCTTTTGCTTCAGTTGTTTTGACATGTGAAAAAATCGTAGGTTTCGATCTTGAAAAAGTAAATGTAAATGGCGGTGCGATCGCGCTCGGCCATCCGATCGGCGCGAGCGGGGCGAGAATTCTCATGACGCTTGTTTATGAATTAAAGCGGCGGGGAGGGGGGCTGGGCGTTGCCGCTATTTGCAGCGGGGCAGCACAGGGAGACGCCGTCTTAGTGCAGGTTCATTAAAACATGATGAAAAAGGGGATTTGAATGGAAATCAAACAAATCATGGTAGCTGGCGCAGGTCAGATGGGAAGCGGAATTGCTCAAACAGCTGCCGACGCGGGCTTTTATGTGCGGATGTATGATGTGAATCCAGAGGCCGCGGAGGCAGGATTGAAACGGCTGAAGAAACAGCTGGCCCGCGATGCTGAGAAAGGAAAAAGGACCGAGACGGAAGTGAAGAGCGTAATCAGCCGCATTTCGATTTCTCAAACGCTTGAGGAGGCAGAGCATGCGGACATTGTGATTGAGGCTATCGCAGAAAACATGGCGGCAAAAACTGAGATGTTTAAAACACTTGATCGCATTTGCCCGCCTCATACGATTTTGGCCAGCAATACATCTTCCTTGCCTATTACAGAAATCGCTGCTGTAACAAGCCGGCCTCAACGGGTTATTGGCATGCATTTTATGAATCCCGTCCCTGTAATGAAGCTGGTTGAAGTGATTCGCGGCTTGGCTACATCAGAAGAAACGGCCTTAGATGTTATGGCATTAGCGAAAAAGATGGGGAAAACAGCGGTAGAAGTCAATGATTTTCCTGGGTTTGTTTCCAACCGTGTGCTTCTTCCAATGATTAATGAAGCCATCTATTGCGTGTATGAGGGAGTGGCGAAGCCGGAGGCAATAGACGAAGTGATGAAGCTGGGCATGAATCATCCGATGGGTCCGCTTGCATTAGCGGATTTTATCGGACTGGATACGTGTTTATCAATTATGGAAGTCCTTCACTCAGGCCTTGGCGATTCCAAATACCGTCCTTGCCCGCTGCTCCGCAAGTATGTCAAAGCAGGCTGGCTTGGCAAAAAGAGCGGACGCGGTTTTTATGACTATGAGGAGAGGACTTCCTAAAGTCTATTCCATCCGGGGGTGGCCGAGTTGCATGTAACCCAAGAGCAAGTCATGATGCGAAAAATGGTGCGTGATTTTGCACGAAAAGAAATTGCTCCCGCTGCGGAAATCATGGAGAAAACGGACGAATTTCCCTTTCAGCTGATCAAAAAAATGGGTGAACACGGACTGATGGGAATACCGGTGCCGGAACAATACGGCGGTGCCGGGGCGGACGTTGTTTCTTATATTTTGGCGATTCATGAGATTTCTAGAATCAGTGCGGCTGTCGGCGTGATACTCTCCGTTCATACCTCAGTCGGCACGAATCCGATTCTGTATTTCGGCAACGAAGAACAAAAGATGAAATATATACCAAAGCTCGCGTCAGGAGACCATTTGGGCGCATTTGCACTAACGGAGCCTCACTCGGGGTCGGATGCCGGGAGCCTCCGCACAACAGCAATCAAAAAGAACGGCAAATATCTATTAAACGGATCGAAAATATTCATAACGAATGGCGGAGCAGCTGATATCTATATCACATTTGCTTTAACAGCTCCAGATCAAGGCAGGCACGGAATTTCGGCTTTTATTGTTGAAAAAAACACACCCGGTTTTACCGTTGGAAAAAAAGAAAGAAAGCTGGGGCTTTATGGCTCCAATACTACGGAACTGATTTTTGATAATGCAGAAGTGCCTGAAGCCAATTTGCTTGGCAAAGAGGGGGATGGCTTTCACATTGCCATGGCGAATTTAAATGTCGGCCGGATCGGCATTGCGGCACAGGCCCTCGGAATTGCAGAGGCGGCTCTTGAGCATGCCGTTGATTATGCGAAGCAGCGAGTGCAATTTGGAAGGCCGATCGCAGCCAATCAAGGCATATCATTTAAGCTGGCTGACATGGCGACTAGGGCAGAGGCGGCAAGACATCTTGTCTACCACGCCGCAGACCTTCATAACCGCGGCCTAAATTGTGGAAAAGAAGCGTCTATGGCTAAACAATTTGCTTCCGATGCAGCCGTGAAGGCAGCGTTAGACGCCGTTCAAATTTATGGAGGATATGGCTATATGAAGGATTATCCGGTTGAGCGCTTGCTTCGCGATGCAAAGGTGACGCAAATCTATGAAGGGACGAACGAGATTCAAAGACTGATTATTTCTAAGTATTTGCTTGGCGGAACCTGATAGACAAAAAACGCATAAACGGAGGTTGAGGATATGGAGGAGAAACAGCAATATTCTCCAGGGTTGGACGGTGTGATTGCGGCAGAAACTCATATTTCTTATCTTGACACGCAGTCCAGCCAGA
Organism: Bacillus sp. FSL R5-0416; assembly: GCF_037975425.1. Lineage (NCBI taxonomy): Bacteria > Bacillati > Bacillota > Bacilli > Caryophanales > Bacillaceae > Bacillus > Bacillus sp. FSL R5-0416. The sequence goes on along the minus strand of NZ_CP150252.1, from coordinate 2,508,926 downwards.
TTTTGATAAGAGGCTATGATTTAATAGAACTTTCTGAAACAAAAAGCTATCTGGAGCTTGTCCATTTATTGCTGGAGGGCAGGCTGCCAGAAGAAAGTGAAATGGAGACGCTGGAACGTAAAATAAACAGTGCCGCAAGCCTGCCTGCTGATCATCTCCGTCTGCTTGAGCTGCTCCCTGAGGACACTCATCCAATGGATAGTCTGCGTACCGGCCTGTCGGCACTTGCTGGCTATGATCGGCAAATTGATGATCGGTCTCCCTCCGCAAACAAAGAACGCGCCTATCAGCTTCTTGGGAAAATGCCTGCCCTCACTGCTGCCAGCTACAGGATCATTAATAAGAAAGAACCGATTCTTCCGCTTCATACCTTATCCTACAGTGCGAATTTTCTCTACATGATGACAGGGAAATTGCCGTCTTCATTGGAAGAACAGATTTTTGACCGGTCGCTCGTCCTGTACAGTGAGCATGAGATGCCGAATTCAACCTTTGCGGCCAGGGTCATTGCATCTACACATTCAGATCTTTATGGGGCTTTGACTGGGGCTGTCGCTTCCCTGAAAGGGAATCTTCACGGAGGAGCAAACGAAGCTGTGATGTATTTGCTTTTGGAGGCAAAAACGACATCTGATTTTGAGCAGCTTCTGCAAACAAAACTGAAAAGAAAAGAAAAAATCATGGGCTTCGGCCACCGGGTGTATATGAAAAAAATGGACCCAAGAGCACTCATGATGAAAGAGGCGCTGCAGCAATTATGCGATAAAGCCGGTGACCATCGTTTATATGAGATGTGCGAAGCGGGTGAGCGGCTGATGGAGAAGGAAAAAGGGCTTTACCCGAATTTGGATTACTATGCTGCCCCGGTGTATTGGATGCTCGGCATACCGATTCCTTTATATACGCCGGTCTTTTTCAGCGCGAGAACGTCCGGTTTATGCGCCCATGTGATCGAACAGCATGCCAATAATCGGCTCTTCCGTCCCCGTGTCAGTTACATGGGCCCGCGATATCAAACAAAATCATGAAAGGAGCTGGTAGAATGCCGAAAACGGATCGTGTAATCGTAGAAATCACAGACTATGTGCTTGAAAAAGAGATTACTAGTGCCGAAGCGTATACAACAGCGGGGCATGTATTGCTGGATACCCTGGGCTGCGGGATCTTGGCGCTACGGTATCCGGAATGCACAAAGCTGCTTGGCCCGATTGTTCCAGGAACGACTGTGCCGAATGGAAGCAAAGTGCCGGGAACGTCATATGTTCTCGATCCTGTGAGGGCAGCGTTTAATATCGGCTGCATGATTCGCTGGCTCGATTACAACGATACGTGGCTGGCGGCGGAGTGGGGGCATCCATCCGATAACTTGGGAGGAATCCTTGCCGCTGCTGATTATGTATCAAGAGTGAGGCTGTCTGAAGGAAAAGAGCCGTTAACAGTACGCGACGTACTTGAGATGATGATCAAAGCACACGAGATTCAAGGTGTGCTGGCGTTAGAAAACAGCTTAAATCGAGTTGGCCTTGACCATGTGCTGTTTGTCAAAGTTGCGACAACCGCTGTTGCGGCAAAGCTTTTGGGCGGCGGAAGAGAAGAAATCAAAAATGCGCTTTCGAATGCATGGATTGACAATGCAGCATTGAGGACATACCGCCATTCACCGAATACAGGCTCGCGTAAATCATGGGCGGCAGGAGATGCAACGAGCAGAGGTGTTCATTTGGCACTGATGTCGTTAAAAGGGGAAATGGGTTATCCGACAGCCCTGAGTGCACCGGGTTGGGGGTTCCAAGACGTTTTATTCAATAAGAAAGAGATCAAGCTTGACCGTCCGCTCGACGCTTATGTCATGGAAAATGTGTTATTTAAAGTGTCTTATCCTGCGGAATTTCACGCCCAGACAGCGGCGGAGTGCGCCGTCATTCTTCACCCGCAGGTAAAGAACCGGATTGACGAGATTGACCGTGTTGTCATCAGAACGCATGAATCCGCTATCCGAATCATTGATAAAAAAGGCCCGCTCTACAATCCGGCAGACCGCGATCACTGTCTCCAATACATTACAGCAATCGGTTTGCTTTTTGGTGATATCACCGCACAGCATTATGAAGCTGAAACAGCGAGTGATCCGAGAATAGATAAACTTCGTGATAAAATGGAAGTGACTGAAAATAAAACATATACCGAGGATTATTTAAAACCTGATAAACGTTCCATCTCAAATGCCGTTCAGGTTCATTTTAAAGACGGAACGAGCACGGAAATGGTGGAATGTGAGTTTCCCCTCGGCCATCGTTTTCGAAGAGAGGAAGCAGTGCCGAAACTGCTGGAAAAGTTTTCTGACAATCTCAAAACCCATTTTCCTGATAAACAGCACAAACACATTTATGAGCGCTGTACCAGCTATGAGACATTACAAACGATGCGCGTAAATGAATTCGTAGACATGTTCTGCATGTAAAAGGGGGATTTTGTTTCATGTCGTGGATCGTCAATAAGCAATCGTCACAAGAGGAGCTTGCCGGGCGTTTCCGCAAGCTGATGTCAGCACCGGACATTCTTCAAATTCCCGGCGCCCATGACGGGATGGCCGCTTTGCTTGCGAAAGAAGCCGGTTTTTCTGTTATTTATTTGTCCGGTGCTGCTTATACAGCCAGCAGGGGGCTGCCTGATTTAGGGATCATCACATCGGCAGAGATAGCTGAACGGGCCAAAGATCTTGTGCGTGCAGCTGATCTGCCTTTGCTTGTGGATATCGATACGGGATTTGGCGGTGTCTTAAATGCCGCCCGAACCGCCCGGGAGATGCTTGAAGCCAGGGTAGCAGCCGTTCAAATAGAAGACCAGCAGCTCCCAAAAAAATGCGGACATTTAAATGGCAAACAGCTAGTTCCGATAAAGGAAATGGCGCAAAAAATAAAAGCCATTAAACAAGCGGCACCCTCCCTTATTGTTGTTGCCCGTACTGATGCCAGGGCGCAGGAAGGGCTTGATGCCGCAATAAAACGTTCAGAGGCTTACATTGAGGCGGGAGCGGACGCAATTTTCCCGGAAGCGCTACAGGCGGAGAATGAATTCCGCCAGTTTGCTGAGCGTATCCCCGTTCCGCTCCTTGCGAATATGACTGAATTTGGGAAAACGCCATATTATCGTGCCGATGAATTCGAAGATATGGGGTTTCACATGGTGATATATCCTGTCACCTCGCTTCGAGCGGCGGCAAAAGCTTGTGAGCGGATGTTTGGTTTGATGAAGGAGCACGGCTCACAAAAAGAAGGACTTCATGATATGCAGACACGAAAAGAACTGTACGATACGATTTCTTATTATGACTATGAAGCGTTAGACAAAACGATTGCCAAGACCGTTTTGCCTGACGAATAATGCAACAAAAAAAGCCGGAGCATTCTCCGGCTTTTTTTCAGCTATCGTTTTCTGAATCGCGGGCTGACTTGATTGCGTTTTCTGTCTCTGTATAAAATGAACCCGGCCAGCACATAGAGGCCGATCGCAAAAAAGATGAATCCTGACAACCCTTGGAGCCAAAGAGCTGAAAATGGCTTGATTGTATGGCCGAAAAGTGTATCTCTCATCAGTTTAATGCCTAAAGCAGAAATAGCCCCGGGGATGACTAATATTAAAAGCGCAAGAAGTCGGCTCATCTTCAGAAAACCCCTTTATCTTTTCATTTCCTTTATTGTCCAGCGGAAAAAATATTTTGTCAAGAGAAGAAAACGTGGTAACATAGGGTTGTGCAAATTATTGCAACGGAATAAATAGGTGTGCAAATTTTTTCATACAAAGGGGTATCGGGATGCAAAAGGTACTGATAGTAGGTGCCGGCAAAAGGGGAACGGCGTTATTACATATTCTGATTAAAACAGCCATCATAGATATCATTGCCGTAGTTGACAAAGACCCCGAGGCGCCGGGATTGAAAGAAGCAGAACAGTATGGGATTGCCGTATCATCTGATTGGAAACCTTACATACAACAAAAACCGGATATCGTCATTCATACCACCGGCGATCAAGCCGTGTTTGACGAGCTCCTTCAAAGAAAGCATGAAGATACCATTGTCATGCCGGGAAAAATGGCATACATCGTTTTTCAGCTGATGGAAGAAAAGCAGCACCTGATTCAAATGCTAAAAGAGCAAACCTATAAATATGACAGAATTTTTAATTCCACCCATGATGGAATGATTTTTATTGATATCAATGAAGAAATCATTCTCTTTAACCATATGGCCGAAAAAATGGTCGGAAAAAAACGTGAGGAAGTCATTGGGCGCCCAATAAAAGAAGTGATTCCGAGCACGAAGATGCCGCGGATTTTAAAAACAAGAGTGCCTGAATACAACCAGAAGCAGCTGTTAGGCGATCATTTGCAAATTGTGACCACAAGACTGCCGATTATTGATGAAGGCGGACGTCTGCTCGGGGCTCTTTGTGTGTTTAAAGATATCACTGATGCGGTCGAGCTGGCAGAGGAAGTGACCAACTTAAAGCAGGTCCGTACGATGCTGGAGGCGATTATTCAATCCTCCGATGAGGCGATTTCTGTCGTTGATGAAAACGGCATCGGCCTGCTAATCAATAAAGCGTATACGAAAATGACGGGGCTTTCTGAAAAAGAAGTCATCGGCAAGCCTGCAAACACTGATATTTCCGAAGGCGAAAGCATGCATTTAAAGGTGCTTGAAACAAGACGTCCTGTCCGCGGTGTCAGAATGAAGGTCGGCCCGAATGAAAAAGAGGTCATCGTTAATGTAGCACCGGTGATTGTGGACGGGATTTTGAAAGGCAGCGTCGGCGTGATTCACGATGTTTCCGAAATTAAAATGCTGACAGCGGAGCTTAACCGCGCCAGACAAATTATTCGCACGCTTGAAGCGAAATACACGTTTGACGACATTATCGGCAAAAGCGAGCAAATGCTGGTTGCGCTTGAGCAGGCGAAGCTCGGTGCGAAAACACCGGCAACCATCTTGCTGCGCGGGGAATCAGGAACAGGAAAAGAACTGTTCGCCCATGCCATCCATAACGAAAGTGACCGGAAATACAATAAATTTATTCGCGTGAATTGTGCAGCCCTTTCTGAAAACCTGCTCGAATCAGAATTGTTCGGCTATGAGGATGGTGCGTTTTCAGGAGCGAAGCGCGGCGGTAAAAAGGGTTTATTTGAGGAAGCAAATAACGGCAGTATTTTCTTAGATGAAATCGGTGAGCTGACACAAAATATGCAGGCCAAATTGCTACGCGTCCTTCAAGAAAAGGAAATCGTCAGAGTGGGCGGCACGAAAGCGATCCCTGTCAACGTCAGAGTGATCGCGGCGACAAATGTAAATATTGAAAAGGCGATGGCGGACGGAACATTCCGGGAAGACCTGTATTACCGGATCAACCGCTATCCGATCTCCATCCCGCCTTTGCGGCAGCGGTTGGAGGACATTGAAGCATTGAGCGTCAGACTTATCCAAAAGATCAACCGGGATTACGGCAGGAATGTAAAAGGGCTCTCACAGCAAGCCTTGCGCGCCTTATCTGCCTACCATTGGCCTGGGAATGTCCGGGAGCTTGAAAATGTCCTTGGACGAGCCATGATTTTTCTGAATCCGCATATGGAATGGATTGAAAAAGATCACTTGCCTGTATTCGAACTTGAGCAAAAAGAAAATGACACAGATCAGGGAACAGGTTTTGATTTTCCGGATATTGAAGGCGAAAAGCTGTCTGTCGCAGTAGAAAAATTTGAAGCGCATTTGATCCAGCAAACGCTTGAAAAGCATCATTTTAACCGGACAAAAACAGCAAAAGCTCTCGGTGTCAGCATTCGGAACTTATATTACAAAATGGATAAATATGGCCTTGCAAATGAAGGCATGCAATAATTTGCAGAATAAACGCAAACATCTGCACGAATGTTTCGGTATACCTGGTATGACAGCACCCTTAAGAGCTGGCATGGAACTTGCATAATAAAAGGCGGAGTCGAAACAAGAAAGGTGGTAACAGATGAAGCTGAAAGATTTAATCGGCAAAGCGTCGATACACAAAAATAAGACCATTGCGGTTGCTCATGCTGAGGATGAGGAAGTGATCCGGGCTGTAAAGCTGGCAGCCGAGCACCTATCCGCCCGTTTCTTGTTAACGGGCGACAGCAAAAAACTGAACGAGCTGACATCATCCATGCAAGGGCATCAAGTGGAAATCGTCCATGCCAATACTCCTGAGGAATCGGCGAAATTAGCGGTTCGTGCTGTGCATCATAAAACAGCGGACGTTTTAATGAAAGGCAATGTGCCGACTTCTGTTTTGCTTAAAGCGGTATTGAACAGACAGGAGGGGCTTCGGTCAGCAAGTGTCCTTTCTCACGTGGCTGTCTTCGATATACCGGATTTTGACCGGCTGATGTTTGTGACAGATTCGGCAATGAATATTGCTCCTTCGCTGGAAGAGCTCCGGCAGATTTTGCAAAATGCCGTTCATGTGGCCCATGCAGTAGGGAACAATATGCCAAAAGCAGCTGCCCTTGCAGCGGTCGAAACGGTGAACCCAAAAATGGAAGCAACCGTGAATGCAGCTGCTCTAGCTCAAATGTACAAAAGGGGCCAGATCAAAGGCTGCATTGTTGATGGACCGCTTGCTTTGGATAACGCAGTTTCACAAATTGCCGCGGCCCAGAAAAAAATTTCGGGAGACGTAGCGGGCAACGCAGATATCCTTCTCGTCCCAACAATTGAGGCCGGCAATATTTTATATAAATCACTGATTTATTTTGCCAAGGCCAGCGTGGCGGCTGTCATTACAGGAGCAAAAGCACCGATTGCCTTAACAAGCAGAGCGGACTCTGCTGAAAATAAACTGTATTCCATTGCGCTGGCAATATGCGCATCTGAAGAATACACACATTAGGAGGAACGAACATGGAACTTTTTAAATATATGGAGAAATACGATTACGAACAATTGGTATTCTGCCAGGATGAACAATCTGGATTAAAAGCGATTATCGCCATTCATGATACAACGCTTGGTCCGGCGCTTGGCGGAACGAGAATGTGGACATATGAAAATGAAGAAGCGGCAATTGAAGATGCGCTCAGATTGGCTAGAGGCATGACCTATAAGAACGCGGCGGCCGGCTTAAACCTTGGCGGCGGAAAAACAGTCATTATCGGCGATCCGCGCAAAGACAAAAATGAAGAAATGTTCCGCGCGTTTGGCCGCTATATTCAAGGGCTGAACGGCAGATACATCACGGCTGAAGATGTGGGCACAACGGTCGAGGATATGGATATCATTCATGATGAGACAGACTATGTCACAGGGATTTCTCCTGCTTTCGGCTCTTCTGGAAATCCGTCCCCAGTCACAGCGTACGGGGTGTACAGAGGAATGAAGGCAGCAGCTAAAGCTGCTTTTGGAACCGACTCTCTTGAAGGAAAAACCATTGCTGTACAGGGTGTTGGGAACGTAGCCTATAACCTTTGCCGCCACCTGCATGAAGAAGGAGCAAACTTAATCGTTACGGATATCAACAAACAATCTGTACAGCGTGCAGTTGAAGATTTTGGCGCCCGTGCTGTAGATCCTGATGACATTTATTCACAAGACTGCGATATTTATGCGCCGTGTGCCCTTGGTGCAACTATTAACGACGACACCATTAAACAGCTGAAGGCGAAAGTGATCGCAGGTGCGGCTAACAACCAATTAAAAGAGACACGCCATGGTGATCAAATTCACGAAATGGGCATCGTTTATGCACCGGATTACGTGATTAACGCGGGCGGTGTTATCAACGTGGCAGATGAGCTTTACGGCTATAATGCAGAACGTGCATTGAAAAAAGTTGAAGGCATTTACGGCAATATCGAGCGTGTACTAGAGATTTCTCAGCGTGACGGCATTCCTGCATATTTAGCGGCTGACCGCTTGGCAGAGGAACGAATTGAACGCATGCGCCGCTCAAGAAGCCAGTTTTTGCAAAACGGCCACAGTGTATTAAGCAGACGTTAAGAAATTGATCTGGAGGTTATGAAAGTGCTACATGACGAAAAACGCATTCTCACAATTAATCCAGGCTCAACTTCAACGAAAATCGGTGTTTTTCATAACGAAAGAAGCATTTTTGAAAAAACATTGAGACACAACATAGAAGAGCTGCAGCGATTTGACCGAATTATTGATCAGTATGAATTTCGTAAAAACCATATTCTCGAAACGCTTCATGAACAGGGAATCAATATCTCAAAGTTTGATGCAGTCTGCGCAAGAGGCGGCCTTCTCCGGCCAATTGAAGGCGGGACCTACGTGGTGAATGATGAGATGATTGAGGATTTGAAAAGCGGCTACGCCGGTCAGCATGCTTCTAATCTCGGCGGCATTATCGCGCGGGAAATCGCTGATGGCCTGAATATCCCTTCGTATATCGTCGACCCTGTTGTCGTAGACGAAATGTCAGTGCTTGCGAAAGTTTCAGGCATGCCTGAAATTGAACGGAAAAGCATTTTCCATGCGTTAAACCAAAAAGCTGTCGCTCGTAAAGCGGCAGCCTCTCTTGGCAAACGATATGAGAACATGAAAATGATTATTACCCATATGGGCGGAGGTATTACAATTGGCGTCCATGACCGCGGGCGAGTGGTAGATGTCAATAACGGCCTGCACGGCGAGGGACCATTCAGTCCTGAACGAGCAGGAACAGTGCCTGCGGGAGATCTTGTTGATCTATGTTTTTCAGGGGAATATACAAAAGAAGAAATCATGAAAAAGCTTGTTGGCACCGGCGGACTTTTAGGCTATCTCGGTACAAATGATGCAGTAAAAGTAGAACAGATGATTCAAGGGGGCGATGAAAAAGCCCGCTTCATTTATGATGCCATGGCATATCAGGTAGCAAAGGAAATCGGGGCAGCCAGCGCGGCGTTAAAAGGCGAAGTTGAAGCGATTGTGCTGACGGGAGGCCTTGCGTACGGCAAAAGCTTTGTTTCTGCTATCAGATCATACATAGATTGGATTTCAGACGTTTTAGTCTATCCGGGTGAAAATGAACTGCAGTCTCTTGCCCAAGGGGCGCTCAGAGTATTGCAGGGCGAAGAGCAATCCAAACAATATCGTATTGAATAGACAGACAGGAGTGAGTCACCATGGCAACTGAGTATGACGTAGTCATTCTGGGCGGCGGTACCGGCGGTTATGTTGCGGCCATCAGAGCCGCTCAGCTCGGCTTAAAAACAGCCGTTGTGGAAAAGGAAAAACTCGGAGGAACATGTCTGCATAAAGGCTGTATCCCGAGTAAAGCGCTGCTTAGAAGCGCAGAGGTATACCGGACAGCTCGTGAAGCCGATCAATTCGGGGTGGAAACGGCTGGCGTGTCCCTCAACTTTGAAAAAGTGCAGCAGCGTAAGCAAGCCGTTGTTGATAAGCTTGCAGCGGGTGTAAATCATTTAATGAAAAAAGGAAAAATTGACGTGTACACCGGATATGGACGTATCCTTGGACCGTCAATCTTCTCTCCGCTGCCGGGAACAATTTCTGTTGAGCGGGGAAATGGCGAAGAAAATGACATGCTGATCCCGAAACAAGTGATCATTGCAACAGGATCAAGACCGAGAATGCTTCCGGGTCTTGAAGCGGACGGTAAGTCTGTACTGACTTCAGATGAGGCGCTCCAAATGGAGGAGCTGCCACAATCAATCATCATTGTCGGCGGAGGGGTTATCGGTATCGAATGGGCGTCTATGCTTCATGATTTTGGTGTGAAGGTAACGGTTATTGAATACGCGGATCGCATATTGCCGACTGAAGATCTAGAGATTTCAAAAGAAATGGAAAGTCTTCTTAAGAAAAAAGGCATCCAGTTCATAACAGGGGCAAAAGTGCTGCCTGACACAATGACAAAAACATCAGATGATATCAGCATACAAGCGGAAAAAGACGGAGAAACCGTTACCTACTCTGCTGAGAAAATGCTTGTTTCCATCGGCAGACAGGCAAATATCGAAGGCATTGGCCTAGAGAACACCGATATTGTTACTGAAAATGGCATGATTTCAGTCAATGAAAGCTGCCAAACGAAGGAATCTCATATTTATGCAATTGGAGACGTAATCGGTGGCCTGCAGTTAGCTCACGTTGCTTCACATGAGGGAATTATTGCTGTTGAGCATTTTGCAGGTCTCAATCCGCATCCGCTTGATCCGACGCTTGTGCCGAAGTGCATTTACTCAAGCCCTGAAGCTGCCAGTGTCGGCTTAACCGAAGACGAAGCAAAGGCGAACGGGCATAATGTCAAAATCGGCAAGTTCCCATTTATGGCGATTGGAAAAGCGCTTGTATACGGTGAAAGCGACGGTTTTGTCAAAATCGTAGCGGACCGAGATACAGATGATATTCTCGGCGTTCATATGATCGGCCCGCATGTCACCGACATGATTTCTGAAGCGGGTCTTGCCAAAGTGCTGGACGCAACGCCGTGGGAGATCGGGCAAACGATTCACCCGCATCCAACGCTTTCTGAAGCAATTGGGGAAGCAGCGCTTGCCGCAGATGGCAAAGCCATTCATTTTTAAAAGCATAAAGGAGGGGCTTGAATGAGTACAAACCGACATCAAGCACTAGGGCTGACTGATCAGGAAGCCGTTGATATGTATAGAACCATGCTGTTAGCAAGAAAAATCGATGAAAGAATGTGGCTGTTAAACCGTTCTGGCAAAATTCCATTTGTAATTTCTTGTCAAGGACAGGAAGCAGCACAGGTAGGAGCGGCTTTCGCACTTGACCGTGAAATGGATTATGTATTGCCGTACTACAGAGACATGGGTGTCGTGCTCGCGTTTGGCATGACAGCAAAGGACTTAATGATGTCCGGGTTTGCAAAAGCAGCAGATCCGAACTCAGGAGGCCGCCAGATGCCGGGACATTTCGGACAAAAGAAAAACCGCATTGTGACGGGATCATCTCCGGTTACAACGCAAGTGCCGCACGCAGTCGGTATTGCGCTTGCGGGACGTATGGAGAAAAAGGATATCGCAGCCTTTGTTACATTTGGGGAAGGGTCTTCAAACCAAGGCGATTTCCACGAAGGGGCAAACTTTGCCGCTGTCCATAAGCTGCCGGTTATTTTCATGTGTGAAAACAACAAATACGCAATCTCAGTGCCTTACGATAAGCAAGTCGCATGTGAGAACATTTCCGACCGTGCCATAGGCTATGGGATGCCTGGCGTAACTGTGAATGGAAATGATCCGCTGGAAGTTTATCAAGCGGTCAAAGAAGCACGCGAAAGGGCACGCAGAGGAGAAGGCCCGACATTAATTGAAACGATTTCTTACCGCCTTACACCACATTCCAGTGATGACGATGACAGCAGCTACAGAGGCCGTGAAGAAGTAGAGGAAGCGAAAAAAAGTGATCCCCTGCTTACTTATCAAGCTTACTTAAAGGAAACAGGCCTGCTGTCCGATGAGATGGAACAAACCATGCTGGATGAAATTATGGCAATCGTAAATGAAGCGACGGATGAAGCGGAGAACGCCCCTTATGCAGCTCCTGAGTCAGCGCTTGATTATGTGTATGCGAAGTAGGGAGGAAGAACAAATGTCAGTAATGTCATATATTGATGCAATCAATTTGGCGATGAAAGAAGAAATGGAACGAGATTCTCGCGTTTTCGTCCTTGGGGAAGATGTAGGAAGAAAAGGCGGTGTGTTTAAAGCGACAGCCGGACTCTATGAACAATTTGGGGAAGAGCGCGTTATGGATACGCCGCTTGCTGAATCTGCGATCGCAGGAGTCGGTATCGGAGCGGCAATGTACGGAATGAGACCGATTGCTGAGATGCAGTTTGCTGATTTCATTATGCCGGCAGTCAACCAAATTATTTCTGAAGCGGCTAAAATCCGCTACCGCAGCAACAATGACTGGAGCTGTCCGATTGTCGTCAGAGCGCCATACGGCGGAGGCGTGCACGGGGCCCTGTATCATTCTCAATCAGTCGAAGCAATTTTCGCCAACCAGCCCGGACTAAAAATTGTCATGCCATCAACACCATATGACGCGAAAGGGCTCTTAAAAGCCGCAGTTCGTGATGAAGACCCAGTGCTGTTTTTTGAGCACAAGCGGGCATACCGTCTGATAAAGGGAGAGGTTCCGGCTGATGATTATGTCCTGCCAATCGGCAAGGCTGACGTAAAACGGGAAGGCGACGACATCACAGTGATCACATACGGTCTGTGTGTCCACTTCGCCTTACAAGCTGCAGAACGTCTCGAAAAAGATGGCATTTCAGCGCATGTGGTGGATTTAAGAACAGTTTACCCGCTTGATAAAGAAGCCATCATCGAAGCTGCGTCCAAAACTGGAAAGGTTCTTTTGGTCACAGAAGATACAAAAGAAGGCAGCATCATGAGCGAAGTAGCCGCAATTATATCCGAGCATTGTCTGTTCGACTTAGACGCGCCGATCAAACGGCTTGCAGGTCCTGATATTCCGGCTATGCCTTATGCGCCGACAATGGAAAAATACTTTATGGTCAACCCTGATAAAGTGGAAGCGGCGATGAGAGAATTAGCGGAGTTTTAAAGACGTAAGGGAGGATACAATCATGGCAATTGAACAAATGACGATGCCGCAGCTTGGAGAAAGCGTAACAGAGGGGACGATCAGCAAATGGCTTGTCGCCCCCGGTGATAAAGTGAACAAATACGATCCGATCGCGGAAGTCATGACAGATAAGGTAAATGCAGAGGTTCCGTCTTCTTTTACTGGTACGATAACAGAGCTTGTGGGAGAAGAAGGCCAAACCCTGCAAGTCGGAGAAGTGATTTGCAAAATTGAAACAGAAGGCGCGAATCCGGCTGAACAAAAACAAGAACAGCCAGCTGCTTCAACAGCCGCTGAGACGCCTGCTGCAAAAAGTGCCGAAGCAGCTGATCAGCCCAATAAAAAGCGCTACTCGCCAGCTGTACTCCGTTTGGCCGGAGAGCACAGCATTGATCTTGAACAAGTAACAGGAACAGGTGCCGGCGGCCGCATTACGCGAAAAGATATTCAGCGCTTAATTGAAACAGGCGGCGTGCAAGAACAGAATCCTGAGGAGCCGAAAACAGCAGCTCCTGCACCGAAGTCTGCATCAAAACCTGAGCCAAAAGAAGAGACGGCATATCCTGCGTCTGCAGCCGGTGATAAAGAAATTGCTGTCACAGGTGTAAGAAAAGCAATTGCTTCCAATATGAAGCGCAGCAAAACAGAAATTCCGCATGCTTGGACGATGATGGAAGTCGACGTCACAAATATGGTTGCATATCGCAACAGTATAAAAGATTCCTTTAAGAAGACAGAAGGCTTTAATTTAACGTTCTTCGCCTTTTTTGTAAAAGCGGTCGCTCAGGCGTTAAAAGAATTCCCGCAAATGAATAGCATGTGGGCGGGCGACAAAATTATTCAGAAAAAGGATATCAATATTTCAATTGCAGTTGCCACAGAGGATTCTTTATTTGTTCCGGTGATTAAAAACGCTGATGAAAAAACAATTAAAGGCATTGCGAAAGAAATTACCGGTCTTGCCAAAAAAGTAAGAGACGGAAAACTCACTGCAGATGACATGCAGGGAGGCACGTTTACCGTCAACAACACAGGTTCGTTCGGCTCTGTTCAGTCAATGGGCATTATCAACTACCCTCAGGCTGCGATTCTTCAAGTAGAATCCATCGTCAAACGCCCGGTTGTCATGGACAATGGCATGATTGCTGTCAGAGACATGGTTAATCTGTGTCTGTCCTTAGATCACAGAGTGCTTGACGGTCTCGTGTGCGGACGATTCCTCGGACGAGTGAAACAAATTTTAGAATCGATTGACGAGAAGACATCTGTTTACTAAATAAGAAAAAAGAGCATTTTTTGAAGTTTTGTTTCAAAAAATGCTCTTTTTCTATTATTCAGCGATTCGTATTTTCATTTCGACACGATATTCTTCTTGTTTTTTCGGGGAGTAATGAATCGGTATGATTAACTCGTATACATCACTGACAACTGTTAATTGGCGGTCTGCGATATACTTGATAAGCTTCTGTAAGTTGAGAAAATAATGTTCAGGCGAAAAATTATACGCGATACACGCATACCTCCCTTTAGGGATTGTTGTGATTTCCATATCCGGCGTAATTGATGAAATCTGTTTATTCGTCAATACAGGCGTGAAAATATGACGGTAAGTCATTTCATCAATGCTGGTGTAGGGCTGAAAAGAGAAAGTAGCGCCGTAGCTATTGTTCGTAAATCCATCTGCTGATTCGATAAATTTTTTTAATTTGCTGTAGGAGGCGTTGAGCACGTTTTCAGGCCCGATTCCTTCTGCCTCTGTCTGAATAATCCGTATTTCTTCTTCATCTAAAACAAACACCTCACCGAGCGCGGGATATTCCATCTGCCGTTTCATCCGCTTTTTCACCAATGAAATGGTTTGCTCCAGTGCTGATAAAAAGTCTAATTTCTCCCTGATTTGCCTCTCCTGCTCGGTATAAAAAGCAAACAGTTCTTCCATCTCTAAGTCCTGTGCTTTTTTCATCTCTTCTAAAGGTGTGCCGATATATTTCAATGATTTGATCAAATCCAGATGAATGAGCTGAGAATCTGTATAATAGCGGTAGCTGGTATCCGGGTCGACGTAGGCGGGTTTAAATAAATCAATTTTATCGTAATAACGGAGCGCTTTAATCGACACGTTTGCCAGTTTTGAAACTTCCCCAATTGAGTAATACGATTCCTTCATGTCATCACTCCTTCTATCATCAGTATAAAGAAGAAGCGCATTCTTTGCAGTACACAAAGAATGCGCTTCTTATCACGTGCTGGCTTTAAGATGTGCAGGCGCTTTCCAAGCAATGGTCAGTGCAATCCCTATGGCTAAGGTGACCGTTGCAAAGTAGAAAGGATAGTTTACATCAATATCGAACAGCATTCCGCCGATAATAGGCCCGAATACATTGCCGATACTTGTAAACATTGAATTCATACCGCCGGCAAACCCCTGTTCATTTCCCGCAATCTTTGACAGGTAAGTCGTTACCGCAGGCCGCATGAGATCAAATCCGACAAATACGGTGACCGTAACCAGCAGAATCGCAACATATGAATGGACTGTTGTCAGCAAGAATACCAGACTCGTAGAGAGAATTAAGCTGTACCGAATTAAATGGATTTCGCCAAACCATCTTGTGAAGCGGTCGAATAAGACGACTTGCGTAATGGCGCCAACAATCGCTCCTCCTGTAATCATAATGGCAATGTCGCTGGCCGTAAAACCGAATTTATGATCCACGAATAATGCAAATAAAGATTCAAATGATGCTAAACCAAAAGATGAAATTAAGATAATGAGAAAAGCTATGAAATACATGGGGGCAAAAATCCGTTTAAAGCCTGTCTTCTGCCCTTTTATTTCCTGATTTTCAGGGTTTCGTTCCGGCTCGCGCAGCGTGAGGATTGATAAAATGGCTGCTAACAGTGCAAAAGCTGCCGCAAAGAAAAAAGGCAGCCGGGAATGGACTTCTGCTAAAAATCCCCCGATGCCAGGGCCGATAATAAATCCTGTTGAAATAGCGGCTGACATATAACCGAGCGCTTTTGGCCTCGTTTTAATGGTCGTGATATCTGCAATAAAAGCCGTGACCCCGGGCATAATGAAGGCTGCGCTGATACCGCCCAGCATACGGGAGATAAATAACATCTCAACTGTTTTTCCAATGCCGAATAAAAACTCCGACACACTAAAGAACAACAGGCCGATCACGATCATGATCTTGCGCCCGAAGCGATCAACCCATCGTCCGGCTATTGGTGAGACAATGAGCTGTGTAATAGCGAAGCAGGCAACCATATAGCCGACCGCGGTCCCCGATAAATGCAATTCATTCATAATGGTCGGCGTTACTGGAATCACAAGCCCGATCCCCAAAAAAGCAATAAATAAATTGGTTAATAATATCGTTAAGGTAATATTTTTCTTCTCCATATGACTTCCCCTTTTTCAAGTGTGTATCCCTTATACTGTAAGACCTCCTCCTAGGGGAGAGTCAACGGATTTGCAAAATCTTTCTAAAGCCTTATGACAGTTATTCATTTGCGGGAACAAGCATGTCGATATGCTGCGGCAGGACCTGAATGACTGCGGGTGTATGTGTATAAACTTCTCCATCCATATCCGCCTTTTTGGCAGTGTCTGTTTCAATTTCGATACGGGAGGCCTGGACATAGGACAGCTCTCCGGTAAAACGATCAATTGAGCCCTGTTCCATGCTCATCAGCTCCCGCAACGCGGTGAGGTTGGTGTTGCGGCATATGAGAACATCAAGTAAGCCGTCTTCAATACTGGCATCGGGCAGAGGAATTCGATTCGTTCCAATGTATTGGCCATTCATCACAAGCAGCATAACGGCTTCTTCTTTAATTTCTTTTCCGTCAATTTTTAATGTCATCGGAAACGATGCAGCGGATGAGACGGTTCGCAACGCACTTGTAAAATAGCTGATTTTTCCCAATAATGCTTTTTCCGTTTCATTAATTTGATTCGACGTTTCTGCAATTAAGCCGATCCCCCAGAAATTTAAAAAATAACGGTCATTCATCTGACATACGTCTACGCTGGTTTTATTTCCTGCCATAAGTGCTTCCGCGGCCTTTGCAAGATTTTGAGGGATGCCAAGCACTCTTGAAAAGTCATTGCACGTGCCGCCGGGCAAAATTCCGACCGCGGGTTTTCTTTCTAGAGCGCTGATAGCATTTATGCATTGATGGATCGTGCCGTCGCCGCCGAGAATGAAGACGGTGTCGACAGAATCATCAATGGATCGGCAAAAATGATACGCATCATCCTTTTTCTTTGTCTGTTTAATAATCACCTCATCTAAATGGTGAGATAAAACCGGCACGACAGCACCAAGTGCTTTTTCTATATTTTTGTTGCCGGCATTTCCGTTATGAATCAGTAACGCTTTCCGGTGGCTCATATACAACTGCTCCTTTATTTTACTTCTGGTTATATAATCCCCTTTTTCTGTAAGCAGTAAACGAAGAGCAAAAAAAGTGCACGGCGAAGCAAAGTCATTTGCCGATATGGACGTTTCCTTGCTATCATAAGAACAGATGATGAAAAAGGAGAGGTCTTCATTGAATATGGACTTTAATTTATTTATGAATGATATTGTCCGCCAAGCGAGACAGGAAATTACAGCTGCTGGATACACTGAGCTGAAAACAGCTGAAGAGGTGGATGAGGCACTTACGAAAAAAGGAACGACGCTTGTCATGGTAAACTCTGTTTGCGGATGCGCCGGAGGAATTGCAAGACCGGCAGCCTACCATTCCGTTCACTATGATAAAAGACCTGATCAGCTCGTCACCGTTTTTGCCGGACAGGATAAAGAAGCGACAGCGCGTGCGCGTGACTATTTTGAAGGTTATCCGCCATCTTCTCCGTCCTTTGCGATTTTGAAAGACGGAAAGATCATGAAAATGGTAGAGCGTCATGAAATTGAAGGCCATGAGCCGATGGCCGTAGTGGCAAAGCTGCAGGAAGCCTTTGAAGAATATTGTGAAGAAGTATAAGACGAACAACCCGGATGCTCAAAGCGGCCCGGGTTTTTTCGTGCATAAATTTCCAAGGGTATATGAATAAATATTAAGGGATTATTCAATCGGATTGTACAGTGATTTTATTTTTATCTAGTAATATCAAAAAGAGATCACTGGAAAGATAAGCTTGAAGATAATTTTTAAAAATAGTATTGCATAAAAATAAGAAACTGTTTAAAATACAAATTAACGAATAAATATTCAAATACACCAAAAGTAATGAATATGGGGGAAATGGATCATGAAAAAATGGCTCTTATTACTTGTAGCTGCCTGCATTACCTTTGCATTATCTGCTTGCGGCTCAAGCAATTCAGGTTCAGAAGGCGGCAAGAAAAAATTAATTATGGGTACTTCGGCGGATTACAAACCGTTTGAATATAAAGAAGGCGATAATATTGTCGGCTTTGATGTAGAGCTGGCAAAAGCTCTGGCGAAGAAGGCAGGCTATGAAATTGAAGTGCAGGATATGGACTTCAACAGCTTAATTACAGCGCTTAAATCAAAACAGGTGGATCTCGTTCTGTCAGGAATGACACCAACGCCTGAGCGTAAAAAACAAGTTGATTTTTCAGATGTGTATTACACAGCGAACCATATGATTGTCAGCAAAAAAGACAGCGGCATTCAATCTTTGAAAGACCTGAAAGGAAAAACAGTTGGCGTTCAGCTTGGCTCTATTCAGGAAGAGAAGGGGAAAGAGCTTTCTCCGGAATATGGTTTTAAAACAGAAGACCGCAACAGAATTTCTGATTTGGTGCAGGAAATCAAATCTGACCGCTTCGATGCCGCGATTATTGAAGACATTGTTGCAGAAGGGTATTTCAAATCAAATGATGACCTGCAAGGCTTTGTGATTCCTGATGCGAAAGCGGAAGAAGCCGGTTCAGCAATTGCTTTCAGAAAGGACAGTGAACTGACAGACAAATTCAATAAAGCGCTCAAGGAAATGGAAGATAACGGAGAGCTTGAGAAATTGAAGAAAAAATGGTTCACTGGCGAGAAGTAAAAAAAGCGGCTCAACTTTTTCGTTGAGCCTTTTTATTGAATAGGAAACTTTTTTCCTGTAAGAAAAGGAGACAAAGGCTATGAATTTGGATTTTTCAGCAACGATCCCCCAAATTCCTTTTATATTAGAAGGCTTGGCAATTACATTAAAAATTGTTGTTGTATCTGCTATTATCGGACTTATACTCGGTATTGTGCTAAGCTTATGCAAGATCAGCACATTCCGCCCGTTTATCTGGATCGCTGATTTTTATACATCAGTGTTCCGAGGCACGCCTTTAGTGCTGCAGCTTATGATTGTCTATTTTGGCCTTCCTCAGCTGCTCGGATTTCAAATTGACCAGTTTTGGGCTGCGGTTGTCGCATTGTCTTTGAATTCCGCCGCTTATGTATCGGAAATTATCAGAGCCGGAATCAATGCCATTGATAAAGGGCAAAAAGAAGCTGCTGTTGCACTCGGTGTCCCGTATGGAAAAATGATGAAGGATCTGCTGCTGCCGCAGGCCTTCAAAAATATATCACCTGCAATTGTGAATGAATTAATTACGTTAACAAAAGAATCGGCGATCGTTACCGTCATCGGGCTTGGTGATGTCATGAGACGCGCATATCAAGCTGGCGCCGCCACTTACAATTACCTTGAGCCGCTCATTATCGCGGGATTGATTTATTATGTGCTTGTCCTGATTTTAACGTTTATCGGCAAGGCTGTAGAAAGGAAGCTGAAATCCAATGATTAAGGTTGAAAAGCTGTCAAAATCATTTGGGAAACACGAAGTATTAAAAAACATTTCAACAACAATCGCTGAGGGTGAGGTTGTTGCCGTGATCGGTCCTTCAGGCTCAGGCAAATCAACGTTCTTACGCTGTTTAAACCTGTTGGAAAAGCCTAACGGCGGAACCATTACAATAAAAGACACAGAGATTACGAAGCCAAAAACCAACACATTAAAGGTCCGGGAAAACATCGGGATGGTTTTTCAGCATTTTCATCTCTTTCCGCACAAAACGGTTCTCGAAAACATTATGTACGCGCCTGTCAATGTAAAAAAAGAATCAAAACAGGCTGCAAAGGAGAAAGCTGAGGACCTGCTCCGCAAAGTCGGTTTGTTTGAAAAGCGAAATGACTATCCAAACCGTTTGTCTGGCGGACAAAAACAGCGTGTCGCGATTGCCAGGGCTCTTGCGATGAATCCGGACATCATGCTGTTTGACGAGCCGACCTCCGCCCTTGATCCGGAGATGGTCAAAGAAGTGCTACAGGTGATGAAAGAGCTGGTCGAAACCGGCATGACCATGGTGATTGTCACACATGAAATGGGCTTCGCAAAAGAAGTGGCAGACCGCGTGCTGTTTATGGACCAAGGAATGATTGTCGAGGACGGCAATCCGAAGGAATTTTTTATGTCGCCAAAATCCAAAAGAGCGCAGGACTTTTTAGAGAAAATATTATAGAATATAAAAAAGAAGAAGGCTGGCCGCCTCTTCTTTTTTATTGAAGAAACAAATAGAAATGGAGTCCGACATGTTTAAAATTGGTTATCGCACAATAAAGACCGCGCTTGGAACAGCTTTGGCTATTTATATAAGCCAGTTATTGCATTTGCAAAACTTCGCATCAGCAGGAATCATCACCATTTTGTGCATACAAATCACACAAAAACGGTCGCTTCAGGCCTCATGGGCCCGCTTTGCGGCATGCTGTCTGGCAATTGTTTTTTCTTATCTCTTTTTCGAGCTTATTGGCTACCACCCGTTTGTGATCGGAGCGCTTCTTTTGATATTCATTCCGATAACGGTTCTGTTAAAAATTAACGAGGGTATCGTCACCAGTTCCGTTATTATCCTTCATTTATACATGTCCGGCGGCATTACGCTTGCTTTCATCTGGAATGAAGTTCAGCTGATTACGGTTGGCATCGGCGTCGCTCTATTGATGAACTTGTATATGCCTAGTCTTGACCGGAAACTGATTGCCTACCGCAAAAAGATAGAGGATAACTTTGCTGTCATTTTTGCAGAAATCGAACGGTATTTGTTAACTGGTGAGCAAGATTGGTCAGGAAAAGAAATTCCGGAAACGCACCAGCTCATTACGGAGGCTAAAAACCTGGCATATCGAGATGTGCAAAACCACATTTTGCGTTATGAAAATCTGCATTATCATTATTTTAAAATGAGAGAAAAGCAATTTGAAATTATCGAACGCCTTCTCCCTAAAGTGACATCGATCTCCATTACGGTAGATCAGGGAAAAATGATCGCTGAATTTATTCATGATTTGCGGGAGGCGATACACCCTGGGAATACAGCGTATAAATTTCTGAAAAGACTTGCTGACATGAGAAAAGAATTTGAGGAGATGCCGCTTCCGGCGACTAGAGAGGAATTTGAAGCGAGGGCCGCTCTCTTCCATCTTCTCGGCGAAATGGAACAATATTTAGTGATTAAAAGTTATTTTAAAGGAATAAAAGCGCAAAAATCACTCGGATGATTCGCATGAGCTCTTCCTTCATTGGTCAACCTAATGAAAAAGGAGGAGCTTATGCGTTTTTTCTTATGTTCGATTTTTATGATGATTTCACCGATTTGGCCGCTCGGCGAAAATCCGCTGCCGGGTGATCCGTATATTATTGTCAACAAGCGAACAAATGAACTTGCTGTTATCCTCGACAACAGAGTAGAAGGTGTGTATAGTGTGGCGACTGGAAAAACAGATGATTTGACGCCTGAAGGAGAGTTTTCGGTAACGGTAAAAGCGGAAAATCCTTACTACAGAAAGAAAAATATTGAAGGGGGATCTCCTGACAACCCGCTTGGGGCCAGATGGATCGGATTTGACGCGAAAGGAACGGACGGGCGGATTTATGGAATTCATGGGACAAACCGAGAGGAATCAGTAGGGAAATTTGTGTCTAACGGCTGTATACGTATGCATAACGATGAGGTCGTTCATTTGTTTCAAACGATACCAGTAGGAACGAGAGTGCTGATCACGGACGACAACCGCTCTTTTGAGGAGATTGCCATCGAGCATAAAGCTCTGATAAAAAAGCAGGATATTCCCATTGAATAAGGCGCCTGCTTTTTTATCGTTATAAAAACATGACGATTCCTGAGAGTACAGTTGAAAGAATAAAAACTCCCAAAATCACGATCAAAACGCTTTTCATCAGTTTTTGAGACATGATTTTCACTCCTTAAGCAATCTGTCTATATTTTAGCGTGTTTTGAATGGGTGGACAAGCGATATCTATTAGCGAAAGCAGGGATGCAAATGAACAGGCTTGACCATATCGGGATAGCCGTTTTTTCGATAAAAGATGCAAGAAGCTTTTATGAAAATGTATTGGGGCTTGCATTTCTTCATCAAGAAACGGTTGAAGAGCAAAAGGTGAATGTTGCTTTTTTTCAAGCTGGTAGCGTCAAACTTGAGCTGATAGAGCCGTTGACAGCTGACAGCCCCGTCCATTTATTTTTGGAGAAGAAAGGACAGGGACTGCATCATATTGCGTTTTTGTGCAACTGCCTATCTGAACAGCTTCAAGCATTGTCTGACCAGCATGTTCAATTGATTGACAGGTATCCAAGACAGGGGGCAAATGGGAAAAAGATCGCGTTTATTTCCCCTCGGGAAACAAACGGTGTTCTTATAGAGCTTTGTGAACCGAAAGGAGACCAACACAATGAGCATGAATGAGCACATGGATCATTTATACACGAAACGCAAGCAGGCAGAAGAAGGCGGAGGACGGGAAAAGCTGGCTCAGCAGCGGCAAAAGGGCAAGCTCACTGCTCGGGAAAGGATCATATTTCTTCTAGATCAGGACAGCTTTATCGAATTACACCCCTTCATGGAAAGTCAAGTGTTAACAAGAGAACAGCGCATGTTAGGGGATGGGGTCGTGACAGGGTACGGCACAATTGACGGCCGCTCAGTTTATGTATTTGCGCAAGACTTCACAGTGTACGGAGGGGCGCTTGGCGAAACCCATGCCAGGAAAATCTGCGCTTTGATGGATCTGGCAGCAAAAAATAAGGCGCCGATTATCGGGCTGAATGACTCAGGTGGTGCGAGAATTCAAGAGGGTGTGGTATCATTAGATGGATACGGTCACATATTTTACCGAAACGTCTTATATTCCGGAGTCATTCCGCAAATATCGGTTATTTTAGGGCCGTGCGCTGGAGGCGCTGTATATTCTCCGGCACTCACAGATTTTATATTTATGGCTGAACAGACCGGCCGGATGTTTATTACCGGCCCGAAGGTGATTGAAAAAGTGACAGGAGAACAGGTTGATGCGGAGAGCTTAGGCGGAGCAGGGATACATAATGCCGTCAGCGGAAACGCCCACTTTTCCGGACATACGGAGAAGGAGGTTCTGACAGGGGTGAGAAAACTGCTGTCTTATTTGCCGCTGAATGGCCGGACAACAGAGCCGAAGCCAGAGAAAGAGGCGTCCAGACCATTATTAAACCATCTTGTCCCTGCTGATACGACAAAGCCTTATGATGTTCGGAAGGTGATCAGGGAGCTGGCTGACCCGCAGTCTTTTTTTGAGATTCAGCCATTTTTTGCGAAGAACATTGTCATTGGGTTTGCAAGGCTGGGTGAAAAAGCAATCGGCATCGTGGCGAGCCAGCCGAAGCATCTGGCGGGAAGCCTGACGATTGACGCTGCTGATAAAGCAGCAAGGTTCATCCGTTTTTGTGACGCATTTGATATCCCGCTATTGACTGTCGAAGATGTCCCGGGGTTTCTGCCGGGTATTCAGCAAGAGCACAATGGAATCATCAGACATGGAGCAAAATTATTGTTTGCTTATGCTGAAGCGACTGTCCCAAAAGTCACACTCATCATTAGAAAAGCGTACGGCGGCGCCTATGTGGCCATGAACAGCAAAGCGATCGGAGCGGACCTTGTGTTTGCATGGCCGAATGCTGAAATCGCAGTGATGGGTCCAGAAGGTGCCGCATCGATTTTGTATGAAAAGGAAATCAAAGCTTCAGCTGACCCGCAAAAGACGAAACGCGAAAAAACAGCTGAATACAAAAAGCAAAACGCCGGCCCATACAAAGCGGCCGCTTGTGGAATGGTCGATGACATCATTTTGCCGGAAGAATCAAGGGGAAAACTGATTCAAGCTTTTCATATGCTTGCACATAAGACAGAAGAGAGACCGAAAAAAAAGCACGGTAACATACCGCTTTAATATGGAGGGACTTACAAATGGTGAATGAAAAACGCCTGCTGGAAGAATTTTTAGAGCTTGTCCAAATTGACTCAGAAACAAAGCACGAAGCTGAAATCTGCAAAGTGCTGAAACGAAAATTTTCTGATTTAGGTGTGGACGTTAAAGAAGACGATACAATGGATATCACGGGCCACGGAGCCGGTAACCTGATTTGCACGCTAAAAGGGACAAAACAAACAGATACGATCTATTTTACATCTCATATGGACACAGTTGTACCCGGAAACGGCGTAAAACCAGTTGTAGAGAACGGTTACGTCAAAACTGACGGCACGACGATTTTAGGCGCTGATGATAAAGCGGGATTGGCTGCAATGTTTGAGGCGATTAAGGTGCTGAAAGAAGAAAACATTGAACACGGCACGATTGAATTCATCATCACAGTAGGGGAAGAATCGGGTCTGATCGGAGCGAAGGCTCTTGACCGTTCTATGATCACTGCATCCTACGGCTATGCCCTTGATTCAGACGGAAAAGTTGGAAATATCATTGTGGCCGCGCCGACACAGGCGAAGGTAAGAGCGGCAATTTTCGGGAAAACCGCTCACGCCGGGGTTGAACCTGAAAAAGGCATTTCAGCGATTACAATCGCTAGCAAAGCCATTTCAAAAATGCCATTGGGCCGTATCGATGAAGAAACAACAGCTAATATCGGCCGGTTTGAAGGCGGCACACAAACAAACATTGTGTGCGACGAAGTTCATATTCTTGCTGAAGCGCGCTCTTTAGTTCCTGAGAAAATGGAAGCTCAGGTTCAAAAAATGAAAGCTGCTTTTGAAGAGGCAGCTGCTGATATGGGCGGACGCGCAGAAGTCGAAATTGAGGTTATGTATCCGGGCTTTAAATATCAAGACGGCGACCAAGTTGTTGAAATCGCGAAAAAAGCGGCTGCTAAAATCGGACGTCCAAGCGAGCTGCAAACGAGCGGCGGCGGAAGCGACGCGAACGTAATCGCTGGTCATGGCATCCCGACGGTCAATCTTGCTGTCGGTTATGAGCAAATTCATACAAAAAATGAAAAAATGCCGATCGAAGAGCTCGTTAAAACGGCAGAAATGGTTGTTGCCATTATTGAAGAGGCGGCAAAATAAAAAAAGAAAACCCGAGTGCGATTTCCCGCATCGGGTTTTTTTAGCTCCATTTCCTAAGCGGCCAAAATAACACATCCTGTTTTTTAGCGTAATGAAGCAAGGGGTCTGACTCCGGCAATGTAATGCCGTGAGCATCAGTCACCGTATTGACTGAAATTTCTGCTTCGGCGTTTTGCAGCAGCCATGGATGATGATGGATGTCTTCGTAATAGAGTTTGCTTTGATTGGTAGTATAGAGTCTATACCGTTCTGTCAGCCAGTAATCGAGCGAATCCTTTTCTGCTGTAAAAGGCGCTGAAATGGGCCGATATGCGGCGTGGAATGCTGCTTCTTTGTCATCTTTCCGCTTGCTGACATAGTCAATGGCATCACCGTTTTTTTCGGCTTTCATATCCGCGTAAAAATAAGGCAGATGAAAGAATGTGCGAGCGCCAAGGACCGCCAGACGATGATCGGCATCTAAGCTAAAAAAATAAATGCCGGGCTTACCTTTATACGTGACATAGGTGCGGAGGTTAAGCTCAGGAAATGCACGCGCACCGGGAATGGCAGGAAGATAACGCGCCCTCAGGTTCGTGAGCATAAAGGGAAGCATGCTGATCCAAGCTTGCCCGTTATATGTATCTAATTCTAAAACGGACGGTACCAAAGCGCGAAGGATAGAAACATCAACAGGCCAGTGAGCAAATAAGACATCATTCCAGGTTTGTCTCATGATCCAGATTCCTTCAGGTACAGAAATGTTTTTTTGCTGAAAGTGTTCCGTCAACGTATATGCTCCTTTCGTTTGGAGATGAGTAAAGGTATTCCCTATTTCCTTCTTTTTAAACGTTACGGCTATTTTTTGGATGGCCATTTCTGCTTCAGCCATGATAAACAAGACTGTTTGGCGCGGTATGCTTTGCAAGTAACAAAAAACAACCCCGGCTTTTTGCGCGGGGTTGTTTTTTTATTTCACCGACTCAGTAAGAGCGGCTGTTTTTTTACTTTTATGATGCGTCATCTGAAGGACGATGTTTTGCACTGTCAAAAACAGTCCGCTTGTAAACCAGTACAGCGGAAGGGCTGCCGGAACATTAAGCGAGAAAATCGTCATCATCACAGGGAAGATGAACACCATCAATTTTGCGGATTGCTGTGCCGCTGGGTTTTGCGGGACAGCGGAATATTTCGCGCTCAGTTTTTGAGCGATATAGGCCTGGATAAAGTACATTGCTCCCGCACTAAGAGACACGAGAATATCTGATTGTCCTAAACTGAACCATAAAAACGAGTGTGACGCAATTTCAGGTGTAGAGCGAATCGCGTAATAAAACCCAATCACAATAGGAAACTGAATCAGCATTGGGAGGCATCCCATAGCAAGCGGATTGATGTTGTTCTCTTGATACAGCTTCATCATTTCCATTTGCAGTTCTTTTTGTTTTTCAGGGTCCTTCGTTTTTTTCAATTTGGCCTGAATGCTGTCAACCTGAGGTTTAATAACGGCCATTTTCTCTTGGAACACGCGCTGTTTTTTGAACTGATTAACAAACAAAGGCAGTACAACCATACGCACAATAATGGTTACGAGGATAATAGAGAGTCCGTATTCTCCGTGAAACAGCCCGGCAACACCCTTAAGCAGAGCGGAAAACGGTTCGATTAAATAATCGTGGAAAAACCCTACGTTGCTGAGGCCTCCCACCTGATTAGTCGCTGCAAATGCAGCATTGCCCGAGCATAATACGATCAAAAAGATACCCATAGCCAAAAGTTTTTGATATGTTTTTAACAATTTTGTTCTCCTCCTTTTTATAAATGCGGTTTATAAAAGAAGAGAACCGGCGTCTTCCTCATCGTTCACAGGCGAATTCATGCGGAAGACTTTACGTATCCAAGTTGTAATGCGATGATATATAATAATAAGAAAGTCTGTTCGGTTAATGTGAAAGACCGTCTGATGTTCATCTGTTCGTTTTGATTTCCATTGCTCGCCCGCACGGCACTCCCGTAAGAGGAATGCAATCCCGATTGCCGTTAGAGCAGGAAGAATAATTGTGAAAAAATCGACTAAGAATAAAACGTCATTTATCGATTCCACAAACATTGTCATCACATCCATTCAATAGCTTCATTTTACTATATGTACAAGCTGTTGTCTAATGACCGAAAAGGAGATTTGTTTATGCCGGGAAAGAGCCGAATTATTTTCCATATTGATATGAATAGCTTTTATGCGTCGGTTGAAATGGCATATGATCCGGCTCTCCGGGGAAAGCCGGTCGCAGTTGCCGGAAACGTAAAGGAGCGAAAGGGAATTGTGGTGACATGCAGCTACGAGGCTAGAGCGCGCGGCGTCAAAACAACGATGCCGGTTTGGCAAGCGAAGCGCCATTGTCCTGAGCTCATCGTTCTTCCGCCGAACTTTGACCGCTATAGAAACTCTTCA
This sequence comes from Bacillus sp. FSL R5-0416, assembly GCF_037975425.1. NCBI lineage: Bacteria > Bacillati > Bacillota > Bacilli > Caryophanales > Bacillaceae > Bacillus > Bacillus sp. FSL R5-0416. The sequence goes on along the minus strand of NZ_CP150252.1, from coordinate 2,481,500 downwards.
CGAGCGATGTTTACCATTCTTCGTGAATATACTGACCTAGTGGAGCCTGTCTCCATCGACGAAGGCTATATGGACATGACCGATACACCATACAGCAGCCGCGCTCTAGAGACGGCAAAAGAAATCCAAAGCAGATTGCAAAAAGAGCTGCTGCTTCCGTCAAGCATAGGAATCGCGCCGAATAAATTTCTCGCTAAGATGGCGTCTGATATGAAAAAACCGCTTGGAATTACGATCTTAAGAAAGAGGCAAGTGCCTGATATCCTGTGGCCGCTTCCTGTTGGAGAGATGCACGGAGTCGGCAAAAAGACAGCGGAAAAACTGAAGGGACTCGGCATCCATACAATCGGAGAGCTAGCTGCAGCTGATGAACACTCGCTGAAGCGCCTGCTTGGCATCAACGGTCCGCGCCTTAAAAATAAAGCAAATGGCATTCACCATGCGCCGGTTGACCCGGAGCGCATTTACGAATTTAAAAGCGTCGGCAACTCATCGACACTTTCCCATGATTCCAGTGATGAAGAGGAGCTGTTAGGCGTTTTTAGAAAGCTTGCCGCTTCTGTGAGTGACCGTTTACAGCGCAAGGAAGTCATGGCTTCGAAGCTTTTTATTATGATTAGATATGCGGATTGGAAAACCATCACAAGAAGCACTACGCTGAGAAACCCGATTGATCAAAAAAATGACATTTTGAAAGAAGCAGAGCACCTCTTTTTTAAACACTGGAATAAAAATCCTGTCAGACTGCTTGGCATTACCGGAACCGATTTGGTAGAAAAAGAGCAGGCCTATAAGCAGCTCGATTTGTTCAGCTTTAATGAAGATGCGAAGGATGAGCCCATTCAGCAGATGATGGAAAAGCTGAATAAAAAGTACGGTACCAAACTGATCAGAAAAGGGGCAAGGTTAAAAAAAGAGGAGAGCAAAACAAAGGGAACAAGCTTTAATAAAGATTTTTTTCAGGATGAAAAGAAAAGCTGAATCGCTTGAAAAAAAGGGTGAATGTATGGTAATTTCTTTATTATAAATATCATTTTATTTTAATTTAAATTTTAAAATGATTAAACGTTTGCAGAAGGGACGTTAGAATATGTCAAAACAACAAATCGGCGTTATCGGACTTGCGGTCATGGGTAAAAATCTGGCTTTAAATATCGAAAGCCGGGGATTTTCTGTTTCTGTTTACAACAGATCAAGCAGTAAAACTGAGGAGTTTTTACAGGAGGCAAAAGGAAAAAATGTTGTTGGCACTTACAGCATTGAAGAATTTGTCCAATCCTTGGAAACACCGCGCAAAATCTTATTAATGGTTAAAGCGGGAACTGCAACAGATGCGACAATTCAATCTCTTCTTCCTCATCTAGAGAAGGATGATATTTTAATTGACGGCGGTAATACATACTATAAAGATACACAGCGCCGTAACAAAGAACTCGCTGAAAGCGGCATTCATTTTATCGGAACAGGCGTTTCCGGCGGAGAAGAAGGGGCGCTTAAAGGACCTTCTATCATGCCTGGCGGACAAAAAGAAGCACATGAGCTTGTAAAACCGATTCTTGAAGCCATTTCTGCAAAAGTTGACGGAGAACCTTGTACGACATATATCGGTCCGGACGGCGCCGGCCATTACGTAAAAATGGTGCACAACGGAATTGAATACGGAGATATGCAGCTGATCTCTGAATCATATTTCATTCTGAAACAGGTGCTGGGCCTTTCTGCTGATGAGCTTCACGAAGTTTTCGCTGAATGGAATAAAGGTGAGCTTGACAGCTACTTGATTGAGATTACAGCTGACATCTTTACGAAAAAAGACGAAGAAACAGGCAAACCGCTTGTTGATGTGATTCTTGATAAAGCAGGGCAAAAAGGAACAGGAAAATGGACAAGCCAAAGCGCACTTGACTTAGGCGTTCCGCTTCCGATTATTACTGAATCTGTATTCGCGCGCTTTATCTCAGCTATGAAGGAAGAGCGTGTGAAAGCGAGCGGCCTTCTTTCAGGACCAGAAGTGAAGCCTGTTACAGAAAATAAAGAAGAGCTGATTGAAGCGGTCAGAAAAGCGTTGTTCATGAGTAAGATCTGCTCGTACGCGCAAGGATTTGCCCAAATGAAAGCTGCTTCTGAAGAATACAACTGGGATCTGAAATATGGTGAAATCGCTATGATCTTCCGCGGTGGCTGCATCATTCGCGCGGCATTCCTTCAGAAGATCAAAGAAGCTTACGATCGCGAGCCTGAGCTTGACAACCTGCTTCTTGACAGCTATTTCAAGAATATTGTAGAAAGCTACCAAGGAGCGCTTCGCCAAGTGATTTCACTTGCAGTTGCCCAAGGTGTGCCGGTGCCATCATTCTCAAGCGCATTAGCCTACTATGACAGCTACCGCACAGCCGTACTGCCTGCAAACTTAATCCAAGCACAGCGCGACTACTTTGGCGCTCATACGTATGAGCGTACTGACAAAGAAGGCATCTTCCATACTGAATGGATGAAGTAATCAATAGAAACCCCCGAAGCTCTTAAGCTTTGGGGGTTTTGTTATTAAAGAGATTGTTATACCTTTGTTCAGCGTAAAAAAGCCGAAAATGCTTGTAAACATTTTCGGCTTTTTTCTTCTTATTATATATTCCACCAGTGTAAGCTGTCTTTCGCCAAAAGATCATCAGATTCTTTCGGTCCCATTGAGCCTGATTCATAGTTAGGAGATAAGGTTTTGTTTGCTGCCCATGTTTCAGAAATAGAGTCGACAAAGCTCCAAGAAAGGGCAACTTCATCCCAGTGTGCAAAGTTTGTTGCATCGCCAAGAAGACAGTCGTGAATTAGTTTTTCATATGCTTCAGGGGTGTTCAACTCGTCATTGCAATTGCTGCAATAATCGAGTTTGATTGGCTGTGCGTGTGCTGCTCCGCCAAGCTTTTTAGCATTTAAGTAAAGCGTAATGCCTTCGTCAGGCTGGATATGAATGACAAGCAAGTTCGGATTCATGTTGTTTTCATTACCGTAGTACAGATTCATCGGAATGTCCTTAAATTGAACGACAATTTTTGTGGACTTTTCTTTCATTCGTTTTCCGGTTCTGATGTAGAATGGAACACCAGCCCATCTGAAGTTGTCGATCAAGAGCTTGCCGGCAACAAAGGTTTCTGTATTGGAGTCAGGAGCGACATTATCTTCATCTGTATAAGCAGGAACCGGTACACCGTCAATTTCACCAGCTTGATATTGTCCGCGCACAAAGTATTCATCCACTTCGTCTTTTGCAATAGGACGCAGTGCTCTCAGCACCTTCACTTTTTCGCTGCGGATTTCTTCTGTGTTCAATTTGATAGGCGGCTCCATTGCAAGAAGGGCAACCATCTGCATAATATGGTTTTGCACCATGTCGCGAAGGGCGCCTGATTTTTCGTAATATCTTGCGCGGTCTTCAACGCCTAGTGATTCGCTAGATGTGATTTGAATGTTTGAAATGTAGCGGTTTGTCCAAAGCGGTTCGAAAATCGCATTGGCAAATCGAATCACTTCAATGTTCTGAACCATTTGTTTGCCTAGATAATGGTCGATTCTGTAAATTTGATCTTCCGTAAATGCTTCGCGGATTTCTTTATTCAATGCCTGTGCGCTTGGCAGATCATGGCCGAACGGTTTTTCGATGACAAGGCGGGACCAGCCGGTTGTAGCTGTTACACCCTCTGATTTTAATGTTTTTGCAATCGTTCCGAAGAATTCAGGAGCCATTGCCAAGTAGAACATTCTGTTGTTAGGAATTTGATATGTATCTTCCAGCTGGTTAAGCAATACGTTTAGCTCTTGATAAGAACCAGGGTTTGTCACGTCAAACGGGTGATAGTAAAAATGAGACGTGAAATCATCTATATGCTTATCTGCAGATGAGGAAATGGATGTTTTAACAGTTTGGCGAAGATCCTCATTAGACCAAGGTCTTCTTCCAACTCCTACCACTGCAAACTCTTCTCCGATTTGTCCGTTTTGATATAAACGGTGAATAGACGGATACAATTTTCGTTTTGCTAAATCTCCAGTTGCACCGAATATGACAATTACTGCTTTTGGTTGTTGGTTTGTTTTCACTAAAAGTACCTCACTTTATTCGAAGCTTTATTTTAGTACACCCCGTATATTTCCTTCATTTTAAATCTAAAATTCAACGAAAGCAAACATTTAAGCCCTTTTTTAAGCAGAATGCTGAAAAAATGTTTCTAGCACGAAAGGATTGTTCTTTTCAGAGGCAAGATTCACATTTTGAGCTTGATCCTGTATTCTTGTAGGTATCTGGTTCTAGTAGGAGGAAGGAAACGTGGAATTACTTTTTTTAGGGACGGGAGCCGGCATTCCCGCCAAGGCGAGAAATGTAACGTCGGTGGCATTAAAATTGCTTGAAGAAAGGCGTTCGGTATGGCTTTTTGACTGCGGGGAAGCCACACAGCATCAAATTTTACATACAACGATTAAACCTCGTAAAATAGAGAAAATCTTTATTACACACATGCACGGCGATCATGTATACGGACTTCCGGGGCTTCTGGGGAGCCGTTCCTTTCAAGGCGGAGAGGACGAGCTGACAGTGTACGGACCTAAAGGGATCAAGGCGTTTATTGAAACAAGCCTTGCCGTCACGAAGACCCATTTGACATATCCGCTTGCGGTCCAGGAAATTGAAGAAGGAATCGTGTTTGAGGACGATCAGTTTATTGTCACAGCGGTATCTGTTATTCATGGAGTGGAAGCCTTCGGGTACCGTGTGCAGGAAAAAGACGTACCGGGTTCCTTGAAGGCTGATGTATTAAAAGAAATGAACATCCCGCCCGGACCTGTATATCAGAAAATCAAAAAAGGCGAAACGGTAACGCTTGAAGACGGACGAATCATCAATGGGAATGATTTTCTGGAGCCTCCTAAAAAGGGAAGATCTGTTGTGTTCTCCGGTGATACGAGAGTAAGTGACAAACTAAAAGAGCTTGCGAGGGATTGTGATGTGCTTGTTCATGAAGCAACCTTTGCTAAGGAAGACCGTAAACTTGCTTATGATTATTATCACAGTACAACGGAACAAGCGGCTGTAACAGCGAAAGAAGCAAGAGCGAAGCAGCTCATTTTAACCCATATCAGCGCAAGATATCAGGGAGATGCTTCTTTGGAGCTTCAAAAAGAAGCGGTTGACGTTTTCCCCAATAGCGTGGCGGCATATGATTTCTTAGAGGTAAACGTCCCGCGAGGCTGAAGGCGGAGCTCTTATTTGACAATTTGTGATGACGTTGTATAATAAAACGTAATCATTACGCTTTATAAGGAGATGTTAATTATGAGAGTAAATGTTACTTTAGCCTGCACTGAAACGGGAGACCGAAATTACATCACAACAAAAAATAAACGCACCAATCCAGACCGTTTGGAGCTGAAAAAATATTCACCGCGTTTAAAGAAATATACCCTTCACCGTGAAACAAAATAATATAAAAGACCGGGAATCCCTTACGGCCCGGTCTTTTTTACGTTAATTGACTGCCTGGTAAAGAGGAGCGGCCTGCTGGCACGCTGCGCACCATACGTCATAAATAGCCAAGTGAACGATATGAGGTTCATCATGATGGATGTTGTGGGAGCTGTTTTTAGCTTGAATCCAGCCGCTTTGGTTAGATAGAGACAATATGCTGCTGTGCAAGTTTTGCCACTCCTGTTCAGCAGCGAATTTCTCAGTCCGTTCTCCTGATGACAACACAAGAAGAGGCATGTTTCCTAAGTGGACTTGCCGCTTTTTGAGCTCCTGCAGACTTTTTGAATACTCTGCATGTGTGCCCTCAAGCATCATCTTTCTCGTATGTGATTTGTGCATTTCTTCGGGTATAAAGGTAAAGCTGGCGCAATCGCCTAAAGCTGGGTCAAGAAGGACCATGCCGATAATATCATACTTGTTTTTGCAGGCCCATAAACCGGTGATGACAGCTCCGTATGAGTGTGAAACAGCCAAATAAGGAGGTTTTACATCAGCTGCTTTAAGCAAACTCTCCAATTCTTTCACTTGTTGATCAGCTGTTCGTTTAGCTCTGCTTTGCCCGCTTTTTCCTATGCCTGCCCGATCATATGTGAAAATGCCAAATTCATCATCAATGTCCGCCATTAATGGTTTCCACGTCTCAGAAGAAGTACCATAGCCGGCCTCAAAGACAATCGTTACACCGCTTGATCCTTTCCGGTGTTGTGTATGAAACGCACATCCGTCAATTGTATATGTCTTTTCCATCCAAGCTGATTTCATTGGAGTCATCTCCTCTAATTGGTTCTACTAGGGAGACGGAGAACCTTAGCCGATCGTTTCTCTAAAAATAAAAAAAGAGATATCCTCTACAGGATATCTCTTATGGGCATTACCAGCCTCTTTCGTATTGAACAGGGGCCGGAATCTCTGTATTGAGCTGTTTCGCAGCAGTTCTTGCAAAGAATGGATCTCGCAAAAGCTCTCTGCCGATAAAGACGAGGTCGGCACGTCCGTTTTGCAGAATTTCTTCAGCCATTGAACCGTCTGTAATCATGCCGACGGCACCAGTAGCCATGTCCGCCTGTTCACGGATTTTCTCAGCGAAGCTGACCTGATAGCCAGGGAATACGTTAATGTCTGCGTGAACAAGGGCGCCTGAGCTGCAGTCAATTAAGTCAACTCCCTGCTCCTTCATCCATTTTGCAAAACCGATGTGATCGGCAATGTCTAAGCCTTTATCAGTGTAGTCAGAAGCAGATACACGGACAAATAAAGGACCGTCCCATACTTGTTTGACTTCATCAATGATCTCTCTCAAGAAACGATAGCGGTTTTCAGGTGAGCCGCCGTATTCATCTGTGCGATGGTTGGAAAGCGGAGACAAAAATTCGTGAATTAAATATCCGTGCGCCGCATGAATTTCAATCACATCAAAGCCTGCTTCTTTTGCGCGGGCAGCCGCTTGCTTGAACTCCTGGACCGTTTCTTTTACTTTTTCTGCTGACATTTCTACAGGTGTTGCTGATTGTTCGTCAAACGCAATCGCCGATGGAGCGAAGATATCTCCTTCAAGCTCAGCTTTACGTCCGGCATGGGCAAGCTGAATGCCGATTTTTGAACCTTGTTCTTTGACCTGCTCAGTCAGTTTTGCAAAGCCTTCAATATGCTCGTCGCTCCAAATGCCTAAGTCTTGGTCAGTGATTCGTCCTTGAGGGTTAACCGCTGACGCCTCTACAATAATCAGTCCGACCTGGCCGATTGCGCGCGATATGTAATGTGCCATGTGAAACGGTGTCAATTTTCCGTCCTTTTCATGAGAAGAATACATGCACATTGGCGACATGACAATGCGGTTTTTTAACGTCATATCTTTAATTGTAATAGGTGTAAATAATTTTCTGGCCATTTCTTTCGCCTCCCGTAAGGTTTTTAGAGATTGATTATATCAAGTCATTTCTTTCCCGTCATATAAACTGCTCAAAAGAACCGCTTTTGTCAAACATTTCTGTATAATAGACGAGAAATCAGTTTATTTTTCAGTATTGAAGCATTTTTATTCATAGGAGGGGCGGAATCAATGAATTGGCAGACGAAGGACGAATTGCTGGCACTTTTAACTTCTCTTGTGCAATACGAAAGCATCACCGGTTCAAAGGGCGAGGCAGCGCTTGCAGAGTATCTTTATTTTATTTTGAAGGACAAGCCCTATTTTCAAAAGCACCCTGATGATGTAACACTTCATCCGATGGACGATGGCAGATCTTTTCTTACGGCTCTAGTCAAAAAGAAGAATGTCAAAAAGACAGTGCTTCTGCTGAGTCATTTTGATGTCGTTGACATAGAAGATTACGGCGAATTTAAACATATGGCTTGCAAGCCTGCTGAGCTTTTGAGCTCCTTTTTAGAGAAAAAAGAGCTGCTCCCGGAACGGGTGAGAAGAGATGCCGAAAGCGGAGACTGGCTGTTCGGAAGAGGGACGATGGATATGAAAGCGGGGCTTTGTGTTCAACTGTCGATGCTGGAGAGGGCAATGAACGGACATTTTGAGGGCAATCTGCTGTTGATAACGGTTCCGGACGAGGAAGTGAATTCAAGAGGCATGATTGAAGCGGTTCCTGCATTGAAGGAAATGGAGAAAAAGCATGATATCACATTAACCGCTTGCCTGAATGCCGAACCGATGTTTGAAAAATTTCCCGGCGATCAGCAGCAATATTTTTATACAGGAAGCATTGGAAAGGTGCTTGCGGGTTTTTTCTGCAAGGGGATTGAGACACATGTTGGAGAGCCGTTTTCAGGCCTAAACGCAAATTTAATGGTATCTGAGATTAACCGTTTGCTTGAACTGAATGCTGATTATTGCGAAAAGGTTGATGGCGAGGTCACTCCGCCGCCGGTAAACTTAATGCAAAAGGACTTGAAAGAGGCATATTCAGTCCAGACACCGCATACAGCTGTCACATTATTTAATGTGCTGTCAATGAAACGCTCAGCTAGTGAGCTGCATCAGATGCTGCTTAAAACAGCAGAACAGGCGGCGGAGGAAATCATGTCGAACGTTCGGAAGAAAACACAGGATTTTCAACAATTTGAGCCATTTCAGCCGATTGAGCGGGATGTCACTGTTTTGACATTTGATGAGCTGGTCTCGCGTGCAAAAAAGCGTGCGGGGATCTCGGAAACAGAGCGGGCTCTAAATTATGCCTTTGCTAACAGGGGCGGGCTTGGAGACAGGGATTTTTCGACGAAAATTGTTTCTGAGCTTGCTTCGCTTTGTAAGGAGGATGCGCCGCTCATCGTTCTGTTTTATAGTCCGCCGCTTTATCCAGCTGTTTCTTCAAAGGATGATCAATTGATCAGAAATACAGCAGATCAGTTAAAGCATTATGCGGCTGAGCGATACGGCATTGCATTACGGGAGGTTCAGTACTTCCCCGGACTTTCGGACTTGAGTTATCTTCAGCTGGAAAAGCAGGAGGTTGATGCATACACAAGCAATATGCCGCTCTTTAACAGAGGATATTCATTGCCAAGCGGTAAAAATCAGGCTTTATATGTCCCGGTTTTAAATGTCGGTCCGGCTGGTAAAGACCCGCATAAATGGACGGAAAGATTGTATATACCTTATTCCTTTGAAGTGCTTCCCGATTTGCTTTCATTTACGATCTCCGCGCTATTAAAGCAATCAGAATCTGCCGGCCAGCTGCTGCGGGAAAAATAAAAAACAGAAGGCACTGTGCCTTCTGTTTTTGTCCTTACATCTAAGAATGTCTCTCTAAGGCGGCACCGGCAAACTGTTCTTTGATTTCTGCGCTCCGTTTAGCTGTTTCTTCAATACAGTGAATAATTGCTTCTTCAAAGCGGGAGTCCTGTAAAGCGCGAAGACCTGCCTCTGTAGTGCCCCCAGGACTGGTGATTTCTTTACGCAGCTTTTCCGGCTGTTTGCCGCTTTGGAGGAGCATATCTGTTGCCCCTGCCATTGTCTGCAAAATGAGTGCTTTTGCCGTTTCTTTATCTAATCCTAATTTTTGTGCTGCTTTTTCCATCGCCTCAATATAACGATACACATAGGCCGGGCCGCTGCCTGCGATTGCAGTGACAGCGTCAAGATGCCGCTCCTCAACCAGTGTTGCATCACCGATTGTTTCCAATAGAGCTTTTGCGGCAATAATATCATTCTTGCTTGCTTCCGTGCTTACGGAAAATCCGGTTGCTGATTTTCTGATTGCCGCTGATGTATTAGGCATGACGCGAATGACCGCGAGCTTTCTGCCAAAATAATGCTGAATGGTTTCGATGGTAAGGCCTGCAAGTACTGAAATGACAAGCTGGTCCTTGATATACGGCCGGATGCTGTCGATGCTTTCCGCCGCGTCTTTCGGTTTGAAAGCGAGGATAATGATATCGGTGTGAGTGAAAAACTCATTTTTATCTCTGCATGGACGCACGCCGTACGTTTCCTTTAATTCAATCAGACGCTCGTCATTTGAGCGATTTGTAATATAGATATGTTCTGGTTTTGTGATGCCGCTTTGCAAAATGCCGTTGATCATTGCTTCTGCCATTGACCCGGCGCCGACAAATCCTATCTTTTTCATTGATATCCTCCTTCTATCAGAACAACAAAAAACCTTTTCATCACGTAAAGGACGAAAAGGTTCGCGGTACCACCCTCATTAGCACAAATTGTGCTCAGCTCAAATCCCCGTAACGCGGGAAACGTTTAGGTTTTCCTAACCGCGACTTGAGGGCAGGTTCTACAAACAAGCGGGCCGCAACACCTTTCAGCCGGGGGTATCGCTCTCTTAGGCCATTGCCTTGTATACTATTCCTCGTCATAGCGTTCCAATGGTTCTCGTTTTAGTTTGTTGTTCATTATGCAATGGCGGACAAGCTAATGTCAATAGCTTTTTCAAAAAGGTTTGTTCTCATTCTGCAATAATGACACAAGACCGAGAAAAAGCTAAAATATGAATAATGAATGAAGACAAGGAGCGAAAGGATGACAACTGAAGATGTAATTGCGATCCGCGTCCCGACGCCGTTTGCTGTCGGCGATGTTATCGTTTATCTCGTAAAAGGTGATGCGCTGACACTTATCGATGCCGGGCCGAATACAAAAGAGGCTGCCAGAGCCCTACAAGAGCAGCTTGCCGCTGTAAATGTGAAAATATCAGATATCGAGCAGGTTGTACTGACTCACCATCATGCTGACCATGCAGGCTTGCTTGATGTCTTTTCAGATGAAATCGAAGTGATTGGGCATGCGTTCAACGAACCTTATATCAGCCGAAATCAAGCCTTTGTGGATTGGCAAAAACGTTTTTTTCAAAAGCTGCTGCCTGAATTAGGCGTTCCATTTGATACGGGGAAGGCGGAAAAGCTGATTCGGTCAGCGTACGCATTTTCCTGTACGAGATCTCTGACAAAATCAATCAGAGAAGGTATGGGCATAGATGGGCTTGAGGGCTGGTCTGTGTTGGAGATGCCTGGACATGCTGAATCGCATATCGTTCTGTTCCATGAAAAAAGCGGAAGGATGCTTGGCGGCGATCTACTGCTGGCAAACAGCTCATCTAATCCGATTTTGGAAGCGCCGAAAGCGGGAGACGTCAGGTCAAAGCCTTTAGTGGATTATCAGCGGTCATTGCGAAGGCTGTCTCAACTTGATCCAACAATCGTATTTCCTGGTCACGGCGAGCCTATCACCAGTGTACAAGCGCTGATTGAGAAGCGTTTTGACAAGCAGAGGAACAGGACGGAGGATGTTCGTCGCATGCTGGATGAAAAGCCGATGACCGCTTTTCAGGTCTGTCAGCAGCTTTTTCCTGCTGTATATGAAAAAGAATTGTTTTTAACGATGTCAGAAACGGCAGGTCACCTTGATGTGTTGGAGGCTGAAGAAGCCATCACGTCATATTGGGAAGGAAATACCGCATACTTTAAAACAATGAAGAGGTGAAATGGGTGAAACATATAGCGGGAAAAAGGATTTGGATAACCGGCGCTTCAGGAGGGCTTGGTGAAAGAATCGCATACTTATGCGCGGCTGAAGGAGCCCATGTCCTTCTGTCGGCTAGACGCGAGGATCGTTTGATAGAAATCAAAAGGAAAATAACCGAGGAATGGAGCGGACAGTGTGAGCTTTTTCCTCTGGATGTTGGCCGCCTAGAGGATATCATCCGGGTCCGCGATCAGATCGGCTCGGTTGATGTACTGATTAACAATGCAGGCTTCGGTATATTTGAAACGGTTTTAGACTCTACATTGGATGACATGAAAGCGATGTTTGATGTGAATGTCTTCGGCCTGATCGCCTGTACAAAAGCGGTGCTTCCGCAAATGCTTGAGCAAAAAAAGGGCCATATCATCAATATCGCCTCTCAAGCGGGGAAAATCGCAACACCGAAGTCTAGCCTGTATTCCGCGACCAAACATGCCGTGTTAGGTTACTCAAACGCTTTGCGGATGGAGCTTTCGGGAACCGGCATTTATGTGACAACAGTCAACCCGGGACCGATTCAGACGGACTTTTTTTCCATTGCTGATAAAGGCGGGGACTACGCCAAAAATGTCGGCCGCTGGATGCTTGATCCTGATGACGTGGCAGCTCAAATTACAGCTGCAATTTTTACGAAAAAGCGGGAGATCAATCTTCCGCGTTTAATGAATGCCGGCACTAAGCTGTATCAGCTGTTTCCAGCTCTTGTAGAAAAGCTGGCAGGACGCGCGCTCATGAAAAAATAATGATAGAACTGCCTGTGGTGGAGTGGCTTGTTTCTCACGAGGCAGTTTTTGATAGTGGAAGGGAGAGATTGTTGAATGTTAGTTCATTCAGAAGTCCTTCATGCTCTGCTTAAAGATCCGTTTATTCAGAAACTGATTGATGCAGAGCCTGTATTCTGGGCAAATTCAGGCAAGAAAGAGGGGCCAATACCCCGTGCAGATGAGTGGGCAACCGAGATAGCGGAAGCGGAAAAAAGAATGCGGCGGTTTGCACCTTACATTGCCGAGGTGTTTCCTGAGACGAAAGGCGCTAAAGGAATCATCGAGTCTCCGCTTTTTGAGGTGCAGCATATGAAGGGAAAGCTGGAAGCGGCATATCAGCAGCCATTTCCGGGAAGATGGCTTTTAAAGTGCGACCATGAGCTTCCGATTTCAGGATCGATTAAAGCGAGGGGCGGGATTTATGAAGTGTTAAAGCATGCTGAAAATCTCGCGCTTCAAGAAGGAATGCTTCAGGAAACCGATGATTACCGCATCTTACAGGAAGAGCGGTTTACCGGGTTTTTCTCCCGCTATTCGATTGCTGTCGGTTCGACAGGAAATCTAGGTTTAAGCATCGGCATCATCGGCGCGGCACTCGGCTTTCGCGTGACAGTGCATATGTCCGCCGATGCTAAGCAGTGGAAAAAGGATCTCCTCCGCCAAAAGGGAGTCACTGTTATGGAGTACGAAACAGATTACAGCGAAGCGGTGAACGAAGGGAGACGACAGGCGGAACAAGATCCATTCTGTTATTTTATTGATGATGAACATTCTCGACAGCTGTTCTTAGGATATGCTGTTGCTGCAAGCCGATTAAAAACACAGCTTGACTGTATGAATATAAAGCCAAGTCTTGAGACGCCCTTGTTTGTGTATCTGCCGTGCGGAGTCGGCGGAGGACCGGGCGGTGTAGCATTTGGGCTGAAGCTTTTATACGGAGATCATGTTCATGTGTTTTTCGCAGAACCAACTCATTCACCTTGTATGCTGTTAGGGCTTTATTCAGGACTTCACGAGAAAATCTCCGTCCAGGATATCGGCCTGGATAATCAGACTGCTGCTGACGGACTTGCCGTAGGGAGGCCGTCAGGATTTGTCGGCAAGCTGATTGAACCGCTTCTGAGCGGCTGTTATACGGTAGAGGACAATACGCTTTATACTTTGCTTCATATGCTGGCTGTATCTGAAGATAAATATTTAGAGCCCTCTGCTCTTGCCGGCATGTTCGGGCCGGTTCAGCTTTTTACGACAGAAGAGGGAAGGCGCTATGCTCAGAAATATAAGATGGAACATGCCGTACATGTCGTCTGGGGAACGGGAGGAAGCATGGTTCCAAAAGATGAAATGGCTGCGTATAACCGAATCGGTGCTGATTTGCTAAAAAAACGAAATGAAAAATAAGCAGACAGTAAAAAGGTTTTCCGTTACAATCTTTGTAAGGGTTTTAACCTACAGAGAGTCAGGTGTAAACAGTGAAAAATAAAGAACTTAACCTACATACTTTATATACACAGCACAATCGGGAGTCTTGGTCTGGTTTTGGGGGGCATTTGTCGATTGCTGTATCTGAAGAAGAGGCAAAAGCTGTGGAAGGATTGAATGATTATCTATCTGTTGAAGAAGTGGAGACGATCTATATTCCGCTTGTTCGCTTGCTTCATTTACATGTCAAGTCTGCGGCTGAACGCAATAAGCATGTCAATGTTTTTTTGAAGCACCCACATTCAGCCAAAATTCCGTTTATTATCGGCATTGCCGGCAGTGTCGCAGTCGGAAAAAGCACGACGGCGCGGATCTTGCAGAAGCTGCTTTCGCGTTTGCCTGACCGTCCAAAAGTGAGCCTTATCACGACAGATGGTTTTTTATTTCCTACTGCCGAGCTGAAAAAGAAAAATATGATGTCAAGAAAAGGATTTCCTGAAAGCTATGATGTAAAGGCGCTGCTCGAATTTTTGAATGACTTAAAATCAGGAAAGGACAGCGTAAAGGCCCCAGTGTATTCCCATCTAACCTATGACCGCGAGGAAGGTGTGTTCGAGGTTGTAGAACAGGCGGATATTGTGATTATTGAAGGCATTAATGTTCTTCAGTCGCCCACCTTGGAGGATGACCGGGAAAACCCGCGTATTTTTGTTTCCGATTTCTTTGATTTTTCGATTTATGTGGATGCGGAGGAAAGCCGGATTTTCACTTGGTATTTAGAGCGTTTTCGCCTTCTTCGGGAAACTGCTTTTCAAAATCCTGATTCATATTTTCATAAATTTAAAGACTTGTCCGATCAGGAGGCTGACGAGATGGCAGCCTCGATTTGGGAGAGTGTCAACCGGCCGAATTTATATGAAAATATTTTGCCGACTAAATTCAGGTCAGATCTCATTTTGCGTAAGGGAGACGGGCATAAGGTCGAGGAAGTGCTGGTAAGGAGGGTATGAAATTGTGCATCATATTGAACTGTATGTCTCTGATTTGGAGGCGTCTAGGCGGTTTTGGGGCTGGTTCTTAAAAGAACTTGGCTATAAAGAGTATCAAAAATGGAGCTCAGGCATCAGCTGGAAGAAAGATCGTTTTTACCTAGTGATTGTGCAGGCGAAAGAGCCATTTCTAGAGCCGGAATACCATAGATGCCGAGTCGGTCTGAACCATCTCGCATTTCATGCTGAATCCAAGCTTCAAGTCGATCAGATGACTGAAAAATTGACGGCAAAAGGCTATCGTGTGTTGTACCGAGACAGGCATCCTTTTGCCGGAGGAGACGGGCATTATGCAGTCTTTTGTGAGGATCCAGACCGGATTAAGGTAGAGCTCGTTGCCCCAAGCTGTTAATCGTGATCTTCGGACAGGCTGTTCAGCTTTTTCTCAATGCGATCCAGCTGCGCTTTTCGGTTTTTCGCATACTTGAAGCCTGTAACAGCCGCAAAGACGACAGCGGCAAATATAATAAATACAAACAGCTGAAACATCACATCACCTATATTCATGTTCTTCACCTCATGTTTGCGGGAGAGATTCATTCTCTTCCGTTTTTTATTTAAAGCGGCTTTTCCAGACGGGAACGGTGTTTTGTGGTCTCCATTTTCATTTGCCGATAGGCGAACGCTAAAAATGGCAGGCCGAGCAGGGTAATGCCGCTCAGGACAGAAAAAATATAAATCGGCCGGCCAGCGCCAAACAGGTCTATACATATCCCCCCGACCCAAGGGCCGATGACGTTTCCGAGCTGTGAAAAACCGATTGCCCCGAAATAAGTGCCTTTTAATCCTGGTTTTGCAATCTGGTCTACATACAAATCCATCATAGAGAATAAAAGCACTTCGCCGATTGTAAATGTGATGACAATCATCACAATTGATGGAACACCGTGTGATACGGTGAAAATGGCCATGCTGATGCTAACCATCACATTACCGAGCATCAGAGAACAAAGCGGCGAAAACCATTTTGCAAAATGGACAATGGGAAATTGCGTCGCCAACACAACGATTGCGTTTAATGTCAGCATCAGCCCATACAGCTTCGTTCCATTGCCGATCAAGGGGTTCTGCGCCATATACTGAGGGAATGTGGAACTGAATTGTGAGTAGCCGAAGGTGCATAGCGTAATGCCGACCAAAGCAATGGTAAAAAGATAATCCTTTTGCGTGACCATAAACGCTTCCCGCACGCTCATATTTCGGGACTGGGCTGGTGCTGATAAGGATGGATGTTTTTTAAATTGGAGGGCAAGCACAATTCCGTATAGTCCGTAAATGACTGCAGGCACCAAAAAGGGCGTAGTCGATTGCGATGAGCCGAAATATAGGCCAAGCACAGGTCCGAAGACAACGCCGATATTAATAGCCGCATAGCGTAAATTACATCATGTTTTTTCTGCCGAATTTATCTGAGATATATCCGCCGTAAAAGCTTGCGAGGATGCCGACTGATGAGCTCGCGGCGATGACCAGCCCTGCATAGGAAGCTGATGCGCCTTGGACGGCTGTCAAATAAATCGCTAAAAAAGGAATGCTCATCGATGTTGCCATTCTGCCGAAAATGGTTCCGATTATAATTGTCCAGCTGATCGGGTGGATATCTTTCCATTTCTTCATGAATTATATTCTCTCCTGTATGTATGATCTTTCTCTATCATATATGAAAAAATTTCCTTCTCCAATAGATCGTTCAAAATATTTCGTTATTGACATGTAGTATGCCTGATTGTATGGATGGCAATATACTATGCGTTGAGGATGCGTGTGGCGGGGGTTACATCTTGAAATTGAAGGTGATGACAGAAGGGAAATGACGGTATGTCCGAATTCAGTGAGGGTGTGTTTGAAACATTAAAAGAGTTTAAGCCGCCAGGACGTAGATCATATCGGCAGTGAAACCGGCTATGAGATCAAGATGTAAGCTGAAAACCGATGGACCGCATGACAGAACAAGAGAGCACATCTCTTCGAAAAAGTGTATACGCGTGATCATGGACAGCTTATTCCGTTTTGCGCGAGCATTGAGGGGAATTTTACGCCAGGCCATATGAATCTATGGAGCGTGAGAAAATCCTGCTTTTTTTCTGTAAGCCTGAGACTGTTTATTTGTTTCAGGCGGTGTTTTCAAGGGGAAGCCGCATCAGCGGCTGAAAGTCATGAGTTTAAGAGAACAAGCCTTGGTTTGTGACATAGTCATAAATGATATCTTCTATATGCGCATGCAAATCCTCATCCGGTTCTTCATTCCGTCTCTCTTGTAGAGCCGCTTTCAGGCTTTGTTTTTCATACGGGCTTAACGGATCTATAGCAACGTTTCTGCCGTATTGCCGCAATGCCTGTTCCATCATTTTTTCGACAAATTTCTCCATCATGACTCTCCTATCCTTATGCTTCGCTTTTATTCTACTAAATGTTTTTCTTCTCTCAAACCCTTGGATCATATTTTCTGTCAGACAAGAATCATTTACCAGTATAAAACGAACATACTTTCGCATATAATGAAAAACGAACATAAGTTCTTTTTAGAGGTGTGTATGATGAAAGAAAAAGTGATTTTTCTCGTTGACATGCAATCGTTTTATGCATCTGTAGAGAAAGCGGAAAATCCACATTTGAAAAATAAGCCTGTCATTGTTTCGGGTGACCCTGAAAAAAGGGGCGGAGTCGTATTGGCTGCCTGCCCGCTGGCGAAACAAAAAGGTGTGGTGAATGCTTCACGGCTGTGGGAGGCGCAGGAAAAGTGTCCTGAGGCTGTTGTGCTCCGGCCGCGTATGCAGCGGTATATTGATGTATCACTGCAAATTACGGCCATTCTCGAGGAGTATACAGACCTTGTGGAGCCTTATTCTATCGATGAACAGTTCATGGACATTACAGGCAGCCAGAAGCTGTTTGGGACGCCGATGGAGATCGCGAAAAGCATTCAGGGCAGAATCATGCGGGAGATCGGCGTTTATGCACGGGTCGGAATCGGCCCTAACAAAGCGCTGGCCAAAATTGCGTGTGACAATTTTGCCAAAAAGAATAAGAACGGCATTTTTACCTTAACGAAAGAAAATATGAAAACCGAAATGTGGCCGCTCCCGGTGGGCAGCATGTTTGGCGTCGGGAGCCGCATGAAGCATCATTTAAATCGAATGGGCATCAGCACGATCGGCGGGCTCGCGGCTTTTCCGCTCGATCTTTTAAAAAAGAAATGGGGCATTAACGGCCACGTGCTGTGGATGACGGCAAACGGAATCGACTATTCCCCTGTGTCAACTTCGTCTCTGGACGGGCAAAAGGCGATAGGCCATGGAATGACTCTCCCGAGAGACTACGAACACTTTGACAAAGAAATCAAGGTCGTATTGCTTGAGCTGAGTGAAGAAGTGTGCAGGCGAAGCCGAAACGCCGGAGTCATGGGGCAGACGGTGTCAGTGAGCTGCCGGGGTGCTGATTTTGATTGGCCGACGGGCTTCAACCGGCAAGTGAAGCTGGCAGAGCCGACTAATTCTACTCAGGATGTATATGAGGCTGTACGCCGGCTGTTTCTTACATTTTGGGACGGGAAACCCGTCCGCCGCCTCGGTGTCAATCTGTCTCAGCTCTCATCTGATGACATATGGCAGCTCAATTTATTTCAGGATTATGCAAAGAAAATGAGCCTAGGCTATGTGATGGATGGCATTAAAAATCGATTCGGCGATACAGCAATCATCAGGGCGGCGTCACTGACAGCGGCAGGCCAGGCATTTGAACGTGCGGCTAAAATAGGGGGGCATTATAAATGAACGATCATTTAAAAAGGGGCAACCTGCTGTGGGAAGGGAGCAGGATGTTTCTGCCGGAACATAAGCAAAGCCTGCTGGAGAGAAAGCGACTTAAACAGAAGCTGCAAAAGCCGATCCTTGACCCCAATAAGCTGGAAGAGATGAATCAAACGCTTTGCGCCGCGATGGAGTTCGCTCAGGATATCACTGTCAGCTGCTTTCAGGACGGTGAGATTGTCCGCTGCACCGGGAAGATCTGCCGGTATGAAGAGTTTGAAAAAGCAGTATGGATAAAAGGAGACGAGGATCAGCTTTATAAGCTGAGACTTGATCAAGTGCTTGATATTGTGCTGTAAAGTCTCTCCTCCTGCTTGGGGGAGAAATAGGCTAAAATGATGAAACATTGTTCCCTCGGCAGTCTGGAAACGTATGATAAAGGAAAGAAGGCATTTACAATTCCAGCCAGGCAAAATATAATTTTTATATTGTGAGAAAAAGAGCTGACATTCGTTTTGCCAGACGGAGGGAGATCAAATCGTAATGGATATTCGAACAATCACGTCTTCAGATTATGAAATGGTAACGTCTGTACTGAATGAATGGTGGGGCGGCAGACAGCTGAAAGAAAAATTGCCGAGACTATTTTTTGAGCATTTTCAGGACACAAGCTTTATTACATCCGAACATAACAGCATGACGGGATTTTTAATCGGATTTCAATCGCAATCGGATTCTGAAACGGCGTACATTCATTTTTCCGGTGTGCATCCAGATTTCAGAAAAATGCAAATTGGGAAACAATTGTATGATGTATTTATCGAAACAGTAAAACAAAGAGGCTGCACCCGGGTAAAGTGCGTCACTTCACCTGTGAATAAGGTATCAATCGCATATCACACAAAATTGGGGTTTGATATTGAAAAGGGCAACAAGACGGTAAATGGCATCTCAGTGTTTGCAAACTATGATGGCCCAGGCCAAGACAGGGTACTGTTTGTCAAAAACATATGAGGGGGAAATATGATGAATTTTTTATCAAAAACACCTGAGCCTCCTTACTATGCAGTCATTTTTTCTTCTGTCAAAAGCGAAAATGACACAGGATATGGAGAAACAGCGGAGCGGATGGTATCGCTTGCGGCGGATCAGCCTGGATTTTTAGGCGTGGAAAGCGTACGTGAAGCGGATGGAAGGGGCATCACAGTTTCCTATTGGGACAGTATGGACGCAATTAACCATTGGAGGCATCACACTGAACATCAAGCAGCAAAAGAAAAAGGAAAAAGCCTTTGGTACGAGTCGTATGCAGTCCGCGTCGCAAAAGTCGACAGACAGCGGCTGTTTCAGGAGAACACGAATGATTGAATTTCTCCAGCATAAGGAAGCCGCTATAGCGCGTGAGATTTTAGCCGTACAGATCCCCGCCTACATAAAGGAAACAGAGATTATCGGTTTTGACGGTATTCCCGCTTTACAAGAGAAGGTGAAGGATATTCAAGCATCCCATGAACGGTTTGCGGGATATCGGGAAAACGGCAAGCTGATCGGTGTCATTTCATATGAGAAAAACATGCATCATCTCACCATTTGCAGGCTTGTTGTACATCCTGACGGTTTCAGAAAAGGAATTGGACGAGCGCTTCTGCAATTTGTCATTGATCATAATGAAGACGCTGAGAAAATCGAAGTAGTCACAGCCGAGAACAATATCCCGGCCGTGTCACTCTATACACAGGCCGGATTCCAAAAGGCAGAAACCGTCAAAGCAGCGCAGGGTCTATTGCTGTCGGTCTTTCATTTGTATCCGAAAAGAAAAGTTGAGGTCATTCTCTACAACGAAAAATGGGCAGAATGTTTCGATGAAGAAAAAGAACGGCTGAAGCTGGTGTTCGGGTCGGAGATTATCGCTGTTCATCACATCGGAAGCACATCAATACCGAACATGGCAGCGAAGCCAATCATTGATATGTTAATTGAAGTCAGAAGCATTGAAGCCGTGAGCCAATTTGATGAACAAATGAAGGCTAACGGCTATATACCAAAAGGTGAGAACGGCATAGCGGGCAGGCGTTATTTCCAAAAGGGCGGAAATAAACGCACTCATCATGTCCATATGTACGAACAGGGAAACCCTGCTATTGAAAGGCATCTGTTATTCAGAGATTATCTCAGAGCTCATCCAAACATAGCGAAGGAATACGCCGTTCTCAAAAAACGGCTGGCGGCCCAGCATCCTGACAGCATCAATCAGTACATACAAGGGAAAGATGAGTGGATCAAGACTGCAGAAGAAAATGCGAAGCGGTGGAAAAAAGGCAGAAACAATGCGAATGGCAGTGTTGTATGCTACAATAGCGAAAATGATGAAAACGGGGGTTTCACCTTATGAACATACATGTGACAGATGCAGCAAAACAGGCACTGCAGCAGGCGTTTGACGCCAACCCGGGGAAAAAAGCCCAGCTTCGTTACGATGCAGAAGGATGCGGCTGCGCGGTAAGCGGTGTCCCGACAATCTGGCTGGCAGAAGAATTAACGGGACAGTGCGAGCAGCTGGAAACGAACGGCGTTCCGCTGTATATCCAATCGTCACAAAAAGTGTTTTTTGACGATCAAATGACGATCGATTACAATGAAAAAGCCAAAACATTGGCGCTGAAAAGCCCGGCTGAAATGCTCAGCCCCAGAATGAGCATATTAGTAAAGTAGGAGACGCGAAACGTGGAACAAAAGCTGAAGGCAATGAAGAACACAGCACAAAATAAAACGTGGGTATCCTTCCTGAATCAAAACCATCCCTATACCTTGCTTCACTGGTCAATTGGAGGAGCAGAGTCCATCAAGAAAGATGTCTGGCTATTGCAGGATGAAATGACCTTCGAGACGCAGGAGTTTACAACGATAGATCTTGCGATTGAATGGATCAGAGAAAATATGGATGGCATTACCGACGTTCTGTAACATAAAAAAGCGAAAGAGCCGAAGAGGCCTTTCGCTTTTTTATTCTGTTGAATCATTCATGTTGTCTAAAAACTCCTGCACTGTTTTTCGGTACGTATCCCGATTTTTGGTATATGACATGGCGTGTTCACCGTTCTCGGCAATGTACAGCGCTTTCGGCCCGCGTTTCTTTTCATAAAGCCGCTCGGTTGAAGAAACAGGAATGTAGTCATCATCCTTACTGTGAATAAAGAGGACCGGCTTTTCGATTTTATCAATGACAGCAAGCGGAGATACTTCACGTGCGCGATAGCCGCCTCTCAGCTTCAAAAAGAAGTCGGCGATAGGAAGCAGGGGCCAAGACGGGAGCCTGTATTCCGCTCTCAGCCGGTAGGCAAGCTGTTCATCAAAACATGCGAACGGACAATCGGCAATATAAAAATCAGCGCCATCGCTGCAGTGTGCACCAGCATAAAGCAGGGCGGTCACAGCTCCCATCGACTCACCGTGAATTCCGATCAATCCGCGATGATTTGTTTTGTTTTTGAGCCAGCTGACAACCTTATTGAGATCATCCTTTTCGTAAAACCCGTAGCTGGTCGTCTTTCCGCCGCTTTGGCCATGCCGGCGATGGTCATAAATGAGCACATTCCAGCCGAGACCAAGAAATAAATGCATATACTTAAGAGAATTCAGCACATTCATGGTTACCCCGTGGCAGATGATGATGGTATTTGGTGTGTCATGCGGTGCGACATGGTATCCTTTTATGTCGTACCCGTAAGCGGAGGGTATCACAAAAGCGGTTTTCTCCATTTGCTCAAATGATTCAAACACATCATGTCCGTTGTCTGTCTCTCTTTTGATAATGTCTTCATCCGTTTTTTTCTTGATGAATAGAATCATATTTGAAAAAACAATTCCGATTGCGATGACAGCTGTTACGAGAGCGCCAATGGCCAAAAGGATTTTCTTCAAAAGTCACAGCACCTTTCAACTAAATATAGGTAATTCGTGTTTAAAATCATTATACCTAAACACTGCTCCGCTGAGAAAGTGATCAGAAGAGAGTCTGCTTGTTCAGTGTATATGCTCCGTGATAAACTGTCTTCAAAACAAAACATGGGGGAAGTCTCAATGAAAAAACAAAAATCCGCTGACAAACACCAGCTAAAAGACGGCCTTCAATCCGATATCAAAGCAAAGCTTATGGAGATGAAGAGCCAATTGAAGGAAGAGGATGAAAAGAGGCAGGAAAGAGAAAAAGCAGAACAGATTAGAAAGAAAAAAGAGATCGAAAAAAATAAGAGCTTTGAAGAACTCCTAAATGAAAGCCAAATGGATTGGCATCAATATAAATAAACCAGCACCCGTACGGGTGCTGGTTTTTCTGCTATGAGCGATGAGCTTTGTAAATGTCTTGTTTCGTATGAGATTGGAGCGCTTTGATTTCCTCTTCGGTTAAACGCCGTGCATTTGCTGCCTGAATATTTTCCCGTAACTGCTCAATCTTACTGGCGCCTGTAATCACTGAAGCGACAGCCGGCTGTGCTAGCAGATACTGCAGCGACTTTTCTGTCATGGAAAGATCGGGAGCCACTTCCTCCATTGCCTTGCGGGCATTTGTCAGTTCCTCGAATGAATAGGACAAGTACCCGTTTTGTTTCATACTGTCTGAAGCTTGATCAAGCGGTTTTTCAGTTAAGAGCCCTTTGGCAACAGGACCTCTGGCGACTACGCTGATTTGATGTTCCTCTAAAAGCGGGAGCCATTCCTCAGGGCGTCTGTCAAACAGGCTGAATTGCATCATAATGCTGACGATGTTTGATTTTTTTACATATTCTTTAATCACATTCGGGCGGATGGAAGAAATGCCGTAGTAGCGGATGACACCTTCTTGTTTTAATTCCTCAAACGCTTCAATCGTTTCATCAATGTTGTCCTCTATCGTGCCGCCGTGAAGCTGATAAAGGTCGATATAATCTGTTTTCAGCCGTGTAAGGCTCTTTTTTACCGCCTCTTTTATGTAAGCTTTTGAAGGGTCCCAATACCAGCCCTCGCTTCCGTCATCCCAACGGTTTCCCGCTTTTGTTGCCAGAATAATATCCTGGCGTCTGTTTTGGATCGCATCACCGACAATTTCTTCATTGCGTCCTCGGTCATACAAATCCGCTGTGTCCAAATAGTTGATGCCAAGCTCGATCGCTTCATCCAAAATGGACAATGCTTTGTTTTTTTCAGTTCCAAGAGACATACAGCCGAGTCCGACTTCACTAATGTCTAAATCAGATGTACCCAATTTGCGCTTTTTCATGTGCACACTCCTTTTTTAGGCTTTGTATTGACCGTAATATAAAGGAGCTAAAGTTTCAACTTTTATGGCTTTGAGATCCAATCTTTCACATATTGAAATGTGCGTCCATACTCTTTTAACTTCGCCCGAATTTCCCATGCTTTTCCGACTAAGACAACACCTTTTGGCATGCGGTGCACTTTCACGAAGAAGCCCCCTTTTGCTCTAGTATGATAAAATGTATGGGGCATCATATAGAGACAGAACGGGAGATGAAGAAATGAAATCATTAGAAGAAAAAACAATTGCCAAAGAACAGATCTTTTCGGGTAAAGTCATTGATCTTTATGTCGAGGATGTAGAGCTGCCAAACGGCAAAGCCAGTAAACGTGAAATTGTGAAACACCCTGGAGCTGTAGCGGTACTAGCCGTCACAGATGAAGGGAAAATCATCATGGTCAAACAATTCCGTAAGCCGCTTGAGCGGACGATCGTTGAAATTCCGGCCGGTAAGCTTGAAAAAGGTGAGGAGCCGGAGTATACGGCACTTCGGGAACTTGAAGAGGAAACCGGTTATACAGCAAAAAAACTGACAAAAATAACTGCGTTTTATACATCACCCGGATTTGCAGATGAGATCGTTCACGTTTTTCTTGCTGAGGAGCTTTCTGTGCTTGAAGAAAAACGGGAGCTTGATGAGGACGAGTTTGTTGAAGTGATGGAGGTGACGCTTGAAGATGCGCTAAAGCTGGTTGAATCGCGTGAAGTATATGATGCTAAAACAGCCTACGCGATTCAGTATCTTCAACTGAAAGAAGCGCTCCAAGCACAAAAATGAAAAAGATTTACGCGGATTTGCACATTCATATCGGCCGGACCTTTACAGGAAGGGCTGTCAAAATAACAGGCGCCAAAACACTAACGCTGGACAGAATTTTGGTTGAAGCCAGTGAACATAAAGGAATTGAACTCCTCGGCATTATCGACTGTCATTCTCCGGAAGTCATTCTAGAGCTTGAGGAAGGCATTTCATCTGGAAAATATCGCGAGCTTGACGGGGGAGGAATCCGTTATCGCAGCACGACTCTTTTATTGGGGAGCGAGCTGGAGATTTATGATGAAGCCTGTAGCGGACCGATCCATGTGCTCGTATTTATGCCGACGCTGGCTGATATGAAACAGTTTTCAAACTGGCTGTCAGCCCGGCTGAAAAATATTCATTTAAGCTCGCAGCGGATTTATGAAACGGGCTTAAACCTGCAAAAAAAAGTGCAGAATATGGGCGGCTTGTTTATCCCCGCCCATATCTTTACGCCGCATAAAAGCTTATATGGAAAAGGGGTTAAATCAAGCTTAACTGAGGTTTTTGATCCATCTATGATAGACGCGGTGGAGCTTGGATTAAGCTGTGATACAGACATGGCATCACAGGTATCTGAATTGAATCCGTATCCTTTTTTAACAAATTCTGATGCGCATTCGTTGGGGAAAATCGGCAGAGAATATAATGAACTATATGTGCAGTCAGCTGATTTTACTGAATTTGCTCTTGCATTAAAGAGACAAGATGACAGGAAAATTATCGCAAATTATGGCTTGGACCCGTTATTGGGGAAATATTATCAGACTGCTTGCGAAGCGTGCGGAGAGCCTGCTGTAAGCGGGGAAACAGCGTGCGTGAATTGCGGAAATGCCAGATTTACCAAGGGAGTCAGCGAAAGATTGCGTGAATTGAGTGATCAGCTTGAAGTTCGCGTCCCGCGTCCGCGATATGTACATCAGATCCCGCTGCAATTTGTTCCGGGTGTAGGCCCGAAAACGCTGGACAAACTAAAAAAAGCCTTCGGAACAGAAATGGCTGTTCTTCATGAGGCTGCAGAAGAAGATTTGGCTCGCGTTGTCCCGCCGAAAACCGCGGCGCTTATCGTAAAAGCGAGATCCGGAAAACTGGAATTGAAAGCCGGAGGAGGAGGAACCTACGGTAAAATTAAACCGTGAGCTAAAGATTAACTCAGTTCCTCCTGTACTTTTCTTTTTGTGCGTATAAAGGTAATCAGCTGGATGATTTCATCTTCACTCAGCGGCTGGCCATCAACAGAAATGGTAAAGTCAAGGCTGCTCCACGTGGCCAATTCTATGGCCTGAGGAGCAGTCTGCTTTTGTTTCTCGCGGCCTAAAAGTTCATCGCAGGTTGTGTCAAAGAGGTCAGCCAGCATGGCAAGCGCTTCAAGTGAAGGCCGTCGGTAGCCTGACTCGTAGCCGGCATATGTGCTTTTTGCGATACCGAGAAGGTCAGCTGTATATTGAAGCGACCAATTTTTCTTTTTTCTCAATTCAGTTAAACGATCTAGATTCATGAACTTCCGCTCCTTTTTCACCTTGAGCTGATTATATCATATAGGTATTAGGAAGTGTACGCGAATTGAATAATAATGTCTTGCGTATTTTATTTTCCGTGTCTATAATTGCATTAAAAGTATGCGAAAAGCGAATACCTTCTCGCAACCCATCTTTAGATACAGTGAAGAGGTGCATGGTATGAAAAAATTATTGATGTTGACAACTGGGGGAACGATTGCTTCAGTTGAAGGGGAAAATGGGCTGGCTCCCGGAGTCAAGGCTGATGAATTATTAAGTTACGTATCAAAACTTGATAACGATTACACAATGGAAACTCAGTCGCTTATGAATATAGACAGCACCAATATGCAGCCTGAATACTGGGTGGAAATAGCGGAAGCCGTTAAGGAAAATTATGATGCCTATGACGGGTTTGTTATTACTCACGGTACAGATACAATGGCCTATACATCTGCAGCACTATCGTATATGCTGCAGCATGCCAAAAAGCCGATTGTCATCACCGGCTCGCAGATTCCGATCACGTTCCAAAAAACCGATGCCAAAAAAAATATTACTGATGCCATTCGATTTGCCTGTGAAGGCGTGGGCGGCGTTTATGTTGTATTTGACGGCAGAGTCATTCAGGGAACGCGTGCGATCAAATTAAGAACGAAAAGCTACGACGCATTTGAAAGCATCAATTACCCATATATCGCTTTTATCAATGAAGACGGGATTGAATACAACAAACAAGTAACGGAACCTGAGAACGACACCTTCACAGTTGACACTTCACTATGCACAGATGTATGTCTGCTGAAGCTGCATCCAGGCTTAAAGCCCGAAATGTTTGATGCCCTGAAAAGCATGTACAAAGGAATTGTCATTGAGAGTTATGGCAGCGGAGGGGTGCCGTTTGAAGGCAGGGACATTTTGTCAAAAGTGAATGAGCTGATCGAAAGCGGCATTGTCGTCGTCATTACGACTCAATGTCTTGAAGAAGGCGAAGACATGAGCATTTACGAGGTTGGCCGCAGAGTCAACCAAGACTTAATTATCCGATCAAGAAATATGAACACAGAAGCAATTGTGCCAAAATTGATGTGGGCGCTAGGTCAGTCTTCGGATCTTCCTGTCGTCAAGAGAATTATGGAAACGCCGATAGCTGATGACGTTGTCCTGTAAAATGTAAAAACGATAACCAGCAAAGAGAAAGAAGGTTAAAGATTATGTTAAACGGCCAAAAAGAATATCGCGTGGAAAAAGACTTCCTTGGGGAAAAACAAATTGAGGCAGATGTTTATTACGGAATTCAGACGCTCCGTGCTTCTGAAAATTTCCCGATCACAGGATACAAAATCCATGAGGAAATGATTAACGCACTGGCGATTGTGAAAAAAGCTGCGGCTCTTGCCAACATGGACGTGAAACGGCTGTATGAAGGAATTGGCCAAGCTATCGTACAAGCTGCTGACGAGATTCTGGAAGGCAAGTGGCACGATCAGTTTATCGTCGATCCGATTCAGGGCGGTGCCGGAACTTCTATGAACATGAACGCGAATGAGGTTATCGGAAACCGGGCGCTTGAAATCATGGGACATAAAAAGGGAGATTATATCCATTTAAGTCCAAACACACATGTGAACATGTCACAGTCTACGAACGATGTGTTCCCGACTGCTATTCATATTTCCACATTGAAGCTCTTAGAAAAACTGCTGAAAACAATGGAAGATATGCATAGTGTGTTTAAGCAAAAAGCACAGGAGTTTGACTCTGTTATTAAAATGGGCCGGACACACCTTCAAGATGCGGTTCCGATCCGTCTTGGCCAGGAATTCGAAGCTTACAGCCGTGTTCTCGAGCGTGATATCAAACGAATCAAGCAATCGCGCCAGCACCTATATGAAGTCAACATGGGCGCAACTGCTGTTGGTACAGGGCTGAACGCTGATCCTGAATATATCAAACAGGTAGTAAAGCACCTTGCTGATATTAGCGGGCTTCCTCTTGTCGGCGCTGACCATCTTGTTGATGCGACACAAAATACAGATGCCTATACAGAGGTATCAGCTTCATTAAAAGTCTGCATGATGAACATGTCGAAGATCGCAAACGACCTGCGCTTAATGGCGTCGGGACCGCGCGCCGGACTTGCGGAAATTTCTCTGCCTGCACGTCAGCCGGGTTCATCTATTATGCCGGGGAAAGTCAATCCGGTTATGGCGGAGCTGATCAACCAAATTGCGTTCCAGGTTATCGGAAACGACAATACAATCTGCCTTGCTTCAGAAGCCGGCCAGCTTGAGTTGAACGTCATGGAGCCCGTGCTTGTCTTTAATTTGCTTCAATCCATCAGCATCATGAACAACGGCTTCCGTTCGTTCACTGACAACTGCTTAAAGGGCATTGAAGCCAACGAAAAGCGGTTGAAGCAATACGTAGAAAAAAGCGCAGGCGTGATCACAGCTGTCAATCCGCATCTTGGATATGAAGCGGCTGCCAGAATTGCCCGGGAAGCGATTATGACAGGCCAATCAGTCCGTGACCTTTGCCTGCAGCATGATGTGCTGACTGAAGAAGAATTGGATATTATTTTAAACCCATATGAGATGACCAAACCAGGTATCGCAGGGAAAGAACTATTAGAAAAATAAAATTTGTATAAAATACAGCTTATTCATCTCCGAATAGTCGGATGAATAAGCTGTTTACAACATAGGGATGAGGAAGTATAGTATACGTGTTGCACTATATATTGAAAGCGTTTTAGCTTTTACATGAAGGGGGACTTCTTTTGAAGGATGTAAGATTGCCAACACTATTTGAAATTATTATTGTACTAGGAGTATTTTTAGCACTTGTTCTATCGTTTACAGTCTTTCTCGACTTGCCGATACAGCTGGCGCTTTTTGTTTCATGGTTTATTGCAATGCTTTTAGGTATAAGACTCGGTTATTCTTATAAAGATTTACAAAATGCGATTGTACATGGGATATCAAATGGCCTTGAAGCCGTACTGATTCTCGTTTCAGTTGGGGCGCTCATCGGAACATGGATTGCCGGAGGCGTTGTGCCGACTTTGATTTATTACGGACTGGAATTTATTCACCCAAGTATCTTTTTACTGGCAACGTTAATTATTTGTTCCATTATGTCTGTGGCAACAGGAACGTCATGGGGAACAGTCGGAACTGCCGGTATTGCCATGATCGCAATTGGAGAGGGTTTAGGCATTCCGCTTCCTCTAGTAGCGGGAGCTATTCTTTCAGGTGCTTATTTCGGGGACAAGCTGTCTCCGCTGTCTGACAGTACAGTTCTAGCTTCTTCACTATCAAAAGTCGATGTATTGGCTCACGTGAGAGCAATGCTTTATTTATCAATACCTGCTTATGTCATTACAGCTATACTCTTTACAGTTGTTGGATTTATGTACGGCGGGAAAAATATTGATCTTGATAAAGTTGAATTCTTAAAATCATCTTTGCAAAACACGTTTGACATTCATATTTGGATGCTGATCCCGGCAGTTGTCGTCATAGTCTTATTGGCGATGAAAAAGCCATCTATGCCGGTTATCGTAATTGGCGCTTTACTCGGTGCAATCTGGGCTGTTGTTTTCCAAGGAATGGATATTGCCCATGCGATTGCAACTGCGTACAACGGTTTCTCTATTAAAACTGATGTTGAATTTTTGAACGGCTTGTTAAACCGCGGTGGAATTGTCGGTATGCTTGATTCTCTCGTCGTCATCATCTTTGGCCTTGGTTTTGGCGGTCTGCTTGAGAAACTCGGCGTGTTAAAAGTCATTGTTTCAACGTTTGAAAAGAAATTAACTTCAGCCGGCAATGTCACATTGTCTACACTGATCGTAGCGTTTTTAGCGAACATCTTCGGCTGTGCGATGTATGTATCTCTTATTTTGACTCCGAAAATTATGGAAGACAGCTATGATCGCTTGCATCTGGACAGAAGAGTGTTATCACGTAACTCAGAGGTCGGGGGAACATTGACTTCGGGGATGGTACCTTGGTCTGATAATGGGATTTACATGGCTGGTATTTTAGGTGTTTCTACCTTCTCTTATCTGCCGTTTATGTGGCTCAGTTTTGTAGCAATAGGTCTTGCAATTATCTATGGTTATACAGGAAAATTTATATGGTATACGAAAAACAATACAGTTAAAGCCGAAAAACTAGGCTAATAGGGGAGGATCACTGAATGATAGCGAAACACATGATTCGGACACTGATGATCGAAACGCCTTCGGTTCCCGGAAATCTTGGAAGGGTGGCTACGGCAATCGGCCTTCTGGGCGGAGATATTGGTGAAGTGGAGACGGTAAAGGTCGGACCCAATTACACAATGCGGAATATTACCGTTCAAGTGGAGAATGAAGAACAGCTTCAGGAAGTGATCGCGGCTGTACAGGCCCTCGGAGAAGGGATCAGGCTTCACACTGTATCTGATGAAGTCCTGTCCGCACATGAAGGCGGAAAAATCCAAATGAAAAGCAAAATGCCGATCCGTTCACTGGCAGAGCTGGGACGTGTCTACACACCAGGTGTTGCGGACGTGTGCCGACTGATCGAAAAAGAACCTGAAAAAGCTTCTATTTATACAACGATCAGCAATTCTGTTGCAATTGTAACGGATGGAACTGCAATTTTAGGCCTTGGGAATATCGGCTCTGTGGCTGGCATGCCTGTCATGGAAGGAAAGGCTGCTTTATTTGATCAGCTGGCGGGCATTAGCGGCATTCCGATACTGCTTGATACGAGTGATCCTGAAGAAATCATCAAAACAGTAAAACATATTTCTCCGGGCTTTAGCGGCATCCTTCTTGAGGATATCGGTTCGCCGCATTGTTTTGAAATCGAGGATCGCCTAAAAGAGGAGCTGAACATCCCTGTTATGCACGATGACCAGCATGGTACAGCTGTAGTGACGCTGGCAGCTGCCATTTCGGCATGCAGGAGTGCGGGAGTTGACCTGAAAGAAGCGAAAGTGGGGCAAATCGGCCTTGGCGCAGCAGGCGTGGCCATCTGCCGGATGTTCATGGCTTATGGTGTGAATGCTGTGTACGGCACAGACAAATCAGAGTCAGCAATGAACCGTCTCGAACAATACGGCGGACAGGCAGTTTCCAGTATTGAGGAGCTTATGGAAACATGTGATATTGTCATTGCTACAACGGGCGTTCCGGGTTTAATAAAACCGGCATTTGTACGTTCTGGTCAAGTGATTCTGGCTTTATCGAATCCGAAGCCGGAAATTGAGCCGGAGGCCGCACTGCAGGCTGGCGCCGCATATGCAGCTGACGGGCGTTCTGTTAATAATGTACTCGGTTTTCCGGGGATTTTTAGAGGAGCGCTTAACGCAAAAAGCACGGAGATTAATCATGATATGCTTGTCGCAGCAGCAGAGGCCATCGCAGCTTGCACTAAACAAGGTGATGTTGTCCCTCAGCCGCTTGATTCAAAAGTCCATCATGCGGTAGCAGCAGCTGTCGAGCATGCAGCTCTTACAGCAGTGAAATAAATGTAGCTAAACAGCACCTGTCGTAGCAGGTGCTGTTTTTTTCTTATTATTGTTCAATTTTGTTATCATTACTATGAAAAAAAAAGGGAGTGATCACATGGCAAAAAGCCAAGCGAAAAAGAAGCGGGAGCATCGATTGAGAAACGGCGGACGTGACGTCTTATTATCAAGAGGCAGCACACCATCTTTCAGCACACATGAAAGAATGACAAAAAGCAAAAAAGAGATTTTGAATAAACGGAAGCATAAGAATCCTTATGATCATACAGCAGTTGATGATAAGGATTTTTTTGTGCCCCAAAAAGCCGCCTCGCATTCGTCTCTATCGTTTCTTTTTGAAAAAGGGCATGTTTTTCCGTTTCTTTCATACAATCTATTAAATCAAATCACTAGAACGGGCGGGAGGAAACGGTATGCGAAAAATCTCTTATAAGGACATGTTTCTCAGGCATGTCAAAGATCATCTCTCTCTTTATATATTTGTGTCAGTGCTGTTTTTCATGGGTGTCATCTTTGGCGCGATTATTGTCAACAGTATGACCATCAGCCAGAAAGAAGATTTATACTACTACTTAAGTCAATTTTTTGGACAGCTTTCGGATGGAAAACAGGCAAGTTCAGCTGATATGTTTGGGCAAAGTATCTTTCATAATGCAAAGTATTTAGGCCTGATGTGGATACTGGGAATTTCCGTCATTGGAATGCCGATTATTTTCATCATGATCTTTCTGAAAGGGATCGTCGTCGGCTTTACTGTCGGGTTCCTAGTCAATCAGATGGGAGTAAGCGGGTTTTTCCTATCTTTTGTCTCCGTTTTGCCGCAAAATGTGCTGCTGATTCCGGCTTATCTCATTATGGGCACATGTGCAATTGCGTTTTCTTTAAAGTTAATCAGACAGCTGTTCGTGAAACGAAGCCTGCATGACGCGCCGATTCAATGGTTCGGGCGGTATGCCTTTGTGCTGCTGGTCATTCTGTTTTTAGCGCTGATCTCATCTCTCTTTGAAGCATACTTATCTCCTGTTTTAATGGAAAAGCTTACATCTAGACTTTTTTAAAATTATTATTAAAAGAAAACCGTTTTATTTATCAGTTTATAATAATTATAGTTGGAACTCTGCGCGTATTTTGTTATAATGAGTCATGGAATGCGGCGTAGGAGGGAAAGACATGGAAAACCGTATTGATCGAATTAAGAAACAACTGCACTCATCCAGCTATAAACTTACGCCACAGCGTGAAGCGACAGTAAGAGTGCTGCTTGAAAACGAAGAAGACCATTTAAGCGCAGAAGATGTATACCTCCTCGTAAAAGAGAAATCTCCTGAGATCGGTCTCGCTACAGTATACCGTACGCTTGAATTATTAACTGAATTAAAAGTCGTAGATAAAATTAACTTTGGAGACGGTGTGTCCCGTTACGACCTTCGGAAAGAGGGCGCAGCTCACTTTCATCACCACTTGGTGTGCATGGAGTGCGGAGCCGTTGATGAAATTGAAGAAGATTTGCTTGAAGACGTGGAAGAAATCATTGAACGTGATTGGAAATTTAAGATTAAAGATCATAGATTGACGTTTCACGGCATTTGCCACCGCTGTAACGGAAAAGAAACTGAATAGACGGTGCCGAGCGCGAACCTTTTCTCATGGGGAAAGGGTTTTTTGCTGTTTCTATGTATAAAACCTTTCTGATTTGGCATATGGTTTATATAACTGGAACCATAGGGAAAGGATCGATTAGGACATGGGAAGATTCCTGAAAACAGCTGTCGATGCATTGAAAGTTTTCATCCTGTTTACTGGTTTTACCGCTTTGTTCTATTATGCTATGATATGGGTGAATCAAGAGTATGAAAACTATCATCGGTATGATAAACCGGAAGGCTCCGCTGTAAAAGTTGTTGAAATGGATCAGGATGAAAAAGGCGGATGGTTCGACCGGTTGATCTTTTTTTACCAAAACGGGGAGTAGATCAAGAGTGAAAGATCAAATAAAGGATTTCATCCACTACGTCATGGTAGAGAGAGGGCTCTCTCAAAATACGATCGTATCCTATGAACGTGACTTGAAAAGCTATTCTCTCTACTTAACAGAAACCCTTCATGTTACAGATTGGAATCACGTTACCCGCATACATATTATCCAATACTTAAAGCATTTGAAGGACTCGGGGAAATCCGGCAAGACATCGGCGCGGCATTTAGCATCTATTCGCTCTTTTCATCAATTTCTGCTCAGGGAAAAAGTAACGGATAAGGACCCTTCCGTTCATATCGAAACACAAAAGACGGAACGGGCGCTTCCGAAGGTGCTCGCACTCAATGAAGTCGAGCGATTATTGGACACGCCTAAGCTGACGAGCCCTTTCGGATATCGGGATAAAGCAATGCTGGAGCTGCTTTATGCGACAGGCATACGAGTCAGTGAAATGACTGAGTTGAAAACGACAGATGTTCATTTATCTATGGGGTTTGTCC
Organism: Bacillus sp. FSL R5-0416; assembly: GCF_037975425.1. Classification (NCBI taxonomy): domain Bacteria; kingdom Bacillati; phylum Bacillota; class Bacilli; order Caryophanales; family Bacillaceae; genus Bacillus; species Bacillus sp. FSL R5-0416. Next base: position 2,447,417 of record NZ_CP150252.1, on the reverse strand, counting down.
GATGCTTCGGCAAAGGAAGAAAAGAACGGATTGTGCCAATTGGTGAAGCCGCCGCTTCCGCCATTGAGGAATATATGACAAAAGCCAGGGGAAAACTGTTAAAAAATAATGTATCTGACGCCCTCTTTTTAAATCATCACGGCAAACAGATCAGCCGCCAGGGATTTTGGAAGAACCTGAAAAAAATCGCGTTGGAAGCCGGCATTAAGAAAGAGCTGACTCCGCATACACTCAGGCATTCCTTTGCGACGCATCTGCTTGAGAACGGGGCAGATTTAAGAGCGGTGCAGGAAATGCTCGGTCATGCGGATATATCCACAACGCAAATTTATACGCATGTGACGAAAACAAGGCTGAAGGATGTGTACAAGCAGTTTCATCCGCGAGCATAGCCGCAGGTGGCTGCGGCTTTTTTGTTTAGAGCGACAGAAAATATTGAAGTTTCTCATTATTTCCAAATGCATTGTCAACGGGAATGAAAACGGTTTATACTTGAGTTGTCAGACCTCTTAGCGATACAATAGACGTATAGAAAAAAAGGAGGCTTTCAAGATGCCTGCATACAAATATAATCGTGTGTTTTTAATTGTGATGGACTCAGTCGGAATCGGCGAAGCGCCGGATGCCGCTGACTTTAATGACGAAGGCGCTCATACGCTCGGTCATATTGCCGAGCATATGAACGGATTACATATGCCGAATATGGCAAAGCTCGGCCTTGGTCTTATCGAAGATATCAAAGGTGTAGAAAAAACAGAACATCCGCTTGCCTACTATGGAAAAATGCAAGAAGCGTCAAACGGAAAAGATACGATGACCGGCCATTGGGAGATTATGGGTTTATACATTGATAAACCATTTAAAGTGTTCCCGGAAGGCTTTCCTGATGAATTGCTTCAAGAGCTGGAAAAGAGATCTGGCCGCAAAATTATTGGAAACAAGCCGGCTTCCGGCACAGCGATTTTGGATGAGCTTGGTCAGGAGCACATGGAGACAGGGGCTTTAATTGTTTACACGTCTGCTGACTCTGTTCTGCAAATTGCCGCTCACGAAGAGGTTGTGCCGCTTGAGGAGCTGTATCGCATTTGCGAAACGGCGAGAGAGCTGACGCTTGATCCGAAATATATGGTTGGCCGCATTATTGCACGGCCGTTCGTCGGAGAGCCGGGTCAATTCAAACGGACGCCAAACCGCCATGACTATGCCCTTAAACCGTTTGATCGCACTGTCATGAATGAATTGAAAGACAGCGGCTTAGATGTGATTTCAATCGGTAAAATCTCTGATATTTACGACGGAGAAGGCATTACTTCTTCACGCAGAACGGTTTCTAATATGGACGGAATGGACAAGGTGATCGATACGCTGGGAGAAGACTTTACGGGTCTGAGCTTTGCGAACCTTGTTGATTTTGACGCGTTATTCGGACACCGCCGTGACCCTGAAGGCTACGGACGCGCGCTTGAAGAATTTGATGCGCGGCTTCCGGAAGTGTTTGAAAAAATGAGAGAAGACGATCTGTTAATTATTACAGCCGACCACGGCAATGATCCGATTCATCATGGGACTGACCATACACGCGAGTATGTGCCGATTCTCGCTTACAGCAAAAAACATAAGAAAGCGCAAATGCTGCCGCTTGCAGATACATTTGCCGATATTGGCGCAACGATCGCTGATAATTTCCAAACAAATAAACCGAAATACGGGAAAAGCTTTTTATCTTTATTACAATAGGGGGACTGTTTCTTGAAGGACAGAATTGAACGCGCAGCCGCTTTTATTAAACAAAACCTGCCGGAATCTCCGAAGATCGGCCTTATTTTAGGCTCAGGTCTTGGCATTTTGGCGGACGAAATCGAAAATCCGGTCAAGCTGAAATATGAAGATATACCTGAATTCCCGGTATCTACTGTTGAAGGGCATGCCGGACAGCTTGTGCTTGGCACTCTTGAAGGAGTTTCCGTCATTGCAATGCAGGGCCGCTTTCATTTTTATGAAGGCTACTCAATGGAGAAAGTCACATTCCCTGTACGCGTGATGAAAGCGCTCGGTGTGGAAACGTTGATCGTGACAAATGCCGCAGGCGGTGTCAACACTGAATTCCGTGCGGGAGACTTAATGATTATTACCGATCATATCAACTTTATGGGAACAAACCCGTTAATCGGGCCAAACGAAGCAGATTTCGGCGCCAGATTTCCAGATATGTCTTCAGCCTATGACAAAGATCTGTCCAGCCTGGCTGAAAAGATTGCGAAAGACCTTAATATCCCAATTCAAAAAGGCGTGTACACTGCTGTGACAGGACCTTCTTACGAAACACCGGCAGAAGTCCGTTTCTTAAGAACGATGGGCTCTGATGCAGTCGGCATGTCTACTGTTCCGGAAGTCATTGTAGCGAATCATGCGGGAATGCGGGTTCTTGGCATTTCCTGCATCTCTAACGCGGCAGCCGGAATTCTGGATCAGCCTTTAAGTCACGATGAAGTTATGGAAGTGACCGAAAAAGTAAAAGCTGGATTCTTAAAGCTTGTTAAAGCGATCGTCGCTCAGTACGAATAAATATGAATCAATGCAGGACCAAAAGACAGCTGTGTCTGATATCACACAGCTGTCTTTTTTTATGCCCAAAATTCGAAACATTTTCCATCAGTGGCGTATAAAACCATCCCGCTTGGAAAAAATAAAAAGGATTATGAAATGGAGGGCTTTTGAGATGAAACGTCTTTTATCCACTTTGTTGATTGGTATAATGCTGCTTACATTTGCACCGTCTGCATTTGCAAAACAAGACGGAAAACGTACATCGGAGCTTGCTCATGAAGCGAAGTCTGCGGTGCTGATAGAACGTGACACGGGAAAAGTGCTTTACAACAAGAACAGCAATGAGAGACTGGCGCCTGCAAGCATGACGAAAATTATGACGATGCTTTTGATTATGGAAGCTTTAGATAAAGGCAAAATCAAAATGAGTGATAAGGTCCGTACAAGCGAACATGCGGCGTCAATGGGCGGCTCACAGATCTTCCTTGAGCCCGGCGAAGAAATGACTGTCAAAGAAATGCTGAAAGGCATCGCAATCGCTTCGGGGAATGACGCTTCCGTTGCCATGGCTGAATTTATTTCCGGCTCTGAAGAAGAATTTGTGAAGAAAATGAATAAAAAAGCAAAAGAGCTGGGATTGAAAAATACATCCTTTAAAAACCCAACAGGACTGACCGAGGAAGGACACTACAGCTCTGCTTATGACATGGCAATCATGGCTAAGGAATTATTGAAATACGAATCAATTACGAAGTTTACCGGCACGTATGAAGATTATCTGCGTGAAAATACAGATAAAAAGTTTTGGCTTGTAAATACAAATCGCCTTATCAAATTTTATCCTGGTGTAGACGGCGTAAAAACAGGCTATACAGGCGAAGCGAAATATTGTCTGACTGCTTCGGCTAAAAAAGGAAACATGCGGGCCATAGCGGTTGTATTCGGAGCGAGCACGCCTAAAGAAAGAAACGCGCAAGTGACAAAAATGCTTGACTTCGCCTTTAGCCAGTATGAAACGCATCCTTTATATAAACGAAATGAAACAGTAGCAAAAGTAAAGGTCAAAAAAGGGAAACAAAAATTGATCGAACTCACTACATCTGAGCCGATTTCAATATTGACGAAAAAAGGCGAGGATATGAACGATGTGAAAAAAGAAATCAAGATGAAGGACAATATTAGTGCTCCGATTCAAAAAGGCCAAGAGCTTGGCACTCTTGTTCTGAAAAAGGATGGAGAAGTACTCGCTGAAAGTCCTGTTGCTGCAAAAGAAGATATGAAGAAAGCCGGGTTTATCACATTCTTGAAGCGGACGATGGGAGACTGGACAAAATTTAAGTAATTATGCCGAATGACCACTAGTTTTGTCACGGTGAAGGAATTCATTCCGTCGAAATCGAAACACTCATTATCCGATCATATCAAGGAGGAATGAGCATGAGCCTTGGAATTGACATGCATGTCAAAGAATCTGTGCTTTGTATTCGATTAACAGGCGAACTCGATCACCATACGGCTGAAACCCTGAAGCAAAAAGTGACTCAATCATTGGAGAAGGATGATATTCGCCATATCGTGCTGAACTTGGAGGACCTTTCCTTTATGGACAGCTCAGGGCTTGGCGTTATTTTAGGAAGATACAAGCAAATTAAGCAAATTGGCGGAGAAATGGTTGTTTGCGCTATCTCTCCTGCGGTGAAGCGATTGTTTGATATGTCGGGTCTGTTTAAAATTATCCGATTTGAACAATCTGAACAGCAGGCGCTCCTGACACTGGGGGTGGCATCATGAAAAATGAAATGCACATTGAGTTTTCTGCCCTCAGTCAGAATGAATCGTTCGCCCGTGTGACAGTTGCTTCATTTATAGCTCAGCTGGACCCGACAATGGATGAACTGACTGAAATCAAAACAGTCGTGTCAGAGGCTGTCACGAATGCGATTATCCATGGATATGAAGAGAACTGTGAAGGGAAAGTTTACATTTCAGTGACGCTGGAAGATCATGTCGTATATATGACCATTCGTGATGAAGGCTTAGGCATTACAGATCTTGAAGAAGCCCGTCAGCCTCTATTTACGACTAAGCCTGAGCTTGAGCGCTCTGGAATGGGCTTTACCATTATGGAAAATTTCATGGATGATATCAGTATCGATTCATCGCCTGAAATGGGAACAACGATTCGCTTAACAAAGCACTTATCAAAAAGCAAAGCGCTTTGTAATTAAGGAGATTTGTTATGGATGTGGAGGTTAAGAAAAACGGCAAAAACGCTCAGCTGAAGGATCATGAAGTAAAGGAATTAATCAAACAAAGCCAAAATGGCGACCAGCAGGCAAGAGACCTCCTCATAGAAAAAAACATGCGTCTTGTTTGGTCTGTCGTACAGCGGTTTTTAAACAGAGGATATGAGCCTGACGATCTCTTCCAGATCGGCTGCATCGGGCTGTTAAAATCTGTTGACAAATTTGATTTAACCTATGATGTGCGTTTTTCAACGTATGCAGTGCCGATGATTATCGGAGAAATCCAACGATTTATCCGTGATGACGGAACCGTAAAGGTATCACGGTCATTAAAAGAGCTTGGAAACAAAATCCGGCGCGCAAAGGATGAGCTTTCGAAAACACTGGGCAGAGTGCCGACGGTGCAGGAGATCGCTGACCATTTGGAGATTGAAGCTGAGGATGTTGTACTGGCCCAAGAGGCGGTAAGGGCTCCATCTTCGATTCACGAAACCGTTTATGAAAATGACGGAGATCCGATTACCCTGCTTGATCAAATCGCTGACAACTCAGAAGAAAAATGGTTTGACAAAATTGCGCTGAAAGAAGCAATCAGCGATTTGGAGGAAAGGGAAAAACTAATCGTCTATCTCAGATATTATAAAGACCAGACACAGTCCGAGGTGGCTGAGCGGCTCGGGATCTCTCAGGTGCAGGTTTCCAGGCTTGAAAAGAAAATATTAAAACAGATCAAGGTTCAAATGGATCATACGGATGGCTAGTCTGCAGTGCAGGCTAGCTTTTTTGTGTGCAAAAGCGTGGTAATTTATGGTCTTTTCGAGCGGATGAATGAGAACAAAATCGAACCACATACTACATATATAACCACCGAAAGATGGTGATCAATGATGGAACGACGAATATTTATCCGGCTTCGCCACCGGGTGCTGGCACATCCAGGGGATATTATTACCGTTGGAGATGCCGCGCAAATAGAAGGGCAGCTTCAGCTGAAAAAGAAACTTTCGGCTATGCCGCTTTATCAGGTGAGCGAAAAAGATAAAAATATCGTAATTCTGGATATCATACAAGTCCTCAGAGCCATTCATTTACAAGATCCGACACTTGATGTTCAAACCGTAGGCGGAGCAGAAACCATTGTTGAAATTCAATATCGAAAGCGAAATTTATCAACGGTTCTATTTATCGGTGTCTGGCTGCTTCTGTTTATTGGATCGTGTCTTGCCATCATGAACTTTCATGAGGATGTAAGCATGAGAGATGTTCATATCGCACTATATGAAATCATAACCGGAGAGAGGAATGACTATCCATATTTGCTTCAAATCCCATACAGCATCGGTTTGGGACTGGGGATGATCGTGTTTTTTAACCACATATTTAAAAAGCGCCTAAATGAAGAGCCCAGCCCGCTGGAGGTTGAGATGTTTAACTATCAGCTTGATCTCGATCAATATGTGGCCATGCATGAGAATCAAGAAACCATAAAGGATCTGCATGATCGTTAGTGTATTGTTCATTATTTTTGTAGGGCTCGGCGGAGGCATAACGGTGGGGGCGGGTTTCGTTGCTTTTTTAACCGTAATGGGAATTATTCCGCGGCTGATGCAGCTCACCAAAACAATGAGATTTGTTCAGGCTTATGAAGCGGCTGTCATTCTTGGCGCGGTTTGCGGGGGATGGGAGACGCTTCACATGAATCATCTTTATCTAACAAAATGGATAGCTGTGCCGGTCGGGCTTCTGGCAGGTTTGTTCGTCGGGATGCTAGCGGCTGCTCTTACAGAAGTTTTAAATGTCCTGCCGATTTTGGCGAAACGAATCGGGCTCAGAAGTAAAATCATTATTTTATTAATGGCCATCGTGATTGGGAAAATCGCGGGATCTTTATTTCACTGGCTGTACTTTATTGACCATTCATAAGGAGGTTTCAAGATGACAAACATAAAAGAAAATTACAAATCAAAAGTGAAAACATATCAGCCTAAGCCGCCTTACGTCTGGAACTGTGTAAAAGCCTTTTTAGTGGGCGGACTGATTTGTGCAATCGGGCAAGGTCTGCAAAATTTTTATATCCATTTTTTTGATTTCAATGAAAAAACTGCGGGGAATCCAACAGCTGCAACGCTGATATTAATTTCTGCCCTGCTTACAGGGTTTGGCATCTATGACAGAATCGGACAATTCGCAGGCGCAGGTTCAGCCGTACCTGTCACAGGTTTTGCCAACAGTATGGCAAGCGCGGCTCTTGAATATAAAAGCGAAGGATTAGTGCTTGGAGTAGCGACAAATATGTTTAAACTGGCAGGAAATGTTATTGTTTTCGGAGTTGTAGCTGCATACATCGTTGGAATGATTCGGTTTGCTTTTGAGAAACTGATGTCATAGGAGGAGAAGAAAATGAAATTAACAGGAAAGCAAACCTGGGTATTTGAACATCCCATATTTGTCAACTCAGCGGGAACGGCAGCAGGACCAAAGGAAAAAGACGGACCGCTCGGCTCTTTATTTGATAAAACCTATGACGAAATGCATTGTAATCAAAAAAGCTGGGAAATGGCGGAACGGCAGCTGATGGAAGACGCTGTTAATGTTGCACTTCAAAAAAACAATCTGACAAAAGATGATATTGACCTATTGCTGGCAGGCGACTTGCTGAACCAAAACGTGACGGCTAACTATGTGGCAAGACACTTGAAAATCCCATTTCTTTGTATGTTTGGCGCCTGTTCAACATCAATGGAAACAGTGGCTGTCGCATCAGCCTTAGTTGATGGCGGGTTTGCCAAAAGGGCACTCGCTGCCACTAGCAGTCACAATGCAACTGCGGAAAGACAGTTTCGCTATCCGACAGAATACGGAGGCCAAAAACCGGACACTGCTACCTCCACTGTAACCGGAAGCGGTGCAGTTGTCATCAGTCAGACACCGGGTGATATCCAAATCACAAGTGCGACTGTCGGAAAGGTTTCTGATTTAGGAATTACAGACCCTTTTGATATGGGATCGGCTATGGCTCCGGCTGCAGCTGATACGATTAAGCAGCACTTTAAAGATCTCAACCGGACAGCGGATGATTATGATCTAATCCTGACAGGTGACCTGTCAGGCGTCGGTTCTCCAATCGTAAAAGACATCTTAAAAGAAGATGGATATCCAGTCGGCACAAAGCATGATGATTGCGGGCTTCTGATTTACACTCCGGATCAGCAGGTCTTTGCCGGGGGGAGCGGCTGTGCTTGTTCAGCGGTTGTCACCTACTCTCATATTTTTAAGCAGCTGAGAGAAGGAAAATTAAACCGTGTATTTGTCGTAGCGACCGGGGCACTATTAAGCCCGACAATGATCCAGCAAAAAGAAACCATCCCGACTATCGCCCACGGGGTTGTATTTGAGCGTGCAGGAGGTGCATCTTAACATGGACTACCTTTTGGCTTTTGTCTGCGGCGGGGCCATTTGTATCGTCGGCCAGCTGCTCTTGGATATTTTTAAATTGACGCCAGCTCATGTCATGACATCATTTGTTGTAATCGGTGCAATATTAGATGGTTTCGGCATTTACGATAAATTTATTGAATTTGCCGGAGGAGGCGCCACCGTTCCGATCGTCAGCTTCGGTCACAGTCTTCTGCACGGCGCCATGCATCAGGCGCATATACACGGATTTATCGGAATCGGCATGGGGATTTTTGAGCTGACCTCGGCCGGTATCTCAGCCGCTATTCTTTTCGCCTTTATCGTAGCTGTTATTTTCAAACCGAAAGGATAATGCCGACATGACGACAAAACGCAAGGTCATACTGGTAACAGACGGGGATGTTTATGCCGCTAAAACAATTGAATACGCCGCAAGCAAAGTGGGAGGTCGATGCATTTCACAATCAAAAGGGAATCCTTCCACCCGCAGCGGCGCCGAGCTTGTCAAGCTGATCGCCTCAGCACCGTATGATCCTGTATTTGTCATGTTTGACGACTCCGGCCTTCAAGGAGAGGGTCCGGGAGAAGCCGCTCTAACCTATGTCGCAACCCATCCGTCTATTGAAGTGCTCGGTGTGATTGCGGTCGCGTCAAAAACACATCAGGCTGAATGGACCAGGGTCGATGTAAGCATTGACCGCAATGGAGAAATAACTGAATACGGCGTCGATAAAGTCGGGGAAAGAGAATTTGATGACCACAGAATGAGTGGAGATACAGTCTATTGCCTTGATAAACTTGATCTCCCGCTTATTGTCGGTATCGGGGATATCGGCAAAATGGGCAGAAAAGACGATATCTCAAAAGGGTCGCCAATCACCATGAAAGCGGTCGAGTTTATTTTAGAAAGGAGCGGGTATCATGCCGGACCACAAGGAAGAGAAAATTCGGGTTTATCGGAATCCAGCTAAAAATGAAGAGTATTTCAAAAACCGTGTTGGGATGGGGACGAGCTATGATGTAGGTGTTCGCAAACTCACGATTTTAGATAAAGAGATCCAGCTTTACTATCTAAATGGATTATGCGATACAGCCTATATTATTCATTTAATGAGAGAGCTTGTTGCCATTAACAATCGGAAAGAAGACCCTGATGAGCTGGTCGACATCGTCGAAAACAGGCTGCTTAACGCCCAGGTCGAAAAAGTAAAAACCTTGGATGAAACCACCGACCAAGTGCTGTCCGGGCTCGTCGCTGTCATTGTTGAAGGTGCAGGCTTCGCATTTATAATTGACGTCAGAAGCTATCCGGGCAGAAACCCGGAAGAACCTGATACGGAAAAGGTAGTCAGAGGAGCCAGAGACGGATTTGTTGAAAATATCGTCGTCAATACGGCCCTTCTCAGAAGGCGGATCAGAGACGAGCGCCTTCGAGTCAAGATGACTAAAGTTGGCGAGCGGTCAAAGACGGATTTAAGCATTTGTTATATAGAAGATATAGCTGATCCGGATCTGGTTGAGATCGTAGAAAAAGAAATTGCATCCATTGATGTCGATGGATTAACAATGGCAGACAAAACTGTCGAGGAATTCATTGTTAATCAAAGCTATAATCCTTTTCCGCTCGTGCGCTATACAGAAAGACCGGATGTGGCCGCAAATCATGTTCTAGAAGGCCATGTTATCATTATAGTGGACACATCGCCGAGTGTGATCATTACCCCGACGACTTTATTTCACCATGTGCAGCATGCTGAAGAATATAGGCAGGCGCCTTCAGTCGGGACCTTTTTAAGATGGGTAAGATTTTTCGGTATTCTTGCTTCTACTTTATTTCTTCCGATCTGGTTTCTCTTTGTGCTTCAGCCTGATCTGCTCCCGGACAATATGAAATTTATCGGTTTAAATAAAGATACGCATATCCCGATCATCCTGCAGATATTTTTAGCTGACTTAGGAATCGAGTTTCTCAGAATGGCTGCCATTCACACCCCGACGGCTTTATCGACAGCAATGGGTTTAATTGCCGCTGTTCTGATCGGGCAGATTGCGATTGAAGTCGGCCTTTTTTCGCCTGAGGTGATTCTGTACGTCTCACTTGCGGCGATTGGAACCTTTACGACGCCTAGTTATGAATTAAGCTTGGCAAACAAAATGAGCCGTCTTGTCCTCATGATACTCGTTGCCTTATTTCATATAAAAGGGCTCGTCATCGGATTTACAGTGCTAATTATTGCCATGGCAAGCATCAAATCCCTTCAGACACCGTACTTATGGCCGCTGATTCCCTTTAACGGAAAGGCGCTGTGGCAGGTTCTTGTCCGTACAGCGAAACCTGGCGCAAAAGTAAGACCCAGTATCGTTCACCCCAAAAATCGTTTAAGACAGCCTACCAATTCATAATCGCATTGAAACTGACTGAAGAGTATGATAATGTATGTCTTAATTATGAAGGGACAGTCCATAAAACTGTCCTTTCATTCATAAGCGGAGAAAGAGGGAATGACATTGTTCTTACACGGCACAAGCAGACAAAATCAACATGGTCATTTAGAAATCGGAGGTGTGGATGCTCTCTATTTAGCGGAGAAATATGGTACACCTCTTTACGTATATGATGTGGCTTTAATACGTGAGCGTGCTAAAAGCTTTAAGCAGGCGTTTATTTCTGCAGGGCTGAAAGCACAGGTGGCATATGCGAGTAAAGCATTCTCATCAGTCGCAATGATTCAGCTCGCTGAGGAAGAGGGACTTTCTTTAGATGTCGTATCCGGAGGAGAGCTATATACGGCTGTTGCGGCAGGCTTTCCGGCAGAACGCATCCACTTTCATGGGAACAATAAGAGCAGGGAAGAACTGCGGATGGCGCTTGAGCACCGCATCGGCTGCATTGTGGTGGATAATTTCTATGAAATTGCGCTTCTTGAAGACCTATGTAAAGAAACGGGTCACTCCATCGACGTTCTTCTTCGGATCACGCCCGGAGTAGAAGCGCATACGCATGACTACATTACAACGGGCCAGGAAGATTCAAAGTTTGGTTTCGATCTTCATAACGGACAAACTGAACGGGCCATTGAACAAGTATTACAATCGGAACACATTCAGTTGCTAGGTGTCCATTGCCATATCGGCTCGCAAATCTTTGATACGGCCGGTTTTGTGTTAGCAGCGGAAAAAATCTTCAAAAAACTAGACGAGTGGAGAGATTCATATTCATTTGTATCCAAGGTGCTGAACCTTGGAGGAGGTTTCGGCATTCGTTATACGGAAGATGATGAACCGCTTCATGCCACTGAATACGTTGAAAAAATTATTGAAGCTGTGAAAGAAAATGCTTCCCGTTACGGTTTTGACATCCCGGAAATTTGGATCGAACCGGGCCGTTCTCTCGTGGGAGACGCAGGCACAACCCTTTATACGGTTGGCTCTCAAAAAGAAGTGCCGGGTGTCCGCCAATATGTGGCTGTAGACGGAGGCATGAACGACAATATTCGTCCTGCGCTTTACCAAGCTAAATATGAAGCTGCGGCAGCCAACAGGATCGGAGAAGCGCATGACAAAACGGTATCAATTGCCGGAAAGTGCTGTGAAAGCGGAGATATGCTGATTTGGGATATTGACTTGCCGGAAGTAAAAGAAGGCGATCTTCTTGCCGTTTTTTGTACAGGCGCTTATGGATACAGCATGGCCAACAATTATAACCGTATTCCGAGACCCGCCGTTGTATTTGTCGAAAACGGTGAGGCTCATTTAGTCGTGAAGCGAGAAACATACGAAGATATTGTAAAACTTGATCTGCCATTTAAAACGGGTGTAAAGCAATAAAAGAAAGCGCCGATTTTTCGGCGCTTTTCTTATTTGAATATAGATACAATCGCATTCCAGATAGATACGAAGAAATCAATGACTTTCTGGATGAAGTTTTTGCCTTCATCTGATTCTATGAATTTCGTAATCTTATCTTTGGCTTTATCAAGCTGGTCACTGACTTGTCCCCAGTCAATGTCAGCATTTTTCATCTTATTGAATAGGGAGACAAGCTGATTCTTTTGGCTGTCAGTAAGTGTGACGTTTAAATCAGAAGCTGCGTCGTCCACTTGTTTTTCGATGTCAGCTTTATTATCAGGCACCCCGTTTTTAGCAAACTCTTCTTTGATTTTTGCAATCAGGGCTGATGCATTTTCGTTACCGATTTTGTCTCCAAGCTCTGATGTCGTGACAAGCTCTTGGTTGGCGACTTGTTTAACATCCTCCGAGATCGCTTCGTCTGAAGAAACTTCATACGCCTTAATCAATCCAGTTAAAGCCGCAGTCCCGGATACTTCAAACGGTGCTGTAACATACACCTTCGCATCTTTCACACCGGCTGTCATCAGTGCATTCAGGTACATTTCATCTGTGATGCCGCTGATATTATGGGTCTCAACATTCAATCCGGAGCCTTTTTTGGCAATGGTGATTGACGAAGAAGAAATCGCTCTCGACCCGATTTGCGCGTTTGATATATATTTTCCTAAATATTCATGTTCTTCTTTATTGGTCACGGTTACCGTTGTGGCATTATCAGGGACATTCATTTCATCAAGCACTTTTTGTTTGTCGGATTCTGACAAATCAGCACCCAGTGTTACAATGACATCTCCAACTGCGGCATCCGCGAGACTGACCTTCGGAACCGTCAGCAGCAAAACGGCCGCTGCCAGCATTCCAATCCAAATTTTCTTCAAAGCAGTTTGACCTCCTTCAATTTCACAAGCAGCTGGATAGTGCTGCTTTGTGAGGACCTGAATCATGAAAAATACAGTTCCGTTAGGTTAGACGGAGATAAAGAGATTCAGGTTTCATTTTTATTTTTTAGTAAAGCCCGGGAGATTCGTTTTCCCCCGAAAGGTGTGGTATAATAGCCGCGACAAGGAGAGACAGGCTATAACCTATCATACATAATCTCCTTTGAAAATTAAAATAAAGAAAGTAGGCATACAATTGAAAACAGGTTACTTTTTATTAGAAGACGGGAACAAAATTGAATTTGAACTTTATCCTGAAGCTGCACCTGGAACTGTTGCAAACTTTGAAAAGCTTGCAAACGAAGGCTTTTATGACGGGCTTACATTCCACCGAGTGATCCCTGGCTTCGTCAGCCAAGGCGGATGCCCGCACGGAACTGGTACTGGCGGCCCGGGATACACAATCAAATGTGAAACAGAAGGAAATCCGCATACACATGAGGCGGGCGCACTTTCTATGGCACATGCCGGAAAAGACACTGGCGGCAGCCAATTTTTCATCGTTCATGAGCCACAGCCTCATTTGAACGGTGTTCACACTGTATTTGGTAAAGTAACAAGCGGATTAGAATTCGCGAAAAACATGTCTAATGGCGACGTCATGAAAGAAGTTCGTGTAGAAGGCTAATCGGCAGGCAAAAGGCTTCCTCTTAGAGAGGAAGCTTTTTTTATTGGCCAAAAATGTTCAATAAAAAACCGCCGAATGCTGATGGCGGTTGGCAAAACCAGGTGTTTAGTTAGTGACCCCCGTGTATTGAATACATTAAAAAGTTTTGGTGACGTTCTGATCAGTAAATTGATGATTAATCATTTTAGCCTTGCTTACAAAGTTATTTTCAAAGACAATTCCTGTGTTTAAACCTCCGGAGCCAAACACAGATTTGGACAAAGTTAAAGGCCTGATCATAAAAGCGCCGCCTACGTTAATTACGCTGTTCCCGGAAACGTTGTTTATATTAATAGGATAATCAATCATACTATCAAGTCTCCTTTCATATCATTCTATTTTTTATATGTATTAGTGCTAGAGTTGATTAGCGTAAACTTAATGGCAAAAATATTTAGGAGATGCCTGTTCATTGGTGTTTTGTGGTAAAATAAATCAAATAAACGTGATGTAATGAAAAGGAGATCGCGATATGGACAACAAAGGCTGTAGAAAATGCGGCAGTACTGAAGCAGGACAAAAAGAAATAGCCACAACCGGCACGGGATTATCAAAGCTGTTTGACGTGCAGCATAACCGATTTCTAGTGGTTTACTGTAAGAACTGCGGATATTCAGAGTTTTATAATAAAGAGTCTTCAACTGCTGGGAATATATTCGATTTATTTTTTGGAGGCTGATCCATGTTTTCGAGCTTGAATGATTTTAAACCTATTATGAAAGCAAAAACGGATGCGGTTACACCTGTGAAATAGGTTGCCGCCAACATTCCAGTAACCTTTATGACGTGAATTGTTTTTTGTCAAGTGCCATGGGTATCATGGACTGAGAGATCAATGGAATGCAGTAAATGAACAAACTGTTCGTAACCTCATGCCTTATATACGATCTAAAGATTTAGCATATAAGAACTCTCTTTCTTCTGAGTCCATCGCTTCTGAATTATGCGATTCATTTCTTTCAATATTTGCAGGCTTAGTTATGATCGACAAGAAAAAATAGGCATGATGTGGGTAGAAGATGAAGATTAACAGTTTGTAAAATCACTTCAATGGTCCTAATGGGATTTTTTTTCGATTCGTGATAACATAAATTGAAGACCGTTGTTTATTGGAGGAAATCAGTTGAAATCAGAAAATGTTTCGAAGAAAAAATCAATATTAGAATGGGCAAAAGCAATTGTGATTGCTGTCGTTCTTGCTTTGCTCATCCGCAACTTTATTTTTGCGCCGTATGTCGTTGATGGTGACTCTATGTATCCTACACTTCACAACCGTGAAAGGGTCTTTGTCAATATGACAGTCAAATACATCGGCGAGTTTGATAGAGGAGACATCGTCGTGTTAAACGGAGATGATGTTCACTATGTTAAACGTATTATCGGCCTTCCCGGCGATACGGTTGAGATGAAAAATGACCAGCTCTATATCAACGGGAAAAAGGTGGACGAACCTTATTTGGCGGCTAATAAAAAGAGAGCGAAACAGGACGGTTTTGACCATTTGACCGATGATTTCGGCCCGGTTAAAGTGCCTGATAACAAGTATTTTGTGATGGGTGACAATCGTCGGAATTCCATGGACAGCCGTAACGGACTTGGCCTCTTCACGAAAAAACAAATTGCGGGTACGTCAAAGTTTGTTTTCTACCCGTTTAACGAAATCCGCAAAACAAATTAGGATCAAGCAGTTTCCCATTGGGGCTGCTTTTTTTATATCTTTTTTACGGTCATCCCCTAAAAACAGAACATAAATTCGTATATCTATAGAAAAGAAATTTTTGCAGAAATGTGAAACATATTCCCGTTATGCATCGTTATATTAATAATTTACGAGAATTTACGGTTTTTTATTCATGAAAAAAAGGAATAACTCATATGAATGAATAGATTCATATTGGCTGGAGGTTTAGAAATGGGAAGAATAAAAACCAAGATTACCATTCTGTTAGTGCTTTTGCTTTTACTTGCAGGCGGTTATATGTACATAAATGATGTTGAGCTGAAGGATGTTCCGACAGCAATTGGACAAACCTTGTCCTCGGAAGAAGAGGAATACACCATCCAGGAATATAAAGTGACGAAAATTGACGGCTCAGAGTATCATGGAGTAGCAGAAAACGGAACGAAAATCATCTTCAACGGAAAAAAATTAAATCAGGATTTATCTGATATAAAAGAAGGTGACAAGATTAAGGCTTACTTCAGCAAATCAAAGCGGATCGACGGATTAATCAAGGTTGCAAAAGTGAATGATTAACAAAACATCACCTTTCGGATCGAAGGGTGATGTTTTGTTTTTCTCAAATTGTAAGTTTATTTCATTGCGTACTTTAAAAAGGATCGCTATAATAGCCAATAAGGACAAATGAATAAAGATTGTATCCTTCGGGGCAGGGTGGAAATCCCGACCGGCGGTAGTAAAGCACATTTGCTTTAGAGCCCGTGACCCGTGTGCATAAGCACGCGGTGGATTCAGTTTAAGCTGAAGCCGACAGTGAAAGTCTGGATGGGAGAAGGATGATGAACCGCTATGCAAATGGTTCAAAAATGCATAGTGTTATTTCCTATTGCGTAAAATACCTAAAGCCCCGAATTTTTTATAAATTCGGGGCTTTTTTGACGGTAAATAACAAAAGAGGGGAGGGAAACAAATGGAAGAGTATTATATGAAGCTGGCATTAGATCTTGCGAAGCAGGGCGAAGGACAGACCGAATCCAATCCGCTTGTCGGCGCTGTTGTCGTAAAGGACGGACAAATTGTCGGAATGGGCGCCCATTTAAAATATGGGGAAGCTCATGCAGAAGTTCATGCCATCCATATTGCTGGAGCACATGCAGAGGGTGCCGACATTTACGTTACACTCGAACCGTGCAGCCATTACGGAAAAACACCGCCATGTGCAGAATTGATTATCAACTCTGGCATCAAAAGAGTGTTTGTGGCGATGAGAGATCCTAATCCGCTTGTGGCTGGAAGAGGGATCAGCATGATGAAAGAAGCCGGCATTGAGGTAAGGGAAGGCATCCTGGCAGACCAGGCGGAGAGGCTGAATGAAAAATTTCTGCACTTTATGAGGACAGGCCTTCCGTACGTCACGCTAAAAGCGGCTGCCAGCCTTGACGGCAAGATAGCTACCAGCAAGGGTGACAGCAAATGGATCACGTCAGAGGCTGCAAGACAGGATGCTCAGCAATACAGGAAAACACACCAAAGCATTTTAGTCGGAGTTGGCACAGTGAAAGCCGACAATCCGAGCTTAACCTGCAGACTGCCGAATGTAACAAAACAGCCGGTTCGGGTCATACTTGATACCGTACTCTCGATTCCTGAGGACGCTAAAGTGATTTGCGATCAAATAGCGCCGACATGGATTTTTACGACGGCACGCGCAGACGAGGAAAAGAAAAAACGGCTTTCAGCTTTCGGAGTGAACATATTTACACTTGAAACCGAGCGCATTCAAATTTCCGATGTTTTGAAGATCCTAGCGGAAGAAGGCATCATGTCGGTGTATGTGGAAGGCGGTTCAGCTGTTCACGGAAGCTTTGTCAAAGAAGGCTGTTTTCAAGAAATCATCTTCTATTTTGCCCCTAAACTAATCGGAGGAACGCATGCTCCCAGCTTAATCTCCGGTGAAGGTTTTCAATCAATGAAAGATGTCCCCTTATTACAATTCACTGATATAACCCAAATCGGCCGTGATATCAAACTGACGGCAAAACCGACAAAGGAATAGGATGGTGACCATGTTTACAGGAATTATCGAAGAAACAGGCACAATCGAATCCATGAAAAAAGCAGGGCATTCAATGGCCTTAACAATTAAATGCTCAAAGATTTTAGAGGATGTTCATCTTGGCGACAGCATTGCAGTGAACGGCATTTGTCTGACTGTCACTGATTTTACAAAAAATCAATTCACAGTGGATGTTATGCCTGAAACAGTCAAAGCTACGTCACTGAATGATTTAACAAAAGGAAGCAAAGTAAATCTGGAAAGAGCAATGGCGGCAAACGGCCGTTTCGGAGGCCATTTCGTCTCAGGCCATGTCGACGGAACTGCGGAAATCACACGAATTGAAGAGAAAAGCAACGCAGTTTACTATGATTTAAAAATGGACCCGTCATTAACAAAAACATTGGTTTTAAAGGGATCAATTACTGTGGATGGCGTGAGCTTAACCATATTCGGCCTGACAGAAGACACAGTGACGATCTCCTTAATACCGCATACAATCAGCGAAACGATCTTTTCAGAAAAAACGATCGGCTCTAAAGTGAATATCGAATGCGATATGATCGGAAAATATATGTATCGATTTTTGCATAAAGCCAATGAAAATAAGACCCAACAAACCATTACAAAAGCCTTCTTAAGCGAAAACGGCTTTTAGAGAGGAAGATTTGCATGTTTCATCCGATAGAAGAAGCACTGGACGCTTTAAAAAAAGGCGAAGTCATCATCGTTGTAGATGATGAAGACAGAGAAAATGAAGGAGACTTTGTGGCTCTTGCCGAGCATGCAACGCCGGAAGTCATTAACTTTATGGCGACACATGGGAGAGGACTGATCTGCACGCCGCTCAGTGAGGAAATCGCAGACAGGCTTGATCTTCACCCTATGGTGGAGCATAATACAGATTCTCACCATACTGCATTTACCGTAAGCATAGACCATCGTGAAACGAAAACAGGTATCAGCGCTCAAGAAAGATCTTTTACCGTTCGAGCATTGCTGGACAGCACATCCGTGCCATCTGATTTTCAGCGTCCGGGGCACATTTTTCCGCTGATTGCGAAAAAAGGAGGTGTCCTGAAAAGAGCGGGCCATACAGAAGCTGCTGTTGATCTTGCTGAAGCCTGCGGATCTCCAGGAGCCGGCGTCATTTGTGAAATTATGAATGAAGACGGAACGATGGCGAGAGTGCCTGAGCTCATTGAAATTGCGAAAAAGCATCAATTAAAAATGATCACCATTAAGGATTTGATTCAATACCGTTACAATCTGACAACACTCGTCGAGCGTGAAGTTGACATTACGCTGCCTACTGATTTTGGGACATTTAAGGTTTATGGATACACAAATGAGGTAGATGGAAAAGAGCATGTCGCATTTGTGATGGGAGATGTGCCGTTCGGAGAAGAACCGGTATTGGTCCGGGTACATTCAGAATGTCTCACAGGTGACGTGTTTGGCTCTCATCGCTGTGATTGTGGACCGCAGCTGCACGCCGCGCTGAACCAAATTGTCGCAGAAGGCCGTGGAGTGCTTCTGTACTTGCGCCAAGAAGGACGAGGCATCGGTTTAATCAATAAATTAAAAGCTTATAAGCTTCAGGAACAAGGTTATGACACCGTAGAAGCCAATGAGGCGCTTGGATTCTTGCCGGATCTTCGCAACTATGGCATCGGAGCACAAATTTTACGCGACCTCGGTGTCCGGAATATGAAGCTTTTGACGAATAATCCGCGAAAAATCGCAGGCCTTGAAGGCTACGGACTCAGTATTTCAGAAAGAGTGCCGCTTCAAATGGAGGCGAAAGAACACAATAAAAAATATTTGCAAACCAAAATGAACAAGCTAGGTCATTTACTTCATTTCTAATCACAAATATCACAAAAAAGGATGGGAATCATATGAATATCATACAAGGAAATTTAGTTGGTACAGGTCTTAAAATCGGAATCGTAGTAGGAAGATTTAATGATTTTATTACGAGCAAGCTGCTGAGCGGAGCAGAAGATGCGCTGCTCAGACATGGCGTAGACACAAATGACATTGATGTGGCTTGGGTTCCAGGCGCATTTGAAATACCGTTTGCTGCGAAAAAAATGGCGGAAACAAAAAAATATGATGCTATTATCACATTGGGCACTGTCATCAGAGGCGCTACGACGCATTACGATTATGTCTGCAATGAAGCTGCAAAAGGCATCGCGCAAGCAGCAAACACTACTGGTGTACCTGTCATCTTTGGAATTGTAACAACTGAAAACATCGAACAGGCCATCGAGCGTGCGGGCACAAAAGCGGGCAACAAAGGTGTAGATTGTGCTGTTTCTGCCATTGAAATGGCAAATTTAAACCGCTCATTTGAATAATTTGCTGAAAACAGTTTAAAAATATGGCGAAAATGATATAATGTGAGAAAACGGATCACCTATTCGTATCCGTTAATAGCAGACTGGACATTTTGGATATAGAGGGGTTTTTATGTTAATTCGTTATAAAAAATCGTTTGAAAAGATTGCGATGGGGCTTCTTTCGTTTATGCCGAATGAAAAAGACCTTAAGCAGCTTCAGCAGACAATTAAGGACTACGAAACGGATACAGACCGCCAGCTCTTTCTTTGGAAAGAGGACGAGGATATCGTCGGAGCAATCGGAGTCGAAAAAAAGGATTCTGAGGTTGAGATCCGGCATATCAGTGTGAATCCTTCTCATCGCCATCAAGGAATCGGAAAACAGATGATGGATGCTTTAAAGCATTTATTCAAAACGCAAGTACTGGTTCCAAATGAATTAACGCAGAGCTTTTTCGAACGTTGTCAAGGTCAGCAGGATCAAGACATTTCATACAATAATTAAGCAGAGGCTGTAATCAGCCTCTGCTTTTTTTTCTGCGTTCTATTTCTTTTTCACGTTCACGGATGACGTCAGTCCGATCCCGCAAACGGTGTTTGTCGATAAGAAATATGTTCCTGAGTGCACTGGGCTGCCCCCATGTATACTTTTTTTTCCTGCATTCGATCCTGCATGCTTCCTCCAGTTTCTCATCTTTGATTGGCAGCATAATGCTTTTATAGGCAGAGCCCGTCTCGATTTGTTCGTAAACCGATTGCATAAGTTCGAGCAAACGGCCATGATCAAGCCCTAAGTCTTCGACTGCCCGGTGTTCTGCTTGAAGAATCCGGATGCTGTTCGCCATCAGTCTTTTTGCCCCGGCTGTATTCTGCCTTCTGTGATGATATAAAGCCACTGCAAGCTGAATAAAGCCCACCCAATAGCGTTTTCGTTTCTTTGGCGGATCTTCCTTCCAATATTCTTCTAATATTTCATGGCATTCAAAATAATCCCGTGTCGCGTGAAACTCAACGAGATAATCTATATAAGCTTTCGGATACAAGGTGTTTCCTCCTTTAATGTGCTTTTAGTGTACCATAGAAGGGATAAAAGGAAAAAAGAACGCTCGGCCTCTATTGCTTTTTAGAAAGGAAAACCAGAAGCTAAGGCTTTTTCTCCCGCTTCTGCGCTCCGAGCAAACACCTCTCGTGTTTTGAATATTCTGTACAAACTTGTTCAAAACAGGAAATGAAATAGTATTGGACGAGAGCTTTTTGGTGGCTTATACTATAGGGTAGCCAGTTTTTCCGGCAATGAGAGTGATACTTGAAAATGGTGAGATGATGGAAGAATATCAAGTGAAAATTGATACGTTTGAGGGCCCATTGGACCTGCTGCTTCATTTAATCAATCGTCTTGAAATTGACATATATGATATACCTGTGGCGAAGATCACTGAACAATATTTATTATATGTACATACGATGCGTGTGCTTGAGCTCGATATGGCCAGCGAGTATTTGGTTATGGCTGCCACGCTGCTCAGCATTAAAAGCAGAATGCTGCTCCCGAAGCAAGAGGAGGAGCTTTTTGAAGATGAATTACTTGAAGAAGAAGATCCGCGGGAGGAACTGATTGAAAAGCTGATTGAGTATCGAAAATATAAAGATGCGGCGAAGGATTTAAAAGAACGGGAAGAAGAAAGACAAAAATCGTTCACGAAACCGCCGAGTGATTTGAGTGAATATGCAAAAGAAGTAAAACAGTCTGAGCAAAAGCTCTCTGTCACGGTCTATGATATGATCGGAGCTTTTCAAAAAGTGCTGAAACGCAAAAAAATAAACAGGCCGATGGAAACAACAATTACAAGACAGGACATACCAATCGAAGCCAGAATGAACGAAATCGTGCACAGCTTGAAATCTAGAGGAACGAGAATCAACTTTATGGATCTGTTTCCATATGAGCAAAAAGAACATTTAGTAGTGACCTTTCTAGCTGTTCTCGAGCTGATGAAAAATCAGCTGGTCCTCATTGAACAGGAGCACAATTTTTCAGATATTTACATTACGGGGAGTGAATCCATTCATGGGGCTTGATATCGTGAATTGGAAAGCTATTGTAGAAGCCCTTCTTTATGCTGCAGGCGATGAAGGGCTTACAAAAAAGCAGCTGTTAACAGTGCTTGAAATCGAAGAGCCTGAACTGAACACGATCATGGCGGATGTGGCGGACGAATACCGCGGAGATACACGAGGGATTGAACTTATTGAGTATGCAGATACGTACATGCTCTCTACCAAAAAAGACTTTGCGCCTTACTTGAAAAAACTGATTGAAGTGCCGTCAAAGGGCCTTTCTCAGGCATCTTTAGAAGTACTGGCCATTGTTTCATACAAACAGCCAATTACGAGAGCAGAAATTGAAGAAATCAGAGGAGTAAAATCAGAGCGGATTTTACACAGTCTTGTCGCGAAGGCGCTATTGTGTGAAGTAGGGCGTGCCGATGGTCCGGGGCGGGCCATTTTATACGGTACTACGCCGACTTTTCTTGAACAATTCGGTCTGAAAACGCTGGACGAGCTTCCGCCGCTGCCTGAAAATGCGGAAGAAGACGTTCTTCAAGAAGAAGCAGATTTATTTTTTGAAAACTTTAACCAAACCTTCGAAGATATAAAATAGAAGTTTAATGAATCGCGCTTTTTCATCATCATAAGATATAAGGAAGAAGCTATCATGAAAGAAGCAAAATGTGAGAGACAAAGACATGAGGGGAAGATACCAAACGAAATGGGACATTCGATTGTGCGAGCGCAGACTCAAAAAACAGGCGAATTCTTATCAATGGTTGTCAATACCGTGAACGATTACCTAAATCAAACGACGCTTGAGTCCTTACAGGCTGAATTGCCTATTGAAAAAGGATACTGCTGTGATGTGCTGAGCACTCTGAGAAGAATGGCAGTATTTTGTGAAGGAGGCGCAGAAGCGTGCCGCCGTCTCCTGATGCAGGAGCCTTTTCAGGAAGCCAGAGCGGAAAAAACACTTTATAATGTGTATCACCAATGCATTGAAGAGTTCTTTATGCCGAAAAAAGACACGTGGTGTGAAAATAGCCGGGCGTCTTATACCGGGGTCAGCGCAATTGAGTTTTATCATGCTGTTCCTGCGTCGCTTGAGCAATTATTATTGCCGTTGAGCGCGGCCTTTCTGAAGATGAGGGAAGAGCTGGCTCATTACGAAGCGTCCGGATCAAGCATGGCGCCAATCAGATAACGTTTACTCTCCCTTTTTCAGGGAGAGTTTTTTTATGTTTGCTTCCAGAAATATAATTGTTATTCATAACTGATGGACATGCGCATAAACTTGTACAAACCACCACAAGGACGTGAGCAAACATGCGCATTTTCAAAAAAGCAGTATTCGTGATCATGATTTCTTTTCTTATTGCAACCGTAAATGTGAATACAGCACATGCTGCTATAGATGTCAGTGCAAAAAGCGCGATCATTATTGACGGTGCGTCAGGCAGAGTGTTATATGCCAAGGATGAGCATCAAAAAAGGCGGATCGCGAGCATCACAAAAATTATGACCGCCGTCCTCGCCATCGAATCCGGCAAAATGGATCAAACGGTGACGGTTTCGGCAAATGCTGTCAGAACAGAAGGCTCCGCCATTTATTTAACAGAAGGTCAAAAAGTGAAGCTAAAAGATCTTGTGTATGGCCTGATGCTAAGATCAGGAAACGACGCCGCTGTCGCGATTGCTGAGCATGTCGGTGGGAGCCTCGATGGGTTTGTTTATATGATGAATCAAAAAGCCGAGCAGCTTGGTATGAAAAACACCCGTTTTCAAAACCCGCACGGATTGGACGACCATGAAAATCATTATTCAACAGCCTATGACATGGCCATTTTAACTAAGTATGCTATGAAGCTGAAAGACTATCAAAAGATTTCAGGCACAAAAATATACAAAGCGGAAACGATGGAAAGCGTATGGAAAAACAAAAATAAACTGCTGACCATGCTATATCCGTACAGCACAGGAGGAAAAACAGGCTATACAAAACTTGCAAAACGGACACTGGTCTCTACGGCTTCAAAGGACGGCATTGACCTGATAGCCGTCACCATTAATGACCCTAATGATTGGGATGACCATATGAAGATGTTTAACTATGTGTTTGAGCATTATCAAACCTATTTAATTGCAAAAAAAGGGGATATTCCAAAGCTGAAAGGCACATTTTATGAATCGAAGGCTTTTATCAAACGTGATATCACCTATTTGCTGACTGAAGAGGAAAAAGAAGATGTGAAAATTAATACCACACTGCTCAAGCCGAAAAAAGCATGGGAAAAAGATGCCTCGAAAATCCCTGACATCGTAGGGCACATGGAGATCATGTTCAACGATGCAACCATCGCAAAAGTGCCGATCTATTATGAAAATGAGCGGCATCAAAAACCGAAGAAACAATTTTTTGAAACGTTTAAATCAATCTTTCTGAATGCGGCAGGCGGAGCAAAATGGTCAATATAATTTGGGTCAGTTTAACCGTGATCGGACTCGTTTTTGCGATGTGCAACGGAACTCTGCAAGATGTAAATGAAGCCGTGTTTAAGGGTGCGAAAGAAGCGATTACGATTTCATTTGGATTGATGAGCGTGCTTGTTTTCTGGCTTGGCTTAATGAAAATCGCCGAGCAGTCAGGTCTTTTGGATATTTTCAGCCGGATGTGCAGGCCTTTTATATCTAAACTGTTCCCTGATATACCGCCGGATCACCCGGCGATGGGCTATATTTTATCTAATCTTATGGCGAATTTCTTCGGCCTCGGAAATGCAGCAACTCCGCTTGGCATTAAAGCAATGGAACAAATGAAAAAGCTGAATGGAAACCGATCGGAAGCAAGCCGGTCAATGATTACTTTTTTAGCTGTTAATACGTCCTGCATCACACTCATCCCGACAACGGTGATCGCTGTCCGAATGGCTTATTCCTCCAAAACGCCGACAGATATCGTCGGGCCAAGCATTTTGGCAACGCTTATTTCCGGAATCGGTGCCATTATCATTGATCGGTATTTTTATTATCGCCGCAAAAAGAAGGGAAGGTGAGCGGATGGAAATCATCAACTGGCTGTCTTTAGCCATGATTCCAATCATTATTGCCGGAATTCTTCTTTATGGAACGATCAAAAAGGTTCCAACATATGAATCGTTTGTCGAAGGCGGGAAAGAGGGGATAGAAATTGCCTTTTCCATTATCCCCTATTTAGTCGGAATGCTTGTCGCTATAACTGTTTTCAGATCATCAGGCGCGCTTGATTTTATAATGGATCTTTTAAAACCGGCTTTCTCCGCTATCGGCATCCCTGCTGAAGTAGTGCCGCTTGCTCTGATCCGCCCGATCTCCGGTACGGCCGCTCTCGGAATGACGACCGATTTAATTGCAGTATACGGGCCCGATTCCTTTATCGGCAGGCTGGCTTCCGTCATGCAGGGATCTACAGATACAACGCTTTACGTACTGACTGTGTATTTCGGAGCAGTCGGCATTAAAAAAATGGGTGATGCATTAAAGGTGGGACTTCTTGCAGATTTAATCGGCGTAGTTGCATCTATCATCATCGTTACGTTATTATTTGGGAGCGCCTGAAAACGGCGTTTTTTTTAGATTTGGCATAGGAATTTGAAAAAGCTTGTTTGTTAAGGTTGAAAAAAGTAAGATAATACTTGAGGTGAAAGACATGGAAAGACTGCAAAAAGTGATTGCTCATGCCGGAGTTGCGTCGCGCAGAAAGGCAGAAGAGCTGATTAAAGAAGGAAAAGTAAAGGTGAATGGCAAAGTAGTAACAGAGCTAGGTGTTAAGGTCACCGGTTCTGATCAGATTGAGGTAAACGGGTTAAAGGTTGAACGCGAAGAGCCGGTTTACTTTCTCTTATATAAACCAAGAGGCGTTATTTCCGCAGCGCAAGATGATAAAGGACGCAAAGTGGTGACGGACTTTTTTAAAAATATTCCGCAGCGCATTTATCC
Organism: Bacillus sp. FSL R5-0416; assembly: GCF_037975425.1. Classification (NCBI taxonomy): domain Bacteria; kingdom Bacillati; phylum Bacillota; class Bacilli; order Caryophanales; family Bacillaceae; genus Bacillus; species Bacillus sp. FSL R5-0416. The sequence continues at coordinate 2,421,638 of NZ_CP150252.1, read as the reverse complement.
GATTGGGCGTCTGGACTATGATACGAGCGGTCTTTTGCTTTTAACCAATGACGGCGAATTCGCCAATAAGCTGATGCACCCTAAGTATGAAATAGACAAAACATACGTGGCGAAGGTGAAAGGAATCCCGCCTAAAGAGCTGCTCAGAAAGCTGGAGCGCGGAATTAGGCTGGAAGAAGGCAAAACAGCGCCTGCTAAAGCGAAGCTGCTGTCCTTGGATAAGAAAAAGCAGACAAGCATTATTCAGCTGACGATCCATGAGGGACGCAACAGACAGGTGCGCCGCATGTTTGAAGCGATCGGACATGAGGTAATCAAGCTGAAGCGTGAGGAATACGCGTTTTTAAACCTGCGAGGCCTGCACACGGGCGATGCCAGAGAGCTTACGCCTCACGAAGTAAAAAGGCTCAGAGCACTGGCGGATCACGGTAAAAACGCTTTCTAAATTTCACATAACCTTCAAAAAGTAAGAAATGTGAAATGAACGTGCAATGATATAATTGAATGGATCTGCAATAGGGGGAAGGGGGCAGTGGACAATGAAGAAAAAAAGGCGTTTATTCATTCGGACCGGCATCCTTCTCGTTTTAATCTGCGCACTCGGCTATACCATTTACAATGCTGTATTTGCCGGCAAAGAGAGTATATCCGAAGGGTCCGACGCACCGAATTTTGTCCTTGAGGATACGAATGGGAAACGTATCGAGCTCAGTGACTTAAAAGGGAAAGGTGTTTTTTTGAATTTCTGGGGTACATGGTGTGAACCGTGCAAAAAAGAGTTTCCTTATATGGCAAACCAATATAAGCATTTTAAAAGCCAAGGTGTTGAAATTGTCGCTGTAAATGTTGGGGAGTCAAAGATAGCAGTACATAATTTTATGAAATCCTACGGAGTGAATTTCCCGGTTGTTCTGGATACAGATCGCCAAGTGCTTGATGCCTATGACGTATCTCCGCTTCCGACAACCTTTTTGATCAATCCGGAAGGAAAAGTTGTCAAGGTGGTGACCGGCACTATGACAGAAAGCATGATACACGAATATATGAATCTCATAAAACCCGGAGAGACTTCGGGATGAAGCAAGTCAAATGTGAATGCGGACATATAAACCCGGTCGGAACCGTTTTATGCGAATCGTGCGGAAGAGCTCTTCAGGAAACTCAACCTCCGCTCGCTGATATGAGATATGACGGAAGCGCAAGACGTTCGCAAACCTATAACAAAACGATCATCGATAAAATTTGGAATTTCTTTTCCTCGGTTAAGGTGGGAATATGGCTTATCGTCATAACCCTTGCCGCATCAGCGTTCGGCACCATTTTTCCCCAGGAAGCCTATCTGCCTCCGGGCGCACAGGCTGATACTTATTACAAGGAGCAGTACGGCACGTTCGGCCAGCTTTATTATTTGCTCGGGTTTCATCATTTATATGGTTCTTGGTGGTATTTGCTGCTCATTGCCTCGATCGGCATTTCACTCGTGATTTGCAGCCTTGATCGGGTCATTCCGTTGTACAGAGCGTTAAAAAACCAAGGCGTCAGAAGGAGCCCGGCTTTTTTAAGAAGGCAGCGCTTGTTCAGTGAAACAGTTACTGTACTGAACGGGGAATCGAAAGAAAAGATAGTTGCTCTATTAAAGAAAAAACATTATAGAATCAGAGAAAAAGAGGGCAGCATTCTTGCTGAAAAAGGACGCTTTTCCCGCTGGGGCCCGTATGTCAACCATATTGGATTGATCATCTTTTTGATTGGTGCGATGCTGAGATTTGTGCCTGGCATGTACGTCGATGAGACGCTTTGGGTCAGAGAAGGCGAAACCGCCGCAATTCCGGGTACAGACGGAAAATATTATTTGAAAAACAATCAATTCAGCGTAGAGACCTATAACAGCAAAACGGAAAAAAAGGTATTTGCAGATGCCATTGACAGAGTCGGGGACGGTAGAGTGGCAAAGAACTTTCAAACTGATGCCGTACTCTACAAGAGAGAAGGAAAAATTGTTTATGGCGAGAAGCCGAAGCTGAAAAAAGTAACAGAAGAAGACATCCGTGTCAATCAGCCGCTGCGTTTTGATTCTTTTTCCGTTTACCAGGTGGATTACAAAGAGAATCAGCTTGACCAAATGGTGTTCCAGCTGATTGATAAAAAAACAAAAAAATCCTTTGGGAGCCTGAAGATCAACCTTCTGGATCCAGATTCGGTCTATGATCTTGGCAACGGTTACAAGGTGGAAATCGCCAGCTACCTGCCTGACTTCTATTTTAATCAGGACGGAGAGCCGAGCACAAAAACAAAGATCCCTAACAATCCGGCTTTTGTCTTTAATATTATAACGCCGGACAAACCGAAAGGCGAAAAGAGCTTTGTCGCCATCCAAGAAACCATCGAAGGATCAGGCAATAATAAATACAAGCTGAAATTTGACCATGTCGAAACGAAAAACATTACTGGACTTACAGTCAGAAAGGATCTGACACTCTGGGTGCTTGCTGTCGGCGGAGCCATTTTTATGATCGGTGTTATTCAAGGTATGTACTGGCAGCATCGAAGAATTTGGCTGCACTCACAGGACGGTGCAGTTATGGTAGCGGGGCATACCAATAAAAACTGGTTTGGCCTGAAGAAGGATTTAGCATTTATATTGGCTGATTCCGGACTGACTGAACCGGTGGACCAAAAAGAATTAATCAAAACACAGAAATAGGCGAAAAGGGAGTGATGTCATGGCAGAGCTGAGCGGAAATTTTCTTTATGCGGCCTTTCTTGTGTATTTAATCGCTGTCCCGATCTTCGGCGGGGCCATACGCGGGAATAAAGATAAAAAGGGCAAGCCAAACCGATGGGCCAACATTGGAATCACCCTTTCTATTGTCGGTTTTTTCTGCCACCTTGGATATTTCATCACAAGGTGGGCTGCCAGCGGCCATGCGCCGGTCAGCAATATGTTTGAATTCACCACCGCTTTTGGCATGATGCTTGTTTTGGCGTTTATCATTCTTTATTTTCTCTATAGATTGCCTTCATTAGGCCTGTTTACGCTGTCAATTGCTTTATTGCTGATTGCCTACGCCAGCATGTTTCCGACAGATATCTCGCCTTTAATTCCTTCGCTCCAAAGCAACTGGCTGTATATTCATGTAACAACGGCCGCGCTTGGGCAAGCTATACTTGCCATCAGCTTTGTCGCTGGTGTCATCTTTCTTTTGAAGCATGTAGACCAGACAAAGCCAAGCAAAAAGACCTTCTGGCTTGAAGCGATTATGTTTATCCTGGTCACAACCGTCGCCTTTATTGCAATCACATCAGCATTTCGTCTTGCAGGCTATGAAGCGGAGTTTAACTGGGTGGACAAAAGTAAAGAAAAAAGCGTGATGGTGTACGAAATGCCCGCGCTTGTCGGTCCGCATCAGGGAGAGCTTTTGACCGAAGGAAGAATGGAACCGCTTGTTGATCTTCCCGCGCTTTTCTCAGGCAGAAAAGTGAACACTGTCATTTGGTCATTTGGAGCAGGTCTTGTGTTGTATGGGGCTCTCCGTCTGATCATCAGAAAAAGAATCAGCGCTCTATTACATCCGCTGGTGAAAAACGTCAATCTTGATCTGGTGGATGAGGTTGGGTACAGGGCCGTATCAATCGGATTTCCGATCTTTACACTCGGCGCGCTGATCTTTGCAATGATTTGGGCTCAGCTCGCGTGGACCAGATTTTGGGGCTGGGACCCTAAGGAAGTATGGGCGCTGATCACATTTTTGTTCTATGCCGCTTACTTGCATTTAAGACTGTCAAGAGGCTGGCACGGTGAGAAGTCAGCATGGCTGGCCGTAATCGGTTTTGCTATTATTATGTTTAATTTAATATTCGTAAATCTTGTGCTTGCCGGACTTCATTCTTATGCATAGTCCTTTGAAAGCGACACAGTTCTCAAACTTTCTCACGATTTGATAAAATGAAAGTAACAGAAGGAAAGCAGGGGGAAAACATGGACCAAACGAACGAAACAAAAATATTAGTAGTTGATGACGAAGCCAGAATTCGCCGCCTTTTAAGAATGTATCTTGAACGTGAAAATTATGCTATAGATGAAGCTGAAAATGGTGATGAAGCCATTACTAAAGGGCTTGAAGCCAATTATGACTTAATTTTGCTTGATCTGATGATGCCGGGGACTGATGGAATTGAAGTGTGCCGGCAAATTCGTGAAAAAAAAGCGACACCCATTATCATGCTGACCGCAAAAGGAGAAGAAGCAAACCGGGTGCAGGGGTTTGAAGCGGGAACAGATGATTATATTGTTAAGCCGTTCAGCCCGAGAGAAGTCGTGCTGCGTGTAAAGGCCCTTTTGAGAAGAGCATCCCAAACCTCTTATTTCAATGCCAATACACCGACGAAAAATGTGCTCGTGTTTTCACATCTGTCAATAGACCATGATGCTCACCGCGTAACAGCTGATGGAACAGAAGTGAGCCTGACGCCAAAAGAGTATGAGCTTCTATATTTCTTAGCGAAAACGCCTGACAAGGTGTATGATCGGGAAAAGCTTCTGAAAGAAGTGTGGCAATATGAGTTTTTTGGTGATTTACGCACAGTGGACACTCACGTCAAACGCTTGAGAGAGAAGCTGAACAAGGTATCTCCGGAAGCTGCGAAAAAAATTGTCACCGTATGGGGTGTAGGTTATAAATTTGAGGTCGGCGCTGAATGAAATTTTGGAAAAGCGTAGTAGGCAAGCTGTGGTTTACGATCCTTTCACTCGTCTTGATCGTATTGTTCATTTTAACGGTTCTTTTGCTGGAGTTTATTGAAAACTACCATGTGGAAGAAGCCGAGAATGATTTAACACAGCTTGCGAATAAAGTTGCTGTCATCCTAGAAAATCACGAGGACCAGGCACTGGCAAGGTCAATCACTTGGGAGCTCGCTGATAACTTAACAAGCATTGCCATCATCCAGGATGAGAAGAACCACTGGTATTCTCCGAATGATAAAAATCGCCTGTCGTCTATTACGGTTGAGCAAATACAGCATGACAAAGACTTAAATAAAGCTCTCAAAGACCATAAAAAAGTAAGCAAACGGACGGGACTGAGCGATACAGACACGGATAATGAACGCCTGATTGTAGGTGTCCCGTATGAAAAAGACGGAAAGAAAGGCATGGTCTTTTTATCCCAGTCTTTGCTTGCCGTTAAAGATACAACAAAACATACGACCCGCTATATTTTTCTTGCCGCTGGAATTGCAATTGTGCTGACCACATTTTTCGCATTCTTTTTATCAAGCAGGGTCACGTACCCTCTCCGAAAAATGAGAGAAGGCGCGCAGGATTTGGCGAAGGGCAAGTTCGATACAAAAATCCCGATTTTAACTCAGGATGAAATCGGTGAACTGGCGACCGCTTTTAATCAAATGGGCCGGCAGCTTAACTTTCATATCAATGCGCTCAATCAAGAAAAAGAGCAGCTTTCTAACATTTTGAGCAGTATGGCTGACGGGGTTATTACCATTAATATTGACGGTACGATTCTTGTGACCAACCCTCCGGCTGAACGTTTTCTTCAGGCTTGGTATTATGAACAGAACATGAATATCAAAGAAGGCGACAACCTTCCGCCTGAAGCAAAAGAGCTGTTTCAAAACGCTGTCAGCACTGAAAAAGAACAAATGATTGAGATGACGCTTCAAGGCAGATCATGGGTGCTTTTGATGTCGCCGCTTTATGCGGAATCGCACGTCAGAGGAGCGGTTGCCGTACTGCGTGACATGACAGAAGAACGCCGCCTTGATAAGCTGCGGGAGGACTTTATCGCAAATGTCAGTCATGAGCTGAGAACACCAATCTCCATGCTTCAGGGATACAGTGAAGCAATTGTCGATGACATTGCAAGCTCTGAAGAAGACCGGAAAGAAATTGCTCAAATCATTTATGACGAATCGCTCCGAATGGGCCGTTTAGTTAATGATTTGCTTGATTTAGCCCGAATGGAATCAGGCCATACAGGCTTACATTATGAAAAAATCAATGTGAATGAGTTTTTAGAAAAGATCATTCGGAAGTTTTCCGGTGTTGCGAAAGAAAAAAATATTGCTTTACATCATGACATTTCCCTCACAGAAGAGGAATTTATGTTTGATGAAGACAAGATGGAGCAGGTATTTACCAATTTGATCGATAACGCGTTGCGGCATACTTCATCCGGTGGCAGTGTCTCCATTTCAGTCCATTCTGTGAAGGATGGATTGAAAATTGATATCAAAGACTCCGGGTCCGGCATACCGGAAGAAGATCTGCCATTTATCTTTGAGCGGTTTTATAAGGCAGATAAAGCGCGGACAAGGGGCAGAGCAGGAACCGGGTTAGGGCTGGCTATCGTTAAAAATATCGTGGAAGCCCACAACGGATCAATTACTGTGCACAGCCGAATAGATAAAGGAACAACATTTACTTTTTATATTCCGACAAAACGGTAAAATCGAGTCTGAATTTGCCGAAGAATCTTGTTCCATAAGAAACACCCGCTGACTGAGCGGGTGTTTTTTTAATAGCCAACATTAATAAAATTTAAGGATATGTTAATATAAATTCCCTTCCAAATTCCAGTTACTCGTAATATAGTTGTAATGTAACTTTTCAAGCTATTCATACGACAAAAAAGTGAACGGAGGGGTTTCAAATGGAAGAAACCTTTCAATTATTATATGATACATATCATCAAGATTTGTACCAATTTTTATTTTATATGGTAAAGGATAAAAACCAGACAGAAGACCTTCTTCAAGAGGTTTATATCCGGGTATTAAATTCTTATCATACGTTTGAAGGAAGAAGCAGTGAAAAAACATGGCTTTTGTCTATCGCACGCCATGTTGCGATAGACTGGTTTCGTAAACAGCAAACAATCAGACAGCGTATACTCGGTACATTTGACTGGGATACACAGGATGTCAGGGATCAGCAATTGCTCCCGGACGAACTTGCGGTTCAACATGAAAATGTCCGGGAAATTTATGCTGCGCTTGATCAATGTACAATCGATCAAAGAGCTGTGATTATCTTGCGGTTTATTCAGGGATATTCAATACAGGAAACAGCCAAGGCTCTGCGCTTCTCGGAAAGCAAAGTAAAAACGACCCAACACAGAGGGCTCAAAGTACTTCGGAAACATATGGAGCTTTTGAGGGAGGAGCTAATGGATGATGAAGTCAGAATGGAACGAAGAACAGATAAAGGAGTTGTTAAGTCAACTTCCGGCAGTTAAAGACCATCGTTCGCCTCAGGATATTTACAAGCGGCTGACGATGGCAAAGCGTAAAAATAAGCCCGCTGTCAGGTGGATTGGCCCCGCGTGTGCCGCTGCAATTGCGGTTTATATCGCCTTCATTATTTCTCCTCATTTCTTTGATCAGGCACAGCCTCAACAAAAAGAAGCGTCCCAAGAGAACGCAGTAACGAAAACTGAGACAGAAGACAGCCCAAAAGCTGCATCATCCCTGGATCATACATCGTTTGTTGTAACTGAAAAGGAACAAGACAATTACATCACTGTAGCAGTTGCTGATGCCGATACATCTGCAATCATACCTGTCAGCATTCAAAAAACAAATGCATACCAAACGATCCAGGACATGCTGACTGTAAGTAGTGAATTGGATATCTTGGATCATGCCATTACAATTCCATCCTTCATAGATGAAGTAGAAATAAAAGAAAAACCAAAGCAGAAGGAATTAAGTATACGAGTCCATCAGCCAGCTACGGCATTTTCTGTAAAAGATGATACACTGTTAAAAAAATTGCTTAAAGAATCCTTAAAATGGAGTCCTTATGAAAAAGTCAAATTTTTATCGGATCAAAATGAGACTGGGGTTCGGATTGGCTCATATGGCACTTTTACGGAAATTTCGATTCCAAAACAGTCAAAAAGAGCTTACTACTTGTACAAAAATAAACAAGGAAACTTTCTCATTCCGTCAGAAAAAACATTTGATACGGTAAAAGAAGCGATTAATGAAATGGAATCGAGCAGTCAAAAAGATACAACACCGCTTATTCAAGCGGGTACTGTCCAATCTGTAACGAAGAAACAGAAGCACTTATATATCCGTTTCTCAAAGGACTCAGAAGTTGAGGATTCTATTGCCAGTATTTTAATGATTGAGGGACTTCTTTTAACCGCAAAAGAGTTTGGCTTCACAGAAGTGACCTTTACCGAAACAAGAACAAACAAAATCGGCAAATATGACGTATCAGATGCAATTCCGGTACCGGCTGCTCCAAATCCGATTTTCTTAAACTAAAATGGGCCCTTTGAGGCTCTTTTTTAGTTGCTATTCATATAATAGAATTTTCAAAAAAAAGTTGTAAGTGTATAATAAAACAAGGTAAAGATTGAAAGGATTTGAGATGAGTGAACGTGTTAACAATTAAAGGAGTTTCCATCGGGGAAGGAACGCCGAAAATCATCGTTCCGCTGATGGGAAAGACGGAAAAACAAATTCTGAATGAAGCAGAGGCAGTAAAATTACTGAATCCGGACATTGTTGAATGGAGAGTCGACGTATTTGAAAAAGCGAATGACAGAGAAGCGGTCACAAAGCTCATTTCTAAGCTTCGTAATTCTTTAGAAGACAAGCTATTTCTATTTACATTCAGAACCCACAAAGAGGGCGGGAGCATGGAGATGGACGAAAGCTCCTATCTTGCTTTGCTGGAATCGGCAATCCAAACAAAAGACATCGATCTGATAGATATCGAATTATTTTCAGGAGATGCAAATGTAAAGGCGTTAGTATCGCTGGCGGAAGAAAACAACGTCTATGTGGTGATGTCAAATCACGACTTTGAAAAAACACCTTCGAAAGATGAGATTCTTTCAAGACTTCGGAAAATGCAGGATTTAGGGGCACATATTCCCAAAATGGCTGTCATGCCGAATGATACTGGAGATCTCCTAACGCTGCTTGATGCGACGTATACAATGAAAACAAAATATGCAGACCGCCCCATTATTACAATGTCAATGGCTGCAACAGGGCTCATCAGCAGGCTGAGCGGTGAGGTTTTTGGATCGGCTTGTACTTTTGGAGCTGGAGAAGAGGCGTCCGCACCAGGCCAAATTCCTGTTTCTGAGCTAAGGAGTGTCTTAGATATTTTGCATAAAAACACACGGGGATAGAACAATAAAAAAACTCAAGCTATATAGCTTGAGTTTTTTTGATTATGGCAGATCAATGAGCTTCACGGACACAATATCAGGGACATTTGTTAGTTCTTTCACAATTTTATCTTCCAGATGTCTGTCAAAGGAAAGCATCATGATGGCTTCTCCGCCTTTTTCCTTACGGCCAACCTGCATAGTTGCAATGTTAATATCATTATCTCCGAGAATACGTCCTACTCGGCCGATGACACCTGTTGTATCTTGATGCTGGATATACACCAAGTGACCTGTCGGATAAAAATCAATATTAAATCCATTGATCTCGACAATTCGTTCTCCGAAATGAGGAATATACGTAGCCGTTACAGTAAAGGTGCTGCGGTCTCCTGTCACTTTTACGCTGATGCAGTTATCGTATCCAGATTCAGAAGAGGAAATTTTTTCACTGAAGCTGATGCCGCGTTCTTTTGCGACACCCCCGGCATTGACCTCGTTAACAGTAGAGTCAACGCGCGGTTTTAAAAAGCCTGACAGAAGGGCTTTTGTAATGAACGATGTTTCAAGTTTAGCAATTGTGCCTTCATATTGAATGGCAACATCCTGTACTGGTTCTTTCATGCACTGTGATACAAGGCTGCCAATTTTTCCTGCAATTTGATGGTAGGGCTTAATTTTAGCAAATTCATCTTTTGTCATGGCAGGCAGGTTGATAGCTGACATGACAGGCAGGCCTTTTGCGAACTGCAGAACTTCTTCTGACACTTGGGCGGCGACATTGAGCTGTGCTTCTTTCGTTGATGCTCCCAAGTGAGGAGTGGCAATGACTAATGGATGATCAACAAGTTTGTTGTCAACTGGCGGTTCAACTTCGAAAACGTCAAGAGCCGCTCCCGCAACATGCCCGTTTTCCAAAGCTTCGAGAAGTGCTGCTTCATCGATAATTCCGCCTCGCGCACAGTTAATTAAGCGAACGCCTTTTTTCGTTTTTGCAATTGTTTCTTTATTCAATAAGCCTTTTGTTTCTTTTGTTAAAGGCGTGTGAACGGTAATGATATCCGCACTTTCAAGCACTTCTTCAAATGTGCGGCTGTTTACGCCGATTTTTTTCGCTCTTTCTTCCGTTAAGAAAGGATCAAAAACGTGCACTGTCATACCGAACGCTCTCGCACGCTGTGCAATTTCACTTCCGATTCGGCCTAATCCTACAATACCAAGCGTTTTTCCATAGAGCTCTGAACCCACATAAGCTGTGCGGTTCCACTCTCTGGATTTCACTGAGATATTAGCCTGCGGAATGTGTCTCATTAAAGAAGAGATCATTGCAAATGTATGCTCAGCTGTCGAAATGGTGTTGCCGTTCGGAGCATTGATCACGATTACCCCGTGTTTCGTAGCCTCATCAATATCGATATTATCGACACCGACACCGGCTCTTCCGACAATTTTTAAAGAAGTCATTTTGTTGAAAAGGTCTTCTGTTACTTTTGTCGCACTTCGCACCAAAAGAGCATCAAAAGTATGTAATTCATCTTCTGCATCTGCTACGTTTTTTTGAACGATTTCAATAAAGTCTGATTCAATAAGTGGCTGTAAACCGTCGTTGCTCATTTTGTCTGAGACCAATACTCGAAACATCGTTAGATTTCCTCCTAAATTGACAAACTAAATATCTGATAATTTAACATATTCTCAAAAGAGTGTCAACGTGTATTGACGCAGTAAAGGATAAAAGTAAAGCCTAATAAATCAATGATTTGACAGCTTGCAGGTAATATATATAATTTGAAGCAATTCTCTATACAGCCAACCAGTTATCGTTTATAATGTAATTAAATTTCATATGATCAATCTTCGGGGCAGGGTGAAATTCCCTACCGGCGGTGATGAGCCAATGGCTCTAAGCCCGCGAGCTGTCTTTACAGCAGGATTCGGTGAGATTCCGGAGCCGACAGTACAGTCTGGATGGGAGAAGATGGAGGTTCATAAGCGTTTTGAAATTGAATTTTTCAAACGTTTCTTTGCCTAGCCTAATTTTCGAAACCCCGCTTTTATATATGAAGCGGTTTTTTTATTGGCTGGAAAAGAACCTTTCCGTTTTCGAGTAAGATGTGATCGAAAAGGAGAGAATGAAGTGAAAGTAAAAAAATTAGTTGTGGTCAGCATGCTGAGCAGCATTGCATTTGTTTTGATGCTGTTAAATTTCCCGTTTCCGGGTCTTCCGGATTATTTAAAAATCGATTTTAGCGACGTTCCCGCTATTATTGCCATTCTGATTTACGGACCTTTGGCGGGTATTGCCGTAGAAGCGATAAAAAATGTTCTTCAGTATATCATTCAGGGAAGCATGGCCGGAGTTCCTGTAGGGCAAGTTGCGAATTTTATTGCAGGAACACTCTTTATATTACCGACTGCTTTCTTATTTAAAAAACTCAACTCAGCAAAGGGCTTGGCTGTCAGCCTGCTTTTGGGAACTGCAGCGATGACCATTTTAATGAGTATTTTAAATTATGTTCTGATTCTTCCGGCATACACGTGGTTTTTACATTCACCGGCATTATCCGACAGCGCGCTAAAAACAGCAGTCGTCGCAGGTATCCTGCCGTTTAACATGATAAAAGGTATTGTAATTACGGTTGTATTCTCACTAATTTTTATCAAGCTTAAGCCATGGATTGAGCAGCAGCGAAGTGCACATATCCATTAAATAAAAAAGCTCCCGTTCGGGAGCTTTTTTTAGTTACTTCTATTCAAATTTAAGCGGGTCGCCTTCAAATGGCTCATCCGCCACTTTGATGGAATCAGTAGGGCATCCTTCAAATGCGTCAATCATATCTTCTTCCAGTACCTCAGGAACTTCGACAACACCTTTGTTTTCATCAAGCGTTACGAACGCGATGCCTTCATCATCGTAATCGTAAATGTCTGGTGCAGCAGCTCCGCAAGCGCCGCATGCAATACATGTATCTTTGTCTACGATTGTGTACTTTGCCATGAATAAAACCTCCCAGATTGTTCTTGGTGGAACAAATGGATCAATCTTTATATTTAATCAATTTAACACCTATTCCTCTTACTTATTGTAATGATGTTGCTGCTACATTTCAACAGAAAAATGATTGAGAATGCTTATCACATAAGGGGTTATCTACATAACATCCCCCTTAATGATGACTTTAAACGTCGATTTCTGTTTGAAATCTGTTAAAATAAAAAGAGCAAATCAACGATTTTTGTCAGGAAGAATGTAGGTGGATAGGTTGTCATTAAATTACTTCGATATTATGGTTCTCGATTGTCTTTGCAAAATAAACGGGGAACGGTCGGGAAGCGCTGTTTTTCACCTATTCAAAGGCAAGAGATCGTCACAAACCATTCAAGATGCCGGCTTATTTCAGACTGCAAAATACTTTGGAATGGCGGCAAAATGTTCGAGAAGCGATATTTCTGCGTCGCTTGACAAGCTTGAAAAGCATTCATATCTCGCGCCAATGTCTGAAACAGATACATACAAAGTGACAGCCAGCGGCGCAGCAGTTTTGAGACATTCCCTTAGCGAGCGGCCGTGGCCCGTTTATTGTCACGGTGCTCATTATCAGCAGGCTGCCGGCGTGCTTTGGAAAAGGCTTTCGCTGCTTGTGCAGGTCTTATCCCATAAACAGCAAGGGAGCAGGCAGTATATCCCTGTCACAAAGGATCATAAGACACTTCACTGGGTAAAGAAATACCTGTCCCGGCATACGGATCATATAGAGATGGCAAAAAGCCTTTTTGCCATGCTTGAGGCGCATTTGAAAAAGATTGAAAACAAAGCAGCGCAAATTTTTGTCTACTCCTTAACCTCGCACCATCGGATCGGTTATACGAGCAGGCAGCTTGCTGATACGATGAAAGAAGACGAATGGTATGTCTATATCATGTTTTGGGCTTCGGTACATTATTTTATTCATTCTCTTCCGGAGTGTGAAGATGCTTTGTTAAAGGATCTCCTTTCTGATGTGCACTTAGATAATGCCCTGACAGAGTCGACGAGGAAAACATGGCAGATGGTCAAACAAGGGTTTCCGATACATCGAATTGCTGAAATCAGAAAGCTGAAAACAGCGACGATTGAAGACCACATTGTCGAGATTTCTCTCCATGAGCCTACGTTTATGATTAATGATTATGTATCAGCAGAAGACCAGCTCCAAATCGCAGAGTTTGCCAAACGGATGCGGACGAATAAAATCAAACAAATTCGCGACGGGCTGGAACAGCGGTTCAGCTACTTTCAAATCAGACTGGCATTGACAAAGCAGGTGCAGCAATATGACTAAATTACAGCAAACGTTATATCAGTTTTTTGGTTTTACTTCCTTTAAAAAAGGGCAGCAGGACATTATTGAAAGCATACTCAGCGGGAAGGATACCATTGCAATGCTCCCGACTGGGGGAGGGAAATCGCTTTGCTACCAGCTGCCTGGTTATATGCTTGACGGCATGGTATTAATCGTTTCTCCACTGCTTTCTTTAATGGAGGATCAGGTGCAGCAGCTCAAAGCCCGGGGGGAAAAGCGTGCTGCAGCTTTGAACAGCATGCTTAACAGGCAGGAAAGACAATTTGTTTTAGAACATATTCATCGATATAAATTTTTGTACTTGTCGCCTGAAGCTTTACAGTCTCCATATGTATTGGAAAAATTGAAAAGCGTCCCGATCAGCCTATTTGTTATTGACGAAGCGCATTGTATTTCTGAATGGGGACACGACTTCAGGCCTGATTATTCAAAGCTCGGACAGCTGAGAAAAAAACTTGGACACCCGCCCGTTCTGGCATTGACCGCCACGGCTACAAAGGAAACGCTGCAAGATGTCATGAACCTGCTCGAGCTGCAGCATGCTGTACGGCATCTCAACTCAGTCAACCGCCCAAACATCGCACTGAGGGTTGAAAATGCGGCGGATACTGCCGAAAAAATAGATAGGGTCATTCAGCTGGTTGAAAACCTGCAAGGCCCGGGAATTGTTTATTGTCCGACACGGAAATGGGCTGAGGAATTAGCGGGTGAAATTAAAAGCAAAACGAGCAGCAGAGCCGACTTTTACCATGGCGGTTTGGAGTCAGGGGACAGGATTTTAATTCAGCAGCAGTTTATTCATAACCAGCTTGATGTGATATGTTGTACGAATGCGTTTGGAATGGGTGTCGATAAACCTGATATCAGATATGTAATTCATTTTCACCTCCCGCAGACGGCAGAAGCTTTTATGCAGGAAATCGGAAGAGCGGGCCGCGACGGAAAGCCGAGTGTCAGCATTTTGCTGCGGGCGCCAGGGGATTTTGAATTGCAGGAACAGATTATCCAGATGGAGAGTGTCACAGCTGAAGAAATCGCCGACGTGATCCGTGTGCTAGAGAAGACGGAGGAGCGGGATGAGAGAAGGCTTCGTGACGTATTACTTCAGTATGGCGTCGGAGAGACACAGGCCCGTATGATGATTCATCTCTTTATGCAGGGAAAAACATCAGTTGAACTGATGAAGAAAGAAATTTCATATCGCATGGAGCTGAAGCTGGAAAAAATGCACCGTGTATCATTTTTACTTCAGCGTGACGGCTGTTTAAGGCAGGCACTGTTAACCTACTTTGATGAATCATACGAGCCTGATGACGGAAACCTCCCGTGCTGTTCATATTGCGGTTTTGATTTATCCTTGTATGAACAAAAAGGGGAACGGAGTAAAATGGCGCCATTAGACAGCTGGAGTTCGGAATTGCACCGGATATTCAACTTGCAGACTGTAGGTGAGCTGAACTGAAACAGCAAAAAGATTATATTCAGCATATGTCTGACCGTGATATGCTGAAGCAGTTATATTTGACGCAGCTACTCATCATCTTTGCCGCTGCTGCAGCAGGACTGTTCTTTTTTGAGGATGTACGGGACGTATTAAAGCTCTGGGACATTCGCGATATGCGAATCATCTGGTATGGTGTTTCTATAGCTGTTATTGTTATTTTAGCCGATGTGGCAGTAATGAAATGGTTTCCGTCTCATTTATATGATGACGGCGGAATCAATAAAAAAATATTCAGTAAGAGGTCAATCCCTCATATTATATTTTTAACGCTTCTGATTGCTTTCGCGGAAGAAATGTTATTCAGAGGAGTGCTGCAGACTCATATCGGTTTATGGGCGGCCAGTCTTATATTTGCCGCTCTGCACTTTCGGTATTTGTCAAAATGGCTGTTATTTATTATGGTGACAGCAATCAGCTTTTTGCTCGGTCTGATGTATGAATGGACCGGCAACTTATTTGTTCCGATGACGGCGCATTTTATCATTGATGCCGTGTTTGCCTGTCAGATTCGTTTTGAACATGTGAGGAGGGATAAACATGACGAACATGTCGAGAGTAGAGAGAAGAAAAGCCCAGAATCTTTATGAAGATCAAAACGCCGCATTGGCGGACGATTATGTCGATGATGGAGAAAACCTTCCGACAAGACAATCTGTAAAAAATCAAAGAGAACAGAAAAAAAAGCAAGGCAAAACAAAAACGCCATTATTCACAGTACTCGCAGTAATATTTGTATTTGTGCCGGTTATCGTTTTAGTCACCTTATTTTATCTAAAGAGCCACCCGGATAATCATGACGATTATGAAGATGTTTTTATTGACAGCAGCCAAAGCAAATATGAGGTTGTCCCGAAATCAGAGGATAAAAACGATACCGCAGACACTAAAGAGACCGCACTGCAGAAGGAGTCAAAAAAAGAGCCTGAAGATTCCAAGCCAAAAGAGCAAACAGCTGCTGATAAGAAACAGACTGCTGTAGCGGAAAAAGAAGACTCGGCAAATAAGGAGGAAGCAACCGCCGCGGCTGCTTCCTCTTCCCAATCAACAGTACAACAGCAAGAACCGCAACCGCAGCCGGCTGAGCCAGTTCAAAATGTGCCGAATCGCGTTGTCAAGCACACCGTCCAAAAGAAAGAAACGCTATACCGCATTTCCATGAAGTATTATAAAAGCCGGACAGGAGAAGAAAAAATTCGAGCGTATAATCATCTGAATGGAAATGATGTTTACACCGGACAAGTTTTGGACATCCCCTTAATGGATGAATAGGGTATTATTTTTATTTTACGTTCATATATTGTAGCAATGAAAATGGACAAGGTGTGAAGCGTATGGAATCCTTATGGAATCAGCTGGATCAGTTTACAGACGCGCCGACCAAACAGATGCTCCAAGCGCTGGTAAAACGAAAACAAAAATTCGAAAACTATGCAGCACAATGCCGCAGATGGCGATGGGCTTCACTTATCTGCCTAGGCTTATTATGTGTTATGATCATGATCAAAAGCCCGGAGCCTCAGCTTATACTTCAAGAAATACTTAGCCATACCTTTTATTTATTTTGGATGCTGGCAACCGCTTTTGCCTACTGCACTTCATATTATTTCAAGAAAAAGGAAGAAAAATCCGAGACTGATTTCCATAAACTGAGATGTGAAATTATTCAGAAAAGCACTGATCTCTGGCCGCAGCCCGATAAATGGAAGGCGAGAGAGTCTGTTTTTCATATGATGAAGCACAAATATGACATTAATCTATATTTTGAAAGTAAATAAAATGGGGCGTTTTCTCAAACGATAGAAACGTCTTTTTTTTATTGTCCGTCTTATTGATAAGTTCTAAAAAGAATGGAGAGTTTTTTATGAAGCTATCAGTGAAAATTGCCGGTGTACTAACTGTTGCGGCAGCGGCAATGACGGCAAAAATGTATGCAACAGCAAAAGGCAATCATTTGAAGACACATACGTTTCCTTTATCAAAGATGAAGGGCAAGCCGCCTCTGACAATCTTTTTTATTTCAGACATTCACAAACGTCTCATCGATCAAGACCTTTTAGAAAAAGCGCGAAGCCATGCCCCTCACTTGGTTATAATCGGCGGTGATTTAGCTGAGGGCGGGGTGCCCAGTGCGAGAATCGAGGAAAACATCAAAAGGCTCGTGCATTTCGGGGTCCCTATCGTGTTTGTGTGGGGGAATAATGATTATGAAGTCAGGCAGCATAAGCTGTATTCCATATTTAAAGCACACGGCGTCATCACTCTGAGAAATGAGTCAGTCCCGTTTTCATACAATGGGCATACGATTGCGATTGCGGGGGTTGATGATATCAGGATGGAGATGGATCATTATGAGGAAGCCATCAAAGAACTTGATGAAAGCCAGCTGAATATTCTGGTTTGCCATAATCCGGAGATTCATGAACAAATCAATGAAGATGACGGTATTGATGTGATACTCAGCGGACATACCCATGGAGGCCAGATCAGGTTTGGAAAATTTGGCCCTTATGAACTGGGGAAAACAGGTATTGTTAAAAACGCGGCATATCTGATCAGCAACGGCTACGGCACGACAAAAGTGCCTCTTCGTTTAGGTGCTGAGCCTGAAACACACATTGTGACTCTTTGCGGGCCAGAATAACTTCTAAAAAGCAAAAATCCATATGGCAATAAAAACTGCATTGTGCTTGTCTTACTAGTGAACTCAGTGTAAACTGATAACAATTAAG
The DNA here is from genome assembly GCF_037975425.1 of Bacillus sp. FSL R5-0416. Lineage (NCBI taxonomy): Bacteria > Bacillati > Bacillota > Bacilli > Caryophanales > Bacillaceae > Bacillus > Bacillus sp. FSL R5-0416. Next base: position 2,403,910 of record NZ_CP150252.1, on the reverse strand, counting down.
AACCTATGACTCATCATCTCATATAATGTGTTATATGATTTGTGTGCAAGTAGAGGCAGGAGGGAACGTTATGCGGCTTGAGCGTCTGAATTATAATAAGATCAAAATCTTTTTAACCCTCGATGATTTGACAGACCGGGGATTGACAAAAGAAGACCTCTGGAAGGACTCATTTAAAGTCCACCAGTTATTTAAAGATATGATGAATGAAGCAAATACAGAGCTCGGCTTTGAAGCGAATGGACCGATTGCAGTGGAAGTGTATTCTCTCCAAGCACAAGGGATGGTCGTGATTGTAACAAAGAACCAAGACGCCGATTCAGAAGACGATGAGTATGATGATGATTACATCGAAATGCAAGTCAAGCTTGATGAAAGCGCGGACATCATATATCAATTCCATTCCTTTGAAGATATCATTCAGCTTTCAGAAAGCTTACAGCGAATCGGTATCACAGGGGGAACTGTCTACCACTATGACGGGCAGTACTTTTTAAGCCTTGAAGATCTAGGGTCACATACGGCTGAAGGGGTTGTGGCGGTTCTGGCTGAATACGGCAATCCGACAACTTTAACGATTTATCGCCTGCAAGAGTATGGTAAGCTCATTATGGACGGTAATGCCGTAGAGACGATACAAACTCATTTTTCATAAGAATGCAACGGAAAACTGCTGATTTCAGCAGTTTTTTTTCATTAAAAAACATGGAAAAACATAACGTTTATTCTATGCACAGATCATATGAAGGTGTATACTATTCTCTGAAAGGGAGCATGTGAGAAACAGAAGATTCTAGGAGGTTAACTCAAATGGCAGCCGATCGAAACACCGGTCATACAGAAGAGGACAAACTTGATGTATTAAAATCAACCCAAACCGTAATACATAAGGCTCTGGAAAAATTGGGATATCCCGAAGAGGTATACGAATTGTTAAAAGAGCCGATGAGATTATTAACGGTAAAAATACCTGTTCGTATGGACGACGGTTCAGTAAAGATTTTCACAGGATATCGTGCGCAGCACAATGACTCTGTCGGTCCAACGAAAGGCGGGATACGTTTTCACCCGAACGTAACAGAAAAAGAGGTGAAGGCGCTTTCAATTTGGATGAGTTTAAAATGCGGCATAATTGATCTTCCATATGGCGGTGGTAAAGGCGGAATTGTTTGTGATCCAAGGGATATGTCGTTTAGAGAGCTGGAGCGTCTGAGCAGAGGGTATGTCAGAGCGATCAGCCAAATTGTCGGCCCGACAAAAGACGTGCCGGCACCGGATGTATTTACAAACTCACAAATCATGGCTTGGATGATGGATGAGTATTCAAGAATTGATGAATTTAATTCGCCTGGATTTATTACAGGCAAACCGCTTGTGCTTGGCGGATCTCACGGGAGAGAATCTGCGACAGCAAAAGGTGTTACCATCTGTATTAAAGAAGCGGCTAAGAAGAGAGGCATCGATATTAAAGGTGCGCGTGTCGTTGTCCAAGGCTTCGGAAACGCGGGAAGCTATTTGGCAAAATTTATGCATGATGCGGGGGCAAAAGTTGTCGGCATCTCAGATGCGTATGGCGGACTTTATGATCCGGAAGGCCTTGATATCGATTATTTACTCGACCGACGCGACAGCTTCGGTACCGTAACAAAGCTTTTCAACGATACCATTACCAACCAAGAGCTGCTGGAGCTGGATTGTGATATTCTCGTTCCTGCTGCGATTGAAAATCAAATTACAGAAGAAAATGCCCATAATATCCGGGCTAAAATTGTCGTTGAAGCAGCGAACGGACCAACAACGCTTGAAGGAACAAAAATTCTTTCAGACCGGGACATTCTGCTTGTACCAGACGTGCTGGCAAGTGCCGGTGGCGTAACAGTTTCTTATTTTGAATGGGTTCAGAATAACCAAGGCTTCTACTGGAGTGAAGAAGAGGTAGAAGAAAAATTAGAAAAAATGATGGTCAAATCATTTAACAATATTTATGAAATGGCTAACAACCGAAGAATTGACATGAGGCTCGCTGCATATATGGTCGGCGTTCGCAAAATGGCTGAAGCTTCGCGTTTTAGAGGCTGGATATAAGTTGATGATTTGCATAAAAATAAAAAATCTCCTATGATAAAATAGGAGATTTTTTTATTCGGAAATAGAAAATATGAAGTGAAATGCCAATCGCAGGAGTTGACAGAAATGATTCAAGAAAAAGCAATTATTATAGGCGGAGGGCCTTGCGGACTATCTGCTGCCATTCACCTAAAACAAATTGGCATTGATGCCCTCGTCATCGAAAAAGGCAATGTCGTTAACAGTATTTACAATTATCCGACGCATCAAACCTTTTTCAGCTCAAGTGAAAAGCTCGAAATCGGAGATGTGGCATTTATTACGGAAAACAGGAAGCCTGTCAGAATTCAGGCTTTATCGTATTACCGTGAAGTTGTTAAACGGAAAAACATCCGTGTTAATGCGTTTGAAATGGTGCATAAAGTGACGAAAACGCAAAAAAACACATTCGTTATTGAGACGTCAAAAGAGACCTACACGACGCCATATTGTATCATCGCCACAGGCTATTATGATCATCCAAACTATATGAATGTACCCGGTGAGGATTTGCCGAAAGTATTTCATTATTTTAAAGAAGGCCACCCGTATTTTGATAAAGATGTTGTTGTTATCGGCGGGAAAAATTCAAGCGTGGACGCTGCCCTTGAACTCGTGAAATCTGGAGCGCGTGTCACAGTTTTATATAGGGGCAATGAGTATTCTCCAAGCATTAAGCCGTGGATTCTGCCGGAATTTGAAGCCCTCGTCAGAAACGGTACAATCCGTATGGAATTTGGCGCTTGTGTCGAAAAAATCACCGAGGATGAAGTTGTGTTTCGCTCCGGAGAGAAAGAACTCATTACCATTAAAAATGATTTTGTATTTGCCATGACAGGCTATCATCCCGATCATCAATTTCTTGAAAAAATTGGTGTTGAAATTGATAAAGAAACAGGGCGTCCATTTTTCAACGAAGAAACGATGGAAACGAACGTTGAAGGTGTCTTTATTGCCGGGGTTATTGCTGCGGGAAATAATGCAAATGAAATATTTATTGAAAACGGCAGGTTTCACGGGGGGCATATCGCAGCGGAAATCGCCAAAAGAGAAAACCATTAAAGATGAGGAGCATATGATGCATTCGTATGCTCTTTTTGTTTTTTTAAGTGCAGACAGATGTAAAATTTTAAACAACATGGTAGGATAGACGTAGGAATATAAAGGAAAGAGGTTGCCTGATGTTTGCAATCATCTCTGCAGGAATTGCCCCCGGCATCGCGTTATTAAGTTATTTTTATTTAAAAGATCAGTATGATAATGAACCTGTACATATGGTGCTACGGTCGTTTTTTCTCGGGGTTGTTCTTGTATTTCCCATCATGTTTATCCAGTATGTACTTGAAAAAGAGAATGTAGGAGGCGGAAGCTTTTTCGTTTCTTTTTTATCTTCGGGGTTTTTGGAGGAATCATTAAAATGGTTTATACTGATGATCAGTGTTTACCCGCACGCCCACTTTGATGAGCATTATGACGGGATTGTGTACGGTGCAAGTGTATCACTCGGTTTTGCAACCCTCGAAAATATTCTTTATTTAATTGGCCACGGCGTGGAGCATGCGTTTGTCAGGGCGCTGCTGCCTGTTTCATGCCATGCCTTGATTGGCGTTATAATGGGATTTTACCTTGGAAAAGCTCGTTTTTCCGCTGATAAGGCGCGTGTAAAGTGGCTTACTCTTTCTTTAGTTGTCCCATCCCTTTTGCATGGATCATATGATTTTATCCTAACAGCGCTTAGCAATTGGATTTATTATATGCTTCCATTTATGGTGTTTTTATGGTGGTTTGGTTTGCGTAAAGCGAAAAAAGCCCGTTCCGTTAATATGATGCAAGTATAGAAGCCGCACAGCAACCGTGCGGCTTTTTTGTGTGCAGTTTTTACAAAAGAGTTTTTATGTTCTGAGGGATAACAAGGAAAGAGTGTATAAAAATAACCTCGTTACAGAAAATACGATTACACTTAAAAATTTGCAGTAGGAGGCTTGAAAAGATGAAGTCCAAAGGATCGATTATGGCATGTCTCATCCTTTTTTCCTTTACAATAACGACGTTTTTCAATACTGAAACCATCTCTGCCTTTTCGAATCAGGTCATTCAAAGAGGGGCAACAGGGGATGATGTGGTCGAGCTTCAGGCGCGTCTTCAATACAACGGATATTATAACGGAAAAATTGACGGGGTTTATGGATGGGGGACGTACTGGGCAGTTCGAAATTTTCAGGATCAATTCGGGTTAAAAGAGGTTGACGGCCTTGTAGGAGCTAAAACAAAGCAAACCTTAATATGTAAATCAAAATACTATCGTGAATATGTCATGGAACAGCTCAATAAAGGGAATACATTCACGCATTACGGAAAAATTCCGCTAAAGTATCAGACGAAACCGTCAAAAGCAGCAACACAAAAGGCAAGACAACAAGCAGAAGCACGGCAGAAACAGCCTGCGGAAAAAACAACGCAGCAGCCTAAAGCGAATGCGAATAAACAGCAAAACAATACACCAGCAAAAGCAAGAAAACAGGATGCGGTAGCAGCGAACATGCCTGGTGGATTTTCCAACAACGATATCAGGCTGCTTGCTCAAGCGGTTTATGGCGAAGCCCGGGGCGAGCCGTACGAGGGACAGGTTGCTATTGCAGCAGTCATTTTAAACCGTTTGAACAGCCCGTTATTTCCAAATTCAGTAGCGGGGGTTATTTTTGAGCCGCTTGCCTTCACAGCAGTAGCCGACGGACAAATTTACATGCAGCCGAATGAAACGGCCCGAGAAGCAGTGCTGGATGCCATCAATGGCTGGGACCCATCAGAGGAAGCACTTTACTACTTTAATCCGGATACGGCTACAAGTCCGTGGATTTGGGGGCGTCCACAGATTAAAAGAATCGGTAAACACATTTTCTGTGAGTAGCAGATATGAGAAAGCATAAAAAGAGGTGTGATAAATGATCAGAGGAATTTTAATCGCCGTGCTTGGTATTGCAATAGTCGGTACAGGCTACTGGGGATACAAAGAACACCAGGAAAAAGACGCAGTTCTTCTTCATGCTGAAAATAACTATCAGCGGGCGTTTCATGAGCTTACCTATCAGATGGATCAGCTTCATGATAAAATCGGAACAACACTTGCCATGAACAGCCAAAAATCACTGTCGCCTGCATTGATCGATGTGTGGAGGATTACATCAGAAGCTCATAACAGTGTCAGTCAGCTGCCGCTTACATTAATGCCGTTTAATAAAACTGAAGAGCTATTATCAAAGATCGGCGATTTCAGCTATAAAACGTCAGTCAGAGATTTGGACCAAAAGCCGCTTGATAAAAACGAGTATACATCACTAAATAAGCTATATCAGCAGTCCGAAGATATACAAAATGAATTGCGTCATGTTCAGCACCTTGTCATGAGCAAAAACCTTCGCTGGATGGACGTAGAAATGGCCCTGGCTTCTGACGAAAAACAAAGTGATAATACGATTATCAACAGCTTTAAAACAGTCGAAAAAAATGTTGGTGCATTCTCCACTGGCACTGATCTTGGTCCGAGTTTCACCAGCACGAAAAAAGAAGAGAAAGGCTTCAGCCATCTGAAGGGAAAACAAATTTCCGAACAGGAAGCAAAACAAATTGCTGAGCGCTTTGCCCCAGATGACAATTATTCAATTAAAGTGGTAAAGAGCGGAAAAAAAACAAATCGCGATGTATATAGCATCAGCATGAAAGATCCAGACCATAAAGCAGTGATTTATATGGATATTACGAAGAAGGGCGGGCATCCGGTATACTTGATCCAAAACAGAGAAGTGAAAGATCAGAAAATCAGTTTAAATGACGGATCGAACCGAGCGCTTGCATTTTTAAAGAAAAACGGATTTGAAACAGATGATTTGGAAATTGATGAAAGTGCGCAATATGATAAAATCGGTGTATTTTCATATGTTCCTGTTGAAAATAAAGTCCGGATGTACCCCGAGGCAATTCGTATGAAAGTGGCCTTGGATGACGGTGAGGTTGTCGGCTTTTCAGCAAGAGACTTCCTCACATCTCACAGAAAAAGAACCATACCTAAGCCTGCAATTACTGAAGCAGAGGCAAAGTCTAAATTAAATAAAAATGTACAAGTGAGAGAAACAAGGCTCGCTTTGATTACAAATGAACTAGGTCAAGAAGTGTTATGCTACGAAATGCTTGGGACAATTGAAAATGACACATTCAGAATGTATATCAATGCCAAAGACGGATCGGAAGAAAAGGTTGAAAAACTAAAAAATGCAGAACCTATATATAAAGACCTATAAAAAACAGGAGGAAAGGACTAAATGTCTTTTCCTTTTTTTCATTACGTGCTTTAATAAAAACGTGAGTATATTGAATGCGAAAGAGTGAAGTCAATGATAGAGATTGGAGAAAATGTACTTTTAGAATATATAGAAGAAAATGAATTGAAAAAGGCAAAAAGCAAGGCGGTCAGCATCGAAAACAATGAACTTTTGATCGCGTATCCTGTTGATGTAGTTACAGGGCGAACTGTGATTTTACATAACGATATGGAAGTAACGGTAGAGTTTGTGGGAAAAGACGAAGTTCCTTATCGCTTTATAAGCCGTATAAAAGGTAAAGTGAAGGACAAACTTCAAATGATCTGTCTTGAAATGCCTCCCCGTGAAAAAATGAAAAGAATCCAGCGCCGCCAATATGTAAGAACTGATGCGGTATTAGATGTGCAAATTCAGCCGGGAAATGAAGAAGAGTTCCGCACACTATCCTATAACATCAGTGCAGGCGGCATCGCCGTGGTTTTAGCTGATGGCCTTTCTTTTCAATCGGGGGAATCATTGCGTCTGATCATTCGTCTTCCTGAAGAGGAGCACACACGTCAAATAGAAACAGAAGCAGTTGTCAGACGAATCTTTAATGACCCCAAGTCAGGAAAACGCAAAATGACTTTAGAGTATTCAGAAATTGCAGCAGGTGACCAGCAGGCTTTGCTTCAATACTGCATCAGGCGCCAGTTAAATAAGAGAAGAAAGGCCCGAATGGAATAAACATCGGCAAACACTTCCATACTATTTGTAATGGAGGTGCTCCAATGAAAACATTTGAACGGCTGCTGATCAAATTATTGTTCATTCAGGCCATCATTTTATTTGGTGTCCAATTTCTTTTTTACTACCAGCATATTGAACCATACGTATCAAAAGTGATTCAATATGAAGGGGTGGATAACATGGAGGGGGACAATAAGATTGAAACCTTCAAACATTAATTATTCATCAATTTTTCACCCTTTTTCATAAAGTTCGTGATACAATCCATAGAGGAGAAAAGAGCAAGGAGAGGAATTATGGAAAAGAAATTATCGATTGCAATTGACGGCCCGGCAGCTGCAGGGAAAAGCACCGTTGCCAAAATTGTGGCTGAGAAAAAATCGTACATATATATTGATACAGGAGCAATGTATCGAGCGATTACGTACGCGGCTTTACAAGAAAACGTTGAGCTGACAAATGAAGAAAAACTGGCTGAGCTGCTAAAGCGGACAGACATTGAGCTGATTACAACAAAAGATGGACAAAAAGTGCTTGTAAACGGCACCGATGTAACTGAGGCGATCAGAACAGATGAAGTCAGCAACCAAGTTTCAATTGCGGCCAAGCACAAAAGTGTCAGAGAAGAAATGGTGAAACGCCAGCAGCAGCTTGGGGAAAAAGGCGGCGTCGTGATGGATGGTCGTGACATCGGGACGCATGTGCTGCCAAATGCAGAAGTAAAAATCTTTCTTTTGGCATCTGTTGAAGAGAGAGCGAAACGCCGTTATGAAGAAAATGTGAAAAAAGGCTTTGATGTAAACTACGAAACATTAATTGAGGAAATTGCAAGAAGAGACAAGCTTGATTCAGAGCGCGAAGTATCTCCGCTGCGTAAAGCAGAAGACGCTCTTGAAATCGACACGACATCGCTTTCCATTCAAGAGGTAGCTGATAAAATCCTCGAGGCTGTGGAGCAAAAGTCCCGCTGAGGATGGCAAATGCCACTTTTTTTGAATTTTTCAACGAAGATAGAATGTTATTGCTTGACAAACCTGTCCTTTTATTAGAAGTTAATACTAATAAAACTTTTTATTGATCATTCAAAAAACTTTTTTGGATGATTCTTTAATACATATTCGGCTAAAAGCGGGCATGTTATATGTTCAGCTTTCAAACCGTTTTAATTAAGCTGTGTAGGTTTGGACCAAGGAGGTTATTCAAATGACAGAGGAAATGAATCAAATTGATGTTCAAGTGCCAGAGGTTGGAGATGTAGTTAAAGGGATTGTGACAAAGGTAGAAGACAAACATGTAGATGTAGAAATTATCAATGTCAAACAATCCGGTATTATTCCAATCAGTGAATTATCAAGTCTTCATGTAGAGAAAGCATCGGATGTTGTTAAAGTAGACGACGAGCTTGACCTGAAAGTAACAAAAGTGGAAGACGATGCTTTGATTTTATCTAAACGTGCTGTTGATGCAGACCGCGCTTGGGAAGACCTTGAGAAAAAATTTGAAACAAAAGAAGTGTTTGAAGCTGAAGTGAAAGATGTCGTGAAAGGCGGCCTTGTCGTTGATATCGGCGTTCGCGGTTTTATTCCGGCATCACTGGTTGAAGCACATTTCGTTGAAGACTTCACTGACTATAAAGGAAAAACACTGTCACTGCTCGTTGTAGAGCTTGACCGTGATAAAAACCGCGTGATCCTTTCACACCGTGCTGTTGTTGAAAGTGAACAAGCGAATAAAAAACAAGAACTTCTTCAGTCTCTTGAAGTTGGAAGTGTACTTGATGGCAAAGTACAGCGCCTGACTGATTTTGGCGCGTTTGTTGATATCGGCGGCATCGATGGACTTGTACACATTTCACAGCTTTCCCACTCTCATGTAGAGAAGCCGTCTGACGTTGTTGAAGAGGGACAAGAAGTAAAAGTGAAAGTGTTATCGGTTGACCGTGATAATGAACGTATTTCTTTATCGATCAAAGATACACTGCCTGGACCTTGGAGCCAAATCGGCGAAAAAGTGAAGCCTGGAGATGTGCTTGAAGGAACTGTACAGCGTCTTGTAAGCTTCGGTGCCTTTGTTGAAATCCTTCCAGGTGTTGAAGGTCTCGTTCATATTTCTCAAATTTCCAATAAACACATCGGCACGCCGCATGAAGTCCTTGAAGAAGGACAGACTGTAAAAGTGAAGGTTCTTGATGTGAATGAAAATGAGGAGCGCATTTCATTAAGCATGCGTGAACTTGAAGAAACGCCTAAAGCTGACCAGGAAGATTACCGTCAATATCAAGCGAAGGAAGAAACAAGCACTGGCTTCCAGCTTGGAGATCTGATCGGAGATAAGCTGAATAAACTAAAATAATTGGTGATAAACGTGACTCGAGCAGAACGAAAAAGACAACACATCAATCATGCCTTGTCCACCGGCCAAAAGCGGGAAACAGGTCTTGATGATATTACGTTTGTTCACGTCAGTCTGCCCGATCTTGCATTAGAACAAGTAGATATTTCCACAAAAATCGGCGAACTTTCAAGCAGTTCGCCGATTTTTATCAATGCAATGACTGGCGGCGGCGGAAAACTTACATATGAGATTAATAAATCGCTTGCGCGAGCGGCTTCTCAGGCTGGAATTCCCCTTGCTGTGGGATCGCAAATGTCAGCATTAAAAGAGCCATCAGAGCGTCTTTCCTATGAAATTGTTCGAAAGGAAAACCCAAACGGGCTGATTTTTGCCAACCTGGGAAGCGAGGCAACGGCTGCTCAGGCAAAGGAAGCCGTTGAGATGATTGGAGCAAATGCGCTGCAGATCCACCTCAATGTGATTCAGGAAATTGTGATGCCTGAAGGAGACAGAAGCTTTGGCGGCGCACTGGAACGTATTGAACAAATTTGCAGTCATGTCAGTGTACCAGTCATTGTGAAAGAAGTCGGATTCGGTATGAGCAAAGAATCAGCAGGAAAGCTGTATGAAGCTGGTGCTGCAGCTGTTGACATTGGCGGTTACGGGGGAACAAATTTCTCGAAAATCGAAAATCTCCGAAGACAGCGGCAAATCTCCTTTTTTAACTCGTGGGGCATTTCGACAGCTGCAAGTTTGGCGGAAATCCGCTCTGAGTTTCCTGCAAGCACCATGATCGCCTCTGGCGGTCTGCAAGATGCACTTGACGTGGCAAAGGCAATTGCACTTGGGGCCTCTTGCACCGGAATGGCAGGGCATTTTTTAAAAGCGCTGACTGACAGCGGTGAGGAAGGACTGCTTGAGGAGATTCAGCTGATCCTTGAGGAATTAAAGATGATTATGACCGTGCTGGGTGCCAGAACGATTGCCGATTTACAAAAGGCGCCCCTTGTGATCAAAGGTGAAACCTATCATTGGCTCACAGAGAGAGGGGTCAATACATCAAGCTATAGTGTGCGATAAATGATGAAAGCCCAAAACCGTATGTGGTTTGGGCTTTTTGTATTATGATTTTCGCTTTTTGAATCTTCCGTTTTGTTCAAGGCTTGTCGCTCCGTCATAGTGAATGGACTGGTCGCGGTCTGATTCGACTCTGCCTGAAGCTTTGAGTTTTTTCTCTTGTCTGTCTTTTCCCATGATCATACTCCTTAATGTGAGATCGATTGTTTAAAAAATGTGCTTGAACTCCATACTGGGAATATGGAGGAAGTAAAATGGAACAATTTTATTACTATTGGTCAATGTGGTTTCTGTGGGTTCTGACAACATTTATTTTTGAAAAGACGAAAAGACGAATTGCCGTCTCTGTCTTTATTTTAACTAATATTATTCTAAGCATACATGACATCGCTTTATATTTTTCCCTGAATGCTGCATATTTGATGTTTTTCGTTTGCGGATGTGTCTATGCCGGGTATTTGGGAATGTATCGTTTTCGTTATATCATGGTCTATCTGACGCTTGTTGCCGCGTATGCGTTTGTTTATCTTTTTGCATTATATGACCCGGTTTGGTTCATCATAAAACCTGAGTGGGCTGCTGTTATATTCATAGTGCTTTTAACAGCTTCTGTTGAAAGGAATTTTGAGAAGCAGCTTGTCTTATTTGTCCTAGGGATGTGCCAAGGCGAACTGGTGTATTCATTTGTGATCCAGAAGTTGGCCGGGGCTATGGCTGTCGGCGGCTTTCAATGGCTGAATGCGTGTTCTGCGGGGATGATATTGCTGTTTGGCATATCTAAATACGAACACCTCGCAAGCCAGATTGGTCAGAAAAGCAAAAGATCAAACAAAGGAGCTACCAAAATGTCATGAGTGATTACATCTATCCGATTATTGCTGGGGTCATTGCCGGAATTGCGACAAGGCTTTATATGCTGAAAACGGATTACCGCCAGTATCCGACCTATGTTCATGGGAAAGTGATTCACATCGCGCTGGGGTTGATAGCGGCTGGTTTAGGTGCAATTATTATGCCGGCGCTTTTGCAGGAGGAATTTACGGCCATCACATTTTTAACATTGGCAGCGACGCAATTTAGAGATGTCCGAAACATGGAGCGGAACACATTGACGCAAATGGATTCGTATGAACTTGTCTCAAGGGGAAGCACATATATTGAGGGGATTGCCATTGCGTTTGAAAGCAGAAATTATATTGTGATCTTTACAGCGCTTTTGACAACCTCTGCGTATGTGTTTTTATCCATCTGGGCTGCTGTCATAGCGGCTGTCGTTTGTTTTTTACTGGCCATGAAATTTATGTCGGGCAGTGTGTTGAAGGATATTGTAGACATCGAGTACATAAAGCCGTGCTTTGACGGTCCGGGACTGTTTGTTGATAATATTTATATGATGAATATCGGGCTTCCAGAGAAACAGGAACTGATTTTAAAGCATGGCATGGGCTTTATTTTAACGCCAAAAAACTTTAATTCAGCAGCAACGATAGCAAATTTAGGGCAGCGTCAGGCCATTTTATTTGATGTTTCCAATGTGCTCGGGGTTTATCGGGATTCAGGAGAGCCATCTTTGACACCAATTGCAAAACGGGATTTAAATGATGGGAGAGTGGCAGTATTTGTTCTCCCGCAAATTCACCATCCCGAAACGGCTGTTCAAATTATTAGCAATGTTCCAACCCTGGAAAATGCGATTAGAATGCCGACTGAATTTATCAAGAATCAGGATAAGGTGATAGGATGAGTGAATCTCTTACGAAAGTGATTTTGTCTGTAATCACGACAAATCCAAACCGGGCTGCAGGGGGAGCACCTGTCTTTTTTTGCAATGACCAAAAGGAGATGGAGCTTTTCGCTAAAAATCTTGAGGCGATCCTTGATGGAATAGCTCACAGAATCGGAGATGACGTGTATTTGATCGTGAAACATTTTTAAGAATAGTTGTGATCCCAGTAAAAACTGATATAATAAATGAGTTAAGCCCTTCCTCTGAAGGGTTTCTTTTCATAAAAGTGAATGAAATGATTTTAATAACCGGTTGAAAATTTATGTAAAAATGAAAGCGGCTGGATTGAAAGGAAGGGTACTATGGGTAAACCTGTCGTAGCCATTGTCGGGAGACCAAATGTAGGAAAATCCACAATCTTTAACCGGATTGCGGGAGAAAGAATTTCAATAGTAGAAGATACCCCTGGCGTGACAAGGGATCGGATATACAGCTCGGCTGAATGGCTGAATTATGATTTTAATTTGATTGATACGGGCGGTATTGATATCGGTGATGAGCCGTTCTTAGCGCAGATTCGCCAGCAGGCTGAAATCGCCATGGATGAAGCGGACGTGATTATTTTTATGGTGAACGGCCGTGAAGGCGTGACAGCTGCTGATGAAGAAGTGGCGAAAATTTTGTACCGCACAAAAAAGCCTGTTGTTTTAGCGGTTAATAAACTGGATAACACAGAAATGAGAGCGAATATGTATGATTTTTATTCGCTAGGCTTTGGCGAGCCATATCCAATTTCGGGAACACACGGACTCGGACTGGGTGATTTACTGGATGCCGTTGCAGAGCATTTTAAAAACATTCCAGAAACGAAATACAATGAGGAAGTTGTTCAATTCTGTCTGATCGGACGTCCGAATGTCGGAAAGTCTTCACTTGTGAACGCAATGCTCGGCGAAGAACGCGTTATTGTCAGCAACGTGGCTGGAACGACAAGAGATGCTGTTGATACGTCATTTACTTACAACCAGCAGGAGTTTGTCATTGTCGATACTGCCGGTATGCGAAAAAAAGGGAAAGTCTATGAAACGACTGAGAAGTATAGTGTACTGCGGGCGCTGAAAGCGATTGACCGCTCAGAAGTCGTGGCAGTTGTGCTGGATGGCGAAGAAGGCATTATTGAACAGGACAAGCGTATCGCCGGTTATGCACACGAAGCGGGCAAGGCCGTCGTAATCGTCGTAAACAAATGGGATGCTGTTGACAAAGATGAGAGCACAATGAAAGAATTTGAAGAAAATATTCGCGATCATTTTCAATTTCTGGATTATGCGCCAATCCTATTTATGTCTGCCTTAACGAAAAAACGGATCCATACGCTGATGCCTGCGATTATTAAAGCAAGTGAAAATCATTCACTTCGAGTTCAAACAAACGTCTTAAATGATGTCATCATGGACGCTGTGGCAATGAATCCGACACCGACTCATAACGGTTCTCGTTTGAAGATTTACTATGCGACTCAAGTGTCGGTAAAGCCGCCAAGCTTCGTTGTGTTTGTAAACGATCCGGAATTGATGCATTTTTCATACGAACGGTTTTTAGAAAACCGAATCAGAGACGCGTTCGGTTTTGAGGGGACACCAATCAAAATATTTGCAAGAGCTAGAAAATAAAAAGGTGTGAAGCAAATATGAAAAAAGTCACAATGCTCGGAGCGGGGAGCTGGGGAACAGCACTGGCTTTAGTGTTAGCTGATAATCATCACGATGTAACCATGTGGGGGCACCGTGCAGATCTGATCCATCAAATCAATGATCAGCATGAAAATAAAGATTATTTGCCGAACGTCAAGCTTCCAGAATCAATAGAGGCAACAACGGATATGAAGACAGCTGTTTCAGACGCGGATTTCATTATCGTTGCTGTTCCAACAAAAGCAATTCGGGAAGTGCTGAGACAGGCTGTCCCTTTTATAACGAAAAAGGCGGTCTTTGTTCATGTCAGCAAAGGTATTGAGCCGGATTCACTTCTGCGCATTTCTGAAATTATGGAAATTGAGCTCCCGAGTGATGTCAGAAAAGATATTGTTGTCCTTTCCGGCCCGAGTCATGCGGAAGAAGTAGGGCTGCGGCACCCCACAACTGTTACTGCATCTTCAAAGAGCATGAGGGCAGCAGAAGAGGTGCAGGATCTATTTATTAATCACAATTTTCGGGTATACACAAATCCTGACATTATCGGAGTTGAAATCGGAGGGGCTTTAAAAAATATTATTGCCCTTGCTGCAGGAATTACAGATGGTTTAGGGTACGGCGACAATGCCAAAGCTGCTTTGATTACACGCGGACTTGCCGAAATCGCGAGACTCGGAACGAAAATGGGCGGAAATCCCTTGACGTTCTCTGGATTGACAGGAGTAGGCGATCTGATTGTGACGTGCACAAGTGTTCATTCCAGAAACTGGCGTGCGGGCAATTTGCTCGGAAAAGGGTACAAGCTTGAAGATGTTCTTGAAGAGATGGGAATGGTAGTCGAAGGCGTCCGCACGACGAAAGCGGCTTACCAGCTTTCGAAGAAATATGATGTTAAAATGCCGATTACAGAAGCTCTCCATCAGGTCCTATTCAACGGACAAAAAGTGGAAACCGCTGTTGAATCTTTAATGGCGAGAGGGAAAACCCACGAGATGGAGGATTTGGTAAATACGTTTGAAAATCAAGTGAAGTAAAAGTGTCAATCGTATGATGAAACGCATATCTTAATTGAACGAAAGCCCGAAAAACAGAAGAACACCCAAGTCTTGGGATCTCCTGAAACATTTTGCCGATTTAGGCAATAGAGGATGCATCTGTATGCCAAGTCGCATACTATAGCATCGAAGTCCAAGAGAGTGTTTCTTAAACGTGCAGGTGAATATAGTCAAGTTGACTGAAGCGAAGGTCCCCCTCTTTGCTTCAGTTTTTTTGTTCTATCAAAGGATGGAAAATCTGGTTGATCTTTTCCGGCGCTGTATATTAAAATATAATATAACGCTTACATCATACATATCGGGGAGGCGCACGTCATTGAATCTGGCATTGATGAAAATGTGGTTTGCTCTAGGGTCCATGGGTCTGATGTTTCTGGCTGTAGCTTCCATCTATTTAAGCCGCTTTAAGTGCCAAAACCGTTTTTTGAAGATTGCGATTTCATCATTCGCATACATGTGTATGCTCATATCTGGAATTATTGTGTTTGTCGTGGTTTTTAGCGGCCCTGTCAATGAATAAAGCTGTAAAAGGAAGTGCTGTATGGGTAAACTGAAGTGCGCAATTATTTTTGCGGCAGTCGTGTTTTTATCCGGATGTTTATATCCAAATGAACGGAAAAGCAGTGTGCATGCCATTCCTTATCAAGACCAGCTAAAGCAGGTTCAATCTGCTGTTGATGAATTTCAAAAGGCAAATGGAGGGCTGCTTCCCATTCAAACAAAAGATATGTCGACACCGCTATATCAAAAATATCCGATAGACTTTAACCGGTTAGCGCCAAGATACATAGCTGAACCTCCAAGTACGGCATTTGAAAGCGGGGGAGACTATCAATACGTGCTTGTTGACGTAGAGAACGATCCGACTGTTAAATTAATTGATCTAAAGATGGCAGAAAAAATTCGCGATGTGAAATTGCGCATCCAAATGTATCGTCAGGAGCATCAATATCCGCCTTACAAGGATGTGCTATCTCGTGATTTATTTACACTCGATGAGAAGAAGCTTGGGGATGGCAGCTCTCTTACAGTGACAAGCCCAATCTCAGGGAATTCGTTGCCGCTTATGATTGACGGAGCCGGAGAAATATATGCCGATTACCGGACTGAGCTGGCTTCTTGCCTCAAAAAAAGCAAGAAAACGTTTAAACCCGGGACTGAAATCCAGGATATGATTTGGCAGGAAACCCCCTTTGTCCCCGCGTTTTCTGTAAAATATACGGTAAATGACAAACAGGAACCTGTTTTTTTAGAAAATGATTTGAAAAAGGAATGAACCTTTCTCCCTTGCATACAAATAGGGAGAAAGGTTTTTTTATATTAATAGATTGAGGATGAGAAATTTTCTAAAGATGTCATATTCAAATAGGACAACGTCATACACATATAGTGTCCTGTGTTTGATTGAAAGAGCTTAATAAAATTGAAAAGGATAGGAAGTCCGGGAGGGGATCACTTGGAAAAGGTCGATATTTTCAAGGATATCGCTGAACGAACAGGAGGCGATATATACTTAGGAGTCGTAGGTGCTGTCCGTACAGGAAAATCCACGTTCATTAAAAAATTTATGGAGCTTGTGGTGCTCCCGAATATCAGTAACGAAGCAGACCGGGCCCGAGCGCAGGATGAACTGCCGCAAAGCGCAGCCGGCAAAACCATTATGACTACAGAGCCTAAATTTGTTCCGAATCAGGCGATGTCTGTTCATGTGTCAGACGGACTCGATGTGAATATAAGATTAGTAGATTGTGTAGGTTACACAGTGCCCGGCGCTAAAGGATATGAAGATGAAAACGGGCCGCGGATGATCAATACGCCTTGGTACGAAGAACCGATCCCATTTCATGAGGCTGCTGAAATCGGCACACGAAAAGTCATTCAAGAACACTCGACCATCGGAGTTGTCATTACGACAGACGGCACCATTGGAGATATCGCCAGAAGTGACTATATAGAGGCTGAAGAAAGAGTCATTGAAGAGCTGAAAGAGGTTGGCAAACCTTTTATTATGGTCATCAACTCAGTCAGGCCGTATCACCCGGAAACGGAAGCCATGCGCCAGGATTTAAGCGAAAAATATGATATCCCGGTATTGGCAATGAGTGTGGAGAGCATGCGGGAATCAGATGTGCTGAATGTGCTCAGAGAGGCCCTCTACGAGTTTCCGGTGCTAGAAGTGAATGTCAATCTCCCAAGCTGGGTAATGGTGCTGAAAGAAAACCATTGGCTGCGTGAAAGCTATCAGGAGTCCGTGAAGGAAACGGTTAAGGATATTAAACGGCTCCGGGACGTAGACAGGGTTGTCGGCCAATTCAGCGAGTTTGAATTCATTGAAAGTGCCGGATTAGCCGGAATTGAGCTGGGCCAAGGGGTGGCAGAAATTGATTTGTACGCGCCGGATCATCTATATGATCAAATCTTAAAAGAAGTTGTGGGCGTCGAAATCAGAGGAAGAGACCATCTGCTTGAGCTCATGCAAGACTTCGCCCATGCGAAAACAGAATATGATCAAGTGTCTGATGCCTTAAAAATGGTCAAACAGACGGGATACGGTATTGCAGCGCCTGCTTTAGCTGATATGAGTCTCGATGAGCCGGAAATTATAAGGCAGGGCTCGCGATTCGGTGTGAGGCTGAAAGCTGTCGCTCCGTCGATCCATATGATCAAAGTCGATGTCGAAAGCGAATTCGCCCCGATTATCGGAACGGAAAAACAAAGTGAAGAGCTTGTACGCTATTTAATGCAGGACTTTGAGGATGATCCGCTCTCCATCTGGAATTCCGATATCTTCGGAAGGTCGCTGAGCTCAATTGTGAGAGAAGGGATTCAGGCAAAGCTGTCATTAATGCCTGAAAACGCACGGTATAAATTAAAAGAAACATTAGAAAGAATCATAAACGAAGGCTCTGGCGGCTTAATCGCCATCATCCTGTAATACCGGTAGACCTCTTTATAGAATGGGAGGTCTTTTTTCTTTGCTCTTAATAATGGAAAAGGATCAAGGAATAGGATGAAAAAAGGAAAAAAAGGAATATTTGTTCGGTAAATCACCTTAAATCCTTGACGAGCAAGGGATTGACGCTTTAAAATGCTTGATATGGCTTTTTATATGTGTTACTCTACATACAGAAATTCTTCACTTTGTTGGACAAACATTCCTCAGAGTGCAGTTTTTCTTAAAAAGCCGTTTAATTGTCTTTCTCTTGCCTGCTCTCATTTTTTTGTGAGACAGGTTTAGAATCAGACTGAACTGTGAAGAAATGATAATAAACGAACTGAATGTATCCTTTTGGGAGGAGGTGAAAGGCATGAACAAAACAGAACTTATCAATGCGGTTGCTGAAGCAAGCGAATTGTCTAAAAAAGACGCTACAAAAGCAGTTGACTCTGTTTTTGATACGATCTTAGATGCACTTAAAAACGGTGATAAAATCCAACTGATCGGTTTTGGTAACTTCGAGGTGCGTGAACGTTCTGCACGTAAAGGACGCAACCCTCAAACAGGTGAAGAAATCGAAATTCCAGCAAGCAAAGTACCTGCTTTCAAACCAGGTAAAGCGCTTAAAGACGCAGTTGCCGGAAAATAATTGTGAATATAGATCGTGTATGCATCTAGCTTACATACACTTTATTTCTTCACAGAAAAGCCCCTTTCTAAGGGGCTTTTCATATTTCAAGAGCATGGGCTTCCTGACAGGGCATTCACTTTGCTTTTAGCGGGGCATATGTGCTAGAATCGAAATTAAATGTATTCATTGGTGGAGGACATAGAACATGAAAGAAGTTAATAAAGAGCAAATCGAACAAGCTGTTCGTCAAATTTTAGAAGCGATCGGAGAAGACCCGAATAGAGAAGGGCTTCTTGATACTCCGAAAAGAGTCGCAAAGATGTATGCCGAAGTATTCTCCGGCTTGAATGAAGATCCAAAAGAACATTTCCAGACTATCTTCGGTGAAAACCATGAGGAGCTTGTTCTTGTAAAAGATATCGCGTTTCATTCTATGTGTGAGCATCACCTTGTTCCCTTTTATGGAAAAGCACATGTTGCATATATCCCGCGAGGCGGAAAGGTCACAGGACTCAGCAAACTGGCACGTGCCGTTGAAGCCGTTGCAAAGCGCCCGCAGCTTCAGGAACGCATCACTTCTACAATTGCAGAAAGCATCGTAGAAACGCTTGATCCGCATGGCGTAATGGTAGTGGTTGAAGCGGAACACATGTGCATGACGATGCGCGGTGTAAGAAAACCGGGTGCGAAAACTGTGACTTCAGCAGTCAGAGGCGTTTTTAAAGATGATGCCGCTGCCCGTGCAGAAGTATTGGAACATATTAAACGCCAGGACTAATAAAGATAGAAGGTGCTATAAATGAACCAAAAGCATTCAAGTGATTTTGTCGTCATTAAAGCCGTTGAGGACGGAGTGAATGTGATCGGCCTGACAAGGGGAACAGACACAAAGTTTCACCATTCCGAAAAACTCGACAAGGGAGAAGTGATCATCGCTCAGTTTACAGAGCATACTTCTGCCATTAAAGTCAGAGGAGAGGCACTGATTCAAACCGCGTACGGAGAAATGAAAAGCGAAAAAAAATAAGCTGGCTGTCCCCGCTGTTAAAAGCAAATGCTCGCAAACAGCGGGAGGATACAGCCAATTTCTTTTTTTTATGCTATAATGATACCTGCGTAAGCGAATGAAAAGATAAAACTCATACATAGATTAAGAAATAAATGTGAATTTGGGGACAAGGGTGATATTTTTGCAAGACATCTACGGAACTTTAGCCAATCTGAACACGAAATTAAAACAAAAGCTGTCTCATCCTTATTTAGCGAAGCATATTTCTGCGCCGAAAATTGATGAGGATAAGCTTCTTCTTTTTCATGCTTTATTTGAAGAAGCTGACATAAAAAACAACGACAGAGAAAATTATATTGTAACAGCGATGCTTGTACAAAGCGCCCTTGATACCCATGATGAAGTGACGACAGCTAGAGTCATAAAACGAGACGAAAACAAAAACCGCCAATTGACTGTTCTCGCGGGCGATTATTTCAGCGGGCTGTACTACTCTTTACTATCTGAAATGAAGGATATCTACATGATTCGGACGCTTGCTACAGCCATTAAAGAAATCAACGAACATAAAATTCGTCTGTATGACCGTTCTTTCAAGGACGAAAACGATTTTTTCGAAAGTGTCGGCATCGTTGAATCAGCTTTATTCCATCGTGTGGCGGAACACTTCAGCCTCCCGCGCTGGAAAAAGCTGTCGAGTGATTTTTTTGTATTTAAGCGGCTTATGAACGGAAATGATGCATTTCTGGATGTGATCGGCAGTTTTATACAGCTGGGAAAAACAAAAGAAGAGATATTAGAAGATTGTTTTAAAAAAGCGAAAAACAGCATTGAGTCACTTCTGCCTCTAAATTCACCTATTCAGAACATTTTAATAAACCGTCTGAAGACAATCAGCCAAGATCAAACCTATCATCAGAAAGTGGAAGAAGGGTAAACCATTATGCAGGACTCAAAAGAACAGCGCGTACACGGAGTATTTGAAAAAATATATAAAAACTATGACCAAATGAACTCTGTCATCAGTTTTCAGCAGCATAAAAAATGGCGCGATAAAACGATGCGCATCATGAATGTAAAAGAAGGCGCAAAAGCACTTGATGTCTGCTGCGGAACGGCTGACTGGACGATCGCTCTTGCAAAAGCGGCCGGCAAAAGCGGCGAGATCAAGGGCTTGGATTTCAGTGAAAATATGCTGAGTGTCGGCGAGCAGAAAGTAAAAGACGGCGGATTCAGCCAAATTGAACTGCTGCACGGAAATGCGATGGAGCTTCCTTTTGATGATGATACATTTGATTATGTCACCATTGGCTTCGGACTCCGCAATGTCCCTGATTACTTGACTGTACTGAAAGAGATGAGACGTGTAGTGAAGCCGGGTGGGCAGGTGGTATGTCTGGAAACGTCCCAGCCGGAAATGTTCGGATTCAGACAGGCTTACTTTATGTACTTTAAGTATATTATGCCGTTTTTCGGGAAACTGTTTGCGAAGAGCTATAAAGAATATTCTTGGCTTCAAGAATCAGCCAGAGATTTCCCTGGAATGAAGGAACTGGCAGGCCTGTTTGAAGAGGCGGGCCTGAAAAATGTTAAATATCATTCGTTTACTGGCGGAGTCGCTGCCACGCATATCGGATGGAAATGAAAACACAGATGTTTGGGTGAATGATATGAAATTTAAAATGGCCTACTCTTTTTTAAATGACGATATTGATGTAATCGAAAGAGAACTGGAACAAACCGTACGTTCCGATTACCCGCTTTTAAGCGAGGCAGGTCTTCACCTGCTGCAGGCCGGAGGGAAACGTATTCGGCCTGTTTTCGTGCTGCTTTCCGGCATGTTTGGCGATTACGATATTAATAAGATTAAATATGTCGCCGTCACTCTGGAAATGATTCACATGGCATCTTTGGTCCATGATGATGTCATTGATGATGCGGAGCTTCGCCGAGGAAAACCGACAATCAAAGCAAAGTGGGACAATCGTATTGCGATGTACACAGGCGATTATATGCTTGCGGGATCTCTTGAAATGATGACGAGAATTAACGAACCGAAAGCCCATAGGATTTTGTCACAGACGATCGTTGAAGTTTGTCTAGGGGAAATTGAGCAGATCAAAGACAAATACAACATGGAACAAAATCTCAGAACGTATCTCCGCCGTATCAAAAGAAAAACGGCTCTCTTGATCGCGGTCAGCTGCCAGCTTGGTGCCATTGCGTCTGGAGCTGATGAGAAGATTCATAAGGCATTGTACTGGTTTGGGTATTACGTCGGCATGTCTTATCAGATTATTGATGATATTCTTGATTTTACTTCAACTGAAGAAGAACTGGGTAAACCCGTTGGAGGAGATTTGCTTCAAGGAAACGTCACATTGCCAGTGCTGTATGCCCTGAAAAATCCTGCATTAAAAAACCAGCTTAAATTGATTAACAGTGAGACAACGCAGGAACAACTTGAACCAATCATTGAAGAAATCAAAAAAACAGATGCAATTGAAGCATCTATGGCAGTAAGCGAAATGTATCTGCAGAAAGCTTTTCAGAAATTAAACACGCTTCCTCGAGGGCGCGCACGCTCGTCTCTTGCAGCCATCGCAAAATATATCGGTAAAAGAAAATTTTAATTTTTGTAGATATTAAGAAATTTCTCCGCCCCGGATTGATTAATTATCAGAAAGATGTTACGATTTCGGTGTGCAGTGTGAAAGCCTATACATACATAATGATGGGGTGGAGAATATGATGGAAAAGACTTTTATCATGGTGAAACCAGACGGTGTCCAACGTCAGCTCATTGGGGACATTTTATCTAGATTCGAACGTAAGGGCTTACAATTAGCTGGTGCCAAGTTAATGAGAGTGACTGAACAGATGGCTGAGAAACACTACGCCGAACATCAAGGAAAGCCTTTCTTCGGAGAGCTCGTTGAGTTTATTACTTCAGGACCTGTATTCGCAATGGTGTGGGAAGGCGAAAATGTCATTGAAGTAACGAGACAGCTGATCGGGAAGACAAACCCTAAAGAAGCTTTACCTGGTACGATTCGTGGGGATTATGGCATGTTTGTCGGAAAAAACATCATCCACGGCTCTGATTCTCTCGAAAGTGCAGAACGCGAGATTAACATTTTCTTTAAGAATGAAGAATTAGTATCATATCAGCAGCTTATGGCAGGCTGGATCTATTAATCATTGTGAAAATAAGTAACAGAGCCGGCATCATATAACGCCGCCGGTTTTTGATCTGTTTTGTAAAGGTTTACATTAAAGTGAATAAAGGGTTGAATGGCAGTGTGCATCAGACCTCTGCCTTTCCCAACGATCTAAAATCAGCTGAAAAGCTGATTTTTTTATTGAAACAATACAATTTCCTGATAAAACAAGCTATACTAGGACAAAAAGACAGCGAGACTGGGAGAGTAGAGATGGATACATACAGCGTATTTACAACGAAATGGAAACAATTAACCGGAGTCGATTTAACACTATATAAAGAAGCACAAATGAAGAGAAGGCTAACGTCACTTTATGAGAAAAAGGGGTTCCAAAGCTTTAAGGACTTTGCTGCGGCATTGGAAAAGGATCAAGCTCTCTTAAATGAAACATTGGACAGAATGACGATCAATGTTTCAGAATTTTATCGTAATTATAAAAGATGGGAAGTTCTTGAGACTGCAATTCTGCCGTTAATCAAGACCTCTAGGCCTTTAAAGATTTGGAGTGCCGCCTGCTCAACGGGGGAGGAGCCATACACGCTTGCCATGCTTTTGGACCAGCAAAAAGGTCTTCCGGGTTATCAGATTTTGGCGACGGATATTGATGAAAAAGCTTTGGAAAAAGCCAAAAAAGGCGTTTATCAGGAGCGGTCTTTACAGGAAGTGCCGCTATCTGTGAAAGATCGTTATTTTACGCAAAACGCAAATAGAAGTTATGAAGTGAAACCGGAAATCAAAAAGAATATTACATTCAAAAAGCACAATTTGCTGGCGGATCGTTATGAACAAGACTTTGACTTAATCGTGTGCCGCAATGTATTTATTTATTTTACAGAAAGCGCGAAGGAAGAGCTGTATTTAAAAATGGCACATAGCTTGAAGAAGAATGGAGTTCTTTTTGTCGGCAGCACCGAGCAAATCTTCAACCCCGAGAAATTTGGCCTAGTACCAGCCGATACATTCTTTTATCAAAAAAGATAGACTGACTTTTTGCTGAAAAATATGTTATAGTAGTCTTACTTAAAAGCGTTAATGCGATGAAGGGAGAAGAAGTCATGAGATATTTAACAGCCGGAGAATCACACGGCCCCCAACTGACAACCATTATTGAGGGTGTACCTGCCGGGCTTTACATAACGGAGGAAGATATCAATTTTGAGCTTGCCAGACGCCAAAAAGGACACGGCCGCGGCCGCCGCATGCAGATCGAAAAAGACCAGGCCAAAATTATGAGCGGGGTGCGCCATGCACGTACACTCGGTTCACCAATTGCTCTCGTAGTTGAAAATAACGATTGGAAGCATTGGACAAAAATCATGGGCGCCGCTCCAATTACAGAAGATGAAGAAAAGGAAATGAAGCGCCAGATTTCCAGACCGAGACCTGGGCACGCTGACTTAAACGGTGCAATTAAATATAATCATCGTGATATGAGAAATGTGCTTGAGCGTTCTTCAGCAAGGGAAACAACTGTCAGAGTGGCGGCAGGGGCTGTAGCTAAAAAGATTCTTTCTGAGCTTGGCATTAAGGTGGCGGGCCACGTGTTGCAAATTGGCGCTGTTAAAGCTGAAAAAACAGAATATACGTCAATTGAAGACCTGCAGCGCGTAACGGAAGAGTCTCCTGTCAGATGCTACGATGAAGAGGCAGGCAAAAAAATGATGGCTGCCATTGATGAAGCAAAGGCAAACGGAGATTCCATCGGCGGAATAGTAGAAGTCATTGTCGAGGGAATGCCCGTAGGCGTGGGCAGCTATGTCCATTATGACCGCAAGCTGGATAGCAAGCTTGCTGCCGCTGTTCTGTCAATTAACGCATTTAAAGGTGTGGAATTCGGCATCGGATTTGAGGCAGCAGGGCGAAATGGAAGCGAAGTCCATGATGAGATCATTTGGGACGAGGAAAAAGGATACACCCGTGCTACTAACAGACTTGGAGGACTGGAAGGCGGCATGACGACAGGGATGCCGATTGTTGTCCGCGGAGTCATGAAGCCGATTCCGACTTTGTATAAACCGCTGAAAAGTGTCGATATTGAAACGAAAGAACCGTTTTCTGCCAGCATTGAACGTTCAGACAGCTGTGCTGTTCCTGCGGCAAGTGTAGTCGCTGAAGCGGCTGTCGCTTGGGAAATTGCGAACGCAGTCGTTGAACAATTCGGATTAGATCAAATTGACCGCATTAGAGAAAATGTGGAGAATATGAGAAAACTGTCGAGGGAATTTTAATGAAGACACTGCATGTTCAAACTGCTTCCTCGTCATATCCTGTTTTTATCGGACAAGGTATCAGAAAAAAGGCTTGCGAACTATTAACCTCTTTAAACAGGCCTTTAACAAGGATTATGCTTGTCACGGATGAAGAAGTGGACCGCCTGTATGGTGATGAAATGCTCCATTTGCTGCAAGAAAAATGGCCTGTGAAAAAAGTGACGGTACCGAGTGGAGAGCAGGCAAAATCCATGGACATGTACACAAAGCTGCAGAGTGAAGCGATTCGATTTCATATGGATCGCTCCTCATGCATCATTGCTTTTGGAGGCGGTGTTGTAGGAGATCTTGCTGGGTTTGTGGCAGCCACTTTTATGCGCGGCATTGATTTCATTCAAATGCCTACGACGCTCTTGGCGCATGACAGCGCAGTCGGAGGAAAAGTAGCCGTGAACCATCCGCTTGGAAAAAATCTAATCGGTGCGTTTTATCAGCCGAAAGCCGTGCTCTATGATACAGATTTCCTGCGTTCTCTGCCTGAAAAAGAGCTTAGGTCCGGAATGGCAGAAGTGATTAAACACGCGTTTATCTATGACAGAGCGTTTCTGGAGGAGCTGCTGAATATCCACTCACTGCGTGATATCACCAATGATCAGCTGAATGACATGATTTTTAAAGGCATTTCAATTAAAGCGTCTGTCGTTCAGCAGGATGAAAAAGAAGAGGGGATAAGAGCTTACTTAAACTTTGGGCATACGCTCGGTCATGCCGTTGAGGCGGAATATGGATACGGGCAGATCACTCACGGTGATGCCGTAGCCCTCGGAATGCAGTTTGCTTTATATATAAGCGAAAAGACTGTAGGCTGTGAAATGGACAGAAAACGTTTGGTCAGCTGGCTAAAAAGCCTGGGTTATCCAAGTCAAATCAGAAAAGAGACGGAAACTTCGGTTCTCTTGGACCGTATGATGAATGATAAGAAAACCCGCGGCGGGAAGATTCAGTTTATTGTGCTCAACGAATTAGGGAAAGTTGCTGATCATACATTTTCCAGAAATGAACTTGAGAGCTGGCTGAACAAATGGCGATTGGAGGAGACATCATGATGATTCGCGGAATTCGCGGAGCAACTACAGTTGAACGGGATACTGAAGAAGAAATTTTACAAAAAACAAAACAGCTGTTAGAGAAAATCATAGAAGAAAATCATACAAAACCGGAAGATGTTGTTCAAATGCTTCTTTCGGCTACACCTGATTTGCACGCTGTTTTCCCGGCAAAAGCTGTTCGTGAGCTTTCAGGATGGCAGTATGTACCGGTAACATGTATGCAGGAAATGGACGTAACAGGCGGTCTGAAAAAGTGCATAAGAGTCATGATGACCGTCCAGACAGATGTCCCTCAGGATCAGATCAGACATGTATATTTAGAAAAAGCCGTCGTATTGAGGCCCGATTTATCATTGACAAAAAATACTGAATTGTAATACGATAAGAATAGCTTAGAAATACACAAGAGTGTGTATAAAGCGATTAGAATGAGTTGAGTTAGAGAATAGGGTAGCAGAGAATGAGTTTAGTTGAGCTGAGACATGTATGTTTATTCTACCCAAAAGAAGTCTTTCTTTTGGGTTTATTTGTTATATAGTATTTTATCCTCTCATGCCATCTTCTCATTCTCCTTGCCATAAGGAGTGAGAGCAATGAATTTCCAATCAAACATTTCCGCATTTTTAGAGGACAGCTTGTCCCACCACACGATACCGATTGTGGAGACCTTCACAGTCGATACACTGACACCCATTCAAATGATAGAGAAGCTTGACAGGGAGATTACGTATCTTCTTGAAAGCAAGGACGATACATCCACTTGGTCCAGATATTCGTTTATCGGCCTGAATCCATTTCTCACAATTAAAGAAGAGCAGGGCTGTTTTTCGGCCGCTGATCAGGACAGCAAATCTCTTTACACAGGAAATGAACTAAAAGAAGTGCTGAACTGGATGAATACCACATACAAAATCAAAACACCTCAGCTTGGCATTCCTTTTGTCGGCGGAGCTGTCGGGTACTTAAGCTATGATATGATCCCGCTGATTGAACCTTCTGTTCCTTCGCATACAAAAGAAACAGACATGGAAAAGTGTATGCTGTTTGTTTGCCGGACATTAATTGCGTATGATCATGAAACCAAAAACGTCCACTTTATCCAATATGCAAGGCTTACTGGAGAGGAAACAGAAAACGAAAAAATGGATGTATTCCATCAAAATCATTTGGAGCTCCAAAATCTCATCGAAAAAATGATGGACCAAAAAAACATAAAAGAGCTGTTTCTCTCTGCTGATTCATACAAGACACCCAGCTTTGAGACGGTATCTTCTAATTATGAAAAATCGGCTTTTATGGCTGATGTAGAAAAAATCAAGGGCTATATAAAAGCAGGAGATATCTTCCAGGGTGTTTTATCACAAAAATTTGAGGTGCCGATAAAAGCAGATGCTTTTGAGTTATACCGAGTGCTTAGGATCGTCAATCCTTCGCCGTATATGTATTATATGAAACTGCTAGACAGAGAAATAGTCGGCAGCTCTCCGGAACGGTTAATCCACGTTCAAGACGGGCACTTGGAAATCCATCCGATTGCCGGTACGAGAAAACGCGGTGCAGACAAAGCTGAAGATGAGAGACTGAAGGTTGAGCTCATGAAGGATGAAAAAGAAAAAGCGGAGCATTACATGCTCGTTGATCTTGCCCGAAACGATATCGGCAGAGTAGCAGAGTATGGTTCTGTTTCTGTGCCGGAGTTCACAAAAATTGTTTCCTTTTCACATGTCATGCACATTATCTCGGTGGTTACAGGCCGATTGAAAAAAGGGGTTCATCCTGTCGATGCACTGATGTCTGCTTTCCCGGCGGGGACTTTAACAGGCGCACCCAAAATCCGTGCCATGCAGCTTTTGCAAGAGCTCGAGCCAACACCGAGAGAGACATACGGAGGATGTATTGCCTACATTGGGTTTGACGGGAATATCGACTCTTGTATTACGATTCGCACGATGAGTGTAAAGAACGGCGTTGCATCGATACAGGCAGGTGCTGGCATTGTTGCTGATTCTGTTCCGGAAGCCGAATACGAAGAAAGCTGTAATAAAGCCGGTGCGCTGCTGAAAACGATTCATATTGCAGAAGACATGTTTCATAGCAAGGAGGATAAAGCTGATGAACAGATTTCTACAATTGTGCGTTGACGGAAAAACCCTTACTGCCGGTGAGGCTGAAACGCTGATGAATATGATGATGGCAGGGGAAATGACTCCTTCTGAAATGGGTGGTATATTGTCTATTCTTGCTCATCGGAGGGAGACGCCAGAAGAGCTTGCGGGTTTTGTGAAGGCAATGCGGGCACACGCTCTTACAGTCGATGGACTTCCTGATATTGTTGATACATGCGGAACAGGGGGAGACGGTATTTCCACTTTTAATATCTCAACGGCCTCGGCAATTGTTGCCTCGGCAGCTGGCGCGAAAATCGCTAAGCATGGCAATCGCTCTGTCTCTTCTAAAAGCGGAAGCGCTGATGTTTTAGAGGAGCTAGAGGTTTCTATTCAAACCACTCCCGAAAAGGTCAAAAGCAGCATTGAAACAAACAACATGGGATTTCTTTTTGCGCCGCTTTACTATTCGTCTATGAAACATGTAGCAGGTACTAGAAAAGAGCTAGGTTTCAGAACGGTATTTAATCTGCTTGGACCGCTCAGCAATCCTTTACAGGCGAAGCGTCAGGTGATTGGGGTCTATTCTGTTGAAAAAGCTGGACTGATGGCAAGCGCACTGGAGACGTTTCAGCCGAAGCACGTTATGTTTGTATCAAGCCGTGACGGTTTAGATGAGCTTTCAATTACAGCACCGACCGACGTGATTGAATTAAAGGACGGAGAGCGCCGGGAGTATACCGTTTCACCCGAAGATTTCGGTTTCACAAATGGCAGACTTGAAGATTTACAGGTGCAGTCTCCGAAAGAGAGCGCTTATCTCATTCAGAATATTTTTGAAAATAAAAGCAGCAGTTCCGCTTTATCTATTACGGCTTTTAATGCGGGTGCTGCGATTTACACGGCGGGAATTACCGCCTCACTGAAGGAAGGAACGGAGCTGGCGTTAGAGACGATTACAAGCGGAGGCGCTGCCGCGCAGCTTGAACGACTAAAGCAGAAAGAGGAAGAGATCTATGCTTGAAAAAATCATCAAACAAAAGAAAGAAGAAGTGAAAACACTGGTTCTGCCGGTAGAGCAGCCTTTCGAGAAACGTTCATTTAAGGAGGCGCTGGCAAGCCCGAATCGGTTTATCGGGTTGATTGCCGAAGTGAAGAAAGCATCGCCGTCAAAAGGGCTTATTAAAGAGGATTTTGTACCTGTGCAGATTGCAAAAGACTATGAGGCTGCGAAGGCAGATGCGATTTCCGTTTTAACAGACACCCTGTTTTTTCAAGGGGAAAACAGCTATTTATCAGACGTAAAGCGTGCTGTTTCGATTCCTGTACTTAGAAAAGATTTTATTATTGATTCTCTTCAAGTAGAGGAATCAAGAAGAATCGGAGCGGATGCCATATTGTTAATCGGCGAGGTGCTTGATCCCTTACACCTTCATGAATTATATCTTGAAGCAGGTGAAAAGGGGATGGACGTGTTAGTGGAGGTTCATGATGCATCAACGCTAGAACAAATATTGAAAGTGTTCACACCCGACATTCTCGGCGTAAATAATCGAAACCTAAAAACGTTTGAAACATCTGTAAAGCAGACAGAACAAATCGCATCTCTCGTTCCGAAAGAATCCTTGCTTGTCAGCGAAAGCGGAATCGGTTCTTTAGAACATTTAACATTTGTCAATGAACATGGGGCGCGAGCTGTACTTATCGGTGAATCATTGATGAGACAAACTTCTCAGCGTAAAGCAATCCATGCTTTGTTTAGGGAGTGAGGTTTTGAAGAAACCGGCATTAAAATATTGCGGTATTCGGTCACTAAAGGATTTGCAGCTTGCGGCGGAATCACAGGCTGATTACCTAGGATTTATTTTTGCTGAAAGCAAACGAAAAGTATCTCCGCAAGATGTAAAAAAATGGCTGAACCAAGTTCGTGTCGAAAAACAGGTTGCAGGTGTTTTTGTTAATGAATCAATAGAGACGATGTCACGTATTGCCAAGAGCTTGAAGCTCGACGTCATTCAGCTTCACGGTGATGAAAAACCGGCGGATGCTGATGCTCTTCGCAAGCTGACAGGCTGTGAAATATGGAAGGCGCTTCACCATCAAGATAACACAACTCAAGAAATAGCCCGCTTTAAAGATAATGTTGACGGCTTTGTGATTGATTCATCTGTAAAAGGGTCTAGAGGCGGAACTGGTGTTGCATTTTCTTGGGAATGTGTGCCGGAATATCAGCATGCGGCTATTGGTAAACGCTGCTTTATCGCTGGCGGCGTGAATCCGGATAGCATCACAGGCCTATTGAAATGGCAGCCAGAAGGAATTGACCTTGCCAGCGGAATTGAAAAAAACGGACAAAAAGATCAGAATCTGATGAGGCTTTTAGAAGAAAGGATGAACCGATATGTATCCATATCCGAATGAAATAGGCAGATACGGTGATTTTGGCGGAAAGTTTGTTCCGGAAACACTCATGCAGCCGTTAGATGAAATAGAAACAGCATTTAAGCAAATCAAGGATGATCCTGTTTTTCGTGAAGAATATTATAAGCTGTTAAAGGACTATTCCGGACGGCCGACTGCATTAACATACGCTGATCGAGTCACTGAATACTTAGGCGGCGCGAAAATCTATTTGAAACGAGAAGATTTAAACCATACAGGTTCTCATAAAATCAATAATGCGCTAGGTCAAGCGCTGCTTGCTAAAAAAATGGGCAAAACGAAAATCATTGCTGAAACCGGTGCTGGCCAGCATGGCGTTGCCGCTGCAACAGTTGCAGCCAAATTCGGCTTTTCCTGTACTGTGTTTATGGGTGAAGAGGATGTTGCCCGCCAGTCTCTGAACGTTTTCCGCATGAAGCTTCTTGGAGCGGAGGTAGTGCCTGTAACAAGCGGAAACGGAACATTGAAGGATGCCACAAATGAGGCGATCCGGTACTGGGTTCAGCATTGTGAGGATCACTTTTATATGATTGGATCAGTTGTCGGCCCGCATCCTTATCCGCAAGTGGTCCGTGAATTTCAAAAAATGATCGGAGAGGAAGCGAAGGACCAGTTGAAACGTATTGAAGGCACTCTGCCTGATAAAGTAGTGGCATGTGTAGGCGGAGGAAGCAATGCGATAGGTATGTTTCAGGCATTTTTAAATGAAGATGTTGAACTGATCGGCGCTGAAGCAGCAGGAAAAGGAATTGATACGCCTCTTCATGCCGCCACTATTTCGAAAGGAACCGTAGGGGTTATTCACGGTTCATTGACTTATCTCATTCAGGATGAATTCGGGCAAATTATTGAGCCCTACTCTATTTCAGCCGGTCTCGACTATCCTGGAATCGGTCCGGAGCACGCACACTTGCATAAGAGCGGCCGTGTCACTTATGACAGTATCACTGATGAAGAAGCGGTGGATGCATTAAAGCTTTTGTCAGAAAAAGAGGGGATTTTGCCGGCAATCGAATCTGCCCATGCGTTAGCGAAAGCATTCAAACTCGCCAAAGGAATGGATCGCGGTCAACTCATTCTCGTCTGTTTATCAGGACGGGGAGACAAGGATGTCAACACATTAATGATGGTATTGGAAGAAGAGGTGAAAGCCCATGTTTAAATTGGATCTTCAACCATCAGAAAAATTGTTTATCCCGTTTATTACGGCGGGCGATCCAGTTCCTGAGGTTTCGATTGAACTGGCGAAGTCGCTTCAAAAAGCAGGCGCCACTGCATTGGAGCTTGGTGTTGCATACTCTGACCCGCTTGCAGACGGTCCGGTGATCCAGCGGGCTTCAAAGCGGGCACTTGATCAAGGAATGAATATCGTAAAGGCAATCGAATTAGGCGGAGAAATGAAAAAAAACGGAGTGAATATTCCGATTATCCTCTTTACGTATTATAATCCTGTGTTACAATTGAACAAAGAATACTTTTTCGCTTTACTGCGGGAAAATCATATTGACGGTCTGCTTGTTCCGGATCTGCCACTAGAAGAAAGCGCCAGCCTTCAAGAGGAATGTAAAAGCCATGAGGTGACGTATATTTCTTTGGTTGCGCCGACAAGCGAAAGCCGTTTGAAAACCATTATTGAACAAGCCGAGGGCTTCGTCTACTGTGTGTCTTCTCTGGGTGTGACCGGTGTCCGCAATGAGTTCAATTCATCCGTGTACCCGTTCATTCGGACAGTGAAGAATCTCAGCACTGTTCCGGTCGCTGTAGGGTTCGGTATATCAAACCGTGAACAGGTCATAAAGATGAATGAAATTAGTGACGGTGTCGTAGTGGGAAGCGCGCTCGTCAGAAAAATAGAAGAATTAAAGGACCGGCTCATCAGCGCTGAAACGAGAAATCAGGCGCTGCAGGAGTTTGAGGATTATGCAATGGCGTTTGGCGGCTTGTACAGTTTAAAATGAGGTGACTGATTTGCGTATCAAAGAACATTTAAAACAGCTGAAGCCTTATCAGCCTGGAAAGCCGATTGAAGCAGTGAAATCAGAATATGGCTTGGATAAAGTTGTGAAGCTTGCTTCAAACGAGAATCCTTACGGCTGTTCAGAGGCTGCAAAAGAGGCGCTTCATCATGAGATTCAACAGCTAGCCCTTTACCCGGACGGGTATAGCGCCGCTTTGCGGACAAGGCTCAGTAAGCACCTCGATGTCAGCGAAACATCACTTATTTTCGGCAACGGTTCCGATGAAATCATTCAGATCATCTGCCGGGCATTTCTAAACAATAAAACCAATACGATCACTGCTGCCCCGACTTTTCCGCAATATAAACATAATGCGGTTATTGAAGGTGCTGAAGTACGTGAAATTGCACTTCGTCCCGACGGCTCACATGATTTAGACGCCATGTTAGAAGCCATCGACGAACAGACACAAGTCGTTTGGATATGCAGCCCGAATAATCCGACTGGCACTTATACATCTGAAGGAGAATTACTCACATTTCTGGAGCACGTTCCTTCTCGTGTCCTTGTCGTTCTTGACGAAGCATATTATGAATATGTAACAGCAGAGGATTACCCGGAAACCGTGCCGCTCTTAAGCAAGTATTCCAATTTGATGATTTTGCGCACATTTTCAAAGGCATACGGTCTGGCAGCGCTCAGAGTCGGATACGGAATTGCTGACGAGAACCTGATTCGCCAGATAGAGCCGGCGAGAGAGCCGTTTAATACGAGCCGTCTGGGCCAGGCTGCGGCGATTGCCGCACTTGATGATCAAGCGTTTATTGCTTCCTGTGTCGAGCAAAATAATGCAGGCCTTCAGCAGTATTATGATTTTGCGAAAACTCATGGTTTAAAGTGCTACCCTTCACAGACAAATTTTGTGTTAATTGACTTTAAACGTCCTGCTGATGAACTGTTTCAGGCTCTGCTGGAAAAAGGCTATATCGTCCGGTCAGGAAATGCATTAGGTTTCCCGACATCACTCCGGATTACGATCGGAACAAAAGAGCAAAATGAAGAAATACTTGCCATTTTAGCTGAAATTTTATAAGAGGTGATCAAATATCACCTCTTTAGTCTATAAACCAGGTGATGACGTATGAATCAAATGAAAGATACAATATTGCTCGCCGGTCTCGGATTGATAGGCGGTTCGATTGCCCTAGCCATCAAAAAAAATCATCCCGGCAAACGGATTATCGGAATCGACATCTCTGATGAACAGGCGGTAGCGGCATTAAAATTAGGCGTGATAGACGATCGTGCTGATTCGTTTATTAGCGGTGCGAAAGAGGCAGCTACAGTAATCATTGCGACACCTGTTGAACAAACACTGGTTATGCTTGAAGAGCTGGCTCATTCAGGAATTGAACATGAGCTTTTGATTACGGATGTAGGAAGCACAAAGCAAAAAGTGGTTGATTACGCTGATCAAGTGCTGCCTAGCCGCTATCAATTTGTCGGAGGACATCCGATGGCGGGTTCACATAAATCAGGAGTGGCCGCTGCGAAGGAGTTCCTGTTTGAAAATGCATTTTATATTTTAACGCCAGGCCAGAAAACGGACAAACAAGCTGTGGAACAGTTAAAAAACCTGCTGAAGGGAACGAATGCCCATTTTGTGGAAATGTCGCCGGAGGAGCATGATGGCGTTACAAGTGTAATCAGTCATTTTCCGCATATTGTAGCAGCCAGTCTTGTTCACCAAACCCATCATTCGGAAAACCTGTATCCGCTTGTTAAGCGTTTTGCTGCCGGCGGGTTCAGAGATATTACAAGGATTGCATCAAGCAGCCCTGCAATGTGGCGGGATATTTTATTACATAATAAAGATAAAATCTTAGACCGTTTTGATGAGTGGATTCGTGAAATTGACAAGATCCGTACATATGTAGAACAAGAAGATGCGGAAAATCTATTTCGTTATTTTAAAACAGCCAAGGATTATCGCGACGGGCTGCCGCTTCGGCAGAAGGGAGCGATACCTGCATTTTATGATTTATATGTGGATGTACCCGATCATCCGGGTGTAATATCCGAGATAACAGCTATCTTAGCTGCGGAGCGCATCAGTATCACGAATATCCGCATTATCGAAACACGAGAGGATATTAACGGGATTTTAAGGATCAGTTTTCAGTCTGATGACGACCGCAAAAGGGCAGAACAATGCATTGAAGCCCGGGCGGAATATGAAACTTTTTATGCTGATTGAGGTGGAAAAAATGAAACGAGAAAAAGTGCAGACCTTACATGGAGAAATACATATTCCCGGTGATAAATCCATTTCTCACCGCTCTGTTATGTTTGGCGCGCTAGCGGCAGGCACAACAACAGTTAAAAACTTTCTGCCGGGAGCAGATTGTCTGAGCACGATCGATTGCTTTAGAAAAATGGGTGTTCACATTGAGCAAAGCAGCAGCGATGTCGTGATTCACGGAAAAGGAATCGATGCCCTGAAAGAGCCAGAAAGCCTTTTAGATGTCGGAAATTCAGGTACAACCATTCGCCTGATGCTCGGAATATTGGCGGGCCGTCCTTTTTACAGCGCGGTAGCCGGAGATGAGAGCATTGCGAAGCGCCCAATGAAGCGTGTGACTGAGCCTTTGAAAAAAATGGGGGCTAAAATCGACGGCAGAGCCGGAGGAGAGTTTACACCGCTGTCAGTGAGCGGCGCTTCATTAAAAGGAATTGATTATGTATCACCTGTTGCAAGCGCGCAAATTAAATCTGCTGTTTTGCTGGCCGGATTACAGGCTGAGGGCACAACAACTGTCACAGAGCCCCATAAATCTCGGGACCACACTGAGCGGATGCTTTCTGCTTTTGGCGTTAAGCTTTCTGAAGATCAAACGAGTGTTTCCATTGCTGGTGGCCAGAAACTGACAGCTGCTGATATTTTTGTTCCTGGAGACATTTCTTCAGCCGCGTTTTTCCTTGCTGCTGGCGCGATGGTTCCAAACAGCAGAATTGTATTGAAAAACGTAGGTTTAAATCCGACTCGGACAGGTATTATTGACGTCCTTCAAAACATGGGGGCAAAACTTGAAATCAAACCATCTGCTGATAGCGGTGCAGAGCCTTATGGAGATTTGATTATAGAAACGTCATCTCTAAAAGCAGTTGAAATCGGAGGAGATATCATTCCGCGTTTAATTGATGAGATCCCTATCATCGCGCTTCTTGCGACTCAGGCGGAAGGAACTACCGTTATTAAGGACGCGGCAGAGCTAAAAGTGAAAGAAACAAACCGTATTGATACTGTTGTTTCTGAGCTTCGCAAGCTGGGTGCTGAAATTGAACCGACAGCAGATGGAATGAAGGTTTATGGTAAACAAACGTTGAAAGGCGGCGCGGCAGTGTCCAGCCACGGAGATCATCGAATCGGAATGATGCTTGGTATTGCTTCCTGTATAACGGAGGAGCCGATTGAAATCGAGCACACGGATGCCATTCACGTTTCTTATCCAACCTTCTTCGAGCATTTAAATAAGCTTTCGAAAAAATCCTGAAGTTTTACTTCAGGATTTTTTATGCAGATCATAATTCGAGGCGAAAAAACATAGCTTGTCTTATAGAGGGGATAGAAAAACAAAAAGGGGGGATGTGCTTTACTTACAAGCCGGCAGGTCAAAGAGCTGCTTTACTGTACAGAGGGCGATCTTCCTTTTTTCATTTTCTATCTCAAGATCTTTTGGTAAACTAATAAGACTCAATAATTCCCTTCCGTACAGAAGCATCTTATTTGCCGGGGGCATTCGTCTGAATTATGATAAGATTAACCCGAACAAATAAAGCTTTTTTGTATGGTTGATGTTGTATAGGAAAAGAAAGGACCGGTCCGATTTGAATACATTGATTCAAGAAGCCATAAAATTAGTTGAAGCAGGTGAAACAGAAAAAGGCCTCAACACGCTCTCGAAGGCTGAAAAACAGCTGCATGATGAAGATAAAGCCATTGCAGCCCAGCTTTATTACGAGTGGGGCGATGTAGAAAAAGCAATTTCACTGATTAGTGATCTGCATGATTTATATCCAAATGAAACAGAACTGACGAATTTCTACGCTGAACTTTTAATAGATATTGACGAAGAAGAAAAAGCCCTCGCTGTGCTGGAGACTATTCCGGAAACAGATCCATCATATCCAGAAAGTTTGCTGCTTATGGCGGATCTTTATCAGATGCAGGGGTTATTCGAAGTCAGTGAACAAAAGCTTTTACAAGCAAAGTCCATTCTGGACAATGAACCTGTTATTGATTTTGCACTGGGAGAACTTTACTTTGCTCAGGGAGCCTATGCAAAAGCGGTTCAATATTTTAAAACAACGGCTGAGGAGCAGGGGGAGATCGGAGGCGTTAATGTCCATCAAAGACTGGCAGAATCGTTAAGTGCCTCAGGTGAATTTGAGGATGCCATTCCATGGTACGAGAAAGCTGTCGATGAGAATCCTGATCCTAATACGATTTTCGGCTATGGTTTTACAGCCTTACAGGCGGGGCTTGTGAAAACAGCTATTAAGCAGCTGTCTGATTTAAAGGAGCTTGATCCATCTTATACTTCACTTTATATGCCGCTCTCGAAAAGCTATGAAGCTGAAGGAATGTATGAAGAGGCATTAAAAACGGCAAAAGAGGGTATCAGATATGATGAATATAACAAAGAACTTTTCCTTTATGCCGCCAAAATGGCCTTAAAAATCGGGAAGTCAGAAGAGGGGAAAAAGCTGCTTCAGGAGGCGCTTGCGCTTGATCCGGGCTTTGTCGAGGCGCTTCATACACTTCTTGCCGTGTATCACAAAGAAGAGGATTATGATCAGATCATTGATCTTATTCAAGAGGTTCGAAGCTACGGTGAAGAAGATCCGAAATACAATTGGTATCTTGCAAGCGCATATACTGAATTAGAGCAATACGAGGAAGCAAAACAATCCTTTGAGGCTGCCTATCTTCATTACCGGGAGGATAGAGATTTCTTATATGAATACGCAAGCTTCCTATTAGAAGAAGGCCTTCAAAAAGAAGCGTTGCCGCTTTTGAAAAAGGTTCTTGAAATGGACGGAGCCAATGAAGAGCTGGAAGAAACGATTTTGCGAATCGAGGATGAATTTTCTAGATAAGCAGGAATATTAACCATTCATGTGGAACATATAAGTATATAGATTATACGAACGATAGAGGAGGGAATTACATGCAGACCCCTGTTTCTGTCAATGAGAAAAAAGATTTTATCCGTTGGTTTTTAAACCATTATCAGTTAAAGCGCCGAGAGTGCGTTTGGATCTTGAACTACTTAATGAGCCATGATTCTCTCATGGAGAAGGTTCATTTTGTGGAGCAGGCTGAATTTTGCCCGAGAGGCATTATAATGTCAACACATTGTGTTGAAGAAGTTCCGTTCCGGTTCTATAAAGAGAATGTCATGACTACCGACGCGGAAAAATCTTTTCATGATATTAGATTAAATAAACAGCAGGATTTGTTTA
The DNA here is from genome assembly GCF_037975425.1 of Bacillus sp. FSL R5-0416. NCBI lineage: Bacteria > Bacillati > Bacillota > Bacilli > Caryophanales > Bacillaceae > Bacillus > Bacillus sp. FSL R5-0416. The sequence continues at coordinate 2,365,721 of NZ_CP150252.1, read as the reverse complement.
TCCAGCTTAATTTCCGTTCGGCTTACAGCTCACCTGAATATGCGGCGGTGCTGGAGTCCAACCCGCATATTCCGAAAAACCTTTTTGAGAATAAAAAAGATCAGGGATTGGCGGAACAGATTTTAGAGCACGCTATTTCCACATTCCAAAGAGAAAAATTATTAAAAGACATTGACGACGCGTTAGATCGTCATGATAAAGAGGCATTTGAACAATTATCGCGCCAATTAAATCAGCTCACATAATATGACCAGCCTTGCAGTGAATTGCAAGGCTTGTTGCCGTAAAGGGGGAGAACGATGAGGTGGAGAATCACTGATGCCAAGGACTATTTACAAGCTAAGGATTACATTGATACCGCTGTCATACCATTAATTAACATAAGGGTTAATAACCATTTTAAAATGGCGGCGGAGAAAGGCGAGTTTACGCAGCTTCTCTCAGAAGAACTTGAAAGGCAGTTAAAGGGACGGGTATATTTACTTCCGCCTTATACATATGTTGATAGAAATGAAATAACCGTTCAAGGGCTTAAGGATTTGCGGGAAGAGCTGATAACGGAATTTCCGCATGTTGTCCTGCTCACATCTGACGAAAGTTGGAGAGCTGAGGATGCGTTAGGCAAAATGATTGTTACACCGTCTGTTCCATTAGAGCATTTAAATGACTCTTTAAAAAGAAAAATATTGGATGAACGCACTGCTGAAATTTTGAACGTTTTGTTACAGTTATGGAGCACTTCATAAAAACACTTACATTTCCTTATGAACAATATTTTGGCTATATTGACCTTGCTGAGAGATTCATATATTATGAGGGTGTCTAGAGTTATTGCAATATTTTCTATTTTAGTCAGTTTGCAGGGGTGACCTAGAGGGGGGAGAAGAGATGGGCGGAAAACATGATATATCCAGACGTCAATTTTTGAATTACACGCTCACAGGCGTAGGAGGTTTTATGGCGGCTAGTATGCTCATGCCTATGGTTCGCTTCGCACTCGACCCGGTATTAAAATCGACAGGGAAGCAGGATATGGTTCAGGTTGTCAGCGTTGATGAGTTGACAAAAGAGCCGCAGCGCTTTGATTTTAAAATTAATCAAGTCGATGCCTGGTATGAGTCAGAAGAGTCAAGATCAGCCTGGGTCTTCAAAAACGGGGATGAAATTGTAGCACTTTCGCCAATTTGTAAACATTTAGGGTGTACGGTGAACTGGAATAGTGATCCTAAAAACCCGAATAAATTCTTTTGTCCATGCCATTACGGACTCTATGAAAAGGACGGCACCAATGTCCCTGGCACGCCGCCGCTTGCGCCTCTTGATCATTATGAGCAAGAAGTAAAAGACGGCTTCCTGTATCTTGGAAAAGCAAAGCCTAAGGGGGAAGGGTGACATGCTGAACAAAATTTATGACTGGGTAGACGAGCGGCTTGATATTACACCGATGTGGAGGGATATTGCCGATCACGAAGTACCGGAACATGTGAATCCCGCCCATCATTTCTCTGCGTTTGTGTATTGCTTTGGGGGACTGACGTTTTTTGTAACCGTTATCCAAGTATTATCTGGAATGTTTTTAACGATGTATTATGTGCCTGATATCAAAAATGCCTGGGAATCGGTATATTATTTGCAAAATGAAGTGGCATTCGGCCAGATTGTCAGGGGGATGCACCACTGGGGTGCGAGCCTGGTCATTGTGATGATGTTTTTACATACGCTGAGGGTCTTTTTCCAAGGCGCGTATAAAAAACCGCGCGAGCTGAACTGGATTGTCGGTGTGCTGATCTTTTTTGTTATGCTCGGTCTTGGCTTTACAGGCTACTTGCTTCCTTGGGATATGAAGGCTCTGTTTGCAACAAAAGTCGGGCTGCAGATCGCCGAAGCCACGCCTTTGATCGGAACGCAAGTTAAAACGCTCCTTGCAGGGCATCCGGATATTGTAGGCGCCCAAACGCTGACTAGGTTTTTTGCGATCCATGTATTTTTTCTTCCTGCCGCATTGTTCGGGCTGATGGCTGCACATTTTATTATGATCCGGAAGCAGGGCATTTCAGGACCGCTTTAAACTCTTGATCTGCGAATAAAAGGGAGGGGATGACATGCACCGGGGCAAAGGGATGAAATTTGTAGGCGACTCAAGGATACCGGCTGAAAAAAAGCCGAATATACCGAAGGATTATTCGGAGTATCCCGGTAAAACAGAGGCTTTCTGGCCAAATTTCTTGTTAAAGGAATGGATGGTTGGAGCTGTCTTTCTCATCGGTTTTCTCGTTTTGACAATTGTGCATCAGCCGCCTTTAGAGCGGATGGCGGACCCGACTGATACTGGTTATATTCCGCTGCCGGATTGGTATTTTCTTTTCTTATACCAGCTGTTGAAGTATGAATACGCCGCCGGAAGCTTTACAGTGGTCGGCGCCATGATTATGCCAGGTCTCGCTTTTGGGGCCCTGCTTTTGGCTCCATTCCTAGACAGAGGGACAGAAAGAAGGCCGTGGAAGCGTCCGGTCGCTGTCGGTATGATGCTTCTGGCCATTTCCGCTGCTGTATTTTTGACGTGGCAGTCAGTTGCTACTCATGACTGGGCCAAGGCAGAAGAACAGGGGAAAATCACAAAAGAAGCCGACATTGACACCAATGCAGAAGGATATAAGGTTTTTAAGGAACAGGGCTGTATTTCTTGCCATGGGGATAACCTTCAGGGAGGAGCGGCCGGGCCTTCATTGGTTGACAGCGGGCTGAAACCGGATGAAATCAAAAAAATAGCTGTAGAAGGGAAAGGCAAAATGCCGGCGGGTGTGTTCAAAGGAAATGATAAGCAGCTCGAAGAACTTGCAAAATTTATTTCTGAAACAACCGCAAAATAACGTATTGTGAATTGTCAAATGGAAGGATATACTTTTATTATCAAAAGCTGACCCGGCGTCAGCTTTTTTATATGGACATATTATTTTTACAGACTGAGAGTTGATTCGATGTGAAATGGTTTCAATATGTATTAGGGCAGCGGCCGATGCTTATTCTTGTCTTAGCCATTAATTTTCTGGGAACGGTTTACGGCTACTATTGGTACTTGCCGCAGCTTTTGGAGACACCGGCCCGTTTCCTGATTTTTGTTCCGGACAGTCCGACAGCAACGTTTTTCTTTCTGTTTGTGCTGCTTGCCTTTCTCATGAAACGGAATGCTCCGCTTTTAGAGGCGCTTGCGCTAGTTACCCTCGTAAAGTATGGCCTATGGGCGGTGGCTATGAATTTTCTTGTGCTTGCAGTAACTGGTGACTTGCCGTGGGAGGGCTACATGCTAATTGCTTCGCATTTTGCAATGGCTGTTCAAGGCGTATTATACAGTCCGTATTTTCGTTTTTCATTTTGGCATCTTGCAATTGCTGCAGTCTGGACACTGCATAACGATGTCATTGACTACTTGTTTGATATGATGCCGCGGTATTCAATGCTTTCTGATTATATGACTGAAATAGGATACGGAACATTTTGGCTAAGCATCTTCTCAATCGCGCTTGCTTACTTTCTTGTGGTCTCAAAAAAGCAAACGAAGCTTGAGCTGATGTAAAGACAATGTTGGTCTATCCTTGTCCCTTTCTTCATATTCTGTAAGGAGAGAGAGTGGGAGGGACCTGCATGAAACGAAAGCTGACGATCTGTTTGTTGATTGCACTTATTTTTTATAATGGAAATGCCAAGGCTGCAGAGCGGGGAAGCCTCGAGGAATTGAATGATTTATCCGATACAGTCTTTCAAATGACCCGACAGGCGAAATATGAAGAGGCGCTTCAAGTCTTGGAGTATTTTGAAAAAACATTAAAATCCGCTGAGAAAAAACAGCAAGACCCCATGCTAACGGGATCCCAAATCCGTCAAATCACATTGGGCTATAATGATATGGTTCGGAGTTTAAAGCAAGCTGATACATCAGACACACAAAAACTCAGAGCAGCCGCGCAGTTCAGGATGCTGATGGATGCGGTTGACAATCGGTCTGACCCGCTTTGGGGCTCACTGGAAAAACCGATTATGGAAGCTTTTACTGAACTGAAGCGAGATGTCCAAAAGAATGGAAGCACAAGCTTTCATGAAAAATGGAATGAATTTATCAGTTTATATGACTTGATTTACCCCAGTCTTACAATCGATGTATCAGAGGATCAGCTTGAAACAGTCGGAAAACATATAGATGTTATTGAGCAAGAGGAATTTCAGCAAATGACAGAGAGCACGAAGCTTGAACGGCTTTCCCTTCTTCAGCATGACCTGAAAAATGTGTTTGACAGGGTGGAGGAGGATGATGCCGATCCGTCTTTACTCTGGGTGATGATTACAACCGGCAGTATCATCATTACTGCTCTTACCTATGTCGGTTACAGAAAGTACAAGGCGGAAAAAAACAAGCTGAAAAAAAGGGACTACCCTAAATAAGGATGAGGGGCGGCGGTCAGCCGCCTTTTTTCTATTACATGTCAGCGCGGAAGCGGATTTTTATTTTCATCAAGCGTAAATCCTTCTCCGAGCACATCGTGAACATCGCTTACCGCTACAAAGGCATGGGGATCAATGGAGTTAATCACGCTTTTCAGCATCACCAATTCGTTTTTCGGCACCACACAATAAAGTACATCTATATCCTCTTTTGTGTAGGAACCTTGTCCTTTCAAAATGGTGACGCCCCGTTCCATTTCTTCAAGAATCTTTTTCTGAATCAGGTCGTTTTTCGAAGAGATGATCGTAGCGCCTTTAGCAGCGTATCCGCCTTCCTGAATAAAATCGATTAATCTTGCCGCTACAAATACAGCTACCAGCGTATACATCGCTTCTTTATAGGAGAGATAAGTAAGCAAAGACAAAATGATGACGCAGGCATCGAAAGCAAACATCGTTCTGCCCATCGGGATCCCAAAATACTTATTCACTAAACGTGCGATGATATCAACACCGCCTGTCGTTCCGCCGAACTTAAAAATTATACCCAGTCCGGCTCCGATGAATACGCCGGCAAATAAAGCGGCGAGCGCTAAGTCGTGCTGAAGGGGCATATGGATTTCATATCGCTGAAAGATGCTGAGGAACAAAGACAAGGCTACAGTGCCGACAAGGGTATAAACAAACATTGTCCTGCCAAGTAAACGCCAGCCAATAAAAAAAATCGGAATGTTCAACACCAGGTTCGAGATAGAGGGGCTGATGTGGAAAAGGGCATAAAGCAAAAGTGTAATACCTGTAAAACCGCCCTCAGCCAGATTGTTCTGCATATTGAAATGAACCAAGCCAAATGAAAAAATTGCCGCTCCGATTAAAATGAAAAATATGTTTTTTAATCTAATTTCTCCAAGCATCACACAAAACCCCTTTTCCTTCCATTAGATAGCGTTTATATTATAGTGGATGAAAAAGAAAACAGCAAACGTGCTTAAACATTTGTCAAACGTATCTGAATTAGCTAACATGTAAGAGGATGATAGGAGGTTTCGTTCAGTGAGTGATAAAACAATGAAAGACATACAGGCTGAAGTAGACCGTTACATCGGCCAATTTAAAGAAGGATATTTCAGCCCGCTGGCCATGATGGCGAGGCTGACTGAAGAACTGGGCGAGCTTGCCAGAGAAGTGAATCACCGTTATGGAGAAAAACCAAAAAAAGCGACTGAAGATGATAAAAGCATGGAAGAGGAAATGGGCGATGTGCTATTTGTATTGGTTTGTTTAGCCAACTCCCTTGATATCTCTTTAGAGGAAGCCCACGACCGAGTCATGCATAAATTTAATACAAGAGATAAAGATCGCTGGACCAGAAAAGAAGAAGGAAAGTAGAGGAGATCGAGATGTCAAACGAAACAATTAAAGTAGTCATTGCGGGACCGCGTGGAAGAATGGGGCAGGAAGCTGTTAAATTGGCAGAACGAACACCTCATTTTGACCTTGTCGGGGCCATAGACCATACATACGATCAGCAAAAATTATCTGATGTGATGCCTGTTGAGTCAGATGCTTTCATTTATACAGATATCCATGCCTGTTTTACAGAAACACAACCGGATGTCTTGATTGATTTAACAACGCCCGAAATCGGAAAAGTACATACAAAAATTGCATTAGAGCACGGAGTCCGTCCAGTTGTCGGAACAACCGGTTTCTCAGAAGCTGATTTAAAAGAGCTCACGTCTTTAACAGAAGAAAAAGGGATCGGAGCCATCATTGCGCCAAATTTTGCGCTCGGTGCGATACTGATGATGAAATTTTCAAAAATGGCTGCCAACTATTTTGAGGATGTTGAGATTATTGAGCTTCATCATGACCAGAAGCTTGACGCACCAAGCGGAACTGCGCTTAAAACAGCGGAAATGATTTCAGAAGTCCGTAAAGAAAAGCAGCAAGGACATCCGGATGAAAAAGAAATTCTCCCAGGAGCAAGAGGAGCGGAGCAAAACGGCATTCGCTTGCACAGCGTCCGTCTTCCGGGACTGATCGCGCATCAGGAGGTCATGTTCGGCATGGATGGCCAAACGCTTCAGATACGCCATGATTCTTATAACCGGGCTTCTTTCATGTCAGGCGTTAAACTGTCAGTCGAACAAGTCATGAAGATTGATCAGCTTGTGTACGGTTTAGAAAATATCATTGATTAGACGGGGGGATAAACAATGAAAATTGCTTTGATCGCGCATGACAAGAAAAAACAGGATATGGTTCAATTTACGACTGCCTATCGGGATATTTTAAAGAATCATGATCTATACGCAACCGGAACCACAGGGTTGAAAATTCAAGAGGCGACAGGTCTTCAAATTGAACGTTTTCAATCCGGCCCTTTAGGGGGAGACCAGCAAATCGGTGCACTGATCGCTGCCAATGCACTCGATCTTGTCATTTTTTTGCGCGACCCGCTGACCGCGCAGCCGCATGAACCGGATGTCTCGGCATTAATCCGGTTATGTGATGTGTATTCCATTCCGCTCGCCACAAATATGGGTACTGCGGAAATTCTCGTCCGCACACTTGATGAAGGTGTTTTCGAATTCCGTGACCTTCTTCGGGGAGAAGAGCCGAATGTATAATGCTGACGTTCTTGCTTTTGGCGCCCACAGTGATGATGTCGAGATCGGAATGGGCGGCACAATAGCGAAGTTTGTCAAACAGGAAAAAAAAGTAATGATATGCGATTTGACAGAAGCGGAACTCTCTTCTAACGGTACGGTCAGTTTGCGTAAAGAAGAAGCAGCTGAAGCAGCCCGCATATTAGGCGCAGATAAAAGAATTCAGCTAACGCTTCCAGACCGCGGCCTAATAATGAGTGATCAGGCAATTCGGTCGATTGTCACTGTCATCAGAACCTGTCGGCCAAAAGCGGTTTTTATGCCGTATAAAAAGGATCGCCATCCGGATCACGGCAATGCGGCTGCACTGGTGGAAGAAGCGATCTTTTCCGCCGGAATCCATAAATATAAAGACGAAAAAAGCCTTCCGGCGCATAAAGTCAGCAAGGTTTACTATTATATGATAAATGGTTTTCATCAGCCGGATTTTGTTATTGATATCTCGGATACAATAGAGGCAAAGAAACAAAGCCTCAACGCCTACAAAAGCCAGTTTATCCCGTCAAAGGATTCCGTTTCTACTCCTCTGACGAATGGGTATATTGAAATCGTTGAAGCGAGAGAAAAGCTTTACGGTAAAGAAGCGGGCGTGGAGTATGCCGAAGGTTTCTTTTCAAAACGGATGCTGATGCTTGATCATGATGTGCTTGGGGGCGAACAATGAGAAAACTAAAAATAGGAATCACATGCTATCCGAGCGTTGGAGGCTCAGGTATCATTGCGACAGAACTGGGGAAGCAGCTTGCTGAAAAGGGACATGAAATCCATTTCATCACATCAAGCATTCCGTTTAGACTGAATACATATCATCCCAATATTCATTTTCATGAAGTTGAGGTTAATCAATATGCTGTTTTTAAGTATCCTCCGTATGATTTGACATTGGCAAGCAAAATCGCAGAGGTGGCGGAACGGGAGAATTTAGACATTATCCATGCTCACTATGCTCTCCCGCATGCCGTTTGCGCCTATCTTGCAAAACAAATGCTGAAACGCAATATCGGCATTGTTACAACTTTGCATGGCACGGATATCACGGTGTTAGGTTATGATCCGTCTCTAAAAGATCTGATCCGTTTTGCTATTGAGTCATCAGACAGGGTGACTGCCGTCTCCTCAGCGCTTGCGGCTGAAACATACGATTTAATTAAACCGGAGAAAAAAATTGAAACGATTTATAACTTTATAGACGAGCGTGTGTATCTGAAGAAAAACACAGCGGCAATTAAAGAGAAACATGGAATTTTACCAGATGAAAAAGTCGTCATCCATGTGTCCAACTTCAGAAAAGTTAAACGCGTGCAGGATGTCATCCGTGTGTTCCGCAATATCGCTGGCAAAACGAAAGCGAAGCTGCTTTTAGTCGGAGACGGTCCGGAGAAATCGACAGCCTGCGAGCTTATCAGAAAATATGGCTTGGAAGACCAAGTCTTAATGCTTGGAAATCAAGACCGTGTTGAAGAGCTTTATTCTATTAGCGATTTGAAGCTGCTGCTATCTGAAAAAGAAAGCTTTGGCCTTGTCCTGCTTGAAGCGATGGCTTGCGGAGTGCCTTGTATCGGAACAAACATTGGCGGTATCCCTGAGGTTATTAAAAACAATGTGAGCGGATTTTTGGTGGATGTCGGTGATGTTACGGCCGCAACAGCCCGCGCGATGAGCATTTTAGAAGATGAACAGCTAAGCAATCGTTTTACAAAGGCGGCAATAGAGATGCTTAAAAATGAATTTTCTTCCAAAAAAATTGTCAGCCAGTATGAACAGATTTATGCCGATTTAGCAGAACCGGAGTGATCACATGGAAAAAGTTTTTATCAAAGCACTTCCCGTGCTCCGCATCTTAATCGAAGCGGGCCATCAGGCTTATTTTGTCGGGGGCGCAGTTCGTGACAGCTATATGAAACGAACGATCGGAGATGTCGATATCGCGACAGATGCGGCACCTGATCAAGTAGAACGGCTGTTTCAGCGAACTGTTGATGTAGGCAAAGAGCACGGGACCATTATTGTGCTCTGGGAGGATGAAACCTATGAAGTCACGACATTCCGAACTGAATCTGATTATGTTGATTTCAGAAGACCGTCAGAAGTGCAATTTATCTCATCATTAGAAGAGGATCTAAAACGAAGAGATTTAACGATCAATGCGATGGCCATGACAGCGGACGGGAAGGTGCTTGATTATTTTGGCGGCAAGAAAGATATTGATCAGAAAGTGATTCGAACCGTTGGAAAGCCTGAGGATAGATTTCAAGAGGATGCGCTTCGTATGCTGAGAGCCGTACGCTTTATGAGTCAGCTTGGCTTTACGCTTTCACCGGAAACAGAAGAAGCCATTGCGAAAGAAAAATCACTCCTCTCCCATGTTTCAGTCGAACGAAAAACTATAGAGTTCGAGAAATTGCTGAAGGGAAGAGCTTCTCGCCAGGCGCTTCAAACGCTCATTCAAACGAGATTGTATGAAGAGCTTCCTGGTTTTTATCATAAACGAGAAAACCTGATTTCAACGAGTGAGTTTCCATTCTTCTCTTTAACATCCCGTGAGGAGCTTTGGGCTGCTCTTTTAATTAACCTTGGCATAGTTTTAAAAGACGCGCCCCTTTTCCTGAAAGCCTGGAAGCTCCCGGGAAAAGTGATCAAGGAAGCCATTCACATTGTCGATACGTTTGGCCAGAGCCTTGACGCAATGACAATGTACAGAGCTGGGGAAAAAGCACTGCTCTCAGCGGCCAAAATATCGCAGCTTCGTCAAAACGAAAAACTGGATGAAAAGAAACTGAAGGACATTCAGTACACTTATCAAAACCTGCCGATCAAAAGCCTTAAGGATCTTGATATCACGGGTAAGGACTTGCTTGCGCTTCGAAACCAGCCGGCCGGAAAATGGGTGTCGGAAGAATTACAGCGGATCGAGCAGGCTGTTGTGACAGGGAAGCTCTCCAATCAAAAGAAACACATAGAGGAGTGGCTGAAGACATGCGGTCAACATTAAGAAAAGACCTTATTGAATTATTTTCTCAGGCCGGCAATGAATTTATTTCCGGCCAAAAAATCAGTGATGCTCTCGGCTGTTCAAGAACTGCTGTGTGGAAGCATATTGAAGAGCTTCGGAAAGAGGGTTATGAAGTAGAAGCCGTTAGAAGAAAGGGATATCGGCTCATCAAAAAGCCCGGAAAACTCAGTGAAAGCGAAATTCGTTTTGGATTAAAAACGGAAGTGATGGGCCAGCATCTTATTTACCATGACGTTCTTTCAAGCACGCAAAAAACGGCTCATGAGCTCGCGAATAATAACGCACCGGAAGGCACCCTCGTGGTGGCTGACAAACAAACAGCCGGAAGGGGCCGAATGTCTAGGGTATGGCATTCTCAAGAAGGAAACGGTGTTTGGATGAGCCTGATTTTGCGGCCTGACATTCCGCTCCAAAAAACACCGCAGCTGACTCTTCTTGCTGCAGTAGCTGTTGTGCAGGGAATAGAAGAGGCAGCAGGCATCCAAACGGATATTAAATGGCCAAATGATATTTTGATTAACGGAAAAAAAACAGTCGGTATTCTAACGGAAATGCAGGCTGAAGAAGACCGCGTACGTTCAGTGATCATTGGGATCGGCATTAACGTTAACCAGCAGCCTAATGATTTTCCAGATGAATTGAAGGACATCGCGACAAGCCTCAGCCAAGCTGCTGGGGAAAAAATTGATCGGGCCGGCGTCATCCAGCATATTTTACTATGCTTTGAGAAACGGTACCGGGATTATATGACGCACGGATTTACGCCGATTAAGCTTTTATGGGAAAGCTATGCGCTCGGTATTGGCACTAATATGAGAGCCAGAACGTTAAACGGAACCTTTTACGGGAAGGCGTTAGGTATAGATGATGAAGGCGTTCTGCTTTTAGAAACGAACGAAGGCATTAAAAAAATCTATTCTGCCGATATCGAATTGGGCTAATGTGTTGGTACAAGCCCGTTGATTTTGGTATACTTCCATTGGGCAGTATCGCCTGCGAACTGCACCTATTATTAAAATAGATAGACATTGCAGCAGTCTGCCTTGATCCAAAAAAGGACTGGGACAGAGGGATGAAACTCGCCGAACTTTAGAAAGTGAAGAATCCTTCTCGTTGTAACGGAAGGTTTTTTGGCTTGCAGAAGAAAACGGCAGATCATCTCCTCTAAACATGAGGAGGAGAAAACATGAAAACAAAACTGGATTTTCTAAAAATGAAGGAGTCTGAAGAACCGATTGTCATGCTGACCGCTTATGATTATCCGGCAGCTAAACTTGCTGAACAAGCGGGAGTTGACATGATTTTAGTCGGTGATTCACTCGGAATGGTCGTCCTCGGCCTTGATTCAACTGTCGGTGTGACAGTTGCGGACATGATTCATCATACAAAAGCCGTTAAAAGGGGTGCGCCGAATACCTTTATTGTGACAGATATGCCGTTTATGTCTTATCACCTATCTAAGGAAGATACGCTGAAAAATGCAGCGGCTATCGTTCAGGAAAGCGGAGCTGACGCACTGAAGCTTGAGGGCGGAGAAGGCGTGTTTGAATCCATTCGCGCATTGACGCTTGGAGGCATTCCAGTAGTCAGTCACTTAGGTTTGACACCGCAGTCAGTCGGCGTACTGGGCGGCTATAAAGTACAGGGCAAAGACGAACAAAGCGCCAAAAAATTAATAGAAGACAGTATAAAATGCGAAGAAGCAGGAGCTATGATGCTTGTGCTGGAATGTGTGCCGGCAGAACTCACAGCCAAAATTGCCGAGACGCTAAGCATACCGGTCATTGGAATCGGTGCTGGTGTGAAAGCGGACGGACAAGTTCTCGTTTATCATGATATTATTGGCCACGGTGTTGAGAGAACACCTAAATTTGTAAAGCAATATACGCGCATTGATGAAACCATCGAAACAGCAATCAGCGGATATGTTCAGGATGTAAGACATCGTGCTTTCCCTGAACAAAAGCATTCCTTTCAAATGAACCAGACAGTGCTGGACGGCTTGTACGGGGGAAAATAAGATGAGACAGATTACTGATATTTCACAGTTGAAAGAAGCCATAAAACAATATCATTCAGAGGGCAAGTCAATCGGATTTGTCCCGACGATGGGGTTTCTGCATGAGGGCCATCTAACCTTAGCAGACAAAGCAAGACAAGAAAACGACGCCGTTATTATGAGTATTTTTGTGAATCCTGCACAATTCGGCCCTAATGAAGATTTTGAAGCATATCCGCGCGATATTGAGCGGGATGCAGCTCTTGCAGAAAACGCCGGAGTCGATATTTTATTTACGCCAGATGCTCATGATATGTATCCCGGTGAAAAGAATGTCACGATTCATGTAGAAAGACGCACAGACGTGTTATGCGGGCGCTCAAGAGAAGGACATTTTGACGGGGTCGCGATCGTACTGACGAAGCTTTTCAACCTAGTCAAGCCGACTCGTGCCTATTTCGGTTTAAAGGATGCGCAGCAGGTAGCTGTTGTTGATGGGTTAATCAGTGACTTCTTCATGGATATTGAATTGGTTCCTGTCGATACGGTCAGAGAGGAAGACGGCTTAGCTAAAAGCTCTCGCAATGTATACTTAACAGCTGAGGAAAGAAAAGAAGCGCCTAAGCTGTATCGGGCCCTTCAAACAAGTGCGGAGCTGATCCAAGCCGGTGAAAGAGATCCTGAAGCGGTGATAAAAGCTGCAAAAGAAATCATTGAAACGACTAGCGGAACCATAGACTATGTAGAGCTTTATTCCTATCCGGAACTCGAGCCTGTGAATGAAATTGCTGGAAAGATGATTCTCGCTGTTGCAGTTGCTTTTTCAAAAGCGCGTTTAATAGATAATATCATTATTGATATTCGAGAAATGGAGAGAATATAATATGTATCGAACAATGATGAGCGGCAAGCTTCACAGGGCAACTGTTACGGAAGCAAACCTGAACTATGTGGGAAGCATTACAATTGATGAAGATCTCATTGATGCTGTGGGAATGCTTCCTAATGAAAAAGTACAAATTGTGAATAATAATAATGGAGCACGTCTTGAAACGTATATTATTCCTGGTAAACGGGGAAGCGGCGTCATATGCTTAAACGGTGCAGCCGCACGCCTTGTGCAGGAAGGAGATAAGGTCATTATTATTTCCTACAAAATGATGTCTGATCAAGAAGCGGCAAGCCACGAGCCGAAAGTGGCTGTTCTGAATGATCAAAACAAAATTGAACAAATGCTGGGGAACGAACCAGCCCGTACAATTTTGTAGAAGAAAAGCCCCCTTTATCGGGGGTTTTCTTTTAAGATTTTGAGAGTAAAACGGTTTTGCCGCTCCATTTCCGTACAAAACGTGTTACACTTTTGTCGTATGCAAGAATTGAGGTGTCCATTTTAATGAATAAGCAACGGTTCGTTGTTATAGATGTAGAGACAACAGGGAATTCGCCGAAGAAAGGCGATAAAATCATACAAATCGCAGCGGTTGTAATCGAAAATGGACAAATTACTGAGCGGTTTTCAAAATACATTAATCCAAATAAATCAATCCCTGCTTTTATTGAGCAGCTTACTGGAATCTCTAATCAAATGGTCGAGAATGAACAGCCATTTGAAGCAGTTGCTGAAGAAGTATTCCAATTGCTTGACGGCGCTTATTTTGTCGCACACAATATCCATTTTGACCTTGGATTTGTCAAGTATGAGCTACATAAGGCGGGCTTTCAGCTCCCAGATTGTGAAGTGCTTGATACTGTCGAGCTCTCACGTATTGTTTTTCCGGGATTTGAAGGGTATAAGCTGACGGAATTAAGCGAGGAGCTTCAGCTGCGGCATGATCAGCCGCACCGGGCTGACAGCGATGCTGAAGTGACAGGGCTTATTTTTTTGGAAATCCTTGAAAAGCTGCGGCAGCTTCCTTATCCGACATTAAAGCAGTTAAGAAGGCTTTCGCAGCATTTCATCAGTGATCTGACGCATTTGTTGGATATGTTCATTAATGAAAACAGACATACCGAGATACCGGGCTATACGCGCTTTTCTTCGTTTTCTGTCAGAGAACCTGAAGCTATCGATGTTCGTATAAATGAGGACGAGAACTTCTCATTTGAGATCGAAAGCTGGGAAGCGGGAAATGAAAAAGCGCTGTCAGAGTTAATGCCTGGGTATGAAAAAAGAGACGGCCAAATGATGATGATGAGAGAGGTGGCTGATGCGTTTGCCAATCGTGAGCATGCGCTGATTGAAGCTCCTCCAGGCATCGGAAAAACGATTGGCTATCTTATTCCGGCTGCGCTTTTTGCCAAGAAATCAAAAAAGCCGGTCATAATCAGCACGTATTCGACGCTTTTACAGCAGCAGATTCTCACAAAGGATTTGCCGATTGTCCAAGATCTGTTTCCATTTCCGGTAACAGCGGCGATTTTAAAAGGGCAATCGCATTATTTATGCCTGTATAAATTTGAGCAGGTGCTTCATGAAGAAGATGATAATTATGATGCCGTACTGACAAAGGCACAGCTTCTCGTTTGGCTGACAGAGACAAATACAGGAGATGTAGCGGAACTGAATTTGCCTTCAGGCGGAAAATTGCTGTGGGACAGATTGGCTTATGACGATGACTCCTATAAAAGAAGTCGCAGTGAGCATGTGATCGGTTTTTACGAGCGGGCCAAACAGATTGCTTTGCGTTCCGATTTGGTGATCACCAATCATTCTCTTTTGCTGACCGATGAAGGCAGCCAGAAAAAAAGGCTTCCCGAAAGCGGCACATTTATTATTGATGAAGCACACCATTTTGAACGTGCGGCAAGCGAACATTTAGGGAAAAGAGCTACGTACATAGAATTGCATACGAAATTGAGCAGAATCGGCACTCTGAAGGAGCAGGGACTTCTAAAAAAGATGAGACAGCTATTCCAGCGAAACAGCCTGCCGGTTGATTCATTTTTCGAATTGGAAGAGTGGCTTCAGCATGTTCAAGCAGAAAGTGATGCTTTCTTCAGCTCTGTACATTCTTTTGTCAAACGAAGAAAACCTAAAGAAGACTTAAACCGTCTAGTGTTTAAGGTGAACAAAGAAAGCCAGGATAAAAGCTGGTCGATCTTAACAGATGGTGCGGAGAGGCTTTGTTCCATGCTGACACATTTGCAGCAGCTTTTTGAGGCGCAGTCATCCCTGATGGAAAAACATTTGAAGGGTATGAAGAGCAAAACCGTCTTTTTAGCCGATGAATACCAAAGAAGCATGAAAGGCTTGCAGCATTACTGTCAGACGTTGCAGAAGCTCTTCTTTGGGTCTGATGACGATGAAGCGGTTTGGATTGAAATAGATGCAAAGGGTGCGAAAAATGCAGTGGCCATTTACGCACAGCCTCTTGAACCTGGTGAACTTCTGGCTGATCAGTTTTTCGCGCGCAAAAATAGTGTGGTGCTGACATCTGCAACCCTTACAGTCGAAGGTTCTTTTCAATTTATGATTGAACGACTGGGACTGAGTGACTTTTTCCCGCGGACAATGAGAATTGAGTCACCTTTTTCTTACGATGAGCGTATGCAGGTGATGATTCCAAAGGAAATGAAATCAATTCAGGATACAGGACAACCTGAATTTATACAGGATACAGCCCGTTATATCGAACTGATGGCAAAGGAAAAACAGCCTAAAATTCTTGTGCTGTTTACATCCCATGATATGTTGAAAAAGGTTCACCAGGAGCTCAAGCATAACATGAGTGCTTCCGGCATTCAGCTCTTGGCACAAGGGATTACAGGCGGAAGTCCCGGCAAACTGATGAAGACTTTTAAAACATCCAATCAGGCGATCCTGCTCGGAACAAATCATTTTTGGGAAGGCGTTGATTTCCCTGGTGATGAGCTGACGACAGTAATGATCGTGAGGCTCCCATTTCGGTCCCCTGATCACCCGCTTCATGCTGCAAAATGTGAGTTTGCCCGCAAAAAAGGAAAGAATCCGTTTCAAACAGTGTCATTACCGGAAGCTGTGCTGACCTTCAGGCAAGGAATCGGACGCTTGCTGCGTTCTGCGGGAGACAAGGGAACGATTATGATATTGGACAGACGGATTAAAACCGCTGGTTACGGCCGGCTGTTTCTTGATGCCTTGCCGACAACCTCAGTATCCGAAATGACTGACAGCGAGCTTGAAGCTTATGTTGCAGGGGAAAAAGAATAAAAGCCGCATAAAGCGGCTTTTGCGGTGTGGGAGTAGGATGGTGTTTTATTTAAAAGCGGATTTCCCGCTCTGTGATACTAGTATGGCGTGTCCTGAAATGGAGTATGACTAACAATATTTGTTCAAACTGGAGGATGAAAAAATGGAAAGTAAAATCGAAATTCTTTCAACAATTAATGTAGAGCATTCTGATGATCTGTATAAAATTGTGGACACATTGAATCGTACACTGAAAAGAGACAATCTGATGTTCGGCCTTGCGCTGGATGAAGAAAACAAAAACCAAGCCGTTTTTACCATTTATCGTACGTAGGTGAGAAGATGAGAAAAAAAGCATTAATATTTACCGTCATTTTTGGTATTATTTTTTTAGCAGTACTTCTTGTCTCGGCAAGCATTTATAAATCAGCCATGGCACAAAAGGAAGAGGGGCACGAAGCAGCAGCTGCTGAAGCTAAAAAAGAAACCGATCTCGCCAATGTTGATCAAGTCGAAACATTTGTCGGAAAAGAAAAATATTATGTTGTAAAGGGAACGGATAAAAAAGGCACTGCATTATATGTCTGGGTTCCTGCTGATAAAAAAGCAAAAATTCTCTCAAAAGAAGCGAAAGAGGGAATCTCTGAAGACAAAGCGGCGAAAATCATAAAGGATGAAGGGCTGGTTTCAAAGCAAAAAGAGGTTCATCTGGCAAGAGAAGGAAACGTCCTGCTTTGGGAAGTGACGTACTTAGACAAAGAAGGGCAATACAGTTTAAGTTATGTGGACTTTACAACTGGAAAGATTCTCAAAAATATCACGCCTTAAGACGAATTAGGGGGAGTTCAAGTTGAAACTGGCAAAAAGAGTATCCGCATTAACAC
Source organism: Bacillus sp. FSL R5-0416 (assembly GCF_037975425.1). Taxonomy (NCBI): domain Bacteria; kingdom Bacillati; phylum Bacillota; class Bacilli; order Caryophanales; family Bacillaceae; genus Bacillus; species Bacillus sp. FSL R5-0416. The sequence goes on along the minus strand of NZ_CP150252.1, from coordinate 2,348,548 downwards.
CATCAACCACACTGGCAATCACAGCGAAAGCGAAAGAACTGAAAGCCGCAGGCCATGATGTCATCGGCTTAGGAGCAGGCGAACCTGACTTCAATACACCGCAGCATATTATTGATGCCGCTGTGCGTTCGATGAACGAGGGCCATACGAAATACACGCCTTCCGGTGGTTTGGCTGAACTGAAAAACAGCATTGCAGAGAAATTTAAACGCGACCAGAATATTGAATACAAACCGTCTCAAATTATTGTCTGCACTGGTGCCAAACATGCTCTGTATACCCTTTTCCAAGTGATTTTGGATGAAGAAGATGAAGTTATTATTCCAACGCCTTACTGGGTAAGCTACCCGGAGCAGGTGAAACTCGCTGGCGGAAAGCCTGTTTATGTAGAAGGGCTTGAGGAAAATCACTTCAAAATTTCGCCTGAGCAGCTGAAAAATGCAATTACGGAAAAAACAAAAGCAATCGTTATTAACTCTCCAAGCAACCCGACTGGTGTCATGTATACGGAAGAAGAACTATCTGCGCTCGGTGAAGTGTGCCTTGAACATGATATCTTGATTGTGTCAGATGAAATTTATGAAAAACTTACATACGGCGGAAAGAAACATGTTTCCATTGCACAGCTGTCAGACAGACTGAAAGAGCAAACGGTCATTATAAACGGCGTATCGAAGTCCCACAGCATGACAGGCTGGAGAATCGGTTATGCGGCAGGCTCTGAAGACATTATTAAAGCGATGACGAACCTTGCAAGCCACAGCACGTCAAACCCGACATCAATCGCACAATACGGAGCGATTGCTGCTTATAACGGGCCTTCTGAGCCATTGGAAGAAATGAGAGAAGCATTTGAACATAGATTAAATACGATCTATGCAAAGCTCATAGAAATCCCAGGGTTCAGCTGTGTGAAGCCGGAAGGTGCTTTTTACTTGTTCCCAAATGCAAAAGAGGCAGCTCACTCTTGCGGTTTCAAAGATGTAGATGAATTTGTTAAAGCGCTTCTCGAGGAGGAAAAAGTTGCGATTGTTCCAGGATCCGGATTTGGCTCTCCTGAGAATGTCCGTCTTTCTTATGCAACATCGTTAGATCTTCTTGAAAAAGCCATTGAAAGAATCAAGCGTTTTGTAGAAAAACATAGCTAACAGATCAAAAAGCGGCTGACAGAAAAGCCGCTTTTTATCTGCATTGACCCGGTTAGTTAAGAGCGGGTATAATAAAGTGATGATAAAAGAGTTCGCGGGGCAATGAGCTTCCGAATGTCTTTCTTGTTTTGGAGGGAAATATGTTGAAAACAACAATCAACCAAGTGTACAAGCACGTAGGTGAGGAAGTAACGATCGGAGCTTGGGTCGCTAATAAGCGTTCAAGCGGGAAAATTGCGTTTTTACAGCTTCGGGACGGTACCGGTTTTATTCAGGGTGTCGTAGTAAAAGCGGAAGTGGAAGAAAGCATTTTCCAAACAGCTAAATCAGTGACGCAGGAAACGTCGCTCTATATAAAAGGGATTGTCAAAGAGGACGAGCGTTCTCCGCTTGGATATGAACTTGCTGTGACAGATATTGAAGTCATTCACGAAGCGACCGATTATCCAATTACACCAAAAGAACACGGAACGGAATTTTTGATGGATCACAGACATTTATGGCTGCGTTCAAAGCGCCAGCATGCGATCATGAAAATCCGTAATGAAATCATTCGCGCGACTTACGAATTCTTTAATAACGAAGGCTTCGTAAAAGTGGATCCGCCGATTTTGACTGGAAGCGCACCTGAAGGTACAACAGAACTCTTTGCGACAAAGTACTTTGATGAAGATGCGTATCTGTCTCAAAGCGGCCAGCTCTACATGGAAGCTGCGGCAATGGCTTTAGGAAAAGTATTCTCTTTCGGACCGACATTCAGAGCGGAAAAGTCTAAAACAAAGCGTCACTTAATCGAATTCTGGATGATCGAACCGGAAATGGCGTTTGTAGAATTTGAAGAAAACCTTCAAGTACAGGAAAATTACGTTTCTTTCATCGTACAATCAGTTCTTAAGAATTGTAAAATTGAATTAAACACATTGGGAAGAGACACGTCAAAACTTGAGCAAATCAAAGCCCCGTTCCCAAGAATCACGTATGATGAAGCGATTGAATTTCTGAAAGAAAAAGGCTTTAACGATATCGAGTGGGGAGATGATTTCGGAGCGCCTCATGAAACAGCGATTGCTGAACATTATGACAAACCGGTATTCATCACTCGCTATCCGACGTCCTTAAAACCGTTCTATATGCAGCCGGCTTCTGACCGTGAGGACGTTGTGCTTTGCGCTGACTTGATTGCGCCGGAAGGCTATGGAGAAATCATCGGCGGGTCTGAACGGATTCACGATATGGAACTTTTGGAATCCCGTCTTAAAGAACATGGACTGGATTCTGACGCATATAAATGGTATGCTGAACTTAGAAAATATGGATCAGTTCCTCATTCCGGCTTCGGCCTTGGATTAGAGCGGACAGTAGCTTGGATCAGCGGAGCGCCTCACGTTCGTGAAACGATTCCGTTCCCAAGACTGTTAAACCGTCTGTATCCGTAATACATTCAAATGAAACAAAAAAGAGTCTCCTGCAAGGGAGACTTTTTACAGTAAAGGGGCAATCACAATCCTTTACAGTAAGAGGTGTGACGATGAAAAAACAGCAATTTATTGATATGCAGGAGCAGGGAACATCAACCATCCCCAATCTTCTGCTTACGCATTATAAACAGCTTGGGCTTAATGAAACAGAACTTATTCTGCTGTTAAAAATTAAAATGCATTTAGAAAAAGGATCATATTTTCCTACACCGAATCAGCTGCAGGAAGGTATGTCAATTTCTGTTGAAGAATGCACAAACAGATTGCGGATGTTTATTCAAAAAGGCTTTCTGTTTATTGAAGAATGCGAGGATCAAAACGGCATCAAATTTGAGAAATATTCTCTTCAGCCTTTATGGGGGAAACTGTACGAGTATATTCAGCTTGCACAGAATCAAACACAGGAAAGAAAAGCAGAAGGGGAACAAAAAAGCCTTTATACCATTTTTGAGGAAGAGTTCGCAAGACCGTTATCGCCTTTGGAGTGTGAAACGCTGGCGATCTGGCAGGACCAGGATCAGCATGACGCACAACTGATCAAACACGCGTTAAAAGAGGCTGTATTATCAGGAAAACTCAGTTTCCGCTACATTGACCGGATTTTGTTTGAATGGAAGAAAAACGGGCTTAAAACTGTGGAGCAGGCAAAAATACACAGCCAAAAATTCCGGCGTGTACAAGCAAAGCAGAATGAACCGCAAAAAGAGTATAAAAGGCAGGTTCCTTTTTACAATTGGCTTGAACAATAAAGTGAAAAGGTGACAATCGTGTTAAATCTAAAACAAATTGAATTCTGTTTAGACAAGATAGGTGACATGTTTCCTCATGCGGAGTGTGAACTGGTTCATTCCAATCCTTTTGAATTAGTGGTGGCTGTTGCTTTATCTGCGCAATGTACAGATGCACTTGTAAACAGAGTGACCAAAACATTATTCCAAAAATATAAACGGCCGGAAGACTATTTGGCTGTTCCGCTGGAAGAGCTTCAGCAGGATATTAAATCAATCGGTTTATATCGTAATAAAGCGAAAAATATTCAAAAGCTGAGTAAAATGATTATTGAAGATTACGGCGGAGAAGTGCCGAGAGACCGCGATGAGCTTGTCAAACTGCCAGGGGTCGGGAGAAAGACTGCAAACGTAGTGGTATCCGTTGCGTTTGGCGTGCCGGCCATTGCCGTAGATACCCATGTGGAGAGAGTCAGCAAACGATTGGGCATTTGCCGGTGGAAGGACTCGGTTCTGGAAGTTGAAAAGACGCTGATGCGCAAGGTTCCCAAAGAAGACTGGTCCGTTACGCATCACCGGCTTATTTTCTTCGGCAGATATCACTGTAAAGCCCAATCTCCGCGCTGTGCGGAGTGTCCGCTGCTTTCTTTGTGCAGAGAAGGGCAGAAGAGGGATAAAAAAGGACTGGTGAAACGATGATGCAAGCAAAAGAAGTGTTGGCTTCCTATGAGCAATACTTGCGCAGTCTTGGCCAGAAGAGTTCCTCGGATATGAAGAAAACCTTGCAGACCAATCCCGTGTATTTTGATTTCTGCACGGAATTACAAGGCGATTTGCCATGGGAGGACAGCGGGAAATACGTTCCGCTTTTATTTGAAGTGTGGGATGACATCAAAGCATCACTTCTCCCAGTCTTTCAAACACGAAAATCGAGATGTGACCAAAACGAAATGTTAAAGGGCATTGTGTGTTTGCTGGCTTCGTTACATTGGACAGCAGGTGAGCCGGTGCAATCGCTCGATTGGCAAGAACTGAGGGAGAAATCATATCCCGCAAAGCCGATTAATTGGGCTGAACGAGTGGAATTTATTCTTCTTAAGCCGACCCAATACCATTGCTTTATTCAGCTTGATGAGCTGATTACCGAAATGAAAAAGCACTTTTATAAATATCATGCGATGAATCGATAAAACCTCCTGTTAAAACGGGAGGTTTTTTATTGTGTACCAAAAAAGCCATCACCCCAAAGGTGACGGCTTTTTTGGTTAATTTGTTTTTTCAATTGATGATGAGTTTGTTTGTGTTTTATTAGATGTGTCTGTTTTATTTTTATTCGTGTCAGTACCTGTTGAGTCATTCGTATCTGAGTTCGAATCACCATCCGACGTATCCTGGTTGTTGCTGTTATTACTGTTATTGTTATTACTATTGTTAGATTGGTCTTGGTTACTGTTGTCAGACGGATTGGTGTTCGTGTTGTCTTGTTTTTTGTCTTGATCATTTGTTGAATCATCTGTCTGATCTTGATCCGTCTGACCGTCATCTTTTTGAGAATCATCAGTTTGTGTATCATCCTGAGTCTTCTCATCATCTTGTTTTTCATCATCCGTTTGTTGCTGGTCTTTTTTATCTTCATCGTCTTCAGCTTTTGGCACCTCATAAGATGTGGAAGCTGTACTTTTGCCATCATCACTGACAGCTGTTACTTCGAATTTGTATACAGATCCTGGCTGCACACCCGAAATGACTGCCTCTTTTGCAGAGCTGTTTTGAATTTCCGAGTAGCTGCCGCCGTCAACAGATTGCTTTACAGCAAAGGTCGCATCTCCGTCATAATTCCAGCTTAACGTTAAAGATTGATTGTCTTTATCGTATTTCACGTTTAAACCAGACAATTTAGCTGTTTCCTCTTTTTCTTCTTTCTCATATGTTTTAGAAACAGTAGAAGGAGCTGTGCCTTTAACAAAGTACTCTGTGATCTTCTTATCGCTTGGCGTATTTGGCCCTGCCAGTTTTGCAGGGTTTGAGCCTTTTTCTACAGAGGCTTCCACTACGCTGTCAGGTTTCTCAAATGATCCGCTTCCGTCATCGACATCGGCGATGAGCTGGGCGAAGATGCGCTTTGCAATCTGTTGCTCTGTTTTATTTAAAGATTTTTTTCCTATCTTATTTTGAGAATCTACACCTGTCCAAACAGCAGCGGTATATTGAGGTGTATATCCTACAAACCAAGAATCTGGTACACCGCCTTGTGCGATATTGTATTTTTGCATATCCGCTTCATCAAAGTTTGTTGTACCTGTTTTACCTGCAACTTCCACTCCCGGAACTTGTGCAAGCTGTCCAGTACCTGTTTTAACAGCTGTTTTCAGCATATCTGTAATCATAAACGCAGTATAATCGCTCATTGCAGACTTTGATTTTGGTGTTAAATCAAGCTTTGTGCCATCGTTAAATTCAATAGACTTTACAAAATGCGGTTCGTTATATGTTCCGTTATTTCCGAATGCACTGTATGCTCCAGCCATAGTTAGAGTAGAGACACCGGGATTACCTTCTCCGAATCCTCCGATAGAATATGATTCATACACTTTTTCTTTATTTAATCCGAGCCCCAGTCCATTAGCAAAATCAACTGCTGCATCTTTTCCGACTGCTTGGAATGCTTTTAGAGCCGGAATGTTACGTGATTGGGCGAGGGCTTCACGCATAGACATGACCCCTTTATAGGAACGGTCAAAGTCTCGAATAGGTGTTCCATCTGAATACGTGTAAGCTGAGTCATCAATTTGCTCGTAAGTTGACCATTTTTTATTTTCAATCACTGGACCGTAGTCGAGAATAGGTTTAATGGTAGACCCAGGCTGTCGCTGGGCTTGGGTCGCGTAATTATAGCCACCAACCGTAGAATCTCTTCCGGAGCCAATCGCCCGCACTTCTCCGGTTTTCGTATCGAGAAGGGTAACGCCGCCCTGCATGCCTTCAGTAAATCCGACGGTGTCTCCGTCCATTAATTCATCTAGTTTATCTTGTGCTTTTGTATCTAATGTCGTATAGATCTTTAATCCGTCAGCAGATGGATCGACATCAGATTTTTCATCAATTTCCTTCATAACCTCTTCAACAAATGCGCTGTATTTGTTTGTACTTGCTTTTTCATATTCCTTCTGTGACACGACGCCTTCGTCTTTCACTGCCACTTTTTTCGCTTTGTTATATTGAGAATCAGAAATAAATCCTTGTTTTTTCATCAGACTGAGTACGATGTTCCGTCGTTTTTCCGCTTTATCCGGGTTTTTAACGGGATTGTACGCTGTCGGGCTTTGCGGCATTCCTGCAAGCGTCGCAGCCTGTTCGACAGTCAATTTGCTTAAATCTGTAACGCCGAAAAATTCTTCCGCCGCTTTTCCGATACCGTATGCTCTAGGAGAAAAATAAATCCGGTTTAAATACATTTCTAAAATTTCATCTTTAGAGTAATTGCGCTCCAGCTGAATCGAAAGCCATACTTCCTGCACCTTCCGTTTCAGCGTCTTCTGATGTGAAAGAAGGGAGTTTTTGACGACCTGCTGGGTGATCGTACTTCCGCCTTCAGCCCCGAAGCCGTCTTTAAAGTTGGCAACTAAAGCACCGCCGATACGGACAGGGTCAATCCCGTGGTGCTCATAAAAACGAGCGTCTTCTGTCGCGATAAAGGCTTCTTTTACAACATCGGGAATTTCATCTATCGAGACGTAGGTCCGTTTTTCGGCGCCGACTTCGGCGATCTCTTTTCCATTTTTATCATAAATCGTTGATGAATAAGGCGTCTTCAATTTGCTTTCATCAAGGGACGGCGCATCAGAAACCATGACGGCAAATGTAACAGCACCGCCGACTACGCCTAAAACAAACAGAATGAGTAAAGTGAAAAGGGTCTTTTTAAACAATCCGCCCTTTTTTCGTTTCTTGCCTTTTTTCGGTGAAGGACTCGACTTGCTGTTCGCTTTTCGCCGAGCTTCACGGCTGTTAAATTGATCTGACATAACATCTCAACCTTTCGTTAATCAACCTTTCGCACCAGATGATGGCGAAAAATAAAGCTGTTCAATAATACTAATATAATCAATTCTGGGTGCGTATCCAAGAGAAATCGGATAAGCTGTTTCTTCCAACTCATCTTTTCGAATTGATTTTCTGCCGTTTTTTTCTTTTCTGTCCCAGAAATAAAACAGCTTATCGGCTTCCAAAAAATAAACCTGGTCGAAAGCGGATATAATAACAAAACAAATACCGTCTTGAGCCTTTACCTGCTTCATATGCTCGATTTGATGGTCATGAAAATTCTGCAGGGGGAAAGAGGTCTTGTTTTTCGTTTCTTTCGCCTCAAAATCAATATACCGCCCTTTGTAAATCCCATTGTAGTCTGTTGTCGATGATTGTTTAAAGTAAGCTTCTTTAATCACTGCGGCACTTCTTTTTGGATAATGGACATTTACAATTTGAACAGGTGTCGGCTTTTTGTGTATAACGGCAATTTGGTTTGTCAGATAATACTTATTCGTTTCGTTTAAGTCATCTTCGAGGGTCATTCCGCGATTACTGTAAGACGGGGCCCTTTTCTGACTGTTTTGGGATGAAACCGAATGTTTCGGCTGAAATGTTTTTCCGTTAGGATACCGAATCACTTTCTCATCCTCCTTATTAAACTAATCATGACGGAAGTGAATGAACGTGCAAGAACAACAGACCATTAGAAAGCTTCTGAGCCGAATTGAGCGGCAGACAAAAATAAAAAACGCGGATAACATTTCAAGAACAAATGCTTATAAAGCATTTTACGACCGTCATCCGGAAATCAAATGGTCGCTTTTGGCTTCTTTCGTTTCTCGTAATGCCGGCTGGTCAATGACTGACTTAAAAGGCAGTCTGTTTCAGCTTGGACTCCGTGAGAGACAGCAAGAATGGTTCTTTTTAGCCTATGAAAGAGCGAACTGGCTTATTTTTTCGGATGCCTATCCGCAGCTTCTTTTATACCACTGGTCAAAAAGAGTCGGGAAACCGCTGTTTCATCTGCTGCATGTGTTTGGCGTCTCACAATTTATGTCGGAAGAATGGACCCGTTTTTGGCATGAGCGAAATACGGAGCGGCTAATGTATGCCCTTATTATAAATGAACAAAACACTATCCAAACACCTATTATACAAAATCCTTCGTTTAAAAAGAATGTTTTTGACACGATTCCTTTTTATTTAAGTGATTGGTTGCATTTTAACACCGTTATTTTTCCTTCCTCAAATGGGTTACTTTACGGCATTTCAGTGAAACGCTTTTCAAAGGCGGAGGAAAGGATAAGGCTGGGAAAGCAGCTGTCTCAATTGCTGTTCAAGCCAGAATTGTTCTCCTCTTTTTATCACTTTTTGCACACAGTGCCGCACACAGGTTCCCGTTTTGATATGGAAAAGATAATCGGGATTACAAAAAGAACATCTCCTATGCTAAGGACATGCTACCCTGAGTTAATCCACTCATTAGACGGAACGAAAACAGATTGGTTTCATGGAAAGATAAAGAAAACGTTCTTTAGGCGCGAGGAATTGCCGAAGCAGATTGAATTGACAGACTGGTATTTACATAAAAAGCGCCAGCTTCATGCGCTTTTTGCGGTGGAGCAGTGGCTGAAAAAATAAAGAAGCAAGGAAATTCCTTGCTTCTTACGTAGAAGGGCGGTTCGGGCCGCCTAATTTTTTATCTAAAGAATCGATTGCCTTTGATTCAGTCTTTTTTTGCTGGCCGGCTTTTTTCGGTCTTGTTTTCATACGGCACCTCCTCACAAGTATCGTTTGCATTAACGAGGAGGATCATACAATTTTTGCGGGTGTTTTTGTCGAAAACTTCAGCTTTTCGTGGAATACCTGTTTGTTTGGCGATTTGCTTCTAGTTTTGTCATGAGGAAGGAAAGAGCCTTGAGAGCAAAGAATTTTAACCGGGAGAGACGAGGAAAGGGAGGTACACGAATGTCCGGTTATGTATGCAAGACAGAGATTCTCCGTATGCTTTCTGATATAGAAGATGAATTAACGCGAGCTGAGCAAAGCCTGAATCATTCTGTAAATGCATTAGAGGCTGAGATGCGGGAAACGGAAAACGATCGCCTGAGTGTGCTGGAAGAAGAAATCATAGATCTTCATATTTGTATAAATGAGCTGTATCAATCGCCTGAACACAGGTATGCGTTTGAGAAGGTATACCGCATCGGCTGAATTTGCGAGTGAAATTTGGTACGATAGGCATTGAGGTGAAAGATATTGCTATCACAAACTTTGCTGGAAATGACCGAGCAAATGATTGAAGTTGCTGAAAAAGGCGCTGATCGGTATCAGGAAGGGAAAAACAGTAATCATTCTTATGATTTTTTTGAGACGATAAAGCCTGCAGTTGAAGAGAATGATGAACTGGCCGCTCGCTGGGCAGAGGGTGCTCTTGAATTGATAAAAGTCCGCCGGCCTAAATATGTGCATAAAGAGCAAATTGAGGCCGTAAAGGATAATTTCCTGGAATTGGTCCTTCAATCATATGTTCATCATATTCATAAAAAACGATTCAAGGACATCACTGAGTCAGTCCTTTATACATTGCACGCAGTAAAGGATGAAATTGCAAGAGAAGACAGCCGGTAAAAGGCTGTCTTCTTTTCGTTTTTATAGGGGGCCGGACGTTAATTCATCTCATATGCCGGGCTTTCTGCTCCATTTGCTTCGAGAACCTTCATACTGTTACGAAACTCAGTTATGCTGAGATGTCCTTGAATATAGAGGAACTTGGCAAAGTCCATCAGTTTATTCATACAGTCTGTTTCATATTTCTTCATTTCTGCAAAACGTTTGCTTAAGTATGATACGTTCATTATGGTGCATCCCCTCTCATCTGTATTGAAAATATGGTACCATAATGATTCGACTTTTTTCTGTTTTTAAAAAATTTAAACTTTCGACACAATTTGACAAATGCTAATCATCACTTGTGACACAAACAATAGAAGTCATTCATACATATATAGAAGAGAAATATGTTGTGTTTAGGGGGGAATCGCAATGAACAGGAGCTCTCGAAGCTATCCTCGGCAAATGGGCTATTATTATCCTCAGCAAATGCAAGGATATTATCAGCAGGCTGCACCCGGTTATTTAGAGCAACAACTGCCTCAGCAGCATTATGGACAGCAGGATTATTATCAGCCCTATGCTCCGATCCAGCCTATGCCTATGCAGCCGCCTGTATTTTCTAACCCTTATCCTATCCCAAGGCCTAATCAACAGCAGCCTTCGCAATTTCAAAGCATTATGTCGCAGTTCAAAAAAGCCAATGGGCAATTTGATTTTAATAAAATGATGGATACGACAGGTCAAGTAATGAGTGCAATGAATCAGGTCGGATCTTTAATAAAGGGATTTACCAGCTTTTTTAAATGATAGAAGCATGAATGAATCGTTCATTCATGCTTATTTTTTGGAAAGAAAAGTGTCATTGTCTGCTCGTTCCAAGACGTTTCCATATCTTCTTGGCGAACTTCATAAGGCAGCTGAACCGTTCTTGTCATGCTTGTAAAGGTAGCCTCATTTTGGTGTTTCTGTTTTTCTTGGAGTGTTACATGGAGATACCTCGATTTAACATCAACGACGATCTCGCCATCTCGAAACGTCGCCGGAATGGTAATATCGATATACAGCCCAGTATCTCTTTCTCTGACATGTATGGTCGTCTGCACATCCTTTAAACTTGAGTTGATCAGGTTCTGAAATCTGTTTATAAGGTTGCCGAACGCTGAGGATTGAAAAAGAGTGTCGATTGCCTCCGTTATGATTTCTTCTTTCTTTTGCAGTTCGTTCTTTTTGTCATCATAGAATTCCAATTTCGCCACCGCCTTTTTTATCCAGATTATGCGTCTATGCCAGATGTTGTTATAAATTGAAGCAAAATTGAAAGTGTGGTTAAATAGTGGTGAATGAAGGGATAACGGTTGAAGTGAATGAGAAGGGAGAAAATACATTGCTGAAAAAATTATTCGGAATGGGCAAAACTCAGGAAAAGGTGACAGAAGAGGTTATTTATTCTCCGGCAGACGGTACAGTAATGGACCTGTCAGATGTGCCGGACCCTGTTTTTTCACAGAAAATGATGGGAGAAGGAATAGCGGTGGAACCTTCTAGCGGTGAAATCGTTTCTCCCGCTGAAGGTGAAGTCATTCAGATTTTCCACACCAAACACGCCGTTGGCATTCGGACTCGCTCGGGAATTGAGCTGTTAATTCATGTCGGGCTGGAGACAGTCAATATGAACGGAGAAGGATTTACTGCCCACATTAAAGAAGGGGATAAAGTGAAGGTCGGTGACCCGCTGATTACATGTGATTTGGAATTAATAAAAGAAAAAGCGAGCAGCACAGTCATCCCAATCGTTATAATGAATGGTGAGGCTGTAGGATCAATTGTGCCGGCAGGCGAAAAGGCTGCTCGTAAAGGCGAATCAAAGCTCCTTACAATAAAAGCGAAATAAGCAGGGCGTATGCCTTGCTTTTTTTATTCAACTGTATAAAATTTGCACCTAGCCATGCAAACAAATATTCGGTAAACTGTACTTGACAAAGAGGTGTAAAGAATGAAAAAGAAATCACTGACTGAACTCATTTCTGATTTAAAAGGAAATGAAAACGTTGTGAATTGGCATGAAATTGAGCCTCGGGAAGCAAAAACAAGGCCTATGCCCGAAAGTATAGACGAGAGAATCAAAGCGGCCCTTTCGAAAAGGGGCATTGATGAACTATATACTCACCAATATTCCGCTTTTCAATATGTGCAAAAAGGAGAAAGCATCGTTACCGTAACGCCAACAGCATCAGGAAAAACGTTATGCTACAACCTCCCAGTCCTGCAGTCCATCGCCCAAGATGAAACAAACCGGGCGTTATATTTATTCCCGACTAAAGCGCTGGCACAAGACCAAAAGAGCGAGCTAAATGAAATTATTGATGAAATGGGCATTGATATTAAAAGCTTTACATATGACGGGGATACGTCTCCGGCAATCAGACAAAAGGTGAGAAAAGCAGGTCATATTGTCATTACAAACCCCGATATGCTGCATTCTGCCATTCTACCGCATCATACGAAATGGGTCAGTTTGTTTGAAAACCTTAAGTATATCGTCATCGATGAGCTTCATACGTATCGAGGTGTGTTCGGCAGCCATGTAGCAAATGTGATCCGGCGGCTAAAGCGGATCTGTCGGTTTTATGGAAGTGATCCAGTTTTTATTTGTACTTCCGCAACGATTGCCAACCCAAAGGAATTGGGAGAGCAGCTGACAGGCAAACCGATGCGGCTGGTCGATGACAACGGCGCACCGAGCGGACGCAAGCATTTTGTGTTTTACAATCCGCCAATTGTGAACAAACCGCTGAATATTAGAAGGAGCGCAACCGCAGAAGTGAATGAACTGGCGAAAGAGTTCCTTAAAAACAAAGTGCAGACCATTGTTTTTGCCAGAAACAGAGTTCGGGTGGAAATTATTTTAAGCCATATTCAGGAGCTTGTGAAAAAAGAGATTGGAACAAAATCAATCAGAGGCTATCGGGGAGGCTATCTGCCGAAAGAGCGAAGAGAAATCGAAAGAGGACTGAGAGAAGGCGACATTTTAGGAGTGGTCAGTACGAATGCATTAGAGCTTGGTGTTGATATCGGCCAGCTGCAAGTGTGTGTAATGACGGGGTATCCCGGAAGTGTTGCAAGTGCTTGGCAGCAGGCGGGACGAGCCGGCAGAAGACACGGTGAATCTTTGATTATCATGGTAGCCAATTCAACACCGATTGACCAATATATTGTGCGGCATCCTGAATATTTCTTTAATCGTTCGCCGGAATCTGCAAGAATCAATCCGGAGAATTTGATTATTTTAGTAGACCACTTAAAGTGTGCGGCTTATGAGCTTCCTTTTAGAGCTGATGAAGAATTTGGAGCCATGGAAGTCAGTGATATTCTTGAGTATCTTCAGGAAGAGGCTGTTCTTCACCGCAACGGCGAACGGTACCATTGGGCAAGTGAGTCGTTCCCTGCTTCAAACATCAGTTTGCGTTCCGCCTCCCAGGAAAATGTCGTTATAGTTGATCAGTCGGATATTGCAAATGTAAGGATTATCGGTGAAATGGACCGTTTTAGTGCGATGACGCTTTTGCATGATGAAGCAATTTATTTGCATGAAGGCGTTCAGTATCAAGTTGAGAAGCTCGATTGGGACCATAAAAAGGCGTATGTCAGAAAAGTCGATGTCGAATATTATACGGATGCAAACCTGGCAGTTCAGCTGAAGGTATTAGAAATCGATAAAACGAAAGAAAAAAGCCGTACATCATTGCACTACGGAGACGTCACTGTCAATGCCCTGCCGACCATTTTTAAAAAAATAAAAATGACCACTTTTGAAAATATTGGGTCTGGACCTATTCATTTGCCGGAAGAAGAACTGCATACAAGTGCAGCTTGGCTCGAAATCAAAACAGCGGATGAAGACATCGGGGAAAAGACACTGGAACAGCTGCTTCTTGGCATCTCGAATGTGCTGCAACATATTGTCCCTGTGTATATCATGTGTGATCGAAATGATGTTCATGTTGTTTCTCAAATCAAAGCAGCCCATACCGGATTGCCAACCATATTTTTATATGATCATTATCCGGGCGGTATCGGTTTGGCGGAGGAAGTCTTTAAACGTTTTTCAGACATTAATGAAGCGGCGAAACAACTGATTACACATTGTCCTTGTCATGACGGCTGTCCGTCTTGTATAGGTACGGAAATAGAAGGGATAAAAGCAAAGGAAAGAATTTTGCAGCTGTTGGATCAAATGTCGTAAGGAGGGGGGCCGGATATGTCATTAAAAGGGAAACTCCAGCGGATGAAAAAGCACATGGTGCTCGATGAAGGAGAACAAAAAATAGAAGCAGGCAAACAAGAAAACCACTTTGATGACATCCCGTTTTTAGAAGAGTGGGAGGCTTTTGGCATGAAGCCTTTCATCTTCGAAGATGAATATTGCCTCATCAGAGAAGTAGAATATCCGCTTTCTCACCGCCATGGGTTATACAGCTTTTCTGAGCTTGAGGAAGTGATCACACTGTGGAATCAAAGCGGCCTGTCGCATACGTTGTCAGCAAAAGGGTATAACAAAAACAACCTCTTTTTCTTTGATACAGAAACAACCGGTCTTGGGGGTGGAGCTGGGAATACCATTTTTTTGCTTGGGCATGCGAGAGTATATGAAGACCGAGTGACAGTCAAACAGCATCTTTTGCCCAAACCGGGGAACGAAGTCGCCTTGTACCAAAGCTTTTTAAGCGAGGTTGACATTACATCACTTGTGACCTACAACGGCAAAGCCTTTGATTGGCCGCAGGTGAAAACAAGGCACACCTTGATCCGTGACAGACTTCCGAAGCTTCCGGAGTTTGGCCACTTTGATCTTTTGCATGGAGCTAGACGCCTGTGGAAACACAAAATGGACCGCGTATCTCTTGGCACGGTTGAAAAAGAGGAGCTCGGCATCCGCAGACTAGAAGACACACCGGGCTACTTGGCGCCAATGCTTTACTTTCATTTTATCAAGGCGCAAGAGCCGGATCTTTTAAAAGGTGTCCTGCATCATAATGAAATGGATGTGTTATCACTCATTTCATTGTACATCCATATGTCTAAAAAAATCCTTTCAGAATCACATGCGCCAAAAGAACACAGTGAAGCCTATGCTATGGCGAAATGGTTTATGGCTCATAAAGAAACGGACCAAGCGATCAAGCAGTTGGAAAGGCTTATAGAAAAATCGTTTGAGGACAAGGACAGTGCACGGCTGGATTTATCGCTCCTGTACAAAAAACAAAACCGCTTGGAAGAAGCAGTGCCGCTTTGGGAAAAGCTGTCCCGCTCGCAAAACCAGAAGTGCAGATACGCTGCTGTAATAGAGCTCGTGAAATATTTTGAGCATAAGAAAAAAGAATTCGGAAAAGCATTGCAAATAGCAGAGCAATTGCTTAGCGAGGCGGCATGCTTATCAGAGAAAGAAACTGAAAAACTGCATGTGAGAATTGCCCGGCTGAAGAGGAAATATTCCTCTTAAATATTCCCCGGGAAAGCGCAAAAGACGACTTGTTTCGCCATGAATTTTTTTTGCTGAATTCACATTGATTTTGTTGTAGAATAGCGGCGAATCCTGTAAAATGACTTTAGTTATTTTTAAAGGGAGAGTTGGTATGTATAAGGGTGTTTTTTACTTGTTCTTTGTTGTGGTATTTTTGATTGCTTTTGTATTTTCAAACTTTAAAGACAGCTTAATTGCACACTTTTAAAATAGGTCTTTGCATCAGAACATGTACCCCTTATTTTTCATAGCTTAGTATTGTAATAAAGTTTATGGAAAGGGGATTTTATCATGCATCACTGCAGACCGCATATGATGGCGCCAATTGTTCATCCTACTCATTGCTGTGAACATCATACGTTTTCGAAGACTATCGTGCCGCACATTCACCCACAGCATACAACAAACGTAAACCACCAGCATTTTCAGCACGTTCACTACTTTCCACACACTTTCTCAAATGTTGACCCGGCTACGCATCAGCATTTTCAAGCAGGAAAACCTTGCTGCGACTACTAGTATGGAAAACGTGCAGCTTGATGGTGTAAACAATGCAGCACAACAAATGGGGCCCACGGGAGCCCCATTTTTTAAAGCAGGTGAAATGATGAAAGTACTGGCAATTACGGGCTATAAACCGTTTGAACTCGGGATATTTAAGCAGGATGACAAGGCGCTGTATTACATAAAAAAAGCCATTAAGAACCGACTGATTGCTTTTTTGGATGAAGGATTAGAATGGATTTTAATTTCGGGCCAGCTTGGAGCGGAGCTGTGGGCCGCAGAAGCTGCATATGATTTGCAGGAGGAATACCCTGACTTAAAGGTAGCTGTCATCACACCATTTTACGAGCAGGAAAAGAACTGGAAAGAACCGAATAAGGAACTGTATGAAGCAGTTCTGGCTCAGGCAGACTATGAAGCAAGCCTGACTCACCGTCCTTATGAAAGCCCGCTTCAATTCAAACAAAAAAATCAGTTCTTCATTGATAAGTCCGACGGGCTTCTGCTTTTATATGACCCGGAAAAGGAAGGCTCCCCTAAGTATATGCTTGGGACAGCGGAAAAAAGGCGCGAAAAGGATGGCTATCCCATCTACTTTATTACAATGGATGACTTGAGAGTGACAGTAGAGGAAGACAGCTACTCATAGCAATAAGAGAAATTTGACAACCGTACAGATTTCTGAAAAAATATATGTGATGATTCACGATACGAGGTGAAAAAGATGCTTGCTGATAAAGTAAAGCTTTCTGCGAAAGAAATTTTGGAAAAAGAATTTAAAACAGGCGTTAGAGGCTACAAGCAAGAAGACGTTGACAAATTTTTAGATATGATTATTAAGGATTATGAAACCTTCCATCAAGAAATTGAAGAACTGCAGCAGGAAAATCTGCAGCTGAAAAAACAGCTTGAAGAAGCAAGCAAAAAACAGCCTGTGCAATCTAACACAACAAACTTTGATATTTTAAAACGGCTGTCTAACTTAGAAAAACACGTTTTTGGCAGCAAGCTTTATGATTGATCACGCTTGAAAAAAATGGCGCTTGTAAATTGTAATCAGTTGTTATATAATAATTCATGTTCTTAACGTTCGGGTAATCGCTGCAGATCTTGAATCTGTAGAGGAAAGTCCATGCTCGCACGGTGCTGAGATGCCCGTAGTGTTCGTGCCTAGCGAAGTCATAAGCTAGGGCAGTCTTTAGAGGCTGACGGCAGGAAAAAAGCCTACGTCTTCGGATATGGCTGAGTATCCTTGAAAGTGCCACAGTGACGAAGTCTCACTAGAAATGGTGAGAGTGGAACGCGGTAAACCCCTCGAGCGAGAAACCCAAATTTTGGTAGGGGAACCTTCTTAACGGAATTCAACGGAGAGAAGGACAGAATGCTTTCTGTAGATAGATGATTGCCGCCTGAGTACGAGGTGATGAGCCGTTTGCAGTACGATGGAACAAAACATGGCTTACAGAACGTTAGACCACTTACATTTAAAATGATGAAAACAAGCTCTCCCGTATAAGGAGAGCTTTTATCTTGAAAAGAGAAAAGTTTTAAAAGACAGGGTGATACGATGAAGAAGTATACACTAATTGCAACGGCGCCGATGGGCATTGAAGCTGTTGTCGCAAAGGAAGTACGAGATTTAGGATACGAATGCAAGGTTGATAACGGGAAAGTTATTTTTGAAGGTGATGCACTTGCCATCTGCCGTGCGAACCTTTGGCTTAGAACAGCCGACCGCATAAAGGTTCAGGTTGCTTCTTTTAAAGCGAAAACATTTGATGAACTGTTTGAAAAAACGAAAGCGATTAACTGGCGCTCATTTATACCTGAAAACGGGAAATTCCCTGTCATCGGAAAATCGGTAAAATCAACACTTGCAAGCGTTCCCGACTGTCAGCGGATCGTCAAAAAAGCAATTGTCGAAAAGCTCAAGCTGCAATCCGGCAAAGCTAATGATTGGATTGAAGAAACAGGTGCCGAATATAAAGTGGAAATTTCTTTATTGAAAGATCAGGCTCTGATTACGCTGGACTCATCAGGGACAGGCCTTCACAAACGAGGATACCGTGTCGATCAGGGCGGTGCGCCGATTAAAGAAACACTTGCTGCAGCTTTGGTGCAATTAACCAATTGGACGCCCGACCGCCCGTTTGTTGATCCTTTCTGCGGCTCCGGAACAATTGCGATAGAAGCGGCGTTAATTGGCCAAAACATCGCCCCGGGATTCAACCGCGATTTTGTATCAGAGGATTGGGAATGGATCGGTAAAGATCTGTGGAACAAAGCGCGGCTTGAAGTCGAAGAAAAGGCAAATTATGATCAGCCGCTTACAATTTTCGCTAGCGACATAGACCACCGCATGGTTCAAATCGCAAAAGAAAATGCAGAGGAAGCAGGATTGGGAGATCTAATCCAGTTCAAACAGATGCAGGTCAAAGACTTTACCACA
This sequence comes from Bacillus sp. FSL R5-0416, assembly GCF_037975425.1. Lineage (NCBI taxonomy): Bacteria > Bacillati > Bacillota > Bacilli > Caryophanales > Bacillaceae > Bacillus > Bacillus sp. FSL R5-0416. The sequence continues at coordinate 2,330,075 of NZ_CP150252.1, read as the reverse complement.
AATCTGGAGTTTGGCGTAATTGTCGGCAACCCGCCATATGGAGAGCGTCTCGGCGAGAAAAAAGCCGTTGAGCAGATGTACAAAGAAATGGGGAAGGCGTTCGAGCCGCTTGATACTTGGTCTGTGTATATGCTGACATCAAATGAAAACTTTGAGGAAGCATATGGCAGAAAAGCAACGAAGAAACGAAAGCTCTTTAACGGGTTTATTAAAACAGATTATTATCAATATTGGTCAAAAGTAAGGCCGCAGCGAAAGAAAACAGAAAACGCATAAAAAGAAGACGCTCTGCATGCGTCTTCTTTCATCTTTCAGCCCTATTCTATCGTTACCAACGGTGAGCTTTCGCGTTGCTTCTCAATATAATGTTGGTTTGGGACATTTCAGTGTGACCGTTTACTTGAGACTTAGAACGTTTAGGCCGCGTCCAATTGTGATGAAACAGTTCAGAATGCTGATCTAATCGGTTTCTATAACTCATCTCAACATCACTCCCTGATAGAATATTGTTGATAAGACGGATAATCCGGAGACGGAATATCAAGTGTAGTTTGTGCATGTTTCGGTGATAACATGCGGTAAAGCATGTATATAAAATGGAAAGTTCGCATACAATGATGATTATTTCCATCAGAGGTGATCTCATGCTGAACAGCGAACATTTTAATCTTATTCAAAGGGCGCTTGACGCAACAGCAAACGAGCTGAAGGAGCTCGGGACTGATTCGTCTCCGTCTGTGATTTCGCATGCGCAAACTGATTTAGAAAAAGCGGTAGAACATATTTATTCAACAGACCATCCTTTTTTATCGTCGCATGTGATCAATCGTAAGTAAACTGCAAAAAACTTGGCATTGCCAAGTTTTTTTATTGTATTCATCAGCGGAAAATGATATTATTGGTGGTCTGAATGTCGAATAGTTGGGGGTTGGAACTAGGTGACAACATCACGTTTGCCTTTTTCTTTAACGAAAACAAAGAATTTTTATGAAGAATTGAACAATTGGATTGGTGACGTGTTTTACGATATCCTTCCCGAAAAAGGGTTTGATCTTCGGGACGAGCAAGTATTTATGGCTTTTCAGCTGGAGCGGGCGTTTAAAGAGAAAAAAGTCATGTTCGCCGAAGCTGGAGTGGGAACGGGGAAAACGCTGGTTTATCTTCTTTTTGCAATCAGCTATGCAAGGTATGTCGGCAAACCCGCCATCATCGCTTGTGCAGATGAAACATTAATTGAACAGCTGGTGAAAAAAGAGGGCGATATTTCTAAGCTGGCTGAGCATCTTGATCTGAAAATTGATACAAGGCTGTCAAAATCACATGAGCAATATTTATGCTTGAAGAAGCTTGAAAAAACAATGCAGCGTTCTGATGATGATAAATGGCTGGATCTTTATGAGTCGTTACCGTCATTTGTCCACGAGTCACAGGCGATGCAGCGCTTTTATCCGTATGGCGACCGTAAGCAGTACGCAAATCTATCGAATGAAGAGTGGTCTGACGTAAGCTACGACTCGTTTCAGGACTGTCTGACTTGTGATATGAGACACAGATGCGGTCTGACACTTTCCAGAGATTACTACCGCAAGTCAACGGACTTAATCATTTGTTCCCATGATTTTTATATGGAGCATGTGTGGACGGAAGAATCACGCAAACGAGAGGGCCAGCTGCCGCTCTTGCCTGATCATAGTGCAGTTGTATTTGATGAGGGGCACTTGTTAGAGTTTGCTGCGCAAAAAGCGCTAACCTATAGAGTGAAGCAGTCTACTCTTGAATTGTTTTTAGAACGATTGCTGCAAAATGACATCAGAGAAGAGTTTGCAGAATTGATTGAAGATGCGCTTCTCGCAAACGACGAATTTTTCTATGTTCTTTCTGAAGAATCAAAGGAAGTAGCCGGTTCACACCGTTTAGAAATAAAAAATGACCAGCGTGTCAAAAAGGCGGCGGACGAGCTTTGCCGTTTACTTGATAAAATCGGTGAGGCACTTGTATTTGAGTCTGAAATGTATACGATTGATCAATACGAGCTGTCAGTAGTGGAAGAATATGTTGAACAAATGGCGTATTCATTATCTCTATATCAAAAGGATGCAATCAGCTGGCTGGAGAAAAAGGAAGCAGAATCAACTTTTGTCGTGATGCCGAGAACGGTAGCAGAAGTACTTGGCGAAAAAGTGTTTTCTAAGAAAATTCCTTATATCTTCTCTTCTGCTACGCTGTCAGAAGGCGGTTCGTTTGATTATATTGCCGACAGTCTTGGGATTCATGATTATTTGTCATTAACTGTTGATTCCCCTTATGATTATGACGAGCAAATGAGTATTAATTTATACGCAAAAACAGATATGGCCGCTGAACAAAAAACGGCTGAAACGATTGAAACAATCAAACGATACAAAGGAAGAACGCTGGTGCTTTTCCCTTCTTTTGAAGAATTAAACGAGTTTAAAGAGCTGTCGGCGGCATGGGAGCTGCCGTATCCAATTTTCTTCGAAGGTGATGAGGAAATCAGCAGCTTAGTAGAGAAATTCCAAGAGGAAGAAGAAACAGTACTTTGTTCAGTTCACTTATGGGAAGGACTCGACATTCCCGGTGACGCATTGAAGAATGTTACCATTTGGTCATTACCGTTCCCGCCACACGATCCTGTATTTACAGCGAAGCGCAACGGAGCGAAAAAAGATCCGTTCGAAGAAGTTGATCTGCCATATATGTTGTTACGTGTACGGCAGGGCATCGGGCGCCTGATTCGCTCGAATCAAGACAGCGGCTCGATTCACATTTACGCTGGCGGAGAAAATGAACGCATCATTGATGAGGTCAAAAAGGTCTTGCCTGTTGAACCGCACATGATGTAATGGAAAAAAGCTGACGATCGTTCGTCAGCTTTTTTTATTTGTCAGCGGGATAGCCAGCCGCCATCAACTGCTAAAATATGTCCATTTACATAATCTGAAGCACGTGATGCCAAAAAGACTGCAGTCCCCCCGATATCATCCGCTTGGCCCCAGCGGCCGGCAGGAATTCTCTTTAAAATGTCCTCATTTCGCTTTTCGTCATCCCGAATAGGCTTTGTATTCGCAGTAGAAATATAGCCTGGGGCGATTGCGTTGACCTGAATACCTGACGCTGCCCACTCATTTGCAAATGATTTTGTCAAACCGGCAACAGCGTGTTTGCTAGCGGTGTAAGCGGGAACGAGTATCCCGCCTTGAAAAGACAGGAGAGAGGCGATATTAATGATCTTTCCATAACCTCTTTTCAGCATGTGCCTGCCTGCCAGCTGTGTCAGAATAAACAAGCTGTTTAGATTGACATTCAGTACGTGCTGCCAGTTCTCTTCTGAAAAGTCTTCCGCTTTTTCCCGATGAATGATTCCAGCATTATTGACAAGGATGTCGATCTGCCTGTTTTCAAACAGCTCAGCTGCAGAATCCTTTATAACTTCCGGCTTGCTCATATCCAATGTAAAAGATGTAAATGTCCGGCCTTCCTGTTCCACAAGCTGCTGTGTTTCAGACAGGCTGCTTCTATGTGATGTGCCGATAATATCAGCGCCAGCCCCGGCTAGGGATTTGGCAATTCCTTGACCGATCCCTGTTCCCGGGCCTGTCACCAGCGCTGTTTTTCCTTCTAATGAAAAGGCATCATGTAGATAACCCATCTTATTTCAGCCCATCCATCGGAACGAGATCCATGTCCGTAAATGTGTAATTTTCTCCAGCCATCGCCCACACAAAGCTATAGTTTGATGTTCCTGCGCCAGAATGAATAGACCAGGCGGGAGAAAGGACAGCCTGCTCATTTCCAACAACAAGATGGCGTGTTTCGTCCGGCTGGCCCATGAAATGAAATACCTTTGAGTCCTTTTCAAGATCCAGATAAAGATAAGCCTCCATCCGACGGTCATGAACGTGTGCCGGCATGGTATTCCAGTTGTTGTTTTGATCTAACATCGTTATTCCCATCATCAGCTGACAGCTTTTAATGCCATCCTGATGAATGACTTTGTACAGACTTCTGACATTAGACGCTGCATCATCACCAAGGCGGTCCGGTGTCAGTTCAGCTAGGGCGGCTTTTTGCGTCGGATAGCTTTTGTGAGCGCAAGCGGAGACGAAGTAAAACTTCGCTTTTTCCCCGTTCAGGCTTGAAAATGCTACATCCTGATTACCCATTCCAATATAGAGAAAATCCTTTGTTTGAAGCACATATTCATCTTCGCCAACCCTGACAGCGCCAGGCTGACCGACATTAATAATCCCGATTTCACGCCGTTCCAAAAAGAAGTCTGTTTTTAGAAAATCATCTGCATCAAGCTTCAGTTCACTTTGCCCTGGAGCCGCTCCGCCGATGACAACCCGGTCTTCATGTGAGTAATACATCGTAAGTTTGTTTTCTGTAAATAAAGGATCCATTAAGAAATGACGGCGAAGCTCCTCTGTTGTAAAGCGTTTTACTTGTTCAGGATGTACAGAATAACGATTTTCCATTATATTTCCCCCTCGGTTAGGATTTCAGCATCACTTGAATGAAAATGTTTTGGTAACGGTTTCAAAGAAAATTTTAGGATATATAGGGAAAAGAGTCAACGAAAAAATAATGAATTGACACATTATTAAAAAAACTCTTTCCAAATTTTAAAATTATGGTATTCTTTTGTTGTAACGGTTTTGAAATCGGTTTCAAATATAAGAGATACAGGAGCACTTGAATGAAAAAGAAAACAACAGGCCATACAACCATCAAAGATGTAGCTGAATGTGCAGGAGTTTCGAAATCGACAGTTTCCCGCTATATTAACGGAAAAATTGATGCGATTTCTCCTGAAAAAGTGAAAAACATTAAAAAGGCAATCGCAGAATTGAATTATCGGCCGAGTAAAATGGCACAAGGTTTGAAAATAAAAAAAAGCAAGTTAATCGGATTTGTTGTGGCTGACATTACAAATCCTTTTTCGGTCGCTGCTTTCAGGGGAGTCGAGGAGGTTTGTGATCAATATGGATACAGCATTATGGTGTGCAACACAGATAATAGTCCTGAAAAAGAGCGGGAAATGCTCTTAAAGCTAGAAGCCCATTCGGTTGAGGGCCTGATTTTAAATGCAACAGGGGAAAACAAGGATGTACTGCGCGCTTTTGCTGAACAGCAAATTCCAACGATCTTAATTGACCGGAAACTGCCGGATCTGAAACTGGATACCGTAACGACTGACAACAGATGGATCACAAAAGAGATTCTTCAGAAGGTTTACAGCAAAGGGTATACTGATGTCGCGCTGTTTACCGAACCGATTTCCTCTATCAGCCCTCGTGCAGAAAGAGCAGCTGTGTATCAGGAAATGGCTTCCGTTCAAAATGTGAACGGGCTTGTCAGATTGCATGAAATTGACGTAAAGGACAAGGAGCAGCTTAAGGCGGCGCTTCGTTCTTTTCACAAGGAAATGCCGGAGCAAAAAAAAGCGATTCTGGCTTTGAATGGCTTGATTATGCTGAAAATCATCAGCTGTATGGAAGAGCTTGGCCTGCGCATCCCTCAAGATATAGGGATTGCAGGATTTGATGATACGGAATGGTATAAACTGATCGGTCCAGGCATTACAACGATCGCCCAGCCGTCACATGATATGGGCAGGACGGCGATGGAACGTGTATTAAAAAGGATTGAAGGTGACAAAGGAGCGCCTCAAACCATTGAATTAGAGGCAAAAGTCATCATGAGAAAGTCACTTTAATCCTAGGTGCCCTCAACTAAGAGGAGGTTGGGAAGAGATGAAGCTTGATGCGGTGACATTCGGGGAATCAATGGCCATGTTTTATGCAAATGAGTATGGAGGCCTTCATGAAGTATCGACTTTTTCTAAAGGGCTTGCCGGAGCAGAAAGCAATGTGGCCTGCGGCCTTGCCAGACTCGGTTTCCGAATGGGATGGATGAGCAAGGTCGGCAATGATCAGCTCGGAACGTTTATTTTACAAGAGCTTAAAAAAGAGGGAGTGGATGTGTCCCGCGTGATCCGCTCGCAGGACGATAATCCCACCGGGCTGCTGCTGAAGTCAAAAGTGAAAGAAGGTGACCCGCAAGTTACCTACTATAGGAAAAACTCAGCTGCAAGCACATTAACTTCAGCTGAATATCCGAGAGATTATTTTCAATGCGCAGGCCATTTGCATGTGACAGGCATTCCGCCTGCTTTATCAGCCGAGATGAAAGACTTCACGTATCATGTCATGAACGACATGAGAAACGCAGGGAAGACCATTTCATTCGACCCTAATGTAAGACCTTCGCTTTGGCCTGATCAAGCAACAATGGTACACACAATCAATGATCTGGCTTGGCTTGCAGACTGGTTTTTCCCGGGTATCGCAGAGGGAGAGCTTTTGACCGGAGAAAAAACACCTGAAGGCATTGCCGACTATTATTTGAAAAAAGGTGCCAGCTTTGTTGCTATTAAACTTGGAAAAGAAGGCGCTTACTTTAAAACGGGGACAAGTGAAGGATTTCTAGAAGGCTGCCGGGTCGACCGGGTGGTTGATACGGTCGGCGCCGGAGACGGATTTGCAGTCGGTGTAATCAGCGGTATCCTAGACGGTTTGTCGTACAAGGATGCGGTGCAAAGGGGAAATGCGATTGGCGCTTTGCAAGTGCAGACACCGGGGGATATGGACGGTTTGCCGACCAGGGAGAAATTAGCTTCTTTTTTATCTGCTCAAAGAACGGTTCACCAAAAGAAAGGGGATTATTAATATGGAGTCCAAAGTCGTTGAAAACCGTCTGAAAGAAGCAAAGCTGATTGCAGTCATTCGTTCAAAGGATAAGCAGGAGGCCTGTCAGCAGATTGAGAGTTTATTAGATAAAGGGATTCGTGCAGTTGAAGTGACGTATACGACCCCCGGGGCATCAGAAATTATCGAATCCTTCCGTAATAGGGAAGATATTTTAATTGGCGCGGGCACGGTCATCACCGCGCAGCAAGCAGGGGAAGCTGCTGAGGCTGGCGCGCAGTTTATTGTCAGTCCAGGTTTTTCAGCTGACCTTGCTGAACATCTATCTTTTGTAAAGGCACATTATATCCCCGGCGTCTTGACTCCAAGCGAGATTATGGAAGCGCTGACATGCGGTTTTACGACATTAAAGCTGTTCCCAAGCGGTGTGTTTGGCATTCCGTTTATGAAAAATTTAGCGGGTCCTTTCCCGCAGGTGACCTTTATTCCGACAGGCGGGATACATCCGTCTGAAGTGCCGGATTGGCTTAGAGCCGGAGCTGGCGCCGTCGGAGTCGGCAGCCAGCTGGGCAGTTGTTCAAAAGAGGATTTGCAGGCTGTTTTCCAAGTGTAAGTGGAATTGTTTTTTCATAACCGGAGGATGGGAGAATCCACAATATGAAAATCAAGGCGACAATTGAACGGATACCTGGCGGAATGATGATTATTCCGCTATTTCTTGGAGCGGCGCTCAACACGTTTGCGCCTGGAACAGCGGAGTTCTTTGGAGGGTTTACGGGTGCTTTGATTACCGGAACGCTGCCGATATTGGGTGTTTTTATCTTTTGCGTAGGAGCAACGATTGATTTTCGTTCTTCAGGCTATATCGCAAGAAAAGGAATCACGTTATTATTGGGGAAGGTCGGATTTGCGGCGCTGCTCGGCGTGATCGCAGCGCAATTTATACCTGACGAAGGCATACAATCCGGCTTTTTTGCAGGCCTTTCTGTTTTAGCAATTGTCGCCGTAATGAATGAAACGAACGGCGGACTGTATTTAGCGCTTATGAACCATATGGGAAGAAAAGAGGATGCGGGCGCTTTCGCCTTTATCAGTACAGAATCAGGTCCTTTTATGACCATGGTGACGTTTGGTGTGACGGGACTTGCCGCATTCCCATGGGAAACGCTGGCAGCGACAGTCATCCCGTTTTTGCTCGGATGTATACTTGGAAATCTGGATCATGATCTCAGAGACTTATTCAGCAAGGTTGTGCCGGCGATCATTCCATTTTTCGCCTTTTCGCTCGGCAATACTTTGAATTTTGGAATGCTGATCCAATCAGGGCTGCTCGGCATTTTTATCGGAGTTTCTGTCGTCATTTTATCGGGCAGTTCTTTGTTTTTGCTTGATCGTTTTATTGCGCGGGGAGACGGTGTCGCGGGTGTGGCGGCTTCTTCTACGGCGGGGGCTGCTGTAGCCGTGCCATACGCATTAGCTGAAGCGAATGCCTCATTTGCGCCAGTTGCTGAATCGGCAACCGCAATCATCGCGACAAGCGTTATTGTCACCTCGCTCTTAACCCCGCTGGCAACAGTGTGGGTGGATAAAAAAATCAAGCAGAAAAAGCGGAGAACACCTCCGCCAAAAAATCAAATGACGATCAACTGAATAAAAAGGCTGCCGCTAAACATACCGGCAGCCTTTTATACAAACAATTTGACTTTCATACCCCCTTCCATTAGCCTGTAATGGAACGGCTAGAATAGGGAGGGAATGGATATGGAGATACATACATATGAAAAAGAATTTTTTGATCTTTTAAAAAGAATCTCACATTACAGCGAAGCAGTTGCGTTAATGCATTGGGACTCCAGAACAGGTGCGCCGAAAAACGGCTCAGAGGACCGTGCCGAAAGTATCGGCCAGCTTTCAACAGATATATTCAATATCCAAACATCAGATCGAATGAAGGAGCTTATCGATGTCCTGTATGAACGATTTGATGACCTGTCGGAAGATACGAAAAAAGCAGTGGAACTGGCGAAAAAAGAGTATGAAGAGAATAAGAAAATTCCTGAGGCTGAATACAAAGAATACGTGATTCTGTGTTCAAAGGCAGAAACAGCGTGGGAGGAAGCGAAGGCAAAATCTGATTTCAGCTTGTTTTCTCCTTATTTAGAACAGCTGATTGAATTCAATAAACGTTTTATTACGTACTGGGGATATCAAGAGCATCCTTATGATGCATTGCTTGATTTGTTTGAGCCCGGTGTTACGGTAAAGGTGCTTGATCAGCTGTTTGCTGAGCTGAAGGAAGCGATTATCCCTCTTGTTAAACAGGTGACAGCTTCCGGAAATAAACCAGATACAAGCTTTATTACAAAAGCGTTCCCGAAAGAAAAGCAAAAAGAGCTCAGTCTGTATTTTTTACAGGAGCTTGGCTACGATTTTGATGGCGGAAGACTTGATGAAACCGTTCATCCGTTTGCAACTACGCTGAACCGAGGAGACGTTCGGGTCACGACCAGATATGATGAAAAAGATTTCCGGACGGCGATCTTTGGCACCATTCATGAGTGCGGGCACGCAATATACGAGCAAAATATTGATGAAGCACTCAGCGGCACGAATTTGTCAGACGGCGCATCAATGGGAATTCATGAATCGCAATCATTATTTTACGAGAATTTTATCGGCCGCAACAAGCATTTTTGGACTCCGTACTATAAGAAGATTCAAGAAGCATCACCTGAACAGTTCAAGGACATCTCCCTGGATGATTTTGTCCGAGCAATCAATGAATCAAAACCTTCATTTATCAGGGTCGAAGCGGATGAATTGACGTATCCTCTTCATATCATCATCCGTTATGAAATTGAAAAAGCAATTTTCAGCAATGAAGTGTCTGTGGAAGATCTGCCGTCGCTTTGGAATCAAAAATACCAAGATTATTTAGGGATTACACCGCAGACCGACGCAGAGGGGATTTTACAGGACGTCCATTGGGCAGGAGGAGATTTCGGCTACTTCCCATCCTATGCGCTCGGCTACATGTATGCGGCTCAGCTGAAACAAAAAATGCTTGAGGATCTCCCTGAATTTGACGCTCTCTTGGAAAGAGGAGAGTTCCATCCGATAAAGCAATGGCTAACGGAAAAGGTGCACATTCACGGAAAACGGAAAAAGCCGTTAGACATTATTAAAGATGCAACGGGAGAAGAGCTGAATGTTCGCTATTTAATTGATTATTTATCAAACAAATATTCAAATCTCTATCTGTCATAATCAAAAGCCTGGCGGCGCGGTCGTCAGGCTCTTTTATATCGTATACCCTTGAAATACGAATGATATCTAAAAAAACAAAAATAAAGTTCGGGAATTTTTATTTTCAGCCTATGCAAGAGATTAGAATCTTGATATAATTTATTACAATATAATAGGAACACTCATATAATCGCGTGGATATGGCACGCAAGTTTCTACCGGGCACCGTAAATGTCCGACTATGGGTGAGCAATGGAACCGCACGTGTACGGTTTTTTGTGATATCAGCATTGCTTGCTCTTTATTTGAGCGGGCAATGCTTTTTTTATTCTCATAACGGAGGTAAGACAGGATGGAAGCACTGAAACGGAAAATAGAGGAAGAAGGCGTCGTATTATCTGATCAGGTATTGAAAGTGGATTCTTTTTTGAATCACCAAATTGATCCGCTGCTTATGCAGAGAGTTGGTGACGAATTTGCGTCCAGATTTGCAAAAGACGGTATTACCAAAATTGTGACAATCGAATCATCAGGTATTGCTCCCGCTGTAATGACGGGCTTGAAGCTGGGTGTGCCAGTTGTCTTCGCGAGAAAGCATAAATCGTTAACACTCACCGACAACTTGCTGACAGCGTCTGTTTATTCCTTTACGAAGCAAACAGAAAGCCAAATCGCAGTGTCTGGGACCCACCTGTCGGAACAGGATCATGTGCTGATTATCGATGATTTTTTGGCAAATGGACAGGCAGCGCACGGGCTTGTGTCGATTGTGAAGCAAGCGGGAGCTTCTATTGCGGGAATTGGCATTGTTATTGAAAAGTCATTTCAGCCGGGAAGAGAAGAACTTGTAAAACTGGGCTACCGAGTGGAATCTTTGGCAAGAATTCAGTCTTTAGAAGAAGGAAAAGTGTCCTTCGTACAGGAGGTTCATTCATGAGAAATGGATTCGGCAAAACGCTGTCTTTAGGGATTCAGCATGTTCTCGCCATGTATGCCGGCGCCATTGTCGTTCCTCTGATTGTCGGAAAAGCAATGGGACTGACCGTCGAGCAGCTGACTTACTTAGTATCAATTGATATTTTTATGTGCGGTGTGGCTACACTTCTGCAAGTGTGGAGCAACCGATTTTTTGGGATCGGGCTTCCGGTAGTGCTTGGATGTACCTTTACAGCTGTATCGCCAATGATTGCGATTGGATCTGAATATGGGGTTTCAACAGTTTACGGCAGCATTATCGCTTCAGGCATTCTTGTCATTCTTATTTCATTTTTCTTTGGAAAGCTCGTATCGTTTTTTCCGCCGGTCGTGACAGGCTCTGTTGTTACGATTATCGGTATTACACTGATGCCGGTTGCCATGAATAACATGGCCGGCGGAGAAGGAAGTGCAGATTTCGGAGATCTCTCCAACCTTGCTCTTGCTTTTACCGTGTTGAGTATCATTGTGCTTCTGTACCGTTTTACAAAAGGCTTTATCAAGTCCGTCTCGATTTTGATCGGTATTTTGATTGGCACCTTCATCGCTTATTTTATGGGGAAAGTTCAATTTGATAATGTTTCGGACGCGGCAGTTGTTCAAATGATTCAGCCATTTTACTTCGGCGCGCCGTCTTTTCATGCAGCGCCTATCATTACGATGTCCATCGTTGCAATTGTCAGCCTTGTGGAGTCAACTGGTGTTTACTTTGCTTTAGGTGACCTGACAAACCGCCGTTTGACAGAGAAAGATTTGTCTAAAGGCTATCGAGCTGAAGGACTGGCTGTGCTTCTGGGAGGTATTTTTAACGCTTTTCCTTACACGGCATTCTCTCAAAACGTCGGGCTTGTTCAGCTTACAGGGATCAAAAAAAATGCCGTCATTGTGGTCACAGGTGTGATCCTAATGGCATTTGGGCTGTTTCCAAAGATCGCTGCTTTCACGACCATTATTCCATCCGCTGTTTTGGGCGGTGCAATGGTGGCGATGTTTGGAATGGTGATTGCTTACGGAATTAAAATGCTCAGCCGCATTGATTTTGCGAAACAGGAAAATCTGCTGATTGTTGCTTGCTCAGTGGGATTGGGGCTCGGTGTGACCGTTGTGCCGGATATTTTCAAACAGCTTCCGAGTGCCTTAACGCTGCTTACAACGAATGGCATTGTGGCGGGCAGCTTTACTGCAGTCGTCTTAAATATTGTATATAACGTTTTTTCTAAAGCTAAAAAAACAGAACAAGAAGCTGACCTCGCTGAACAAAAAACAGCAGTCTAACTCCGCCGCGGCGGAGTTTTTTTGCATATAAAAAAGATTGTTGCGGCACAATGTATGCAAAGAGGTGATCGCATGGCGTTTATTTTATCCATTGGAACAAGTCTTCCTGCGTATAATGTAAACCAAGAGAAAGCGGCCGAGTTCGCCCGCTATATGTTTCAGCATTCTTTTAAGGATATTGACCGGCTGTTATCCTCCTTTAAAAACGGGCAAATCCATTCGAGACAGTTTGTTAAGCCGATTGAATGGTATAAAGAGGGGCACAGCTTTGAAGAAAAAAATCAAATATACATAGAAGAAACACTTAAACACAGCAGAGCGGCTGTTCGTGAGTGCCTCTCTCATCCGGAATTTTTTCAAGAAGCCATTCCTTATGAGAAAGTGGAAGCTGTTTTTTTCGTCTCCAGTACAGGTCTTTCCACACCGAGTATCGAGGCGCGGCTTATGAATGAACTTCCGTTTTCTCCATATACGAAGCGGATCCCGATTTGGGGGCTTGGCTGTGCAGGAGGAGCCAGCGGACTTGCGCGTGCAACCGAATACTGCAAAGCGTATCCTGAGGCTTTTGTGCTTGTCATTGCTGCCGAGCTGTGCAGCCTGACATTCCAGCCGGAAGATAAAACGAAAAGCAATCTGATCGGCACCTCGCTTTTTGGTGACGGCATTGCCGCAGCTTTATTATGCGGAGAGAAGGCGGACCGCAGGATGTCAAAGCTGAAACTTGCGCCGAAGATAATGGACGCCCAATCTGTTTTGATGAAACAATCAGAAGATGTCATGGGCTGGGACTTTACCGATCAAGGATTCAAAGTCATTTTCTCACGAGACATTCCAACCTTGGTGGAAAAATGGCTCAAAACAAATGTACAGATTTTTTTGGACAAACATAAGCTGTCATTCCATGATATCAGTGTTTTTTTGGCGCATCCAGGCGGAAAAAAAGTGATCGATGCATACATCAAAAGTCTCGGGCTGTCGTCAGAAAAGCTTTCATCTGCGCAAAGCATTTTGCAAAAGCACGGAAATATGTCTTCAGCCACAATCTTGTATGTGATCAAAGACCATCTGCAGAACGGACATAAAAAGGAAGCTGAACGAGGACTGATTGGCGCATTAGGGCCGGGTTTCTCATCAGAATTGCTGTTATTCAGCTGGGAAAAGGGGGCCTGACTCATGTTTTGGTTGTTGATCGCCATTCTCATTGTTCAAAGAGCAGCAGAAATGGCAGTGGCCAGGCAAAACGAACAAAAGGTAAAGAAGCAAGGAGCAATTGAATTTGGCGAGAGCCACTATCCGTATATCATTACGATGCATATCCTTTTTTTCCTGTCCTTAATTGCCGAGGTGCTGCTGATGAATAAACAGCCGTCCAGCTGGTGGCTCGGTATCGCTGCAGTTATTTTAAGCGTACAGATCGTACGGTATTGGGCGCTTTGTTCCTTAGGGGCATATTGGAATACGAAAATCCTTGTTGTTCCAGGTGTAGAGCTTGTAAAAAAAGGTCCATATAAATGGATGAAACATCCAAACTATGCCGTTGTTATACTCGAAATTTTGCTGATTCCGCTGCTTTATCAAGCATACGTCACCATGTGTCTGTTTTCCATTTTCAATGCCGTGTTGTTAAGCGTCAGAATTCGCGCAGAAGACAAAGCATTACAGGAATACAGCGTAAAATAGCGATTGAAAATCATTCTCAACCATGTTAAAATGGATTTGAAAAAGATTCTCAATCAGGATGGTGAAGCAAATGACAATGCTGTTTTTGCTTGGAGCGGTTTGTACATATAGTGTATTAATTGGTTTTGTATTAAAAGGAATCTCTAATAAATCTGTTTGATGAATCTGGAACTTGTAAAAGTTGCAGATTTTCTTTTATAGAAGCTGCCGTAATGGCGGCTTTTTTCTATTCTCCTAAAGAAATTTGGTTTATTCTTGTGTAAAATGAAAAGGGAATGAATTCAGATCTTTCGAAAAAGGTTCACAATTGAAACGGCACAAAGGGGTTCAGACTTATGACAGATCAAAACAGAAAAGAGCTTTTGCATAAAACCGGGGAACTTTATAAGCAATTTATTGAGAATCAAGATGAACAAAGGGCTGCTAAACTGGCTGCGGTCATGAAAAAAGCGGCTGATGAAGAGGTTTATATCGCGTTTACCGGGCATTATTCAGCGGGGAAATCGTCACTGCTGAACTGCCTGTTAATGGAGAATATTTTGCCGACAAGCCCGATTCCGACAAGCGCTAACCTTGTTGTGATCAGAAACGGGGAAAAGCGAGTTCGGCTTCATACAACAGACGGAGCGTGTGCTGAGCTGGAAGGGCCTTACCAGAAAGACAAGGTGCAGCAATATTGTAAAGACGGGGAACAGATTGAAATCGTCGAAATTTTTGACAGATATACTGAGATCGATTCCGGGGTTGCGTATATTGATACTCCAGGGATAGATTCAACAGATGATGCGCATTTTCTATCGGCTGCTTCTATTCTTCACCAAGCGGATGCGCTGTTTTACGTCGTTCACTATAATCACGTGCACTCTGAGGAAAATGTAAAGTTTCTCAGATCAATAAAAGAAAGCATTCCGAATGTGTATTTTATCGTCAATCAAATTGACCGCCATGATGAGACGGAGACGAAATTTGGAGACTATCAAGCGCAGGTAGAGGAGATGCTTTGCAATGAAGGGATTTCAAAGGAAGCGCTCTATTTTACGTCAGTAACAGAACCGGACCACCCGTTCAATCAGATGGGGGCCCTGAGAGAAGAGTTAAGAAGAATAGAACAGCAATCAAAAAGCAATATGCAGGCTTTAACCGTTCAAAAAGTCCGTAATCTGCTAAAGGAACATACGGAAATGCTGAAGAAAGACGAAACAGGCGCTCCGAGTTTCGCTGAACAGCTTAATATCCAAACTGGACTGGTCCAATCGCTGCGTGATCAATTGGATGAGGCCGAAAAACAAACGACTGAGGCAGAGAAGAGGATGCAGGAAGAAATCAATCGTATTTTAAAAAACGCCAACCTGACGCCTTTTGAAATGCGTGAATTGGCGGCTGCATTTTTAGAATCACAAGAGCCTTCCTTTAAAACCGGCTTTTTCTTTTCTAAAGCGAAAACTGCACAGGAAAGAGATAAAAGGCGGAATGCTTTTTTCTCTGATGTGGCAAAACGAACAGAGGCCGAAGCGGATTGGCATATGATAGACACGCTTCATAAACTCGCCAAGGCATTTGATGTCTATACCGCTGAAAGTGAAAAGCTGATTCAGGCCTATCGCACACCGCTTGATATAAGCATCATTGAACGCGCGGTCAAGCATGGTGCAGCCTTTTCTTCTGAATATGTATTGCAATATACAAAAGATTTGGCAGAGCTCATCCGGAAAGAGGCGAAAAGAGAAGCCGCAGACATCATAAAGGTGCTCTCCGCTATGGTGAAAGAGCGTGTTTCCAAAGACGTGCAAACGATTAACGACCGGCTCGTCCAAGAATCAGAAAAACTTGTCTTTCTTCAAGAACAGGCGCGTTTAGAGAATAATGCCCGAGAGAAAACCGATCGCCTGTGGGCCATTTGGGAAGAAGAGTCCGCATGCCCAATGCATATAGACACAGAATGGTTTAAATCGAAGAAAACAAGAGTGGCGGCTCCAGAGCAGAAACAAGGCCGAAGCCAGCTGACGGCGCAGCCGATGCCGAAATCAGAAATCAAAATGGAACAAGAAATGCCGCTTCAAGACCAAATCAAACGCTTTTACACTTTGTCTGACCTTTTAGGCGAATGCAGCATGTTGTTAAAGCAAACTTCAGCGTTTCGTGAAAGGGTGAAAAGGCTTGAGGAACGGAAATTTACACTCGCTCTTTTTGGAGGCTTCAGCTCGGGGAAATCATCATTTGCCAATGCGCTTGTCGGCGAAAGAGTGCTGCCATCCTCACCAACGCCAACCACAGCGACAATTAACAAGATCACAATGCCAATCAATGGCAACTTAAACAAAACAGCGGATGTAGTGTTTAAGACAGAGGATGACATAACGGCTGAAATTTTGCAGCTCACCGGAATACCAAAGGAACCGGCAGGCCGTTCCTTCACAGAGAAGTGGGAAAAGGCAGTCAAAAAAAACAGGCTGCAGGAAGAACACGTGAAATTGATCAGCAATTTCCTGCTTGCATATGAGAAGTATCAGCAGTATATACAGGAACAGAAGAAATTAACGATTCCGCTATCTGAATTAAAGCCGTATGTAGCAGAGGAAACAACGGCCTGTGCTGTGAAAGAGGTAACGGTCTACTATACATGCCCGCTCACTGAAAAAGGGATTACGATCGTTGATACACCCGGCGCGAGCAGCATGAATAAACGGCATACAGAACTGGCATTCCAATATATCAAAGATGCTGATGCATTTTTTTATATGACTTATTATCAGCACTCTTTTTCAAAAGGAGACCGTTCATTTTTGCGAAAGCTTGGACTTGTGAAAGAATCGCTCAGCATGGATAAAATGTTTTTTATTATTAATGCTGCAGACCTTGCAAAAGATAAAACAGAACTCGAAACAGTGACCGATTATGTCAGCGCAGAGCTTGTAAAAGAAGGGGTTTATGAACCGCAGCTCTTTACTGTATCAAGTAAGGAGGAACTGGTGGGAAAACCGGAGTCATTTTACAATCAGTTCTCAAAAGTAAGAAAACACTTAGACCGGTTTATCGAAGTGGATGTAAAAAAAGCGTCAGCAGCGCAGCTCAGTTCGGAGGCAGACAAACTATGCGAAACCGTTTTTCAGCTTCACCAATCCCGGCATCAGTCCCGAGAAGAGAAGGAAGCGCAGAAACAGCGCCTTATGCTGTCATTTGAGCGGACAGCGGCCGATATCGAGAAACGGCGGAACTCAGAAACCATCATTGAAAAAGTAAAAAAAGATACAAGAGAGCAGCTATATCACATTACACAGCGATTATCATATTTTGCAAATGATTTATTAAAATCGGCATTTCATCCCGGGCTGCAAAACGGGGATTGGAAAAAGAACGTCAGTAAGGCGATGACAACAGCCTTACATGAATATCAATTTGAATATATTCAGGAAATCAAAACGCTTGATGTTCGCATGAGCGGTTTCATCGAACGGCATATCAATGAAGAATGGCTGGATCATTTTCAAAAAACATTAAACGAGGACGGTTATTTTTCCGTTTATGCGGGTGATCAGCATTCGAACGGCATACAGTTGAAGGAAGTTGAACCGGAAATAGAAGAACGTGCTTTTGAGCAGGAACTAAAAGAGGTCAAATCACCGAAGCAGTTTTTTGAGCAGAAAGGAAAATCGGCCTTTATCGAAGCTGTACGGATGAAACTTACGAAAATCACAGAGGCATGGATAAAAAATGAAGAAGAAAGCCTGATTTCTCATTACACAGCTCACCTCAGACGCTTACAGGAAGATATGGGCGAAAAAGCAATCGCGCAAATAACGGATCAAAAAGAGACATATTTAAGAGGATATGCGGAAGGGGAACATGCGAAAGAGATTGAAATAGCGTACCAGGCGTGCATCTCCTGGAAAAATTCAGACAATACAATAAAAATGTAAAATTCAGTTGGCTTGTATTTCAAGTCATGGTAGACTAAATAGAAAAAAGCGAGATGAACGATTAATGTCAGAGGTACATAAAGCAATTTCAGCACATTCATCAAAACAGCACGAGCATATCAAAGCATTTATGCGTCTTGAAAATATGCGTGAATTGGCGATTGAAGAAGCTGTTGCGAAATGCAAAAACGATGAGCCTTATACTACAGAAGCAATTAATGAAATTACCGAGCAAATGAATCAGCTCGCTAAAAAAGGCATCGTCCCGACAAGACGGCTTGTATCAAAAGAAATGGTCAGAGAATACGTAAGCCGCATGTAAGCTGGATGATCCTGTCGCGAGTGAACCTCCTGCCGGAAGCATATACTATATGCATCCGACGTAAGGGGGGATTCATGTTGGGCAGAACAAAGCTCGGAAACAGAAATGCACAGGCGAATAACAATGCCAAAAAGAAAAACGGATTTCAAACCCATTTTGACTCTTACGCAGGACGCGAAGCTGAAAAGCTGATCGCCAGCAACAAAAGACACAACGATTGATAAATATCCAAACAGTATCTCTAATTAAAGAGATACTGTTTTTTATTTTTGGGCTGCTTTATGATAAAATAGAAGGAATGAAAGAAAAGGGAGTTATTTGATGAATAATAATAAACTATTGCTGGTTGACGGCATGGCTCTTTTATTCCGGGCTTTTTTTGCCACGGCCGTACATCGCAACTTTATGATAAATGACAGCGGGGTGCCGACGAACGGCGTCAACGGCTTTTTAAAGCATTTGATTACAGCTGTGGAAACATTCCAGCCGACACACGTCGTCTGCTGCTGGGACATGGGGAGCAAAACGTACCGAAATGATTTGTTCCAAGATTATAAGGCCAACCGCAGCGCGCCGCCTGTGGAGCTGATTCCGCAGTTTGATTTGGCAAAGGAAGCAGCCGCAGAGCTTGGAATCATGAATATTGGCTTTGCCGGTTATGAAGCGGATGACTGTATCGGTACTCTTGCCGATTTATTTGCGAATGAAGCGGACATTACGGTCGTAACAGGAGACAGAGATTTACTTCAGCTGTTAACGGATAAAGTAAGCGTTGCTTTGCTTCAAAAAGGAATCGGAAATTATAAAGTCTATACAAAAGAGACTTTTTATGAAGAAACAGGCGTAATGCCGAAGGCTTTGATTGATATTAAAGCGCTTATGGGAGATTCCAGTGATAACTATCCCGGAGTCAAAGGGATTGGAGAAAAAACAGCCTACAAACTGATTCGTGAATACGAAACGATTGACCGTTTATTGGAAAATCTTTCTCTTCTTCCAAAAGGACAGCAGGGAAAAATTCAGCAAGGTTTAAGCGATTTGGAGATGTCGAGGAAGCTTGCGGAAATTCATTGCTCAGTGCCGCTGGCCTGCACACTGAAAGACGCTTTATTTACTTTGCAAATGGAGCAGGCGGCTGACATGCTTCGCCGCCACCAAATCAAAGGAATTGAGCGTATGCTTGAAAAGCTGAACGCTAGAGAGATCGTTTAGATCTTCTCTAGCGTTTTGTATTGCTTTTTTTTGCTCTCTCCTCAAGCTCTGTTTTAGGGTCATTATGTGTATTGCCTTCCAGGTCGCCTTGCGGAGTAACACCGCCGGTCAGCCGGCCTTTATCTTTCTTTTTCATGTTAGTTCACCTCCCCATTAGGATGAACCAATCATCAAGATTTAATTCTTTTCATTCAGCCGAATCGCTTCTTTTGCCAGAAGATCGGCTTTTTGGTTTTGCTTGCCCGGTATCCATTTGATGAAAAAAAGGGGGAATGCCGCTTTTAATCGGATGATTTCTTCTACGAACGGTTGAAACGTTTTATTTTTAACCATTTCAAGCTCAGTGGCGCGTTCCACAATATCTGAATCGGTTCGAAAGGAAACCGATTGATACCCGCGCGTTGCACATAGCTTCATCCCTTCAATTAATGCAAGAAATTCCGCTTCCTGATTTGTATGCACTCCGATTGGAATAGAGAAGGATTCTGCTGTTCCCTCATGTTTGATAAAAATGCCGATACCCGAAGGCCCGGGATTACCAGCGCTTGCGCCGTCTACGTATATTTCTGTAGGCATTATGAACTCCTTTCATCTTTAGGTATCATTTTTTTGGCTGCATAAGCATAAGGCAATGAAATCAAAGATACCGCAAACTTAATCAAATATGTAGAAATAAAAATATGAAGCCACACGCCTGCCGGATAAATGCCGAGAAAGGCGACTGCAGTGAATATGAATGTATCAAACAGCTGGCTGACTGCTGTACTGCCGCCGTTTCTGAGCCATAAAAGCCGATCAGAAGGAAATATCCTTCTAATTGCCGAATATACATAAACATCCAGCGTTTGGCTGAAGATAAAGGCAAGCAGACTTCCTAACGCAACTCGCGGAAGGAATCCGAAGATCGTTTCCAGCGCTGTTTGTGATATGTCGCTGGAAGCCGGTTCGAAAAGCAGCACACCCTGCATGACAAATGTCAGCGTCAGGAGCGTTGAGAATCCGAGCCATACCGCTTTTCTGGCTTCAGCTGGTCCGTATTTTTCATTCAGCACATCTGTCGCAAAAAAGATTGTGCCATACATCACATTTCCGAGTGTCGCTGTTAAGCCAAACAGTTCAACTGTTTTGACGACTTGGAGGTTGGCGCAGACTGTCGCAAAACCGATCCAAACAAACAGTCCCATTTTGCCAAATCCTTTATAAAATAAAAGAACAATGATAAAATGAATGATCGCAAAAAAGATCCAAAACGAATTATTAAACAAGATGAAAAAGCTTCCTTTCCGGGGTAAGATTGGTTTGATTATAGCATAAGCCCGGCAACTAATGAATGGTAAGGTGATTGTAATGAAGCTCAGACCGCATTTGAAAATAGAAGCAAAAGGAACGGGATCCGTCTCATTTTTTAGCGAAGACTGGCTGACAGCACAGCAGGCACGTATGCTCGCCAGAGAACTTGGCCGTTTTCCATACATGAAAGAGCTAGAGTTCGAAGACGAGAAAGGCGGCAGCTGGACGCTGAAGGAATTGGAAAAGCTGACAGAGGAGCTTGCTCAAGAGCCTGATGACATTACTGTTTATTTTGACGGCAGTTTCGATAAGGAGAGCGAACTGGCCGGTCTCGGGATCGTCATCTATTATTCATTGGGAGGAATCCGGCATCGCTTGAGAAAAAATAAAAGCTTCCGGCTGAAAACCAATAATGAAGCTGAATACGCAGCGCTTTATGAAGCAATAAGAGAAGTAAGAGAGCTTGGGGCAAGCAGAAATTCAATTACAATCAAAGGGGACTCGCTTGTTGTGCTGAATCAGCTTGACGGCAGCTGGCCTTGTTATGATCCATCTCATAATGAATGGCTTGACAAAATAGAAGCACTCCTTGAATCGCTGAAGCTTACTCCAACCTACGAAACAATACAACGAAAAGACAATCAGGAAGCTGACGGCCTCGGTAAAAAAATTCTATCCCATCAATTCGTAGAAAGCCACACGAAATTAGACCGTAACGGAGATGACGATATTGGATAAGAAAATGATCTTTAAAGAACTGACAGAACTGCACGATGAATATTGCAAGGACTGTTTTATTAAGAAGCAGTTTCGCAAAGAATTTGGCAAAACTTATGCGCATTCATTTTGTATCAATAAATGTACGGTTGGTGAAAAGCTGAAACAATACGGAGATGTCTTAACCAATCACTAAAAATAAAAACCGCAGAAGCTGCGGTTTTTATTCTTTGAATTCATCCAGCTGATGCTCGCTGTCATCTAGCAGCTGCTGTTGCTGCTTTACAAATTCAGGATCATCGAGAGCTGCCAGCTCTTCAGATTGTGACAGTTCTCTAGCATCCTCAATGGCTTGGTATGCAGAGTCAACTAATGTTTTGCTTTGGCCTCTCGTCGCAGCTCCTGTTGTTTTCTGCGCTGTTTCCACCGCTAGTTCCAGCTGCCGCTTATCCGTAAAGCCAGTCTGATCCTCATTATGAAATTCTGAAGTCACCAAAAACACCTCCGCCATTATTTTGCAGAGTTTTTTTGAAATTTATGTACCAAAATAGAAAAGAAAATAAAAATAAGCCGATATAACTATTGAACCAGAATAAATAGGACTGTTTTACTATTTGGGTATCTTGATAGAGAAGGGGAACGCAGCTATGGATGATAAAGACTTGAAGTTGATCCTTCACAAAACATTTATAGAAATATACAGTGATTTAGAAGAACTGGCGGATATTGCGAAAAAAGGAAAACCGTCAATGGAAAAGTATGTTGAAGAGATTGAACAGAGGTGCAAACAAAACATTTTGGCGATTGAAATCCAGATGAAAATCAAATAGGAGAGGCGAATGCCTCTCCTCTATTTGTCATCTCATCATCATGTATTGAGTTTAGAGTTTTACAACATTAGAAGCTTGAGGTCCACGATTACCTTCGACAATTTCAAAAGAAACTTCTTGTCCTTCTTCTAATGATTTGTATCCTTCTCCTTCGATAGCTGTGAAGTGAACAAATACATCGTCTCCGCCTTCAACTTCAATGAAGCCGAATCCTTTTTCGTTGTTGAACCATTTTACTTTACCGTTTTGCATATTGCTTAATTCCTCCTAGTACTGTAGCACCCATGTGCTAAAAAAAATTTTGTCATCATTTAACTTTGATTCATTGTTAAATGATGGTTCAACTATACACCATCTGGGAGCACCCGTCAAGTTGTGAAACGGCTTATTTTTCAAAAGAAGGGCAAGTTCCATAAAAAAATGTAACCGCTTTTATTGATGGCTGAATATAAATAAAAAGAGCACACGATTTTCGTATGCTCTCAAGTACGCCATTACGATAGCACTTTGGCTTTTTGTTTGGCAGTCATCATTTCTGATTCCTTCAGGATATCCTCTAAAATCACTTCAGAGGAGTTTGCTAAATGAAGGTCCTTAATGTTTTTCTTCATGCGATGCAAGGTATCTTCATCTGCAAGAAGGGAAGTGACTGATTCGAGAATCTCTTCATGACGGTTCACAACGATGGCAGCTCCGCGGTCTTCAAAGAAGTTTGCATTTTCTTTTTCCTGGCCAGGCACGGGTTTGTACAGAATGACAGGCACTCCAATGGCTGTGGCTTCTGTCAAAGTAATGCCGCCGGGCTTGGTAATCATGCAATCTGTGATCCGAAATAGCTCATCAATGCGCTCCACATAGCCCAGAACTTTTAATTTGTCACCATTTTCCGCCTCAAGCGCACTCAAAGATTCTTTTAAAGCCGTATTTTTCCCGCACACGACAACCACTTGCACTTGGTCATCCTTGACAAGGTTTTCGCACAGCTCTTTTACGTTCTTTAATACACCGTGAGCACCTGCCATGATCAGAAGCACTTTTTTGTTTGGTGAAAGATTGTACTTTTTATATATCGGGCCAACCGGCATGGATTCTTCAAATTGCGGCCTGATTGGAATTCCTGTGATTTTTACATTGCTTGGATGAGTGCCGATCTCCATCAGTTTTTCCTTCACGTAATCTGTCGCCACATAATATTTATCCACGTTTTCGTGAACCCAAATTTTATGAAGACAAAAATCAGTCATAACGTTGAAGGTAGGAATGACTCTTCCAGTTCGGCGTCTGTATTCCGGCACGACGATCATCGGAAATGTATTAATAATAATATCGGGCTGATGTTCATCGACAAGTTCGCCCAATCTTTTATTACCCATTTTAAAGTAAATATTGAATTTACGTTTATTATAGATTTTGTCAACTCCGTAATAAAACAAACGATAAAACTGTTTCCCGATTGAGAAGCTTTTTAAATAAAGGTATTGAGTTACCTCTGAAACAATCGGATTTGACTCTTGGTACAAATTAGAAACTGTTACATGCTGAAAGCCGAGCCGTACACATTGTTCATAAAGTGTTTTGGCTACCTGCACATGTCCATTTCCGTAATTTGCAGTCAAAATTAATACTCTTTTATTGGTATTCAAGTAAATTCACCTCAATGTAATCAACAACAAGCAAGCTTCATGCATCGTAAGGAGTTATTGTCTATACATAAACATAACACAAATACATAATCGAATTATTAATGCAGTGAAAAAGTTAAGCTAATTTTAAATGATTTGGATTCCAGTATTTTAAATTTTTGTTATACGCAGACTGAATCAGATGTATTTTATCATATTTTTTGCTCAGCGTATCACTAAAAAAAGAAAAATTAGTCCCATTCATAAGGAGTTTCTTGGTAAACGTAATAATTCAGCCAATTCATAAACAATAATGTGGCATGCGCTTTCCAGCGATTCACTGGCTCGTTGCTGCCTTTTGCAAAATAATGTTTAGGCTCCTCGACAGTAGAAAGGTTTCGTTCCAAATCTCTTTCATACTCTTGAAGAAGCGTATTTGTATCATATTCAGGGTGCCCTGTCAAAAAGACTTGTTTTTCGTCTTTTGACACAATTAAGCAAACCCCGGCTTCCTTTGATGCGGTAAGAATGTTTAAATCGGGCACTGCTTGAAGCTGTTCCATATTTATATCTGTATGCCGGGAATGCGGCACGTAGTATAGCTCGTCAAAACCTCTTACCAATCTTTCGTGTTTTGAAAGAACGGTATGTTCGAACACACCGAAGATTTTTTTCGGCATTTGAATTTTTTCCACACCGTAATGGTAATACAAACCTGCTTGAGCACCCCAGCAAATATGCAAGGTTGAAGTGACATTTGTTTTGCTCCACTCCATGATTTCCTTGAGCTCTTCCCAATATGAAACATCTTCAAACGCCAAATGCTCGATCGGCGCACCGGTGATAATCATGCCGTCAAACCTCTTGTGACGGATATTGGAAAAAGTCGTGTAAAATTCGTCAAGGTGTTCTCTCGCAGTATTTTTCGGCGTGTGTGTGCTTGGGATTAAAAATGTGAAATGAACCTGTAAAGGCGAATTTCCAAGCAATCTGAGAAGCTGAGTCTCTGTTTGGATTTTTTTCGGCATCAAATTTAATATAATAATTTTTTGCGGCCGGATATCCTGATGAAATGCTCTGCTTTCATCCATTACAAATATATGTTCACTTTCAAGCACCTGTTTTGCCGGCAGGTGTGTTGGTATATTAATAGGCAACGTGCCACCTCCATTATTTCCCCGTTTAATTTTCTTCATTATAGGAATTTTCACGCCAATTTTCAATCTATCTATGCGTGTTGAGGGGGAAACAACAGAAAACTCTTTAAATAAAACGCACTGACACGCCTTTTGGTTTCACAGTAAAATGATTTTCAAAGATGTCAGAGGGAATTGTAATGTTTTATAGAATGATAAGATAAAAAATGAGCCATATGAATTGATAATGAACGGACGCTCATATCGTTAGGTTTCTTATGAGTTCTTAATTGATGTATACATTTTGAATTGCGATTTAAAAAAGGTAAAATAATCAGCACTAGG
Source organism: Bacillus sp. FSL R5-0416 (assembly GCF_037975425.1). Lineage (NCBI taxonomy): Bacteria > Bacillati > Bacillota > Bacilli > Caryophanales > Bacillaceae > Bacillus > Bacillus sp. FSL R5-0416. Next base: position 2,304,777 of record NZ_CP150252.1, on the reverse strand, counting down.
GACATAGGAGGGACTTACATGTCTATTTATCATATGAAGGTACGTACAATCACAGGGAAAGACATGACACTTCAGCCTTTCGCGGGAAAGGTACTGATGATCGTGAATACAGCAAGTAAGTGCGGTTTTACTCCTCAATTAAAGCAGCTGCAGGAATTATATGATACATATCAGCAGGAGGGGCTAGAGATCTTAGGGTTCCCCTGCAATCAATTCATGAACCAAGAGCCTGGTGAAGAGGCTGACATACAGGAATTTTGTGAAACAAATTACGGTGTTACATTTCCTATGTTTTCAAAAGTGGATGTAAACGGGAAAAACGCCCACCCGCTGTTTGTGTATTTGACAGAACATGCGAAAGGGATGCTGGGAACTAAGGCGATCAAGTGGAATTTCACGAAATTTATAGTGGATAGAAATGGAGAAATCGTTGGCCGTTATTCACCAAATACAAATCCGAAAGAGCTGGAAAACGATATCGTGAAGCTATTAGAGCAATAAAAAGAGGGTGTTTTTGTGAAGGAATTGAAGCAGGCAGAGCAAATCAGGACATGGGTTCAATCTATCCTGACTGACGAAAGCTCTGGACATGACTGGCATCATGTATCAAGAGTAGCAGATCTTGCAGCGTATATTGGAGAAAAGGAAAAAGCGGATTTGTTCATTGTTGAAACGGCGGCTTTGGTTCATGATTTAATTGATGTGAAGCTGCCTGACACGGTCAGGCTTTCTGTGAGCGAAGTATATGATCAGCTCGTTTTTTTCGGAGTAGGAAAAGAGAATGCTGACAGGGTGATTCATATTATAACAAGGATGTCCTTTCGGGACAGGGGGAAATTGGCGAAGGAGCCGCTCTCAATTGAAGGAAAAGCTGTACAGGATGCTGACAGACTTGATGCGATTGGTGCTGTCGGCATTGCGAGAGCTTTCATGTTTGCGGGCGCAAACGGGCATGGCCTTTATGGAGATGAGCAAAGCGCCTACGCTCATTTTTTTCATAAGCTCCTGCGGCTGAAAGATATGATGAATACAGACACTGCACGGGAACTGGCAGAAGAAAGACACAATTTTATGCTTCAGTTTGTCCGCCAATTAGAAAAAGAAATACCCGGGATTGATGCCAAAACGTCGTAATAGAAGGCTTGGAGCGACTATGATAGAATAAGTCACAGATATGCTATAGGAGGACGATCATGAAGATAAAATCAATTGAACCTACACCAAGCCCGAATACAATGAAAGTCATCTTAACGGAAGAGCTTCCGGCGGGCAAAAGCAATAACTATAAACCTGAGCAAGCAGAAGGCGCACCGCCTGTTATAGCGGAAATTCTTAAAATAGATGGAGTTAAAGGGGTATATCACGTCGCAGATTTTCTTGCTGTTGAACGGAATGCAAGATACGACTGGAAAGACATATTACCGCAAGTCCGCACTGCATTTGGGATGGAAAGTGCTGAAAGCGGAGAAGAAAATCGTTCTGATCAAGAATCTTTTGGAGAGGTAAAAGTTTTTGTGCAGATGTTCAGCGGCATTCCTATGCAAGTTAAATTAACCGATGGAGAGCGGGAAGAACGCTTCGGCTTACCTGAACGCTTTCAGAAGGCGATCTTAAAACTTAGATCTGAAGCTTCCAATGTTGTGTTTGAGCGGGCTTGGAAAGAACAAGGTGTCAGATTCGGTGACTTTGATGAAATCGGCCATGACGTGACAGAAGAGCTTCAGGCGGCATACAGTGATGAACGGCTGAAACGACTGACTGAAGCAGCCGCTCAAGGAAAGGGCGAATCAAAACAAACTGTACAGCGCAAAGCGTATAAAGTAACGCTTGACATGCTGGATGATGAGGACTGGAAAAAGCGTTATGCACACTTGGAACAGATGGATCCGAAAGAAGAGGATATCCCGGTTTTACAGAAGGCATTGGATGATCCAAAGGTGTCCATCAGAAGACAGGCTGTTGTGTACTTAGGGATGATTGAAACACCTGATGTTCTTCCTCTATTGTATAAAGCACTTGAGGACAAAGCTGTATCAGTCAGAAGAACGGCCGGAGACTGCCTGTCTGATATCGGCGATCCTCAAGCCATTCCTGCTATGATCAAGTCGTTAAGCGACTCCAGCAAGCTTGTTCGCTGGCGTGCGGCCATGTTCCTATACGAAGTCGGGGATGAAAGTGCAATTGAAGCTTTGCGCGCTGCCGAAGATGACCCCGAATTTGAGGTCAGCCTTCAAGTCAAAATGGCGCTTGAACGTATTGAGCATGGAGAAGAAGCAAAAGGTTCTGTTTGGAAACAAATGACGGAAAGCAGAAAAAAAGGCGAATAGAAATAAAAAAGGTGCAGATCATGCACCTTTTTTATGTGAATTCACTTTTTATAAAAATTATTTCGAATATTGTTGAAAAATATCCGAAAACTATTTATAGTAAGTAACAATATTAATAGTTGGAGGGTTCAAATCGAAAGAAAGCTATATAAATATAAAAACACGAAAGAACAAAACAAGGTGAGGGCGGCCTGTATTTATCTTATTTGCAAAAACAGCCCATAAATAAACTGAAAATTGTCAAAATAAAATCCAATCAAACAATTGAAAGAATTTAGGAGGATCACCATGGCAGAATTACGCAGTAATATGATCACACAAGGAATCGATAGAGCTCCGCACCGCAGTTTGCTTCGTGCAGCAGGAGTAAAAGAAGAGGATTTCGGCAAGCCGTTTATTGCGGTGTGTAATTCATACATTGATATCGTTCCCGGTCATGTTCACTTGCAGGAGTTTGGGAAAATCGTAAAAGAAGCAATCAGAGAAGCAGGGGGCGTTCCGTTTGAATTTAATACCATTGGGGTAGATGATGGCATCGCAATGGGGCATATCGGTATGAGATATTCGCTGCCAAGCCGTGAAATTATCGCAGACTCTGTGGAAACGGTTGTATCCGCACATTGGTTTGACGGAATGGTCTGTATTCCGAACTGCGACAAAATCACACCGGGAATGCTTATGGCGGCAATGCGCATCAACATTCCGACGATTTTTGTCAGCGGCGGACCGATGGCGGCAGGAAGAACAAGTGACGGGCGAAAAATCTCCCTTTCCTCAGTATTCGAAGGGGTAGGCGCCTACCAAGCAGGGAAAATCAACGAAAACGAGCTTCAAGAACTAGAGCAGTTCGGATGCCCAACGTGCGGGTCTTGCTCAGGCATGTTTACGGCGAACTCAATGAACTGTCTGTCAGAAGCACTTGGTCTTGCCTTGCCGGGTAATGGAACTATTCTGGCGACATCTCCGGAACGCAAAGAGTTTGTGAGAAAATCGGCTGCGCAATTAATGGAAACGATTCGCAAAGATATCAAACCGCGTGATATCGTTACAGTAAAAGCGATTGATAACGCGTTTGCACTCGATATGGCGCTCGGAGGTTCTACAAATACCGTTCTTCATACGCTTGCCCTTGCAAACGAAGCCGGCGTTGAATACTCTTTAGAACGCATTAACGAAGTCGCTGAGCGCGTGCCGCACTTGGCCAAGCTGGCTCCTGCATCGGATGTGTTTATTGAAGATCTTCATGAAGCGGGCGGCGTGTCAGCGGCTCTGAATGAGCTTTCCAAGAAAGAAGGAGCGCTTCATTTAGATGCGCTGACTGTTACAGGAAAAACTCTTGGAGAAACCATTGCCGGACATGAAGTAAAGGATTATGACGTCATTCACCCGCTGGATCAACCATTCACTGAAAAGGGTGGCCTTGCTGTTTTATTCGGTAATCTAGCTCCGGACGGCGCTATCATTAAAACAGGCGGCGTACAGAATGGGATTACAAGACACGAAGGGCCGGCTGTCGTATTCGATTCTCAGGACGAGGCGCTTGACGGCATTATCAACCGAAAAGTAAAAGAAGGCGACGTTGTCATCATCAGATACGAAGGGCCAAAAGGCGGACCTGGCATGCCGGAAATGCTGGCGCCAACATCCCAAATCGTTGGAATGGGACTCGGACCAAAAGTGGCATTGATTACGGACGGACGTTTTTCCGGAGCCTCCCGTGGCCTCTCAATCGGCCACGTATCACCTGAGGCCGCTGAGGGCGGGCCGCTTGCCTTTGTTGAAAACGGAGACCATATTATCGTTGATATCGAAAAACGTATCTTGGATGTACAAGTGCCAGAAGAAGAGTGGGAAAAACGAAAAGCGAACTGGAAAGGTTTTGAACCGAAAGTGAAAACCGGCTACCTGGCACGTTATTCTAAACTTGTGACAAGTGCCAACACCGGCGGTATTATGAAAATCTAGATAGCTGGGGACACTTTCTTTTATTTTAAGGTGTGAACATTTGAAATCCGGCCCTCTCTATAGTATCCTTTACTTCAGATGAAGGATACTAGAGGGGGCTTTTTTTATGTCAATGGCTTATGAAGAATACATGCGCCAGCTTGTCGTACCGATGCGCCGCGAGCTGACTGGAGCAGGTTTTGAAGAGTTAACAACAGCGGAAGAAGTAGAAAACTTTATGGAAAAGGCAGAGGGCACAACTCTTGTAGTCGTTAACTCTGTATGCGGCTGCGCGGCAGGCCTTGCGCGTCCTGCGGCTACACAGGCAGTCCTCCAGAATGACAAAACACCTGACAATACGGTGACTGTATTTGCGGGCCAAGATAAAGAAGCTACTGCGAAAATGCGTGAGTATTTTACTGGCCAGGAGCCTTCTTCACCATCAATGGCTCTTTTGAAAGGCAAAGAAGTCGTACATTTTATTCCGCGTCATGAAATTGAAGGACACGATATGGAAGAAATTATGAAAAATCTGACTGCTGCCTTCGATGCGCACTGCTAAATGCCCGTTTTCCGGGCATTTTCTTTTTGGGAGTACAGAAGATGATAACAACAAGCTATAGACCGTCTGAACACACCATAAAAACCGCAAAGCAGCTTTCTAAAGAGCTAAATATGCCATACTGCGGCCGGAATAAACAAACGGTTGAACACCTGCTGAAGTCAGCTGAACGCGATTTGCTTGTGGTCGGCAAAGAGCGGTTTGAGCTGTATACGAAACAAGGTGCCAAATTCTTTTTTCATCCGAATACAGCGATGTTTAGAGCCAAACGCTTCTTGCAGGGGGAGAAAGAGCCTATGCTTCGGGCTGCCGGCTTATCTGAAGGGGATGCGTTTTTAGATTGCACACTCGGGCTGGGGTCAGATGCCATTATCGCAAGTATGGCAGTAGGCGAAACGGGTTCTGTTGTTGGGATTGAAAAAAACCATCTTGTGTCTGTTTTAGTGAGGACGGGACTGCATTCATGGGAAACGGGTATAGAAGAGCTTCAAGCTGCGATGAGAAGAATCCAGGTGAAGAATGGTGATTGCTTTGAACACATCAAGCAGCTTCCTGACAACTCTGTTGATGTGGTTTATTTCGATCCAATGTTTCATGAACCTGTAGAAACCTCTGACGGTATCGCGCCTTTACGTGATTTGGCAGAGGATTCCGTTTTGCGCGAAGGATGTATCAATGAAGCGGTACGAGTTGCCAGAAAAAGCGTTGTGCTAAAAGACCACTGGAAAAGCCCGCGGTTTGAACAGTTTGGTTTTAACGTCATGAAAAGAAAAACAGCACTGTTCCATTATGGCGTCATTCAAACAAGCCCGTGATTCATATCACGGGCTTTCTGTTAATCGGTGACCTCCATGACGACAAAGTATAACAATGTTAAGAGTGAAACTGTGGCAAACAGAGCGTCAATCATGCGGAAAGCCTCCTTTCATGGAATATTGTAAGCGTTTTTACGCAAAGTGCATAGCAACGAATCTCCTAATTTGCATATCAGTTTCATATAGTACATGACTTGCATGTTTTGGATGTGCTAAAATAAGAGAAACATGACAATAAAATAGAGAGGAATAAGCAGTCATGAAATTGTGGATGAGAAAGACCCTTGTGGTTTTATTTACCATTGTAACATTCGGGCTCGTATCTCCTCCGGCTGCCCTTATGGCGGACAAGCCTTCCGGACAGCCGAGCAGTCTTGAGCAGAATGATTACACCGCTTTTTATGATGAGCATGACCTGTACGATGATGAGTCGGATGACAGGCGAGATCCTGAACTGCTTTTTCAATCGTACAAGGAACAGCTCCTTGACAGCGCTGAGGATCAGTCCTTTTTAAAATTCGGCAGCAGAATCGCTCCTGTCATTGAGGATGACTATCGGAAAGAGATCCTGCCAAAAATCGAAAATGTGATTAGTGATTATTTAGCGACATTGCAAGATGATGAGGCGTACCAAGATGTTGTGATCTCAAGCATGCCTTCAGCGGGCAAAACGGAAAAAATTTTCAACGTTTACAATCGGACAACTGGAGAAGATCTTCTCAGATTCCATGTGCGAAGAGACCACCCGCCTCATGACGGCTACTGGTTTAATTTTCATTATCATACAGCAGAAGATGGATTTCAATCACATCATGAGCTTGGGAGTATTTACTGGGACCGCAACACGCCTCCCAACTGGATGAGTGCCTAAAGGAGATGCCATTAGACATGAAAAAGTACACAATGAATGAAATGGTCGATATAACAAAGGATATGCTGAACAAACGGGGCGTTATGATAGAAGATATTGCACGGATTGTTCAAAAACTTCAGGAAAAATACAATCCAAATCTGCCGCTCAGTGTTTGCATGGAGAATGTAGAAAAAGTCCTGAACAAACGTGAAATTATTCATGCTGTTTTGACAGGCCTTGCACTCGATCAGCTTGCAGAACAGAAGCTTCTCCCCGAACCGCTGCAGCACCTTGTTGAAACGGATGAACCGCTTTACGGCATAGATGAAATTATCCCGCTTTCCATCGTTAATGTGTACGGGTCGATCGGTTTGACCAATTTCGGTTATTTGGATAAAGAGAAGATTGGAATTATTAAGGAACTTGATGAAAGTCCAGACGGTATTCACACCTTTTTGGATGATATTGTGGCAGCTCTTGCTGCAGCAGCGGCGAGCAGAATTGCACATACGCATCAGGATCTGCAAGATGAAGAAAAAGAACAGGATGAAAAGCCTGTCGTCAGCTGACTATAAAAAAATCATTTCTGGGTTCAGAAATGATTTTTTATTGTGTTACACTACTAGAAGACTACTTTTAAAGGATGAAAAAAATGAAACAGTATAAGGATTTATGCAGACATGTTTTAGAGCAAAAAGGGGCGGTCAGCGTATGATTTCATTCATTTTTGCGATGGATGCCAACAGGCTTATCGGCAAAGACAATGATTTGCCGTGGCATTTGCCCAATGATCTTTCATACTTTAAGAAAGTAACATCGGGCCATTCAATCATTATGGGCCGAAAAACATTTGAATCGATCGGACGTCCGCTTCCAAATCGGAAAAATATTGTCGTTACCTCAGCGCCGGCTTCAGAATTTCCGGGATGCACGGTTGTCGGTTCATTAAAGGATGTACTGGACATTTGTTCAGGCCCTGAAGAATGCTTTGTGATCGGAGGGGCTCAGCTCTATACGGACCTTTTCCCTTATGCGGACAGACTGTATATGACGAAAATTCATCACGAGTTTGAGGGTGACCGTCACTTCCCTGAATTTGATGAATCCAATTGGAAACTGGTTTCTTCTGAGCAGGGGATCAAAGACGAAAAAAACCCGTATGATTACGAATTTCTAATGTATGAAAAAAAGAATTCTTCTAAAGCGGGAGGATTTTAATTGGTTCGCTACAGCCTTCTAGTGGTTTATATTGTGTATATGCTGTTAAAAAATATGAAACAATTATTTAATCAAACAATGCTTGATCCCCGTCTGTCATACAAAAAACAGATGACTCTTGTGTACGAACAGCCAAAGGCGTTTTTGGAAGGCTGTATCGGCATCTCCGGTTCAGTTGTGACAATCCATCAGCCAGAGCCAATACCACAAGGTCCTGTTTTGTATGTGCATCCCCGTTTGCGTTTGGCTGAACTGGCCTTAATTGCTGGATATATTGAGGAACCGGCTGGCTTTATCGTCAACCCAAAAGTGTTCCGCTTGCCTTTTATCGGGCAATGGCTGGTTCGGATGGATGTGATTTCAGACGGTGATTCAGAAAAGGTATATGAAGATGTGACAAAACAGCTGGAAAAGGGACAAAGCCTGATTCTTTCACTAGATGGTTCTATTGATCCTATAGAACTTGCGGCCCGCTATCATCTTCCGTTGGTGATGGTGGAAACGAAAGGAACAGATAACATGCAAAAGGGCTCGTTTTTTAAACGCTTAAAACCGGCAGACATTGAATTGTCCTTTTCAAAAGCTTATATACCTGCCAATGAAAAACAATTACGTGCATAAAAAAAGCGCAGTCGTGAAGACTGCGCTTTTCTGTTACTGTTACGAAAGGAACGGCACCTTTACACAATAGAAGAGCACGCAGAAAAACATGGCAGCGCTCCCGCCCAATACAAAGCTGTGCCAAATGGCGTGATGGAAGGGGATCTTTTTCCAAATGTAAAAGATGGTTCCGACAGAGTATAAAATGCCGCCGAGAAAAAGGAGGCTGAATCCCGCTCCGCTCAGTGAAGCATATAAAGGTTTAACTGCAATAATCATCAGCCACCCCATGACTAAATACACGAAGGTTGACAATAGGATAAACCGTTTCACAAAGAAAATTTTAAAAACGATTCCGCCTAGGGCAAGTGACCATACGATAACCAACAGGGTAAAGCCGAGTGTGCCTTTCAGCGGCCCAAGCAAAAAAGGCGTGTAGGTTCCGGCGATGAGTACGTAAATTGCGCTATGATCAATAATCTCCAAAATGTCCTTCGTTTTTTTATGTGTGATGCTGTGAAGCAGGGTGGAGCTCAAATATAACAGCAGCATAGAGACACCGAATATTGTAAAGCTGACAATGTCCCATGCAGACCCGTAATTAGCCGCAAATATGATTAGAAACACTAATGCTGGGATGGATAAGAGGACACCGATGCCGTGTGTAATCGCATTGGCGATCTCTTCTTTGATTGTAAACAAGTGCATTCTCCTTTCGATCGCTAGATCATTTGATTTTTTAACGTCTCTATAAAGCTCAAGCCCTCAAAGGTAATTTTTGTGCCTGCGCGTCCGCGGCTTTTGGTGACATAATCTTTTTTCTCCAAATAGTCGAGACGGCTTCTGACCTGCTGAGGAGTTAACGAGGTTTGGGTATTTTTGCTGTGTTCAGAAATGATCCGTCTGCTGGCAGGTTCTCCTTTTTCGTTCAATACTTTTATTGTTTCCAAAATAAACAAAAACTCAGCTTTTTCCATTAAAGTCAGCAGCTTCGCTTTTTTCTTCGACGTTTTTCCGTCTATCGCGCCTCTAATATATGGCGGGAGGTCATATGGCTGAATCGTTCCCCCGCTTGATACTGCCGCCATATAATCTGCAGCGTTTTTTAATTCCCTGACATTGCCTTCAAATGCATGCTTCTCAAGCACGGGAAAAACGGAGGGATCGATTAACAATTGCCGACCGGAATTTGAGAGAAAATGCTGTGTCAAAAGCGGAATATCGCTTTTTCGTTCCGATAATTCGGGCAGTGCGAGCGTTAAAATGTTCAGTCTGTAGAATAAGTCTTGCCTGAATGTATGTTCCACGGATCGGTCTGCAGAAGCACAGATCATTCGCGGTTTCTCCGTGTCTGAATCAAGCGCTTTTAACAGCTGAGCTTGTACAGAAGCAGGCATGCGCCATACATCATCAAGAAAAAGGGTTCCTCGTACCGCTTTTTGAAAAACACCTGTGTTTCCGTTAGGGCCAAAAAGCTCATGAATAAGGGTTTCTTCCGAATGGGTGCTGCAATTGACGCTTATAAACGGTTCATTGCTTCTCGAAGATTCCAAGTGTATGGCATGTGCGAAGTGATTTTTGCCTGTTCCGATTTTTCCTGTTATTAAGACAGGAAGCTCCGATAACGAGAACTGCTTGGCGATTCGCTTCGCTTCCAGGAAAGTTTGATGTTCTCCGATTAGATGTTGAAATGTATTGAGTTTTGGTGCACTATTCATCAATTGGCTCCTTTTGGTTCTAATTGGTTTCATTATATCATGCCTTTTGGTTGAAAACACCCTTTATTTTACGATCATCTTTTTTCTTGACTCTGCAGGATAATGGTTGAACAGAAGTTACCACAAGATGTGGTGGACATAGTCTGTATTTTTTTAATTATTAAATAAAAATAATTGTCTTATTTTTTGAATATTCATGTTATAATGGCATATTAAATAGGGATTTAAAACAAGAAAGGAATCTGTACATGAAACCGTTGCTTAAAGAAAACTCTCTCATCCAAGTGAAAGACATTTTGAAGGCTCACCAAAACGTAAAGGACGTTGTCATTCACACACCTTTGCAGAGGAATGACAGACTTTCTGAGAGATATGAATGCAATATCTATTTAAAACGCGAAGACTTGCAAGTTGTCAGATCTTTTAAGCTCAGAGGGGCTTATCATAAAATGAAACAGCTTTCCAGCGAGCAGACAGAGAACGGAGTTGTGTGTGCAAGTGCCGGAAACCACGCTCAAGGTGTGGCATTTTCGTGTAAACATCTTGGCATTCACGGGAAAATTTTTATGCCGTCTACTACACCGAGACAAAAAGTATCTCAAGTTGAACTATTCGGAAAAGGATTTATCGATATTATTTTGACAGGCGATACGTTTGACGACGCGTATAAAAGCGCTGCTGAATGCTGTGAGGCGGAATCTCGGACGTTTATCCATCCGTTCGATGATCCGGATGTGATGGCCGGACAGGGAACGCTCGCAGTCGAGATTTTAAACGACATTGATACAGAACCGCATTTTCTTTTTGCAAGTGTCGGAGGCGGCGGCCTTCTCTCTGGGGTAGGTACATATTTGAAAAACGTGTCTCCTGATACAAAGGTAATTGCTGTTGAGCCGGCGGGAGCGGCATCCTACTTTGAATCAAACAAAGCTGGGCATGTCGTCACACTTGATAAAATTGATAAGTTTGTAGATGGGGCGGCTGTTAAAAAAATTGGCGAGGAAACCTTCCGGACGCTGGAAACTGTCGTTGATGACATTCTCCTTGTGCCTGAAGGAAAAGTATGTACATCCATTCTTGAATTATATAACGAATGTGCGGTTGTTGCTGAACCGGCTGGAGCTCTTTCTGTCGCAGCGCTTGATTTGTACAAGGATGAAATTAAAGGGAAAAACGTGGTGTGTGTGGTAAGCGGGGGCAATAACGATATCGGAAGAATGCAGGAAATGAAGGAGCGTTCCTTAATTTTTGAAGGTCTTCAGCATTATTTTATCGTCAACTTTCCGCAAAGAGCGGGGGCGCTCCGCGAATTTCTTGACGAAGTACTCGGACCGAATGATGACATTACAAGATTTGAATATACGAAGAAAAATAATAAAAGCAACGGACCTGCTCTTGTCGGCATCGAGCTGCAGAACAAAGCCGATTATGGGCCGCTGATTGAACGGATGAACAAAAAACCGTTTCATTATGTAGAGGTGAACAAGGATGAGGACTTGTTCCATTTGCTAATCTAATTTTTTTACACAACCGCGCAAAATGACAGACAGCCCGGCTGGCATCATATATAATAGAAGAAAAACAAAAAAGAGGATTGATAGCTTGTTACTCAAAAGCCTAGAGTTCAAACGCGATGACGGGATTCAGGTGAAAGTGACAGAAATACCTGTATTAAAGGAAGATGAGCACTATTTCTTTATGTTACATCACCATTTGCAATTCTACTTAAAAGAAGTGTTTTCATCAAACAGCAGGGCAAAAGTGTATTCTTTCCGACATTATATGAAGCGCCGGATGAAGTGGGCAGATTATCAGGCGGTTTTTCATCAAGAGGTGTTAAAGCACAACGCGTAACATGCCGTTTTTTACCTGCATGCCCTCCTTTGTAATCGTTAATGGGAGGCATGCAGGATTTTTTTTGCTCAGTATCGAATACAAACATGGGACAGTAAGGACGGTTTTAGAAAGCGTTTTTATGCTGGCTGGAAAGGGTGGATGTCATGAAGGTTATCAAGGGGTTAACGGCTGGGCTGATTTTTCTGTTTTTGTGTGCATGCGGAGGACAGCAGATTAAAGATCCGCTCAATTACGAGGTGGAGCCTTTTACATTTCAAAACCAAGACGGCAAGAACGTTTCTTTAGAGAGTTTAAAAGGAGAAGTATGGCTGGCGGATTTTATTTTTACCAATTGTGAAACTATATGTCCGCCAATGACCGCTCATATGACCGATCTGCAAAAAAAACTGAAAGCCGAAAATATAGATGTCCGCATCATATCATTTAGTGTTGATCCAGAAAACGATAAGCCGAAACAGCTGAAGAAATTTGCCGCAAATTATCCATTATCTTTTGATAACTGGGATTTTCTCACGGGATACAGCCAGAGTGAGATTGAGGAGTTCGCACTTAAGAGCTTTAAAGCGATCGTAAAAAAGCCGGAGGGAGAGGACCAAGTGATTCATCAATCTTCTTTTTATTTGGTAGGTCCGGACGGTAAGGTGCTGAAAGATTACAATGGAGTGGAGAATACACCGTACGATGATATCATTTCCGATGTGAAGTTAGCTAGTACACTCAAGTAAGCTAAGAGACTAGGCATTTGCAAATCTTCTAAAACATGATACACTTTCCACTAGTAGAATGGGAAGGAGCAACAAGATTGAAGCTGCGCATTTTTTCAATCATGGCCAGTTTGATTTTGCTTCTTACTGCGTGTACGAGCATACGTACATCATCTGAGGGAAAACAAAAAGCCCATGAAACGAAAACAAAAGAACACATTGTCATAGCGGCTGTCGGAGATTCGCTGACAGAAGGAGTCGGAGATCCCGACGGAAAGGGATATGTCGGCAAGGTGGCGGATTCTATCCGGTCAGATAAACAAGTCAAAACGGTCGACGTGAAAAATTATGCCGTAAAAGGGAACCGTTCGGATGATTTATTAGAAAAACTAAAAGATAAAAAGGTTCAAAAAGGCATAAAGGACGCAGATTATGTCTTTTTTACAATTGGCGGTAATGATTTGATGAAAATCCTTCGCCAAAACTTTCTGCAATTAACCGTTGAACCGTTTCAGGAAGCGGAAAAACCGTACGAAAAGCGCTTTGAAAAAATCATTTCTGAAATTCGCAAGCTGAATGATCACGCTGAGCTGATTTATGTCAGCATGTACAATCCGTTTACGTTTACATTATCAGAACTAAATGAAATAAATGGTGTCGTCACGGATTGGAACCATATTGCTGAAAAAGAGCTGAAAAAAGATAAACATGCAAAAATCGTTCATATCGAAGATTTGTTCAATCAAAAAAGTGACAGCAGCCGAATTTCTGAGAAAGATGATTTTCATCCTAATGGTACGGGTTATTCTCTTATCGCAAAGCGCGTCTATCAAGCCATTAAAAAAGAAGGATTACCGAAAGAGTAGGGTGACAGCATGAATAAGTGGAAGCGACTGTTTTTTATATTGCTTGCAATCAATTTTATCCTCGCCGCCGGGTTTGTGGCACTTGTTTTGCTCCCGGGAGAACAGGCTCAGGTGAAGGATTCATCTGAGAGCGAGTATGGATTTCAAGTGACAAGCACAAAAGAATCATTAGCTGCGTTTGTTAACTCATATTTAAACGACAAAGCATCAAACAAGCTTGATTATAAAGTAGAGATTGATGATGATGTTCATGTCGCAGGGAAAATCAAGGCATTTTCCACGTCTATTGATGCGTTTATCGCTTTTGAGCCGACTGTGAAAAAAAACGGTGATGTAGAGCTGAATGTCACGAAATTTTCGTTAGGGAAATTGAGTATACCAATTAGCTTTGTGTTAAATTATATGGACAGCTTTTATGAATTGCCGTCATTTGTCCATGTTCACCCCGGAGATAAAAGCATTGAAGTGCGTTTGTCAGAAATGCCTTTAACGAATGGAATGTATGTCAAAGCGGATAAGATAAATTTAGAAAAAGATGAAATTGAGTTTTCCTATTACCATCCTAAACAATAGAGGTGACTGAAAATGAAACGGATTTACCAGTATTTCAGTTTATTATCCTTTACATTTTCCCTGTACTTCGGCTGGCTTGCTTATCATCATCTGGCTGCTGAAGATATGGATCAAATGTATTTGAATGTTTCCTATTGTGCCTTGTTCCTAAGTGTGATGGTGTTTACATTCGGTATGCGAGACCGAAAAAAAACCGATAAGTCATGAAAAAAGAGACATGAAACAACGTCTCTTTTTTCGTGCGGTCCGAAGAAAATTTGAGAACACAAGGAGAAAAGATGAAAGCATACGATTTTACACAGGGGAACGTGCTGAAACAGCTTGTACTGTTTTCAATGCCTATTATGCTTGGAAACGCATTGCAGGTTTCCTTTCAATTTATAGACAGCTTGTGGATCGGCAATTTACTGGGGGCAAAGGCCCTTGGGGCAGCCGCGGTATCAAGCACGATTGTTTTGACCGTGCTGTCTTTTATTTTGGGCCTTAACAATGCGACGTTAACCATTTTATCTCAGCAAAAAGGAAAAGATGATGTAAAAGGAATGGCATCGTATATTAACGCTTTTGTTGTTTTATTAACAGGCCTAAGCATCGGATTCGGCGCGGCCGGTTTTTTTCTCTCAGAGCTTTTGCTGCGTCTTCTAAAAACACCGGAGTCAATGATACCGCTTGCTGAGACGTATTTACAGATTCAATTTATCGGCATTTTATTTTTGTTTGGTTATAACTTTATCAGTACTGTGCTTCGTGCGCTGGGCGACAGCAAGACACCTCTCCGGTTTATTGCGTTTGCTGTTGTACTGAATACAGTGCTTGCGCCGCTCTTTATTTCTGTGTTCCGCATGGGAATAGGGGGAGCGGCTTATTCAACGATTTTGTCACAGGGCATTGCGTTTCTGTATGGGTTGTTTTATGTCATCAAACACAAGCTTGTGCCATTCTCGATTCCGAGAATGCCCAAGTGGGAAGAGTCCGCGCTGATTTTGAAACTCGGGATTCCGGCAGGTCTGCAGATGATGGTGATTACAGGCGGTATGATGGCGATTATGAGTGTTGTTAACTCATACGGGGATCACGTGGTATCAGGCTTTGGCGCGGTGCAGCGGCTTGATAGCATCATCACGCTTCCAGCAATGGCTGCCGGTACGGCCGTCAATAGTATGGCAGGGCAAAATATTGGAATCGGAAACGAAAAAAGAGTGGGAACAATTGCAAGGCTAGGTGTGATAGCTGTAATTTCCTGCATGCTGGTGATTGCGGTTATGATTTGGGTATTTGGTAAATATCTCATAAGGTTATTTATCAGTGAGCCCGATGCGGTCGCATTTGGTGAACAATATTTGAAGTGGATCGCGTTTTTCTACCCTTTTATTGGGATTAATTTTGTGCTGAACGGAATCGTCAGGGCCGCGGGAGCGATGCTGCAGGTTCTGGTATTAAATTTGATCTCGTTTTGGGTGTTGAGATATCCTTTCACAGCTCTATTTTCAGCTTGGCTTGGACAAAAAGGAATCGGGCTTGGAATCGGAATGAGTTTTTTATTTAGCAGCTGCGCGGCATTTTTGTATTATAGATATGGCCGCTGGAAAGCAATGAAGCTGTTTACTGAAAAATAAGTGAAGCACTGCGAAAAGCACATACCTATATATCGGTATGTGCTTTTTTTCACCGTTTTTTATCAAGTTTGCTGAAGAGCTCGATTAACGTGGCAAGTTCAGCATCAGTGTAGCAGTCAAAGCGTTTAAAGAAATATTCCGTTTTTTTCTCGTTAAAGTGCTGAAGGACTTTTTCGCCCGCTTCAGTGATATGAATGCGGATGATGCGTCTGTCTTCCTTCGATCTGATTCTCGTAATCCATTCCTTTTCTACCAGCGCATCGGTCACAGCCGTAATGTGGCTTGCCGATACCTCTAAAATAGGCGCAAATTCAGTGACTTTTTTAGGCCCTTGTTCACTGAGGATCCGAAGAATGGTGAATTCATTCCGCGACAGCTCTTTATCTAAAATTTCATTGATTTCATTGCGTATTTGTTTAAAGACTTTACGGAGTAAAGTTTCCATATCGTACATCATCTGTGTTCTTACTTTCAAATTTGTGAACCTCCATTACATAAGCATATTGCTTAAAACCTATAGATTTTATTGAAAAGCAGAATCATTTTCATTCTATTTTTACATGCTATAATATAATAATACCACGTATTAACAAAGGAGGCACCAGTATGTCTGAAAAAAAAGAAATCGCCACATTTGCAGGAGGCTGTTTTTGGTGTATGGTTAAACCTTTTGACGAACAGCCGGGAATTGAAAAAGTGGTGTCCGGGTATACAGGCGGCCATACTGAAAACCCTACGTATGAAGAGGTGTGCAGTGAAACGACGGGACATCGTGAAGCCGTTCAAATCACGTTTAATCCTGATGTATTCCCTTATGAAAAACTGCTTGAATTATTTTGGCAGCAAATCGATCCGACAGATGCCGGGGGGCAGTTTGCTGATCGCGGCAGTTCCTATCGCGCAGCCATTTTTTATCATAATGATAAACAAAAGGAGCTTGCGGAAGCTTCCAAGCAACGTCTGGCGGAAAGCGGCATCTTTAAAGATCCGATTGTAACGGACATTTTAAAAGCTGAACCTTTCTATGAAGCGGAAGGCTACCATCAGCATTTTTATAAAAAGAATCCAGCACATTATCAGCGCTACCGGACAGGTTCCGGACGTGCGGGATTTATCAGCGAGCATTGGGGGGCTAAATAAATGGCGTACAATAAAGAAGAAAAAATGAAGTCGTTAAATCGCATGCAATATGAAGTAACGCAAAATAACGGCACGGAGCCGCCGTTTCAAAATGAATATTGGGATCATAAGGAAGAAGGGTTGTATGTAGACATTGTGTCAGGGAAGCCATTGTTTACATCCAAGGATAAATTTGATTCCCACTGCGGCTGGCCAAGCTTTACAAAGCCGATTGAAGAAGAAGAAGTGGAAGAAAAACTGGACACGAGCCACGGCATGATTCGCACAGAAGTAAGAAGCCGAACTGCTGATTCTCATCTTGGCCATGTATTTAATGACGGACCGGGTCCAAACGGACTTCGTTACTGCATAAATTCAGCAGCGCTGCGGTTTGTTCCGAAGCATAAGCTGAAAGAAGAAGGATACGAAAGCTATCTGCATCTCTTTAATAAATAAACTGTTAAAAACAGGCCTGCCTAATGGATAGACAGGCTTGTTTTTATGCCTTTTTCTCTTGATGCAATTCTTCAATAATCTGAGCAATTCTTTCTTTCGTAATGAGCGGGGCTTGATCTGATTGATACCCAGGCAGATTGACTTTGCGAAAGTCAGGATGTTTTTCCGGCTCTGGAAGGATTGCATAAAGGTTGCCCCATTCATACAGTGATTCAATTTCATGTGGAGATGTTAATTCTTCGTGAAGCTTTTCACCTGGACGCTTGCCCACTTCTACTGCAGCCGGCAGCGGGAGCCCGTGCTGCGATGCATATTCTTCAAACCCATGAATCAGTTCTTCAAGTTTCAGTGATTCCATTTTGAAAATAAAGGTTTCTCCGCCTTTTGTAATAGCAGCCGATTGTAATGTCAATGTAGCTGCATCGTCTATTGACATGAAAAATCTGGTCATGTTTTTGTCTGTGATGGTCAGAGGTTCACCCTCCATCATCTGTTCAAATAATATGGGGATGACCGAACCTCTGGAACCGAGAACATTTCCAAAGCGGACCGAACAAAACAAGGTTCCTTTGTTTTGGACGTGGCGGTTTGCTTGATGAAACAGCTTTTCAGATAACAGCTTGGTGGCACCCATTGTGTTCACAGGAGATACAGCTTTATCTGTACTGATATTAATGACATGCTGCACTCGGTGTGAAAGGGCAGCTTCCACCACATTTTGTCCGCCGATGAGATTGGTCTGAATCGCTTCAAATGGATGGTCTTCACATGTCGGAACCTGTTTCAGCGCAGCCGCGTGAAAGACGATATCGACGCCTTTCATCACCTGATTCACCCTTCTGTGATCGCGTACATCTCCGAGTACAAATAATAGCCGCTTATCCTCCGCATACTTTTGGCTCATGACATACTGTTTACTGTCGTCTTTGCTGAATACAATCACCTGTTTAGGTGTAAGCAGCAAAAGGCGTTTGACAATTTGACTCCCGATTGAACCCGTTCCACCAGTGACTAAAACTGTTTTGTTATGGAAAAATGGTTTTAGTTCTGCTGTTTGCTGTTTAGGCATGGCTTATCCTCCAACTCTCGTTTCTCTACCATGCATCATATGTTCAACTTTGTAATCGAATTAATGAAAGCAACCAATAAAACAAAATTTAGGGGAATGATCATGTCACAAAGTGTTCTTTTTTAATAGAAAATGGAAAAATGGACGTAACTAGGGAACAACAAAACTAAATAAACAATGTACTAAATATTCAACATATTTTTATTTCGCTCCGCAAAAGCAAATCTGGCAAAGTCATCTCACGTACCTCTTTGGGGAATAAGTTGTTTATGAGTCAGAAACCCTATAAAAAAAGGTTCATTTTCCTCACGGTAATCACCTGTATATATTTTACAATAGTAGTGATAGTAATAAAAGAGGAGGGTACCAAATGAAGGTTTCAAAAACAATGCTGCTAAGCACTGCCGCGGGTTTATTGCTTAGCCTGACAGCAAACTCGGTGTCGGCTCATTATGTGAATGAGGAACATCATTTCAAAGTGACTGCACACACGGAGACAGATCCGGTCGCATCTGGCGATGACGCAGCAGATGACCCGGCCATTTGGGTTCATGAAAAACACCCGGAAAAAAGCAAGTTGATTACAACAAATAAGAAGTCAGGGCTCGTTGTGTATGATTTAGACGGAAAACAGCTTCATTCTTATGAGTTTGGCAAGCTCAATAATGTCGATCTGCGCTATGATTTTCCATTGAACGGCGAAAAAATTGATATTGCTGCTGCATCCAACCGGTCCGAAGGAAAAAATACAATTGAAGTATATGCAATAGACGGGGATAAAGGAAAATTGAAAAGCATTACAGATCCGAAACACCCTATTTCCACCAATATTTCTGAGGTTTATGGATTCGGCCTGTATCACAGCCAGAAAACAGGAGCATTTTACGCATTAGTGACAGGCAAACAAGGGGAATTTGAGCAGTATGAAATTGTTGATGGTGGAAAGGGTTATGTAACAGGGAAAAAGGTGCGTGAATTTAAGTTGAATTCTCAGACCGAAGGCCTTGTTGCGGATGATGAGTATGGGAACCTATACATAGCAGAGGAAGATGAGGCCATCTGGAAATTTAACGCTGAGCCCGGCGGAGGGTCAAAGGGACAGGTTGTTGACCGTGCGACAGGAGATCATTTGACAGCTGATATTGAAGGACTGACAATCTATTATGCACCAAATGGCAAAGGATATCTCATGGCTTCAAGTCAAGGAAATAACAGCTATGCAATGTATGAACGGCAGGGGAAAAATCGCTATGTAGCCAACTTTGAGATTACAGATGGCGAGAAAATAGACGGTACTAGTGACACGGATGGTATTGATGTTCTCGGTTTCGGACTTGGCCCAAAATATCCGTACGGGATTTTTGTGGCGCAGGATGGCGAAAATATCGATAACGGACAAACCGTCAATCAAAATTTCAAAATTGTATCGTGGGAACAAATTGCACAGCATCTCGGCGGAATGCCTGATCTTCATAAACAGGTAAATCCGAGGAAGCTGAAAGACCGTTCTGACGGCTAGAATAGAAAGCAGCTTGTGCAGCTGCTTTTTTCTATGAATAAAAAAATCGTTCATAGCAATGAACGATTTTTCAAGAAAGCGCCAGATGAATCGCTTTTAGTTTTGCAGGAAGCTCATCAAACGTAAATGCGGGTACGGTCTCTTTATAATTGGCTGCTGCAGCTTTTTGCCGTTCTTCAGGATGGTTGATATAGAAAGCGGCTTTTTCCTTAAAGTCGTTCATGCCGTGATAAGAAATAAAGGATGAAAAAGGATGCGCCGCGGGTAAATCTGTTAATTGAAATGCTTCGCATGCAGCAATATCAAACGTTCGGTTATTAAAACTGGCATTTTTGATGCGCATAGTATTTTGGTTGAAAGCAAAATGATAGGGACGATGCGCATTAATTACGATGTCTGCCCCATTATAATAATGAACGGCCTGTTCGGGTGGAACCCATGTGCTGACGACATCAATATGCGGCTGTTTGAGCACTTTTTTAGGCAGATATTTTCTCCATTCCTTGCCGATTACCCGAACCGTGAATGGCAGATGGACCGCTTCTTTCATAAGCTGAACCCGATTAGGGTAAGGGTAGCCGATGATTAACAGATTTGAATGATAGGAATGTTCGGTGCCCATTTTTTTAAACAGCCGATGATTAACTGGTATCGGAACATAATAGACGTGCTGGTAGCCGAGCCCTTGATAATAGAGAACGGCATTTTGTTCAATCGTTAATATGGCGTCAGCGAGCTTGATTACCTGTAGGCTGATATCCATATAAAATGGGTCTTCGGTCAGCCAAACATATACGGGGATACCCTTACCCTTTAACCAGGTCAGCCAGTCGTGAGGAACGCGGTCTCCAACCATCAAGAGTGCGAAGTCCGGCTGAAACGTTTCGATCTTCACCAAAGTTTCTGCTTCAAGTGTATCTGCAGACATATACTCTGTATGAGTGTTCCGAAAACATTCTTCAGCCCAGCGATCAAAATAACAATATATTCCTCCGTATCCCGACTGGATATACAACACTTTCATCGGATGTTATGAAAAGAACGTAACGCTTTCTACTTTGTCTACATCAATTAATGTTGTAGCTTGGCCTGCTGGAGTGACGGAGCTTTCCTGTGTTACAAATACGATCCCGTGAACCTGATCGAAAGCAACGAAGACAACCGGCCCGATCATGTCTCCCGAATCGGTTACAATGCTGATTGTCGTGCCTGGCGTAACTCTGGCAAAAATCCATCTTGCCGGAAGGGAAGGGTCTAAAAGAGATTCTGCCGTAACCATCTCACTTTCATCTACTCTTTGATCGATGGCAGCTTCAAGCAAGTCTTTAAGGTTACTATCCATGTTTTCTCCTCCTTCTGTTGCAGTTGGAAATAAAGGGCTTAAAACGGCTTTAATTAAATCCTTTTTTAACTGTGCATTTTCAGAGCTCATTACACACACCTCCTATTCGATAGTGAACTCACGTTAATCATATTCTTCCGGCTGTTATTTGGTATGAGTCGAACGCCGTACCTGATCTAATTTTCATCTATTTAAGGAAAATGCTGATTTTTTAATGGAGTGGACATAGCCTATACCATAAATCGGAGTCGCACATATTGTGAAACAGAGATAAGGATAAGGGAGAGGGATGATTTGGATTTAGAGAAACAAGTGGATCGAGAAGAAAATCAAGATGAACTGCATTTTATTTTGCTTTTGCTGATTCTGCTGATACGTCAATCGTCTTCTGAAGGAAATCCATCTGACCTCAGACGCCAGCTTGTTTTTGCAAAAGAGCTGGGCGTACCGGTTTCAAAAGTCAATTTGATTAACGGAGATACACTTCAAAATGTCATCGTAAAAGAAGTTCTGACTGATTTGGTTATTTTCCAAAACCCGTTAAATAACACGAGATCTCATGTTTCACTCTCAAGTGTTGTAAGCTGGGGTGCTTTTTAAATGATGACAGAGGCTCTGCTTGCTGCGGAGCCGTTTTTATGTTTGACGGCAGGAGGCGGTATAGATGGGAGAGAAAGTGTCTATTATTTTAACAAGTTACAACAAACCCGATTATTTGCAAAAAGCGATCGAAAGCGTGATACAGCAAACGCATGATCTTTGGGAGCTTTTTATCATGGATGATCATTCGAATGCAGAAACAAATGCGGTAATTCACAAGTATCTTCATGACCGGCGCATTCAATATCATAACAGTTTCGTGTATCCTGCAGATCGATTAAAAACAGCCCGTTATGCCACATTAATTAACAGTGCGCTCCCATTTACAGACGGCGATTACATTTCCTATCTTACTGACGACACTGTTTATCATCCTGAGCGGCTGAGCCGTATGGTGCAAGAGTTTTCACATAAGCCTGAAGCGCAGGCGGTCTATTCAAAACAAAAAGTTGTACATGTAAACGAAAGGGGAGAGGAAATCTCACATTTCTACAGAAATGCCAATGCAGTGCTTGATCAGGCCGCTTTTCAAGTTGATCATTGCTCCGTTATGCATCGCCGTTCGTTACTTAATCTCATCCACCATAAATTTGGAGGCTACTGGGATGATGATATGAAGCATTGGAATCATGGCGACGCAATTTTTTGGGCGAGACTCAACAACTTTACCCCATTTCTGCCGATAAATGAAGTATTAGACACAACCTATAAAACCCCAGATTCATTTCAAAATGCATATCGGTTTCTGCCCGCCGATTTGATTGACGGCTCTTTTGTAAAAGGTTCAGATCAAAATGTGTATTTTTTTGATCAGGGTGTAAGGCACCCTGTTGGAGAAAAGTGGGGTTTTTTGTATCTAAATCGGACTGTCGCTGTTCCAGACCCATATTTATTCCAATATAGGATTGGAAAAATTTTAAACATTCCGAATTATATTTTAGTAAAGGAAGCTGACCATCCTGCAATATTTTATATCGAAGCCGGAAAAAAAAGGCGAATTGTGGACCAGTATGCGTTTCAATTTTATCAATTTCAAAGAAAAGACATAGTGACAATTGGAAAAGAAGAGATGGAGACGCTTCCGGAAGGGCCGCCGATTACGTGGAAACGATCTGAATCGATCAAAAATCCGCCTGGCCGACGTCTGTTTTTCATCGAACGCGAGCCGTTTTTGTTTCTAAACGGCGTCTTTCACCCGATTAGTGAACAAGTAACAAGGAAGTTTTTTTTACATCAGAAGCCAATCTCCGCTTCTTTCCGAAATATTCAGCAATTTCCAATTGGAAAGCCGTTTTATCCGGTGTACGATGAGATTATAAAGAAATTGAATATTGCAACAGAGTAAAGGTATAGGTCATAAAAAGGAGACGTTCATGACAGGACATTATTCAAAAACGGAACATCAATATATATTGTTAACGTCTGAATCGGCATCGTTTGATCATTACAGCGTATACAGAGATCCGCAGCTTCCGCAAATTTTTTCTCATAACTTTGTTCAGCTCCATGATACGTTTCCATTGGAGCGGTTACTTAACTTTTTACCCTCCGTACCAAAGCTGCTTGATGCGAATTATCTCCATTTAAAAGCGTCGCCGCAGCATGTTTTTCCGCTCGGTTTGAAGCAGTCGCTTGTAAAAAGCGGTTTTGTCGTCGAGGATGAGCTACTATATGACATGAAGCTTAGTGACTGGAAGGGGCAGATGAGACATCCTTTAACCGCATGGGGGACGGCAAAAAGTCTTTGCGACGGATCTTCTATTATGAAAATTTACGATTCCATTTATATTGGAGAAGCAATCGCTGAACAAAAATTAAAAAGAAAATATCCTTTCTATGAAGCAGGTATAATCATTCTTGTTGTTTGTTACAGCGACCAGGCACAGAAAGTTCCCATTGGGTGCGGCGAGCTGTTTATCGATCAGCAAGAGAAAACGGCTAAAATCGAAGAAGTGGCAATTTTAGATCAGTTTCAAAGGAAGGGCTACGGCAGTATCTTAGTGAAAGAAATGCTGTCCATCGCCAAATCACTAGGAATGGAAGCAGCCTACTTAGTGGCTGCAAGCACTGACGGTGCAACTCAGTTTTACGAAAAGCTGACGTTTAAAAAATATGAGCGGGTGCATACTGTATTTCATTATTTCCTTACATGAAATAGGCGTTTGCACAAACCATTTGGGACTTGGCCCGCATAAAATGCCGTATATCGTGATAAGAAAGGATGAAAACAGCATGTATGGATACTCTGGGTACGGTTACGGATTTGGCTGCGGGACAAATACATTTGTGTTAATTGTTGTCTTGTTCATTTTATTAATTATTGTTGGAGCCGCTTTTATTTGCTAGATGCTGAAATTCCAAAAGAGCCTTCCCTATTAGGAAGGCTCTTTTTATGTGAAAAAGTTTTTGCGGGGAACGTCATGCCGCCATTTGGACACTCATACAATATGGTAAAAGGGGTTTTGAGGTGGGAGCATGAGCAGTTATTTGATTAAGCCAGAGCTTAGCTCGGCCTATCCGGTTGTCAGTTATGCGAAGGGTTCATATGTTTATGATCAGACCGGAAAAAAATATCTCGACGGCTCGTCAGGTGCGGTGACATGTAATATCGGCCACGGAGTTCGTGATGTGACTGAGAAGCTGAAAGAACAGCTTGATCAGGTGTCTTTTGCTTACCGCTCACAGTTTACGAGTGAGCCCGCCGAGCAATTAGCCGCTCTCTTGGCACAGGAGCTGCCCGGAGATGTGAATTGGTCTTTTTTTGTCAACAGCGGATCAGAAGCGATAGAAACAGCTATGAAAATCGCCATTCAGTATTGGCAGGAAAAAAAGCAAACACAAAAATTCATCTTTTTGTCTCGATGGAGCAGTTACCACGGAATAACTTTGGGAGCGCTTTCATTGTCTGGTTTTTATGAAAGGAGATACCGGTTCACCCATCTCATTGAGCGGTATCCAGCTATCTCAGCTCCACATATTTATCGGCTGAATTATGAGACGGAAGAAGACTTTGTTCAGACTGCAGCTGATGAACTGGACACTATGATCAAAAGAATCGGAAGCCAATTCATCGCCGGCTTTGTGGCTGAGCCTATTATTGGTGCTGCAGGAGCAGCGATTACTCCGCCTCCGGGATATTATGAGAGATTAAGTGAGGTATGCCGCACACACGATGTGCTTTTTATTGCAGATGAAGTGATGACGGGGCTTGGGAGAACAGGAAGGATGCTCGCGACAGAGCATTGGGACACCGTACCTGATATTGCTGTACTGGGGAAGGGACTCGGTGCGGGGTATGCGCCTATTGCCGCTGCCGTCGTATCTGATTCTATTATTGAAACGATAAAACAAGGGTCAGGTGTGATTATGAGCGGTCACACATATAGTGCACATCCCTATTCAGCCAAAGCTGCTCTTGAAGTTTTGCGATATGTGTTAAAGCACGGCTTGATCAAACAATCAGAAAAAAAGGGCGCTGTGCTGAAGAAAAAGCTTGATGAGGCGGCATCTCAAAGCGGCATTATAGGTGATGTGCGCGGAAAAGGACTGCTATTAGGCATTGAATTTGTGGCAGACCAAAAAACGAAGAAAGTGTTTCCGCCAGAGCAGGCGGTAACCCAGCTTATTGTCAGCGAGGCGAAAAAACGCGGGCTGATTGTTTATCCTTCCAAAGCTGGAATAGACAGCGGAGAAGGAGATGCTGTCATTATTGCTCCTCCTTTTACCATTTCAGACGGTGAAATGGAAGAGCTTATCTCTATTTTTTCAGAAACAGTTGCAGCGGTCGAAAAAAACTTAAAAAAGGATTGACATTAAATGGCGCCATTTCAAAAAGCAATCAGCATTGACACAGCAATTGCAGATGTTCGGGATGGATCGGTTCTGATGTTTGGCGGTTTTGGGGGAGTCGGGTCGCCTCCTTCACTGATTGAAGCGATATTGGACAGCGGTGTAACGGATTTAACTGTGATTTGCAATGACGCCGGTTTCCCGGATATCGGGATCGGCCCGCTTATTGTTAATCAACGGGTCAAAACCCTGATCGCCTCGCATATCGGTTCCAATCCTGTAGCCGGAAAACAGATGACAGAGGGGACGTTAGAGGTTCAATTTTCACCTCAGGGAACGCTTGCGGAACGGATTCGCGCTGGCGGAGCGGGACTTGGCGGTATTTTAACCGATGTGGGCATTGATAATCCAATGGTTTGCGAAAAAAAGGACATCGTAACAGTGGCGGGAAAACGATACTTGATTGAAGAGGCGCTGACGGCTGATTTTGCTTTTATCAATGCTTACATTGCAGATGAATTCGGCAATCTAACGTATGACAAAACCGCGCGCAATATGAATCCGCTTATGGCAATGGCCGCCAGGAGAACCTTTGCCGAAGCTGAGCGTATCGTTCCGATGGGGGAGATTTCTGAAGAAATGATTGTCACACCGGGGGTTTTTGTTGAGGGGGTTGTACGAAGCGAGGGAGTGAAGTGGAAATGGGCTTGGGAGTAGCAGAAAGAGAACAGATTGCAAAACGCGCTGCTACTGAAATTAAGCAGGGCATGATTGTGAATCTCGGTATCGGTATCCCATCCTTGGTACCGAACTTTTTGAAGCCTGACATGCAGGTCATGTTTCAAGCGGAAAACGGTGTCCTTGGCATTGGAGAAAGTCCCGAAAAGGGAGAAGAGGATGCGCATTTATGCAACGCCGCGGGATATCCTGTCCGCGCTGTAAAAGGGGCGTCTTATTTTGATACAACCATGTCTTTTGCAATGATCAGAAAAGGCAAAATTGACATTACGATTTTAGGCGCCCTGCAGGTGAGCCAATCAGGAGATTTGGCAAATTGGCTTGTTCCGGGAAAAAAGGTGCCTGGTATGGGCGGGGCGATGGAGCTTGCCCAAAAAGCGAAAAAAGTGGTTGTCGTCATGAGTCATACAGATCAAAAGGGAAGGCCTAAATTAACAGAAAGATGTACGCTGCCATTAACTGCTGCAGGCTGTGTAGATTTGATTATTACCGAAAAAGCGGTTCTTGAGGTCGATAGCCATCACTTCATTTTAAAAGAGCTGATGAATGGCTCGACAATAGATGAGGTGACGAGGCTGACAGAAGCTGAAATCAAAATAGATATGCCTTTTTCTTAAGAGGGGGAATGAGGATGCAAGACATTGAAAGAAAAGTAATCGAGTGGCTTGATCAGCATTCGGCCAAAGCCATTCGTCTTCTCAAAAGGCTGATTGGGAAAAAAAGCACATTGGGGTCAGAGTTTAACGCCCAAGCTGTTGTGCTTGAAAAGCTGCGGCAATTTCATATGGACATTGATGTATGGGAGCCAAGCATAAAGCAATTAAAACAGCATCCCTACTTTAAATCTAACCGATCCGATTTTCATGAGAGCCCGAATATCGTGGCTAAAAAAACGGGAGCCGGCGGAGGCAGGTCCCTGATTTTGAACGGCCATATCGATGTTGTGCCTGAAGGAAGCGTAAAGGATTGGAAGTATGAACCGTATCAAGCTGTCGAAGAAAACGGTAAAATATACGGCCGCGGCTCAACGGATATGAAGGGAGGCAATACAGCCCTTCTTTTTGCTTTAGAAGCCCTGCACGCCTGCGATGTCAAACTGAAGGGAGATGTATTGTTTCAGAGTGTTGTAGATGAAGAGTGCGGCGGCGCCGGTACACTGTCCGCCATCATGAGAGGCTATCGTGCTGACGGGGCGCTGATTCCTGAACCGACGAATATGAAACTATTTATTAAGCAGCAGGGTTCAATGTGGTTTCGGATCACTGTGAAGGGATTATCCGCACATGGGGGCACACGCTACGAAGGGGTAAGCGCGATTGAAAAAAGCATGCACGTTATCACAGCGATACAAGAGCTGGAGAAAGTCCGCAATGCGAGAATTTCAGATCCGCTGTATGACAATATCCCAATACCGGTACCGGTGAATATCGGCACCATCTCGGGCGGTGCCTGGCCATCTTCAGTTGCAGACCGTGTCGTCATAGAAGGGAGATGCGGAATTGCTCCCCATGAGAAACCAGAAGCTGTAAAACTTGAATTGGAAAACTGGCTGAAGGATTTAGAATACCATGACGAATGGTTTAAACGCCATCCCGTACAAGTCGAATGGTTTGGCGCTCAATGGCTGCCGAATGATTTACCTGATGATCACCCTTTAATTTCTGTGCTGCAATCAGCCTATCAAAAAATGAAACAGACAGAGCCGATTATTGAGGCTTCCCCGTGGGGAACGGATGGAGGGCTTTTGTACCATGCAGGAGATACACCAGTGATCGTTTTCGGGCCGGGGGAAACAAAAACGGCTCATCAGGCCAATGAATACATTGAGGTTGAAGCCATGATAGAATCTGCTAAAATTATTGCACTTTTTGTCATGGATTGGTGCGGGCTTCATACAGATGGGGAGGATGCGGATGCTCAAGTCAATAAAGAGTAGCGGTGTCACAGCAGTTTTGGACCATGACGGTTTTAATAAACGAATCAGAGTGGTCCGTTATGACGGAGCCATTGAGAAGGCCCTACCGGATATCGTGGCAGCGGCAAAAGAAGAGAATGCAGAAAAAATCATCGTCTATGCGAAGCAGCATGATGAGCCAATGCTTGTCAAACAATTATTTGCGCCTGAGGGCTATCTAAAGGGCTATTATCTCGGCCATTCGGCTTGTGTCATGGTACGTTATCTGTCAGAAAGCCGAAGACAAACAGATTCTTATACAGAGGAACAGGAGATCATCGAAGCCATATATCGCACAGCGCCCCGTCTTCGCAACGACAGTACACCCGTTTTTACGATGAGAAAAGCAGAAACAAACGACATGTACCAGCTATCGATGCTGTATAAAAAAGTATTCCGCACGTACCCAACCCCAGTATTTGACCCCGCTTATATTGAAAAGACGATGAATGCAAATACGGTGTATTATATCATGCTTGATCATGACCGCCTGATCAGCGCAGCAAGCGCAGAAATCAATCCAGAGCTTGGGCATGCAGAAATAACCGATTGCGCTGTGCTGCCGGAATATCGCGGCCATTCGTTAACAAGCTTTTTAATCGAGGCGTTAGAAAAAGAAATGGCTGGAAAGGATATCTTTCATGTGTTTTCTCTCGCCCGTGCTTCGTCTTTTGGGATGAATGCTGTGTTGTACCATTCAGGTTATCAGTATGGCGGAAGGCTGATCAATAATTGCTTTATAGCCGAAGGCCTTGAAAACATGAATATTTGGTGCAAGCAACTGTAAGTCAAAATATGCGCGAGGAGGAGTTCGTTTGAAAAACAAATGGTATAAACCGAAACGGCATTGGAAGGAGATCGAGTTATGGAAGGACGTTCCGGAAGAGAAATGGAACGATTGGCTTTGGCAGCTGACACACACTGTAAGAACGTTAGATGATTTAAAGAAAGTCATCAATCTGACCGAGGATGAAGAGGAAGGCGTCAGAATTTCTACCAAAACGATCCCCTTAAATATTACACCTTACTATGCTTCTTTAATGGACCCCGACAATCCGAGATGCCCGGTACGCATGCAGTCTGTGCCGCTTTCTGAAGAAATGCACAAAACAAAATACGATCTGGAAGACCCGCTTCATGAGGATGAAGATTCACCGGTACCCGGTCTGACACACCGCTATCCCGACCGTGTGCTGTTTCTTGTCACGAATCAATGTTCCATGTACTGCCGCTACTGCACTAGAAGGCGCTTTTCCGGACAAATCGGAATGGGAGTCCCCAAAAAACAGCTTGATGCTGCAATTGCTTATATCCGGGAAACACCTGAAATCCGCGATTGTTTAATTTCAGGCGGTGATGGGCTGCTCATCAACGACCAAATTTTAGAATATATTTTAAAAGAGCTGCGCAGCATTCCGCATCTGGAAGTCATCAGAATCGGAACAAGAGCGCCCGTCGTCTTTCCGCAGCGCATTACCGATCATCTGTGCGAGATATTGAAAAAATATCATCCGGTCTGGCTGAACACCCATTTTAACACAAGCATCGAAATGACAGAGGAATCCGTTGAGGCATGTGAAAAGCTGGTGAACGCGGGAGTGCCGGTCGGAAATCAGGCTGTCGTATTAGCAGGTATTAATGATTCGGTTCCAATTATGAAAAAGCTCATGCATGACTTGGTAAAAATCAGAGTCCGTCCTTATTATATTTACCAATGTGATCTGTCAGAGGGAATCGGGCATTTCAGAGCTCCTGTTTCCAAAGGTTTGGAGATCATTGAAGGGCTGAGAGGTCATACCTCAGGCTATGCGGTTCCTACCTTTGTCGTTGACGCACCAGGCGGCGGCGGTAAAATCGCCCTGCAGCCAAACTATGTACTGTCACAAAGTCCTGACAAAGTGATCTTAAGAAATTTTGAAGGTGTGATTACGTCATATCCGGAACCAGAAAATTATATCCCCAATCAGGCAGACGCCTATTTTGAGTCCGTTTTCCCTGAAACCGCTGACAAAAAGGAGCCGATCGGGCTGAGTGCCATTTTTGCTGACAAAGAAGTTTCGTTTACACCTGAAAATGTAGACAGAATCAAAAGGAGAGAGGCATACATCGCAAATCCGGAGCATGAAACATTAAAAGATCGGCGTGAGAAAAGAGATCAGCTCAAAGAAAAGAAATTTTTGGCGCAGCAGAAAAAACAGAAAGAGACTGAATGCGGAGGGGATTCTTCATGAAAACATGCGAATGGTGCGGCGAGCTTGAAGCGGTGCCCGGCAGGAACACGGTGTACTGGGAGCTCCCTGATGGAACGAGGGCTATAGAACTGACAGACACCCCTGCCATGGTATGTTCTTCCTGCGGTATGACCTATCAAGAGGAAAACACGGTTAAGGAGATTGAGGATCAGCTGCTTTTAATTCAAACAAACAAACTGCCTGAAAGCCTGACATATCAGCAGCTCATGGAGACAGAAAGAATTTTGAAACGCAACTATTTTGACTTCTCCTGAGTCATGTTTCAGTATTCTTTTGTTGTAATTTTACACTTGAACTGTATAATAGAACAACAAAAGACAGACACCAGGAGGGGAAACCCATGAAATCCTTTTATCACTATTTATTGAAATACAGACACCCTAAGCCGAAGGACAGCATCAGTGAATTTGCCAATCAGGCGTATGAGGATCACAGCTTTCCAAAAACATCAACCGATTATCATGAAATCAGTTCATATTTGGAGCTGAATGCTGATTACCTTCACACGATGGCGACGTTTGATGAAGCTTGGGATCAATACGAGTCTGAAGTGCACGGCAGATAATAGCTGTTTCATCCGCAGATCACTGCGGATTTTTTTATGTCCCCCATACCATAATTGGATATTTCCTTTGGTTTTCATGCCCATGCGAATTGGCTTCACCCGGCATACGATAGCGTATGAGAAATGTTGCGGCGAGGGGGAGACACCATGAAGCAAAATAAACCGAAATTCCAAGTAGGGGATATCGTAGTCGTCATTATGTATGGAACAGTCGGCACCATCACAAAAGTACACCAAATTGATAAACACTATCTTTATGAAGTCAATCATAACGAAGTTTTATACTTTGAATCATCTATTCAGCTTTATAAAGATTATGAGGGTGTCATTGTCGACATGGAGAAGCTTGATATTGAATATGAATTCCTTATTGGGGACGTTGTTTATGTAAAAGATTATGGAAAAGAACTCTTTCGCATTATCGGCCATAGAACAGAGATTTGGAGATATTTAGAAGATGGCTGGGAAGATATCATTTATGAGCTGACCCGTTTAAAGGATGGAGAGTGGCTTGAAACGGAGGAAGAGGATCTCACGCTGGTGCTTAGAAAATATGAAATGGACCAGTTTGTGCATCAGCTGTTGTTTGTCCATTATGTCGGAGAAACTGGCCATGAGATCGGCGAAGATATCGCATCGTCTGCTCTTCTTCAGTTTGAAGGCGATGATGAAGATCAAGATACCCTTCACATCCTTGCTGTGTCAATTGTTGATGAGCTTCTGGATATTTATAATGACTACAAAATTCTGTACGAAATGTTTCATGATGAAGAATATAAAGACATGATGATGTTTGTTTTGGAAAGTTTAAAAGAGCATTTCAGTTAGTTTGTGAACATACGGATCAAGACATATAAAAAATATGGCAGACAGCCCCAAATCATCACACGCGTCATTCCTTTGAGCGTTTTTTCCATTATGATATCAAATCTTTCTCCGTCCAGTGCTTCCATCATTTTAGCAATCATAGCGTCAGCCTCCCATGGCTCGTTTTTTATTCAATATATGACTGAAAGAATTGTTTAGAACACCGGGTATAATTCAGCCTGTTTTTTCATAAAACATAAAAAAGGAGGCGGTACGGAGATGAAAGAAATAGATCTTGTGATTGATACGGAAGAAATCGCTGAATTTTTTTACAGAGAGCTTGCAAGACGGGGCTACATACCGAGTGAGGATGAGCTGTTTGAAATCGCTGATATCACCTTTGATTATTTGATAGAAAAATGTATGATAGATGAAGAGCTGGATGAAGATGAATGAGGCTTAAAACCGGAGTTGTCAGCTCCGGTTTTATTATTCATGTTCTATGACTTCTGTGAAAATTGAGGTGGTTAAATTGTACAAGCCCGTTAGTTTGTTTCTTTTCTTTCTCATTCTAGCTGCGGCCATTCATACAAATGCTGTTCAATCTGCAGATGAAGCAATAAGCAAGGCAGCTGTTTTGATCCGTCAGCCATGGCTTAATGAAGTCATGACGGGGATCACGCATCTTGGTGCTTCTTCTTTTCTGCTCCCTCTAATTGTCATCATTGGAGCAGGCATGTTTTTCTACAGAAAAACATGGGACGGCCTGTTGATGCTCTTAGTATTCGGCACAGATCGGCTGTTAAACAAAGTCTTAAAAGAATGGATCGAAAGAGTGAGGCCTGATTTTGCACCGCTGGTTCATGAATCATCCTTCAGTTTTCCGAGCGGCCATTCCATGAATGCTGCTTGTGTCTATCCTGTTATTGCTTACTTTTTAGTGAAACACCTCCCGTTTTTGTCCAAGCATAAAAAAATGGTATATATCATAGCCGGTGTAATTGCTGTTTTGGTCGGCATAAGCAGAGTCTATCTGGGGGTTCATTTTGTGACAGATGTGTTAGGCGGCTTTAGCCTCGGCTTGCTTCTGTTTTTCCTAGTAAAAGGTTTTGACGAAAAGATTAAGCGGTTTCGACAAAAATAGAGAGAGGAAAACACAGCAAAAACGCCAATATGTTAAAGAAATAAAAGGGAGGGGATCTTGATGATGTTATCCGTGTTTAAAAAGAAGTCTTGTTCCTATGACGTGACAATATTTCAGACACCCCGGTTTGGCGAAAAAAAGGGCTACAGAGCCGTCTATCGAACTGAACTGAACGGGAGCGATCATCAAGACGTGCTGAAAAGAGCATTCTCTTTGTTTAATGTATTCGACACTGTTCCGAGTGATTATGATGCAAGATTTATGGCCACAGGGGACGTGATCCTGATTGATGAAGGCAGAAAAGGGAAAACATATTATCAACTGCTTCCCGCCGGCTGGAGGAAAATCAATCGTCTGATTGTACAAACGACATAATGAAAAGAAAACTGCGGAAACCCGCAGTTTTCTGCAGTTTTAAGGCTTGCGTTTGGCAGCGGAATATTCTTTCCCGTGTGCTTCTTCAGCTGCAATGATATCTTTTTCAGGTATATGATTGTTCTTTTTTTGGCCTGTGATCCGGTTGCGATGTTTTTTACCCATGTCCCACCCCTCCTTCCTGCGGTTAGGTTTTCAAATTAACACCCCGATTATCCGTTTTTCTGAGGAAGTGCCTAACAGATCCTCGAACATTTCTTTTTTCGACATATTCCTTTATAATCAATGCTGAAGTTTGTTTCATCATGACATTCGTTGTAAAATGGACGGGGCTGGATGATAATTTAGATTTACAGGAGGATATGAGATGAGTGTACATATAGGTGCTGAAAAAGGACAAATTGCGGATACAGTGCTTTTGCCGGGAGATCCTCTCAGAGCAAAATTTATTGCAGAAACGTATCTTGAAAATGTAGAATGCTACAATGAAGTAAGAGGCATGTATGGATTTACGGGTACATATAAAGGTAAAAAAATCTCAGTACAAGGCACGGGAATGGGTGTTCCGTCTATTTCAATTTATGTGAATGAATTAATTCAAAGCTACGATGTGCAAAATCTAATAAGAGTCGGTTCTTGCGGCGCTATTCGTAAAGATGTCAAAGTGCGAGACGTCATTTTGGCGATGACCTCCTCAACTGATTCACAAATGAACAGAGTCGCTTTTGGAAGCATTGATTTTGCGCCTTGCGCAGATTTCGAGCTTTTAAAAAATGCCTATGATGCCGCAAAGGATAAAGGTGTGCCGGTGACTGTAGGAAGCGTATTTACAGCTGACCAGTTCTACAACGACGATTCGCAAATTGAAAAACTTGCAAAATACGGTGTGCTTGGCGTTGAAATGGAAACAACTGCATTGTATACATTAGCAGCGAAGCACGGAAGAAAAGCCCTGTCAATTCTCACCGTGAGTGATCACGTATTAACAGGAGAAGAAACGACAGCGGAAGAGCGTCAAACGACATTTCATGATATGATAGAAGTGGCTTTACATTCCGTATCACAATAAAATATATCAAGAGGCGTGCTGGGTGCCGGCAGCCTCTTCTTTATGAATGCGGAAACGATTGATAAAAGGAAGGTAATGTAATATGAAAAAGTCCGGTAAATGGTTCTCACTGGCTGCCGCTCTGAGTGTAACGGCAATAGTCGGAGCCGGCTGCAGCATGTCGAACGGAGATGCTCAAAAGGATACGAAAACCACAGCAGAAACAAAGCAAACAGAACAAAAAACAGCTGACAGCAAAAAATCAAACACTCAAAACAGTGAGTTTTCATTGGAAAGCCAGTATTTCAATGATATTAAAAAAGTCGATGGTCTGGAAACCATTCAAAATCCAGAAAATATACTCGCGCTTGTCAATAAACAATATGCACTGCCCGGAAACTATGAACCTAGCGATCTTGTCATACCTGATGTAGAGTTTTCTTTTGAAGAAAAGATTCAAAAACGTTACATCAGAAAAGAAGCGGCCGACGCATTAAAAACAATGTTCGATGCTGCCAAAAAGGAAGGCTATGAACTGGCAGCTGTCTCAGGGTACCGTTCGTATGACAGACAGAAAGTCATTTTTGACAATGAAGTAAGCCTAAAAGGGGAAAAGAAGGCAATGGAAGCGGTCGCTTACCCGGGTGAAAGCGAGCATCAAACAGGCCTTGCGATGGACATTTCGAGCCGGAGCAATGGCTTTGAGCTAAATGAAGCGTTCGGAAGCACGGCAGACGGGAAATGGGTGCAGGACAATGCTTATAAATATGGCTTTATCATTCGCTATCCGAAAAATAAAGAAGATATCACGAAATATGAATATGAGCCATGGCATCTGCGCTATGTAGGCAAAAAAGCCGCAAAGGTCATCCAAGATAATGATTTAACGCTTGAAGAGTACTTTGAAAAAGTGAAGAAAATTTAAAATGAAAAGCCCGCTTACACTAGATAAGCGGGCTTCATTGTGTCTGGTGAATCTAGCATTTGTTCTATGCTTACCAGAAGAATAAACCAGCAAGAGCGACCCCTGTAATTAAACCGAGGGAAATACCGTAAGCCGCTCCGTATCCCCAATAACCGCCCCAATATCCGTAACCGAAACCTCTTGGCCCTCCGCCGGTCGGAGCTATAAAAACTCTGTCTCTTGTTACACGGGTAATTCTGCCGACGTGAACTCTCCCGCCTCTCTCTGTAATTCTGACGACTTTACCTTGATGGTTTTTGCAAAGATGATAATATCTCTCCAATATTGTTCCCCTCCTATCCTGACTTTCTATCAGCATATGATAGATAGGAAAAAAAGGTTGGACGAAAACAGGGGGCGATACGCCGTTTTACTTGTACGCGATAAAAATACAATGACCCATGTACTCACTATATAACTGCATGAGCTGATAATGTGTTTGAAGCGTATCGTAATAGATGGGATCAATCGTTTGCGATAAATCCATTTCTGTGGTTGGTTCAAATTCCATGTCTTCCGGAAGAAGTGTCATCGCTTCTGTTTTTTGAAAGCCATAGGATCTTAGGAGTTTATGCCATTCGCTTTCTTCATGTAAGCAAGTAAATCCGTAAAAATCCATCATTTGCTTCTTTTCTGCAGGGGGCATCGGTTTTTTTAAAGCAGCTTCGATACCAATCAGCATCCCGCCGGGTTTTAAAACTCTTGAAATTTCTTGAAGAGAGGATGTCAGGCGTGAAAAACTGAGGACCGATTCTGACAGGACACAGGAAAAGGACTCAGAAGAAAACGGGAGATGTTCCAGCTCCGCCTGATATGCAGGGATGGCAAGCCCTTCATTCGCAAATCTTTTTTTCGCTTTCTCAAGCATAATAGGATCTTTATCAACGACTGTTACAGGATACAGCAAATGTCCTAAATAAGCCGCCGTTTGTCCTGTTCCGCATCCGGCATCAAGAATCGGCTGATTCGGAGAGGGTGCAGCCTTTTGCAAGACCGCTTTTGAAAAAGCCAGCCCGCCTGGGTGCGCCCCTGCGACACCGAATAAGGACAGCATTTCTAAATATCGGCTCAATATCGAATCCTCCTTTTTCCTTATCATATGTCGTATAAAGACATAGGTTTATGAAAAGCAAAAGAAGGGCGTTTCTCTTTCATTTCTGCTCCGAGTTGACGAATAAGAATTCGTCCATGATAATAATGTAAGAAGAAAAAGGTGGTGTTTAATTGAAACGGCAATTAAAACTGTTTTTTATTGTGCTGATCACTGCAGTTGTCGCTTCGGCGCTTACTTTATTTATTACGGGCAATTCCAGTATCCTGGGCCAAAAATCAACAAGCACAGGAGACAGCAAGTTCGACAAATTAAATAAAGCGTATGAGCAAATCAAAAGTGATTATTACCAAAAAACAGATGATGACAAATTAGTAGACGGAGCAATTAAAGGAATGATTCAATCACTGGATGATCCGTATTCTACATATATGGATCAAGAGCAAGCGAAATCATTCGACGAGACGATTTCAGCATCTTTTGAAGGAATCGGAGCCCAAGTAGAGGAGAAAGACGGAGAAATCCTTATTGTATCCCCAATTAAAGGTTCACCTGCTGAAAAAGCCGGTATCAAACCGAGGGACCAAATCATTAAGGTAAATGGAAAAAGCGTAAAAGGCATGAATGTAAATGAAGCCGTCGCTTTAATCCGAGGCAAAAAGGGCACAAAGGTGAAGCTTGAACTGAACAGAGCGGGAGTGGGGAATATCGATCTTTCCATTAAGCGCGATACTATTCCTGTAGAGACTGTCTATTCAGAGATGAAAGACAACAACATCGGAGAAATTCAAATCACTTCTTTCTCTGAAACAACAGCTAAAGAGCTGACAGATGCGATTGACAGTTTAGAGAAAAAAGGCGCCAAAGGCTATATTTTAGACTTGAGAGGCAACCCGGGCGGCTTAATGGAACAGGCGATTACGATGAGCAACCTGTTCATTGATAAAGGGAAAAACATCATGCAGGTTGAATACAAAAACGGTTCAAAAGAAGTCATGAAGGCCGAAAAAGAACGGAAAGTGACCAAGCCGACCGTCGTTTTAGTAAATGACGGTACAGCAAGCGCAGCCGAAATTATGGCCGCTGCCCTTCATGAATCGTCAAACGTACCGTTAATCGGCGAGACGACATTCGGAAAAGGTACAGTGCAAACGGCAAAAGAATATGATGATGGCTCTACTGTCAAACTGACAGTTGCCAAATGGCTGACTGCTGACGGCGAATGGATTCACAAAAAAGGCATCAAGCCTCAAGTGAAAGCTGAGCTGCCTGATTACGCGAAGCTGCCGTATTTGGACGCAGATAAAACGTACAAATCAGGTGATACAGGCACAAACGTCAAAGTGGCTCAGAAAATGCTCAAAGCACTTGGTTACAAGGTAAACGTTAACAGTACGTATGACCAGGATTTTGTATCTGTCGTCAAACAGTTCCAGAAAAAAGAGGAGCTGAAAGAAACAGGCATACTGACTGGCGATACAACAACGAAATTAATGATAGAACTTCAAAAGAAGCTGTCTGATAATGATACGCAAATGGAAAAGGCAATTGAAACACTGAAAAAAGAAATGTAAAAAAACCATACGCGGCTGCCGCGTATGGTTTTTTTATGCACCCTTTTGATTTGGATTAGCGTCTTGTTTTTTGCCAAATAAACCTTCAATGACAGGATTGGATCCCGCGTTTTTAACGAACAGCGGATTCAGGATAACCACAGCGATCATGTTGGCGGCCAATCCCCAGAATCCTTCATAAATGCCATGTGCGGATTGAGTGGTATACACAATAAACGTAACCGCAAGGCCGACTAATAATCCGATAACTGTCGCTTCTTTCGTTTGATGCTTCCAGAATAGACTGACAGCAATCGCCGGGAAGATTTGCACCATGCCGGATACACCTAATAGCTGGAGTGTCACTAAGGCAGTCGGGAACAGCATTCCAAACAGCAGCGCGAGACCGATGACAACAAAGACCATTGAACGTGTGACAAGAGTAAGCTTGCTTTGCGACACATTCGGATGAATCAAATCCCGGTATAGGTTGTTGGCGAATAAATTCGATGCGCCGATTGCCATAATGGAACAAGGTATTAATGAAGCAAGAGCGATAGTGGCATATGCAAAACCTTGTGCCACGCCGCCGTAAGATGTTTGAATCAAATGCAGCAGCGCGAGTCTTGGATTTGTATCTTCCGGCAGAACAAGAAAGGCGATAAAGCCAAGAAAAATGACCAAAATTAACACAATATTGTAAAGGGGTAAAAACATGCTGTTTTTTCTTACTGCATCAGCGCTTTTCGCCGTGAAAACACCTGTAGCGGCATGTGCCCACATAAAAAGTGCCAGAGCGGAAACAATAGATGCTGTGATAAACCAAGGAATGCCTTTTGGCCCTTCTGACGGTATCGTCAGCATTTGCGGCGCTTCCTTTACTAACGTGTCAATCATTGGCGTCCAGCCGTTAAAATGAATGAGAGGGAGGGACACCACCATAAACAGCATAATGACCCATACTAAAATGTCCTTAATGATGGCTGTATATGTGGGCCCTTTTATCCCGCTGAAAAATGTGTAAAGAGCAACAAGAATAAATGAAATGATCACAACGAATTTTACGTTAATATAGCCAGTGCCGGCAACCTGAAGCGTGTCTTGAATGCCGCTCAGCTGAAGGCATATGTACGGAATAAGCATGAGTACCCCAACGATGGCAACGAGGCTTGCCAAAAGCTTACTGTTAAAACGTTCCCGGGCATAATCCGCGAGTGTTGTTAATTTATGAATTTTCGCAACTTTCCAAAGTTTTGGCAAGAAGAAGTAGGCGATAAAGTAGGCCAACACAGAATAAGGAATGGCGAAAAATGCAACACTTCCGCCTGTAAAAGCAGTACTGGTCAACCCTAAGAAAGTATAGGCCGTATAAAGGTCAGCGCCTACTAAAAACCAGACGAGAAGACCGCCGAAGCGTCTGCCGCCGACAGACCATTCTTCCACAGAAGTGCGCGAGGATTTGTCTCTTCCGGCGAGAAAGCCGATACAGACAACGGTTAAAACAATAATAGAAGTAATGAGAAGTGCAGTCAGATTCCCTTGCATTATTCAAGTCCTCCATCTTTTTTTTGCATCTGATAAATGCCAAACGAGCATAACGGCGTAACAATAATCCACAGCAGCAGCCAAAAGTGGAAAAACGGCAGGCCGAACATAATCGGTTCTATTCGATTCACAAGCGGCAAAAGCGCGAGCTGAACGAATGGCAAAAGAATGAGAATAACAATAAGTGCTTTTTTAACCATTTACTTTCCTCCTGAAACATGATAATGCTCACTATAATAGCAGTTGTTAGAAAAGATCACAAGATAATTATTAGAAAAAAATGATTTTTACAATTATTTAAACAAAACACATGGTTTGCATCCTTTTCAATAAAGGTTTAAAATAATAAATATCTTGAAATCGAGATAAATAGGAGTGAGAAAATGAAAACAGAAGGATTGCACCATGTCACAGCATTCGCCAGAGATCCGCAAGAAAACTTGCGATTTTATACAGAAGTGCTTGGGCTCAGACTTGTTAAAAAAACAGTAAACTTTGATGATCCCGGGACTTATCATTTTTACTTTGGGAATCAAAACGGAGATCCCGGTACAATAATGACCTTTTTTCCCTTCCAAGGAAGCGGACAGGGAACGGTAGGAAAAGGCCAAGCGGGCCGGGTGTACTTTTCAGTTCCCTCAGGCTCCCTGTCTTTTTGGAAGGAGCGTCTTGAGAAAAGCGGGCTGAGCCTAGAGGAAAAAACGTTGTTTGGTGAAAAAGGTCTTATTTTTGATGATACAGAAGACCTTCCGCTGGCGATCATGGAGGATGCGAAAAGCGGCAAAAGCGAGTGGACGCCTGACGGGATCACAACAAATGAAGCAATTACGGGAATGAAAGGTGTGCTGCTATATTCCTACGACCCGCAGGCGACCATACAATTGTTAACGGAAAGCTTTGGATACACCAAAGTGGCTGAAGAAGACCAGATTGTCAGACTGGCAACCTCAGCGGCCGCCGGCGGTGTCATTGATGTCCATTTACACCCTGAAAAAAGAGGAGTCGGAGGATATGGTACGGTACACCATGTAGCGTTTCGGACTAAGAAAAAGGAACAGGCGAAATGGCTGCCGATTATTGCTGAAAACCATCTGCCTTCGTCAGAAATTCTCGACAGGGAATACTTTACATCAGTTTATTTCAGGGAGAAAGGCGGTATCTTATTTGAAATTGCCACAGATGAACCAGGCTTTATGACAGATGAAACGTTTGCTGAGCTAGGGACTTCCTTAAAACTGCCTGAATGGCTGGAGAAACATAGACAACAAATTACAGACATTTTACCTGAACTTTAAAAGGGGGAATTTATAATGAAGCATATTTATGAAAAAGGAACATCTGACAACGTACTTTTGCTGTTGCATGGCACGGGCGGTAATGAACACGATCTGCTTTCATTGGGGCGGTTTATAGACCCTGATGCCCATTTGCTTGGTGTCAGAGGATCGGTGCTTGAAAATGGAATGCCGCGATTTTTCAAACGTCTGAGTGAAGGAGTTTTTGATGAAAAGGATCTTGTGGTGCGGACAAGAGAATTGAAAGATTTTATCGACGAGGCTGCAGAAACGCATCAGTTTAATCGCGGCCGAGTGATTGCAGTCGGTTATTCAAACGGCGCAAACATTGCGGCAAGCCTGCTTTTTCATTATAAAGATGTGTTAAAAGGGGCTATTCTGCATCATCCAATGGTTCCGATTCGGGGTATCGAGCTGCCTGATATGGCGGGGCTCCCTGTTTTTATCGGTGCCGGGAAATACGATCCTCTTTGCACGAAGGAAGAATCAGAAGAGCTTTACCGCTATTTACGTGACAGCGGGGCATCAGCCTCCGTTTACTGGCAGGACGGGGGCCATCAGCTGACTCAGCATGAAGCTGAACAGGCTCGTGAATGGTACAAAGAGGCGATTGTATAAAAAAACCTTAGTCCGGATTTCGGACTAAGGTTTTTCATATCCTTACAGCCAAGTTGATACTTTTGAAAGCGGCAGGCGGTTGCTTTGATGGGCAGGCTTCACTGCTTTGCCGATTGAAATAAGCATAACCGGAACATAGCGCTCACTGATATCAAATTGCTTTTGGAACTGCTCTTTGTTAAATCCGCCAATTGCGCAAGTGTCATAACCTTTTGCTTTTGCGGCAATCATAAGCTGCATAGCAGCTAAAGAAGCATTTAAGAAAGCGGAATCACGTGCGAATTGCTCGCTTTGGTAAGCACCGTTGATTTGGCCGAGCAATGTTTGTTTGATTTCATCCGTAATATAGCCTTGGCTTGCTAATTCAGCATAAACTTCTTCACCGTTTTCATTTGCCTTTAAATCGCCTAAAATGGCAACAACAGCAGAAGACTCAACGATTTGTTTTTGATTATACGCTACAGGAAGAAGCTCCGCTTTTGATTCATCGCTGTGGAATACTGTAAAATGCCAATGCTGAAGGTTCCAAGCGGAAGGCGCTTTAGCGGCAAGGTCTAATAGCTCAGTCAGCTCCTCCTTAGAGATCGGGGCATTTGTATCATATTCCTTTACAGATGCACGTGCTTTTAAAACATCCAGAGTATTCGTCATAGTGTTTCCTCCTTCGGATAAACGTGG
The DNA here is from genome assembly GCF_037975425.1 of Bacillus sp. FSL R5-0416. NCBI lineage: Bacteria > Bacillati > Bacillota > Bacilli > Caryophanales > Bacillaceae > Bacillus > Bacillus sp. FSL R5-0416. The sequence continues at coordinate 2,262,643 of NZ_CP150252.1, read as the reverse complement.
TATGATAATAGAAAAGTTAGAAGCTTACTAAATGTAACTTGAAAGATTATTGTAATGGATCATTGAATACATGTCAATCAATAGATGAAGGGATGAAGACTTGTGGGAAATACGATGTGCCCTAAAATGGAATCCGCATTCTCATTGCTGGGAAAACGATGGAACGGTCTGATCATCCATGTGCTAATGGATGGGCCGAAACGGTTTAAAGAGATAACGGAAACAATACCGATGATCAGCCAAAAAATGTTGGCAGAGCGCTTGAAGGAGCTTGAACAAAACGAGATTGTCGAACGGCAGGTTCTCCCTGAAACGCCGGTCAAAGTCATCTACACGCTGACTGAAAAAGGAACAGCGCTTCAAGCTGTATTTCAAGAGATGCAGGCATGGGCCGATCAATTTTGCGAGCCTGGTGACACAGTGTGTGAAGAAGAGAAATAAGGAAAGCGGCGTCTGAAAAAGCGCTCTTGTTTCCATGGTGAGTCATGTAAGTACGGTTCACACCCGTTTACATGACTTTTTATATTTGTCAGACTGACATTTCCGGATTGGCAAAAGTGTCATGTGCATATGAAGGGGATATATAAAATAGGAAATGATCAATAAGCTATAACATCCAACCTATTGTAAATGGGGATTATGATGTATCTTATTATGCAAATCAGCAAAATTTTATATTTTCGGCCAAAACCCAGTCAGCTTCCAATTGGCATTTAAACCGGATATAAAAGGAGATCCAGGTTTTTCGTATTGCTGGATGCTTCTATACTGATGACTTCCGCATTTATGAAAAAAGAGAGAGCTTCTTTGGAGCTCTCTCTTCTTTTTTTTGTGGGGAGACGAAATCTTATAGTTTTCCATTCAAAAATTGCGCCTCACCGAGACCGAAACTCCAGTCTGCGTCACCATTCTCAGTAATAGATACCATTAGGTCTTCAGGGGAAATTCCGCATTTTTCTTCTAGCCTTTCAGCAAGCAGAGCATACAATTTTTCCTTTTGGCTTTCGGTTCTTGCTTTGCTTGTCATGCTAATGATGACCATATCCTTGGTTCTCTGAAACCCTAATCCCGTATCTTGGATTATAAGCTCGTTTGCGGGATGCTGATGGACAATTTGATAACGGTCTCTTTCCGGAACACCAAACGCTTCAACCATCGCTTGGTGAGCAGTATCTAATAACAATTGCAGCGATTTTTCGTCACGGCCTTCAATTACATCAAAACGCAATAATGGCATGTGTACTCCTCCTCTTGTGAAGTTGTTATCCGTCTGTTCTCATATTGTCTCGTTTGCTTTCAGACAATGGAGAGATATAATGATTGGCAGTCAACTTTAAAAAACATAACATATAACCAAAAGTTAATCAACATATAACTAATGAATCATTAGGTTAGGCGGTAGATAATCGAGACAAGCTCATAAAAACGATTGACAGTGATTGATTAGGAGATTAGTATGAACATATTAGTTGACCAAAAGATAACAATCATATAACCAAGACGTTGTTATTTATAAATGAAAGCGTTTTCTATTCATCTAGGCATGAAAAGCGCCGAAACAATGTCGCGAGAATCATATAAAACACTTTTGGAGGGGTTTCCATGCCGATTTTAATTGTAGCTGTCGGAGTGCTGATCATGTTATTTCTCATTATTAAAGTAAAATTAAATACCTTTGTCTCACTGATTGTCGTTTCATTTTTAGTAGCCATCGGACTTGGAATGGATATCAATAAAATTGTTCTTTCAATTGAGACTGGAATTGGCGGGCAGCTGGGGCATTTAGCTTTAGTGTTTGGACTTGGCGCGATGCTTGGGAGGCTTGTCTCTGATGCTGGGGGCGGCTACCGGATTGCCATTACGCTGATTGACAAATTCGGGAGGAAACGAATACAGGCGGCGGTTGTAGTTGCCTCTTTTATCATCGGTATTGCGCTGTTTTTTGAAGTGGGTCTTGTTCTGTTGATACCGATTGTTTACGCGATTGCTAAAGAATTAAAAATGCCTTTTCTGTATCTGGGAATCCCGATGGCCGCCGCCTTAAATGTTACTCACGGATTTTTGCCCCCGCATCCTGCTCCAACTGCTATCTCAGTTGCATACGGTGCCCATATTGGCCAGGTGCTGCTTTTTGGAATCATCATCGCTGTTCCGACAACTGTGATTGCCGGGCCTTTATTTAATAAATTTGCGATGAAACGGTTTCCTGGTGCGTATCAAAAGCATGGAAACTTATCGGGGTTAGGACCGAGGAAAGAATTTCAGCTGGATGAAACACCGGGCTTTGCGATCAGTGCTGTCACGTCTTTATTCCCGGTTATCTTTATGGCAATGGCAACAGTTTTTTCTTTATTATTGAATGAACATTCAAAAGGAAAAGACATTATAGAATTTATCGGCACTCCGGGAACGGCAATGCTCATTTCGCTGTTGCTTGCACTCTATACGATGGGATATGCCCGTAAAATATCTATGCAGGAAATCAGCAGATCTATTTCAGAATCAATTTCGCAAATTGCGATGATGCTGCTCATCATAGGAGGGGGAGGAGCGTTTAAACAGGTGCTGATTGACGGCGGGGTCGGCGATTATGTCGCTGATTTTTTCCGCCAAACAAACATGTCGCCGCTATTCGTTACATGGACCATCGCCGCGGTTCTGCGTCTGTGTCTAGGCTCTGCTACCGTGGCTGCGCTTACCACAGCGGGAATGGCAGCTCCGCTTATGGAGGCTGGCAGTGTAAACCCCGCGTTAATGGTGCTTGCAACAGGAGCCGGCAGTGTCATTGCGTGTCATGTAAATGATGCAGGATTTTGGATGGTAAAGGAATTTTTCGGCTTGAGCATGAAAGAAACATTTCAAACCTGGACGCTGCTTACAACAGTTCTTTCGGTTACAGGACTCGGCTGTGTGTTTTTGGCAGAGCTTGTGATGTAACAATCATAGACAGTCCGTAGCCCAATCGTTTTTCTTCCTTGCTGAATACTTTACGTATAGGCAGACATAAAGGAGGAAAAAATCATGTACCCTCATCATTCGTATTTACGCGGAATCCCAGGTCCAGCCGGATATCCGGCGCGTAGTCCTTTTTTGTTTGGCGCTCCTCTAGTCGGCGGTTTATTAGGCGGTTTTCTCGGGAGTGCGCTGTTTAACTATTCTCGTCCCTATGCCTATCCTCCTGGCCCTTATGGATACGGAGGCGGACCGTACGGTTTTGGTGCCGGCGTGCCATACGGGGGATATCCCGGCTTCTATTAATAAAAACGGCCTGCATCGATTGCAGGCCGTTTTTTATCGGATGATTTCTACCTCGGACATATTGTAGTCTTGCTGCTTTTGAAACATGACTTCCAGAAGGCCATCCTTATAGACGGCTTTTGTTCCTTTGCGTTTGACTAAACAAGGAAGGTTTACTTTTTTCGGATGATCTGCTCTTGGGAGGTTTTCCAACCATAATTCGTGAGATGTGTGTTTGATTCTCACTTGTTCCAGCCATTCTTCGCTGATTGGCACCTTTACAAACACATGGTCTGCTGTTTCGAATATATCAATATCAGGTTTGACATCAGGTTTTGCATCAGGTTTGGCGGGATGTTCTTTTTGGGGGAGAGGATCGCGGAAAGGAAATTGAGCCGCATAATCACTGCCGAACACACTTTCCATCACACGATTGACATACGTTTCAACTTCTTTCGGATCAGCTTTTTTTAATGCTTCTTTAGAAAATTGATTGTGGAAAGGAAAGTACTTGTTCCACTCAAACATTGTCTTCACATCCTTTCTTCACGGACAAAATAGTATATGCCCGCCAGATCTTTCACGTGATATAATATAAGATGCTCTAAAGAAAGGCAGGGATATAAATGCAATATTCAGAAACAAAAAAAGGCGTTATTTACACAGCCGTTTCCTTTATCATGTGGGGCCTGTTTCCGCTCTATTGGAAGCTTCTCGAACAGCTGCCGGCTCTTGATATTTTGGCTCATCGTATTATATGGTCTTTTGTTTTTATGTGTATCGTACTTTTTTTCTTGCGGCAATGGAAAATAGGATGGCAGGAGCTGCGCTCTCTGAAAAAGAACGGAGGGATCCTCTCTTTATTTCTTGCTTCTATCCTGATTTCGATCAACTGGTTTGTATACATATGGGCTGTCAACCATGGCTTTTTGCTTGAGGCTAGTCTTGGCTATTACATTAATCCGCTTGTATCAGTGCTCCTTGGGATTTTATTTTTAAAGGAAAAACTGAATCGCCTGCAATTAGTGGCCGTTTCGATTGCGGCAGCCGGTGTCATCATCTCGGCGTTCCAATACGGCTCCATTCCTTATGTTGCGCTTCTGCTCGCATTCAGCTTTGGGCTGTACGGGTTAAGCAAAAAAAGAACAAGCCTGCCGAGCGCCATCGGTTTAACGCTGGAAACATTCATGATTATGCCCATTGCATTGGGGTATTTGCTGTTCAGCGGACATGTTCAGCCAGCGGGTGCAGAAAGCGGAGGGACGTGGCTGCTTCTCTTTTTGGCCGGTGTGTTTACGGCTTTGCCGCTCTTATTGTTTGCGGAAGGAGCGAAACGGCTGCCGCTGTATCAAGTCGGTATCTTACAATATATTGCGCCGACCATTACCCTGCTGATCGGGCTGTTTGTTTACCATGAGCCATTTTCAAGCTCGAAGGCTTTTACATTCAGCTGTATATGGGCTGCGCTGCTCTTGTTTACGTTTTCACAAGTGAAGTGGAAACGGGCGTCAAAAAGCCATTGAGGCCTTTGGCTTTTCAGCTGATGCATATATTATGTATAATCATTTCATGTATGTAAGACATAAAGGAGCAAGACGATGGACAATGATAAAGAGATAGTGAAAGCCTATGCTTCACTTTGGAATAACCGATCTCTCGCACATGATGACGCAGAAGCGGTAGCAGAGGCGATTGATCTTGAGCTCTTGGATAAACGAACACATCCAAGACTCCGAAAACCGATGCTGGAAAAATATTTTGCCGCGATTCAGCGCATTGTGAATTCACAGCTCGAACCGGCTGTGAAATATCAGCTGGTCAAATTACATACAGAACGTGCAGAGTATTTAAAAGAAGAAAGAGGGGAGCAATCATGAAAGCGATCATAAAAGAAGATGTGCAAGCATCTTTAGAACGATATGCGGACCGCCCTGTATATATCCATTTAGAAACCACCACAGGTTCTTATTCAGCGCACTTAAATGAAAAGAACATGACGGTTGTTGCGTATATTCGCAATGCAAAAGTTACTTATCATCAGGCAAAAATCAAAGGCAACGGGCCTTACCGCGTTGGCTTGAAAACAGAAGAAGGCTGGATTTATGCTGAAGGCTTGACTGAATACACGGTAGATGAAGAAAACCGTTTATTAATGGCGGGACACCTGCCGGGCGGTAAACTGGCTATTTCTCTGCAAATCAGCGAAAAACCGTTCACAGTTTAAAGAAAAGGGTGAATAATAATGAAAGAACATGTACTAGTAATCCTGCCTCACCCTGATGATGAATCATATGGAGTGGCAGGCCTCATTGCCTTAAACAGAAAAAAAGACATTCCCGTTACGTATGCCTGCGCCACTTTAGGTGAAATGGGCAGAAATATGGGCGATCCATTTTTCGCGAATCGGGAAACGTTGCCGCTGCTAAGAAAACAAGAGCTCATCAATGCTTGCAAAGAAATGGATATCAATGACCTTCGTATGCTTGGACTCCGTGACAAAACGCTCGAATTTGAAGACGATGAGTATTTAGCTGATATCATGGAAGAGATCATAGATGATGTAAAACCAAGTTTAATTGTCACATTTTATCCCGGACACGGTGTGCACCCTGACCATGATGCATGCGGGGAAGCGGTTATCCGTGCATTATATCGCAAAAAGAAAGAAGACCGTCCGCGTACAATCTGCATGGCCATTACCCGCAACAGAGAAGAGGTTCTCGGCGAAGCTGATGTCGTGCTTGATATCAAAGAAGTAGCTGATATTAAAATGAATGCGTTAAGAGCTCACCGCACACAAACAGAAGGCATGCTCAGAGAGCTTGAAGAGAAATTGAAAAATAATGAACCTGTTATGGCAACATGGTTTGAAGAAGAAATATATTGGACGTATCAATGGAATGATTAATCAAAAAGGTATAAGGCCTTAAGCCTTATACCTTTTTTAATTTTAAGTCCGATGCAATTGCTGAAGCGAGAGTGGATCTCAAGGAAATACCTTCGAAAGACAAACCTAGCTGAACCGCTGTTTGCGCGATTTCCGGACGGATTCCAGACAAAGTTGAAGAAACACCGATTAAACGAAGCGCCTCAATCAGACTGAACAGCTGATGGGCAACCATCGTATCAATCACAGCTACTCCTGACAAATCAATATACAGTTGTGTCACCTTTTTTTTCGCACATTGATGCAGTGTGTTTTCCATAATCAGCTTGGCGCGGACTGTATCAATATCTCCGATTAAAGGCAGCAGTCCGACGCTGTGAAACAGCACGATGACCGGAGCGCTCAATTCAGTAATCATATCTTTTTGGGCCTGAAGCTGAAGGCTTGTGTTTTTGTACATTTCTTCTATAAAAATATGAATCACAAGATCAAACGCTTTTATAAGGGCGTGATACAGGTCTTCGGCTTCTTCGCTTTTCACAGTATTCTGATTGAAATGGACAAATTCTTTCACATAAGAAACATATAAATCTCTCACTCTGACAAACTCCCGAATAATATAGTGGATAGGAGTTTTTAAATGCTCTTGATCCTGTGTGACTTCAAAGGCCCATTCTTTCAGTATAGGCAAGTATATGTCCTCATCATCTATAAAAATACGGTTTATTTTATAGTTAAAGGCAAGATTCTGGCTCTTTAAATTGTGAATGACAACAGGGTCTGTTGAGGCATAAATGGAATTGGGATCAGTCTCCTCGATTGTTTCATACCATGTTGAACTGATGGTTTCCGCATGCTGGGAAAGATACTCGAATAATTTTTTGTTTTTTGCCATGATTGATCACCTCTTTTAAATGTGTTGTTTTTGCGAATAACGTTTTTGCAGTTTTGCCAGCCTGAAAAACAGCCCAACTGCTCCGGCGGCGAGTCCCGCTATTAATCCAATCCAATAGCCGAATGCACCGAGGCTTGTAAACGTACCGACCATATAACCGACCGGAAGGCCAATGACCCAGTAAGAGACAAAAGCGGCCGCAAGCGTATAGTTCACATCTTTGTACCCTCTGAGTGCTCCCTGGATCGGTGCGGCAACAGCATCGGAAAGCTGAAAAAATAGCGCATAAATTAAAAAGTGCTGTGTCAGCCGGAGCACATCGGGGTCAGAAGTGTACATGCCCGCAATTTGCTCTCTGAATAAAAGGATACAGGCGGCAGTGAACAAAGAAAAGCCGATCGCCATCATGATGCCGATTAAGCTATATGAGCGTGCATCCTTAAAACGGGCTGCACCCGCTTCAAATCCGACAACAATTGTTAGAGCCATGGACACGCTAAGCGGCAGCATATATAAAAGAGACGCAAAATTCATGGCTGCCTGGTGGGACGCGATGGTCACTGTATGAAAATGGCTCATTAGAAGCGTGACAGCTGCGAAAATGCTCGTTTCAAAAAACACGGCGAACCCAATAGGCAGCCCGATTTTGAGCAAATTTTTGCATGCTTTCCAAGAGAACTTATACATGGTAAGAAAAATCCCGTATTCAGAAAACGGTGCGTTTTTATGAATAATGAAAAAACTGATGATGCAGATACACCAGTAAGTTAACGCGGATGCCAGTCCCGCGCCTACACCTCCAAGTGCCGGCATTCCGAACTTCCCAAAGATAAATACATAATTCAATACAAAATTGATTGGAAGAGAACTGAGTGTAATCATCATGGTGACTCTCGTTTTTCCTAATGAGTCGATGAATGATCTCAACACGGTGTAAACAAATAAAGGGAAAATTCCCAGTGATAAAAAGCCTAAAAAGTGTTTAGCAATCTGATGCACGTGAATATCAAGGTTCAATCGGCCAAGAATAAGGTCAACTGCAGCATATCCAATCACTAAAACGGCGATGCTAAGAAGCGCGGCTACGTATACAGCTTGTAAAACAGTAAAGGGAATCTTCTGTTTTTTCTCTGCACCTAATAACTGAGCGACAATCGGGGTGACCGCCATTAATATACCTGCAAGCCCTGTGTAAACAGGGGTCCAAAGGCTTGAGCCAATGGCGACACCAGCTAAATCAGCGGGGCTGACTTTCCCTGACATCACAGTATCTAGAAAAGTGATCAGAGAAAGCCCCGCTTGGGTAATGAATATCGGTATTAAAATGTGCAAGAGCTGTTTGATTTTTTCCCGGGCGTTTTGAGTTTCTTTCATACATTGATCTCCGTTTCTTTTTCATAACGAGAGAAATTATAACATTTTATGTATAAAAAGCAATGAACGCCGGGCCTATTCTTTTTTTGTCGGTTTCGTTTTTCTAAACATTTGGGCATAAATAAAAGAAAGCGAAATCACGCCTAAAAAGGTGCAAATATACTGAATGATTCTTTCGATTTCCATTCTTTACATCCCTCCTTTACCAATAGAATGTGCATCAATAAGATAAGCATTCGTGAAAAGTTGGAAATTTGAACAGGAGATGAAGGCTATGCGCTATGAGCAGATATCAGAAAATGCGTTCAAGGGGAAAATACAGGTGTACTTAGAGCAAATATTAGGTGATGCATCTCTAATCTTGAAAACGCTTCACGAAAAAGACCAGTGTCTCCTTTGTGAATTAGATGATTTGGGGCACGTTTTTCAGGACATGCAGGGGATTGCATCCTCCTTTTATTTGCAATCATACATTGAGGAATTTACGCCGGCATTTATTGAGCTGGCCAAGGCGATTAAAGCCTTATCGGAACATAAGCATGGAGCTTTAATTGTGATTGAAAGAGCAGACCCGGTTGAACGTTTTATTCAAAAAGGCACCTCCCTACACGCCGAGATCAGCTCTTCATTAATTGAAAGCATCTTTTTTCCCGGAAACCCTCTTCATGACGGCGCTTTATTAGTGAGGGAAAACAAACTCGTGTCAGCAGCCAATGTGCTCCCGCTGACGACGAAGGAAGTGGATATCCATTTGGGAACCCGGCACAGGGCGGCTCTCGGTATGTCGGGCTATACGGATGCACTGGTGCTCGTGGTTTCAGAGGAAACAGGGAAGATGTCGTTTGCCAAAGACGGTGTATTATATCCGTTAATTTCACCAAGAACGTAAAAATAATAAAAAGGGCCTGATTAAGAATCCTATCATGAGACAAAATGACTGAATTCGCATCTTTATTAAAGCATTCGCTTCAAGCTGAATGCTTTTTGTCTTGAAGACAGGGAATATAAACTGGTAGAAAAGTTATATATGATGAATATTAATTAAGTGAAATACTTTACCTGTTTATGTATTTATAGTACCGTATAAAATATTACATAAATTTTCAAAGGAAGGGTGCTGCCGCATGGCTAATGTATTAATGATCGGTTTTCCCGGTGAAGGGCATATTAATCCCTCTATCGGTGTGATGAAGGAGCTGAAATCTCGGGGAGAAAACATTACGTACTACGCAGTGAAGGAATATAAAGAAAAAATCACAGCTCTTGATATAGAGTTTCGTGAGTATCATGATTTCAGGGGAGATTACTTCGGGAAAAACGCAACCGGCGATGAAGAAAGAGATTTCACAGAAATGCTCTGCGCTTTTTTGAAAGCCTGTAAGGATATCGCGACTCATATTTATGAGGAAGTCAAACATGAATCGTATGATTATGTCATATATGATCACCATCTTCTCGCGGGTAAAGTCATTGCCAACATGCTGAAGCTGCCAAGATTTTCATTGTGTACAACCTTTGCGATGAATGAGGAATTTGCTAAGGAAATGATGGGAGCGTACATGAAAGGATCACTTGAAGATTCGCCTCATTATGAATCATACCAGCAGCTTGCAGAAACTTTAAATGCTGATTTTCAAGCAGAGATCAAGAAGCCATTTGATGTTTTTTTAGCTGATGGTGACTTGACAATCGTCTTTACATCAAGGGGATTTCAGCCACTGGCTGAGCAATTTGGCGAGCGATATGTATTTGTCGGTCCTTCCATTACAGAAAGAGCCGGAAACAATGATTTCCCATTTGATCAGATTGACAATGAAAACGTGCTGTTTATTTCAATGGGAACCATTTTTAACAATCAAAAGCAGTTTTTTAATCAATGCCTTGAAGTGTGTAAGGACTTTGACGGTAAAGTTGTGCTTTCCATCGGCAAGCATATTAAAACAAGTGAGTTAAACGACATTCCAGAGAATTTCATTGTACGCCCGTATGTCCCTCAGCTTGAGATCTTGAAAAGAGCCAGCTTATTTGTGACCCACGGCGGAATGAACAGCACAAGTGAAGGTTTGTATTTTGAAACCCCGCTCGTTGTCATTCCGATGGGAGGCGACCAATTTGTTGTCGCAGATCAGGTAGAAAAAGTCGGCGCAGGAAAAGTAATTAAAAAGGAAGAATTGTCTGAAAGCCTACTGAAAGAGACGATACAAGAAGTAATGAATAATCGTTCGTATGCTGAAAAGGCAAAAGAAATTGGACAATCACTGAAAGCGGCAGGCGGCTCTAAAAAAGCGGCCGACAGCATTCTTGAAGCTGTAAAACAAAAAACTCAATCAGCAAATGCATAGTGTAAAAGCCTGTTCTTATCGAAAGAACAGGCTTTTTGCCATTTCATAAGAATGCAGAGGAAGGGATTTGACACGCCGATAGAGAATTGATTAGAAAAATAGACAAGAAAGGAGGAGAAACTGCTTCGTTCATCAATAGAAAACCATCATTTTTACCCTCGCTTAAATAGTTCCTTAGACTTTCGAAAAACATATCGTGCTTATGTAAAATGTTAGATGTTTATTTGAAGGTTTAAAGGTCGAACGATGCTGAAAATGCTGCGCCAAATGATTGAAAAGGGTTTAACTTGCTGAAAAATTGACGATAAAACAGTTGTGTGCCATTTTTGGAAACAAAATACTAGCTGTTTTTGCAAAAAAACAGTTTAGGAGGTTGAATGAATGAAAAAGAAGATTGTAGCCGGCTTGGCTGTTTCTGCAGTTGTTGGGTCGTCGATGGCCGCAGCACCCGCGGAAGCAAAAACGATAAAAGTAAAAAGCGGTGACTCTCTTTGGAAACTTTCCCGCCAGTATGATACGACAATATCAGCTCTGAAATCCGAAAACAAATTGAAATCAACGGTGCTTTATGTCGGACAAAGCCTTAAGGTTCCTGAAAGCAGCAAAAAAAGCACGACATCCCCATCTAACTCAAGCAAAACATCAACATACACAGTTGCATATGGTGATTCCCTATGGATGATTGCTAAAAATCATAAAATGAGTGTTTCTGAGCTTAAAACCTTAAACAGCCTGAGCAGTGACCTGATTCGTCCGGGGCAAAAGCTTAAGATCAAAGGGACAAGCAGTTCAAGCGGATCAAATGGATCAAAGAAAAACAGCGGTTCCAATTCTTCAGGTTCTTCAAAAAGTACATATACGGTCAAGCTTGGTGACTCACTGTGGAAAATCGCAAACAGCTTAAATATGACTGTAGCCGAATTAAAAACCTTAAATGGCTTAACATCAGATACACTTTATCCTAAACAGGTGCTCAAAATAAAAGGAAGTAGCTCACCTAAGAACGGAAACAGCGGTTCCAAAAAGCCGTCAAACTCCAATCCCTCAAAAACAACGACGTACAAGGTAAAAGCAGGCGATTCACTGTGGAAAATTGCAAATCGGCTCGGAGTCACTGTCCAAAGCATCCGTGATAAAAACAATTTATCATCGGATGTGCTGCAAATCGGGCAGGTTCTGACTATTTCGGGAGCATCAAAATCTAATCCTTCAAATCCGACAAAGCCAACAAAGCCAAAAGATAACTCAGGGTCAAACATTCAAATAGGCTCGAAGATTGACAGAATGATAACGGAAGCGAAAAAATATGTCGGAGTGCCTTACCGATGGGGCGGAAACACGCCTGCCGGTTTTGATTGCAGCGGCTTCATTTATTACCTCATTAATAATGTATCATCTATATCAAGATTGAGTACGGCAGGATATTGGAATGTCATGCAGAAAGTCAGCCAGCCGTCAGTAGGAGACTTTGTCTTCTTTACCACATATAAATCCGGCCCGTCTCACATGGGGATTTATCTAGGCGGCGGTGATTTTATTCATGCAAGCTCATCGGGCGTCGACATTTCCAATCTCAGTAATTCGTATTGGAAACAGCGGTACTTGGGCGCAAGAAGTTATTTTTAAAAATGAGTATGACAAAAAGCCTTTTATAGGCTTTTTTGTTTATACCAGACAATGATTGACCACACTGTTAGAAAAAACAAGGGGGAGACAGTATGTACCGTCTCTTGCTGTTGATGATGCTGACGGCACTGGGAGTTGCCGGATGCGGACAAAAAAAACCTCCAGACCCTCCTAACCGGGTGCCGGAAAAAAAAGTGGTTGAAACGTCAGCGTTTGGTCATCATGTCCAGTTGGTCAATCGTGAAGGGAAAGCAGTCGGTTTTATAGAGATCAAAGAATCAGATGATGAAGGCCTCGATATTCATATTTCCGCAAACAGCCTGCGTCCAGGTGCTTCTCTCGGTTTTCATATTTATGAGAAAGGTTCTTGTGTCAGGCCGGATTTTGAATCAGCGGGCGGTCCCTTTAATCCACTGAACAAAGAACACGGCTTCAACAATCCGATGGGGCATCATGCCGGAGATCTGCCTAATCTTGAAGTCGGTGCTGATGGAAAGGTAGATGTCATTATGAATGCGCCTGACACTTCACTGAAAAAAGGAAGTAAACTAAATATTCTCGACGAGGACGGAAGTGCATTTATTATTCATGAACAAGCCGACGATTATCTGACAAACCCAAGCGGCAATTCCGGTGCGCGTATTGTCTGCGGAGCCCTTTTGGGAAATAACGAGAAGCAGTAATATCATCCAGGCCCTTTTGTATTGAGCATACAGGGGCTTTTTTAGTATACTCGTTAATGGAATATGAATAGGAAAGGGAATCTGTCTATGACAACTCAACTACAGCACTTAACATTGCCGGAAGATATACAACAAAAGCTTTTATCATATAAAGAGCAGCCTATTTCCCCAGAGTTTCAATCGCTTATAGGAACATCAGGCTATGAGGCGGAGGATGAAGCCATTTTATTTGACGCCATTATTGCATTAGCCATGGGGAAAAATGTCCTGCTGAAAGGGCCTACAGGTTCAGGAAAAACAAAGCTGGCAGAAACATTGTCCAGCTATTTTCATAAACCGATGCACAGCGTCAACTGTTCAGTCGACTTGGACGCTGAGGCATTGGTCGGTTATAAAACGATTGAAAATCAATCTGGCCAGGCAACAATCGAGTTTGTTTCAGGACCTGTTACAAAGGCAATGAAGGAAGGCCATTTTCTTTATATAGATGAAATCAATATGGCGAAGCCGGAAACACTGCCTATTTTAAACGGTGTATTAGATTACAGAAAAATGATGACAAATCCGTTTACAGGCGAGGTCATACGGGCTAAAAGCGGTTTCGGGGTCATTGCAGCCATCAATGAAGGCTATGTCGGAACTGTTCCTCTGAATGAAGCATTGAAAAACCGTTTTGTCATCATTGATGTGCCTTATATTAAAGGCGAGCTGCTGAAACAAGTGCTCATGTCTCAGTCAGCCCTGAAAGACGAGAAATTGATTGACAGATTTATCACGCTTTCCTCTGACTTGATCGTTCAGGCCAATAACGGACAGGTGTCTGAAGAAGCGGCATCCATCAGAGCTTTAATCGATACATGTGATTTAGCTGCTTATATTCCGCCGCGTCGTGCCATTGAGCGGGGAATTGTAGAAAAGCTTGATGATGATCGGGAAAAAGCGGCCGTCCGAAATATTGCAGAAACTCTGTTTGAATGAGGGGGCTGCGATGAAATTTATCAAATTTAACGACAGCACAATTGATTCATTTTTATTTATGATGCTGACTGATTTGGCCAAAACACTCACCAAGAGTGAAGCGGTAGAAGTGGAGTATGGCGTTCAGTCCTATTACAATCCATTTGAAAAGAAAATCTATATGAGCCACTTTTGGAAAGACAGGGCAGCTGAGGACATGGAAGCGGGTCTGAAAAGCGACGTCTACCTGCGTTCAGTCGGAACAAGATATAGCTCGCTGCATGAGTTTGCGAACTTTTTGAATGATATCCATCGCCATCTTACGTTTAAAAGTTTTGCCAAGCAGCTCTTTATGCTGCTTGAAGACATTAGAATCGAAGAACGCATCAAACATGAGCGTCCGGGTACGAAACATGTATTTGCGAAGCGAAAAGACATGTACAGAAAACATTTCTCAACTCAGCTGACCTTAAATTTGGAACGAAGCATTTTTACCGATGCGCTCTTTTGCGCGATCTATGTCAAGCTCACAGCGGAATCGCCGCTTGAGACCCTTCCGTCCATGCGTGAAGATATCGATTTGATGCGCCCGTTTATTGAGCAGCAGCTCTTGCGTGTGTATGAAGCAGATTCGACACGGCAGGTTCTGAAAATTGTTGAGGACCTCATGGATGGGCTTGAAGAGGTGCTCGATAAAGACATGTTGAACACCTACTTCTTTTTGCCTGAGCTTGACTACGCAAAAGCTGCAGAACAGCCGTTATTTGAAGAAGAGAAAAAAGCGCCGAAGCTGAGTGATGACATCACGCTTCCAAAACAATCAGACGGTGATGAGGATATCCATGAAGAAGAAATGCCGACATGGCACCGGGAAACAGAAGCACCGTCTAAAAGCTTCCTTCAATTTGATATTGAACACGGCGCAAAATCAGATTTAGGAAAAGATGCTTCAAGGGAAGGCGACGATGGAGATCAGGCCCTTGGCTCTGTTCAAGGATCAGCCAGACAAACGAAACGGAAAGACTATTCCAAGCTGGAAGCGCTGGAGTCCCAAAAAGACCAGCCGAACGGAGCGGGTATGGCTGACGGCAAAGAAAATAAATATGCATTTCCAATTTATAAAGAACCGCAGCCGGCAACCAGTGAAGAAGAGCTTTCTTATAAACAGCAGGCAAAAACGATTGAATCGTATCAAAAGCGTTTGAAACAAATGATTCAAAAAACGCTTGAACATAAAAAAACATTGCCGAGAACAGATCTTCATGCCGGGAGACTGAATAATAAGCTTCTTCGTTACTTCACTGAGCGAAATCCGCGCCTGTTCTACAAAAAGCAAGAACCATCTTCAGAAATCGACGCAGTTTTTACATTGCTGGTCGATTGTTCAGCCAGCATGTTCGACAAAATGGACGAAACAAAACGAGGAATCGTGCTGTTTCACGAAGCGTTGAAATCGGTAGCGGTTCCGCATCAGATTGTCGGGTTCTGGGAGGACACAAATGATGCAACCGAAACAAGCCAGCCAAACTATTTCAATACGGTTATTCCCTTCCAATCATCATTAAGACAAGAGTCTGGACCGGCCATTATGCAGCTTGAGCCAGAAGAAGATAACCGTGACGGGTACGCAATTAGGCAGATGACGAAAAAAATGCTGCATCGCAGCGAGGCGCAAAAGTTCTTAATTGTTTTCTCAGATGGAGAGCCGGCCGCATTTGGCTACGAACAAAATGGGATCGTCGATACAAGTGAGGCGGTTATCGAAGCCCGAAAAAGAGGAATAGAAGTGATAAATGTTTTTCTCTCCAACTCAGAAATAGAAGAATCGCAAATGAAGACGATCCAGGATATGTACGGAAAATTCAGTATATTTGTCCCGGATGTTGATCAGTTACCGGATGTTCTGTATCCGCTGCTGAAAAAACTGCTTCATAAAAGCATAGGGTAGCCCTTAATCCTATGCTTTTTGGCGTTTGTTTTTTCGAATGATTAAATTTTTTGTTTTTTATAAAGGTTTTTTACTATTTTGTGAACAATCAAGGTAGAATCAAATTGCAAACAGTGGTAAAATATCGTTGGAAGCGTTTTTATTACATAATTTTGGACACAGCGTTCGAAAGTTATTTCAAGATAGTGAATCAATCACTTGATTATCTAAGTTGGGGGTAATATTCAAATGTTTCAAAATAGTATGAAACAACGAATGAATTGGGAAGATTTTTACGGTCCGAACCTCGGCTATGCGCTGGAGCTTTACGATCAATATACCCAGGATCCGGACAGCATTGACCCGGATTTGAAGGAAATGTTCGACGAGCTCGGTGCTCCGCCAAGCGATATAAAAGAGGCCTCGGGAACAAAAGAAAAGGGACGTGTTACAGCCGATCTGATTCAAAAGATCGCATCCGCAGTCAGACTTGCAGAAGATATCCGAACCTATGGCCATTTGAACGCTTCCGTCAATCCGCTCAGAAAGGATGGGAAAAAGAGCGAACTTTTTCCATTATCCGATTACGGGCTAACAGAAGAGGAAATAAAAGCAATACCTGCGTCTGTCATCTGCAAAGACGCTCCTAAAAACATTACGAACGGTTTAGAAGCCATTCAGTATTTACGAAATACGTATAAAAGAACCATCTCTTTTGAATTTGACCATGTGCATGACTTCAAAGAGCGCGAGTGGCTGACAAGAAAGATTGAATCTGGCGAGCTGTTCCAGAAGAACTCAGCTGAAAAACTGTCGGCTGTGCTGGAAAGACTGACTGAAGTAGAGGGCTTCGAGCAGTTTTTGCACCGCACATTCGTCGGGCAGAAGCGCTTTTCCATTGAGGGTCTGGACGCTCTTGTTCCAGTGCTTGATGACATTATTGCACAATCTGTCAAATCAGGTACGACAAGTGTCAACATCGGGATGGCGCACAGGGGACGCCTGAATGTCTTGGCACATGTGCTCGGCAAACCGTATGAAATCATCTTCTCTGAATTCCAGCATGCGCCGAATAAAGATCTTGTCCCGTCTGAGGGATCAATTGGAATCAGCTACGGATGGACAGGGGATGTCAAATACCATTTGGGGGCGAATCGGGAGCTTCAAGACGCTGAAACAAAATCAGCGCGCATTACGTTAGCGAACAACCCGAGCCACTTGGAATTTATCAATCCGATTGTTGAAGGCAGCACAAGAGCGGCACAGGAAACGCGAACACAAAGCGGATACCCGGTACAAGATGAAACAAAATCGCTGGCCATTTTAATCCATGGAGACGCTGCATTCCCTGGGGAAGGAATTGTAGCTGAAACATTGAATTTAAGTTCTTTAAAAGGGTATCAAGTAGGCGGTGCGATTCATATTATCGCCAATAACATGATCGGATTCACAACAGAAAGCGCTGAATCCAGATCGACAAAATATGCCAGCGACCTGGCCAAAGGTTATGAAATTCCGATTGTTCACGTGAATGCGGACGATCCTGAAGCTTGTCTTTCAGCTGTTAAGTTTGCGGTCGAATACCGAAAAACATTCAACAAGGATTTTCTGATTGATTTGATCGGGTACAGACGCTATGGACACAACGAAATGGATGAACCGTCAACCACTCAGCCAATGCTGTATGACGCTGTCAGAAAGCATCCGACCGTCAAACAAATTTTCGCTGAAAAGCTGGTAAAAGAAGGCGTGCTTACCGAGGAAGTTGTTCAAAACATCGAAAAATCGGTAACGAAGCGCATTGAGGATGCATATCAGAAAGTTCCGTCTAAAAAGGAACACACTGCCTGTGAAATTGAACTTCCAGAGCCTGTATCAAACGGTTTCCCAGATGTGGACACTTCGATTGATTTTGATGTGCTCCGCAAGCTGAATGGCGAATTGATCAACTGGCCGGAGTCATTTAATGTTTTCGGCAAGCTAAAGCGCATTTTAGAAAGACGCGCCAAGGCGTTCGATGATGACAGAAAAGTGGAATGGTCTTTGGCAGAATCACTCGCGTTTGCTTCAATTTTGAAAGACGGAACACCGATTCGTTTAACAGGACAGGATTCCGAGCGCGGAACGTTCGCCCAAAGAAACCTTGTGCTTCATGACAGTGAGACGGGCGAAGAATTTGTGCCGCTTCATCACTTATCTGACTGCAGCACATCATTTGCTGTTCATAACAGCCCGCTGTCTGAAGGATCGGTTCTCGGTTTTGAATACGGCTATAACGTGCATTCACCGGAAACGCTTGTTTTGTGGGAAGCGCAGTACGGAGATTTTGCCAACGCTGCTCAAGTGTATTTTGACCAATTTATTTCTGCCGGACGCGCGAAATGGGGCCAAAAATCCGGATTAGTCATGCTGCTTCCGCACGGTTACGAGGGACAGGGGCCTGAGCACTCAAGCGGAAGAATCGAGCGATTCCTGCAGCTTGCAGCAGAAAACAACTGGACGGTTGCCAACCTGACAAGCGCGGCACAGTATTTCCATATTTTAAGAAGACAGGCTAAAATGCTGCTTCGTGAAGAAATCAGACCGCTCGTCATTATGACGCCGAAGAGCCTTCTTCGCAACCCAAATACGGTGTCGGAAGTGCAGGAGCTCAGCGAAAGCCGCTTCCAGCCTGTTTATGAACAGTCGGGACTTTCTCATGACTATGAAAAAGTAACCAGACTTGTATTATCCAGCGGTAAAGTGTCTATAGACATCAGTGATCATTTTAATAAGTTAGAAGACGGTAAAGAGTGGCTTCACATTGCGAGAATTGAACAGTTGTATCCATTCCCGGCAAAAGGAGTCAAAGAGTTATTTGCAAAACTTCCGAACCTGAAAGAAATCGTTTGGGTGCAGGAAGAGCCGCAGAACATGGGGGCTTGGGGTTATATCAGCCCGTATTTGACAGAGATTGCACCAGAGGGAGTAAGCGTTCAATATATTGGACGAAGAAGACGATCCAGCCCTGCAGAGGGAGATCCGACAGTTCATAAAAAAGAACAGGAACGTATTGTATCTGATAGCTTGACTCGCAAAAACTAAGGGGGAAATGAAAAAATGGCGGAAATTAAGGTACCTGAATTAGCAGAATCAATCTCAGAAGGAACAATAGCCCAATGGTTAAAGCAGCCTGGTGACTATGTAGAACAGGGTGAATATCTGCTTGAACTAGAAACGGATAAAGTGAATGTTGAATTGACAGCAGAAGAATCGGGTGTACTTCAAGAGGTATTGAAAGATTCGGGTGATACCGTCCAGGTCGGAGAAATTATCGGTACGATTTCAGAAGGCGCGGGTGAAAGTTCTGCCCCTGCTCCTACAGAGAAAGCAGAAAGCAAGGAAAGCGTGAAAGAAGAGAAACAGGCTGAACCAGCTGCACAAGAGGTGAGCGAGGAAGCACAATCTGAAGCAAAATCAAGAACGATTGCTTCTCCGTCGGCCCGTAAGCTGGCGAGAGAAAAAGGAATTGACCTGTCTCAAGTTCCAACTGGAGATCCGCTTGGAAGAGTGCGCAAGCAGGATGTCGAAGCGTACGAAAAACCGGCATCAAAACCGGCTCCTCAGCAAAAGCAGCAGCCTCAGGCTCCAAAAGCACAGCAAAGCTTTGATAAACCTGTCGAAGTGCAAAAAATGTCACGCCGCAGACAAACGATTGCAAAACGCCTTGTAGAGGTGCAGCAAACATCGGCGATGCTGACTACATTTAATGAAGTGGACATGACGGCTGTTATGAATCTCAGAAAACGCCGCAAAGATCAATTCTTTGAGCAAAACGAAGTGAAGCTCGGCTTTATGTCTTTCTTCACGAAAGCGGTCGTGGCTGCATTGAAAAAATATCCGCTGTTGAATGCGGAAATTCAGGGCGATGAGTTGATCGTTAAGAAATTCTATGATATCGGTATCGCTGTTGCTGCTGATGAAGGCCTTGTCGTACCGGTAGTACGAGATGCGGACCGCCTGACATTTGCAGGAATCGAAAAAGAGATCGGCGAGCTTGCGAAAAAAGCAAGAAACAATAAATTAACCCTTAGCGAGCTTCAGGGA
This sequence comes from Bacillus sp. FSL R5-0416, assembly GCF_037975425.1. NCBI lineage: Bacteria > Bacillati > Bacillota > Bacilli > Caryophanales > Bacillaceae > Bacillus > Bacillus sp. FSL R5-0416. The sequence goes on along the minus strand of NZ_CP150252.1, from coordinate 2,242,629 downwards.
GGTTCCTTCACGATTACCAACGGAGGGACTTTCGGTTCACTGATGTCAACTCCGATCTTAAACAGCCCTCAAGTCGGTATACTGGGCATGCATAAGATTCAGCTGCGGCCAGTAGCAATTGATGAAGAGCGTTTCGAAAACCGTCCGATGATGTATCTCGCTTTATCTTATGATCACCGGATTGTAGACGGTAAAGAAGCGGTTGGCTTCCTCGTGACAATCAAAAATTTACTGGAAGATCCTGAACAGCTTTTATTAGAAGGATAATAAAAAAGGGTACATCACGAGATAAAGTGATGTACCTTTTTTGATGCATATTTAAAGTGATAGATTGCTGCTTTTGGATCCAGCTTGTTTCTTTTTCACTTTTTTTGACCAATATGTTGCAAGCATAGAACCTGAAAGGTTATGCCACACACTGAATATTGCGCTTGGTACGGCCGATAGCGGTGAGAAATGAGCCGTGGCAAGTGCAGCCCCAAGCCCGGAGTTTTGCATGCCGACTTCGATTGCAATCGCTTTTTGAGACGGGTAATCCATTTTTAAAAGCTTTGCACAAAAAAACCCAAGTAAATAACCGATACCGTTATGCAGGATAACAACTGAAAAAATGAGCAACCCCGATTGAAGCAGATTTTCCCGATTGCCGCTGACGACAGCTGAGACAATCGCAACGATGCCAATGACAGAAACAAGCGGAAGGGCATGTACGGCTTTTGCCACTTGTTTTCTGAAAAACATTTTGACAATCAGACCTGCAATGATCGGAAATAAAACCGCCTGTAAAATTGAGATAAACAAAGACCCCGGCGAGACAGGAAGCCATTCTTTGGCAAACAGCATAATCAACAACGGTGTTACAACAGGTGCCAATAAGGTAGAAATTGTCGTAACCGCAACAGAAAGGGCAGTATTTCCTTTTGCTAAGAATGTCATAACATTAGATGCAGTTCCCCCGGGACAGCAGCCGACAAGAATAACACCAACTGCGATTTCAGCTGGAAGATGAAGCCCAAATGCGAGGCCGAAAGCAACGAGCGGCATGATCGTATACTGAGCTATTACTCCAATAATAACTTGCCAAGGCTTTCTGACCAGCTCTTTGAAATCATCGGCTTGCAGTGTAAGGCCCATCCCAAACATGATAATGCCAAGAAAAATCGTAATATAAGAACTGATCCACGTAAATAAAGATGGGAAAGAAAATCCCAGCACTGCAAAAACAATGACCCATATGCCAAAGGTTTGTCCTGCGAAATGACTTATTTTTCTAATGATGTCCATAAAAACACTCCTAACACACTTATCAAGAACTTCAGCAGAAATTCTTACAAATTTCATAACATTCTCTTATTATAAATAATTTTCTGAATAATTCAATATTAGTTTTTGGCAGATGTATATAGATATAAGATGTAAACTAATCAAAATGTTCTTGACTATATAGGAAGATATTCTTACAATGAACCTTTATAATGGTTAGATCAAATAGGAGTGATACGGTGAAGGAAGCAAATCAATGGTCTTCGAAGCTCGGCTTTATTTTAGCCGCGGCAGGATCAGCTATCGGGCTTGGTGCGATATGGAAATTCCCATATGTTGCCGGAACCAGCGGAGGAGGCGCATTTTTACTTATTTTTATTTTATTTACGGTTTTAATCGGACTGCCTTTATTGTTAGGTGAATTCATCATAGGCAGAAGAACACAGAAAGATGCCGTTCAGTCCTATAAAACACTTGCTCCAGGAACGAAGTGGCATTGGATCGGTTATTTAGGCATGGTGACGTGCTTTATTCTTCTATCTTTCTACAGTGTCGTAGGCGGATGGATTTTAATTTATATTATAAAAGGCTTCACTGGCGGTTTATCGCAAACATCTGGTTTTGATACGATATTTGCAAGTACCATTTCAAATCCTTATTTGGCTGTAGGAGGCCAGCTGCTCTTTATGGTGGTAACAATTTTAGTTGTTGCAAAAGGGGTAAGCAGCGGAATTGAAAAAGCAAGCCAAGTATTAATGCCGGCGCTTTTTCTATTATTCATCATTTTAATGGTGCGTTCGGTTACACTTGATGGCGCGATGGAAGGAATCAAATTTTTCCTCATGCCTGATTTAACTGCAATTGATGCCAATACCATTTTATATGCAATGGGACAATCCTTTTTCTTATTAAGTGTCGGTGTATCTGTCATGGTAACGTATAGCGCTTATTTAGAGAAACAGGAAAATCTGGTACAGTCCGCTGTATCTGTAACTGTTATGAACATGCTTGTTGCTGTAATGGCCGGAATTGCGATTTTTCCAGCTGTATTTTCATTCGGCCTCAAGCCAGACCAAGGCCCGGTTCTGTTATTTAACGTTCTGCCGACTGTGTTTAATCAAATGCCGTTCGGAATTATCTTTTTATTAGCATTTTTACTTCTATTTTTATTTGCTGCATTGACATCTGCTTTTTCAATGCTGGAAATTTTGGTCGCAGTACTGTCGAAAGGCGATATCAATAAGAGAAAACGATTCGCTTGGTTAGGCGGTATTGCTATTTTTATTGTCGGTGTGCCGTCTGCATTATCATACGGTGTCTTAAGTGACGTCACTATATTTCATCTGTCTATTTTTGATGCGGCTGACTATCTTGTGAGCAATATTTTAATGCCGTTAGGTGCGTTACTGATTTCGATTTTTGTTCCGCTAAAAATACCGAAACAGGATTTGTTTGACGAGCTGAAAAGCGGTTCCAATCTCAAACGAAAGTGGTTTGCGGTTTGGCTGCTGCTCATTCGATATTTATCTCCTGTTGCCATCATCATCGTGTTTTGGCATGTGATAGGCATTTTTTAATACACGAAGCCCCCGAGGAAAGGGGGCTTTTTTTAATAGAGCTTCCAAACGACTTCTTTTGCCTGCTCAAAACGTTTTTCAGCCTCGCGCCAATCCACGACATTCCACCAGTGATCGACATAGCTGGCCCGGTCATTTTTGTATTGCAAATAGTAGGCATGCTCCCATACGTCAAGCGGTAAAAGGGGGATCACATCCCATTGGCTAAAGAGCTGGTGTTTTTCTGCCGTTAAAATCTCCAGCCGTCCTGATCGAGGTGCCCAGACCAGAATGGCCCAGCCGACGCCTTCCACTTTTTTAGCGGCCTGGGTAAAATGTTCTTTAAAAGCGGAATAGCTTCCAAATGAAAGGTCTATCATTTGGAATAATGCCCCTGTAGGACGCCGTTTTCCGTTTGGATGCATAGAAAACCAAAAAATACTGTGCAAATAATGGCCTGCTCCATGGAACGCAAGCTCTCTTTCCCAATGAGTGATTAAGTCATAATTCTTTGTTGCTCTCGCTTTTTTAAGCTCTGATTCTGCTTTGTTCAGGCCATCGACATAGCTTTGATGATGTTTTGTATGATGAAGGACCATAATATCGCGTGAAATATAAGGTTCTAAGGCGGAGTATTTGTAAGGAAGCTTTGGCAGCACGTGTTTCCCTATAGGGACATATGCGCGTCTTTCACTTGTATCATCTGATTCTGTAATATCCCGGTAAAGGGCAGCGGCCTGTTTATACCAATCTTCTTCTGTTGTTTGGTCATCTTCCAGAGCCTCAATCATCTTGTCGATTTGATCTTCAAACTGGTCAAGCTGTCCTCGCTTTTGAATCTGATCTTTCAGGGCTTCACACCAATTGAACATCTCCGTTTGATAAGATTCACGTTTCATTTGCTGTCTCCTTTTCAATAGAATCTAAATATTTCCCGACAGCCAGCAAAGAAAATACATATGGATAACTGTGATAGCGAATATAAAATTGCTTCGGCAATCCGATCCCTGCTGGATACGCGAGGCTATCGGCGCTATGCGAACTGCTGTCGGTAAGGTATTGCATGCCTTTCACAACAGACGGATGTTCGGAATTTTCATATGTGAGCAAAGCGTCTAAAGCCCAGGCCGTTTGTACAATGGTTCCTCTATGAAGCGGTACATATGTTTTGATTTCGGCGCTTTTGCAGGATTCTCCCCAGCTTCCGTCATCATTTTGTATGGATTTGAGCCAACGCAGAGCCTTTTGTATACCGGGATGCTTTCGGTCAACCCCGCATGCATGCATACCAGTAAGAGCAGCCCAAGTGCCGTAAATGTAGCAAACACCCCATCTGCCGTACCAAGACCCATTTTGTTCCTGATGTTCGAAAAGCCACTTCACAGCGCGTTGAATATGTTGATGTTTTTCTGTGAAGCCAACTTTCTCGCCTAAAAAGTGCAGTACACGTCCGGTGAGGTCGGCGGTTGAAGGGTCAACTGCAGCGTCCTCGGCGGATTCAAGCGGCAGAAGGCGGATCAGTGGGTGGTTCACGTTTTTTTCGAAAGCAGAAAATCCGCCGTCATTGTTTTGCATCGATAAAAGCCAAGATACCCCTCGCTCCCATGCTGCAGGAGAATGATTGCGGGGAATCGCTTTTAAAACGGCTGCAGTGTCGTCACAGTCAGGGTTATTTGTATTAATGTTTGAAAACCCCCAGCCGCCAGGAACTGAATTTGGATTTTTGACAGACCAATCTGCTATTTTGGTATGCTGGCGTTCTAGCAAAAAGTCGGCTGCTTTTGTAACAGAGCCATCCGTTTCGGTCACACCATTTTTTTGAAGGGCATAGCTTATTAAAGCTGTATCCCAAACAGTTGAAGTAGAGTTTTCCAGATAAGGAATCCCGTTGCATTTAGTCACCAGTGATTTAATGCCGGTAATCGCCCTCCTGATAACAGGAGAATAGCGTGACACACCAAGTGACAGAAGGCTGTAAACCATAAATATGGTTGCGCTCGCATAGCTGTATAATGTTCCATCTTTTTCAATCCGGTCCAGCATATACGTTTTAGCTGTCTGTAGGCCCAGCTGCTGAAAAGCAAATGGTGCATGAAAAACGCGTTTCCAATGTGAAAAAATAGACGTGAGATCTCTTTCTTCGAAAGCATCAGACCGAAGCCAAGTGAAAGGATTTTTTGTCATGTGCGGATCGAGATGGTGAAGAGATGAAATTTTGCGGTTAATAAGGACAAATCGCTGATTGAGTGTTACAGCCATAGGAGCAAAATGAATACGGGCATATGAGCTGAACTGATAGAAATGAATCGGCAATGTTGGGGGGAGCGCCATGAGTGATAATGGTAAATACAAAGCAGGCCAAGGATAAAGCCCGTTCGCGGCAAGCATCCATTTTGTCATGAAGTGAACATGTCTCAAACCGCCATGTGAGATGATAAATTGTTCAGCTTTCTTCATATGCGGCTCAGATCTGTGAAAACATCCTGAAGCCAGCATCCCGACATATCCTTGGACGGTAGCCGTTAGATTTCCGCGCGTTTCATCGGGATAGTTGATAAATGTGCCGTCGGGCTGCTGTTTTGCATGAATGCCGGCTGCAAGGGCTGATATTAGTTCTTTTTCATTTTCGTCTTCATCTAGTGAGGTAAGGAGCAAAATAAAAAAGGAATTTGTCATGATTGGTCCTTCAAAGCAAAATGCCCATGATCCATCAGCATTTTGCCTATCTCTTAACTCCGTAATGGTTTTCTTTTGAAAACGCCTCACTTTCTCCTGAAGTGTGCCCATCACGCTCAACTCCTTCAGAAGCATATATATTCAGCGTCTTTTACTGCCATTACAGAAAGAAAAAAACTGCTGGCAGGCAGCAGTTTTTTAAACATACATGTTAGTCTTCAAGGTTTATCCATACACTTTTGACTTCTGTGTAATTATCCAAGGCATATGATCCCATTTCTCGTCCGAGTCCTGACTGTTTATAACCGCCAAATGGAGACGCCGCATCAAACACATTATAGCAGTTCACCCAAACGGTTCCGGCTTGAAGTCGGTCCGCGATATAGTGAGCCTGCTTGACGTTCTCTGTCCATAGTCCGGCCGCAAGCCCATATTCTGAATGGTTTGCCCGTTCAATAACTTCATCGACAGTTTCGTACGGAATTGCAGTCAGCACAGGTCCGAAAATTTCTTCTTTTGCGATGGTCATTTCGTCTTCAACATTCGCAAACACAGTCGGTGCGACAAAATATCCTGCTTCAAAAGGACAGCTTCCGCCGGTCACTGCTTTTGCTCCTTCATCTTTTCCTTTTTGAATATAGGAAAGAACGCGCTCATGCTGTTCCTTGCTTACGAGAGGCCCGATTTGAGTATCTTTATGAAGTCCCGCTCCTTGGCGGAGTGACTCAGCATAGGACGCCATTTCATCAACAACTTCATCATATTGGTCTTTATGAATGAAGACACGTGAGCCCGCACAGCAGACTTGGCCCTGGTTAAACATCACACCGTTTAAAGCGCCCGGGATGGCTTTTTTCAAATTCGCATCCGGCAGAAGAATATTAGGTGATTTTCCGCCCAGCTCCAATGTAACACGCTTAATGCTTTTCGCTGCGGTGGACATGATTTTCTTTCCGATTTCAGTGGAACCGGTAAAGGCAATTTTATCAACCGCTTCGTGGTTCGTCAGCGCTTCTCCCGCATCTTCACCGAATCCCGGGATGATGTTGATTACACCGGCAGGGAAACCGGCTTGGTCAATTAATTCTGCCAAATAAAGAGCTGAAAGCGGTGTTTGTTCAGCCGGTTTGAGGACGATTGTACAGCCTGTTGCAAGTGCCGCGCCCATTTTCCACATCGCCATCAGGAGCGGGAAATTCCATGGAATGATCTGGCCGACGACACCGACAGGCTCATGACGCGTATAATTAAAATAAGCGCCGGAAACCGGAATCGTCTGTCCTGTTATTTTTGTACACCAGCCGGCGTAATAGCGCATATGCTCAATAGCCAGCGGAATATCTCCATTAGTCGTTTCATTGATCGGTTTCCCATTATCAAGTGTTTCAAGCTGAGCAAGCTCAGTTTTATGCTCTTCCATTAAGTCTGCCAGCTTATACATCAGTCTGCTTCTCGAAGCTGGAGACATTGTTCTCCATTCACCTTGGTCAAAGGCTTTTCGGGCAGCTTTAACCGCTTTGTCCACATCCGCAGCCTGGGCTTCATACAGCGTCATCAAGGTTTCGCCGGTCGCCGGGTTTGGAGTGTCAAAGGTTGCCCCTGAGGCACTCGGAACAAACTTTCCGTCAATATAAAGCTTCTTTGTTCCCTGTAAAAATGTCTCCAGCCTTTTCGTCACTTGCATCGTTAAAGAACTCATCCGTAACAAACCTCCAGTCATTTTTTATGGTCTGTTCTGAGATTCTTGGTGATAGACATTGATTCCTGGATTGAATAGCAGAAATAAGCTGTGATAGTTGCTTCAAACGTAAGCGTATACAAACATTCTATAATAGAAATCAAGGCAAAATCAATGAATAACCGATATTGCAATTTACAAAAGAAAAAAGCTACAATAAGCTTATAGATAAGAAAAGGAGATTTCATCATGATTCATAAAAATTGGCTTGAAAAAGAAACAATTAAAAAAGTAAAGTGTGTGCAGACAAACGCAAAAAAATATATCGTAAACCGCGTTTTAACGCCGGGAAAAGAATATGAAGTAAAAAATGAAACAGAGGAGTTTCTCTTTGTGGTCGACAATACGAATAAAGTCGGCGGCTATTATAAAGAATACTTCGAAGAGATGTAATGCTTCCTTGAAGCATCAAACAGATTTTGTTAAAAGCAGTCGATACATAAAACCGCAGCTCAGCTGCGGTTTTTTTGTGGTTAAAACAGGAAATATAAAACAAAATTAAAAAAATCATTAAAAACCACTTTTTTATAAAAACATTGCTGAATATTGAAACTTTTTTCTCTATCTGTGCGTATTACTTGATGACAACAGCTTAAAAGCCAAAAAACAAATCAAAAATTTGAAAAATGTAATCTGTTCGTAATGGTTTAAATGTCTTCTATGTCGTATTCTTATATAGGGATAAAGGACTTATTTTTATGTAGTGAATGATAAAACAAATAGATAAATGCAGAAAGAGGGGTTCTTCATTGGGTATTTTTTCTGTTAGCAGATCAACGGACGCAAAGAAGCTTGAGGCTTTGCTCGTTGAAGGGGAAAGAATAGAATCGATTTATAAGCTCCGAGTGGACCAAATTTGCTTTACAAATAAGCGGATCATTTTCTTTGACAATAAAATGTTTTCCAAAAAGAAGGTTCGTGTATTTCTTCCATATAAAACAATTGAAAGCTTTGCCATCCAAGAAGCGGGAATGTTTGATCCGGACACTGGGCTTTTATTGATGACAAGAAGCAAAACGTTCGAATTAGAATTTGCGAAAGACACCGATTTAAGCGAGGTTCAGGCGGTGCTGACAAAGCATTTGTGCAGCTGAATATTTGATGAGCCAGCCGTTCAAAAAATGGTTAGGCTTTTTTTTATATATAAAAAAAAGAACAGGGCATGTGCGCCCTGTTCTTATTACACCACACTGTTTTTCGCTGAGTTCGAATCAACAAGATCTGCATCTAATACATTTGAAATCGGTACGACAAGAGGAGTAAAGTCGCCATTTTCTTCTCCAAACCCTTGATTTATTTTAGCTGATAAAAAGTAATCGACCTGCTGATACGGACCGAGTGTTAAAGAGGAACCACGGTCCATCGTATTGATTTTAAATCCGCCGACATTCACGACGGAGGGAGAAAAGAACATCTCATCACTTCCTTTTGATTGAGGAGTTAACCGCTTCACTTTCAAAAGAGGCCGGAGAATCAATTTGGTCTCTGTCATCCACATGGCTTCTCGTGCCCATAAATCCGCTCGCATCTCCAAAATTCTGTCCGTAGCCTTGATTTTTTTTATCTGAATTTTGCCATTCTGCCAATAAATTTTGTCCTACGTTAACCGCTGAAGCATTTTCAAAGGAATTAATTTTCAGCATGAAAATATTAATATTGATATACGGAGTTGGTTGAACCACAGGCAAACCTCCTTTCTATAGTTGTATGCTGGCGGTTATAAAGTATGTTAAGACAGGGGGCTTCAAATGGATTTCGAAAAGATGAAGCAGTGGATGGAATTCGCACAGCAGATGTACGGCGGTGACTTTTGGAAACAGGTATTTGATGAAGACCAAAAAACCCCTTTTATGACAAATGGCCAATCTCCGTTTCCGTTTGCGCAGCAAGATCAGCGAGGGAGAGGAGATGCTTCATTTCCGAGCATGGATATTGTAGATACCGTTGCGGAAGTGCAGTTTTTAATTTATCTTCCAGGCTATCGTAAACAAGACGTTCACATATTATCGTACGGAGATTATTTAGTGGTGAAGGGGCAGCGCTTTTCCTATTTTAATGAACAGGACTTTCGCCAAAAAGAAGGGAAATACGGAAGTTTTGAAAAGAAAATTCCGCTTTCCGACCATCTTCATGGAAAGATGAATGCCATTTTTAAAGACGGAATCCTATACATCACCATTCAAAAAGACGAAGGTCAAGCGAAAACCATTGTTATTGATGATTGATTTTCATACTGAGTGCATCTGCCCCATCACGGTCATCAATTGATTCAATCGGAATGACCATGACAATAACATCTGCATTTTGTTCCCCAAAACCGTTATTTCTTTTGATAGCAGAGCACCTGTTCCTTAACTCCGCAGAACCAAAGGTAAGGGATGAGCCGGTGCCTATCGAGTTAGTCTTGAGATGAGAAATATTGATGTTAGTCGGAAGCATGAAAACCTCTCCTTTCTATGGGATATACCTCATTATATATGTAGACGAAAGAGGAGTATGCAAAGGGTCGTGATGTCATGAAAAAAATGTTCCGGTCGCTGATCAGGCATTGCTTGAAACCAGAACTTGACAAACTGCGTGAATGTGAAGAAAGACTTTCAGTGCTTGAGAAACAGAAACAAAGCAGCAAACAGGAGTCTGAAGAAACCTATATACATATTGAAACGCTGAATGTCGAAAAAATTGACTATCATCTTGAATTCGGCGAGCTGACCATTGATGAACTGAGCGGCAGATTAAATATAGGCGCAACCTATTATATACCGCCAGAAGAGAAGAACAAAAAGTGCCAACGAAAACCCGAAGCACCATCGACGCCAGCGGTCACGATCCGTTCAAAAAGGCAGTAGCTCATCTTTCCATCGATGTTCCCATGTTTGACAGAAGGCAAAACGGGAAACAGGATAGAAAGGAGAGGATATACATGGCACTGACAAAAGAACAAACACAACATCTCTATCATAAATTGCTCGATATGCAAAAAGAATTGTCTGGCGAGAAAAAGGAAACAGAATCAATGACGGAAGAAGTGGGGGAGCTTTCCAACGGGGTTGACAACCATATGGCAGACCACGGGACGCTCGTCACAGACCGGATGACTGACCAAACAGTGAAAGAGATTGACCGGGAGCTGTTAGAGGAGGTCAACCGTGCATTACAAAAGATGAAAGACGGAACTTACGGCGTGTGTGAAAAAACCGGCCAAGAGATTCCTTACGAAAGACTTGAAGCTGTTCCTTATGCAAGAATGACAGTTGAGGCCCAAGCTGATGTGGAGGATGATCTGGAGACAGATGCTCCTTCTTATGAAAGAGAGTTTCATGAACAGGTAAAAGACTTATCCAACAAAGAAACAATTGATCAAAAAAGCTCGCAGACGTATGAAATCTTGGATCGTGAACAAGATTCGAAGTAAAAATGCCAAGCAAGTACACCGATATTAGATGTACTTGCTTTTTTTTGAAAAAAAATCTCATATTCAAAATAAAGTGATTGACTTTGCGTAAAAAAGAAAGTAACATACTATTTGTAAGTAAATATAAAAAGTTTACCGGGAGGAATACAAATGTCTACAGTTTTATTTGTAAAATCAAGCGACCGTACAGCTGAAGAAGGCGTTTCAACTAAACTTTACGAAGCTTTCTTAGCTGCTTATAAAGAAAACAACCCTAATGATGAAGTGGTTGAATTAGATCTTCATAAGGAAAACCTTCCTTACCTTGGCAGAGATATGATTAACGGAACATTTAAAGCAGGTCAAGGAATGGAAATGACAGAAGATGAGAAAAAACAAGCAGCAATTGCTGACAAATATCTGAACCAGTTTGTAAAAGCTGACAAAGTTGTTTTCGCATTCCCGCTTTGGAACTTCACAGTGCCAGCAGTGCTTCATACTTATGTTGATTATCTGTCTCGCGCAGGCGTTACATTCAAATACACACAAGAAGGACCAGTCGGTTTAATGGGCGGCAAAAAAGTTGCGCTTCTTAACGCTCGCGGCGGTGTCTACTCAGAAGGACCAATGGCTGCACTTGAAATGTCATTAAACTTCATGAAAACAGTTCTTGGTTTCTGGGGTGTTCAAGACTTGCACACAGTTGTCATCGAAGGACATAACGCAGCACCTGATCAAGCGCAAGAAATCGTTGAAAAAGGTTTACAAGAAGCAAAAGATCTTGCTGCAAAATTCTAATAAAGCCAAGACTCCTATCGTTACAAATAGGAGTCTTTTTGTATATACACATTAATATAGAAGAAAATAATCATTCGCTTTTAGCGAAAAAGGCTGTTTTTTTTTATTGTAATATATTTTTTGTTTGTCGAATTGTCAGGTATTTTGGAGAAAAAGCAGTTTTATTCACTGGAAAAAGTTTTTCTAAACAATTGTTCTGACCTCTTGATTAAAACCGCCTGATGGTGTACTATATTAAAGAAGCTACTTTGTGCGTATTGTTAATTAAGTTTTAACCTTTAAGCTGTAATAGGGAGTTTTATATCGAAGCCGGAATGTCATGCCTCCATTGCAGAGGACGACAGGAACGTTTCTGCAAACACCCACTTTGAGGAGTGGTGGTTTAAAACTTTCTTACTTGCATACGGCAAGACGTAGCGAAAGCCATTTCCTTTTCGGAAATGGCTTTTTATTTTATCTAAAAAGGTTTGGTATAGTGAATATTCCATTTTTGTGTGAAAGAAATGAAGGCCGCTTTTTTATGATATGATGGGAGAAATTCAAGGAAAAGCGAGGTTTACACGTTATGTTACATAGAGCCCAATCCCTTCTGGCTCATTATTTTGGTTATGAGAAGTTTCGGAGCGGCCAAGATGAAGCGATCCGCTTGGTGACGGAAGCGAGGCAAAATACGGCCTGCATTATGCCGACGGGAGGCGGCAAATCGATTTGCTATCAAATTCCGGCATTAATGTTTGAAGGGACGACGATCGTCATATCACCGTTGATTTCCTTGATGAAGGATCAAGTTGATGCGTTAGAAGAAGCGGGGATTAACGCCGCCTACATTAACAGCACACAATCCAATCAGGAAATATATGAGAGGCTGAACGGACTCAAAGAAGGGGCTTATAAGCTTTTTTACATTACACCAGAGCGACTAACGTCCATAGAGTTTATCCGGATTTTGCAGGGCATAGATGTTCCTTTGGTCGCAATAGACGAGGCGCATTGTATTTCTCAATGGGGCCATGATTTCAGGCCAAGCTACAGGAATATTGAAATCTTGTTCCGTGAATTACACGACAAGCCTGTCATCATGGCGTTAACAGCAACAGCCACACCCGAGGTTCATGATGATATTTGCAAACAGCTGCATATTCAAAAAGAAAACACGGTATATACCGGATTTTCCCGAGAGAATTTAACCTTTAAAGTAGTAAAAGGAGAAAATAAAGATCGGTTTATAGACGAATATGTGCAAAACAACAGGCATGAAGCAGGAATTGTCTATACAGCGACTAGAAAAGAAGCTGATCGGATATATGAGAAATTGAAACGAAACCATGTCAGGGCAGGCCGGTATCATGGAGGTTTGGCTGATGATGTGAGAAAAGAGCAGCAGGAAAGGTTTCTTAATGATGAGCTTCAAGTGATGGTGGCAACCTCTGCTTTTGGAATGGGTATTGATAAATCAAATATCAGATTTGTTCTGCATGCACAAATTCCGAAAGATATGGAAAGCTATTATCAAGAGGCAGGACGAGCTGGACGGGACGGTCTTGCCAGTGAATGTGTTCTCCTGTTTTCACCGCAGGATATTATGGTGCAGCGCTTCTTAATTGAGCAATCAGAACATGAAGAGAAACAAAAGCAGGATTTAAAAAAACTGAGACAAATGGTCGACTACTGTCATACGGAAGATTGTCTGCAGCGTTTTATCCTTATGTATTTCGGAGAAAAGGAGCCTGATGCGTGCGGACAGTGCGGAAACTGTACCGATACAAGAGCGGCCCATGACGTGACGCGGGAGGCGCAAATGGTCTTATCCTGTATCATTCGCATGAAAGAACGGTTTGGCAAGACGATGGTTGCCCAGGTGCTTGCCGGCTCCAAAAATAAAAAAGTTCTTGAAAATGGCTTTTCAGACCTTTCAACATACGGGATATTAAAACACCAATCCGTTGGCGAAATCAGTGATTTTATCGAATTTCTTATTTCTGACGACTTCATCAGGATGTCAGACGGAACGTTTCCGACTCTTTTTGTCAGCAGTAAAGGAAGAAATGTGCTGAAAGGAGAATTATCAGTAGCGAGAAAAGAAGCGTTAAAAGCGGCAGCGATTACTGAAAATGACGAGCTATTTGAACGATTGCGCATGGTTCGGAAAGAAATTGCGGCTGAGCAGGGTGTTCCGCCATTTGTTGTTTTCTCTGACCAAACGTTAAAAGAAATGTCAGGAAAACAGCCCGTAAATGATGATGAACTTTTGTCTATAAAAGGAGTCGGAGAACAAAAAAGAGCAAAATACGGCCGGCTTTTTTTACAAGAAATACAAGCTTATGCAAGGATGACAGACTAATAAAACAGAAAATCAATCTTTTTTTCTATAAAAAACACATTTTATTTTCTCTGTTTCGTCTCAAAATAAAAAGACCTGCGAAGCCTATTATATCAAGGGTTCAGCAAGTCTTTCCATCAGAGAGAAATCCTTCATGTAAAGGAACTGTAATCTAAATCATATCTTTTTGTTATTGATTTGACATTTACGTGTGTTACGATATCACCTGTTAGCCGCCAATAAAAAGCTAACAAGGGAGGATTTACTTATGAAGAAGACGATTATGTCCTTTGTGGCAGTTGCTGCACTTTCAACAACTGCATTCGGAGCTCACGCTTCTGCAAAAGAAATTACGGTGCAAAAGGGTGATACGCTCTGGGGAATCTCTCAGAAAAATGGAGTGAACCTAAAGGACTTAAAAGAATGGAACAAGTTAACTTCTGATAAAATCATTGCAGGAGAAAAACTGACCATTTCTTCAGAAGAAACAACCACGACTGGGCAATATACAATTAAAGCGGGAGATACGCTTTCTAAGATTGCTCAAAAATTCGGCACGACAGTCAACAACCTGAAAGTTTGGAATAACTTAAGCTCTGACATGATCTATGCTGGATCAACTCTTTCAGTAAAAGGTCAGGCAACAGCAGCAAACACAGCTACTGAGAATGCGCAAACAAACGCACCTCAAGCTGCGCCAAAACAAGAGGCTGTGCAAAAAGAGCAACCTAAACAAGAAGCTGTACAACAGCAACCTAAACAAGAAACAAAGGCTGAGGCAGAAACTTCTGTTAACACAGAAGAGAAGGCTGTTCAATCAAATACAAATAATCAAGAAGCTTCAAAAGAACTAACAGTTACTGCTACTGCTTACACTGCTAACGACGGCGGCATTTCCGGCGTTACAGCTACAGGCATTGACTTAAATAAGAACCCGAACGCGAAAGTTATTGCGGTTGATCCTAATGTAATTCCGCTAGGTTCTAAAGTCTATGTTGAAGGCTACGGGGAAGCAACAGCAGCAGACACTGGCGGCGCTATTAAAGGAAATAAAATCGACGTATTTGTACCAAGTAAAAGTGATGCTTCTAATTGGGGCGTCAAAACTGTAAGTGTTAAAGTCTTAAACTAATAATATAGATTGTGATAAAAGACATGAGCTTTTGGCTTGTGTCTTTTTTTGTTCTGCTTAGAGCTGTTTATATCATATGCTGATAAAAGAAAGTGGTCCCGTTTTTCTCTTTATGTGCGATTCAGGGGCTCTCGGGTTAAATGATTGATTCCACATTACAGAGACATTCGGCATCATGACATTTATAGCTGGTTGTTAATATCTTTGATCAGCGAAACGAGCTGGTGTTTTTGGCAGATAATAAGCAGTTGGATGTAGCAGATGCCATTTACGGAACGGAATCGGATTGATTTCAGACGGTTTTTTATTGTGATATTAGGCTCTTGCAGTTGGGCATGGCAGCTTCGGGAGCGAAGTGGCACAACTTTGTCATACTGAAAATACAAAATAATCAATATCAGAAATTCTGCTGATGTGCAATGGCCGACCATTTTAACAGGGATATCATTCAATCCAGTCTTTTATTGGGCTGTTAACCAAGCAATCGTTCAGCGGGTATAGGAGCGAGGATATCGATCAATTTAATTCTGGTTGCGGCGAGGTTCTCAAACGGGAATTTCAGGTTAACAAAAAGGATCCTGGCAGATGCCAAGATCCTTTTTTATTTAAACCAGCCTTTTTCCTTTGACCGGGTAATGGCTTCAATTCGATTTTTCACTTCAAGCTTTTCTAGAATCATTGAGATATAATTCCGCACCGTCCCGCTTTTGATGCTGAGTTCCTGAGCGATTTCTTTTGTGTTTTTACCGTCAGCCACAAGTTCAAGCACTTCTTTTTCTCTATCTGTAAGAGGGTTAGCTTCGCTGTATAAGTCCTCCATCAGCTCAGGTGCATAGATGCGTTTTCCATTCATGACGCTACGGATGGCGTTGGCCAGCTCTTCACTAGGACTGTCTTTTAACAAATAGCCTTTAACGCCAGCTTTAATAGCTCTCTGAAAGTAACCGGGTCTGGCGAAGGTGGTTAAGATGATAATTTTGCAGCCTGTATCTTTTAGCTCCTCAGCAGCTTCAAGCCCTGTTTTTCCGGGCATTTCAATGTCCATAATACATACATCAGGCTGGCGTTTTTTGACAAAATCAACAGCATCTTGGCCGGTTGTACCTTTGCCTACGACTTCCATATCGTCTTCTAGGTTTAAAAGTGATCCTAAAGCGCCCAGCAGCATTTGCTGATCTTCTGCAATAAATATACTAATCATATAAGCCATCCTTTATGTTTATTTTGAATTATTAGGAATTGCCATGGTAAGCTTGGTTCCGTTTTCGGTATCGATGTGAAGGCTTCCGTTTGCAAACTCAAGCCGTTCTCTCATCCCGAGTAAGCCATGTCCTTTTGAAAAGGAATTTTCTTCTCCTTTGAATGTTCCATCGTCAGACACTGTAATCACAACTTCCTTCCAGAGCTGCTGAATGTCTACTCGGCAAGTTTTAGCCTGGCTGTGTTTGACGACATTTGTGACAGCTTCCTTTAAGCACATGCTCAAAATGTTTTCATTCAGCAATGAGATATTTTCAGGCCATTTCTCTTCTTCATAGATAAACATAATGTCAGCTGCTTCGAGAATTTGTTTGATGTTGATCAGTTCATCCTTGAGCCGGATGCCCTTCATAGAGGAAACGATTTTTCTTACTTCATTTAAAGAAGTTCGCGCTGTTTGCTGAACACTTTTCAGTTCACGAGCTGCTTGTTCGGGATCTTTGTATATCAATTTTCTTGCTAAGTCGCTTTTTAACCCAATAAGAGAAAGTTTTTGCCCAAGCGTATCATGGAGATCGCGGGCAATTCGCTGACGTTCTTCTAATTTTACCAGTTCTGCAATCCGTTCATTTGCATCCTCGAGCTTTTCTTCAAGCCGTTCGCGCTCCTTGCGGCTTTTTATACTAAAGGGCAATAAAATTGCGCTGATGAGGGTAATGACGACAAAAGGAATTTGTGTCAGAAAGAATTCCTTTTTTAATACGAGACTGAAATTGGCTGCGACGGCTGCGCTTATTAAATGGACATAATATAAAATATGAAAAGGGACGCGTTCCTTAATGTTTCCAATAAAATACGCGATAAAAAAAGCAAAATAAATATAACTGAACAGGGTAATGGAGGCGGTTGAAATGCCAATTAATAAAAATCCCCACAAATAAATGGTCCAGCCTTTTGAGACAAAAGCAAATCGATATACCGAAAAAAATAAAAGCGTCAAAATGATGCCGACAATAATAACAAATGTAGATGATGATTTCCATATAAAGTAGAAGGGGAGGATGAAAAATATCGTCCATATATAGGGCGTAATCCCGTTTAGTTTTTGAAATGTAAAATGATTTTTAATCATGATCTTACCTCATTTTCAGCTTTTCATCTTACTTGTAACTTTATCATTGTGAAAGCCAGAATGCACCCTCCAACAATAAAAAGGAAGCCTTCTAGTATATTAGAAGACCTCCTTTATCATCAGGCATTCTTCCGCAGCTTCTGTTTTTCTGGTGAATCAGGCGGAAGGCTTACAGGTATATGTTTTATAGCCCGAAATGACACAAACTGTTTGTTATCTTCATCCCAAAGACGGAACGCGAGTGATTGCAGGCTTGTTTTTAAGGTGATTGTCGGTACGTTTTTTAATGGTTCGTGATGTTCATGAGCAACTTCAAGCTTATAGTTAGGCACCTTTGGACTCAAATGATGAACGTGGTGGTAACCAATATTGCCTGTTAGCCATTGAAGCAGTTTCGGGAGTTTATAAAATGAACTGCCTTCAACAGCAGCCTGAACGTAGCTCCAGTTTTCATCCGCTTCAAAATAAGAATCTTCAAAGGTATGCTGCACATAAAACAGCCAAACACCGATTGAACCTGAAATCAGAAATATCGGGCCTTGCACCAGTAAAAACGATTGCCAGCCAAAGATCAGACAGCAAGCGGCAGCCAACGCGACAATTGCCAGATTCGTAAGGTATGTGTTTACACGTTCCTTGCGTCTTGCGCCTTTTTTGTTAAAACGGTTCGTGATCAGAAAAACATAAATCGGTCCGAGAATAAACATGATAAACGGGTTTCTATAAAGTCTGTATGCAAGCTTTGTTCGTCTGGATGCAGCTTTATATTCGTTTACTGTTAACATCCAGATGTCTCCTGTTCCGCGTTTATCCAGATTGCTGCTAGTCGCATGATGAATCGAATGGCTGTGCTGCCATTGAAGATACGGGAATAAAGTCAGGACACCTGTCAGAAAACCGAGAATGTGGTTATAGCGTTTTTGTTTGAAAAAAGATTGATGGCAGCAGTCATGGAAGATGATAAAAATTCTTGTCAGAAAACCTGCGGCAATCACCGTTAATGCTAACGTAAGAAGATAGGAGACATCGAGGCTGAGATAAGCAAGAAACCATAGGCCGAAGAATGGGATAAACGTGTTTAAAAGCTGAATCAGGCTGTTTTTTGTTTCAGGCTGAGCAAATGCAGCGACTTGCTTTGTCAGCTGTTTTTGTTTATGTGCAATGGTTTGTTCAGTCATAGTAAGTATCCTCTCATTGTGTGTCTCGGTTCAGTATACGCTAATGAGAGAAGTCTTTTGTAGTAGCACACATCATGCCTCCTATATGACATTTGTCATGTCTCGTGCGGCATGCATAACCGATTGCGCTAAAAAAGCTTGTAAAAAAAATTTACAAGCTGATTAATGTTTATCAATCCATATGCGTGATGTACCCGAAATAGCTTCAATCCTGCATGTTCCTCCTATAGGGAACGTGGCAATTGGCGAGGTATGTCCGGCATTTATATTTGCGATGATCGGGATGCCGGATAATTCTTTTTTTGTTTCGATCATGGCTTTTACAAGATCCATTGATACGTTTGATGCTTTCTGAAATCTGCCGATCAAAATCGCCTTTACATGTGAAAAAGCGGGGAGGTGGATGAGTGATTGCAGATCGCGGTCAAACATATGGATGTCTGACATATAATCATCTTCAATCAATAAAATAGTATGTTCTGTTTCAGGAAAATACTCCGTACCCTGCAGCAAATTAAGCGTGCATAAGTTTCCGCCAATTAAAGTGCCTTCCGCATAACCTTCTTGGATTACAACAGGGCCGTTATTAGGATAAAAACGCCTGTTTTCTTGATCCAAAAACCAGCGATCATCGCTCCACTCACTTGAAGGAAGAATTTCAAACGGGTCGTCCGAAGCGCAGCAAGAAAGAAAATACTCTTGTGTATAATCAAGCCCTTTTTTCATTGCAAATGTTGAGAAGTGGGGACCTGAATACGTAACAAGACCCGTTTTTTGATAAATAGCGTTGCAAAGAGCGGTTATATCGGAATAGCCGCACAGAATTTTTGGATGTCGTTTGATTTGCTCGTAATCAAGATAACGCAGCAACTGATTTGAATTAAACCCTCCGAGTGTCGTTAAAATCGCTTTGACGCCTGGATCAAAAAAGGCAGCGTGCAGATCATGGACTCTTGACTCGATAGAGGATGAATCAAATTCGTTACATTCATTTGCGTGTTCAGCGATGGTTACCCGATAACCTAAGCGTTCTAACGCCGTTTTTGCTTGGATTTTTGCTTCATTTGTTAATATAGACATGCTGGTCGCGGGAGACACGATCCGGATTTCGTCTCCCTTTTTCAGTTTTGAGGCGTGCATAGAACCCTCCATCAATGGTTTTATACCATTACAGCATATCTTGGCTCTTTCTTCCAGACTTTTTTACAAATCAACCCACTTAATGCTGCCGGATTGGGTATCATGATCGATACATACTTTGAATTGATGTTTTTCATAAAAGTGAATCAGCCGGTCTACATGATTCCAATCCCGTTTGGCGATGTCTCCGGTGACTTTCGGTATATTGTGGTCTCTTGCAATATCTTTTAAATATTTCATGCAAATGGAGCCAAACCCGTGATTCGGAGGGCCTTTGATGTCCCCTATATGAATGGCATCGTCCTTGTAAGACGCTACAAGTGAAAAACAGCCTTTTCCTCGGTATGCCGTTTTACAATCAGTTAGCATAATTTTGCATGTTTGGCCATCATCAATCGAGGAAACAATCATCCACTCATCATGTTTCGATTGATCAATACCAAGCACTTTGGCATCTTTAGATAAATCCTTCATATTCTCCTGCATGCGATAAATTTGAAATTCTAAATCATTTAGTTCTTCTTCAAGCTCTTGACGATTTTTTTCTTTAATAGTAAACAAGATCAAACTCCTTTCAAAAATCAGCTTAGAAACACAGTTACCAATTGTATTAGAAGAGAGGCGTATTGTAAACAACAATTCCATTATTACTAGAAATTAGCGGAAAGTCAGGTTTGATCGTTTTTAAGAGAGGAAAAAGAAAACTAACCTGTGAAAAAGGAGGAATCGGAATGGCGATTGATTCATTGATTAACAAATTACAGTATGTCCAATTGGAACCGCCGGATAAAATTCTCTCTCTGTATCTCAATACAGACATGAGAGATCCAGAGCAGCAGGGGGGAGAATGGAAGATTGCCCTAAAGTCAGGATTCAGCCGATTAAAAGAGTATTTGGCAGCTAGTGATCCAGAGGAGGAAAAGTGTCTGGATGGAATCAGGGCTAAAATGAATCAATACTTGAATGCAATGGGAAAAGACATGCCCCGCAGTCTCGTGTTTTTTGTTTCCGACAGCGGCATATGGGAACCTATTAAGCTTCAAGTCCCTGTAGATACAAGATTTTACTGGGAAGAAACAGCTGTCCTGGATCAGCTGAAGGGTTTGCGCCAGGCATACCCAAGTACGGCGTTTATTTTAACTCAGCAGCATGAAGTGAAAATTATTGAAACTGTTTTAGGAAAAATTGAGGCGGTGGAGCGTTATGAGTATGATATGATCAATGAGTCTTGGAAGAATAGCCATTCCGCTGTAGACAAAGCGCCACCATTTGAAGAGAACCGGATGAGGGAACATGTAACAGAGAACCAATCGAGACTGTATAAGCGGCTGGCTGCCAGCCTTGATCAAAAAGCTGCCGCGAAAAGATGGGAACGAATGGTTATTGCCGGGGATAAAGAAACGGCCGATATCTTGGATCAGCATATGAATAAACCCATTCATTCGAAAATTCAAAAGAACCTGCTGAATGAAAATGAACATAAGGTCATTGAACATTTGATAAAAGAGGCGTAAACCTAACAGGCCGGGGCTAATAGCCTCCGGCCTTTGAAGTGTGTCTAATTTCTGACGAAGGAATCGAAACCGTTGACATCTTCTTTGAATTTGCATACGATTTGGATAGCCAGTACAAATTAGGAGAGGTCACCAAATGAACCAAACAGAAAATAAACCGAAAAATTACACGGGGATTGTCCTTACGCTGACAGTTCTGATTAACGGTTTAATCGCAGTGCTGTTTTTTATGCCTAAATTAGATCAGTTCAGCCATGCGAATATTCACATTTTGCCAATGCTGAATGCGATATTCAACAGCTTTACGTTTATCTTCTTATTGGCCGCGCTGATTATGATTAAACAGAAAAATATCAAAGCTCACAAACGCTTTATTTTGGCCGCATTCACAACAACATTACTATTTTTGATTTGCTATGTGACGTACCACTCGATTGCGGAAAACACGCTCTATGGCGGAGAAGGTATTATGCGCCCGATTTATTTCTTTATTTTAATTACACATATCTGCCTTTCTGCAATTATTGTGCCGCTTGCGCTGTTTACGCTGATCAGAGGCTTCAGCATGCAGGTGGAGCGCCACAAAAAAATTGCGAGATGGACAATGCCTCTATGGCTGTATGTAAGCCTTACAGGCGTTATTGTATATTTGATGATTTCACCGTATTATTAAAAGCCATACTCAGTATGGCTTTTTTTACGTGTAAACATGGCAAAAGCCCAAATTCATTTTTGGGCTTTTGGCAGTAAATTGATAGACTCTTATTCATGAGCCTTGGATTCCATGGTTTCAAGTGTTGCAACCTGCAAAGATTCTTCAACGGTTTTTGTTTTTTCTTTTACTTTTTCTGCATACGTATAATCACCGTAGCAATACGGATAGCGGAAATTTTTCGCATTTCCCCCGCAAGTATACAGATCAGGATTTTTTTTGACTTGCTGCTCGGAGTATTGTTTTGCCAATTCCTCAGTATGCGTTCCTCCATGTTCAGCTACAAAATCAATGTAACCTGCCCCCATGTTGTAGCTTTGAATAATGGTATCCAAATCCACGCCTTTTTCCTTACCGGTCTTGTACATGAGGGTAAATTGCTTGATGCCTTGTTTAACACTGAGTTGAGGGTCTGTTATCTCATTGCGTTTTAACCCCAGAGATTCAGAGGACTGCATGGGATCATTGCCTTTTCCTTTTGACTCCTGATACATCATGCCTAATATGAGTGATGTATAATTAGAGAGTCCTTGGCTTTCAAGCTCTTCTTCCACCAAGGGTTTGTAATCGGTTAAACGTTCCAAAACAATCGTTTTCGTATCGATCGGAAGTTTTTTGACTAAATCCCGGTTGAAAAAAAGCAGGACCAATAAAAAAGAGGCGATGACAAAGACAAAAATCATCATAAAACCCGCAGCAGCGAAACAGCCTTTTCTCTTTTTCTTCACTGTGTTTCACCCTCAATGTTTGGAGCAGTATGACCTTTTTTATTATGACATAAGACGGTATATCAGACCAAGTAAAAACCTGATTTGAAACATAAATTTAAACTATGAGATTGAAATGGAATACAAGCAGGCTGGTTTGCACTCAAGCGCATTTGTTATAAGATAAAACTATGAATAAAGAAAGGTGATACCATATGACTGAATTTAGAGAAACGGAACAATCGGCTGCTGATCTGGACGAGGAGACGCTGTTTCTAGTCGCGCAAACATTCAAAGCGCTTTCTGATCCAACCCGAATCAGGATTCTCCATTTATTGTCCCAGGGAGAACATGCTGTAAACGGAATTGCAGAAAAGCTGAATTTACTGCAATCCACCGTGTCCCACCAGCTTAGATTTTTGAAAAATCTTCGGCTTGTCAAATCGCGCAGAGAAGGAACATCGATTTATTACTCTCCGGAGGATGAACATGTTTTAGATGTTCTTCAGCAAATGATCCATCATACACAGCATGATTGAAAAAGACATCCTTGCTTAACTCGCTGTTAGCGGGCAAGGATGTCTTTTTCTTTATTGTATTCGTGCTGTTCGAGTTCGTTTCTGCTGAGCTTGATGACAAAAGAAGAAAAACCGATATAATAAACGGCTATCAGAAAACAGACGCCAATTGTCAGAGGGTCCGTTCCGATTGACTGACTGTATGATCCAAGGCTGTTTAGATCAGGTGAGGTAAGATAAAGCTCCGTCACTCGATACAGAAATCTTGATAGAAATAAAGTTAAGAGAATCACCTCTACCCAAATATGAGTCCGAAAATAGATCTTTCCTCTGCGTTTTTCAAAGGAGATGTTTTTCTTAGCGAAAAAGACAAGGAGCCATCCGCCAAGAATGCCCAAAATGAGATATCCATATAAAAAAGGGTGAATGGCGCTGAAGATTGAAAGGCCAAAAGCAAACAGCGAGAAAAGAATGATACGGGTGAACAGCCAGCGGGGCTTCAGCGGCTGGTATCCGATGGACCTTTTAATTTTTTTATACAGAAAAAAGATGATGATCATGGCAGGATAAACGCTCTGAAGTGTAAGATGCATGATGTGAAATCCCCTCCGTTGAGAAGTGTATGCTTATCCGGTCAGAAATAGTAGCTGAAATAAATACTGAACACAAAAAAGAAGGGGAAACCCCTGTTTTCATAGCATATGCAAGGTGTATTCCGCCGCATAATAGATATGCCCAAGCTTTATCAAAATGTTATGATTGTTTTGTTGGAAAATACAAGAAGAAAAGGTGCGCAGAATGAAACTGGAACGTTTGTTAGCGATGGTTGTGTTATTGATCAGCAAAAAACAAGTGCAGGCTGCAGAGCTTGCTGAGCTGTTTGAAGTATCTGTCAGAACAATTTACCGTGATATTGAGACGATCAATAGGGCTGGTATTCCGATTGTGACCTCACAGGGTTCCGGGGGCGGAATTGGCATCATGGAAACGTATCGGCTTGAAAGAGAGTGGCTGAAGGAGGAGGAATTGTTTGCAATTGCTTCCGCTTTGCAGAGCGTTTCATCTATGTATGAACCCGTTTCTCACAGCACAGCCTATCAAAAAATCAAACACCTTATACCTGAGCAATCTGCTCAAGCATTTAAGCACCAAACAGAAAAATGGTTTATTGACATGACGGCTTGGGGCCATACTGAGGATCAAAAGACGCTGCGCGAGAAAATCAGCGCTGCCATCGATCGGTTGTCAACGATATCTTTTACATATACAAGCGCAAGCGGGGAAACACTTCTTCGTGAAACTGAACCTTATACATTGGTTTGCAAGGCGGGGCACTGGTATTTATATGCCTACTGCCTGGTAAGAAATGATTTTCGTTTTTTTAAACTAAACCGGATGAAAGATCTGGCTATCTTACATCAGACCTTTATCAGAAAAGACATTCAGCTGGACACTTTGCCATGGGATAAGAATTGGTACCAGAAGGGCCGTTTAACTGAATTGGTTATTCTTGTTCAGCCGGCAGCACGTCAGCGTATAGGTGAATGGTTCGGATATGATGTCCTTCACTGTGAGGAAGATGAAATCTGCCGGGCAGTGATTTCACTTCCAGAAGATCAATGGCTGATCGGTTTTTTGCTCCAGTTCGGAAAGGATATTGAGGTTCTGCAGCCTCTTCATATACGGGATAGAGTAAAAGAAACCATTCATCACATGCAAAAAATATATGAAACCTGACACACTGCTGTCAGGTTTCTTTGTCTATAATCTTAAAAAAAGGAGGAGATCGTATGGGCTTTTCACATATAACACACTTAGACCGGAAACGATTTGCCGGACTGTCACAACGGACAAGCAACGCACTGGAAATGACGGAAGAAAGGAGGATTCCGGCACTGTGGGACCAATTCTGGAAGCAGGATATGAGCGCTCTTTTATCACAGGCTGAAAAAGACAAGAGCATTATTGCCTTATATTCGAATTATGAACAAGAGACGAATGGGTTTTATACGTTTTCAGTCGGAACGTTTCAGGAATACGACGACATTCTTCCGGGACCATATGAAAACATTGATTTGCCGGCTTCCGCTTACGCCGTTTTCACTTCCAGAATCGGTCCTATTGAAGAGATTGTGCTTGAAACGTGGAAGGAAATTTGGACTTGGGATAAGCGGCATCTGCGCACGTTTACAGGTGATTTTGAGATGTATGATCAAAGTGCCGCAGTGCCGCAGCGAGCACAAGTTAACATTTATGTAGCGATAAAAAAATAATAAACTCTTGAAAAACTAATGGTGTTAGTTAATAATAAAACTAACGCCATTAGTTTTTGTTAGGAGGGTAAAAAGATGAGAATTACTCAGTACCAAACGGTTTGGCAGCTGACTTTTTTTCCAGCATTGTTTCCGGTTAATTGCTATTTAGTAGAGGAAGAAAACGAAGTCACCCTTATTGATGCCGCACTGCCAGGCAGCTATAAAGGGATTATTCAAGCTGTGAATCAGCTTGGAAAACCGCTTCAGCATATTTTACTGACTCATGCACATGGGGACCATGTCGGATCACTGGATACATTGGCACAAACATTTCCGCATGCAAAGGTCATGATCTCGGAACGGGATTCATTCTTGCTTCAAGGTGACACATCCTTGCGGCAAGATGAGCCGCAGACGCCTATAAAAGGAGGTATTCCGAAACACATACAAACAAAGCCTCACCAACTGCTGACGGGCGGTGAAACAATTGGTTCTCTGCTTGCCATTCCAACACCGGGCCATACACCGGGCAGCATGTCATTTCTTGATACAAGAAACGGCACTTTAATAGCAGGAGATGCGTTTCAGTTGCGCGGAGGAATCGCTGTATCAGGTCAGATAAAATGGGCGTTTCCTTTTCCCGCTTTCGCCACATGGAATAAGGAGGAGGCCATCAAAAGTGCACAATTGCTCGCCGATAAGGCGCCTTCCTGTCTCGCTGTCGGACATGGAAAATTCCTGCGATCACCTTCAGAGCGGATGAGACAGGCGATCCAAAAAGCAAAGAAAGGATGATGAGCATGTCACCGAGAATAGGTTTGACCCAAAAAATGATTGTAGACGCTGCAGCGGAGATTGCCGATCAGGAAGGGGTAAATGGTGTCTCACTTGCGGCACTTTCTAAAAAAATGAATGTGCGCCCCCCGTCATTGTATAACCATATCAACGGGCTGCAAGCGATCAGAGCAGAACTTGCTGTCAGAGGACTGACAAAGCTTTTTGATCAAATGGCGGACTCCGTAACCGAACGAAAGGGAGATTCCGCTATGCTTTCTTTAGCACATGCATATGTTGATTTTGCAATTGAAAATCCCGGATATTATGAAGCGGCTCTGCTTAAGGTTCAGGACAAACGGACGGAAATCGTCTCTGACCAAATTGTCTGTCTTGTGACGAAGCTGCTCATTGAAAACGGCTATGCAAGTGAAAAGACTGCCATTCATGCGACAAGGGGGCTTAGAAGCCTGCTGCATGGCTTTACTGCTTTAATCGCAAAAGAAGCATTTGAACGTGAAGAGGACATTTTAGAAAGCCTGTCATTTTCAATTCGGACATTTTTGTCGGGATTATTAATAAACAATAAAAATATTATGTAAACAAATAAATGGATGTCTTATATTTCTGAATATTGTATAATATCAAGGGAGTATACATAGGGGAGAGGCATTATGCAATGGATGACATTCACAAGATTGAACGGTTAGCGGCAGCTTCATGGCCGGCTTATTTTCAAAAAAGCATAGGGCAATGGCTTCTCAGAGCGAATTTTGGCGTAACCAAAAGGGCAAATAGCGTATGGACGTCTGCGGATATGCCAGAAGGGGATTTTCAGCTAGAGGCTGAACTTTTTTATCAAAGTTTAGGCTTACCTGTTTGTTTTCATATTAGCAACGCATCACCGAAAGGGCTTGATGACGCATTGGCAGACAGCCGTTATGAAAAGGTAGACGAGTGCTTCCAGATGACAGCGTTGTGCCGGTCAATTATGAGCCGAACAAATGACAACAGCCGATTTACATACAAGTGGGAACAAGAGCCATCATCTGTTTGGATAGATGAATTTATTCAATTAGAAGGGTTTTCACCCGAGCGTCACAAAGGTTACAAACACATTTTCGAACGCATGCCGCCGTGTAAAACTTTTTTCAAGATGTATGACAAAGAAAGCCTGACAGCGCTTGGCACGGTTTCTGTCATTGATGGTTATGGCGGACTTAGTAATATCGTTGTAGCTGAGGAGCACAGAGGAAAAGGGGCAGGAACCCAAGTGATCAGGGTGTTGACTGAATGGGCAAAAAACAACGGAGCGGAACGCATGTTTTTACAAGTGATGAAAGACAATCTGGCGGCAGTTTCTTTATATGAAAAGATCCGATTTTCGCCTATATCGGAACACCATTACCGGATTAAAAGATGACCAAAGGAAGGGGTTTGCTGATGGACTCGCTTCAAGAGATGATTTGCGAAAAACGGACATACACACGCCTTTATCATTCACATAAGCACGCATACAGCCAATTTCTTTTTCCGCTTGAAGGGAGTATTGATCTTGAGACTGAAGAGCGCCAGGTGAAATTAAAGCCAGATCATTTTTTATATATTCCGCCGGAGTGTGAGCATCGTTTCCGTTCTATCGGAAGAAATGAATGTCTTGTACTGGATGTTCCGCTTCATGCAATGAAAATTGATGAGTATCGTGCAGGATCGGGAATTGAAGCTGCACTCGATCCTTTCTGGTCTTCGATCAGGTACTTGCTGACAGAGGAAGCAAAGGCCGGAACAGCCAACTCGCTTCATATGCTAGTACAATACATAAAAGAAAAGCTTCAATCCCATAGCTATGCCTCAATTGCATACATTCACAGCCATTTATTTGAGCGGTTGACGATTAAGAAGCTGGCAGAAATCGAGCATTATCACCCAGCTTATTATTCAAGCTGGTTCAAAAAACAGACAGGGAAGTCCCCGCAGAACTATATTGCCGAACTTCGCCTTGAGGAAGCAAAAAGAATGCTGATGGAGAGAAATGAAACTCTTACCGTCGTGAGCGAGGCGCTGGGCTTTCAAAACCTTTCTTCTTTTACAAGATGGTTCACGAAAAGCACAGGAATGCCGCCCCGCCTGTATCGAAACACCTTATATTCAGATAAAAAATAATGGCTATTTGGTTAAACAAATCTTGAATATCTCCTTTACAATAGGAGAAAAAGGAGTTATTGATATGGCAGTCATTGAAGACTTTGAGAAATTGGATATCAGAACGGGAACAATTGTAAAAGCGGAAGAATTTCCTGAAGCAAGAGTACCGGCAATCAAGCTTGTGATAGATTTTGGGACTGAAATTGGCATAAAACAATCGAGCGCACAAATCACGAAGCGTTACAAGCCAGAAGATCTCATCAACAAGCAAGTCATAGCAGTCGTGAACTTTCCGCCCCGCCGGATCGCCGGATTTAAATCGGAAGTCTTGGTCCTCGGCGGCATACCCGGCCAGGCCGACGTCGTCCTTTTGCAGCCGGATCAGCCTGTCCCAAACGGCACAAAAATCGGATAACGCAAAAAAAGACGTTTGCCTAAGGCAAACGTCTTTGCGTATTGAGGCGATGCACCACACGCCACATTCGTGTGTGCCGTAAAGGCATGTACATCGGCTTACACAATTCAGCTCATCGCTATATGAATATAGCATGGAGGGCGAAGGATTGCAAGGATTACTTTGTTTTTGTGATTGAATTTGTCCGTCTAATCAAGATCTTATTATATGAAATGTAATAATCTTTTAGTACAGAAGGTGAGCATGATCTAAGGTAAGCGATTGACCTCATAAGCAACACGTATTCCAGATTCAATCGCGCCTTGCATCCACGCATGAGTGAGTGAGGCGTGTTCTCCGGCGAAATGAATTCTGCCCTCAGGGACAGAAATATAGGGATACAGCTCTAATTCTTGTCCTGGTTCGAAAGCTGTAAAACCTCCCGCAGAATACGGGTACTGGCTCCAGCTAAAAGAAGTGCCAGACACAAATTCAGACCACACAATATCACCATAGATTTCAGATAAATTCAGTAAAGTATACTGGATTCGCTCTCCTTCTGAAAGACTGTCCCATATTAGTGCCTCATCAGCCCATGTATAGCTGGCCAGAATGACAGCATGTCCATTTGCTCCAATATTTCTGCTTGGATAATACGAAAAACGAATGGGTATATCAGTAATAGATTTACCGCCGCGCTGCCCGGCTTTTTCCCAAAATCGGCTTTTAAACTCTATGCCGATTTTTGTTGCACTGATATAGTTTAGCTCACGGATTGCCCTTCGTTTATAGTACGAGAATGAATGGTATGGTTCGACTTTTACAAATCGCAATGTTGAAAAAGGAATGGTTACAATAGCGAGATCAGCTGTGAATGATGTGAATTCTGCCGTTTGTTGATGCTGACAATGGATCGTAACACGATTTTCCCCCTGAGAAATTTTCATCATTTTTTGATGGTATAGAATGTTTGCTTTTAATTGAGGAAGAAACGCGTGAGGCAGCAGATCCATGCCGCCAGTTATCTCATAGAAGTGAGCGGGCGATGAAAAAAAGATAGATTCCCGCAATACTTCAACAAGGGACATCCCCATATACGCTTCCATATCCAAAAGTACACCAATCATATCGATCGCGCCATATGAAAAATACGTGTTTAAAAAAGAGCTTAACGAATGATTTTTGTATTGTTCTTCGACAATCCGCCAATTTCTCGCTGGATTTTGATTGATAAAATTTAGAATAGGCTGCAGTAAAGAAAGCATCAGCTCTTCAGACGTTTTCCCTTGTTCATTTGGTGCAACTGGGTATCTCAATATTCCAGGAGCTCGTTCAAAAACTTGGAGACGTGTTTTGATTCCATTTGCATAAATGATGTCCATCGGGGTTCTGTTGAGAAATACATTTGTTGGCAATTTGAATTTTTTTATATATTCTAAGGTTAACGAATGGTTATTCGGTATGCGCATCGGGCCAGCGTTAAAATACAAATCATCACTAAAGGGAGCTCTCAAAGTGCAGACACGGCCGCCCGCTCTGCCGCTCGCTTCGAGAATCGTTACTCTGTGACCGGCATTTTTCAGCAATGATGCTGATACAAGCCCGGACAATCCAGCTCCTACAACAAGAATATGCTTTGGATGCTGGGATGCGCTAAGGCCATTTCTAATGATCTTTACCATGTCATCATTCATTAGAGAATTCAATTTTTAGAGGCACCTCTTTTTAGAATTTATTGCATTATATTCACTGAAAAGAGCACCTATCACGATCTGTTCACATCTTTTGGAATTTGAAAGGTTATTGTTAAAAGGAAATAAAGGGGTGATGTATGTGACTAACTTTGTTCATAAGACGGTAAATGGTTTGAAAAGTCTTTTAGATGAAAAAGGAGCCATTCAATTGTTTTGTACTGAAGGGGATATCATGGAGTTCCTTGTTACATTTTCACAGGACAAAGCAACCCTTAACGACATTCAAAGCTTTGAAGCTAAACATCAGATTACCCTTCCAGAGGATTATCAGAAGTTCATGACACTGCATAACGGTGCGAAAATTTTTGAGATTCTTTCTGATGGGGAGAATATAGGTGGAGGACTTCAGCTATTTAGCCTTGAAGAGATTGAAGAGGAGTTAAAATATGAGGATTTGTTTGAAGATATCAATGGTATTCCAATTGGCTACTTATTGGAAGAATGCCATTTAATGATTGATAAAGATAAAGTGAACCAAGGTGATCCCAACTATCTCTATATATTTGAAAGTGGTTTAGAATATAATCCATTAAATGTAAACTTTGAAATATTTTTAGACCGGTATATATTGGCCAATGGAGAACCTTTTTGGGATTGGCGCTACTATACCGCAGAAAATTATTATAGAACAAGATAGTGTGTGATGTATAAGACAGTCATTTGGGCTGTCTTTTTCTGTTATTCAAATAGATTACTGTGGTAAAATTTACATAGAGTAGTCTAGGAAGGAGAATGATATGAAGGTATTTGAGGCTGATTCATTACTCTTTGAGGCCGATAAAAGAACCAAAGAGTATAAGGAACTAAGGTCGCAAATGGTGAAGCTAAGAAAAGCTTTTCAAAACGTAGCTAACCTAGATGACAGTGAGTTTTCAGGCAAGGGTGCTGACAACATTAAAGCATTTTATCATGATCATGTCGGTGTTACGGATCAATGGATTGATTTAATTGACATGAAGATTGCTTTCTTAAGCAGCATGTCTGCAAAACTTGAAGATGCTAAGATGTCTGATGCTTACATAGAAGAATCCTTTTTAGAACACGAGTTGGCTAACGCCTATACAAAATCAAAATCCATTATGTCTGAACAGAAAAAAGCAATGAAAGACATATTAAACGACATCAATGATATTCTTCCCCTTGAAATATTCTCAACAGAAGACTTCAAAGACAAACTTTCTTCTGCAGATGACAAACGTGAAAAAACAATCGATAAGCTAAACAAGCTTGATGAGGATTTAAAAACAGAATACGCTGAAACAGAGCCTAACGAACAGTTCATCCAGCAAGATTTTAAAAAGCTGCAGGAATCAACAGGCAAAGGGAAGAACGCCACTCCGATTCACTATAACGCCAAAGCGTATAGAGAAAGTGACATACATAAGAAAAAAGGCGACATAGAGAAGCATTCTGAAGCTTACTTAAGCGTGAAGAAAGAAGAAGCAAAGGAACGTGAAATCAAGGAATTAAAGAAAAAACTTAATGACGGTGTCTCTGACCCTGATGAATATTTAGAGATTGCTAAGAAAGTAGGGTACGAGAATCTGGAGCCAGCTCAAGTACAGCTTGCAATGCAAATTGAACAAGCGAAGCAACTAGAAGGAGCAGGAGAAATCACTTGGGATATCGTAAAAGGTGTAGGAGTAGGCTTATATGATGTAGGAAAAGACACTGTAACCGGCATATGGGACTTCATCACCGATCCAGGAGAAACACTCTTAGCGCTGGGCAATGCAGTTATTCATCCAGTGAAAACATATGATGCCATTTCAGTAGCCATAGAAGAGTCATATCAAAAGGATATGGTGAATGGAGATGCCTATTCTAGATCAAGATGGGTTACCTATGCTATTGGTTCAGTGGCTGTAGCTGTTGTTGGTACAAAAGGTGCAGGAGCCATTAACAAAGCAGATGCAACGGGGAAGGTCATAAACAAAGCAAGTCAGGCAGGGAAGAAAATAAAAGACGTCAAGATTCCAGATTTGCTGCCTTATAATCCTAAGTACGACTTTGCTATGGCAGGGGGCGTGCCATACAATGTGGTTGATAGCCAAAGCCTTAAGAATGAACTTTTGACTAATGCGAAGAAAATACCGGATGGAACAAGAAAACCGTTTACTGGCCAAAAGATAAGCCCCCCTTGGCTAAATAAAGAAAAGTATGAAGCATATGAAATAGAGGGGAAGGTAAAGGCGAAGGGGAAAGTTAAAGATGTAAGCCGTAGAGTGTATACTATGAAAGATATTGATATTAATCAAAAAACAGAATTCGGTGTTACAAATCTTCAGCTTATGAAAAACGGGAATGCCCCTTATGCAAAAGACGGTACACAGATTAATTTACATCACTTGATTCAAGAAGAACCTGGCCCAATGCTTGAAATCCCGAATAGCTTACATACAAAATATAGTGATGTCATTCATCAGCTAAAGTCTGATGGTGAAAGTTTTAGAAATGATAAGGTTTTAAAAGCACAATACGAGAGTTTTAGAAAGAGATATTGGAAGTGGAGAGCGAAACAATTTGAAAATGAGAATTGAGGTGTTTATATGATTTATTCGAAGGTTGAGAACTTTATTAATGAAAATAAACAAAATGCTATATTTACAGAAGGCGCAAGTCATGAAAACATTGGTCGCATTGAAGAAAACCTCCAATGCGATCTCCCCAACAGTTATAAATGGTTTTTAGAAAAATACGGTGCTGGTGGTTTATTCGGTGTTTTAGTTTTAGGCTACAACTTTGATCATGCATCAGTTGTAAATAGGACTAATGAATATAAAGAACACTATGGCCTTACTGATGGACTTGTGGTTATTGAAGATGTTGATTACTTTGCTTACTGTCTAGATACAAATAAAATGAAAGACGGAGAATGCCCTGTAGTTGAATGGGATAGGGTAGTTGGTTATCAAGATACTGTTGCAGAAAGCTTTATTGAATTTTTTTATAATAAGATTCAGGAAGCGAAAGATGATTGGGAAGAGGATGAAGACTGGGACGATTAAGTAAAAATATTGCAATTGCTCAATAGATACACTTGAGTTGCACATCCTCAATCTAAATAAAATAATGGTTTTATCCATAAAGCAATTGTATTCAAATAACATTTCTATATGGTTATAATTAGGATAAGGATTATGCTTTTTAAGGTATAAAAAATGCATAAAATAAAAAGACTAGGGTGCTATCAACACCCCGTCTCTGTACTAAAGCTACCCACTAAAGGGCTTGCTCGATGTGATTTCTTGGTAGACCTATCCCTTCAGGTTCTTAGGCTCAAGGGAGGTCTATTTTTTATTTATATATGTCAACAGGGCAATTACAAATGACCCGAATGCAAGCATTAGCATTAATGCCTGGATGTTGACATAGCCTCACCCTCTTTCATAGGGGATGAGCAAGACTCCCTTTAGTGAGCAAACTTAATGTACAGGAAATATTATACTATACTAAATCCCCTTGACGTTGTAAATTCAAACAATATATTGACAACAGCATTTAATAGAATTTCTATTAACATCAATTACATTTGAAATGACAGACACATATGGTAGTTTGCGACTCGCAAAATTCAAGGCGTAATCCTAATTCAGCTATTGAGTAGGATTGTTAAAAAGTGTTGATTTGTTATTTTCAAAATGAAAAGTGAGGATTGTATATGAAGATTGTTAGCCAAGAAATTCAAGATTTGTCCATTAAATCCTTGGAATCAACTTTTAGTAAACTTTCAAATGCTTATAAAAGTACGACAGAAAAAGGTTCAAACACAACTCTTGTCAAAAAGAGACTAAACGCAGTAAAAATTGGCTTAGAAAGCCTAAAAGGTACCTGGAATGGTGAAAATTTTTGCTATGAGCAAGAAATCATATTGACTTCTAAAGAAGTTCTACAAGATATCATTCCATTTATTGAAAAACAAATAGCAAAAGCAAAAGAAGGCAGGTCTCAAAAAACATTAAATGAGCGTCGCTTAACTGCACTAAAACTGGCAATCGAATCTTTAGAGAACCGTCTTATTTGAGAAAATTAATTGTTCCAGAATCGGGTGCGTTACATAAACAAGATTGAAGGAAACCCTATCTACTATGGTTTCTTTTTATTTTTGCGTATTTATCAATATTAAAATTTGACAGAACCTTATTAAATCATTTAAGGGATTGTCGATATTTAACATGTGTAAAAATGGAAAAGGCAATACAATTATAAAAAGCTCTGAGAGGATCGTGATTATCGGTGGTAAATGTAAACTCAAGCGATCTTATTTATAATCCAAAATTCTTAGCATTTTGCAGCTTGGCTACAGAAGGATACGGGGGAAATAACTCAGCTCCCAGTAGATCCATTGGTTTTAGTGAATTCTGTGAAAAACTTGAGAAAAATGAAGTAGTTAAACCCGAATAAGTCTTTAGATTATTGGAAATCAAGATTTAATCCAGGAGGCAATCTTTCTGCGCTAGATTCGCAGGTATTAGATATTATCAAAAAAGCTTATAACTTTAATAAAGATAATATGCTGTTGCGAAATGAAGCAGTTAATGCGTATAAAAATTCAAATTAATTATGAGACAGAGCCCAGCTTAATAAAATGCTGGGCGTTTTACTTATTGGGGTTATTTGCTTGCGAATACTCTCGATGTTCTTTCTCCAATTTTAGTATTATCAATAAAGGAGTGAGTCGATATGTTTAGGGATCGGGGAACAATCAATGGATATCAATGATGCTTCCAGAGCATTTAATACAGCTTAAACAAGATTTGATTGATGGATCAAAAATTGAGATGATCAACAAATTGAAGAGATGGGCGTTTTCGTTTCTGAAGCACTTGAATTTTGAAATTCAAACTTTTCAACTATGGATTTGTTTGAAAATGCTGTTGGCAGAGTTCATTCCATTAATTTTTAACAACATAAGCTTTACGTTAAAGATCAACATAACAACACAGTATATATCAACATGAATAACATCATAGGAGTTACATACAATGATTGATTACTCACAATTTCTACGTAAGAATATACTTTGTGTTTTTATACTTCTGGATCGGCTGTTGCAATGGGGCTTAATCCTTGAACATAGTATCTTGCTGTTGTAGGAAATATGGAGAGACAGGGAAGTGTAGTGTCAGCTGCGTCTCCTGCGTTTAAAAAAGAAAAACAGGATCGAGACTTTTTGAGATGCCTGAAGATCAAGAGTGCACATTTACAGTTCCCGAAAAACCATTGTCCACTGCAATATCATAAGCTGATTTCTTTTCTTTGGCCAGATTAAAGTAAGCTAATTCGTTTCCTTGCAGGCCTTCAATAACAAATACATTATCATGGTCAAGGTTGAGATCTAAAAGCATATTTTTGCGTTCACTGAGTGGCTTATTAGCGATTGAATACCCATCAAATTACATCAAAGACACAGTAAACTACCTTATGGACTGATTTTTTGGACATGAAACGTTGCACTGCAGCTTCAAAGTCAAGAGCACCACCTGGGTCAGCTACAATGATTTCACAATCTCTACTGAATATCTCCTTTATACGCAATGGTTCAATGGGGATTAATTACAGATATTACTCAATCTGAATTAGAAACAAGAATTGTGATCCTGCGAAAAAAGGATCAGGATATGGTGGAAGAAGACCACTTATAATGTGTTTCTAGGTATTTGTAATTAAATTACAAATACTTTTAATATTTGCTCATGAATTCGTGGTATTATACTGAAGGGGACGATCAAAAGCTTTGGCGTTAGTAATTAAAAATGTTTTAAATGTATACGAGTGCTGCCTCAAAGTCGGAAAAAATATTATAGGAGGTAACATATGTTTAAGTTTAAAAAGAATTTCTTAGTTGGATTATCGGCAGCTTTAATGAGTATTAGCTTGTTTTCGGCAACCGCCTCTGCAGCTAGCACAGACTACTGGCAAAATTGGACTGATGGGGGCGGTATAGTAAACGCTGTCAATGGGTCTGGCGGGAACTACAGTGTTAATTGGTCTAATACCGGAAATTTTGTTGTTGGTAAAGGTTGGACTACAGGTTCGCCATTTAGGACGATAAACTATAATGCCGGAGTTTGGGCACCGAATGGCAATGGATATTTAACTTTATATGGTTGGACGAGATCACCCCTCATAGAATATTATGTAGTGGATTCATGGGGTACTTATAGACCTACTGGAACGTATAAAGGTACTGTAAAAAGTGATGGGGGTACATATGACATATATACAACTACACGTTATAACGCACCTTCCATTGATGGCGATCGCACTACTTTTACGCAGTACTGGAGTGTTCGTCAGACGAAGAGACCAACTGGAAGCAACGCTACAATCACTTTCAGCAATCATGTGAACGCATGGAAGAGCCATGGAATGAATCTGGGCAGTAATTGGGCTTACCAAGTCATGGCGACAGAAGGATATCAAAGTAGTGGAAGTTCTAACGTAACAGTGTGGTAACAGATCATCTTTAATTAGGGGTAGCTAACGGGCTGCTGATCGTTCCTTGAGAAGTTTTATAATCAATGATTATTAAAATCGTTAGTAATGGTTAAAGGTTGTTTTCTACTAGGTGAACGGCCTTGCAATTGCTGGAGGTAGGGTATTCTCCATCTGGTTTTATAACTTTTCCTATAGGTTAATAGAATGGTATTTAAATGAGAATGCTACAATTTTTTGTAGTCAGCGCTTGCTCACAACAGACACCTTTACATAACTCTTCTTTATCAAACATAAGCCTTATTCAAAATAAAAATATCTAGTAGTTAACCAAATCTTCATAACTTTACACTAGTTAAAGGTGGGACTGTTAAGAACAAAAAGTCTAATTTATGAATGGGGACTCTACGAACAAAGCAAGTAAGTTCAAAAAGAACCCAACTTTAGGATTTCCTTATTAGAGGATTGAATCAGCTCAAACCAAGTTTTTTAATGCGACTAGCTATGGAAATTAAGAAAAGAACCTGGGCAATTTCACCAGGTTCTTTTTATATTGCACAAAAACAGACACGGTGATATAATCACACTACGTGCGCTTTCTAGTTAAAAGGTTATAGATATCCATCTTATAATTTTATTATATCCTGCTAGGAAGCTCTTGTCAATATTTTTTTTGAAGGGGAGATGTAGAATGAGTTCTTTGGTTCTCGGTTTACATGAAATTGAAAAAACACAGCTTTCGCTCGTTGGAGGAAAAGGGTTACATTTAGGGGAATTATCAAAAATTCAAGGTATACAAGTACCAGAAGGATTTTGTGTCACAACAGTAGGATATCAAAAAGCCATCGAACAAAACGAAACGTTACAAGTGTTGTTGGATCAATTGGCGATGCTAAAAGTTGAGGACCGAGATCAAGTTGGTAACATCAGCAGAAAGATTCGGCAAATCATTATAGAAGTAGACATCCCTTCTGATGTTGTGAAAGCTGTGGCTCAATATCTCTCCCAGTTTGGCGAGGAACATGCCTATGCCGTGCGTTCTAGTGCGACTGCTGAAGATTTACTTCATGCTTCTTTTGCCGGTCAACAAGACACCTATTTAAATATTATCGGCGTCGATGCAATCTTGCAGCATATCAGTAAATGCTGGGCGTCCCTATTTACGGATCGCGCGGTTATTTACCGTATGCAAAATGGATTTGACCACAGCCAAGTCTATTTATCCGTTATCGTTCAAAGGATGGTTTTCCCTCAGGCTTCGGGGATTTTATTTACCGCTGATCCGATTACCTCAAGCCGAAAGGTGTTATCCATCGATGCCGGTTTTGGACTTGGTGAATCACTGGTTTCCGGCTTGGTATCTGCCGATTGTTATAAAGTACAGGATGGGCAAATCATCGATAAGAGAATAGCAACTAAAAAATTGGCTATCTACGGACGAAAAGAAGGCGGAACAGAAACACAGCAGATCGATTCTGATCAGCAAAAGGCTCAAACACTGACTGATGAACAAATTTTACAGCTGGCACGCATTGGAAGAGAGATCGGAGCTCATTTCGGCCAGCCGCAAGATATCGAATGGTGTTTGACCCGCGATACTTTTTATATTGTACAGAGTCGTCCAATCACTACTTTATTCCCCATCCCTGAAGCGAGTGACCAAGAAAATCACGTCTATATTTCTGTTGGTCATCAACAAATGATGACGGATCCCATAAAACCACTGGGATTGTCTTTTTTTCTGTTGACGACTGCTGCACCCATGCGTAAAGCCGGTGGAAGGCTATTTGTTGATGTCGCACATCATCTGGCATCCCCTGACAGCAGAGAAGTTTTCTTAAAAGGCATGGGGCAGCACGATCAGCTCTTAAAAGACGCACTTATGACCATAATAAAGCGACGAGATTTCATAAAGTCGATACCAAATGATAAAACAGCACCAAATCCCAGCAGAGGCAATGCAGATATGCCGGCTCAAGTTGAAAACGATCCGACAATCGTGTCTGATTTGATTGAGAGCAGTCAAACATCGATAGAAGAGTTAAAACAAAACATCCAAACGAAATCAGGATCAGATTTATTTCGTTTTATTCTGGAAGATATCCAGGAATTAAAGAAGATTTTATTTAACCCAGAAAGTTCTGTTGTGATTCGAACTGCTATGAATGCTTCATTATGGATTAACGAAAAAATGAACGAGTGGTTAGGTGAAAAAAACGCAGCAGATACGCTTTCTCAATCTGTACCCCATAATATTACTTCCGAAATGGGTCTTGCGCTATTAGACGTCGCAGATGTGATTCGTCCTTATCCAGAGGTAATTGATTACTTACAACATGTAAAAGATGATAACTTTTTGGATGAACTGGCTAAGTTTGATGGCGGAAGCAAAACCCGAGACGCGATCTATGATTATCTCAGCAAATACGGAATGCGATGTACCGGAGAAATTGATATTACAAGAACTCGATGGAGTGAAAAACCAACTACACTTATCCCAATGATTCTTAATAATATCAATAACAGTGAGCCAAATGCCAGCCATCGGAAATTTGAGCAAGGGCGACAGGAAGCTTTGAAGAAAGAGCAAGAGTTATTAGATCGATTAAAGCAATTACCGGATGGTGAACAAAAAGCCAAAGAAACAAAACGAATGATAGATATCATCCGAAATTTCAGCGGGTTTAGGGAATATCCAAAATACGGCATGATTAATCGATACTTCGTTTATAAGCAGGCTTTACTGGAAGAAGCCGAACGACTCGTAGAAGCGGGCGTTATTCAAGAAAAAGAAGATATATACTATCTCACTTTTGAAGAACTTCACGAAGTCGTACACACACATAAACTGGATTATCAAATCATCAGTACACGACAAGACGAGTACAAATTATATGAAAAACTATCTCCACCACGTGTTATCACGTCTGATGGTGAAATCGTTACAGGTGAGTATAAACGAGAAAATCTCCCAGCCGGAGCGATTGTAGGTCTACCTGTTTCCTCCGGAGTGATAGAGGGGCGAGCGCGTGTCATTTTAAACATGGAAGATGCTGATTTAGAAGATGGAGATATATTAGTTACCTCCTTTACCGATCCAAGCTGGACACCATTGTTTGTATCCATAAAAGGCCTAGTCACCGAAGTTGGGGGACTGATGACACATGGAGCTGTTATAGCCCGTGAATATGGCTTACCTGCAGTTGTTGGCGTTGAAAATGCTGCCAAGCTGATAAAAGATGGGCAACGAATTCGCGTTCATGGTACAGAAGGCTACATTGAAATCTTATAATGTCTGATGTGTGTAGAGAGCCATCAGATATTCCCCACCAGCCCTAACTAGAAGTTGGGAGGCTGCAATTGTACCGAATGATAAAGTTCCCGTTGAACTAACGAAGATCGATAGCACATTAAGAAAAGCTGGAACCTCTTGGGGGAGGTCTGGCTTTTCTATATAAAATTGGCGTAGTGTGCAAAAGCCGCATTTTGCGGGCGGCGCTTCTTTAAAGTGAATTGTTTATTACCTGCATTTAAACTTGTATTTGTGCTTAAAACAAGAGAAAAAGGAGCTAAAAAGCTCCTTTATAAATTTAAACAACTTTTGTATAAATAGCCGTGTAAAACCCGATTGAGTAATCAAAATAATGACGTGTAAGCGTATAAGTATAACCGTTGTATTCTATTGTTGGCTGGAAGTCCATTGGCAGAGGACTAATGCGGTATATAGTGTCATAATCATATTCATCACTTTTTACTGCAACCTCAGACGAAGTGCCAGCAGCCATTGCGGGAACCGCGGATATGAGCATGCCAAAGGATAAAGCAGAACTCGATAAGATTTTCCTAATCTTCAATTATACCAACTCCGTTTACAATTTATACATATATTATGTTGTAATTGGAAGTTACTTTGAAAGTGAATAATGGATCATAAAAAGTAAAAATCTCGATTTTAAAGGGAGAAAATATATGTATAGTAGACGACAGTAATGATAAGTATATTTATGCTGGAACCCAAAAAGAAGCAGCATGCAATAATGAGTTTGAAAGCGGAATAAGAGTAAGGGTATGATTCGAAGGCAACCACATACAAACATTTGAGAAAGAACAAAAAGAAGTAGATCCGTTTGGTGAATGTCCCTGTTGTTTATTTTAAAGATCAAAAAGAGTTTAAAATGGGCGGTATTACATTAATGACACGCCACAATGTTGCTATTTACGAAGACAAAGATCGGAAGAAAAAATTGGTTCAGATAGTTTTATCATTATAGATAGAGGTGGCCCAAAAGCACTTAGAAATAAGCTTAAACAAAAAATCCTCCCACAAAGGGAGGATTACTATTACATATTAACTAAAGTGTAAGTCAATGAAACAATGAATAAAAAATACGAAATATAAGATATTGCTTTTGAAGAACTTGTTTTATGTTTTTGGAATGTATAGATAAGTGCAAAACCCAAGAAGAAAACTGTTACAAACCAAGAAGTATATTGTGGAAAGATGGCGACCGCCAATACCATGATTGTTGAAAAAATAAATGAAGAGTAATGAGTTACTTTATGATCATTATTCAATGAAATCACCTCTACGAATTTTTACCCGATTTAGTCTGTGTATTACCAGCTTGTAAAAGATTCAATATGAGAAAATGAAGAAGTTTCTGGATAGATTTACACTACAGTTTATTGATATGTAGTTATGGAGTGAGATTGTTAAACATGACGGGAGGGAGAAAGGTTGCCGAAAATTGGAGTAAGCTTGATAGTGCTCATTATTTTTCTTGCAGGCTGCAATAAAAGTGAACAAAACGGTGACGAAACAAAGATGCAGAGCCTAGTAGGCTATGTCGTGCTTAAAGACAATGAAAGAGCAATTCTCATTAACGATACAAAAGCTCCAGTAAAAGAAGATTACGATCTTTCTGAAGGACAACTTATGAACAAGTTTAAAAATAACATAGTAATTGTAGGATTAAGTGAGATTGATAACACAGATGATCTCAAAAGAGGTGAAAAAATAAAAGTGTGGTTCCATACACTTAAAGAGTCAAATCCACCAAGTGCAACGATACAAAAATATGAATTATTATAAAAAAATTGTTGAATTCTCATATAGATAACCTCTGAGACAACAAATGTTGTTCTATTGCATTGAAACTGCCAGTGACCAATATCAAGTTCAGTTATGTTAATTCAAGTGGTTTGATATGTTAGTGTCTTCGAACGAGACGAAATATTGGGAAGAGAGTCCGAATATCAATGAGTATTACAAATTGGTCACAGAATAAGAGACTTAAGAGAGTTGTCTGCATTGTATGTTTACTTGAAGGAGAAGAAAATGGATTTTAGGGTGCTTAATCTTAATTCTTGTCAGGTCAAACTTTACTTGTTCCATAGAATGAAAACTTGCCGTTAATTATAATAACGTTTAATTTTGTGGTGTTTAAATATATGATTCTAGAGGTCTTATGAAAGAACCGTTCATCAAAAAATGAACGGTAGGAGTTAAAAAAGTAATGTCTTTTCCTTTGTGGCAAAAGGCTAAACACTTTATTTGAGATCGTTAAGGACGACTTTTGCAGCCTCAGCGATAAGAGCATTATCATAATTAGCATCTTTCATAAAGCGGTTTGACAGAATTGCCACAACAATAGGAGCTCTGTTTGGCGGCCAAACGATAGCAATGTCGTTTCGTGTCCCGTAACTTCCGGCTCCGGATTTATCGCCGACTTCCCATCCTATTGGAGCGCCTGCCCGAATCAGTTCGTCACCAGTAGCATTGCCTCGCATCCAATCGGTTAAGATCGTGCGTTTGTCAGTCGTGAGCGTGTTATCTAAAGTGAAGGCTTTAAGATCGGTTGCCAGTGCTTTTGCGGTGCTGGTGTCACGAATATCACCAGGAATCGCAGAGTTTAGATCCGTCTCGAATCGTTTAGCTTTCGTTACATGATCCCCAATCTGTTTCAGTGACTTTTCAAAACCTTTAGGGCCGCCAAGCTGTTGCAACAAGATGTTCCCAGCGGTATTATCGCTGTAACGGATAGCCGCTTCCGAGATTTCTTTTAGGCTCATGCCTGTATCTAGGTGTTTCTCTGTGATTGGAGAATATGTAACAAGATCGTCCTTGCTGTAGTGGATGACTTCATTAAGTTTTTCAATTGAGTTTTTCTTCAGGACAGCAGCTGCGGCTAGAACTTTATAGGTTGATGCGTAAGCAAATCGTTCATTCGGCCGATAGGCGATTGTCTTGTTTGAACCTGTATCAATTGCATAAACACCAAGCCTGGCATCAAATTTTTTCTCAAGTTGAACAAATTTTTTATTCGTTATACAGCTTGCCATGTTTGTGTCTTCTATGGATTTTGCTTCTGCATGTGTTGAGTTGAAAAAAGGTGTGAAACCAGTAATGCTTAAACATAAAAGCCCAACACATATTCCGAATTTTATTGACGCTTTATTTTTCAACTTCATCAGGCCTCCTCATTCAAATGATTTTGTATTACCTTTGAAATGTTTTCCATGACAGTTAGTGTAACAAACCCCATTGCGCTAGTAAACATAGAATCAATTGATCTTATATTTTTATAAGTTGGGAGAACAAGGGCATAAGAATAGAATCAACAAAAAAGCTGACAATGGCTGTCGCAAAGTCATCTATTAGAAAGCTTTATCAATTGTGATTGGAGTGTTATTGGATGCAAACGAGAAAAGTTTATCTCTACGTATTTCACACAATGTCAGACTGGGAATATGGATATTTAATTGCGGAACTAAACTCAGGGAGATACTTTAAACAAGATGCAGCATCTTTAAAAGTAGTTACAGTAGGGGTTAATAAAGAAATGATAACTACGTTGGGAGGATTAAGCATAAAACCAGATATTTCTCTTGACGAATGTATTCTTGGGAGTCAAGATCTTATCATTTTACCCGGAGGAAACACTTGGGGAGAAGTTATTCATCAGCCGATCTTGAAAAAAGTTGGCGACGCTTTAAAGCTCGGCACGACTATTGCTGCAATTTGTGGGGCAACCTTGGGCCTCGCGAATGAAGGATACTTAAATTCGAGAAAGCACACAAGCAATGACCTAGAGTATATGAAAATGGTTTGCCCTAATTACAAAGGAGAAACACTATATGAAAAGGAACCTGCAGTATCTGATAAAAATTTGGTTACTGCATCAGGAATTGCTCCTTTGGAATTTGCAGTAGAAGTATTGAAAAAATTAGATGTATTTGCACCAGATACATTGCGTTCATGGTATAAGCTAAATAAGACTCAAAAGCCTGAATACTTCTTTGAGCTAATGAATACAATAAATCGATAGAAAACACTTTAGCAGTTTTTTGTAGTGCTCCTGAACTTATGGGAGCATTTTTTATATGTGTCTAGGAGCTATATAAAGAAATGCAGAAACTTTTAAAAAGAATATAGATTGGTAAGCCTTATTTCGAATAGAGTTTGATTTGGGTTAAAACTGTTCTTATTAAGGCTCATTTCATGGTGCTAAAGATTCATTTGGAGAAGACTGTCTTGATCAGAAAAGACCCTTCCAATATATTGAAGTAAAAGATGTCGGGAGGAACTCTTTTGAAAAAGATGTTGATGTTAGCTTTTACATTTCTTTTGGCTTTGACTATCCATGTAGGGGAAGCTTCGGCCGTTATCGTGAAAGATGAGGAGAAAGTGAGTTTTACAATGACAGAGAATGAAAAATGGTTTATGAAGTCTGATAACCTAAATTCAAACCATTGGACATCTCACTTTGGGTACAGATTCACCATTTTCGATACTGAAGGATGTACAATTAACGCAAGAATCATGCGAATGACTTT
Organism: Bacillus sp. FSL R5-0416; assembly: GCF_037975425.1. Taxonomy (NCBI): domain Bacteria; kingdom Bacillati; phylum Bacillota; class Bacilli; order Caryophanales; family Bacillaceae; genus Bacillus; species Bacillus sp. FSL R5-0416. The sequence goes on along the minus strand of NZ_CP150252.1, from coordinate 2,198,055 downwards.
GTCAGGATATGAAATAACCGTTAGTGAAAAAAACTTCTCGGGGGATCATTTTGATTTGAGTGCAACTGATCGAGTTGAGACGATGCCTTATAAGACTCATTATTTGATTTTGACGAAAGATCCAGATTGCGGAGATGTTAAAGTAAAAGGTCTATACGGTTTTCAGTTTGATCAGCCAGAATGGTAATAAAAAAGAATCTGGATTCTCACCAGCCTAAACGCCAGCCAAGCTAATGTCTCACATGCAGACATTAGCTTTTTCCATTGTTTTATAGGCTGTCGTCAGGATTCTAGAAGACTTTCTCGTAATAGTCGTCACCTGTCACATGAAGCCCAAATGACAGGGGAAATGTATATCATTCACACTTTCCGTCGTGAAAATGTAAATGTATTCATAAAAATCCCGCAGCATATCAGCAGTGCGCCGAGGATAATGTTGATGGTGATCTGTTCGTGCAATTGCAGCCATCCAAAGAATAGGGCCAATACGGGAACAAACATTAATGCCATGGATGCTTTTGACGCTTGGATTTGATTGAGCACCCAAAACCATACGACAAAGGTAAAGCCGGTGGAAAGCAAGCCATTAAACAGCAATGACCACACCGCCTGATATGTCCACTCGGCTGAAGGGACCGGCTCAAATATAAAGGAAAACACCAATAACATGACGGCTCCCATCATAAGGTGCCAGGCATTCATGTGAATAATATCGATATGCTTGAATTGTAGCTTGCTGAACACATTCGCGATTCCCCAGCTAAGCGCTGCCGCAAGTACGCACAGCTCCCCAAATAAAGCGCTTTGATCGATATTGAGCATTTCCTTTCCAAATATAAATAACAGTCCGAAGAGGCCGCAGACCAGTCCCATCGTTTTATACACATTCATTTTCTCGTTTAATGAAAAATGGCTGATCACCGTAACAAATATAGGCATTGTATATACCAAAACAGAGGTTTTCCCTGAATCGACAAACTGCATTCCATACGTCAAAATCCCCATATAGCCCAGCCCCATCAACAGGCTCATGATGATATAGCTTTTGAGATGTTCTTTTTGAATTGAAAGCTTTTTTCTTTGGATGAAGAGAATGAGAAATAAAGGAACTGCTCCGATGAACAGGCGCAAACCCGAAAATAAAAGCGGGGGGATGTCATGAATTCCTACTTTCATCGCAACCCAAGTATAACCCCAAATAAGTGTGACAGATATGATTCCCAGCATAACTTTTACCATAATGAAGCCGCCTTTCTTGTTAAAATATCGTGCTGGTTTCTATCATATGTTACATTTATGTATAACTGAAATACATTTTTATTATTGGGGGTATAACCAAATGGTTATGAACATGAACCATCTTCACATATTTGTAAAAGTCGGGGAGAAATTAAATATTACAGAAGCGGCAAAAGAATTGTTCATCTCTCAGCCGGCGGTAAGTAAAGCGATAAAAAACCTGGAGAGCTCACTGCAGCTCAAATTATTGATCAGGGATAAACATCATGGTTTAATGCTGACTGACATCGGAAAAGAAATATTGCTGCTGGCGAGGCAAATGAAGGGAATTGAAAGCAAAATATATCAAGTAGCCAACCGGGAAAACAAGCTGTTAAACGGGAAGGTGAAAATTGGTTCATTTCCTGCAGTTTCAACAAATATCATGCCACAGGCGATTGCGGCATTCAGATCAAACTACCCGCTGATCCTCATAGAATTGATCGAAGGAACCTCTGACCAAATAAAAGGATGGGTTGAAGATCGGACGGTTGATATCGGGATCGCAGCATCTCCATTTGAACCGTTTGAAAATCAGCTATTGTGTAACGACTATATGGTGGCCGTCATCCCGCCGCAGCGTGACGAATTAAAACTTGAAAAGCATGTCGACCTTGAAACATATCAAGATGACCTCATTTTTTGTAAAGGCGGTCATGAAATCGCGATGTCAAACGCATTTTCGCAATACAACATCGAATTAAAGGAAAACTTAACTGTGCAAAATGCCGAAACCTTGATTAATATGGTCAAAAATAACTTGGGTATCGGCATCATTTCAAACTTTACACTTTCATCCGTCCCGCATCAATTGATTAAAAAGGACATCTTTCCTAGGGTTACACGCGATATTGGCGTCATCGCACATTCATTTGAAGAGATAACGCCGGCGGCGCATGAGTTTGTCAAAGTGTTGAAAGCAGTTGTAATCTGAATCAGTTATCGTGTTGCGATGAAATTTGAAGAAGATGAATACTCACCGGCAGAGTTACATAAAAGAAAAAAGCAACCATTTGAACGTTGCTTTTCACTCTATTTGGGACCTTGTATGCGTATGCTAAGAAAAAGATTCATCCATCTCTGCCTTTGTGGGACTCTGCTCCTTAACTTGTTTTAATGATGCTACTATAAGAAAGCTAACAATCACTAGCAAGAGCCATGAACTTACCTTTCCAAGGTGTACGAGACTCCATGTATCGATTTGGTTTGGATATTTCCAAGCTCCAAAAAACGTAGCGATATTTTCCGCTATCCATATAAAAAATCCGATGAGTACAAAAGAAAGTGCGAGCGGCATACGGTAACGAGCTCCATTCACCTCGTATGTAACCCATGTTTGCCAAAAGACAATGATGACAAGCCCAGATAACCACCATCGAATATCTATAGAAAAATGGTGGGTGAAAAAATTCAAATAAATTGCTGCGGCAAGCGGAACAACTGCAAAAAAAGACGGCCACTTAACCAGTTCAACCTTAAGCCTTCTCCATGCCTGGCACAAATAACTGGCTACACTTGCGTACATAAAGCCGCTATACAAAGGTACTCCAAATATTTTGGAGTATCCTTCTTCTGGATAAGACCAGGAGCCCATATGGACTTTAAAAAGTTCCAGAGCAAGCCCAATAAGGTGGAATAATGTGATCACTTTTAATTCATCCCGTGTTTCAAGACCGGAACGCACCATCCACAATTGCATGAGAACGCAGATAATGAGCAGCCAGTCATATCGCGGCAAGAAGGGCAGTGGGATGATTTGCGTAATAGCCAAAGAGGCAAAAATAACGGCAGGAAACAAACATGAAAGGGCTTGTTCCCAGCCAAAAAGAACGATTTGTTTTATTGCTCTCATGATGTATGCCTCCTCCATAGTTGTGTTCTTCGTGTATGGAAGGGACGCTTAGTATAGCAGCTAGATGGATATAAGTTTATGTCCATAAGCTCACCGCCAATCACTTTATTTTTCTGTTGATCTTACATATTTTTTACGAATCCTGTGTGTCTTCATCACTTCGGTATTCCAATATATCCCCGGGCTGACATTCTAAAGCCTTGCAAATCGCTTCTAAAGTTGATAATCGAATAGCCTTTGCTTTTCCGTTTTTCAATATCGAAAGATTAGCCATGGTGATGCCAACTCTCTCTGAAAGCTCTGTTACGCTCATTTTCCTCTTAGCAAGCATCACATCAATGTTGATAATAATCGCCATGTCATCACCTCAGACCGTTAAGTCATTTTCTGATTTTATATCTATCGCTTCTTTTAACAGTTTTTGAAGAACAGCAGCAAAGACCGCAATCACCATTGAAGCAAAAATAATAACCAATCCGATCACAATGATACCCGGGGCGTCGTCTATCTCGGCCATCAGATAAAAGACAGGCATGCCTGCTGCGTAAAAGATACTGATAGTGACTGCGCAGTATTTTATATTCTTCAAAGCTCTTACAGACAAACCCGAGAAAGCTTTGTTTTTGTCAATATAGCTTAAAAGTTTGAACGCTTGATAAAGAGCAAAGTAAAAAGGTATCGCCGTTACATACAAATAGATGAAAACGAGATATTTTATATAAGCGATATTTGGAAATAATTCTGCTGAATAGTTGGCTATCTTAGGCACTAAAAAAATGCATAAAGCAAGAATTGGAATTCCAATAAGAACCAAAGCTATCTTTAAAAAAATTGTCGACATTCGATTCATAACAAGCACCTCATTTATTTGTTGTCTAATTGAATGTAACAAAAAATTTATCGTTTCTCAATAAAAAAATATTGATATGGATTGATTTGTTGTTGTTATAGGAGACCCTTTTCATTTTTGACAAGACAAAAAAGCATCCCTCATCACTGGGAGATGCTGAACTACTTCAAACTTGCCGACTGAATGAACCGTTTGCCTCAGTGAGCTCAGGGATCGGTGTGAACATAAAGCTAAGCTCTTTTATGAAGGTTTTTATCAACGTCTAAAGATTCAAACAAACGATGGGAAGAAATACATCAAAGGATAAGCGGCTGTTCATACTAATGATCGGGAGGTAAACCGACTTATGATACAAATTTTGATCACTGGTCTTTTTTTATTGGCTCAGCCGAGTGAGCCGCAGGACAGTTTAACGGTCACACAGCAAGGACGGACGATTGCCACTGTTAACCGTGAAGACTTTACAATGCCTCTTCCCGGCACTCCAATGGTTGACTATGAAAAATACAGTAAATTCATCAAACAGCTTGATCAGAAAGTGTACCGTGAGCCGATAAATGCTGTCCTTAACGATCATGGAAGCATCGTCCCGGGCAGGGTTGGCTACAAACTGTATCAACAGGCGTTTATGGAAAAGTTTTATGCGTATTTTTATGGGCAAGGTCCCTCCAAGATAGAAGTGCCGGAAATGAACATTTATCCGAAAGTTGACAGCGAGCTGCTAGCTCACATCAGTACGCAGCAGCTTGGTCAGTACGTGACGTATTTTAACTCAAGCAATAAAAGCCGTTCACACAATATTTCTCTTTCTGCAAAAGCAATCGACAATCACGTTGTTTTCCCTAATGAGACGTTTTCGTTTAACCAAGTTGTGGGAAAGAGAACTCGGAACAAAGGATATAAAAGTGCACCCATTATTGTAAAAGGGGAGTTGTCTGAAGGTGTAGGAGGAGGAATTTGTCAGGTGTCCTCAACTCTATTTAATGCCGTTGATCGTGCAGGACTGCAGATCGTTCAGCGCTATTCTCATACTAGAAGTGTACCATATGTACCGCCCGGACGGGATGCGACGGTAAGCTGGGGAGGTCCTGACTTTCGCTTTCAAAACCAATATAACCAACCAATCTTAATTCGGGCAAAAAGGTATGGGGGAAGTATGATTATTACGCTATACTCTTCTGATGTGATAAACAGCAAATTGAGAAAAATCCCCAAGGCTCCATCTCGGATACCGAAAGAAATAAATGCAGAGCAGTAAAAGACAAAACCTCAGGTAAGGTTTTGGTTAAGAGAGCTTGTAGATTGCTCAAAATCAATTCTTTAAGGAGCAGCCAGTGAAAGGAAGGAGGGATAAATGAAGTGAAAAGGGTATTATTTTCTGTAATTGTTTTTACAGCAGTTGGATTTACGTTTTGCCAATCAAAAGCGCATGCCCTGACTTTTACGGTGTTGCCTATTACACAAAAAACAGACCAGTGGTCAGTAAAAGTAAGTGAAGCAAAAAATGTAAAGGAATTTGCGAGACCTCAAAAAGGAGAATATCAAGTATATTCCTTGGAAGTCAAAAATATAGGGGAAAAAGCAGCTACAGTGGATGTGCAATTGTATAGAAATGACCCTGATTCAATCACAAGGTTTTCACTTTTTGGATGTCCCGATGAAAATTGTGTCAAACCAAAAGAAGATTCTAAAATGTTAGCTGAAAGTTTAAATGATGGCTCACCGCTGAAGTTCAATCATTTTATGCTGGCAGATAAAGCCTCTGAATTAGAAGTTGTTATAATTTGGACACAGAAGGGGCAAGAAGGACGCAATTTAAAACAGACCTTTAAATTCACTGAAGATGGCGTTAATTAGACAGTAAAGATAGAATGGCTTTGATGATTCGATCTCTTACTTTGCCTGAGGAAAAAACGAAAATAATTGTTGGAAAACCATCGTAGCTGAGTCAAATGTCAAAGTGACTGTGATTTATGACTATAGAGAAGAACCAGAGGAGGCTTTTTGGATACACTTATCCGATGGGAGTGAAATGTTTGTCGATGATCACAAAGTCTTTATGGAATACGAATAGAGACTTTGTGACTGACTGCGCATTTCAGCGTAACATTTTACTGATAATGACAGTGACACCTAAACAAGTGCAGCCCGTTTCGTTATTAAAAATCTTTAATTTCGAAATTTTCAGAGTTCAATTTCAGTCAATTCAGTTATCATCGAAAGAAGAGGAACAAAAGTCACCAGCTATTTGGACAACTTTTAGCGTTTTTTTGATGGGAGATTTGTGACTCACGAGATCATGAGTATAAATAAATTTGAAAAATCACTTAATAAACTCTTGTTAGCTTGATTTTTCAAAATAAAAAGCCCATTTTAAAACAAAATTGTATGTAAGGCGTGATATACGGTTAAATTTTGTCTCTGAAAGAGCTTTAATTTAAATTCGAAGTTTTTAATTTTCTTTTTAGTAACATTTTGATCATATTTTCCTACTAACGAGTTAGGGAAGTGGGGAAAAGCATGAGAAAAAAGAACAATATTAAGAAATGGCTATTGATCATTGCTGGATTCTTGATCATCTGCATCATCACATTATTTGTAATGGTATCAGGAAACAAAGTGAAATATGAGGGCAGCGGGAAAAGCGGACTGTGGATGTCTAACCTTGAAAAATCAGACAAAACTTCAATTGGACCTAATTATTTTCTAAATCTATATTGGCAGGGGAGTAAGAAGGACGAAAAGAGGACTGTCATAGAAAAAATCACCTTATACATAGATGGTAAAATGTATGATGACAGGGAAAATTATGATTTGTCAGAATACACAGGTGATGAAATGCCAGGTGGGGGACGCATGGAGGACCATATTGCCACCTTTGATTATATGCCTGAAGATGAAGTGATAGGACATGATGTATTAGTGAAAGTGGAGTGGAAGACAGGCCAGAAAAAACAGACAGAAGAAATCAAATTACATAAGAAGCCATGGTATAAAAAATAGCTTATTTGATGTATTTGTGATCACATTGGTGGTCACTTTTTTATTTGCGGATTCCTAGGCACAGCAATCTAAGATTCTGCATAGGCTGAAATAAAATCTTGTTCATTTCTAAAACGAGGTGCATGCTGTTGGAACAACAACCAATCAATCATGAAGACAGAAACGTGCCGCAGCCTATTCGAAGTGATGGAGCTGGAGCTATTGATGCAGGCCCGCGAAATATAATACGGGATATTCAAAATCCGAATATACTTGTTCCGCCTGTTACAGATGAGGGTATGATTCCTAACTTGAGATTTTCATTCTCAGACGCTCCCATGAAATTAGATCACGGCGGCTGGTCAAGAGAAATCACCGTAAGACAGCTTCCGATTTCGACTGCGATTGCAGGTGTAAACATGAGCTTAACTGCGGGAGGCGTCCGTGAGCTTCATTGGCATAAGCAAGCGGAGTGGGCTTATATGCTTTTGGGACGGGCACGTATCACCGCTGTTGACCAAGACGGACGAAATTTCATTGCTGATGTTGGTCCCGGCGACCTTTGGTACTTCCCAGCAGGAATTCCGCATTCCATACAAGGATTGGAACACTGCGAGTTTCTGCTCGTATTCGATGATGGAAACTTTTCTGAGTTTTCAACGTTAACCATTTCAGATTGGCTTGCACACACACCAAAAGACGTTCTGTCTGCAAATTTCGGTGTCCCGGAGAATGCTTTCAACTCTCTTCCGTCTGAGCAAGTCTATATTTACCAAGGGAATGTGCCGGGATCAGTCGCCAGTGAAGACATTCAGTCACCATATGGAAAAGTCCCCATGACCTTTAAACACGAGCTGTTAAATCAATCCCCAATTCAAATGCCAGGGGGGAGTGTACGAATTGTGGATTCTTCTAACTTCCCAATTTCAAAAACGATAGCCGCTGCACTTGTTCAGATTGAGCCTGGCGCGATGAGAGAGCTTCATTGGCATCCCAATAGCGATGAGTGGCAATATTATCTAACAGGACAGGGACGAATGACGGTATTTATCGGAAATGGGACTGCGCGCACATTTGATTATAGAGCAGGCGACGTTGGATACGTGCCTTCTAATGCTGGACACTATATACAAAACACTGGTACAGAAACATTATGGTTTTTAGAAATGTTCAAAAGTGACCGCTATGCAGATGTGTCACTCAATCAGTGGATGGCATTGACGCCTAAAGAATTAGTGCAAAGCAACTTGAATGCTGGATCAGTCATGCTTGATTCTCTGCGTAAGAAGAAAGTGCCTGTTGTGAAATATCCCGGTACGTAAAGACTGAACCGATCACACAGTGGTCTTAAAGTAACTAGAGTTGAATTTTGGCCTGTGTTTTATCAAATCCCTATATATACGTTATGTAGGGTTTTTCTGCTTGAATCGTATTGTAATGAGCTTTAAAATGTTAATGTGGAAATGATAACCATTCGATAATGGGAATTCAATGGCCGATTTCTACCAGTTTGATTGGCTTTAAAGGAGGACAAGAAATGAAAGCACTCATATTTTTATCCAGTTTGACTGCCATTGGGAGCTCTATATTGGGGCGATGGTTAGGGATGCTGGATGATTTTATGCTGTTAGCGATGCTTGGTTTATAGGTGTTTTAGCTGGATTGATTTCACTTCTAATATTGATTGATAGTCAAACGATGACAAAGAATTACATAGTAAGTTTAAGTACGATACTAGGCATTCTTGGAGTGGGATTTATATATTTTCCAGCTGCATTCATCAACATATTATTAAGTATTACACTGGATAAACAAAAGAAAGAAGACCTTCATGTAAGATGAAAGAAATTTCATTTAATTCTTAGGAGGGAAAGTGTATGGATTTACCTCTATGGGCTTATATCATATTTGCAATCACAGGTGCGGCAGGTTTCATAAGTTTAATGTGGTTCAGTTTTTTTACTGACAAAATAGAAAAGTGAAGCGATTTTATAAAAATGTAAACTATTTTATATGAAAGGGATAACATTGCTTATTTAAGTTTACATAATAAAATTATTTCAAACTGATGCTAAAATAACTAATTGATCTATGTACTAAATATTCATAATTACTAGAGGGATTGGCACCTAAGGAACAAAGCTATTTGACAAGTTCTTGCTAGAGAATTTCAATCACTACATATGATTTTCTGCATCAAGAAGCTCAGCTGAATTATTTTTGGGTGAATTTACTAATGATGAAACCTGGTATGCTTCCATGTCATCAGCATCATAAGGCAGCAGCAAACTTTGCAGATAATCAGGGCTTGTATTTTTGGGGTTAAGCCACTCCTTTTCATGATCATGGGTCAATATAACCGGCATTCGGTCGTGTATATCTTTCATGAACTCATTAGGCTCAGTTGTTATGATAGTGCAGGTATAAAGAGGGTATCCTTGATGTGTGCTCCACTTTTCATATAAGCCAGCAAACGCAAAAAGAGCAGATGATTTCAATTTGATCCGCATTGGGATTTTGGTTTTGGAATCAAGCCGTTTCCATTCATAAAAACTGTCTGCTGGTATGATGCAGCGTTTGCTGACAAGCGGTCTTCGAAAGGCCGGTTTCTCGGTAATTGTTTCGGCTCGAGCATTGATCATTTTATAACCGATCTTTTCATCTTTTGCCCAAGGTGGAATAAGTCCCCATCTAAGCTTGCCTAAGCGATTATTTGATCCATCATTGATGATTGCAAGGATGTTTTGTGATGGTGCGACATTATAGCTTGGCTGGTATTCACCTTTAGGAAAAAATTGATCGATGTCAAACTGGTCAATAATATCATCAAATGCAGAGTACAAAGTAAACCTGCCGCACATATCCATCATCCTTTTTAGGGGTTTTTGAATAGTTTGTGGGACGAACGTTCATTTAATACAGGTCCAGAACAATGATTTCTTTTCACTTGCGATAAACTGGTATAATAAGAAAGCCAGTTAAGAAGTTATTGTGGAAAAGAACATATGCTTTTTAGTTTGACCGACGCTGGATCTTGATGGAATTACAAGGATCGCTTAAAAATAGCCTATAGTATAAAAAGAGGCACAGCGTTTTTAACGCATGGCCTCTTTTATATCAGTAGCCAAATACCAGAGTTGTACTTTGTGATCCGGCATATTTCGTGACAAATTCTTTTGTATATTCCGGCGTTTGGACACGATAGCTATAGTTTGAACCGGGATTCCAAGAAGTCAGCGGAGAGGTTTGCTTGTTGAGTGATGGATAGCTGCCTATGTCTTTGAAATAACCAGTGCCCTTGTCGTCAAGGATGCCGCCTTTTTCACTGCCTTTCCCAAAGTAATTATATTCGGAATATATTTTTGCTTTTGTAGCAATTGTAATCGCCTGGTTAAAATTATTGCTGTAATTGTTTTTAACATGAAAGTAACCGTATCTCATCAGACCTGGGCCTCTAACATACAAGTTCTCAAAATAATTATTGGCGATTGTCATGTGGGGGTAGCCGTCATATTGATGCTGAGAATCATCCGGGTATCCTAAAATCAAACCGTATTTATGATTCGCAAATTTTGAGTTGCTGATCGTGATATAATCTGCGGATTTTCCGATATACACGAGTTTATCCAAATCGCTTCCGCTTGCATTATAGCTATGACCTGAGAATGTGACGTGATCAATCCAATAGTTCATACCGGAATCTAAATAAAGCTGGATATCATTATTTCCGTTAATCTGCGGACTGTGTTCAAACGTTAAATTTTGAAAAATGACATTTCCAGAAGCTGATGAAGTTGTTAAATAAATATTTTTCAGCGTTTTTTTCGCGTAAGAGCCCACGAGTGTTTTATTTGAGCCAATGGTAACTGTTGTTTTCGCAGATGCGGAAAGATCATTTTGAAGCACTAAAATTTTCGGAGTGGATCCTCCTAGATGGGTTTTTAAATCATTTACGCTTTGAATGTAAACAATCTGCCCGTTTTTTCCACCCGTTGTGCCCGTTTTAGAGATGCCTTTTTCATTTTTGGCATTTCCGGCAAAACCTAAAAGGCCATTTGTTGAGGTATTCGGAAAATCGACTGCACCTAATGCTTTTCCAGGCAAGAGAACCAAAAACAAGCTAAAGACGGTGAACCATAAACAAAGTCGTTTCATCACAATATGCTTCCTTTCAATTTTAATCATTTCCTTGCGGGATTATTATTACAGTTAATGGAAAGGAATGATAGGTTCTATCTTCCTAATTAATGTTGGGTTACTTAAAAAATAGAGATTGCGCCAAAAGACATACTAACAATTGAAATAGAAGAAAGGATTGATACACCGTTGACTGCAGCAGCTTATCGAAACACCTTGCTATCACTTTTATGTTTAACAGCTGGAATCGTGGATGTAATCGGGTATTTAAGCCTGGGACATGTGTTCACAGCTAATATGACTGGAAACATTGTATTATTGGGGTTAGCTATAGGCAAATCCATTCAGGTCACTGTTTTTAATTCCTTGACTGCGCTAATCGGATTTATATGCGGCGTGATCATTGCTACATTGATGGTCGGAAAGGCGGAAAATACCCTTTGGCCTTCTGCTGTGACAAAAGCCCTCGCACTTGAAGCATTCATTTTGTTTGTCTTTGCTTGTCTTTCTTTTTACCGGGCATTTGTTCCAGTGCACATTCTGATTATACTCATGAGCATTTCTATGGGGATTCAAACTACAGCAGCAAAAAAACTGGGGATTGCAGGTATTTCTTCAACTGTGTTGACCGGCACTTTGGCTTCTCTTTTAGAGGATATATCCGGCCGTTTGTTTTTTAAGAAGCAAAAGAAGACTTTCTTAAGAGATACTGTGTTAAGAGCACTGGCTATTATTTTGTATTGTGTAGGGGCTATTATTGTTGCTCTGGCTGAGCCTGATTTTTATCACTTCATTATTTGGGTTCCGATTGTGCTGATCTTTGGCATCATGATGACAGCTAAGTTGAAACTGAGCGGGGAAAAATAGCTTTTCCTGTATAGCTGTTATCAGGCCAACAGCCTGTTTCATTTCGTTATTGAAGTGCGAATTTTGAGAGGGGAAAATAAGACATTCGGCTGAAGTGCACATTCGTTCATTTGTATTGGCTTTTTCATAAGTACCTACATTTGATATATGAATGATAGTGAATTTGCCTTAAAATCATCTATGAATCTATTTCCTCTTTCAAACCAGATGGATTGAGTCTTATAATGATAATGATTCTCATTTGAAGTCTGGTTTGAGGAGGACCAAATATGAAAAAGATCATGAGTGCATTTGTTGGTATGGTTTTGTTGACGATCTTCTGTTTTTCCCCGCAAGCTTCGGCAGCATATGACGACCTGCATGAAGGTTATGCAACGTATACAGGGTCAGGTTATTCAGGAGGAGCTTTCCTGCTGGATCCCATTCCTTCCGATATGGAGATTACTGCAATAAATCCGGCGGATCTCAATTACGGAGGAGTAAAAGCAGCACTTGCCGGCTCTTATTTGGAAGTTGAAGGGCCAAAAGGGAAAACAACCGTATATGTTACTGATCTTTATCCCGAAGGCGCTCGGGGAGCTCTTGATCTGTCACCTAATGCCTTCCGTAAAATCGGCAATATGAAAGACGGAAAAATCAATATTAAATGGCGTGTTGTCAAAGCCCCAATCACCGGCAATTTCACCTACCGGATCAAAGAAGGCAGCAGCAGGTGGTGGGCAGCAATCCAAGTCAGAAATCACAAGTATCCTGTTATGAAAATGGAATATGAAAAGGATGGTAAGTGGATCAACATGGAGAAAATGGACTATAACCATTTTGTGAGTACGAATTTAGGTACAGGCTCTCTCAAAGTCAGAATGACTGACATCCGCGGAAAAGTTGTGAAAGACACCATTCCAAAGCTGCCTGAAAGCGGAACGTCCAAAGCCTATACTGTACCGGGCCATGTTCAGTTTCCTGAATAAAAAATACGAAACAGCGGATCTTTTCCCGCTGTTTTTTCATTGTTCTGCATCTGCATGTAAAAATGTTTTAATCATGTTCAACTGCTCCTGCTTTGGATAACTGGTATACAGCCTGCTTGAAATCCGAATAGGATCTCCGAAAAAGTATCTTTCATAGTGAGTTTGTCTAGTTCCGAATGAACTCATTGTTAAATCCCATGCCAAACGGAAAATTTTCACACGTTCTTCAGCATTTGTATTGGTTGCTTGAAGATATTGGTCAAGATCTTCCCGTATCTCTGAGTCAAATGCATTTTCGGTAGGCAATGTCACCATTCCGCTAGCTCCAATTAATTGTATGATTTCAGTAAATCGAGGATATAGCTTAGGAATGATTGTACTGATGACTTGAAGAGGAATTAAAGAGGGTCGCATATAGCCGAATTCATCTAACTGAGCATCATTTTCCGATTTGTCAATGAGCGCTTTGATTGTTTCCAATCCCACAATGATTTCTGAGAGCTTTTCTTGGATGTGCTGATATTCGGATACATTAATGGTGTCGACAAGAAGCTGTGCAACACCTAATAGAAATTCAATTTTTATCATTTGCCTAATGACAACCTGGTGAAAGGTAAAGGCATGAAAAGAGCTTTTTGTCATAAAATCTTTAGCTGCTTCCACATTATCGTAAAAAAACACACGATTCCACGGCACTAACACATGATCAAAAACCACAATTGAATCCATTTCTTCATACCTGGAGCTTAAGGGATGATTGAAGGAAGAGTCGCTTAATACAAATGATTCTCTTGTGATGAATTTTACGCCTTTTGTATTAGAAGGGATTGAAAAAGCATAAGCTTCATCTGTTTCAAAGAAAAATTTAGGCGCTGAAAAAACCAAGATTTCATCGGTCAATCCGCCCTGTGTTGCAAGCAGTCGTGCGCCATGAATCATTAAACCTTTTTCGGTTCTATCAATGACTTTAGCAGATATCGGTTTTTCACTTAGCCCAAAATAGGACTGTGACCGGTTCACTTGCGGAGTAATGAATGTATGGGTAAAAGAAAGGTCATGCTTAGCAGCTTGTTCATACATATCTAGTATATGTTCAGGAAAGCAATTCTCTTTATCTTTTAGAAGCTCCGCTGACGAAGCAAAGCTCATCATAACCGTATTCATGTAATCCGGACTTCTCCCCATCATTCCATGAGTATGTCTAGCCCAATGTTCAATCATGGTCCTTCTTTTTTTCAAATCATTTTTGGTTTTAGGCTGGAGATAGGAAAGGCCGATTCGATTATGATCTCCAGGAAGGCAATAAGTCATTTCATGTATTAACTCATCCTTTGTTTGCAGTTCATAAAGTGAGCTTTTTGTTTTGATTATTCCTTTAAATGCAGGATGCTCAGAAATGTTACCCTTTATTTTTTCGCCATCATACCATATTTCGTTTTCTAGTTTATTCAATCGGTCAATGAATTCTTTTCCATTGATGATCCCCATTTAAGTTTCGCTCCTTCATATTTTGCTGCGTATTGTATTATATTTTCGAGAAAACAGCCGGTTCAGCCAATTTGAGGTGGGAAAAGCCTTTTTTGTATGCCTAATAGAAAATAAGAAGCTTATACGACAAAAGACAGCCAATTTTTCTTGAAGCCTTTTTGAAGATTCAGAGACGTAAAGAATTTGCTTATTCATATGAAAATATCACTATAAAACTTGATAACACGTGTCGATATTATGGACATGAGCGTAAGCGAATTGGATTTAAACGCGCTTAAACATATTTTATTTCAGCCATTACATTGTGCGGAAAGGAAAAACGACACATGAAAGTGAAAACAAAATTGCTGGGGATTATATCAATATTAGTTGTTTCAATTATTGGAATTGGAGGCTCCTCAGTATTTATGATTTCTTCTACTGTGAAAAAGAATGAAGAACTTAAAGACAAAATGGAATTCCAAAAAGAGATAAAACACATCCAATATGAATTGACCGGGTTATCAAATGATGAAAGAGGCTTCTTGATTACCGGAGACAAAGAATACGACGAGGGTATGAAGGAAAAAGCAGACGATGTCTTAAAGAGCCTTGACCGGGTTAATGACTTGATTGATGAAGAGAAGTATCAATCCAATATTGAAGACATTAAGACAAGTTTTACTCAGTATAGAGCTTTGAATCAGCAGGTAGTAACAGCCTACTCTTCAAATCCTAAAAAAGCAGAAACCATCCATTTTGGAGAAGAAAGAACATTAAGAAAAGAAGTCGTAGATCCGGCTGTCAATAAGCTGTCTGATCGCCTGGATCAAGAGGTAGAGGATCTAAAGGATGAAATACGGGGCAATGGGAAAATGAGTCAATCGCTCATTATCATTGTCACAGGGATATCAGTAATGTTAGGCATTGTTCTAAGCATAATGCTGTTAAAGTCCATTATGGTGCCACTAAGAAGCATAAATAAGCAGCTGGAGGAAATTGCTCATGGCGAGGCTGATTTAACCAAAAAAGTCATAGTGAAAAATAAAGATGAATTTGGCCAGCTTGCCAAATCTTTTAATTCTTTTACTCATTCATTATCTCAAATTATGAAGCAGATCAGCAGTTCATCTGAACAAGTCGCCGCTTCCTCCGAAGAATTATCGGCAAGCGCAGAAGAATCAAAATCAACATCTGAACATATTTCCCGAGCCATGCAGATGGCTGCCGAAAGCAATGTGAAACAAAGCTCAATGACAGAAAAGAGTGCGGAATCCATTACTGAATTATTAGACAGTATATCATCTGTTGCTTCAAATACAGGGAACATAGCGGATCTTTCTTCTTCGATGAGAGACAAGGCTGAAATAGGCTCTAAGTCCGTCAACAAGATGTTAGATCAGATGAAATTCATTGATAAATCTGTAGATTCAGCCGGCAATGGATTACAGGCATTGGTAGCGAGCACAGCAGAAATCAGTGATATTTCCTCGCTTATCACGACGATTTCAGAGCAGACCAATTTGCTGGCCCTAAACGCAGCGATCGAGGCGGCCAGAGCCGGAGAGCAAGGAAAAGGATTTGCTGTGGTGGCAGAAGAAGTTCGGAAGTTGGCGGATGAAACAAATAAATCTGCAAACCACATCCAATCGGTGGTAGCGACCATCCAAAACGAATCGATAGAAACGGTAAATAATATTAAAGTTGTTCAAGAAAATGTGAGCTCAGGTATTGTTCTTTCTCAAGAGACAACAGGAAATTTCAATGAAATACTGAACCTGGTGGAACAGGTCACTTCTCAAATACAAGAAGTTGCAGCAGCAACTCAACAGCTTACTTCAGGCGTTGAAGTGATTCAGCACACAGTTCATACATTGGCTGCTGGTACAAAAGAAACGTCAGCAAATACAGAAGCGGTTGCAAAATCATCAGAGGAACAGCTACATTCAATGGAGGAAATCTCCTATGCCGCAGAATCTCTATCTCAGTTGGCAGAAGAGCTTCAAACCGTCATTAATCGTTTTAAATATTAAACAGGCTACTTACGTGCAACCCCCATCTTATTCGGTGGGGGTTGGCTACTTTTACTGTGGTTGTTTCTACAAACGGAGCTAACTGACTTCTTTTAAGTTAGCTCCGTTTGTATGGCTAGTCCAAATTTTGATCGATCGTTCCTTCAAAATAGTCATCGCTCACCTGTTCATGAGTTTCAGCCAATCCTTTTTCCAATTGCGTGCTTCCTTTATAATCTGAGGGCTCAAAGTATTTCCCGGCTACATCTGTTGTGTCATTTTTGTTTTCTTTGTTATGAGTTTGTGTTTCAGTGTTTACACTTTCTGTCTCAGTATTGCTGCTTATAGATTGCTGAAAATCATATTCCTTGTCTAATGAAGAAAATCTTTTATAATCATCAGGTCTGTCTGCACCGTTTTTTTGAGTCACTTTACTTCCTCCAGATTATTGATATTTTAGTGGGGGTAAGAACTTATTTCGTTCTTTTAGGATCAGAACCATGTTTTTTAGGATCATCTGCTTTAAAAGCTGTTTCAGTCTCATGGTCATTTCTCATTTGTTCAATACTTGAATTTTGAATTCCCTTTTTACTCATTGGTTTCACTCCTTTACGAAAAGTGTTGAATATCAACTCTTCTTATTTTGTCTGTTGATCAGGTATTCATTCACTTTTTTCATTCGCGCTTTCGCCAATCAGGAGATGCGTTTTCATGCCAGCGTATTATCTAATAAAAGAACGTCATTTTTGAAACCTTTTATTAGCGCATTGCGTATAGCACGTTGGGGAAGACATCTCGATAAAAGAAATACAAAGGTTGTGAATTTATACTAACAGCACTGTGAATAAATCAAACAAGGGGGGGTGAAAAAATGAAAAAAATCGCATCATATTATTTAATGACATTAGGGCTATCCAGCCTTACATTTGGTTTGTTTTTAGGGTTTTATTCTTTCGTTATGTATGGCGATATGATAATTGCATTGTTTACGGCAACAATTGCTTTATTATACGGTTTTGTGGTGTATGGCCTTTTTGCTGTTCCGCTCCAAATGAAGTTGCAGAAAAAAGCGAGAACATTCAATGTCATGTACCTCTTGATTTACAGTGTGGTTGCTTTTATCGCAGCTTTCCTGTTTTTTGTTATCAATGAACCTGCGTCAATAGCATGGACATTGCAATCGTACTTTTATTATATGTTAAGTATTGCGGCTGCAGTAATTTACTGGTTATGGGATTCTCTGATCCTTTATAAACGTACAGCTTCCGGTGTATAGGCTGATTTTTACCAATCGGAGAAATATGGAGGTTCAATAAAAATTCAGGATCTAAAAGCTTTAGGTTTCATATTTTTTTAAAAAAATCCTCCGCGGATAAAGGCGCAGTATGGGGGCATAATGAGAGCACACATTCGAACCGAATAGGTTTTCTAAGTGTTTTACGATACATACGTTCATCAAGATCATCACGTCATCGGAATATAAAAACTATTGTTGTGGAACGGGCATCTTGAGTTGTTTGAGGAAAGAACATAGATGGTGGTTTATCGTTTTATCAGCGCTTATGGAACAAAGTTTTGGTGGCGGTCAATCCATACAGCTAAACAGAGGAGAGCGTGACAATGAATCTCGCTCTCCTCAGATTTGTTTTATTCACCCTGATGTTTTTCAACTAATGTGAATGTCCAATCTTTTAACATATGTTTCTGGACATATTTTTTTCCGTTTATTTCGATGTAGGGCAGGTCTGTCATGTCTCCGGCTAACTGTTTTGCCTCAGTTGTCGTTATTCCTAAAAAATGTCCGATGTAAAAGTAAATATCTCGTTCTTTTATAAGCAAGGTATCACTTTTTTCATATGCTTTTGGATGGTTCATCTGCTTTAAGCCTTCACCGATAAAATAACCAGCCAAAGCAACACCGATTCCTAAAAAAACGTCCATATGCATGCCTCCATTATGTCGATGTTATGTTATACGGGCTTGGTATACTCCGGGTTTCATTATCAACCAAAAAAAACCGCCAGAACATGATCTGGGCGGTTTTTTCGTTTATGCTTTTTCAATCTGCACGCGTCCTGAAAAAAAGGTGGCGCCGCCGCCCATATCGGACAATCGGTCTGGGGTTAGCGCGTTTACAAGCTGTTTTTTTCCTTGTTCATCCGCCCATAATCCTTGGCTGACAACGACACCTGGCAGCACTTGTTCTCCAACTGCAGCGGTCAGCTGGCATTCTCCCCGGCTGTTCCAAATTCGTACAGGTGCCCCATCAACGATTCCGTGCTCTTTAGCATCTTTTGTGTTGATAAAGAGCTTTGGCGTCTTTTCAAGCTTGATGTGTTTTTCATTATTGGAAAATGTTGAGTTTAAGAAATTATGGTTTGGCCCCGGAACATACATAAACGGATGTTCATTATCGGTTACAAGAGGTGTATATGTCGGTAAAGCAGGGAAGCCGTCTTGTTTCATTTGTTCTGAATATAATTCTATTTTTCCGCTTGGCGTTGGAAGTTCGCCCGGAAACAGTCGCTTTTCGCGTTTCGCTTTCATAAATGAATGCTTAGCAAGTGCATCGTAATCAATCTCTGCCAAATGTGGATTATCTGGATGGTCAAGCGCCTGGCGGATTAATTCTTCATCTGAATCTTTAAGCTCCTGGTCTGTGAATCCCATGGCTTCAGCCAGTAATCGGAAAACCTCAGTGTTAGACTTGCTTTCCCCATATCTCTCAATCACCGGCTGCTGAAGCTGAATGTAATGGTGCCAGTAGGAGGTGTAAAAATCAGTATTTTCAAAAGCGGATGTTGCAGGCAGTACAATGTCCGCATATGCAGCCGTTTCCGTTAAAAACAAATCATGAACCACAGTAAACAAGTCTTCCCGCAGCAAGCCCTGTCTGACTTTGTTTGCTTCGGGCGCGACGACGGCAGGGTTCGTTCCGTAAATAAATAGAGAGCGAATCGGCGGGTCTGTTTCCAAAAGCACCCTGCCAAGCTGATTCATATTAAACGACCTCGGGGTGCGCCCTTTCAATAAGTCGGGCCGCTGCAAGGCATTTGTGTTATATTCTAAAATTCCGCTGTTATGCTTAATTGCGCCGCCCCCTGTGTGCAGCCATTGGCCGGTGATCGCCGGAAGACAGGCAATCGTCCTTACAATCATCCCGCCGTTATCGTGATGCTGGGGTCAGTTTCCGATTCTGATAAAAGAAGGGGAGGTTTCCCCGTACATTTTTGCCAGTCGGTAAATATCTTCGGTACTGACACCGGTGATCGTCGATACCTTTTCAGGATCATATTGTTTCACGTGTTCACGGAGCTCTTCATAGCCAACCGTGTACTCGGACAGAAATGCTTCATCATGAAGGTTTTCTTTAAATAAAATGTGCATGATGCCAAGAGCAAGTGCACTGTCGGTTCCCGGTTTTATTGGGATAAACCAATCTGCAAGACGTCCTGTTTGATTTTTATGCACATCGATCACGACAATTTTGGCACCTTGTTTTCGCGCTTTTTGGGCGATCGTAATTTGGTGCATATTTGTGCTGACCGCGTTGATTCCCCAAAAAATAAATAGTTTTGTATGAACGGTTTCCTCAGGATCGATTCCCGCGCTTATGCCCATTGTATATTTATAGCCTTCAGATCCCGCTTTGCTGCAAATCGTCCGTTCAAGCTGGCTTGACCCCATGCGGTAAAAAAAGCGGCGGTCCATTCCTTCAGCTGTCAATTTCCCCATATTTCCGTAAAAGCTGTAAGGAAGTATGCTTTCAGCTCCCTCTTCTTTAATCAGCTGTTTCCAGCGGGAGGTGATCGTATCGATTGCCTCTTTCCAGGAAATCGGTTCAAATATCGCTTGGCCTTTCGCACCTGTTCGTTTGAGCGGTGTAGTCAGCCGCTTTTCATCAT
Source organism: Bacillus sp. FSL R5-0416 (assembly GCF_037975425.1). Classification (NCBI taxonomy): domain Bacteria; kingdom Bacillati; phylum Bacillota; class Bacilli; order Caryophanales; family Bacillaceae; genus Bacillus; species Bacillus sp. FSL R5-0416. Next base: position 2,177,737 of record NZ_CP150252.1, on the reverse strand, counting down.
ATATGCGCTCCGTCATATTCCGGACTTTGTTGCATATGTTTCCGGCTGTGACAGGATGATCAGGGTCTCCTTGCATTTTTACGATTTTCCCGTCTTTTTTATGTATTAACAATCCGCACTGATCCGGGCAGTCCAGCGAGCAAACGGATTTGAAAATGCCGTTTTGTTGTGTGGCAAAAGATTTCATGGCCCAGTTCCTCTCTCTAGTTAGATATTTTGTAAGAATTATAACATTTCGGATGATAACGTCAATTCTGAAAAAAGAGATTGACATCAATCTGAGACTTCTTTATGATAAACGTATTCTTCATTCTAAAAATTACATACTCAACATTTTCTATCCAGAGAGGTGGAGGGACTGGCCCTATGAAACCTCGGCAACATTATTGTGCCAATTCCAGCAAGCGTCAGCTTGAAAGATAGGAAAGCAAGGTTTATACCGGCGTCTGCCTGTAACAGAGCGCGCCTATATATGAATCTCTTTCCATCTGCGGAAAGAGATTTTTTTTTATGAAAAAATACGATGAAAAGGATGTTTTGCACCATGACGGTTTTGGTTACAGCACCGTACAACGAAGAAGGACGAAAAGAGCTAGAAAACTTTTTTGACTCAGTTGCTTATCAATCTTGGAAGGAACAAGGCCGGGCATATCGGGAGGATGAACTCATTCAGCTGCTAAAAGCAACAAATGCGACAGGCTTGATTACTGAGCTTGATCAGGTAACAGACAGCGTATTTGCTTCTGTTCCCGAACTTTCATTTGTCGGTGTTTGCAGGGGAATGCCCTCCAATGTGGATGTGGCAGCTGCCTCAAAAAGAGGCATACCTGTTTTTTATACACCAGGGCGGAATGCACAAGCCGTTGCTGAAATGTTTATTGGAAATGTGATTTCTTTTCTGCGCCATACCAGCGCCTCGAATCAATGGCTGAAGGATGGAAAGTGGAACAGTGATTACCTGCAGGCTTATGTCAAATTTAAAGGAAATGAATTAACAGGAAAAACGGTTGGCATGATTGGGTTCGGGGCGGTTGGTCAAAGGATTGCAAAACTGCTGACTGCGTTTGACTGTAAAATAAAGTATTACGATCCATTCATTCAAGACGATCATCCGCTGTATGAAAAAGTATCTCTTAAAACGGTGTTTTCAGACAGTGATATCGTTTCTGTCCATCTGCCTCGTACTGAGGAAACACTTGGACTTATTGATCGGAAGTATTTTGATCTGATGAAACAGAGTGCGATTTTCGTCAATACTTCAAGAGCAGTTGTTGTAAACCGTGAAGATCTTTTATCTGTATTAAAAGAACATAAAATCAGAGGTGCGATATTAGACGTTTTTTATCATGAACCTCCAGAGGAATCAGATTATGAATTGATTTCATTGCCTAATGTTCTGGCAACACCGCATCTCGCTGGAGCAACATTTGAAGTGGAGGATCATCACGTGACGATACTGAATAAAGCCCTCAAAAAGTGGAAGAGTGAAAAAACTCTTAATATTCCGACAATGTATAACAAGGACGAACTGAAAACAGGGGTATAAGAAAGGAGGCTAACAGAATGAAAAAACAAAAAGGCTATCTCGTTTTTGATATTGGCACAGGCAATGCGAGGGTAGCGGTCGTGAGTGTAACCGGCAGTGTTTTAACAGTTGAACGGGAGGACATCGTGTATTCCACAGAGACGCTTTACCCGGACAGCCGTTATTTTTCTCCTCAGGTGCTGTGGAAGCAGGTGATGAATTTGGCAAAACGTGCGCTATCCCGTTCGCATGATATTGACATCATTGGTTTGACATCGACGAGCCAAAGACAGGGGATTGTTTTGATTGATCAAAACGGCAATCCTTTTCTCGGGCTGCCGAACATCGATAACCGCGGCCGAGAGTGGGAGGCGAGCATTCCCGATTGGGAAGAGATATACAGCCGCACAGGCCGCCTGCCAACCGCACTTTTTTCCGCGCTCAAGCTTTATGGATTAAAACAGCGCCAGCCCTCTTTATGGGAAAAGACTGCAAGCTTTACTAGCATCAGTGATTGGGTGACGTACCAACTGAGCGGAATATTAACATATGAACCATCACAGGCAACAGAAACCCTGCTGTTTGATGTGAAGCAAAACACTTGGTCAGAAGAGATGTGCGACATATTCGGCTTTTCTCCATCTATCCTCCCGCCTCTTGTAAGAGCGGGAACAGCAATTGGAACGATAGCAAATGAATATGCATCCGAATTAGGCCTTTCAATAAATGCTAAGGTTATAGCAGGGGGCGGGGATACACAGCTGGCTGTCAAAAGCACCGGAGCTGGACTTGAGGACATTGTCATTGTATCAGGGACAACAACGCCAATAACCAAAATTACTGCGGATCATGGCGACACAAAACATAAAGCCTGGCTGAACTGTCATACGGATCAAGGGCATTGGCTTGTGGAAACGAATCCGGGAATTACCGGCTTGAATTATCAAAAATTAAAACAGATTTTTTATCCGAATGAAACGTACGAAGTAATGGAGGAGGAGATTTCTGCACTTGCAAAAGAAGACCATGCATGTGTAGCGGCTCTCGGCTCTTATTTATCGGCTGAAAAGAATGCGTTAACGAGAGGCGGTTTTCTTTTTGATGCCCCGCTGTCAGCACATTTAAAGAGGGCACATTTTGTACGTGCAGCGCTAGAAGAGATCGCATTTTCAATTAAATGGAACTTTGACATTTTAACAGAGGTTACTCCGTTTGAACGTGACTATGTTTGGGTGTGCGGAGGGGGATTCCAAAGCAAAGCGCTCACTCAATATATCGCGGATCTTCTTCAAAAAAAGGTCTATGTCCAAGAGGGATATCATCAGGCATCTGTTGTTGGAGCTGCAGTCATTTGCAATGAAACCTTTCAATTAACGGAGGAGATGTCAGCAAATGTCCGGGTGATCGAACCGAAGGACTGTCAGACCGAATTGGCTTTATATGAGAAATGGAAGCAAACACAGCGCTTTTTTTCAGGTTCAGAAAGCAAAGTATTGATTTAAGGCGGCATTTTTGCTGTTTTGAGGAATCATTTAATTTTCAACTTTAATAAGGTAATACGGTAATGAATATAAGCATCTAAGGAGGAGACAGATATGTTGGATAAAATAGGAATACCGAAGCGGCTTGCCTGGGGATTTTTAGGGGTTGTTTTGTTTATGATGGGAGATGGCCTTGAACAAGGCTGGCTCAGTCCTTTTTTGATCGAAAACGGGCTCACCGTTCAGCAGTCCGCTTCCATTTTTAGTATATACGGAATTGCGCTTGCCATAGCTTCCTGGTTTTCGGGTGTATGTCTCGAAGCATTTGGCGCAAAACGAACGATGTTTATGGGGTTGTTGTTTTATGTGATCGGTACAGCTGCTTTTATCGTATTTGGATTTGAACAGCTGAACCTGCCAGTGATGTATGTGACTTACTTCGTAAAAGGGTTAGGTTACCCGCTTTTTGCTTATTCTTTCTTGACATGGGTCATTTACAGAACACCGCAAAGCAAACTGAGCACTGCTGTCGGCTGGTTTTGGATTGCATATTGCCTCGGCATGTTTGTGTTTGGCGCTTGGTACTCAAGCTACGCGATCAAAGCGTTCGGTTATTTGAATACGCTTTGGAGCTCTATTTTCTGGGTATGTCTCGGTGCATTTTTTGCATTGTTTATCAATAAAGACCGTTTTGAAAAGAAGAAAAGAAAAAGATCAGAAACAGCCGAGGAGCTTTTAAAAGGGGTTACGATTCTATTTACAAATCCGCGCGTGCTTACAGGCGGAATCATCAGAATCATTAACAGTATTGGTACATATGGTTTTCCAGTCTTTTTGCCGATGCACATGGCCCAGCATGGAATTTCAACCAATGTGTGGCTGCAAATTTGGGGAACGATTTTCCTGGGGAACATTGTGTTTAACCTTATCTTTGGTATTGTCGGCGATAAATTCGGCTGGAAAAATACTGTTATTTGGTTCGGCGGAGTCGGCTGCGGCATTTTCACCCTCTTATTATACTACGCACCTGTTTTCTCCGGCGGAAGCTTAGCGGTTGTCAGCGTGATCGGCTTTATTTGGGGCGGTTTGCTGGCAGGCTATGTGCCGATTGGTGCAATTGTGCCGACGGTGGCAGGAAAAGATAAAGGGGCAGCCATGTCTGTATTAAATTTGGCTGCAGGTTTATCAGCGTTTGTCGGCCCCGCACTCGCTTGGCTGTTCATTGGTCTCGTCGGCGCGCAAGGTGTCGTCTGGATCTTTGCGGCCCTTTACCTTGCAAGTGCGGTCTTGACGAAATGTATTCATATACCTGAGGAAAAAGCAGTTAAGGAGGAAACATCTCCTCAATATGCATCTTAATTAGAAAGCGCCCATTTTCCGGGGCGCTTTTTATCATTTGTTCAGCAATGTAAGGATTTCCGATACGGAATGACGCAAAAATGATTGATCTGAACGGGATTTCACCATCACAGTCAGCCGATAAGAAACAGAAAATAAGTCTGAGCCGTTTGTTCCACGTTAATTTCACGTCTTAGCTCGTCATGAATGTTCACTCAAAACAGATTCATAACGCTTTATTCTTCATTGAATTCTCGATGACGAGCCATCAACATTACCTCTTTCTGAATCGATCAGTATATTACTATTCTATGAATAATCGAGGGATTCTAAAGAAAAATAGACAACATATTGACAATATAATGAGAAATGTTATGATGAATAGACAATAAGTTGTCTATTTGAGGAGGGAACATCGTGGATTATTCTAAGGAACTGAAAGATTTATTTTTAATGCAACAGTCTTATGCTACACTTTTTTCCACTTTAAACAAAATTCAATCACGTGGAGACGATTATTATGAAAGCTTAACGTCGAGGCAATTTATGACAATGGTTGCCATACTGCATTTACCGGAAGAGGAAACGACATTCAACAACATTGCAAAAAAATTAGGCACATCAAAACAAAACATCAACAGACTTGTCAGCGGTATTGAAAAAAGAGGTTATGTCATCACTGTACCAAGTAAACGCGACAAGCGTGCAGTTAATGTGAAGATTACTGATTCAGGAAAGCGTGTCATGGAGGAATGCGGTGAAAAAGCGGTGTATTTTATGGCCGATCTATTTAAAGGCTTTTCGACGGAAGAGCTGGAAACATTGTGGATTTTATTGAAGAAACTGTACAGTTTTGACGGAGAAGAACAGGATGGTTTTGAAGAAGACGCTGCTGATTTTGACATTGAACAAAATCGAGACAATTTGAAAACAAATTTATTGCAGGAATTCGCAAAACGGAGAAAGTAAAAAGGAGAACCAACTATGAACAACGTAGCAATAGTAGAAAACTTGAAAATGCAGTATAAAAACAAAACGGCAGTAGATGGGATTTCGTTCGAAGTGAGAGAGGGGGAAGTGCTTGGCTTACTAGGTCCAAATGGTGCAGGAAAAAGCACAACCATTCATATTTTATCAGGAGTATTGTCGGCCAGTTCCGGAAACGTTTCGATATTGGGCCATAGTGTGAAAAAAGGGTCAAAGGAAATGAAGAAAGGCATCGGGATTGTGCCTCAAGATATCGCGATTTATGAGGAGATTTCAGCTGAGAAAAATGTTCGTTTTTTTGCCAGTCTTTATTCTCTTAAAGGAGAAGAACTGAAAGCCCGAGTCAAAGAGGCTTTGGAGCTCGTACAGCTATATGAACGGAAAGATGACAAGCCAAAGACGTTTTCAGGCGGGATGAAAAGAAGATTAAACATTGCGTGCGCCATTGCTCATCAGCCGAAACTGATTATCATGGATGAGCCCACGGTAGGAATCGATCCGCAATCCCGGCATCACATTTTGGAATCGATAAAAGAGCTGAAAACAAAAGGCGCAAGCATCATTTACTCTACACATTATATGGAAGAAGTCGAGGTGATTTCAGATCGTATTATGATCATGAATGAAGGAAGAATTATTGCCAATGGAACAAAAGAAGAGCTGTACAGAGAAGTCAATAAAGAAATAACATACGCTTTTCAACTGGCGCATGTTCAGCGATTAAATAAAAACTCGATTAGAGAAATCATAGGAGTGACAGGAGTTGATTTCTCTGACCATCAACTAAATGTTACCGTTCAAAAGAACCAAGATCACCTGAGTGAAATCATATTAGAATTGAGTGCCCAAGGCTGCAGCATCCTAAACATGAACAAAAAAGAGGCATCGTTAGAAACGGTATTTTTAGAGCTGACGGGAAGAAATTTAAGAGATTAGGAGAGCAAAATGAGTTTGTTAAAATTGATAACATTTGATTTTATGAATATTTTAAGGAATCCGGTTCTTGTAATAGCCAATACGGCCTTTCCTTTCGTTCTCATTCTGGTCATGGGCTTTGTTACGAAAAGCAGCTTTGGAGCAGGCGGGGTAAGTTCTTATGATTATTACGGAGTGAATATGATGATTTTCACTGCAGCTCTGATTGCTATGACGACCTCTAATACGTTTATGGAGGAAAAGGTGAAGAAAGCGAACCTTCGTATTGTGTATGCGCCGGTTTCGACAACTAGTATTTATCTTTCTAAATTACTATCAACCTTTATATTCAGTGTCATTATGTACAGCATGAATGTGTTGATAGCCCAAACGATTTTTCATTTGAACTTTGGAGGACAATATCTTACGTATTTCATGCTTTTATTGTATGTATTTTTATTTTTCGGTTGCTGTTTAGGCACAATGTTCTGCAGTTTGTTCAAGAATGAAGAACAGGCGAATGGGATTATGCAAATTCCGATAGCTTTTTTTGTTTTCTTTGGTGGCGTATTTTTCGGAATTCATAGATTTGGAGATACCGTCAATCAGATATCGATTCTTTCTCCGATTAAATGGGTAACAGAATGTTCATTTCGTCTCATTTATGATCATGATTTCAGTATGCTGCAGCCTGTTATGTCAGGACTAATATTGGCTTCAATCATTTGTATTGCCGTTTCTCATGTTGTATTTAAGCCGGAGGGATATATATGCTGAGTTTATTCCAAAACAGGTGGGAGCGAATCCTGACCAAAAAAGACATTATTATCATTGCATTAATCATTATCCCTCTGATGATTGGCGTTGCGATTATGTTTTCCGGGAAGCCGGTTTTCAAAGAAACAATCGCTTTTGTTACAGAACTGGACGAAGTTCATCATTTGCCGAGTGATTCTGCATTTAGAGTGGTAACGGTAGATCAGAAGCCGAAGTTTTCTGATCTGATGTTAGGGAAATATGCAGCCATTGTAGAAAAAAATCAACTTGATTACAAAGTAACCACGTTGAAAAGTAAAGCGGATCAAAAAATGATTCAGCAATTTTTTGAGACTGGAGAAATGCCAGGCAGCTACCGGGGAGAGGATGAATTAAGGACTGAACGGGGAACGGGAACGAATATATTAGGCTTTATCATGATGCTTGTATTGATGCAAGGTGTGGCATTAGCTGCGTTATATCCAGAAGACCGGATGCTCAAAACCTTCAAAAGGATTTTAGTGTCTCCCGTGCATGTGGGGAAATATTTGTTGGTTCAGTTTATCTTTACTTTTTTATGTTTATACATACCCACTTACTTGGCCATCCTAATTACAAATGTACTCTTTCATGCTGAAATTGGTTTCCGTTTAAATATTCTTGCTGGGTTACTGGGTGTTCTTACAGTGCTTGCAACAGCATTCGCTATCTTTATGGCTTCTGTGATGGATCGAAACATCAGTTTGATGACGAGTGGTATCAGTGTGATCACGTGTGTATTGTCAGGCTGTTTTATTTCTTTTGCTCCACATCATCCAATATTAAATGCCCTTTGTGCGATACTGCCACAAAAAGCGTATATGATTTTCATTCACGGGGTAGAAATGGGGGATTCAATGTGGGAATACAAAACTCAGGTTATTTATATTTTGATGTGGTCGGCTGCGTTTTGTTTCCTTGGGGATTTTATCACAAGAAGAAGAACCAATAAAGGGATTTATGAGTAGGGGAAAAAGTTATTAGCATTGTTTTAAGAGATGAAAATCTTGTAGGGATTGATCAAGAATCAAAACGTCATAGCTGATGCAGGTCATGAATCGGACATTTTAAAGGAAAAGGGATGTGGCACAGACCAAGAGAATACCGTCATTCTCTTGGTTTCACAATAGAGTACACATTTGTATCATATGGAGTCCCATTTTGATACATGTACTGTCTTAAAACGCCTTCTTTTTGAAACCCCATTTTTAGAAGCAGACGATTTGATGCTTCATTAGCGATAAATACAACTGCGCCAATACGCGTCAGTCCAAGGGCAGAAAATCCGTAAGATACGACCTTTGAAAGGACTTCTGATGCAAATCCGTTTTGCCAATGCTCCGGGATGATTTCATAACCGATTTCCGCGCGCCTATGCTTTTGGGCCAGAGCGTGAAAGCCTATTGTTCCGATCAGTTCTTTAGTGTCCAGTCTTTCAATTCCCCACCGTATACCGCGTTTTTCTTGATAGAGGGCAGCAAACGTTTGAATCATTGAAATGGCCTGTTCTTTAGATTCCATGTTTTCAAGCCCATAATAGCGTGTCACCTCATCGTTTGAGAAACAAGCAAAAATGGCTTCCGCGTCCTGATCTGTGATTTGCCTAAGTATAAGCCGATCCGTTTCTAATATAGGAAACATTCAACCACTCCCCGCGTTTGTGTTTTTGTTTATCATATCCCTTTTATTTCCTCTTTTCTATAGCGAAATCAACCAATGCAGCAAAGGAACGAATTTGTGTTTCTAGTTGCTCTTTGTTTTTGTTGAATTGTTTCAAACGATGGCCGTTCGCGCCTGATGGATGGGGAAAGCCGTTAAGGCAAATCAAATTCTGGAGGCTGTGCTGTCTGATCAATGTTTCACATACTGTTTCGGCCGCTTTTCCTAACGGAATGAGAAGAGCTGGTCCCGTCACATGGTTAAGCTCCGCAGGGAAGTGCCCAAAAGCATAGGTGCTTAGAATAGGAGAATGAGTGATAGCCGGTTTGTATCCGGTATAGTTTTTTTGCTGGATAAAGACAGGATATTTAATAACGGAAGTTGTATGGAGCATATGCCGTAATTCTCCAAAAAGCTTTGCGGCGCTTTGAATGCCAAAAGCTTGCGGCAGCCCGCATAAATCCAGCATGGTGATAAGGTTATGTCTCATCGACCCGGAGAAACCCGCTGCTATTTTTGTATCTACCGCCATTTGCTCAAGAGTGCGGCCTTGCCGCAGACTTTCGACTGCTGTTTCGTACGCTGTTTTCATCTGGGAAAAACCCGGCGTGATCCCGGCAATCACAATCGTAGCAGTCCGATTGATATATTCATTATGAGGTGAATAGTAGATGTCAAGTTCATTTTCTTGATGGAGATGAAATGGAGAAATAAGTAAATCCGACTTTGTAAGTGAAGAGGGAAGAGAATGTAGTTTTTCTGCGAACTCCTTTAAGCAACTGTGGTTTACAATCATGCGAAAGCCTCCTCAAAAAATGATATCCCATTGTCCATTCTGATCGAAACAACGGGATATCATTCATCATGACCTGCTATTTAAATGACCAGCCTGCCACACCTCTTTAACAGCTTTAGGAACTTTTTTCACTTCAGCTGCGGTCTGCTGAAACGTGTATTTTTTTATTTGGACATCCTGCTGAATCTTCTTTTGTTTTTGCGTCAGCAGCTCTGTTTCTGTTTTTAATCCTTCGATTTGTTTTTGCATAGCCTGCGTAACAGAGGAAAGCTCCTTTAGTGCAGGGTCCATTTTTTTCTTGTTTTGAATCACGGTAACTCCTAAGAAGATAATAGAAACTGCTAATACTGCAAGACTGATATAAACAATAATCATATGTTCACTCCTTTTCTTATGTCAATACCCTGTATCCGTTTTTTTAATCAGAAGAAATGATATTTACACAGTTCGTTTGATTTGCGTATTGGATGTATTGTACTTATAATGTGATATCGTACATATGTAAACAAAGAAAGGGTGCTTCAATTGCAAAATTTACAACATAAAACTGCACTAATCACAGGCGGAGGCAGAGGAATTGGCCGCGCTACTGCTTTGGCGCTTGCCAAAGAAGGCGTGAATATCGGGTTAATTGGCCGGACTTCCGCTAATGTAGAAAAAGTGGCTGAAGAAGTCAAAGCGCTTGGTGTAAAAGCTGCATTTGCTGCTGCAGATGTAAAAGATGCCGATCAGGTTAACCAAGCTGTAGCTCAAGTGAAGGAACAGCTCGGTGATATCGATATTCTCATTAATAATGCCGGCATCAGCAAATTTGGCGGTTTCTTAGATCTGTCAGCCGATGAGTGGGAAAATATTATTCAAGTCAACCTAATGGGTGTGTACCATGTCACGCGCGCGGTGCTTCCGGAAATGATCGAACGCAAAGCCGGAGACATCATTAATATTTCGTCTACAGCGGGTCAAAGAGGAGCTGCTGTAACAAGTGCTTACAGCGCTTCTAAATTTGCCGTTCTCGGGTTAACAGAGTCTCTTATGCAAGAAGTGAGAAAACATAATATCAGAGTCAGCGCGTTAACGCCGAGCACTGTCGCTAGTGATATGTCTATCGAATTGAACTTAACAGACGGTAATCCTGAAAAAGTGATGCAGCCTGAGGATCTTGCTGAGTACATGGTGGCACAATTGAAATTAGATCCTCGTATTTTCATCAAAACAGCGGGATTATGGTCAACAAATCCTTAAAAATGAAAACCTGTCTTTCGACAGGTTTTTTTATTTGAATGAAATCCGTACCGGTAAAATGAGATATGTAAACCCTGGCAATCGTTTAAATTGAAGATAGCAGTAAATGCAGGCTATAATAGAACTAAGAAAACTATGTACCAAATGTTCAGTCGAAATTTATTTTTTCCGCTACACCTATAATCAGTAAACATGAAATGACTGGACTATCAGTCTTTAATATAAAGAAGGAAAACAATAAAAGAAAATTGAATATTTAGTACATAGTGTTGTCAGTGACAGAAGAAGGAGTGCATATGATGAAAGAAGAAAAAAGGAGTTCAACAGGCTTTTTAGTGAAACAGCGCGCATTTTTGAAGCTTTATATGATAACGATGACAGAGCAAGAGAGACTCTATGGGTTAAAGCTGCTTGAAGTACTTCGGTCTGAATTTAAAGAGATTGGTTTTAAACCAAATCATACAGAAGTATACCGGTCTTTGCATGAGCTTCTTGATGACGGGATACTAAAACAAATTAAAGTAAAAAAAGAAGGGGCTAAGCTCCAGGAAGTCGTCCTCTATCAATTTAAAGATTACGAAGCCGCCAAGCTATATAAAAAACAGCTGAAGGTAGAGCTGGATCGCTGTAAAAAACTGATTGAAAAAGCCCTCTCAGATAATTTTTAATAGAAACAAACACCCGGCGCAGCAGTGTGAACCGGGTGTTTTCTGCTTTTCATTATACATATTTGTCGAAAAGAAACAATACAAATCAATGATGACCTTCAAACTTGACATCATTTCCTCACGTGGTAACATTTTAAACGTGTGAAAATGCGAACAAAAAAGCGAACAAAGGAGATGTTACCGATCTTTGATCAAAAGAAAGTAGCCTTTATAGGAGCAGGATCTATGGCGGAAGGAATGATATCAGGTATCGTTCGTGCCAACAAAATCCCGAAACAAAACATCTGCGTTACAAACCGCAGCAATACAGAGCGATTAACTGAACTTGAACTTCAATATGGCATTAAAGGCGCCTTGCCGAACCAACTATGTATTGAAGACATGGATGTGCTCATTTTGGCAATGAAGCCAAAAGACGCTGAAAACGCTCTGTCATCACTAAAATCACGTATTCAACCCCATCAATTAATATTGTCGGTCCTTGCCGGCATAACCACCTCTTTTATTGAACAATCATTGCTTAATGAACAGCCGGTTGTCAGAGTGATGCCCAACACTTCCAGTATGATTGGCGCTTCTGCAACAGCTATTGCCCTTGGCAAATATGTGTCGGAAGACCTGAAGAAGCTGGCCGAAGCATTGCTCGGATGCATGGGCGAAGTCTATACAATCCAAGAAAATCAAATGGATATATTCACCGGAATTGCAGGCAGCGGACCCGCGTATTTTTATTATTTAATGGAATTCATTGAAAAGACAGGCGAGGAAGCGGGCCTCGATAAACAGTTATCTCGAAGCATCGGCGCACAGACACTTTTAGGTGCCGCAAAAATGCTCATGGAAACAGGAGAACATCCTGAGATCTTAAGAGATAATATCACGTCACCGAACGGAACGACAGCAGCGGGGCTGCAAGCCTTGAAAAAGAGCGGCGGCGGAGAAGCGATTTCTCAAGCAATAAAGCATGCGGCTAAGCGTTCAAAGGAAATCAGCGAAGATATCGAAAAAACTGCAGCACCGCTATCAGGAGTGATAAAGTGACGCCTGATACAAGCATGAAAAGAGTCGTTGTGAAGATTGGAAGCAGTTCATTAACAAGCCTTCATGGAGAAATCAGCATTCGAAAATTAGAAGCGTTGGTCGACCAGGTCGTCAAACTCAAAGACGCCGGTTATGAAGTGATTTTGGTTTCCTCAGGCGCAGTGGCGGCGGGATATCGCAAGCTCGGATTTATCCAAAGGCCCGAGAAGCTTCCAGAAAAACAAGCATCAGCTTCAATCGGCCAGGGATTGCTGATGGAGGCTTATTCAAAGCTGTTCTTGGCACACGGCTATGTCGCATCCCAAATTTTAATTACGAGAAGCGATTTTTCTGATGAATATCGATACAACAATGTCAGGAATACAATGAATGTACTGCTCGAGCGCGGCATCATCCCGATCATAAACGAAAATGATACAGTTACCGTCAATCGGCTCAAGTTTGGCGACAATGATACACTCGCGGCAAAAGTCGCAGGATTGATTGATGCAGATATGCTTGTGATTTTATCAGATATAGACGGATTATATGACGGCAATCCGCGCACAAATCCAGAAGCGAAAAGGATACAGCGGGTGAGTGAAATAACACCTGACATCGAAGCATTCGCAGGTGACACTGGAAGCATCGTTGGCACCGGCGGCATGCGCTCTAAGCTTGATGCGTTTAAAATCGTAATGGCGTCTGGCATTAAAGGTTTCCTTGGTCAGGCAGATGCTGGCGATATTTTATATCACGCCGTTCATGAACAGGCGGAAGGCACCTATTTTGAAGCAGAAGGAACGCTTCCGTTGAATCAAAAGGAGAAATGGATCGCTTTTAATTCCGGTCCGGAAGGTGAAATGTTTTTATCAGATGACTGTTCACGAAAAATAACAAACGGCCAATCGAGTTTATACCTGGACGGTGTACAGAAGATTAAAGGGAAATTCAAAAGCGGTTCAGTTGTTCGGCTGATGGATTCAAAAGGGACGGAAATCGGCCTTGGAATCGTCAATTACTCTTCTGTACAGCTTCAAGAACCGGAAAAGAAAAAGGAACTGACAAACAGAGCTCTAATTGATCAAGAAGCCTTTGTTTGCCATGTGGATTTTTCTTTACCTGTAAATTAATTTGCAGAAAAAAACCCGAAGCTTCTATATAGAAGCTCGGGTTCATTTTTTTATTGATACTGCTCCAGCTTAGAGAAAAATTGAATGACAAACTCATAAAAATCATTCGCAGAAGGCGCAAGCTCTCTATTTTTCGGTTTAATGATTCCGACAGTCCGTTTTACTTGAGGGAACTCAATTGGAATTTTCACAGTAAAACGAGGTGTTGTTTCAGCAAAAGTACTTTCAGGCAGAAGGGTAACGCCCATTCCTGCGGACACTAACCCTTTGATAGCATCCAAATCCTCACCCTCCGTGGAAACGAGAGGAGCAAAGCCTGCTTGTTTGCAAGTATCGATTGCCATCTCTCTAAGTACAAATCCTTCCGGGAACAATACAAATTGGTCGTTGCGCAAATCGATTAAATGAACCGTTTTTTGTTTAGCAAGCGGATGATTTAATGGAACAAGCGCGTAAATTTTTTCAGTAAATAATATTTTTCCCGTTATGTCAGAGAAATTCGTCGGCACCGGTCCTAATAAGGCCAGATCAATATCGCGGTTTCTGACAGCTTCAATCAGAAACTTATAGGAGCCTTGGCGCAGCAAAAATTCGACGTGCGGATATTCTTCTTTAAACGCTGAAATGACAGTCGGCAAAAGCTGGCTGGCGAGGCTTGTAGGAAAGCCGATCTTTACCGTTCCGCGATGCGGGTCAAGATACTCATCAATTTGCTCTTTCGCATAATCAATGGCTTTCATCGCCGTTTTCACATGAATCAAAAATTCTTTTCCGATTGGCGTGAGTTTGATATTTCTCCCTTCACGCTCAAATAAGGTCACATTTAATTCTTCTTCAAGATTGGCAATTTGTCTGCTGATTGCTGATTGGGCCACATGCAAATGATCAGCGGCTTCTGAAACGTGTTCTCTTTCAGCCACCTCCATGAAATAACGCAGTTGGCGCAGCTCCATGTTTGTCTCACATCCATCTATCTCATTTTGAGATTCTTTTGATCTAAATTATATATTGTTTATATCGTTTTGAAAACCTACAATGATTATAGAGTTGTTAGATTTTATGACCGGTATTATCGGAAATTGATCGGGGGAGAGGAATTATGACGTACAATCAAATGCCAAAAGCTCAAGGTCTCTACCGTCCTGAATTTGAACATGATGCATGCGGAATCGGCCTATATGCACACTTAAAGGGCAAGCAGACTCACGACATTGTCAAACAAGGACTTAAGATGCTTTGCCAGCTAGACCATAGAGGAGGGCAAGGCAGTGATCCGGATACAGGAGACGGAGCCGGCTTACTGGTTCAAATCCCTGATGCTTTTTTTAGAAAAGAGTGCAAAGACATCAATCTGCCAGAAAAAGAACGTTACGGGGTAGGAATGGTCTTTTTCTCACAGAAAGAAGATGAAAGAAAAAAAATTGAAAAGCAAATCAATGCACTCATTGAACAAGAAGGCCAAGTCGTTCTTGGATGGAGAACTGTACCTGTAAATGTCGGAAAAATCGGAACAGTGGCGCAAAAAAGCTGTCCGTTTGTCCGTCAGGTATTTATCGGCGCAAGTTCTGATCTAAAGGACAATTTATCTTTTGAACGAAAATTGTATGTCATTCGTAAACAGGCTGAAAATTGGGGAGTAACGGAAGGTCTTGATTTTTATTTTGCCAGTCTTTCAAGCCAGACCATTGTTTACAAAGGCCTTTTAACACCTGAACAGGTTGATGCATTTTATTCTGATCTGCAAGACGAAGCATTCGTTTCTGCTTTTGCGCTCGTTCATTCACGCTTCAGTACCAACACATTTCCTACATGGGAAAGAGCGCATCCTAACCGCTATTTGGTTCACAATGGTGAAATTAACACCCTTCGCGGAAATATCAACTGGATGAGAGCACGTGAGCAGCAATTTGTTTCTGAAAGCTTCGGTGAGGACTTAAACAAGATTTTGCCGATTCTCAATGCTGATGGCAGTGACTCTTCCATTTTGGATAACGCATTTGAGTTTTTTGTGATGGCTGGACGCAAACCGGCACATACGGCAATGATGCTCATTCCAGAGCCTTGGACGGAAAATACGCATATGTCCAAGGAAAAAAGGGCGTTCTACGAGTACCATAGCTCCCTGATGGAGCCTTGGGACGGACCGACAGCTATTTCATTTACTGACGGTAAACAAATCGGGGCGATCCTTGATCGGAATGGTCTCCGTCCGGCCCGTTATTATGTCACAAAAGATGATTATATTATTTTCTCATCTGAAGTAGGCGTTATTGAAGTTGAACAGGAGGACGTTTTATATAAAAACCGCCTTGAGCCTGGGAAAATGCTTTTAATCGACTTGGAAGAAGGCCGTATTATCTCCGATGAAGAAGTCAAAACACAAATTGCAACTGAGTATCCGTACCAAAAATGGCTTGAAGAAGAGCTTGTACAAGTAAATCCTGATCCGGAGTCAAGAGAAGAAGAACAATTTAGTGATCTTCTTACTCGCCAGAAGGCATTCGGATACACATATGAGGATATCCAAAAGTATCTAATTCCTGTTATTAAAGAAGGCAAAGATCCCCTTGGTTCAATGGGGAATGACGCTCCGCTTGCTGTACTATCTGACCGAGCGCAATCACTGTTTAACTACTTTAAACAGCTGTTTGCACAAGTAACGAACCCGCCAATCGACGCGATTCGTGAGCAGCTTGTCACTTCAACGATGACTTGGCTCGGTGCGGAAGGCGATCTTCTTCATCCAAGTGAACGAAATGTTCGCCGGATTAAACTGTATACACCTGTTTTATCCAATGAACAGTTTTACGCATTGAAAACGATTGTTCATCCAGATTTAAAAAGCCAAAAAATTGATGTGCTGTTTTCAGAGGATCTTGAACGCGGATTAAAGGACATGTTCACACAAGCAGAGAAAGCCATCAGCCAAGGCGTAAGTTTGTTAATTTTATCAGACAAAAAGATGAACGAACGACTGACACCAATTCCGCCGCTTCTGGCAGTAAGCGCGCTGCACCAGTACTTAATCCGCAAAGGGCTGCGTACGAAGGTCAGCATTATTGTGGAATCGGGAGAAGCACGTGAAGTGCATCACTTTGCAGCGTTAATCGGTTATGGCGCAGATGCGATTAACCCTTATCTCGCTTATGCGACCTACAAGCAGGAAATTGATGAAGGCCGTTTGGATATCAGCTATGAAGAAGCGGTCAGCAAATATGGAAAAAGCATTACTGAGGGCGTCGTAAAAGTGATGTCCAAGATGGGAATTTCAACTGTGCAAAGCTACAGAGGCGCCCAAATCTTTGAAGCGGTAGGAATCAGCCGCGATGTGATCGACCGCTATTTCACAGGTACTGCATCACAGCTAGGCGGCATCGATTTACAAACAATTGCAGAAGAGGCACAGCGCCGCCACCGGGAAGCGTATCAGGATGATTACAGCAAAACGCTTGAACCGGGGAGTGACTTCCAATGGAGAAATGGCGGAGAGCATCATGCGTTTAATCCGAAAACGATTCATACTTTGCAATGGGCGTGCCGCAGAAATGATTACAGTCTGTTTAAACAGTATACAAAAGCGGCTGATGAAGAACGCATCGGATTTTTGCGGAACTTGTTCGCATTTGACGGAAACCGCAAGCCTTTGAAGTTGGAGGAGGTTGAATCCGCTGAATCGATTGTCAAACGTTTTAAAACGGGTGCGATGTCATTCGGGTCCTTGAGTAAGGAAGCGCACGAAGCTTTAGCAATCGCAATGAACCGTCTTGGAGGAAAAAGCAACAGCGGTGAAGGCGGAGAAGATCCCAAACGCTTTGTTCCAGATGAGAACGGCGATGATAGAAGAAGTGCGATCAAACAAATTGCATCCGGACGGTTTGGTGTCAAAAGCCATTACCTCGTCAATGCTGATGAGCTGCAGATTAAAATGGCTCAAGGTGCTAAGCCGGGTGAAGGCGGTCAGCTTCCTGGCAACAAGGTATATCCATGGGTTGCCGATGTCCGCGGGTCAACGCCAGGTGTCGGATTAATCTCACCTCCGCCACACCATGACATTTATTCGATTGAGGATTTAGCCCAGCTGATCCACGATTTGAAAAATGCCAACCGTGACGCAAGAATCAGCGTAAAGCTGGTGTCAAAAGCAGGTGTAGGAACAATCGCTGCAGGTGTTGCCAAAGCGACTGCAGATGTCATTGTGATCAGCGGCTATGACGGAGGTACAGGCGCTTCTCCGAAAACCAGTATTAAACATACAGGGCTTCCGTGGGAGCTTGGCCTTGCAGAAGCACATCAAACACTAATGCTGAACGGACTTCGTGACCGTGTTGTATTAGAAACAGACGGAAAGCTCATGACGGGCCGCGACGTTGTGATGGCTGCCTTGCTCGGCGCCGAAGAATTTGGTTTCGCAACGGCTCCGTTAGTTGTACTCGGCTGTGTCATGATGCGTGCCTGCCATTTGGATACATGCCCTGTCGGTGTAGCGACACAAAACCCAGAGCTTCGCAAAAAGTTCATGGGGGATCCTGACCATATTGTGAACTATATGCTGTTCATTGCTGAAGAGGTTCGTGAGTACATGGCTGCGTTAGGCTTCAAGACATTTGATGAAATGATCGGCCGCACTGATGTACTTCATGTAAGTGAACGGGCGAAGGGGCACTGGAAAGCAAGCCAGCTTGATTTGTCTACACTTCTTTATCAGCCTGAAGGGGTGCGGACGTTCCGATCGCCGCAAAATCATAAAATTGATCAATCGCTTGATATCACAACAATTCTCCCGGCTGTACAAGAAGCCATCGAATCTGGAAAAGAAGCTGATATTTCGATTGAAATCAATAATACAAATCGTGTAGCCGGAACGATAACCGGCAGTGAAATCTCAAAGCGCTACGGAGAAGAAGGGCTTCCTGAAGATACAATCAAGCTGCACTTTACCGGATCAGCCGGCCAAAGCTTTGGAGCTTTCGTTCCTAAAGGGATGACGCTTTATTTGGACGGAGACTCAAATGATTACGTCGGAAAAGGGCTTTCTGGCGGAAAAATCATCGTCAAGTCACCAGAAGGATTCAACTCTGCTTCGGATGACAATGTCATTATCGGCAACGTGGCTTTTTACGGTGCGACAAGCGGAGAAGCATATATTAACGGACGTGCTGGTGAACGCTTTGCCGTTCGAAACAGCGGTGTGAACGTAGTTGTAGAAGGCATTGGCGACCACGGCTGTGAATACATGACTGGCGGCAGCGTTGTCGTTCTCGGTGATGTAGGCAAAAACTTTGCGGCAGGTATGTCCGGCGGAATCGCTTATGTACTGGCCGAAGATGTCAAAGCGTTTAAACGCAAATGCAACCTTGAGATGATTTTATTTGAATCATTAGAGGATGAGAAAGAAATCCAGCAAATCAAAGCAATGCTTGAAAGACATACTGCGTATACAAACAGCCAAAAAGCAGAAGATCTGCTTGATCAATGGGAAGACAGTGTGAAAAAATTCGTCAAAGTCATTCCGAAAAACTATAAACAAATGCTCGCAAGCATCGAAGAGCAAAAAGCTGCAGGTTTATCAGATGAAGAAGCCATCATGTTCGCTTTTGAGGCCAACACGAAGCCAAAGCAGAATACAGCAGCTTCGGGACAAAAACAAGCGGTAGTACAGTAAGGAAGGGGAGAGGAACATGGGGAAACCAACTGGATTTATGGAGATCAAACGAGAAAAACCTGCGGAGCGGGACCCTCTCACTCGCTTAAAGGATTGGAAAGAATATTCTGCTCCTTTTTCAGAAGAAGCATCGAAACGGCAGGGGGCGCGGTGCATGGATTGCGGTACACCGTTTTGCCAGATCGGTGCGGACATTAACGGATTTACATCCGGCTGTCCGATTTACAACTTAATTCCTGAATGGAATGATCTTGTCTACCGGGGCAGATGGAAGGAAGCATTGGAACGCCTGTTGAAAACAAACAACTTTCCTGAATTCACAGGGCGGGTATGTCCCGCTCCTTGTGAAGGATCATGCACTTTAGCGATTTCAGACCCGGCCGTTTCAATTAAAAATATCGAGCGAACCATTATCGACAAAGGATTTGAGAACGGCTGGATTCAACCTAGAATTCCTAAAAAACGAACAGGCAAAAAAGTGGCCATTGTCGGGTCAGGCCCAGCCGGACTGGCGAGTGCTGACCAGCTGAATCAAGCGGGACATTCCGTCACTGTTTTTGAACGAGCAGACAGAGCGGGCGGCCTTTTAACATACGGCATTCCAAACATGAAGCTTGAGAAGGGCATTGTAGAACGCCGAATTAAATTGCTGACGCAAGAGGGAATTGATTTTGTAACGAATACAGAAATCGGTGTTGACATTACAGCTGATGAGCTAAAGGAGCAATTTGATGCTGTGATCTTATGCACAGGCGCTCAAAAACAGCGGGACCTCTTAATTGAAGGACGCGACTCAAAAGGAGTCCATTACGCGATGGACTACCTCACACTTGCAACAAAAAGCTATTTAGATTCTAATTTTAAAGACAAGCAATTCATTGATGCCAAAGGGAAAGATGTCATCGTAATCGGAGGCGGAGATACAGGAGCTGACTGTGTGGCTACCGCTCTGCGTCAAAAAGCCAAAAGTGTGCACCAATTCGGCAAACACCCGAAACTTCCGCCAGCCCGCACGAATGACAATATGTGGCCTGAACAGCCACACGTCTTTACGCTTGAATATGCATACGAGGAAGCAGAAGCAAAATTCGGAAGAGATCCGAGAGAATACTCCATTCAAACGACAAAAATGGTCGCGGATAAAAACGGAAAGCTGAAAGAGCTTCATACCATCCAAATGGAAAAAGTGAAAAATGAGCATGGTAAATACGAGTTCCGCGAGCTGCCTGGAACGGAAAAAGTATGGCCTGCTCAGCTTGTCTTTATCGCTATCGGCTTTGAAGGCACAGAACAGCCGCTGTTGAAACAGTTCGGTGTTGATTCAGTAAATAACAAAATCAGTGCAGCATATGGGGATTATCAAACAAATATCGATGGTGTATTCGCCGCAGGGGATGCAAGAAGAGGCCAAAGCTTAATCGTATGGGCGATTAATGAAGGCCGTGAAGTGGCGCGTGAAGTGGATCGATATTTGATGGGGAGTTCAGTTCTTCCGTAAATAAAGGGGATTATCATATAAGAGAAACCGGTCTGGTTGCCAGCCGGTTTCTTTTTTTATTCCATTACGATCCCGATGTTTCCAAACTGTCTGCCTTCCTGCATTCTTTTATATGCTTCACATGCTTTTTCTAAAGGGTATATCCGGTCAATTACAGGCCGCAGCTTATGTTTGCCAATGAAAGCGAGCATATCGTGAAATTCCTCACCGCTTCCCATCGAGGTTCCCAAAACATTGACCTGAGGAAAGAATAAAGAACGCACCGGAAAACTGAGATTATCCCCTGAGCTTGCCCCAAAGCTGACAATACGGCCATTTGGTTTTACATGGCGGAAGTATTCCGAAAAGAGGGCAGGTCCTATGCTGTCAAGAACAACATCTATCTTTTTTCCCTGCAACTGCTCATCCCAATTGTTGTAGCTGTCAAATGCGTAATCAGCACCTAATTGCAGCGCCCTTTTTCTTTTCTCCTCACTGCGGGAGGTCACGCTTACTGTTGCCCCAATCGCTTTAGCCATCAATAAAGCGTAGGTTGCCACACCGCTGCCGATGCCGGGTATCAATAGATGCTCGCCTTTTTTTAATTGCCCCTTTGTAAACAGAGCCCGATATGCGGTTAAAGCGGATAAAGGTAGAACGCCCGCTTCTTCCCAAGATAAATAAGCAGGTTTTTTGATTGCATTTTGTGAAGGAATGATCACATATTCAGCAAGTGTTCCGTCTGAAGGACCTCCCAGAATCTCAGGTACAGGTGGAACAGTCTCTGTCAAATCCCAGTTCAATGTCGGGAAAATGACTACTTCTGTCTGAACAGTAACATTTTTCACGCCTTCACCAATCTCTTCGATGATACCCGCGCCGTCAGAACCCAGTATCATGTGAGGATCTTGTTCAGATTTGTTTTTCATAAGAAACAAGTCACGATGATTCAGGCCTGCAGATTTCAATTTAACCTTTACCTCTCCGTATCCAGGCTTTGTTGATGGAACGTCCTGAACTGATAACCCCAGAAGACCGGCTTTTCCGTTGTGAATTACAGCTTTCATGCTGTCTGCCTCCTCATTGAATTGTATTCTCATATCTTTACATATTTTACATAGCGGTTTTCTTTGAGTAAAATGAACAAATATGATAGCCAATATCACTTTTCATCATAGCAAGCAGGTGAGAGCGCGTGGAAAGCGGAGATTTAAAAATTTTTCAGGCTGTTGCTCGCGAAGGAAGCATAACGAAAGCAGCCCAAATGCTGAATTATGTTCAGTCGAATGTGACAGCCAGAGTGCATAAGCTTGAGGAAGATTTGAATATCAGGCTTTTTCATCGAACGAATCGGGGGATGAAGCTGACTGCTGCAGGAGAAAATCTTTTACAATATGCAGATCAAGTACTATCGCTGTTAGACCAAGCTGAAAAATCGACCCGAATGAGCAGGCAACCAAAAGGGCCTTTGCGGATCGGATCACTGGAAACGACGGCGGTAACGCATCTGCCTGAGCATGCAGCATCCTTCCTCAGGCGTTTTCCTGAAGTGGATTTATCAGTGAACACAGCTGATACGCATCATTTGATTCAACAGGTTCTTGATCATAAAGTTGATGGCGCTTTTGTATATGGGCCGGTTGAGCACGCTGCAGTTAGACAACTCCATGTCTCCCATGATGAATTAGTTTTGATTTCATCACGAGAAGGGACGGCAGAAGACATGCTTCCGCAGCCGATGCTCTTTTTTGGGGCTGGCTGTTCTCATCGTGACAGGGTCAAAAGATTACTAGAGGAAGCAGACATACACAATCAAAAAATCATAGAGTTTGGCACATTGGAGGCTATTATAAAAGGTGTTTCCGCCGGGATGGGTACGGCGCTGCTCCCAAAGTCCGCTGTTAACTGCTCCGAGCATCGTACAAATGTATGGATTCATCAATTGCCACCAGCATATCAAGACTTAGAGATCGTCTTTATATACAGGAAAGACTTTTTTATTACGAGTGCGTTTCAGACATTTCTTGATGAGATAAACGAAATGAAAAGATGAAGGTAGACGTGCATTAGCAGAATAAAGACGTTTGTCAGTTTTTATTTTAAAGATGTGTATAAAAAAACTGTACTCGTTTGAAGCGAGTACAGTTTTTTTATTTATTTACGTTTTAAATTAATGCCGATCGCCGCGCCGTTTCTGCTTGAATCAGCTACGCCTTTAAAGGTGCCGTTTTCATGGTCGATCGATATGCTTTGCACGTTTCCGATATCCACCGGACTTGTGCCGAATTTGTGGCCCATACCGTTCAGCTTGCTGAGGACATCTTTAGGAACTCCGTCTTCGTAACGGTAAGAGCTCATACTGTTTGTGTAAATTCTCGGCTCTTCAACAGCTGCTTTTAATTCCATACCATATTCAATGTGGTAGAGAATGGTTTGCAAAACGGATGAAATAATTGTGGCCCCGCCAGGAGATCCAACAGTGAGGACAGGCTTGTCATCCTTAAATAAAATCGTCGGGGTCATGCTGCTTAAAGGCCGTTTGTTTGGCTGTACTTCGTTAGCTCCGCCTGGTATCGCATCAAAATCCGTTAATTCATTGTTTAAAATAACACCGTAATCAGGGACCATAATACCCGTTCCGAATAGCTGTTCGATTGTTGTTGTGTAAGAAACAACATTTCCCCATCGATCAGCAACTGTAAAGTGGGTTGTTTGGCCTTCTACTTTGTCTTTCGGCTGTTCAACTTGTTTATAGTTTGCTGATCCTTCTTGGTATTTCCAAGGGTCACCGGCTTTCGGTTTTTTATTCACTTGATCTAGGTTGATTAATTGCTGGCGTTCTTTAATATAATCGGGATGAAGCAGGCCTTTGAGAGGAACATTTACAAATTCGGGATCACCTGCGTAAGACGCACGGTCGGCATATGACAAATGCATCGTTTCAGCAAGCAGCTGATATTTTTCCCATGAGCGGACATCGTATTGTGAAAGGTTAAAATCATCAAGGATTTTCAGCATTTGCAATAAGAAAATACCGCCGGAGCTTGGAGGAGGAGTAGTAGCGATTTGATAGCCTTGATAGTCTCCCCAAATCGGTTCATCAATCGTAATGTCGTAATTTTCTAAATCTTTTTCTGTCATTGATCCGCCGAAATCCTGGACAGTGTCAGAAAGCGTCTTAGCGAATTTTCCTTTATAAAAAGCGTCAGTGCCTTTGGAGCGAATAAGCTTAAATGTTTTAGCCAAATCCTTTTGAATAAGGGTATCTCCTTCTTTAAGCGGTTCGCCATTTGGTAAAAATACATCTTTTGCGGCAGTCCGTGAAAGCTTTTCCTGATAATCAGAAATGGCCTCTGCCAACACCGAATCAATCGGAAAGCCTTTTTCAGCGAGTTTAATAGAAGGGGTAATTAATTGCTTCATCGAACGGGTTCCCCATTTATCCAAGGCTTCTTCCAGCCCTTTCAGAGTGCCTGGAACACCAACGGCAGTACCTTTTGTTACACGTTCAGAGAAAGGAATTGCTTTGCCGTTTTCGTCCAGAAACATATCAGGAGTTGCGCCTGCTGGAGCACGCTCACGGCTGTCGATTATCGTTGTATCCTTCGTTTTTCCGTCATACACCATCATAAAACCGCCGCCGCCAATACCTGACATCATCGGCTCTGTTACATTGAGTGCAAATTGAATGGCAACCGCTGCGTCAATAGCATTTCCTCCTTTTTTCAGCACATCAGCACCGATTTCAGAAGCAAGAGGATGTGCGGTCGCAACCATGCCGTCTTTTCCAACATCTACTTGTTTGTACTCATCGTAGCTTTTGGGCGGTTTTTTAGCTTCCGCGTGAAAAGGGACACTTCCAGCGACTAACAGAACACTAAGCAGAGCTGTTAAACAGACGTTCCACGTTCTTTTCATGTTCTCCCTCCTATATGAAGCTGTATTGTTACAATCTTAGCGTAAAAAAATTACAGCGTTTTCACAAGTGACAAATGGTATATTATATAGTACATAAAGCCATTTTTCTGTGCAAAATTGATTATATTGATATGAGCCATGTGCTATATTAGAATCAGCATACGGATTAAGAAGGGACTGCTATATGTATTTAACGATTGAAGAAACAGCAGAATATACAAATCTTTCAGAGGATTATATTAAAAGCTTGGTGCTCGAAGGGAAAATCAGAGCCGTTCATGACGGGGAGCAATTTTTGATTTATAAGGAACAGTTCAAAACGCATCTCGAACAGCTGGAGAATTACAAAGCACTGGTGCATGAAATATTAAATGAACCGATCCCGGAAGATATTGATGTAAAGGATGAGGATTAGGACACAATTTGAAATTGTGTCTTTTTTTGTATATTTTTGCGGAAGCTCCAGAAAATCGGGAGTGTCAGATTTCGTTTTAAGAGGTTTTTTGATGATTAGTAGGGGGATAAGTATCCAAGAGGTTAAAAGCTTTATAAGAGGCTTTAAAGCTCATTTTATAGGGTGAAGGTTTTAAGAAGCTTTTTTAACAGCTTATGTAACACTATGTATATTATGTTACATAAACGCCGCCGCACTTTGACATTCAACGTTTTTCAGCTATAATAGTAACATAGACCTCAAAACGTTACATGACGGTTTTTAAGGAGTTTTTTGATGCATATTGTACAGCCGATTCGCAGTCTAGAGAAAATCCAAGAAGTCAAACAGTATTTGCTTAACAAAAACAAGCGGGATTATTTTCTGTTTATTTTCGGCATCAACAGCGCGCTCCGCATTTCTGATATTCTGCCGCTGCAAGTGAAGGACGTTCAAAATAAAGATCATTTATGGGCGACTGAAAGCAAAACGAAAAAGAAAAGAAAGATTCTTATTTTAGAATCGCTGAAACAGGAAATATACGAGTATACGAAAGACATGAAGGAAAACGAATATCTTTTTAAATCAGTGCGGACCAGGAAGCCGATTTCCCGCATTCAGGCCTACAGAATTTTAAGAGAGGCCGCTGCGGCGTGCGGACTTGAGGAGATAGGGACGCATACACTCCGGAAAACGTTTGGCTATCATTTTTATCAGCGAACGAAAGACATCGCCGAGCTGCAGAGAATACTGAATCATTCATCACCATCAATTACAATGCGGTATATTGGTATTGATGAAGATACAACAAGAGCCGCGTATAAGGTTTTTGGAGGGCTTTAATACAAATCGCTTGAAAATATTGATCATCAGAGCTACTATATAAATACCAAAAGCTCTAGTAGCACAGCGGATAGTGCAGCAGTTTCCTAAACTGCAGGTCGGGAGTTCGAATCTCTCCTAGAGCGTTATATTCACAAAAAGACAACAGGCACTTTTCGCCTGTTGTCTTTCTTTATGCAGACCAAATAAAAAACGCCCGCTTATCCCGGGCGTTTTTCTTATATAACTGCGTCAAATTGATTGACTTTCCATTTTTTATTTTCTTTCACAAATGTCACTTTCCGTTTTGCAGAAGGGGATCCGTCTAATGTAGGGACGGTAAATTCGTATGTGATTGTGCTGCCTTTTTTAGAGATCAGTTTAGCAGTTGATTTTTTCCAATTCAAAAGATTGTCTCCGTCACCGATTGGAACAGCAAGTTTTCCTTTTGAAACAGTGAAATGATAATCTTTAAAGCCTTTTTCGATTGCTGTTTTTGTAAAAATAGGAGTTAAATAATTCACCGCTTTTGCTTTAGTGCCTAGATCGCTGCACATGTATACATATTGAAGATTTTGATACTCGAATGTGCCTGATGGGCAAACTGCTTTTTTCACCTTCGGATTGTGGCCGCTCATGGTGTTCCAAAAATGTTCTCTAGCGGATAATGCCAACTGTAATGCTTGTTTTTGTGATAAATCGCCTGATGTATTTTTCGCAAATGCATTTGTGCTTAATGACAGAATAAGTGCAATGGTTGTTAGAAATAGAAGACATTTTTTCATTATCGCTCTCTCCTTCAAAATCTCTTTCTCTTATGTTACAAATGTTACAATAATTACGGATAGATTACAATACTTTTGCATAAATTATTTTTTTATTCTTTTACTCACAAAAAATACGCCATTACTTGCTAGTTTATTCTTCATAAGCTAAAAAGATGTGTAAAATTAGAAGAATCGGGAAGGGTTTCATATGTGCAGTGATGAATAATAACATGTTGCATATCCTGTTTTTGTCAAAAAATGAGGGCATGTTTAAAAACGATTTCAAATAAAGGAGTCCTTTAATATGGAAACATCACAAGAACCTCTTGTAACTCAAAAGAAAAGCAAACCATCAGTTTGGCGGTCGATGTCACTCTTTTTAGTGCCGCTTCTGCTGAGCAATGTGCTGCAATCAGTCGGCCAGCTAGTCGGGATGATGGCTGTAGGCAGATGGCTCGGTGTTGATGCAGTGGCAGCTGTATCATCCTTTTTCCCATTATTTTTTCTTTTAATCTCATTTACGATTGGGATCGGTTCAGGAAGTTCGATTCTGATCGGACAAGCTTACGGAGCGAAAAATGAGGAACGGCTAAAGGCTGTTGTCGGGACGACGCTCACGTTTACATTTTTATTAGGCGTTGTGTTAGCCGTCATCGGCAGTATTTTCACCCTGGATATCCTTCGTTTAATGGGCACGCCTGAAAATGTCATTCATGTCAGCGCTAACTATGCACGTATTTTATTTTATGCTATGCCGTTTATGTTTTTATATTTTGCATATACTACCTTTTTGCGCGGAACAGGGGATTCTAAGACACCGTTTTATACGCTGATTGTGAGCACGGTCATCAACATCGCGCTTTTGCCTGTCTTAATCCTTGGCATGTTTGGTTTTCCGAAACTGGGCATATACGGATCGGCATATGCAACTGTCATTTCCACGATTGCGACTTTTCTCGTGTTAATGGTGTATTTACGAAAGCGAAAACACCCGCTGCAATTTGATAAAACAGTGCGTCGTTATTTGAAAATGGATAAGGAACTGCTGGTTCTCCTGCTGCGTCTTGGGGTCCCAGCAAGCATCAATATGATTCTTGTCTCATTATCAGAGATAGCGGTTATTTCATTCGTCAATCATTACGGCTCTAATGCAACAGCTGCATACGGAGTGGTCAACCAGGTGGCCAGCTATGTACAGATGCCGGCCGTCAGCCTTGGTATTGCGGTTTCTATTTTCGCTGCGCAATCGATTGGGGCAAACGAGTTTGACCGCTTAAAGCAGGTCATTCGCGTGGGGATTTGGCTGAATTATATCATTGGCGGCGTACTGATCATTCTGATCTATGTTTTTTCACATCAGATTTTATCGTTATTTTTAACCGAGCAAGAGACGCTTTACATTGCACACCGTCTTTTGATGATTACATTGTGGAGCTATTTGCTGTTTGGAAATGCCCAAATTATTTCTGCAACGATGCGGGCAAGCGGAACGGTTTTATGGCCGACCGTCATCAGTATTTTTGCAATCTGGGGAGTAGAGGTACCTGTTGCTTTCGTCCTTTCTCACTATACAAAGCTTGAAATACTCGGCGTCTGGGTTGGTTATCCAGCTGCGTTTGCCGTCAGCTTGCTGTTGATTTATGGGTATTATCAATTCGTCTGGAAAAAGAAACAAATCACACGTCTCATCCAATAGCCTCCGAATCACACCGTTCATAAGTTTGAACGGTGTTTTTTTATTTGATAGGGGAAACTATAAAATGGAGGAAATATGGCACAGTACATTGAATTCTTATACTAGCAATGAATCAAGGAGAGGTTGAGTAAACATGGCAAACTTTATTGAGAAAATCACGTATTTGGGAACGCCGGCCATCAAAGCGGGCAACGAACATCTAGAAATGATTGTTGTCCCTGAGTGGGGGAGCAACGTCATTTCTCTCGTGGACAAAACAACAAATGTCCAGCTTTTGCGTGAACCGGAAACAGCAGAAAGTTTTCACGACACACCAACATTGTATGGCATTCCAATCCTGTTCCCGCCTAACCGCATAAGTGACGGTACATTCAGTTTCCGGGGCAGAACGTATCATTTTGATATCAACGAGAAGGATAAACACAACCATCTTCATGGGTTTCTTTACCATGAAAAGTGGAATGTCGTGACCACGAAGCAAACTGATGAAGGAGTGATTGTTGAAACAGAAATTGATCTTTCTGAGCTTCCCCATGTGCAGAATCAATTTCCTCATCATGCCGTCGTTCGGATGACATACACGATCAAGGGGAATACCCTATTTAAACATGCGACGGTCATGAACAAAGGAAAGGAAGCGTTTCCTTGGGGAATTGGGTATCATACTACATTTGTGTTTCCGGCAGAAAGCTCGTTATTCTCCCTGACAGCAGATCAGCAATGGGAGTTGGATGAACGCCTGCTGCCGACCGGGAAACTGATGGATGTACCGAATAAAGAAGCTTTGCATGAAGGAATGGATTTGCGCCACAAGCAGCTGGATGATGTCTTTTTATCTTCCTATCAGAAGAGGGGCGGAGAAAACCAGGCAGTCATTTATCATCAGCATGCACATATCAGCATTATTTATAAGGCAGATGAACATTTTAACCATTGGGTTGTATACAATGCGGACGGAAAACAAGGGTATTTATGCCCTGAACCTTACACATGGGTGACAAACGCTGTGAATCTTGATTTACCTTCGTCACTCACTGGTTTACAAGTGCTGGAGCCGGGAGAAGAAACGACAGCTAAAAGCAGTATCACCATTGAACTGAATCATCAATAGCCAATGATGAAGCGCAGAGAGGCGGGGAAATGAATGAAAAAAAGCATAAAGCTTTATGTTGCTGTTTTACTGCTTTTCGTCGTTGCTTCGGTGCCTTATATGCATCAGGCTGCGCTTGCCGCTGAAAAACAAGATGCACTTTCCGGGCAGATCGATAAGATTTTAGCTGATCATCCTGCCCTCGAAGGCGCAATGGCCGGCATCACCGTTCGCTCTGCGGAAACAGGTGCTGTTCTATATGAACATTCAGGAGAAACCCGAATGAGGCCTGCCTCTTCTCTAAAGCTTTTGACAGCGGCCGCGGCACTTTCTGTCCTTGGCGAGAACTATTCTTTTACAACCGAGGTCCGGACGGATGGAACACTGAAAGGGAAAAAGCTGAATGGTAACCTTTATTTGAAAGGGAAAGGCGATCCGACACTTTTACCATCTGATTTTGACAAAATGGCTGAGAAATTGAAACATTCCGGCGTAAAAGTAATTAAAGGCAATCTGATCGGTGATGATACGTGGCATGATGACATGCGATTATCACCTGATATGCCTTGGAGCGATGAATACACATATTATGGCGCGCCAATCTCCGCTCTAACAGCGTCTCCAAATGAAGACTATGATGCAGGCACTGTGATTGTTGAGGTCACCCCAAATCAAAAAGAAGGGGAAGAGCCTGCCGTGTCTGTCTCTCCAAAAAACGATTATATAACGATAAAGAACGATGCTGAAACGACAGCTGCCGGTTCAGAGAAAGACCTCACAATCGAAAGAGAGCATGGAACAAACACGATTACAATTGAAGGGAGCGTACCGGTTGACGCAAACAAGACAAAGGAATGGATTTCTGTCTGGGAGCCTGCCGGATATGCCTTAGATTTATTTAAGCAGTCACTAAAAAAACAAGGTATTACTGTGAAAGGGGACATCAAGACGGGTGAAGCACCTAGTTCTTCAGATGTGCTGCTCTCTCATCGCTCAATGCCTTTATCGAAACTTTTTGTGCCGTTCATGAAATTAAGTAATAATGGACATGCCGAAGTGCTCGTAAAAGAGATGGGGAAAGTGAAAAAAGGAGAAGGGAGCTGGGAAAAGGGGCTCGAAGTGTTAAACAGTACGCTTCCGGAATTTGGTGTTGATTCTAAATCACTCGTCTTAAGAGACGGATCAGGAATCTCACATATTGATGCTGTATCCTCAGATCAACTTTCACAGCTGTTATATGACATTCAGGATCAGAGTTGGTTCTCGGCTTATCTAAATTCTTTACCTGTTGCGGGCAATCCTGACAGAATGGTGGGCGGAACGCTGAGAAACCGCATGAAAGACACTCCTGCACAAGGAAAAGTAAGAGCAAAAACCGGATCGCTCAGTACGGTAAGCTCTCTATCGGGGTACGCAGAAACAAAGAGCGGAAAAAAACTTGTTTTCTCTATTCTTCTAAATGGATTGATTGATGAAGAGGATGGAAAAGATATTGAGGATCAAATCGCTGTCATTTTGGCAAATCAATAATAGCGGCAGACCTGTTTTCCAAGAGAAAACAGGTTTTTTTATGTCTGTAATAACGCTTTGTCGAACCTTCCAACAATTAGAAGAATGATGCACAAAAGAAAATTAGTTCGATTAAAAAGTAGTGTATAAGACCTTATGTAAAACAATACTTTTATCACTTTATATCCGGAAATTTGATAAAAAAAGAAACGAAAAATAAAGAAATAATACTATATTCAAAAAAATGTTATAAAAATTTAATGTTTTTTATTGTACTTTAAAAAATATCCGTTAATATAGTGCATATATGGATTATATAGTCATATAATTTCTTTTATTGACATTTTTCTGTTTTTTTCTACTTTTTCTTATCCTCTTATTATGAGAACTGGAGGGAATCCGTTGAGCGAACATACTTATTCTTTAACCCATGCCCAAAGGAGAGTGTGGTTTACCGAACTGCTGGAGCCAGATACCAGCATTTGCAATCTCACAGCCTGTGTGAAATTCAAAGGCAATATTGAGCTTGATACTCTAGAGGGAGCGCTGAATCATTCCATCTCCCGCAACGACGCCATTAGATTTCAGCTGTTAGAAGGAGAAGAGCTTGAGCCGCGATTGCACCTTACTGAATATAAATATTATCCACTTAGAATAATTGATTTTTCAAATGTTGAAATGATAGAAATAGAGCAATGGATTCAGGATCAAGCGAGCATTCCATTTAAACTGTTCAACTCGCCTCTTTATCAATTTTACCTCCTTAGAATTGACTCTCATGAAGTTTGGCTATTTGCGAAATTCCATCATATCATAATGGATGGAATCTCTTTAAATGTGATGGGAAATCAAATTATAGATCTTTATCAAAAAATGAAAAAGAAAGATCCTTTACCTGATCAGCCGGAACCTTCTTACTTGAGTTACATCGAAAAAGAGAGTCAATATCTACAATCTCCGCGGTTTGCAAAGGACCGTTTATTTTGGACGCAAACCTTTGAGCACCCGTTGGAATACCACTCGTTAGCCGACCAGACGTCCTTACAAAAACAGAGCACTTCTGCATCCAGAGACACCATCATTCTTTCACCTGATCTAGAGCAAACGATTCGAATCTTCTGCGAAGAACACAAGATCAATATCATTTCCTTATTTATGGCTTCATTTTACATATGCATCAGCCGAATCACTTCTAAAAAAGATCTTGCCATTGGCACCTACTATGGCAACAGAGGGTCAAAGGCTGAAAAAGAAATGCTCGGCATGTTCGTTAGTTCTCTTCCAATCAGAATAACGGTTGATCCTGACACAGATTTTCTTTCCTTTGTCCGCACAATAGGCAGGGAACAGCTTTCTGTTATGCGTCATCAACGGTTTCCTTATAATTTGCTTGTAAATGAATTAAGAAATGAACAGAAGGATTTACACAACCTTATCGGTATATCTATGCAGTATCAGCCACTTCAGTGGCATAATGCAGATGATTTTGACTATGAAACAGCGCTTTATTTCAGCGGATACACCGCGAACGAGCTTTCAGTTCAAATACAAGAACGGATAGACAATGGAACCATTCAATTAAATTTCGACTATCAAAATACCTTGTTTTCTCTTGAGGATATTAAACGAATACAATCTCATCTGCTTACCATACTGGAAAACGCCCTTCAACATCCGCACAGCTTTATAAGAGAATTAGATATGACGAATACAAGAGAAAAGCAAAAATTGTTGTATGAGTTTAACAAGACGGAAGCTGTTTCGCCTAAAGTTTTCACCCTGCATGGGCTGTTTGAGCGACAGGCAGCTTTCACACCGGAGCGGCTGGCCATTCGCTTTTCAGGCGGTTCGCTGACATACGCTGAGCTTGATATGTACGCCAGCCGGCTGGCTGCGCACCTTGCGGCACGCGGCGTCACAAACGAAAGTATCGTCGGGATCCTGTCTGAACGCTCACCTGACATGCTGATCGCTGTCCTTGCTGTATTGAAGGCCGGAGGGGCGTATTTGCCGCTTGATCCTGCGTATCCAAAGGAGCGGCTGAGCTACATGCTGAAAGACAGCGGGGCATCGCTCTTGCTGACACAGCCGGGATGCTCCGCACCGAACTTTTCTGGCGAAACGCTTGAAGTGGACATGAGATCTCTTGAGCGTGAAGAAGTAAAACGTCATGTGTCTGCTTCTGTTAGCGACGGATCTCTCGCCTATGTCATTTATACGTCGGGGTCCACCGGGCAGCCAAAAGGGGTAGCTGTTGAGCACCGCCAGGCTGTTTCTTTTCTGACCGGCATGCAGTACCAGTTTCCGCTTTCAGAAGATGACATTGTCATGGTGAAAACCTCTTTTTCCTTTGATGCGTCTGTGTGGCAGCTGTTTTGGTGGGCTCTTTCCGGTGCTTCGGCGTATCTGCTTCCGCCCGGCTGGGAGAAAGATCCGGCATTGATCGTAAAAGCCATTCATCAGGAAAAAGTGACAATGGCTCATTTTATTCCGGCTATGCTGAATAGCTTTCTGGATCAAGCGGAAATGTTAGCGCTTGGTGACGGGACAAACCTAAAGCGTGTATTCGCCGGAGGTGAACCGCTTGCGCCGCGTACGGTAGCCCGTTTTGCTTCTGTATTGCCGCAGGTATCATTAATCCATGGCTACGGGCCGACAGAAGCAACGGTAGACGCGGCATTTTACGTGTTAGATCCAGAACGGGACAGGGATCGTTTGCGGATTCCGATTGGGAAGCCCGTACCTGGTGCGCGTTTGTATGTTTTAGATCCGCATTTAGCCGTACAGCCTTCCGGTGTCGCCGGCGAACTGTACATTGCCGGAGCGGGTGTTGCCAGAGGTTATTTGAATCGGCCGGCATTAACGGAGGAGCGTTTTCTTGAGGACCCGTTTTACCCGGGGGAACGCATGTACAAAACAGGAGATGTGGCGCGCTGGCTCCCTGACGGGAATGTTGAATTCCTGGGACGGTTGGATGATCAGGTGAAAATTCGCGGCTACCGGATTGAACCGGGAGAAATTGAAGCGGCACTAAGAAGTATAGAAGGTGTAAGAGAGGCGGCCGTTACCGTACGGACAGACAGCGGCGAGCCGGAATTATGCGCTTATGTAGAAGGGCTCCAAAGAAACGAAGTGCGGGCACAGCTTGAGAGACTGTTGCCGGGCTACATGATCCCAGCCTATATGATAGAGATGGAACAGTGGCCGGTTACGCCAAGCGGAAAACTCGACCGAAACGCCCTGCCAGCTCCTGGCGGAGCGGCAGATGCGGAGACCTACACGGCGCCGAGAAACGTGACTGAGATGAAGCTTTCTCAGCTGTGGGAGGACGTGCTGAAAAATGGCCCTGTCGGGATTCACGACAACTTTTTTGACCGCGGGGGGCATTCCTTAAAAGCAACGGCGCTTGTCTCACGGATCGCTAAAGAATTCGATGTACAGGTGCCGCTAAAAGATGTGTTTGCCCATCCGACAGTAGAAGGACTGGCTACCGTTATCCGTGAAGGATCGGACAGTCCATATGAAGCGATTAAGCCCACTGAAAAACAGGAAACCTATCCGGTTTCCTCTGTCCAAAAGCGGATTTATGTCCTTCAGCAGCTGGAGGACGGAGGGACAGGCTACAATATGCCGGCTGTGTTAGAGCTCGAAGGGAAGCTCAACCCTGAAAGGATGGACAGAGCTTTCAAAGAGCTGATCAAGCGCCACGAGTCGCTTCGTACCTCCTTCGAACAGGACGCAGGAGGCAATCCGGTGCAGCGCATCCATGACGAGGTGCCGTTTACGTTACAGACTACAGTTCTCGGCGAACGAACCGAACAGGAGGCCGCAGCCGCATTTATCAAACCGTTTGATCTCAGCCAAGCGCCGCTGTTCCGTGCCCAAATCGTAAAGGTATCAGATGAGCGGCACCTGTTGCTGGTTGATATGCATCACATCATTTCAGACGGTGTTTCCGTCAACATTCTGATTCGGGAATTCGGCGAGCTGTACAATAATCGGAAGCTTCCGGCGCTGCGCATTCAATATAAAGATTATGCCGTATGGCAAGAAGGATTCAAAACAGGAGATGCGTACAAAACGCAGGAGGCGTACTGGCTGAAGCAGCTCGAGGGCGAGCTGCCTGTGCTGGATCTTCCGGCTGATCATGCCCGCCCGCCGGTGCGAAGCTTCGCGGGTGACAAGGTCTCATTTACGCTGGATCAAGAGGTTGCATCAGGCCTTCACAAGCTGGCACGAGAAAACGGAAGCACACTGTACATGGTGCTCCTTGCGGCTTACACCGCGTTCTTGTCACGCTTAAGCGGACAGGAAGATATCATCGTCGGCTCGCCAATTGCCGGCCGGCCGCACAAGGATCTTGAGCCGATACTCGGAATGTTTGTGAACACGCTGGCGCTTCGGACACGCCCGGAGGGCGGGAAGCCATTCGTACAGTATTTGCAGGAAGTGCGTGAGACAGCATTGGAAGCCTTTGAGCACCAAGATTACCCGTTCGAAGAGCTTGTCGATAAGCTTGGATTGACACGGGATATGAGCCGGAACCCAGTGTTTGATGCGATGTTTATCCTTCAAAATGTGGAAAAACAGGACATAGATCTGAGAGAAATAAAAGTCCGGCCTGCCAATTTCGCACATCACATTTCTTTATTTGATATCACATTAATAGCTACGGAAATAAGTGGATCTATTTGCTGCGAAATGGAATTTAGTACAGAAGTATTCCTGAAAGCTACAATTGAACGCTGGGCCGATCATTTTATCGAATTTCTGCATGCGGCACTTTCAACTCCTGAAACAAGCCTTGCACAAATAAACGTACTTAGTGATAAAGAAAAACAAAAAATAGTCTTTGGATTAAACAAAACTCAGGTTGAATTTGCTCAAAAAGATGTTCCTTTTCATCGCATATTTGAAGCGAAAGCTGAAGAAATTCCAGAACATATAGCTGTTATTGATAACGAAACAGAGATTAGCTATCGCCTTCTAAATGAAAGAGCCAATCGTCTGGCACGAACATTGCAAAACAGAAAAGGACCAAAGCCAACTGTGGCTGTTTTAGCCAAGCGGTCCATCGATGCAATTGTTGGGGTGCTGGCAGTGATGAAAGCTGGCGGAGTGTATATCCCAATCGATTCACATTATCCAAAAGCCCGTATTGAATACATTCTTCGTGATAGCGGGGCAGATATTCTTCTTTTACAGAGAGAGTTGAAGCATTTGATTTCAAACTTTCCTGAATCTGAGATGTCTCATATCTGCCTTGACGATGAAAGCACTTATGAAGAAAGTAACTGCAACCTTAACTTATCTCCTGCTCCTGAAGAGCCGGTATATATCATTTATACGTCAGGAACGACGGGTGCGCCTAAAGGTGTTATTGTCACCTATCAGAACTTTACTCATGCTGCTCTTGCTTGGCGTCAAATTTATGAACTGGATCGGAAGCCTGTCAGACTGCTTCAAATCGCGAGCTTTTCATTCGATGTCTTCTCAGGAGATTTGGCGAGAACATTGACCAACGGCGGGACTCTAATCGTTTGCCCAGATGAAACACGGCTGGAACCTGCTGAAATATATAAAATCATGAACTCTCAGAGAATCACGGTGATGGAGTCGACACCGGCTCTCATTATCCCGGTGATGGAGTATGTATACCGTAACCAGTTCAAGCTTCCTGACTTAGACATGCTGATTCTTGGTTCCGACATGGTGAAAGCTCAAGATTTCAAAACATTGACAGATCGCTTTGGCCAAAGCATGCGCATCATTAATAGCTATGGTGTCACAGAGGCAACCATTGATTCGAGTTTCTATGAAACCAGTATGGGTGGAGAGTGTACGGGAGATAACGTACCAATCGGCAGCCCGCTGCCGAATGTACACATGTACGTACTCAGCCAGACTGATCAAATTCAGCCGATCGGTGTTGCCGGCGAGCTGTGCATCGGCGGGGCAGGTGTTGCGAAAGGCTATCATCATAAACCTGACTTAACGCAAATGAAATTTACAGAAAATCCATTTGTCTCTGGAGAAAGGCTGTACAGAACCGGTGATCGAGCATGCTGGCTTCCAAACGGAACGATCCGGCTTCTTGGCCGAATGGATTATCAAGTGAAGATAAATGGATACAGAATTGAAACAGAAGAAATTGAAAGTGTTCTGCTTCAAACGGGGCTTGTCAGAGAAGCTGCTGTTGCCGTTCAGCATGATAAGAATGGACAGGCTGGTTTGGCAGCATATATTGTGCCTTCAGACGTCAATACGAATGCTCTCCGTGCTGCTTTAACAAAGGAGCTGCCAGCGTATATGATTCCTGCACATCTGATTCCTTTAGAAAACATGCCGCTAACCCTAAACGGAAAGCTGGACAGAAATGCCTTGCCGGCTCCAAATAATGTGTTATCGCGTCCATATACCGCACCAGTTAACGACATGCAAAAAACGATGGCGTATATATGGGAAGATGTACTGAGCATGTCACGAGTCGGCATTCACGATTCCTTTTTTGAGCTTGGCGGAGACTCAATTAAAGCATTACAAGTGGCAGCACGTCTGGCAGCTGAAGGCTGGAGCATGACAATACGCGACTTATTCCGTTATTCAACGATTCAGGAACTATGCGGACATATCACACCATTGGCATCTCAAGCGGACCAGGGACCTGCGGAAGGTGAAGCTGAACTCACCCCGATTCAGCGAAGATTTTTCGGACAGGTACATGCTTTTCACTATCATTACAACCAGTCCGTCATGCTTTTCAGTGAAAAAGGATTCAATGCTAACGCGCTTCATCTAGCGCTGCGTAAAATAACCGAGCATCATGATGCCATTCGCATGATTTTCCAACATGACCAAAACGGCCATGTCATTCAGTTTAATCGCGGAATCAATCACAAGGATCATGAACTGTTTGGCCTTTATATTTCAGATTGGACAAAAGCATCGCTGGAAAGGGCTCATCTTGATGAAAAACTTGCCGCTGAGGAAACCGTCATTCAAAGCAAAATGAATGTAGAAAAAGGGCCTTTGCTGCAAGCAGGCTTGTTTAAAACGGCAGAAGGGGATCATTTGCTGATTGCACTTCATCATCTTGTGATAGATGGCGTTTCTTGGAGAATTCTGCTTGAAGATTTAGCTGCAGCATATCAACAGGCTTTAGAAAAGAAAGAAATCCAATTACCGCCAAAAACGGATTCTTATTTATCCTACGCCGATGGTCTTACCCAAATAGCTGAAAGTAAACAATTGCTTTCAGAGAAACCGTATTGGCAAACGATTTTAGACGCTCACACTGCTTTTCTTCCTAAGGACATAGAAAATGTGCCGGACAGACTCCAAAAGAACAGCGACGCAGCAGCGTTTGTACTATCCGAGGACTGGACTGAAAAATTGCAGTTTGAAACCCAGCAAGCCTATGGTACTGATGCCAACGAACTTTTGCTTACGGCTTTAGGAATGGCGCTTTCTGAATGGACAGGGCATGACCATATCGTGATCAGCACTGAGGGACACGGCAGAGAAGGGCATGTGCCAAACATTGATATTTCAAGGACCGTTGGATGGTTTACTTCCATTTATCCTATTCTGCTAGACATGGGTATTCCCGAGCCTTTCGAGGATCAGCTCGCATACCGAATTAAGACGACAAAAGATATGCTGAGAAGAGTACCGAACAAAGGAACTGGATATGGATTGTTAACACACATAGGAGAACTGCGGCATAAAGAGCCTGAGGTCAGCTTTAATTATCTCGGTCAATTTAGCGAAGAGAAGGAAGCTGATACGTTTCAATTATCATATTACCAGCCCCGTCACGAAATAGCGGGTGAGAGAGAACGAGAGTATGAGCTGGACATCAATGCTCTCATTACGGACGGACGGCTTCAAGTAAAAGCGGTATACACCCAGGTGTTCAGCAAGCACTCAATTGAGTACTTTATGGATCGTTTTCACAGGCATCTTATCGAGACGATTGAGCATTGTTCGCAGAAAAAAGCACGCGAAAAAACACTGAGCGATTTCAGCAATAAGGAATTAACGTTGTCTGCATTATCTAGCATCGAAGATCTCGTGAAAGATCTTTAACTTTTGAAAAGGTGTGTGGAATTGATGGCACAATCGGCACAAATTCAAGATATTTATCCGTTATCGCACATGCAGGAAGGAATGCTGTTTCATTCACTAATGGATTTCAGCTCGAAAGCATATATCGAACAGACCTCGTTTACGATCACAGGGAATCTATGCGTCGACTCGTTTCAAAAGAGCTTAAACCTTCTTGTTTCTAGATATGATATTTTCAGA
The DNA here is from genome assembly GCF_037975425.1 of Bacillus sp. FSL R5-0416. NCBI lineage: Bacteria > Bacillati > Bacillota > Bacilli > Caryophanales > Bacillaceae > Bacillus > Bacillus sp. FSL R5-0416. Next base: position 2,138,497 of record NZ_CP150252.1, on the reverse strand, counting down.
ACGATTTTCATTAAAGAAGTACCAGATCTTACAGGTCCGCAGCAGGTAGTCTTATCAAACCGGGAATTGACAGTATATAGAGAAGATATTTCTCGCCTGGCTGATCAAGAACAGCAGGCGCTGATTGATGCTTTTATGACTAAGGATCGGGAAAAAGGATTTGATTTGCAAAAAGATCCTTTAATGCGTCTTGCCCTTTTTGATAGAGGAGACAGCCAATATACATGTGTCTGGACACATCACCATATCATCATGGATGGGTGGTGTCTCGGCATTATTCTTAAAGAGTTTTTCAGCATGTATGATTCGCTCAAAAATAACTCACCTGTACAGCTTGGCAGCACGGTGCCGTACAGCCGTTATATTGAATGGCTCGGAGAACAAGATCAAGAAGAGACTGCTGCCTACTGGAGCGAATATTTAAAGGAGTACGGCAATACTGCTTCTATTCCCCGAATAAGGCGCCGCACGGCAGAGGGGGATTATAAAGCCGCCCAGGTCAGCTTTTCATTAGCGCCGGATATGGTTGAGAAACTGACAGAGGCTGCCCAAAACTGGGGAGTGACATTAAACACGCTGTTTATGAGTATTTGGGGCGTGCTGCTCCATCGATATAATGCTGCAGATGATGCCGTTTTTGGCTCCGTCATTTCGGGACGCCCGTCAGCGATTGACGGGATTGAATCAATGGTCGGCTTGTTTATCAATACTGTTCCAGTGCGAATCCGATCTGCGGAAGGCATAACGTTTTCTTCGCTGGTCAAAGCCGTACAGGAGGATATTTTATCATCTGAACAGCATGGCTATTATCCGCTTTATGAGATTCAAAACCATAGTCCATTGAAGCAAGGGTTGATCGATCATATTTTTGTTTTTGAAAATTACCCTGTACAGCTTCATCAGGCATTAAGCGTGGAGAGTGAAAATGACGAAGGCGCTCTGAAGCTGAGTGACATTTCAATGTCGGAACAAACCAATTACGACTTTAATATCGTTATCGTTCCGGGAGAATCATTTTATATCAAATTCAGCTACAACGCAGACGTTTACGAGCGGGAGGAGATGCTGAGGATTCAGGGGCATCTAAAGCAAGCACTGGATTGCATTTTGACAAATCCCGATGTTGCCGTCAGTGACATCAATATCGTGCCGCCGGAGGAGCAACAGGTTATCCAATCGTTTAACGAAACTGAGCGTCCTTATGTGAACAAAACGATACCCCAATTGTTCGAGGAACAAGCCCGCAAAACACCTGAAGCGGCAGCATTAAAAATGGGAGACGAGCGCTGGACCTATCGCCAATTAAATATAAGAGCCAATCAGATTGCGCACGCCCTGATAGAAAAAGGCGTTGGATCTGGAGATATCGTTGCTGTAATGATGGGCCGGTCAATGGAAATGCCTGCAGCTCTGCTTGGGATTTGGAAAGCAGGCGGCGCTTATATGCCGCTTGATCCACATTTTCCAGCAGAACGTCTTTCTTTCCTGCTGAAGGACAGTCAAGCGGCTCAATTGCTGATAGAAGAAGACCTTATTTCTTTGATCCCTCCGTCCTATGAAGGAAATACGATAACGATAGAACATACAGAAAGTTACCAAACAGAAGCGCCAAATATGCCGCCAGGTGACCTAGCCTACTTGATCTATACGTCGGGAACGACGGGGCGCCCTAAAGGGGTTTTAGTTGATCATCACGGTATTGCCAATACATTGCAATGGAGACGGGAAGAGTATGGCATGACCGAACAGGATATATCCCTCCATTTGTTTTCGTACGTGTTTGACGGCTGTGTAACGAGCTTATTTACCCCGCTTTTATCTGGTGCGTGCGTACTGCTGACAACAGATGACGAAGCGAAGGATGTGCTGGCCCTTAAGCGAAAAATAGCTCGTTATAAGGTCAGCCACATGATCATTGTTCCTTCCCTGTACAGGGTGTTATTGGAAGTGATGACTGCTGACGATGCAAAAAGTCTTCGTATTGTGACATTTGCGGGTGAAGCGGTCACGCCTGATCTGCTTGAGTTGAGTCAAATGATTTGTCCTTCTGCAGAACTGGCAAATGAATACGGGCCCACAGAAAACAGTGTGGCAACAACAATATTGCGGCATCTGAATGAAAAAGAGAGGATTACGATCGGACACCCGATCAGAAACACAAAAGTATTTGTTTTGCACGGAAATCAAATGCAGCCGATCGGCGCGGCGGGTGAACTGTGTATTTCCGGCGCGGGTCTTGCGAAAGGATACTACAAACAGCAAGAGCTGACACAGAAAGCATTCTCTGATCATCCATTCCTTGAAGGGGAGCGTTTATACCGAACAGGTGATGCAGGCCGCTTCTTGCCTGATGGAACGATTGAATATATTGGACGTTTTGATGATCAAGTAAAAATTAGGGGTTACCGTATTGAACTGAGAGAGATTGAAACAGTTCTTCGACAAGCACCGGGGGTAAAGGAAGCCGCGGTACTGGCCCGTGATGTTTCTGCTGAGGAAAAGGAGCTTGTTGCTTATATCGTTCCAGAAAAGGGAAACAGCCTCCCAGACTTGTATCAGCATCTTGCCGGGACATTGCCGTCCTATATGATCCCAGCAAGTATTATCAACATCAGCCGGATGCCATTAACATCCAGCGGCAAGCTTGACAGGTTTGCGCTTCCTGAACCAGAAAACAATACGAGTGTCACATATATGGCGCCCCGAACCTTAATCGAAGCTGATCTCGCACATATATGGGAGGATGTGCTGAATAAACAGCACATCGGCATTCGTGATGATTTCTTTCAGTTAGGCGGACAGTCCTTAAAAGCGGCCGCACTGGTATCAAGAATACATAAAAAGCTTAATGTCGAGCTGCCGCTCAGTGAGGTGTTTTCTTATCCGACGGTTGAAAGCATGGCGGGCAAATTGATGAGCTTAAAAGAACACGCTTTTACACAGATTGAACCTGCGGATCAAAGAGATGTCTATCCGCTGTCTTTCTCGCAAAAACGATTATATGCTCTTCACCAGCTGGCAGATGACAGCACAGGTTATAACATGCCAGCTGTACTTGAATTACGCGGAAGTCTGAATCGCCAGCGGTTGAGAAGCGTTCTCACAGAACTTGTGAATCGGCATGAAGCATTACGGACTGTTTTTGTGCTTGACAGAGACGAGCCTGTGCAGATCATTTACTCAGAGATGGCTTTTGATCTAAAAGAGCTTGAAATGGAATCAGAACAAATGCTTGAGTCTGCAATCGAGACCTTTATCAAACCGTTTGATCTATCATCCGGTCCGCTTTTTAGAGCATGTGTCATTACAATGGGCAATAATCGCGGCTTTTTGCTGCTCGATATGCACCATATTATTGCCGACGGTGTCTCGATGAGCACTCTTGTCCAAGAATTTACTGACTTATATTGCGGAAAAGAGTTGCCAGCTTTAAACCTGCATTATAAGGATTTTGCTGTTTGGCAGCAAGAGAAGCACCCGAAAGAGCTATACAAAAAACAGGAGGCCTACTGGCTTGGTCAGCTTGGCGGGAGTCTTCCTACACTAGAATTACCGCTTGATAAAACAAGGCCGCGTCTCCCTGATTTCAGCGGTGGAACAATTGAAGTCAACATTGATAAAGACACGGCTGATGAACTGCACCGTTTAATGGCTGAAACGGGAACAACATTGTATATGATTCTTCTGGCTGTCTATTCTATTTTGTTATCTAAGCTAAGCGGGCAAGAGGATATTGTTGTCGGTTCGCCTGCTGCCGGAAGACCGCACGCTGATCTGGAGCGCGTCATCGGGATGTTCGTCAATACATTGGCGATGCGCAGCAAGCCCGAGGGCCACAAAACGTTCAGCTCCTATTTGCAGGACATTCGCCACCTGGCTCTGACCGCTTACGAGCATCAGGATTATCCTTTTGAGGAGCTGGCAGATAAGCTCGATACAAATCGAGAGATAAATCGCAACCCGCTGTTCGATGCGATGCTTGTGCTTCAAAGCAGTGAAGATTTCCGGTTCGAAGTGCCTGGTCTGTCGATTTCGTCTGTCACTCCTAAACATGATATATCTAAATTCGATTTAACATTACACGCTGAGGAGCATCCGAGTGGAATACGCTGCCGTTTTGAATACAGCACTGCTCTTTTTGAAGAAGAAACCATTACGCAGTGGGCATCCTATTTTATTGAATTGGTGAAAGGGGTAACGGCGGATACCGAGATGAGAATTTCGGACATGCAATTGCTTCCTGCTGCAGAGCGTAGGTTGCTCCTTGAAAAAATGGGACAGTATGCGGCTTATCCGAGAAATGAAAACATAGTAAGCTTATTTGAAAAGCAAGCCGCTAAATATCCAGAGCATATCGCAGTGGTGTGCGGCCATTCTCAGCTTACGTATGGAGACCTGAATGAAAAAACCGAGCGGGCAGCTGCTATGCTGATCAAACAAGGGGTGAGAACTGGCGATATCGTCGGTCTGATGCTCGATCGGTCACCTGATATGATCATTGGCGTTTTATCGATTTTAAAAGCTGGCGGGGCCTATTTGCCGATTGATCCTGAATATCCCAAAGAGCGTATTAGCTTTATGCTCAATGACAGCGGAGCAAAACGGCTGCTGACAGAGCGCGGTCAAAACAAACCTGCAGACTACACCGGGCATATTTTGTATATCGATGAATGTGAAAACGACTCAATTCCGGCTGATGTAAACATTCAAGAAATAGTAACAGATCAGCCCGCATACGTGATATACACATCTGGAACGACTGGCCAGCCAAAGGGAGTCATTGTCGAGCACCGCAATGTGATCAGTCTCTTGAAGCATCAAAACCTGCCTTTTGAATTTAACCATGAAGACATCTGGACGTTATTTCATTCTTATTGCTTTGATTTCTCTGTATGGGAGATGTTCGGTGCGTTATTGAACGGAAGTACATTAGTCGTGGTCTCTAAAGAAACAGCCCGTGACCCCCATGCATTCCGTTTATTATTAAAAAAAGAGCGCGTCACTGTACTCAATCAGACCCCGACTGCTTTTTACGGCTTGATGCTTGAAGATCAAAATCATACAGATCATTTAAACATCCGCTACGTGATTTTTGGCGGCGAAGCCTTACAGCCCGGCATGCTTCAAAGCTGGAATAAAAAATATCCTCATACTGATTTGATTAATATGTACGGTATTACAGAAACAACGGTCCATGTAACATTCAAAAAATTGTCCGCAGCAGACATTGCAAAAAATAAAAGCAATATCGGACGGCCGCTTTCAACTCTGCAGGCTTATGTGATGGATGCTCATATGAATCTGCAGCCGATCGGAGTTCCAGGGGAGCTGTATATAGGCGGCGAAGGTGTGGCACGGGGATATCACAACAGAGATGAGCTGACCGCTAACCGTTTTGTATCCAATCCTTATCTTCCGGGAGACAGATTATACCGAACAGGAGATCTTGCTAAGCGCCTGTCAAATGGCGAGCTGGAATACTTAGGCCGCATTGATGAGCAGGTGAAAGTCAGAGGGCACCGTATTGAGTTAGGCGAAATCCAAGCGGCACTTCTTCAGTATCCAATGATTAAAGAGGCGGCTGTCATTACCAGAGCAGACGAGCGAGGGCAAACAGCTATATATGCATATATGGTGATAAAAGATCAACAGGCTGCGAATATATCAGACATCCGGGCTTCCCTAAAAAACGCCTTGCCTGACTTTATGCTGCCTGCCCGTATGATACAAATTGACAGCATCCCGGTGACTGTTAATGGAAAGCTCGATCAGAAAGCCCTGCCAGAGCCTGAAAAACACGCTTATACAGCTGATGATATCAGTCCTAGAAATGAGATTGAAACGGTGATGGCTGAAATTTGGGAGGAGCTTCTTAATGTAGATGATCTGGGTGTAAGCGCCAATTTCTTTGAGCTTGGCGGAGACTCTATTAAAGCGCTGCAGGTTTGTGCCAGACTGAAGCAGCGCGGATTTGAAACGACAGTACGTGAGATGTTTGAACATCAGACTCTTGGTGAACTGTCCGCCCGGGTTCGGAAAGACGTACGCGTCATTGACCAAGGCCCGGTCGAAGGCGAGATTACTTGGACACCTATCCAGCAGTGGTTTTTCTCGCAATCTCTGGAAAGCCATCATTTTAACCAGTCCGTTATGATCTACCGGGCTGAACAATTTGATGAGGCTGCGCTTAGAAAAGTACTAAAAAGCCTTGTGACTCATCATGATGCACTGAGAATCGTATGCCGGCATGAAGATGGCAGGCACGTGCAGATAAACAGAGGGATAGATCTTTCAGATGAGGAGCTATATGCACTTGAACTGTTTGATGTAAAGGATAGCCTAACAGAAGCACGGTACACGATTGAGGAAGCAGCCAGCCGGATGCAAGAACATATTCGTTTGGAAACCGGCCCCTTACTTCACGCTGGATTGTTTAGAACCGAGAATGGTGACCATTTATTTCTGACGATTCATCACTTAGTTGTTGATGCGGTTTCCTGGCGCATTTTGTTCGAGGATTTTTCAGCTGCTTACAAACAGGCAGTCTCAGGAAAATCTATTAAACTGCCGCAAAAAACAGATTCATATTTAACGTATTCACAAAGAATAGTTGACTACTCTAAAAGCCGCCAGGTGCAGCGCGAAGCAGCGTACTGGGATGAGTGCGAGAGCCGTCACATCCAGCCTATTCCAAAAGACAATGACGCAGCATATAACACATTCAAAGATACAGAAGTGATTGATTTTGAGCTATCTCGCCATCACACAGAATTACTACTAACGGCTGCACATAAAGCTTACAGCACGGAGATGAATGATATCCTTCTGACAGCTTTAGGTCTTGCTTTGCAGAAATGGACGGGAAATAACCAATTTAAAATCAGCATGGAGGGCCACGGAAGGGAATCATATCTTGAGGACATCGATATTAGCAGAACTGTTGGCTGGTTCACCTCTATTTATCCTGTGTGGCTTGATATGAGAGATTCCGATCATAAGGACAAAGAAGAGCGGCTGGGCCACCTTATTAAACAGACAAAAGATATGCTGCACCGTATACCGCATAAAGGCGCGGGCTACGGCGTGCTGAAATATATCAGCAAAAGATGGGGCTCTGAGAAAAACAGCACAGAAATCAGCTTTAATTATTTAGGCCAGTTTGATCAGGATATTCAATCAAATGCCTTTGAGGTGTCTGACATCAAGCCAGGAAATGAGATCAGCCCGAACTGGGAGCGTCCTTATGCACTGGATATCAGCGGCGCCGTTTCTTCGGGGTGCCTGAACATGCACATCATCTATAACAGACATCAATTTGAGGAAGAAACCATTCAAACATTTGCCGGGCATTTTAAACAGACTCTGGAAAATATCATTGAGCATTGTACGGGCAAAGAAAACCGAGAGTGGAGCGCATCTGATTTCACTGATGAAGACTTAACGCTTGATGAATTGAGTGAGATCATGGGAGCCGTCAACAAACTATAGGAGAGGAGATTCACTGATGCCGCAGCAACCTGAAATACAGGATATATACCCTTTGTCATTTATGCAGGAAGGGATGCTTTTTCACTCATTGTATGATGAGCAGTCGAGAGCTTATTTTGAACAGGCTTCTTTTACGATCAATGGACAGCTTGACTTGGAGCGTTTCCAGAAAAGTATGGATGCTGTTTTTGACAGGTACGATATCTTTCGAACAGCATTCATCTATAAAAATGTAGCCAAACCTCGTCAAGTCGTGCTCAAGCAACGTCATTGCCCTGTTTATGTTGAAGATATTTCTCACCTCAATGAAAAAGATAAAGAACATTGTACAGAGGCATTCAAAGAACAGGACAAATCAAAAGGCTTTGATCTCCAAACGGATGTATTGATGAGAATATCTATTTTAAAATGGGCGCCTGATCATTATGTCTGTATCTGGAGCCACCATCATATTTTAATGGATGGCTGGTGTTTAGGCATCGTCATTAAAGACTTTCTCCATATTTATCAAGCGCTTGGAAAAGGGCAGTTTCCTGATTTGCCTCCCGTACAGCCGTACGGGACGTATATTACATGGCTGATGCAGCAAGACCGGGAAGAAGCAGCTGAGTATTGGAAAAAGAGGCTTCAGCATTTCGAAAAAGCTTCACCTCTGCCTAAAAGAACAGATCAAATGTCGGATGGGACATTACAGCAGATCACGTTTACCATTCCTGAAAAAGAAACCTCCGAATTACAGAAAATCGCTGCAGCATGTGGTGCGACACTTAACACTGTTTTCCAAGCTTTATGGGGAATCATGCTCCAAAAGTTCAATCGCCGCGACGATGCTGTATTCGGATCAGTTATATCAGGCAGACCTTCTGAGCTAAAAGATGTGGAAAACATGGTCGGACTTTTTATCAATACCATTCCTATTCGAGTCCAAAGTGATTTTCTGTCTTTTTCTGACCTAGTCAGCGGAATGCAAAAGGACATGACTGAAGCAGAAGCGTATAGTTACTTCCCTTTATATGACATTCAGGCGCAGAGCGCTCTTAAACAAGAGCTGATTGATCATATTATCGTCTTTGAAAATACACCTACTCAACAAGAGATTGAAGAGCTGAATCAAGCTGGATCATTTGATTTCTCCGTGAAAGATTTTGAGATGGAAGAGGTAACTAATTATAGATGCAGTGTCAAAGTGATCCCAGGGCGTACTTTGTACGTTCGGATTCATTTTCATACAGGCACTTATCAACCAAATATGATGTCCGAAATAAAAGATTATTTACAGCACTTGATCTCTGACGTCATCTCTGATCCATCTCTTCCTGTGTCAAAGATGACATTGCTAGATGAGGACAAAACACGGAAAATCGTTTCTCAAAATAACAGGACAGTATCTGTTTCACCTGAAGCCCCAACCCTGCATGGGCTGTTTGAACGACAGGCGGCAGTCACACCGGAGCGGCCAGCTATCCGATTTTCCGGCGGTTCGCTGACATACACTGAGCTTGACATGTACGCCAACCGGCTGGCTGCGCACCTTGCGGCACGCGGCGTCACAAACGAAAGTATCGTCGGTATCCTGTCTGAACGCTCACCTGACATGCTGATCGCTGTCCTTGCTGTATTGAAGGCCGGAGGGGCGTATTTGCCGCTTGATCCTGCGTATCCAAAGGAGCGGCTGAGCTACATGCTGAAAGACAGCGGGGCATCGCTCTTGCTGACACAGCCGGGATGCTCCGCACCGAGCTTTTCTGGAGAGACGCTTGAAGTTGACATGACATCTCTTGATCGTGAAGAAGTAAAACGTTATGTGTCTGCTTCTGTTAGCGACGGATCTCTCGCCTATGTCATCTATACATCGGGCTCTACCGGGCAGCCGAAAGGAGTGGCCGTTGAGCACCGCCAGGCTGTTTCTTTTCTGACCGGCATGCAGCACCAGTTTCCGCTTTCAGAAGATGACATCGTCATGGTGAAAACCTCTTTTTCCTTTGATGCGTCTGTGTGGCAGCTGTTTTGGTGGGCTCTTTCCGGTGCTTCGGCGTATCTGCTTCCGCCCGGCTGGGAAAAAGACTCCGCATTGATCGTAAAAGCCATTCATCAGGAAAACGTGACAACGGCTCATTTTATTCCGGCTATGCTGAACAGCTTTCTAGATCAAGCGGAAATGTTAGCGCTCGGTGACGGGGCAAACCTAAAGCGTGTATTCGCCGGAGGTGAACCGCTTGCGCCGCGTACGGCAGCCCGTTTTGCTTCTATCTTGCCGCAGGTATCATTAATCCATGGCTACGGGCCGACAGAAGCAACGGTAGACGCGGCATTTTACGTGTTGGACCCAGAACGGGACAGGGACCGTTTGCGGATTCCGATTGGGAAGCCCGTACCCGGTGCGCGTTTGTATGTTTTAGATCCACATTTAGCCGTACAGCCTTCTGGTGTCGCCGGCGAACTGTACATTGCCGGAGCGGGTGTTGCCAGAGGTTATTTGAATCGGCCGGCATTAACGGAGGAGCGTTTTCTTAAGGACCCGTTTTACCCGGGTGAACGCATGTACAAAACCGGGGATGTGGCGCGCTGGCTCCCTGACGGGAATGTTGAATTCCTCGGGCGCACGGATGATCAGGTGAAAATCCGCGGCTACCGGATTGAGCCGGAAGAAATTGAAGCGGCACTAAGAAGCATAGAAGGCGTAAGGGAGGCGGCCGTTACCGTACGGACAGACAGCGGCGAGCCGGAATTATGCGCTTATGTAGAAGGGCTCCAAAGAAACGAAGTGCGGGCACAGCTTGAGAGACTGTTGCCGGGCTACATGATCCCAGCCTATATGATAGAGATGGAACAGTGGCCTGTTACGCCAAGCGGAAAGCTCGACCGAAACGCCCTGCCAGCTCCTGGCGGAGCGGCAAATGCGGAGACCTACACAGCGCCGAGAAACGTGACTGAGATGAAGCTTTCTCAGCTGTGGGAGGACGTGCTGAAAAATGGCCCTGTCGGGATTCACGACAACTTTTTTGACCGCGGGGGGCATTCCTTAAAAGCAACGGCGCTTGTCTCACGGATCGCCAAAGAATTCGATGTACAGGTGCCGCTAAAAGATGTGTTTGCCCATCCGACAGTCGAAGGGCTGGCTACCGTTATCCGTGAAGGAACGGACAGTCCATATGAAGCGATTAAGCCCGCTGAAAAACAGGAAACCTATCCGGTTTCCTCTGCCCAAAAGCGGATTTATGTCCTTCAGCAGCTGGAGGACGGAGGGACAGGCTACAATATGCCAGCTGTGTTAGAGCTCGAAGGGAAGCTCAACCCTGAAAGGATGGACAGAGCTTTCAAAGAGCTGATCAAGCGCCACGAGTCGCTTCGGACCTCCTTCGAACAGGACGCAGGAGGCGATCCGGTGCAGCGCATCCATGACGAGGTGCCGTTTACGTTACAGACTACAGTTCTCGGCGAACGAACCGAAGAGGAGGCCGCAGCCGCATTTATCAAACCGTTTGATCTCAGCCAAGCGCCGCTGTTCCGTGCCCAAATCGTAAAGGTATCAGATGAGCGGCACCTGTTGCTGGTGGATATGCATCACATCATTTCAGACGGTGTTTCCGTCAACATTCTGATTCGGGAATTCGGCGAGCTGTACAATAATCGGAAGCTTCCGGCACTGCGCATTCAATATAAAGATTATGCCGTATGGCAAGAAGGATTTAAAACAGGAGACGCGTACAAAACGCAGGAGGCGTACTGGCTGAAGCAGCTCGAGGGCGAGCTGCCTGTGCTGGATCTTCCGGCTGATCATGCCCGCCCGCCGGTGCGAAGCTTCGCGGGTGACAAGGTCTCATTTACGCTGGAACCAGAGGTTGCATCAGGCCTTCACAAGCTGGCACGAGAAAACGGAAGCACACTGTACATGGTGCTCCTTGCGGCTTACACCGCGTTCTTGTCACGCTTAAGCGGACAGGAGGATATCATCGTCGGCTCGCCAATTGCCGGCCGTCCGCACAAGGATCTTGAGCCGATACTCGGCATGTTTGTGAACACGCTGGCGCTTCGGACACGCCCGGAGGGCGGGAAGCCATTCGTACAGTATTTGCAGGAAGTGCGTGAGACAGCATTGGAAGCCTTTGAGCACCAGGATTACCCGTTCGAAGAGCTTGTTGATAAGCTTGAATTGACACGGGATATGAGCAGAAATCCGCTGTTTGACGTAATGTTTGTTCTTCAAAACATGGATCAGGAATCGTTGGAACTGGATGAACTTTGTCTCAAACCTGCAGCAAACAATGGGCATCAAACGTCCAAATTTGATTTAACCCTATATGCCCAGGAACAGCCCCACGGTTTGCTGACGTTCCAAATGGAGTTTAGTACTGACTTATATAAGAAAAAAACGATAGAAAAGTGGCTTCAATACTTCATCAATATGTTACTCTCCATCATCAAAGACAACAAAGCCGCTCTCGGAACAATAAATATCCTGAATGAGGATGAGACCCATTACCTTATCCACGAGCTCAATCGTACAAAAATAGATTATCCAAGAAATGAAACCATCAGCAGACTCTTTGAAATGCAGGCTGAACAAACGCCTAATGCTGTAGCAATTGTCAGCGACACCCAAGTATTCACTTACGAGGACCTGAACAGCTGGGCAAATCAAATTGCCTCAGTTCTACAGATTAAGGGTGTAGGGCCTGATAGTGTTGTAGCCTTGTTGACAGGCAGAACACCAGAACTCATTGCAGGAATGCTGGGCATTCTGAAAGCCGGGGGAGCCTATCTGCCTATTGCTTCTGATCTGCCTGTTGAACGAATAGCTTATATGCTGTCAGACAGCGGGACGGCATTACTCCTTCAATCTGAAAAAACAGAAAAACAGCTATTAGACATTGAATGTGAACAAATCATAATCGAAGATATTCAAAAGCAAGGAAAAACGAAGAACGTTGATTCTTCAGCAGGGCCACATTCACTTGCATATATCATTTATACCTCTGGATCAACCGGTAAACCAAAGGGTGTCATGATTGAGCAGCGAAGTGTAATTCGTCTTGTTAAAAACAGCAATTATATTACATTTACACCTGAAGACCGCCTTCTTATGACATCATCAATCGGTTTCGACGTTGGGTCATTTGAAATTTTCGGACCGCTGCTAAATGGTGCCGCTTTGCATCTGTCCGATCAACAAACATTTCTCGATTCCCATCAGCTTAAGAGGTACATAGAACATCAAGGAATCACAACGATTTGGCTGACATCTTCTCTATTCAATCATTTGACAGAACAAAATGAACAAACATTTTCACAGCTGAAACATTTGATTATAGGCGGAGAAGCTTTGTCGCCGAGCCACGTCAATCGAATCAGAAATGTCTGCCCTGAAGTATCTATATGGAATGGATATGGCCCTACCGAAAATACAACTTTTTCGACATGCCTTCACATTCAAAAAACATATGAACTTTCCATTCCGATCGGGCGGCCGGTTGGTAATTCCACCGCTTATATCTTAAATCAATGGGGAGTGCTGCAGCCGGTCGGAGCTGTCGGTGAACTTTGTGTCGGCGGAGATGGCGTCGCCAGAGGATATTTGGGCCGTCCTGATCTAACGAAAGAGAAATTTGTCCCAAATCCATTTGCACCTGGCGATCGACTGTATCGCACAGGTGATCTGGCGCGCTGGCTTCCTGATGGCACAATTGAGTACGTTGGGCGTATTGATGATCAAGTAAAAGTCAGAGGCTATCGGGTGGAGCTGGGTGAAATCGAATCAGCACTTCGTCAAATAGACGGGGTCAAAGAAGCCGCAGTGTTAGCACGTACAGCCCAGACCGGGAGCAAAGAGCTGTTTGGCTATATCAGCGTAAAAGCAGGCACGAATGCTGAACAAGTACGTTCACTTCTCGCGCGTTCGCTGCCAAACTATATGATCCCGGCGTACATTATTGAAATGGAGACTCTCCCGCTCACATCAAACGGCAAATTGAACCGAAAAGCACTTCCTGAACCAAATTTCACATCTAAACAAACGTACGCTCCACCTCGAAATGACCTTGAAGACCAACTTGTGTTGATCTGGCAGGAAGTTCTCGGCATCCAGAGGATCGGAATAGAGGATTCGTTTTTTGAATTGGGCGGAGATTCAATCAAAGCCCTTCAAGTTTCTGCACGCCTTGGGCGCTATGGACTAAGCTTGCAGGTAAGTGATTTATTCCGTCATCCAAAGATAAAGGACTTATCACCATTTATCCGTAAGTCAGAGAGAATCATAGAGCAAGGACCCGTTCAGGGAGACGTTCCTTGGACGCCTGTTCAGCAATGGTTTTTTTCACAAGATATTGAAGAAAGACACCATTTCAATCAGTCTGTCATGCTATTCCATTCTGGACGTTTATCTGAAAACGCCATTAGACCAGCCTTGAAAAAACTGGCGGAGCATCATGATGCGCTTCGGATGGTTTATCGCAACGATGATAGGCGATGGATTCAAATCAACCAAGGCATTCATGAGTCACAGCTATACAGCTTAAGAACCTCTGATCTTTCACAGTCAGAAAGCGGCTGGGAGACGAAAATCAAACAAGAAGTTGCAGATCTTCAGCAAAGCATCAATTTGCAGGAAGGACCATTGTTGCACGCCGCTTTGTTTAAAACACTGACCGGAGATTACTTGTTCCTTGCGATCCATCACCTTGTCGTTGATGGTGTCTCATGGCGGATTTTGCTGGAGGATTTGTCAGCCGGATATCAACAAGCTGCTGCAGGCCAGACGATCCAGCTTCCACCTAAAACGGATTCCTACCAGGAATACGCAAGACGCATACAGGAATATGCCCAAAGCAGTAAGCTGATTCGCGAAGAGGCGTATTGGCGAAGTGTAGAAGAACAGCAAGCCGCAGAACTGCCATATGAAATACCGCATCATGTGAACATCGACTTCAGCAAAAGGGACTCATTAAGCTTTTCACTGACTGAAGCAGACACCGCCGTCTTGCTGCAAAACGTCAATCACGCCTATGGCACAGATACACAAGATATTCTGTTAACCGCAGCATCCTTGGCGATTTGTGAATGGACAGGAGGAAGCAAGCTCCGTATCGCTATGGAAGGACACGGGAGAGAACACATTCTGCCAGAGTTAGATATCAGCAGGACGGTCGGCTGGTTTACATCCATGTACCCGGCCCTCATAAGCTTTGAAAATCATAGGGATGAGCTCGGAACCTCAGTAAAAACCGTTAAAGATACACTGGGCCGGATACCAAACAAAGGGGTAGGTTACGGTATGCTGAAATACCTTACACATCCTGAAAATAAAAGCATTACGTTTTCAAAAACACCTGAAATCAGCTTTAACTATTTGGGCCAGTTCAACGACATCGAAAGACAGGACACCTTCCGTCCATCAAGCCTTGGAAGCGGAAAGGATATCACTCATACATGGAAGCGTGAGCAAATCATTGAGATGAGTGCAATGGCAGCAGACAAAAAGCTCCATTTCAATCTTAGTTATCCGCCAGCCCGCTTTCATAGAAACACAATGGAGCAGCTTATTAACAGGATTGAACACTTTTTGCTGGACATTATGAAACACTGCGCCGGTCAACAGAAAGCAGAAAAGACACTGAGCGATTTCAGCAGTCAATCATTAACGGCAGAGGACTTGGACAGCATATCCAGCTTGGTGGAAGAATTGTAGAAAATCGTGACAGGAGACATGAACATGACAAAAGCGAATTCAATTCAGGATATTTATCCGCTGTCTTACATGCAGGAAGGGATGCTTTTCCATTCCCTCCTGCAAAAAGATTCACAGGCATATGTTGAGCAAGCTTCTTTTACAATAGAAGGAAAAGTCAACCCGCAGTTTTTTCAAAACAGCATCAACGCTCTTGTAGAAAGACATGATATTTTCAGAACGATTTTTATCAGCCAAAATGTTTCCTCCCCCCAGCAGGTTGTTCTGAGAGAACGAAATGTCATCGTCCTGGAAGAAAACATTACTCATTTAAACGAGGCGGAGCAATCACAGTTTATCGAGCAATGGAAAGAAAAGGACCGGGACCGGGGGTTTCATTTGCAAAAGGATGTGCTCATGCGCATCGCTCTTATTCAAACAGGAGAGAGCCAGTACTCCTGCATTTGGACCTTTCATCATATCATGATGGACGGTTGGTGCCTCAGCATTGTGCTAAAGGAGTTTCTGCATATTTACGCATCTTATGTAAATGCATCCCCTATAACATTGGAGCCGGTCCAGCCATACGGAAAGTATATCAAATGGCTGATGGAGCAAGACAAAGAGCAGGCGGTTTCTTATTGGGACCATTATCTTTCCGGCCACGAACAGCAAACCGTGCTCCCGAAGCAGAAAAAAACAAAGGGAAAAAGCAGGCAGGAACACGTTACATTTTCATTCTCTAAGGAAGAAAGCAGCAGGCTTTCAGAGCTTGCTGCTAGAGAAGAAGTGACACTCAGTACGATTTTTCATACCATTTGGGGCATTCTGCTGCAAAAATATAATAATAACGATGACGCCGTATTCGGTTCTGTCATTTCAGGAAGGCCCGCAGAAATCGAAGGCATTGAACATATGGTAGGTCTTTTCATTAATACGATGCCGGTTCGGGTGCAGGGGGCAAAAACGCCATTTCTTCAACTTATAAAAGATATGCAAAAAGACCGTCTTGCCGCTGAAGCGTACAGCTACCACCCTTTATATGAGATTCAATCCCGCTCAGCTGTTAAGCAAGGGCTGATTGATCATATTCTCGTATTTGAAAACTATCCGGTGCAGCAAGAGATTCAAATGCTGAACAAACAGGAACATGCTACTGATCTTTTTCAGATTCATAATTTCACTGTCGCAGATGAAACCAACTACAGCTTTTATCTTATGGTGGCGCCAGGGGAAGAAATTCATATCAAAATGAACTATGATGCGGAGCAGCACGATCGGTCTTTTGTGCTCTCTGTCAAAGAGCATCTTCTGAATGCTGTATCACAAATCTTAAATAATCCGAATCTTCCACCTGAAGAAATCGATATCACGACAGATACTGAAAAGCGGCAGCTGATTGGAGAAATCACAGATCGAACACCAGTTTACGAAACCATCCATGCCATGTTTGAAAAGCAAGCGGAAAAGACACCAGATGCTCATGCTGTAATTGATCAATCCTGCTCATTAACATACAGAGAACTGAATAAAGCGGCTAACAGATTGGCACGGCATTTACGAATGAAAGGCGTTGTGAGACAGGAACCCGTTGCGATTATGATGGATCGCTCTGCGGCGTTTATCACCGGCGTTCTTGGAATCTTAAAGGCAGGCGGCGCCATTGTTCCCGTTGATCCGCATTACCCGGCTGACAGAATCCGTTATATTCTGCATGATTGCGGCTGTTCGCATGTTGTTTCACAAGCGCATCTTTCCTCATCGTTAGAAGACAATTACATTATCACTTATCCAGAAGAAATCGAAAGCAAAGTAGACGGCAGTAACATAAAGTCAGTCAACAATGCTGACGATCTGCTGTATATGATTTATACATCAGGCACAACAGGTAAACCAAAGGGTGTTCAATTTGAGCATCGAAACATGGCTAACTTGCTGAAGTTCGAATATACTCACTCCGGCATTGACTTTGAAGCAGATGTTCTGCAATTTGCGACACCTTCCTTCGACGTCTGCTATCAAGAAATATTTTCTGCGCTTCTGAAAGGCGGCACACTCCACATCGTTCCAGAAGACATAAAAAGAGATGTGCCTCAGCTGTTTACATTTATAAACAAGCATCAGACGAATATTGTGTTTCTCCCAACTGCTTTTATCAAAATGATTTTCAGCGAGCGAGAACTTGCGAACTCGTTTCCTGATGGCGTCAAACACCTGATCGCAGCCGGGGAACAATTAATGATTTCAGACCTTTTCCAAAATGTGTTGCGTGAACGCGGCATACACCTGCACAATCATTACGGACCTTCAGAAACTCATGTGGTATCTACGTATACCATTCATCCTGGAGACCCTATTCCTGAGCTTCCGCCAATCGGTAAACCGATAGGCTGTACTGATCTATATATTTTGAATCATCAAAAACAGCTTCAGCCATGCGGCGTACCAGGCGAACTCTATATTTCCGGCGCAAGTGTTGCCAGAGGATATGTCAATCACGATAAACTGACAAGCGACAAATTTTCATCCGACCCATTCAGGCCTGGTGTGATTATGTACCGGACAGGTGATTTGGCCAGACGGCTTGAAGACGGCAACATCGAATATATCGGACGGGCAGACAATCAAGTGAAAATCAGAGGTTATCGAATTGAGCCGCAAGAAATCGAAGTCACGCTAATGAATCATCCGGACATTAGTGAGGCTGCCATTCTCATCTGGCAAGATCAAAACGGTGAACATGAATTATGCGCTTACTATTGCAGTGTACAAAAGCTGAATGCAATAGATTTACGCAGTTATATGGCTAGTGAGCTCCCAGAATACATGATTCCGGCGAAATGGGTATGGGTTGACAGCATACCTCTTACCCCAAACGGAAAAGTAGATCGCGCAGCACTTCCGGAGCCAGATGCTTCAATCAGCGGAAACCCATATACTGCCCCTCGAAATCTGTTAGAGGCAAAGCTTTCACAACTATTTGAAGATGTGCTAAAGAATGGGCATGTAGGCATCCAAGACAACTTTTTTGACAATGGCGGCCACTCGTTAAAAGCAACAGTGCTTATGTCACGGATCGCAAAGGAATTCCATGTGCAAGTTTCACTTAAGGACATCTTTGCTCATCCGACTGTTGAAGGATTAGCTTTAATCATTCGAGAGGCAGAACAAAATCCGTATGCAGCAATTGAACCAGCAGAAAAAAGGGATACATATCCTGTATCTTCGGCCCAAAAACGAATCTATGTGCTTCAACAGCTTGATGAGGGTGTCGCCTATAACATGCCTGCGGTCTTAGAACTGGAAGGTGCACTGGATGTCGCCAAACTGTCTGCTGTATGTAAAGAACTGATCAGCCGGCATGAGCCGCTTCGAACTTCCTTTGTATCCGGAGCTGATGACGAGCCGGTTCAGCGTATCCACACCGAAGTGCCGTTTACGTTAAGTAAAGAGACCACTATCGAGGGATTTGTCCGTCCCTTTGATCTCAGCCAGGCGCCATTATTTAGAGCAGGCCTTATAGAAGTGTCAAACGAGAAGCATGTATTGCTGGTGGATATGCACCATATCATTTCAGATGGCGTATCCGTTCAGCTCCTAATCCGAGAATTTACCGATCTTTATGCAAACCGGCAGCTTAAGCCATTGCGGATCCAATATAAAGATTACGCCGTATGGCAGCAGAAATTTAAAAAGGGAGACTCGTACCAAAAGCAGGAGACTTACTGGCAGCAGCAGTTTAGCGGGGATCTTCCTATACTGGAGCTTCCAACAGATAAACGACGTCCGGCAGAACGTCAATTCATAGGCGGAAAAGTAACCTTTCAATTGGACAAAGAGATCACGGCCCGCATAAAGCGGCTCGCCCATAAAAACAGAAACACGCTTTATATGACGCTTCTCGCTTTGTATTCAGCCTTTTTGTCTCGGTTAAGCGGTCAGGATGATATCGTGATTGGTTCACCTATCGCCGGACGGCCCCATGCCGACCTTGAAGCTGTTCTTGGGATGTTCGTCAATACACTGGCTCTCCGCACACGCCCGGCGGGTAATAAGACGTTTGAGGAATTTCTGAAAGAAGTCAGACAGACGGCACTAGAAGCGTATGAGCATCAGGATTACCCGTTTGAAGAGCTTGTGGACAAACTCGGTGTGCAGCGGGAAATGAGCCGGAATCCTTTGTTTGACACAACGCTAGTCCTTCAGAATATGGAACAGCAAAAGCTAAAAATGAATGATGTACAGCTTCAGTGGAACGACTTGGTGCACCCAATATCAAAATTTGATATTTCCCTATACGTTACAGAACATGATTCCGAGCTTTTCTGTCAGTTTGAATACAGTACAGCTTTGTTTGAGAAAGAAACCATCCAAAGGTGGGCCAGCCTTTTCACCACGCTTGTGGAACATACAGCTGCCAGTCCTGAAACAGAATTGGACAATATTCCAATCTTAACAAAAGAAGAAGAGCGAGATTTCATTGAATCATGCCATCTGTTTGAGGAGACGGGCTATTCAATGAATCAAACGCTCCACTATGCACTCGAACAGCAGGCAGCAAAAACGCCTGATCAGACGGCTGTTGTTTTTGAAGATGGAGCGATGACCTACAAAGAATTGAATGAACAGGCTAACCGTATCGCCTGGGAGCTGATCGGACGAGGAGTAAAATCTGAAACAACAGTTGCCATTATGGGAAGGCGTTCGCCTGAAATGCTGATTGGCATTTTTGGCATTCTTAAAGCTGGCGGCGCTTATCTGCCCATTGACCCGGATTATCCGGAAGAACGAATCAGCTTTCTGCTGGAGGACAGCGGTACAAACATTCTCCTGCTTCAGTCTGACGGCCTGCATGTTCCGGCATTTGCAGGGGAGATTGTCTATCTCAATCAGACAAATAGCGGGCTGAAACATCGTTTGTCCAATCCGAATGTGGACGTTCTCCCGCAATCTTTAGCCTATGTCATCTATACATCCGGCTCTACCGGGAGGCCTAAGGGTGTTGAAGTTGAACATCGATCAGCGGTGAATTTTTTGAATTCCCTTCAGTCCCGTTATCAACTGAACCAATCAGATGTGATTATGCATAAAACATCTTATTCATTTGACGCTTCAATATGGGAACTGTTTTGGTGGTCTTATGCCGGTGCTTCTGTTTATCTGCTTCCTCAGGGAGGCGAAAAAGAACCTGAAGTGATCGCGCAGGCTATAGAGGAACAAAAGATCACAGCTATGCATTTTGTGCCTTCAATGCTTCATGTATTTTTAGAACATATAAAATATCGCTCTGTACCGATTAAGACAAACAGACTCAAGCGAGTGTTTTCTGGAGGAGAACAGCTGGGGACCCATCTTGTCTCCCGATTTTACGAGTTACTTCCAAATGTTTCAATAACCAATTCCTATGGGCCAACGGAAGCAACCGTAGAAGCTGCATTCTTTGATTGTCCGCCGCAAGAAAAACTTGAACGGATTCCAATTGGAAAACCTGTTCATCATGTCAGATTGTATATCCTGAATCAGAATCAGCGGATGCTGCCATCTGGATGTATCGGCGAACTGTACATTGCCGGAGCAGGTGTTGCCAGAGGTTATTTGAATCGGCCGGCATTAACGGAGGAGCATTTTCTAGAAGACCCGTTTTACCCGGGTGAACGCATGTACAAAACAGGAGATGTGGCGCGCTGGCTCCCTGACGGGAATGTTGAATTCCTGGGACGGTTGGATGATCAGGTGAAAATTCGCGGCTACCGGGTTGAACCGGGAGAAATTGAAGCGGCACTAAGAAGTATAGAAGGTGTAAGAGAGGCGGCCGTTACCGTACGGACAGACAGCGGCGAGCCGGAATTATGCGCTTATGTAGAAGGGCTCCAAAAAAACGAAGTGCGGGCACAGCTTGAGAGACTGTTGCCGGGCTACATGGTCCCAGCCTATATGATAGAGATGGAACAGTGGCCGGTTACGCCAAGCGGAAAACTCGACCGAAACGCCCTGCCAGCTCCTGGCGGAGCGGCAGATGCGGAGACCTACACAGCGCCGAGAAACGTGACTGAGATGAAGCTTTCTCAGCTGTGGGAGGACGTGCTGAAAAATGGCCCTGTCGGGATTCACGACAACTTTTTTGACCGCGGGGGACATTCCTTAAAAGCAACGGCGCTTGTCTCACGGATTGCCAAAGAATTCGATGTACAGGTGCCGCTAAAAGATGTATTTGCCCATCCGACAGTCGAAGGGCTGGCTACCGTTATCCGTGAAGGAACGGACAGTCCATATGAAGCGATTAAGCCCGCTGAAAAACAGGAAACCTATCCGGTTTCCTCTGCCCAAAAGCGGATTTATGTCCTTCAGCAGCTGGAGGACGGAGGGACAGGCTACAATATGCCGGCTGTGTTAGAGCTCGAAGGGAAGCTCAACCCTGAAAGGATGGACAGAGCTTTCAAAGAGCTGATCAAGCGCCACGAGTCGCTTCGTACCTCCTTCGAACAGGACGCAGGAGGCGATCCGGTGCAGCGCATCCATGACGAGGTGCCGTTTACGTTACAGACTACAGTTCTCGGCGAACGAACCGAACAGGAGGCCGCAGCCGCCTTTATCAAACCGTTTGATCTCAGCCAAGCGCCGCTGTTCCGTGCCCAAATCGTAAAGGTATCAGATGAGCGGCACCTGTTGCTGGTTGATATTCATCACATCATTTCAGACGGTGTTTCCGTCAACATTCTGATTCGGGAATTCGGCGAGCTGTACAATAATCGGAAGCTTCCGGCGCTGCGCATTCAATATAAAGATTATGCCGTATGGCAAGAAGGATTCAAAACAGGAGATGCGTACAAAACGCAGGAGGCGTACTGGCTGAAGCAGCTCGAGGGCGAGCTGCCTGTGCTGGATCTTCCGGCTGATCATGCCCGCCCGCCTGTACGAAGCTTCGCGGGTGACAAGGTCTCATTTACGCTGGATCAAGAGGTTGCATCAGGCCTTCACAAGCTGGCACGAGAAAACGGAAGCACACTGTACATGGTGCTCCTTGCGGCTTACACCGCGTTCTTGTCACGCTTAAGCGGACAGGAAGATATCATCGTCGGCTCGCCAATTGCCGGCCGGCCGCACAAGGATCTTGAGCCGATACTCGGCATGTTTGTGAACACGCTGGCGCTTCGGACGCGCCCGGAGGGCGGGAAGCCATTCGTACAGTATTTGCAGGAAGTGCGTGAGACAGCATTGGAAGCCTTTGAGCACCAGGATTACCCGTTCGAAGAGCTTGTCGATAAGCTTGAATTGACACGGGATATGAGCCGGAACCCAGTGTTTGATGCGATGTTAGTTGTTCAAAATAATGATTACGAGCCATTGCATCTTCATGATTTGCAAATGAAGCCGGCACAAGTTTCTCATCTCGTTTCTAAATTTGATTTGACACTACAGGCATCTGAAGGCGACGGAAACATTCATTTCCTTTTTGAATATTCAACCGCATTGTTCGAGAAAACCACCATTGAACGCTGGGCATCGCATTTAACAAATGTACTTAGCATCATCGGCAAAAACCCGGAGGTGACACTCAACCATATCGACATCCTGACCCAAGAAGAGCGGCACCAGCTGCTTAATGAGTTTAACACCGGGCAAGCGAATCAATACGGAGTTCAAACAATCAGTCAACTGTTTGAGCAGCAAGCTGCACGAACACCAAAAGCTTCTGCACTTGTCAGCGGAGACAAAACACTCACTTATCAGGAGCTTGACGAGTGGTCCAATGGAATCGCACGTGCATTGCGCAGCCGAGGTGTTAAGCCGGACACACCAGTAGGCATCATGATGCATCGTTCGTTCAGTATGATAGCATCCATACTTGGTGTGTGGAAAGCCGGAGGCTGTTACGTTCCCATCGATCCTGAATACCCGACAGAACGGAAACGCTATATCCTTAGCGACAGCGGAACGAAACTGCTGATGACAATAAATGAAGCGGATCGGGAAGCACTTGCTGACTTTGAAGGAGAGATCTTAGCGATAGAAAGTGTAGAGGCAGACGACAAATCGCCGCTGCCGCAAATGTCGTCTGCCCATCATTTGGCTTATATCATTTATACCTCTGGAACGACTGGCCGTCCAAAAGGGGTAATGGTCGAGCATAAAGGTATTGCCAACACTCTTCAGTGGCGGCGAAACGCTTATGCATTCAACGAGACAGATACCATTCTGCAGCTCTTTTCTTTCTCATTTGACGGCTTTTTAACTAGTATGTTTACACCGCTTTTGTCAGGTGCAAAAGCCGTTTTGCTTCATGAAGAGGAAGCGAAGGATATTCTGGCCATTAAGCATCAGCTGTCTCGTCAACGGATTACACATATGATTATTGTGCCTGTTTTATATCGAGCGCTTTTGGACGTAGTGCAGCCGGAAGATGTAAAGACGCTTAGAGTCGTCACACTGGCGGGAGAAGCGGCTGACCCCGAATTGATCGACCGCAGCTTAGCTATATGTCCGCATACCGAACTCGCCAACGAATATGGACCGACAGAAAACAGCGTGGCGACTACCGTCATGAGACATATGGAAAAGCAGGCATACGTAAGCATCGGCCAGCCGATTGACGGGACTCAAGTGCTGATTTTAAATAGCAATCATCAGCTTCAGCCAATCGGTGTTGCGGGAGAGCTTTGTATAGCAGGAACAGGGCTTGCAAGAGGGTACGTCAATCTTCCAGAACTGACAGAGAGAGCATTCACGCAGAATCCATTTAAACCCGAAACACGAATGTACCGAACAGGAGACGCCGCCAGATGGATGGCCGACGGTACACTCGAATATCTCGGAAGAATCGATGATCAAGTCAAAATCAGAGGATACCGTGTAGAAACGAAAGAAATTGAATCGGTCATCCGGTGTATAAATGGTGTAAAAGACGCCGCAGTAGTTGCTCATGAAACAGCGTCAGGACAAACCGAATTAAGTGCTTATGTGGTGGCAAAACCAGAGTTGAGCACAAATGCTGTACGCTCAGAATTACAAAACAAGCTGCCGGTGTTTATGCACCCTGCGTTTATTGAAAAACTGGACTCACTTCCATTGTCACCAAACGGCAAGCTGGATCGCGGAGCACTTCCAAAACCTGTATACAACCACGAAGGTGAACGTCCATTCCTCCCGCCAGCCAGCAAAATGGAACAAATACTGGCAGATATATGGCAAGAAGTACTGGGGGCAGAAAAGATCGGAACAGCTGATTCGTTCTTTGAACTTGGCGGAGATTCAATCAAAGCGTTACAGGTATCTGCGCGGCTTCACCGGATAGGCAAGCAAATGGCAGTGAAAGATTTGTTTAGCCATCCGACCATTCAAGAATTGGCAGCTTATATCCGTGATTCAGATACAAGTTCCAGCCAAGCTCCGGTTGAGGGAGACGTACAATGGTCGCCTGTTCAAAAATGGTTTCTTTCTCAAGATATAAAAGAAAAACACCATTTTAATCAGTCCGTAATGCTGTATCGAAGCACCTCTGTACAAGAAGACGCACTGCGCAAAACGTTAAAAGCAATAACGTGTCATCATGATGCGCTGCGAATGGTGTTTACACAGAATGAACAAGGAAAGTGGGATCAATATAATCGGCCGCTCAGTCATTCGGACGACGCGTTGTACGGCCTTCAGATGATTGATTTATCAGCTCCGGACGGCAATGATGGAAATAGAGCGTATGAGCCTATTATCAAACGTCATGTACTTGATATTCAGCAGAAAATGGATTTGAAGAATGGTCCGCTGCTGCAAGCCGGTCTTTTCCACACAATTGACGGTGATTTCTTATTTTTATCGGCTCATCACCTCGTCGTTGACGGCATCTCATGGCGGGTTCTGCTTGAAGATTTGGCTTTAGGGTATCGCCAAGCTGCAGGCGGGGAAGAGATTCAGCTGCCTCCTAAAACAAGCTCATTTAAAGCGTATACGAAAAAGCTCTTTGACTACGCTGAAAGCCAGCAGCTAATGAAACAGCTCAAGTATTGGCGCGAAGCCGAAGAGTATCAAACAGAGGCATTGCCTTTTGATCACATCGATGGCACTAGAGCAGACGAGGGACAACGGTCCACGATTTCGTTTACCTTAAACGAGAAAGAGACAGCATCACTCTTAAAAGACGCCAACAGCGCATATAACACTGATACGCAGGACATGCTGCTCGCTTCTGTCATTCTTGCGCTGCGCCATTGGACCAATCAATCCGCCTTCAAACTATCATTAGAGGGCCACGGGCGAGAGGATGTATTAGAAGGAATAGATGTGAGCCGGACTGTTGGATGGTTTACCGCCATTTATCCGTTATTGGTTAAATTGAACGCAGACTTGCCAGATTCGGAAGAATACATGGTTCATGTGCTAAAAACAACAAAAGATACACTGAGACGTGTACCTGACAAAGGATTCGGCTACGGTGTCATCAAATATTTGACGGCGCCTGGCAAAAAAGACATCAATTTCACAGGTGCACCAGAAATCAGCTTTAATTATCTTGGTCAATTTGAAAGCGGCCGCTCAGCTGAAGTACCTGAGGAGGACGCCTTCTCATTCTCTCCGCTTGGTGCCGGAGGTGATATCAGCACAACATGGAACCGTGAACAGTCGCTGGATATCAGCGCAATCGCTGCAGAAGGAAAATTGACTGTCAATATGACTTATGACAATGCCCGCTTTCAGCGCAAAACCATCGAACAGCTTAGCGAAACATGCCGTCAATTTTTATTACAGCTGATCGAACACTGCCAGAACAAAAGAGAAACAGAAAAGACGATCAGCGATTATGATGATCAAGAACTAACCGAGGACGCCCTGCAAGAGATTGCTGATATGCTCAGTTTTCACTAATGAAACCGTGAAGAAAGGTGCAGACACTATGGATAACATCAAAAAAATCAAGAACATTTATCCTCTGAGTCATATGCAGGAGGGAATGCTGTTTCATTCCTTCCTCCGTAAAGAGGAGGGGGCATACGTTGAGCAGTCGCTCTTCACCATTAAAGGAAGCCTCAGCTATGAATGGTTTCAGCGCAGCATTCAAGCCATTATCGACCGCCATGATATTTTCAGAACTGTGTTTTTGCCGCACGTCCCGCATTTGTCGGGACCTCGGCAAGTCGTGATGACAGAACGTGAATTCCATTTGTACAGCGAAGACATTTCTCATCTGCCAACAAACGACCAGAATGAGTATATTGAACGCTTTAAGGAGAAGGACAAGCAAAAAGGCTTTGATCTGCAAAAAGACATGCTGATGCGGATTTCTCTGTTCAAAACAGCTGAAGATGAGCATGTCTGTCTTTGGAGTCACCATCACATTTTAATGGACGGATGGTGCCTAGGTATCGTTATGCAGGAATTTATGCAAATTTATCAATCGATTCATGCAGGAAAACCGCTTTCATTAGACCCTGTCCGTCCGTACAGCACCTATATTTCCTGGCTGACAAACCGAGACAAAGAAAAAGCAGCAGCCTACTGGGATACCTATTTAAAAAACTACAGCACTCCATCACCTCTGCCTCGTGTGTCTGATAAAGAAACAAAAGAAGGTTATCACCGTGAAGATTTGATATTTTCATTAAATAAACCACTGACAGACAAGCTGAAAGAGACTGCCAAACAACACGGCGTCACGCTCGCTACCCTAATTCAGGCGGTCTGGGGTGTGATGCTGCAGCAATATAACCGCACAGACGACGTTGTGTTTGGCGCAGTTGTATCAGGAAGACCGTCAGAAATCCCGGGCGTGGAGCAAATGATAGGGTTGTTTATCAATACCATACCGATTCGAATTAAAACACATCAAGACGAAACGTTTCAAGAACTGCTCATACGATGCCAGAAAGAAATGCTGGAAGCTGAGCAGTTTACCTGCCAGCCTTTATTTGATATTCAGGCAAACACCGCATTAAAACAGGAACTGATTGATCACATTATCGTCTTTGAAAACTATCCGTTACAGCAGAAAATCGCCGATTCCGCTGATCAAACCGATTCACCGCTGCAAATCGATCAAGTTCAAGTATCCGAGCAATCAGGATATAACTTTAATCTTGTCGTTGCTCCCGGCGAAGAGCTTGTCGTCAAGTTCAGCTATAATGCATTCGTTTACGATGCTGCCTGGATCAGCTGTATCAAGAGGCAATTTACGCAAGCGCTTAGCACAGCTGCACAGCACCCTCATATGCCAATTGCTGATTTTTCTTTTCTTGATGCAACAGAAAAAGAGCAGATTGTCACACAGTTCAACAATACAAAAACGGAGTATCCAAAGAATCATACAATTATCGATTTATTTCGCGAACAAGCAGAAAAGACGCCAGACCATACCGCACTTGTGTATGGCAATATGTCTATTTCGTATAAAGAGCTTGATAAACGCTCTAATGCGCTCGCCAGAGAGTTAATTCAAAAGGGATTTCGGAAAAACGAGACAGCCGGAATATTGGCTGCACATTCTCCCGAATTCATGATCAGTGTGCTTGCCGTATTAAAAGCAGGGGGAGCATACCTCCCGCTTGATGAAGAACTTCCGCCTGAACGAGTCAGCTTTATGCTTGAGGAAACGCAAGCAAAAATGCTGATTGTTCAAAAGGGGCTGGAGCAAAATGCTGCGTTCTCAGGAACATGTATGATTGCAGATGCGCAGGCATTGATGGGAGAGAACCATTTTCCTATCAACACCATCTCCAGTCCAGACGATCTTGCATATATCATGTATACCTCAGGATCAACAGGCCGGCCGAAAGGGGTCATGATCACGAATCGCAATGTCGTGTCCCTTGTCAGAAACAGCAATTACACGTCTGCGTCCGGTGATGACCGGTTTATTCTGACTGGATCTATCAGCTTTGACGCCGTCACCTTTGAAATGTTCGGGTCACTTTTACATGGCGCAAGCCTTCATATCATTGATAAATCGACAATGCTGACACCTGATCGGTTTGGAGCGTATTTGCTTGAAAATGACATCACAGTGCTATTTTTAACGACAGCTCTTTTTAATCAGCTGGCACAGGTACGAGCTGACATGTTTCGCGGACTCCATACGTTATATGTCGGAGGAGAAGCACTTTCGCCTGCTCTGATGAATGCTGTCAGGCACGCCTGCCCAGATCTCGCGCTTCATAATATTTACGGGCCTACGGAAAACACGACTTTTTCAACCTTTTTTGAAATAAAGAGAGACTATGCGGGGCCGATTCCGATTGGAAAACCAATCAGCAATAGCACCGCTTACATCTTAGATACAAAAGGACGTCTTTTGCCAATAGGCGTTCCCGGCGAACTTTGTGTTGGCGGTGATGGGGTCGCTAAAGGCTATTTGAACAGAGATGACATGACAAATACTGTTTTTTCTCCTCATCCTTTCTTGCCTGGAGAAAGAATTTACCGTACCGGTGATTTGGCACGCTGGCTGCCTGATGGAAACTTAGAATACATCAGCAGAATTGACAGGCAGATGAAAATTCGCGGAAAACGAATTGAGCCCGCCGAAATAGAAGCGCGCCTGTTAGAAATGGAAGGCGTTCAAGAAGCAGCAGTGACATTGAGAGAAAAAGATGGAGAGGCGCAGCTGTACACTCATTACGTCGGTGATCATAAAAAAACAGATACGGATTTTCGCGCCGATTTGGCGCGTGTGCTTCCAGACTATATGATCCCGCAGCACTGGGTGCGTGTGGAGCGGATGCCGCTTACCGGAAACGGAAAAATAGACCGCAGCGCGCTGCCTATTCCAGAAAATAAGCCTGCCAAACGACAGAACATCATATTGCCAAGAAACTTGGTTGAAGAAGAATTGGCGAACATTTGGAAGCAAGTCCTCGGTGTTAACACAATCAGTATTGATGATGACTTCTTTGCTATTGGCGGACATTCACTAAAAGCACTGCAAGTCATACATACACTAAAACATCAGCAGAACATTGACATACCGATTGATTTCTTGTTCGAACATCCGACAATCGCTCAGCTTGCCGAAAAACTTTATTCTAAACAGCTGACAGCGGCAGATGAACAGCATGTGATCAAACTGAACCAGCACGGCGCGCAAAATCTTTTCTGCTTCCCGCCGATATCGGGATTTGGCATTTATTTTAAAGACCTTGCTTTATTACTGAATGAGAAGGCAGCCGTATACGGGTTTCACTTTATTGAACAAGACACCCGCATTGAACAATATGTTAATTGCATGACGGACATACAGCCTGAGGGCCCATACGTTTTATTAGGCTACTCTGCAGGCGGAAACCTGGCTTTTGAAGTGGCACAGGCTATGGAGCGCAAAGGATTAGAAGTCAGCGACTTCATTATCGTGGACGCTTATCTAAAAGAACAGCCTTTGCCTATTGATACCGAGAATGACGAATCTGCAGCATATCTGCCTGAAGCAGTCAGAGAAAAGGTGATGAAGAAAAAAAGAAACTATCAAGAATATTGGGCACAATTGCTGAATGAAGGGCACATCAAAGCAAGCATTCATTTCATCGAAGCTGGAATTCAAATCGAAACCAGCGAGAATACAGGCTTAACGAAATGGGAAGGCGCCTGTGGAAACTACAGCGAGTACACGGGTTTTGGCGCTCATAAAGACATGCTGGAAGGAACATATGCTGAAAAGAATGCTGACATCATCCTTGACATTTTAGAAAAGATCACTTCAAATAAAGCAATCCCGCACAAACAATAGAACAGATTCGCGGACAGAGGCATTCTCTGTCCGCTTCTTTTTGTATCAAAGAATGGATCGATGACACTAGGGAATGATAACATCATCCTTTTTCTTGGAGGCTTGTCATGGATCATTTATCTTTTCTTACGTTTATCATGCTGATTCTAGCCAGTTACAGGCTGACACATTTGATTGTATTTGACAAAATCACAGAATTTATCCGAAAACCTTTTATGAAAAAGAAAAGGATTGTTGATCAAAACGGGCATGTAGATGAAAAAAGTGTGCCGGCTTCTAACTTTGGATACATGCTCAATTGCTACTGGTGTGCCGGTGTTTGGTGTGCCATTTTGATCGGACTTGGCTATCTTTTTTTGCCTCGTATTGCAATACCGGTGATCTTTATTTTAGCCATTGCCGGAGCACAAGCGATCCTTGAAACGGCTGTCGGTGTCGGCGTAAAACTTATTGACGTGTTAAAAAGTCTGCAAACCATGATGAATGATAAAAAGTCCTAAAAGCGGCTCACAACATGCTTTAGGACTTTTTTCGTTTATTTAGTGAGATAGACATTCTGTTAATCACCCTTTTATAGACCGGGAATACCGTAATAGCGAATAGTGAAAGTGATGTAATGGGGGAGAAGAAACAGAATGAAGGTTTGCCAAAAGTCGATTGTCCGTTTCCTTGTCAGCTTGATCATCGGAACGTTTGTCATTTCCGTTCCGTTTATGGCCAATGCGCAGTCTGACAGGGAGCTGAGAGCCGTATGGATTGCTTCCGTATTAAATATTGATTGGCCGTCCAAAAAAGGGTTATCTGTGAAAGAGCAAAAACAGGAGTATATCAAACTGCTGGACGATGTGCAGAAAATGGGAATGAATGCCGTTATTGTTCAGATTAAACCGACGGCTGATGCCTTTTATCCGTCAGCTTACGGGCCTTGGTCTGAATACTTAACCGGTATCCAAGGGAAGGACCCGGGCTATGATCCTCTTGCATTTATGATTGAAGAAACCCATAAACGAAATTTGGAATTTCACGCGTGGTTTAACCCTTACCGTATTACAATGAATCATACAGATCTTAATAAATTGTCTGAGAGTCACCCGGCAAGAAAACATCCAGATTGGGTTGCCGCCTACGGAAACCAGCTGTATTATCATCCAGGCATTCCAGAAGCGAGAGATTTTATCGTCAAAGGCATTGAAGAAGTCGTAAAACATTATGATATCGATGCTGTTCATATGGATGATTATTTTTACCCTTATAAAATAGCAGGACAGGAATTTCCTGATCAAGCACAGTATGAACAATACGGAAAAGACGCTTTTGCTAATATCGATGACTGGCGGCGGGACAATGTGAACCAGCTTGTCAAACAAATCAACCAAACAATTAAAGCTGAAAAACCGTATGTCAAATTCGGCATCAGTCCCTTTGGAGTATGGAGAAACGCCGCAGATGACCCGACCGGATCGAATACAAAAGCAGGCGTCAGAAATTATGACGATCTATATGCAGACACAAGACATTGGATCCAAGAAGGCGACATCGATTATATTGCTCCGCAAATTTATTGGAGTATCGGCTTTAACGCAGCGGCTTACGACGTGCTGGCTGATTGGTGGAGCAATGAAGTCAAAAATAGACCTGTTCACTTATATATTGGCCAGGCAGCATATAAAATCAATAACAATTTTGATCCGCCTTGGTCCGACCCTGAGGAATATGTGCGGCAAATCACTTTGAACCGCCAGCTTGAACTGGTGAAAGGAAGCATGCATTTCAGCCTCAAGGACCTCAACAAAAATCCGCTTGGCATCAAAGACAGGCTTATCGCCGATCTTTACAGCAAGCCGGCACTTGTTCCGCAAATGCCTTGGCTTGACAATACCGCCCCAAAAAAACCGAAGCTTACGAAAGTCACCGAAGACAAAAACGGCAATCTTCTGCAGATTAAAGATCACCCATCAAATCAAAAAACGAAAGAAACAGCCTATTATGCGATATACAGAGCCGAAGGGAAAAAGCAGAGAACATTGCTGGCAACGCAAAGAAAAACACATGAGCAGCAAACCTTCTTAGATAACACGGCAGATCCTAACAAGAAATATACGTATTATGTCACTTCAGCAGACCGGCTTCATAACGAAAGCAAGGCTTCCAAACGAACAACAAAATAAGAAATGAGAAGGACGGCTTTCTAAGTCGTCTTTTTTAGTGATTTTGGAGACAGGAAACGATGGTAAACCGCTGTATTTTTTTAAAAAACAAAGGTGAGATTCACATGAATATGGAGGCGGTGTTTGGACATTTTCCATTATTGGAATCTGAGATACTAGTGCTAAGTAAATCGAAGAGAAACACGTACAGGACGTGTTTTACGTTTTTCATTTCTAGTCTGGTTAGGTGCCACATTATTTTTTGTGCTGTTCGAAGATGCTGTGTTGACTGATCCGGCTGAAGAAGCCTTTTTGACGAACTTTCTTCTCTTGGAAGCGGGCACCGCTCTTGTTTTATGCCTTGTGTTCTTTCTCTATCAAAAACTCGATCAATCACAGTTCGCGGTGATCAAGCTAGGTATATGGGGATCAGCGGTCGGTTTATTGATTGATACGATTTCCCTTTGGAATCTCCCTCATCTTCCCGGCTTTATCAAAGGGCCAAGTTATTGCGTTTGCGATATGGATGGTATGCGCCTACTGCATGTATTTGCTCATTCCGCTGAAATTATCACATAAAAAATGATTCAGTTTTAATTTTCAGACTTTTCTTGTCAGGGAATGATTATAGAACTCGCCTAATAGGATGTTACAAAGATGTGAAGGAGGAAACGATGTGAATTTTGAGCTGACAAAAGAACAACAAATGGTGCGTGAAATGGTAAAAGATTTTGCGAAAAAAGAAATTGCTCCTCACGCTGAACATGTAGATCAAACAGGCGAGTTCCCGATGCAAACATTTAAAAAAATGGGTGAACTCGGTCTGATGGGTATTCCATTTCCAGAAGAATACGGCGGATCTGGCGGTGATACGATTTCATATGCCTTAGCGGTTGAAGAAGTCGGCAAAGCCTGCGGCAGTACTGGATTAAGCTATGCTGCAGCGGTCTCGCTAGGCGCAAGCCCTCTATACTACTTCGGAACAGAAGAGCAAAAACAGACGCATTTGACGCCGCTGGCTTCAGGCACAGCACTCGGATCATTCGGCCTGACGGAGCCAAATGCAGGCTCAGATGCAGGAGGCACTCAAACAAAAGCGATTTCAAATGGTGACGAGTATGTAATCAACGGCGAAAAGTGCTGGATCACTAATGCAAGCTACGCACGCACAGTTATTGTGACTGCAGTAACAGGCAAAAACAAAGATGGAAAAAACATCATCTCCGCATTAATCGTGCCAACTGACACACCAGGACTTACGATTACGAGCCCGTACGATAAAATGGGCGTCCGCGGTTCGAATACAGCGGAAATTTTGCTTGAGGATGTAAGAGTGCCTGCGGCCAACTTACTCGGCGATCCAACAAAAGGGTTTAAACAGTTTCTATATACGCTGGACGGTGGTCGAATCTCCATCGCTGCTCTTGCAGTCGGCATTGCTCAAGCGGCCCTTGACGCATCATTGGCATATGCGAAAGAACGAAAGCAGTTTGGACAGCCGATTTCTTCCTTTCAAGCGATTCAATTTAAGCTTGCTGACATGGCGATGGAAATTGATCTGGCACGGCAAATGGTGTTAAAAGCCGCCTGGCTGAAAGACCATAACCACCCGTTCACCAAAGAAGCGGCGTACGCCAAGCTATTCGCATCTGAAATGGCGACAAGAGCTTGCAATCAAGCCATTCAAATCCATGGAGGTTCAGGCTATATGAAAGAGTATGGGGTGGAACGGATGCTGCGGGACGCAAAATTAATGGAAATCGGTGAAGGCACATCTGAAATTCAGCGTCTCGTGATCGCCAGACAGCTTTTAAAATAAAAATGTAAACGCTTTCCTATCATTAAGAAAGGAGGAACAATGAATGGCTGAACTCATCCATTCCACAATCGGCAGGCTGCTGGAACAAACAGCTGATGCGTATCCCGATCGAGATGCTGTTGTGTATCCAGACCGAAATATCCGCTATACGTACGCTCAATTTGACAGTCTGTGCCGTCAAACCGCTAAAGGTCTCATGCGGATGGGGATTGGAAAAGGAGACCACGTCGCCATATGGGCTTCTAATATCCCTGAATGGCTTGCCGTCCAGTTCGCAACTGCGAAGATCGGAGCCGTGCTCGTAACCGTCAATACCAATTATCAAGCACACGAGCTTGATTACTTGTTAAAGCAATCGGATGCCGCCGCGCTTATTATCATGGATTCATACAGGGGCACTTCTTATCCAGACATCGTGAGCAGTTTAATTCCAGAACTGCAAGAAGCAAAGCCCGGCCAACTGAAATCTGAACGCTATCCCTTTTTAAAAACGCTGATCTATATTGGCAATAAACGGTTGCCTGGCATGTATCATTGGGACGATACAGAGATATTGGCGAAAACAGTGACAGATGCTGAGCTTGAAGAGAGAATGAACAGCCTGGATAAAGACAATGTGATTAATATGCAATACACATCAGGAACGACAGGGTTTCCAAAAGGCGTGATGCTAACCCATTTCAATGTCATCAATAACGCTGCTAATATCGCTGAATGTATGGCTTTAACCTCTCAAGACCGCATGTGCATCCCGGTTCCGTTTTTTCA
Source organism: Bacillus sp. FSL R5-0416 (assembly GCF_037975425.1). NCBI lineage: Bacteria > Bacillati > Bacillota > Bacilli > Caryophanales > Bacillaceae > Bacillus > Bacillus sp. FSL R5-0416. The sequence goes on along the minus strand of NZ_CP150252.1, from coordinate 2,103,908 downwards.
CTGCTTTGGATGCGTCCTTGGGGTTTTGGCATGTGTATCCGTCGGGGCAGCCATGATACCCGTGCAAGAATTTGATCCCGTTACCGTCCTTAAAACGGTAGAAAAAGAGAGATGCACAGCGCTCCATGGTGTGCCTACCATGTTTATCGCCGAGCTGCATCATCCGGATTTTGATGCATATGATCTATCGACGCTCCGAACAGGAATCATGGCCGGCTCTCCCTGCCCAAGTGAAGTGATGAAAGCTGTGATTGAAAGGATGGGCATGAAAGACATTACGATCGCCTATGGACAAACCGAAGCCTCGCCAGTCATTACGCAAACGAGAGCAAATGATTCCTTCATAAGAAGAGTCGAAACAACCGGCCGCGCCCTGCCACATACTGAGGTGAAAATTGTAGAACCTGGGACATGTCAAGAAGTTCAAAGAGGCATGCAGGGAGAACTGTGCACCCGTGGCTATCACGTCATGAAAGGCTATTATAAAGACAAAGATGCGACCAGAAAAGCAATCAATCATGACGGATGGCTGTTTACCGGAGATCTTGCTGTCATGGATGAAGACGGATACTGCCGCATCACCGGAAGATTAAAAGATATGCTCATCAGAGGCGGCGAGAACATTTATCCGCGGGAAATTGAAGAATTTTTATACCGGCATCCCGCTGTTTTAGATGTACAGGTCGTTGGTGTACCTGACGCCAAATTCGGGGAGGAAGCTGCAGCCTGGATTAAACTGAAAGACGGTAAAAGCGTTTCACCTGATGAGCTTAAAGCCTATTGCAAAGGGAAAATCGCCCGCCACAAAATTCCGCGTTATGTTATTTTTACGGATGACTATCCGATGACGGCCTCAGGCAAAATTCAAAAATATAAACTGCGAGATAAAACGATTGAAATGTTCAACCTATCATCAAGTCAATGAGGTGAAATCATGTTTACAAAAGTACTGATCGCCAACCGCGGAGAAATTGCAATGAGAATTATCCGAACATGCAGCCGTCTCGGCATTAAAACGGTTGCGGTTTATTCAGAAGCAGACAAGGACGCGCTCCATACAAAAGCCGCTACAGAGGCTTATTTGATCGGAGAATCGAGAGTCAGTGAAAGTTATTTAAATATAGAGAGAATCATAAAGACGGCGAAAAAAGCAAATGCCGACGCGATCCACCCGGGATATGGATTGTTATCAGAAAACAGCCGGTTCGCTGAACGCTGCAAGCAAGAAAACATCGTGTTTATCGGACCTTCCCCTGATATCATCGCAAAGATGGGCAGCAAAATTGAAGCGCGAAAAGCAATGGAGGCTGCAGGTGTCCCTGTGGTGCCGGGCGTTTCTGAATCCCTCGGAGATATAGAGGCAGCCTGCCGCACCGCATGTCAAATCGGCTATCCTGTCATGCTGAAAGCTTCAGCGGGCGGAGGGGGCATCGGAATGCAGCGTGTTGAAAATGAAGAAGCATTAAAAAAAGCGTACGAGGGAAACAAAAAGCGCGCAGCAGATTTTTTCGGTGACGGGTCGATGTATATAGAAAAAGTTATTGAACATGCGCGCCACATCGAGGTTCAGCTTTTGGCCGATCAACACGGCCATACAGTACATCTGTTTGAACGTGATTGCTCTGTTCAGAGGCGCCACCAAAAAGTCATTGAAGAAGCACCGTCTCCATTTGTAGACGATGAACTAAGAATGAAGATCGGGCAAACAGCGGTAAAAGCAGCGAAGGCAATCGGCTATACGAACGCAGGCACCATCGAATTTATAGTTGACCAGAAGCAAAATTTTTATTTCCTCGAAATGAATACGAGACTGCAAGTTGAACACCCCGTGACTGAAGAAATAACAGGCCTGGACTTAGTTGAGCAGCAGCTGCGGATTGCTGCGGGCCATACACTCACATTCTCCCAAAAAGACATCCAACGGAACGGGCATGCGATAGAGGTTCGAATATACGCGGAAGATCCCAAGACCTTCTTCCCGTCACCAGGTACGATCACTGCGTTTTCACTTCCTGACCAAAAAGGAGTCAGACACGAATGTGCGGTAGCAAAAGACAGCACCGTTACCCCTTTTTATGACCCGATGATCGCTAAGATGATTGTCAAAGGCCAAACCAGAACAGAAGCAATTGAAAAACTAGAGACAGCGCTTCGCGACTATCGTGTAGAGGGAATCAAAACAAATCTTCCGCTTCTCATACAGGCTGCGGCAACAAAGGCATTTAAAGAAGGGGATGTCACGACTGACTTTTTGAAACAACACCTATAAAGGAGGCAGTTGTCATGACGGTTAACATACAAATGGCAGGAAACCTGTGGAAAGTCCACGTCAAAGCCGGCGACCAAATCGAAAAGGGCCAGGAGGTAGCCATTTTGGAATCGATGAAAATGGAAATCCCGATCGTTGCAGATAGAAGCGGAATCGTAAAAGAAGTCAAAAAAAATGAAGGCGACTTTGTAAATGAAGGAGACGTACTGCTCGAACTGAGCGATTCCACTCAATAATTTGGAGGAAGACCATGACATATCCTAAAAAAGTGACAATCAAAGAAGTCGGCCCGCGTGACGGCTTACAAAACGAGCCCGTATGGATCTCAACAGAGGATAAAATAACCTGGATCAACCAGCTTTCCAGGACAGGGCTTTCGTATATTGAAATCACATCCTTCGTTCACCCGAAATGGATTCCCGCGCTTCGAGATGCTATCGATGTAGCAAAAGGCATCGACCGAGAAAAAGGGGTAACGTACGCGGCACTTGTCCCGAATCAAAGAGGACTGGAGAATGCACTTGAAGGAGGCATTAACGAGGCTTGCGTTTTTATGTCCGCCAGCGAGACGCACAACAGAAAAAACATCAATAAATCCACTTCTGAATCCCTTCATATACTCAAACAAGTAAACAACGACGCACAAAAAGCAAACCTCACAACAAGAGCCTACCTCTCGACTGTTTTCGGCTGTCCGTACGAAAAAGATGTCCCCATTGAACAAGTCATTCGCCTTTCAGAAGCTCTATTTGAATTTGGGATTTCTGAACTTTCGCTTGGAGATACGATTGGAGCGGCTAATCCCGCCCAAGTGGAAACTGTACTTGAAGCTCTTTTGGCACGATTCCCGGCTAATCAAATTGCCTTGCATTTTCATGATACGAGAGGAACCGCTCTGGCCAACATGGTCACAGCACTCCAAATGGGCATCACGGTGTTCGACGGCTCGGCAGGCGGGCTTGGGGGATGCCCATATGCGCCAGGTTCATCAGGAAACGCCGCAACTGAGGATATCGTGTACATGTTTGAACAGATGGATATCAAAACAAATGTAAAGCTAGAAAAACTGCTATCTGCGGCCAAATGGATTGAAGAAAAAATGGGCAAACCGCTGCCGAGCAGAAATTTACAGGTGTTTAAATCATCTTGATAAAAGGGAGGACGCATACAATGGGAGATTCTATTCTTTTTACTGTTAAAAATGAACATATTGCGTTGATCACCTTAAACAGGCCTCAGGCAGCAAATGCTCTTTCAGCGGAAATGCTTAGAAACCTGCAAATGATTATCCAGGAAATTGAATTCAACTCAAACATCCGTTGCGTCATCCTCACAGGCACCGGTGAAAAAGCGTTTTGTGCAGGGGCAGACCTGAAGGAACGGATAAAACTGAAAGAAGATCAGGTTCTGGAAAGTGTATCTCTCATTCAAAGAACGGCGGCTTTACTTGATGCCTTGCCTCAGCCGGTCATAGCTGCGATAAATGGAAGCGCATTAGGCGGCGGACTAGAATTGGCATTGGCATGCGACCTTCGAATCGCAACTGAATCAGCTGTGCTGGGACTTCCGGAAACAGGGTTAGCTATTATCCCGGGCGCTGGAGGGACCCAAAGGCTGCCCCGGCTGATTGGCAGAGGAAAAGCAAAAGAATTCATTTATACAGGCAGACGCGTGACCGCACACGAAGCAAAAGAAATCGGCCTTGTAGAGCATGTCACCGCTCCTTGTGACCTTATGCCAAAAGCAGAGGAACTGGCCGCAGCCATTTCTGCCAACGGGCCGATCGCTGTCCGTCAGGCTAAATTTGCAATCAATAAAGGATTGGAGACAGATCTCGCTACAGGCCTTGCGATTGAACAAAAAGCGTATGAACAAACCATCCCGACAAAAGACAGGAGAGAAGGGCTTCAGGCCTTTCAAGAAAAAAGACGGGCCGTATACAAGGGAATATAAAAGGGAGGCAATGCTGATGGATTATGAAAAGGAACGAACAGAACGGGCTGAACGGATTCGAAAAGGCGGAGCGGAAAAGTATCATCAAAGCAATCGGGAAAAAGGCAAGCTCTTTGTCAGAGAGCGGCTTTCCCTTCTCTTTGACGATGACATTGAGCTAGAAGACGCTTTTTTTGCGGAATGTATGTCAGACGGGCTTCCCGCTGATGGAGTTGTAACCGCTATCGGCAAAATCGGCGGCCAAACTGTTTGCGTCATGGCGAATGATTCAACAGTGAAAGCGGGGTCATGGGGAGCAAAAACAGTTGAAAAAATCATCAGAATTCAAGAAACCGCCGAAAAATTAAACTGTCCGCTCATTTATTTAGTCGATTCAGCAGGCGCCCGAATTACCGACCAAATCAATGTCTTTCCAGGGAGACGCGGTGCAGGAAGAATTTTTTACAATCAAGTCAAATTATCGGGACGCATTCCGCAAATCTGTCTGCTTTTCGGACCATCTGCGGCAGGTGGCGCTTATATTCCGGCCTTCTGTGATATCGTCGTTATGGTAGACGGTAACGCCTCCATGTATTTAGGCTCGCCAAGGATGGCGGAAATGGTTATTGGCGAAAAAGTGTCTCTTGAAGAAATGGGTGGCGCCCGTATGCATTGCTCAATCTCCGGCTGCGGAGATATTCTTGCAGAAACTGAAGAAGAAGCCATACAGCTGGCGCGGGCTTATTTGTCTTACTTTCCGGCAAATTTTCAAGAAAAAGCGCCCATTCATAAGAAACGCCCGCCAAAACACTTCGACACTCCGCTTGCCGACGTCATTCCGCAAAATCAAAACGCACCTTTTGATATGCATGAGCTGATTGAGCGGGTCATAGATGAAGACTCATTTTTTGAGATCAAAGCCTTATTTGCACCGGAATTATTGACGGGCCTCGCACGAATCCACGGACAGCCTGTCGGCATTGTTGCAAACCAGCCGAAGGTAAAAGGAGGTGTCTTATTCCACGATTCAGCAGACAAAGCGGCTAAGTTTATTACCTTATGTGACGCTTTTCATATCCCATTGCTGTTCTTAGCCGATATCCCCGGTTTTATGATTGGCACAAAAGTAGAACAGGCTGGGATTATCAGACACGGAGCGAAAATGATTTCTGCGATGTCGGAGGCAACTGTTCCAAAACTCTCTGTCATTGTCCGAAAAGCTTACGGGGCTGGGTTGTATGCAATGGCAGGGCCGGCATTTGAACCGGATTGCTGTCTAGCGCTCCCAACCGCCCAAATCGCCGTCATGGGCCCTGAGGCAGCTGTAAACGCTGTCTACGCTAAAAAAATCGCCGAGCTGCCAGAAGAAGAGAGAGCCGCATTTATCAGCAGCAAACGGGAGGAATACAAAGAGGACATCAATATCTACCGTCTGGCTTCAGAAATGATCATTGATGCTGTTATCCCAGCCAATTCGCTGCGTGATGAGCTGGCCAAACGGCTCAAGGCATACATGACAAAGGAAATGACATTTACCAATCGAAAGCATCCGGTTTATCCAGTATAAAAGCAAGAACTTAGGAGCGTAAAAAGCGCTCCTTTATATATTTACAATAACAACATTATGTCAACTAATTACATTTGCATAAAACACTTTGTTTTTTAGAATAGTAAATAAAGGCTGCCGCACCTCTAGCGGCAATTGTCAGTTTATCATAAAAAGGGGCCCACATTATGTATCATTTATATTCACATAACGACTTGGACGGAGTAGGGTGCGGAATCGTAGCAAAATTAGCATTCGGAAAAGACGTAGAGGTCCGGTATAACTCTGTCAACGGCTTAAACGCACAGGTGCAGTACTTTTTAGAAAAAGCGAAGGAGAGCAACAGACAGGACGCGTTATTCATCACCGATCTCGCCGTCAATGAAGAAAACGAAGAGAGATTGAATGAGTATGTTCATGCAGGGGGCAAAGTGAAGCTCATTGACCATCATAAAACAGCCCTTCATTTGAATGAGCATGAATGGGGATTTGTCCAGGTGGAATACGATGATGGAAGGCTCACATCCGCGACATCGCTTTTATATGGCTATCTCGTTGAAAATGGCTTCATGAAACCGACAAACGCCTTAGATCAATTCACAGAGCTCGTCCGCCAATACGATACATGGGAGTGGGAGCGGTACGATCAAAAACAGGCGAAGCGGCTTAATGATCTTTTCTTTTTGCTGTCAATCGATGAATTTGAAGCAAAAATGATCCAGCGCCTTTCCGCGCATGACGAATTTTTCTTCGATGATTTTGAAGAAAAACTGCTTGATTTAGAAGACGAAAAAATCGAGCGCTACCTCCGCAGAAAGAAAAGGGAAATGGTACAAACCTTTGTTCACGAACACTGTGTAGGCATCGTTCACGCTGAATCGTACCATTCAGAGCTGGGGAACAGGCTAGGGAAAGATAATCCGCACCTCGATTACATTGCGATTTTGAGCATGGGGTCAAAACGAGTCAGTCTCCGCACCATTCATGATTACATCGATGTGTCAGAAATCGCCGGCCGATATGGCGGCGGAGGGCATGCAAAAGCGTCCGGCTGTTCAATAACCGATGAAGTATACGAGTTGTTTGTAGCTGAAGCTTTCCGTATTGATCCTGTACGGCCGGATGCCTTCCGTAACATCTATAATCTAAAGGGATCTGCGAATGGATCATTATATGAAAATCGCGCACAAATGAGATTTTTTCTTTTCCCTTTAGACAACGAATGGAATATTCAAATTAACGGAGAAACCCAAGACGAAACATTCGCAGCGTTTGAAGAGGCAGAATGGTTTATTAAGAGAAATTATGCCGCATCGCTCGTGCGGGATGAAGTGTTTGTCGCATTTTTAGCGGAGAATCTGAAGCTGGCAAATCAACATCGGAAGTAAAAAAATATGCATAGGGGAGCGTCAGTCACCCCTATGCATATCTGCTAGCTATCGTTTAAATATGGCTGTACGTTTCTTAATCACAAAATAAAGGGCTATCACGACAACAGCCAATATCATAATCGGTGTTGTATAAGTGCCTGCTATATTCTCAACATCATCCCACTGGCTTCCTAGCTGTATGCCTAAATAAACAAACAGAATAGACCATGGAATGATAGCAAGCACAGTCAGTACCACAAATTTGAGAAAAGGCATTCTGGCAATACCTGCCGGAATGGATATGGCATGTCTGACAACCGGTATAAAACGAGCCGAGAAGACAACTCCGGCGCCGTATTTCTGAAACCAGTTTTCCGACATGTCGATATGATGCTTTTTAATCAATAAATACTTCCCGTATTTGTCCAGAAATGGCCTGCCGCCATAGCGGCCGATCCAGTAAATAAAGATCTGGGCAATGGTGCCCCCGATAACACCCGCAATAATTGCGCCAATAAATCCAATCGTGCCCTCCGATACCATATAGCCGCCATAAGCTAATACAATCTCACTCGGAATGATTTCAATCATTAACCCAATCGCAATACCCGCATATCCCATGTTCGTCAGCCATGTTAAAATTTCGCTTATCAAACTGCCCACATTCTTCACAACCTGTCCTAATCTTTTTCACTATTATATGACTGATTGACGAGCAAGATGGTTACAATTTTTTTACCGCAGCATTTCTTTCGTTTCCCGTTTGATCACATCTTCTAAATAGGCCAAAAGCTGAGATCTCATTTCGGGACGCATTAAGCCGATTTCGGTGCTCGCTTTAAAACAGCCCAGCTTATCGCCAATGTCATATCGATTTCCTTCCAGCAGCCGGGCATGGATCGGCTCCTTACGGCAAACCTCACGAAGCGCATCTGTCAGCTGAATTTCGTTGCCCGCGCCTCTGCCAATTGTCTTCAAAACGGAGAAGATCGAAGAATTCAGCACATAACGTCCCATTACTGCGATTTCCGAAGGTGCTTCTTCAGGAGAAGGCTTTTCCACTAAATCGTTCACTTCATATACATGCCCTTGAGACCCTGATGTATTTATAATACCATATTTGCTGACATCCTCAGGGAGAACTGACTGTACACCGACAACCTCTGTGCCATAAACGTCATATACATCCATTAATTGCCGAAGAGCCGGTGTTTCAGACACCATAATATCATCACCTAAGAGAACAGCAAAAGGCTCATCTCCGATAAAATGCTCCGCACACAGCACCGCATGGCCTAATCCGAGCGGTTCTTTCTGGCGGATGTAATGAATGTTGGCCAAATCGGCAATCTGCTGCATTTCCTTAAGTGTCTCCGTCTTGCCTTTTTCCCGGAGATTGAATTCCAATTCCGCCGACCGATCAAAATGATCTTCAATCGAGCGTTTGTTTCTCCCTGTAATAATCAGTATATCTTCAATTCCTGACTCTGCGGCCTCTTCTACAATATATTGGATTGCTGGTTTGTCGACGATTGGGAGCATTTCTTTAGGCTGCGCCTTTGTCGCCGGCAGAAATCTCGTTCCTAAACCCGCTGCGGGAATAACTGCTTTTCTCACTTTTTTTCTCATTCATCCTCACTCCTGATCCTGTATGTTTTTCAGTGAATCTCCAAATACCCAGATTCGGTTTCCGATAAAATTCATCATCATTCCGCCGATAGTGGCGGCGAGCTTACTCACCAAAAGCGAGCAGCCGCAATTTTGAAACAAATAAAGCAGCAAAAAGGTGATCCCCGACGCGGCAATATTAATCATGAGAAAACGCACGATCTCTTTCCCGTCAGCCTTACGTTTCACACAAAACGTCCAATTCCGGTTCCACACATAGCTGTTGACGATACCTGCAGTATAGGAGCAGATCTGCGCCGGCAGATAAGAGACATGACAATTGGTAAGAAGAAAGAAGACACCAAAATCTATCAGCGTATTGCCGACGCCTACGGTGCAAAAACGGCCTAATGTCTTTATTTTTTCTTTCAGCGTAACGAACCTCCCTTCATAAAAGATGCGAGTGGCAGTCATATTTGTTGATATGGATTACTATAGCGGACAGTGTTGAATAAACAATTAATAAAATATGAACAAAACATGAAAAAGCGGGTATACCGCTCAATAATTCTTATACACTTGAAAAAAACAGCCGCATTGAACGGCTGTTTTTTGTGTCTGAAAACATACAAATATAAACGGAGTGTTAGCCCCATCTTATCAATGAATAAATGTATCCAGTTCCTTTGTAGAATCGAACACTAACTCCTCCAAAAGTTTCTATACACAATTTTTTTAATGATGTAGGATGTTAGATAAAGGGATATCTTGGATAATGATGTAATCTCCGTTCAATGTGATTAGTGGGAGGCAATGAACAATCCTGTCTTTTTATTTTCTGGACAATGGTCGCTAGGAATGGGGAAGTTTTTTTGAACAATTTTGAAGGAGTGGTGCGATCTCCTCGAAGAAAGGAGAGAATGGAGACACATGAAGATGAGCTTTCAGAACAACTGGGAACATTGCTAAACAGCTTCCGGCTACTTTATGCGTGCAATCTTCGTGACCTGTTGTTATCAAATCCCAAAAGAAAATCCCCCATTTTAAGGAAAAAGGAGGATGTGAAGTGATGAGGAAAAAGTGTAGCGTATGTTTATGGATTCTAGTTTTATTATTGAGCTGCTTATCTGGGAAGTCTGCGTATGCTGCCACCAGTAGTACAATTGCAAAACATGTAGGGAATTCAAACCCGCTTATCGACCATCATTTGGGCGCAGATCCGATTGCGCTGACCTATAACGGGAGAGTCTATATTTATATGTCAAGTGATGACTATGAATATAATAGCAACGGAACGATTAAAGATAATTCATTTGCCAATTTGAATAAAGTATTCGTCATTTCTTCAGCGGATATGGTGAACTGGACAGACCACGGAGCCATTCCAGTAGCAGGTGCCAATGGAACTAATGGTGGCCGTGGGATAGCAAAATGGGCAGGGGCGTCATGGGCACCGTCAATCGCAGTAAAAAAAATCAATGGCAAGGATAAATTCTTCCTTTATTTCGCAAACAGCGGCGGAGGTATCGGGGTTCTCACCGCAGACAGCCCGATTGGTCCATGGACCGATCCAATCGGAAAACCGCTCGTAACGCCAAGTACGCCAGGAATGTCTGGTGTTGTATGGCTTTTTGATCCGGCAGTATTTGTAGATGATGCCGGCACCGGTTACCTGTATGCCGGGGGAGGCGTTCCTGGCGGTTCAAATCCAACGCAGGGACAATGGGCCAATCCTAAAACGGCTAGAGTCATAAAATTGGGGCCTGATATGACGAGTGTTGTTGGAAGTGCATCTACAATTGATGCGCCTTTCATGTTTGAAGATTCGGGATTGCACAAGTATAACGGAACATATTATTACTCCTATTGCATTAATTTCGGCGGCACGCACCCGGCCGATAAACCCCCGGGTGAGATCGGGTACATGACCAGTTCAAATCCCATGGGTCCCTTTACATATAGAGGGCATTTCCTGAAAAATCCGGGTGCATTTTTCGGAGGTGGCGGAAACAACCATCATGCTGTTTTCAATTTTAAAAACGAGTGGTATGTGGTGTACCACGCGCAAACTGTCAGTTCCGCTCTGTTCGGGGCCGGCAAAGGATACCGTTCTCCCCATATTAATAAGCTGGTGCATAACCCAGATGGATCCATCCAAGAGGTAGCAGCAAATTATGCAGGTGTAACACAGCTTTCCAATTTGAATCCTTATAACCGGGTAGAAGCTGAAACGTTTGCTTGGAATGGACGCATTTTGACAGAGAAGTCCACAGCACCCGGCGGGCCAGTAAATAATCAGCATGTAACAAGCATTCAAAATGGAGACTGGATTGCTGTAGGAAATGCAGACTTCGGAGCGGGCGGTGCCAGGTCATTTAAAGCAAATGTAGCATCCACTTCAGGTTCAGGCGGGAAAATAGAAGTGCGCCTCGACAATGCTGATGGTAAGCTTGTTGGAACTCTGAATGTGCCTTCAACAGGCGGAGCGCAAACCTGGAGAGAAATAGAAACTGCAGTAAGCGGGGCAACCGGTGTGCACAAAGTATTCTTTGTATTTACCGGAACAGGTACAGGAAACTTGTTTCATTTTGATTACTGGCAGTTTACGCAAAGATAGGACTCGTAATGGGACCGCTTAAAAACGAGGCGGGTGAAGTACGAGCCATCACCGGAACAGCCCGCCATTATGGATATGCCATACAGATTTTTTAATACCGTAAAAGACACATGACGAAGGAGAGGAATAAATGATTCCACGCATAAAAAAAACAATTTGTGTACTATTAGTATGTTTCACTATGCTGTCAGTCATGTTAGGGCCAGGCGCTACTGAAGTTTTGGCAGCCAGTGATGTAACAGTTAATGTATCTGCAGAGAAACAAGTGATTCGCGGTTTTGGAGGGATGAACCATCCGGCTTGGGCTGGGGATCTTACAGCAGCTCAAAGAGAAACTGCTTTTGGCAATGGACAGAACCAGTTAGGATTTTCAATCTTAAGAATTCATGTAGATGAAAATCGAAATAATTGGTATAAAGAGGTGGAGACTGCCAAGAGTGCGGTCAAACATGGGGCAATCGTTTTTGCATCTCCCTGGAATCCTCCAAGTGATATGGTTGAGACCTTCAATCGGAATGGTGACACATCAGCTAAGCGGCTGAAATACGATAAGTACGCCGCATACGCGCAGCATCTTAACGATTTTGTTACCTTCATGAAAAATAATGGTGTGAATCTTTATGCGATTTCGGTCCAAAACGAGCCTGATTACGCTCATGAGTGGACGTGGTGGACGCCGCAAGAAATACTTCGCTTTATGAGAGAAAACGCCGGCTCGATCAATGCCCGCGTCATTGCACCTGAGTCTTTTCAATACTTAAAGAATTTGTCGGACCCGATCTTGAACGATCCGCAGGCTCTTGCCAATATGGATATTCTCGGAACTCACCTGTACGGCACCCAGGTCAGCCAATTCCCTTATCCTCTTTTCAAACAAAAAGGAGCGGGGAAGGACCTTTGGATGACGGAAGTATACTATCCAAACAGTGATAACAACTCGGCGGATCGATGGCCTGAGGCATTGGATGTTTCACAGCATATTCACAATGCGATGGTAGAGGGGGACTTTCAAGCTTATGTATGGTGGTACATCCGAAGATCATATGGACCTATGAAAGAAGATGGTACGATCAGCAAACGCGGCTACAATATGGCTCATTTCTCAAAGTTTGTGCGTCCCGGCTATGTAAGGATTGATGCAACGAAAAACCCTAATGCGAACGTTTACGTGTCAGCCTATAAAGGTGACAACAAGGTCGTTATTGTTGCCATCAATAAAAGCAACACAGGAGTCAACCAAAACTTTGTTTTGCAGAATGGATCTGCTTCAAACGTATCTAGATGGATCACGAGCAGCAGCAACAATCTACAACCTGGAACGAATCTCACTGTATCAGGCAATCATTTTTGGGCCCATCTTCCAGCTCAAAGCGTAACAACATTTGTTGTAAATCGTTAAGAGCACAAAGACACACAAAAATAATAGAGTGTCTGAATTGGCGATTTTTCCGATTGGGAAATCGCTTTTTTATTTTGTTGCTGAATTACAGGAAGAAGAAAGGATGTACATAAAAACAGCAAAGCTTTAATCTTCATCTTTTCTAGTTTACATAATATATATTCTAGGAAGTAAAGAAAATAAATAAATTTCTGTCTCAATATCAAAGTATACTTAAGTTAGTGAGACAGAAATTGAAATTTTGAAATTTTACTGCTGACTGACAAATCAAAAAAATGGTGTTGTCAATCCATAATAAACGGCTTCTAAATCCTCCAGCGTCATATCGCCATATGCGCATTTGATAACAGAATCAGCAAACACATCATAGTCATAATCTGTAGAAAATCCTTGCTGCAGCTGTTTTTCGTAAACTTCGATCTGATCTTTTTGATGCTGGATGTCTTTTTCCTTACCTGGATAGTCCGGACCATTTATCATATTACTCATTTTTTTGTACAGCACCATATACTGTTTCAGTATTTCATCCACAACGCAAACCTCCTTGTTTTACTGGATAAGATAATGAAAACGGACATCATTGCTGATGCCCGCCAAAAGTTAAACTATTTGGGTTCTGTTCCCCAAATCAGTTTTCCATGATTATATAATGTGATTTTTTTCGTTGTTTTAAACGTATTTGATTTGAAAAAGGAATAATCGCCGCTTTGTGCATAATTGCTCCAGTCATCATTGTGAAGACGGAGCTGAATATTCCCTGTGCTTGCTCCCGGTGCCAGCGTTCCGTTTTTAAACCCAAGTTCCAGATAGGTATCTGCACCTTGCTTTGGTTTATGCAACGTCACAAACTTGTGTGTCACATTGCCGCATCCAATCTGCGCGTAGTCACAGTCAAAGTTTTGGCCTTTGTTTTTCGCTTTATACCAGTAACGGGCAGTGACATCTTTTAAATCAACCGTGGTATTGCCGTTATTTTTTATTTGAAGCTGCGGACGGATTTGGTTGCTGTTCATACTCCCATCCCCTGCTCTGTATTGTACAGAAATACCGTTTTCCTGTGTGGGTTTATCTTTTGCTGGCGTTTCAGGAATGTCCTTCGTCGAATCTTTGGTGCCGAGAATGTTTTCTCTAACGAATGTTCCTGAAGCAGATAAATCTGACAACTGCCAGCCGCCTGTTTTAGATGCCCCCGGCTTTAAAGCTGAGGATGATTCCTGCTTATCAGAAAGATTCCAGTTCACCCAGCTAATGGTCTTGCTATCGAGATATTTCAGCCATTCCCGCGATTGATCAAGGAATACACCGCCATTTCCGGAAGCATCACTTGTCCCCCATTCTGTCACAAAAATAGGCGCTCCTTTGCTGAGTGCATAGTTTGCTTTATCCCGTAAAAACTGGCCGTGTGTGCCAGCATAAAAATGAAGTGCGTACATAACGTTTGCATCTTTTAGCTGGTCATCGGCAGCATCATTTACATCCTGGCTCCATGTACCGGTTCCGACAATGATGATGTTGTCTGGATCATTTTTGCGGATAACGGAAATCACTTCTTCCGCATAGGGTTTAATATCACGCTTCCAGTTCACATCACCGTTTGGTTCGTTTGCAATTTCATAAATGACGTTTGGCGTGTTTCCGTAAAGACTTGACATTTCCTTGAAGAATTCTTTTGCCTTCTCTTTATTTTGGTTTGGATTACCGTCATTTAAGATATGCCAGTCAATGATGACATATATCCCAAGCTCTTTTGCCGCTTCAACCGCTTCTTTTACTTTATTTTTCACGGACGGGTTGTCAATATAACCGCCATCTGCCGTATACATCGCTGCACGGAAAACGGTGATACCCCAATCGTCCCTCAGCCATTTTAAGCTGTCTTTATTGACATATTCTCCATACCATTGCAATCCGTGTGAACTGATCCCCTTCAGCTGTACCGCTTTACCGTCTCGGTTAACGAGCTGTGTACCTTTTATGCTAAGCTGGCCATTCTTGGCTACTGGCGTTTTTGTCCCTGCTGCTGATGCCGGCGAAGCCAGCATGCCGCCCATTGTCAATAACGTAATCAATAAACACGTAATAAAAATCGAGATTGACCGTTTCATATCTGATCTTTTCCTCCTTCGCATCATTTTGGCTCTCAACTTCTTATGAGCACGAACTCATTGTAAAAATCTTTCTCATGATTGTCTATCAACCTAATTTCTTGTTTTTGTGAGGTTTAAAAGCCTGTCAATTTACTCTATCTCCATTGAATAAGACACACATGACACATATAGAACAAAGAAAACTGGACTGAATTGGGACTTTACACGTCATTTTTCATTCGAGTCGAAAAATTAAATTTATTTCCAATAATGAAAAAGCTGCATTCAACTATTGAATGCAGCTTTGTTTTATATTTATATTATGCTTCTTGTTTCTCATCTTCCCATGTTTCAGCGTTTTTCAGCCCTGGGATGTTTTTCGCTTTAAACACAGGATCAAGTCCTTGCTTACGCTGTTTCGCGTAATCTTTATACACTTTGTAAGCAACGTTTGACAGCAGCGTAATCACAATTAAGTTGATCAGCGCCATGATACCCATAAAGAGGTCCGCCATATCCCAAACGATTTGGAAGCCTGATAAAGATCCATACACAACCATAGCAATTACAGCGATACGGTAAATGTTCAGCCATGTTTTGCTTGTTTTAATAAATTCAATGTTTGTCTCGCCATAATAATAGTTGCCGACAACTGAACTGAATGCAAACAAGAACATTGCGACTGCGATGAAAGTCGGCGCCCAGCCTCCAATATGATGGTTAAGAGCAGCCTGTGTTACTTGGATGCCGTCGCCTTTTGGTGTTACACTGTACAGCAAAATAATAAATGCTGTGGACGTACATATGATAAATGTATCGAAAAATACACCTAATGTTTGAATAAAGCCTTGCTTTGCCGGATGGGATACATGAGCCGTCGCAGCCGCGTTTGGTGCGCTCCCCATTCCTGCTTCGTTTGAAAAAAGTCCGCGTTGCGCACCGATAACGATGATGCCGCCTATTCCGCCGCCGACGACTTGTTCAAAACCTAAAGCATTTTTAACGATTGTAGCGATAACGCCAGGGAAAGCCGTAATATTCGTGATGACAACAAATAAAGCGATAAGGATATAAATGCCTGCCATAACCGGCACAATTAGCTGTGAAACAGCGACAACACGTTTTAAACCGCCGAAAATGATAAACGCAGTTAAAACCGCCAGAACTATGGCTACAACTATTTTATTCACATGGAATGCGCCATCCAATGCTCCAGCAATTGTATTTGTTTGAACAGCGTTAAAAATCAAGCCGAATGAGACGGTAATTAAGATTGCAAATACGATGCCAAGCCATCTGGCACCAAGACCCTTTTGAATATAGTAGGCCGGCCCTCCGCGGAAATCCTCCCCGTCTCTCACCTTATAAAGCTGCGCTAACGTACTCTCAACAAAGCTTGAAGCCATACCTACTGCAGCCACTACCCACATCCAAAATACAGCGCCTGGTCCGCCTGTCGCAATTGCTAAGGCGACACCAGTCAAATTCCCTGTGCCGACTCGGGATGCGGCCGAAATAAAGAATGCCTGCATAGATGAAACACCTTTATTTCCTTCCGGCTTCTCCCCTACTATTCTGAACATTTCAATAAAATAACGGAATTGGATAAAACCAAAACGTATGGTAAAAAATAATCCAAGCCCTATTAAAATATAAAATAGGTATTTCCAGATGAAATCACTTGGAATATTAATCAAACTATTGAAAAAAGACTCCATATTTACCTCCCGTTTTCATCAATTCAATACGAATTCGATTTTGATGTTAGATTTTTTAACATAACGAGTTTTATTATATCACAATATGACGAATTAGGAAGTTTTTTCGAGAAGAATATTGTCATAGCCAGATGTTATTCTGTCGACCCCTTCTCTATTATTTTCCTACGAATAAAAACATTCCTTGCAAGCTGGCTTTAAAAAAAGAGTGCCCTATTAACAATGTAATGATTTCTTCCCATTCTCTTGCCTTCCCTATGATTTAGCTCTTAAATAAAGTAATAAACCCTAAACAACAAACATATCATCTAAAATATGCTTTTATTCACAACATAAATCGGGTATACATACACTAAAAAAAGAATGTTTCTCTTTCAAAGATAAGTAAAAAGATATATACTTAACAAAGTGAAATTTATTTTTAAATTTAATAAATCAGGTTTACTTTTAGGATGGATTGGGGTATTATTATAAAAATATTCAGTAATATTAAAGGAGGGGGAGATCATTTGAAAAAAGTAACGATATTGAAAGCATCCATCTTATTCTTGGCGATTGCCAGTTTTCATTTGCTCTCAATTCCCCACGCCTTTGATATCGGTCATCATTATAAAGCCGTAGCCGACCAGCAGGAAATGCATGAAATGAAAGCCGGCCAAAATGCTGATGATGAGAAGAAATCCATCACAGGGGCATTTACACTGACCGCTTTATGGGCAATGGCTGTTCTGCTGCTGACCGCTGAAAGCAAAAGTACGGGATACTCCCGCAGACGTCAGCGGAAAAAAAGCTTTATACTGGCCAAATTTTATCAATCGTCTTATTTCGGCAAACTTCATGTTCAACATCACCCGATTATGTAACGAAAATATGAGGAGGCTGTTTAACATGTTGTTTATCTTAAGAATGGTGATTTTAGGCTTATTCTCTTTCACAGCGCTGAATTTATTTGTATGGCAGGGAATTGAAGTCATTCATGCGGTAGCAGATCTTTTCACCAACCATGAAAGCTGATAAAAAACAAACGAAACCCGCTCATACTATATGAGCGGGTTTTTTATTATTGTTCTGTATGAAGGCGCCAAACAGCTGTAACCTTGCCTGATTCCTCTTCATCAAAAAAGAAAGAGCCATTGCTGTATCTGTCGTTTGTCCGCAACTCTTTTGCCTGCAGTTCTTTTCTGTCGCCTTTTTCTGTTTCTGCCATTAGTCGCTGTTCAAGACCGCAAGCGAACAGTGCTACAACTCGGTGAGGATTCTTTTTCAGTTCCCTTAGCATTACGACACCGCGTTTTGCGCGGGATGTCTTCTCGAACTCAGAAAGACTCATGCGTTTTACCGCTCCCCGCTGTGTGAACAAGACAATTGAATCAGATTGCTGAAGGATCTCACCGGAGACAACAAAGTCATCCTCTTTTAAGTTAATCCCTTTGACACCTGCCGCACGCGCGCCAACTACATTCACTTCATCTTCTCCAAACCATAGACCGTACCCTAAGTGAGTGGCCATAAAGATCTGGCTTTCCCCATTTGTTACATGTACATCAATCAGTTCATCTTCACCCTTCAGATTTAAGGCCACAAGCGCCTTAGAATAACGCTGTGCTTTATAATGGGTGAGCTCTGTCTTTTTCACCATCCCGTTTTTCGTAAAGAATAGAAGATATGCCGACGGATCAAATTCTTTTATCGGTATGGCCTTTACAATCGTTTCATCACGGTCAATAGTGATCAGATTTGAAAAATGCTGGCCCATGTCCTTCCATCTGATATCAGGCAGCTGGTGAACAGGACAATAGATGTAGCTTCCTTTGTTCGTAAAGAGCAGCAGCACGTCTGTCGTATTCATTTCAAACTGATGCAGCATCCTGTCCGTATCTTTCATTCCGAAGTCCTGACCGTTGGAAGCGGCAAATGAGCGCTGGCTCGTCCGTTTTAGGTAACCATCCTTCGTAACGGTTACATATACATCCTCAGATGCAACCATGACTTCGAGATTGATTTTAATTTCTTCAATTTTTTCTTCAATCACGGAGCGTCTCGTATCTGCATATTTCTTTTTCAATGCTTTTAAGCTGTTTGTAATCACTTTTAGCAGTTTTTTATCATTGCTCAGAATAGATTCGAGCTCTTCAATTTTTTTACCGAGCTCTTCTGCCTCTTCCTTAAGCGCTGTAATATCTGTATTGGTTAAACGATATAGCTGCAATGACACAATGGCTTCAGCCTGAGGCTCCGTAAATTCATATTTCGCGATCAAATTGTTTTTAGCGTCACGTTTATCGCTAGAAGAACGGATTGTTGCAATCACTTCATCCAAAATAGACAAAGCTTTCATGAGCCCTTCTACGATATGATGTCTGTCTTTTGCTTTTTGAAGCTCGTAAACAGACCGGTTTGTGACAACTTCCTTTTGGTGTCCGATATATGCATCCAAAATAGACGGCAGGCTCATCAGCATCGGACGGCGGTTATGGATAGCCACCATATTGAAGTTATATGTGATCTGCAAATCAGTATTTTTGTATAAGAAATTCAAAATGCCTTTGGCATCAGCTTCTTTTTTCAGTTCAATGACCACTCTCAGCCCTGTTCGATCCGTTTCATCACGAACCTCTGAGATGCCTTCAACCTTTTTATCAATACGGAACTCGTCCATTTTTTTTACAAGGTTTGCTTTATTTACTTCAAATGGAATTTCAGTAATGACAATTTGTTCTCGTCCGCCTCTGATTGTTTCAATTTCAGCCTTTCCGCGGATAATGATTTTTCCTTTTCCGGTTTCGTAAGCTTTTCTTATCCCGTCAACGCCCTGAATAATACCGCCTGTCGGAAAATCAGGCCCTTTAATGACTTCCATGAGTTCATCAACAGAACAAGATGGCATTTGAATACGCTTAATGACAGCATCAATGACTTCTCCCAGATGATGAGGGGGAATGTCGGTCGCGTATCCTGCTGAAATCCCGGTAGATCCGTTGACCAATAGGTTAGGAAACATCGCCGGGAGTACGACAGGCTCCTTGCTTGTATCATCGAAGTTCGGCACAAATTCAACCGTGTTTTTGTCAATATCCCGAAGAAGCTCAGATGCAATCGGAGATAATCGTGCCTCTGTATAACGCATGGCTGCCGGGGGATCTCCGTCGATGCTTCCATTGTTTCCATGCATTTCGATTAACACATTACGAACTTTCCAATCCTGGCTCATCCGCACCATTGCTTCATAAACCGAGCTGTCACCGTGCGGATGATAGTTACCGATGACGTTACCGACCGTTTTGGCCGCTTTTCTGAAGTTTTTATCAAACGTGTTTCCATCTGTATGCATTGCATACAGAATTCTGCGCTGTACCGGCTTTAATCCGTCTCTCGCATCGGGCAGCGCCCTGTCTTGAATAATATATTTACTGTAGCGTCCAAAACGGTCGCCGATCACCTCTTCTAATGGTAAATCATGAAATAATTCTGGCTGTGACAATCATTAAACCTCCTCAGCGACCGATAAGTTTTCATTTTCTAAAATATTGCTTTCTTCATCTAAGCCGAAAGCGACGTTTTTCTCAATCCACTTTCTGCGCGGCTCTACTTTGTCTCCCATTAACGTCGTTACACGTCTCTCTACACGTGCCGCATCGTCAATTTTGACCCTAACAAGTGTGCGGGACTCCGGATTCATCGTCGTTTCCCACAGCTGGTCTGCGTTCATCTCTCCAAGACCCTTATATCGTTGAATGGTATAGCCTTTGCCGACTTTTTTCAGGACATCACCCATCTCTTCATCAGACCATGCATATTCAATGATTTCCTTTTTCCCGCTTCCTTTACTGACCTTATATAAAGGTGGCAGCGCAATGAACACCTTGCCATGCTCAATGAGCGGCTTCATATAGCGATAGAAAAAGGTAAGAAGCAGCACTTGAATATGGGCGCCGTCAGTATCGGCATCGGTCATAATGATGATTTTGTCGTAGTTGATGTCATCGATTGAGAAATCTGCTCCGACTCCCCCGCCGATCGCATGAATGATCGTATTGATCTCTTCATTTTTAAAGATATCAGCAAGCTTAGCTTTTTCTGTATTAATGACTTTACCGCGTAAAGGCAGAACCGCTTGGAATCTGCGGTCTCTTCCCTGTTTGGCTGACCCGCCTGCTGAATCTCCCTCAACGAGATACAATTCATTTTTTGCCGGGTTTCTTGAACCCGCAGGCGTCAGCTTTCCGCTTAAAGTCGCTTCTGATTTTTTTCGTTTTTTGCCGCTTCTTGCTTCTTCACGGGCTTTGCGTGCCGCTTCGCGCGCCTGACTCGCCTTGATTGCTTTTTTGACAAGAAGCGTTGCGGTGTCCCGATTTTCCTCTAAAAAGTAAGCAAGCTGCTCTGAAACAATCGCATCAACCGCTGATCTTGCTTCACTGGTACCGAGCTTTCCTTTTGTTTGTCCCTCAAATTGAAGAAGCTCCTCAGGAATGCGGACAGAAATAATGGCTGAAAGCCCTTCCCTTATATCGGTGCCTTCAAGGTTCTTATCCTTTTCTTTCAGCAAAGCCACTTTTCGTGCATATTCATTAAAAGCACGCGTCATCGCAGTTTTTGCACCTGACTCATGCGTCCCGCCGTCTTTTGTTCTGACATTGTTGACAAACGACAAAATATTTTCAGAATAACCATCGTTAAACTGGAACGCAAAGTCCACTTCTATAGAATGATGCTCACCCTCAAACGAGACCACTTCAGACAAGACGTCTTTTTCTTCATTTAAATAAGCAACAAACGCTTCTATGCCGTTTTCATAATAAAAGACCTCATGCTGGTCATTGCGTTCATCAATCAGCTCAATTTTCAATCCTTTTAACAAAAACGCAGACTCTCTTAAGCGCTCAGAGAGCGTTTCAAAATTATAAGTGGTTGTGCTGAACATCGTTGGATCTGGCTTAAAGTGTGTAAGAGTTCCCGTCTTTTTTGTTTTGCCGATCTTTTCGAGAGATGTAACCGGTTTTCCTCCATTTTCAAATCGCTGCTGATAGACAAAACCGTCCCGCTCTATGGTAACCGTCAGCCATTCAGATAAAGCATTCACGACTGATGCACCAACTCCGTGGAGCCCACCGCTTGTCTTATAGCCGCCTTGGCCGAATTTTCCTCCGGCATGAAGCACCGTTAAAATCACTTCAGGGGTTGGTTTGCCGAGCTTATGCATTCCGGTCGGCATGCCGCGGCCTCTATCCTGTACAGAAATACTATTGTCTTTATGTATTTTGACGATTATGTGATCTCCATGGCCGGCAAGCACCTCGTCGACAGAGTTATCTACAATTTCATAAACCAAGTGGTGCAAACCCCGCGCGTCAGTAGAGCCAATATACATACCCGGCCTTTTCCTGACAGCCTCAAGGCCTTCGAGCACCTGTATGGCATCTTCGTTGTAATCAAATTGCTGTTTTCTAGCCAAACGTACAAACCCCTTTCAAAAACTAACATTGTCTTTCTCTTTTTCAGTGTTACACATCATTTGTATATAAGATATTTTTTATAAACCTCGCCTCGAGCCAGTACTGCCTTGGACTCCTCATTATAACCAATATGTTTGCAATCGCAACATAGAGCTAACGAATCAGTTCTTCTCAAAACATCGGCTAGTGCTGTTTTTACACTATGAGAACGTATGTTTGTTTATTATATATAAAGCAGCAGACCTTCGCAAATCGAACGGCCGAAACCCAGCTGGACAAGGTATTCAAAAAAAGCTGTTCAAGCTTTATTGTATCTGTTTCACCGTAATACGCAAACAATATCTTAAAATTAAAAAGCAAAAATCCTTGAATTTACAAGGATTTTTGCAGTTCTGCACCTATTTTGTTACAGCGTGTGCCACTTTTATGCACAGATCCATGATAACCGTTCTGCCTTTTTCTTTTAGCATCTGGTATGCTTCCTCATTAACTAGCCCTTGCTGTGCCCAAAATACTGGCGCATCTGTCTCTAAAAACTCTTCCGCCACTCCAGGAAGCTGTTCTGAGCGCCGGAATACATTTACGATGTCAATCGGACCGTCAATCTCTTTTAAAGATGAAACGGCTTTGACACCTAGCGCCTCATCAATTGTCGGGTTCACAGGGATAATTTCATAACCCGCGTCCTGCATTGCTTTTGAAACCATATGTGACGTTCTATCCGGACGGTCTGAAAGCCCTACTACGGCTATACGTTTGCTTCTTTGAAGAATCTCTTTAATTTCCGCTTTACAAGGGTTTTGCATCGTGTGTCACTCCTTTTCCACTTATTTTACACGATCAAAACAGGAGAAATCAAAATATGATGCATGTTTGATTGGATTTGTAAGCAAACTTTACAAAAAAACTTATCATCAGATCATGACATCTCATGTTAAAATAAAAAGAAGGGAATTTGAAAAAGGAGAAATGTAGATGTTAATAGCTTTATTGATTATTTTGGCCTACTTGATAGGCAGCATTCCATCTGGCTTAATTGTGGGCAAGCTTGCCAAGGGAATTGATATTCGGGAGCACGGAAGCGGCAACTTAGGCGCTACCAATGCATTCCGCACATTGGGAGTAAAAGCTGGTTCGGTCGTCATAGCCGGAGATATTTTGAAAGGGACACTGGCAACGGCATTGCCTTTTCTCATGCATGTTGATATTCACCCGCTTCTTGCAGGAGTCTTTGCGGTTTTAGGCCACGTGTTTCCCATCTTCGCCAAATTTAAAGGCGGTAAAGCCGTGGCGACATCAGGAGGCGTTTTGCTATTTTATGCACCCCTGTTATTTATCACGATGGTTGCGGTATTCTTCATCTTTTTATACTTGACTAAATTTGTTTCTCTCTCATCGATGTTAACAGGGATCTATACTGTTATATATAGTTTCTTTGTCCATGATACGTATTTATTGATTGTCGTTACCCTGCTCACTATTTTTGTGATATACAGACACCGGGCGAACATTAAACGAATTATCAATAAAACAGAACCTAAAGTAAAATGGTTATAAGCTTAAAAAACTTCTCTTTTGACACAGAATAGCCTAATACGTTTATAATAGAGAAAATTCAAATGAAGAACAAAGGGGTGTTCTGTTATGAATATGACAATTAACGAAGACGCATTGAACTGGTATAAAGAAGAACTCGATTTGGAAAGCGGAGACCAGGTTCGCTTTTTCGTCCGTTATGGAGGCTGCAGCAACGTTCAAAAGGGTTTTTCTCTCGGTGTAGCGAAAGATGCGCCACAAGAGGCTGGAGTCACCGCAGAAGCTGACGGCATTACCTTCTTTATTGAAGAAAGTGATTTATGGTACTTTGATAACCACGACCTTCTCGTAAGCTATTCAGAAGACGCTGATGAACCGGTTTTTGAATACCAATAAAAAAGAACGCACTTCATGTGCGTTCTTTTTTTACAAATGAAATCGTATAAGATGATCGGTTAGGTTTTCTTGTTCCAAAACATATTTTTGTGTTTCACCCAGCAGATCAAAGTGAGGAAATTCACTTTTCTTATGGATCCATTCTTTTTTTAACCCGTACGCCGCTCCCCACTGAACCAGCTTATCAATGTCTGCACAGCCGGCTTTTGTCACAGTCCTTGCTTCTGGAAATCGGTCATCCAGCCAGTAATGTGTTAAAAATGCGATTTCTCCTCTTTTCACTGCTTGTTTCCACCGGTTAAGTTCCTCCCGTTTCACACCAAACGCCATATCCCGTTCACTTCCCTATTTTTTGGCCTTTTCATATGCTGTGTGCCAATCAGGAAAAGCTTTGCGGAATTGAATTGGCTTAAAGCTTTCTTTATCCACACAAATATGAGATGAGGTGGCTTTGATGGAAAGCTCACCGGCCGGATTATAAATGTGATAACCATAGACGGTTTTAAAGCCGTTATATTCCTCTATCCATGTATGTACAACCGCGGTTTCTCCGTAATGAAGCGGCTTTTTATAGGAAATGTTGATATCAACGACTGGGGACAGAACGCCTCTTTTTTCCATATCACTATATAAAAAGCCTAAGTCCTTAATTAAGGCCGTTCTGCCGACCTCCATCCACACAAGATAATTTGCGTGATAGACAATTCCCATTTGATCTGTTTCTGCATAACGCACTTCTATTTCTTTTTTTGATACATGCAAGATTACTCTGCTCCCTTAACGTCAATTTAGCCCCATTTTACCATAATCAAATCAGAAAGAAAAAAACCAGGTTTCCCTGGTTTTTTAAGAACGGTATCCGTTCTGTCTCGCTGCAGATTCGTCCTGTATTTCATTACGAAACGCTTCAATGCTCTGTTCGCGTCTTGCATTTTTTTCTTTGATACGCTGTTTATCTTCTCCTGAAGCAAACTCCATTGATGCTTCTGCTTCTTCTATATTTTCAATTGTATTTTGAACCATATCCTGCAATTTTTCCACATTGTCAGAGCGATCATCAGGATTAGGCTGCTGATATTGATTTTGGTTCTTTGTCATTCGGATGTACCTCCTAGAAATAAACTCGATTTTTCGCTACTCGCCTTTTGTCTGCATGATGATCGGCCGCTGACCTGAAGTATCATGCATTTTTTCCCCTTTATTGGCTTTATATTTTACAGGCTTTGTACCCAAGTGGCTTGGAGCATATTGAGGCTGACCGTTTTTCTTGTTGTTTCCCATGTTTATCCCTCCTCAACAGATAGGTTTCTCAAAAGGAGGGGTAAACATGAATACAAATTAAAGGTTATTTTTGCTTAAATCGCTGTTCAAGCTTTTCCTCAAGCTGATTTAAATACTCTGTATTGGTCATCAGCTCTTTTTTGTTTTCCATGACGAGCTCATGAAAAGAACGTTTTCTCATCTTCTTCACGCTTCTCACCTCCGCATATTCTTTTATTTTTTCCAATTCTGAAAACTTGTAAGCATATTTGAGCATAAAAAAAACTGAATCTAATCAAGATCCAGTTTTCGTTCCATTTCTTTTTTTGTCATGGTGCCAACGTGTATGTCTTGGATAACACCTTTTTCATCTAAGATATATGTCGTTGGATATGACATCACGTTATAGTCAGCATTGATCCCTTTTTTATCAATCAGAATGGGGAACGTTAAATCATACGTATCAGCAAACGCTCGGACCTGTTTCTCACTTTTCTCAGCTGAAGTGAAATTTACCGCAACAACCGCAAGTTTGTCGGCGTACTCTTTTTGCAGCTTTTCCATCGCAGGCATTTCCTGACGGCACGGCTTACACCAAGTTGCCCAAAAATTGAGCAGCACTTTTTTGCCTTTTGCATCCTGTAAAGAGCTTTTCTCTCCTGACAACGTTTTCAAAGAAAAATCAGGTGCTTGTTGCCCCTCTTGAATTCCGACTTCTTTTTTGCTGTATGTTTGATATAAATTCCATCCCGTATAACCGGCAAGCATGATAAGCAGAATCCCTGCGAGCCATTTTTTCAGCATATGCCTCCTCCGCAGCACATTGTGTCATAAAAAGAAGAGAAAGCGAAATGCCTTCTCTTCCTATTGATTCATCAGGACTGCTTCATTTTTTCACGAAGCACCATTTGAAGGATGCCGCCATGGCGGTAGTAATCAATTTCAACTTCACTATCAAAGCGGACGACTGCTTCAAAAGTTGTTACATTGCCGTCTTCATTGATTGCTCTTACAGTCACAAGGTCACGAGGACGAACTGTTTCATCAACATCTACCTCGATGACTTCTTTACCCGTTAAGCCGAGTGTATCCGCATTTTCACCTTGTTTAAACTGAAGCGGCAGCACGCCCATGAATACAAGGTTGCTTCTGTGGATTCTTTCAAAGCTCTCTGCAATGACCGTTCTGATGCCGAGAAGGTTTGTTCCTTTTGCGGCCCAGTCACGTGAAGATCCCATACCATAGTCTTTTCCTGCTAATACGACAAGACCAGTTTTATCTTCTTTGTATTTCATGCACGCATCATAGATGGATGTTACTTCACCAGTCGGCCAGTACGTCGTAAATCCGCCTTCTGTACCCGGTGCAATTTGGTTTTTGATGCGAATGTTTGCAAATGTTCCTCTCATCATGACTTCATGGTTTCCGCGGCGGGAACCGTAGGAGTTAAAGTCACGAGGAGAAACACCTTTTTCTTGCAAATACTTTCCGGCAGGCGTATCTTTTCCGATTGCCCCCGCAGGAGAAATATGGTCAGTTGTGACTGAATCGCCGAATTTACCGACAACACGCAAACCTTTTAATGGTTCAACCTTGCCTGGCTCAACAGACATTTCTTCGAAGAATGGCGGATTTTGAATGTAAGTTGACTCGCTATCCCATTTATATAAAGCTTCATCTGTTGTTTCAATTTCGTTCCAGCGCTTGTTGTCATCAAATACTGTTTCATACTCTTTGCGGAATAGCTCTGGCGTAACAGTTTGCTTAACAAGTGCATTGATTTCGTCCATTGACGGCCAAATATCATTAAAGTATACGTTTTGACCATCCTTGCCCACACCAATTGGATCGGTTTTCAAGTTAATGTTTACCGTTCCAGCCAGCGCATATGCCACAACAAGCGGCGGTGAAGCAAGATAGTTGCCTTTAACAAGCGGGTGAATACGTCCTTCAAAGTTACGGTTTCCGGAAAGGACAGACGTAATCAGAAGATCATTTTTCGCAACCGCTTCTTCGATTTCCGGTGAAAGCGGACCTGAGTTCCCGATACATGTTGTACAGCCGTACCCAACGAGGTTAAAGCCAAGCTCTTTCATGTATGGAAGAAGGCCTGAATTCACAAGATATCCTGTAACAACTTTAGAACCCGGTGCAAGTGACGTTTTCACGTAATTAGGCACCTTAAGCCCTAACTCAACCGCTTTTTTCGCTACCAGTCCGGCGCCGATCAGAACGTATGGGTTTGATGTATTTGTACAGCTTGTAATCGCAGCAATGGCGATCGCACCCGTTTTCATAACTGTTTCTTCACCGTTAAGGAGTTTAAACTTAATTTCTTTATTTTCTTCCTCAGCATTTAAACCGAATCCTTGGTTACCTGCAGGGCTGACTAAGTGCTTTTTAAACGTTTCCTGCATAGCAGATAACGGGATCAAATCCTGAGGACGCTTTGGACCCGATAAGTTTGCTTCAATTTGAGACAGGTCAATTTCAACCACATCAGTAAATTGAGGGTCTTCCGCATCTGGAGTGTAGAACAAGCCATTGCTTCTGCAGTATGCTTCAACAACATCAATATGTTCAGGATCACGGCCAGTCAGGCGCAGGTAGTTAAGCGCTTCTTCATCTACTGGGAAGAATCCGCATGTAGCACCGTATTCCGGAGCCATATTCGCAATTGTTGCGCGATCTGCAAGCGGCAGTTCAGCAATTCCCGGTCCAAAGAATTCAACAAATTTACCGACAACGCCTTTTTCACGCAGCACTTGTGTTACTTTTAACGCCAAGTCAGTAGCTGTTGTTCCATTTGGAAGCTTGCCGACAAGTTTCGCTCCGATTACCTCTGGAACTGGGAAGTAAGAAGGCTGTCCAAGCATTCCCGCTTCAGCTTCAATTCCACCGACACCCCAGCCGAGAACACCGATACCGTTAATCATTGTTGTGTGTGAGTCTGTTCCGACAAGCGTATCAGGATACGTTACAAGCTCGCCGTCTTCTTCAATGGCATGGACAACACTTGCCAAGAACTCAAGGTTGACCTGGTGCACAATACCTGTTGCAGGCGGCACTGCCTGATAATTGTTAAACGCTTTCTTTGCCCAGCTTAAAAATTTGTAGCGCTCTGCATTTCTTTCGAATTCCAAGTCCATATTTACTGCTAATGCATCTTCTGTACCCGCTTTATCTACCTGTACAGAGTGGTCGATAACGAGATCAACAGGAATTTCAGGGTTGATTTTATCAGGATCTCCGCCGACAGCTGCCATTGCTTTACGCAGTGAAGCCAGATCTACTACTGCCGGAACCCCTGTGAAGTCTTGTAAAATAACACGAGACGGTTTGAACGGAACGTCGATATCCTTTAATTCGGCAGTTCCCCATTTTGCCAAATTTTCCACGTGTTCTTTTTTGATAACGAAGCCGTCAACTTGACGCAATACTGATTCTAAAAGAACTTTGATGGAATAAGGAAGCTTCGAAACCTTTCCTATACCTGAATCTTCTAACGCTTTTAAAGAGTAGTAATGATATGTTTTCCCATTTGTAGTAAACGTTTTTCTCGCTTGGAAAACGTCTTTTGCTGCAGTTTTTTGCTCGTTTGCCATTCTCCAAAATCCCCCTTCAGATCAGATCATTCTCAGATGAACATTACATTCCATCACAATTTTCTCACAATTTCATATTAAAACAAAATCATACATAAGTAAATATCAATGTTTTTATTAAATACAATAAGTTCGGCTTATGAGAAAAATGTACCGGTAATTTTTACTGTTTACGCTCTCTCATATAACACAATAAAAGGAGCCATATTATGATTGAGGTGATAATGATGGTCAAAAGAAAAGCGAATCACGTCATTAACGGAATGAATGACGCAAAAAGCCAAGGCAAAGGCGCCGGCTATATTGAAAACGACCAGCTTGTACTGACTGAAGCAGAACGCCAAAATAACAAAAAAAGAAAAACCAATCAATAACACCGAACTCTTTTAAGGAGGTTCTCATTTTATGACCAATAAGAATACAAGTAAAGATATGCATAAAAACGCCCCCAAAGGACACAATCCCGGCCAACCTGAGCCTCTAAGCGGAAGCAAAAAGGTAAAGAACCGAAACCATACAAGACAAAAGCACAACTCAAGCCATGATATGTAAGAAAAGCAGACCTTAGTGTCTGTTTTTTTATGCGTTCACCCATTTATAATCCACCGCATATGATGTTAAGCAAGGTTGATATGTGGAGGAATGCTTCCATGGACCATTCAAAACGCAACGATGCAAATGATTTCGATAGTATGGATGAATGGCTTCGGCAATTTTTTGAAGACCCCTTCGCCTGGTACGACGAAACATTGCCTATTGATTTATATGAAACTAGTCAGCAGTATATTATAGAAGCGGATCTGACTTTTTTACAGCCTACACAAGTAACAGTTACCCTTTCTGGATGCGAGTTCATCTTAACTGTCAAATCGTCAGGACAGACTTTTGAAAAACAAATGATGCTTCCTTTTTATTTTAATGACAAAACAATTCAAGCCGAATGCGAAAATCAAATACTCACAGTCGCCGTCAATAAAGAAACAGAAGATGGCTCTTCTTTTTCTCTTCAATTTCCTCTCAGCTAAACATAAAAAGTCACTTTCATCCCCTATTATGAAAGTGACTTTTTTTTCCGTCCATTTATCGTCAAATACCCTCTAGTGACTCTCCCATGGCCAAATAGCAGATTCACTATACAATAGAATATGATCTACTATCTCTTTTGACTAGACGTCTATCACTTTTTTCTATTCTTTTTTTACTGTGTTCTTCTAATCTCTCTTCGTATACAATATGGTTAGAATAAGGGGGAATGATTGATGCTGGAAGGATGGTTTTTATGGTTTATTCTGTTTTGGGTGATCATGATGGTAGTCTTATTATCAATCGGCGGTTTTTTCATGTTTCGAAAGTTTTTAAAGCGTTTACCAAAAGAGGACGGCAGATCAGAGCTTGATTGGCAGGATTACTATATTGAAAACAGCAGACATTTATGGAACGATGAAAACAAACAGTTTCTAGATGAATTGACTGCGCCGGTGCCAGAACTGTTCAGAGATGCAGCAAAAGCCAAAATCGCAGGCAAAATCGGTGAGCTTGCATTAAAAGAAAAGGTAGCAAAGATTGATCAGCAACTTATGATCAAAGGCTATATTCTCGCAACTCCTAAAAGAGACCATACCTTCTTAAAAAGGCATCTGCGGGACAAAAAAATCGATTTGGAACCTTATCAGACCCTTCTCAAATAAAAAACCTTTCCTGACAAGAGGAAAGGTTTTTTAATTCATTTGAATATTAGCTGACTGCAGCTCGTTATGAAGTTTTCGATATGATAAATACATGGCGATTCTCCAAGGCACAATCATACCGAAAGCCAGAATCCAAAACATTCCGCTCAGTGCACCATAATCGATTGATGTGCTCAAGATGGATTTCATCACGATTCTGATCACCAAAAGACCGACTAATATAAAAACAAATGCTTTAGAGCGTTTCATGTAAATTTCATTATTTTTAATTTCGAACTTAGAAGTTTTGATTAGAAAAATAGAGAAAATCACACCTAAAGTGAATGCTTCCAAAAACTCTGCACCAGTTACCCAAAATACCGGAAATAAAAACATTAACGCTCCCGTACTCATAAAAATCGGCGGAAGAATGATTTTTTTTGGTGAAACAGGCTTGTCAGAGGACTTTATTCTGACCACCATCACAGCTACAGCCATTAACACAGCAATAATCGATGAAACTATAATCATCATACTTATCATTCCTTTGTTTCTCGGAGTGTTGATACTATATACTATACTCCAAAACAATAAAAAAAACCATTTTGAAAAGAAATGACTTTAATGTCCCATAACGCGGCTTACAGCTTCCAGCACTTTTGTTTCCTCAAACGGCTTAACAATAAAATCCTTTGCCCCCAGCTCAATTGCTTCCGTTACAATTCTTTGCTGGCGCATGGCGGTGCACATGATGACCTTCGCTTTAGGATCAAAGGTTAAGATATCACGAAGCGCTTTTATGCCGTTTTTCACCGGCATTGTAATATCCATTGTCACAAGGTCCGGTCGCAGTTTTTTATACAGATCCGCTGCTTGTTCACCGTCCGCCGCTTCGCCTGCGATTATGTAATTTGCATCTTCCAAGATCTCTCTGATTTTCACTCTCATGAACTTGGCGTCGTCTACAACTAAAACTCTTGTCATATTCCCCTCCAACAATCGATTTCCACAGATAATAGTCTTATTGTACCAAAAACAAAAGGATTAGTAGTAGTACGAAAGTAATTTACCGTCAAAAACCAGTAAAGCCTCCAAAAAGATCTGACAGCAAAATAATGATCAGGCTCATCCAATTAAAGAATAACAGCACACCAATCACAATCATCAAAACGCCGCCAGCTTTCATAATGAAAAGCTGGTTCTTCCTTATCCACTTCAGCTTTGTGATAAAAAAAGACAATAAAAGAAACGGTACCGCAAAACCGAGTACATATAACATCATGTATGGCACCGCTGAACCCGGATTGGTGCCTGCAAGTGTGATAACAGCACCTAATATCGGACCGGTACATGGTGTCCATCCAGCTGCAAATGCCATTCCGATTAAGACCGACCCTAAAAACCCGCTTGGTTTATGCTTAAAATGGATTCTCCGCTCTTTCATCATAGCCTCAGGCCGAAACACACCGAGTGTAATGAAACCGAACAAAATAATAAGCAACGCGCCAATTTGCCGAATCGCATCGTGATAATCCCTAAACAGGCTGCCAATAAAAGATGTTCCATAGCCTAAAGCAATAAAAATGACTGAAAAGCCAAGCAAAAAACACAAAGTATGAAACAGGCTTCTTTTCTGCAGCAGCAGCTTTTCTGTTTTTACATCGTCCATGCTGACCCCTGTAATATATGACAAAAAAGCTGGGTAAAGCGGCAGGCAGCAAGGCGAAATAAAGGATAAAAACCCCGCACCGAATGTCAAAAAATAATTCACGTCTCCCATGTCATCATCCCTTCATGATTTGACATTCCTTCAAGTTATGACAAAATCATTTCATTTTTTTAACACTTTCACTTGAAGGATTTCTATTTTCAGAAAAAACTTATATAATTTAATTTGACATTGAGACATTATACTCCTTCTCATTTGAAAATTAGTATAAATATGGATATAATATAAACATTCACTTTGAAGATCTAATGTATGAAAGGATACATCCCTGTGATTAGAGAGCATCTATTAAAAGAAATTGAAAAAAAAAGAGCAGAGCTGCTGCAAATTGTCATGGCGAACGGAATGACATCTCATATTACGATAGAGCTCAGTCAGGAGCTTGACCATCTTCTCATACAATATCAAAAGCAGCGCCTTCGAGCAGTAGCGGGTGATGAATGATTGCAAAATAAAAAACCCGTATAAGGGTTTTTTATTTTATAACCATGTTTCTCTATATCATAATCTTTACGTATTATTTCGTTTGATTATTCATGGCTTTCATCATTTGATTGATTTTCTTCTGAGAAGGTTTCATTCCCATTTGCATCATCATCATGCGTAACATTTGTTCATTAATAGGCGGATTCTTTTTCAGGTAGCTCATCATATATTTACGAGCAATAAAAAACCCGAGTGCAACACCTATGAGCAATGCAACAACGCCCACTAGGATGCCAACCCATAAAGTCATTTTATTTCCTCCTTCATGTTGTCTAGTTTAAAGTGTACTAAACCAAAAGCTATTATACAACATTTACATCTCTTTTTCTTCGGTTTTAGACAAAATTTCTTTCTTTCACCGGATTTAGCCATCCGTAACGCTTCGAATTGAAATCCATTGCTAAAAAGCAAGGGCTTACTTTTCTTAACACTTCAAAGAATATCGTTTCTGCCTCGTAATCTCCCGAAGCCACAATTTCTATCATGTGCTCCTTCATCATAAACGTCGCGTGGCCTTTTGCTTTCGGCAAAGCTATTCTATAAATATAATCCAGCTGCCTGTAATCCGTCTTGTTTAAATTCATTTTTAACCGCTGATGCATATGTAAAATCGGGATTGGTTGTGTAATATATTGAATCTGTTTCTCTGTCATTTCATACTGCTGCTTATCAAGGCTTGTCCAATGATAGTCTTGAAACAGCTCAAACATAACCGATTCCCGGCCGAAATAGTGATTGGCAAATTCCTCTTTGATCAGGTACGTATAGTAGTGACGTTCCATCTTTTCATCCCCTTTTCCAGCAGCATTTCATTTGCTCTCTATTATACAAAAGAAGAAAAGAAAGAATTGTCTATTACTGTTAAACAGCCAATACTATTTTTGTCGGATAAACAAGAAAAAGAGGATGATTTGACTCATCCTCTTTCAAAAGCTTACTTATTGATTAATGCCTTAACTCGATTCACTACGTTCGGAACTGAGAAGCCGTATTCGTTAATGATGGTTTCACCAGGAGCAGATGCACCGAATCGGTCTATGCCGAGAACGTCACCTTCAAGCCCCGTGTATTTGCCCCATCCAAATGATGAGCCCATTTCAATTGCAAGACGTTTTTTCACATCTGCAGGAAGGACTTCGTTTTTGTATTCATCAGATTGTTTCTCAAAACGGTCCATTGAAGGCATGCTGACAACAGAAACATCGATGTTTTCTTTTGCCAATTCAGCCTGCGCTTCAATTGCAAGACCTACCTCTGATCCGGAAGCGATAAGAAGAGCGTCAGGTGTTTCGTTTTTAGATTTAGAAACGACATATGCACCTTTTTCTACTCCTGCCAATGCTTCTTCAGCTGTTTGATCGATGGTAGGAAGGTTTTGACGTGTAAGCACTAGCGCTGTTGGGTGGTCAGTGCTTTGCACTGCAAGCTTCCATGCTGCTGCTGTCTCATTGCCGTCTGCTGGACGGATCAAAGAAAGGTTAGGCATCGCACGGAGTGAAGCAAGCTGTTCAACAGGCTCGTGCGTCGGACCGTCTTCACCAACCGCAATACTGTCATGTGTGAAGACATATGTCACAGGAAGGCCCATTAACGCTGCAAGGCGAATCGCAGGACGCAGGTAATCAGAGAAGACAAAGAAAGTTCCGCCGAATACACGAAGACCGCCATGAAGCGCCATACCGTTTAAGGCTGCACCCATCGCAAATTCACGTACACCAAACCAGAAGTTTTTGCCTGAGTAATCAACCGCTGTAAAATCACCGGCATTTTTAATAGTCGTTTTGTTCGATCCCGCTAGGTCAGCAGAACCTCCGACAAAGAAAGGAATTTTTTTCGCAAGTCCGTTGAGAACTTCACCGGAAGATGCACGGGATGCCAGGCTGCTTCCTTTTTCATACACAGGAACCTCTTGATCCCAGTCCTTCGGAAGCTCTCCTTTGATTGCCAGTTCAAGCTGTTCAGCAAGTTCAGGATAAACTTCTTTATATTTAGCGAATTGAGCATTCCATTCTTGTTCTTTTTTCTCACCTGATTCTTTAACAGCTGCAGCGAAATGCTCATAAACTTCTGACGGAACGTAGAAGTCTTCTTCATATGTCCACGCATAAGCTTCTTTTGTTAATTTGCTTTCCTCTTTACCAAGCGGCGCACCGTGAACACCGGATGTGCCGGCACGGTTAGGTGAACCGAATCCGATTGTCGTTTTCACTTCAATTAATGTAGGTTTCTTTTCATTTTGGCGTGCTTTTTCGATAGCCGCTGTTAATTCTTCAATATTGTTTCCATCCTCAACATAAAGAACTTCCCAATTCATTGCTTCAAAACGCTGTTTCACGTTTTCAGAGAATGAACGGTCGAGGTCTCCATCAAGAGAGATGTCATTAGAATCGTATAGTACGATCAGACGGCCAAGCTGAAGATGGCCTGCGAGTGAAGCGGCTTCAGAAGAAATACCTTCCATTAAATCACCATCACCGCAAATACTGTATGTATAATGATCGACTACGTTAAATGAATCGCGGTTGTATGTTTCCGCTAAATGGCGTTCAGCAATTGCCATACCGACTGCCATGGCAATTCCTTGGCCAAGCGGACCTGTTGTAGCATCAACACCGGCAGTATGTCCGAATTCCGGATGTCCTGGTGTTTTGCTGCCCCACTGGCGGAATCCCTTAAGATCTTCAATACTAAGATCAAACCCGCTTAAATGAAGCATGCTGTATAATAGTGCTGACCCGTGTCCAGCAGATAAAACAAAACGGTCACGGTTAAACCAGCCAGGGTTTGCCGGACTTACGTTCATAAATTTTGTCCACAGCGTGTATGCCATTGGAGCGGCTCCCATCGGCATCCCTGGGTGACCAGAATTTGCTTTTTCAATAGCGTCTATTGACAGTGTGCGAATGGTAGCAACTGATTTCTTTTCAATTGTATCCATAAAAATCCCCTTCCTTATGTGTTGTACCCTTACATCATAAATGTCTGACGACTTTTTCTCAACTGTTTCAGCTTAAATTTGAGAGAAACTTGTTGAATTTTGTCATATAAGAGTTTTGATTATAGTATATGCAAAAGAGGAATACGATATTGCCGTATTCCTCTTATATTAGTGAAGTTTGTTATTTCTTTGTTCTCTTTTTAGCTTTTCTGGTGTAACATCATTGCCTTCTGGGTCAATGATTTTCACACTTTTTAACGTGTTCTTCATAGAAGAACGAAAACCTTTCAAGTACTCTTGACGGAGCTTTTGCTGTTCGGCTTTTTCTTCTTCTGTAATAACGCCAGCTTTAGCTTTGGCAGCAAGTTCATTAATTCTGGCAATTTTCGCGTTTGAAATCATGTTAAACTCCTTTATTGCATTTTGTCTATATAGTACTAGATCAAAAAAAGTTTTACAACTGATTCACTCTGCTGTCTCTTCATTCTCTATGTATTCCTGAAAACGCCGGTGAACGGTTGCTTTAGAGACATCATAGCCAAACCCTCTTAGGGTAGCCGCGATTTCAGCAAACGTCAGTTTATTCGCTCTCAGGCGGACGATCTCTGAGATTGGCACCTCTATTTTTTCTTTTCCACTGTTCCCATGTTGGTTTTTTAAGTTTTTTTGCGGTTTAAAACCGTTTTTTACTGCACGTTTCATTCCCCGTCTGATTTTCATGTTGTGAATCTTTCGCTGATACTCTTCCACAATGCTGACGATTTCCAAGACCATTGAGTCAGCCTCCGATAACTCCAGTTCACCTCTATGAGCCGTTGTATAGACTTTCACACCTTCTCTATAAATACAATGAAGCAGTGCGATTTTTGCGTTTCCCCGTCCGAGCCTTGTCTCATCCTGAACCAAAATGACATCAATATCAGCGTTCTTAATCTCATCAAGCAGCTCAAATACACCATCCCGATCCATTTCATATCCGCTGGCTTTTTCTGAAATCACTTTGACCACTTCCATGCCGTTCTCCGCTGCAATGGCCGTAAGCTCCTCCTCCTGCCGTTTTAATGACGTTTCCTGCTGTTCTTTATTTGTGCTTACACGGGCATAAATGAGTGCTTTCATTTTATCTCTCTTTCCTCTCTATCTTACAGTTGCTAATTCATATGCATCCTGATGCTTCTTTTTCAATGGGATCACTAACTCATCACCCGGCTGGATATCAGAGGTTTGAAGTTGATTTTTATCAGCTACCCATTCAATAAAATCATTTTTGTTTATCTTTTTTGTATCGGCTACCTGATCAGCAATTGACCAGAGTGTGTCGCCTTGCTGGACTTCTATTTTAACATACTGATTAAGCTCTTGGCCGCTGCTTGTATATGACAGCATAAGGATAACCGCGCTCAAAATCACTGTGAACAGACCGACAAAAATAATAGATTCTTTACTCATGATCATAACCTCCAACAGGAATGTTTGTTCGCATTTTTATAATTTCAGTATATACGAACAAACGTTTCTGTCAATTGTTTTTTTCGAACCTATGTTTGTACTGTAAGGAAAATCATGCTATAATCTTCTTAAAATCGACGTTTTGAGGTGCGAAAAATGACGAAGCTATCAAAAAGGCAACTTGATATCCTCCGTTTTATTAAAGCAGAGGTTAAATCAAAAGGATATCCGCCTTCCGTGAGAGAGATCGGAGAGGCTGTCGGGCTTGCGTCCAGCTCTACTGTCCACGGCCATTTGGCCCGCTTGGAAACAAAAGGGCTGATCAGACGGGATCCGACAAAACCAAGAGCAATAGAAATTCTTGATGAAGAAGTAGACATTCCGCAAAGCCAGGTCGTTAATGTACCAGTCATCGGTAAAGTCACGGCGGGATCTCCTATTACTGCAGTAGAAAATATTGAAGAATATTTTCCGCTCCCTGACCGCATGGTTCCTCCAGACGAGCATGTATTTATGCTGGAGATTATGGGAGACAGTATGATAGATGCTGGTATTCTCGATAAGGACTATGTCATCGTTAAACAGCAAAACACAGCGAACAATGGGGAAATTGTAGTTGCGATGACAGAAGATGATGAAGCAACTGTAAAACGATTCTATAAAGAGGATACACACATTCGCTTGCAGCCTGAGAACCCAACGATGGAACCTATCATTTTGCAGAATGTCAGCATTCTAGGGAAAGTGATTGGCGTGTTCAGAACCGTCCATTAATCTATTGATCTATCAGATGCATGAAATAACCCCCTTTTCCTTTACGGAGAGGGGGTTTGTTGTTCAAAAAAAGCAGGCTCGCCCTGACTTTTGGGTGCGAGCCTGAATAGGAGGAAAAAGAACATCATGTTTACACCATAATTATCCACCAAACAATTGTTGAAGTCAAGAAATTTTCTTTCCTTCAGGAAACTTTTGTTCAAAATATGTACGTTTAGAATATTAGACGCTATCTTCTTAAAAACGTTTCATTTTTTAGGTCGTGGAAGGATGCGGTTTTATATTTATTAAAGGGCGAGGCAATTGATATAACTGAAAATTTAGTACATAGTTTAGGTAGTTCAACACTCTGTTAAAACAGCTCGCTTTCTTCATATAAAATGTAATATGTATTTCAATTTCACCTGCACCCAATCACTTGTGCAGTTCAAAAGATATGGCATCGTTGAACTAATCGGGTAGAAACCTTCCCCAAACATAAAGTCTCCACCAACACCCTTCTTTAAATTTAACCTTATATGAAATATGGTGTGTGATATCAAAAGGCCGTTTCATCATAAAAGTGCATATGGTTTTTTTCTTGTTTGTAATATCGAAGCCTGTCTTGAGGGGTTCCGGTATGAAATTCAAATTTGTGACCGTCAGGGTCGGTAAAATAAATTGATTTTCGATCGCGTTCATCTCGTTCTCTGCCAGGCAGAATATTGACATGAAGTCTTTTTAATTTAGCTGATACCTCCTCAAATTCATGATCTTCAATTGTAAAAGCAATATGGGTATAAGAAAGCTTAATGTCATTTCTCGGGATGTCTGGTTCTTCATTAAGCGCTAGCCAGATGCCGTTCATGTCAAAATATGCAGTTGTTCTTCCCTTTACCAAAAGCTTTGCATCAAACACTTTTTGATAAAAATCAATCGATGTATCCAAATGCGAAACTGAAAATAACAATGATTGATTCCTTTTATCTCCACAAATCATTCCCCCCTTGAAAGCTGATCATCCACATATACGTCTTTTTTCATAAGAGAGTTTCATACTGCTGAAAAAAAATACCAGTGTAAACAAAAACGGACTGTTTAAAATAGTAACATGACCATTATGAATGGTTTTGAATTTCATTATTTATCATTTGTTTACGCCCAAGAATTTTCTTCAAAAAATAACAATTTAGGTGGTCAAATGAAACATATCATTGCGCTTGCTTCAAAGATTGCTTTCACTCTCGCCCTTTTATATGTGATTTTGGACAGAGTCTATCACGCATCCTTTTTAAGTGTGATGTTTATTGCACTTTTCTTAGGTTTTGTTTCCTATCTTTCTGGTGACATGCTCGTCTTACCCAGAACAAACAATATTACAGCTTCATTGGCTGACTTTGGCCTTTCATTCGTTATTCTTTGGGTATTTGTTTTAACCCAAACAAGAAACGATTTCTCACCATTTGGAGCAGCTCTCCTTTCCGCTGCCTGTCTTACTGTTTTTGAATACTTTTTTCATCGGTATTTACTGAAAAATGTGCTTGATGAAAATTTCCGAAATGAACTGTCAGCGAGAGATAACACGTTGCAGTATCAAACGGAAGCCGCGGACGAGCTATTTCCCGAAACGAAAGAGAAGCATAAGGAATAGGAGGCTGTCTTATCGCCTCCTATTTTTCAGTAGCTATTTTTGAGAAAACGGAACATCACTTCTGTAAACTTATAAAACCTCTCATTTTGAGTAACAGCTCTGCTTTTTAAAGAAAAGATGCCGAACAAAGACTTTCTAAAGCCTGTGCTCATTTCTATCTGGATACTTAAACCTGTTTTTGATTTATTTGCAATGTTATTCGGACTAACGCCCGCATGCGGATGGTCCGTATTGAGCAATACAGCAGGAAAACCGGCATGCTGCAATTTCTCAACTAAATCTGCCGCTCTTACGCGATCTGTACCGCCGACTTCGATCTGCTGATCTTCTTCTGCGTACCCGTGTAATGAAATGACATATTCATGATTTCCCATCATTTTAAGGGCCCGAGGTTCATCAAAGTGCGTGCTCGTAATGTGCAGGACTGAGTTTCCTGTCGATTTTAAGCCTTCAAATAAATACATCGAGTACTCTTTGCTGAGCTCTCTCGCTACTTCACTTGTCCCGCCTTCAATACCTCCTCCGTGAATAGCTAAAACAAGAACAGGGCTTCCGGTTTCTTTCGTAAAAATGTCGTAATCAGAAGGATCTTCATTGTTTTTTAATTCCTCAAAATTCTGATATACATCTTCAGCATAAATTGAAGAAATCGGAGTAAATACCATAAAAATAAACAATAATTTTACAATTTTAATAGTTGATGGAAAACGTTTGGCTATGTTACAATCAACATGCTTCAAGGAATGGAGCAAACGGCGGAGCAGGGATACTTTGGCCGGTTTCATCTACTCCGCCTCTAAGTCCAAATCAACAGGATGTAGGTCTCTTTGAGGCTTTAGCACGAATTCTCTTGTCCTCCTTGTTAAATTTTTGTTAAATTCACAATATTATATACCATTAGCCCGGGCGCTGTTCTTCTCATTTTTGAATTTATGAAAAGTAAGCTGGCACCACCTCCCCCATTTCCATACAAAACAAAAATGCACCTGCCCTTTGGCCTGTGCATTTTTATTTTCTCTTCATTCTTCGTTTTTTTGCTTGATTTAATTTCATGATGTTTTTTTCAATTTTTCTTATGTTTCGCCTTTGCGGGATTGTTTTCATTTCATAATAAACAGAAATAAACCCGCTTAATGTCACTGCTGCAATATAAAGGGCGCGCTGTTTGATCATCCGGTCAGCGTGTCCATGATCATTCGCTTCTTTTTCCATCCTTTCGATCACAGCTTTATCAAACAGCTGATCGACATACACTTGTTTCATTCCCACTGCAAACCCCGCAGCCAGCCAAAGAATCAGAAATAAACTGATATAAAACACCATAAACCCTTCCTTTCCTGTCTTGATGCGGCGCAGAATTTTTTTAAAACAGTGCATCTATTACAACTGGCAGACGAAGCTTCTTCTTTGTGTTAGGTTCTTTCAATAGGCTGGTTAATATGTGTAATGCTGTAATGAACAGTTAGAAATTTTATTCCAAACAGCCACATATGATGAACAGCGGTTAATTTGTTGTCATGTGCAGCTTCTATCAGAAAGGTTTCAGATAAAGGAAGCGGACAAGTTCCCGCTATTGTTTGCAGATAAATCCCCTCATCCCCCGCTCTGCTTTTTCTCCGCCTGCTTGTTAAAACCAGCTTCTCCTGATGATGATATGGTTTTAAAATACCTGTCATGCTGCTGAATGGAAGCGGTAAAGAAATATTCATATACCCCTCTCCATTTGAACGATACACTGAATAAAGAGCGGTAAAAATGGTTTCGTTTTTTTCATTTGTTCTAATCCAGGCACGTACTCTTTCCCTTCCGTCTTTTTTCGAATGAACACCTCTTATCTTGCTGTACATCCTATACCAGTCAGGGTTCGTCGAAAGATGTATTTGGCCGAATCTTCTGCTGAACCATTCGTAAATAATTGCAAGCGGCCGAAACCACGTGCTCCATGTTACTTTTGCTTTAATATTGTATTCGATGGTTTGTTCATAAAACGAAAGAATGAGCGGCGCCAGTTTTTCTGGTGAAAAATCTTTTGAACGCAGGCTGCCCATATCATCCACAAGTCCGCTGTACCGAGCGTTATTTTCAGCTTGAATGCTAGCTAAAAATTCTTCTCCAATCTTTCTTTTTCCGTAGATACGGCTGAATGTCTTTACACTGTCTGCATCAAATGACTTCGGATCCTCTATTCTCCACCCTATGAGAGCGGGCAAGATAACACCAAACGCGTTGACAAAACCGTGAATCCAAATCATCTGATTGATGGTCAATGTAACTTCTTGCCGAAATACACCAAATGAATAAATCATCGAGAAAGCAATCGTTATCATTAAAACAGCGGAAGAAAGCCGAATAAGAAATGTCCCCGTCTTGGTGCGAAAAGCTGCCGTGAACACCAAAAATGCATGAAGATAAATCGCCGCCATATAAATGCTAACCGCAATGACATCAAGTGTTTTTGAATATGTGATGCCCAGTGCGATAAGAAGGGGCGAAAGCAAAATCACCCATGTTATCCAACTATACAACATCCGATGTTTTCTAATGGTTCTGCCGAGTAATCCGTTGAAGATCGGGATCAGAAAAGCAGAATAGTGAAAGTGGACAGCAGTAAGCAAAATGATGAGAGGGCCAAATTGCATGATCTGCAAATGGGCAGCATAAGCAAAAAACCAAAATCCTCCTCCCGCCAAATAAATAAGACCGAACAAAACTGATGTCTCTTCGATTCTATGTATCTTTGTTTCCCAAAGGCGGAGGATCGCATACAATGCAATAAAAACTGTGTACATCCACCAGATTAGCGCGAAACCTCCAACCTCCGTCACTAGAGCCAGCACCGCAAAGAATGCGGCTACCGGATAGCACTGGATTAGCCCATATTCCATAAACTGAGCAGCACGAACCGGCGATTGACGAAAAACAAAAGGGAAAATTCCCGGCACAAAAAATAGAATTGATAACAAAACGAGTGCCTCTGCCACTGAAATATCCGGTGCTTCCGCTGCAAGAAATCCTATAAAACAAAGCGCACTGACTATGCCATTTCGTTTCATGATTCTCTCTCTTCCTCCTGAAACGTTCCTTTATAAAAGAAAAGAGTGCCAAGAATTGTATTTTGCACATGCACTTCAATGGTGAAACAATTCTTTTTTTCATCAAACGTTTCGCAAACTACGGATGTACCGGTCAGCCATTTCGGCAACGGGATTCTTTTTCCAAATATCAATAGCCATTGCTTTCCCGATGTGATTGTAAGAGAGCCGTCAAGAGATGCCTCGAACGTCAAAACAGACAACAGCAGATGAGGTTTGCCGAAGAAATCAAGTATTCTATTTTCTTTCTCGTCATATATCATTATCGCGTCAAAGAAACGTTTTTTGCCTTTAAAGAAAAATGTACGATTCCATTCTATCCCTGTATGTTGTGATTTCAAAAGACAAGTTCTATTTTGTATTGTAAATGGAATGTCTTTGCCTCTTTCTGAAAAGAAGCATCTGAAAAAAACACCCAGCTTTAACAGCATTCTAACCAGAAAAGAGCCTCCGCTTATTTCTGACATCGTTCCCGTCCCGCTGAATGTATGAGACCCGTCTAATTGGTACCGTTTCTGCAGCTTGGGATGCAGCAAATGATAGTTAATAATTGATTTTTCATAAATCGAACTCACAATGTCACTTCTTTCTCTTTCGTTTTGTGCGCCTGGCACTGGGGAGCTGCAGGCTAAGAGCGCCGCTTGCAGCGGAAAACACACTCAATAGAACCCACATGAATATTTCGGAACCTAGACAAGCAAACCCAGCAAAAATACAAGCCTGGACACCATGAATGATCCATTTTCTTTTTAAAGGAATC
The DNA here is from genome assembly GCF_037975425.1 of Bacillus sp. FSL R5-0416. Lineage (NCBI taxonomy): Bacteria > Bacillati > Bacillota > Bacilli > Caryophanales > Bacillaceae > Bacillus > Bacillus sp. FSL R5-0416. The sequence continues at coordinate 2,060,587 of NZ_CP150252.1, read as the reverse complement.
AGCCACAAAATAGCTAAGCCTATCTCCGCTGTTCCTGCCAATATGCTTGTCTCAACACCTGCAAAGCCTTGATAGAACCAAAACAGGCTGAAAAACAGACACATGAACACATAGATGATAGCGGATCGAATAAAGCGCTTCGGATGTTTATTTTGCTCTACCCAAAGCCTTAATGCATCAAAGCTCCAGGCAGTCGCCCAGCCAAGCAGCGGTCGAAATAATAAACGATCGATCCATCTTCCCGGCAGTCCGTAGGCTGTTTTGTATTGGTACTGTGTTAAAAACGTCATTTTCCCATTTTCTCTCTGTATATACTTCCAGTAGCCGCTTCCATGCCGAATCAGAGATAACGGATGATTAGAGCCAAAAGCCAGTGAAGAAGACCTTTCAGATGAACATTTGTTGAAAACACCGACGGTTTCTCCTGTACCTGACACCTTTAATCCAAAGCCTACCCTTGTTTCGTAAAGAAACTTCTGTTTTTCGCATGGTTGTCTATTCAAATACGTAATATTTGAAAACCGGAGATCCCATTCCTTATGCAGTGATGGGTTTTGTGTATATTCCCAGAGTGTATCCAGATCAGATTTCATTTCAATTTCTACATAAATCGGTTTCTGCCTCACAGCCCCTTCTCCCTTCTATTTCAAGCAATTCCTATATTAGCATATTGGTCGATTTGAAAAGTGTATATCTCTCCAAAAAAAGTATAAAAAAGAGAAGAGAGGTTTCCTTCTCTTCCTTGGGATTCATTACTGAGTTTTAACCGTGCCGTAATGAGTAATTGTGACGTTCACACTGTATGTGATGTCGGCTTTACTGAAGGTGTCATCCCAGTTATTTTTCACCCTTTTCCATAAGTGGGGATATGTAAGTCTTAAAGATTCATCAAAACCCGCAACATCTGCTTTATAATCACGCTGAATTTTTTTTAATACCTGACCAACTATTTTCTTTACTTCGTTTTCAATAGTCGTTTCGAGACGATCTATAAACTGGGTGTCCAACGCCTCTTTTGTGTTCCAGTTTTCAACCAAATCGCCTTCTGATTCAATATCGACATGGAATGAAATATTTTTCCCTTTTACGATTGGCTGAATTTTGCTTTTGATTTTATTGATATCGTACGCTATCGTTTGTTGGCTCTTTTTATCATGGCTTTTGACAACTCCGCCTTTCCCTTCTCCTCTAATCCATGTAATTCCCTCAGTTTCATATTCATTTAAAGTGCCTATCATTTTTTTCGATTTTCCGTTGATAACAGCTGCTCCGGAATACTTGACCGCTCCATTGGCCGCAACCACATTTTGCAGTAAAAAACTGCTGCCAGAATGCAGTTTTCCAATTAGTTTCGCGAGTGTCATAGGGGGAAGAATTCTGGAAACTTTATGTTCATTTTCACCTAATCCAATCAGCCGAAATGCCGGAATTTCTCCGTTCTCTTTCAGCTGGAGAGCGTCTCTTGCTTCCCCTTTAGCAGATAAAACAAGACAGCTCAGCCTGATTTCATTATCACGAAAAAATTGATCCAGCATTTCGTCGATAGGAAATGTGTGCAGCACATCTTCACTCATGACAACAACTTTTAAATGCGGGCTAAACACTTCTCGGTCCCGTCTTAATGCAACCTCACTTCCGATCTGCTGTAATGAATCCCCTGTTTCACTTATATTAATATACGCTTTTTGCGCTCCTTGTCCGCTACCGCCTCCCCCGCTTGTGCCCGCGCCTGCCGCTTTTTCATTAACAAATTGATAGGTCAGCGTAATGTTGTCTTTTTTCGGATAGCTCCCGCCCTCTTCTTTTAACTCTTTTTCAGTGTTCGTTTCTTTTCCTTTATCAATTGCGATAGCGAATGTGAGACCCAGATCTTCTATTTCCCGACTGCTCCAGCATCCTGTTACGCAAATCATCAGCAGACATACCATGACCATAGCAGGCAATTGACGTTTTAGTTTACTTTTCACCTCTTTTCCTCCATTTCGAAATGACTAACAGCAAAATCGGCAAAGCGCCAAATATATACAAAGCGATATGACTGACCGTATCGCCCAATATAAAGACGTCATTTTCATTTTTCGGCATGCAAGAGAGGATATAAATAACAGGAAGCAGCACAAACATACATGAAAGGGGTTTCTTTTTAAAAACTTGTGAGACTCCCAGGGAAGCTGCATAAAAAGTGATAATAAACGTAGCAAAAAGCTGCATAATCCAAATCACAAGCAGGAATGATTCAAACCGTTCAAATATTAAACCAGGTATTTCAAAACTTCTCATCAGGTCAAGCCCCGGCCATGTTCTCGTCACAACTCCCTCAACTGATAGTGCACCGATTACCATAATCAGCGTAATCATATAAAAACTGGTCACAACACCTGTCCCGATCACAACCGCTTTCACCGCATTTTTCGGCTTTTTCATAAATGCTACTAAAATGAGCATAATTTCTGAACATGTAAATGAAAGGTTCGTTGTCTTTACACCTCTGAGAACTGGCATGATTCCATCACCTAATACAGGGCGCAAATTGTTGATCTCAAATATGCCTAAACTCATGAGGGCTATCGTTAAAAAGATGATGACCGTAATCGGAAAAATCATTTCAAAAAGCCGTGCAATCGGATCTAGGCCTTGTGTAATTGAATAAAGCCCAATCCAAAGAACTGTCATAATGATTGCCCAAGACGGTGTCCCTTCGAGGAGAAAAAAATCCACGATTTCGGACATGACTCTGACTTCAAATGCACCGAGTGCAAGAAAATAAGTAATAAAAACAATACTGATTAAATGCCCGAGCCATTTTCCTACAATATGTCGGGAGTATTCATAAAAGGTCTCCTGAGGATACTGCTGGCTTAATTTAACTATAATCATCCCGGCTATTACCGCTAGGACCCCGCCTAATAAAACTGAAATCCATCCATCAGGAGATTGTGTTTGTTCTGTTACTGTCCGAGGGAGCGTAAGAACTCCGGCAGCTAGCATATAATTAATGATGATAATCGTTGCCTGAGCGGTTGTGATTTTACTGGTTGGGCTGAACATGAGACTTTATCACCATCCTGTTAAGTTCATCACTTCACCCGTTTTGTATTATCTGTATTCATCATTTTAGGCCGGCGCTTCATGACTAAAAGAGGCATTCTGATAACAAAGTCTTTCCAATCTTTTAATTGATAGGGCACTGCCGGACTTGCGTATGGCACACCAAAGCTCTTTAGTTTTACGACATGGCTGCTTAGCAGCAGATAATACATAATGACTCCAAACAATCCAAACACCGCCGCACAAAACATCGCGCCAAACCGAAGCATCCGAAGTGCTATACCTGTGCTATAATGCGGGATGGCAAATGAAGAAATTGCTGTGAGCGCAACAACAATGACCATGATTGGACTGACAATCCCCGCCTGCACAGCTGCTTCCCCGATGATTAATCCGCCAACTATGCCAATTGCGGGTCCAATCGGTTTTGGCAGACGAAGCCCCGCCTCTCTTAAAATTTCGATTGCGACTTCCATAAATAAGGCTTCAATAAGGGATGGGAACGGAACACCTTGGCGCGTCCCGGAAATTGAAATCGCCAGCTTGGTCGGAATTAACCCCGGATGAAAAGAAATAAATGATATATATAAAGCGGGTGCGAATAACGTTATCATTGCTGCGATGAACCTCAGCAATCTGATGAGCGAGCTCGGGAACCACCGTTCATAATAATCTTCAGGCGATTGAAGCATCATGCTGAAAGTGACTGGAACAATCAAAGCAAACGGAGTGCCGTCAAGCAGAATGGCTACTCTTCCTTCCATTAATCCGCTTATGACGCGATCAGGACGTTCTGTACTCTGTACTTGCGGGAACGGGCTCAAATAATTATCCTCAATTAACTGTTCAACGTAGCCTGACTCCGGCAAATGATCGATCTCAATCCCTCTCACTCTTTTTCTTACTTCCTCGACTACTTTTGGATCTGCAATGTCATTCATATAAGCGATGATTAAATCCTTTTTTAATCGTGTTCCTACTTCAAATCTCTGCAATGTTAATTGATCATTTTTTCCTTGCTGTCTCAAAAGAGCTGTATTCGTACTCAACTCTTCTGTAAAGCCTGTGCGCGGCCCTCTGACAAGCGCTTCTGAAAGCGGCTCCTCGATACTTCGATTTTGTTTTTTTACAGTTCCCAGAAGAAAGGCCTGCGGTATTCCATCAATGAGAAGCGCTGTCGAACCCATGAAAACATTCAACACGATATCACTGATTTTCTCTGATTCTATGACATCACCGATTGATACGATTTGATTTTTTATCTGTTTCGAAGTTAAAATACCTTTGCCGGATTGAGAAATTTCATCGCTTACCTGATTAGGTTGATTCATGACTAACACTGATAGTCCTTTATTAATCAAGTCCTGATCAGACAGTCCTTCAACAAAGATCAATGCCGCTTTCACATGTAATTGAGTGATTTCAAGCTCACGGAAATGAACGTCCCCGTTATGTCCTATTTTTCTTTTTACATGTTCTAAGTCGTATCCGATGTTACCGGTTAACACATCCTGATCCTGCTTTTCAGCTGTCGAATAATCTGATTTATGCTGCTTCTGTGTTTTGTACTGATTGTTCCGCCACCTCATCATTGCACCTTCTTATACATGAATCCAAGTAAACACTTTATAGATTACATATGGAACGAGAAATACTACTAACGCTTGAAACCACACATTCCAATCAGTAAGTGTTGATATCATGTTATCCATCTGTCATTTCCCCTCTCTCTAATAGGATTATTTTTCCCGTATACCTATTTTTTATGTTCGTCTTTTTTCTCAATAAAAAAAGCATGATGAACATTTCATCATGCTTTTAAAGAAATCAACCTGACCATTTTGCATAATTAACACAAAATGAGCCTTTTAGCAGTCTGGGAAAACTAAAATTCCAGCTTGAAGCTTTCTGCCTGATCTGAAACTTCCACAGGAATCCCCATTATCGTTTTCGGTTTGGAAACGTAAACAAAGCGCATTTCTTCCTCTAATTGCTGAAACGCTTTTTCACTAACTAAAATTCTGGCCGGCTTCCCTGGACTGTTATCAATGGCTGCTTTGATTTTTCCAAGCATAAAAAACCTCCTGTTTTAGAAAATGGCTCATTTACTATTAAAACAAAAATCGCAAAATAAATTGGCTGAACAGGAATTCCAGTTCAAACATAACAGTTGCGGCTGAGCAAACAAGCATGAACGAAATGACAACATACACGTCTCTCTCTTTCTCGAACATGCAGAATTCTCCCATTCACAGATCAGACTGGCGACTGACACGCTGTTGAACAGCAGCTCTAGCATAAATAATGCACGCTATGGACATGATCTTATTAGTTATTATATGATTGAATTGAAAAAACATCATTTGTCAAGAGGTAAACGAAATGGCTCAAAACAACGAAAATACATTACCAGATATTACAAAAAGCATTACCCTAGAGGCTCCCATTCAGAAAGTCTGGGAGACAGTCTCTACTTCAGAAGGCATTGCCAAGTGGTTTATGCCCAATGACTTTCAGCTCAAAGAAGGACAAGAATTTCACTTACAATCACCGTTTGGGCCGTCCCCTTGTAAAGTTTTGGCTGTTCAAGCTCCAACTGAACTTTCTTTTGAATGGGATACAGAAGGATGGGTCGTTACCTTTCAATTAGAAGACTTGGGGGAAAAGACAGGGTTTACCCTTATTCACAGCGGCTGGAAAGAGCCGAATGAAGTGATCGGCAAAGCAAACGAGAAAAGCTCCGTCGTTCGCGGCAAGATGGATGGCGGCTGGACTGGCATTGTAAATGAACGGCTTCGTAAGGCTATCGAAGAATAAAAAAGAGAGAGTATCTCTCTTTTTTGTTCTTTCCCAAGGGTTATACTTCACAATTTGAGTCCATCAATCATAAAACGTAACAGTTTTAGATTTACCAGAGTAATCGGTAACAAAGAACTCGGCCTTGTTATTGCTCCCATCTACAAATTTTCCAATACTGCCAAAGGTGCGGCATTCTCCGGGTGAAAAATAGTTTGCCCCTACATAATCATCAGGATTGTCACCGGGATCATCCTCATACAAGTGCAGTGAAACAGAAAAAGGAGTGCTTCCTGAAAGGCACACTCTAAAATCTCCTCCGGTCGAGTATACCGTCGGACTTGAGTAAGTATATGTGTAAGTCCCCAACTTATCCCACTCTCCAGCCCCCGCAGTTCCGGCTTTTTCTGCTTGTGCCGTTAATGGAAAAACCGCAGCCAATCCTAAAACAGACAAAAATCCAACTACCTTAGTGAATCTCATCAGCTACACCACTCCTCTATTTCAATAATAGCCGTAGATACGTTTGTATCATTTCCGGCAGAGCTACATAATTGACCCAGCCTGCCTCACTGCTTCTTAGGCAGATGACATTGGACATTATATTCAGTAGCAGCCGTTTTATGAATCTGCCTTTGTGCTGGTTTTAAAATGTTCAAAATAAATGCATTCCCATTTGTACTGCTATCTCTTATAATTTGTTTAAAAGGTTGTACTTCAATCAGGGGGAAAAGGATATGGAATTAAGCTTCACAAAAATACTCGTTATTTTGTTTGTGGGTTTTTTAGTATTTGGGCCTGATAAACTGCCGGCGCTTGGCCGTGCAGCAGGAAAAGCCTTATCAGAATTTAAACAAGCAACAAGCGGACTGACTCAGGATATCAGAAAAAATGACTCAGAAAACAAAGAAGACAAACAAATGTAGGATAAATCGTTTGGGCCGATGAAAAATCGGCTCTTTATTTTGATTTGTATTTGTGTCATCTGTCTTTTTTTTATCATTTGGACAGCCCTTTTTTCCTTCTATGATTTTAACTGTCCAAGCCGCAAAATCTACTCGCCGTATAATAAAGCGTAGTAAAAATAAAGGAGGAGTATATATGGGTTATTACAAAAAATACAAAGAAGAGTATTATACGGTCAAAAAAACGTATTATAAGAAGTATTACGAATATGATAAAAAATACTATGACCACCATGATAAAAAATATGATGACTGTGATTACGACAAAAAATATGATGACTATGATAAAAAATATTATGATCACGATAAAAAAGACTATGATTATGTTGTAGAGTATAAAAAGCATAAAAAACACTACTAAACGCCATTAACATCTCCTCGTTTTTACTTTCCCCCGGCTATTGCCGGGTCTTTTTTGTTTATGCACTTTATGTATATTTCTGAAGCTTCCCTTTCTATGAAAACCTTGGTGACTGAGTCTAAAAAAGAATAGTGAATATTTAGTACATAGTTTGGTTAGTTCATAAGTGAGCGCATTCAGTTTATTGCAGTTACAAAGAAACTTTTATAAACTCTTTGAGGATCATACATAAAAGGAGAGGTTTTTTGTATAGAAACATCGTATTTTATCTCATTTTACTTTGTCTATTTATATCAGTTGTCATGAAAAGCTTTGAGGTGATAAGCACAATAGCCAATGTTATCTGCTTTGTTTTCGTATTGCTGTATTTTAAAGATGAAATGAAAACATACTCACGTAAAGCGTTAGCAATCCTAAGTGTTTGTTTTCTTTTCTTAGTCGGTATCTGTGCTTTTATCATTTTACAAGGACAGACATTGATGAAACGTCACCTCTTTTTTACAGGCTGGGAAACGATAGCGGGCATTCTTTTAATGATCGTTTCTTTAAGCATTTGTACTTTTATTTTGGGGAAAATTTCAAATCGGTTAAAACGATTGTGATCTCGTTCTTTCCTCTGATAAAGTTACATAGCTTTCAGATTGGCGAAGCTTTTCGTCCCTAACATCATTCAAAATGAAATATTTTGTCGATTTATATACATCAATCCAGTTCCAAAATAAGGTATAATAAATGGCGAAACCACTATCTAAAGGGGGAATTTTGGTGAAAAAAGTATTGATTGCAGGTGCAGTAGGAACAGCAGTTCTTTTCGGAACCCTTTCATCAGGTATACCAGGCTTACCCGCGGCAGACGCTCAAGTCGCAAAAGCAGCATCCCAGCTGCCTAACGGAATCGGCGGCCGTGTCTACCTGAACAGTACGGGCGCCGTTTTTACAGCTAAAATCACGCTTCCTGACACTGTAAAATATGATACGGTCTCTACTCCTTATATTTATTCAGGATTTAGGGCAACAAGCGGAACTGAAGCCGATATCGGGCTTCAGTACAGCAAACAATACAACGTCTGGAAGCCCCTCATGAAGGTTGGGTCCAAAAATGAAGAAACGTACATCGAAGGAAAAGACAAATTCACATACAATAAAGGCTTCCGCCCTGGAAGCACAGTCCAAATGACAATCTATAAAAATTTAAGCGGAAATACGCGCATGACCCTTTGGGGAACGAACAATGACGGCTACACCGGACGGATTATCACAGAAATTCAAGGAACCAACATCGGCACGATTTCAAAATGGAAAACCCTTGCTACCGCGGCTGTTTCGTATGAAAGCCAGCGTGATGCGATCAAAGCAACCTTTTCGACATCTTTTAACAACATCACAATCGACAATAAAGCCGTCACTCCTGTGGTAGATACACAGGATTTCGCAAAGGTTTCAGTTGCAGGAAATAACGTTACGATCTCTGTTCATAAATAAACGAAGCAGCAAAAAGCCGCCAGCATTGTCTGGCGGTTTTCATTGGAGCATACTGGTCATAGTTCGTTTCTTCAGCTCTTTTGTTTAAACCTAACTTTAATAAGGGTGGAAATTGGTATGAAATATGAAAAATCAAGTCTTTTTGGAATGATTTTAGTTATTGTAGCACTTCTAATATCTATATATTTTATGTGTAATACAAATGCGTTGGTACCTGCTGGATATGATTTAGCTATTCATGGAATTGTAATATCTAGAACTGTAATGATTGCTTTTACTTTGTATTTAGTTTCAAAGTTAGGATATTTTCTTCTGAATAAAAAAGATTAACTGTAGAGTTAATCTTTTTTATGTATTATACGTGTTTGTCCTTCAATTTTTATTCATCTTCCAGATTGCTTAATGAAATTAGGATACCTGCTATCCATTCACTGCACAATAAAAAGGCAGCATTAAACCGCTACCTCAAATAAAAGCTTGTCCCCATGTTTATAGTTGATTAATTTGAAATCATCAATGGTAAAGTTATAAAAATCTTTCACTTCAGGATTGATCCATAGTTCAGGTGCTTCAAACTGTTCTCTTTCCATTTGAATTTTCAAATTGTCTATATGACGTGTGTACACATGGCAATCCCCAATGTTAAAGATATATTCACCAAGCTCATAACCTGTGACTTGAGCAATCATGCGCTGCAACACATTATACTGAAATACATTGAATGGATTTCCCAACGCCATATCATTGCTCCGTGCTCTTACCTCCAGATGGAGTTTCCCTTGTTTAACGTACCATTGTGTCTCGTATACACATGGTGTTAAGGCCATTGAGTCTAATTCATCAGGATTCCAAAGCATTGTAATGTGTCTCCGTGAAGATGGGTTGTTCTTCAATTGATGAAGAAGATAGTCTACCTGATCCACTTTTTCTCCATTTAGACTTCTGTTTTTCTTCCCCAGCTGAAATCCATATGCATGTCCGATGGTGCCGTCTTCTTGTTTCCACTGATCCCAAATATGTACGCCCATCTTGTTTAAATCATTAACATCATTAGATTTCAGCTGCCAAATCCAGAGCAACTCTTTAATGGCTGTTTTCCAGGCAACCTTTTTTGTCGTTAAAATCGGAACCTCTGAGTTGTCGAATCTCATTTGCTTACTGATTACACTTAGAGTATGTGCCGGTGTTCCATCTGAGTCCCACTTGGTTCTCACATCAAACTCTTCGTCTGAGATTCCATTATTTATAATATCCTTTATAATTGAATTGTATTGTTTATCGAATTGCGTCATAACTATTCATATCCTTCTTTCATTTTCAGTTCTAAGCATAATTTATTACGAATGCAATATTATCGCAAATACTAAGCACTCGCAGATAAAGTGAGGATCTTATTCCACTCACTGTGTGTTTAAAGAGGAGTTAATAACCCCCTCTTTTACACCTGTATTTCTCCATAACATAGTCTGTCACATAGCTCATAGTTACCGCCAGTTTGGTACATACACCGTTGATAACATTGTTGAGGATTATAAGAAATGGTTTGATATTGCGGCACATAAAAATTCAAATAGTCAGGTGTTTGTGTATACCAAATTGGAAATTGTCTAAACACATTAAATCCTCCAATAGCTTTTTCTGATTTAATGCATTGTATTTTACCTCAATATCAATTGTCATTTGTCCATGTGCAATTGGGCTTTCTTTAAAATAAATTCTCTCTAATTTCATTCATTTTTTTTATGATATTTGGCAGCGGTTCATTCCTTATATGATCTGTTTCTAACCGGTTTTGATGTTTGTTTTTGATGTCTAACTCTAAACCCTTCAAAAGCAGTGTTAAAAATCACATCATAGAGCTCTTGAAACTTAACCATAACGTTCAAATATTCTTCAATGAGAAAGTCCCTTTTTACGTATACTAATCTTCTCTATACACTTTACTATTATTTTACAGTGATTGAGTGCTCTCTCGCTCTTAAACAGCTATCCGTTTTGTTTTTCAGAAAGTGTTTTAAACAGCCTCTTTTTACTATTCTTATTTCATTTGACCATACCATATCATTTAAACTTCATAAATTAAATTCGAATAACATAAAGGAGGAATTTAATTGGGTTATTATAAAAAATATAAAGAAGAGTATTACACTTGGAAAAAAACATATTACAAAAAGTATTACGACAATGATAAGAAGCATTATGATTGCGACAAGTATTATGATCATGATAAAAAACATTATGATTATGATAAAAAGTATTACGATGATCACGATTATCATTACGAAAAAAAGTATTATGATGACGATGATCATTATTATGATTTTGTCGAATCATATAAAAAACATCACTAAATCTCTTAAACGTCTATTTATTCCCCGGCGACATACCGGGGGCTTTTTTATGATATTTATCGACGATACTCAGATTTTTTTGTGAAGTCTTATGTCTCATTTCATCTTATATTTTGAACTTGTTCTCATGGCTGCTGTAAATTCAATTATTAATGAACACATGTCATTTAACTTGGCTTATTATTAGTGGCATTACTAGTTTGTAGTTGCCTTCCCCTACTTATAAAAATTTAGATAAAAGTATTTCTTTGTACCTTGGCTGAAACCTCCATTGATCAATCACACAGCATGAAGACAGCCAAGGATTTATTTTGTTTACTTAGTACCTGTTGAACCGAGTCCTCCTCTATCCTCGTTTCCCAAATGCTCGACTTCAACCAATTCAACCGCCGGCATTTTCTTCATGATTCTAAACTGGCAGATACGATCACTCTTCTTAATTTCAGTATCACGCAATGCATAAGCAGGAAAGAACCAGAAATCGTTGTCTCCCTTATATGACTCATCGATAACACCCATTGAATTTGTTTGAATAACGCCAAAGTTCTTATATGTACTTGAACGAGGGACGACATGTGCTTCGTAACCTTCAGGCAGCTCCATTGCAACACCTAATGGGACAAGCTTAAATTCATCTTTTTTGATTGTTACATCTTCAGCTGCCCGAAGATCAATCCAGTCTCCCTGCTCAATTTTGCTGATTCTTGTTTGTGTTTCATCTAGATACTTGATTTTAATTTGCATTGTCATGTACTAGCTCCTTTAATTTTTATTGACTATCCATACAGTAAGGCTTGTTCTTGTGTCATTTTCATCAGTTATAAATTGAACGTCTTCAAAATCATTCTGTAAAGCATTGAAGTAAAGTTTTTCAATGATATTTTTGTTTTTACAGTAAATCGAAACGTAGCTATTATCTGCTATCAAAAGGACAAGTTCGCAATCACTGTCAGCAAACTCTTCATATGTATTGACTTGATTAACCATTTTTCCATATGGAAATGCTTTCAGTTCAACGAAAATGGTATAGTACTGATTCGTTTTTAATTGTTGCTCAAAAACTGCCCCTTCAACAATTGCGTAGTCATGAAAAAGCTCCTCATCATCGAGCTCTCCTTCTACAACAAAATAAGATTCCCCACTCGTTTGCCACCTCTAATTAGCTATTTCTACCGGCTGCAGTATTCTCCATAGAAAATTTCCATATTCATTCGGTATTTGAAAACTAACTCCCCTACTCACGTATACCCCTTACTTAAACGATTTTTGTGAGTACGAGTTTAATTATATACTCTAATGTTAGGTTTATGGAACAAGGAATCGACTGCCTTTTCAACCGATTATCTTTTACAGAATTTCCTCAGCCCTCCTCATTTAAAAGGTTCTTCAATGTTCATAACAATAGACGCCCTCTTGTTCTCTTGTCTTTGTTGAGAAAAGTTAGCCAGTCAGTGCCTTCATATGTAGTGTCCTGCTTGTCTCAGACCGTACTTGATTACGCTTTAATCATCCTGATGTTATGACATATTTACTCCGTCATAAATATTCACCAGAAATAAACATACCCTTTTTGTATTTCTTGTGAATTATAGGATTTCCCAAAGGTCTTTCCAACTCTTTACCGAATGTATAATTTTGTAATTTATTTCTTATATAGGAGATGAAGAAAAGTGTTTAAGAAAATTGTGGTAGGTTCGATTTTAGTTAGTTCAATTACAGGATTAAGCTCTACTTATGCTTCAGCTGCATCAATTGACCACACACCTAAAAAAGTCACTGCGTTTGCCGCACAATCCGATATTATACTAGAAGAGGAAGAAACGTTTAGAGGTGACGGAAAATTTTATTTTGATTATTATGGAAGTGAAGATGGCGAAATCAGAGTTTTTGTTGAGAATACAGGAAGCAATCCATTTGAATTCAAAATTGTAAAACCAGGTGGTGGAACAATCGCTTCCGGCTATACAGTTAAACCTGGCAAAAGTGTAACTCTAACTCTTGACGTATCACACTATAAAACCGGAACATATTATATTCGCTGTCAAAATGATGATGGAGCTAAGATAAAAGCTTTTGCAAAAGTGCGTGCTCTCTAATAGGAATCCAATGGAGCAAGGAAGATTGCTGTTACTTCCTTGCTTTTTCTGTGCTTCTATACTGCAAACATCAAACATCAAACATCAAACATCACTAATTCTAACCTGTATCCTTTGTATTGATGAACGGTAAGTATTTCCTGATTAGATTTCTCGTTATCATCTACCCTTAGAAAAAAATGTCCCAAAACAAATAATCATTTTTGTAATCCTCGGTCGCCGTACCCATTAACACCCCACTTACAAGCCTCATGTATCCCGTACTTGCTATTATTCGAACATTGATAGGCACCTTCTCGTATCACATGGATTTGCTGTTGAATGATTTCAAATAAAGTTGAATAAAATAAGATCGAATCATCCAACAATTAACATTTATTCTTGCGGCAATAGGTGGTATTTACAATCCATAAGAAGGAAGGAAGCGTTGATGATAAAGCTTTGCCGAGAAGTTTGGATCGAAGTCAATCTTGATGCCGTTAAAAAGAATTTGCGAGCGATCCGCCGTCATATTCCACATAAGAGCAAAATTATGGCTGTCGTAAAAGCGAACGGTTATGGTCACGGGTCTATAGAAGTGGCACGCCATGCACTGGAACACGGGGCGAGTGAGCTCGCTGTTGCCAGTGTGGAGGAAGGAATCGTTTTACGAAAAGCTGGGATTACAGCGCCTATCCTTGTGCTTGGTTTTACATCCCTTAGTTGTGTAAAGAAGTCAGCAGCTTGGAATATAACATTATCAGCATTTCAGGTTGATTGGATGAAAGAAGCAAACGAGATATTGGAAAAAGAAGCGAGTGCTAACCGGCTGGCCATTCATATTAACGTGGATACCGGCATGGGACGATTAGGTGTACGCACAAAGGAAGAACTTTTAGAAGTAGTGAAAGCCTTAAAGGCAAGTAAATTCCTCAGATGGACAGGAATTTTCACACATTTTTCGACAGCTGATGAACCGGACACAACACTCACAAAGCTGCAGCACGAAAAATTCATCAGTTTTCTCAGCTTTTTAAAAAAACAGGGGATTGAGCTGCCCACCGTGCATATGTGCAACACGGCTGCAGCTATCGCATTTCCGGAATTTAGCGCTGATATGATCCGTTTAGGTATCGGCTTATATGGTTTATATCCTTCAGCCTATATTAAACAACTAAATCTCGTTAAGCTTGAACCTGCGTTAAGTTTAAAGGCGCGCATCGCTTATGTGAAAACCATGCGTACAGAACCCCGAACCGTTAGCTATGGTGCTACATACGTCGCAGAACCTAATGAAGTAATTGCTACACTCCCGATTGGCTATGCTGACGGCTATTCTCGTGCCCTTTCCAATCGCGGGTTTGTTCTTCATCGCGGAAAACGAGTGCCAGTGGCGGGAAGAGTAACAATGGATATGATCATGGTCAGTTTAGGAGAAAACGGTGAAGGTAAACAAGGAGAAGAAGTCGTGATTTACGGTAAGCAAAAAGGAGCCGAGATTTCCGTTGATGAAGTGGCTGAAATGCTCAATACGATTAACTATGAAGTCGTGTCTACATTAAGCCGCCGCATCCCTCGTTTTTATATAAGAGATGGCGAGATTTTTAAAGTATCAACTCCAGTATTATACGTGTAGAACATCTTAAAATGCTGAATCAAAATCCCTCTACCAGAGGGATTTTGTTTTTTCTGAAACTAAAAAAATCCCTCCTATAAGAAGAGAGATTTTCAACATATTTATACCTCAATAATTGATTGTTCAGGAGTATTATGATCGTGTCGAGAACGAAAATGCGCTTCTAATTCTTCAAGTGTACGCCCCTTTGTTTCCGGCATGAATTTGTATACAAAACCGATTGCCAATACACCTAAAGCCACAAATATAAAGAATGTAAAAGACAAACCTACAGAGCTAAGCAAGATCGGGAAAGCAAAACCGATCACAAAGTTTAATATCCAAAGGAAAAAAACACTTATCCCAGAACCAAGTCCTCTTAACCTTTGAGGGAATATTTCCGCTATGACAAGCCAAGTCACAGGTCCTACACACCCTTGCATAAAGGCAAGAAATAAAACGGTCAAAGAAAGCACTACATAAGGAAGTGCCATAGATCCATCAAGCACAATTGAGAAAATCGCAATCAATAGGAGCGCTGTAGTCGTCCCCGCCAAACCAATCAATAATATTGGACGCCGTCTCACTTTTCCGACCAGCCAAATCCCAAATATAACTGCAATAACTGATATCAGCCCATTTCCAATATTAGCGATTAAAGCCGCTTTTGTACCAAAACCAGATTCTTTAAGGATTTGTGTGCCATAATACATAATCGAGTTCACACCTGTAATTTGATTCACTATGGCAACACCGATTCCAATCCATAAAAGACGGCGCAGCCATGGTGTAGAAAAGTCCTTGAGTGATGCCTTTTCTAGTGCTGTATCTTTTTCTACCGCTTCTTGAATTTCTCTACATTCAGCTTCTGCACGTTTATCTTCTCGAATTTGTTTAAGAACTCGCAGCGCCTCACTGTTTTTGCCTTTGGAGATTAGCCATCGGGGGCTTTCTGGTACCTTAAGCATACTGGCAAATAACATGATAGCCGGTACAGCACAAATGACAAGCATGTATCTCCAAACATGTCCCGTATTTGCCATTGTTACACCGAGGATCGCATTAAAAACATATGCTAAAAATTGCCCGCCAACAATCATTAGTTCATTTTGGGTTACCATACGCCCTCTCTTTTCATGCGGTGCCATTTCTGCTAAAAAGGCCGGCACCATCGCCGAGGCTCCTCCAACAGCCAGCCCCAGTAAAAAACGAAAGACCGCCATGATGAAAACGTTAGGTGCTAACGCTGTTCCCAGTGATGCCAGGAAAAATAAAAAGGAAAGATTAAGGATCATTTTACGGCGGCCATATCGATCAGCCAATCTTCCGCATAACAACGCTCCAAACGCGGCACCTAATAAAAGAATACTCGTAACAAGCCCTTCTGTAACCGGTGTTAAATCAAGCTGATCTGGCCTTGCCATAAAAGGTAAAGCTCCATTTATAACTCCGGTGTCATATCCAAAGAGAAGCCCTCCAAAAGTTGCTGAAATCATTATTAATTTCAACCTTCGATTTCGATGTTCATTCATATCCATTTCCCCTGCCTTTATTAAGAATACTTAATAAGCTCTTTCAGTGTGGATATTGAGTCAAAACTAAAGTCATCTCTATCTTAGATTTTCGCCTCTGGATTTGTAACCGTTTACATTTTTAGTCAATAGAATAAACCTAAGCTATTAATTGTTATGTTGTAGTAATGTTTTTGTCACATCATTGTCATTTCTCATATTATCATAATTCCAAAAGCATTTTCAGTCAATATTATTTTCAGGATTATTTATTTCCGCTATGTGATGGTGATGTTTTGATCATCTCGTTGTGAAGTTAACTATTGGCAATTTGAGTGTTATAAGTTCCCTTGAAGTTTTCCATTCACAAAAAATGTCCATATCGTTATAATGATGATGTTTAATCGCGAAAAGAGAAAATGATAAAGAGGGAATCAATATGAAGAAGATTTTGATCAGTATGATCGCAATCGTTTTAAGTATTACTTTGGCAGCTTGCGGATCACATCACGCAGCCAAAAACCATTCAGATTCTAATGGGACGGAGCAAGTCTCTCAAGATACTCAATCTAATGAATATAATCAGACAGAACAAAAGGCCGGCACGCCTCATTCAAAAAAGCAGAAGAAATTGGTCAATGTTACATTAGATAGAGCAATAGATGGAGATACGATTAAGGTTATTTACAACGGAAAGAAAGACACAGTTCGCTACTTGCTCGTTGATACACCTGAGACGAAGAAACCAAATTCTTGTGTTCAACCATACGGTGAGGATGCGTCGAAACGAAATAAAGAATTGGTCAACAGCGGTAAGCTACAGCTGGAATTTGATAAAGGCGATCGCAGAGATAAGTATGGAAGACTGTTAGCATACGTATATGTTGACGGCAAATCTGTTCAAGAGACATTATTGAAAGAGGGATTGGCCAGAGTAGCATATGTATATGAGCCTAACACAAAATACATAGACCAATTCAGACTAGATGAGCAAGAAGCAAAATCAGATAAACTGTCAATTTGGAGTAAGAGCGGTTTTGTGACGAACAGAGGATTTAATGGCTGTGTGAAATAGAAAAACACTGTTTGTTAAAAAAAGCAGCAAACCTAGCAGAATGCAGTTTCCAAAGAATGAGAAAGAGATGATGGCGTGTCTAGTTTCCATTCTGCTTATCAAGCTAAAATCATGCAACTAGCCTGTAAAATTTCCGCTGTATAGTAACAATAAAAAACACCCCTTCACGTCAATGTGAGGGGGTTATTTGTGTGTAAACATCCTTCCTATTTCATCAAAAATCAAGAGATCCCTCTACCGTCGTTAGCGCGGTTTCATACATCTTACCCATTGGCATTCCTAAGCTTCCCCACTTCTTGAAGTGTTCGCTGACAGAATACGGTTCCGCTCGTTCGTTTTGTCTGCTGGAAACTCCAATACTGTTTAAAGGTTGCGATACCTTATTCTCACCATCTTTTCAAAAGAAGGCAGCCATGTCATCAAAGGCCTTTGATGATGATTGATCATTAATTGTTTTTCGGTTGATCTCCGGACAATAACATCATTAGTTTTTTCGAAAGCTCTTCAAAGCTGTATTGAGATCCTTTGTGTGAGTATAAATGTTCTTATACAAATCAAATAGTGTTTTATATTTTTGAACATTTTGTGCCTTTGGATAAAATGCAGCAGCCTCACGAATGAACTGCTCTGCACATTCTTCAAGGGATTCAAACCATCCGCTTCCAAAGGCAGCCAGCATTGCAGCCCCCATAGCTGGCCCTTGTTCATTTTCTAACTTAATTACCCTCGTATTGAAAATATCAGCTTGCATTTGCAGCCACGTATCATTTTTAGCTCCCCCACCAATAGAAACAACAGTATGAACTGATTTTCCCGCTTTGCGGAATAGCTCAATTGATTCATGTAAAGAGAATGTGATACCTTCCATTATTGCCCTCAAAAAATGCTTTCTATTATGGGCTCCATCCATTCCGATCAAGCTTCCCCGAATAGAAGAATCAGCATGCGGCGTTCTTTCACCAACCAAATAAGGAGTGTATAGCAGTCCATTGGCTCCTATCGGAATAGCTTCCACCCCCTGCAATAATTGCTCAAACGATTCGTTTGGTGCAAACGTTCTTTTAAACCAGTCCAAGCTGTATCCTGCAGCGAGCGTGACGCCCATCGTATAAAAAGAATCCTTTTTTCCATGATTAAAAAAGTGGACTTTCCCTTTAAAGTCTCTTTCTTTTTCTTCTTCGTAGGAAAGTATGACCCCTGACGTCCCAATACTGCATAATGTTTTTCCGGAAGAAAGGATACCTGCTCCAATAGCGCCGCAAGCATTATCTGCTCCCCCAGCGTACACTTTTGTTTTTTCTAATAGCCCGGTCTTGGCGGCAACGTGCGGAAGCAGCGACCCTACACAATCATGAGATTCAACAAGCGGAGGACAAATATCTGCAGAAATACCAATTTGATTGCAAATATCATTGCTCCACTCCTTGCGAGTAATATGTAAAAGTAAAGTTCCTGCTGCATCGGAGTATTCGGTGTGAATGGCACCGGTCATACGGAATCGCACATAGTCTTTCGGAAGCAAAAACACAGCAGCTTTTTTAAAAAGTTCAGGTTCATGTTCCTTTACCCATAACATTTTAGGTAATGTAAACCCTTCTAAAACACGGTTTTTTGTGATGTCAAGAAGATGATCGCCAAATTTCTCGGTCATCCTTATACATTGAGGCGTTGTTCTGGTATCATTCCAAAGAATTGCATTACGTAACACCTGACGATCTTGGTCAAGCAGTACTAATCCATGCATTTGTCCCGAATAGCTTATCCCGTCAATATCCTTGGCTTGAACATTGGATATAGAAACCAATTCAGCCAATGCTTCAATTGTTTGCTGCACCCAGTCTTCAGGATTTTGCTCACTATATCCCGCCTTCTCTTGGATGAGCGGATACCTTTTGGACGTTTCTGCACAAACCTTGCCGTTTTGGTTAACTAAAATGGTTTTAACAGCACTCGTTCCAAGATCTATTCCAATGACATACTTCATTTTTTCACTCCTTGCCCTTTTAAAAAACCATTCACTCTAAATAAATCCTAATTATAGAAGTTACCCGTCATAACAACAAGCAATAGGAAAGGAATCATGACGGGTAATTCAGTGATTTGGTATTGATAGCAGGATCTGGAGCTTATCCTGTTATACTTCTAAAATGTATTGGTTCAATATCGCTTTTAATTTCTCCTGTCTTCCAGATTCGTTTTTAATTGATTTATGATTTAGCGCATATTGCTCAAGTGTGTGGAAATTAGCTCTTCCTTCTATAATTTCAAGACCAATCCCTTCAGTAAAGCTGCGGTAACGATGTTGAATCACATCTTCAAACACACGATCTTCGATTAATTTGTGGGCAACTTTCAATCCTCTTGCAAATGCATCCATCCCTGCAATATGGGCATATATTAGATCATCAGGCTCGAAAGAAGATCTTCTGACCTTCGCGTCAAAGTTTAATCCGCCGCTTCCAAGGCCGCCATTTTGCAGGATTTCGTACATTGCTAATGTCGTAGAATATAAATCCGTCGGAAATTCATCCGTGTCCCAGCCTAAAAGAGGATGACCCTGGTTTGCGTCAACAGAGCCAAGCAGACCATGTACTCTTGCCATGCGTAATTCATGTTCGAATGTATGCCCGGCTAATGTGGCATGATTGGCTTCAAGATTTAATTTAAAATGATTGTCTAAGCCATATTGCTTCAAAAAGGCAATGGTTGTTGCTGCATCTGTATCGTATTGATGGGTGGTCGGCTCTTTTGGTTTTGGCTCAATCAAAAACTGCCCTGTGTACCCGATTTCCTTCGCATAATCCACTGCCATATGCATAAATCTAGCCAAATTATCAAGCTCAAATTTTAAATCGGTATTTAACAATGTTTCATATCCTTCACGGCCGCCCCAAAATACATAGTTCTCAGCGCCAAGCTCTTTTGCTGTTTCTAACCCTTTTTTCACTTGTGCTGCAGCATACGCAAACACATCTGCATTGCAAGAAGTCGCGGCACCATGGACGAAACGGGGATTCGTAAACATGTTTGCGGTATTCCATAATAGCTTAACGCCGCTATTTCTCATGTAATCTTTAATCATGCCCACGATCATATCTAAATTTTGGTTTGTCTCTTTTAGCGTACTGCCTTCTGGTGCAATATCCCGGTCATGAAAAGCAAAGAATGGTGCATCTAGTTTTTCAAACATCTCAAATGCTGCTTCTACTCTCATCTTCGCTAGATCCATGCCTTTATAGTGATCCCATGGTCTTTGCATCGTACCTGCTCCAAAAACGTCTGTTCCATCAGCGGTAAATGTATGCCAATAGGCAATAGAAAATCGCAAATGCTCTTTCATCGTTTTTCCGCCGATTACTTCTTGAGGATTATAATATTTAAATGCTAAAGGATTAGTCGAATCTTTCCCTTCGTAAACCACTTTGTTTGCGCTTCCAAAATAGTTGATTGAACTGGAATGAGATTGAGCCATGTAATTTCCCCCTTAAAAATAAATTCAAAACATGATCATTCAAATACAAATGCATTTTATTTCATCTTGTAAGTTACCTATTAGTTTGTTGTTTAAACAAACTAACTTATTTTCATCTTATATAACCTCGTCAGTATTTTCAATATTTTTTTTAGTTTTTTATGAACATATTAGATATAATAAAGATAAGATTCGCTATGTACTATGTTCATACTTAATTTAAAGGTTATACAAATGGAGTGGATGAAGTGGATATCGCAGATCAAGCCTTTGTTAAAAAAGTAAATCAAAAGTTATTATTAAAAGAAATACTTAAAAATTCACCTATTTCAAGAGCAAAATTATCTGAAATGACTGGATTAAATAAATCAACTGTCTCATCACAGGTAAGCACGTTAATGAAAGAAAATCTGGTATTTGAAATAGGTCAAGGACAATCAAGTGGCGGAAGAAGACCTGTCATGCTTGTTTTTAATAAAAAGGCAGGATACTCCGTAGGAATAGATGTTGGTGTGGATTATATCAATGGCATTTTAA
This sequence comes from Bacillus sp. FSL R5-0416, assembly GCF_037975425.1. NCBI lineage: Bacteria > Bacillati > Bacillota > Bacilli > Caryophanales > Bacillaceae > Bacillus > Bacillus sp. FSL R5-0416. The sequence goes on along the minus strand of NZ_CP150252.1, from coordinate 2,039,299 downwards.
CAGACCTTGAAGGAACAATCGTTCTTGATCAATACCGCCATTTGGAATCCAATTCTCCAGAAATAACGAAAGACATTTTGATTGATATGATTCATCACTTTATTACGCAAATGCCCCAATCTCCGTACGGGCTTATTGGTATAGGTATTTGCGTGCCTGGACTCATTGATAAAGATCAAAAAATTGTTTTCACTCCGAACTCCAACTGGAGAGATATTGACTTAAAATCTTCAATACAAGAGAAGTACAATGTGCCTGTTTTTATTGAAAATGAGGCAAATGCTGGCGCATATGGAGAAAAAGTATTTGGAGCTGCAAAAAATCACGATAACATTATTTACGTAAGTATCAGCACAGGAATAGGGATCGGTGTTATTATCAACAATCATTTATATAGAGGAGTAAGCGGCTTCTCTGGAGAAATGGGACATATGACAATAGACTTTAATGGTCCTAAATGCAGTTGCGGAAACCGAGGCTGCTGGGAATTGTATGCTTCAGAGAAGGCTTTATTAAAATCTCTTCAGACCAAAGAGAAAAAACTGTCCTATCAAGATATCATAGACCTCGCCCATCTGAATGATATCGGAACCTTAAACGCATTACAGAATTTTGGATTCTATTTAGGAATAGGCCTTACCAATATTTTAAATACTTTCAACCCACAGGCCGTAATTTTAAGAAATAGCATAATTGAATCGCATCCTATGGTTTTAAATTCAATGAGAAGTGAAGTGTCGTCAAGGGTTTATTCCCAATTAGGCAATAGCTATGAATTATTGCCATCTTCCTTAGGACAGAATGCGCCGGCATTAGGAATGTCCTCCATTGTGATTGATCATTTTCTGGACATGGTTACAATGTAATTTTAATGGAATGGACAGCTCATCTTTAAAGATGAGTTTTTTTATTCTAGGAGTATTTCTGAAGCAATAGTGACATAGGCACCTTCTCATATGAAAAAGGAGTTCTAAAATAGAAATCTCCTTTTTCATGTGCAAATTATTTTTCTTTATAACGAAAATATCTAAAGTCGGCCGGAATATGATTACCACTGGTATCTTGGCATTGCATCCCTACAAAGGCCCCTGTGAAGAATCCTCCCCCACGGATGTAATCATCTGATAATTTTTTCGATTCCAGTGCAATGTCAATTTTGTGCCAATCTTCTTTGTTAAAAGAATAGAAATAATAATATTTGTCCTTTTCAATATTTACTCTTAAATATACATACTTTACTTCACGAGGAATAACAATTTTATTGTGTAATGGCTGTGAAAAAGAAAAGTTGTCACATATTGTTAATTCAAGAATGCGGCCAAGTTCTTCATCATGCGTGACTTGAAGAGCCGTCCAGTTCTCTGTATTGTAGTAATTCACTAATCCAGCGGCTTGTTGAAAATTTTCCGGATAAAACTCAACAGCAGTTTCGGCTTCAAAATGGAGACTTTGCCAGCGTCTGGCTACAAATGCCTGAGTAAATGTCGAGGTCAATGATTCATGACCGAATAATCGTAAATGATTTGGCGCTTGAGTCAATGAACCTAATTCATTCGTGAATGGAATCCTTAAAGTTTGAAAATTTATATTTAATGTTGAATCCTCAAATTCATCAACTTCCGGGTACGTTGCTTCAAATATTGTTTCGGGTATAGAAGGTGCATCTACCTCCAAGCTTCCTTCTTTTCCACCTACTACATAGGGCCATTCATCTTTCCAGTAAAGTTTTTGAATAGCTGTTTCTCTGCCCAAAGGACAGTATCCTCTCTGCTGAAAAATTGAATCATCGTCAGGATGAATAGGACGTCCTGTTAAATGAGCTAAATACCACTCATCTGTATGTGTTTGAACAATGGATGCATGACCACATTTTTGCAATGAATTTCCTGGGTCATGCCATGACGTTAAGATTGGATTATCGGGATGAACTTCATATGGCCCCTCTATATTTGCAGAACGGGCAATTGTAGCAGCATGTTCGTACCGTGTTCCTCCTTCTGCAGTTAATAAATAATAATAGTTCCCGATATGATAAAGGTGCGGAGCTTCTGTCAGTTTTCTATCCGTTCCTTCAAATATAACTTTTGGTTTACCGATTAATTTTTGCTCTTTATCAGAATATTCCTGTATAACAATTCCTCCAAATGAGTGCCGATCAATACGGTGATCCCATAACATATTTAATAAATACTTTTTTCCATCCGTATCATGGAACAAAGAAGCATCAAACCCCGAGCTATTTAATTTAATCGGCTCCCCCCAATCACCATTAATCGTTTCACAGGTAACTAAATAATTGTGACAATCTTTCCATGCGCCATCTACTACCTTAACATCCGTATAGATCAGCCAAAACTTCCCATCACTATAGCTTAAACATGGTGCCCAAACTCCACCTGAATTTGGGTTTCCTTTCATGTCTAATTGTGAAACTCTCTGTAATGGATGTGCAACTAAGTGCCAATTTACTAAATCTTTTGAGTGGTGTATCTGGACTCCCGGAAACCACTCAAATGTAGATACAGCGATATAATAATCCTCTCCTGCTCTACAAATACTTGGATCGGGATTGAATCCTTTAAGTACGGGATTGGTAATCTTCATTTGGGACTCCTCCTCAGTTTATTTTCTTTTTTAAGCCTTGAAATCATCAATATGATCCAAATAAACTTTGTCTCTATTCTCTAATTCTCGAACCATGTTTTTATATTTTTTCTCATCTAAGTTATAGAAATTAATATCAATTAAAGCTAGAACAAGCAAGAACACGGGAATAATGGTTGTTGTAATTAAAATCCCCATTAATGCCGTCGGGGTTTGTGCCTGATTTGCTACATATCCAAACTTATCAAGAACCAGACCCGGAACAACTCCTCCTAAGGCCATACCAAACTTAAAGAAAAATCCGATTATAGCGTAAATGAGCCCACCCATTCTTTTCCCAGTCCTGTACTCTCCATATTCAATTGTTTCAGGAATAAGCGCCCACATATATCCCCCGGCAGTGAGACTTCCAGCAGCAGCGATTAATCGACAGACAAGTATGAGGTAAACATTACTTGGCGGAACAAACAGTAAAGCTAAGAGGCCGATAATATTCAGTAATAATGCATAGTTTAGTAATTTCTTTTTCCCCAAAAATTGATGAAGCCTTGGAATAAACGGTAAAATGACCAAAGCGGGCAAGCTTCCTATCAAACCGTACCACTTCACCAAATCCTCTCTTTCTAAGTTATACGTTACGTAGTAAATGCCAACCGAATTACTGATGGAATTCACTCCAAAAATAATAATAAAGAAAATACTTAATACAACAAGTGGACGATTAACACGAAACTGCTCAAATATATCCGTAAATTTAATTTTTTCTTCGGATTTTTGAAGAGTGACCCGCTCTTTTGTGCTTTTAAAACAAAAGATTAAAAGGCACCCGCCTATCATTCCCAAAATACCCATGGTTAGTTGCCAGCCAAGAGACTCGTTGCCGGAAGTATCGCTTAAATAAGCAGCCAGTAAGGGAACAAAAAATGCAACGACAAGTCCCCCAAGATTCGCAAATAACATGCGAACAGAAGTTATACTAACAACTTCTTGATTATTTCTAGTCATTGCAGAAGTTAACGCGCCATATGGAACGTTTATCGTTGTGTATGTAAGCGACAAGCCAACATAGGTTATATAGGCATATATTAATTTCCCCATATCCGAAAAGTCTGGTGTTGTAAAACAGAGTATTGCCAGTATGACAAATGGAAAAGCTCCGAATAAAAGATACGGTCTAAAGCGTCCAAATCTGCTGTTCGTTCTGTCAACTATTGTTCCGATAAAAGGATCAGCGAGAGCGTCGATTATTCTAACCACTAAAAACATAGTACCGGCTGCTGCTGCCGATAAACCAAAAACATCTGTATAGAAGAACAAAAGATACGTAGACACTGTTGCATAAATTAAATTACAAGCAAAATCTCCAGACGCATATCCAACTTTTTCAACCATGCTAATCTTCTTTACATTTTCACTGAGCATGATTTCTCCCCTTTTCGATCCTTTAATATGGAACAGTGTGAAACGGTATAACAATTTCTCGAATTTACGGTCAGTAAACTTTTATAAAAGCGCTTTCAAAACAGTGCAAAAAAATATGGTGATCAGCAAGCAAAAAATTCATCTTTTTTCGTCATACCTTATATACCTGGAAAAGGATAAAAGCCTCATTCTTTCGTTTCTTATATTGTTTAGCTCCATTAAATCGACCCTCTTATCCCCCTTCCATCCATATTCAGTAAGACCTTATCTTGTGGACAATGAAAGTTCATCTTATTAGTTTGTTGATCGAACAAACTAACTTGATTTAATATTATAAAATCCTTTCGACTTTTTCAACAGCTTTTTCAGAAAGTTTAAGCATTGTCTCGAATAATATTTAAGAATGCACGTATCAATTAATGACACCCAGTCTTTTTGTTACAGTTTGTTACTTACTCATAATCATTCCAAAGACTAAGAAAACAGGATTCTTATGTTCAATCATATGGCAACAATGTGAACTATGCGAAACAAGGAAGTGGTTAGCAGCGGTAAGCTGCAATTAGAGTTTGAGAAAGTTGATCACAGATAATTATGGAAGACTGTTAGCCGTGCGTTTTGGTTAATGACAAGTCTGGTCTTGAAACATAATTGAAAGAAGGATTGGCCAGAGTGGCTTATGTTATGAGCCAAACACTATTTATCTAAATATTAAATTAAGAATCCAAGCAAATTCCATGTTGTCTTTTGTTGCGACTTTGTTATTGAAATTGGAACAAAAGAGGAATACAGAAATCAGTTCTGTATTAGTTTATTCAATATATTGATTTTCCTTTGGTCTTTATAGTTCTTCTTTGTTCTTCTATAGCCATCTAATAAAGACTTTTTATAAACCTTGAGGTAATCATCAATCGTTAGCAAATGATATTTCGCTCCACCATCCTCAAATACCTCTAAGTTATTATAGTCTACATCTGCAAATGGTTTTAAATCCTCGATGTAAGCAATGCCTATTTTAGTATTAGTTTTTTTAAATTCATACTCATGTAAATCAACCATTTTGTACCCTTGCAGTTCCATAAGTTTATTTAGTTTTTCCCACTTTTCCTCTAAAAAAATTAAAGGAATAAGGATATCAATATCTTCTGGGGAAAAGTCCAACCCAGTTACCCTTTCAAGACCTAAAGAGCCATATAATAATGGAATTATGCCTAACTCTTTATTAAACGTTTTAGCTATATTGATAAATTCATTATACAATTTCATTTTTACCTCCCTAATATTTGTTGTATGATTACTAAGATTCAATTGTTTCTTGATTTTTCTTAAGCCCTCAATTTGTTTCATGTAGTAAATACCACAAACTCATTTAAACCCTTTTCTCACAAGAAAAATAAATTGAGTATCAGTACTCAGAATTGGATTGAAGGTCATTTTAAAAGGATTCTTTTATCTAAAAGGCCTTGATACTGAATTAAAGAACAACATTAAAATAATGATGGCTATTACAACAACAATCTCAAAAGCATGTGAACTGCCATCTTCTTTTTCTCGATCTTTCTTCTCCCTCAATTATTCCCTATATTTTCTTTGTATTTCATCCTTTTTCCTATCCATCTTACTCGACCCCTTTCAAAATAAAGTAAAGCCAAGCAATTCTGAAATTTTTTTATTCCTTCTTTTGACAAGCTCGAAAATACCAATGTATAAGCGTAATGCTTAACGGATTTTAAACTCCAAAAAACAAAGCCCCTCCGATAAACCAGAAAAAAGGAAATAGAAAACATAATTGCGTTTAAGACAATCCCATATACAGCACACCGTTTATTTGTCTTTATTGAAACGAACGCTAAAATGATTCCTATAGGAGAAAGTAATAATGGAAAAAACACCAGCATTCCTTGCCATGGAATTGACATAAATCCTGTAAAAAAATTAATAATTAAGATGGCTGAGATAATTGGAATAGTGATTGAAAAAACAGCTGCAGCTTTTTTAACATTCATATTGAAAGCAAGTCTCCGTTCTCCTTAAAATTGTAGTTTTATTTAGTCTTGAGAAAGTTTGTCAAAATCTCTTTCTTTCATTTCAGGCAGAGTGATATCAATCCCTAACATTTTTATTAATTCTTGTACATAGCTTTTTATTGCAAGCATATTAAATGGGAAATCAAATCAAATTCCTCTTTAACGCTTAGAATATCCATTGAATACGAACAATTATGCTTCATACCCAAAAGATCATCATTAAAGCTTAATACATCTTTATACGATTGATCAGATAACTCAAAGTGAGTAACTAAATAAACACTAATAAGGTTTCCACCTTGAGAATCAAAATCTACTAATCTTTCATCAAGTACTAATAAAAATGCAGATCTCTCATCATCAATACCAACTGAAAAAATTCTAAGTTTCTTAGTTTCAATAACCGTTTAGTATGTAAGGCCCCCATAATCTAATTCTGCTTTTTCTGGTATAAATCGTTTTATGAAAGAGTATTACATGCACTTATACTCTTCTACCCAGTCGTGATATTTTTCATAAAGTGGACGTATTCGTTTGAAATCAAGAGCTATGACTTCACATCCACGATCATCATAGATAAAGAAAATAATGTCTTTTGTAATGTTCACAAAGAAAACATCAGGGTAATCAATAGAGTAACCTCCGAATTTCGGTTTTAATGGAAAATCCTCGTTACTGGCTGCTTTAAGTAATTCAGTTACACGTAAGTCTCGAGGTTTGCATAACAAGGAAAATTGTTGCATCTCGTATTCTTCAGCTTTATTGATTTCGAAAGGGTAGGGATATGTCTTCACCAGAATTTGATTCAAATGATTTTTACACTTTAGAAACGGTTGATAGACCTTTAATTTTCTTATACATTTCTCTTTCTTGTGCTTATACATATTCGTTACGAGGAATATGTCATCGTTTTGTTCAAATAATTCATTAAAAATGATTGAGGTTTGTTCATATACAACCCGAAACATCTTTAGATTCAATTCTTCATTTGCTTTGAGTTGATAGATATTTTCCCCAAGACAAAAATGGATTCCTATGCCCCATTGATTATAGATGCTAGGAATGAATTCGAGGTTTTGAAACCTTTCCTCCATATACTCCATTATCTTCATTTAGACATTCTCACTTTAGGAATATGATCTTTTTGGAATATCAACAACTCATGCAGTTCGATGTTTTGATAGGGCCAGACTTTATCAAACAGCTCTCTCGGATACCGCTCCATTTCGTTATTATATAGCTTTCTGACAGTTGGATACTCATGATCAATATCTCTGGAAAGTTTCCGGATACTGATCTTTCTTTGGTCTATAATCGTTTTTACCTTTGATTTAATCATATTCTCACCTTTTAGTTATTTTTGATCACTTAAAATGATCATTAAGTTTATAATGGATCCTTGACCTCGCTGAATTTAATAATCCCGCTCTTCATGTTCAAATCCATAAGTACCTTTTATCCACACATCGCCGAAGCCTGAACTTTTTGTTATTTCCAACTGATCACCTTCTACTCGATCTGCTGCACTGTAGTCCAAATAACTTCCTGGAATTCTTTCTCGCTCCTTGAAAATATCCATCAGTTAGAGCTATTCTGCTAAGTTTCATATTTAGAGTACAGTCTTTATTATTGTGTATTGTGAATTTATAACCAAGTGCGGTCGGAATTCCGGTCGAAATTATCTGCCATGAAGACAATTGTTGATTCCTCGCTCAAAACAAAGTCTACATTTGTTTAATCCACCGTTAGCTTTGCTTCAGCATTCGGAAGATTAAAACTTGAGACTAAGCCTAAGCAAACCAAAGTTAAACGATTAACCCTTTTCATCCCTCTCTCCCTTACACAATTATGGCATAATTCGGTAAATGAAAGGGTTTTTTGACTGTACATAAGGAAAAGGATTATGATGATTTAAGCTACGCTGCTACCCTCCCAATGTTTTGCAGAAAAACCGAGTCCCATATCCAAAATATCACAGCAAATGAGATGCTAAACAAGTAAATTTCATATCCCATCAGAAAGTTTAAGGTGTTTTTTGGATCAGTAATGAAAGCGAAGAATAACCATACTAAGAAGGAAAAGAATATGTATATGAGTAAATATTTCGCGTTAAACCTTTTTGGATTGCGATTTAAGAAATATTGAACAGGTGCAGCAAAGATTAAATAAAAGATAAAGAGAAAAACACTTATTAGGAAGTATGGTATGTAGCCGTCATAACCAATGCCAAAAACATAAACAACAGCAGCTGATAACGCGGACAAGACATGAACAAATATAATCCTTAAAACTTGCATGTTTATAACCTCTTTCTTAATGAATGCTTCTTCAACATTGTCGATCCTCCTTAAAACTACTGTTCTACTTAGAAATTAAACATCTTGGTCGCATTTCTCATTCTTCCGCAATTGAATAGTATTTCGGCGAGTTATTGCAACAGGTATTAATAGTAGAGTACCGACAATAAGCAACATAAAAAAGATCACAAACAGCGCACCTGTTCCCGGAACAATTTCTTCATAGGTAATAAAGCGCTCCTCCCCCTGCAGGACGAAGAACCGAGAATTTTCAAGAAAGGCTAGATGAAAAGCGATAGACGTCCATAAGCTTCCTGTTACAATACGCAGGAGTTGAAGGATGAATCCAAAACCCAACAATAAAACAATGTAATCTAATGTGATAGCAGATGATTCAATTCCAACTATATATTGCAAGCCACTTACAGTTATTGGTGCAAGCACAAACAGGATCGGCTGTAGGAGTAAGGCCATAAAACAGTTCCAACGCTTATTTAGAGCATAGTACACCGTCCCCCGAAAAGTTAATTCCTCTGGAAAAGCTTCATAAAAGAAAGCGATAATCATATTTAAGAGCAATGCTGTCACTAAATGGACAGAGAAGTGAAATTGTGTAACTTTGATCCAGCCTAATAAATGGGCGATAGCGAAACCAGACCCGGATAGTACAATCACATATATTGCTCCTATTATGGCTTTCGGAATGGCTTGCCGCCACCCAGACAGTCCTATAGAATAAAAGGGTCTACTAGACATCCGTTTAAGAAGAATGTAGAGCAACGGGACAGTTATTAATGTGACTAAACCTGCTTGGATGCCTTGCTTCAAAAGCTTGGAAGCTCCTGCTTGGCTAGCCATTGAACCGACTAAAGTAGCAAAAAACAAAGCAAATACGAATGTTCCCCAACTGAGCAAGACAGTTCCTAACCATTTATGATGATTGTCTTGTTTTCCGCTTTTGGTGAGATGAATTTGCATTTGGATACCCCTCTCACATCATTCATATTAAGCACTATAAGCCCTACTATCACTATACGTTCTATAGCTGTTATGGTTTCAAATTCCTGCATTACCCCTCTTACAATTCCACTCTTCCTCTAAAATAGCGTAATAATATTCATCCCACCATTCATTGCCTTTCGGAATACATTTTTTAAAAAATCCTTCTCTTCTCATTCCGATCTTCTCCATAACTCGGTATGAAGGAATATTCTCAGGTTGACACGTAGCTATAATCCTATGTAAGTTCATTTCTTTAAATCCATATTCCAAGATAGCTTGGGCTGCCTCAGAAGCATACCCTTTATTTTGATAATTGGGATTAAACACCCACCCAATTTCGTATGTATGTTCACCAAAATACTTATAAAAAACAATATGGCCTATAAGAAAGTCTTCATCTATTAGTATGACAGGGAATTTTTCAGCGTTATCACCTTTGTTTTTATTTACAAATGCCTTTGCATCTTCTTCAGTATAAACCCCTTCAGGTATATACTTCATTACATTACTATCAGATGTATACTCATATACTGCTTGCCAATCTTTGAATTCAAATTCACGTATCAATAACCTTTTTGTTGTTATGTGCATTAAAGCAACTCCCCTCTAATATACTTAATCTTTATTTCAATATGAAGACAACAATAACCTCTTTAAAACTATTCTTATTCAACAATATTGCCTCTTGCTAGAACAACTCAAGGATTACTGACTGTGAACAAGCAATGGAATATGATTCTCCAAAATAATCCCCCTATCCTTCTCTGAGGGGTAATATGGGGAATTTATGACAAAACTAAAGACGAAGTAAGATCATTTACTGTGGATGCAACTCGTAAGCCAGATTGCAAAGATAAAATATGTAAGAATTAAACAAACATCCTCTTACAATAAGTAAGAGGATGTTTGTTACCAACAAGATTGTTTAATTTAATTGGTATTCCTTATTAAGCTTTTTAAGAAGTGAAATTTCAACTTCGTATTGGCTTCCATAAATTCTGCTTATTTTTTGCACTTCTTCCTTTGAGCCGAAGAAAATAACTTTAAAATCATCATTTACGTATTGAACTACAAAAAAATCATCAAAATCATAAAATGTATTTTTATTTATCGAAATAAAACCACTTGATTGAGCTGTTGTTTTTACACTAATCCGTCTGCCATCACTCACAGCATCAAATCCATGCTGATTAGTTTGACGTGCCAGAGTGCCGTTGGTTTGGATTGCACAAATGAATTCACCGATTCTGCCAATTAAATGCCTCAATTCTGTAGGCTTACAGTTCAATACATTCATTTCATATCTCAGGATTTGGTTATATTCATTATAAAGGTTTACAAGTTGTTCTTTACTAATGATTTCGGCTTGATCATTTATTTGGTTATTAGTAACAGAAGCTTCTCGGAGTGATTTAACACCGTTTACCCATTCGCCTACGATAACTTCCTTATCTTCCCCTTTTGATTTTCTGAAAATAAGTCCTGTATAAAGAGAGTTTTCACCTAAGTATTTGTAAGAACTTCTATTCATATATTCAAAGAGGTGCTTATTAAAAGAAATCCCCTTATTATACCGGTTATAACAATAATCTGATAAAATAATGCTATCCGGATTAGTTCCGTATTTTTCTTGAAGGGTTTTCTTTACTTCTTGAGGTGAAACCAACTCATTGATTTTATTTTTCAAAGCATCCTTAATTTGCTCGTAAATTGTCATTATACTTCCCTCAAATTGCAGTTTCTTTGGTTGTTGAAATTAGTCATAATTTTTTCTTTTGCCGAAGTGTTATTCTGAAACCAGTTTATAATACTCTTGGAGATTCGGATTTACTTCCCAATATTTCGTTCCATTTGAAGACACTAGCATATCAAACCATATCTCGAAATTAGAATCTAAGTTAATCGCATCTTCAATATCATCAATTGAGTCTAGATATAGCATATAGCCTAATCCATTTTTTGATTTGTTTGTGTCTATGACATATCTTCCATCAAAATGATATCCAATTAAAACGTATCCCTCTGGGAAATCTTGAACCTCATTATATTCAATGATTCCCTCTAAGCTAAGTATTTCAATCCCATCAAACATTTCCATCCCATTGTGCTGTAACAAAAACTCTTTATAGTCATTAGGGAAAGTAACACATAGCTTCTGTTCTATATCGCTAATTTCTTGAGGACTAGCAGGATCTTTGAAATGAAAAGTAGCATCTTCCATGACATATCCTCCATGATGAAACATAGGGAATGTACCATATTTAGAAACTGCTTTCTTAATACCATCTAGAGTCATGTGAACTAACTTTCCTTCTTCCATAAATGCTCCTCCTTAAATCACCTCATTAAATTTTTCCCACACAGAACATTAATAAATAAATTTAAAAGGGGCATAAACTGTTTATAAAGAAACAATTTTATTCATAATTAAAGCAGCATTAGTGGTGAACAAAATGTAAGTGTGATTTGCTGTTTTAATCACTACCCTATCCGTAGAGCCATAAGGAAACCCGATCCTAACTGCACTTTTTTCCTCTCCCCCATAGTTTGGATCAAGAAATACATCATTGATTTCTTTGATTGGGATTTCAATTTTGGATAGCTGCCAATTGATAATTAAGTTTTCATTTGATTTTTCAACGTTGATTCCAAGCATAAAAACATTCCCCTTTTGACTATGAATTCAGTGCAACAAACACGCTTTAAAATTCAATAAATCCAAAAAAGTAATACTTCGGGAAATATGACTATAAGCAAAAGAGCCCTTTCAGGCCCTTATTTTTCTTTTACCCTTGGTATGAATTTGTTACAAACCCTTTTGCTTTATTAGCAACAGCTTCCCAAGTGGCGGCAGCATGATCAAGATCCGCAGAAAGCTTATTGATATCCTCATTCTCAAACCCTTGGGCGAGTGAATAAAATTGATTTGCTATAGAATGCCAGATGCCTTCGATTTGTCCTATAAACTCCTTAGACTTTTCTGCTTGGGCTATTACATTAACCAGGTCTATATTGATACTGTGAAGCATCCCCAAAACTTTTACTTCTAAAGAAAGTTGTGCATCCATATTGTTTAACATATTCAGAAAATGATCAATTTGTTGTTTAACTGATTGTATATCAGAACACTCTAATATTTCAGATACAATAAAACCAAATAGAGGCCCTAGATCAAAGCTGAATTTTACTTTCTCATTAATATCATGACCTTCAACAAATATACCCAATAATTTTTTTAATTCTAAAAACATATTTATTGAATCATGTATCTCACTCTCATCATTATACTGTGAATCTAAATATGCGACTTCTTTTTCTAAAGAATTATTCAATTGTCTAACACCTATACAGTCGTTACTACCTTGAAGGAGGGAATTTAATTGGTTTTGAACCTCTTTTATAGACTGTTGTTGTTGATTGAGTTCTCCAGCAAGCATTGAACAGGAAGACTGAAATTGCTTCGCAGCCTCTTGTCTTCCTTGTTCATTGCTATCGATAGACATTATTTGTAATAATTTTATATCACTATTTATCGTTCTAGTTGCCAAGGATCCAATATTATTAATATCGTTAACCATATTAAGAACACTGCTGAATAAATTCTTCATCCACCAGTTACACAACTGTTTATATTCGTTATAAACATCATATATTTTTTGAAAATCTTGAGGAATTTCAACGTCATCCGGTATAGCCAGATAAGTTTTCATCTCTTCATCGCTCACAGGTAAACCCGTTCCAGTAAGAATATCCGCTTGAGTATTTGCCCAGAATCTAGTAGATATTAAAAGCCCCTCTTTTTCCAAAAGACCTTGAGGCCCATATGGAGATGTTGAATCTAAAACTTTATCATATTTCATTTTTAATCCACCTTTCATATTTCCAACGCTATATATTTAATATAACAAAAAAAAACAATTATTCTTTATTTTTATCAAATCCTAGATATAAGTGAAGAAACGTTTAAAAATTGACTGAGTTAATAAAGAAATATCTGAATGGAGTGCCTAGTTCCCCACCCTGCTTTACCAACATAAAATGGACAAGGATCAAGACAACTAAGCAAATGAACGTTGATTGAAAGCTCTTTGCGGCTTTCTTTTTTATTTCTTGAATTGTTTGTCATTGAGTAAAAATATTAGCGTTTCTTCAATTTCTTTTTCTAAGTCATTATTATTTAAATCGAATAATGTTCCATAACCTGTACCCTTATATCCACCGTAGTAATACCACAAATCCATTGTGAAACAGTCTAATTCTTCATCACAGACTATTGCAGGTTGATAGTAATTAATTGCTATTTGTGAACGGTACTCTTTTTCAAAACATCTCTCAGCTGTAAAATCATTTAGCACATCTCCATCTATGTCTCTACAAATTTTGATGCTAAGGTTTGGTTTACCCTGTGCTTCAAAAACATCTATATACTTATTCTGCAGCTTTTTCGATACTACTTCCCCCTGGCTCTCCAACTCAAATATCATTTGTTTTAATTCTAGATTAAAATCCTTTTCTGGAATCTGTATATAATCTTCATCGCTTGGGCTTTGATTTTTCTGTTTCTTGAGTAATTGACTTAAAGCTTTCCACACATTGTTGTCCTCCTATGATAGCTTCTTTAGACGTGCCTCTATGAAAATGGTCATTTGGTGATCAGCTTCACGAAATGCCTCAGCAAATGTTTCAATTCCGGTATCCTAGAAATATGGCGTTCGATAATCATGCCCACGGATACCCCAGCTGTGTGGTCCAGTTGCAAGCATAAGCATTCTGCGATTCATCACCGACCTTGTCAAAGGGATGTTAAATAAAAAAAGAACCCTAATTTTTCCATTGGATTATTGGCTTACTTTTGAAAATTTATAAATTATTATTATATTGAACAGTGTTGGTATGATGTATACAAGACCAGTTCCAAGTAGACCTATTACTGAACTAGCAATTAATAATATGTTGAAGACTGGTTTATTATTTGTCTGGATTGAAGCAAGCATGGTTATAATTCCCGCCAAAGCACCTAAAAACCATAAATTTCCCAAAGTGTAAGAGTCATCTATAACCGCAAACAGTTGAGCCAGTATAGAAAAAACCACTCCTAATCCCCCGGAGAAGATAGTCAATTTTTTCATAAAATCTCCTTTTTGAAAATTGATTTAGATTTCATCGTAATTATTGATTTATTTGGTTATGATGTCAATGATAAACATCTACCCACTCATCTTATTATTGCTGGTAGAAGTATTGAACAATGGAATTATCACAGAGTTTGTCGAATTATTTATGCGTATTGCTTCCTTAAGCATGGAATTATTTCCCTAATTAAAAATTTAGTACATAGACTTATTAGTGACATAGATAAAAGTGACCCTGCTTTTTAGCAGTGCTGCTCCATAAATTATTACCTATTAACATAAAAAATCCCTTAACACCAATAGTGCCAAGGGGTTGAAAGATTAATACTGAGACATATATTGTTCGCGCTCCCAAGGATGTACTTGTGTGCGGAACATATCCCATTCGATTTCTTTTGCTTCGATGAAGTGTTCGAATAGGTGCTCGCCCAGCGCTTTGACCATGACTTCGTTTGATTTGAATTCTTCTAGTGCTTCCGCAAGTGTTGCTGGAAGGTCAACGATTCCGTTTTCCATGCGCTCTTCTTTGCTCATCACATAGATGTTGCGGTCGATTGGAGCCGGCGCTTCCAGTTTGTTTTTGATTCCGTCTAATCCTGCAGCAAGCAATACGCTAAGTGCAAGGTATGGGTTTGCAGCTGGGTCTACGCTGCGTACTTCAACACGTGTGCTGATGCCGCGAGAAGCCGGGATACGGATAAGCGGGCTTCTGTTTTGCGCGCTCCATGCTACATAGCAAGGTGCTTCATAGCCAGGAACAAGACGTTTGTAAGAGTTTACTGTCGGGTTTGTTACTGCTGTAAAGCTTGTTGCGTGCTTCACGATACCTGCGATGAAGTGTTTCGCTGTTTCACTTAACTGAAGATCTGCGCTTTCATCAAAGAATGCGTTAACACCATTTTTGAAGAGTGATAGATTGCAGTGCATACCTGAACCGTTCACACCGAACAATGGTTTTGGCATAAATGTCGCATGCAGGCCGTGTTTGCGGGCAATTGTTTTGACAACTAGTTTAAATGTTTGGATGTCATCACAAGAGCGGACTGCTCCAGCATATTTAAAGTCGATTTCGTGCTGACCAGGTGCTACTTCGTGGTGAGACGCTTCGATTTCAAAGCCCATCTCTTCAAGCTCAAGTACGATATCGCGGCGGCAGTTTTCTCCTAAATCAGTTGGAGCTAAGTCGAAATATCCGCCTTTGTCGTTTAGTTCAAGCGTCGGCTCGCCTTTTTCGTCCAATTTGAATAAGAAGAATTCAGGCTCAGGTCCAAGGTTAAAATCACTGAAGCCGAGGTCTTCCATTTCTTTCAGAATCCGTTTTAAGTTGTTTCGCGGGTCACCTTCGAAAGGTGTGCCATCCGGATTGTAAATATCACAGATGAAACGTGCTACTTTACCTTTTTCAGCTGTCCATGGGAAGATAACAAATGTATTTAGATCTGGATACAGGTACATGTCTGACTCTTCGATACGAACGAATCCCTCAATAGAAGAACCGTCAAACATGACTTTATTATCAAGCGCTTTTCCAAGCTGGCTTACAGGAATCTCAACATTCTTGATTGTTCCAAGAATGTCAGTAAATTGAAGGCGGATATACTTCACGTTTTCTTCTTTTACTAATTTTTCGATATCTTCTCTAGTGTACTTTGCCATTTGGTAAAATTCCTCCTCTTAAAAGGTAAATGTATATAGCAAAACAGTTGCTAACGGATTAATGAAAGAAGCGGGACATGTCGCCTTGACGGAATGTATTCCCTCTTTGAAAACGGCCGGCTTGCATGAGCTCGTTTTTCAGGAGTTGTCTCAGTTCGTCATCGGACAGATCATGTTTCATT
The DNA here is from genome assembly GCF_037975425.1 of Bacillus sp. FSL R5-0416. Classification (NCBI taxonomy): domain Bacteria; kingdom Bacillati; phylum Bacillota; class Bacilli; order Caryophanales; family Bacillaceae; genus Bacillus; species Bacillus sp. FSL R5-0416. The sequence goes on along the minus strand of NZ_CP150252.1, from coordinate 2,022,977 downwards.
GGTTTTTTCGTCTTCTCGCTTTGTTTTTGTTCTGGCTCGGCTTCGGCTTTCGCCAGAATCTGTTTAATTCCTGCCATGTTTACACCTTGTTCTATCAGGTGCTTGATTTCTAACAGTTTATCTACATCATGAAATGAAAATAATCGTCTATTCCCTTCACTTCTGGCTGGAAATATCAGTCCATTTTCCTCATAATATCGAATTTGTCTTGCTGATAACTCAGTTAACTGCATGACAATTCCTATTGGAAATAAAGGCATTGAGCGGCGAATATTATCACTCATCTCAATTTCCTCCTTTTCTTAACTTAGTTTCATTATAGGTGATGTTATATTTTGTGTCAATAAGATGTAAGGATTCTTAACATCGAATCCAGAGAAATTTTTAAAAAATTTAAATTAATTGCTTTTCCATCAATGAATCCACTGCACTGCATATGGCATTCTTCACATGCGAATAGGTTAATCCTCCCTGAACATACGCTACATACGGCGGGCGGATAGGGCCATCAGCTGATAATTCGATGCTTGCTCCTTGAATAAAAGTGCCTGCTGCCATAATGACATCATCTTCGTATCCCGGCATGTAGGCTGGATAAGGCGTCACATGAGCATTGATTGGCGATGCAAATTGAATAGCCTGGCAAAAAGCAATCATCTTTTCTCTGTCAGAAAACTCAACGGATTGTATCAAATCCGTTCTTTTCGCATCCCATTTCGGGTTTGAAGTGAAGCCCAGTTTTTCAAGGAATCTCGCTGTAAACACCGCTCCCTTTAAACTTTGAGACACAACGTGAGGCGCCAAAAAGAAGCCTTGGTACATTTCTTGGAGCGAGTAAAGAGATGCCCCCGCTTCTCTGCCGATGCCTGGTGACGTCATACGGTATGAGCAAGCTTCAATCCATTTCGCTTTTCCGACGAGGTAGCCGCCTGTTTTCGCAAGGCCGCCGCCGGGATTTTTAATGAGAGATCCCGCCATCAGATCGGCTCCGACATGGCAAGGCTCAAGCTCTTCCACAAATTCTCCGTAACAGTTATCCACAAAGACGATCAGGTTTTCATTGATTTCTTTTACAAAACGTATCATTTCTTTTATTTCACTAATTAAGAAAGAAGGGCGATTCGCATATCCTTTTGAGCGCTGAATGCCGATTACTTTGGTTTTCGGATTGATCGCAGCGGCGACTGCATCATAGTCTATCTTTCCATCTTTCGTCAGATCAACCGCATTATAGCCGATTTGAAAATCCTTTAGCGATCCAGCGTTTTCTCCACCCCTGACGCCCACAATTTCCTCTAGCGTATCATACGGCTTGCCCGTGATATAAAGGAGCTCGTCCCCCGGTCTGAGGACACCGAACAAAGCAATTGAGATGGCATGTGTGCCTGAAATGATTTGCGGCCTTACAAGCCCCGCTTCTCCGCCAAACACATCCGCATATATGCTTTCAAGCGTGTCTCTTCCGATATCATCATAGCCGTATCCAGTAGACGGCGTGAAATGAGTGTCGCTTACTTTGTGTTTTCTATAGCTTTGAAGCACTCTCCACTCATTTCGCTCGCTGATTTCTTCTATTTGTTTATGAATGCCGGCAATGTCCGCTTCCACTTCCATTGCCGTTTTCTTCAATAATTCTCCGTGTGTTAATGTGTCAAACATGTCTTTATATTTCCTTCCTACATATACTTCTTTAATTCACCGATGATACTTTGCTCTTCTTGGACATAGCCGGATATGTCATACTGTTCATTTTCTTCATTAAAATAGAAGCGGTCTACCATCGTTTCCGATTTGATTCTGGAAAGGAGCTTCCCTTCACTTGCCGGCACATGTGCTTCAAAAGACGTTAACAGTTCTTGGCGCAAATAGCGCTGAATCGCTTCTTTAAAGGCTGCAGCGTCGTCCTCAAATTTCGCACTGACCATAATGTGATCCCTTCCGGCGGTCGGTATAAAATCAGGCAGTTTTTGATCACGTTTATTGTAAGCCGTCAGCATCGGGATATCATCTGCTTCAAGCTCCTCAAGCAGCCGAAGCACTGTTTTTTCATGTCCCGCATAATCCTCATTTGAAGAATCAATTAAATGCAGAATTAAATCCGCTTCTTTTACTTCCTCAAGCGTTGAGCGGAATGCAGCAATCAATGTCGTCGGAAGATCCTGAATAAATCCTACTGTATCTGATAGAAGAACACTGTAGCCGCTTGGCAGGACCATTTTTCTGGTCATCGGATCGAGCGTGGCAAACAGGAGGTCTTCTTCATAGCTGTCAGCACTCGTCAGACGGTTGAACCATGTTGATTTCCCTGCGTTTGTATAGCCGACAAGCGCAATTTGAAGCACACCGTTTTTCTTTCTTCTTTCACGGTATCGGCTTCTATGGCGAATGACAGTGGAAAGCTGTGTGTTGATTTCATGAATGCGATTTCTGATATGGCGGCGGTCGGTTTCCAGTTTCGTTTCCCCGGGACCTCTTGCCCCAATTCCACCGCCTTGCCGGGAAAGGTTGATCCCTTGTCCCGTCAGACGCGGCAGTGCATATTGCAGCTGAGCCAGCTCAATTTGAAGTTTGCCTTCTCTCGTTCTCGCCCGCTTTGCAAAAATATCTAATATCAATTGCGTGCGGTCAATCATCTTCACTTCAATTGCTGTTGCCAATGACTTCAGCTGACTTGGCGACAGTTCATCATTAAAGATGAGGAGATCAGCTTCAAGCTCTTCCACCAGTGCCTTCAGCTCTTCTACCTTCCCTTTTCCTATATATGTAGCGGCGTCAGCCCTGTTCCGTTTTTGTGTGACGCTGGTCAGTACTTTTCCGTCTGCTGTTTTCGTCAGAGATGCTAGCTCTTCCATAGAATTTTCAAAATGCTCATCCGTGATATGCGGCAGCTGACATCCGACTAAAATGGCTTTCTCCTGAATCGTTTCTTGTTCGTTCAAATGGATGTTCCTTTCTTTTGCATATTGGGCAGTAGTATTATCATACCAAACCCTGCATGTGTATACCACAAATCGATTGCTTTGAAAAGCGGAAATACGAGCAAAAAACAGACCTCTCAAAAACTGAGAGGTCTATGCAGATCCAGATGCTTCTTCTTTAATGGAAAGATCTTGGCTTTTGATGGTCATCAAGTCGCTTTTTAAGTATTGGTCTCCCATTAAAAGCCTCATGGCTTGTGCTCTGATCGATTTTTCGATCACATTTCTGACAAAACGTCCATTGCTGAATTTAATGGGACTTGTCGTGCTTTTCACTGTCATTAAGTAATCTTTCAATTTCCATTCAGCTTCTTGACTGAGCTGGTATTCCCTTTCATCGATCATTCGTTTCGCAATCTCCATGAGCTGGGTCACAGAGTAATCCGGAAAATCAATGGAGATGGGAAATCTTGATTGGAGACCGGGATTTAACGAGAGAAAATGATCCATTTCCCGTGAATATCCGGCGAGTATCAAAATAAACTCATGCTGTTTGTCTTCCATATGCTTGAATATGGTTTAGTCTTTTATGCGAGTTTATAAACTCCCCTCCCTGCTCGCCGTTAAGAAAATCCACATGGCTGTTTTCATTATTAAGTGAAGAACTTTTCCATACAACTTCCATGTGATCATCATCAAACAGAGTTACTTTTTCAATGAAAAAATCAAGGAATTGCCGTTTTTCTTCTATTGTAATTTCATTTTTAATCATTTTAGAGAACGAGCCAATATACTCGATCATTTTTTGTTTTTTGTCTTCAGTTTGTTTATTTGCAGCCAATTGTGAATTAATTATTTTAATCTCATTCTCAATATGCTCTTTGTTCTGTTCCAATGGCTGAGACAGTTGGTCGAACATACTTTCTTTAATTTTCCCTTTCCCGAAAAGAATTACATAATTTGCAATTTCTTCATCTATCTCACCGAGTTGTTTTTCTAATCGACTTGCTTTAGCTTTGAGTTCATCGATTTTCTTTTGATCAGACGCTTCCTCTAAAAATGATTCTAGAAATCTCTCTGGATTCTTCATGAGTTTTATAAACCAGTTCCAAAAAACTTCATCAACGATATCGACTCTCCAGTTCTTACCTTCACATGAAACAACTTTCTTGCCATTTTGATATCCTTTTGCAGTCTTGGCTCTACAAGAATAATACTTATATACGCCTGATTTAGTTTTAGAAGTTATTCCTGAGCCACATGCCCCTCCACAACGGCCGCATTTCGCCTTGTTTTTCAGCAAATAGTCTTTAGTAGCTCGACTTCTTCCCTTAAAGTTGCTCTTCAATCGCTCAATGATTTGCTCTCGTGTAGCTTTATCCCACATTGGAGGAATCTTTATCAATATCCATTCGTCTTTGTTTGTCGGCACCTGTTTCTTCTTACCATTAATTTGAACAACTTTTGACTTTCCATAATAAAAATCACCTGTGTAATCTTCATTCTGCAACATTCTACTTACAGTTGCCTGATACCAAGTCTTTCCGTTAGGAGCAGCAACTCCCCTTCTTGAAAGCTCTTTAGCAATTTCATTCGAGGACATTTTTTTGTTTAAGAGCATATCCTTCATTTCAAGCAAAATTTCTTTTTCTTCTTCGTTATACTCAGGAAGATCTGTCACTGTATTAAATTTGTACCCATACAACCTTTTAAATGAAGGAAATTCACCTTTCTTTGCTTTAGCCAATCTTCCTCGCTTTGAGTTAGCATGAATTTTCGCCTTATTGTACTGTGCAATTGAACCTTGAATGTTGTACATCAGCATTGATTCAGGATCATGAGGATTTACTTCAAATTCAATAAACTCGATATCAACACCCATACCCCATATTCTTCTTGATACCACACCCTGTAAGGTGTTATCTCTAGTTAGACGATCTGGGTGTAATACTATGAATTTTTTTCCTAGTCCTTTTTCTAATAAATATAAGGCGTGATTAAGAGCTGGCCGGTTTGGATCATCTCCCATGCCCCCCGGTTCAACTAACGCAATTATTTCGCTTTCCTTGTATCCAAATTTAGAGATTGCTCTTTCTTTACACCTTTCTATTTGTGACTCAATTGAAAAACCCTTATTAGCTTGATCTGTTGTTGATACTCTGGCATAAATCAATGCATTAATTTTGCCAATCAAATGCATTATATTGTCCGTACTTAGCTTTTGATCTCCCTTTAATATAAGCAATAGATCATAACCTCCATATTGCTTTATCTTTTATGTCTGTATATAAGCACAAGTATACCATGGGAAAAACAGGTATACTTGTTTTACCTTATGCTTTTTTATACTTGTACATTAATGTAGCTGCAAAATCATAAAATTCTTTAGTTGATATCACCTCTTCAACCCAATTTTCTACATCCTGATTAATAACTGTGGTTACCTTATAGTTTTCTGCGCATTCTCTTCTTTTGCTCATTGATGCACCACTCCCATAGATGACTTGTCATCAATGTATGAATTAAGTGGTTTGTCCAATAACTTGGATTTCTTTATCAATTCATCGCAAAGTTTGTTTAGATAATATGTATAATTCACTTTCTTTTTCATCCAGCGCACTTCTGTACCGATCTCTTCACAAATTGCTATCGGGATACTGGACTTGTTAACTTTATTATTATATGTGTGTTCTAACTGCTTTTCGGCTATGTTTTTGTATTTCAAAAATTCATCAATATGTACGAAATAAACCTTGTTCTCAGGCTCTCTAAACTGAAACAGAAAACCAGGAATTATGTTTGGGTACTGTGCTGCCTCTTTTAAATGTTTAATCTGCTGCCCTTTTATGATCTTCTCACTGAAGGAAATGGACTTGTTCTTTGTCGACTTAAGCTCAAAGGGAAATAAGTATCCGTTAAAATGCAAGAAACAGTCATATTTGTTTTTCGATACTGCTGCCCCTCTTTTCAAGAACATTGGATTAACATCTTTAATTCGGTAAAAGAACAACTTCTGATCCGCTGCAGATTTTTCAATGTTCGCTTCAAAAACTTTCCCTTGATTGTTTACTCCCAATCAATCACTCTCCTAATCTATATTGAAGGTAAATTATGTATGTGCTAAAATCGTTGCTGAAAGAGGTGTGCATAGTGAAAAAACAATGGAAACCAGTTGATTCAAGACTCAATGAACTCATGCATGAATATAGCGTTTCAATTGAAGATCTTGTTGAGCGTACTGGATTGCCTAAGCAACGTATTAATGATTACGTAAGTGGTTTTAAATCAAATATGAATATCGGAACAGCAATGACATTTGCTGATGCCATAGGTTGCTCTATCGAAGAGCTTTATGTATGGAACTTTAAAGAGCGCAGACAATTGGTCAAATAACTTACAAGGTGGTTCCCTTTTTGATCCACCTGATTTCTTGCATTAATTCCTCATTATTGTCAGCTAAGTTAATTAAGTTACGATGCGCTCTTTGCAAATCTTTTTCTTCAATGGCCTCCTTTACTGTTTTCATTTGTCTATCCATCTTGTTATACAGTGTTTGAATTGAATGATATGCCTCGTTAATTTTTCTCACCCATCATTTTTTGGTTTTTATCTTTGTAATCAATAACCATTCTGCTGACTTGTTTAACGAACTGTTCATATTTCTCGTTTTCATTATCACTGTAGATAATCTGGCCCCATGAAGTCTCTAACAATTTCGCTAGAGGAGAAAAGTTGGTCTTCAATTGTACTGAACATTGTTTTCCAACCTTTAAACTCTTTATCACTCAATGTTGTGTTCATTGTGTAAGCTCCTTAATTTGGTTTATTTTTTTAGAACAAAATTCAAATAGTTCTTCAAAGCCATTTCCTAAGGTATAATCAAAGTCCTCCTCGAATTTGGAATGCTCATCAATTTCATAAAAAGAAACGAGCATATCGGAAATATTGATAAAAAATGTTGTGTTACGGGTGGGTATTGTAAAGACTATCCAATCACTATCATCAGTGCCCGCTCCGCAATAGTCCCTTTTAATTGAGAAATCTAAATTATAGTTCAATAACACCTTACAAACATAGTGTTCAATTTTTTCTAAGCTCATCTGTTTCTTTTTATATTCTCGGCATTCTTCACATCTTTTTGCTAAAGACTTTTCAATATGCCTGTGCATATTCTCATCACCTTGAACAGCATTAACAAAATCATTTAATGTAGCTCTGACCTTTGCACATTCACAAGTGTATTCATATGGCAGGATTGCCGCTTCAATGATTCCCTTGAATTTCAAGTAATATTGCTCTTCATCAAGATTGTGGACTTTTAGGGTTTTATCCAATTTATAGTTGCAATTAACCCCCTTATAAATTTTTAATATTCCCTTTTTAATTAAAATTCTTCCAATCTGACTCCTATCCCAACATTTCCTTTTAATCCATATACAAATCTCCTCTTCGGATGGTTTCTGCCAATCAAGCGTTACAAAGATGGATTGATCAGATATTTGATCTCTAATAAATTTAAGGGTTTGTTCTTTCTCTTCTAAAAATCCGCACAATTTTTCAGGAGACGGAATCGGTACAAGATTTTTCATATATTTCATTATCCTCTTATCGAAAACCTTAAATAATTTCTCTGCGTTTTTAAGTTTTTTTATCTGTGACCAGACATCTTCACAAACAGTTAAACATTTAAAACTATTGTAATAAAGGTAAAGACCGTTCCTTTTATAAAGAACTTCATACAAATCGTCGTTATATTTTTTTTGCATTTCAGATAGAGTTTCAATAAAGCAACGGCTAGTTTTAATTTGTTCTATTTTTAACATATCCACCAAATCTCTTGCTACGGATTCAACGCTTTTTCCTGCAGTGAAAGAACTTATTTTAATAGAATCTTTGATGGTTTCTATGTCACTGTCTAATTTTTCAACACTCGACACAGTAAACTCTATATGAGAATTTTCAAGTGTCTTATATTTCATTGAAAAATCATTGTTGTCCTTATTGAATGTCACTTTGAATTTATGAATTTCATCTTTAATCCGTTGTTCATTCTTAAATTGCAGATAATCAGTCCTTAATCCATTGCAACTTTTTTTATCCAATATTGATTCGATGATTTCTTTATCTTGTTCATCAAATGAATCAATAAGCAATACCATTTCTTCAATACTTATTTCATCTTTTTTGTATCTAAAAACGTCTTGCCAAAACCAATCTAATTTTTCTATTCTCATTTTATATTCATTTAAGTTTACTGTTTTAAAGATTTCTTCCTTATACTGCCCGATAGTTTTATGATACAGATCATTCTTTTTTGTGTATCTGCATTTCCCATCGTGAAATAAAGGGGCAAGTGTATAAACTTCATCATTATGTTTAAGCCTTTTTATATCAACTTCCACAATTGTTTTATTAAGCTCTAGCCAATAATCAATATAGTCCTCAACATTCTTCTTATTGCTATATTGCATTTCAATAATAATCTCTTGGTTGCACTCTGTCTTTATGCTAATGTCGGGGTTGTATTTCCCATTAGAAAGCTTATAAACAGGTTCAATCTTGATTTCTTTACACACATATTCAATGACATCGTCTGTCTTTATGTAAAACTTGTCACCAGGCTCTATGAATTTATTTTTAAACCACCAGTGAACCATTGATTCAGCATTACAACTAGATAAATCAACATGAGCAAAATGAGGTGTTACTTTCTTAGACTCAATTGCTTTTGGGATTAAACTTGATCCACAAATCGGACAGAAAAATGTACTTTTTTTATTAAATTTATTAATTTTGTCAATGGTTATAACTCTATTATCAATATCTCTTGCAAACCACTGTTTTACATTCTCGAAAGACACCGACTCCCCTCCTCTTTCTTTAATTATTCTTGTCCTTTGCTCAACATATTCATCCCATATAGATCCGTTTATACAATAATTATCTTTCAAACTTTTTATTATTTCCTTATAGTCTGTATCCTCTTCCTTATTGTGTATTTCAATCAAAAACCTCAATAGCTTACCTTCAAGTGTTTCCTTATGTAAACCAAATAAGGTTTCCACTTACTCTCCGCTAATTTTATTTTCATTCTAAATAAAAGACCAATTTTATTTGGATTTATTTATGTAATTTCATTTAAGTTTTCGTATTTAGTAAGCTCATCGATTACTCTTTCCAACTCAGAAATAGACATTTCACTGAAATTTGGTGCGTATCCTAAGACTTTAGCTAAAAACCACCGCTTTTCTTTCAGGTTATTAAAACCTAATCGTTTAAATTCTTTGGACAATTTTCTTCTCAACACAGGGAAATAACCTAGTGTAGTGTATACGATCAATTAAATTTACCTCCTAAAAAATCTGTTATTTTCTTTAAGTCATCATTATTCAAACATATCGAAACTCTCTTGTTGTGCCTTTTGTCTTCGATAGTTATTAAGACATGATCTTTTCCTTTGTCAAAAGTAATTCTGTCTTCCTTAGGAAAAGTACGGCATTTGAAAACTTTTTTCATTGAAATAACCCTCCCCAAATCACTCCAGCAGCTAAAGAAGCTATAAAGACAGAAACAAATTTCATTATAATGAAGAATTTTATATGCTTTGTTTCATCCTCAGTTAAGTTCAAATCTGATAAAGCGAATAAACCAAACATTATCAACAAAACCCAAGCTGTTACAATCATCTACTTAGAACCTCTTCCAACTGTATATCCGCCCGTAATGTCATTTAAGATTGTGCTGCTTGGGGACAGCTTTTCACTCTTACTATCATTATTTTTAGTGTAATTAATGAAATCATCGAACTGGATTAAATACACTCCGTAAGCTGTGTTATTCAATTTATCGATGGTATCGTCACTTGGTTTGGAAAACCAGCTTTCAGTACCTTGGCCATACACTTCAAAAATTTCAAGAATCTCGTCCTTATACTCAAAATAAGCCAGCTTATTTTCAAATTCACATTTCTCATCAACTGGGTTTCCTACATGATTTGTCGCATATTCCATCATTGAAGTAAGCATGTAGCCTAATTCAACGTCCGAGAAACTTAGTTGAGGTTTAGGAGTTCCGTAATAAATATCAGCCTCATTTAGTGATCCCCTTTTATTAACTTCTTTAATGATCTCTTCAATAGCAGTGCAGCCTTCATGAATAATAAAATCTCTTCGCATCTGGTCTCTTCGTTTATATTCATCTAAGAAACTTGTTATATTAAACTCTGCATTTTTCATTTAACTCCTCCTTACATAGGTCAATGTATTGTTGAAGACTACTTACAAATGAAATTATGCAGCTTCTTATTTCTTCTAGATCTGCAAAGTCCATTTCACTTTTTAAGACATACTCATCAAGTTCCAACATTGCAAGAAAACGGTCATCTTTTGGCAAGTTGTTTAAGTCAATACTCCTTAATTTAGGAATTCCTTTATTTAAAAACCATTCAACAAAAAGGTTATCCTTGCTTTGTCTTTTAGCCTGGGACAAAAAATCATAAATATCTTTAGAATTCTCTATATTGAAGTATATGCGCAAGCTCTCTTTTATAAGGTCAAACACTCGCAGTAAACAACAGCTAATTTTAGACTCTGAATCAGTTCTATAATTTAAATCAAACCAAGTTAATTTATTCTGCACTGAATCCCTCCTTGTATGAACCGATTATTTCTGGTATCCGTTGAAAGAAAGTAATAATGCAATCCCTAGCATCATACGGATATTCACAATCAGTTTCGGCACCGGATATGAAAATTTCATATTCTATGCTGGATATTAGTTGAGAATTATAAGGCAGTTCGAACTGTAAGCACCTCTTCAGATTAGGTAACTGCTCACTTACAAACTTCAAGAACTTCTTCTCATACTCAGGAAACTGTTCATATAATTTGTTTACAAGCTCTTCAATTGAGTCTGCTTGCACCTTGTAGAGATTCTCGAACAGTTCTTTGTTTATTTCCATCAGCTCGCTTAAAGATTTTACGGTTTTCATACTTCCAGTCAAAGTAACTCCCCACCACGACAGTTCCTTAGTAATGTTCGCCTGCATTTAGCCCCTCCAAGGATCATGTTTTTCGATAATAGTCAGTCCATCCTTATTTCTCTTAGTGTTTTGTTCTGCTAATTTTAATAACGCATTTCTAGACTTTTCATCATTAAAGACCTCTTCCAAGTTTAATAAATGCGTCCTTTGATCCTTTGTCATTGCTTGAGTATGTAGGTCAGTAACCTTTCTGTGGTTAGCTGCTTTTCTAAATTCGTAGTATTTGGGTGGATTGTATGACTTAAACCATTTTTCCACTTTAATCGGGGACAATTGCCCAAAACCAAACTTGATTAACACTGCCTTTTTGCTTTCAGGGTGGCTCATAATTTTTTCATATACAGTCAAGAGTTCATCTCCTTTAAATCACTTCGCTACTTTGTTTACCACGTACTAATGTCTGTAATGTCTTTTTTGGTTTTACATTTGGAGCAAATAACCTCTACAGCTGTACCCATACTCACTCCTGTCAAAAGATAAGCTATGCTACCTTTGCATTTCCCCAAATGTTCATCCCTAAAAGCATCTGCTTCATTTCTTTCTTTTTCTGATAAAGTATGAAGGCTATTATTTCTAAGATTATCATTTTCTTTTAACAATTTTGCGATTTCCTCATCTTTGCTGAGCTTTCTTACCTTGTCTACAAGGGAATCCCTTTCATTGATTAGATTGTCGATGAATGCACTTAGGTCATCCATCATCTTATCCTTCTCTCTTTTTTCAACCCATTTAAGGAACATGTCATCCCCTCCTTTTTTTGAATCAAATCAACATTTTATCAATAATAAAACTCCATCAACGCATCTCTTCCTGCTCTGTTCAATAATTCAATATCGAAAATTACATCTCTTCCCTTTAATTCGTTGTAATGATAATTCAGGTCATGCTTTTCATTGTAATGAATGAAGGAAATGTTATGAGAAGTATATACGTCATAACGATTTTTCAAAATAATCAACATTCCATTTATCTCAATTGCTCCGATTGAAACATTGTTTAGCATTGTCCTACTGGGTAAAGAATGACGTAGTATACTTCTAAGTTCTTCGAATTTTTCACTTCTCTTATAACCATAACTGCCCATATTGATCGTTCTTCTTTTCTGCATAAAATTAGAATTTTATTTTCTCTCTCTTAGTCGGTTTTAATTAACCTCCCATGGATTAAATAGACCCAGTCTAAATGAATATACCCAACGACTTCTTCCTTTTCATTAACTAAATGAGTACCGTTTGATTTTTCAATTGTCTGTTTTGCAATCTCCGCATCTGTTTTGGAATAGTATGAAAAGGCCATAGGTTCTTCATCATGATCTTTATATACAACTGTCCACACATCATCTAATTTTTTCTTCACGAATTCACCTCATATTTCAAATGTCTTCAACTCAAACGTTTTATATGTATCAACTTGCTTATCTGGTATCACATTGACACTCGGGTAATTATCATAGTCATACGGATATCCGATACAATTCATGTGAAATCTCGTTCCATCTTTTTCAAACTCAGCTTGTAAATGATCATGGCCACAAATCCAATGTTTTGCGTTAATGAATGGTACTTCAACCATATAGCAGCTGTTAGGTTCAAACGGAGAAAAAGGATTGTGAACAGGTGGGACATGAGATACAAATACATCAATATTAGAGTTTTCAAGAGTGTCATACCAGTCCATTGATTCTTTCCACATTGCTCGTACCCCATCTTCTTTGTTGTATCCATTTAGGCTGATATAGTTTGAATCATTAGAGACACCTTTGAAGAAGTTCCACCCTTCATTTCCTTTTGGAAGATACCACATAACATCTCCTGCAAAGACTTTCCCTTTGTATGTATCCGTAGACTTTATTAATGGAGTGACATTTTTGATGTCTACAGCCTTTTGAATTAAATCTTTTACCCTTCCCAATGAATCGGAATATTTTCGTTGCTGATTTTTACTGAGTAAATAAAGATCATGATTACCATATGTGAAGTAAACCTTATCATACTGCTTTGCTACTTCATCAAGTACCCACAGTGTCTGTTGATTCCACTCAGTAAAGTCACCGGCAATGATTAATACCTCACCATTTCCATTCGATATTAACCTTCTAACAATCTCCCTTGTTCGCTTTTCCCACTTGATTTGGTTATTGTTCCAAGGTATCCAGTGATTAATATGAAGATCAGAAACATAATCGATTTTCATTTTATCCCCCTTCTTTGTTTAAGTACGTGCTCACTCATGCTCCATCACCAATTGACATTTAAATCACCTCACTTCAAATTTAATGTGTATATTTTCAAAACATCTCCACACAATACAATTGAACAAACTTGTTTACATACTACTTTAGGAGATGATCAAATGGCTCAACAAAACAGATCAAACAACAGCAATGAATTACTTGTTCCTCAAGCTGCTGGCGCACTTGAACAAATGAAGTTTGAAATTGCTTCTGAGTTCGGCGTAAACTTAGGGCCTGAGACAACTAGCCGAGCAAACGGCTCAGTAGGTGGAGAAATTACAAAACGTTTAGTTCGCCTAGCTCAACAAAGCATGAATGGCCAATTTCATTAATTTTATGAGGGGAACGTTCCCCTCTGCATTCCAATTTTACATATTTGGTTTATGATTTTAGTTATTTCAAATCTATAATCATTGGGATTGAATCTAAGAAATTCACAGCCTAATGTTGTCCGAATAAATTTTTCGCGTTTGCTTTCATCATCGCTCTTATAATTCCGGTGATTCATTTCATCACATTCAATAGCCAAGTTTAACTCTTTTATGTACGCATCTATGTAATACTTTCCTACCTTAAGTTGATAATCTATTTTATAAATGTCTTTGAAAATGTCGATTATAAAAGGAATCGTTTCCTCTTCAAATCGTTTTCGTCTAAACCTCCTCATCATGCCCTCCTTAGTATTTGAAAAACCAAAATCTTTAAAGTTGTCCATGTACAGAACATCGAGTCTTGGTACGGTCTTATACTTTTCATAAATAGGTGTATTTTCATCGCTGTTTTTCATTAAAGTTTTAAATAATTTAAGTTCAGCCCCTATAAAAGTTTCATAGTCAATGCCTTTTTGTAATTCAAATCGTTTTTTAAATGAATTCCAAGCCGACCTCAAATCTTTATAACCTTCAATCTGCATTACTTCCGGTGCAATAGCAATTTTAGAACCTTTATAAGAGAAAATGTTAAGTTTCTGGTGCGTAAATACCCCTCCCTTTCAATTTAGTTAAAATACAGATTTTATATTAATTTAAACGTAATAACTAATTTCTTTTTTATCCATAACTTTTCGGATTGTTCGCTCATGTTTCGATCGTTTTCTTTTATCGCTGCCTTTCACTCTTGTTTTTTCAAACATTCCGTCGTAAGTCCAATTATATCCGCTATACTTTTTAAACACCGTCGTCTTCAGGCGTCTATGATACGTCACTCACCGCCCGCCTCTTCGCGTGAGTCGTCGATGATTTTATAGCCGTATTTACGAGCATCTTTCAAGTATATTGCTGCACCACCGGAAAAAGGCGGCCAACTGTCGTCTTCAATAACTAGTGCTTTGTGAACCCCGCTATCATCCGATATAAAATCGCCCACCCGAACCTCAGTCGGCTGCGGCGCGTTCAAGTATTCGTCCGGCACCGCCAGGCTTAGCGCACGTCTTAGCGCGATTGCTTTACCGATATGAACGTTGAAGCAGTCGTCAGGGGCGGCTTTGGCGATGCCCCGTGCTAAGACGACCGTACGGCTATAAGCTCCCTTTAATAAGGCGACTACTGTCCGCTTTTCTCGATTTACTATGAACTCCGCATTCGCACCAAAGAGATCGACTTTGTAATCCGAAGTATTTCCGTTCACCATTCTTCCCGGCGATTTTAAAACTTCGATATCCACCTTCGCCTGCTCAACGATTTCATCACGGTGGGCTTGGACGCTTTTCTCTGGCTTCCATAAACGTTCCTCTAGCGTCGTACAAACCGGAGTCGTTACCGTATTTACATCGCCAGGTACAATAACAACGTCTTGATTCGTTTTTGCATAGTGAACTACGAATCTATAAGAATATGCTCCGCCAATAACGATATCTCCAAAACGAGATTTATAACCGAAATATTTATCGTCCTTCTTTTCAAATACCGTATTCGCATTATTAATCAGCAATTTATTTTCCAATTCGCCAACTCCTTAGATATCATTTAATTTTTGCGTCAGATGAATAAATTGATCATTTAACTCTTTGAATTTTTCCTTATTTATGTATGCTTTATTTTCCCTAAACAAAAATAGATCCCGATATGCTTTTCTATTCCTGTTAATAATTTTAGTCGCAATAGTTGAGCTTACCCATTCTTCATTTACTATCTGGTTTAGGATTTCACCAAGTTCGAATAGAATTTCTAGTTTCTCTTTGTTTTGCTGTGTTTCAAGTCTTAACAATTCCCTCTGTGTTTCAAGTTGCATTGTTTCAAATTTGTATTTCTTTTTCTTCAAGGCTGCTATCTTTTCATTTGCGTTATGTGATTTATTTCCCGTCTCCAATAAATCACCTCCTTAAAGTTTGAATAAAATATTATTTTTATCAAAATGCATATTTTTTGTTTTTGTGATTTAAATAAAAAACCGTTATCTCATCACCCTCTTATTATCATATTATACATATTTTTTACCTTTGTCTATATTTATTTTCAAAAGTTAGAAAGGAATAATTGT
This sequence comes from Bacillus sp. FSL R5-0416, assembly GCF_037975425.1. Classification (NCBI taxonomy): domain Bacteria; kingdom Bacillati; phylum Bacillota; class Bacilli; order Caryophanales; family Bacillaceae; genus Bacillus; species Bacillus sp. FSL R5-0416. The sequence continues at coordinate 2,007,307 of NZ_CP150252.1, read as the reverse complement.
ATTTGTTCTTTTCATCGGCTTTATTATGCAGTTTATCAGTCAATTTCCAACGATCATCTAACATAGGAAAATATGAATCTGCTTCTCTTGACGCTGAGTCAACAATTGTCAAATACACTTTATCAGCGTAGGGCAAGAATGCTTTGTAAATCATACTTCCCCCTATCACCATCACTTCCTCATCAGTGTTAACTTGTCCTTGAATGAGTTTTAAAACCTCCTCAATTGAATGATAAACAAAGGACGAATAATCTGGCTTAAAGTTCTGATCCCTAGTAAGTATAATATTCCTCCTATTCTGTAGAGGCTTACCTGTCATACCAATAATTGATTCGTATGTTGATCTTCCTTGAATACATATTTTCCCCTCAGTTTTTTCTTTGAAGTGTTTCATGTCAGCAGGCAAATGATACAATAATTTGTTTTGATATCCAATGGCCAGAGTTTTATCACAGCAAGCAATAAGAGATAGCATTAAACCGCTACCTCAAATAAAAGCTTGTCCCCATGTTTATAGTTGATTAACTTGAAATCATCAATGGTAAAGTCATAAAAATCTTTCACTTCAGGATTGATCCATAGTTCAGGTGCTTCAAACTGTTCTCTTTCCATTTGAATTTTCAAATTGTCTATATGACGTGTGTACACATGGCAATCCCCAATGTTAAAGATATATTCACCAAGCTCATAGCCAGTGACTTGAGCAATCATGCGCTGCAACACATTGTACTGGAATACATTGAATGGATTTCCCAATGCCATGTCATTGCTCCGTGCTCTTACCTCGAGGTGGAGCTTACCTTGCTTCACATACCATTGAGTTTCGTATACACATGGCGTTAAGGACATTGCGTCTAAATCATCAGGATTCCACAGCATTGTAATATGTCTGCGTGAAGACGGGTTGTTCTTCAATTGATGAAGAAGATAGTCTACCTGATCCACTTTTTCTCCATTTAGACTTCTGTTTTTCTTCCCCAGCTGAAATCCATATGCATGTCCGATGGTGCCGTCTTCTTGTTTCCACTGATCCCAAATATGTACGCCCATCTTGTTTAAATCATTAACATCATTAGATTTCAGCTGCCAAATCCAGAGCAACTCTTTAATGGCTGTTTTCCAGGCAACCTTTTTTGTCGTTAAAATCGGAACCTCTGAGTTGTCGAATCTCATTTGCTTACTCATTACACTTAGAGTATGTGCCGGTGTTCCATCTGTGTCCCACTTGGTTCTTACATCAAACTCTTCGTCTGAGATTCCATTATTGATAATATCCTTTATAATTGAATTGTATTGTTTATCGAATTGCGTCATGTTTCTCAGTCCTTTTGGAAATAGTATTTGAAAAAGTAAAGCATTAATTAAATATTTTATACGAATATATCTGCCAAATAAAATACAACAAAAAGAAAATTCCCACAAACAAATAACAAGTAAAAATATGTGTTTTGCTTGATTCTTTCACCGTCTAATACATCTAAAACTTTAAACATACTAAGGACAACATAAATAAGTGAAACTGCTGTCCAAGCAAGCATTAGAATGTTATCATGCATAATTAATCCGATATAAGCCAAAGGGACAATGAAAGATATCCCCTTGAGCAAAGTAAACAGGTAAATCAAATTCTTATTTCGTTTCATATTTTCTAATGATGAATTATCGACCACATTCTTTACTTTTCTATACGCATTACCTTCTCCTCGAACAATCAATCTGACCTCATTAATGTTTAATGCAATTAGATAAGCTGCTAGAAATAAAGTTACATATGTTATAATAAACATCTCCTAATTTTATATTTGTGTTTGATTAGCTATTAATCACCCTCAAATTCAACACCATTCATATTTGCTTTTATTCAAATAGCTCCCCTTTTAAACCATTCACTTGATCAGTAATACTTTCTTTAATTGCATGTGGTAACTGATCAATCCCTTTTACAATCCGTTTCTGACCAGTTTTCCTGATTTTTGCAGTCATCTCTTTAAAACACTCTAAAGCAGTATCTGAGATTTCATCATATAGCCCCTGAATTTTCACTAATACACTTAAATATTCTTCGTCACCTTCTTCAAATAGTGACAACCCTTCTTCAAGTTTGTTGATCTTTTCAATACTCTTTAATATTTTATTTTTATACTTTAACAATTAATCACCCACCTATTTTAATTATGGTCGATCATCTTCAAGAAATTAGACGCTGCCTTTTTGTATCTCAGATCTTTTTCATACTCAGCAACTCGTCTCATGTGCTCAATAAATTCATCTTCAAGTCCTCGTAACTGAAGAAACCCAAAGCAAAGACCGTTCCTATAAAGCATGTCGTCATATTTTGCTTGTAAATCTCCTTCTTTGCCGTTAATGATCTCTTTCCTCCTTAAATATTAGATAAAAGTATTCTTTTATTCAGAAATATTTCCAACAAAAATCTTTTATGGTAAATTAAAAACAATGTATTTAAAGGAGTGTTAATTTGCGAAAAATATTAAAAATCGTTAGCTTACTGATTCTATTGTTATTATTGGTTTATTCTTTCTTCAGTCCTAATTCACAATTATTTGTGTTCGTTCAGCTAATCATAATTGCATTTTTGATTGGTTTTGGAATTAACTGTTTTGTTAAAAAAGAACGATACCAAGGTACTCTATACTTCGTAATTGCAATATGCAACATTACCATTAATCTTGATAAAATAAACGAGTTAATTCAGAGCATTTAACTTATACATATATAGGAGGTGGGAAATTTCCCACCTTCTTTATTGGATAGGAACTAATACTTCACATAAGTGATTATCAATCATTTGTGAAGTATATCTCTCTATAATTGGTTCTCCTCTCAAAGTTAGACTATTTTTTTCTATTTCAGAGAAAATAATGCCCCAAAATTCACTTACTGCCTCTTTTGTATGGTCAAGCAAGAAAACAGCGTATTTCCCTCCAGGTAACTTACCAACTTGAGCTGGTTGCAGCACATTAAAATCTTCATTTAATACAACACCAACATCATAACGGCATTCCTCTTTAGGAGTAATACTTGGATCATCTTGTGGAATTCCTAAAATTACAGAGTTATGAAATACACCATTCAACTGTGCCCACTTTTTAAAAGATTCCATTAGTTCTTTGTTTTGCTTACCACCATACTCTCCAACGTTTCGGAAATAAGCAATCCTTAATTCAGGTAATTCTTCAATAGTTATTTTCATATTTTAATCCCCTTTCCTAGAAAAAGGTAATATGATTAAAAATGTTTTTCAAGATGACTTTTAAAATAATCTATATTTCAAATACAAAATCCAATTACTTCGTTCCAGTTGATCCGTGCCCACCTCGGTCATCGTTGCCAAGACGGTCTACCTCGATCAAGTCAACTGCCGGCATCTTCTTCATAATTCTGAACTGGCAGATTCGATCCCCTTTCTTAATCTTTGTGTCACGTAACGCATAAGCAGGAAAGAACCAAAAATCGTTGTCACCCTTATAAGACTCATCGATAACACCCATTGAGTTTGTTTGAATCACACCAAAGTTCTTATACGTACTCGAACGAGGAACGACATGTGCTTCGTAACCTTCAGGCAATTCCATGGCCACTCCCAATGGAACAAGTTTAAATTCATCTTTTTTGATCGCTACATCTTCAGCTGCACGAAGATCAATCCAATCTCCCTGCTCAATTTTGCTGATTCTTGTTTGTGTTTCGTCTAGGTATTTGATTTTAATTTGCATTATGTATTAACTCCTTTTTTTAATATATGCCCATTCTTATGTTGTTTGGCTCAGTTAAACAAACAACTCATTATTGTTCGAACTTTGCCCTCAACTCTTCATATAGTTTACGATCACTTTCTTCTTTCTCTTTGAGATACTTTTCTCTTTCAGCATCTTGCTTCTTTTTTAGCTCCTTCTCATACTCTTCCCACTCTGTTTCATTGATCACTCCTTTTTCATGTAATTCTCTTTTCAGAGGGTGTAAGATCTTCTTTGCTTCATGTGGGTATAAAATTCTTGTCTCATAGCCATCATCCCAGTCAGTTTGTTGACAAGCCATAAATACGCCCCCATCTTTAGTAATAATTGTTGTTTGCTCACAAAACTGATTTGCCCAAACATAAGCAACTTCCTTTCCAATTAATCCTTCCTGAGTTTCAATGAAATACATTTATTGGCTCCTTTTAATTTAAGTTTGATTAAAATTACCCTTTTATCGTAATTCCTTTAGTAACTCATCAAGTTCATTAGGCTTAAAACCAACACTTCGGTTTACTTCTTCTCCCTGATCACTCAGCAGAATGGTTACCGGTACTCCCATGACACCAAATCTTGCTGCTACTTCTGGTTCCTGTGTAACATCAACAGTCTCAAATTGAATATTTACTTGTTCTAAGTAATTGGACACCATTTTACATGGATTGCAATTAGGCTGCTCTAATTTAACCAATCTCATTGAATACATCCTTTCTCGGTAAAAATAAAATCAGAATCCTTTAATGGTTCAACCGTTGCTTTTTTGTACCCATTCCCTTTAGTTGAAAAGAAGTCATGGGATTTGGTCTTAGTGCTCAATCCATTAATAACAATTGGGTTAACGTCTTCTTCCTCGAACAGATGATCAAAGCCCAAGTTGTTTAATGCTTTATTTGCATTGTATCTGATGAATTTCTTTACATCTGGGGCTAAGCCAACCTGATCATAAATATCTTCTGTATACTCCAATTCATTTTCATAAAGCTCTTGAAGCAAGCTTAAAGCCCATGTAAACAGTTCTTTTTGCTTCTGAGGAGGTTGTTTCTTGTATATCTCCTGAGCTAACAATCCGACATATACGCCGTGTCCTTGATGTTCCCTTAAGTTCGCTATACTTAAAGCGTGGACTAACCACAGCTGCATGTCGCCATGCAGAGCAGACTATATCACAATCCTAATTTAGGATTCCTACCGTTTCGATTTAAGGGATTCTCACCCACGCCAATCACTTGCGCCCTACTTCTGTTGCGGAATTCCACCGCCAATGGAATAGTCGTTGGGCATTTATCTAATCATCATTAAAATTGTTTTTATTTTATAAAGTATATGTTTGTTATTGAATCGTCTGATGCAAGCTTTGATATTTTCTTCCTATCTATGCCCGTATGTAATTGAGCTTGCGAACAACTGCTGTATATTTGACCGCCAACGAAGACTTTTTTTGCTCTAGCATTATTTTCAATCATTTTCTTTATATGACTATCGCTCTTAGGGATACCTTTATTTCTCCCTTTGTTCTTTTTAGAAATAATCATTTTTGTTTTCTCAGAATGTCGTCTTCCAAAGAAAGGATTTTTTTCTCCAATTAGCTTAGAGTGAACTTCACTTGCAACCTTTTTTGCATAATCAGATTGCGTGTATCCTTTATTTGAAAGCCCGCCGTCATTTAGGTTAAATCCACAATATTTACTGTTATAGTATGCAATGAAAAACTTCTCCATTTTTTCAGCAAGTTTGATGCTAGAACATTTGCATAATAAGTGATGTGTATACATATCAGTGCATTTATGCAAGTTAAAGTCTCTTTGCAATTTATGATTATGATGATAGTTTCCTTTTAAATAGCGAATATGTTGTTTAAATCTATCGTCAGCGTTGTTAACATTTTTGGTTAAGCCAATGTAAATCTTCTTATTTTGTTTATTCATTATCATATAGACATAATACAAGGCAACACTCCTAAATATTGAATTTAATGATGATTAGAATTTAGCAAAGGATTATCTTAGCTATAAGACTTCCCCTTTTTAGATAGGTTTTCATTTAACATTACTGCTAAATGCCACTAGCACTTAATGGCTTCGTCACGGATAATTAAATTCACAATTTCCCCGCTCTGCATGAGTTTCCCTTGTCCATAAAAGTAAAGTGGATAATAAAAACCTGAGTAGAAAAGGAAACTCTCCAGAAACACAGATGCAACCATTGCTTTGAATAGGGAAATGTCATCGTTTTTCTCAACTGCTTTATAAATTGAAACAATTGTTCTTGCTTTCTTTTGAAGAAACCTATTGTTTTTCACCCATTCGAAGACTTCATTAATCTTCTCGGTTGGAGCCAAAGTTAGAAAGATGTTGCTGTAGGATTTCGCATGGACAGCGTTCTCCATCATGGCCATAAAGTTTAATACTGCTTTTCTTTGATGCCCTTCTACGTGCTCGGCCACAATCGGCATGCCAGTGTTCCCCTGCTCTGTGTCCAATAATGTAAGCCCGGCTAAAACTTTCATATAAGTGTCTTGTTCCTTTGTTCCAAGATACTTCCAAGTTAGAAGATCGCCGTTTAATGCGATCTCTTCCGGAAGCCAAAACTGCTTTACGTTTTGGTTGTAAAACATTTGGGTGAAATCATCTTCATGCTTTGACCAGTTTGCTGCTGTGTAGATTGTGTTTGGTTTTGTCAATTATTTGCCTCCTTCAATAGGTAAATCGTAATTCTTCTGTTAATGATTTTGATGGGGAAGAACTTATATAACTCACCAAAATAAAGAGGTGAGTTATATGAGATTAATAGAAATTGTTTTTAAAAATGTACTGGACTTCCTTCCAGGGTATCTGCTAAAAATGAGTATTGGTTTGTTTTTTAAACTAGTATGGAAGTTAATAAAGAGAACTTTTGCAAAACTCCGTAAGCCTAGCAAATCTCAGTATATTGATCACTTTGCTAATAATAGAAGGCGCAAGCTATGATCACACTACACATGACAAGCAACCTTCCTGGCCTGTATCTTTTGTTCTAGCATAGTAGAGAGTTTTAATTCCTCGATGATGAGCATAGAGATCAATCCGGTTTAAATCTCTTGTTGTCATCGTATCTTTCAGGAACAAGGTAAATGAAATTCCTTGATCGACATGCTGCTGAATCGTTGCAATAAGATCAACTACCTTAAACATATCCATGTCATAAGCTTCTTTATAAAAGAACCAATTCTGAGCCGATAAACCTGGCATCGGATAATATGTCTTACTGTTTCCGTATGTACGTTCCTCAATTCTCTCCATAATTGGCATTACACCTGCTGTAGATGATTGAACATATGAGATGCTTCCCGTAGGTGCAATAGCCTGCCTATACGAATGGTATAAGCCATATTTCATTACATCTTCTTTAAGTTTCGTCCAATCTTCAATGTTAGGAATATGTTGATCTCCAAATAGCTTTTTAACCTTTTCAAACTGAGGGCTATAATCATTTGTTACGTACTTTTCGAAATACTCACCTGATTTATAAGTTGAACCATCAAACTTGTAGTATGTCTCCCCTGTTTCTCGTGCAATTTCCATAGAACGCTGCAGTGAGTAGAAGTTAATCATCATAAAGTATGTATTAACAAAATCTTTAGCTTCTTCACTTTCATAAGCAATATTATTTTGAGCTAGAAATCCATGTAGGTTCATCTGTCCTAAGCCAATCGATCTCATTAATGTATTTGCTCTTGCAACAGCTGGAGCATTTACAATGTTTGTTTTCCTTGTGACAGTTGTCAATGAGTCAATTGCTATTCTTACTGTTGAAGCAATTGATTGATTACTCATTACATTTACAATGTTCATTGAGCCAAGATTGCAGGAGATATCTAAGCCAATTTCATCCTCTTTATTGTAATCCGTATAAACTGATACTTGTGATGATTGGAGGACTTCAGAACACAAATTTGAAAACTTCACTTTTGAAATATGTTCATTTGGATGCACTTTATTTACATTGTCAGCGAACATAATATACGGATAGCCTGATTCGCTTCTTAGAATGGCCAATTGCTCTAACAGCTTTCGAGTATTCCCTTTAGCTTTTCTAACCCTAGGGTTTTCAACAAGCTCATCATACATTTCATTAATATCCATCTCATCAAGATACTGCCCATATTCCTTGTATACTGAATGAGGATAGAACATGTAATAATCCTTGTCTTCCCTTGCAAGTTCAATAAATTTATCTGAAACAACTACACCAATAGATAATGTTTTAACTCGGACATCTTCATCAGCACTTATTTTTTTGGTATCTAGGAAATCTGTAATGTCTGGATGGAATACACTTAGATAAACTGCTCCTGATCCTTGTCTTTGTCCCATTTGATCTGCATATCTAAAAGCATTATCCAATAGCTTCATAACACCTACGACACCTTTAGTCGCATTCTCTACGTCTTTAATCGCTTCACCTTTGGCTCTTAGTTTGTTTAGATTTAATGCTACTCCTCCACCTAGCTTAGAAAGCTGCATGGAGATATCAATAGCACGTGAAATATCATTCAAACTGTCGCCTACTTCAAGTAAGAAGCAGCTCACCATTTCACCTCTTCGCTTACGTCCAGCATTAAGGAAAGTAGGTGTTGCCGGCTGATACTCTTGTTTCATCATAGTATGTACTTCCTCAACAGCTTTCTCATAATCACCATCAGCGCAATATAAAGCCACAATTGAGACACGATCCTCATACCTTTCCAGGATCTTTGTTTTATCGTTTGTCTTCAATGCGTAGTCATTGTAGAACTTAAACGCGCTCATAAAAGATGGGAATCTAAATTTGTAACTGTAAGCAATCTTATAAATTGATTTAATCTGTTCAAATGTGTATTGATCTAAGAATTCTTCTTCGTAATAATCATTTTTAATCAGATAATCCAGCTTCTCTTTTAAATCATGGAAAAAGACTGTGTTTTGATTTATATAATCAACAAAGTAGCTATGTACGGCCTCCTTATCCTTTTCGAATTGATACTTCCCATCTTTCTGAATCATGATCTCATTATTGAGCTTGATCCACTTTGGTATTGTGTTTTTCAATAAGTTTTACCTCCTGAATAATCTTCTGTAAGTCCTGTTTCGTTCCACTAAGTTCAAACTTTAATAACAATGGAATGTGGAACTTAGCCGAAAGCTTGTCTCCAGCTAAACCATAGTTATCACCCCAAACCTTGTTACCACTAACAACAACTCCTCTAATTTTATTTTTATTCTTTTTGATAAAATTCAAAGTCCTTTCAGGTACTTCCCCAAAGCCTATCGTATATGTAATATGTATGAACTCTTGAGTGATGATCGTATCATCAGTTATTTCAATTGATTCAATGTCTAACTCTTGTTGCAACGCTTTTACAAACCTTCTTACATTGCCAGTTTTACTCTCATATGTAATGATCACTAATCGTTATATGCTCCTGTAATTAATCTTGTAGTTGCAGATTCAGCTTCATTTTCAACATGGTAATATGCTTCAGCTATTTCACTATTAATAGCTCCCATCTCAGCATAACCTTTGGCCATTTGAGCCTCATATGGAGACAACTCCTCTAATTCAACAGGGATATAGTTATCCTTTTGGCTTTGAGGAATAACCATTTGGTGTCCTTCTAAGTCAGTTGCAATAAGTTCTCCCTTAAATACTGTAAATGACTCACCATTTTGCATATGTATCTTCTTATTTTCTTTTGCTTCTTCCATAGTCACCAGATCATTACGCTTTACGTATAGCTGTCTAGCTGCCCCCATTTTACATCTCCTTATTATTTGTTTTTATTTTGAATAAAGCTGTGATTTTATCTAGATTCAAGCAGTACCTATTCGTCCTCCTTAGGAATTGTCACTCTTCTTCGATCGTCCATCCGTTTAATCTTGCGTACTTTAATTTTCTTGAATATCTACGCTTCCACTCGTCCCAGTCCTTCTTCTCTTGACCTGACGTTAGTGAGCCTCTGTACTGATTTTGTCTTCTTTTCTTGTCTAGCTCTAGTATATCGCCAACCCATCTAGGAACTGACGGCCTATAGTTACTTTGCGACATCTATTCGTCCTCCAATTGTTTCTGTATAAATTTCATCGTGTCTTCTATTGTTTCGGCCACCCTTCTCCAAGGAGTTTTTTAGCCTCTTCAACATCTGTGAATCTTTCAATCTTGTGTCTATAATCATCGATCCACCGGTAAACACATACTGCATTTTCTTCAACTTTCATGACGGTGTACTGCTGCATAGGATCTTCTAGAAGATGAAGTTTCTGATCTTTATAAAACCCTTGAATCATATAATATCCTCCTCTTATTTTTATTGAATTTCTCTTACTTCATGCGGTACTCCGCTTTCTTCTTGAGCATATACTGCATCATTATGAGCCTCAATTGCATCCTCATAAGTATTAACAAGTGATCCCATACAATAAAGTCCATATTTCATTTTCATCTTCATCATCCTCTTAATTTATTTTTAATCTTTAAAGTAAGCTGCCATCCATAATCAAAACTCTTTCTTCATTACTTTGAAGTTCTTCGAGAACATCTGATATTGGGGACAGTTCCTGATCCTCGGTTACTGTTCGGCTGTGTTTAACAGCTGCGTACAACATACCAACTTCTTTGATCTCATCTCTTAAGTTCCCGTCATCATCCGCAACTTCTTCTGTATATAGTTTTATTGCCTTTTCCTTTGTATTTGCTTTAATTAATGCGTAGTATGGGTCACACACCTCAAAGAATTTCATCTTATTACATCATCTCCTAATTGATTTTTGTAAACCTATTTACCTCTTTTCCATCAACAACAATTTTTTCAAAGAACATTTCTTTAGGCCTTGCCCACAGAATGCCATCCATGTCTTCATATGTAACAAGCTTCTCTTCTGTCTCAGTATGAATTGCCTCTCCAATAACCTTATATAGACCGCCTTTATAATGTTTAAACCGACAACCAACCACTTCGTATGTATCTATCTTATACGTTTCCTTTCTCTTTAAAATCATCCTTTTATTAAAATTTCAATACTCCATCCCAATCATCCAACTCCTTTAATTCTTTCTCAGCTATTTCACTTCTGGCGAAGTATTTTTTAGCTTCTTCAACAATGTTTAACACTACTTGTTTTATTGTCATACCTATATACGATAAAGACTCCCGTTTAATGTACTCGGCACTATTATTTACTTGCTTAACTGTAAAGCTATTAACTTCCCACCCCTTCATATAAAGCGGTTCAGCATAGATTGTTATAAATAACTCTTTGTCTTTGAAAGTAACACGTTTTTTAATTTCCACTGCTTGTTCTCCTTTACGTTAAAATAAAACTTTTATTTAGATCTCTAAATCTCATCGGCTCTAATGAATCTCCAGAGACGTTTCCACCAGGAAGTTTTGCACTTATCATTTTCTTCTTTAACACATTGATTTTCTTGTCTTACACGCTGTTGCCATTCTTCTTCAAGTTTTGCTTGCTCTTGAAGCGCCTTTTCAAGGCTTTCTTTGTCTTCAATTGTTTTAATGATTTTATCAGTCTGATACGTCCATTCATTATTTGTGTTGCGTTGTCTGTCAGTAACAACTACATATTCATTAAAACCAGGAATGTATACTTTGCCCCCAACTTCAATTGGATCTAAGTCAATTATTCCTTCAAAGAGACAGTTGAGTTCGATTTTCTCATATTCAGAAAAACGACCGAGTGCGTCCAATCCATATGATTTATTGATTATCTTGCCTTCAAACTTAGCTTGATGTCTCCCCACTTATTCACCTCCTTAAATGTAGCTCCCCATTTCATATTCTGTTATGATTCCTTGTTCAATAAAATTAGCCATAATTTCTTGCACTTTATCATTAGTAACGTATGGGAATTCAAGTTCCGCTCTTGTGCAAGCTTTCATATAGTATTGATAATCATATGGCTGTAAGTATCTTTCATCTAATACGTCAATTTCACCCTTGAGACTCTTTTTATGTATTGTTAAATTAAATGTGATGTTGGGTTGAATTGACTTTATGAAGTACCACTTTGATTTCACATGATCCGTAAAACCAATATCCCTCATTTGTTTATCTTCAAGAATATGAAACTTCATTATCTTCCCTCATTGATGATCTTCTTTAATGCTTTTAGAAGCATATTTAGTGATTTCTTGTCACCCATTTCATCCCGATTGACTTCAATAAAGTGAACTGCTGACGTTAATTTATCCTGCATTTCAGTTGCTCCTTTCACGATAAAAATTGAATTTTATTTAGATATTACTTATAATCAATAAACCCAAACCGGTTAAGAATGACATTCCAGCTATAACTAATATTCCAAAAGCGATTTGAGGTTTTATTCTCCTTTTCGATCCATATGTATCTAATGATACAAGTCCAATCAACAAAAGACCGATGAGTTCAAGAATATTAATTGCTAATTGCACCATGTCACTCCTCGTTATTTGTTTTGATTTGTCGCATACTGCGCTTGCCCGGGAAATTAATTTCTATTTCCAATGAGGATTTCTTACACCTTCCCACCTTTTCGAGTTAATCCAATCCATCGTTACTGGCTTAAAGTCGGTATTTTCAACACTTTACACAAACATGACTTAGCTTTTCGAGACCAGTTTCCTCACTGTGTGTATGCCCATGTACATTACAGCAAAGTTGAAATTCCTCAATTAATCTGTTCATATTCACCTGAGAAATTGGTTCATGAGTAAGTATGTAATCCTCATAGAGATACATCCTATGTGGATCAAAACCAAGTCTTCTAAACTTTGTATCTGAAATTCCTTTGTCATGATTTCCTCTAATAAGAATGTTTCTAGTTTTCTTTAGCCGACTCACTATGTACTCAATTCTTTTTGAATTACAGAAGAACATGTCTCCAAGCCAAAAGACTGTATCACCTTCGCTAACTGTTTTATTGAAGTTCTCAATAATCACATTGTCCCTATGTTCAGTGTCTTTAAATAGTCGTTTATTACCTTCATATTTGATGATATTCTTATGGCCAAAGTGAGGATCGCTGATGAACCAGGTCTTTGTCATTAAATTGTCTCCTCTCCTTATCGCTTACACATGGGTTGATTCACGATTAGCTTTCATAGTAGCGACAAAACTGTCATCAAAAGCTTTTTCAGTTAACACATGCTTTTCATATGGTTCAACCAATGTCCATAACCCTCTACCTTCGGTTTCAATTTTCAATGCGAACTTTTCTGCTTCTTACAGGTTTGTGAAAATCAAATTTTCTCCAGTAACAAAATTGTTATATACTTTTCCATTGTTTTTATCTCCATCACGTCTAACTACGATTACCCATTTTTCTTGATTCACTCATCATCTCTCCATTCTCGATAAAAGGAATATTTTATCCTCTTATTTTTCATTTGTTATTTAATCCTAAATGTTCCAATGTCTTCTTAACACTTAAATTGCTGCATTCATTTTTCACTTTATCGGAATAACCCTTTGCACAACCTTCACAACAATTGAAGTCTACATAAGTTTTTTCATCGCTGATCCTAAGACAAATTGTTTTTCCGCTTATGTACTCTTTACAGATGTCACATATGTGATTCATTAACACTCTCCTTTGTCTTAATGTAAATTTATTATATACATATTATTTGTATTTGTCTATCGGTTTTTAAATAATTTCTTTAATATTTTTCAGCTTTGCAAAAACAGACATTATATCTTTATCACACCGCTCCCAAACACGCTTTTCTTCAGGCCTTAAAGTGTTTTCTAAATAAACATAGAGTTTATCTAATACTTCTTCGGCAGCATCAATGTCATCAATAACAAGATCTCTTACAATATCCTTAATGATATCCTCCCCTTATGAAAATATGATAATTGCTTTTCCATTGTCATTTTTTATGTACGGAGAATGATTTCGGGCAAGATAGTTCCTTGACTTTCCTTCTCCCAGACTTACATTATAAATATCCCTTACCTCATGTACTTCGTATGCTTGTTCTTTTGCATGTTCAGGTGATAGCGCCTCAATAACTAGAGACGTATTTTCACCTTTGCTGTCTTTACACCTTACATAATACTTTTTCAATAAACATCCCTTTATCCTTTCATTTTTTCTTGAAACAATTTAATGAATCAAGCCTTGATATGTATTTGGTTTAATATTGTGTAGAGTGATTAGGTTAGTTAACCGCTCGATTTCCTTACTCATCGCATAACATTGATCAACATAAAATTTCTTTGGCATAATAACAAACTGGCCATCTTTAAATCCTTCCGCACCGGCTTCTTGCATTGCTGCTGGAAAGATATCAATTAGACTCCCTTTTTTAAAGCTCTCAATATACTCATCTACTGAAATAGTGTGCAAAACCCTAGCTAATACTCCATTGGTCTTTTCATCGTTATGTACGTAAATGCTTTGTGTATGTGGTTCAATAACTACAAAATCAAGAGCGTTTACCAAGTCAATTTTTTCTTGATCAGTTAGCATATTCACTCTCCTTTTAAATAAGATTTGAAAAACTCACTTAAGTTATCAGCCATAGCTGCAGCAACTTCAGAAAAATATTTATGTCTTTTCTCCTCTGATTTCAAAAACTCAACTGTCGTTTCTGCAATTTCTTTAATCCTGTCTTCTTTGATATTTCCATTCCTAACACGCTCTTTAATCTCCTCTGTCTCTTTTTTTAGGAACTCTGGGTAACTATCCAATCGATCTACTCCTCTAATTTTAAATTTGTATAAAAGACAAATTTTATTCAGATTCTTCATTAACGTATGTATGTATTAATTCCTTGAATATTGACTCAAGTACAGTTACAGTAATTGAATTGCCGGCTTGCTTGTACAACTGCGAATTACTAATTCCCACTGATAAAGCTTTCTCAAAATCTTCTTCATCAAATGCTTGCAGCCTCCAACATTCTAATGGAGTGAGCTTTCTAATTCTGTATTTTGGATATTCGCCAATTGCTACACCATGACGATCAATTGTATTAACAGTTAAGGCTGGTTCATCGTCTTCTTTAAAGCGTCTGCCATTTTGTCTTTTTTCTTCCCTTTCTGGAGTTAAGACGGGTCTTATTTCAGGGTTTGGCACAGAAATTTTCACCCCTTCACCCTTATTTGTTGTTAAGGTTGGACTTAGCCCATTTGAATTGTAAACCTGGTCATTCATTCCTTTTCCTGAAGGATTAATATTACCAACATACTCAACAGCAATTTTAGGTTCTCTATGACCTCCTCCCATAGTTGTTAATGTTGGTGACACCCCATCAGGCGAGTACACTCTTTTAATTGCATCATGTCCTTTTAGATCAATGTGACCAATCATGATCGGGTCTTCCACTTTGTATAGCGAAGTCTGCCCTCCAAGACCACCGACCGATTGGGATGTCAAAGTTGTTGCAATGCCATTTGAATCATAGACTCTATTGCCTTGTTTAAAGTTTCTGGAATATGTTTTTCCGTTATTCAGCCACCTCTTTCCTACGTTAATGCCACCAACAAACACCACATCTTTTTCTTTTGGTTTTTCAATTTGTTCAATCAGTTTAGATGTTTTTTCTTCGCTTAAGTAATACTTCTCATCTACATATTCCTCAAGAATTTCTCGCAATCTCCTTCCAACAATATCTTGTGCAGACCATTTAAAATTGAAACTTTTTATATTTAATTCTTTTAATCTCTTTTTTCCCTTACTTAAAACATCGTTCCTTCCCTTTTCGACAACCCATTCGTCATTTTCAATTAAATCCTCACGAACTCCAATTATGTATATACGCTCACGATTCTGAGGAACATTGAAAAATTTTGAATTAAGTAGCTCTAAATCAATTCTGTACCCAACTTCACTAAAAGATTCAGCCATAATATTTAATGTATTTCCTTTATCATGATTGATCAATCCTTTAACATTTTCAAAAACAAAATACCGCGGCTGCTTCTCTTTTAAGGTATCTATATACTGAAAAAACAATGTCCCTCTAGTATCTTCGAACCCTTTCCGATAACCGGCTACACTAAAGCTTTGACAAGGAGATCCTCCTACTAAAAGATCAAATTCAGGCAGTTTTTTCTTATCAATCTTGCTTACATCACCAAAATTTAATTGCTCATCAGCGTTGTGAATCGCACAATATGACTTAATAGCATATTTATCAATTTCACTAAAGCCAACCAGTTCATATTCAACCCCAATGTTTCTTAGTGCAGCTTCAAACGCACCGATTCCACTAAAAAGACTCATTACTCGTAGTTTACTCAATAAACAACCTCCATTTATTTTATTTTTATTCTAAATAAAATTGATCTTTTATTTAGATACCCTTGTTCTTGTTACGAATAAATTGCTTATAATCATGTAGCAGCCACTGATTAATCTTTTTTAAACTTTCAAAGTTAAAAAATCCTTTTTCAATGTACCATCGAAGCAAGCTACTATTTTGTTTTGAGCTATTACATGTTTTACAAGCAGGCACGCAATTACTCAAATTGTTTGCGCCGTTATGTTTAACATGTTCTTTATGCAGGTCTTGTCTAAACTTTATTCTATGCTCCTTTTCAGAAAGTCCACAATAAGCACAGCTATAGTTAAAGTAATTTTTACACGCTATCCATTCATCAACAGTAATTTCATGATTCTTGGTGTTCCGTTTCAGTGAATAGATTTTTAATCTTTCTTTGTTATTAATGTGCCATTTCCTTAGGCCACCGCTTCCCCGCCATTTTTCATTATATTTTCGCTGCATTTCTTTAAGTTCAGGCTTATCCTTATACCTTTTTAAGTTCTTTTTAAATTGCTCTTTATTGTTTTTAATCCACGTTGTTGACTTTTGCTTGCAACAAGTTTTACAATCTGGTCTTAAATAGACATAACTCTCTCCGTTTTTCTTCCTTTTGACTTGCTTATAAAAGTGTTCGAAATCTTTTTCAGTAAGACAAACACTACATGTCTTTTTGTTCACTGGTTTTTCTACTTAAACTCAACTCCTTCAAGGGAACATGACTAGTGCATGACTAGTTTATTTTCAATACCTCTAACGTTATGCCCTTAGGAATTCCAATTACATTGTTGTGTTCATCTTGCAACGCAGTACCTAAGGAATTAAAAATCATACCCGCTTGCTGCTGAGATACGGTTTCATCAAACCTTACGATTACCTTGTCTTTTTCATTTACATTTATGATTTTCTTTTCGTTAACATTTCCATCTATATCTTGTAACTCAAGTAACATCCTTTTCAATTTTTCTCCCCCTTTATTATTTGAATCTCTACTCAAACAATTGGATTAAATCTTCAACAATCTCATCGCTGCTCCATTGTCCAGTATCCCATGAATATGTATGTAACCCCGCATTGCTCATAGCTTCTCTATACAACTCTAAAATTGAATCAATGTCTTTTCCTTCTATATACTCATCACCCCGTACGTTTAACCGTTCCTTAATAATGCTTGGATCAGCATGTAAGTATACAACCTTGGCTTTTGCTTTAATTTTATCCTCAATAATCCTAAGCTGCTGTTCTGTAAGGATCGAATAATCTTTGAAATTCTTTGCATAAACCAAGTTAGAATAAACAAACCGGTCGATAATCACATTGTCTTCGTCAGCTAATTTGTTGAAGTGTTCAAATAATTTCTCATTTCCACTTGTGGCCAACTCAAAGCTTGAACCTTTGATAATTGGATACTTCAGTTCTTTGCTTAGCTTTGCTGCAACTGTTGATTTAAAGCAGCAATCAGGCCCCTCCAAGATAATTAATGCCATTAATCCTCCACCTTTCTTATTTTATGAAATCCAACAACCTGATAAGTACCGTCAGGATACTTCACTTCTACCTGGTTGTATCGGTAATCAACTTTCGCAACAGCTCCAATCTCATCTGTAAAATCAACAATTACCTTTTGACCTTTTCTAAACATAAGTTAATCCTCCCTTTAGTGGCGTTAATTCATGTTCTTTAAAGTAAGTAATGTCACCTGTTTCATCGCTAACTGCATAGTCATATGTAGCTGAATGTAAATGCTCGATAATCTTTCCTTTTCTCCCCACATGATGTGGGCATCCGTATCGTGCATTATTGTTAATTTCTACAGCTAGCCCAACAGGATAACTCCAGTATTTAGGCAATTTAATACCACCTCCCCTCAATAAAAAACCTCTTAATCTTCTGTTACTATTCTAGAAACCTGTTTTTCATTAAACCCAAGGGACGACAAGAACCTCTTAAAATCATCTAACAACAATCCAGGGATTTCCCCTTTATGTTCTTCAATAATCGACGGTTTATAAGTCTTATTTAATTTGGTAACCTGTCCATATTCGTCTGTGAATGACATTTCAATTTGAATACACTTCAATTATCTCACCCTATTTTTTAATTTTGTCTTGAAATTTTAACTACTTGATGCCATAACAACATCATCAAAACTCCTTTCATCATAAGTTCCATCATAATAACAAAGTTCCACTGTCTTTGTTTCATGGTAAATGGCTTCAATAACCCCGCACTCCCCAGTTGATTTGACCCTGGCCTCTTTATCTAAAATGAACATCCTCTTCACTCTCTCTATGTAATAGTTTTCCTTGGGATAAATTTCATGTTATGTATTGCATCGAACGAATTGTTGAAATGTTTATACCTTTCAGTTATTTGGATCGATTTACCAGCTCACTCTTACATTTTTACGACCAAATGCATTTGCTTCTTGCTCACTGTCCATTAGAATATCAATACGATTGTTTTTAATATCTCCTCCTGTATCTATTGCATATGCTTGAAAGCTATTCCCTTCATATGAAACTTGAACTAATGAATACAGAGGAATTACTTCTGGATCAACAGCGATTATTCTTTTTCCATTGTAATAGGATGTGTTTGATACATCATAGCCGGTTCTTGTTTTCCCTGTGCAGCCTGTAGAACAAAACGCTGTGTAAGCAGTGGCAACAACTTCATGACTCTTCATTGCCTTAGCATTAGTACTTTTTGAAGTTGGTTTATTTACACTTCTCTTTTTGTTGGTTTTTTGCACTTTTTTTGTTTTTGTATGTTTTGCTGCTTTTTTATTTTCTTCTGTTAGATATGTAATCGTCACTTTAAGATACTTTTTTCTACTTTCAGCCTGCTTTTCATCCTCACTCTTTAGCCTGGGAAGGATTCTTGGGACGTCAATTTCATGAATAAGTTTTTGCCTCACCTCTTTTTTATTTAGATAAAATGACTCTTTTATTAAGACTTGATTGTCTTGATGTGTATACAAATTTTTAGCACTGTACACTAGCCCTATTCCTAACAAACCAATTGTAGCAAAAAGTGTCATTTCGTTAATTCTATGATATACATATTTTTTATGTTTGTCTATAAGTTTTTTGAAAATTTTCATCTCTCCTATCATCAGCTAAAATTTATATTTCTGCCCTTTTAGTTGTCAAACTCATACTTCCTTCATTATCAACAAAATCTATTCTGCAGACTGTGTGATTATATATGCTATTTTTATAGACTTTCGGAATAAAATTGTTACCTCTTCTGAAACCAGTAAACATGAGCAATGTTCCTCTGGTATACCAAGATTTCTCGACTACCTCTTTCTTTCCGCCACCAATGGATCTAGAAATCTGTTTATTGTAATGACTAAAGCTGCCCGACCACTGTTTAACTGTAACCACCCCTGTTGGTGTTAGAAGAGTAATTGTATGTTTGTTTTTATCCCTATCTAAAACAGTGCCTATAATCCGTGTAGTCTCATATTCATAGAGAGTTTTCCCTCTCCATTGATAAGGTTTACCTTTGACCGGCTCTGCTGGCAGTTTATAAAAGTCAGCAATATCATACTTGGCAAAGTTAACTCCAGAAAGCTCATGGTCATTATAATAATAGCTCAATGAATCCATTTCCCACTTACCTAATGATCCATCGGCATATTTTTCCCACTCTTTTATTAATAAACAATCATTCAGTTTCTTCAGTGGCTCTTCTGTTGTTATCCAGTCTTTGATTTTGGACATTTTGCTGTCATATTCTTTTTTAAACACTCTTTCTGATACAACTAGCTGTCCATTAATCATGTCAACAATTCCGCTCTCGCTGAAATGCTGATTGTAAAAGTTGGATGACATATCATCTAATAAGAAAAGCCTGTCTTTTGGAGATTTCACTGTCTTGTATACCTTTTTGCTAATGTAATCTTTGAAACGAAAGAATCTAATTTCTAAAGCATATTCTTGGGGAACAATATCATTTTCAATTAGCATTTTTAAATTAGATAAAGTAAGTTTGGTTTTAGGCTCAGATATCTGTCCAATAAAAGATTTCATTATTTCTTGTCTATTACCAAAAGAGTCAAAACAACCGCCTTTTATTAGTTGGATTACTTGTCCCTTTTTAAGGATACGACTTCTAAACATTCTTTCCATGAAGTCGTTAAAGTCACTGTATGGCCTATTTGCAATTAACTGATGAACAACATCGTCTCCGATTCCATTCATTCCTTTTAACCCAAATACAATAGAATTACTATCTATATCTGCTTTAAAACCAAAATTTGCATTATTAATATCAGGTAAATCAACTTTGATTCCTCTTTTTCTAATATTCCCTATAGCTGCGGCCACTTTCCCATAGTTTGTGGCGGCTGATTTTTTAGTAGCCTGATCTTCTTCGCTTTCAATACCACCGCTATTTACAGTTAGACACGCTGTACTCCAATACAATGGGTTGTATTTATAGTTAAGGTTTAATTCTTGAAGAGCGATAATAGAGTATGCAAGTGTATGAAGAGTGCTGAACGAGTATCCGAATTGTCTTTTAAATTGGACATCCCAAACATATTTCAACATGTTTTCAGATGTTCCTAAGCTTCGCCCTTTCTCAAAAAACATTTTCTTTATTTCATCAATCATTTTTTTGATTTTTTTGGCTATCCCTTTTCTTAGCTTATTAGACTCTTCAATACTAAATCCAGCAATTTCTTTATCCATGGATAGCATCATAACTGATTCCTGTGTATCTGCTATCCCGTATAAACCTTCTTCTGGTTTATATAGATGTTTTTTTAGTACATCTATTTCTTTTGAGCTTAAATTGTGATTTCTCATTTCTTGATACCATTGGTTGATGTCTTTTTTAAATCTTACATATGTATCTACAAGTTGTTCTTCTCCTTCTGACATCAGTCTCATTAAAGAATTCGTTACAGCTGTTTCCAATAAATTTTTCGGCTTAACTTTAACAACGGATTGGTTGCCCACTTCTGTATCAAACTGAAACAAATCCATTATTTCTCCTTCGCCAGCCATTTCCCATATTCTCTTAGAGTTATACTCCAAAGTATCTGGATGCAGATACTTATTATAAGTTCTTTTTAAAGTTCCTTGAGATTGTATTTGATTGTCTTCAATAAGCTGATCTAAAGCTACTCGAATTTTATCTAAGCCTTCAATAGTCAACAGATCATATTTAACTGAACCCATTGCTTCACTGTCGCCCATATTGAACTGTGTGATATATGCTCCTTTTGGTGTCCTCATCATTGCGTTTGATTTGGTATATTCATCATTGAATATTAGAACACCAGCTGCATGAGAAGATCGCTTGTTAGTTAAACCTTCAATTTTAAGACAGGTTTCTTTCAAATTAGGAAATCCCTCAACCTCTCTAATAAATTCCTTAATAGGCTTTCTTCCTAATTCTTCATTGCCAAAGAAGCAATCGGAGAGAGTCCAGTTGGCTCCCCTTTCAAATGGAATCATTCCACTTAAATATTGAGAAATATCGTTATCAATCCCTAAACCTCTGCAAGCAGTTTGAAGTGCAGATTTAGATTTTTCAGTTCCAAAAGTGCAAATCTGCAGTACTCTTTTTTCTCCAAACTTGTCCCTTAATGCTTTCAAGATTCTTGGACGCTTAGATCCTTCAGTATCAATATCGATATCCGGCAAATCTGGTCTCGATTTATGTATGTGGCGCCAATGAGGAAGGTTGTACTCCATTGGGTTAATTTGCGTAATGTCTAACAAGTAATTTACTAAGAAACCTGCAGCGCTCCCTCTTGCTGCTCCAACTAAGCTGTCTCCTCCACATTCATCATCCCAAATTGTATTGATGATTTCTCGGACGGTAACATAATAAGATGACATGGCCTGTTTTAGCTTCTCACTAATTTCCCATAGCTCACCCAACTCTAAATCAATCCGTTTTAAAATTGAGTGCAACTCTTTTTTAGACATATCCTTTTTCATTAACTTTGTCTTAAAACCATCTTCAATTAGCTTTAACAAATACCTGTCCTGTTCTTCATTAGATTCTGCCATTAATTTTATATATTTATATCTCTCATAAGCCGGCTTGAACAAATGGGATAATTCAAACTCAGGTAAAGCCATTTTTGGAATAATTGGTTCGTGCTCAATAGTATAGTCTTCAATCATCTCTCCTATTAGCAATGTGTTTTCAATGGCCTCATTGATGATCTCTTTGTCCATGTAGTTCATTCTCTCATGAATTTCATCAACGTTTTGAACGAAACAGGCTTCATAAAAGGAATCAACTTCTCTTTCTCCATCCTTGGCGTTTAAAAAGGCTTGATGAATTGCCCTATCTTCCGGTCTAAGAAAGTGTGCATCAGTTGTGACAATTATCTTCAATCCATAGCCGTTGGCTATATCAACAAGTTTCTTATTACAATAAATCTGCTCTTCACTTAAGGCTGGCTGAAGCTCAATAAAGAACTTATCTTCCCCAAAGACTTTAATACACCATGTAATAAACTCATGAATTTTTAATTTGTGCTGCTTGATTGACTTAATATCTCCGCTTTCTTCGCATTCTTTGATTCTGAGTAAATTGATATTCACCTCAGAGCCGAGACAAGCTGTTGTAGCAATAATGTGACCTGGATTTTTGCTAAGCAGCTCTTCTACATCATTTTTAACTGTGGGCACTCTTTCCATCGTTCCTGTGTAAAATAAATTTTCCCAGGCTAGTGAAGACAGTATTCTTAGCTGCTCATGTCCTATAGGGTCAACTGCCAACATCAAGAAATGCGGAAATTTTGTCACTCCCGATTTATAGTTATCACGGACTTCTTCTAATGAATCGACTAAATATGCTTCATTCCCCAAAATGAGTTTAAAATCTGTAGGCATATCCCCTTTCTTCTTCATTTCTCTGACAGTCTTAATTGCTTCTAAGTGTGCTGAAAGAACCTCATGATCAGTAATAGCTAATCCTTTATAATTCATCTGAACCGCTGTCTTAAGCAATTCTTCAACTGAGTTTGTTGAATCAAGTAGTCTTATGTTACTTTTATCAGTGTGACAGTGACATCCTATCAACTTTCTTCCTCCTTAAAACACAAGTTCTTTTTGTTTTGTACGAACCACCTCCAATTCATAAATCTCTATTTGAGGTGTTTTCTTACCTTTGTATTCATTTGCCTTTGCTTTACCAATTACATTAATGATTAATGTTCCATTTGTTTCTGTAAGCTGATTAAAGTAGTTCTCATCACTTTTAAACCTTATGTATTCAATATCCCCATGCTTAAATTTAACAGTTGTCTTATTCTTTTTCCCTAAATGCTCAATTTGTTCGACTTCAATTTCAAGATCCGTTATAGCTATTAAGGGTTCTTCAACTTTGTAACCCCAATAGTCTTTGTAACCATCAAGTTGAAGGATAAATTCTTTTCTCAATCGTTTTGCTGGGATCTCAAAATCAACATTCTGAATATCTTTTTCGATATCTATGTCTTTAAATTTTTCATTCAGCACTTTGTTCACCAGGATTAAGTTCTGTCGTTTAATTGCAAAGCCAGCTGCATTTGGGTGACCTTCAACAAACTCAAATAATCCAGTATCTATAAGCTCTTTCTTAAAATCCTTTATAAACCCTTTATCATATCCTCGTATAGAGCCACTCAAGATATCTTTACCTTTTTCGGGATCGTTTCTGGCTAACAAGACCGGCTTTTTATATTCTTCTGCAAGCTGATTGGCCACCAGTCCAGTTAGGCTTTTATCTAGAATTCCTTCAATGTAAACAATCAGTACTTTATTCGCTGTTAAACTTTTCTCCTCTATTCTATTTTTAATTTCAGCCCCAGCTGCATCTGCAATCCGTTTCTGCTTTGCTTTTAGATTTCCTAGAATCCTAACTGTGTCATCATGTATTGACACAAGCTCAGTTTCACTTTGTCCACGTTTTTTGTAGGGTACCTTTTCTTTAGAAAGGAGGAATGCTCTCATCATTTGATCTTTTTCTTCACTGCTTCCAACCCTAATGGCAGCATTAATTAAGGGGTTAATAAAGAATTGTGTATTCTGTATGTTCTTGTCACCCTTGGTTGAAAACTCTTGCTTCTTAAATAGCTTCTTTAATAATGGATGCTTAATTTTCTTCAAACCTTCATTCATAAAATACCTGGTTTCTAGGTTTCTTGAATCAGCCGAATCTGCTATGTTACCAATAGATACAAGGTCTAAGAATTGTTCAGCTTCATTTTTATTTAGCTTTTCATCAACTGCCTGGCAAAATTTATAGGTCATTCCTGCACCTGTCAGAGTTTTATTCGGATAATTAGGCGACAGTTGATTATTTACTACGATCGCATGTTCAGACACTCGTTCACATTCATGGTGATCAATAACAATTATTTCTGCGCCTCTCTTATTAAGAGCCTCATGTTCGTCAAATTGACTTGAACCTGCATCTGGGATTATGACTAAGTCAACATCATCAGGAATTGTATCAATAAAAATCCCATGCTCTTTCCCATCTTGAATTCTGTAATGTATATTAGCTTTCGGACAAATCTTCTTTATGTAGTTTATAATGATTGAGCTGGATGTGTATCCATCAACATCACTGTCTACCTGAACAAACAATTTATTTTTATTATTTAAATGCTTAATAAGACAATCTGCAGCTTTATCAATATTATTTAGCTTTGAATAATGAATAACTGAACTTTGATCAACATTAACAAACAACTTTGGATCTTCTATGCCTCTATTTTTTAAGATAGTAGCTAAAGGATCGAAATTATAATCATTGTCGCCAATTAGTCTATACTCCATTAAATTCCCCCTTCATCTGTGCCAATCTCAATTTTCCTTCTCATTAGCTCCTCTAGAGTTTCCTTTCCCTTGTCAGCTGGGCTGTCCTTATAATCCAGTAAGCCTTCATAATCCCACAAAACATACACACGAACATAAGGAGTAAATTTTGCTGCGAGCTTTAGAATTTTCTTCTGATATTCAACCAATTTTTCTTGATATTTCTCCTCTGTTTCATGTTCTTTTGGTGGTCGGTATTTATCAAGAGCAATAAAAACTTCTTCAACACCAAGAGACAATAAAATGTCCCGGTGAAAATTAGATATATTACTTGAACAAACAGCACAGGTAAAGTTTGATTCACCGTAAAAATCTTGGCATTTTAATACTGATTTTTCTGATTCGAAAATCAATACTTTCTTGAACCTTTCTATCGAATTTTTTGTTTTATGTAATCCATATAGATTCATCATTGTTTGATGGTTATATAAGGTATTGCCAACTTTTAAAGGCATATATTTATAGCCTGCATCTACTTCTTCTTTAATCATTGAGCGCCTACGTATACCAATCAACCTATTATTTAAATCTCGATGAGGAATGGTAATCCCTTCTGTATGAGGTCTAAAATAGTACCCAATCTCAAACTCTTTTAATGTCTTGTGACTTATTCCCTCACCTAGCCACAATTGGTGAGGATAAGGCACAAATACATCTAGAACCGTTTCATTAAAGCTGGGGAGCTCAATATGTATTTTTTTCTTCTTTTTGAACTTCCCCATCCATTCCCAGTCATCAATCAAATCATTGTTTATGTATGTCTCTCTATTCCCAAATCCAAATGTTCTTCCTGCTATTTTGGCAACATATTCGATAGCCTGATTAAAAGAGATATTAATACCTTTTTGACTTTTTGCTCTTATAACAAGTTCAAATACATCAAAATTATCTCCACACTCTGTATAACAGTGAAACTGTTTTGCTTCATGATAGTAATACAGCTTATAGCTCCCACCAGAAGCATTGTGACAAACGGTTCTGTAGATTGGATTTCCTTGTTGATCCCACTGATTGTTCTCACTACCTAAATCTTTTAAAATCTTATGTATATCCTCAATGGTCAGGCTTTCTTTTACTCTGTCTTTATCATACTTCAAAGGGCGCTACACCCCTCATCCTGCTTTTATATTCAATTTCTCAACTGTGATTAGTTCATTGTCAAGATTTGTTGTGAAACAGTCCTTAATCCGCATGTTACCCATATTGATATGAGAAAAGACTTTAACTTTGTCATACTCATTTCCCCTATTTTTAAATACATGTGTAACAAAATTTGGCTCTGGATAAAATCCTTCTTTTAAGATTGGATCAATTGCATCCTTCTCTTTTTTACTTAAAGGAAGAATTATCATTGCAGCATCTGTTTTATCTGCAATGGCCTTACTTCCTCTCAAGTAAGAAGCATCTATTACTTGTCCTTTTAACCATGCTTCTTTCCAATCACCATTCAACTGAGTTGCACTCATCATATAGACATCGTATTTGTTACATAAGCCCTTTAACTTATCCGACATAAGTAAAAGAATTTGGTCTTCCCTCAAGTTGACCCCACTTTTTTTGCTCATCTCTGAAAAAATGGTTACTGATGAGTGGATATAATCGAAATAAACGTACTCTACATTGTTTTTAATGACGTTCTTTTCAATTGTTCTTTCAATCTCCTGAATATTAAAATCAGGCAGATGTTCGAACCATATGTTAGACTCTTGAAGAACTTTAGCAGCCTTACGCACAAGTTGTTTTTCTTGTTCATTGATTGTGTTTCTAAGGATTTTTTTCTCTTCTACACCACTAATGTAGGCAAGTGCTAAGCTTTGCAATTCTTCGGCCATCATTTCTGTTGAAATAACCGTAGAACTTTCACTCCATGGGTTTGATACCCATTCCTTCTTTTTAGGATCATAAAGTTCGGTTGCACTTAAGCGACAAGCGTCAGCGACCATGTTTCTTGTTTTACCGCCACCTGTAATACTTGAGCGCAGATAGAACTTTTTCTTCCGTGATCCCCGAAAAATTGAAGTAAGCATTTCGCTATTTAATGGAACTCCAATATCCGGCGACTCTTCGAATGAATCCAATAATTCATTAATACCTTCTCCACCCTGGATTCCCACACTTTCAGATGAAGTTCTGAATTTTTCTTTTATGTTTACAATCTTCATTTCATAAGCTGTCAAAATTTCATCAATCGACTTCTTATCAAACTGTTCTTGCATCTTTTCTTGTTCTTTTGGGTCAATCAGAGATTCATCATATATTTCCTTAATATCGAATCCCAAGCCATCCATTTCTCTAAGCAGACTAAACTTTTTTAATCTTTTATAGTGGTAATCAAAATTTTCGACAACTGCCAACTCTTGTATTTTTTCTATATATTCAAGACCCTTATTATCATGGAAAATTTTATATTGAATATCGTAATCCTTTAGATATCCATCTATTTCAACGTCATTCAATACTTCAGTTCCTTGATGAAATAGGTTGCTCATGGCAAAAAATAATATTGAATGAAACCTTGAAGGAAAATCATCCGAAGTTATCTTATATTTATTGCTCTCTGACAAGATTGTGGGATCTTTTAAAATGCTCCCTAAAACTTGAATTATTGCCTGTTTGTCTTGTAGCAAATGGACTCTCCTTCCTATAGCGTTGAGATATCAACTAGCCCTCTTTTCTTTCTCATTCCTTTTTTTATGACTAACGTAATTTCTTCTCTTTTATGATTCTTTGGGTCTTCAGCTGATTTTCGAATGGCTTTTTGTCTAATGTAATGCCGCTTTGCTTCATCATAAACAAATGGAACGATTCCAATGCCATCTCCTTCTCTGGGTTTATTATCCAAAGTTTCATAAAAGTACCTAAGTGCTAGCTCAATGCCTTTAAGTTTATACCCATATTCCTCTTGATACTCTTTAATTTGTTTCAACATCATGCCAGTTGGAGATGTAAGACCATATAGATTGCATATGTATTGAATTAACTCTTTTCTGTGATCTGATTCTTGCTTCCATGTATTAAAACACTTTTCATGGTAATATCTTTTTTTATAAGGAATTGCTGAGTCTTTGTCTAACTTGGTCTCGCAATAAGGACATTTAACTTGTCTCCCCAAATAATCACTCCTAATAAGGAGGAGAGAATAATCCCTCCTCTTTTATTCTGCTAGAAGGTCTTTTAGATCATCTAGAATTACAGACATGACACCTACTTGCTTACGGCTGCACTCAGTAACTTTTACACCCTTACCTAAATGTTTCTCTGTAATCTCATTAACTTCTTCTAAACGGCCTTCTTCATTAAGCTTCATGCCAATTTCTTTAATTTGATCCATTAATGAGTTGAAATCAAGTTCTTCTGAAGCGTTGTTTTGTTTTTGCTCTTCGTATGTAACAGCGACAATTCCTTCTGCTTGCTCCTGTCTTTCGACTGCCTCAATAATTGCTTTTTCTAAGTTTTCTGCAGTAAATTCAGGAAGGTATGTGTCAATGTAATCAAATCGGCTACGAGCAAAATGCTCTTCAGTTTCAGCTAACCAAGCACTTGATTTGATTACTTTTCTATCTTCATCAACACCATTAGAACTTAGATAAAGAACAATATCGCTGTTATCAATTACTGGAGCTAAAACTCGTTTATCCCCCTTCGGATATACTTTGCCTTTTTTGTCTTCAGCAGCATGAGCAATAAAGATAACCGTAAATCCTACGCCAATTAATTTATTGATTTCTTCCCATACTTCAGTTTCATACTCTTTCCAAAGGCCAAACCCATCATTACCATCTTTAATCCGTTCTACATCATATTGCTCGCATACATATCTAGTCGCATATTTAGCAAAAGCGTCTACTTCATCAACAATGATTGTCTGATACATTTCTTTGGCTTTTTCAGCATTTTTAGTTAACTGTTTGTTCACCTTTTTAAAATCAGCCCAACTATTGATAGGCATGAATTGGACACCGGCAATGGCATTTAATCCTTTTTCGAATGGCAGATATAACGGTTTCTTCATCCGAGTGCTTTGCTTAGTTTTACCTAAGTTGTTAGAACCGTAGATTGTGATAACTTTTCCTTCTAATCCTTTTGCTACTACAGAAACTTGTGGGTTGAAAATATCGATTGCCATTATAGTTCTCCTTTTATTTTGAATTTGTTGGGTGAGTCGGAGCTCACCCCAGTTATGTATTAGATTAATGATCTATTTTATTTTAGAAAGGGAGATCATCATCTGAAATTTCAACCGGCTTTGAAGGCTTGTTATTAGGAGCACTTCCACCAAAGCCAGACTTTTTATTGTTTTCATTGCTGCTTTCGTTCTTAAGTCCTTCTAGATAAGTCTCTCTTTCAGTCAATGCTTTTTTAATTACTTCTGGATTAAAAGCATTTTTACTATCTTCATCATAAGGATCGTTCCCACCTGTAACTAGATACTCTCTTTTTGTAATGGAGGTGATTTCTTTTTTGTCTTCTCCAAATGCAGCAGTTTTGGTTGTTACTTTTTGTTCTTTATAATTAATAATCTTTCCGAAGACATTAACCGTAGATCCTTTTTCATAATTGTTTTCAACATATTGAGAACCTTCCTTAGTCACTACAAATGTAAAAGGAATGACTTTCCCGCCATACAAAGGGATATAACCATTTAAATTAACTCTTCCTGTTTCTTCTCCTTTTACTTTTTCTTCAGTTACATTTTTAACAAACAGTTCAACATCAAATTCAGCTTTAGGATTAAATTCTTCATTAGCATCCAGTCTGTTTACAAAGTTAGTGGTTAGCTGTGGGTACGCCTTTAATACTCCTTGAGAGTAATATTCATTTAATCCAATCTTACCTTGGGTGATTCTCACTTTATCAGCTTGATCTCTTCCATGTTCTGCGATGGACTTATAATCACTTATGATAGTTTGATACCCTTTGGCAATAGCATTATCTGTACCATCAGCTTTCTTATATTTTGAAAAGCCTTTAACTGTATGCACTTCGTTAGGTGCAACCTCAATATCTAATTCAATATTTAGTCCATTTCCATTTTTCCACTCAGTGTGTCTTACTTCTGCCAGAGTTCCTTCAAGTGTTACAACGTTTGATGCTTCACGTAATACCGTTTTGTTTTCTGTCATATTTTTAATCATCCTCTATTTTTATTTTTGTCTATTGTGATTTTTCTTTGAATATGTAATTTTGCTAAACTTGCAGTCTTTGATTCCAAGTTCTTTACTAAGTTCTATGTACCTTCTTTTTGGGAACTTCCAATCATTTTGATCAGAAAAGCATCCTGATTTATTTACAATTTCAAATACCTGCTTTTTTCTGTTAACTTTGATTATCATATTTCCATAAGCGTACTCTGTGCAAAATAAACGTTTTTTAACTCGCTCAGGATGAGTTTCTTTGACAAGTGAGACATTCCTTATCATCTTTAACAGTGCCTGATCAGGAGTAATTGACTTGTTGCCTTTAACGTTTTCTCTGTAATAGCTTAATGCCTTCTCTGTTATCCCCAGTACCTCCAAGTAGTTCGCCTCCTTCCCTTTAACTTGATTTTATTATATACATATTTTTTATCTTTGTCTATATGTTTTATAAACTTTTATATTTTTTATTTTTGTGTTTCATTCGCAATCTTTCTAATTCGAATAAAATTATCATTTTATTGAGTTACAAGGGTCAAGGAGCCACACAATGGCAGCTCCTGAGTTGATCAGCCTCCGACTCTAACTTCCATATTAGCTCATCCCCCAATAATATTAATCACTTTTTAACCCCCAAAACCTTTTTAATACTCTCCCTTAGGATTAAAGAGAATTATATCATGGATTCATAATATTTAAACAATTTCACTCCATAACCACATATCCATTGTTTGCAATGTAAATCCATCAGGCAGCTTCTTCATTTTTATATTAACATTAAATCTCTTTCCGGTTGTTTTATGTACAATAGCCAGTTCTTCTCCATTAAAGAAACGCACAATGGCCTCATCAAATGCAATTGGCTGATTAACCACATAACCTTCCTTTAAAGCTCTAATAAACAAATAGGGATCATTTTTATACAGCTCATAAAGAATGTTCGCATATTGTTCGTTCTTGTCTCTAAGTAGTTCAAAATTAATCAACGGTATGTATAAGTCTTTGTCTGATAAATTTAATTTGTTTCTAAAGTATTTAATTGCTTCATCTTGCTCTTTAGAAATGATGTTTGACATTCAGTTAACCCCTTTATTCGTATGATAACTAGGCTAATCTTAGAGACTAGCCCAGCATTGCCTTATAAATATTCTACTAGACCATCGTCTTTAGCCCCTTCTGCTATTAGACTATAGGCAGCCAGAAGATGCTCTTTGATTTTCTCTTTTGTTTCTTCCCCGAATGCATCAAAACCAATTTTAACATCACTTGAGTAATTAATTTTCCTATTCCCTACTTGAACTACATTTTCCTTTTTAATTTCAGCAATAAAATAAGCATTTGCTAGGTTCTTTCCTAAATACTCCTCTGTTAATGGATCATAATCATCGAAAACCTCATACCGTATTTCTCCGATTCTAAGCTTCTGCTCACTCATAGTCTCATCCCCTGTTTTGAAATTTTTGGTACTTCTAAATTATATACCAAACAAATAAAGGGAACAAGTGTTCTTATTGAGTTTTTTATTTATAATCGATTAGTGTATCATCTAAGGCTAATCTAGGTGTCCCGCTGTCGTATGTATTATGTATTAAAGTTGTACTGGAAGCATTAAACGTTGCAAATGGGTGCGAAAGAATTCTTGAACCAATACCTTGAACATCGTTCCTAATTAATCGAACCTTTTTTGTCCCGTTTAAATATATTCCATAGCCTTGATCTGAATCTCTGTTAAACACGATTTCATTTCCTCTAACCATATGCTCAGAACCGCCTATAAAGTGGATCGCAATGATTGCTTTGCAATTATATATCTGGTTATCACTTATTCTGATATTGTACATATCAGCTGCCCCCATAATTGCAACATTTCTTGGTTCAAATATCTCATTCCTTGTTAGGAAGACTTCTGAATCTTTATCCCAATATATACCGTAACCTTTTCCACTCAATAAGAAATCGTTTAGCTTAATTCTAACTGCTTGAGATCTCTCACAATATAGACCTCCGTAAAGATTGGAGAACGTATTATTTAAGAATTTAACGTCATTCGAATCCATCACTTTAATTGCATATGCTGAAGTTGTACCTTTCCCTTTATTATTGCTCACTTTAATATCTGATGAATTCCTCACCTGGATCTGAATACAATCGCTGTCCTGTATTCTGTTGTTCGAAATGGAAACATCTTCGGCCATATGTGTTGCTATTGCACAATTTGAAGCGTTCTTTACGGTATTATTATCAATCGATACCCCTTTTCCTCTAATCATCATGCCTATTTTAAACCCTTGAATATTGTTATCAGTTATTTGAATTCTGTTGCTAGTCTCAGTGCTCGAAACGCCTACAGAGTCTATTCCATACTCTTTAGACTCCCCTTCATTTATTATCTTGTTACCCTTAATACTCACATCTGTACTGTAGCCATATGAAATAACATTGTCACAGTAGTTATCTTTGATGGAAACTTTACCGCTTGTATGAGCAGTAACCGAACCACGACCATTTTTTCTAAACCTGCAATCCGATATCGTTAACTCATAAGGATGATCATACTTTCTTCCGTTTTCTCCGTAGCCCTCTAAATCAATACCTAGTTGAGGGCCAATTGTATCTCCTCCAGCTTCCTCTATATCACAGTCTTCAACCAATAACCCTTCACAACCGTTAGTAGCTAAATTGTTCCGTCTCCCTCTTTTCAGTTCACATTTTCTTACGGTCACACTTTTGGAAGGTGTATAAGCCATCCCTGGATAATTCATCATTCCGTGTGCTGCAATCCAAATGTTGTCTCCTATACAATCTGAGATTTTTACATTTTCAATCAAAACGTTTTTGCTCCCATGAACATGTATTCCGAATCCCCATTCATGTGTTTTTCTATCGGTATCAATTAGAGAATAATCATGTTGATATCGATCACCTATAATATGACCTCCTCTAATTATTACGTTCTCTGCAAGCCCAATATAAAAACAAGAATAGCCTTGATACCCATTGGGGTTAACTTGAAATACTGCTTCTGGATCTAAAAGGAGCTCCATATTTGATGGGATTTTAATTCCCCCGCCCACTTCAGGATTGCGTTGATTTAATGTATTTACTGAATCAATAATAAAATTCCCTTTTGGAATTTCCACAATAGGGAAATTATTTTTTGATGCGTATATAAGAGCCTCATTAAACCCTTTAGTTGTTTCATTTGGATTCGAGTTAAAGGCATTTATTCCCCATTGATCAAAGTCAACATAGTATCGCATGGATTTATTCAACAATATCATGGTGCTACTCCAGCAATACAATACACATTTTCATTAATGAATTTAGTTAGAACAGCAATATAGTCATAAAAAACTTGATTCTTCGTTCCATTGCGTCCAGCCAGTGTAAAAGTATTAAACATTTCTCTTCGTTGTTCAGTGCTTATTTCAAGTTGAATACTCATACCAGTGCTATTTTTATTAGCAATGTTCTGCTCATTTGTGCCAGCTAAACGGGAATCTTCAGACAGCAATTCTGCAGAAAAGCCTGCATCGGTAAGCAACGATGTAATCTTAGCTGCTTTTTCTCTTTCTGTCCCACCAACTAAAGTGTGTGTTTCTTACTTGATGCATACCCATGAATTGAGATTGTTAAATCATGCTTACTTAATAAATCTAAAGCTTGAGGATCATCAAAATTCGTACTTGTAATATGCAACTCAGAAGCTCCTGGTATTCTTAAACCTTCAAATAGATAGGTAGAATAAGACTTACTTAGTTCTTTTGCAAGCTCGCTAGTCCCTCCTTCAATACCTCCACCATGAGGAGCCAAAATAAGCACACGCCTATCAACATCGGTAGTTAGAATGTTATAGCTCAAAGGTGACTCATTTGCTTTCAACTCTTTAAAATTACTATACTTATCTGCAGCTAGAACTGAACTTTGATTAAACAATGCAAACAGTGAGGTTACTAGGATTGGAAAAGACTTCTTGGCTGTGATATACTTATATAGCTTCGTAACCTTGCGAAGTGTGCGGTAGAGAAGGTCAGGCCCGCCAAAGCTAGCCTTCTCTGCCCCCTTAATCTCTTTTTCCTCTATTCTGTTTTTGAACTTCAACAATTAACAACTCTCCTTATATAATTTTATATTTATTCCCTATTTTCATCTTATAAGCAGTCACATTAGTACCACCCCCTTATCCGAATAAAAAATTACTTTTAACTGATTTGTCTTAACTGTTCACTCATATAATCAACCCATTCAGTAAAAGCACTAATTATAGGTTGTCTATTGCCTGAATCTGCCCACCCTGCGAAACCAATAAAACCATCTGGATTAAAGCTAATTGCTTCTCTTTGAGTAAAATAGTGACTGTTTATGTAAAGATAACAACTTTTTAAAGTTCCATTTGTTTTGTATTTGCTTTTTATTTTCTGACTCATTCTCATTGTATCAACAGACATTGTATGTGCTTTAACTGCCTGTTTAACATGCTTATTAAGCAGCATAACTAAAGCACAAATATCTCCCTCCGTAATGTCTTCATAACTAAGTCCCTTTTGCACAAAATAATTTCTTGCTTCTTCTGAGGTCATTTAAACACTCTCCCTATCTGGTTAAAATATCGTTTTTATTTAGATTTTATAAGCTCTGAATCTTCATAGATGTTCCCAGTGACTTCATAGTTATTAGTAAAATCTATTGGTGCAAAGATATCTTCTTCTCGTCCTTTTTGATGTTTTTTAGTTTCATAAGTAAACCAAGCACTCTTGAAGTCGACTACTCCTAACTGTGAAAACCCTTCGATTATGTCAAAGTCGATAATGCCGCCACCACTATCACGATTTGGAACATGTTCATTCTCTTCCCATACACGAAGTATATCCCCTTCATAAATATCCCGGCCGTTCTTATCCTTCAATCCGGTGAATTGCCCAACTGTTTCCGGCCTCACTTTGTAAGCAAATGGAACACCAGCTTTATTAGAGATATAAGAACCAGGATCAATGCCCATGCTCTTGATTCTTTGTTTGATGATTGATAGATTGCCGTAATACCATTCACCGTTAATACCCATTCCTCTGAACTTAATTTCCCTCATTCCCCTTACCTCCCGTCCATTGGTCTAACATTTTCAAAATCCTCTATGTCATCAACATATTCAACGTATTCTATTTCGATATTTCCCGCTGCATCTTCATGTACCCATACTTCCATTTCGGCTACCGCTTTCACTTTCGCTTTGTATCTCATTATGCTACCTCCATTTGATTTTTTATTTAGATTCTTTTCTTATCCATTTTCTAACCTTCACTTCTTTTAACTCCACTTCATAACAATCCACTTGTTCTTCAAATTCCCAAGGGCTTTCATACTGGTTTTCAGTTGCGCCTTTGCTATAGAAAGTTTCAAAAAAGCGCCCCTGATATGAGAACACAATTCTATAGTGAATGCTCCACCTAGACGTGTCAGTGATTTCTTCTAAAATTGAGGATTCCGGCAGTCCCAATTCATTTACCATGTAATCTTTGTCCAATTTAATTTTCATTTAAAATAACCCCTCTTCCTTTGCAGCATTTACATTCGACTAAAGGCTCGTTGATTTTAGCCATCAGATCATCTAAAAATTTCTTAATATTACTCTTCAAATCCTCAACGTCCTTACCACTAAAAGGCTCTACAATTGGGTAGCTCTGATAGGCTTTAGGTGCAACATTGTAAATTTCAACTTCCCGCTTTGTTTGAAACCTTTTCTCAAGTTTAGGCTTTCTCCGTTTGTACATTGCATTAAGATCAACTATATACTCGTGAGGTTTGTAAAGCTCCAGAACCTTGACCACAGTTAAACAGAAATCATAATCACTCGTGATTCTTGCAAATTTAGGGTTTATATTGGCTTTTATATGGTTTCTGATAATCTTATAGCTTTCTTCATGGGACAAGTAACACGGCTTTGTTTCAAGAAGCATTGGATGAGTTTGAATTCTATCCAGTAAGTTATAATTCAAGTTAAAATTTTGACTTTGTAGCTTAAGTTCTCCGTCAATTTCTTCAATTACATTCATTTCGAATTCAATTTTTTGGTTCTGTTGTGGGACTTCTTCAAATTTCAAATCATATAGCCCCTTCACTTCATAGTATTCACTGTCTTCACCTATGTAAGAATCTTTAATTACTTTAGGAGTTAATTCAGATTCTTGGAATCCCTCTTTTAATTCATACCTATGATTGATTTTTTTAGCTGGCAATTGCTTTTCAATAACTCTTGGCTCCTTATCTAGCTTAAACCAGTCTGACTTATACGTTTCAGATGCTCGTTTCCCATCGAATAACAATTCATCTAATTGACTATGAAAATATCTCTTGCCCTCAATATTGTCTGACACCAAAAAACAGTTACTTGTTTTAATACCAATTAGCTTCATCAAAATTCCCCTTTTTAATTTTATTTTTATCCTTATAAAATCTCTGTTTTATCTAGATTTCTGTTTACATACTTCTTCTAATTTTATTTTTATCCAACAAATCAATAATGTAAGTCTCATACATGTCATCCCAATAAGGATCTGTTCTCGCTATGTATTTCTTTGTTCTTCCGTTCTCCTCAATCTTAAAGGTTTGTCCCTTTTGAATATCGGTGAACTTTTTCTTTCTCCATATTCCCCTGATCAACACATCAACTTCTTTAACCTCAATTGTTTGCTGCAGCATCACATTCCTCCTTTTTGATTTTCATGTACCAAGCCTGTACAATATTCAAAAAACCCTAAAGGATGATGAACATGTGTGGCAGGTTCACTTTATTTTCTGAGTTTGATGACATCATTGAGCAATTCAATATAGATCAATTCTTACCCGAAGATGAATATCACCCTAGCTATAATGTCGCTCCTTCACAAAACATCCTGACAATCATCAATGATGGATCAAATAATCGCTTAGGCAAGCTTAGATGGGGCCTTATCCCTCCTTGGGCTAAAGACGAAAAGATCGGCTATAAAATGATCAACGCTCGAGCTGAAACATTGGCTGAGAAACCAAGTTTTCGAAAGCCGCTCGTCAGCAAACGTTGTATCATACCCGCTGACAGTTTTTATGAATGGAAACGCCTAGATCCAAAGACTAAGATTCCTATGCGGATTAAGCTTAAATCATCTAATATCTTCGCTTTTGCCGGCTTATATGAAAAGTGGAACACGCCAGAAGGCAATCCGTTGTACACTTGCACAATCATCACAACAAAGCCTAATAAGCTTATGGAAGACATTCATGATCGGATGCCAGTTATCCTTACTGATGAGAACGAAAAGGAATGGCTAAACCCTAAAAATACTGACCCTGATTACCTACAAAGCTTACTGCAGCCTTATGATGCTGATGACATGGAAGCATACCAGGTTTCATCTTTAGTGAATTCACCTAAAAACAATTCACCTGAGCTCATAGAATCCCATTAAGTACCACTGCCATATCGCTTTATATATCACCTTCTCTTAGCTAATATGTTCTAAGTAGGAGGTGATATTTTGTTTGTATCGCCAATGCTATTGCATTCAATAAAAGAGCCATTTGACGACGAGAACTATATCACTGAGCTCAAATTTGATGGAATCAGACTCATCCTTTCTAAATTTGATAATCAGATTAAGCTATACACTCGTCACAACAACGAAGTAACAAACAAGTTTCCAGAACTCTTGGACTTAGATATTCCAGATGGAACAGTACTCGATGGTGAAGTTATTGTAGCTGCCCCAGGTGGTGCTCCTGACTTTGAAGCTGTAATGGAACGTTTCATGTCCAAAAAGTCAGCTCATAAGATTGTTTACTGTGTTTTTGATGTTATCTATAAAGACGGTCAGTCAATAGCAGCTAAGCCAATCACTGAGCGTAAGATAACTCTAAACTCACTTGAGCTAAATCATCCTAATGTCTTTGTAATCGAAGGAATTCAAGGTAACGGACTAGCTTACTTTAACCTGGCCAAAGAAAAGAATTTAGAGGGAATCGTACTCAAGAAAGCTGACTCCCCTTACGAGATCAATAAACGTTCACATAATTGGCTGAAAGTGATCAATTACGATTACACCGAAGTTCTTATTACCGGCTACACCAAAAAGGATATAAAATTCCTTTTGTCTTATCCTGATGGAACTGCAGCTGGATTTATGGAATTCATGCCCAATACAGAACGTGGTAAATTTCATTCTATGAAACAAGTAAAGTCTGAATCTGATGAATATGTATTTATTGAACCTATATTATGTAAGGTTAAGCACAGATTTAAGACTAAGCACGGCAAACTCCGCATCCCTTCCTTCGAATCCTGGAGAGTATAAACTCTCCGTTACATAACTCCTTAGCACCAAGCAATTAAAAAGCTAATGAAAATTTAGTACATTGGTCATTTAGTGTTTTCTAACGGAATTATATTCACTTCTCTCTGTACTAGGTGTTTTTGATGGCAGCTTGGACATGAAACAGTTGTTTCAATCGAAGGTGGATAGAAAATCACTTCATTACAGCTTCTGCAAGTAAAACAATCCTTTTTTATTACCATAACTAGATCACCCACTTCCTTTAAAATAAATATTTTATGCAGTTTCTTTCTTTAGAGTCACTTTATACTTCACAGCCATATCTTTAACAATCGCTAAGAAAATTTCTGTGAGCTTTGGATCTTCATCAATGATATCCATAAAGTTTGCTTTTTCTACTTTTGTTTTAGACGCCCCCTCTTTTTTCATGTTATTTCTTTTATTATCAAGTCTTCTTTGCAGATTACATTTCCCTCGGGTTTCTAAGGTTTTGTAACTCTCAGACCATACTGCCGAGTGACTTAACCCACTTTCTTTTGCTATTAATCTAATAATTTTGTTGATTTCTTTTCTCCAATTCGATGGATTCAATCCAATCAAATCAAAGATTCTTTTTTGCTCATTTTCAATAACAGTTATTCGTTTTTCTTGTTGCACCATATTGTTTACTGTTGCAGCTAAAACCTCTAACTCTGTTTTTGGTTGCATTAAATCCTTTTCCATTCGGTTAAATGCTTCAACATATTTTGCTGTGAAAACCAAACCTTTTTGACCCGTCATTTTATTGGCAACCAATTCACACCCCATTTTAGTTAGGAAAAAGTGAGGCTGAGGTTGATTCCTTTTATTTAGGTATTCACTAAGAATGAAGTAATTCTCACTCTGCATTTTTGCAGAGTGAAGATATTCTATGTATTTTCGAATGCTTCTCAAAAGTTGGTCATGTTCTTTTCCAATCATATCCTTCACTTCACGACTATCCACTAAAAGTTGTCCATCTCGCTCAATTACAGTTAAGTTATTATTCAAATAAAATTCCTCTCCATTCATTTTTATTTTCTTTAAAAACTATCTTTTATTTTAGATTTCATCAGCTTGTCTAATAGTGTCTAACAATTCTTTCTTTTTGAAATATGTCTTTTCCAAACGATTTACTTCCTTTTGCAATTCAGTAGCAGCATCATACTTAAGGATCCATTCTCCTACTCCACAGACTTCTCTTCGTTCTTTCTCAAACGTTTTTATGTGGTGGCCTTCAAACCAAACCCTTACTCTGGTTCCGTTTTCAAATTCATTATTAAAAGCAGCTTCTTTGTTAATTCCCGCATAAATGCATTTATATTTACTGTTGTCGACTACGTATGTATTCATTTTGCCACTCCCTTGTAGATTCTATTGACTGTCTATAATGGAATCCCAATTAAACGTTTCAAGTATATTAAAAAGCCGCTCAACTTTCGGTGCCCTCCAAGCTGTCATTGCGTACGTGTGAACCTTTTTCGTATAGTGATAATGATTTTGTTTGATGTGCTGTTTTGCCTCCGCTTTAGTTAGAAACATTGTATTTTGACAAATGTAATGAACCTCTGTTTCTGGAATTAGATTAGCGCCACTGTCTACATACTCATGTATCCATTCTAAAGCGGAAACTTCACACTCTATATCTTCCATCGCCTCTAACGCTTCTGAGGACAATTCTTTATTCTCCTTAATGTCCTTTAGATAACTTTCCAATTCATACGATTCGCCATCTTCAGGGATGTAAACAGAATAACGTTCCGCATCATCCTCCGATGTCCGGATCCATTTAAAATCCCCAACTGCCCAAAAGCGAGGCTCAGCTTGAGAGTCATGATCCTGTGTTTTCAATTCATTTTGAAGTTCTTTCAAAAACTGAATATCTTGATTCATCCGTTTCCTCCTATCTGTTTAAAATCACGATTTTATTTAGATTTAGTTATGTAATTTCATTTAAGTTTTCGTATTTAGTAAGCTCATCAAGCACTCTTTCCATTTCAGCAATAGACATTTCTTTGAAATTTGGTGCATATCCTAAGACCTTAGCTAAAAACCAACGCTTTTCTTTCAGGCTATTTAAACCTAATCGTTTAAATTCTTTGGATAATTTTCTTCTCAGCACAGGGAAATAACCTAGTGTAGTGTATACGATCAATTAATTTTACCTCCTAAAAAATCTGTTATTTTAATTTAACTTTAATGTGGATCACCTTGAGAAAATCCCCTTTAACTGGTAAACTCATACCTAACTTGCATAAGAGTGGGTGATTCCTTGAGTAAAACAATCGGTATTGCTGGATTTATCATCAGCATAGTAGCGCAATCATTTTCGGCGAATGATTCGCTATCTCATAAGATCGCTACGGGTTTATTATTTGTATCAATAGCAGTTTATAATTTTGACCATGCTAAAGATTATTCCAAAACATCCCTTGTCGTAATATGCCTTTCCTTTTTCATACTTGCCTTGAGTATTCATAAGCTTCTTTCCTTTTCCAGTGACTTATTTGACAATGTGAATATAAATTTCGGAGTAATATTCATCCTTCAAATCACATTAATAATTGGATCTGTTGCAATAGCTATCAGTATAATGAAATTTATCTGTGATCGTCTAAAAAAGAAACCTAACGGTAAAGAGTGTTAATCCCTCTTTGCCCTTTTTTTATGCTAAACGCTTCTTCCTGTGCGATCTTTTATGTATGAAATCAAATGCGATATCAACTTTTGCTGGCTCCTTCTCCTCTGCTACTCGCTCTGTAACAACAATCAGTTGTCCATTTTCCTGGTGGTCAATGCTATGGACTGAATATCCTTTAGTAGCGTAATATTCACCAATAATCTCATCAACGTGGTTGCTAAGCAGATTCCTCTTTATCACTTAAATAACCTCCACTAATTTTATTTTTACTCTTTAAATATTTATATGTATTCCATCCGCAGCCATCAAATACGCTTATGTCAGCTCCAAGATGCCATCTAAACCAAACTAAGTTAAACCAGGCTGTATTAATTATGTGCTTTAAATAACCTATGTGCCTTCCTCCTTACAATGAAATAATCCTTTTATTGAGATTCTGTGATCTTAATTAGAAATCTCATCCTTTCCTTCTTTGTTCTTGTTAAATTGTAGCTTTCCCTTAAAAAGTCCTGAAACCTGTGAAATGGGATAGGTTTTAAACCAAGGTTTCTCACTTGATTACAATAACCCCCATAGTATTCTTGCTCATATCCTCTCTGTTCGGATCTGTAGTTAAAAGGATTCAATGCTTTATTACCTCCCGCTGGGTTATTAAGGTGTATATGATATATCTAATTCAAAATCACATTTTGGATGAAGTCTCCATAGTTGATGTCCTAAATATGTTTTCCTAGCGTAATTTAGACAGTTCCTTGTCCCACTTTTACTTCCGTCATAAACAGCTACTATTGCTTCACTGTGATCAATCATGTATTCATTTCGCTTTTGCATCTTAGCCGGCGAAAACTCTCCTGGTACAGCTCCACTAACTTTATATTTATCTAATTCTTCAACATTAATAATCTCATCTGCCACATCAAGCATTCGCTTGTACCACATTTTCTGTTCTGCAGACCATACTTTGTCTTGTTCTTTGAAAGGTGTAGCAATTATGTTTTTTATATGAGGGTATTTCTTCTTTAGAATATGTACACACCAGCAAGCAGCCTGATCAGTTCCTAATGCTCCACCAGTTATGAACCTGGACTTGTTTTCCTTATTGATTAATTCTTCAATGACTTCAAGTAGCTTATCTTTCAGTTTAAGCATTGTTGGATTTTTCATATCGTATCCACCCAATTTGTTCGGCCTATGACCAGTGAAGCACACCGTTTTCTTTCTTATAGTCTCCTTTTCTTGATATATCCGCTCACGTTCATTTCTCTCAATTTCCATCTGCTTAACATATTCAGGATCACTAAGTTTTTTGAAATTGACTATCGGTTCTCACCCTTTCTTTAAAACAGTCTTTTTATTCAGAAAGCAACATTTTCATTAACCTCTCCTAGCTATAAAAAGTGCCTTCTTTATCACTTTTAACAACCTTCCCATCTTTTAACTCATAAAAGACGCTCCTTGCCATTTCTTCGTAATAGTATTCAATATGGACTGACTTCTCGACAATCTCTGGTACAATGATCTGAAAAAACTTCTCTATTTCTCGATTATAATTTTTCAAACTGCACTGAAAAGACCACAATCTAGAATCTTGATCAAACCTTCTGTCAAAGCCGTCTGAAGAATCCTCTTCCCAACTTGTTGGCATATAAGATAATGCACCACAAGGAATAAAATCTGCCCTTGGAATTTCACTAAATGTATGTAAAAAATCATATTGAGGATAGCATGCACTTAAGTCAAACCAGGTAAG
This sequence comes from Bacillus sp. FSL R5-0416, assembly GCF_037975425.1. NCBI lineage: Bacteria > Bacillati > Bacillota > Bacilli > Caryophanales > Bacillaceae > Bacillus > Bacillus sp. FSL R5-0416. The sequence goes on along the minus strand of NZ_CP150252.1, from coordinate 1,964,586 downwards.
ACCTTCATACATCAGTTTCCTAATTAGTTCAGCAAACTCTTCTTTAATAATTCCTTTAAACCTCAAGCCAGTATACATTCCCATATCATTCTCCTTTTCCCTTTAAAATTTTACTTTTATGTAGAACTGCATTGAACAATCAAATTTTCAAACATAAAACGTGTAATTAGTTTCGCCTGTTGGTTCTTCTATGTAATGTATTTTCTCTTTTTCAGCCACTTCCAATAATTCGTCTCTTTTTGAGACATCTAACTCATTAGAATCAATCGCCTTCATCATATTTAAAAATCTCTGCAGCCTTTGTTTTGCATTTCGATCTCCTCTATATTCGTTTTTGTGTAGAGATAAACTAAGTTCAATTCTATTAAACTCGCTTGTATAGTTGCTTACAGACTGCTCATAAGACAAATTTATCTTTGATAAGAATTTCTCTCCGTGTTGTCCTTTCTCAGTTAATTCAAATAAAAAGTACTTGTAACCATTTACATCTTTAATCCTTTTAATCTCATCATAAATTTCCTGAATATCTTCCGGGAAAGTAACAAATTCATCTTCTAAATAGTATCTATTTGTCTCTATTGTTTTGACTTTATTTCCATTCCGATAAGTGTATCCAAAATAACTTGGCTCTATCTCAGATTCTCCACATTTACATTTAGAAAAATCACCTGATTTAGCTTCAAATACATCTTCACATAACATACATTGATACATTCCTTCTGTTACTGGCATCTCTATCCCCTCTTTCCGTTAAAATGCATCTTTTAATCACTTCTTTGCAGCATAGCTTTCAAAGAATTCTTCAACTGATCTCAGGTATCCGTATTTATTTGCATCTTCCGGATCTCTAAACCTTTTCGATAGCACCAATGACCAATTAAACATCAACGGAGAAAACCTCGCCCATTTGCTAAAGCTTAATTGAAGACCTTTCCATTCTCTTCCCGCTAATTCTGCTAATTCCAGAATTTGATCTTCTTTTAAATTCACTTCTTCTTCAAACATCACTTGAATTTCTTCGTATGGCTTATGCCCAAAACAACAATGACGCGTTTTCAATCCCATCTTAAAATTTAAAATATCAATTAAATTAATCATTTGTGTATCAAGCTCATCATATGGAATACCATTTTTGAGGAACTTTTCTCTTTGGTTTAGTTTCATATTATCTTCAAATAGCAAATCAATAGAATTCATACTCACTCCGCGCCCTCCTTCAAAGTCCTTTGATAAAAATAGTTTCTGTGGGGCTCCGCTTCTGGAAATGCAACACAGAACAATGACAATGCTTCATCCAAAGACGTGGCAGGATTAATCTCTCGGAGTGACTTAAACTCCTGATAGTACTTCTCTAAAAATTGTTTTTCTTTCTTGGAAGTCATTCACTCCGCGCCCTCCAATAACTCAGGATTCCGGTAAACGTCGCCGATGACTTCAACTTCATCACTCCGCAGCCATAAGTGCCTATAAAAACCTTCTTTTCCGCTAACGTGTTCCATTCTGTCAAATCCGTTTTTTCGCTCTATCACATAACGATCAATTATATTCTCCTTAGACATAGGATTTATATAGGATTCCTCAGTAATATCCTTTTGGTATATATCCTTTCCTTTCTTATCATTCAACCCTGTTCCCCACATGAGAGCCGATTTTTTTTGTTTGCTAGACGCAATACGGATGGGATAAAGAGCTCCAACGATATTGCGATACAGCCCCCATTCTCCACCTGAGATAATAAGACTCAGCTCACCATCATCCCAATAATGCATCTTCTCGCCGTCCCAAACTCTGTATGCTGTGTTCATTCAACTGGATCCTCCTCATCCGTATTTATGATTGCTCCAATTAGCTTAGTTAAATGAATCACTTGATCTTTATTTACAGCTGTGATTGCACCATACGGATGCTCTATGAAACATACTTCATTATTTTCATCGGTATATAAAGTACAATTACATGTAGTACACACATAATTTTCGTTAATCGTTTGGCCTTCTAAATTAATTAAAGACCCTTCATCATGAACCAGCACTTCAATTTTCTTACCTTCTTCATAATCACTGATTTCAAGTTTTAACTCACCGAAAAACACTAATGGTTTAAGATAGAGCTTCAATTCATCTAATGATAATTCCAAGTGATATCCCCCTCCAATTTGAATCTCGATAAAACTTACATTTTATCCACTAATTTTAATTTTGTTACTAGTGAAAATTACACAATTCAATATGTACTTACTTCTTTGCCCTTACTTTCTTCTTCTCTTAACATATCTTCAGCTATATACATCCCCTCGTAAGCATAATCAATTATTGAATGAAATTCTCCGATGACTCTTCGTAAATTTTCCTCTTCTTTGTATGCTTTTAATCGCAGAATCGTTTTCATTAATTTATCGAGCTTTTCATCAAGCAACATAGCTCCTTTTATCATCTCCTATATACATATTATTTGTATTTGAATAAACTATAACCCATCATTTAATATCTGTCAATTAGATTCGGCCAATTTATGTGACCGAATCTAATTTTAATCTGAGAACATAAAGATCAATTCATTGATGTCATCCCTAAGCTTAACGAGGCTTTGTGGTGTAACTGAAATTGTAATATCTAATTTCTCTCCCTTGAAACCAAGTAGGAATTGATAATGTTCTGAAGTCAGCAATTTTTTTGTAAGTTTCAGACTAACCTCTTTGTAATTATCTTGATCAACAAATATATTCAAAACAATACCTTCATTCTCCTCTTGCTGCTGATTACATTATGTTTAATGGAGTCTTTCTTTTTTTTATTTTTACTCAGGCAATTCTTCTGTATTTGTTATTTCATATTCCATATCACTTAATTTAAAATTTTCAACTGATCCGTCAGCTTTTAAAAACGAGACTTCTTTAGATAAAAGTAAATTTTCACAAATCCTGGTTACCAATGTTTCAGAGACTTCTGGACTATCTGCTTTGTTTTTGAGTACAATCTCCAGATTCAGTTCAATATTGTTTAAATAACCTGCCATCCTCATTCTCCTATGTTCAATTTTCTGTGATAAACCCTTAAGGTGTTAAGGGAACGTGCGTTCTGTTTTGTATAATCATTATACATAGAAAGTAGGTGTTATGCTAGTGGTTATTTATCGGCTTCGTATGGTATGATATGTATTATGTCTTTCCATAACAGAACGCAGGAGGATGTCCGATTATGATTAAAGTTGAGATCGGGCAATGCTTGATACCTGAATTATGTAGAAAGAAAGACATTACAATCAATGAACTTTCAGAGATAACTGGGATTAAGAAACAGCAGCTGAGCGACTATAATCGATTAGTTAAAGTAGATATGTCTATTCGAACTGCAAAAAGAATTGCTGCTGCTTTAGATTGTAATGTCGAAGACCTCTATGAATTCAAGGTTGAAAGGCATTGAAACGACTAAGACTTTGGTCTTGGTCTCCTCCTTAGTAAACCATATGGTTTACATGACCATCTTACTACATTTAAACATGTATTTAAAGTGATTATTTTGTCTATTTTTGTCGAAATGCGAATTTTTTCACAATTTTTTGAGATAAAAGAAAAATCCATTTAACCAAAATAGTCAAATGGATTTCATATTTAAATGGTCGTCTCTTTTAGACCTAGTTCTTCTGCGTAATATTTATTAACTTCTTCCTCATTAATATAATCTTGCATTGAATAAACTGCTCGATATTTGGATTTCACTCTTAAATTAAAGTCATCTATAATCTGATACCTTACAGAGTTATCAATAACCCCTTTTTCTTTATAAAGCTGATATGCTCTATACAAATGACCAGATCTAACAATAGTATTTGGTGTTAAAAAGTTAATTTTAAAGAACTCAGATATATCAGTAATTAGATTAGTTATGACAAATTTACTTGCTTGGCCGTCTCCTTTGTTGGACGTTCTTTTTGTTTTAACTACATAATCATTTTCAACTAAAAAGACTTCTTTTGTTTGGCCTTTTGCCTTCCCATTCTTTAATTTATATTTAGTTTCCTGAGCTGCATTTAAGGCAATAACAAGACATTCACTACTAACTTTTAGTTTTCGTTCACCGTGCTTTGAATCATAGAGGGTTAAAACGTTACCATTTAGCATCGCATCCTCAACTTGCTTTTTCGTTAAACTTAGCAATTCAGAATGAGCTAAACCTGAAACCCCTTCAAACAACAGCCTTAATACAGCCTTTGATTGATAGTTAACTAATTGATTTTCCATTTCCTCTAATTCACTATAAGTAATATATAATTTTTTGTCTCCGAGACATTCATAAAGCTCTTCTTCAGAAATAGTTCTTGCCAAATTGGTTAATCCTTTACTTAACTTATATGAAATTGCCCAATCAATATACAATGACAATAATGCTAAGGTTCTTCGAACACTACCAATAGTGGTTTGATCGAATGATCGTATAAGTTCTAAAATTTGCATTGATGTGAAATCATAAATGTCTTTATTATATAAAGTCTCAGTAATCTCTGCTTTTGCAAAAATAGGCCTCATCTGCATAACCATACCCTCAGATAAGGTATCTAAATATTTTTCCTTAATCTCACTATTGAACATTGCAACAAACAACTCCTAAGTAATTACTCGTCTATTTTTAAATTGTTAAAGAAATTCCATATCTTTTGTGGTGATTTAGCATTTCCATTCTTGTCTACTACACCTAATTCATCCCACAATTTATTTTTCTTACTAAAGTCTATAGAGCTTAAAACATCGGTAATTTTACTTTCTAAATCATCTAGACTTACTCCATCTAACTGCAACTTCTTAGCTAGTACAACGTAGCCGTTAAAGAACAAATAGTTGTTCACAAAACTTCTCTTTCTTTCTTTTGCTATATCACCTAAGAACTCATCCACATATTGTGTAGCTAAAGCATCAAAGAAAGATGTAAGGTATCTTGCAGTTTTTAAAATATCTGCCTGAGTTGAAAAATCTTTTTTAGAATAACTTCTTTCAATTGCCTTTTTGAAGTCAGAAAAAGTTATAAGTAAATTCTGATTCTGATTTATCCAGTCTCCATTTGTCTTTATATAATCACCAATTATGCTATTATCCTGAATGAACTTAACAATTTTATTAGAATAAACATTTTGACTCATCTCAGCTACTTTAGATTTCTTCACTGGATTTATTGTATTTTGTTGCCCAAAATGCTCTCTCGCCCTTTTTTGAGTGTAGTTATAGATGTCCACTTTAAAGGTTTCTTCAAACAAATGATCTAACTCAGGATGTTGTCTTATAGCCATAGTAATGCCTATTAGCCGGTGATACCCGTCTAAAACGTCTAAAATGGTGTCTTCAGTCACTGTAAGAGACATAGTGTCGTCATCATATTTTAATTCTTCGCCACAACTTGCGCTTCCAACACGTGCATTAAACGTAAAAACTGATTTAATTAATTTCCCATCTAAGAACAGTTCCTTTATTTCTTCAACCGATTGTTTATTGAGCTGCGGTACAGGTATCTCAATATCTGAGCCCTCTAGTTTTTTCGTTTTGTTCGTTCTTTGAGCATTAGGATTATAGTGCAATAACTTATTTTCAAATAGCATAAACAACTCTTTAGCAGTGATTGGGAAGAAATAATTATCATCCGAATACTTTACAACTTGTTTGAATGTATACGGAAATTTTATATCTTCCTCCACAGATCCTTCCCATAACGTTTCAATTTCTCTCATATCCGTTTCTGTGAAGTAATTTCGTGGATTAAACCTTTCACTTTCAAGAACTGAGTATAGTGACTTGGCTAAAAAGTACATATATTCTTTAGAAATTTCGACTTCTGGATTTTCTATATCGTAAATTAATTTTTGTGTTGTCCCTGGAGTAATTTTATTTTTAGCCATCTCTAATTGAATATCGTTAATAAAAGATCTTATGTGTTTATTTTTCGAGATAGCATCTTTCATTTCTGAAAGCAGTTTCTCATTTGCAGACTGATCAAAGATCACTGTCATATAGCCTTTCACCTCATGTCATGTTGCTAAATTTAAAGTTACCAAAGGCAATCTGGTTAATCAAGAAGAATTATCATTTGAACTGAGTAATATACCGAAAAAATGATTATCGCTCATTTACATGCTTTATAAACTTTTTTAATGTAACAAGATCAGTGTTTTCAAAAAAACTAATAAAATCCTCTTTAGTTGCTTCATATAGTGGATTTAAATCAATTTTTTCATCCATTGTGACACCAGCAGAGTTCGCTATGTTAATCTTTCTGCTCATATATCTCTCTGTTGTTAATGTATTTTTATGATTTCCTTGTTCTTTTGCTGCAAGTAAATCGTGACCAGAATTCTCATAGACATAGTCAATTCCTACACCCTTAAATGAGTGTAAGACTAATTCTCTTTCAGGAGGTATACCTAACCTTTTTTTCGACCTTTTCAAGGAGTGTCGTAATGATTGTTCCGAAAGCCCTTGAAAAACCAATTCAGTTTCGCTGCCATCCTCTTCCTTCAGCTGCAACAATTCCTCATAAAATACCTGGTTAATGCCTGTAGACACAACCTGAGATCCTTTATCAATAACTGTTACTATATAATGGCCTGTACTTTCATCAAGCTGTATGTCTTTCCATCTTACGCGCAAAATCGCACTTACACGAAAAGAAGTTCTGATGGCGAATTTAACAAACAGCTTTTTCATTAAAGGTTTCTGTCTTTCATTTATATACATATCCTGAGCGATTCTTTCGGCTTCTGTCTGGGTTGTTTTATCCCAGTTTTTAGTTACAGTTTTAAGCCTTTCGACAGTATTAAACACCGACAAGTCAATATAGTCCTTATAATCATGCTCCAAATATGTATAGAGCATCTTCAGTGAGGTCATTTTTCTGTTAATACTATTATTAACTAACCCCTTTTCCTGAAGATACTTCACATAGTTGCTTAATTCGCTTTTACTTACAACTAAATCATCGGGAACTAAACTTTTGACATCTTTACCTTTAATCACACTAAAGAACTGCTTAATATCCCCTTCATAATTCTTTCTGGTGTTCGACACTCTTCTAGTTGATGAAGGCATCATATAGTTAGAATTCCCTGAGCTACTTCTTATATCTTTATTGATTAAAAAGCCCTCGATATCATCGTAAACCGCATAATTTTTTAATTGTTTAACTTTATTTTGCATTATCTTCTCCTCCTTTCTCATCCAATAACTCATCAATAGAGACATTCAATACCAGAGCGATAAGCTTTATGGTTGTAACATCTGATTCATCTGGCATTTCAATGATTTTGTTTAATTTCTGAATATCAATCATTGTCTCCCTCGACAATTCCTCTATTGTGATGCCACGTTTGACCAATAGCTGTTTTATTCGCTCTGACATGTCAACCTCCTACTTTTTATGTATACTATAGACTGCAGTGCGTATATGTTATGGTTGATAAATAAACTCTTCAAATTCAATTGCAATGTGTCGTTTTAAATTCTTCACAAAATGTATTAGGGATCTAAAATGCGGATTATTTTCAATGCTTCTTTTTAATCCATCTCCACCTAATAATACTCTATTTAGATCTTTTAATAATGCTGCTATCTCTATTTTTGCACCATGTAGATCATCTTCAGTTTTTGCATTAACAATCATTTTCCTAATGTTTAGTACACTCTCTATGTAAGTTTGTTTAGCATTTAAAACAAAATCGGCATCAATATCTTTATGATTTGTAGACCTAAGTTCTACAACATGCATCATTAATCCTCCTTGTATTCGCTTAGCAATTTCATGTATCCTTTAGTTAGTTGTTTTCGAACATTTTCATTCTTCATTATTTTTGACTTTTCAATGCTTTTTTCATGAAAAAACAAATCATTTTTAACTAAGCTTTCAACTTTCTTTTGGTAAATGGTTTTATGCATTGTCATACTGTTTTTTAAGTAACTAATTGCGGACATACCACCAACCTCCTATATACATATTTTTTATCTTTTGCATCTATAGCAATTGTAATGCATTACAAAAGGGAAGTAAAGATTTTTTTAACGACAAATAGCACATTCTACGCAATTTTTTTTGCGAATGTGCTGCTTTGTAATGCATTTCATTTAATTAGGGTGTATGTATTTGAAGTTGATCACTAGATGTTATTAAAACCTAATATTTAAGTGATGGCCTTAAAACTACAAAAGACGCTTAGCTCAAAAGAGCCAAACGTCTTACTTTTCTCTGTTTAATTTAATTAAATAAATAATAATACTAATAACTTTATGTGTCAATGGATTTTATGCTCCACGTGGCATTCCAGCAACCTCATAATCACCTGAAGCTTGTTGGATTGAAGAATCTGCACTTATGTAAGAAGTGCCTAGTGCGCCCAAGATAACTAAAGCCATAATAAGTTTTTTCATTGTCTCACCTCCTTTAAAGTAAAAGTAATTCTAAAAGTTTTTGATTTTCACCCATCTTTTGCAGTTCTAACAGTGGCAGCCTAATAAGGAATTTGTCATTAGACTTTTTAAAATACTCGATTGAAGAATAGAAACATGCTTTATTTTGTTCGAGTCTTCCTTTCAAATAATAATGCATTGCAAGCTCATTATCGTTGTGAACTAAAAGATCTAGTTTATCCAAAACTTCTTTTGCTTTGGAATTTTCATTAAAGTTGATAAAACAATGAGCTTGCTCCTGCAAATCCATAATTGAATCAGATTCAAAATTAATCCACTTATTTTCTTTACGCCATACATTATTTAAGAAGCACAAAGCCTGCTGGAAAATCATGTTGTAATTTTCATTTTGAACAGAAACGCTTAGCCCTTTTAAAAAGTTTTCTTGAGCCAATTCATAATTCGAAAATAATAGAGAGTTGCCAATAGTTAAGTAGCTGAAAACCTGAAATCTCAGGATATTTGTACTTTCCAATGCCTTTTTAGAGTACTCTCTGCACTTCTCTAATGAATTTTCATTTAACTTTATATTAGACATTAGAACATGGACTCTTGTTTGATATGTATTTCTAATGTACATGTTCTCAGAAATCTCACTTAGGTCAATTTGTTTTATAAGTTGGGCCATCGGAGAAAAGTTACCAGTGCTTAAATAATGATAAAGCAGCAAGAGTCTTGAGAAAGAATTCATTTCAGGTGTTTTTATATTTAATTTGCCGAGTCTTTTCACTGCCTCAAATTCAGTAATAACACTGTTAGACAGTTCTCTATGTATTTTATACACTTTTCCATATTCTTTACTTTTCATATTGCTGCAAGAAATCATTGAATCTATTAAAACATCTTCTATTTCAAAAAACATATTTGCATCCGCATACTCCAATGCACTTCTTGCTGCCTTTGTCTTAACATCTAGGTTTAAACAGTAATCTTTCATTAATTCATATTCACGGTCTGGATACTGACTCTTAACAATGTTGACTATTGAAGAAAATTCATTAAATGTTTTCCCATCATGGTTTAAGAAGTCATAAAGAGGATTGGGGTTTTTAAGGCCAGCTACTGTTGCCCATTTATTCATTAAAGAGTTGTCATTTTCCAAGTCTTTCTTCATAGCTATCCTTATTAACTCCATTATTTCCCCTCATTTCTTTTTGTTGTCTTTATTGGTTAACTTAATAATACTATAGATCGCACTACGAGTCAATTATTTTATACATATTTTTTGTATTTGAGTTCTCTTTAAAATTCCTATTTTATTTAGATACAATGAGGAATTATTCCTCATTGTACTTATACTAGTCAAAAAGTTTTTCGGCTTAGAAAGTTTTCTAATTGCTTAATGATTCTCGTTATTTTCATTAAGCGATTCTTTGTGCTCCTCCTCAATATCATTCTGAATAGAAGCAAATACATTGTTACACTCTTCTACAAGCATATTCAGGCACTGTCCAATCATATTTGCATCAACGCTAGGTTTTAATTTTAATAACTCTGTCGTAATCTGCGACAGAGAAATTGCAGTTAACTGACCAGGTAATGATAAACCGTAATTAGAACCACCATATGAAAATAGTTCACGCTGCATATCATCATCAATTATTGAAAATGAGCTATATAGCCCTTTTGGACTGACATGCACTTGCATGTTTGCCTGATTATAGTATGCATTAAGTTTATCTAAGCCAGCTAGTTGCTCTAACTGATGAAATTTAATTTCCTTAACTTTATTTTCAAATAATATGCTCGCCCACATATTCGGTTTGAAAAATTCTTGACCATATTTTTTTATCAGTTCATCCTTTTGATCTTTAACCTCTTGTTCTATTTCAATGCCTATTGGATCAAGTTCTAGCTTTCTCTGACTTCTCTTGTAAATAATCAGTTCTTTATACCTCTCTATTTCAGAATAGCTAATAAACCTGCTAACTAATTCATGTGTAAACTCTAGATCCTTATAATTAGCCATTAAAATCTTGAAAATAACGCTGTTTTCATGTAAACTTCTCCATCTTGATAAAGCAGCATCAGCAAATCCTGACATTAACAAGGTTTGAATTTCCTTGCTTATTTTAATCGACCTAACATGTATTTTCATTAATACCTTTAGAATAAATTTAAATTTATTGTCTTCAGGTGGGTTATAGTGCAAATCTTCTAATAAAAAATCCATAGAAATTTCTTCACATATTTTTTCAACTGCTTTTAAGTATACAAAACCTTCTAACCATCTCTGTTTTAATCTTGTAAGTGGTTCTTGATAAGTAAGATCTTCATACATGAAATTGGAATACATGTTATTTTTTAAGTCATTATATTTTCTTAAAAATATTTCACCTTGAGGATCTAAAATTCTTCCGATGATCTCTTGAGATATTTCGCTAATTTCTTCACTTTTAATATCTGTTTTTTGTTCAATGATATCATTTAATAAATCATTAAACATATTTTGATAAAAATCCAAGGTTTACCTCCTACCATTGTTTAAGTGAAAGGATTCTTTTAACTAATTTCATTCAAACAAAGTTCTTTATTCGAACCCAATCTTGTCTTTGTTTATCTAAGGGTCTTGAGCTTTGTGCCAATTTTCCAATATGATAAACAGGAAACCACTTTGCCTCATTTATCATTATTGGTTCCTCATATTTCACCACATCTCTTAAATAATTTGAGCATTTTATGTTATATACTCTTTTAACAGTCCTAAAGGCTTTTACTCCTAAGGTAATAATGATTTTAGGGTTAACAATTTCAATTTCCCTTTTTAAAAAATGTTCACCGCAATTTCTATACCAAGCAGATTTTGTTTTCCCGGACAAATTTTTTGTTTCTTTCATACAAAGTATTGCATTTGTCAAATAAGTATCTTCCAACTTAACACCAATAAGGGATAGCATTTCAATTAGTTTATTGTTTGTTGTATTTAACGGATTAACTTGTCCTTTGTTTCTAATAAATGCTTCAACATGACCCCAATCTTGACCTACAACCATCACCTTAGCATTTAAATTGCCACACCATCTAGTCCAAGGATTAATGTGATTTGAGTCATATCTTCCATCTAAAATCACAGCTGGGTTTTTAACTCCTTGACATAAAGTACATTGTTTCCGTTGGTGAACTAATTCTCTATACTTCCTATTTTTTGAAACTGGGTCTAGTATAAGAGACAAAATTTTTACGCCCCTTTTAAAATTGAGTATACTCTTCTTTAAATAAAATGATTATTTTATTACTATTATACTACAATTTTCCATGGTCACACTAAACAAAAAGCAGTCTATTCAGATCTGCTCCTTAGTGTTTTCTTCTTTTAACTTTTTGTTTAGTTTGAAGCCAATTAAGACATTGACAATAGCTGCTGGAAGATATAAAATCCCTGCACCTATTATTCCTAGTGCAGTACTTAAGCTCACAATAAATGTCTGCATTTCTGTGTTTCTTGACTTAAAGCAAAGTAATATTAGGAGTCCAGCTAAAACCCCCATAAGCCGGGCGATACCTGGAATAAAGAAATCTGTTAGGACTCCAAATAATTGCCCAATAATTGATAGCATAATCCCTAAAAAACTGGACAATAAAACCAAATTTTTAATGGCATTTTTCCCCCTTTTCAAAGCCGCTTCCATTCCACATACTCAAATCGCTTTTGATACAAGTCTTCAAGTATAGCAGCCCATTCAATCCATCCTTCAGCAACAATGCTCTTCTTTTCCCCACCTTCAATCCACTCTATCCAATACACCTGAGCACCCCTAACGTTTTATGACTTGGATTTCCCTTACCTCACATTGGACATTACACTTTGTTTTGAGCTCACTTGCTACCTCAATGACTTCATACATTGTTTGCAATTTAGAAGCGCCGTGGAGGTCGCTAGATGTCAAATAGCCGTCCTCATCTAATTTAAATGATTTGAAGTATTCCTTGTTTTCAAACTGCAGTACATAAAAATAATCAAGCAAAGGCATAAATCAACCTCTTTTAAATAATTTTGTAATCCTCATTGCCAATGGCAGTATGCCAATTAACATGAAAAAAGCAATAACGTTAAGCTTATTTTTGAAAAACAGGCTGGCCAAATTCCTTTCCATGCCCGCTGCTGTTTCTTAATCCATGAGTTCTTTAAACTTTTCATCATAAACCTGATCAACAAAAATAAACTTCATTCTAGTCAACAATCCAACTCCAAGCCAAATAATTAAAAAATAAGCTAAACCAATCATTTGTTCCCTCCCTATATCGAACGAAATTTGCTATTCTTGAGTATGTTGAATAAATTTTGTAGGTGATCAAATGGAAGAGAAATTCGAAACAAATGGGTATGATACTTCAATCGTTTATGATTACAAAGAATATCCAGATGTAAAATACGGTCGCTGCGACAATTGTGATTACACTTTGTTCAAAAGCTCTGTGAAGAGTGGAATATTCTTACGTGAATGCCGGCGTTGCGGTATGAAAAAGAGTATTTAGATTAATGCTCTTTTTGTTTAAAACACTTCTTTTATCTTGATTCTTTATGCTCTCGGATTAAGACACGTAATCGTGTTAAGGTTAATGCATGACTGCATAAGGAGTGATATATTGCTAAAAGTTGCAAAAATTTCGGTTTCTTGCATTGCATTAGTCTTGTGCGTATACTCACTGTTTAATCAAAATGAATTATTGTTACTGGTTGTTCAATTGTTTGTTGCAGCCCTTTTATCAGTAGTCGGAGTTGAAGCGATATTAATCAAACAAAAACTGTCTGGTTATTTACTGTTTGGATCAGCAGCCCTCTTACTTGTTGTAAACGTTGTGAAATTCATGATTTAATTTAATGTGTTAATTTCGTAGGAATATGGAGTCCCAAAACCAATAAATAAGACCTGCAACAATACTCATAATGTAATAATTTAAGCTTCTGAATACAGTAAGAGCATTTGGCGGATAATCAACAGTCCAGAACAAAAACACAGCTAAAAAGGCTACTGCAATATAAATTAAAAAATTGTTCAAACTGAATTTTCTGGGCCTTCTTCTAAGCCACACTTGCAAAGGGACAGCAAATACCAAGTAAGTGATTAAAGCATAAAATCCTATGATGCCAATAGTGACTAATGCGATTGCCATAAAACCAGAGTAAGCAAACATATACAAGTCAAAGATTAGACCATATGACAAGCTTGAACATACCAATGTATAAGCGTAACTGTCTAACGGTTTATATAACCCCAAAATGGTACCTCCGCTATTCTTCTGTTTCTATTAAAGAATTGCTTTATGTTGAAGGATCAATTACTTCTGGTTTATTAACGTTAATTCTATAGTCTACTTCTTCTGTTCCATCAAGTTCAATTGTAAGAAGAAGGTCATAACCATCTTTAATATGTACAACTGAGTGTGAAAAGTCATCTGGAAACCCGACATGATATAAAAAATTCGCAAACTCAGTTGATCTCATTTTAGAAGGGCCAAATGTAAAGTAGTTTTCAATTAAAACAGTGTCCCCATTTAGAAAATCAACATAAGTTAAATCATCTCCAGAGTTTTCCCCATAATGAAAGTGAGTAATTTTTGTTACTTTTTTAAATCGCTTAGTTTCAGCCATCATTTTAATATCATTTATTACAACTGATGGATCATCCCTTCCCCTTACCGGTCGAAAAATAATTCTTGGCTCTTTGTAATACTTATATTCCTTAGTGAGTTTTTGCAAACTATAAATATTCATTATATTCTCCCTTATCTCTTTAAAATCGTAGTTATATTGTCTGTTTGTCTGTTTTAATCACAATTTGACACTCAATTTTATAATCTGTTTCACCGGTCTCAATCTTTGTATCATCACGGTTAACTTTATATTTTCCTCCATACAAACTTGCTGAGATTGGGTGCCTTATGCCACTCTTTAACTGATCGTAAATGTATTTCTTGCCTTCTTGAAAATCCTTTCGAGGAACATGTCCTACTTTGCAATCATTTACATAGACAGCTATAGCTTCCGGATCGTGCTTGTTGTTCTCTTCTAACCGCAATTCACAATTTGAGAAAAGGGCATTATGATAAATAAATATCGGCTCATCAAAAGTTGATTCTAGAATCTCTTTATTTGTCATACCATGATATTTCTCATCAAAGAAAAAGCTATCTTCATCCTCATTCTTGATAGCTTTCTTAATATCTTTTTGATAGTGTGATGTTCCTGCAACCTTAAAGTCTATATACTCGAAAAATGCAGACTTTTCTTCATACTTCCTTGAGAAGGCTGTTTCTTGAATCAAGATTGGGAAATTTTCTTTTTTTGATTCCACCCCTGTTTCGTTATTAATCTCAACAGTGTTAATACTATTATTTCTATTCTCATGCTGTTCATTTTTATCTTTGTTCTTGAAAAAGTTGAGTATGCCCAAATGTACCCCTCCAATTAAAATAAAAGAATGATTTTATTTAAACACCTTGAATATAGCCTGATTTGTCAATAGTCACGAGATGTTCTATATCTTCGTAATGCTCTGCATTCATAACCTCATAAATATCAATTCCAAGATTTTTCTTCAAATTGCTTTTAGCATGTAAAACAATCATATTATCTGCATTAATGCCATTAGGCATTTGTGGTACACCCGCATCTGTTTTGATTTCTACACCGTTTACATTGAAAGTTACTTTTACTGTATTTTGCATTATAACCTCTCCTATTCCCTATAAAAGTACGATTTTATTGAAACTTGGTTTCTTCATTATCCCTAACAAACTCTTGCAGCGCTTTAATAACACGCTTAGCTTGCTCTACATTTAAATGAGGAGGGAAATACTTATCTGGATGACTACTTACATCGTTATTTCCTAGAATGAAAACGCAATCCTCTTCAGCTAAAGAGCTTTTTTGAACTTTAACAATTGTTTGTTGAGTGTCTCTAAACTCTTCATATATGGCAAAGCCTCTTTCACTATAATTTTTTGGCATATTTTAAACCATCCTCTTAAATAATATGTAAATGTTTCCTATCTCTGCAACTTTAGTATACCATTTTCACCTTTAGTCATCGATATGGTTATGATCTTTTTGGAATATCAACAACTCATGCAGCCCGATGTTTAGATATGTACAGACTTTATCTAACAGCTCTCTTGGATACCGCTCCATTTCGTCATGATAAAGCTTTCTGACAGTCGGATATTCATGATCAATATCTCTGGATAGCTGCCTAATACTGATCTTCCTTTCGTCTAATATGTGTTTTAAATTTGATTTAATCAATCATCCTCACCTCTGGTTACTTTTGATCACTTAAAATGATCATTAAACTTATAATATTGGCCAAGGCTATCATTCTCCTTGACCTTGTGAAACATTAAAAAGGATAATCTTCAGGATCATCATGGTCAATCCCATATTTGCCTTTGATTTTTACGTCCCCACTTTTCGACTCATAACGAGCTTCACTAGCTGCGCTCAATGTTTTTCGTAATAATAGGATTTGACCCAATGATAATTTCTACCCTTATTTTCACACCATTCAATAAATCCCTTTGATTGTTTTTCTGTAAACAACACCCAGTCATTCAACAGATCTTGATAATAGTTAAGTGCTTCGTTATTGCTATTTCTTGTTTGTTGACATTCTACCTTGTTGTTTAACTGCAGCGACTTAATAATAAGTGCTGTATCGTCTTTAATATCGCCAAGGTACAAATCTTCGGATATATGATGAAATGAATACCAAAGTGCATTCAAATTTATATCGATTAGCGTTAGTAAGGATAATTGTTCATTGCTGCCACCAAGTCTAAGCGCATTGTGTAAGTAATCGACACGTTTTTCAGTATTGAAAAACACGCCATACCACCCATATGGCCTTGGATCTTCCGGATTACTCTTCATCCATCCCTTAAGTAAAGGCTTTAAAAGTTCCTCTTCCAAAGGATGAACGAGTACATGGTGAATATCATCTGATGTTTCAAATAAAGCAAATAGCCAACAAGCAAACTTCTGATGGGCATTATTATCCCACGTCTTTGCTTCATCAATAAAGGAAGATAATGCTTTAAAGGATTCCTTACGTAACCCTTTTTCTTTGAGGGAGCAGAACTTTTGAAATAATGGGTATTCATCCAATCTGTCACTTTTCAAGATATTAGTTAAGATATTTACCATTGCTCACATCTCTCTTCGTTTAGAATAAAGTCCATGTTTTATCGAACATCCTGAATCTTATCAATGAATGCTGAATTTTCATTGGCAAACCTTTCCCAATCCTCAAATATCATTTCTGGATAAGTCAGATAATACACAGCTTGACTGGTGAATAGCTCAGACCTGTCGCTTATATTGACATCTTCTAAAAATTGTTCATAGTCCCCTCTAAACACCCTTCCATCAAAATGTTTGTTATCACCCTTTAATTCTTTTAAAAGGAATCCATGTATCTTTTCAGATAATTCATTAAGCTCCAACTCAGAAGACAGACCTAGTGCAGTATTCAAACGACCAGATATTTCATCACTCCAGTTTAGTCTAATATCATATAACAGTACACCGAGTAATAACTTTTTATCTTCTATAGGCATTTCATTTCTGTTGATTTGATTTTTCATATCCTTCCCTCCATATGTATAAAATTGTTGTTTTATTTTGATTCACTTATAACTTTTTCAGTTGCTGTAACGTTTGTCTTGCTTTTTCTAAATAAGCATCATCATTAAAGATTCTATACAAAGTCATATAATCATTATGTTTATCAAGAATTTGGTCTACTGTTCTTGTCTCTTTGAAAATGTACTCCTTTTCAATAGCTTTTTCTGTTTCTGCATTTTTGGATACATCGCTGCTCTGTTCGATTTCCCCTGATTGCTCTAAAAGCTGAACAACGTCCATGCTAACTTTGTAATTTCTTTTGCCAAATTGGATGGTGGCCTCGCCCCAAAACATTTGATAATCAACCAGTACCCCTTGAGATCCTTTTTTCTTTAAAACTCTGTCTCCAGAAATCGTCGTGTGATTTTCTGTTAATATAACAGTACTTCCAATTAGATTATGAAGTTCTTTTTGAGACAATTTTTTAAGTGTTGTTTTCATTTTAAATATCCCCTTTTTCTATATTATTTGTATTTGTTATTTATATTATAACTTGATAATCTATAATGTTCAATAATTAAATACATATTTTTTGTATTTGAAATAGTGTTAATATTAATTGCTCATGAGGGGGTTTGGGGGTGGTGTGAGCAAAAATTGTTCAGGTGAGGAACGAACCGTTTTGAACAATTAGCAGCACCCCCATTCTCTTAATTTATTATTTAATTTATTTTTGTCTCTCTTAAAGACTTAGACGGGAAAACCCTTGGTATTATTGAGCTTTTTTTAGAGTTTAAGAGGTTTATTCTCTTTAGCTACCCATTTAACCATTCAATAAGTAGCTCCCTCATCCTTAATGAGGGTATGTATAATGTTATTTCATCACCATCTCTTATTGCAGATCTCCAAATCCATTGTACTAACTCGGATAATGCAAATGCATCTTGATCAATTGTTATTTGATATTTCTCTTTAAAATAATTATATAGAACAGTGTTAACGTATCTGTTTATTGTATACACTAAATGTTTTTTGTGCTTAAAATCATTGGTAGCTCTTGCATTACATGACACAAACCCTTTTGTATATCCATTCCCCTTTACTTTGTTTTTATGTTCTGAATAAGTCGTCCACATAGCTTCATCACTTGATGACTTAACAATGTTGTTAAAGTAATTGAATACATTGTTCTTTACCTTCTTGATCGTATACGGTGATTTATTTTTATACCAATTAGATGATAAAGAATAATCCAATTGGCCAACTGTATTCAAGTTACCTTCATATATTTTTATTTTATTTCTTAATTGAGCCTTTAGAATACTCTCATATTCAGTATTATGTTTTGTAAACCTGTATTGCCCATCTATAAATTCAGAAACGTATTTTTGATACTTGATATTGTTTATATCATAATAATATCTTTGTATTTGAGCATCAAACATGTAAGTGAGTATGTAAACTTCTTTAAACAACTTGAATATATCTGCAGGAAAATTCCAAATCAATATATTGTCTTTAAAGTACATAAGATTATTGTTTAAAGCCATATCACGGATATCATCATAGCGTGTTTCATAGTCCTTTTTTTCTTCATTCCATTTGACAAATCCGCCTTCAACATATATTAACTTTGATTCAAATAGTGTAGTTAGATCATGCTTCTTAACACGTAACTGTTCAACTACTTCCATAACTTCATCTAATATCAATGTATAGTTGCCTGAAAGGATCAGCTCCTTTGTTTCGTCATTAGCATTTTTGAATAGATTATGTGTAGCAACAATATTTTTGTTCTGAGATAAAAGTTCATGAAATGACTCAAACTTATATTGTGTTTTGTCACCTTTCTTCTTTACTTTAGGTTCATAAATTTGTTTACTGCTTATGCTCTTCTTAATGCGATCCACTTCATCCAAGTACGGTGTAATGAAAATAAAATTTTCGTCTGTCCCTGAATTATTTATCATGTCAATTGCTGCAGATGTTTTACCGCTACCCATAATAGAATCGATCACTTTAACTCTTTCCATATATTCTCCTTATATTTTAATTTTGTATTGAAAAATAAGGAACGATAATTGCCTTACCGCTCCCTTATTTATAACGCATATTTAATTATCCTTATGTTGCTGCATGATTAATACTGAATCACCTTGTTTTACTTTGCTTATCTCTTCTCTGTACTCTAAAAGGTCTTTATCAATTCTGACAGTTGCTTCTTTGATGGAGTCAATATCTTTCTTGAGCATTTCCAATTCCTTTGTCAGCTGCCGAATAGCATCCAGGAATTTTTTCTCCAATCATCTCACCTCAATGATTTAATTATACCATGAGGCCTATAAGATTAGTGAGACTTGTTTCTTAGTTTAAGGAATACAAAATAGATGATCCACAACAATATGGCAATGATACATGTGACTATGAATATTATATTGATTAGTGTTTGTGCTTCGCTGCTGAAGTAATCCTTAATGAGTTGAAACATTAAGAATAAGCCAATGAATGTGACATGGGTAAACCGTAGCGAGAATCGTTTCATGTTTACAATGTGCTTGATCATGTTATAATATGGGTAGAACTAAAGGAGAAGTTCATTCCCCTTTAGCTTAGCTCTCATCGGCGTATACGTTGGCGTTGTCTCTTTGGTCGGAGCCGCTTGCGTATACGCTTTTTCTTTTTGCTTGTCCCATTCTTTAGGTTTCTTATCTTCTCAACTATTGTTAGACTGTTGATTGTAAGAACCGTTAAAGATATGAGGAAAGCAACTATGATACCCACTTTCTCAAGCACTATGTACACCTCCTTTCCTATGACTCTATTATAACATAATTCCCGAATTTAATATACATATTTTTTATATTTGTGTTGAGATATTTGTGTGTTGATGGATGGTATTAAGATGCTTTGTGTGCTGTTTGATTGGGAAGAAATACAATTGGATTGGGAATTGATTAAGGATGCTTAGAGACGTGTTATATTGATTCTGAAAGCGTGTGAGTGTGATTAGGTTGGATGACTGGATGAATAGTGTTGTTTATATTATGTGGGAACAGATGAGGTTAGTGTAGAGTGATAGTTGGTTAGTGTAGGATATATGATTGGGTAAGATATGATATGGTGATGTATAGTGATGAGGATAAAATAAATATGTCTTCGATCCCCTCGGATTCGTTATAAATACGATTATTTTTAATGAATGGTTATTCATTTTCAAATTACTAATCAATTTATTTTTTTAAAATTAATTCTTGTGTTTGGCCTGGAATTATGTTAGCACTGTTGTAGACCTACCCAAGTCATCAAATGCACGTATAATGTTCCTTATACACGTATTACAATACCAATATATGGGGGTATATTTACATCTAATGGTAAAATTAAGGGAACGAATGTACCCATAGCACTTCCATTTCCACACCCTATTCAAATTTTCATTTTCCTAATTCCACCTCAAAATCACCCTTTTTCACATCGTAATCGCTATCGTAAAAGCCTTAAATATCAACATTTTCCCCTCTTCAAATTTACTCGATTTCTTCAATTTTTAGATAAAGCAACCACCTTCCCCTACTCTCACTTATGTTTTACGATCGTTTGTCCCCTAATCACCATTCGATACAGCAAATACCCTTACGTTTACTGGCTTTTTGAACTCTATAATATTTTTTACGATAAGCATGTTTTTAGATTACGATAATCACCCCTTCTCTATATGCCTCACAATTCATCTCAATAACCTGGAGCTGTTAACATACTAGCGAAAAAACAATAGACAAATACAAATAATATGTATATAATTATCTCATAGTGAGGAGGTGAGATAATGCAAAAGGATTCAAAGAAAGTAATGTACATGTTTAGTAATTTAATTGGATTTTTAGAGACTATTATTATTGAAGGAACTGCTTCACAAGAAGAAAACACTCTTTATGAGGACTATAAACTTTTTGGAACAATCGATAAACAGAGCTATACATACAAAAATCTTGTACATAAGTATCTAAAAAGCGACTATTAAATCAAAAAATATACATAAAAGTAATAAGGGGAGAATTTATTGAAAGGAAAAAAAGACGGTCTTAATAAACAAGTACATATTTACAGTATTGATACTTCTGCTTTTTATAATGATCAAGAAAACAAATTACATAACAAGATTTTAAAATCATATAGGTACAGAGATCATATCAAAAAACTTGAACATGTTGATAAAAAACATAAGAAGTACGTAACGCAAAGGATTATTTCCTTAAAAGAAAAGCTTTATAACGCCTTTAACGATCATATTCAAATAAGAACACTTAGAACAGATTCTCTGAAAGATAATAATGTGATTTCATTATTTGATTCAGTCTTAACTCGAACGCTGGGAATCAAAGAAAACTCTCTCTCTGAAGAGATCATGGTTGTCCAAACTTATCACTTTCAAATTTTAAGGGACATTATTGATAAAGGATTCATACATAACAATGAGAAATACGTTTATTTCACTAGCAGTGCCGGTCAAATACGAACCAAAAAGTCTTGTTTTATCAAGCAAAGCACCTTAGATAAGTATCAAAATGCTTTAACTTGTGGCCTTAGTGTGGAGCAAATCAATGCTCAAGGTGGAAGCAGCATAAACAAATGGAATAGTTACATGGCCTTATCGAATAGCGCCAGCAGTCCATGGGAAATTGATATTGATAAAGCAATTGTCGTAAATGACTTAGAAACAAATGTTTCCAGCCTGGTTGATTATATTGACCGGGATACATATGAAATCACTCGTAAGATTATGGATATTCCTATAGAACATACAGATGGTTGTGGAATGATGCTTCCTAGTTTGAGCCAGAAAAGCTTTATGGTCAGATTGCCTTGGGTTAAGGGGCTACTAGTTCCATTTGATTTTAGAAAGTTTGCTGAAAAACACAGTTCATTTATAGTTAAAGACGTCTACGGTAAAGAATGGGACATTATTAAAGATGATATCCAAATAATATTTACGAAAAGCCAGTTCAAGATGTGGAAGTACTATGATTCATGGGATGACTATCGCTCTAAATTTAAAAAGTATGGATGTCTAGGAGCTAAATTAAATGAAGAAGATCCATCTGTTGAGGGAAAACTGACTTACCAGATGCTACAAACACTCACTGATATCACAGATGAGGAATTGAAACAAATCAGCTCAAAGACTGTTAGTGAGATTACTCATTTAGGCACTGATAAAGAAACAATGATGAAAGTTTTGGGGGCTACCGAGAAAAATAAACATAAAACAAGCCTTCAAGAAGCTCTTCTAATATATCCTGAGCTGCTAAATGATGATCACACCAAAGAAATCATTAAGAATAAGAAGAAGAGTATGATTAAAGACGCTAAATCAGGAAAATTAATTGTCAGTGACGCCCGGTATACATATTTATGTCCAGATCTATATGCTTTTTGTGAAAGAATGTTTCTTGGAATTCAGAATCCGAAAGGACTGCTTTCAGGAAGCAATGTCCATTGTTCTTTATATGATGAAGGGTATATTGATATCCTCCGCTCCCCTCACCTATACAGAGAGCATGGAGTTAGGTGGAACAAAAAAGATGAGGAATATGAAAAGTGGTTTATTACCCCAGGTGTTTATACCAGCATTCATGATCCTATATCGAAGCTGCTGCAGTTTGACAATGACGGGGATAAGGCCTTAATTATTTCTGATGAGCTAATCGTCAATATTGCCATGCGTAATATGGAGAACATCGTTCCTTTGTATTATGAAATGTCTGTAGCCCAGAAACAAGAGATTAATAGCAGAAACATCTATGAAGCACTAACTCTTGCTTATGGAATCAATATCGGGGAGTACAGTAACAACATCACTAAGATATGGAACAGTGACAATATAAACCTGGACGTGATCAAATGGTTATGCATGGAGAATAACTTTACTATCGATTAAATTTATAGTCGCGTCGCATAGCGATATGCGGATGAAAAGTCAGTGAACCTAGAAAACTAGGGTGTGCATTCAGCGAAAAGTAGCGATAGGAAATGATCGTCAATGAGTGTGCTAACAGGGGAATTCTAATTAATACATTTTACATTTTTAAACAATGATATTTAAAACAAGGGGGTGACAAAGTGAAGTTTATAAATGAGGATGAGCATAAATATTTGAGTGGGATATATAAGATTGAGCAGATAAGCACCGGCTTAAAATATGTGGGGAAAACTAAGATGAAATTTATTAAGCGTTACTGGCATCACACTTGGAAGCTGAAAAACAATTCGCACTGTAATCGACATTTGCAGAATACTTGGAATAAATATGGAGAAAACGATTTCCAATTCCATGTTTTACAAACAGTTGATCCAAACTCAGATATGAACGAATTAGAAACTCACTACATAAATGAACTAGGTGCCTATTTAAATGGCTTTAACATGACCACCGGCGGAGAGGGCAAGAGTAATTGTAAGATGTCTGACTCCACCAAAAAGATTATTGGGGAAAAGAATAGGATTAATCACATCGGAAGAAAGCTTAGTGATGAGACTAAAGCCAAAATGAGTAAGGCGAGAATTGGCAGAAAGCTCTCTCCGCAGCATAAAGAAAAGCTTTTACAATCTAGAATGAATAAAAGGCATTCGCCAGAATCTAGATTAAAGATGCGTCAGTCTCATTTAGGGTCAAAAAATAAATCCTCAAAAATAAATGAAACGAAAGCACACGAGATAAAAGTTCGATTGATTAATGGGGAAAAGATGTCTGAAGTATCAAAATCAATGCGTGTTTCTTACCCCATCGTTAAATCAATATTACAGTGTAAAGTATGGAATCATATTCATGTTACTGGGTGGGACGACTTTATTCTTAAATACAAAAGCAAGAAGAAAAGCACTCTTACTCCAGAAGAAGTATTATGTATAAGAGAACTTCTTAAAAAAGGGTTATCAGCACCCCATGTTGCAAAAATATGTAACATAAAACCCAATGTTGTTTATGGAATTAAACAAGGAAGAACCTATAAAAATGTGAAATGAATGTAGAATGTATTATATGAAAACCCTGTGCCAAGCGTTTACATCATGCTGAGAAGTACTTGTAAATGAAGGTGCAACGACCATCCTTTATGGAGTAATAATAAGGTGAAATTCCTTATTATGAAGCGCTGACCATCTGTCTAGTACAGATGATGATATGGTCTATTCCCTAATAAATATCGGGAAACCGAGGGTATCAAAGTTCGCAAAAACCTTATTCATGCCCACCCGCCCTGATCATGTTGATGAGCAAATCAAAGATTACATAAAAAATAAAGTGCCCCACTTCTTCATCAATGCAAAGGATAAAGAAGAACATAGCGTAGAATCGATTAATGAAAGTACAGTAAATAAGTTAGACTCAATTATTCCTAATGAACGAATCAACTTTAACGCAGTTGCAGGAAAATTTGATTACCGTTTCTTACTTCGAAATAAAAAAGTGAAACTTGATGAAACGGTTATCAATGAGTACAAACGTCTTGACCGAAACAAAAAGTGGCTCATGAATAATGAAGAAATTAAACCAGGAGAAAAGCTATACGTCTATAAGATTATCAAACAAAGATTAATGGAAATACATAACGATGAGCAACTTATTACAGATGTTTTAGTTAAGTACCTATATAAAAAGAAGAGTAAATTCAAATCGACTTTGTGGGAGTGCTTTGGCGAACATATATTGGAAAATTTAAAGATTAACTTAAGGAATTTTAAGGCTTGTGGGAATTGCGGAAAAATGTTCAGTCCCTCTTCTAATAAATCTAAATACTGTAACAATTGCTCAAAAAAAATGATCTTAGATAAACATAAACGCTACAATAAAAAAAGATAACGACCAATAGAAAGTGCCTTGAGCCCTACTCCCCCAAGGGATACAGCATTTCTCGGCAAAAAAAGATCAACAAAAAAGCACCTTGAACCCTTGGTACGACTGGGCTGAAAGCCCCTTTTGAGATAATCGCCATAAGGGAGAAAGAAAGCTAATTTCCACATAAAAGGGTGAGTAAGTCTCCCGTTTTTTCAAAAAACCACAAACGTTACCGTAATAATACTTTAACACAAAAATAAGCAAAATCACTAGGAGGAATTAAAACATGAACAAAACAGAATTTGTTGGAGCAGTTGCAGAAAAATTAGGTGTTACTAAGAAAGAAGCTACTCCTAAAGTAGAAGCTGTATTTAATGCCATCGTTGAAACACTAGCAAAAGGTGATTCAATCAAGATTCCTGGAGTTGGCACATTTGAAGTCCGCGAACGTGCAGCTCGTAAAGGGAGAAATCCCCAGACAGGAGAGGAAATTGATATTCCGGCTACAAAAGCACCTGCATTTAAGCCGGCAAAAGCACTTAAAGACGCAGTCAAAGCTAAATAATCAGTTAATGAGGACGACAGGCAAGGCTACCTGCACGCTTTGTCACAAAGAGCTTATGCTCCTAAAAGTGGCAGAGTTGGAAGTTATGGAGGAAATTGTCGACCTCCCCTCTTTTCGCTTTTCATCTTCAACTCCGGGTTAATTAATTATAGTTATTTATTTATGGCATGGCGGTGCCGTCAATAATTAGTTGATTACTGATATTTGGGGTATCAGTTCTCGACTAATGTTCATTTATGAAGGTAAAGACTAATCTAAATGAATATTAGTGGAGATTCCTCTACAGTGTGGACTAGCTTTTCTTGATTAAACAATATCTACTCCCTTCTTTTCTGTATCATTCTGACACAAAACTGCGGCTGGTCATTGCAGTTAGTCGGATAATAGTCATTTATGAGGGTGCGAGGTTAACTCGGATGTCTGTATCTTCAGGAGACAGATAAATGGCTATTATCGGGCTAAACATGTCGGTAAGACCTTTGCTACTCAAGTTTTTAATGTAGGGTGAATCCCATCACAGTCTTACTATGGGTGACATGTAGCCTGAATATTAATTGCGGTGTATTGCTTCGGCTTGCACTTAGGGAAGGGTAGATGCGTCTCCCTTCCCTTTAAATAATGCCCTTGTAAGCTTTGATGTTTATTATGCGGTCAACAAAATTTTTCCGGGTAAACGAGTCTTTGAAATTACATACCCTCGTAAAATAAGTGATATGGTTTTGGGCGCTTGATCACCGCTCTCATTTCACAGAAAAGGATCGGTCTTGCCTTTTCATTTTCACTTAGTAACATATTCGCTATTTATTCGCTACTTTCCCTTCAAGAAACTTACCTTTCCCATGCACATACCTCCTTACACGGGTCAGAGAAAACTGTGCAAAATAAATGGCGAGCGTTTGAGACGCTTTGTTTCTCAATAAGGCGTGTAACCTGACAAGAGAGTCTGAAAATGCCATTGAGAAGGGTTATAATGGGTCTTTCCTTCTCATTATTGGTGTTTCGCCACCATAATGTGTCGAGGTTTAGAGTTAGTATTTCATTGTCTGATCGAGAGTAGCTGATTAATCCCGCGTGGGGGACACTAAAGATACCGCGATACGTCCAGCTTTGGGATTCCTTCCATTGCCGCTACTAATCAAGGCTTCACTGTGAATTCAGAGATTTTACACAGTTCTTAAATGAATTAGCTCATCTTCCAGGTGTAGAAGGAGAATCCGGTTTTCGCACAGCGATTA
Organism: Bacillus sp. FSL R5-0416; assembly: GCF_037975425.1. NCBI lineage: Bacteria > Bacillati > Bacillota > Bacilli > Caryophanales > Bacillaceae > Bacillus > Bacillus sp. FSL R5-0416. The sequence goes on along the minus strand of NZ_CP150252.1, from coordinate 1,937,949 downwards.
CCGGTTTATATGCTCATGTACCATGATGTACAAGGAGTTCCTGAAGACGTTATTATGGCGTCTTTTGATATTTCGACTTACTTATAGTTTGTCAACTGCAAAGGTTTCAGTCGCTGAACCCGTAATCCGCGTAATCCCTGTCGATCTGAAGGCTTGCGTCCCAACGTTAGCTACTGAGTAGGTGAAACGGGGTTAGAATGTAATCAGAACAAGGTCATCTAAATCGTTAGATGGCCTTTTTGTGCTTGCGTTTTACTGATCAACCGGAATGTGCTTCCGAGCCTTCCGGTACGCAAGTTATCAATAATCTCCTTCGGGCGTTTCCCCAACGCCTATCCGACTTATCTTTCATCTCCTTTATATCCCCTTCTCGGACGTTACCGATGCTTCGGATCATCGGGCTTCCGAAGGAGCTTATTGTACGTAAATAGAAAATTATTGGAGGAATTTAAATGGCAAGCAAAAAAGTACATCAAATTAATGTTAAAGGCTTTTTCGATATGGACGTAATGGAAGTTACTGAACAAACTAAAGAAGCTGAATACACATATGACTTCAAAGAAATTCTTTCAGAGTTTAATGGAAAGAATGTTTCAATTACTGTAAAAGAAGAAAATGAACTTCCTGTTAAAGACGTTGAGTAAGGCGGTGACTGAATGATCGATCCTGTTCAAACTAAGCGTCACTCAGATGAAAACCTTAAAGAATGGAAAATAAGAATCTGCTCTAATAAAGACATTTATAATCTAAACTGGGAAGAAATCAAAGAGTTAATCAACAAGGAAACTGGCGAATCTAAAGGTGAATCAGCTTATAGAAAATGGTTCAACAACTTCATTGAAGGAGTTGAATACCAAAAAGAAAAGTCAGCTGAATCAAATAATTCTCTCCTTGAATTGGAACTGAAAAAGGTTGAAATCATGGAAGAGAGAAAAAAGCTTCAAGCTGTAAAGCATGAAATACATAAAAATACACGTGTCAAAGGTCGAACAGAGCTTCTATATGAAAATGTAACTGAAGCAATTGAGAAAGTAGGTACTCTCCCTCCCCCTTCCTTCTATCCATTAAATAAGAGCGAAAGAAAAAGAGCTGCTGTTCTAGGGTTTGGAGATGAACACTTCGGGAAGCAATTTAAAAGCAACAACAATGAATACAACGAACAGATTTATTTGCAGCGTATGAATCAGATTCTTTCTGAAACTGTTGAGTACATTCAAAAAGAAAATTTAGATGAGCTGGTCGTGTTAAATGGTGCTGATAGTGTTGAAGGTATGGCATTGCGCGTATCGCAATTAACTGCCCTTCAGTACGGGTTTATTGACCAAGTGATAAAATACTCTAGGTACAAAGCTGAATGGCTACTAGAACTTTCTAAGTACGTCAAAATTAAGTACATACATATCCCTTCTGCAAATCATACTGAACTAAGATTACATAATACAAATCGCTCGGAAATGCCTAAAGAAGATGTAGAGCGTATTATAGCTACTTATATCCATGACGTACTCAAAGACAATGAGCGAATTGAAGTTCCTTTATACGACGAAGGAATTGTGGATTTTAAATTACTTGAATTTGAAATTGTGGCATGTCACGGACACCAGATTAAAAACAAAAAGAATGCCATTCGTGACATCTCACAGATGAAACGAAAATTCTACGATTACATGTACATCTCCCACTTCCACCACGGAAACATGCTCACTGTAGGTGAAGCAGCCACTCATAATATCCAAGTTATACAACTCCCTTCTGTAATGGGTTCCGATGAATACAGTGACAGCTTAATGACAGGTGCCAAAGCTGGAGCAAACTTATCAATTTATGAGTCTGGCAAGGGTCGGACTATTCAGTACGATTACATATTGAATTAATAAGAAGGAGTAAAAATTAAATGAAGACAAAAAGTTTTATTAACGAATTAAGTGGTCATTGGGTTAATTTCTCAGATGAATTTAAGACGGAGCTTTCCTTAATTATTGCTGGTTAATTTCTACAACTTAGCCTAACCGAAGTGTTTGGACATTATTTTTTCAACTAAGGGAGCCTCATGTAGGCTCCTATAAACTTTGTTTAAAACTTTAATTTTAACTTAATTTATTGATGAGGATGATGAATGATGATTGAACAACTGACTAAAAACGATCTATTTGAATATTTACAAGTTCTCGCTCGGCTTAAAGAAGTTGGCTATAAATGCGATCAAGAGATTTTTGAAGCATTGCGTAGGTTTCGGATAGATTCGGCTAAAGGAAAAGATCTGATAATGTATGTAGATCCTGGTCGGGATTTTCGAGAATAGTTTTAATAGACATGGAATTAAACTCAGGAAAAAATTTAACTTTGACAAGTGTGCGATCTTCTATTAGAGCGCAAGCGATATCGATCATTGAATTTATTTTAAGTCATCGCCCTTCTAGGTTGTTTATCGATACAGCTGGCATGGGACAGGGTTTATTTGACGTGATGATTGAGGAATCAAGAGGAAGAAAAGTGCGCATTTCGAAGAGTGGAGAATTAACTTACATGGATAAAATCATTTAACTATTACAGCATATTTTTAAAGCGTCTAGTCTCTAAACTAGGCGTTTCGTAAAATATGTTTTATGGAGGTGTTATATGTGGTAGTCAAAAAAGGAAAAGAACAATTAAAATGTTTAGATTGTCTTAAAGAAAAGGATAAAATGAATGGTTTTTATAACACAAAAAACAAGTTGTACGAAAAGGTTGGAAAATTCCCGATTTGCAAAACGTGTTTAAAGAAAACGATTAACTATGATGACATGGAAACCGTATATAACACTCTTCAACAAATGGACGTAAAGTTTGATCCATTGTACTGGGAGCAAGCCATTCAGAGAAAAACAGACACGTTCAGTGCTTACATCACAATGGCCAACTCTTTAAAGCAATTCAATGGAACGTGCTGGAAAGATAGTTGTATAGAAAGTGAAGTTGATAGTATGAGTGTTGATAATACTCCCTCCCCTTCGTCAACTGATTACTCTACAGAAATTACAGATGACATGATTGATAAATGGGGATCGGGATACACTCTGGATGAGTACAAACAATTTGAACGTAAGTATGTCAAGCTCATTAGAAGCTACGGTGAGAAAACGGCACTGCATACCGAAGGTTTACTATCGTTTATAAGATTTCGTGTCAAAGAAGAGATGGCCACTGCAAGAGGTGATGTTAAAGAAGCTAAAGAATGGGGATCGCTTGCTTCTAAAGCCGCTACTGACGCTAAGATCAACGTCTCGCAGCTCAGTAAGAGTGATATTAGTGGCGGTGTGGATGTGCTTTCACAACTCTTCGAAGCAGTTGAAACTGAATTAGGCATCATCCCTCTCCTTCCCCGCCTAACCGCTCAACCTTACGATGATGCTGATTTAATCATTTGGGCCATAATCAATTATTACAGAAGACTAGAGGATAAAGAAAAAGTAGCTTATAAAGACATATATCATTTTTACGATGAGATGCTCGAAGAAGATTTCAAATCAAAGGGGCTAACTACAGAAGAAATTGAAAACTTGAAAAAAGCACGAAACAACGTTTTCCGTGACTTAGAAGATGTGTATAAAGAGCCACTTTACGACACTGGGGATGAAGAATAATGGCAAGCTACAAAAACTTCACCTCTAAGAACAATAAACATACAAAAAATCGAACAGATATTTATGAATCCTCATTTGAAACTCCAGTAAATCCCAATGATAGCTCTAACTTAATACAGAAAAACATTTCAAAATGGGCAGAATTCACCTCCTTCATTCGTTTTTATCCTGATATTTTTTATGACATGTTAAAACCCGAAGTTGGTGGAATTGAACTTGATTTATACCAAAGAGTTATGATGAGAACCCTAAGTCGCTTCCCTCAAAATTACTTCTGTATTCCTCGCGGTGGATCAAAAACCCTCACTCAAATCATGGTTGCGTACCATACAGCAATCTGCTTCCCAAATGTCACATTAGCAATAACCGCTTCAACCAAAGAATCTGCGGTTAAAATTTGGAAAGAAAAACATGATGAAATTTTAAGGTTCTATCCTTCTATTGCAGATGAAATCAAAAGCGAAAGTTTTTCCAAAGATACTGGAAGAGTTGAATTTCAAAATGGCGCAATTATCGATAACCTAGCCAATGCCCAATCTTCAAAGGGATTACGTAGAAGACGTGGCTCTCTTGAAGAATCTGCATTAATCGATAAAGATCTCTATGATGATGCCATTGAACCAATATTCAATATTCCACGAACTACAATGACTGGTGAAATTGATCCTGCAGAATTAAATGGTCAAATAAACCGTTTTTCAACATCAGGATACAAAAACTCTGATGAATACGAAAAGATTCTTACTATGGTTAAAGAAACTGGTGACTTGAAAGGCTCCTTTGTGTTTGGATCTGATTGGAGAATTCCTATCCACTTTGGTCGTCAAAAAATGTCCACGATTAATAAAGCCAGACAAGGAAACGTTACCCGTTTTCGACAAAATTACCTTTGTGATTGGATTGGTGCAAGTGACGGAGCTTTAATCAACATCAGTAAATTAATTAAAGCCAGAACTATTACACAACCAGAGCTATCTTGTCCTCGGGATAAAAACAAAAACTTTTTGCTTAATGAGTATGTTATTGGTGTAGACGTTGCACGTTCTGCAGCTGAGTCAAACAACAAAACGGCTATTATTGTTTTAAAAATTATTAGGAATAGTAACAACCTTATTAGACAAGTTCAAGTAGTTAATATCATTGAACCACCTAATGGATTAAGCTTTAAGGAACAATCCATCATGGTGAAAAGAGTATTTAAAAATTATGGCGGAAACCAAGACCTCTCACTCTCTAGAGTCAAAGCTGTTGTTGTTGATGGTAATGGAGTCGGCGGTGGATTAATCGACCGATTATTAGAAGATGTTACTGATCCTGAAACAAATGAAGAGCTTGGATGTTGGGCTACAATTAACACTGATCAAAAACCAGACGTGCCTAATTCACCTGAAGTCGTTTACAATCTAAAATCACAAGGTATAAACCAGGATATTATCACCCAGTTTTTAGACTATGTTGAATCGGGGAAGTTAAAGTTACTCAAAGCTTTCGAAGATATCAAAAATCAAAAAGACATTGCAGACGATGTTATGGTTGAAGCAGCATGTATTCAAACTCAGTTGTTTATTGACGAAGTGGCCAACCTACGGATCAAGAAAAACCAAAATTCTTTTACTGTAGAACAGGTTGTAAAACGTATCGATAAAGACAGATACAGTGCGATTGCTTACGCCTTATATTACATTGCTCAATTTTTAGAGAAAGAGGAATCCGATGAAGAGTATTCATTTGGGTTCTTTTTTAATTGAATTTTTTAATCAGGAGGTGAAAAATGGATACCCAAAAAGAGCCGTCTTATGAATATAATACTGATTTATCAAACCTGGATTCGCTATTCTTCAATACCTCAAATACTTCAGTTTCATATGATCGAGTGAAAACTTGGCTTAATAATCACAACCTTTATAACAAACAAATTCGAAATGCCTCAAAATTTCTTTATAATTCAAATGGTATTTACAGAAATGTAATTGACTACATGGTTTCGCTCCCTACTCTAGATAGAGTTGTCTATGGGAACTCAAATGATCATAGTCAATTAAAATTGGACAAACAAACATATGAAATCGCGTTAAGAAAAATAAATGACAAAAATATTGTCCGAGATTCACTTAGAAAACTAAGTCTTTACGGCACATCTTTCCACTATTTTGAATCAATTGTAGCCGACAACTTTCCTAAAACACTTAGTGATTATGAAGTTGATTCCATATCTGAAATCAACGATGCACAAGAGTTCAATTGTTCTATCCTCTCGCTCCCTATCGATTACTGTAAAATTGTCGGGAGAAAAAACTCTTCTTATTTAGTGGCTTTTGATGTCTCCTACTTTGATCAATTCACAAGCAAAGGGAGATCTTTAAAACTTAAAAGGTGGCCAAAGGAATTTAGACAAGGTTATGTTGAGCACAAAAAAGATCTCAATAAACGTTGGCTCGTATTAGACAACAATAAGACAATCACCGTTAAAGGCAGTGCTGATATGGAAGATCAATGGGGACGACCGATTGGACTAGCTGCATTTGTTGATATGGTTTATGACGATTATTTTGTTGATACAAAAAGAAACATCCTTGATGATTTGAACAGTACATTAATTTATCAAACATTGCCCGAAGGTGAAAAGAAAGGTGTTTCTTCCTTAACGCAAAAGCAACAAGAGCAACAGCACAACAGCATCAAAAATGCCTTAGTTTCTAAAGGCGCTGTCAAAGGGATAAAATTCTTCTCTTTGGCCTCAGGCACTAAGCTAGACAAACTTGAGACAAACGTTGATTTCCTTAAAGTCAAAGGTGAAGATGAATTAATAAAACGAATATCAACTAACTTAGGTTTTGCAGGTTCAGCGTTAAATGGTCAAGACGGAAATTATTCCTCTCAATCTACAAACATTGAAATGGTGTCCTCACAAATTTTCTCCTGGTTAGAACAGATCTCTAGTGAGTTTAACAAAGTCATTAATTCAAATATCATTAAGAATCCCAAGTCTTATGTTGAAGTTTACTATCTCCCCCTTACCCACGTTAACCGTAAAGAAAAAGTCCAAAATATGAAGGACTTGTACACGAGTGGTCGAGGAAGTTTAACTGCTTGGATAGCAGCTACTGGGTGGAATCCTGATGCCTACTTGTCATTAATGGAATATGAAAAAGAAGAAGGATTCGATGAGAAGTTCCCTGTTCATGAAACTTCCTACACTATGAGTAAGAATGATAAGTCTGCTGGTCGTCCTGAAGACGATATTTCTCAAAACGAGAACACCATTAAGTCCAAAACAAATAACAGTAATGGTACGCCCTCTGGCTCATGAAGGGAGGTGAATTAATATTTGAGAAGTGCAATCTTAGAGATTAATAATCAACGAAAAGTAAGTGGACGAACCTTTGTAAAGTGGGTTGTTCTTGAAATACATGAAAACAATGCCCAATACAATAAAAACGGTATTACCTGGATCGAAAAATACGTTAATGCAAACTTAAATTCCATTAAGGATATGCCGCTGTGTGTAGAATTTATTGATTGTGAAAACAGTGAACCATTTGGCCATGGCATGACAGAAATTAAAGATGGGACTCCCCTGTTTGAAAACAGTACTGTAGTTGGTGTTACAACCAATGGATATATCGACACTATAGAAGTAAATGGTCAACAAAAAAGAGTGTTAATTGGTGAAGGTTTTATTTACAACCAAAGGTACCCTAAGTTTGTACAATGGCTTAAATCGAAAATGTTTGATGGCGAATTCCCTGAGACCTCAGTAGAAATTTCTGCAGTTGAAGGCAGCTCTTCAATTGAGTATGACGGTGGGTATAAAGAAAAAGGTCGTATACCTATGAGATTTGATTTCACCGGCGACGCAATTCTCGGAATTGATCCAGCTGATGATGCTGCTGTCTTACTGGAACTAAATAATAATCACAAGGAGGAACAGTCAATGGCAAAAACACAAGATGAAGCATTAGTTGAATTGAATAATAAGCTAAACATTGAGAATAAAGCACTTGAAACAAAAGTGGCTGAACTTAATGAGGCGCTTAAGAAAAAAGATGAGGAGTTAAATGCTGCAGTAAAAGCAGCTAAAGATGAGAAAGCAAAAGTTGAGGAGAAAGAAAAAGAAATCAAAAAAGCAAAAGAAGAAAAAGAAAAAGCTGATGCCGAGTTGAATTCACTGAAAGATTTCAAACAAAACGCAGAAAACGAAAAGCTAAAAAGTGAACTAAATCAAGATCTCAATAAATATACAGAGAAAGAAAAATTGGTCGCGAAAGAAAAAATCGAACTCTTCTCCAAATCTCCTTCTCTTGAGCTAAAGACACAAATTCTCTCGGAAATTAACTCTTCAATTGCTCAATCATTTATTGCACAACGTCAAAAGAATCAATCACCTGAAACAAATAGCACTAATGATAAAGACATTTTTTCAGAAATTAATGATGCTGGACAAGAAAGCTCAGTATCTATTAATGATCTCTATTAAAATAAAATAACACTTTTATAGAAATGAGGAATTTATATGTTCAAGTTTGGAACTATTGGTGCCTTCAAACAGGTGCGAAATAACCCGCGTTGTAAAGCAACAAAAGATTTAGTGCCTGGCTTGGTTGTGTTACCAGATGACTCTACTGGCCTGGCGCCTACCCCTGCCGATGCTACAGCAGCAAAGGGCGACATTTATGTTGTTGGCAATATCATTGATAAACCTGAGGTTAGAAACAAAGCTGATTTTAAAGTATTGAAAGATGAATACGTTCGTGCTTTCCGTGTAACTGATTTGGCTGACCTACCAGTTGAATTGAGTCAAGATACAGTTCAAGGTTTTGATGCTCTCATTGTGGGCGATGTTATTGTCCCAGCAGGTGATGGAACTGGTCAATGGACTAAAGCTGGAGAAGATGTTGCTGATTATAAAGTTAAGCTTAAAGTTCTTGAAAAAACTACATTCGGTGGTAAAGGTCTGTACTTAAAAGTACAAGCCTAATCCCTAACTTTTGGAGGTAAAACTTATGAAAATTGAACTTAATAACGTAAAACGGGATTCAGATGTGTTTGCTAATCCCAAGTTAAATTCAAAATCGCCAATTATTGAGATCTTCTCTGCAATTGCAACAGGAAAAGATATTTCTAAATTCGGTAATAAAGCCGATACAGTTATGAACCATGTCAAAGATTTAGCAGCTCAAGCTGTACTAGGAAACCCTGTGGCAAAAGCTGAAATAAATACAATTGTTAGATTAGCAATTGAACCTAAACTTATTTCAGCTGTTAAATTATTTGATTTCATGGGTACTTTTAGACAAATCGGTTATGATCAACAACCAATGATGACTACATACGCACACGAATCAATTAGAAGTGGTTTCCAAGCTTCTCGTGGAGACGTTCCTTTTGCTACTACAACTTGGAACGAATACCCTATTGGAACACAGACTATTTCAGCAGGCTATGCTGTTAATTACCGTGAAATCCAAAGTGGAAACCTAGATAAAGTTGCTGAAGGTATGGAACAAGTTCAGACCGATATGATGAATAAAGCTATGTATTATGTCGTAAATGAAATGTACAACGCCATTAAGTCAGCTACCGGTGTTAAATATTTCTCGGAAAATGCCGGTATTCAAAAATCTGCAGTTGATGACACTATTAAGAAGGTTCGTAGATTCGGTCAACCATCTATCGTTGGTGATTATTCTGTTGTTTCTCAGTTAAATGATTTTGCTGGATTCCAAGCAGTCGCCGGAGATGCGACTAGTACAAAATTGCCTGAATCAGTAATGGATGAAATCCGCAAGACAGGTTTACTGAGTACTTATAAAGGTTCTTCTGTTGTTGAATTACCTAATGCATACAACCTCACTGAACTTAACAAGACTGGAGATAACTTCAAAACTTACCTTCCTGAAGGTCTTCTATTCTTCATTCCTCAAGGTGCAAAATCTCCTCTTCAAGTATTCCAACGTGGTGGATTAACTTCTATGACAGGTAACGATATCGTGTCTGGTACAGAGATTACTCGATTTGACATGGAAATCGGTGCAGGTGTAGCTAAAGGACAAGAATATCAAATCGGATTAATCCGTGATGAAAATTTCGAAATCACACCTGAATAAAATCATTATGGAGGGCATTGTCCCTCCTAAGTAAAATTATGGAGGGTATTATGTCAATTAATTTAGATAAGAAAATCGCTATTAAAAATTTGTGCTCGTGGGACTTATATTTCAAAAAATTAGAAAGCCATGGAGATTTCCGTTTACCTGCTAATGGCATTCGTCAAATTACAGTAGGTGAAGTTCAGTCTCAAGTTTTTGATAATGTGAAAATGTTTGTAGGCACTGATGGGCAAGGGTCTCATGCGAAAATTTTCATTGATGATAAAGAAACTAGGGTTCACCTTGGGTTTGAGGCTACTGAAAATGACAGTGAGCAAGAAGTGATCACACCTGAAAGAATCAAGCAGATTTTAGCTTACAAAACTCAGAAAACATTCGAAGAAAATGTAACTAAAGATATCAAACTAGAATCCGAAAAAGCTCAGTTATTTGAAATTGCAAAGAAAGAAAAAGTAAATGACTATAAAAAGATCAAGTTTATCGAAGAATTTACTGGTTTTAAGTTTGATACAGAATCATAAGGAGTGATTTAATGACGCCTTATGAAAAAATTATCAATGTTTTTCATTCTTTGTTTCAATCGAACGAAGTGTTGCCGGAGGGTCTTGAAAAACAGTTTTTGATTAATGCTATTAGCGATTACGAAACAGATCTTACAGATCTTGGTTTCCATGAAGAAACTAATACGTTTGATGTCAAACTTTCAAGAGCTCAAACCCAATTACTCGGAATGCTTATGTACAGAGGATATTTAGGCAGATACAGAGATAGGGCTCTCAAGTTGAATAACGTAATTGGACGAGATATTCAATTAACAGGCTTAGCAAACACAAAAGCACAAGTAAATAGAGCATATGAGAGCTTGTGTGATGATATTGATCAAAAAATTAGCAAGCTTAAAACCAATAATTTCGAGTGAGGTGCTTAGATGTCAATAGATTGGTACCTTTCTTCCTCCTCGAATTATTTAAGTGGCTGGGAAAACGATGAATTTAATACGAACAAATATGAAATATTTAAAGAAATTCTTGCGAATTCACCCGAAACATATGATATTGAGCTCAATCATAAGTCTCAACAGGTAATTATCCAAACAACCCAAGACAGTGAAACTAAGAAAGTGCTTACCGTATTAGGATTGCTTAATCGAGGCGACTTGATTAAATATGATGATAGTTATTGGATTGTTAATTCAAGACCTACAGACAATAAAATGAACGATAGTGCTACTATAAGACAATGTAACACCTCATTTTTTCTAACCTCAGAAGACAAGTTAGTCGATACTGGCAAAATTAACGAAATCACCGGTAAGCCAATTTATGAAAAAGTACCTGGTGAAAAAACTGAAGTCCCCTGCATATTCGAAAGGACAACTTCAATAAATGGCACTGAATTGGCGGTAAATCTTCCGGATGGTCAAGCAAACATTACAATTCCTTATCTTGTTCATGAAAAATTGAAAATCGGACTTACCCTCACCTTCTTTGGCGAAGATTATCAAGTCGATGATATAGACTATTCTAAAGTTTATGGAGACCACGGAACAATAAAATTGGTTGCCAAAAAGAAAGTTGGTGAAAAGGCATGAGCATGACTGTTGAACAGATGACAAAAGTCTTCAGATTAGTTATGGATGATGTTGAACTGAATCGGCTCTTGTATTATAAAGATGATCCTCTCTCCCCTTCTCATCCAGATGTTCAATCACTTGAAAATTATTATGACTCCACAAATGACTCACCCGCTATAATCAATACCATATTTAAGCGAGCACCTAAAACAGATGATCTATCGGATTCACCGTTATGTAGGATGTGTGTTTATTTAGGGAACGCATTACCAAAACCATCCAACCAAAGTGCGATGCTTCTTGATCAAGACTTGATGATTGATGTTTTCACCCATATTAACACCTTTGAAGAAACCGAATTTAGAAATCTTAAGATTAATGACAGAATTAATAAGCTCTTGTTCAATCAGAATTTTGCTGGTATTGGTAAGACAAACTCTTATAAAAGATTGTTAATCACTAATCCACCTGACGGTTACCTTGGATATAAATTAATATATACCTTTGGGGCGATGAAATGATTGATAGTGAATTCTTTATAACCGGTGAACCAATCCCTACTGAATTTGGCGATTGTCGGTTTATAAAAGTTAAGGAATATGCTTTTTTAACTCCGTACCTCAGCTGGTTTAAGATGTCTAAGAAAGAGATTATTTATACTTACAGCAAAAAGGAAAATAATCAATTTGGCCAATTAGATGGTCTTATTGCCGAACTTAAAAAACTGTCATTATTTGAAATTACAAGTATCCTTCCGAATTTTAAAGAAGCGTATGAAGTAATATTTAGTACAGTTTTTAATGGCGTTGAAATTTTAGAGAAACTTACACCGGAAAACTTCGAAGCCCTAAGAGAATTGGTCTTGAGAATGTCTTGTCTAAAAGAGGAAAAAATCAGCTCTAACCCAGAGATACAGCGAGCTAACGAGCGCAGCAAAAGGGTGAAAAGTCAGGATTCAGATTTGGTTGATATGGCAGACATCATGAGCAGTGTTGCTGCTCACACTGGATATTTGTACAAAGATATTAATGAAATGACTCTGTTTCAGTTATACATGACTTACTACAGAGTTGGTCAATTCAAACAGTACGATACCTCCACCCTGTTTGCAACCGTTTCACCTGATGCAGCCAAACACATGGAAAGCTGGGGAAAACATATCGATTTATTTGAAGAAGAAAAACATTACATAAGCAGAGAAAGTTTCATGAAACAAACTAAAGGTTTTGGTAAAGGCAGCGCATAGCTGTCTTTTTTATTATTTAAGGAGGCAACAATTAGATGAAAACAGTTATTCAAGATACAGCTGACGTTTATTTTAAACGAAAATCTGACGGTAAGCTTGTATTCACAGCCGAGGCACAAACAGCATCATTCTCCCAAGCAATCTCCGAAGAAAAACTTAGAGGTGGAATCGGAAATAAACCACTTTACATTCTTAAATCTGAGAAGGAAATTAACCTAACTGTCAAAAATGCTTTCTTTGATTTAGAATGGCTTGCAATGACACAGGGTGAAACAATTCAGGAAGAAACAAAAGTAAAGGTTTTCGATAGAGAACATGGACTGATTGTAGATGATACAAACAAAGTTACTCTAAAAGGAAAACCTGTAAGCGATGTTACTTTCTATAACAAAAAAGGTTTAACATATAAGATTGCTGTTTCAACTGATGGCACATATACAATTCCAACAGCATTTGCGGCTGCTAAAGACAAACTAACAGCTGTGTATCAAATTGAAAAAGTCGGTAGACGTTTAGCCATTAAAGCCAGCAAGTTCTCAGAACGATATGAAGTTGAATATCGCACTATTGCTTATAACCCTGATACAGAAGAAGTTTACAGTGACATCTATATCCAGTTCCCTAATGTTTCTCCTTCAGGGGAATTTGAAATGTCATTAGAAAATGGAAATGCTTTAGCACCTGAAATTAAGTTTGAAGCGTTAGCAGATACAGATACAGACGAAATGGCTGTAGTAATCGAAGCAAGTAGAGATGAAAATACCGCAGCTCCGGTTGAGGATACAACAGGTTCAACTCAAAGCTCAGATCTTGGCGGAACAACTGAATAATTAAGGGGGTGTTTATTATTGCTTTTTTAAATCAAGACGGTGATAAATACACCTCTGCAAAAGATGATGGGACAGGTAATCCCATAACAGCTGTATCAATTGAACGTTCCACTGTCCCCTTGGAGGTTGGTCTCAATAATGACCAGCCTCTTAATGTTAATGTGGCCAACACTGCACTTGATGTAAATATAACTAATACGGCTTCTGTCCCTGTTTTGGTTAAAAACACTGCAGCAATTAAAACTCAAGTTCAAAAATCCTATTCTGAATTTATTGTTACTGATGCTGATACCGTAGCTACAGGTGCAACTAAGTCTTATACAGTTGATCTAATCGATTCACTTGGTGTTTTCAGAACTTACGGTGTTGCTATGTACACAACTCAAACAGACAGCTCAAACAGCAAAGTTTTAGCAAGTATTTATTCCGTACCGAAAAACATCCCATTTTATTCTGCAACTACATCAGGTAATGATAATTCTGTTCTATTCAACAGTATTGCTTTTGTTCAGAATTACCCCTTACAAAAACAATTAACTTTCACTGCTCCAAAAATACATCTGACAGTTAAAGCAGCCGGTACAGTTGATCTAACTGGGTTAAAAATCGTTGTTTGGGGGATGGAATAATGACATTTGATGAAGTATGTGGTCTGTTCAAACAATTTGATGGTTTGGAACAAAAATTCCTATTGCTATCAGATGGTTCCTATATCAGTGTTGATGATTTCAAGCAACGGTTTGAAGGCGACTTCAATGAATACGAACCTTTAAGTTCGCTTCAGTCATCCCCTTCTTCTACTCCAGCTTGGGAAGTTATATGGAATAAGCTACAAGAGGATGGGCTTTTTGAATAAGTCCTCCCCTCTTGTTTTTTTAGATAAAAGACAGTTTTTATTCAAATTAAGGAGGTGGAGTTGTTGACAGAAACGACTGAAAATGTCGTAGTAACGATTCCAGACAAAACTTCATTTACATTTCATGAAGCAACAACTGCCCCATCAGAAGGTGAAGAGTTTGTAGTGGGCCATTTTCAAGAACTTACTGTTAAGATCTCTGGTTCCTCAACTTCACGTGAAGTTAGATTTTATGCGGTTGACGAAAATGGCGAAAAATCAGTCTTGAGTGGCACCAATAAAACAGATTTCCAACTCGCTAGCAGCACATTGAACACAAATGAATATTGGGACTTTGATATCGCTGGATTGTTTAAAGTAATGTTTGAAGTTTACGCAGTCAATGGTGATGTATCTGTTAAAGGAATTGCGGTGAGTTGATGAGTAGCAGTAAATTTGTTGGTCAATTAAAGCAAAACAATGAACAAATTAACAATCTAAAAGAACTGTTTTCACAAACTGATAAACATATGGTTACACACGAACAAAAGTTAACTGATCAAGTTAGTGAATTTATGGAGTATCAAAACTATGAGTTATACAAACACACCGACGATAAGCTTAACCCTCATGATGTAACTAAGTTACAGGTCGGACTTGGGAATGTTCTAGATATTGAGCAAGCATCAAAAAGTGAGTTCAATGAGCATGTAAATAATACAAATAACCCTCATAAGGTTACAAAAGCTCAAGTAGGGTTAGAAAATGTTGAAAATATACAACAAGCATCAAAAAATGAATTTTCAACACATGTAAATGATAAGACAGTTCATATTACAAGTGTTGAGAGAAATAACTGGAACACAACACTAGACACAGCAAACACAATAATGGAGAACTATGTAAATGGGGAAATCACCAAAATCAATTTAGAGTTAGTCAAGGGGCTGGATGGGTGTAAATATAGAATTATTGCTGGAACAATTCGAAATTCTGGATCAGGTTGGCAAGTTATTGGTGATAGTGCACATAAAAGTGTAAATATCGCATCAGTATCTATTCCAACTGAAAACGAATATAAGCTTCAAGTTAACTATGGGCTTACTGGAAAAACCATTTCCTCAATAATAATTGGAGCAGATGAGACGTTTGCGAAATACGGTGTTATAGCTGGTGCAAGTGTAAGTAAAGACAGTTGTTTCATTGAGATGGCCGCTCCATTTTTCGCAAAAGTTATTGGAACTTCTGTTCTCTCAGCTGCATCAAAATATCATAAGAATGATATAGATATAATATCAAAAGAGGATAAATCCGGTTACATAATCAAACATGCAACAATGCCATCTGTTGATGTGGTTTCAGCACAGTTCTCACAAGATACTGTACCGTCGTATGGCGGAGAGTTGCGCACTGTCTCAACCGCTTCACAGATAGATGTGACTTATTATGAAAACATACATGGTTATATTCGCTACCTTAACGGAGCATGGGAGATTAACTCTAATAATATATCACCAGCCACAATTTCATGGGATTCAAATTATAACGCTCTACGGGTAACTCATAATCAAATTTCGAACATATATAATTTTCACATGTCCAATTCGGGAAATCTCAATCCTTATGTTTACTCACTTAACACAACTAGTGCCTTAATAAGGTTTAAGGATAATAGCGGCAATCTTATTACATCCCCAAACGAAGATATGAAAATTATATTTTTTGACTTTGCAAAAGTTCCTTCACTTTTACCAAGTGGTTCTGTTACCAAAATTTCACGTGGCTATGTCCCAATTAAACCTGAAAATATGGTGGAAAGCTACGGGAACTTTTGGATATTCGGGATTACAGAAGTATAAAAGCACCTATTTATCAAGGTGCTTTTTTAAAATTGAGTTTAACGAGGAAATAAAATCGATGTAATATTTTTCTTCATAATGAAAGTTAGACAACCCCCATTTATGATTAGCGTCACATTTGTATGAATCTAACTCAATACAATGAATTCTTTCCGCTAAATTACGCTCAATGAAAGTATACATTCTTTTTAAATAGGCGTTGTTCTTTTTTATATCTTGACCATTTTCAAAATTTAGAATATCCCCATTTTTGTCTATGTATTGTTCTTTCCAATAAGCTTTGTGAAGAATAATCATTCCTTTGTGATACTTTTTAAGCTCTTGGATAAATCTTAAAGCAGAAGCTTCCCATGAAGAAAAGAAATCCTCTGACTTTTCAAATAAAGTTGTATTTAGTATTCGAGGTAGGTTTGAATTTGCATATTCCATAGACCTCGTAATAAACGTTTCATAAAATTTAAGTACATCTAATCGTTCATCAATAAAATCAATTATTAATACATTATCAGATTCTTTTTGAATATGTCTGCGAAATACTTTATGAAGATCATTGTAAACTTGCTTCTTTTGGAATTCGGAATCTAACTCTATACCGTCTTTTTTAATGTTTAATGGTCTAGAATAAAGAGAAACTAGAGATGATCTTGCAAAATAATTTTCAATAACATAATCATTTTTCACAAAAGAAAATGGGTCTCTTGTTACGCAACTACCAAAGATGTCAATTTTCATTTTTACTGCACCTACTTAACGACAGAGTAACTCCAACTATTACTATTTTCATAAATTTCATAAATGTAAATTGGACTTTCATCCATATCTAAGATTTCAGCTCTATGAAGAAAATTATTTATCTGTTTTATTTTAAAACCACTCGATTCTATTGCTCTTTCTTCATAAATTAAATCTGCAATTTTCCATGCAATTGATTTTAGTTCATTATTTTTTGGAAAAGAACCATTTTCTAAATTATTCGCCAGCAAATTAAATACAAGCCTCCCATGTTTATGTTGCATTTCCATAATTATTTATAACTATAACATGTCTTTTTGAAAAAGTCAGGTTATTAATTACTAACTGCAATTAAATCATTTCTTTATTTAATGCAGAACTTTTTTACAATAAAAAGGAGGAATTCAAATGGCATCAAAGAAATTAAATTTAGGATTAATCGAGGAGAGCATCAGTAAATATGACAAGAAAGAAAAAGTCCAATTAACCGATGATGTACATGTATTCATCTACCCATACTTTTCTCCTTCTCGGTTAACAAAAATGCTAACTGAAATGATCTCTGATCAACAAAAAGCTGAAGATAAAGGTATTGATTTTAGTAAAATAAACACTGTTCAATGGGTATTCTTTTCAATTGTCAAAGAATTTTCAGAATTGGGGATACCGAATGACATCAAAAATAAAGTTAAATGGTACCTTAAGCTTGTGGATTCCGAATTTTTCCCTATGATTATTAACAGTTTTCCAAAAGAAAGTATGAAGAAGCTTAAAGATGCAACAGAAGCTTTAGAAAAAATCACTGAAGACTTGTTAACTATGAACCAAGAGGAAATCAACAAACTTATTCTAGAAAAGGTAGAAGAAATAGAGATCAGTTCTGGTGAAGTTAGTGGCGAAAACAATTAAAGATATCAAAGCTATGGTTGAACTAGCTGCAATTCAATCAATTCATAAGTCTTCCTCTAATGTGAAACATATTATGGTGAAAACAGGACAAGAACATGTAGATGAAGATGTTTACGGTGCATACAATCCCCTTCTTTATGAACGCACAGGACAAATTAAAGATGCTTTTATCACCGCCAATGAAATCAATGGGGTGTCTTTAGACAACATTAGACAAGATGATGGGAAAGACGTTGCAACTGTAATTGAAACAGGACAAGGGTATACATACCCTGATTCATATGAATATGGCTATGGAAAACCTCGTCCTTTTATGAAGAATACTTCTGATACACTAAAAGACGGACGATTAACTGCAGCGCTAAAAAAAGATTTAAAAGCAGACGGAATTAAAACAGACTAATGGTGGTGAATTAATGGCTAAAATTAAGAAAAACATGTTACGGGATAGAGCTAAAAAACTCCCGGAAATCACAGACGAAATGTGGCTGCGTGTAAACGATGAATTAAGAACAATCGTTGATGAGTTCATTGCTGTTCAAAACTTTAGTCCAGCAACAAAAAAACAATATCAATCTGGACTAAGACAGTTTGGGTATTACGTATATCAATCAATGAATAACAAACCTTTATATAAGCTTACAAAAAGAGATATCCTTCGTTATTTAAGCTATCTTCGTGATAACCGCAAACTCTCCTCATCTGCACAAAGCTTTAAAAAAGCTTGTGTTTCATCCATGTTTAACTACATTGAGAATGTTATTGCTGATGACGAGGATTTCAAAGAGTACCGTAGTTTTAGGAATTTAACTCGTGGGCTCCCCCCTATCCCCAAGAACAAAGTATATGATAAAGTGAAAATTACTTTTGATGAGTACAAAGATATGATGGATGTCCTTGAAAAGGACGAGAATTATTTAGGTATGGCCTGGCTTGCGACAGCCTTTAACGTCGGGGCCAGAAGGAGTGAAATTATACAATTCAAAACAGAAATACTGGATTATCCAATACCTGATGGAAAGACATTTGTATACAGTCATAATGTGCGACTAAAAGGGCAAGGTGATGATGGCAAAGTAGAGCCTTTTATGATTAACCTTGAGGCATTAAAATACATGCGATTATGGGTTGAGAAAAGAGGCTATGAATCGGAGTACATATTTTCAACTAAATACGGCGGCGAAGTTAAACAAGCTTCAAAGTCATGGGCAGATTATTTTTGCTCAAATGTTTTAAGCGATATTCTCCAACGAAGAGTCAATCCTCATATATTTAAAGCCTCCTGTGTAACTTATCTGCTTGAAAGTGGAGTGGATTTAAAACTCGTTTCAAAGTATGTTGCTCACCACGAAGATGTATCAACCACTATTGCACACTATGATCTAAGGGAATTTGAAGAAGAAAAGAACAAAATATTCTCCTAACACTCCCCTCTCCATCCAAATAAAATCCCTCTTTTATGCAGAATCAATATCCTTCAATCGAGGGATTTTGCTTATGCCGAAAAGAAATTTACAAAATCGGACAAATAATGATATTATTTACTCATCTAATCAAGAAGGTAGGATAGTGCTAATATGCTGTTTACTATTGACTTCTCTACAAAATATACGCCAGATTTACAACATTTAATTTTCGCTATTATTATGAGCATGATAGGTGCCCTTGTCGGTCACCTAAAAAGCAATGGAAGTATTCAGATGCCCTTACTTTTAATCGATTACAAAAGAAAAAAAGATCAACGGAATGTTAAAATCTATAAGAACCCTTTAAAATTTTCAAGGATTGCCATTGACTTTCTTTTGTTTCTAATTGGAATAAGACATGGCAGGAATAAGAACTCAGATTCTCTGTCGTTGGAATTAGGTGTTTTTGGTGATTTAATTGTAGGTATTGCTACTGGGTCTTTATCATTTGCAGCACTTGGTCTTTCAGGTGCAAATAATACCTTTACTCTCATTACAACATCAATATTGGCTGGTTTTGGTGGCTTTTCTTATATTCAGAATTTGCAAATAGAAAATATGAACAAGCAACAAAGTTATGATTATCAAGCTACCTCGATGGATCCAAGTAAAATTTCACATTTAGATGTTCATCAGGAAACAGCTGCTACACAACAATTTAAACAGTAGCAATAATACCCAACAGGTTGTATAATTAATTTAAGCATCAAAAATGGGGTGATAATGATGAAAGTGATTGTTACCAAAGAAGAGGCTATGCTGCTTGATCGTTATTTTGAAATGATGAAAAACCCACAATTGCCTATAGTCAAGAGAAGAGTTGCGAAAATGCACTATGACGCCCTATACAGACAAGCCAAGCTTAGGAATATAGATGAAGTAAATAAAGAATTAGAGCCCACTTGTTAACCCCCACTTTTTGTGGGGGTTGTTTTATATCCACTACCTAAATTTCTTTCCATACTGGTCGATAATATGGAGAGGTGATTATTGTATGTGGTTTATAAAGAAAAAAATTAAAAAAGAACCAAATAAATTAAAAGAAGTATTAGAGAATTGGAATGATGAAGAATTAATTGAATATATAACTGATAGCTTTTCATATTTTCATAACAATAATCCAAGAATAGAATTGAATCGTTTGCGTGGATTAGATAAAGACACTATTACCCTTGCAATAGCAAGGATGATTCAGATTGAAGAAGCGTATGACAACTCAAAAATTGCTTCGGGAATTGTAGTAGGCACTTTTTTTATTAAAGCTGTTGTTGATTTCTTGAAATATAATATTGACGAAAAGTCTTTTAATTACTTACTTTCACTCTTCTACGCAGTTGTTATGGCTGCTGTCTTCTTTCTACTCGTAACTTTTGGAGTAAATAAAGGAAAAAAGCATCGATCTAATGCTTCCCGATATAGGAGCTTACTTGAACAAGTAAAATCAGAAAAAGAGAAATGACCCCTCCCTACTATTATGTTATAACCATTTGGAATCATGGTATAATGTAGGAAAATGATACCGGCGGTGGTTGAATGGGATATAAGTTTATGACTTATGGTGGCTATTTTTTATTCTGTCTTTTCTTTTTGCTAATGGATGGCTGGAGAGGCATGGGAATTTGCTTAATAATTGTAGGATTAGCCCTATTAGCACTTGAGCCCTATAAAATTAAAGCCCAAAAAAATATAGATAAACTAAAAGAAAATGCGGAAACACTCAAGCACTTCGACGGTGGTTTTAATCCAGACAATTTCTTTAATAATTACAAAACTAAAATTGCATTTAAGGAATCTGATTCCTTTGTGAAAATATATCATCTTAATAGAGATGAACATATTGAAGAATACACAATCCCTTTTTCCAATATTATCGAATCCGAAATTGCTTTGGACAATCAAATAATTTATAAGTATCAAAATCGGGAATCGTAGCTGGTGGCCTGTTAGCTGGAGGCATTGGAGCTGCACTTGGAGGGTTGTCTGCCTCTTCAATACAAAATGAAATGGTCAAATCCGTCACGCTAAAGATTACTGTTGAAGACCTAAGTAAACCTATCCATTACATCGATTTTCTCCCCACACAAGAAGTTGAAGGGTATAATACTCAGGGGTATAAGAAAGATAGCAATATCATTCAACAAGCACTTAAGAATGCAGAATATTGGCATGGTGTTATGGATGTAATTATTAAGAAAGCAAACAAAGTCGCTCAATAATTGAGTGACTTTTTTTCTTTGTCCTCTCCCCTACTGAAAGGAAGTGATTCTTACTTGAGTCAAAACCTCAAAATTATACTAACCCCACAAGCTGATACCTCATCCAAAACTGTCGAACAGTTAAATCAGCAAATTAAATCTCTGGAAAAGAAACTCAATTCCCTCAAGCTCAATACTAATATTGATTCTACAACCTTAAAAGCTCTGCAAGAATTCTCCTCTGCTGTCGATGCATATCAGAAAAACCTAAAATCCTATAATCAAACAGTTAGAGAAACCTCAACAGTAATTAAGAATGCTGACGGATCGGTTGAAAAACTCACCCAGCAATATAAGAAGAATGGTGAGATACTACAACGTGAAACAAAAATAATCAACAATCGTAATACAGCATTAAAGCAAGAAACTCAAGAAGTTAACAAGCTTACTCAGGCCACTGAGAAACTAGGACAGGTTCAAAAAAAGACCGAGCAGAGAAATCTGCAAGGACAGCCAACAAAGGTTGTGCAGAAAAATCGTCACGGGTTCGATGATATTGTTTATACAACTGATCCTAAAACTAATTCGACTTCTTCAAAAACTACAACTAATTATGACCAACAAAGGAGAGCAATTGAGCAGCTTAAGCAAGATCTAGAGAAGCTTAGACAGCAAGGTATTGTTACTGATACGACCATCTCATCTCTTGGCCGAAAAATAAACACAGCTCAATCCGCTCAACAAATTGAAGCACTGCAAAATAGGATAAGGATGTTAGATGATAAATCTGCGGCAGTTGCGAAGAACAACGAATTAAAGAAAACCATTGAATTATATCAGCGACAGGCACAAGTAAATGTTCAAAACCTAAATACACGGTACGGCAGTTCTATGGGCTCTAGTAATAGACAAGCTGTTCAAGATTATTTGAATGCAGTAAATAGTCTTAATGTAAGCACTGGAAGCAATAATATCAGATCACAAATTCAAAGCTTGAATATGCAATTTAGAGAATTAGCCTCCAGCGCTCAAGCGGCTGCTAATCAAGCCTCTTCTTTTGGAGCAGAACTAACCCAAACCTTCAAAAGCATGTCCACCTATTTAATCTCCGGTTCTTTATTCTATGGGGCTATCTCTGGACTTAAAGAAATGGTATCCCAGGCAGTTGAAATTGATACGCTCATGACAAATATCCGCCGTGTTATGAATGAGCCGGACTATAAATATAATGAACTTCTCCAAGAATCTATTGACTTAGGTGATACACTCTCAAATAAGATCACAGATATTCTCCAAATGACAGGCGATTTTGGGAGAATGGGCTTCGATGAAAGTGAACTCTCCACGTTAACGAAAACTGCTCAAGTTCTTCAAAATGTCTCCGATTTAACTCCCGATGATACAGTTAATACTCTTACGGCAGCAATGCTCAACTTTAATATTGCAGCCAATGATTCAATATCAATTGCAGATAAATTAAATGAGGTTGATAATAACTATGCTGTTACAACACTCGATCTAGCGAATTCTATCCGGAAAGCAGGTTCAACTGCTTCTACATTCGGGGTCGAGTTAAATGATCTTATTGGTTACACAACCGCAATTGCTAGTACAACACGTGAATCAGGGAATATCGTTGGTAACTCTCTAAAGACAATTTTCGCACGAATTGGGAATAATCAAAGCTCAATTAAAGCGTTAGATGAAATCGGTATTTCTGTCAAAACAGCTAGTGGAGAAGCTAAATCAGCAAGTGATTTAATTAGTGAAGTTGCTGGTAAGTGGGATACGCTTACTGATGCTCAAAAGCAAAATACTTCAATTGGAGTAGCAGGTATTTATCAGTTATCCCGTTTTAATGCAATGATGAACAACTTCTCTATTGCTCAGAATGCGGCAAAAACTGCAGCTAACTCTACGGGAAGCGCATGGAGCGAGCAACAAAAATATGCTGACAGTCTCCAAGCAAGATTAAATAAACTTCAAAATAACTTTACTGAATTAGCGATTGCAGCTTCAGATGCTTTTATTAGCGATGGATTAATTGAATTTACTCAGGCTGCTGGTTCTTTGCTTAATGCTTCAACAGGAGTAATCAAATCGGTTGGGTTCCTACCTCCCCTTTTAGCTGCGGTAAGCACTGCAACCCTTTTGCTTAGTAAGAATACCCGGACATTAGCCACCGCCTTAATTTGGGGTACACGTGCAATGGGGCAAGAAACTTTAGCGACTGCTGGTTTAGAAGCTGGTATGACTCGTGCAGCTGTCGCCTCAAGAGTTCTAAAAACTGCTCTTCGAGGGTTGTTTGTGTCAACATTAGTTGGCGGTGCATTCGCTGTTTTAGGATGGGCACTTGAATCATTAATTTCATCTTTTGCAGAGGCTAAAAAAGCTAAAGATGATTTTGAGCAGAGCCAGCAAACCAATGTCGAAGCAATTACAACTAATAAGGATTCCACTGATAAACTAATACAACAATATAAAGAGCTTCAAAAGGTTAAAGAGTCCAGATCTCTAACTTCAGATGAAGAGCAAGAATACCTTCAAGTCACTCAGCAATTAGCACAAACTTTCCCTGCATTAGTTAAAGGCTATGATTCTCAAGGAAATGCAATTCTTAAGACAAATAAAGAGCTTGAAAAAGCGATTGAGAATACTAAAGAGTATTTGGCTTTAAAGAAACAAGAAACAAGAGACAGCGCAAAGAAAACATTCGAAGACGCTTCTAAGGAAATTAAAAAGTCTAAGGATGAATTAAAGCAGTACAAGCAAATAGCTGACTACAATGAGAAAGGTAGACCTAAATGGGATCTCATTGCAGATGACGATGACTATAAGGTTGCAGCTGATAAAGCTAAACAAAGCATGCTCAAAGCTCAATCTGATATTGAGAGTGGAAATGCTAAAGTTAAAGATAGCGTCCTTTCAATTGCAAATGCTTATAGTTCAATTGATATCAGTAATACTTTAAAGACGAGTATTAGTGATGTTGTCAACAAACTTAACTTAAAAGATGATTTAGATCCTGAAGAATTAGAAAAATTCTCCTCTTCTTTAGGAAAGCTTCAAGAAAAAATGCAAAAAGCTTTAGATTCAGGCGATGAAAAAGCTTTCGATAACGCAAAAAAAGATCTTCAAAGTCTCTTAGAAACATACTCCAAATCCGATTCTTCTATTGATGTTTTTAAAATGAGCTTCGACAAAGCACAGAAGAACATAAAAGATGGAGATAAGAGCTTATCTTCCGTCAAATCTGAAGTTGGTGATTTAGGTGAGACGCTGGCAGAAGCAGGTAACGAGGCAGAAGATTTTGGTAAGAAGCTAAAAGAAGCTCTGGATGCAAATAGTGTTGATGATATTAAGGCAGCTATTAAAGAAATGTCAGATGCTATGCAATTCGATTCCGTTCAAGATGCTTTAAATGGGGATATTTTTAATAACACCAAAGATCAAGTAGCTCCTCTCAATGATCTTCTGGAAAAAATGGCTGAAGGTAAAAGTATTTCTGCAAATGAAGCTAATACCCTTATTCAAAAAGATAAGGAACTTGCCAAGGCTATTAGCATCGAAAATGGCGTTGTGAAAATTAACCGTGATGAAGTTATCAAACAAAGAAAAGTTAAACTTGATGCTTATAACGACATGGTTACCTACAGCAATAAATTGATGAAAACAGAAGTTAACAACGCTATCAAAACTTTAAACGCTGATACCTTACGGATTGACAGCCTGAAAAAGCTACGAAAAGAACGAAAGCTTGATATGTCTGAGGCCGAACTGTCAGACCTAGAAGTTAAGTCAATTAATAATGTTGCAGATGCAAAAAAAGAACTTAAAAAGCTTGAAGAGAAAATGCTTCAACCTGGTGGATACTCCAATAGTCAAATTGAAGCAATGCAAAGCGTTAAATCAGCTTTAGAATCTTATATTTCTGCATCTGAAGAAGCCACCAGTACACAAGAAATGAATAAACAGGCACTTGTTGAAGCTGGAACATCTTTGGAGAATTGGACAGATCAACAAGAAAAAGCCAATGAAGAAACCAAGACTTCTATGTATGTTGTTGATAAATACAAGGAAGCATTAGAAAAAGTTAATGCTGAGATTGACAAGTACAACAAGCGGGTCAATGATTATCCGAAATACTCTCAGAAATATCGAGATGCAATTAAGAAGGAAATTAAAGCACTCCAGCAAAAGAAAAAGCTTATGCAGGAACAAGCTAAGCTACTTAAAGATCAAATTAAATCCGGTAACATCGCTCAATACGGTATTGTAACCACTACATCTTCATCTGGGGGAACCTCTGCTTCAACTGGTGGCTCATATTCAGGCAAGTATTCAAGCTACATAAATTCAGCAGCTAGTAAATACAATGTTGACCCTGCCCTTATTGCAGCTGTAATTCAGCAAGAATCAGGGTTTAATGCTAAAGCACGATCTGGTGTAGGTGCCATGGGATTAATGCAACTGATGCCAGCAACAGCGAAAAGCTTAGGAGTAAATAACGCTTACGATCCTTATCAAAATGTTATGGGTGGAACAAAGTACCTCGCCCAACAGCTTGAAAAGTTTGGCGGTAATGTTGAAAAAGCATTGGCTGCATATAATGCTGGGCCTGGTAACGTAATTAAATATGGTGGTATCCCTCCTTTTAAAGAAACACAGAATTACGTCAAGAAGATCATGGCCAACTACAGCAAATCCCTCTCCTCTGCCACTTCTTCAATCGCCAGCTATTATACAAATAATAGTGCTTTTAGGGTAAGCTCCAAATATGGACAACAGGAATCTGGTCTCCGCTCCTCCCCACATAAAGGAACTGATTTTGCTGCAAAAGCAGGTACAGCAATTAAATCTCTTCAAAGTGGTAAAGTCCAAATTGCTGGCTACAGTAAAACTGCAGGTAACTGGGTTGTTATTAAACAAGATGATGGAACAGTTGCCAAGTACATGCACATGCTTAACACTCCTTCTGTTAAAACAGGTCAATCAGTTAAAGCCGGTCAAACTATTGGTAAAGTTGGTAGCACAGGGAACTCAACTGGAAACCACCTTCATTTACAGATCGAACAAAATGGAAAAACAATCGATCCTGAAAAGTACATGCAAGGTATTGGAACTTCTATTTCAGATGCGTCACAAGCTGAGGCAGAACGGCAACAAGGGATAGCCCAGGCTAAATCTGATCTTCTCTCCCTTCAAGGAGATATAGATTCAGTCAATGATCAGATTCAAGAACTTCAGTATGAACTAGTTCAATCCAAACTCGATGAGTTTGATAAAAGAATTGGGGATTTTGATGTTCGGATAGCTAAAGATGAATCAATGGCTAACCGATACACTTCTGACAGCAAGGAATTCCGCAAATACACCTCTGATCAGAAAAAAGCTGTTGCAGAACAAGCTAAAATCCAACAACAAAAAGTTAATTGGATTCAAAAAGAAATAAAAACAAATAAAGCATTAAACTCCGCTCAACGTGCCCAGCTTCAAGAAGAGCTTAAACAAGCCAAGCTAGATTTAATTTCTGTTCAAGATCAGGTTCGTGAGCTACAGAAGCAACTTGTCCAATCTAAAGTTGATGAGACGCTTAAGTCAATTGAAAAGTCATCTTCTAAAACCCAAGGGAAAATTAAAGATGTTGATAATAAAATTTCAATGACTGAAGAAGATGAGGACAAGGTTAAGTACTATAGCAAGCAGATAAAGCTCATTCAGCAACAACAAAAGGAAGCCAAAAAATATATCAAACAGCTTGAAGAGCAAAAGAAAGCTGCGAAAGGTTTCCCTGACATCCAGGAACAGATCACTGAAGAAATCGAAAACTGGAAAGATAAACAGAAAGATTTTAACCTTGAGCTTTATAACACCAAGAAGTCGATCAAGGATATCTATAAATCATTGGCTGATGAAGTTGTATCCATCTACAAAGAGATGTACGAAAAAATGCGGGATATTGAGTTAGAAGCCCATCAGAAAGCGACACAAGATAAGATTGATGAGATCGACAAAGAAGACGAAGAAGCTAAATATCAAAAGGAATTGAAGGAGAAAAACCAAGCAATACAGGAAACAAAAGATAAGATCAGTAAACTTTCCATGGACGACTCCTCTGAGGCTAAATCGCAAGTCAAAGACCTAGAGAAACAACTTCAAGAGCAACAGGAAGCTTTGGATGAGTATATAAAAGATCGTAGCAACACAAAACGGAAAGAAGCCCTTCAAGATCAGCTTGATAAAGATGAGGAATCAATTAACAACAAGTACGATGACCTGGTAAATGATGAACGAGCATTCAAAAAGCTTGAAGATAAGCTTATGGATGGTAAAATCACTGATATCGCTAAACAGCTTAATGAATTCACCAAGTTCATAAACGAGAATATGAAGTCGATTGGGAAAAGTATTTCCAATAACTTGATTGATAAGCTTAAGGACGCTGCCAGTGCATTAAATACCGTTACAACTGGAAATACAACCGGTAAAAAGGTGTCATCATTTGCTTCTGGTGGATATACAGGCACGGGACTTGGAGCAGGAAAGCTTGCATTCTTACATGACAAGGAACTTATTTTAAACAAGACAGATACTGAAAACATGCTGGAAGCTGTGAAACAAGTTCGTCAAACGTCCACTGATAACTCAGTAAAGACTGCCTCTAAATGGGGTCAACCTGGTAAAATTTCTGATGTTTTAAGTAAGAGTATCGCCCTTGTCACCCCAGCAATGAACGCTGCAGTTACTAGCCAAACAAATCTAACTAAAGGCTTAATTCCAGCTCTTAAGAACTTATCAACACCTACTGTATCCCCTTCTACACCTCAAGGGAATACATCAAACAATCAGAACTCATTCACAATTAATGTAACAGAAGCTAGTAATGCTAAAGAAACTGCGAGCTTAGTGTACAAACAATTAGCAAATGGGCTTAAAAATACTGGACTAAATTTCAACATCACATGAGTCGGCTAAGATTGCCGGCTCTATTTATATTGGGGGTGAAAAATTGATTAGGCAGAGCCAATATTTCATGTTTGATAGCGTAAAGTCGATCGACTATGGTGTAGAAAACGTTAATACAGAATCAGGGTTAGTTGAGGAATCTTTTTTGGGCTCACGATCAGTTAATGAAACTTATGTAAAAGGAAGATCAGAGCCGTACACTGAAGGTGTCAAAAGAGAATCAAAACAATTCCCTTTAAACTTTTATGTGGGTGAAAATTATGATGAGAAAAAAATAAGAGCAATTAAGCGCTGGCTAGATGTCGATGATTACAAGCCCCTAGCTTTCAGTGATAATTTAGACATTGTGTATTATGCAATGCCCGTAGATACCAGTGATCTAGTCCATAATGCGGCTAGACATGGATATGTTCGTTTGACAATGAAATGCAACTCCCCTTATGCATATAGTCGAAACACAAGTACTCATTCCTTTGATATATCATCAGGAATGAAAATCATTGAACTCCATAACAAAGGTGATGTTG
Organism: Bacillus sp. FSL R5-0416; assembly: GCF_037975425.1. NCBI lineage: Bacteria > Bacillati > Bacillota > Bacilli > Caryophanales > Bacillaceae > Bacillus > Bacillus sp. FSL R5-0416. The sequence continues at coordinate 1,909,078 of NZ_CP150252.1, read as the reverse complement.
CGATTTACCCTACTGTTGAAATTCTTAAAATTGGCGACGGCGATGTAAAAATCGAGAACTTGAGCGATTATACTGATCCCTTTATTTTCAGCAATCTAAAAGACAGAGAAATTGTTAAAGTGAATGGCGACAAAGAAATTATTGAGTCGTCTATATATGGAAATCAAAGATATGATGATTTTAATGACAATTATATTAGATTGGATTACGGAAAAAACCGATTAAAAGTGACCGGAAAATGCAAACTGAGATTCACTTTCAGATTTAAGTATAGATAAGAAGGTGAAAAATTGATAACTATTCGCAAGGATACAGAGATAAAAAACATACGCTTATCCCTTGCTAAGCCAGATAAGACTAAAATAGCCAACATTGATGAAGTTCTGAATCCAACTGTAACTTTAAATCATGGAAGCAGCGTTCACGAACTCTCCTTCTCTATTCCGCTTAAGGCCACCTATGATGGGGTCATTAAAAGGAATCATGTTGTAGATTTACTAAAACCCTGGTACCTAATTAAAACTGAGTTCTATGGGCTTGCGATTTGGTTTATTATCACAAAAAGAACCAAGTCTTTCAGCAGTGAAATGGATACTGTACAAATTGAGTGCAGATCTCTTCAACATGAATTGAGTAGAATAAACGTTCTTAAATATGAGGAGACATCTAAAAATCTCCAGGAAGTAGTTACAGACTGTTTAAAGAATACCAGTTGGACGGTTGGATACATTGATACTCTCTTTAACATAAAACGGAGACAGTTTGACGTATCATCAACTAACAAGCTTGATTTTTTATATTCAATCTGCGAGAAGTTCGATGCAGTCCCAGTCTTTGATACAGTAAATGAAACTGTAAGCTTTTATAAAGAATCAGACATTTCGAAATACAAAGGCCTTAAACTGAACCCTCGGCAATATATGATTAGCATGGACGATTCTGATGATGCAGACGAATTGGTAACAAGACTGTATGCTACTGGAAAAGATGGCATAAGTATTAATTCAGTGAACCCGACTGGCCAATCGTACATTGATGATTTCTCTTATTTCCTCTTCCCCTTTCAACGTGACGAACAACGAAATGTAATTTCCCACAGTGCCTATATGCCAGATGAACTTTGTCATGCAATTCTTGATTATAATGATCTTGTTAATAGCGAAGGAAATGCGTTTAATAAGCTTCTCACCCAAAAGAACGAAGCTGAAACTGGTTTAACCGAATTGAATAATGAGCTTTACACACTTGATCTAGAAGTCCAAAAGTTATTAGATCGAATTGAAGTTGCGAAGAAAGCTGGAGATGACACAAGTCAACTAAAAGCTCAACTTGCCGTAAAGCAGAAAGCAGTTGCAGAAAAGAAAAACCAAATTGCTACGATTGAATCAACAATTTCTCAAATATCTGCTTCAATTTCTAAGCTTAAAGAAAAGCTTTCTTTTGAGAACAATTTTAGTGAAAATCAGCAAAAACTGCTCTCACGTTTCATTTCGACAACTGAGTGGTCAAATGACAGCATCTATGATGAGAATGAACTTTATGATGATGCCAACGAAGAACTTGAAAGTCGTAATACACCACCAGTGAATGTAACACTCGATATTGTTAACTTTTTTAACTGTATTAGTGAAAAACATAACTGGGATAGGTTCAGTTTAGGAGACATAGTACGAGTTCAACAGAATGATTTAAATACCGATATTAAAGCCATACTTTCAGCAATAACAATTGATTTTGAACAATCAAATATTAGTGTCACAGTTACAAATGGAAAAAGAGTTCAATCTGATTTTGAGAAAATCATTAAGACTGTTTACAGAACAAACAAAATAAGTACTGAATTAAACAAAAGAAAGATTGAATGGGACAAAGTCACTGAAAACTTCAATATCCGAAATGACAGAATCTCAGTACAGCCGGCCCCTCCTGCCATTGCTTCTGATGGCACTGCAATTACCCACAAGGTAAATGATAACGGTTCAGTTGATATTACCATTCAGTGGGACTATGTTGATTCCGATGAGGACAAATACAGCATTGATGGATTTGAGGTTTACTTACACGGTAGTGATGACAATGAGGAGTACACATTTGGCTCTGTGCAAGCCAGTGAAAATTTACAAAATGTTAAATATGACAGGCGCACAGCTACTTTTACCGGCTTGCCTTCAAATATGTACTATACGATTGGTGTTCAAGCATATCGAAGAGTAGATGCAGATATTGATATTAATCAAATTCTTCTTTCGGATATAGTTAAATCAAGTCATCCTTCTGAAAACCCCTACCTCCCTTCTCCTTCTATTGAAGTAAAAGGAAGCCTTAGTGGAAAAGTTAATGGTCTCTATACAATCTCCACGGAAGCTAAGCCAGAAGATCCAGAAAAAGGGACAATCTGGATTAATCCTCAGAACAATAAACAAGAACTGTTTAACGGAGAAGAATGGATTGTCTCATCTGCAGGTTCGGCAGACTCCTTAAATGGTTTTACAGCTTCTATAACCACCTCGCCAAATTCAATACCAGTGCGCAATGAATTAGGAATTATTAGTGGTTCAATAGACGGTAATGCAGAGTTGTTAGGTGGACGAGCAGCATCAGATTATGTATTAGCTGAAAATATCCCCCTACCTCCTAAGTTCGCAAAGGGTGTTTATATAGGAGACGGTACTCCAAGTAAACAAATCTCCCTCTCCTTTACTCCAGATCTAGTCAAAATAACTCCAATTTCAACTGAAGACAGTATGCTGGTTATTGAAAGTCCTACAGGTGGTTATGCCTATCAATGTACAGCGTCTGGTCTCTCTCTAATTGGCGGAGATTTAAGCTACGGAGCTTTAGGCGATAAAATCTTTTTAACTGGCTCAGATGAAAATTTTAGAGGAAACAAATTAAATGTCAAATATATATGGGAAGCTTACCAGCAAAATTAAACGGAGGTGATTAATCTGACAGACTTTGCTGAATTATATAACGATCCAATTTTAAGTAAAAAAAGAAAAGGTTCAGTTGATGATCCCTATCTGACTTATAATGAGACATTAACTGTCTATAACGGCAGAGTACTTCTGACTGAGATTCCAAACAGAGAGTTTCGTGTCGAAGTTATAGGAAGTAACAAGGAATGGCGAGAAATTGAAGATGGTGAGCTTGAAGACAATTATTTTAAGGTTGATTACCTTATGGGAGTTGTCTTTTTTAATGCTTCAAATGAAGGGAAATCACTTACCTTTAATTATAGTGGTGAAGGTGCATCCTTCTTCCCCGCCTCTCGAATTTGGATTAAACGTCAAAGTAACATGGTTGTAGAGACTCTCCAAGGACTTATTGATGATGCTGAAGATGCAATAATACGGATGAATGAGAGAATCGCCGAGTGTGAACGAGTAACAAAACGATGCATCGAAATAACAAACTGGTGTAGACAAGCAACTTCCGATTACGAGTATGTAGTTGAAAACACTAGAAAAATATATTTGCCAATGGTTTATACATATCAAGATTTAATGGACACTTATCCAAATCCTCAAATTGGATGGGTTGTTACTGTTAGAGAAACCGGCATTGAATATCGTTGGGACGGTTTTGACTGGATTAATATTAGCATTTCAGATCAATTCGATGGTTATAACGTTGTTTCGAGTTATGTTGAACCTTACAATATTCGGACAATATGGCTTAGGACAAATAGCTCACCTAGCAAAAAAAGAGTCAAACCCTCTAAAGATGTCCCTGATAGCAGCATGATTTGGATAAGAAAAGGATAAGGAGGAAAATCATTGAGTGACAACATAATTCCAGTAAATACAATGGGCTATTATGATGAAGAAACTAAACAATGGGTACCTGTTGATTCTATGGCAGTTAAATCCCAAACTAATAGAGTCACAGCCGATGAAATTGTAAATAATTTTAGCTCAATTAAATCTGATTTAAGCTCAGTTACAAACAATTTCAATGAAATCTCAAATAAGTTGTCTTCAGTTAGTTCAGATTTAAGTTCAGTTAGAAATGATTTTGATGAGTTTTACAAAGCAGAAACAACTTTTGATTTTACAACAATATCCCCTGTCTATTACACAACTTTAAATTTAGCTCACACTTCTATCGTACAATGTTTTGTTATTGATGAATTGACTGGTGACATTTATGGTACTCAAGTTGCCTATGTCAATCAAGATAAAAGCGAGAGTTTCACCATTACACGTATGAACCAGAACGGCGTTATGCTGGACAGCATGACACTTGTTCATGGCGGACACGGAACTGCAATAGGGTTAGAAAGAGAAGATGGTAAAGTATATGTGTGGTCTAACTACGATGTTGTAGACTCAAACGGCAATACTGTTGGAAATGACTTAGTACGCTTCCCTTATGTGGCAGGTGCAACACTAACTCAAGACAGTAGTTACATCCAGCGATATAACAAATTTAATAATTACTACACTATTCCTGTTATTGATAGAGAGAACGGCCTAATAGCTTTTCGTATTAAGCTTACCGATGGCAATAGTATAGTGGAACTCCGAAAACTTAGTGATGTAAAAAACGGAGTGAATAAAGTTCTGGGCAAAGTCACGATTCCAAGTGACCTCTCTTATCTCCAAGGCCTCGCGATAGATGGATTCGACTTGTATTGGTATACAGGCGATACAAACAACCAGACCTACCCATGTGAATTAACTTTGTTTAGTTTCATAGATGGCAAGTTAAAAAAGCGCATCTCTTGTGATTTTGGTTATGGCCCCACTGGAAAATATGAAGATAGTTTTAGAGAGCCAGAAGCAGTCTTTTTATACAAAGACCCAAAAACTAGTAAGAAGTCTTTATTTGCCGGAGTTGTAACTGGTGCAGTTGGGAAAAGGATCAATAAGGTGTATGCCTACCACTCTAAAGAAAATGCTACTAAATTTACTGCAGACCTTTCACAAGGCTATCAAGGTTATGCACTTACCAGAAATAATGGAAATGCTAATGGTCTTCCAGAAGGCTTAAGTAATTTAAAGGACTTTCGAAAAGTTGGTTCTTATTACATGTACACAGTAGACACAGTTAATTACAAAGACCATCCAAGCCCTGGGGATGCCGGTTGGTGGCTACAAATTGAACCTGCTGATCCTCATGGTACTGTTGTACAAACTCTCAAAAGAAACTCAACAGGACGGGATATTAAAATATATACTCGTGTTGTAACAAACAATGGTTTAACTGGTGATTGGGTAGAAATTATGAGCAGCCAAAGTCTTGTTTGGAACGATCTTGCTTTAATGAATGGCGCTTCCAACCCAGATTCAGGTGATAAATTACAATTTGCTATAAATGGCGGGCTAGTTCATATTCGAGGAAAAGTAACAATTCCTTTAACGGACGGAGTCATTTTTGCAATTTTACCATCTGGAGCACGCCCAAAGCGTAGCCATTATGCAGCATATGAGGTTGCCGGGACTACAGGAACAAGGAAAATCGGAATTAGAAGTAACGGCGAAATGGAAGCAATGGGTTTAATGGCTAATGGTCGAGAAAATGCTACTTATACATATGTGAACACAAGCTTTCCATTGAATTAAAGGAGGTTAAAATTTGATACAAGTGTATAGATATGATGAGAATCTTCTGTTTATTGAGCCTATGCTCATATCTCAAAAGGATGAAGAAGGTAACTATGTCATCCCATCAAATTGTACAACTATCCCTCTTCCTGACTCACCTTCTTTGTTCAAGGCAAAGTTTGATGCTGAAAAGCAAAAATGGATCGAATCAGCTACCCAAGAAGAGATTGACGCAGTTTTAAGTTCAGTTGGAGATGAAATCTCGGTTGTTGACCTTTTGAAACAGCAAAACGCGGCACTTTCTTTGCAGATTGCTAAGACAGAAAAGGAAAACGAGGAAAGACGCATGAGGGAATCAGAGCAGGCTTTTGTTATTGCTCAGATGCAAAAACAAATTGAAAAATTGAAGGGAGCATATTAAATGGCACGATATCCAGAAGTAGCTGACATCAAACAGTTTTATGTGTGGAAATGCTATACAGACGAAAAAATTAAGGAATATGTTTTAATTGAATGGATAACTGAAGATCAATACAAAGAAATTACAGGAAAGGATTACCTCGCTCAATAACATGAGAAACAATTGGATATTTTCAAAGAATTCACCTGTAACCAATAGGTGTTTTATTATTTTAAGGTGATGGTAATGTTCTAGATAAAATATAGATTTTATTTAAAATACATACTTGAAAGACAGAGATAACAAGAGCATACGTGAGATAAAGAGAGATTGGGTTTAGTCACCTTCTCTCTTTTTTGTGCTCAAATTTAATTATTAGGTGGATAGATGGCAAGAAAGATATCAGATTATCATTTAAAAAAACGTGAAGAAACTCAAAAGAAATTTATTGATTTATTAGCTCAGAATAACTACATTCACATTTCTGGAGACATGGTAAATTCAAAAACAAAGGTGAAAGTCAGATGTCCACATAATCACACATGGCAAGTAAATTACGAACACTTTAAAAAAGGTACTCGTTGTCCAGAATGTAGGATAATTGAAGGCTCCCTTAAAAAAAGGCTTAACTTAAGTACTGTGAAAAGTAGATATGCCCTTAAAGGCTATGAGATTTTAAGCACCTATAAAAACTGTCATTCTAAACTAAAAGCTAAGTGCCCTGAAGGACATATATGGGAGCACCTTCCCAGCAACTTCTTTAAAGGTGAAGAGTGTTTTCAATGTAAAGGTGCTAAAAAATACACTGTTGAATGTGCACAAGCAGCTTTTTCTGATCGTGGGTTTATCCCTTTATTCGATACATACCATCACAATAAAGAAAATCTCCCTTTTCTATGCAAGGAACATATAGACTTAGGAGTTCAATATGCTCCACTTCATAACATGGTAAGAGGTTTAGCAAACTGCAGAAAGTGTTATTTACTTCTTTTCACAGGCGAAAATAGCTCTAGATGGAAAGGCGGTATTTCTCCTTTAAATAAAACTTTAAGAGAAGCTGTTTATGAAGTTTGGACTAAACCCTCTTTAGAGAAATATTCATTTAAATGTGCAATAACAAACTCTACAAAAGACCTTCATGTGCACCACTATAAAAAGAATTTTAGCGAGATTGTTAAAGAAGCACTGAGCAATTTAAGTTTTGAACCGCAGTCTAAAATTGGCGATTTTACTGTCAATGAGCTTGAGCAAATTAAAAATGAATGTGTAAGACTTCATTTGAATTATGGACTCGGAATTCCTCTAACTAAAAAAATCCACAATCTTTTCCATGAAATTTATGGAACATCCAACAATAATGAGATTCAATTCAACGAGTTTCGAAATCGCTATGAAAATGGTGAATTCGAGGCTCTTTTTTAATTAGAAATTAAGGAGATGTTTTTATGTCAGTTTTCACTAATAGCTACATTCCAGTCAATAAGTATACTAGACCAGGTTTGAAATTACAGGGGGTGAAAAAATGCGTCCTCCACTATACAGCCAATCCGGGTGCCGGGGCAGACAATCACCGAAGATATTTTAGCAATGCGCAAGTTTATGCGTCAGCTCACATTTTCGTTGATAAAACTGAAGCAATTTGTATCATTCCGTTAAATGAAGTAGCTTACCATGCTAATGATATTCAGCAAAGAGATAGTGCCGGAAATCCTTATCGAGGAGTTGCTGCGCTGAAACCTAATGCTAACTTTCTTTCTATTGGAGTTGAAATGTGCCTTGAAAAAGACGGTTCATTCCATTCAGATACAGTTGAAAGAACTGAGGATGTGTTCGTTGAATTATGTAATAAGTTTGGTTTAGATCCTATTGATGATATTGTTCGTCATTATGACATCACCCATAAGAATTGCCCTGCACCATGGGTATCTAACAGCCAAAAATTTGTAGACTTTAAAAATCGAGTAAAGGCAAAAATGTCAGGCAAATCTGTTTCAAAAGCTTCTCCAACTAAACCAACAACCTCCTCCCCTTCCACTTCCTCAGCAGCAAGTGGTTCACTAAAATCAAAAGTTGACGGTCTTCGCTTCTATTCAAAACCATCTTGGGAAGATAAAGATGTTGTCGGTACAGTAAATAAAGGCATTGGATTTCCTACAGTTGTTGAGAAAGTTAAAGTTGGATCTGCCTATCAATACAAAGTTAATAACTCTAAAGGCGCTACATATTACATCACTGCTTCTGACAAATATGTTGATGTTACAGGATCAGTTAAAACCTCTTCCTCTGCCCCAAAAACAACATCAACTTCTTCAAGCTCCTCATCTATTAAATCAGTTGGAAAAATCAAAATTGTTGGTGTATCAAGCGCTGCAATCGTAATGGACAAACCTGATCGAAATAGTTCTAAAAATATTGGCACAGTTAAGCTTGGAAGCACTATTTCAATTTCTGGTTCAGTTAAAGGTAAAAACAATTCAAAAGGTTACTGGGAAGTTATTTATAACGGTAAACGTGGATACATCTCAGGACAATTCGGTTCAAAAATTTAATTATATTCAATTATCTCGGAGGATATTTGCTGACCTCTCCGAATTAGCGAATATCCTCTTTATTTTAGGAGGTGATGTAATGTCACCTTTCTATTATCATTAAAGGTTGGTGACAAATGGATAACTTTGAGCAAAGCACCATTTCAAGATTAAGTGCACTAGAAGAAAAAGCTAAGCACACTAATAACAAGATTGACTCTCTTGAGGAAAGAACAAATGTTATCGGTCGTATAGCTACACTTGTTGAGCAACAAGTTGAAATTAATAAAGACTCTCAAGCACAATCAAGAGAACAGTTCAGTACTCTTAACGAAATGAGCAACAGTTTAAAAAATCTAAGCAAATCATATGAAAAACTAGATAATCGAGTTGAAATATTGGAACGCTCTGATTCTACTCGTAAAATTGATCCCTCACAATTTACAAAAGACCTTGTATTCAAGGTGCTACCAAGTGTAATTGCCACTATTATCGGTGCATGGTTACTCATACATTTTGGCCTCAAATAAAATTAACAGGAGACGATTTAATGACTAAAATCAACTGGAAAGTAAGACTGAAAAAGAAAACATTTCTTGTCGCAATTTTCTCTGCAACGCTGTTATTCGTACAAGCAATTGCCTCTGCTTTTGGATATGACTTGACTGTATTTGGTGACGATTTAACAGAGAAATTTAATGCTCTACTGACTTTTTTAACTGCAATGGGTATCATTGTTGACCCAACAACTCAAGGTATTTCTGATAGTGAACAAGCAATGGATTATGATTCACCGAGATAAAACCCCTACCCTTCTCTTAATCGAGGAGGGTATTTTTTTCGTTATTTAAGATAACATTAATCTTCCTTATTCATTTAAATATGATAAAATATTACATATTTAGATATTTAATATAGGAGGGCTTGTGTTGGAGCAGATGATCTCTTCTTCTAAAGTTGGAGTGAAAATAAATGAGTGGTATAAATACATAAGATTATTTAGTGTCCCAGATTCGGAAATATTGAAAGCTGAGGTCGAGGAAGAAATAAGGCATATGAAAGAAGATCAAGATTTATTGCTGTACTATTCTCTCATGTGTTTTCGCCATCAGCTGATGCTGGACTACCTTGAACCAAAAACATTGAACGAAGAACGACCTAAAATTTCAGACTTATTAGAAAAGATCGAAAGTAGTCAAACTGATTTGAAAGGGATTCTTGAATATTATTTTAACTTTTTCCGGGGAATGTATGAATTTGAACAATACGAATATCTTAATGCCATAAGCTTCTATAAGCAAGCCGAGAGAAAATTATCACTTGTTGCAGATGAAATTGAAAGAGCTGAATTCCACTATAAAGTTGCAGAAATTTATTATCATATGAAGCAAACACATATGTCGATGCACCACATTGTTCAAGCAATCGATAGTTATAAAGCACATGAAAACTACACTGTAAGAGTTATTCAATGCTCATTTGTTATCGGACTGAACTATTTGGATATGGACTACCCTGAAAAAGCGATCCCTCATTTTAAAGATGCTCTAGATAAAGCAAGAGAAATCGATATGTCACGATTAATCGGATCATCTCTTTACAATCTCGGCTTATGTTCCTTTGCTGAGGAAGCTTATGAAAAGGCATCTGAGTACTTCAAGGAGGGCATTAGAGTATATCAGGATAATGGGTATGAACATTCAAATCGCATATTAGATATCTTACTTATGTTGACAAAAACCACTTTTAAAATGAGAAATCACTCCGAGGGAATTTCTTGGTGTGCACACGGTCTGTCTTTGTCCAAAAATTTAAACGATGAGATTATGGCAAAAATGTTTGAATTCATTCATGCCTTATATGTAGATAATGACAATGAAAAATTAAATTCAATTCTAAATTATTTAGAATTAAAGTCAATGCTTTCAGACGTGGAGGATTTAGCATCAGATGCAGCGAAGTATTACAATGAAAAAGAAGACCATAAAGTGGCTGTTGCTTATTATGAGAAAGTGCTTTATGCCCGTAAACAAATTCAGAGAGGGGATTGTCTTTATGAAACTTAAGCATGCATCTGTCTTTATTTTAACCATTGTTTTAATTGGATTTGTAAGCATTTATTTAACTAACACTCAAAAAGATGTCCAAGAAGCCCGCAGAGGACATACAGCCAGTATTAGTTTTACTGATGGTCATTCGTATGAAATTGCAAGCAGAGGACATACTTCTTAATATGTTTTTCTTATCCCCCCTCCAAATTGAGGGGGTTATTTTTATGATTTATGTCCCCCAGTAAGTCCAGCTCTGTGAAGTGCAGTTCCTGCAGATGTATAAGAAACTGCTCTCAGTATCGCTTTCGATCCGTATTTGTTTCTAATCCCGTCCATAACGAAACCAAGCTTTCTTCTCTTTTCATTATCCACTTCAAATAAACTCAACTGCTGATTCACATCATTCTCAATATTTGACAACGTGACTGAGATACTTCTCACAGTTTTACCCGAGTAAAACTTATTAAAGAGCATCAAGCAGCATCTATAAATGTCCATTGTAATATTTGTAGGAAAGTTAATTGTTTTGGATCGATGAAATCCACCACCAAGCTCATCTTTACTGTAACCAATTCCAAGGCTGATCGTTCGACCAACTTTATTATGTGTGCGTGCCCTTCTTGCTACTTCCTCACAAATCTCCAGAAGAACAGCCTTAATCTCTTCTCTCCTTGTGTAATCCCTCAGTAAAATCTGACTCTTACCAAAACTAATCTGACCTTGCATCAACGGAGCACCTATTTCAGATAAATCGATTCCATGAGCATGATAATACAACTGGTTTCCCATTATTCCGAACTTCTTTTCAAGCAGCTCTAAAGGAAATTTAGCTAACTGACCTACAGTTGATATCCCCATTCGATTCAGGTTCCTTTCCATCCTCCCTCCTATTCCCCACATTTTAGACAACGGGTGAACCTTCCAAAGTTTATTTGGCACATCTTCATATCTCCAACGTGCAATACCACTTTTCGTTTTCTTACTCTCCAGGTCAAGTGCAAGCTTACTGAGTAACATATTGTCTCCAATACCTACTGTGCACATCAAACCAAATTCTCTCCACATACTGCTTTGTATTGCTTTGCCCATTTCTTCAGAGTCTTCTTTTCCTGCATCTAAAAAAGATTCATCGATAGAGAACGTATGTACGCATTTCTCAGGAACAAATCTGTAAAACAGCTTTGTAATTTCAGTTGAAACTCTGATGAAAAGCTTCATTTGCGGATTTACAATGTGTATTCTTGGATCTTCAGGTATCTCGAACAATCTCGATCCTGTTTTGATTCCAAAATCTTTTTTAAGTGCAGGAGATGCAGCTAATACTACACTTCCTTGTCTCTCCGTATTCCCTACAACAGCAAGATAGCATGTTAAAGGATTAAGTCCCATTGTTACAGCCGATACAGAAGCATAAAACGATTTCATATCGACACAAAGTATATTCTTTCGTGGAAATTGTGAGTAATCAATCATTGTATGTAACTCCTATGATGTTATTCATGCTGATATAAACTGTATTGTCGTTCTGGTCTTTCACGTGAAGCTTTTGTTGTTCAAAATTAATGTAATGGACTCTGCCGGTGACATTTTCAACGAATCCATTGTTAAAGAGTTTAAATCTCAACTCTTTATTAAATTCAAGTGCCTCGGAGACGAGAAGATCCATCTCTTCAATTTGTTGGTCATCTAAGGATGGTTTTTCAATTTTTGACACATCAATCAAATCTTGTTTAAGTTGTGTTAAATGTTCTGGAAGCATCATTGATGTCCATTTGATTGTTCCTCGATCCCTAAGCATATCGACTCACTCCTTTATTGATCTAATATTAACAGAACAAACGTTCTTTATTCAGTATAAAAGAGAACAAAAGTTCGATGTAAATGTTGGTAATGAATCGATACTATGACAATTTAAACGTGATACACTTATTAACAAATGGATAAGTTAATTGAGGAGATGAAGTAATGTCATTGATTAGCAAACTAACAAGCAAAAAACTAAAAGACAAGGAATTTAAAAATATCCTTGCTTCTATAGAGCCATTAAAAGAAGATTACTATACCCTGAGTGGTAATCTTCCTTTTTCAAAAGAATATTCAACATATGTTCCCTATGCACTTGAAAATCGATACGATTCAAGTTTAGTGGGTGTTGCTTTTGATTACTTAGCAAGGTTTAGAATTGGACAGTTCACGAATAAAGAGGAGGCAAGAGATCATTTAATTGCCTATAAGGGACTGAGGAAATTAAGTAACAAAACTAAGAACTATTCGCTCACGGATACTTTCTATATACCCTTAATAAACGACATTTTAGACTTTATCAGAAGTGAGTCGAAAATTTCTCCAGATATATGTCAAATAGCATTAAAGCTAGCCAAACTAGAACAGCTATACAGATCTCGAACAATTGGAGAGACAAATGTTGATTTTTATACTTGTATAGATTCTTCTGATGAAATAGTCAATGACCTAATAAGCCTGCTAGAGGTTTTCGAAAATAAGTTCATAAACAGTGGCATATTAACAAAAAACAGCGAAGTTGTTTTTAACCCTTCTTTTGGCATTAGCTCACCATTAGTAGGCGGTGCAGACGCAGATATTTGGATTGATGGGACGTTGTATGATTTTAAAACAACGAAAAAGAACGCTTTGGATAAAAATGATAACCTTCAGTTGATCGGCTATTTTATATTAAATGAACTCGCTCAAGAAGTTCACGCTGCAATAGGAGCGCCTCCCCTATTAGACATAGATAGACTGGGTTTTTATAAAGCAAGGTATGGAGAGATTGAATTTTACGATATAGAAAAATTGATTACAAAAGAAATGCGCGACCAAACATTAGTTGAATTGGCTAAATACTTTAGTAAAAATCCAGGTAAGTTAAATTTAGTTCATGACCCTTTCTTTGTAGAGGATGCAAAGGAGGTTCTAAAATCAATTAGTGCACGGGGAATTTAGAGATACGTTCTATCCAATCTTAAAACATATGATTCATATTGGTAATTTATTGTGAATTTTTAACGACAAGGGGATTTATGTATAGTATAATATTTCCTGTACATTAAGTTTGCTCACTCAAGGGAGTCTTGCTCATCCCCTAATGAAAGGGGGTGATGCTAATGTCAACATTTCAAGCATTAATACTCATGCTTGCATTTGGGTCTTTTATAATTGCCCTGTTGACGTATATAGACAAAAAATAGACCTCCCTTGAGCCCTCAGAAAGTTCAGGGAATGGTCTATCTCAACTAAGAACCAATGAGCAAGCCCTTTGATGGGCAGCTTTTTGTACAGATCCGGGGTGTTGGTAGCACCCTGGTCTTTTTTATTTTATGCAATACAATTAAACAAATGCATAAAATAATTATATAATTGTATCATTACCCTAATTATAACCATATAAAAATGGTATTTGCAATACTATTGCTTTATGGGTAAAACCATTATTTTATTGAATTGTGGATGCTTACTTCTGCTTCATCTCACAATTGCAATACTTTTGCTTAGAGGAGCGTTTTAAAAAAGACTACTTGTCTTTCCCAAAGAGCAACTTTCCAAAATCATTGTCCAAAATCTCAATTTCAACATCGCTAACATTATCATCAGTTTCAGTTGGTTCATCAACTAAACTTAGGATAAACTCCTCAAACGAATTGGCAATCAGGAAAAAGTCTTTATCAGGATGACTTGATTCATGATCCCAAAACAATATCTTTTCATTATCGATATCCATACATATTTCATTCCCACCTGCAGAGCTTGCAATCGGGATAATATTTCTAGGAAAGCGATCAGAATATGTATCGATCGCTTTCTGAAGATTGTTGTGATCGTTCGCTAAACCATAAAAACCTTCTAACAATTGTTTATCATCGCCCTTGCCCATCCAAGGATCTTTCTCTAAAGGTTTATAGCAAACGTCATATTCAATCTCATCTGATGTTTTTTTACTTTCTAAATAACATCCTCCATATTTCTTCAAAAAGTCCTTATAATCTGAAGGTAATTGATTGCCTATGTTCATTTCAAGCTCTTTGAGTTGTTCATTTGTATTAATGCTAGGATATCTGCCAGCATCAATCGTAAACTCTTTCAACTTTTGTTCGATCTTAGTGAAGCTCATTTTAATACCCTCTGCATTGCACATCTTTAGCAATGAACAATTGCAATACTTTTGTTTAATAGATTATTCAATTTCTATGCCATCATATGCATCGCCTAGTGATACATAATCATCCCTTAACCAATACCAATGTTTACCCTTATTTTCAAGCAGTCGCTGTATTAAATCTGTAAATGAACTTGCTATCACCTGTGTTTCGCCGACTATTCCATGTCGATCAAAAAAACTGTCATAGCATTTTCCTTTTCGCTGATCGTTTAAGTCAATTGTTAGGTATTCTCCTTTTCCATCCGTGCAAACAATATACCACTCGGATGAAATGTCTTCTTCACAGAGCTCCCCAACAATAATGGGATTAGCTAATTCAAACTCAGCTGGTCGTACTATGTATATTGGATAATCCGCATTTTCATATAAAACTGCTCCACCACATTGTTCATAAAATTCACTAATATCTTTTGGTAGTTGATGCTTCTCGTCTATTACTGGGAGACCATCAGCTTCAAACAGCCGACAGTCTGATGTGGAAGCAATCTTCTTGATTAACATATCAATGCTCAAGTCCGCACCTACTTTCTAAAGTTGTATTGATTAAATGCGTTATAATATTGCTGTCTAGCTTCTTTAGGAACATTAGCAGCATCAAACATCTTCTCAGTAAGTTCTTGTATTTCTCTGGGGGATACTTCTTTCCAGTTTACTTTGCCGCCAACTTTCTTCCCTGTTTTTTCGAACAACCATTCTCTATATACTTTCTTGGTAGCGTTGTGTTGTTCCTTAGTTAAAGCTACTGTTGGTGTGTTACTCCCTCTACTCACATAATTCGGAACATTGTGTTTAGCCCATACGTCCATTACACCGTGATGATTCTCTAAAGGACTGTTACTTGGTCTATAATCAACGACATCGAAAGGTTTTACTTCTTTATCTGACCCTTTAGCAAAACTCATTAGCTGATTTTTTAAGTTTTCTCCATCCACTACATTGTATGGCACGTCCCCTGCCATAGCAAGATCGTACTTAGGGTTATAAGGCAGCAAATCTGGAATCTTGACGTCCTTAATTTTCTTCCCTGCTTGACTAGCTTTATTTATTACCTTGCCTGCTGCATCAGCTTTGTTAATGGCTCCTGCACCTTTTGTTCCGACAACAGCTGCAGCCACTGAGCCAATTGCATACGTTACCCATCTTGACCTTGAATAGGCATCTCCATTCACCATATCCTTTTGATATGACTCTTCAATTGCAGCAGATATTGCATCATATGTTTTAACTGGATGAATAACTGCATTGCCCAGCGCTGACAATGTTTCTCCTGGATCGGTGATGAAGTCCCATAAGCCGGTTAATGTGTCTTTTCCGACATCATATAAACCTACTCCTACACCTTTTACGATATCCCATGTGATTTCTCCTGCGCTTTCTAGCTGTTTGGCCTGTTCAATTTGTACAGCAAGCTGAACCTGAGCCGGCTCGAGATTCTTATAGCCTACCTTCTTAGCAATCTCTAAATACTCATTTGGGTCAGATACACCGTCATTAAGTTTTTTCTTTAATTCCTTGATTTCACGTTCCTTTGCTTCTTCTTTCTTCACGCTTAAGTAAGCTTCAGAATGCTTTTCAATATCGCCTTTTTTCTTATGTATGTCACTTTCTCTGTACGCTTTAGCGTTATAGTGAATCGGAGTGGCGTTCTTCCCTTTGCCTGTTGATTCCTGCAGCTTTTTAAAATCTTGCTGAATAAATTGTTCGTTTGGTTCTGTTTCAGCGTATTCTGTTTTTAAATCCTCATCAAGCTTGTTTAGCTTATCGATTGTTTTTTCACGTTTGTCATCTGCAGAAGAAAGTTTGTCTTTGAAGTCTTCTGTTGAGAATATTTCAAGGGGAAGGATATCATTGATGTCATTCAGAATGTCTTTCATCGCTTTCTTCTGTTCAGACATAATGGATTTTGATTTTGTATAAGCGTTCGCCAGTTCATGTTCTAAAAAAGATTCTTCTATGTAAGCATCTGACATCTTTGCATCTTCAAGTTTTGCAGACATGCTGCTTAAGAAAGCAATCTTCATGTCAATTAAATCAATCCATTGATCAGTAACACCGACATGATCATGATAAAATGCTTTAATGTTGTCTGCACCCTTACCTGAAAACTCGCTGTCGTCTAGGTCAGCTACAGCTTTAAACGCTTTTTTGAGCTTCACCATTTGCGACCTTAGTTCCTTATACTCTTTGGTTCTTTTATCCGCTTCAGAGAGTAGTGAATCAGCTTCAAAAACCTTCATATCATTCTCCTTTCATGCTTACTCCATATAAATTTTACCACAAATCCCCATGTTATCACCTAGTGCACAACCAATTAACCTAGGAATTTACAACTTTAAATGTTTCTTAACTCTCTAAAAATCAATTGTAATTTTTTAGGTCATCTGATATGATCCTGCCTGGAGGTGGGATAATATGTAATTATTTGCAACAATTTAACACTCGCTGATTATTCATTTGTTAATAACACAGAAAAAGGAGATGATTGTTTATGAAAAAGTTTTTAAAATGCTTTGGATTAACCGCTCTAACTGTTGTTTTACTTCTTTCTGGACTCTTCACACATGAAAAGAAAGTAGCTGCAAGTGAATCATCTAACAAAACAAGCATCCAAGGAATCGACCTTACCCAACGTATTTCTTCAGTTAATGGAATAAAGCAATTCAGTGAAAACAGCTCCAAAAAAGAGATCACTGGTACCTCTAGCAAACTAGCTAAAATTGCAAAAGAAGAAGGACTCGATGTAACAGATTCCTATCAAACATATATAGCCTACGACAAACAAGGAAACAAACTTTCATCAGGAAACGTTACAAGTGAGAACCAACGAAAAACCCTTGAAAAGAAAGCTGGGAATGTAGTTTATCTCGGTCATACTTTTTTAGGTGGAAAGGTCAATAAAGTAATTCATGGAGTAGAGGTTACAAAAGTTGTTGGAACACCTCCTGCAACTCTTGAAGTTCAACAAGCTCTATGTAAAAGTGGTTATTACAACAAACAATTTACATGCCCTCACGTAATAAGAAAAACTTTCGTTGCAGGTCAAATAAAAAAAGGTGCGGAAGTACATCAACTGCTTAATGTGAATGCTTCAGCCTTTTGGAAGTATTCAGGAAGCGCTATCGCAACTTGGGCAGGAAGACCCCCTTCCATTAGAACTTTAACTTGGACAGAAGGCCTATACCTTACAAACAAAAAAGGCATGTTCTTCCCTGTCTATACTGACAAACAATCGGGATTAAATCTATTAGCACCATCACATGTTTTCTGGAAGAAGATTCCCGCGGAAAAAAGAGTTAAATGGGGAACTAAAGAACGTACAGCCTATAGAAATTGGTACGATAAGAAATATGGCAAAAAAACTTGGACTAAGTTTGAAATCCACCATCAACTTCCAAGGGAATACGGCGGCGGAAATATGACTGGGAATTTAATTCCTTTGGATCGGAGCTTCCATAGAACAGAGGTCAATCCATGGTGGGCTTCTTATTAATTAAAAGTAATAAAGGACTCTAATCAGAGTCCTTTACTCATCTATATTTTCATAATAAGCTTTAACATCTCTTTCAACTTCCCAGTACTTATTTCCGTTCGAACTTAAAAGTCGATCAAACCAAATTTCAAAATTCGCCTTTAAATCTACTGCCTCATCAAAATGATCAATCGAATCCAAATAAAATAAGTAATCTAAGTCTCCTTTTTCATATCTGTTCGAATCTATAACATACCTTCCATCAAAATGATAACCAATCAAAAAACACTTTTCTGGTAGGTCTTCTGTTTCATTGTATTTCATAACATCTTTAATACTGAGTATTTCGATTCCATCAAGAAACTCCAAACCATTATGTAGAGCTAGGAACTCCTTATAATCTTTGGGTAAACTTACATTGAAATGTGATTCTAATTTTCTAATTTCTTCTTCTGTTGCAGGTTCATTAAATTCAAATGTGGCATCTTCTAATATGAAACCACCTGGTTGAATCATTGGAAAAGTGCCATACTTAGAAACAGCTTCTTTAATACCAGCAAGTGTCAAATGAATAAGTTTGCCTTCTTCCATATCCCATCCCCCTATCAACAATTATCTAGATTTTACCATGTCATACAGCTATAAGGAAAGCATTACTAATAGGACATCACTTGGTTATTAGGAAACAATTTTACTCATAATAGAAGCAGCATTAGTGGTGAACAAAATGTAAGTGTTATTTGCTGTTTTAATCACTATCCTATCCGTAGAGCCATAAGGAAATCCAATCCTTACTGCACTTTTTTCCTCTCCTCCATAGTTTGGATCAAGAAAAACATCATTGATTTCTTTGATTGGAATTTCAATTCTGGATAGCTGCCAATTGATAATTAAGTTTTCATTTAATTTTTCAACGTTGATTCCAAGCATAAAAACATTCCCCTTTTGACTATGAATTCAGTGAAATTTTAACATGCGTCTGGAAGTTTTAAAGGGAAATGCAATGATATTAAGGAAAAATTAAATTCACAATAATTAGATATAGGATTATAATTATTGATGGTTTACCGATATAAATAGAGAACAAACATTCTAAAAGGGGAAATGAAGTTGAAGAAAGTATTATTAGGTTTTGCAGCATTCACTTTGAGTTTATCGTTGGCAGCTTGCAGCTCCAATGATTCTGAAAAAGTAAGCACGGAAAAAGAAACACCACAAGCGTCTACGGATGTAGAAAAGAAAACAGAACAAAAGGAAGCTACTAAAGAAAAAACTACTGACAAATCTAAAGAGAAAGACAAAAAGGAATTGGTCGATGTTGCTCTAGATAGAGCTGTTGATGGTGACACAATTAAAGTAAGCTACAATGGAAATGTAGATACAGTCCGCTACTTGCTCGTTGATACACCTGAAACTAAGAAACCAAATTCTTGTGTTCAACCATACGGTGAGGATGCATCTAAACGGAACAAAGAATTGGTCAACAGTGGTAAACTGCAGCTGGAATTTGATAAAGGCGATCGCAGAGATAAGTATGGAAGACTGTTAGCATACGTTTATGTGGATGGCAAATCTGTTCAAGAGACATTGCTAAAAGAAGGATTGGCCAGAGTAGCGTATGTATATGAGCCAAATACGAAATACATAGATCAATTTAAGAAAGACGAGCAAGAAGCAAAATCAGAGAAGCTTTCTATCTGGAGCAAGAATGGATATGTGACTGACCGAGGATTTAATGGCTGTGTGAAAGAGAAAACCACTGCAGTTAAAAAAGCAACAACATCTAAACCGGCAGCTAAACAGCCTACTACTCCAAAGACATCAAGTGAAACTTCGACTACAACTGAAAAAGAAGCTTCTTCAGAGTCAACTGGAGAAACAGAAACGTTTAAAAATTGTACAGAGTTAAGAAAGAAATATCCGAATGGAGTGCCTAGCTCCCACCCTGCTTACCAATCTAAAATGGACAGGGATCATGACAATTATGCATGTGAACGCTAATTGAAAGCCTTTTGTGGCTTTCTTTTTTATTTTTTGGGCTCTTTACACAAAAAGAGGCTATCCACAGATTAAAAAAATTTCGGGACAACCTCTTTTTAACAATATCTAATCAATCATCTAATTTTTACTCAAAAAAAGCTTTTGAATAATTAACGATACCTTGCACATCTTCAAGAGAATTATCTGCTAATTCTAGAGCCATAAACACTTCATCAGGCACCTCAAATGGGGCTTTTATATTCCATAAGCTAGCTGGCTTAAAACCAAACCTTGGATAATAATCTTTATGTCCTAAAACAATTACTGAACGATAACCAAGCTCTATTGCGTTTTTTAACGCAGTACGAATTAATTTACTCCCAATTCCTTTTTTCTGATAATCAGGCGCAACAGAAACTGGAGCAAGTGCTAAAGAATCGACAGTGTTATCGCCATCTATGATTTTTATTTTAGATAAAAGGACATGACCTACGATATCTTTATCTTGATTTAATGCGACCAATGAAAGTTCAGGAATGAATGCATCTGATTTTCTAATCCTATTTACAAGTAAATGCTCTTTTTTGTCACTATATTCTTCATTAAAAAAAGCTCTTTTAACAATTTCTTCAGTCGTATTATATTCATGTGTGAGTTCTTGTCTAATTAAGAATTCCATTCATAGTCTCCTGTTCTTTTAATTGATTACCATAAGATTTTTCTTCATCCTATAAAT
The DNA here is from genome assembly GCF_037975425.1 of Bacillus sp. FSL R5-0416. NCBI lineage: Bacteria > Bacillati > Bacillota > Bacilli > Caryophanales > Bacillaceae > Bacillus > Bacillus sp. FSL R5-0416. The sequence continues at coordinate 1,888,188 of NZ_CP150252.1, read as the reverse complement.
TAAAAAAACCAGAGAGCTATGTGAGGGAGCTCTCTGGAGTTATAGTGGCTGTTAAACCCCTATGATACATATACAGGGTACCTTATATTTGGTATGCAATCAAGCCACTTTCAGATCTAAATAAAATGGGAATTTTATTTAGAATTAATTATTATATACAGACATATCCGATAAAGCCAAAACTAGATGTAAAATCAAATTCAATTTTTATACTGATTTTTAAAGGTTAAGTGTTTAATTCCCTGATCCTTAAAAACTTGACGGATATAAGGTGGAGAATAATCGAAAGCTCGACTAATTTCCTTCAGGCTCATTTTCTTATTGAAATGCAGATCATAAAGAAAAGCAAAGTCCTTAGTTCGTCTACGCTTAGACAATTCCTGAAATGAAAGCTTGTCCACATTTTGTGATTTAAATAAATCTAAAATAATCCAATCTGAAATATTTAGTTCCTTAGAAATCTCTCCTACAGTTTTAAGCTCTTCAAAGTGCATTTTTTTGATCTCATTAAATCGCTCTAAATATTGCTGCCATACGTATTTATGCTGACGTTGAGGCTTAGGGATATCGAGTTGAGAAGTGGCATAAAAGTTAAAACCTTGTTCTTGACAAGTGTGTCGATCGCTTCTTTCCCAAAGTCCTTTTCGCCGCCTCTTGCCAGCGAGTAGGCTTCGTCTATAAACAAAATGCCACCTAATGACTTTTTGATTAAGTCTCTCGTCTTTTGGGCGGTGTGTCCGATATACTCCCCGACCAGGTCAGCCCGCTCCGCTTCTATTAAGTGGCCTTTTGACAGGACATTCATTTCAAAGAACAGCTTGCCGATGAGCCGTGCAACCGTCGTTTTTCCCGTTCCCGGATTTCCTTTAAACATCATGTGCAACGCTTGCTTTCCAACCTTCAAGCCTTGCTCCGCGCGTTTTTGGTTCACAAAAATCCAGGCGTATATTTCCTTGATGTTGCGTTTCATTTCCTCCATCCCAACTAATGCGCTCATCTCTTTTTCGATTTCCTTCAAAATGCCGTGCTTTGCTTCGTTTTTTTGCAATGCAGCCTGATATTCCGCCTCTGCCTCAGCATTCGTCAGCACCTGCTTTTGCCCGTTCAGAATAATGTTGATCTGTCCGTTGTTTTTATAAGTCACAGCGCGCTCCAACATCTTCACCTCTCTGTTCTCTCTATATGATATTCAAGCGGATGCCGATTGTGACAAACGCCTATCATGTGTCGAAACAATTGCTTTTTTCGGGAACAATAAGGAATCCTGCGCTTTCCCGAGAAATACTTTATTTCTTATTGTATTCACGGACATGGGGTGGACAAACCATGAGATTTTGTTTTTAATCATTTTGTCAGAGTATTATAGTGAGCTTCTTTTTCTCATTATTATCCCCATTCGCCAATCCTTTTTTCATGTAACGGGCTGTTTTTTGTACGAAGCGTATTACCCGCCGTAAGATACCTGAAGTGTTTTTCTTTTTTTCGATTTATAAAGTGGTGTCTTTAATGAAAGGAGCTTTTCTCATCAATTTACGTTTCAAATGCTTATGAACGTAAAGCTTAAAATCAGCAGGAATCAGTGCAGGTTAACCGAACCCATAGTACAAACAAACATATGGCGTATGCACATATTTCATGTCGGGCCGTATCTGTTGTCGCTTCATGTTGAATTGTGCGCTTTCCCGAGAAATAATTCCCGGTGTGAAAGGGTTATTTCCTCATTTTTCAGTTGAATGATAATCGTACAAGCAGAAGCCGTGTTTTTTCATATCCTGTAATGAGGTGATGAAAAATGGTTAAAATTTTTATTGATCCTGGCCATGGCGGGTCTGATCCAGGCGCAACAGGTAATGGCCTTCAGGAAAAAACGTTAACCCTGCAAATCGCTTTAGCCTTACGTACGATATTAACTAATGAATATGAAGGCGTTTCTTTGCTGCTGAGCCGGACAAGCGACCAATATGTCAGCTTAAACGACCGGACAAATGCCGCAAATAACTGGGGAGCAGATTTCTTTTTGTCCATTCACGTTAATTCCGGGGGAGGCACAGGTTTTGAAAGCTATATTTATCCAGGTGTAGGAGCCCCGACGACGACTTATCAATCGGCAATTCACTCTGAAGTGATACAAGCTGTCGACTTTGCCGATCGCGGCAAAAAAACGGCGAACTTCCACGTCCTAAGGGAGTCGGCAATGCCTGCCCTCTTGACCGAGAACGGCTTCATTGATACCGTTGCCGATGCAAATAAGCTGAAAACGAGCAGTTTTATTCAAAGCTTAGCGAGAGGACATGCAAACGGGCTGGAGCAAGCCTTTAACCTTAAAAAGACTTCCAGCTCAGGGTTATATAAGGTTCAAATCGGCGCATTTAAAGTCAAAGCGAATGCCGACTCGCTCGCAAGTAAAGCCGAAGCCAAAGGTTTTGACTCGATTGTCCTATTAAAGGACGGATTATACAAAGTGCAGATTGGCGCATTTTCATCCAAAGACAATGCAGACACCCTCGCTGCCAGAGCGAAAAATGCCGGCTTTGACGCTATTGTGATCCTAGAATCATAACCGAGACGGGGACGAGCGTCTCATAAAAAAACCCGGCTCCTCATCGCGAGAAACCGGGTTTTTTTATTCAAGAATATCAACAACAAACTGTGACCATGTTTCCAGACGGTTGTAGATGTCATCCTGTTTTAATTCAGAAACTTTCATCCATTTACCCGCAATTTGTTCTTTCTCCTTCACTTCCACTTGTGCCCCAGGCTTTAATTGAAGCGCAGAAAGAATACCGATATGCACTTTGCCAACACTGTTTTCATCATCATTGATCAATCCCAGTGTGACAATCGCCTGTTTATCTTCTTCATTTATTTGCAGTTCTTCCTCAAGCTCACGGTCTGTGTTCAGCTTTAAGACTTCAGCAAATGAAGCTGCCCCTTCGATGGCGTTCATATGGCCGCCAAAGCCGAGAGAAAGCTTGTTGTGCAGACGCGATTCACCGCCGCCAGCCAGCCGCTCGTAAAGAAAAACTTCATCTTCACGCTTAATGACGACATAAGGTATCGGCTGCTTGAAACGCGGATCTTCTTCTGCGTCCCCTCTTCTCATTTCACGATAGGCCGCTTCAATCTGAGCCATGATTTCTGCTACTCTGCTATCTTCATTGTACACGCCCTGGAAGGTTAAGCTTTCTTTCTTAAACACATCATCGCGCGGGGCAACTAAAATCATTTCGTCCATTTTTCCCATGGGTACTGCGTCCTCCTCATTTGAACCTTCAAGCCGAAAAGAGCAGATATTATATCTGCTCTTTTTCATCTTCAAAATAAAAGTCATCATCTTTGAGCGGCTCAACTGTCGCTTTTTTATAGCCATTCCCCTTCATAGAGAAGAAGTCATGCGATTTTGTTTTTGTGTTTAATCCGTTTAATACGATCGGATTAATATCTTCCTCTTCGAAGTATGGATCAAATCCAAGATTCATCAGCGCTTTATTCGCATTATAGCGGATGAATTTCTTTACATCGTGTGAGAGTCCGACTTGATCGTACAAATCCTCTGTATATTCAAGCTCATTTTCATATAACTGATTCAGAAGGTCAATCGCAAATTCACGAAGCTCTGCTTTTTTCTCTTCTGTCTGTTTATTATAAATTTCCTGAGCAAGGAGACCGACATACACGCCGTGAATCGCTTCGTCACGAAGGATCAGGTTAATGATCTCACCGCTTTGCATCAGTTTTCCTTGTCCGTAGAAATATAACGGATAATAGAAACCGCTGTAGAAAAGGAAGCTTTCCAGATAGACGGAAGCAACCATCGCTTTGAACAGTGAAATTTCATCATCTTTTTGAATGGCTTTGTAAAGCCCGACAATCATTTGCGCTTTTTTCTGCAAATATTTATTTTGTTTAACCCATTCAAATACTTCATTGATCGTTTCAGTCGGTGCAAGGGTCATGAAAATATTAGAGTACGACTTCGCATGGACAGCGTTCTCCATCATCGCCATGAAGTTCAGCACCGCTTTCCGCTGGTGGCCATCTACGTGTTCAGCCACGATCGGCATCCCCGTATTCCCCTGCTCTGTATCAAGAAGCGTAAGTCCGGCCAGTACCTTCATATAAGTATCCTGCTCATTTTTTCCGAGGTACTTCCATGTGAGGAGATCGCCGTTTAAAGCAATCTCTTCAGGAAGCCAGAACTGTTTCACGTTTTGGTTATAGAACATTTGGGTAAAATCGTCTTCATGCTTTGACCAGTTTGCTGCGTCATAAATTTTTGTCACTATAAACTCTCCTTTAATCAAACAACACAAGAAAGGCAGCTGTCTTGCCCAGTATCTTTCGTTCTTGCATAGTAAATGGTTTTAATACCTCTATGATGTGCATACAGATCGATTCGGTTTAAATCACGGGTCGTCATTGTGTCTTTTAAGAACAATGTAAAGCTGATTCCCTGATCAATGTGCTGCTGGATAGTGGCGATCATATCAACAACCTTGAACATGTCCATATCGTAGGCTTCTTTATAGAAGAACCAGTTATTAGATGCAAGCCCAGGCATTGGGTAGTACGTTTTTGAGTTGCCGTATGTTCGTTCTTCAATCCGTTCCATAATCGGCATAACAGACGCCGTGCTTGATTGAACGTATGAGATAGAGCCTGTCGGCGCAATGCATAATCTGTAGCTGTGATACATGCCGTGTTCAGCGACAAATGCTTTTAGCTTTTCCCAGTCCTCTGTCGTCGGGATATGCATACCCTCAAACAGGTTGGCGATTTTTTCGTATTTCGGTGAGAAATCAGTTGAAACGTATTTGTCGAAGTATTCACCTGTCGCATAGGTTGATCCTTCATATTGATCAAATGTTTCGCCCTTCTCTTTTGCAATTTCCGCAGAACGCTGGATGGAGTAGAAGTTCACCATCATAAAGAACGTGTTTGCAAAGTCACGCGCTTCCGGACTTTCATACGCAATGCCGTTTTGCGCAAGGTAGCCGTGAAGGTTCATAGCACCGAGGCCGATTGATTTCATCGCTTTGTTTGCCCGTCTTACAGCAGGCGCATTACGGATGTCAGTTGTTTCAGACACGTGTGTTAAAGAGTCTGTCGCAAGCTTGACTGTCTTTTCGATTGATTTATGCTCCATGACATTGAGAATGTTAAGCGAACCCAGGTTGCAGGAAATATCCAGACCGATTTCATCTTCTTCATCATAGTCTGTGTATGAAGAAACTTGAGATGCCTGCAGCACTTCAGAGCAAAGGTTAGAAAATTTGACCTTGGAAATATGGTTATTCGCATGCACTTTATTGACGTTATCTTGGAACATGATGTATGGATAGCCTGATTCAGAACGAAGCATCGCCAATTTTTCAAGCAGTTTCCGCGGGTTGATTTTTTCCTTTTTCACCCGAGGGTTGTCGACAAACTTGTCGTACATTTCGTTCATGTCCATCTCATCCATGTGCTGGCCGTACTCTTTATAAATCGTGTGCGGATAGAATACATAAGCCGCTTTGTCCTCGCGTGCAAGCTCAACGAACTTATCCGGAATGACAACACCGATCGAAAGCGTTTTGACGCGCACATCTTCATCCGCAGAAATCTTTTTCGTATCAAGAAAATCATTGATATCGCGGTGGAAAATGTTTAAATACGCCGCGCCGGACCCTTGTCTTTGTCCCATTTGGTCAGCGTAACGGAACGCGTTATCAAGAAGCTTCATGACGCCTACAACGCCTTTTGTCGCATTCTCAACATCTTTAATGGCTTCACCTTTCGCGCGAAGCTTGGACAGGTTAAGAGAAACCCCGCCGCCAAGCTTAGAAAGCTGCATGGAGATATCGATTGCTCTTGAAATGTCATTTAAAGAATCATTAACTTCGAGCAAGAAACAGCTCACAAGTTCACCGCGGCGTTTTCTGCCGGCATTCAAAAATGTCGGTGTGCTCGGCTGATATTCTTGATTGATCATCAGGTTTACATATTCTTTTGCTTTCTCAGTGTCGCCGTTAGCGAAGAACAGCGCAACAATTGAGATCCGGTCCTCATAACGCTCGAGGATTTTTTTCTTGTCATTCGTTTTCAAAGCATAGTCATTATAGAATTTAAACGCACTCATGAAGGAAGGAAAACGAAACTTCTTAGCGTAAGCTGTCTTAAACACTTCTTTAATGTCTTCAAAAGAATAAAGGCTTAAGAATTCCTCTTCGTAGTATTGATTTTCAACCAAATAATCCAGCTTCTCTTTTAAATCGTGAAAGAAGACTGTGTTTTGATTGATATAATCTACAAAATAGCTATGTACAGCCTCTTTATCCTTATCAAACTGGAATTTCCCATCTTTTTGGATCATGATTTCGTTATTTAACTGGATCCATTTTGGCACTTGATTTTGTGACAACTCTTTCTACCTCCTGAGTAAACAATTCAACGTCTTTAGATGTGCCGCTGAGTTCAAATTTGTGCAAGATCGGCACCTGATATTGTCTTGAAATGGTATCGGCGCTTTTTGCAAAGTTATCGCCCCATACTTTGTTGCCGCTCGCAGCGACTCCTAATAAGAGATGGGCGTATTTTTCGAGAAATGATTGTGTTGATGCCGGTACCTGGCCGAAGTTTGTCGTGTAGGTGACCAAAACAAACGGAGTGTCCACGTGGTCCATTTCGTCCACCTTGCGTATCTGCTGAAAGCCTGTTTTATTCACAAACCGCTGAACATTCCCTGTTTTCGAATCAAATATGATTTGTACCACGTTTTATCACGACCTATCAAAAAATATGAATCTCTCATCACTAACACTATATATAGTATACTACCCTCTAGCAAAAACACAATATATAGATTCGTTTTTATGAAAAATTCATATTTTGATCAAATCAGGCAAATGGGCAGACTCATTAGGGCCCAAAAAAGAGAGCAGAACGAGAATCATCTCTCGTCCTACTCGGGGTGTCGTTTTTAGCCGATGTATATCATAACATGAAAAAAAACTGCTTAGTAGTCTAGATTTTTTTTTCTTAAGCTATCACAGCATTTTTCGCTCTCTACTGTTTCTTCTATTTCAACATCCGCGCCGATCTCTTCTAAAACCGCCTTCAAAGCAGTGATAATTGACGCTTCTCTGATTAATTCTTTTCCGTTCACAATGATACTTGTTCCGTATTCATAGCAAGAATCATCTTCGCAAATTTCTTCCCAATGATTCACGATCACTTTATGCTTCATGTTTTCACCCTCTGTTTGATCTGTGTCTGTATTTAGTTTAGCGGCTGGCATCCGCTTTGTAAATTCGAATGCTTGTGAATTTTATTCAAGCTCATCATCCGCGTATTCTTTCTTCAGCTTTACCTCATTGCGGGACTCATTATACTCATAAATTTTGATATAGCCGTCCTCCATAACGCCAAAATGGTTATGTTCAAGTGGAAACGAGGTGGGCTGAGGCGTTTCATAGTCTGAATTGCCGCTGTCTGTTTCAATAATGGTATCTTGATTCCCGCACGCCCCGAACAGTAAAAAGACAGCTATCCATACAAGTGCAATCCTGATTCGTCTCAGTTCTGCTTCACTTTCAAACAAGGTCGATCACTCCCAAATTCATTTTATACATAATATACCATTTTACTTCCGTATGTTGTTCTCATAAAAAAAGACCGTGCCTTGGCATGGTCAGCTTACACAAAAAGCTTGGAGCAAAAGTGGATGCATGTTAAAAATGGCCGCCGGGAACCCCCGGCAGCCTTTCCTCATGTCTTGACATGGCATTTTTTGATCTATTCGAGTTCAAGCTGGACGTTTTTTTGCGGCGCAAACGTTGAGATCGCATGTTTATATATAAGCTGCTGCTTACCTTCCGATTCCAACAATACGGTAAAGTTATCAAAGCCTTTCACCTGGCCCCGCAACTGAAAGCCGTTCAGCAAAAAAACAGTGACATACGTATTTTCTTTCCGGATTTGATTCAAAAACTGATCCTGAATATTAATCGGTTTCATGTTTCGTCCTCCTTGATTCTCTATATCATAAAGTTTCGATTAAAGTTCGAGTTTTCCTGCTATATGTGTGAAAATTTCCTTTTTTTTCAGCTCCATATCAACAGGCGGTGTCATATCGAACCATGTGACCTGCATTTTGTTGCGAAACCACGTCAACTGGCGTTTCGCATACCGCCTCGAGTTCTGCTTTAGCTGTTCGACAGCATCGGAAAGTGTCACAAAACCGTCAAAATATGCATACAGCTCTTTATAGCCTATCGCCTGTATTGATTGACAGTCTCTCACGTTCTTGTCGTATAAGCGTTTCACTTCCGGAAGAAGGCCTGACTGCATCATCATATCGACCCGCTGATTAATTCTTTCGTAAAGCGTGTCTCTATCCATTGTCAGGCCAATTAACACTGCATTGTACAGAAGTTCTCGTTTTTGTTCCTTCAAATGCTGGGACATCGTTTTTCCGGACGTATGTAAAATTTCCAGTGCGCGAATGACTCTTCTTGTATTATTCGGATGAATCGCAGCTGCTGCCTCGGGATCTGCTGCAGCAAGTTTGGCATGAAGAAAGTCAGCGCCTTCCCGCTCAGCTGCCATTTGCATGCTCTCTCGAAACACGGGATCATTTGCCTCTTCCGTAAATGTATAATCGTAAAGCACAGATTGTATATAAAGCCCTGTACCGCCGACAATCATCGGAAGCTTTCCTCTATTTGCAATCTCGCTGATTTTATTTCTTACTAAGCTTTGATAATCGGCAGTAGAGAAAGAGTCTTGGGGATCTAAAATGTCAATCAGATGATGGGGCACTCCCTCCATCTCCTGTTCGGTAATTTTAGCTGTTCCAATATCCATCCCTTTATAAATCTGCATCGAATCTCCGCTGATAATTTCCGCGTTTAAGGATTTGGCTAGCTGAATACTTAAATTGGTTTTCCCCACTGCCGTCGGTCCGACTAAAATGACAACGGGCTGCTTCGTATTATTCAATATGTATCACTCTCTTTTATAAATCTCCCCCCATTATAGCATTCAACATGGACAACCACCTATCCATTTTGCCCTTTTTTTGCATCGGTAAACATCCTTCTACCAGCCGAGCGGCTCATTGCCGACAATTTCCCTTGTCTTTCCTTTCAGGGTATGACGATGCGTTTTTCTTCTGTCATCTCCGGGATCGTACACAACCCCTCCGTACTGGATCTCAATCGGCTCGTTATAGGCCAGATACGTCGTTTCTTCGATTTCATGATAATGTGTGCCATCTGCTAAGGGAATCGCCGGTCCTGAGATTCCGTAATACCGATGAAAATGGCCGTTTTCAAATGAAGTGATCCCTGTATAGTAATGTGTATGCTGATCGGTATTTGATCCGTTTGCCGGCTGAGTAAACCCTTCGATTAGATGATAATGGCCCTGTTCTCTCGTTGTTTTGACATGATAAGCATGTGCGTGGGGCGGTGCTTTTGACCAGTCAGACTGATACAGGCCCAATGTGTTCACATCCTCCTTTTCCTCGATTCGCCCAATCAAATCCGGGCAGGGTGAATACACTGCATCATCTACACTTTATTACAGGAGGAAAGAAAACATGAACGAGTTAGAGCATTTCAGCCCTGAAGATACAAGAATATTTGGAAGGCCGTTCGGATTCGGGAGACCATTTGGGTTTGGAAGACCGTTCGGGTTCGGTTACGGGTTTGGAAGACCCGGATTTGGTTATGGGTTTGGCCGGCCATTCGGATTTTTTGGAGGACCGTTTATCGGTGGCCTTGCAGGCGGGCTTATAGGAAGCGCTTTATTTAATCCTTATTTGTATGGCGGATACCCCTATTATCCGTATGCCCCGTTCCCTTTTTATTATTAAACGCACAAGACCCCTTAAAAAGGGGTCTTTTTTAGTGTGTGAAAATGAATCTCTTGACTCATACATAGGCATACACTAATATTTTTCTAGCTGAAGTTTTTTCTAATCTAAAAATATAGTGAGGAGAATTCATGATGTTGATAGGATATATATTCCTCACGATTGCCATATGTTCGGAATCGATAGGAGCAGCCATGCTGAAAGTATCTGATGGCTTCAAAAAGTGGAAGCCAAGTGCTTTGGTCGTTATTGGCTATTCCCTCGCCTTTTATATGCTGTCCCTGACTTTAAACCATATTCCCCTGAGCCTCTCCTATGCGACTTGGAGCGGGGCGGGCACGGTGCTGACGACAGTGATCGGAGTAAAATGGTTCAAGGAAGATCTGAATGCCAAAGGGCTTATCGGGATTCTTTTATTACTATCAGGGGTCGTGTTACTTAATTGGCAGTAAAGGAGTGATGAAGATGAGAGGATTGCTTTATTTGGCTCTCGCCATTGTATCTGAAGTGTTTGGGAGCACGATGCTGAAGCTTTCAGAAGGATTTACACAAGCCTGGCCCATTGCCGGAGTCATAGTCGGATTTCTTTCTGCTTTTACGTTTCTAAGCTTTTCTTTAAAAACAATTGACTTATCAAGCGCGTATGCAACATGGTCGGGCGTTGGTACCGCACTTACAGCAATTGTCGGGTTTTTGCTTTTTGGCGAAACCATCAGTTTAAAAGGTGTATTCGGTCTCACGCTTGTCATTGCAGGCGTGGTCGTGCTAAATCAATCGAAAGCCCACGCTGAAGATAAAAAACAGACGGTCTGTGAGTGACCGTCTGTTTTCTTTATTCTCCACCCAGTTTCACAGAGGCTTCAAGCTGCAGCTCGACATTTCCTTGAATTGCACGCGAAATCATGCATGACGACTCCGCTTTTTTACAAAGCTTGTGCGCCAATGCGACGTCGTCTTGTGAAGCATCATGTTTAAGCACGACAGAGGGACGGTGAATGATCTTTTTGTATGTAAAGACTCCTTTTGTGACGTCGACAATGCCTTCTGACTCCATCTGTAAGTCTTCTTTTTCCAGCCCGCTTCTCTCCATCATCGCTGCAAGTGTAATAATGTAACAGGTCGCTGCCGCCCCGAGAAGCATTTCATCTGGGTTGGTCCCTTCTCCCGGGCCATCCATTTCTTTAGGAATGGAAATCGATGTGATCAGGTTTCCGCTTTCAATCGTACCGACATCATTGCGGTTACCCGGCCAATTCGCTTTTAAATAAAAATGATGATCTGCCATTGTTTTGCCTCCTTTTTTATCCTATTTCAGTCTACTGATCTTCTCTTATTTTGTCTTCTGATCTGCTTGTTACGAATACTCTTTTTCCAGGACACCTTTGATCGCACTGACATAAGCATAAAATTCACTGTTCTTTGTGTATTTTCTATTTTTATAATAAAAATCATCAAAAAATGCTTCTCTCTGCTCACGACTGATTTCCAGCTGGATACTTAGCCCCGTTTCCCCTTGATTATTAATGTTTTCGGCATTCAATCCAGCAAGACCGCTTTTAGACGACGCTAACTCAGCGGAAAACCCTCTCCGCTCAAGGGCTCTCACAATCATTTTAGCCCGTTTTCGGTCTGTTCCCCCTACAAGCGTATTCTTGTTCTCTCCTTTATATCCGTGAAAAGCCACCACATATTGATGCTCCTTGATTTTCTTTTTTGCCAATGGCTCATCAAAGTTGGTGCTTGTAATGTGCAGTGTTTGGTTATCGTGGGACTTCAACCCTTCAAACAGGTATGTAGAGTATTCATTATTGAAATAACGCACAAGCTCACTTACTCCGCCTTCAATTCTTCCGCCATGCGGAGACATAATTAAGACTTTGCTTCCTTTTTTCTCATTATATGAAATATCGTAATCGGCTGGGCTCTCATTCTCTGCCAAGCTGCTGAAATTTGAATATGTATCTGGCTGATTTGATGGTTCTGGTTCCAATGAGTAATGAACATATCTCAAGAACAAGACAATGGCTAAGACTAATATGACATTTAGTAAAAATCTTCTCATGTTTAACTCCTTTCATAAGAATGGCGCGGTTCATTATATGAGGTTTAGCCAATAGGTTTTATCTTACCATTGTATACACAATATCATCAGTGAAAAAGTTCCCGGTTTCAAAAAATCAATTGATTGTCACGGTTATTAGCGGTTCATTTCAAATAAGAGTGAAAAAAGGTTGAGAGGAAAGACATAAAAGGTAGGAACAACCTCACTTGGCAAATAAATGTATATAGGTTCAAGGAGGGTTTTAGTAACAGGCTGCCCGGTTGCTGAGACGGACAGCTGTTACCGGCCTGCAGAATAGAGATTTTGCTTATTTGTTCTCACAAAGTCACAGGAGAGGATAGAGTCCAATAAAAATGTTCTGATCTGTTGTTTCGAAAAACAAAATGCTTTGATTTTCGTTTTGCTTTTCTGTCTCACAATAATCGTTCTTTTACTAATCGTTCCGTCTTTCTTCATATATATAATGCTGATTGGCATTTGGCTTTCCAAAGATCGGTGCAAGTAGAAATTCATACGGTTGCTCTCCCCTTCCCAGTTTGATATGATCACATTATAATACGAACAAACGTTCTTTTTCAATCCCCAATGATTTCCTCAACTTCTGAATCTATCGCATCTAATGCGAAAGATTCAGAAAAACAAACTCTTGTCTGTCTCTTATAGAGGACAAACAAACTTACCAAACCTATCATCTGTTCATAGAGTATACAGAGAACCTTATAATAGGAGGAAAATACATGTTTGGGTACTCTATGGTACAAATGGTGAGAGCAAATGCTCACAAGCTAGATTGGCCGTTACGGGAAACCGTATTGCAGCTTTACAGGCCCTTCAAATGGACTCCTTGCTTCTTGCATAAATTTTTCGAAACCAAATTGCAAAACAGAAAAAAAATGTCAGTCATTATCGAATTTGAGGAAGGCTGTCACGAGACCGGCTTTCAAATGGCTGGAGAGGTTCTGCAAAAAGAAAAACGCAGCAAGCTAAAAAGCCGCTTCAACAAAATCAACTGCTGCAGCGCGGAGGTTACTCCTTCAGCATTACATTCCCTTCTCTCTGAATGCAGCAATATCCGTAAAGTGTATTTAAACCGCGAAGTCAAAGCGCTTTTAGACACGGCAACCGAAGCAAGCCATGCGAAGGAAGTCGTCAGAAACGGGCAAACCCTGACAGGAAAAGGTGTTACTGTCGCTGTTGTCGATACAGGAATCTACCCGCACCCTGATCTAGAAGGCAGAATTATCGGGTTCGCGGACATGGTCAATCAAAAAACAGAGCCGTACGATGATAATGGTCATGGCACACACTGTGCAGGTGATGTCGCAAGCAGCGGTGCATCCTCTTCCGGTCAATACCGCGGACCTGCACCGGAAGCCAATCTCATCGGCGTAAAGGTATTAAACAAGCAGGGTTCAGGAACGTTAGCAGATATTATAGAGGGTGTTGAGTGGTGTATTCAATACAATGAGGACAACCCCGATGAACCGATTGATATTATTAGCATGTCGCTCGGGGGCGATGCCCTTAGATATGATCATGAACAGGAAGATCCGTTAGTCAGAGCGGTTGAGGAAGCGTGGAGCGCAGGGATTGTCGTCTGTGTCGCTGCCGGAAACTCAGGCCCTGATTCGCAGACCATTGCAAGCCCGGGCGTGAGCGAAAAGGTGATTACAGTAGGTGCGCTTGACGATAACAATACTGCAAGCAGCGATGATGATACTGTCGCTTCCTTCTCAAGCCGCGGCCCGACAGTATATGGGAAAGAAAAGCCCGATATTTTAGCGCCGGGTGTTAATATTATTTCCCTTCGCTCTCCGAATTCTTATATTGATAAGCTCCAAAAGTCAAGCCGTGTAGGGTCTCAGTACTTTACAATGTCAGGAACCTCGATGGCAACACCGATTTGCGCAGGAATCGCAGCTTTAATTCTTCAGCAAAACCCGGATCTTACCCCCGATGAAGTAAAAGAGCTTTTGAAAAACGGCACGGACAAATGGAAAGATGAAGATCCGAATATCTACGGAGCGGGCGCTGTCAACGCAAAAAATTCCGTCCCTGGCCAATAAAAAGCACCAAAAAGCCGGCAATTCTCTCTCAGCAGAACTGCCGGTTTTTTCGTTTGAATATTCATAATCATAAGGTAAAATAATGGAAAATAGATGAAGGAAGTGAAGAAAGTGCCATATTATATCTGCAATACATGCGGTGTGCAACATGCACAGACTGTAGATCCGCCCAACTCGTGTCTGATTTGCGAGGATGAAAGACAGTATATTCATCCCGATGGACAAACTTGGACAACTCTTGAAGACATGCGTGAGAAAGGAACCCTTCAAAACATCCTCCAAAAGGAAGAAGAGCATCTTTACAGCATCAAAACTGAACCAGAGTTTGCGATTGGACAAACAGCCCATCTTATCCAGCATAAGGGCTTCAATGTGCTGTGGGATTGCATGACATATCTTGACCAAAAGACAATTGACCAAATCAACGAATTAGGCGGTATTCAAGCCATTGCCTTGTCTCATCCGCATTATTACTCTACTCAGGTTGAGTGGGCTGAAGCGTTTCAGGCGCCGATCTATATCCATGAGGATGATAAAGAATGGGTGACAAGGCCAAGCAATCACATTCACTTCTGGTCAGGGGAAACGCTCAACGTAAAGCCGGGACTGGACCTTTACCGACTGGGCGGACATTTTAAAGGCGGTGCTGTTTTGCATTGGAGCAAGGGCAATGAAGGGAAAGGGTGTCTATTGACCGGAGATATCATTACGGTTGCGGCGGACCGAAACTGGGTCAGCTTTATGTACAGCTACCCAAATCTCATTCCCCTTCCCGCCTCCAAAGTTGAAGAAATAGCAGCCAAAGTAAAACCGCTTCAATTCAACCGGCTTTACAATGCTTTTTCTAAAGTTGTCAAAGAAAATGCAGGTGAAGCGGTCCAGCGTTCTGCCGTACGCTATATCAAGGCTCTCAACAGCGAATTGTTTCATACATAAAGAGTGAGGCGGCTCTTTTCCGTGTAAAAGATGCAGCAATTGGGAATAGTATCGTGTAGATCAAAAGGAGGAATATTGATGGCACACACGAATACACAGCTTTCTCAATGGCTGGAATCAAAAGTCGGCCAGACGCTTGATATTAGAAAAGGTGAATTGACCCATGATGAAGAGATATCAGACTTGGATCAGATTGTTCTCCACCTTCAAAAAGTGGCTATACGCAGTACGAATCATCCTGATGATTATGTTGCGAAAGAAGAGCTTGTTTTAGAAGGCGAAGGAACAACATTCACTGAGGACGGAAACGTACCGCTTCCGCAAAATGCCTATGAGATTCCTTTATTAGGTGACATTCATATTCACCAAGAAAACGAAGGATTGAAGGTCGTAACAGATCGTGCAGTATATACAATTGATATCCAGCACAGCTGACAGTCACTTTCATCAAAATAATACAGCGTAGCGCCTTTGAGCTTTCGTTCAAAGGCGCTGCTTTATATCGAGCCTTTTTTCACTTTTTTCGTTCTTCACCCTATTGAATGACTCCTAAAATAGATATATAGTTTTAGAGACAGGATTACATTTCAAATCATTCTGTTTTTTGTAAACTAATTCAGCAATTTGATTCATCTATTTACCCTATTAGGCGAGGAGAATGCAAATGGAAAAATTGATGTTTCATCCGCATGGTAAAGAGTTTCATCACAATCCTTTTTCAGTTTTAGGGCGATTTAGAGAGGAAGAGCCCATTCACCGATTTGAATTAAAACGGTTCGGAGCCACATATCCGGCCTGGTTAATTACCCGATACGATGATTGTATGGCCTTTTTAAAAGACAATCGAATTACAAGAGACGTAAAAAATGTGATGAACCAAGAACAAATTAAAATGCTCAACGTTAGTGAAGATATCGATTTTGTATCCGATCATATGCTGGCAAAAGACACACCTGACCATACCCGCCTGCGATCACTTGTTCATCAAGCATTTACTCCCCGAACCATTGAAAATCTGCGCGGCAGCATTGAACAAATTGCTGAACAGCTTTTAGATGAAATGGAAAAAGAAAATAAAGCGGATATCATGAAATCCTTCGCTTCCCCTTTGCCTTTTATTGTTATATCTGAATTGATGGGAATCCCAAAAGAAGATCGGTCACAGTTTCAAATCTGGACCAATGCGATGGTTGATACCTCTGAAGGTAATAGAGAGCTGACAAATCAGGCTCTTCGTGAATTTAAAGATTATATCGCCAAGCTGATCCATGACAGAAGGATAAAGCCAAAAGACGATTTAATCAGCAAACTTGTGCATGCTGAGGAAAACGGCAGCAAGTTAAGCGAAAAAGAGCTCTATTCGATGCTGTTCTTGCTCGTTGTAGCCGGCCTTGAGACGACTGTTAACTTACTCGGCTCAGGCACACTCGCATTGCTGCAGCACAAGAAGGAATGTGAGAAGCTCAAGCAGCATCCTGAAATGATCGCTACAGCGGTTGAAGAATTGCTGCGATACACCTCACCTGTCGTTATGATGGCAAATCGGTGGGCCATCGAAGACTTTACATATAAGGGGCATTCGATCAAAAGAGGAGACATGATTTTTATAGGCATTGGATCTGCCAATCGCGACCCGAATTTTTTTGAGAACCCCGAAATATTAAATATAAATCGGTCGCCTAACAGACATATTTCTTTCGGTTTTGGCATTCATTTCTGCTTAGGAGCGCCTCTTGCCAGGCTGGAAGGCCACATTGCATTTAACGCACTTCTGAAGAGATTTCCTGATATTGAACTTGCGGTTGCACCTGAAGACATTCAATGGAGAAAAAATGTCTTTTTAAGAGGATTAGAAAGTCTCCCTGTTTCACTTTCAAAATAACATTCAAAACGCCCCCTTTTAAAAGAGGGGGCGTTTGTGTTTTCTCAGCGCTTCACCAATTCATCTGTTTCTTTTTCTTCCCTCGCTTCATGTTTCTTCCGGAAAGCCTTAAGGAAATTCGCATTCACTACTCCCCTGTTTGAATAAAGCTTTTCACAAAATTCTAACATGGCTGTTGACGCTTTCGGTTCGGTTAATATCATGAAGTGGTTGCTAGAATCGACATCCACCAGGTGGAAATGGGGAATTTGCCGCTCCCATTCCTCCCAATAAGCAGCTTGATCAAACGGTTCTTTTTCATTTGATAAAGTGAAATAAGTGTCTAAATCACCAAAGAAAGACCTGCTTTTGTTGCGGAAATAATAACATTTTACCGTCTCAGGATCAGGGAGAGGCTTAACAGTGTACGACTCCAAATCATAGGCGCGCTGTGTTTTCATCATTTGCTGAGCCTGCGCACGTATTTGCTTATTTGGTTTGTTTAGCCCTCGTTCTTTTGCCAAGTCAATCAACTCAGACAGGAATTCTTCATCCTCTAAGCTTATGTCCACCTCTTCACGGCTGATGAGAACATCCGTAAGCTTTTCCCGTTTCGCAATCGATGCCAGCAGCGTATTAATTGTTTGCAGCATTGACGTTTTCATAGATGCCTCATTCTCTTTTGTCTCAGAACGATATGGGGAGTCAATCATCACCATGCTTTTGACAGCAAGGCCTTGGCTTTGCAGCTGGCGAGTGACTTCATATGCAATCATCCCGCCTAAGGAATATCCGCCTACATCATAAGGACCTTCAGGCTGTATGGATCGAATGATCTCTATATAATAGGAAGCCATTTGTTCAATTCCGTGCAAAGGAGCAGAATCAGTCATGAATCCTCTGGCTTGAATGCCGTAAAAAGGGCGCTGGCTCTTTTGTGCAAATTGCTGATAGATTTCAACTCCTCCTACTCCGCCATGGAACCAAAAGACAGGGCGCCCCCGCTTGCCGTCATTTAACGGTATCAATTCCGGAAACGTGCGAGCTTGATCATTTTGTAAGGATGTATCCTCCTGTTTCTTTGCGATCAAGTCCATCATGTCCTGAACAGTATGGCATGCTTGAAGCTCCGTCAAGGCAATGAGAGGGTCCACCTTTGATTGCAATTGCTGTAATAACTGTATGCAAGAAATTGAATCAAATCCATACTGCTGCAATGGCTTATGAGGCTGCAGTTCATCCGGAGCCATCCCTAGTACATTTGCTAATATGTGATGATCGCTGCTGTTGTTGATACGCTCATCCTGTGAAACAGAAGGCGTATTCTCTACTGCTTGAAAGCCGTTCCAGCAGCTTCTCTTTTCAAATGGATAGGTTGGCAACGGTATTCTGCGGGCACCTTTTCCTTGATAAAGCTTCTCCCATGGGATTTGCACCCCTTTTGTCCAGCAAAACGCGATCTTTTCAAGGTTGTTTTCAGACAACAAAGTCTCGATCACCATTTCTCTTAATGGACCATCCAGCAAGGCTTCGAGATCTGACGAGCCATTTTCTGCATTTCCGCTAAAGACAGGTATAGAACTTTTCGGCTTATCGCCTTTTTCTGCAGCTAAGTGTTCTTGCAAGCCGATTACCAGTTCTTCTTTACTGCGGACGACGAGCGCCAGGCGGTCTTCCATTTCCTCTCGGCCGGTTTGGAGTGTATAAGCATAATCTTGTAATGACAGTGCTTGTTGTTTATTCAGATAGTCAAGCTGCTGTTGAACAATTGCTTTTAGCCTGTCTTGATTCTTTGCAGAAAGAACTACAATGTGGGCACCATTCTCACTCATACTAACCGGTGGTTTTGGTAAAGGAATATATTCTTCTAAAATGACGTGCGCATTTACGCCTCCAAAGCTATAGCTGTTGATACTCGCTCTGCGCGGAATTTTTTTGCCTGCATCGTCACTTAAATCCCTCCATTGCTGATTCTCGGCAGTCACGCGGAAACGGGTGCCCTTTAATGACACCTGGTCATTCAAAGACGAAAATCCGGTTATGCCTGGTATTGTTTGATGCTTCATCGCCATGCTGACCTTCATAAGAGCAGCCATGCCTGATACGAGTTCACCGTGTCCGATGCTCGGCTTTAAGCTGCTGATATAACATGGCGCTTCCTCCCGTACTTCCTGTGGAAGTTCCAATTCGAGCTGACTGCAGCCTGACTTTAACGCCTCTATTTCTATCGCGTCTGCCAATGGAGAGGCGATCCCATGTGCTTCTATATAGGTCACCGTTTTGGGATCAATTTGCGCTCCTTGATAAGCCTTCAGCATTGCATCCTTCATGCCGGCCGGATTTGGCGCGTGAAGTGACATTCCCCTGCCGCCATGCGATACACCTGAACCTTTAATAACCGAATAAATATGGTCAGAATCTTCAATGGCTTTTTGCAATGGTTTAATGATGAGAACTCCTGCTCCTTCACTTCTGACAAAGCCATTTGCATCTGCTTGAAAGGATTTGGCCTGTCCTTTCTCACTCAAATAGCCCATTGAGTCAAAGCCAATAAAGCCTTTTGGTGAAAGCAGCAAATTCACAGCCCCGACAATGGCTTGCTCACATTCGCCATTTCGAATGGATTGTATAGCTCTGTGCAAAGCCACTAGAGCTGAGGAACAGGCAGCTTCATAATATTCACTTGGCCCTTTTACATCAAGTGCATAGGATATACGGTTTGGAATTAGGGAAGGAACCACAGCTGTATCCGTATTGCCGGCTGCGACAAATACCCCTGTCGGGCGGCTGGATACAACCTGCCCTGTTAAGCCTGCATCTTCCATCGCCTTCCATGCATGTATCAAGAGCAGAAACTCCTGTGGGTCCATATTCGCCGCTTCTTTAGGCGATATGCCAAAAAACAGGGGATCAAACTCACCTATTCCTTCTATAAAACCGCCCCATTGAAGGCTTGATTGCCCTTCCTTATCGGCTGCGGCATATTTGCGCCAGTCCCAGCGTTCTTTCGGCACTTCAGAGACACAGTTCTTTCCCTGGATAAGGTTATCCCAAAATTCCGTTACGCTGTTTGCTTTCGGAAACTGTCCCGACATGCCGATAATGGCTATGCCGTCTGCCGCGTGTTCGATTGTTTTATCCGTGTTCGTCTCGTATGCCGGAATCTGTTTCATTTGGTTTTCAATTTGAGCTGGGCGTTCTTCCTGCTGATGAGCTTCACCAAACAGCTGAGCAAATGATGCTTCATGTTTGTCCGCAAAAAAGTCGATTAGCTCTTGAATAGTCGGATATTCAAAAAACAGAGTCGGATTTAATTCGATCTTTGTCTCTGCTTCCATCTCCCTTGTCAGTGCAACCAATTGAGAAGAATCGATTCCAAAATCCATGATATGCGCTTTTGCAATTGACAATTTTGACGGATCGGCCATGTTTACTGCCAGTTTATCTGTTACATAGCTTCTGATACGAGCTTTCAGATTGCTGGCTTTGATGGCCTTATTTTGATTTCCTCTTTGATTCGAAATACGAAGCTGTTTAAGCGAGTAGCCCGAGTAGTGCAGCACTGTTTCTGACGACTCATTGATCACATCTACATCAAACAGCAGCATGTCACCTGTATTCTTAACCAATGTAATCAAAAGCCAGCAATCCCCTTTTATCGTTTGCTTTGTAAACTGGATATCATTGATTCCAAACGGCAGGAAGCCGCCTGTCATGTCAAACTGCTCTAAGAAACTGAGGATAGCCAAGTACGCGCTGTTTGTGATCAATGGGCTTACAATGTAATGGTGCCCATTTGCCGGCCCGCTTTGGGGCAGGCGAATTTTTGCCAGTATAGACTTGTGGTCTCTGTAGAGATGAGTAATTGTCTTAAATAACTCTCCCCATTCAGGACCGTTTCCGGTTTTATACATCTGATCGATGTGATGAAGCTTAGTTAATGAATGCTTAACGTTCTCGATATTGACTTTTTTTGGCTCAAAAGAACCGATTCCGCATTGTCCGATTGCGGCAGGCTTCCACAAACCAGAGGACGGCTCGCGATACATGATTTGCAGTTCTATGACTTGATCTTTTTGCAGCGGCTTTGCCTGAAGTTCAATGGTCTCGCCTTGTTTGATGACAATTGGACTGGTATAACTTAATTTGCTGATACGGCCGCTGTTTTCCTCAGGGAACAGGTTAAAAAATGCTTCAATGGCCAGACTGCCATATGTGGCACCGACAAGCACCCGTTCATTGTTGAAGACGTGTCCTTGAACGTAAGGCTCATCATAAGTGAATTGATCTTGAATGACCGGCTGATTGATATTGTCTTCAACATCTGACGATTTCTCATTGATAGACGATACATCGAAATGAAATGATGTATTATGGTCAAATGCATAGTGAGGCAGATGAACCCAGCCTGTTCGGTTCCCTATATCAGCTTCTTTAAAAGCAATCGATGCCCCTTGTGCCCATTGCTCTGCTGCGTTTATTTCTCTATCCCTAGATGCTGATTCCGCACATGGCTGTAAATCGAATGATGTATAGATGCCTTGCTGGAGTGAGCTTTCTCTTGATGTTCGGAACACCTTTAGTTTTTCGAACAGCTCTTGAGTTGATGTCACTGTAAATGCAGCCCTATGCTCTAAATTATGGTTTCTCCTGTGTAAAGCCTGTACAACGGGTTCAATATCCAGAGAAGCTTCCTTCTCTAAAAACAATTGCATATTTTCTAGATAGCTAAGCAGGCTCCATTTTGTTTTGGCTGAGAAAACGGCAGTGAATTCCTGCTGGCGGGGAGCGATATGTTCTTTCTCAGGGGCCGTCTCCATATATTCTTCTATAATAAGATTGGCATAGGCTCCCCCCGCTCCGAAGGAATTGATCATGCTTCTGCGTGGCAATTGTTTTCCAGTTTCAGGATCATTCAAGCGATGCCATGGCTCTGTTTCTTCCTGAAGATAGAAAGCCGTGTGTTCCAGCTTAATATTTGGATTGACAGGCATCGCATTAATTGTCGGCACCAGCGTCCCTTTCTTCATCTGCAGCAGCACTTTTGTCAGCTGAGAAATACCGGAAGCCGCCTCTAAATGCCCCAGATTGGATTTGACAGAGCCTATCGCACAAAACTGTTTCTTGTTTGTATATTGTTGAAACGCGTTTGTTAAGGCAATTACTTCAATAGGATCGCCCAGCGCCGAACCATTTGCCGCCGATTCAATATAGCCGATAGTCTCTGGATCAATGCCCGACTGCTGAATCGACTTGACAATTAACTTTGCTTGCTGCTTCGGGTCCGGAGCTGTATACATCTGTCTTCCGCCGCTATGGTTGGCAAAACTGCTTTTGATCACAGCGTAAATATGATCCTGATCTTCCATCGCCTTCGAAAGCGGTTTTAACAGGACAGCTCCGACGCCTTCCCCGGGAATAAGCCCGTTTCCTGTGCCAAAACTTTTGCTTTGATTGCCGCTTCCCAGCAGATTGGCACGCTCCAAAGAATCATATTTAGAGAGATCGAGTGTTAAATTGACACCTCCAGCAATCGCCATTGAGCAGTTTTTCAATTTCAGGCTTTCACACGCAAGATGTATGGCGTTTAATGAACTAGAGCACGCTGAGCTGACAGCGATACTCGGTCCGGTCAGGTTAAAAAAGTGGGAAACGCGATTTGCAATGTGCCAGTCTCCCCCATTTGAGCTGAGGACTGCCTGCTCTAAAGATGGGATATTCCAAAAATACTGGTTATACATATTCCCTATAAAAACACCTACTCCGTCATCATCCCGCAATTTATCCAGCCGGGTTCGCGTATAGCCGCCGTCCTCAAACGTTTCCCAGACGGTTTCTAAACATAAACGGAGTTCCGGTGTCATTTCCATCACCCGATTTTGCTCCACCTCAAAAAGCTGATGGTCAAATGCCTCTATATCTTGTAAAAATCCGCCATAGCGTTTCTTATTTGCCGGCTTTTTTGGATCTTTTGATAATGTTTTCAATAAAGATGTGCGCCATCTGGATTCCGGTGCCTCTGTAATACAATTGTCTCCGGCGATTAAATGCCCCCAAAGCTCTTCTAAACTGTTAGACATCGGATAGCGCCCGCTTACCCCGATTATTGCGATATCTTCTGTACTAGAATCATTAAAATGTGTTCCTTGCAAATTACTTGTCTTTTCTTTTTTTGGTGGTTCGGTATTTGCTAGCTGAGTTTCAGTGACTTCCTGCTCTGTAACAAAGCGGCGTGTATGAAAAGTAAATGGCTTATTAGGATCTGTACGCTCTGTTTGAAGTGGAGCTGCATTTTTTGCAGGCTTCGTTTTTTCCTTTAACAATGCTGTCCGGAGCTTATTTTCATGCCCCTTTACTAAATATTCGACGAGTTCTTTTGTGTTGTTATGTTCAAATAAAATGGTTTTTGGAAGCTCTCCCGTCACTTTTTCTAATTCACGAATGAAATTCACCTGCAAAATCGAATCAATTCCATACTTCTCAAATGTCGTATCTTCGTGAATACGCTCTGGTGATAGTTTGATTGATTTTGCCAGCGTATGCTTCACAAATTGTGCCGTTTGTTCGATGAGAGAATCGCTTTCCTGTGAATGATCGATTTCAGCATTCATTTGTATATGGCTTGGATCTTCTTCTGCCCCCGTTCTCTTCTTTTGACGGACGACTCCGTTACTTTCAGCGGCAATGATCTGCTGGCCGAGCTGATGCGATTGTTCAGCCATAAAGGAAACATAGCGAAATCCTTCACTCTCAAGCACCGTTTTCCAAGTATCCGGATACAGGCCCGGGCAGCCCGGAATGCGGAGATCAGGATCCTCATACAGCCACCAGCCCTCTAAAAGGCCGAACGTCAAATGCGAATATATATTATGATCACTAATTTCATTTAAAAGGAGCAGCCCGTTTTTTTTCAAAACTGCTTTTGCATTTCGCAATGTCTGCCGGATATTTTTTGTGGCATGAAGCACATTTGCCGCGATGACCGCGTCGTAGCCTCCCGCATCAATATGCTGTTCAGACGCAGGCTCCTCGACATTAAATCGTTTATATGTCAAATATGGATTGTCAGGACCATACTTATTTTCTGCATGCATTAAAAAAGCTTTAGACAGATCTGTATAACAATATTCTTTTATATGTGTCTGCCATGCTTTCAATTTTTGAAAAACAGCCGCGCTTGTCCCGCCGGTCCCGGCTCCGATTTCTAATATTCGAATCTTCGCCTCAGGCTCTTGCTTCAGACGTTCTTGCAGATAGGCTGTTAACGTATCTGCAAGAACATCATTAAAATAGTCTGCGACTTGATTGTTTTTATAGACCCCTTCTACTAAATCCATAGATGAATTCGGAAACAGGATATCGGTGGCTGACGCCTTGCCGGTCAGAATCTCCGGCAAGGCTTTAAGTGCTGTCTCCACCAATGTCACCATGGCTTTCATATTATTGTCTTGAAGCAGGTCAAATTTTTGTTCATTCCATTCTTTCCACAGCTCGCTCATGGTGCCTATTGAGCGTGTTGGAATATATCCGTTCTCCGTTCGCTTGAGAAATTGATGCCGTTCTAAAATCGATTGGCTTTCTTCAAACCATCTGCCATAGAAATTCTCCAATACCTGCTGGGATTTACTTTCTGTGAAAAACCCTATGGACTGTAATTGTGCGAAAAGCATTTTACAGAGAATGTCTTCTGTGTTCAGCATTGGCGCTTCCCCTCCTATAACAGTTGTTGAATCTTTGTGCTGTCACCCGGGTGATAGCTTCGCAGCTTTTGAATGGCGGAGCCGTGAGTTTCCGGGTACACTTCAATCGTTTCTTCTGCCTGTTCCGCTTCATCATTCGTTTCGTTTGCCATTTTCATCATTACTAGCTGCTTCAGCGGTCCCCCGAGCAGCAATTCCAAAGCTTCCATTGCTTCAGGGGCTTCAATTGAGCCTATGCCTGCCTGAGACATTCTCTTCTGGTAATCCTGTGATGAAACAACACCAATGCTTCCCCAATAACTCCAATTCATCACGGCTACTGTACAAGGCCATACGTGAGACAGCCGCTGTGCAAAAGCATCCTTAAAACTGCAGCCCGCAGCGTAATTGCTTTGTCCGGAAGCTCTTGCAAACGATTGTACGGAAGAGAAAAACAAAACAAAATCCAGTGGTTCATGCCGGAAAACTTGAGCCATTCGCACGCTTACATCAACCTTTGCAGCAAGAACGTTTCTGAAACATTCCTCACTCATATTCATCAGGCTTCGGTCTTGTAAGACAATCGCAGAATGGATGATGCCGTTGATTTCACGATGCGTTTGTTTCATTGTTTCATACGCGCGTTCTAATTCCTCTCGGTTAGCCGCATCTGCTTGAATGTAATACGGGGCTGGCCCTAGACGTGCAAGTCTGTCCAGCTTGCTTTGAATGGCTGCATCCTTTTTCCTTCTGCCAATCCAAACGATCTGCGCCTGATATGTTCTGATCATATATTCACTCCACGCCTCACCAATACCGCCAGCTCCGCCTATGACAACATAAACACCTCCGTGCTTATACTTCGTGTGCACCGGTTGATTGTTGTGTACTGGAATCAAACGAAGCTTATGCCAGACCTTGTCTCGATAGGCCCACGTATTCCCTTCTTGATCGGCAGGCAAGGAAAGGAGTTGAGATAACGGCAGGTCTTCGTATTTTTTAACATCGATCAGCTTTATCTGCCAATTTGGATATTCTTTTGTCATTGAACCGATCAGGCCGTGTACCCCGGCATCGACCGGGTCGACAATATCATGCTGATCAACATATTGTGTGTTCACCGTCACGACCGTCCAGCTTATCTCCTTCTGTCCATAGCCTAAAGAAAGCATTGCCTTAATGAGCCTATACATTTGAATGACGCCTTGATCTTGGGCTTCAATCATTTCATCGCCGACTTCGCACTCTGTCACACGAGATGGAGACATCCACACGATGTGGTCAAACGATCCGAGTGCTTCAAGCTGGCCTGTAATTCTATGAATTGATGCGTTCGGCTCAATGTACAGCTCCTTGGCAAACGGAAACTCCCTTTGAACAGCTTTTCTGCTGTTGTCATCCCCTCCGAGGATGACAACACGCTCATCAGCAGGCGAAATGATCCTCTTCTCCAGCTGCACTCGATCCCATATCGGCGCCATAAGAAGCGCTCCGTTAAGAGTTGCTTTGGAGTTTCCTAGTGATGTCGGCCCGTCTGGCGGTTGTATGCCTTCTTCCAGCAGCCTTGAGGTAATCCCCTTGATTCTTACACACACTCGGCCTTGTTCATCACACAAATCAATATCCAGTCTCTGTATTTTGTCCTCATTAGGACGAGATGTCACAGACACCCACATTTTATTTGTACACGGGCTGAATATTTCTAGCTCTTGCAGTGCAAAAGGCAGAGAAAGCTGCTCGTCACCGGAATTCAGCTTTAGCCCGATCGACGCTTGTAAAGCAGAGTCGGCCATACTTGGATGAAGAACGAATTCATTCAGTGTGTGAGTTACACCAGCAGGCAGAGAAAGCTCTGCCAAGGCTTGATTGCGGCCGATGTAAAGCCGATCTATCCCTTGAAAACCAGGTCCGTAGTCAATGCCGATCGCCTTAAACAATTCATAACACTGGTCGTGTGAGAGTGTGCTTAAACTGCATTGGTCTTGAAGCGCGCTGATATCCTGGACTGGAATGTCTCCTGCCCCGCGGATTGAAGCACTGCCTTGACAATGTATCTTTCGATCATTGTGTGCAGCCTCTGTATAGACGTTAAAAGCAATCTCGCCGTCCTGCTGGGGATTTAGACTGATATCCACTTGCACAGGCTGGCCGTCCGCCACAATCGGCTGCACCCACACAACATTTTTGATGTGAATAACAGATTGTTGATCTTCGGTTCTTCTCACTGCTCTTGTAACGGCAGCATGAACCATCTCAAGATATGCCACGCCCGGCATAACCGGTTTTCCCTTCACCTTATGATCGGCGAAAAAGAACTCAGCACCTGTAAAGGCCGAGCTGAAACGCTGCTCTGACAAATCAGATGTGTTGACATGTATCAATGGATGCAAAGCTGCTGATTCGACTGTTTTTAAAGCTGTTTGATGGGCGGCTGCCTCCTCTTTCGTATCCGTTATCCAGTAGCGTTCTTTCGCAAATGGATAGGTAGGGAGGCTGATGCGTTTCGGCTGTTTGCCGTCATACAGTTTACTCCAGCCTATTTCCATGCCTTTTACCCATAAATCAAGCAGGCTTTCATATATGTGAGGCTCCCAGCTATTGTTGAGCGTTTTCTGTACTTCGTCATCTGATCTCAATGTTTGTGCGATACCTTTTTCTGCTCTGCCTCTGTACATGTACTTCGCATTGGTGCCCCCTTCTATAAAGAGGTTCAGTTTTTCCAGCAAGTCCCCAGTCGAGACAGCGATGATCCCTAATCTCTCCTCCATTGCATCACGCCCCTCTTGGAGTGTATAAGCAATATCAGTGAGTTCACGAGCAGTGATAGATCGCTTGCTGATAAAGTCTGCTAATTGCCGGGCTTGGTCTTTCAGACGATCTTCATCCTTTGCCGACAAAATAAAGATGCCCGGGTGCTGTGCTGTCACAGCTGGTGCTGTTGCAGGATGGGTTGTTTCTTTCGGAATATATTCCTCAATGACCACGTGGGCATTGACGCCGCCTATCCCGAACGAACTGATGCCTGCGCGGCGCGGCAGCTCTCGGCCGGCTTCATCCCGAAGCGCCTGCCACTCTCTCGATTCCTGCACAATATAAAACGGGCTGTCATCCAGTCTGATATACGGATTAACAGTTTCACTGTACAGACTTTTGACAAGCGTTTTATGCTTGAGCTGCAATAACACTTTAATGACACCCGCCACACCGGCCGCAAGCGATAAGTGACCGATGTTTGTTTTCGCTGATCCAAGTCCGCAATGGCTGCCATGAACAGCCGGGTCCCCCGTTTTTTCATACAGCTCTTTAAATGCCGCTTTTAAGCCGTTGATTTCTACTGGATCGCCCAACTCGGTTCCAGTCCCATGCGCTTCAATATAAGTTACGGTTCTTGGATCAATTCCCGCTTTTTCATATGCTGTTTTTACGACATCCGCCTGAGCTTTCGGATTAGGAGTCGTTAGAGAATTTGCGCGGCCACCGTGGTTTACCGCACTTCCTTTAATGACACCGTAAATATGATCACCGTCTCGTTCAGCCGCTGTCAGCTTTTTCAGAAAGAGAATGCCGGCACCTTCACTGACTGCGAATCCATCGGCTTTGTCAGAAAATGTTTTGCATCTTCCTTCTTTGCTCAACGCCCCGGCCTTATCATAGGCGATATGGCCTTGCGGAGTTACGACCGTGTTGACCCCTCCCGCAATCGCCATTTCACAGTTTCCATTTTCAATGGCGCAAACCGCATGATGAATGGCGACCAAAGAGCTTGAGCACGCAGTGTCGATCGGTTCACTCGGTCCATGAATGTTCAGGAAATAACTGACTCTATTCGGTCCTGCAGAAGGACTCATATTCGCAGCCGCTGAGCCTTCGATGTCTACATTTGACAGAAGTGAACTGTACCCTGTGTTTCCTGTCCCGATGAAGATGCCCGTTTTGGTTCCTGCCAGGCTTCTCGCTGAGTGTCCCGCTTCTTCTACCGCCTTCCACGCATAGGTCATTAACAGGCGCTGCTGAGGCTCCATCTGCTCAGCCTCCAGCGGAGATATGCCGAAGAACAATGGATCAAAGTCAGCTACTTCATCAATAAAACCGCCCCATTTGACGTTTGTTTTATTCGCTTCTTTCAGAGGGTCTCCGTAATACTCCTGCCAATCCCAGCGGTCTTTTGGAACCTCTGTAATACAATCCGTGCCCGATAACAGGTTCTTCCAATATTCCTCAATGTCTTTTGCCTTTGGGAAAACGCCGCTCATCCCAACAATCGCAATAGGCTCAGGCTTGTGATCAGCTTCCTTTTGCATTGGTGTTGCCGAAGGTTTTACAAAGCGGTTTTCAGTCGAAAACATCATATTTTTTATATTCTGTTCGACAGGCTGCATCAGCACCTCAGCTTTGGCAGGCGTTTGAGCTGTAAAAGCATTTGGATATTCTTCTGACAGATACCCTGCAAATGCATAAACAGTTGCGTGCTCAAAGAAGATCGTAGGCGTAAGATCCAGCTTGTACTTCTCATTCAGTGTATTTGCGAATTCAGTTAACGTAATCGAATCAAATCCATATTGATTAAACTCCATGTCCGGGTCAATCTCTTCAGGTTTGATTTTGAGCAATTGAGAGATTGTTTGCTTTAAAACTTCTTGAATGTGGTCAAACATATTCCCTTGATCCATTCTTGCTTCAGATGTCACCCGTACTTGCACTGTTTTCATTGGTACATCATCAGAAGATGGCTTTTGAGTCAGCTTTTCCCTCATCATGTCTTTGAATCCTTCCATGACGATGACTTGATCTTTGCCAAATGCCAAAGCTTTATACAGCGCTTGAATGCCGGTCTCGGTCCGCATTGGAGTCACACCTGTGTTTTTCAACGTCATGTTTTCAATTTCTTTATTCGCGCGCATGCCGCCTTCTTTCCAGAGCGGCCAATTGATCGACAACGTTTGCCCGTGTCTGTACATAGCGGTTACAAGCGCATTTCGATAAGCAGCATACCTGTCCATAAATGCGTTAGCCATTGCGTAATCCGCCTGTCCCGCGCTGCCAGCAACACTTGATATTGAAGAAAAGAGGATAAAGAAATCTAACGCAAGATGCTCGGTTGCCACATCCACATTCACAAGCCCTTTCACCTTAGGAGCTAAAACTTGTGTCAGCTCTTCATTGGTTTTGCTCATAAGATAGTTATCTTTAATCAGCCCTGCGCTGTGAATGACGCCATTCAAGTCTCCGTAATCAGACGTAATGCTTGTGATAAGCTCTAAGGCTGCTTCCGTTTGTGTTACGTCTACCTGCCTGTATTCTGCGCGAGCCCCTAATTGCTGAAGCTCGTTAAGCTCCGCCTGCTGCTCCGCATTCAACTCAGATCTGCCTGTCAGAATGAGAACAGGCTGTTCAGATTGACGAGCAATCTCTTTTGCAAAAATAAACCCAAGTCCTCCCGCGCCGCCCGTGATGAGGTATACACCTTTATCTCTCCACGGCATGCTTATTTCCCGATCATCTATTTGCATTTCATCCAGATCATTGATGTACCGTTTGCCTTTTTCATATTTGATGTGCTGATCTTCTGTGTGCCTTTTATTCTCTTTCAGTTTTTCTATTACACTTTCAACATTTTCATGTGAATCGATTTCAATCGTCTGGCCGATTAGTTTTTTATTCTCCATACCGGCAGTTTTAAGGAGCGCCGATAGCCCTGAGAATGAGTACTGCTTTCTTTGTGCAGAGGTAAGCAGCTGGATCAGAACATTGCCCTGAGGTATGCTTTTGAGAAGACCCTGGACCGTCTCAAGCGCTTGTTCGGCATAATCCTGGAACCTCTCTGCAAGTCCTTCGCGGAATGACTCCAAAACGATGCATTCCGCTCCTGTCATTCTTGATTCAATGCGATCTTTTGAGAGGCCATTCATGTCGCAAAGCATGACAATGTGCCGTTCGTAATGAGGCTCAGGACTTTCTTTTTTAAAATCCTTAGGCACCCATTTTTCTTCAAACATCAGGGTTTCCAGCGTTTGATCAGATTCCGCCGATCCAGAGCCGCCTTCCGCTGCTCTGAAAGATAATCCTTTCATCCGTACGCAAACATTGCCGCTCTCATCTAAAACATCAATATCGCGCTTTTGCACCTTATCAGTTGCCTTGCTGCCTTGGCTGTATCTTGCGTAGACCCACATTTCTGACGAACATGCTCCGAAGACTTCAAGCTCCTGGACCGCAAAAGGCAGTGTCAGCTGGTTATCCCCGGCGCCTGTCAAAATGCTTGACGCTTGCAAAGCAGAATCCATCAGCCCAGGGTGCATTTTGTATTGGCTGAGCGTATCTGCAGCTGACGGATGCAATGACAATTTTGCCAAAACAAATTGTTCAGCTGTATAGATTTTTTTCACTCCGCGATAAGCAGGACCATATTCAAATCCAATCATTCGATAGGTGTCGTATACTTCGTTTACGCTGAAATGGCTTTCCTGACACTGCTCCCGCAGAGATTGCAAATCAACCGCCGGCAGATTTCCAGCAGGATTCAATACCGCGCTGCCTTGACTGTAGACGATTGACTGTTCGCCAGTAACGTCTGAATGACCATAGATTTCATAAGATATCTCACCATTTTCTCCCGGTAAAAGCCTAATGTGTACTTGCTGCGGCTGATCCTCTACAACAATAGGCCGCACCCACACCGCATTCTTTAGCTTCATGATGCGCGGTACACCTTGTACCTCTGCGGCCTGCTCAACAGCTGCCCGCGCCAATTCAAGATGAGCCACTCCCGGCAAAATCCGTTGGCCTTTCACAACATGATCAGCAAGGAAAAACTCTTCTCCCGTATAAATAGAGCTAAACCTTTGTTCCGAGAGATTCGATGTGTTTTGATGCATTAATGGATGCAGCACGGCTCCGCCAAGGCGGGAGGCTGCTTGATTTGCATCAATGCTGCTGCTTTTTTCAATATGATCAGAGATCCAATAACGGTCTTTTGCGAAAGGATACGTCGGCAAGCTGATGCGCTTTGGCAGATTCTCGCCATACAATTTCGTCCAGTCTACATCAAGCCCCTTTACCCATAATTCAAGCAATTTTGCATACTTTCCCCGTTCCATCCATTTCTCGACAGCTTCTTGAATCTCTTCGTCCTCTGTCAGCATTTGGAGTGTGCCTTTATCAATCCTGCCTTTAAATACATCCTCCACACCGCTTTTGCCTGCTGCAAAGTCTTTTAACTTTTGCTGTACATCCTCAATGGAACCGGAAATAATCCCGAGACGTTCTTCCATCGCATCCCGTCCGGCTTGCAGTGTATAAGCGATTCGGGCGAGATTTACGTCACTATATGTTTGCTTATCAAGCGCATCTGCCAGCTGCTGTGCATGTTCTTTTAGCCGCGCTTCATTTTTAGCCGATAAAACGAAAATACCCGGATGTTCCGGCGTGATGGATGGTATATTCTCATCGGATGCTTCCGGAATATATTCCTCGATAATCACGTGGGCGTTTACCCCGCCGATTCCAAATGAACTGACACCTGCCCGGCGAGGAAGCTCTTCTCCCCGTTCATTTTTCAGCGCTTTCCATTCTTCCGTTTCCCGTACGATATAGAACGGACTGTTTTTCAGCTGAATGTATGGATTCACGTTTTCGCAATGCAGACTTTTCACTAAGGTTTTATGCTTAAGCTGCAATAATATTTTAATAACTCCTGCTGCACCGGCTGCCAGCGATAAGTGGCCAATGTTTGTCTTTACAGAACCTAAACCGCAGTAAGGATTGGCTGATGTGTCTCCTTCATTTACACCCAATGCTTTAAAAGCTGATTTCAAACCGTTAATTTCAACCGGGTCTCCAAGCTCCGTCCCGGTTCCGTGGGCTTCAATGTAGGTCACGGTTTTCGGATCGATTCCCGCTTTTTGATATGCCGACTGAATAACATCTGCCTGCGCCTTCGGATTGGGAGTCGTTAAAGAGGCTGCACGGCCGCCGTGATTGATTGCACTGCCTTTTATGACTCCGTAAATGTGGTCTCCCGCTTCTTCAGCCGCTTTTAATTTTTTCAGGAACAGTATGCCGGCACCTTCCCCATGTGCAAAACCATCGGCTTGATCTGAAAATGTCTTGCATTTTCCTTCTTTGCTCAGTGCTCCCGCCTTATCAAAGCTGATATACACCTCAGGAAGGATAATCGTATTTACACCGCCGGCTAATGCCATGTCACAAGTGCCTTCCTCAATTGAAGAGATGGCATGGTGGATCGCCACTAGTGAACTTGAGCACGCTGTATCAATCGGTTCGCTCGGCCCGTGCAGATTAAGGAAATAACTGACCCGGTTCGGACCGACCGATGGGCTCGTATTGGCTGCCGCTGATCCTTCTATTGCCGAATTCGCTTTAAATAGAAGAGAGCTGTATCCTGTATTTCCCGTTCCGATGAAGACGCCGGTCTTTGTGCCTGACAACCTTTTCGCCGAATATCCTGCATCTTCGATCGCTTTCCAGGCGTAAGTCAGCAGTAAGCGCTGCTGAGGTTCCATTTGTTCAGCTTCACGCGGGGAAATGCCAAAGAATAATGGATCAAAATCTGCAATACCGTCAATAAAACCGCCCCATTTCACGTTCGTTTTATTGACTTCCTTCGCCGGATCACCTTCATATTCACGCCAATCCCAGCGATCTTTCGGGATTTCCGTCATGCAGTCTTTGCCCTCTTTTAAGATGTTCCAGTACGCCTCAACGTCTTTCGCCATAGGGAAAATCCCGCTTATGCCCACAATGGCAATTGGCTCAGGCCCAGCATCGCTCTGTATGGCGTTTGGCAGCGTGACTTGCTGCTTTCTGCGTCTTTTAGCTTTGGCACGCACGGCTTGTTCCTGTTTCGCAGCAGGCTGAAGCTGAGCCGATGCAGCGCGCACAGCAAATGTCTTCGCAAATACCGATTGATATTCTTCTGACAAATGCTTGCCAAACGCATGAATCGTCGGGTGGTCAAAAAATACGGTTGGCGTCAGCTCTAACTGATAGGCGCGATTGATATGGTTGGTGAATTCAGTCATGGAGATAGAATCAAAACCATACACCGTCATCTCAGCATGATCATCAATCGTTTCAAGCTTGACCTTTAACAGCTTGGCGATCTCTCGCTTTAACATCGCCTTTACTTTATCCAGCAAACTGTCTGTATCAATGCTATTTATTTGTTCAGTCATGTGTTCTGCTTCCTTCTTTTCCATAGGTGCGGAGGCGTTTTTGGCCAGCATGTTTTGTTTTATTTTCTGTACATCGCCTTCGATCACCATTACTTGGTTTGCCTCTGAATGAAGTGCTTGATATAATGCCTGAATTCCTTTTTCTGCCCTCATAGGAACAATACCGGCCAGTTGCACAAGCCTTTTCTCAGTTTCTTGATCGACCTGCATGCCTCCATCTCTCCATAAAGGCCAGTTTACAGAAAGCGTCTTCCCATGCCGCTGGCTGAGGTCGGCAAGCCTATTTCGATAGCCTGCATACATATCCATAAATACATTGGCTGCCGCATAGTCAGACTGGCCAATGCTCCCTAAACTTCCTGAAAGAGATGAAAAGAGAATAAAGAAGTCTAAAGGCAAATCCTTGCTCGCTTCGTCTAGATAAACAAGCCCTTTTACTTTAGGCGCCAGTACATCGTGCAGATCTTTTGCCTGTTTATTAACCAGGTAACTGTCCTTGATGATTCCGGCACTATGAAGAATACCGTTCAGACGGCCATATCTTTTTTGAATGTCGTCAATGAGCTGATAGACTTCAATTTTATTGGTAACATCTGTTTGCCGGTAGGTGATGTCAGCCCCCTTGCTATGAAGCTCTTCCAGCTTTTTGCTTTTGCTTTCGCTAAGAGGTGAGCGGCCTGCCAGAATGACTGTCGCATTTTTCGTTTGTTCCGCAATTTCCTTTGCAAAAATATGACCTAGTCCGCCGGCACCTCCTGTAATGAGATAAACGCCATTGTCTTTCCACGGTTTGCTGCCGACGCCTTTTGCCTGTTTAATTTCACGCCAATCAGCAATATACCGTGTCCCGTTTTGATATTTGACATATGAATCGCCGCTCATTTGATTTTCTAACAGTTTGCCAGCGATGCTTTCTCCACTATCTTCACCGCTGACTTCAATCATTTGGCCGGTTAGTTTGGCATTTTCCTGACAAGCTGTTTTCAGCAGTCCTGTCAACCCTGAAAACAATTGCTGTTCTCCCTCTGCAGAGGTTACGATCTGAACGAGAATGCCGTCCTTCGGTTTCATACGAATGATCTCTTGTACTTTTTTAAACACTTGTTCTGTATAAGAATGGAAACGCCCATCTACTGAAGAAGGCCTTGCTTCCAGGCTGTATACATGGACATCCTCGATGGCTGCTTCAATCTGTTCTCTCGTCACATGATCATATTCACATAGGAACACGAGATGCTCTGCATATTTTTTTGCAGCTAAGCTGTTAGCAGCCTTTTGTTCTTGCCAAACGGGCTGAAGCAATAAAGTTTCAGCGTTGATTTTTGATGGTTCGGTTTGTATATCTGCCTCCATCACTCTCGTCGAAAATCCTTTCAGCCGCACGCAGATCATGCCATGCTCATCACATAGGTGAATATCGACTTTCTGTATCAAATCTCCTGGTTTGTTTTTCGAGTTGAATTGAACATAAACCCACATGTCAGAAACGCACTGACGAAAGACCTCAAGTTCCTCCAGGGCAAATGGCAGTGCTGCCTTAAAGTCTTCAGTGTCTGAAAGTTCCGCTCTGACGACATTTTGCAAATATTCAGCCGCCTGTAACGCCCCGTCCATTACACTTGGATGAAGAACATAATCGCCCAACGTATGTGCAACAGATTCTGGCAGTGATAATTTGGCAAGCAGCTGGCCGCCGCCTTTATATACGGCCTCTACACTCTTGTAACCTGGACCGTAATCGGCGCCGATCATCCCTTCATAAAACGAGGCAGCATCCATTCTGCTTTGATCACATTGTTTCTTGATCTTAGAAAGATCCAGTGCTTTTTCTCGCTTTAACTGAATCAATTCCGCTATACCTTGGTTATATACAACTGGTTCTGCATCAGCGGATTCCGGCTCACCATACATCCGATAAGCAATGTGTCCGCCATCTTCATCGTAAAGTCCGATATTTACCTGAACCGGCTCACTTCCTGCTACAACCGGGCGAATCCACACGACATTTTTCAGCCTGATTCCAGTTTCATGATCCTCCAATCCGCCAATTCCTTGTTCTATAGCGGCTCTTGCCATTTCAAGCGTGACCGCCGCCGGCAAAATCGCCATGCCTTTAATGATATGCTCGGCAATAAAATACTCTTGTCCTGTGAAAATGGAGCTGAAACGCTGCTCTGACAGAACCGATGTATTATGGTGCACCAAAGGATGCAAACGAGATGGTTCAATTGTTGTGATAGCGCCGGTGCTGCTTTCAGGCCAGTATCGTTCTTCGGCAAAAGGGTATGTCGGCAAGCTGATGCGGCGTGGCTTTGTATTTGGATAGAGCCTGCGCCATTCAACGTGAAAGCCATTTGCCCACATCTCGGCAAGCTTTCTCAATTCTTCTTTTGATATCCGTGATGAAGCCATATCATCTGCTTCAGCATTTCCAAGCAGCTGTTCAGCGGATGTCATTCTCGTTTTTTCTCCTTGGATACAGCCTTCTGCGAGCGGCTTTCCAGTCACAAAAGCTTCCAGCTGATGTTTCCACTCTTCCAGATCGTTCACTATAAAAACGATCCTGTTATCCATTGCTTCACGGCCGACTTGGAAGGTATATGCAATATCTCTTAAAGAGAAATGCCTTTGCTCGTCTTGACTGATATAGGACAGCATTTCCTTCGCGTATACTTGGAGCCGTTCACTATTTTTTGCTGATATAGGAATGATGTAAGGCTGATTGCCTTCGTTTTCGGTACCTGCATCAGAAATGTTTTCATATTGCTCAAATATTGCATGGGCGTTAGTTCCGCCAAGGCCGAATGAGCTCAGAGCCGCCCGATGGACACCTGCGTGTTTCTCTAACGATTTTCGTTCACGGACAACATAAAAAGGAGAGCTTTCAAACTTTATATCCGGATTCGGCTCCGTACAGTTGATGGTCGGTGCAAGTTCATTATGGTATAAACTCATCGCAACTTTAATGCATCCGGCTAACCCCGCAGCTGTATCCAAATGGCCAATATTCGTTTTCACTGAACCAATTCCGCAAAATTGTGTTTTGTCGGTGTATTGCTTGTACACTTTATTTAGAGCAGACATTTCAATAGGATCGCCTAATTTCGTTCCCGTACCGTGTGCTTCAATATAACTGACCGTTTCAGGATGGATCTTGGTTGTATCCAATACATGCTGTATCACTTCTGTTTGGCCTTTTACACTAGGCGCATAGAAGCCGGCCTTCTCTGCCCCATCATTATTGATGCCTATTCCGCGCATAATGGCATAAATATGGTCTCCGTCTTTTACGGCATCCACAGCTTTTTTCAGCAGGATGACTGCTACGCCTTCACCTCCGGCCATTCCGTCAGCCGAAGCATCGAACGCCTTCACATGCCCGTCGCTTGAAAAATTCAACCCGTTTTGGTGCACGTAGCCGATCGCTGATTGTGCGTGCAATGTTGCGCCTCCGACAAGCGCATATTGTGATTCGCCCGATGTCAGGCTTTTGTATGCTTGATATAAACCGACTAGTGATGAAGAACAGTTAGAATGAACAAAATAGCTTGGCCCTTTTAATCCGAGCTTATGTGAGATCATTGTGGGAATGGTTCCGCTTTGGGCTAAAACCCATGAGACATAGCCATCCGGTGATTTATGTCCTTCTGTTGTCTCCTTCGGCAATAACGTTCTATATGAATTGCTGCTTGCAGACATATATACGCTTGTTGCCGGAATCTCCTTAGCCACATATCCTGCATCTTCAATCGCTTTCCAGGAGTGCTGCAATAAGAGGCGGAGCTGAGGGTCCATATACTCAGCATCTTTTGGCGAGATTTGAAAGAAACCGGGATCGAATAAGTCTTTCCCTTCGATCACAGATTGCACCGGCACATAGTCAGGATGCTGTATCAATTCTTCGGGAACTCCATTTGCGCGAAGCTCTTCTTCAGAAAAGAATCGTATGCTTTCTTTGCCTTCTTTGATGTGGTTCCAGAAGTCATGATGATTTTTCGCACCCGGGAACTGGCAAGATATCCCCACAATCGCAACACTGTCGTCAAAATAAGGAGGAATCTTCTGTTCTAGGTGTTTTCTATCTTTTTTGATATCATAATGATCTTCATTTTGTGTCCCGGCTAGATCTGAGTTTTTCATCTCCAAAATGTATTCACTGATTGCACGGATCGTGGAATACTCAAACAGCTCAGTAACATGAAACTCACAATCGAATTCTTTTTTGATTCGTTCAGCCACAGCTACAGCCAGAAGCGAATCGCCGCCCGCATCGAAAAATCCGTCTTCCGGCCCAATTCCGCTGACCTTGAGCGTTTCCTCCCAAATGCGCAGCACCTGATCCTCTATTTCCGTTAATTGCAAGTGATTTGGTTTCCTTCTGTTGAACACGATATCGCGTTTTTCTAATTCTTTACGGTTCACTTTTCCGCTGGGCGATAATGGAAGCTCATCTAAGCGGATAAAGTGTGAAGGTATCATATATTCGGGCAGACTCGATTTTAGATGAAGGCGCAGATCTTTTGGATTGGCAGAGGCATGTCCGCTTTCCTCTGTATAATAAGCAGCGAGCTGTTGATGGCCCTCCAGCTGCTTCACCACTACCGCCTGATCTAAAATGCCCGGAAATTCACTCAGCTTTGTTTCTATTGCGCCCAGCTCTACGCGAAAACCGCGTATTTTGACTTGGCTGTCAATCCGTCCCAAGTATTCTATGTTGCCGTCAGGAAGCCACCTTGCTGAATCACCCGATTGATATAGCTTCGTCCCTGGTTCAAAGGGATTATCAATAAATTTTTCAGCCGTAAGCCCCGGCTTTTTAAAGTAGCCTCTTGCTAAGCCGGCTCCAGCGATGCAAAGCTCACCAGGCTTTCCGATCGGGACAGGCTTCAAATGCTGGTCCACAATGTAAATTTTCGTGTTGGAGACAGGCTTTCCAATCGGTGTATGGTGACTCGCGATATCTCCTTTTCCGCATCCGAAATACGCAGCGTAAATGGAGGCTTCCGTCGGTCCGTATATATTTTCAACACGGCAGTTTGTAAAGAGTGATACCGCCTTTTTCACTAATTCTTTAGGGAAGGCTTCACCTGCAACCATCATATACTTCAGCGGACCATCCTCTGTGAATCGCTTGTTGTCTTTCGCTATTTCTAAAAAAACATGCAGCATGGCCGGCACAAAATTAATGTGAGTCACTTTATATGTTTCAATATAATCCATGCAAAGCTGCGGTGATTTCTCCCCATTAGGCGGAAGAATCACAAGACGGCCGTCTCCAATAAACCATCCGAATAATTCTGAGATCGATACATCAAACACATAGTTCGTCTTCAATAGATATGCATCCTCAGCCGTTACAGGATAGTGAGATTCAAGAAAATTCAGGGTATTCATAATGCTCCGATGCTCTACCATAACCCCTTTAGGCTCTCCAGTGCTTCCCGATGTATAAATAATATAAGCGAGGTGTTCCGGTTTTACTTCCCGCTTTAAACCGCTGCTTTGCTGGTCTGTATAATCGTTTCGGCAAGCTAACTCGATATTGATCGCTTTTACACGGCTGCCAGTTAATCCGCTAATCCTATCATGAACGTTAGGTTGGGTGAGGACAATGGATGCCTGACTGTCTTTGAGCATGTACTCTAATCGTTCTTGCGGAAAACTTGGATCTAACGGCACATACGCTCCGCCAGCTTTCAGTATTCCTAAAATTCCGATGATCATATCAAACGAACGCTCTGCACAAATGCCAACGGGCTGTTCAGGTCCAACACCCTGATGTTGAAGGTAGACTGCCACAGATGTGCTTTTTTCATCTACTTCTTTATATGTAAGTGATCTGTCTTCAAACATGACAGCAACCGCATCAGGGATTTGTTTCGCTTTTTCCTCAAACACCTCATGTATACACTTGTCATTTGCGATGTTTGTCCCTGTCGCATTCCATTGTTCCAGCAAACTAGTTTGTTCTTGATTTAATTGCAAAGAGTAAGCTTCAAGCGGCAAAGACGGGTCCTCCATCATGTGCTGCGCGAGCTTCATATAGTTCTCCATCATGCTTTCAATGGAGGACAGTTCGTACAAATCAGGGTTGTACAGAAGATGAAGCACTGTTTCATTTTCTTGCCCATATATTTCGAGCGCCAGCTCAAATTCACCCTCTTGCCGAATGTCTTCAATATATTCGATGCCAAGCGTTTGATACGGTTCGAGCACTTTTTGCAAACCTGTTGCCTGAAAAAAATTTTGGTACAGAAAGGCTGTTTGAAAAACCGGAGAATCCGCGGCCGAGCGGTCTACATTCAGCTCTCTTACCAATGCAGGAAACGGAAACGCCGCATGATCCAGACCGTCAGCCACTGTCAGCTGCAGTTCCCGAATAAATGCTGTTAATGGCTGAGATCCGATATTCTTGCTCCGAACAGCCATCATATTGATAAAATAACCGATTAGGGTTTCAAATCTGTCTTCTTGCCGACCCATTGTCGGAACGCCAACAATGATATCCTTTTGTTTTGTATAATGATGCAGCAGTACTTTGTAAATGGAGAGAAACACAACCGATTCATTCACATGATTGGTGCGGGCAAACGATTTAATTTGATTTCTCAGGTGATGGGGGAGCAAGCTTTTATAAGCTTGCCCCTTGAATTTTCGTGCTGAAGACCGCGGACGGTCAGCAGGCAAATCAAGAACTGGCAGACTCCCAGACAACTGTTCTTTCCAGTAAGCGAGATGCTCTTCCCCTTCTCTGCCAGTCAGCATCCGTTTTTCCCAATCGACAAAATCGTAATAATCAGCTGTTGATGGCTGCTGCAAGGGTTCAATCCCATTCAGCAATTGTTGATACGCTTCGAATAGCGCCGATATCAATGTCAGCATCGACACACCATCAAATATGATATGGTGAATTGTTATAAGAACAATGCATTCTTCTAACCGATGAAAAAGGTGTGTGCGCCATAACGGACCAGCTTCCAACTGGAAAGGTTCTTTTGCTTTTTCTTTTAGAAAAGGCAAAATATCTGCTGATTTCATTGCTGATATATCCTCTTCCACAAAATAAAGATCCTTTGATAACTGAACCGATTGAAATGGAATGCCATTTTCTTCTTGAATCACACTGGCTAAGACCGGATATTGTCTCTGTACAAACAGAAGGGCTTTCTTGAACGTCTCTGCATGTATTGGTTTGCTGAAGCGAAAGCATAAAGGAATGTTATATGCACTCATCCCAGGAGACATTTTTTGAAGCATCCACAGCCCTTTTTGCCCTTCTGAAAGCGGGCTTTTCAACTGCCGCTTCATGCCTTTAAGATGTTCTTCCACCTCAGAAATGGTTAATTCTCCTGATCTGAAGGCATCGAGAATTTCTTTATGATTCATACGATTTACTCCCTTCTATGATGTTTTGCACACTCTTAAAATCCAATTTCCCTAGCGCCACCTCTTGCATCAATCCGATGATTTGCTCGTCTGTATACGTGCCCTTTATGTGATGTGCTGCTGCGCTATGATTTTGTTTTTCCGCTTTTAAGGCCAAATGGTCAGATAGAGCTTGGACTGTCTGACATTCAAGGATTTCCCGGCCGGCCATCTTCAGCTGCGTGGTTTTTTCGATATGCCGCATCAATTTTCGGCCAAGAATTGAATCCATCCCATAATCCAGAAAGTTTCTTTTGAAATTGATTCGATCCTCAGATATGCCCAATTCTCGTGCTAAAAATTGAACAATGATCTTTTGAATATGGGTTTTGCCATTCGGCTCGTCAATCTCTGTTTTCATATCTTGTGAATGCTGTTTAACGGCCTCTGATTGCTGAGTGCCTGACGAAATCCAATACCGTTCCCTTGCAAATGGATAACCAGGTAAAGAAACCATCCGAACGTGATCGCCATCATGAAGGAGTTCCCAAGGAATCTGATATCCTTTCACCCAGCATTCCGCGATGTTTTCCAAATTTCTTTCTTTTGCGAGAGCTTGCAGAACTGCTTCATCTTGTTCTTCTAAAATCCCTTCTGTATATCCTGTATAAAGGGATCTCTGTTGGCCTGATACCCCACCATTCTTCATTGCTTCCACATATTCCTTCAATTTTCGCACCAATTGCTTCTGATTGTTTGCAACGATCGCGAGCCTTGCTTCCATGGCTTTTCTCCCAACCTGAAGCGTATATGCCACATGAGGTAAAGAAAGGTTATGATTCTGCTCCAGATACGCAATCATGCGGCAGGCAGCATCCTGAAGCCGATCGTCATTTTGGGCTGAAAGCACAATGATCTGCGGTGACCCTTGATGCCGCTGTGTGGACGGCTGATCATCCGGAATGTATTCTTCAATGACTGCATGTGCATTGGTGCCGCTGATTCCAGTCGTGCTGATCGTTCCCATCCTCGGCTTCTGATTTTTCCTGATCCACGAACGGTTTTCTTTGCAAAGCACAAATGGGCTTTCTTTAAACGGAATATACTGGTTTTCCGATTCACAGTGATGAGTGGCCGGAATGATCTGGTTTTTCATAGCCATCAGCATACTGATTAAAGCAACCGTTCCTGACGCTGCAAATGTATGTCCGATTAAAGGTTTAATTGAGCTGATCATACAGAATTGCTTCTGCTTCGTATATTTGCTGAACACGCTCGTTAACGCTTGGACCTCAAGCGGATCACCAAGATTCGAGCCGGTACTGTGCGCCATCACATATTGAATATCGAGCGGATTGATTTCATTTTTTTCATAAATGTTTTCGATCAATTCTGCCTGGCTAAAAGGATTTGGCGCAGTAATGCCGTTGGTTTTGCCATCGTAATTCACGCCGCTGGCTTTGATGCAGCCATAAATATGATCTTTATCTTCAATTGCCTTTGATAATGGTTTCAAGAGAACAGCAGCCACCGCTTCACCTGGCACAAGACCATTGGCATCCTGGTCAAACACTTTGCATTGTCCGTTCGGAGACAGCATTTCGGCCCTTGTCAGCGCCTCAAAAGACATGTGAGAAATATTCAAGCTGACGCCGCCGGCTAAAGCCATTTCACAATCCCCCTGACGCAGAGCTGAACATGCCTGGTGAATCGCCACCAGTCCAGATGAACATGCTGCTGTCAAAGCCATATTAGGCCCTTTTAAATCCAATGCGTATGCGATTCTCGCAGACAATGTGGCGTTTTGTGTTCCGTTAATGTAATCCGTATCTCCGGTTAGATGCGCATATTCCCCTTCTTCCACACCTACATAAACACCGCAGGATTTTCCTTTTATCCGATCTCCCATATAGCCGGCGTCTTCAAACGTGTGCCATGCTTCCTCTAGAAAAATGCGCTGGCGCGGGTCCATGCTTTCAGCTTCTTTAGGCGATATTTGAAAAAACAGCGGATCAAACCGGTCTATGTCCTTCAAAAATGCACCCCACCTTGGCACTGCTTTTTCTGGATCTCTGTTAGCTCTCCCCCAGTCCCGGCGTTCGCCCGGGATGTCAGAGATACACGATTTACCGTTTTTCAGATTATCCCACAGCTCATGGACCGAATCAGCTTGAGGGAACCTGCCGCTCATGCCGATAATGGCAATAGGCTCATCGTGAACCTGCCGAATGCTTTTTTTACTGGTTTCTGGTTCTAAAGCTACAGGAATTGCTGCATAAGCTTCAGGGGACTTTTGCGCTTCTGATGCATCATCCCGGTAAAATGCTTCAATCAGCTCTTTATGATCGGTTAAGAAAAAGCCGATCAATTCTTGTAAAGTCGAATAGCCGAAAAATAAAGCTGGTGTCACTTCGATGTTGAAATGCTTTGATAACACATTCGAAAATTTAGCCAAATAGATTGAATCAAATCCGAAGTCGGCCCAATTTTTGTTCAAATTCAGCTTGTCCTTTGAAATCTTAAGCAATGTGTGAATATGCTCTTTCAAGTCGTGTTCTAAACGCTTTTCAACGCTTAACGTTTTTACCTCATCCTTGTTTTCTTGTGCTAGAGGGGCTTGAGTGGCCGGTTCTGGAATAGCTGGTTCAGTCATTCCTAAAAATCGGCTGACACGGCTGAGCTGACCGGCTATGACGAGATGCTGAGCATCCTGCTGAGCTAGGATGTGCTCAAACATACGGATACCTTCCTCGGCTTCTAGGAAGCGTTGGCCGCTTGATTTTAGGTACATATCCGTTGTTTCTTCATCACCGATCTTCATTCCGCCATCCTTCCATACAGGCCAGTTGATGACAAACGTTTTACCGTTATGCAGCTCATTTCTGTATTGTGCGTAAGCCATCTGAAACCTGTTGCCAATCGCATAATCACAACATCCAAAATCCCCTAAAACCGCAGAAGAAGAAGAAAAATAACACATAAAATCAAGGACTTCATTTTTAAGCCATTCATCAAGCGCTATCGTGCCGTTGATTTTCGGTTCAATGATGCGCTGGAAGCTTTCGATCTTTTTGTCAAAAATAGCAGAGTCGCTTTCGATTCCGGCTGCATGAATGACACCGTTGATGGCACCGAATCGGTCTTTCCCTCTTTTTACGCAGTCTCCCATTGCGATAGGATCAGACACATCGGCTTCTGCATACATCGCTTCGCCGCCTAGATCATTTAATTCTTTTATTTGCTTTTGCTTCTCATCATTAAAAGGCGACCGCCCTGTCAAAATCAGGTTTGCGGCATAGTTTTTGGCCAAATGCTTGGCAAATAAATAACCAAGCCCTCCTACACCGCCTGTAATCAGGTAAG
This sequence comes from Bacillus sp. FSL R5-0416, assembly GCF_037975425.1. Lineage (NCBI taxonomy): Bacteria > Bacillati > Bacillota > Bacilli > Caryophanales > Bacillaceae > Bacillus > Bacillus sp. FSL R5-0416. The sequence continues at coordinate 1,843,803 of NZ_CP150252.1, read as the reverse complement.
TACCGCCAGACTTCAATTTGCTGTCGTCCGGTTGTATCGTTGTCTGTTCAATGTGATTTACATATCGTTTCGCATTCTGATACAAAACCGTTTGTTCAGCTGAAGCCTGTAATTCTGCCCATATATTACGTGTCCAATCATCCATCGATCCTTGTTCCGCCGGCTGAAAGATTCCAGTCACTTTTGTGTGCGGAAGGACAAGCCCGAGTGAACGTTCGAAGCCAATCCATGATTCCAGATAGCTTCTGTCAAGACCATCTTCAAAACATCCTGCCAGCAGCAGCCGTGAAGGATGAAGCTTTGCTGCGGACATACCTTGTAATAGGTAAACAATACAAGAATGGTCCTTTATACAGCGCTTGTCTTCCATAGGCCACATATAGAGGATTGCATCTGGCTCTCCAAGTTCTTCTTTAATGCTCTGGAAGGCCTTTTCAAAAGTAACGGGTTCTTGCCGCACAATCTGGTAGCTATATTCAGACTGTTTGCTGTACACTTCGCCCTGTGATATAAAAATGACCTTAGTGTCTTGATCAACGTTTTTCAGGGCTGAAGCAAATGCGTTTTGCTTTTCTCTTTCAGTCAGAAAACAGATGAGCGTTTTGATACGTTTCGATGTGAGAGTAGCCGGCTCTTCTTTCCACACTTCTTGAAAAGTCATAACCTTGAAAGGTTCTTCTGTTTGCTGATCATGATCCTGTTCTATAGACGCCGGAGCCTTTGCCGCGCCTGGTGCCCAGTAACGTTCTTTTGCAAATGGATATGCCGGAAGACTGATCCGGACAGGCGTTTGGGTGCCGTACAGCATGCCCCAGTCGAAAGACAAGCCTTTCACCCAAAGATCCAGCAGTTTCGTGTATTTCCCTTTGCTCATCCATGCTTCTATGATTTTTTCCGTATCCTCATCCGCTGATAAGACTGCTAACGCTTTTTTGTTATCATCGATGCGATCCAGATACAGGCTGTCTGCTTTGTTTTCGATAAAATCGTTCAGCTTTCTCTCAAGATCCTCTAGTGATTCCGCTATAAAGGCCAGCCGTTCCTCCATTGCTTCACGGCCTGTTTGCAAGGTATAGGCAATCCTGATCAGGTCTGTTTCGCGGTACCTTTTTTGTTTGATGGCTGTAAGCAGCTGTTTCGCTTTTTCTTGCAAGCGTTCCATGTTTTTGGCCGACAGCACAATCAGCGCTGGAGGATGGTCTTTCGGCGTTTGCGTCCCCGTTCTTGGAATATATTCTTCCAGGATGATATGGGCATTGGACCCTCCGGCGCCAAAACTGCTCAAGCCAGCGCGCCTAGGCACCTCTTGCCCGCCAATCACCGGGCGTTTCCATTCACCAAGTTGCTGCTGAACGACAAATGGCGTATGGCTGAACTCGATGTTCGGATTCAACCGCTGAGCATGCAATGATGGTGCAATTTGGCTATATTTAAACTGAAAAAGTATTTTTGTCAGCCCTGCAATTCCGGCTGCACTTTCACAATGACCGATATTTGATTTGCTGGAGCCGATCGCACAAAACTGTTTCTCCTGCGTATCTTTCTCAAATGCTTTTGTTAACCCCGCTATCTCAATCGGATCTCCTAATGCAGTGCCTGTTCCATGCGCCTCTAAATAACTGATGGTTCGGGCAGGAATGTCGGCGCGCTCCATTGCTTCTTTAATTACCTGTGCCTGTGCATGAGGATTTGGAACCGTGTATCCATTTGTTTTTCCTCCGCTATTAATGGCACTTGCCTTTATCACACCGTAAATATGGTCACCGTCCGTTATTGCTTGCTGCAGCGGCTTTAACACAATGGCGCCTACGCCTTCACCGTCGACAAATCCATCTGCATCATCGCCGAATGATTTACATGTATCACTAGCAGAGAGCATATTCATGACAGATAAATTCTGATAGTGAACCGGGTCGACAACTAAATTGACACCGCCGGCAATGGCACAATCACTCGATCCGCTATAGATGCTTTCCAGCGCTAAATGAATCGCTGTCAGGGAGGATGAGCAGGCTGTATCGACTGCAAGACTGGGGCCTTGGAAATTCAGTAAATAGGATATTCTGTTGGCGATAGACCAATAGCCGTAGCCGGTCGGATAATTTTTGTTCATGACTCCGGCAAAGACGCCGATTTTTCTGCTTGAACAGAGCGAGTCAGGCGTGTATCCCGCGTCTTCAATACTTGCATAAGCGGTTTGCAGAAATAATCGCTCCTGAGGGTCCATTCTTTCTGCCTCAAGCGGAGAAATCTGAAAGAATAATGGGTCAAACTTGTCCATATCCTTGATAAATCCGCCCCATTTCGTATAAATTGATCCTTCTTTTCCTTTTTCTTTATCGTAATAAGCTTTCCAATCCCAGCGATCTTTCGGAATTTCCTCAATACAATTTCTTCCTTCTTTTAGGTTGTTCCAAAAGTCTTCTGCTGTTTCCGCCTGAGGATAGCGTCCAGAAATGCCGATAATAGCAACGTCACGGCTTGCAAGAGTGTTTGTCGGTGTTTCTTTCTCCCCGCTGAAGCCAAGCTTGCGATAGCGCCGTGTTCTTTTAGCGGCCTGATCAGGTTTCTGTGAGGATTGGGTTCTGCTTTCGGCCGGTGTCTGTTGTAGAACTTGACGGTCAAGACCTGTTAATTTCATCAGCGCTTCTGTTTTTGTTTTGATGAAATGCTCCACCAATGCGTCAATGGTCTGGTACTCGAAAAATAAAGTGCTGCTTACATGGTCAAATTCTTTGCGCAATGTATTCGTCAGCTGGACAACAACGATAGAATCAATCCCGTACTTTTCAAGCGGTTCAGATGACTCAATCTTTCCTGCAGGAATTTTCAACGTTTCCCCGATTAGTTTTTTCATATATTCTGTGCTTTTTTCTCTTAGGAGAGCATGTTTTGATTGTCCAGCTTCCTCTGAATCTATGGTATGAATGTAGGCTGGCTCCTGATTAGACGCTTGTGAAACATCCTTCTCCGGCAAGACCACATTTTTCATCATACGGCGAACCAGCCCGTTGCTTGAGGCTGCGACGATTTGGTGACTCAGATCATGTGCCGCCTCAGCCGGGAAAAAGACAGATTCAAAGCCTTCGCTTTCAAGTGCCGCTTTCCAGCTGTCAGGATGTAAGCCTGGACAGCCGGGAATCCGCACTGCAGGATCTTCATACAGCCACCAGCCTTCCAAAAGACCAAAGGTAATGTGAGGGAACAGGCTGTTTCCCGCCATTTCATTCAGCAGCAGCATTCCGTTGTTTTTCATTACTGCTTTTGTATGCCGCAGTGTTTGACGGATATTTTTTGTTGCGTGAAGGACATTAGCGGCAATGACGACATCATAGCCTCCCGCTTCAAATTCCTGCTGGTCAATCGGTTTTTCTACATCAAAAAGCTGATATGTCAGGTACGGATTTTCCGCCCCATATTCCTTTTCTGCATGCAGCAAAAATGCTTTAGACAGATCTGTATAGCAATATTCATTGATGTGCTTTTGATATGGTTTCAGTTTTTCAAAGATTCCGGCACTCGTGCCGCCTGTGCCTGCGCCTATTTCCATAATGCGAATCGATGCCTCAGGGTTGTGCTTCAGACATTCATCCAGATAAGCTAATAATGTATCGGCAAGCACTTTATTAAAATAATCTGCCACTTGGTTATGCTTATAAATGCCTTCCACCAGTTCCATCGAGGAATGCGGGAACATGATATCTGTTGCAGGGACTTTCCCTGTCAAAATATCCGGTAATGCTTTCAGCATGGCCTCTGCTAATACAACCATCGCCTTTGTCTCGCTGTCTTTAAGCCACTTTTCTTTTTTCGCATTCCATTCTTGCCAAAGCAGCTCGATATCCTCTGCTTGGTCCTTCCTCACCAATGAATCTCCAACTTTCTTAAGATAGCCATGCCGCAAGAGAAATTCGCTGCTTTGCCGAATCCATTTTCCATAAAATTCACGAGTCTTATATTGTTGAAGACGTTCAACCGATAATGTATAACCATCAAACAGCCCGGCTGTTTGAAGCTGTCCTAACAACAGCCTGTAAAGAAGATCATCAAGCTCTTCATGTGTCACTCTTTGAAATCGTCCCGTAGTCGGCAGACGCTCCATCAGGCTCTCTGCATCTGCTGAAGGTTGCTCTGGATAAAGAGTGATGAATTCATTCTGATTCACGCCTTCGACTGCTACAGGCTTTGTCGTATGAATGAAAGCTGTTTGGCTGACTGGCCCAGAAAGCAGGGCTTCCAGCGCCTTCATAGCCTCCGCAGGCTCAATTAAACCTAAGCCGATTTGATTCATGAGCTGTACATAATGTTCATCCTCAGCCGCTTCACTATTCCCCCAATATCCCCAGTTCATGACTTTTACAGGGCATGCCCAGCTCTGAGAAAGCCGGTGAGCAAAAGCATCTGCAAATGTACAGCCAGAGGCATAATGGCTTTGCTTCACATTTTTGATATGGGCTACAAGCGAAGAGAAGAATAAAACAAAATCTACATTCTCCTGGCGGAACACTTGGGCCATCCGAATACTGACATCGATCTTCGCCGCCAGTCCAGCGGTGAATTCTTCCGGCTTCATTTTTTCCAGGCTTTGCTCAAATAAAACCATCGCAGAGTGAACAATCCCGTGAATATGAGGATGGCGCATTTTCACTTGATCATAAGCCTGCTGCAATGAATGCTTATCGGCTGCATCGGCTGCAATGTAGAAAGGCTCAGGGCCAAGCGCCGAAAGTCGGTCTATTTTTGACTGGATGGCAGCATTAAGTTGACTTCGCCCAATCCAAACGATTTGCGCTTGGTAGCGGCGGATCATGTACTCACTCCACGCCTCTCCGATATACCCGGCTCCTCCGATGACCACATAGACTCCGCCTTTCCGATACAGCGTGTCGCCTGACAGTGAGTGCCGATATGGGATCAATTGCTGCTGATGCCATTGCTGATTACGATAGGCCCAAGCATGGCCAAGGCGGTCAGCTGGGAGCGCAAACATGTGATTTACCGGCCATGTGCAGCCTTTTTCAAGATCGAGAAGACGGATTTTCCAGTGTGGATATTCCTTTGCCATTGTGCCGGCAAGCCCATGAATGCTTGCATGAGCGGGTTGTACTGCTTCATGTTGCGTAACCGGCTGCGCTTGGACGGTCACAAGAGACCATTCAAGTTGTTTCTCGCCATAGCCTAATTGCAGGCATGCTTTCAAAAACTTAAATAAGTGAAGAACAGCTTCTTCTTGTCCATCACTACCTATACTTCCCCGGTGTGACGGGGCAATCCACAATACATGGTCAATGCTTCCGTACGCTCGCAGTTTGTCCGCTATTCCCTCAATGTCATCTGCAGGCCGGATATCGATAAAGGAAACTTGCGGATAATGATGCTTTATGAATGCCCGATCAGCTTCAGCAGCACCGCATAAAACAGCTCGTGTACCAGCAAACGAAGCATTATCCTCCGCTTCTAGAGAGACTGGTTCCCAGACGGGGATCATCATCGTATGCCCGGTCAGCTGAGAATCAGTTACTAGTTGAGACCTTGAATGCCGCTCTCCATCAAGTGCCCGCATCGAGGCACCCTTCATTCGCACACAAACGTGTCCGTTCTCATCACATAAATCAATATCATACTTTCTGACTTTGTCCTCCGCTTTACTGTCTGAACTATATCGAATATAAGACCATATATTCTCTGGACATGGGCTGAAAATATCAACCTCCTGCAACGCAAATGGAAGAGACAGCGTCTGAGCTTGTCCAGTGGCATTGACTGAGCTAACGATAAAACCGACCGTGGCATGGAACGCGGAATCCATCAAACTCGGGTGGAGCGCAAAATGCTGCCTGTCGTTTTTTAGAAAAGCGGGTAACGAGATTTTTGCAAGCAATTGATCTTTGCCGACATAGACTTTTTCAATCCCTTGATAGCCCTCTCCATAGTCAAGCCCAATCTTTCGAAACGCTGCATAGCATTGTTCTGACGTCACTGTGTCCAAACTGCATTCTGTCTGTATTGATGAAAGGTTTAAAATGGAAGTGTCCGCTTCATCTGAAATGACAGCGCGGCCTTGGCAGTGTATCGTCAGGGCTTCTTCTTTATGTTCAGAGCTGCTATAAATGTCAAAGGAGATGTCCCCGTTATCCTCAGGAAAAAGGCCAATATGTATTTCTTTTGGTTCACTTTCTATCGTGATAGGACGCACCCACACAATGTCTTTAAGCGACACCACTCTTTGTTCGCCGTCCAGATCGCCTGCAGCTTTTTCCGCTGCTTCCCTTGCCATTTCTAAATAGGCAACGCCCGGCAAAATCTTCTGTCCCTGTACAACATGATCTGAAAGGAAAAATTCCGTGCCTGTAAATACAGAGCTAAAGCGCTGCTCAGTAAAGTCTGATGTATTGCGGTGCACCAGCGGATGTAAGATATGATTCACAGTGCTGGTTTTCATTTCAGGAACCGGGATCCAGTAGCGCTCCCTTGCAAACGGATAGGTCGGAACACTGATTTTAAGCGGCTTGCGATCGCCGTATAGGTCTTCCCAGGTGACCCGCTTTCCTTGAACCCATGCTTTCGCCATTTCCATCATTTCACTGTCTGTTATCAAATGGTTATTCAGCGCATTTACCGATGTCGGCCCAGCCGCCTCCTGATTCTCCTTGGCTTGTCCGGTCCAGCAGCCCTCGATCTCTTCTTCGCCATTGGCAAACGCTCGAAGTTTAGCCGTTAAATCTTTTATGTCTTTTACAATGAAGGCCGCACGCTCCTCCATTTCAACCCGCCCTGCCTGCATGGTATAAGCTAACGCTAAAAGATTGACGTCCTCGCTAAGAAAATCAAGAAGTTTAAGAGCGTAAGCCTGCAGACGATCTTTGTTTCTCGCAGACAAAGGTATCACTATTTCTTCATTTTTCGTTAAAATCGTCTCTGAATGGCTCTCTGCCGGAATATATTCTTCCAAAATAAGATGCGCATTTGATCCTGAAGCGCCAAACGAACTTAAACCGGCGCGGCGGGGATATGTGACGTCCACCCCGTTTTCTGTAAAAGATGGCTGCTCCCATTCCTTTGTTTCATGCTGGACAAAAAATGGGGTTTGATCAAGCTTCAAATAAGGATTCAGCTCTGCTGAATGTAATGACGGCACCAAGGTTTTATGATGCAGCTGCAGGACAGTCTTCGTTAAGCCGCTAATGCCGGCTGCAGCTTCAGCATGGCCAATATTTGATTTCACAGAACCGATTGAACAGAATTGCTTGTCCTGTGTATTGCGGCTGAAAGCTTTTACTAACCCCTGTATTTCAATCGGATCTCCCAATGAGGTGCCAGTGCCATGGGCTTCAACATAGCTGATGGTGCGCGGATCAATTCCTGTTTTTTCTAGACACGCTTCGATAACATCAGCTTGAGCTACCGGGCTCGGTACTGTAATTCCGCTTACTTTTCCTACATGATTGATCGCACTGCCTTTGATGACAGCATAGATTCGGTCACCGTCCTGTTCAGCTTTTCGCAGCGGTTTTAGCAATACTGTCCCGACACCTTCTCCAGATACGTAGCCATCTCCGCCTTTGCCGAAAGTATGGCAATAGCCGTCACTTGAGTGCATTCCTACACTGCCATAGCTGATATATTTAGCCGGATGCAATGACAAATTGACGCCTCCGGCAAGCGCGGCCTCGCATTCTCCATTCCGGATGCTCTCTATTGCCAGATGAACCGCAGTTAATGAGGAAGAGCAGACCGTGTCCACCGCCAAGCTTGGGCCGTGGAAATTACAATAGTAAGAGACCCTGTTGGCGATTTGCGCATAATTCAGCGATAAAGGAAATGGATTGTGTTCTGATAGAGCTTCAGCTCCTATAAGGGAATAGTCCTTATGCATAACGCCGGCAAACACACCGACATGCTGTCTTTTATTTTCTCCCTGCGGTGAAGCAATTGTCTCTGGTGTATAACCCGCATCTTCAATAGCTTCCCAGCACGTCTCTAAAAATAACCGTTCCTGAGGGTCCATCATTTCCGCTTCACGCGGAGAGATTCTGAAAAATTGAGGATCAAAACAATCAGCATCCTCGATAAACCCGCCCCATTTTGACAATGGCTTGCCCGAAGGTGAATCCAGTCCATTGTTTTCTTTCCATTCCCAGCGTGAGTTTGGAATCTCTGTGATGCAGTCGGTACCCGCTTTAAGCTGTTCCCAAAATTCCTGTATATTTTTCGCCTTAGGATAGCGTCCCGCCATTCCGATAATGGCTATGTCCTCCCCGATCTCTGGTGAAGAGGTAACACCATCAATTGGTGAAGGAGATTGGCGGACAGCATCGTCCGCCTCTCCAATTGAATAGTGATCAGCAAGATGAGCAGCTAGTTCTGCAATTGTTGTAAATTCAAACAGCAGTGTCGGAGCAAGATCCGCTCCAACCTTATCTCCAATTTCCTGAACCACGGTAAGCAATGACGGAGAATCCAGACCAAGCTCATAGTACCCAGCGTGGATATCCATTTGGTCTGCCGGCCTTTCAAGCTGCTTAGCAAGCAGCTGACGCAAATACATTTCAAATGCGGGATAGTCCCGACTGATGTTCTGAGAGACAGCAGCTCTTTCTTCTTGAATTTCTTTTGCGGAATGAAAGGCTGATCCATTCCGTACAGACTTGCCTGCAAACTGTTTCAGCTCGGCCACTTTTTGTCCTGCTGAATTAAAATATTCAATCGTCATATAAATGAGTTCTTTCTTTTGGTGCACAGATGAGGAGAGGATCCGTGCTGTACATCCTTTTTGCAATCGTTCTGAAGCAGAAAACGATTCATAATACAATGGCAGGTACATCGTTTGATCTGAGATCAGGCAGCTTGAACCTATGCCGCTCCCGTCAATAAGCGTCGGATGAAACAGAAAAGCTTCAGAATGGCGAAGCGCTTCCTGTCCGACTGCTAAATCAATTAAAACACCCTCTTTGGCTTCATAAATCCGCCCTTTTGCCTTCATCATGCCGGTATGCACTAACTCTTGAGATCGGCATTGTTCATAGATTTCATCTAAATTCAGAATCCTATCAGCTGTACTTTTCCACTGATTAAGGTCTATTGATTCGGCAAAAGAAATTTGCTCTTTACGATGCATGTCAGCAGTCACATATTGTCTCTTGTCAGATAGTGATTCTCCATGCTGTTTTTGTCCGTCGATGATGATGGACCATGTCCCTTCCTTTCTTTCAGACACGTGAATGGTCAGGGCAATGTCATATGACTCATCTGCGATCAAAGGGTAAAAAATGGTCAGGTTTTTTAATTCAAGCTCTTGGTATGCATAACCATGTTCCTGGAATACTTGGTAGATCAAATCTATATAAGCAAGGCCGGGTAATAACGCTTGTCCATATACCTTATGGTTGGACATGATTGGATTATTTAATGAAATGTGCAGTTGTTCAGTTATCATTTTCCCACTCCTCTCTTATTTGAAAGTTTTCCAAAACATATCTTTAGAAGCCCCTGTGTCTGAATGCACTTTTTTCTGCACGTTTTGAGCTGATGGTTTGATTAAAACGGGCTGCCTATTTAATTCCGGTAAAGGCAGAGGTTTTCTTCTAATTGGACGCTCAGCCGAGTCTTTCCAACCTTCTATAATGAGATGGGCGTTCGTTCCGCCATCTGCAAAACAATTAATTGCCGCAGCCGGCGTTGTCTCCTTCCACTCGGCTTGCGATCTGCTGAAATACAAATCTGTCTTTTCTATATCAAAATACGGCATATTTTCATTACCTGACAGGAATGGAACCAATTGTCTATTTTTCAGCATTAAAGCTACTTTAATCAGGCTCGCAATCCCCTCTGCACATAATGGATGGCCGATGTTAGGTTTCACCGATCCCAGCCCTAACGGAGCCTTTGATTCAGAACGGTAAATGGACTGGATTGCCTTTAATTCAAGTAAATCTGTTACTGCCGACCCCGATCCGTTCGCTTCGAGATAGCTGATCTCTTCAGTCTTTTTGCCGCTTTTTTCAAGCGCTGACAGCATGACGTCCTTTTGTGCCTCGAGATTCGGAGATGATGGGCCAGCCGTTCTTCCATCATTATTAATTGCTGCAGCCTTAATGACTGCATATATGGAATCTCCGTTCTCAAGCGCTTGGCTGACGGTTTTGACGAGAACCATGCCCACGCCTTCTCCTAAAATGACACCGTCTGCCCGCTTATCAAAAATATGGAATGACGGTTTGTCACATAAAAGTCCGCGCTCATGAAACATTCGATGCACATCAGCATCAAGCAAACTGACGCCGCCTACAACCGCTGCCTCAATATCTCCGCTTCGCAGAGCCTGAATGGCCATATTCAGCCCCACCAGCGCAGAGGAACAAGCTGTATCCAGGACAATACTCGGTCCCTTCAAGTCAAAAAATTGTGAGATGTTAGCTGCTAAATAGTTTTGTCCGCCAGCGACTATCGGATTTCTTGCTTTTGAAAGACTGACCGGATCAGGCTTGTGCTGGCTGCGGCCTCCTATATAAACACCAGCCCTCATGCCTTTCACTTCTTTCTCTGTATAACCGGCGTGATACCACAGCTTCAAGCTTTCCTCCAATACAGCCAAAGCTTGAGGGTCCATCGCTCTGACATCGTTTTCGGACATCATGAAGAAATCATGATCAAATCGGTTCATTTCATCAATGAGGCCCGCGTAATTTGAGCTGAAGTTCCCGAATCGTTCAGGCGGAACAGGCTCAATCGCAGACCGTCCATCACGTATTAAATCCCAGTATCCCTCTAGGGTTTCCGCTCCTGGGAACCTGCAACTAAGACCGATGATAGCGATGTCCTCAGCAAGAAGTGCCGGTTTTTCATGGCTTATCTGTTGCGACCGCTGTTCTGGCACCAGCTTCTGTTTCATTGCTGATTGCGGTTTGACAGGTGTCTGTTTCTCAGGAACAGATGGCTGTAAAACAGCTGATATGTCATATTTGGAAATGAGCCAGTGTGCAAAGGATTCTATTGTCGGGTATTCAAACAAAGTTGACGGATCAATCTCTCCATTTAATTGTTGGTTGATCTGCTGTACCAGCTGGGCCAATATAATCGAGTCGATTCCGTATTCTTGGAAAGGTTCATCCGTTTCAAAGTCTTCTGCCGCTATCTTCAATTCATCTGAAAAAAGAGTTACGAGCCAGTCGACTGTTTCATGGAACAGGTTGCGAGTGCCGGCTTGATCTTTTGTCTCAGGATGCGAAAGAGCTTCGACAGGCAGTGACGGCTGCATCAGCTTGTCCGGCTTCCAAACGTTTGTATCTGGTACTGCCGGCAGCACGACAGCATACTGTCTGTCTGATAGAATCTGGTCAAGCAGCTGTAATCCCTCGTCATTTGTCAAACTGATCAATCCAGTTTGTTCTAAAGCTTTGCTTCGAACCTCGCCTAAACCGGTCTCCTTCCAGTTAGGCCACTGAATGCTTACAATGGGACATTTATCTTGATGAGCCTCCGCAAAATAATCCATAAAAGCATTTGCCATCGCATAATCAGCTTGTCCTGCTGCTAGTGCAGGGATGACCGCTGATACTGATGAAAACAAGGTAAAAAACGCCAATGGTTCATCCTGAAGCAGGTCAAACAACGTTTGCAAACCTTCGACTTTCGGTTCAAGCACCTGTTCGATCTCTTCTAGTGATTTTCTGATAAAAGCCGGGTTTTGTTTGTTCACCATCCCGGCACAATGGATGACTCCGCCAATCGCCCCCATTGTTTCGTGTATTGTCTTCAGGCTCTGTTCGACAGCAACCCTGTCTGTGAGATCCAAAGACAGCACCTGAACTTGCGCGCCCATGTCTTCTAGCTCTTGAACGGCTTTTATTTTCTCGGCAAGCGAGGCCATTTTTACCGAATTCCACTGGTCAGCCGGCGGAAGCTCTTCACGGCCGATAAGGACCAGCCGCTTAACGCCGTATGTTTTCACAAAATGCCGTGCACACAGCAAGCCGAGACCTCTTGTCCCGCCTGTAATAAGCAGGACTTTGTCTGTTGAAAACGATACTTGCTTATGACTAAGAGCGGCTTCTGCTGGCTGCTCTGCCAAATATGCGCGATATCGCTGTCCGTTTCGATAACAGACTTCTGATTCTGTGCTCTTGGCATAAAACTCCGCTGCAATCAGTCTGGCCAGCTCCTCATGAGAGGCTTCCCATTCCATATCTGCATGTCTTGAAGTAAGATGGCTGTACTCACTTTGAAGTATACGGTATAAACCGGCCCGTGAAGCACCAGACAAATGAACAGCGTCATTTGCATAGGCCTCCAGCCCCTTTGTTACACCCAAGATCGTCAAATGATGCTTGCTTGTACGTCCTTGCTCAATCAGCTTTTGGAGCCAGTTTATCCAGCCCATAGAATGCTCATGGCTCATTCCGCACCCGATCAGATCGATTGCTCCAGCAACGTGTTCATTGTCAGCAGCAGATACCCGATCCAGCTCTTGGCTGTCAAATATACGGTAATTCGAGAAATACGTCGAAAGCTCTTCCGCTAATGCCATTGTCTCCTCATTTGCCAAAATCGCGACGATTTGATTCGTCATTTCTGCCGGTTCAATCGGACAAGGCTGCCACTGTTTACGCAGAAAGCAGCGCTTTGGCATCAGTTCGGATTGAGGCAGAGCTGTAGCAATGGTTTCGGGTTCACCTTCTTGAGTTGGCAGCCAGTAATACTCTTCCGCGAACGGATAAGCAGGCAGGCTGATTCGGCGAGGCGTGTATTCTCCATAAAGCTCATTCCAATCTATCTGCAGCCCTTTCACCCATAGTTCCGCTACTTTCTCCAGCCTTTTTTTCTCTATCCATGTTTGCAGCAATGCTTTGGCATCATGATCCGTTTCAAACAGCTTGATTTCGCTCTTCTTCGTTTTCACGTGAGCAGCAAATATGCTGCCGTTCGGCATTTCAGCCAAATAATCATCTAAAGCTTTGATCAGCATTTCTCTCGAATCCGCCAAAAACGCCATGCGATAATCCATTGCTTCCCGGCCCGTCTGAAGTGTGTATGCCATATCCTCCAGATCGATATCTTCATTGGAAGTTACGAAATCTTTCATTGCTTCCGCATAGGCCTTCAATTGCTTCTCTTTTTTCGCTGAGAGTACAAATAATGCTGAGCGGTGCTGCTTTGTTAATCGATCGTTCCTCTTGTCAGGCTGATATTCCTCTATCACAATATGGGCATTCGTTCCGCTATATCCGAAGGAGCTCACACATGCTCTCCGCGGTTTTCCATCACCCGTTTCCCAAGGCTTAAGCTCCGTATTAACGTATAAAGGAGAATGCTCAAATTCAAAATGCTCATTCGGTGTCGTGAAGTTCAATGTCGGCACAAGTGTTTTATGATTCATGCACAATAACACTTTTTGAACCCCGGCTACTCCTGCCGCCGCGGATGTATGGCCAATATTGCTTTTGACGGAACCGATTGCGCAAAACTGCTTTTTGTCTGTTTTTTCTTGAAATACGGTGGCCAGAGCTTCTAATTCAATTGGATCGCCTTGTTTTGTTCCTGTGCCGTGCATCTCGACATAACTGATACTCTCAGGATGTATACCGTATGTTTCATATATGTCTCTTTCCAGATCCATTTGGCTTTTCGCACTCGGTGCCGTGATTCCGTTTGTTTTCCCGTCCTGATTAATACCCGAGCCAATGATAATGCCATAAATATGGTCACGGTCCGCTTCCGCATCTTTCAGCCTTTTCAGAACCAGCGCACCCGCACCCTCGCCGGGCACAAAACCATTCGCGCTATTGTCAAATGCTTTACATTGTCCATCAGGTGAAAGCATGCCGGCCTCACACATACTCATGTAAGATTCCGGCGTCAGGTATAAGCTGACCCCGCCGACCAGCGCCATATCAATTTCTTTGTTTATAAGTGCCTGGCGCGCTAAATGTGTGCCGACCAATGAAGATGAACATGCGGTATCAATAGGAATCGCTGGCCCTTTTAAATTAAGAAAATATGGAATACGCGCCGCAGCGATCGCAAAGCTGTTCCCGGTGGCATTTGCTCTTGCCTGCCGATTCAGCATAACTCCATATTCATTGCTCATAATCCCAAGATAAACGCCGCATTTTTTCTCATTTAATGTTCGGGCATTATATCCGGCATCCTCAAAGGCTTTATAGCCTTCCTGCAAAAAGATTCGATGCTGCGGGTCCATCAGTTCCGCTTCTGATGGCGGAATATTAAAAAACAATGGATCAAAATGTTCAATATCATCCAGCATCCCCATTGATTTGCAGTAGACTTTCCCTTTTTTGTTGAGGACAGGATCATAGTATTTGTCTACATCCCACCGTGATGTTGGAATGTCCCGAATGGCATTTCTCGCATGAACCAGGTTATCCCAGTACTCTCTTACATTACGAGCGCCCGGGTATCTTCCCGACATCCCGACAATCGCTATCGCATCCTCCGGGCGGTCTTGATGAACAGGAACCGTTTTCTTCACATGTTCTTTCTTTTTTGGATGTTGAACAGGCTGAAGGGGCCGTTCTGCCGGCTTTGGATTAGATGATGCTGCTGGCTTTTGCAGGGCTGCTTCGAAAGAGTCAGTATGCTCTATCTTTCTATCAAGATGAGTTCCAAGCTCGGACTTTAGCATTTCGGCAAAATCACGTATCGTTGGATAATCATATACTCTGGTTACCGTAAAAGACGTTCCGTATTGCTTGTTCACCGCTTTTATCCATTCGAGTCCGGTAATCGAGTCCATTCCGATATCTATGAACGCTTCGTCAATATCCACCTCGTATGGCTCCATGTATAACACGTCTGCTATGCTTTCCCTCAAGTTTTCATGCAGCGTTTCAATTGCTACAGTATATTGTCTTGATGCAGATATTTCTGCCGCTGCATATTGAATCGTTTCTTCAGCTTCCTCTTGCACTGGCTGATGATGTTCTAACGGCTGCAGAGATATATTAGCCGGTTTAGCAGCAGGTACCGCTGTTTTTTGTCTGATCGGCGTGTACGTCTCCGTTTGTTTTTTCTCCCCAGCTTGTGTGCTTAACTCGTGTGCTAAGTAAACAGCGAAATCACGTGTTGTCGGATAATCATATACCTTTGTGACATTTAGTGATGTGCCATACTGTTTATTTATTGCTTTTATCCATTCGAGCCCGGTAATCGAGTCCATACCGATATCTATGAATGCTTCGTCTGGATCAATCTCGTTTTGGTCCATGTACAGCACTTCCGCTAAGCCCGCTGTCAGTTCATCGCACAAGGACTCCGCCGTGATCGTCTCTGTTTCTGTATCTGATGGAACCAGAGATGCTGTCCGCTCCAAACGATCCTGATTGGTCATTAAAGGCTGTAACGTAATATTGGCAGGTTTGCCACTGGCTTCTCTGTCTACAGACGGCTTTGGAATGACAGGCTGTACTGGAGCAAATGGCTCCTCCGTTCTTTTTTCCTCAGCCATTGCATGTACGTCTATCCAATAGCGATCTCTTGCGAAAGGATAGACAGGTAAACTGATGCGCCGCGGTTTTTGATCCTGATATAGCGTGCTCCAGTCGATGCGCAAACCTCTTACCCATAGGTCTAAAACCTTCGCATATTTGCCTTTTTGCAGCCATGCCTCAATTGTTTTTGACATATCCTCATCAGCAGCAAAAGCAGCAATGGCTTCTTTGTTGCGCTTTGCTTGTCCGCGATAGACATATTCACGATTTTCTGTTCCGGAGATACATTCATTCAGCTTTTCTTCAAGCTCCCGCATCGATTCCGCAACGAACGCCAGCCGTTCGTTCATCGCTTCCCGTCCGACTTGAAGCGTATAGGCAATTCGGTGTAAATCTGCTTCAACATATGTTTGTTCACGAATGGCATGCAGCAATCGCTCCGCGCGTTTCTGAAGTCTTTCCTCATTTTTTGCTGAGAGCACAATGACAGCCGGCTGTTTCCTCGCTGGTAAACGTTCCTCCACAGGTTCCGGAGCATACTCTTCTATTAAAATATGGGCGTTCACACCCCCGGCACCAAATGAAGAGACTCCTGCGATTCTCGGTAATTCGATGTCTTTGCCATTGACACTGATGATCGGCCTCTTCCACTCTTCTAGCTCTTGCTGTACTTTAAACGGCGAGTTAAGGAAATCAATATTCGGGTTCAGCACGTTTGAATGCAGGGAAGGCGCAAGCTGCCTGTATTTCATTTGGAGCAATACCTTCGTTACTCCTGCGATACCTGCCGCACTCTCACAGTGCCCGATATTTGATTTGGCTGACCCTATTGCACAAAATTGTTTGTCATCGGTTTCTTGCGTAAACACTTTGGACAGCCCTGTGATTTCAATAGGATCACCGAGAGAGGTTCCCGTGCCGTGGGCTTCGATGTAACTGACTGTCCGCGGATCAACCTTCGCTTCCACAAACGCCTTTTTGATGACATCTGCTTGGGCATTCGGATTGGGCACTGAGTATCCGTTTGTTTTTCCCCCGTGGTTAATGGCTGTCCCCTTAATGATTCCATAAATGTGATCACCATCTTCAACTGCTTTAGACAATGGCTTCAGAAGCACTGCTCCAACGCCTTCCCCCGGCACATAGCCGTCTCCGCCCTGTCCGAAGCTTTCACACCGGCCTTTGCTGGACATAAATTTGTTCTGCCCGAGCATCAAATATTTATTTGGATGGATTGACACATTCACGCCGCCCGCGAATGCCGCCTCACACTCTCCGCGCTGCAGGCTTTGGCAGGCCAAGTGGATAGCCGTTAAAGAAGAAGAACACATGGTGTCTAATGCAATACTCGGTCCGTGAAAATCAAAATAATAAGATACCCGGTTCGCGATGGATGATGGATTTCCCGTTAAAGCCAGAGACCTTCCCCGCACCTGCTCTTGTGCCCCGTACAGCTGATATTCTTCGTACATGACACCGACGTAAACACCGACGCTTCCGCCAAGCTCAGCATCACGCTTACGGCTGAGGTGCTCTCTTGTATAGCCTGCGTCTTCCATCGTTTCATACACGCACTGCAAAAATAAACGCTCTTGCGGGTCCATTAATTTTGCCTCACGCGGCGATATATGGAAAAACTGCGGATCAAACTTGTCTACATCCTTCAAGAAGCCTCCCCACTTGCTGTAGGTTTTTCCAGGCTTGTCTTTATCTTCATCATAATAAAGACTGTGATCCCAGCGGTCTGCAGGAATTTCAGTAATACAGTCTCGACCGTCTCTCAGGTTTTCCCACAATTCATCAATGTTGTCTGCCTGCGGATAGCGACCTGAGATACCGATGATCGCGATTTCTTCCGTTTCCTTCTCTCTTAACTGCTTCTGCTCTTTATCTCGCAAAGGAAGAAATCCAGACTTTCTTAGGGTAACTGGGATTTCTTGTTTTTCAGGTTCTGATTTTCTTTCAACAGAAGGTTTTCCTGTTTCAATTCCCAAGATGTCCAGCAGTTTTTCTCTGCGGGAATCAATAAAATACCGTGTTAATGAGCGAATATCCTGATATTCAAAGAACAACGTCTTGGACAAAGAACCGAATCCTTTTTCTAATTGACCCGTTACATGCATGATCATGATAGAATCGATCCCGTAATCCTCGAGAGGAGCTTCAGCATCAATCTGGCCGGCTGGCAGCTTAATCACCGAAGAAAGCACCTGTTTAAAATAGTTCTCCGCTTTTTCTCTTAGTATCTCTTCATCAATTTCCCCGATCATGTCTGCTTTTTCTGCCTCCTGATTGAGACTGCTTTTTTTGATATCGTGAGATTGGCCTTTGCCATGTCCCGTTTCATGTAAAAATGCACGAATCCGATCAGTAACACCGGAAGCAACTAACACTTGCGGCTTTCCTGACGTCCAGCCATGATATAGCGCCTGAATCCCACGATCTGTTTCCATGGCCACCATGCCTGTTTCTCTTTTCAGCATCCTTGCAGTTTCCGCATCAATTTGCATGCCCCCGTCTTTCCACAGCGGCCAGCACACTGAAAGAGTTTTTCCGTAACGCTTGTGCAGCTCTGCTTGGCCATTTCGATATTCGCTGAATGCATTCATAAATGCATTGGCCATTGCGTAATCAGCCTGTCCCGCGCTTCCTACTGCTCCGGCACCTGAGGAAAAAAGGATAAAGAAATCGAGCGGAATATCTTTCGTTGCTTCGTCAAGGTGAACCAGTCCTGTGACCTTTGGAGCAAGAACGGTTTGAACCTCTTCTTTCTTTTTCTTCATAATGAAATTATCTTTTATTAAACCGGCGCTATGAATGATGCCATCTAAGTCTCCGTAAACGTTTTGGGTTTCTTTTAATAAGGCATCAACCGCTTGTTTGTCAGCCAGATCAGCTTGTCTGTAAATCACTTGGATGCCAAGTTTCTGTAAGGCTTGAAGCTTCTTCTTCTTCCTTTCATCAAGCGGAGAGCGTCCTGTCAGGATCACAACCGCGTCATTCGTTTGGTTCGCAATTTCAGTTGCAAAGATGAATCCAAGACCGCCTGCACCGCCTGTGATCAGATACACGCCTTTATCCTTCCATGGCATGTCAGCTCTTAGGTGCTCACCAGACACTTCTTTCCACTTGCTTACAAATCGCTTCCCTTGCCAGTGGCGGATATGCGTGTCACGCGGATAGCGTCTGTTTTCCTCCAATATTTCGAATAGGTCACCAGCTGACATCCCGGTCTCTATTTCGATCAACTGTCCTGTCAGTTTTGGATTTTCCAATTCAGCCGTTTTGAGCAATCCAGTTAAGCCGCTTAATAGCTGAGGCTCGTCCAACGCAGGCACCGCCACTTGAATGAATGTATGTCCCCCTGTTTTTGAGTGCATTAGCTGTTTGATTTCTTCAAATAACTGTATGGCATAACCTTCAAACCGTTCATCAATTGTCTCTGTATCATGCTGCAGAACTGTACAGTCAAGATGATTTTGGAGGCTTTCCATTTGTTCTCCAACATCACAGACAACGACTTTATGCGTGTCGTACTCTATGAGCTCTTGCCTCTCTGCAGCACGTTCTTCCCAAATATGTTCGAACAGTAGCGTGTCAGTCGCTTCAGAAGGACCTTCTTGATCTGTTTCTAACACTCTTGCAGAATAGCCCGTCAATCGCACGCAAACCTGCCCCTCTTCATTGCATAAATCGATATCAAGCTTCTGCATACGATCCCCAGCTGTACTGCCCTCGCTATATGTGATCCGCGCCCACATAGATGCCTCGCAGCCTTTGAAGATGTGGACATCCTGTATGGCAAAAGGCAGCATTGCCTTTCTGTCTTCTAAACTCGTAGCTCCTCCCAGCCTCAAACCGATAGATGCTTGAAATGCCGAATCTATCATGCTCGGATGCAGAATATAATGGTCTTCTGTATCAGAGATTACAGGAGGCATCGTCAATTTCACTAGAACTCCGTTTTCGCCTGCATATAGGCTGTCGATCGCTCTGTGGCTGTCACCATAATGAATACCCATTTCTGTATAAGCCTCGTAGCAATCAAAAGGTGACAGCGTCCGGCCATTATAGCTTGCCTTCAATTCTTCAATGTTGATAACCGGATTTTCACCAGCCTCACAAAGCACTGCACTCCCTTGCCCATATACAATCGGCGACTCCTCTGCGCTTTCAGGGTCCCGGCAGATTTCAAATGTGATCTCACCATTTTCCTCAGGATATAGACGTACATCTATATCTTTCTGCTGTTCCGTGACGGCGAACGGCCGGACCCAGACGATATTCCGGAGTCGGAATCCTGTCGGGAACTGATCCGCAGCTGCCCTTTCCACAGCTGCCCGAACCATCTCCAATAAAGCTGCGCCAGGTAAAACGTGTTCGCCCTTTATGACATGATCCTTCAAGAAAAATTCACGTCCTGTAAACGCTGAACGGAAGCGGACACCCGATATGTCGGACACATTTTGATGCAGGAGAGGATGCAGGATGTGTCGCTCCTCCTTTAAACGATCAGTCTTTTTCTCCGCTTTCGGCACCCAATAACGCACCCTCTCAAATGGGTAAGTCGGCAGGCTGATCCGCTTTGGTTTGTTTCCGTCGTAAAGCAGTTTCCAGTCAACCCCAGATCCGTTCGCCCACTGCTCCGCAATTTGATCGAGTTTTCTTTGCTCCAGCAATTTATGTACCGATTCGGCGGGACGCGATGGTTCGCTTCCTCTTGACACGCGGCCCTTCCAGCAATGCTGAATGGTTTTTTGTCCTTCTATAAAAGCCTTCAATTGGTCGCTTAATTCTTGAATTCCGGATGCTAAGAAAGAAACCCGTTCTTCCATTGGTTCACGGCCTACCTGCAATGTATACGCCAAATCTTTAATCTGAATCCCATCATGAAGAAAATCCAAGAGACGTTTTACATATACACGAAGACGTTCTTGATTACGGGCAGAAAGCGGAATAACTGCGGATATGTCAGAATCTGAGGACAAAGAAACGTCCTGCTCCGCTGCTTGAGGAATATATTCCTCAAGGATAATATGTGCGTTTGAACCAGTTGCTCCGAAGGAACTGATACCAGCCCGCCGCGGATAAGGGACCTCTTCCCCATTCTCCTTGATAACAGGCTGCTTCCACGTTTCTGTTTTATGCTGTACATAAAATGGAGACTTTTCAAAATCAACGTAAGGATTCAGTTCTTCCGAATGCAAAGAGGGCACAAGTTTTTGATGGTGAAGCTGAAGGGCAACCTTGCTTAAACCGCTGATCCCCGCGGCGGATTCGGCGTGCCCAATGTTTGACTTTACAGAACCGATTGAACAGAACTGCCGATCCTGCGTATATTGGCGGAACGCTTTCACTAATCCCTGTATTTCGATCGGATCTCCTAAGGACGTGCCGGTTCCATGGGCTTCCACATAACTGATCGTCCGCGGGTCGATTCCCGTTTTCTCCAAGCATGTCTCAATCAGATCAGCTTGAGAAACAGGGCTCGGCACTGAAATGCCGCTTACAGTGCCCACATGATTCACAGCACTTCCTTTAATAACTGCATAAATGCGATCTCCGTCTTCCTCCGCCTGGCGCAAAGGCTTTAATAAAACCGCGCCTATACCCTCGGCAGGCACATAACCGTCCCCATCCTTTCCAAACGTACGGCAGTGTCCGTCAGTGGAAAACATATCCCAGACCCCGTATGTCATATATTTATTCGGGTGCAAAGACAGGTTCACTCCGCCTGCTAACGCAACATCGCACTCACCGTGACGTATGCTTTCCAACGCCAAGTGCACTGCGGTCAAAGAGGATGAACATACCGTATCGACAGCCATACTCGGACCGTGGAAATTACAAAAGTAAGAAACACGGTTGGCGATTTGCGCATAGTTGAGCGAAAGAGGAAACGCATTCTCTGCTGATGCTTCTTCAGCTCCGACTAATGTATAATCCTTGTGCATGACACCGGCAAAAACTCCTACATGCTGCCTTTTATTTCGTCCTTTAGGCTTGGCCAACGTCTTTGGCGTATAGCCCGCATCCTCAATCGTTTCCCAGCATGTTTCTAAAAACAGCCGCTCTTGAGGGTCCATTGTCTCCGCTTCTCTTGGCGTGATTCTGAAAAATTGGGGATCGAAGCAGTCGGGATCATCAATAAATCCCCCCCATTTGGAAATGTCCTTACCCGAAGGAGATGTGATTCCTTCAAGTTTCTGCCAATCCCAGCGCGACTCAGGAATCTCGCTAACGCAGTCCTTCCCCTCTTTCAGATTGTTCCAAAATTCATGAATATTGGCTGCCTTAGGATACCTGCCCGCCAAGCCGATAATCGCAATATCGCCTGCTGCCTCAATAGGTGCAGGACGAGAAGCTTCAACAGTCTTACGATCGTTTATTGTGTCGGAAACCCGTGCTCTTTCATTCTGGCCAAGAGAACCAGCGGCACTAAAATGCTCAGCATATTCCTCGGCAAGAAACGCTGACAGCTCCGCTATGGTGGTATGCTCAAACAGAAGAGTCGGCGAAAGACTCTCACCGATCTTATCACTGATTGTTTCTACCACCTCAAGCAAGCCCGATGAATTCAGTCCCATTTGGTAATAACCGACATGTTTTTCAACTTGTTCTACCGGCTTATTGATTTTCTCTGCGATTAATTGACTTACGAACTGTTCAGCCCCACTAAAGGAATTAACGGGAGAAGATACCATGTCAGCAGGTTTATCACGCTCAGCAGTGTCCGCTCTTGTCATCTGTGTCTCCTGTGCATCTTGATGTTTTCCGCTAATCAGCTCCGCTTCTCGCACCAGTTTGCTTGTAAAGTTTTTCAACTCAGCCACTTTTTCTCCCGACGCATTAAAAAATTCAAGTGTTACATAAATCAGCTCTTTTTCCCGCCGGACGGAGGAGCGCTTAATTCTTGTCATGCAATCCGTTTGCAAAAGTGCAGAAGCTGAAAAGGATTCATAGAACAGAGGCAAATACAGCCTCTGTTCTCCTTTAAGCAAAGATGTGAGCAAATGATTGGCACCCACCCCGCTCCCGTCTATGAGAGTGGGGTGAAACATAAAGCCTTCTGCGTGAAGCATGGCTTCCGAACCGAGAGAAAGCTCAAGAAGGACGCCATCTTCCTCTTCATAGATGCAGCCACTTGCTTTCATATATTCGCTGTGCACCAATTCCTGACGTCTGCATTGTTCATATACTTCATCAAGCTGAACAGCGTTCTGTGCAGATGCTTTGATTTGACTGAGATCCAGTGTTTCTTCAAATATGGCTGGGGAGTCTGCGTGCATGTCAGCCTTCATATAGAGCTTTTCTTCTGAAACTTCTTTCCCATCACGTTTTTCAATTCCCTTGGCTGTGATTTTCCACTTTCCTTCTTTTTTCTCCGCGCATTGGATATTCAGAACAATTACTGCATCCTGTTCCGCCGTCAATGGCTGATAGATGGATAAATTCTGCAGCTGAAGCTCTGAGCAGGAGAAACCGTGTTCTCTGAATATCTGGTAGATTATATCGATATAAGCCAATCCCGGCAGGACATTTTGTCCGTAAACCACATGGTGATAAATAAACGGATTTTTTAACGATAATGTGAGTTGTTTCGTTATCTTTTTCACGTTAGACCTCCACCTCATAAGTATCCCATATGTTTGCCGCAGTCATTTTTGAAGTCTCCGCTTCCAGCTTTGGCTCGCCTGGCGAAAGCATTCGTTTCTTTAATTGAGGAGGCGATATTGGACTGCGCTTGATGGCGTGTTTTTCATCTTTTTCCCACGCCTCTACGATGACATGGGCATTCGTCCCCCCATCGGCAAAGCAGTTAATAGCCGCAGTAGGCTGCGAATCTGTCCATTTTTCCAGGGCTCGGCTGAACGTGATGTTCGCTTTCTGTTGATCGAAATGCGCCATCTCTTTTTCACCTGATAAAAATGGGACAAAGCGGCGCTCTTTCAGCATCAGCACAACCTTAATGAAGCTGGCGATCCCTTCAGCACATAGCGGATGCCCGATGTTCGGCTTGATTGAGCCAAGAGAAAGAGGCGATGAGTGCCCAGAACGGTACACTGATTGGATCGCTTTTAGCTCAAGGAGATCGGTTACGATTGAACCTGACCCGTTTGCCTCAAGGTAGCTGATGTCCTCTGGTTTTTTTCCGCTTTTGAAAAGCGCATCTTTCATGACTTCCTTTTGCGCCTCAAGATTAGGTGTTGCAGGCCCCGCCGTTCTTCCGTCGTTATTGACCGAGGCCGCTTTCACGACAGCATATATGGTATCTCCGTCTTCCAGTGCCTGTTTTACGGTTTTTAGCATAACCATTCCGACGCCTTCACCTAACACAACTCCGTCAGCACGCTCATCAAACACATGGAAGGATGAATGCTTGCTTAAAATGCCGCGCCGGTCAAACAGCCTGTGAGAGGCATCTGAGCTCAGCAAGCTGACACCGCCGACTATGGCGGATTGAATATCTCCGCCACGCAGCGCCTGAATGGCCATATTCATGCCGACCAGAGCTGACGAGCATGCGGTATCAACTACAACACTCGGGCCGCGGACATCAAAAAATTGTGAAAGATTAGCCGCTAAATAATTTTGGCCGACTGTCACGATCGGATTCTTGGCATGATCAAGGCTGTCTTCATCAGGTTTGTGCTGGCTTCTGCCTCCGATATAAACACCGACGGGCTTGCCCTTTATTTCCTCAGGTGTATAACCGGCGTGACACAAGAGCTTCAGACACTCTTCCAACACGAGCAGTGCTTGCGGGTCCATCGCCCTTACGTCTTCTTCGTGAAGCAAAAAGAAATCAGGATCAAAATAGCTGACGCCATCAATCACGCCGGCATAATATGGCGTCTTACAGCCCCAACGCTCTGCCGGAATCGGGCTGATTGACGAACGCCCCTCGGATAGTAACGACCAATATGATTCCAATGTATCTGCTCCAGGGAATCGGCAAGAGAGTCCGACAACGGCAATACCTTCTGCATGAGAGTCCGGTGACAAAATCGCTGGCGCCTGAATCTGAGGTGTAAGAGCTCGATCCTCCGCAGGAACAGATACCTCCGCCTCTATTTTGTTCTCCAAAGGTGCTGATGCATCCGATATCCTGCCTCCGAATAAAGCGGACAGCCTTTCGGAATAAGAACCGATCAGCCAATCTGCGAACCTTTGAATTGTCGGGTATTCATATAGAATCGATGGATCGAGCGCTGCCTCTAATTTGCGGTTTATACGCTGGAGCACCTGTGCCAAAATGATCGAATCCACGCCATAATCCTGAAACAACCCGTCAATCTCGAAGTCTTCACGATCTATTCTCAGCTCTTCGGTAAACAGATCAACAAGCCAGGACTGTGTCTCAGATAATAATCCATCACATTTGGAAACTTCATCGGCCTCTTCAATGTCTCTGGCTGGCGGGCTCTGTAAAGCAGCTTCCTGCAAACCGCCCTCATGCGGTTTCCTCCTCTTCATCAGCAGTTCCGGCTCCCAGTTTGTTTGATTCGCCATTGCAGGGAGAACAACCGGTCCGAACATTTTCGATACAATTTGATCTAGAAAACGTAAGCCTTCTGAATTCGTAATGCTCAACAAGCCGCTTTCCCGATACGCTTGATTTGACACTTCACCCATACCGGTTTCTTTCCAGTTCGGCCACTGAACACTGATGATCGGCACATGTTTCTGATGTGCTTCTGCAAAATAATCCATATAGCTATTGGCCATCGCATAGTCAGCTTGTCCCGCCGAAAGCTCCGGAATAATGGCTGAAACAGAAGAAAATAAGATAAAAAACTGTAAAGGCTCGTTACACACATGGCGATATAACGTTGTAAGACCTGACACCTTAGGTTCCAGCACCCGCTGGATATCATCTGAAGTTTTTCGGATAAATGCCAGCGTATCCATATCCGTCAGACCTGCACAATGAATGACACCGCCAATCGGTCCTAATGTTCGCTTGATATGTTGCAGCGTTTGCTCAACCTGGGCATCATCAGATAACGTCAGCGACAGCATCTCCACCTGTACACCCTTCGCTTCCAGCTCCCGCACTGCCTGGATTTTCTCTGCCAATGATGTGTTTGATGTCTTAAAACGCACCCACTCCTCTCGCGGAGGAAGCTGTTCTCGTCCGGTCAGCACCAGTTTTTTCACTCCATAGCACTCTGCAAAATGACGGGCGCATAATAGTCCGATGCCTCGTGTGCCACCTGTAATGAGAAGCACATGATCTTTCGGGAAGACCGCGCTCTGTTCCGTGGGCTTACCTGTTTCCGGATGAGCTTTTAGAAAAGCTTGATACCGTAAACCATCTCTGTAGCAAACCTCGGCATCATGAGAATCGGAATAAAACTCATCAGCGATCAACTTCGCGAGACGGCGATGATCAGTAACCTCCTCAGCATCCATATGCCTTGATATAAGATGGCTGTACTCGCATTGGAGCATTCGATACAACCCAGCCCGTGACGCGCCAGCCATCCGGACAGATGTGTTTTGAAACGATTCGAGCCCCTTCGTCACACAAAGCAGCCTGAGTCCCTCTTTATGCCCGAATTCAACCAGTCTTTGCACCCATTCAATCCAATCCAGCCGGCCCTCATCATCCTTACCGCATCCGATGACATCCACTAGGCCGTCAAACTCTTTCCAATCAATGTCTGACTGATCATTTTCTATCCGGCTCACATCTATTAAGAGATGATTCGGAAAATACGAAGACACTTCTGCTGCTAAATCTGCTGTCTCTTGATTGCTCAGGATGGCAACAGTTCTTGTCCCCGGCACTGCTGAGCCAATTGGACTCAAACTCCATTGTTTCGTCAAAAAACATGCATCCCGATCTTCAATCGCATTAACCAGTTCTTTTTTGTCTCTTTCTGAATGTTCCTTTGCCGGCACCCAATAGTGATCCTTCGCAAACGGATATGAAGGGAGGCTGATCAGGCGCGGTTTGGTCTCTCCGTATAATGTGTTCCACTGGATTGAGACCCCTTTGACCCATAAATCAGCAAGTTTGGCGTATTTTCTTTTTCTGATCCAAGCATCAAGTGCCAACGCCATATCTTCATCTGCTGTAAATATAGTCTGGGTCTCTTTATTTCGATGAGACTGTCCCCGGAAAAATTCGTCTGTTTCTTCCTTACCGTCAACAAACGCCTGCAGTTTCTCTTCAAGTTCCT
Organism: Bacillus sp. FSL R5-0416; assembly: GCF_037975425.1. Taxonomy (NCBI): domain Bacteria; kingdom Bacillati; phylum Bacillota; class Bacilli; order Caryophanales; family Bacillaceae; genus Bacillus; species Bacillus sp. FSL R5-0416. Next base: position 1,817,168 of record NZ_CP150252.1, on the reverse strand, counting down.
GCATCGTCCCCGCAACACACGCCAGACGCTCATCCATTTCTTCGCGCCCGACTTGCAGGGTGTAAGCGATGCGGTGCAAATCCTGATCTGTATATTTTTTATTGCGAATCGCCTCAAGTAATTGCGAAGCACGATCCATCAGCCTGCTTTTATTTTTAGCCGACAGCACAATTACGTTTGGCTGTTCTGTAGCCGTGTGTTCTGAATTGGCTTTTGGCATATATTCTTCAATCACAATATGCGCGTTTACTCCGCCAATCCCAAACGAACTGATTCCGGCACGGCGCGGAAGCTCGTTTCCGTCACGATCTGTGACAGACTTCCATTCCTGTTTTTCCTGAACGATGTAAAACGGACTGTCAGTCAGCTGAAGATAAGGATTAAGCGTCTTGCAATGCAGGCTTTTCACTAACGTTTTATGCTTCATTTGCAAAAGCACTTTGATCAAACCGGAAATACCTGCTGCTAGCTCTAAATGACCGATATTGCTTTTAACTGAGCCGATGCCGCAACGGCGATCCGGAACATCCGGCTGGCTCTCGCCTCTCATATTGGATAGTTCCTTAAACGCGGCTTTCAGCCCATTTATTTCAATCGGATCTCCCAATTCCGTCCCTGTTCCATGTGCTTCGATATATGTGACAGTGCTTGGATCTATGCCTGCTTGGCGATATGCACGCACCAACAAATCAGCTTGTGCTTTCGGATTAGGCGATGTCAGGGTATTGGCTCTTCCGCCGTGATTTTCCGCCGTCCCCCGAATAACGCCGTAAATATGATTTCCGTCGCGCTCGGCATCTTTCAGCTTTTTCAACATGACCATTCCGACCCCTTCGCCTCTGACATAGCCATTCGCATCGGCGGAGAAGGTTTTACACCTGCCGTCTTTGCTGAGCATACCCGCCTTGCTGTAGCTAATATGCGCCTCCTCGGTTAAGATCGTATTCACGCCTCCAGCGATCGCCATCTCACAATCACCGTTTTGCATCGCAGTCACAGCACGGTGAATGGCTACAAGAGAACTGGAACAAGCCGTCTCTACTGGTTCGCTCGGACCATGAATATTTAAAAAATAACTCATTCTATTCGGGCCTACCGAAGGAATCATATGACCTGTAGCAGCATGGCCTTCAATTGGAAGATTCGCTCTATGGAATAGATCTTTATAACCGGTGTTTCCCGTACCGATAAAGATACCAGTCCCTGTACCCGAAAGGCTTTGCGGCGAGCAACCCGCATCTTCCAGTGCCTTCCACACGTATGTCATTAACAAGCGCTGCTGAGGGTCTACATAATCAGCTTCTCGCGGCGAAATACCAAAAAACAACGGATCAAACTCTGCGACACCATCAATAAACCCGCCCCATTTGATGTCGGTTTTATTGACGTCAGTGTCTGGGTTTCCATAATGCTCCCGCCAATCCCATCGATCTTTTGGAACTTCTGTGATGCTGTCTTTTCCTTCTTCTAGGTTTTTCCAAAATTCGTCTATATCCATAGCGCCAGGGAATCGGCCGCTGATGCCGACAATTGCAACCGGCTCAAAATCGGCAGCCTGCTTTTTGTTTCTTTCTGCTTTTGCAATAATAGGCTGTGTAAAGCGGCGCTTTCTACGTGATGTGATTTTCGGCGCTTCAGATGATTTTGTCTGTAACTCTTCCTGCCCCTCTGTTTTTTCGAGCTCCTGAACCAGGGTGTCCTCATGTTCAGCAGTCAAATACTCAGCCAGGCTTTGGATGCTTCCATATTCAAAGAAAATGGTCGGCGTTAGCTCCAACTGAAATTCTTCGTTAATCTTGTTTGTAAAGACCGTAAATGTAACGGAATCAAATCCGTATTCACTCAGCTCTGTATTGACATCAATATCTTCACTATTTACTTTTAAAATTGCACTGACCATGTTGCTTAATGATGCCTCCAGGCTGTTTAAACTGTGCAATGAGTTTGTTCTTTCATCTATGCCTTTAGCAGTAGCATCTTGATTCCATTCGCCCTGATACGCAGCAACTACATATTCAGCCAGGCTTTGGACGCTACCATATTCAAAGAAAATGGTCGGTGTTAGCTCCAACTGAAATTTTTCGTTGATCTTGTTTGTAAAGACAGTGAATGTAACTGAGTCGAATCCGTACTCACTCAGCTCTGTGTTGACATCGATATCGTCAGTGTTTACTTTCAAAATTGCGCCAACCATTTGGATTAAGGCTGCTTCCAATTTTCTAGTTTGTCCTTGATCCTGATCCGCCTTTCTCTGATCGTTCCGCTTGGCTTTCGATCCTGCGGAAAGCAGTTTTTGTTTCATTTTCTGAAGCTGTCCTTCCATCACAAAAACTTGCGGCTTATCAGATACTATCCCTTGATAAAATGCTTTCAAGCCACTATCTGTCGGCATCGGGACCATTCCCGTCGTTTTCAGCATTCTCTTTTCATCTTCAGCGCCGACTTGCATACCGCCTTCTTCCCATAACGGCCAATTGAAGGAAATGGTGGAGCCGAATCTCTTTTTTGATGCCGCAAGAGAACGGCGGTATTCAGCAAATGCATCCATAAACGAATTGGCTGCCGCATAATCGGCTTGTCCAGCGTTTCCTAAACATCCCGAAACAGATGAGAAGAAAATGAAAAAGTCCAATGGGAAATCCTTGCTGCATTCGTCTACATGTAACAACCCGCTCACTTTTGGCTGCAATACTTCTTGAAACTCTTCATTCGTTTTATGAATGATGAAGTGATCTTTAATGCTGCCTGCACCGTGAATAATTCCATTGAGAGTGCCATATCTTTCTTTGATTTCCTCAAAAAGATGATGAACCGCATGCTGATCACTTACATCAGCCTCTCGATAGACAACCTCCGCTCCGATGCTTCGAAGAGCCTCCAGCTCGTTTTCCTTATCCTCATTTAAAACAGATCGTCCCGTCAGCACAATAGTAGACCGGCCAGTTCGATTGGCAATTTCCTTTACAAACAGAAGGCCTAAGCTTCCTGCTCCGCCTGTGATTAGATAAACACCCTCGTCTCTCCACGGCATGTGAAGCGTATCAGCTGAAGGAAGCATCATTTCCCTCCAGCCTTTCACAAAACGGTGTCCAGCCTCATATCGAATCTGTTTGTCAAATGGTCTCCGGCTGTCGTCTTTCAGCTTGAGGTGAAGGTCTATCATCTCTTCAGGTTTCTCAATTTCGATGACCTGAGCAGTCAGTTTGCTGAACTCTATTTCTGCTGTTTTAAACAGACCAGAAACGCCGGCAAACAATTGCTTCTCTTTTTCCAGCGGAACAATCGCTTGAATGATGATACGGCCTGCAGAAAGCTCACGGACCTTGCTTTGCAGGAGTTCAAAAATGTTCTGCGTGTAACATTGATAACGTTCAGCAATATGTCCTTCAGCTTCATTCAGAGTAATCACACGGACATCTTTCATGTGGGAGGCAATGCTGTCTGTGACACTTCGTTCAGTTTCGAAGAGAACAATGATATGCTCCGTGTACGAAGGATCTTCGTCCTCTCGTTCTTCATTCGGTTTTTCCCACACCGGTTCAAGCATTAAGCGTTCGTGCCGTGATGAAGGCTTTGAAGGATGAACCTCCCCTTCTAATACTCTCGTTGAAAATCCTTTGATCCTGACACATACGCTTCCACTCTCGTCAATGACATCGATATCCGCTTTCTGAACAACCCCTCCGGAGTGATCGCTGTCACTTAAGCGAGCATAAGCCCACATAGAAGAAGAACACCCTTTGATCACTTCAAGCTCCTCAAGCGCAAATGGCAAAATCAGCTTTTGATCCGTCAATTCCTGCATGATGCATATTGTTGCTGTCTGCAAGGCGGAGTCCATGATACTTGGGTGCAGCACAAACTGTTCATTCGTTCCAGAAACGATTTCTGGAAGCTGCAGCTGTGCCAAAACCTCTCTGTTTCCTATATTCACATTCTTAATTCCTTGAAAGGCCGGACCATGGAACATTCCTCTGCTTCTGCCTTCTTCGTAAAATTGATCAGGCGACATCTTTCCTTTGCCGCAGCGGCGTGAAATTTCAGAGAGATCTGCGACTGGCGTTTCGGCGGCAGATGCCAGCTCCGCACTGCCTTGACTATGAATAACAGGGTCATCCCCGTCTTCCTGTGTACTGTAAATGTCAAAGGTGATTTTTCCATCTTCTTCAGGAAAGAGACTGATATCCACTTGAGCTGAATGTCTGTCAACCACAACAGGCTGAACCCAGACTGTATGATTCAATCTGATTCTGACATCTTGGCCAATTTCACTTCCTGCCGCCTGGTTTATAGCCGCGTACGCCATTTCAAGGTACGCAACACCAGGAAGCACAGGCTTTCCTCTTACCACATGGTCTCTCAGGAAAAATTCGTCACCAGTGAAAACCGAACTGAATTTCTGTTCAGAAAAATCAGATGTATTCTGATGAAGCAATGGATGAATAGAGCCGATCCCTGTCTGATTTCCGGATATCTGCGCCACCGGTTTGCGGTCATCCTGCGACGGCCAGTATCGTTCCTTTGCAAATGGATAAGTCGGCAGACTCATTCTGTTTGGGCGCTCACCCTTGTAAAGCTGCATCCAATCTATATGTGCTCCCTTGCTCCACATTTCTGCAAGCTTGTTTACCTTTCCTTTGGCCATCCACTTACGTATGAGTTCAGCGCTGTCCTCATCCTCCGTCAGCCATGAAACCTCTCTGGCATTGTGCTTACTTCCTTGAAAACAGCCTTCAATCGCTGTTTTACCATTGATAAAATCTGTGAGCCTCTGTTTTAACTCATTTACATGATCGGCAATAAAGACAACGCGATGCTCCATCGCTTCGCGCCCCACCTGAAGGGTATACGCAAAATCAGGCAGCTGGCTGTTCTCAAGCCCTCTTCTTTCTAAATAGGCCAGAATGTCTTCTGCATACTCTTGCAGCCTCTCTTTATTTTTCGCCGAGATCGGGACGATGCAGGTTCCGTCTATCTTTCCCTTATCTGAATCCCTTTTGAATTGTTCAAAAATGGCATGGGTATTTGTCCCGCCAAGCCCGAACGAGCTAAGTGCAGCCCTGTGCGTTTTGATCTCACGGCTTAACGTTTTCTTTTGATCGACGACGTAAAAAGGAGAGCTGGCTAAGTCTGTATTTGGATTCGGCTCCTTATAATTGATACTCGGTGCAAGCTCTTGATGATAAAGACTCATCACGACCTTAATGCAGCCCGCAAGACCGGCGGCTGTATCTAAATGTCCGATATTGGTTTTCACCGACCCAATGCCGCAAAATTGCGTTTTATTTGTATATTGCCTGTAAACGTTTGTTAAAGCCGCCAGCTCGATCGGGTCCCCCAGCTTCGTTCCGGTTCCGTGTGCTTCTACATAGCAGATGGATTCAGGCTGTATCTTCGTTTGATTCATGACCTGTTGAACCACGTCAGCCTGGCCTTTAACGCTTGGAGCATAAAAGCCGACTTTGTCAGCGCCGTCGTTATTTACACCAATGCCTCTCAGCAAGGCATAGATATGATCCCCGTCCTTTACTGCATCAGCTGCTTTTTTCAGCAATACAACAGCAACGCCCTCACCGCCTATCATTCCGTCAGCTGAAGCGTCAAAAGCTTTAATATGTCCATCACTCGAAAAGTTCAGCCCCGGCTGATGCACATATCCGATATTTGACTCGGTATGCAGCGTTGCCCCGCCAACTAAAGCATAATCAGATTCACCCGACAGCAGGCTTTTATAGGCAGAATGCAATCCAATCAGAGATGATGAGCAGTTGGCATGAACGAAATAGCTTGGCCCTCTCAGCCCGAGCTTATGAGAAATCATTGTCGGAATCGTCCCGCTCTGTGCAAGCACCCACGAAACATAGCCGTCCGGCGTCTCCAGGCTCTCTGTTGTATCTGACGGTAACAGCGCGCGATAAGAATTATTGCTTGCCGACATAAAGACACTGGTTTGCGGAATCTGTCCCGCAGCATAACCGGCATCTTCTATTGCTTTCCATGAATGAGTCAGCAGCATCCGAAGCTGAGGGTCCATAAATTCAGCGTCTTTAGGAGAGATTTGAAAGAAGCTTGGATCAAATCTGTCTTTCCCCTCAATTGAAGCTTTAGCCGGGACATAGTCGGCATTCTCCGCTATCTCCTTTGAAATGCCAAAGCGCTGAAGCTCTTCTTTATTGAAAAACGCAATGCTTTCCTTGCCGTCTCTGAGGTTCTCCCAAAATTCATCATGATTTTTTGCCCCTGGAAATTCACACGATATGCCAATAATCGCCACACTATCGTCATAATAGTCCGGGAGATCACTCATCTCGGTAGACTGATCTTCTATATGAGCTGGCGGTTCTATCAGCACATGGTCACTTGCATCGCCCATTCGCTGTTCAGTGATGTACTGGCTGATATTTTTAATGGTTGAATACTCAAACAGGTCTGTGACAGAAAACTCACAGGATAGTTCATGTTTGATACGATCAGCCACAGTGACCGCGAGAAGCGAATCCCCGCCCACATCGAAAAATCCGTCATCCCATTCAATATCACTCGTTTTCAGCACTTCCTGCCAAATGGTAAAAACAGTATCCTGAATGTTCTTAGGAGAGGTCTGCCTTTGCTTTAACTGCTCCCCTGACAAATCGATATTCTTAAGGCTGTTTCTATCTATCTTTCCGTTCGGAGTTAACGGCATATGATCAAGCTGAATAAAATAAGAAGGCACCATATAGGCAGGCAAAGCGTTTTTCACAAAATGACGCAGCTCTCTCGCTGTGAGGGAAGCATTTGCATGTTTAGCTGTATAATAGGCGGCTAGGTTATCCATATCTGCGACCACAACGCATTCCAGAATGCCGGGATGCTCACTTAGCCTGCTTTCAATATCACCAAGTTCAATACGAAATCCGCGGATTTTTACTTGATTATCGATGCGGCCTATATATTCAATTCGCCCTCCCGGAAGCCAGCGGGCCATGTCTCCCGTTCTATAAAGCTTAGACTCAGGCTCAAAAGGGTTGTCAATGAATCTCGAATCCGTTAATTCTTCCTTTTTGTAGTAGCCCTTCGCCACACCGTCTCCTGCAATGCAAAGCTCACCCGGGACACCTGCCGGCACTGGCGCGAGCTGAGAATCCGTAATATAGATTTGTGTATTGGCAATTGGCCTTCCTATCGTGGCATGAGAGCATTCATCGTTAATGCGCTGAACCGCTGACCAGATAGTTGTTTCGGTTGGCCCGAACATATTCCAGGCTTCACTGCCCGTATCTAAGAAATATCGTTTTAATGTCTCAGGCAATGCTTCGCCACCGCATAAAATTTTCACGCTCTCTTCATTTTCCCAGCCTGAATAAAAGAGCATCTTCCACGTAGCGGGGGTTGCCTGCATCACTGTCGGTTTGATCGTGCGGATGTCCCGTTTCAGTTTTTCAACGTCTTTTGTATGCTCCGTTTGACAAATATAGCAGTGTGCGCCCTTTATTAAAGGCAAAAATAATTCCAGAGCTGCGATATCAAAACAGTAGGTTGTGACGGCAAGCATTTTATCCTCTGCCATAAGACCTGGTGTTTCCCCCATCGAAACGAGAAAGTTTGTCAAAGCTTTATGCGGTATCATGACACCTTTTGGCTTTCCTGTGCTGCCGGATGTATAAATGACATATGCCAAGTTCTCTGGCGTGACAGTGCGTGTAAGCACTTTTCGATCAGAGGCTGTTTGAGCAATTTCATCCCAATCTTGATCTAAAAGAGCTGTTGTGACACCGTTCCAACTCAACGTATTTACTAATTCCGATGTCGTCAGTGTAATGAAAACTTCACTGTCCTCAAGCATGTATTCTAAGCGTTCAGCCGGATAGGACGGGTCTAGCGGCACATACGCTCCCCCAGCCTTGAGGATCGCTAATAAGCCCACTAGCATGTCCAGCGATCGATCCACATAGATCCCCGCCAGACGGTCAGGACCCACTCCATGCGCCTGCAAATAAATGGCCAGCTGTGTGCTTCTTTCATCAAGCTCCCGATACGTCAATGTTTGACCTTCATAGCTGACAGCCGCTCTATCAGGCGTCTTTTTCGCCTGCTGCTCAAACAACTCATGAAAAGTTATATATGGATACGTTTTTCCTGTGGCGTTCCATGTTTTGAGAATCATCTGCTTCTCTGCCTCAGGTAATAAAGAATACTCTTTTAAAGGCTGAGAAGGATTCAACATCGCCTGCTCTGTTACATAAACAAAATGGTCGAACATGGCGGATATAGAAGCCGCATCAAACAGCCCAGTATTGTACTTGATGTTCAGCTCCATTTTTTCTTCTGTTTCCCACAGTTCAAATACTAATTCGTATTCGCCCTCTTGGTGAATATACTCAACGAAATCGACAGAAAAGAAGTCAGCATAGCGGCTCAGCAAGCTTTGATAGCTTCCGGATTGAAGAAAATTCTGATAGAAAAAAGCGGTTTGAAATACCGGTGAACCTGTTTGACTGCGAGGAATATTCAGATCCCTCACCATTTTTGGAAAAGGATATGCTGCATGATCAAGCCCATCCAATATCGTTAATTGCAATTTTGATATAAAGCTAGAAAAAGAGTCTGCCGGGTTCAGCTCACTCCGAATCGGGAGCATATTGAGAAAATGTCCAATGGCATCATCAAATCTTTCTTCCGGCCTCACCATGGCCGGCATGCCGACGATCTGTTCCTTTTGGCCGGTGTAACGGCCAAGCAGCATCATATAGCAGCTTAAGAATACCGTCGTGACATTTACAGAATGCTCTTTCGCAAACGTTCTGACCTGATTCATGAAGCTGCTGGACAGCCGCCTGGTGTATGTATTCTCTCTAAACTCAGAATCGACTGAACTTGCGCTGACCTTAGGCAGCTGAAGATTCGGCAAAGTTCCCGATAGCTGTTTCTGCCAATATGTACGATGCTTCACACCGTCCTTGCCGGCAAGCATGTTTTTCTCCCATGCCGCAAAATCATGATAAATGGCAGGAGAAACAGCTTTTTCCGGCTGCTGTCCTTTTAAAAGAAGCTGATAGGTATCAAACAGACTGCGTATAAATGTGACAGACGAAACTCCGTCAAAAATCAAATGGTGAATGACAACTAATAAAAAATGCTCTTGTTCAGATCTGGAAAAGCTCATGACACGGACTAACGGGCTGTTTTCCTTTACATACGGCTCCTTTACTTTCTTCCTAAGAAAAGCAGGAATATCAGACTCTTTCATACTTGAGATATTTTCTGTCTTGATTTCAATTGAAAGTGCTGGCTCATTTTTAAGAAATGGCATTCCGTCTTTCTCTTGGATGACGTGCTTTAAGATTAGGTGCTGATTCAATACAAGGCCGAAAGCCTGCTGTAATGTTTCAAGGTGAAGCCCTGACGAAAATTTAAAACAGAGAGGTACGTGATATGCACTTTTTTCGGGTGACATTTTTTGCAATGTCCATAATCCTTTTTGAACCTCAGAGAGAGGCTGAAAAGTTGCCTGACTCCTTTCCGGTTCGGTTTTATATGTGTCCGTGCCCTTTTTGTCAGCAGACAAGCTGCTGAGGTCTTCATGTTCTGATAGATAGCTGGCTAAGCGTTCAATTGTAGGATATTGATGTATCTCTCTGGCTGTTAGTTTGATATGGTAGTTTTTCTCGATCGATCGAATGAGCTTCATCAACTTGATAGAATTCACACCAAGACTTTGGATATTTGCATTTGGCTCCACCCAATCGCGGGAAACGTGCAGCTCCTCAGTCAAACAGGTGAGCAGATGCTTCTGTATTTCTTCCCTTACTCTTTTCACCTGGTCTGCTTGCTGTATCTCCTCATCCTGGACCGCATCGTTCATCCGATTGGGTTTATGTAGCAAGCGGTCGAACTCTCCATTTTCAAATGAAGTTTTTAGCTGGGTGCGCTGGATCTTTCCGATAGCCGTTTTTGGAATCTCTTCTTTTTGTACAGGCAGCAAATATTCCGGGGTGACTCCGATCACCTGTGAGACATGGGATTGTATGTTTCTAAGAAGCTGAGACATCTGCTCATCATTTAATTTTGCGGAAGTAACAAAGAAGATAGCCAGTTGATCTGTTGAATTCTGGCCCAGACGGACAGCGCAAGCAGCAGTATAAGAAGTTTCAATTTCAGATAATTCTTCAACTGCAGACTCAATTGCATGACTGTAATAATTAATGCCGTTAATGATAATTGCATCTTTCGTACGGCCTGTTATGGTTAAGCGCCCGTTTCGCAAAAAGCCAAGATCTCCGGTTTCAAACCAGCCGTCTTCTGTAAACACACTCTCATTCAAATCAGGCCGCTGGTAATAACCGCTAGTAACAGAAAGACCCGAGACTTGAAAACGGCCGATCTCGCCCTCTTCAACCAATTCATTATGGTCATTCACAATTCTCATAGAGAAGCCGGGGATTGGAGAGCCTATTTCAACAAAATGATCATCATCACTTGTTCCAGCCCGGGTAAATTCATGAGAAAAAATAACACCCGATGAAGTTTCGGACATTCCCCATGCAGGTCGGATGGCGTCAGCAGGCAGTCCATGTGGTTCTAAAAGCTCAAGTATTCTGCGCCCTACCTTGGCTACCATTGCTTCACCGCCATTGAACATGTATCGCATTGAAGACAGATTCCATTTCCTATCTTTTATTTCTTCTGCAAAATCAGTAACCAGACCAAACGCAAAATTCGGCGCCCACGTAACAGAAGCTCGGTAATGATCAATCCAATCCAGCCATTTTAACGGCTCCATTAAGATTGTTTCACTTGAGACGTTAATTTCCTGACAGCCAAGATAAACATCCCGCAAATGAAGCATTCCGATCCCTCCGACATGGTCAAACGGCATCCAGTTAAACGTAATATCCTCTCTGGTGAAGCCTTGCATTTGAATAATCCCTTTCACCATGCTCATAATGTTACGATGATTAAGCATAACTGCTTTGGGCGTTCCCGTACTGCCTGAAGTCAGCAATAAAAGCGCTAAGTCTTCAGGACTGGATTGATGCCAATCTGTGTCCGCTTCAGCGCTGAGCAGATCCTCTACAGCAATTGCCCTGAACCCTTCAAGCTCTTGTTCTTTTGCCCAATCGAGCATTTCCTGGTGCATCCCCCGGTCCGTAATCACCGCTGGCTTGTCAAGAAGCGTCCATGCGTCTTTCAGCTTTTGAGTGCCGCTGCTCGATTCAGCATACGTTGGCGGAACGGCTAATGGAGCCGGAACAACCCCTGTTAACACACACCCCCAGAACGCAGGGAGAAGCTGTGAATTGTCACCAAGCTGCAAAATCACGCTTTGTTTTGCTTTCAGGCCTGATTGGCGAAGCCCCTTCACAATTCGCAGTCCATCATCCCATAGTCGTCTGTATGATTGGTAAACTTCAGTTCCATCCGGCTGCAAATAAATGATTCCCTTTGTATCCCCAAGCTCCGCCGCCGTTCTGTATAAAACTTCAGGTATTGTTGCCGGCTGCTTTTCAGATATATGTAAAGGCTCACCATGACTGACAGAAGGATTAGCTAATATGCGGATATTATCATTATTTCTCATCACGCTGCCTCCATTTCACCTGCAAAATTTTATATATATTTTCAGTTAATTACCATATAAGCCTTTGATTCTACTTTTGACTTCTTCATGATGAAATGTTTTCTCATGCATCATCAGTTCCTGTTCAATGACGCGCGGCAGCTGATCGCGAAGCGGGGCAACCAAATGATCTTTCAGTGTAACCAGTGAGTTTCTCGGCTTTTCCGCCAGTTCTTGCGCCAGCTCCACTGCATAATTTAACACTTCTGCACGGGGCAGCACCTTAAAAGGAACCCCTCTTTTTTCAAGATCAGCTCCGCGGTAGCTGCCCGCATTCAATAATATTTCCTGGGCCAGGCTGAAACCCAGTTTTTTAGGAACGATAAAGGTAGCGCCCATTCCAGGCGTAAATCCGTATTTCATAAAATTAGCCGTATACACGCTTTCTCTGCTCAGAATGACAATGTCAGCAAAGAGCCCCATGACAAAGCCGCCTCCAATTCCATGGCCCTGCATTGCCGCAATAACTGGAATCTCACAATCCAGCGCCAGAGAATAAAGATTGTCATCAGTGAACTTGGTCAATCCCTGTTGAATTCGAAGCAGTCCTTCTTGCGTTCCTCCTGAAGCAAAATAATTATCATATCCTGTCAAAATAACCGCTTTGTATTTGGGGTTCTGCCGTATGTATTCAAACGCTTGAATTAAACCATCTGTAAGTTCTTGTGAAAACGCGTTTTTATGAGTGCGATCTTGCATCTTTACCTGAATAATGGCGGATTCAATTTCGATAAGCTCTACAACAGAATGCGTCATGATGTCCTCCTAATGGTTCTGATTGAAACGGTTACTGATCCTCCCATGGGAATTGTCCTGTTTCAACATACCTGATGATTCCCATTTGGTTTTGAGGATCAGAAAACATGTTTTGATTTGCAGTTAAAGCGGTGGCTTTCGCACGACTGACTTGATGATCAAGTGAGCTCATAAACTGTTTATAATGTGCGATTCCTTTTTTATTCAGCCTCCGCAAACGCAATAAATGCTTTCTCAGCAGCACGTCACTTTCAGCATCATAAGCATCTATTAACCCCCATTCACTGGCTTCCTGAACGGAAATCGGCTTTGTCATAAGCGTCATATAATGCGCTTTCTGCCGGCCGATACGGTGGATCAGAAACGGTAAAACACAAGCAGGGTACAGGCCGAATAGCAGCTCAGAGAGACTGAATGACGCCGTCTGATCAGCAATGGCAATATCTGTGGCAGATACAAATCCAATACCGCCGGCATTCACTTTTCCCCTGACATGCGAAATCGTGACATAAGGGCCGGTCTGCAATTTCAGCCACAAATCATAGAGAGGCTCTTGGGAGCTTGCCTGTTTTCTGCCCCTTTTCATTTCCTGATAGATTTCTTGAAAATCAGCTCCAAAACAAAACACCTCGGGAAGCCCCTCTAAAACGACAACCGTCACCGTTGATGTTTCACATTGATTTAACACTTGCAAGCATTCTTCTATCAGCGTGTCATTAATCGTATTATTCGCTTCAGGACGGTGAAAGGTAATATAGCAAACCGACGCTTGAAAGCGGACCTTTATCGTTTGATAGGTCACGAGATCCACCTGTACTTCCGATGAAACTCAGAAATTTCTTCTAAAAACAAGCGCGGCTTCTCTTGAGTGGACTGCATGATACCCGGTATCATCTCAAAGTCCAGCTTTACATTGCGCGTCCCAAACCGCACCATCCCGCTCCCCTTAAACAATAGCTCATACTCTTCCATGGAGAGCTGATACCGGCGATCCAAATGCTTCTCAATACCAAATGTTCGCTGACGCTCCTGGCCTTGCGGAGTTGTAATTCCGCTGTAGAATTCAGAACAGCAGCCGGATCCGTAGGAAAAACAGCCAATTCGTTTAGGCGAATCAAACCTCCCTTGGTCTATCGTGCTGGCTAATGCCAGAAACAAGGCTGCCCCCATAATATTTCCAACTCGTTGACAGTAGTTTAACCCTGGTTTTACCCGAGTTAAAAAATCCGTCTCAATCCCGGATGTTTTCACCTTCGCTACCCTACGCATCATTGTCCGGTGCGCGCCTTTCACCATCCCGCCAAAGGGCGTATGGTAAGCAAGATATTGAAACGTGTCCTGATAATTGGCACCCGGTACACGCTTTTGATATTCCAGAAAGGTCTGTTCGCAGCAATCCAAATATGACATTAAAGACAGATCAGAATCTCCCGCTTCACTGTCGGGAATGGGGCGGCACGTGTCCATCACTTCATAGCCGTAATAACCATTTGCTCCGGGATCTATCTGAAACACCTCGGGATTTTCGCCAACTAAAACGGCCACCGCTCCCGCTCCGGCGCTCGGTTCCGCATAAGACCAATCTTCGCTTAAAGCGTCTCCGCCCTCAGCGATTAAAAAACGTGAAATATCACTGGCGATAACCAGTGCTTTGGCACCCGGAGAAGTCTGGGATAATATAAAATTCACCGCCATCTGAAATCCCGCTGTCCCTGAATAACACGCCTGTTTAACCTCAAACAAACGGCAGTTGCGGTTGAGACCTAAATATTCATGGATATATGTACTTAACGATTTCCCAAAGTCGATCCCGGATTCAGAGCAAGTGATCAGCAATTCAATCCGGTCCTTCTCTGCTTCAGATAAAGCATCAATAATCGGCTTAGCTGCATTGACTCCGAAGGTCACGGGATCTTCATAAGGCAGTGCTACCGCTTTTTCTTTCATTAATAAGTTTTCAAATCTCGCAGTATCTAAGTGTCTGTATTTGGCCAGCTCCATGACATCAAGGTATGCCGTTCCGCCAAAGACATTCATCGCTTCTATTCCGGCTGAAACCATTTATGATTCGCCTCCACATTTCTCAATGTTTTGTATACAAACCGCGGTGTTCATTCCGCCAAACCCCATGCTTAAGCTCAGCGCATTTTTGATGCGGTATGAAATCGATTTCTCATTTACCCAATGAAAGGAATCATCGATTGGATGATCCAAATTCCTGCTCGGATGCAGGGCAGATTTTTTCATTTGCAGCAAAACAGAAATAATCTCTACGATGCCCGCCGCACTAAGCCCGTGTCCGGTTATCGATTTTGTTGCATTGATATAAGCATGGGAAAGCCGGCATGCACGGAGCGCCTTTAATTCTATTTCATCTCCAATAAAAGAGCCTGTTCCATGAGGATTAATATAATCAATATCTTCTGGTAAAAGCCTGGCACGCTCCAGTGCCTTCTGGATGACATGAATCTCTCCTTCTAATGAAGGATCAGGATTCCGGTTTCCGTCCAGTTTGATTGACCAGCCAGACAATGCTGCATAAGGTTTTAGACCTCTTCGTAAAGCCGTCTCCTTTCGTTCTATTACCAATGCACCGCACGATTCTCCATAGATAAACCCGTCTCTGTTTTGATCGAAAGGACGGCACGCATTTTCAGGTTCATCAGCATATTTGTCCGTCCCCATAGCGCCTAAAGCCCTTAGCGCCTCGCATTCCATATAAGAAAGATCCATTAAAGCACCAAGTGCTATGCAAGTATCAACTTCGCCTGACAGGACTTGCTGAATCGCATGAATGACTGCTAACTGGCCGCTGGCCGAAGCTCCTCCCACCGTATATGCTAATCCCGTGATGCCAAACTGATCTGTACATATCCCGCAAAGATCGCTGTCCATGAAAGACAGACCATACGCCGGAGAAATAAAACCGGAGCGGTCTTGATACCTTTCATAAACTTCAAAGTTTTCTCTCTGTTGAAAATTTGATCCGCCAACAACCAGTCCGATACGTGAGGAATCTGCATCGTCCAATTCAGCCTCCTCCCAAGCCTCTGTGAGAGTTACCAATGCAGCGCGGCTGGAGAATGATGCTTTTCGCAACATTTTTTTAGAGAGTCGGTCAGGATAAGACAATGACGCAATTTCGGCTCCGATAAACCGGCTGTCTTTTTGTCTGCCTGAACGCTTCATGACATCAAAGGCATGTCTGCCGGACAGCAGCGAGGAAGCAAAGTCCTCTTTCCCTTGACCGATAGAGGCCGTAACGCCTACACCGGTCACCACCACCTCAGGCAGATTGCACTTTGTCATAAAGCACCTCAGCTAATTCACCGATGTTTTTCACCCCGGATAGCTCAATGCGAGGGATTTTTAACGATAAATCCTCTAGCACCATCGTGATAATTTCAGCTCTGTCTACAGAGTCAGCTCCTAGCTCAACTAACTGATCTTCAGGCTCAAATCTGTGTCCGTCTAATTCAGGGAGCACCTCGCAAATATTGGTGATTAGTACTTCAAAGATTCTCTGTTTATCCATAATACGCTCTCTCCTTCGAGGGATTATTTTAATGATTTTTATAGGTGTATTTTCATAATATTCAAACTTTCATTTTTATGTTGTCTGTTTCATGCGACGGCTGATACATCGATTGCATCCGTTCATGAAGCAATACCGCCGTTTCTGTCATTAATTTTTTCCCGATTTCATCCACATGGCGGTTTCGCCAATTTTCTAATTGCGATCCTTTAACCCATTGATTAAAGGCTCCCAGCGCGGGACCGCAGTGAATTTGATAATCAACCTTCGAATGTTCGCTTCCGCTGATTGCCAATTTTGAGCTGTATCTGAAGTACCATCGGAAAATCAAAGCCATTTTATGCTTCGGGTTTTGTTCAGCCTTCTCAATGTCTGCCGCGGGATAATGCAATGCAATATCTTTATATATGTCTTCTATACTGCGTTTAAAGTATTTCTCCTCAAGCTGGGCCAGCATCTTTGCATCCAGCTCACGTATAGACCCATACCGCTGGTACAGTTCATATAACTTGTTTGCCCGTGCGGGAAAGAACACACCTTTCTTTAGCACCTGCACTTTACTGCCCGATTCAAACATATCACCTGCAGGCGCATAGGCTGTATCTTGTACATTCATCTGCTGAAGCAAATCCTTTACTTTATCACTTGTTGCCGCCTCAACCGTACATTGATTGATTGAGCCTGTTAGAATAAAATCAGCTCCTAGCATAAAAGCCGCCATCGCTGCCTCAGGTGTTCCAATTCCTCCAGCTGCACCAACTCTTATTTTTTTCCGGTATTGATATTTTTTCATCATTTCATCTCTTAAAGATGTCATCGCCGGCATCAGGCTGTATGCTACACCGCCATCTGTATGACCGCCTGAATCAGCTTCTACACAAATATCGTCAGCCATCGGAATACACCGCAACAACTCAGCTTCGTTCATAGTGATTTTATTTTCTCCTAAAAGCTTTTGCAGCATATTCTCAGGCGCAGGACTCAGAAATGATTCTGCAACTTCCGGCCGTGATATTTTTGCTATGAGACGATTTGAGCATATAACGTCACCATTTTGATTTCGTTTCACTCCTTTTGCGCGGTACCTTACTAATGCAGGAGTGACACTTAAAAATGCTGAAGCCTCCACAATGCTCACTTGATTCCTCAATAAAAGATCGATCATTTTTTCTTCTGATTCAGTATGTTTCATATTGTGGACCAGATTGATGCCATAGGCTTGTCCTTTCCCTAATTCACCTTGTATAGCATGGATCGCATCTTCAACCTCTTTCAGGCTCAGACCTCCTGTGCCAAAGAACCCCATCATTCCCGCTCTTGACAGCTTTACTACCATTTCTTTCGAAGCAATGCCGCGGTACATTCCTCCTGCAAGATAAGCATATGTAAGATGATAATCTTGTTTAAATTCAGCACTTCCTAAAGATTCTGCCGTAATCCCGGCTTGAACATTCGATTGATGGTCAGCGGCTTCCGCCTGTTCCTTTAGATGCGCACTGATCGCGGGGTTCTTTTTCGGTATATATGTCAATGGTTCAGACTCATTTTTAATCCGATGAATGAGACCGGTTAAAACAGTTCCAGGCCCAATCTCTTCAAACTCCATTTCTCCTCTTCCCATCAGGAAACGAATGCTGTCCGTCCATTTCACTGTGTTGTCCATCTGTTCAGATAATGTATCTTTTAATCTGTCTTGATGGTATGGCTCTGCGTAGACATTGGAGATAACCGGGATCGCCAAAGGTGCAAATTGGAATGAGTCAATATATTGCTTAAATACCTGTTTGGCTTCATTCATATATCTGGAATGAAAAGCTCCGCTCACATTTAATGGATGAAACAGCTTTACATCCTTGGTGTTTTCAAAAACAGCCCGAGCTTTTTCAATCTCTTTTTTCGGGCCAGAAATCACAATTTGCCGGGGCGTATTTTCATTTGCCACATCAATGTCATGAAGACGGTGCTCTCCTAAAACGGCTGTAACTTGTTCCTTACTCAGGCCGATCACAGCAGCCATTCCGCCCCCTGTAATTCGTCCCATCAATTCTCCTCTTTTTTTGACGAGCCTTAATCCGGTTTCAAAATCAAAGGCACCGGCTGCCATCAGCGCATTGTATTCTCCTAAGCTGTGTCCTGCCGCAAAATCAGGTTTTCTGCCGGTCTCCTCTACTCTCTTCAAGTAACTAAGTGCATTAACAACGTACAAAGCCGGCTGCGTGTATTCAGTATGATTTACATCCAGATATGATTTTTCGGTACATAGCTTCTCTATTGAATAGCCCAATATTTGATCTGCTTGATCAGTCAAATGCTGATATTGTTCAAATAGGCCTTGTCCCATCCCCTTTTGCTGGGAGCCTTGCCCTGGAAAGACATATGTAATCATCTTGTAAACTTCCTTTCTGGTGTACGGAAATACTCAACCGTATTCAGATTTTTCAGCTCCTGATGAAATGGTGTTATGATTGAGCAGCAACGGTCAGCTGAATCACCCGGAATCAGCTGTTTCACAAAAGCAGCTAAGGTGCCGGATGGCCCTAAATCGATAAACTTGCATGTATGCTGGCTTTCCAAATATCGAATCGCTTCACGAAACATCATTGGCTTTCTGACCGCATTCCAAAAGAAATTCTCGTCCATTACGTGAAGGCAGCTTCCCGTTAAGCTCGATACAATCGGTATTGACGGTTTTTTAAAAGATTTTGATCTTAAAAATTCTGCATAGGCACTCTCTGCCGGATCAATAAGCGAAGAATGAAAGGCATAGGCCACAGGAAGCAGCTGGCAAAGAATCTGCTTCTCCTTTAAATCCTCCATAATCTTCCTTATATGATCTTCTTCACCAGAAATGACGAAGTGCGAATCATAATTGATAGAAATGAGTTCACTATTTCCAAACAGTAGCGGATAATCATTCAGCAATTGCGGTTTGTCCAGAATGGCCACCATTTTTCCTTTATCGCAGGAATTTTGGATGATAATAGCCAGTTCAAGTATGCAATCCAGTATATCCTCTGCGTCTGACACACCAGAAACTGCCGCTGCTGCGAATTCTCCCAGACTTGATCCCAATACGTAATCAGGAGAGATTCCCCTGTCTTCCAAAACCTTATATAAGGAATACTCAATCATAAAAATGGCGGGGTGGGAAAAAAGAATACTGTCAAACGGATCTGACATACGTTTACCTGGATGGTAGATTTCTTCAACAATGGATGTGCCAATTCGCCGTGCTGCAATGTCATCCATTTCAAGCATAGATTGGCGAAACACGGTATTTTCCTTAAATAGTTCTTTCCCCATGTGATAGTATTGGGAACCTTGCCCGGAAAACATAAAAACAAGCGGTTCATTCATGTGTATAACCTTCTTTTTTTATATTTATGACGGCTATTGGATTTCTTATTTCCATGTATGTTGTAAAGCACATAGCAGCGATTGAAATGAAATTAATAAATGGAAAAGACATATGTGAAAAAGTAAAGGAGATTCAACTTGGAAGGATTGCTATTGGTGCTCTGGATGCGGTTCATTTATGATGTGATCGTAGATGTATGTTGATATCTCAAAATTGATGTAACATGATAACAGGATCAGCAAAGAACATCGACTCTATGATTGGTGGGTGAGGTTAAAAAATGGACCATCTAGATGTGGGAGCGATGGTTTGACAGACCGGCTGACATAGTTCAAATGTCTAACTTAATTTATCAGCCTCTTTATGTAACAGTATATAAAGTTATTCAATTAGAAACAGTGTCAATCGAACGATTGAATCTTTAAAACTTTATACCTTAAATGAAAGGAAATCTGTGTTTAGACCTGATTGATGAGGTACACGGCCATAGGGGCAAATGCTTTAGCGGGGCATTGCTTCCGCATCTTTCTTTATGCGATGAATTAACCCAGTTAAAACATTTCCAGGCCCTACCTCCTCAAACTCCATATGGCCTTTTTTCATTAAGTATCTTATGCTGTCAGTCCATTTCACTGAGTGATTAATTTGATCAGCCAGCGTCTGTTTCATGAATTCGTATGTATACGGTTTGGCATACACATTAGAAATAACCGGGATAGACGGAGGCGAAAAATAAAAGGCATGAAGGAATTCCTCGAATTCTTCTTTTGCTTTATTCATGTATCTGGAATGAAACGCGCCGCTTACGTTTAAGGGGAGTACCATTGTAACTTCAGTCATCGTTTCAAAAAGAGATGTGGCTTTTTCAATCTCATCTTTTTTTCCTGAAATTACAATTTGATATGGGGCATTCACATTAGCGATATCAACATCATGTAAATGATATTCTTTCAGAGCCTTTGCAACCTGCTCTTCATTTAGTCCCATAACAGCTGCCATACCGCCGTTGCTTATCAGACTCATCAGTTCGCCTCTTTTTCTGACAAGCTGTAAACCTGTCTTAAAATCAAAGGCTTCAGCTGCAAATAACGCATTGTATTCACCCAAGCTGTGCCCGGCGACAAAGTCAGGTTTAACTTCTTCATCCTTGATTTTTTTCAGATAGCTTAGTGCGTTTACCACGTATAACGCCGGCTGAGTAAATTGCGTTTTGTTTAAATTGGAATAAGGATTTTCCAGGCAAAGACGTTTGATTGAATATCCTAAGATCTCATCTGCCTGATCCGTCAGTTCTTTAAATTCATCGAATAGGCCGCTGCCCATTCCCTGTTTCTGTGAACCCTGACCTGGAAAAACATATGTGATCATTCTCTCAAAGCCACCCTTCCGATTAGTAGATGTGTTTCACTTCTGTATGACTTTATAATAGTGATGACCGGATAAATAGTAGCATGTTCATGTTGATGGTAACCTCTGTAAATATTATCCGTCAAGTTAATTTTTCCTACAGTTTGCTCGATTGTTTTTCTGCTTTTTTCCATTGAGGAATAAAGGATCAGGAGATATAACAGATCATAAGAAAAAAGACCCGGATTACGTATAGGGCGCCATATCATGATAATGCGCTTCATTTTCTTTCAAATGAGTTTTCAAAATAAATAACACCCATCTATGTAATCATTTTCGAAAATAAAAATCATTTAGATATTCGAAGAAAAATAGGATAATAGATTCAGAAGGATTATTTAAAATCAAAAATACCTTTTTGGTTTTTACGAGTGCGAAATTTCACAAAATATTCTTTCTTATCAATTTGAAAGTAAATATTATGCTGATAAAGATCCTTTATCGAATGGCCGGGCAATTTGCCAAATGAGTGACCAGGATACACCCGTACATGGGGTGAAACCTCCGACTTTATTCTTTGAATACTATCAAACATCTCTTCCGCAGAGCTGCCATCATCCTCACATATGCCGCACCCTTCTGTAAACACCGTATCTCCGGTAAAAATACTCTCAGAAAACAAATAACACATTCCGCCGGCTGTATGCCCCGGTGTGAGAAGGCATTGTGCTCTTGTGTTTCCTATGCTGATTGTCTGATGATCATCTAGGCTAATTAAATTTCTGCATCGGAATTGATAATAATCAATTTCTTTTTTTGACATATAAACTTGAGCGTTAAACATCTTCGTCAGCGGGTCTACCAGATTTACATGATCATAATGAGAGTGTGTCAATGCGACTGCCTTTAATTCCGCTTCGAGTTCAGAAAGTGTAGTGGTTATCTTACTCAATTCCCATGAGGGATCAACAACAATTGCAGATCTGCTTACAATATCTTCAATGATATAGCAATAATTCGTCCAGCCCTGATACCTTGTTTTAATTGGATGCACCTTGTAAGTAAGATTCATTTATACCATCCCTATCATGTAAAGTTCTTAAACGATGGACCAGTGTTCACCCCTCAGTCCGTCTTTCATTCCACTTTACCAAACAGCATGATTGTTTTCCATTTTTTTCAGAGATCCTTGTTCTTTGAAAATAAAAAAGCGACTCTCTTGGACGCATGCCCAACAAGAATCGCTTTTCGCACTAGTGCCTTAAGGATGTCGTTTTTGTGTCTCACGTGTATCTTCCACGCAAATTGACTCTACATGCTGCATAATGACCCGCTTGATTCGGTCTTTATTCACGCGCACAGGGTCAAGCATGGCATGTAAAGCCAAGCCGTCAACAAGCGCGTAAAGTCTCTCAGCTTCAATGTCTTTATCAGCATTCTGCTTCAGTAAATCGGATTCATCTAAATAGGCAATCAGATTCCGCATGCCGCTGAAAATCCCGTCATGATTCGCATCAAACATATCCTTTTTATGTCTGGCGTAAGCAGTAAAAGCAAACCAAACCTCCATCTCTCTAATCGTTTCTTCATTCGTTGGGACCATTTCAAGCAAAATTTGCAACACTTTTTTCTTAGGGAGCAAATCCCTCACTGCAATGTCCTTAATTCGGGCCGTCACCTTTTCTTGGACAAGTTTCATTGCAAAAGCAAGCAATTCATCCTGTGTAGAGAAATAATGGCGCAGCGCACCTAATGACAATCCTGCTTCCTTTGCAATGTTCCTGGCTGATGCTCCCTCCATCCCTCGTTCTAAAATGACGCGCCACGTTGCTTCTGCAATTTGTTTTCTTCTTTTCTCATGGTCAATTTGTTTTGGCATAGCTTTATTGTAACAAGAAAAAAATGAGAGGGCAATTTTTATAATACAGTTGTGTTACAAAAACAAAGATGATAACATATTATTAAAATAATACAACTGTATTGAAAAGAGGGAAATGGATTGAACGGTATCGCATGGATGATTGTTTTCTGTGAAATTGCGTTTTGGGTTGTCATTGTTTTGGGGCTTGCTGTACGTTACGTATTCAAACGACATACATTAGGACTACTATTCCTTGGCTTAACTCCAGTTATCGATTTGATTTTGTTAGCGGCAACTGGTGTGGACCTTTACCGCGGAGCCTCAGCGACCGCAGCCCATGGGATTGCAGCTGTTTACATCGGTATATCGATCGCTTATGGAAAACAAATGATTCAATGGGCAGATGAAAAATTTCAATATTATGTGACAAAAAAAGGCGCAAAACCGCTGAAACGTTTTGGAATGGACCATGCCAAGCACGGTGCGAAAGGCTGGCTAAGACATGTGCTGGCCTACTTAATTGGTGCGGGACTATTGGCAGGGATGATCTATTTTATCAATGACTCTGCCCGAACCGAGGCGTTGAGCGGCATTCTTAAACTGTGGTCTGTCATTATAGGCATTGACTTTCTCATTACAGCCAGCTATTTTATTTGGCCAAAAAAAGAGAAAGCTTCGGCGAATCTCAGGAGTTAACATGATGAAAAAGGCCTTTCCCTAGTGGAAAGGGCCTTTTTTGGTTTTGTTAAAATATGCTATACTATTTTCGTTAGAAAATAGACTTATAGATATTTTGGGCTGATTCAAGGGTGCTGTTTGTATGAGTAAGCAGGTGAAGGGAGTGTCATACTTGAACCAAAAAGAACAGAACGAGCACTCTAAAGATTTTAACCTGAGATCAAAATTAATCGGAATTGTATCTATCACTTTTATCGCGGCCATTGCGCTTGCAGTCATCTTCGGCGGCTTTTTCTTCGGGATGAAAGGCTTATTCTCCATACTTGGCATCACATACGCTTCCAATCAAACATTAGCTTTATTTATTTTAGCCTGCTTTGCTGTAGGATTAATCATAGACCCACTCACAAAGATTATCTCTATCATTTTGGCAAAATCACTTTCATTGAAAAAGACTGCACTTTTTGCTTTTATACTGTATTTTATCAGCAATCTTATAACGATCTGTTTTGCAGATTACTTTATGCAGTCTATTTATATTCCAGATGTCTTGCTTGTTGTGATATCAGCTTTCATGGCTATCATTGAACTTGCTTTTGATAACCAGCCTAATAGAGAAGCAGCTTAAAGCCGATGGCAGATATGGAAAATTCATAACACCCTATATTTGGACATCACCAGTTATATAAACGAAAAAATCTCCCTGTTCACACGAACAGGGAGCAAAACACAATGTTGTAATTTAAATTCTGCATTCTAAAATGATTCTCACATTTGGATCATCAAGTTCATCCAAAAAGATAATGATCTTCGGACCACATGCCATATGTTTCCACCTCCTCACCCAAAATATACATTAATCCCAATTGCCTGTAAATGGATATTTTGTTATACGGAGGAACCATGAAGTATAATGCGTTAACACTGCTCACACGTTTACAACCGTTTCTTATAATCTGACACTCGAAGGAGTACAAAAAAAAGCATTGATCCATTCAGAGAATGGATCAATGCCTACCACCCCCGCTACATCACGCGTTTGAACATCTTTTCCATCTCATAAGTGGAATGGTGTATGATGATCGGGCGGCCGTGCGGGCATGTAAATGGGTCTGATGTGCTTCGGAGGTCGTCGAGAAGCGCTTTGATTTCATCGTTTCTGAGGTGGCGATTTGCTTTGATGGAGCCTTTGCAGCTCATCATAATCGCCGCTTCCTCGCGGAGTTTTTTAATATCTATATTTTTGGAGTCGAGCACCTGCTGAATGATTTCTTCTATAAGCTCTGCTTCTTCTCCCTTTGGAAACCAGGCCGGGTGGCAGCGGACGATGTAACTGTTGGAGCCGAATGACTCTAAAAAGACACCGACGCTTTCGAGCTCTTGTTTGTGCTGTTCAATAATCAAAGCCTCATTTGTGGAGTAGTGGAACGTCAGCGGTACAATCATATCCTGCACCTCAGGCTCAACCTCCCCCACCTTTTCACGAAAGTACTCATATTTAATACGTTCTTGGGCGGCGTGCTGGTCGATAATATACAGGCCGTTTTCGTTTTGTGCCAATATATAAGTCCCGTGCATCTGGCCGATCGGGTACATAATCGGAACCCGCTCAGACGCTGGCTGCTGCTGTTCCTCATGGCATTCCTGCTCAAATGTTTCAGGCAGTTCTTCTGAAACATCGGACACCTCAAGGGTTTGTTCCTGATCAACGATAGGAGGAGCATCAAATTGGTGAGGAGGCAATTCTTCCTCCGTATCAACCGGCTCTTTCACGACTGAGCTGAGCTTCATTGGTGAATAAGATGGCGCATGCGCTTTTTCCGGTACTTTTCTTTCCGGAGGCTTTTCATCAAAGGTTATGAACTGCTGCTCATTTTTGATAACAGGTGCCGATTTTTTCGGAAGCTGGGCACTCGGAATCAGCTGCTGCTGTTTAAATACATCTTTAATTCCGTCACGAATTAAGTCATGAAGCTCTGTTTCCTTGCTGAGCCGGACCTCAAGCTTCGATGGATGCACATTGACATCGACTAAAATCGGGTCCATCGTAATTTCTATAAAAGTAATCGGATGGCGTCCGATCGGCAGAAGCGTATGATAGCCTTCATGAACCGCTTTGACGAGCGGGAAATTTTTAATGTAACGGCCATTGACCACAGACGACATATAGTTTCTCGACGCCCGTGTAATCTCTGGGAGAGCGATATATCCCTTTACTTCAAAATCTAAGGAGCTCACATGCAGCGGAAGCATTTTTTTGGCGACAGCCGTGCCGTAAATCGCTGCCAGTACATGGCGCACATCTCCGTTTCCGTTCGTTTGAAGCAGGTTTTTCCCATGATGGCGCAGGCGGATCGATACCTCTGGATGCGCCAGAGCAATACGGTTAACCACGTCTGTAATGTTTCCAAGCTCTGTATGAACGGTTTTCATATATTTCAAACGGGCCGGTGTGTTAAAAAACAGGTTGGAAACGACAATTTCAGTTCCCTTCCTGCTTGAGGAACGCGATTCGGAAATGATGTTTCCTCCTTGGAGGACGAGCTTCGTCCCAGCTCCTTCACCAGTGCTTGTTGTAATCTCCAGATGAGAGACTGACGCGATACTCGGCAGGGCTTCTCCCCTGAAACCGAGCGTTCTCACCCTGAATAAATCATTTTCATCTTTTATTTTACTCGTTGCGTGGCGGCGGAAAGCTCTCTTGCAATCTTCATTCTCCATTCCTTCGCCGTTATCCAAGACCCGAATGGATGCAAGGCCTGCTTCCTCAATATCGATTTCAATGACTGTGCTGTCAGCGTCGATCGCATTTTCCACCAATTCTTTGACGACTGAGGCGGGCCGTTCCACAACCTCGCCCGCCGCTATTTTATTTGAAAGCTCATCTGACAGCTGGATGACTTTTGCCACATTCATCACCCCGTTTTAATGTAATTTCTTTTGCAGCTTGTACATTTCATTCATCGCTTCAAGCGGTGTCATATCCAGTATATTAAGTGATTTGAAAGCATCGATCACTTGCTTTTCTTTTTTTGAAAGCTTTGGTGTTTCAGCCGGCTTTTCCGCTTCGTCAAAAAAGGACAGCTGTGCCGGCTCCTCTTTCACCTGAGGTTTCTGCACCGGCACTTCCGGTTTGTTTCCTGAATGCTCAAGCTCTTTTAAAATATCTTGGGCGCGCGCAATCAGATCTCCCGGCAGTTCGGCAAGCTGAGCTACATGGATACCATAGCTTTTATCAGCCGCACCTTCTTTAATTTGATGAAGAAAGACAACCGTTCCGTTATATTCTTCAGCGCGAACATGAACGTTTTTCAGCTGGGGCAGCTTGTCCTCAAGAACGGTCAGCTCGTGATAGTGTGTGCTGAACAGCGTCTTGGCGCCGATATGATCGTGAACATATTCAATAATCGCCTGTGCCAGCGCCATGCCGTCATAAGTGGACGTTCCCCGCCCGATTTCATCAAACAGAATGAGGCTGTTTTTCGTCGCGTTGACAATCGCATTTTTCGCTTCAAGCATTTCTACCATAAATGTACTTTGTCCGGAAATCAAATCATCTGCAGCGCCGATTCGCGTAAAAATTTGATCGAAAATCGGAAGCACCGCTTTTTTCGCGGGTACAAAGCAGCCGATTTGCGCCATAATGGAAATGAGCGCGATTTGTCTCATATACGTGCTTTTCCCTGACATGTTTGGACCTGTAATGAGAAGCATTTGTCTGTTATCGCCCATCATACAGTTGTTCGGGACATATTCCTGGCTGTCCATGACTTTTTCAACAACCGGGTGTCTGCCTTCAATCACTTCGACTTCATCTTTAGAGAACTCTGGTTTCGTGTAGTGGCGATTTTCACTGATTGTCGCAAAGCATTGCAGTGCGTCCAGCTCGCTCATCTGTTTTGCAAGCTGCTGCAGCCGCGGAATATACTGCTTCACTTTCTCGCGCAGCTCGGTAAACAGCTCGTACTCCAGCTCACAGATGTTATTTTCCGCCTCTAAAATGAGCGCTTCTTTTTCTTTTAATTCAGGTGTAATGTAGCGCTCTGCATTGGTTAACGTCTGCTTCCGCTCATAACGCCCTTCCTCAAGCAAATGCAAGTTTGCTTTAGTCACTTCAATGTAATAACCGAAAACTTTATTAAAGCCGACCTTTAAAGAGCGAATGCCTGTGTATTCCCGCTCCTGCTGTTCCAGGCGGGCAATCCAGTCTTTTCCGTTTCTGCTTGCATCACGATATTCATCAAGCTTTTGATTATAACCATCTTTAATCAGGTTCCCTTCTTTTACCGATAAAGGAGGGTTTTCGTACAGCGCTTCTTCCAGCAGTTCAAGTACATCCCCGCAAGGGTCAATGCGCTCTGCACGTTCCTTGGCCTTGTCATGAGCCAGTGAAGCAACCAGCTGTTTGATGCCAGGAACTTGCTTTAACGATTCCTTCAGCTGAATCAAATCCCGGGCATTGACATTTCCGAATGCAACGCGGCCAGCAAGGCGTTCTAAGTCATATACTTCTTTTAAACGTTCACGCAGATCTTCCCGTTCAAAGAAATGGGACATCAATGTTTCTACCATTTCTTGGCGCTCTTCGATTTGATTGACTCTGATAAGCGGCCGGTCAATCCACTGTTTAAGCAGCCGGCCTCCCATTGCCGTTTTTGTTTCATCCAGCAGCCACAAAAGGGAGCCTTTTTTATTTTTTGAACGGATCGTTTCGGTCAGCTCCAGATTACGCTTTGAGTACAAATCAATTTTCATCGCTTCCTCAAGCTCATACACCTGCACGGGCTGAAGATGATCAAGGCTGCGCTTTTGGGTTCTTTTCAAATACGTATATAAGCGCAGAAATGTTTTTGTTATATCTTCATTATTTAAGTGCTCAATGATCGTTACGTGTTCGTCTGTTTCTCCGTCTTCAATTGAAATCGTTGCACCGCACCGCTCTCTCAGCTGTGCCACTGTATCGGCATCCAAGCTTCCTGAAACCACGATTTCCCGTGCGCCGACTGAATAAATTTCTGATATGACGTCTTCAAGCCGTTCAATCAAAACAGCCAAATTTTCTCCCGTTGTTAAATCAGACAGCGCAAGTCCGTATCCGTTCGAGCAGGCTGAAACAGATGCGATAAAATTATTTTCCGACTCATGGATGCCTTTGCCGTCCATTACAGTTCCGGGCGTAATCAGCTGAACTACTTCTCTTTTCACAACGCCCTTTGCGGCTTTCGGATCTTCCGTCTGTTCACAGATCGCCACTTTATATCCTTTTTTAATAAGCTGTTCGATATACGCGGAAGCAGAATGATACGGCACACCGCACATCGGTATTTTTTCAGCCGCACCGCCGTCTCTGCTCGTTAACGTAATTTCCAGCTCTTGTGACGCTTTTTTGGCGTCCTCAAAAAACATTTCATAAAAATCACCCAGGCGAAAAAATAAAAAGGCATCCTGGTGCTCTGCCTTTATTTTTAAATATTGCTGTATCATAGGCGTATAACCGGCCATTGTTTAATCCCTCACTATGTATCAACGTTTCTATTTTCCAACCTTCATTATAACATAAACAAAAAGTGATAAAAGAATGATATATCAATATAAAAAAGAGACTTGGGGGTACTGTCTCCCCTAGTCCCTTTTTTATTCTTCAGGATCTCCCACTAAAAACTCCGGGTTGATGTCTTCAAGCTCTTCATCAAGCTCATCTTCCCAATCTTCCTCGTCATCCTCTTCCCAGTCAGGATTGACCTCAACAACTACCTTTGTTTCCCCTACCACTTCCGCCAAAAATTCTCTTTCTGCCTGCACAACGATTTTATTTCCATTCGGCGAAATGGTCACTTCAAGGCAGTTTGGCTGCTGAAGCACTTTGGCAATCACTTCATGCTCATCATCTAAGTAATTATTGTCTCTGTATCTGAGTTTAATGACATCTACGTATTTTACCCGTTCTGTGACAACCTCTGTCTTTGTGTTGTCCGCGTAAGAGTACCATACGTTTATATCATAATACCCTTCAATCTCTACCGTTTTTCCAATTTTTTCAGCGTCATACTTGTGGTTAATAATCCAACCACCCAAAATGCTGCTCGGTTTTTTCTCAGGCGAGATGGTGTTGGTGCATTGGGTGAATTTTCGGCCTTTCGCTACTACTGCCTTCGTAATAATTTCCCTGTATTCAGACATTCCGGCATGCCTCCTTGTTCTTCTTCGTGTTATCTTATGCTGGGCATTTGTCTAGTGTGCATTTTTATAAATAAAATATAAAAATACAAAGTTTCTGTTCCATTGTATGCAGGGGTGCCTAGAAACTTTACTTATAAGTGCGATAAAGTTTATACGCGGCTGAGCACAGAAAAACCAATTGAACATTTGGTACATAGATTATTTAGTTCATTTTTAACCGCACAAATGATAAAAAAACACGGGCCTGTAAAGGCACCGTGTTTAGAGAGAACAACTGTTATTTGAATGCTTCACCTTTGAACCGGTTTCCCCTTTCAGCAGGTCGCCTCCGGTTGATGTGATGATTTCATTTGTGACTTGGTTGGAAATGGTGTGTGCAACGAGCTGCAGTAGGTCATTTACTTCCATCTGCGAGTCTCTGAATTCCTGGATAACAGGAATCTCTTCAAGCTCTTCTTGCAGCGCGTCAATTTTTGCTTCTACTTGTTTGAGCGCTTCATGCTTTTCATAATGCTTCAGATTGACAGCCTGCTTTTGCAGGGCTTTAATCTGATTAACGATTGTGGACACTTTGTCATTCTCATTGATTTGCGCTTCAGCCCGTTTGAAAAAATCAACCTCTTCTGTTTCAGAAATCATTTTTGCAAGGTTTCGTGCCTGCTGCACAATGTCTTTTTTTGAGTAGAGCGTCATCTTATTTCACCTCGATTGCTTCTCCTACCATTTCTCCGTCAAGCGACCATGTTTTCGCTTGCTGGATTTTCACGCGGACGATTTTGCCGATGGCTTCCTTCGGCCCTTTAAAATTGACAAGCTTGCTTTTTTCAGTATAGCCGGCAAGAATATCAGGGTTATTTTTGCTTTCACCTTCAACTAATACTTCGACAACCTTGCCTTCGTATTCCTTCATTTTTTTAGCAGAAATTTCATTCACCAGCGCGTTCAGACGCTGCAGGCGTTCTTTTTTCACACGCATCGGTACATTATCTTTCATCTTAGCAGCCGGAGTGCCCTCACGCGGAGAGTAAATGAACGTATAGGCGCTGTCAAACTCCACTTCACGGTATAGAGAAAGCGTTTCTTCAAACTGTTCGTCCGTTTCATTTGGAAATCCGACGATAATGTCCGTTGTCAATGAAGCGTTTGGCATTGCTTCTTTAATTTTTCGCACCAGCTCCATGTAACGCTCTCTGTCATATTTGCGGGCCATCAGCTTGAGAACTTCTGAGCTTCCTGATTGAACCGGAAGATGAATGTGATCAAGCAGATTTCCGCCTTTTGCCAGCACTTCAATGAGGCGGTCGTCAAAGTCGCGCGGATGACTCGTTGTAAAACGGATTCTCGGGATATCGATTTTTCTCAGTTCATCCATCAAATCACCAAGTCCGTACGTCATATCTTCAAAGTCTTTTCCATACGCGTTTACGTTTTGGCCTAACAGAGTAATTTCCTTATAGCCTTCACTTGCGAGCCTTCTCACTTCCTGAATGATATCCTCAGGGCGGCGGCTTCTTTCTTTTCCGCGTGTGTAAGGCACAATGCAAT
Organism: Bacillus sp. FSL R5-0416; assembly: GCF_037975425.1. Taxonomy (NCBI): domain Bacteria; kingdom Bacillati; phylum Bacillota; class Bacilli; order Caryophanales; family Bacillaceae; genus Bacillus; species Bacillus sp. FSL R5-0416. The sequence goes on along the minus strand of NZ_CP150252.1, from coordinate 1,786,309 downwards.
ACGTACAGAATTTGTCACAGCCGTACATGATATTGACCCAGCCCTTAATTTTTCCATTTCGGACTTTCGGAAGGTTTTCAATAACGTCCCCTTCCTTAGACCAAACTTCTACAACCATTTCTTTTGAAAGGTATGCTTCTGACAAAAGCTCCGGCAGGCGATGAATGTTATGCGTTCCGAAAATCATATCGACAAACGGATGTTTTTTCAAAATACGGTTCACGACTGATTCCTCTTGGGACATACAGCCGCACACGCCTAAAATCAGATCGGGATTGTTTTTTTTCAGTGCTTTTAAGTGCCCAAGCTCACCAAACACCTTGTTCTCAGCATTTTCACGGATTGCGCATGTGTTTAACAAAATGACATTGGCATCGTCAACAGAGTTTGTCGCTTCATAACCTAGCGCCATAAAGATCCCTGCCATAACCTCTGTATCGTGTTCATTCATTTGGCAGCCGTACGTACGGATATAGAACTTTCTTCCGTCTCCCAATCCTTTAAATTGTTCAGAAATTTTAAAGTCATTATGATAAGTAACGGCTTCCTTGCCTCGTTTTTTCGCGTCTTTTAAAGAAGGCGGAATGTAAACAGCTTCAAAGTACTTGCTGTAATCCTTCTCGGATTTTTTGTCCGATGGATTAACTTGTCCGCTCTCTAATTTTTGTTTTTCATTCATGTCATATTTTCTCCTTTCAAACCAAACTTCCTCCCTTCAGTATAAAGGTTATTGAAGCTCTGCACAACTGGCAACCTATCATTGTACACTCATTGAGAATAATAATCAATAAGGAATCAAAAGAGGAAGAGTAAACTCTTCCTCTTGTTACAATAGCTGGAGCTCCTTTGCCGTCTTTTCGATGACATCAAGCGCCTGATCCAGTTCATCTTTGGTGTGCTCTGCTGTTATAATCGTGCGAATTCTGGCTTTTCCCTTTGCTACAGTCGGGAAAACGATACTTTGGGCAAAAACACCGTGGGAAAGGAGCTGATCTGAAAATTGCTTTGCCACACCTTCATCACCTATTAAAATAGGAAGAATCGGCGTTTCACTCTTCGTGAGAGTCAGGCCCATTTTCACAAGCATTGCTTTAAAATAGGCAGTATTCTCCCATAAGCGCTCCATATGCTCCGGCTCTTCAAGCAAGACATCAATTGCTTCCATACAAGCTGCAGTGACAGCCGGCGGATGAGATGTGCTGAATAAAAATGGACGGCCTTTATGGCGCAAATAATCGATCAGCACCTTTGAACCTGCAGCGTAGCCGCCGAGCACTCCGATTGCCTTGCTTAATGTTCCGACCTGAATATGAACTCTGCCGTCAAGGCCGAAGTGATTCACCGTTCCCCTGCCGTTTTCGCCAAGTACTCCGGATGCATGGGCGTCATCCACCATCACAAATGCGTCATATTTCTCAGCAAGCTCTACAATATCAGGCAGAGGAGCTATGTTGCCATCCATGGAAAATACGCCGTCTGTCACAATCAGACGCATCCGATAATTCATTGACTTTCTCAGCACCCGCTCTAAATCACTCATATTGACGTGCTGATACACCTTTTTATCCGCCTTTGTCAGTCGAATTCCGTCAATAATAGAGGCATGGTTCAATTCATCTGAGATGACAATGTCCTCTTTTGATAGAATACTTGAAAGTACGCCTTGGTTTGTTGTGAAGCCTGATTGGAATACAAGTGCCGCCTCCGTTTTTTTAAAGGCTGCCAGCTTTTTCTCAAGCTCTTGATGCATTGTAAATGTACCGGCAATCGTTCTCACTGATCCGGTGCCGGCTCCATACTGCTGAACGGCCTCCTGTGCGGCGTTGATGAGTCTAGGATGTGAAGTGAATCCGAGGTAATTATTAGAAGATAGCTGAATGACTTTTTGGTGATTCACTGTGACAGATGGGCCCTGCATAGATTCAAGCTGTTTTATGTCTTGCCATGTATGGTTTTCTTTCATACTATCAAGCTCTGCTTTTAAAAACTCAAATTCCTTCGTCATGTTTATCCCCCTTTATGGAATTAAAATTACTTTTCCGCACTGCCCGCTTCTCATCAGTTCGAAACCTTTTTCAAACTCCTCTAACGGAAATTGATGGGTAATAACAGGTTCAAGATCGATCACGTTTGAACTGATCAACTGAGACACCTGGCGCCATGTTGAAAACATTTTTCTTCCTGTGATTCCTTGGATGGTAAGCCCTTTAAATACCACTTTATTCGTCAAATCAATTGTCACCGGATGTTCCGGCAAGCTGAGAATATGAAATCTTCCGCCATTTGCAGCCATCGCAAGACCTTGGGCAATCGCTGAGGGATGGCCCGACATCTCACAAACAAGATCTGCTCCTTCCCCACTCGTTAAAGCGCTTACAATTTTGAGCGGGTCTTCTTTTTCAATAGAAACAGTACAAGTCGCGCCCATTTGTTTTGCAAGCCTCAGCCTGTATTCATTCTTATCAATCGCTATCACCTGAGAAGCTCCTGCTGCTTTTGCAACCGCAACAGCCATAAGACCAATCGGTCCGCATCCAATGACTGCAGTCGTTCCTCCTGCAGGCTGGCACTCGAGTACGGTATGAACTGCATTTCCTAAAGGCTCTTGAATGGAAGCAATCGACGGGTCCATATCAGCGGGATTTCTCCAAATGTTATCAGCTGGGACTTTTACATACTCTGCAAAACAGCCTGCCGTGTCCACTCCGATTATAGCAGTATTGGTACACACATGAGATTTTCCTGTTAGGCAAGGGACACATTCACCACAGACAATGTGTGTTTCCGCAGACACATACTCTCCCACTTTTACACTAATGACATTCTCTCCCACGTCCTCTACGATGCCGCTGAACTCATGGCCGAAAACATAGGGTGTTTTGATTCTCTGACGTGCCCATTGATCCCAATTATAAATGTGGACATCCGTGCCGCATATGGAAGCGGCTTTCACTTTTATGAGGACTTCATGTTTATCAATCTCAGGAATGGGAACTTCAGTCAGCACAGCACCGAACGCCCCGTCCTTTTTCATTAGAGCTTTCATCTTTCCACTCTGCATGTACAATCCTCCTTGAAAAATTCTTGTTATATTCGGATTGTACCATGATATGGAATAAGCGTAAACAGCACTGTCTTCTCCAGAAGGACAAAAGTATCTGTCTTGAAAAATGAGCGGAATTTTTTTTGAAACGTTTTAGCTCATTTCTGATTTTGTATATTCGCTCATTTATGTGCTAAAAATACTATTGGGAGAAAATATCACAATAAATGAAAAACAACCTGTTTGCATTACGCAAACAGGTTGAGAATGCTTTATTTGTTTTTAGCGAGGCTCCACGATTAATTTAATCGCTGTTCTTTCTTCCCCATCGATTTGAATATCTGTAAAAGCCGGAATACAAATCAAATCAACGCCGCTAGGCGCCACAAATCCCCTGGCAATCGCCACAGCTTTTACAGCCTGGTTTAATGCACCCGCTCCGATCGCTTGAATCTCGGCGGCTCCTCGCTCTCTCAACACGCCTGCAAGCGCACCTGCCACTGAATTTGGACTCGATTTTGCTGAAACTTTTAAGATTTCCATTTCTGCTCCCCCTTAGTTTTACAATGGATAAGTGAGTGTTCATTAGAACAATCATTATTAGATGTTGCTATCCAAAAAGCCATCCCCACAATGCTTTTCAAAAATAGCGGGCTACCTTCCATTTTTACTATATTCACTAAGGAGTTGCTATATTCCTGCTTTTCTTTTTAATATTTTTATAAAATAACCATATGTTCAACTATTCAAAGAACATGTGATCATCGTTGATTAAAATACGCTCAATTTTCACGGCTTTTTTCGTTTGATCGTCAATGTCAATGACAACTCCGCTGAGCGTTGTTTTTCCTTCAGCGACAGTAAACCGGACTGGAAGGTTCGTTTTGAATCGCTTAATAATCGTCTCTCTGTCCATCCCCAGTATACCGTCATACGGGCCAGTCATTCCCACATCAGTAATATATGCCGTTCCCTTCGGCAAAATGCGGTTATCCGCTGTTTGCACGTGTGTATGAGTTCCTACTACAGCCGACGCCCTCCCATCCGTGTACCAGCCAAGTGCGAGCTTTTCACTTGTCGCTTCGGCATGAAAGTCGATAAAAATGTACGGTGTTCTTTTCGCAGCTTCTGCGATCAATTCGTCCGCTTTTAAAAACGGGTCATCAAGCGGCGGCAAAAACGTACGTCCCTGCAAATTAATGACTGCTAGTTCTTTGCCGTTTGCTTTCACATATGTGATCCCTTTCCCCGGTGTTCCTTCAGGAAAGTTTGCCGGGCGAACCAAGTTCGGAACGTCATCTATAAAATCAAATATTTCTTTTTTGTCCCATGTGTGGTTCCCCATTGTGATTGCATCTGCGCCGGACTGGATTAAGCTGTGATAAATTTTTTCCGTCAGGCCTTTTCCATGTGCGGCGTTTTCACCATTAATAATGGTAAAGTGAGGCTTATATTTTGTTTTTAGCTTTGGTACATATTCTTTGACCATGTCACGGCCCGGTGAACCGACAACATCTCCGATAAATAAAATTCTCATTTTGTAAATCCTTTCTTCTTGAAAATTCCTTGCCGTCAAAAAAATAAAGTGATGCTTAGCGCATCACTTTATTTTGCATACTCTACGGCTCGAGTCTCTCTGATTACTGTCACCTTAATATGACCTGGATAATCGAGCTCGTCCTCAATTCGCTTGCGGATATCTCGCGCCAGTCGATGAGCCTCAAGATCATTAATTGAATCCGGCTTCACCATAATACGCACTTCGCGTCCAGCCTGAATGGCAAATGATTTTTCAACACCTTCGTAGGACTCAGAAATTTCTTCGAGTTTTTCAAGTCTTCGAATATAATTCTCGAGCGTCTCACTTCTTGCGCCAGGTCTTGCAGCGGAAAGCGCATCTGCTGCAGCTACCAGCACAGCGATAATGGAAGTCGGCTCCTCATCCCCGTGGTGTGATGCAATACTGTTAATCACGACTGGGTGCTCTTTATATTTGGTCGCAAGCTCTACCCCGATTTCAACGTGGCTTCCTTCTACTTCATGGTCAATTGCTTTCCCGATGTCGTGAAGAAGACCCGCACGTTTAGCAAGCTTTGCGTCTTCACCAAGCTCCGATGCCATTAGACCGGCCAAGAATGCGACTTCCATGGAATGCTTAAGCACATTTTGACCGTAGCTTGTACGGAACTTTAAGCGGCCGAGGATCTTGATGAGATCTGGGTGGAGGCCGTGAACGCCAACCTCAAATGTCGTTTGCTCACCCATCTCACGAATATAGTCATCGACCTCGCGGCGAGATTTTTCAACCATTTCTTCAATCCGTGCCGGATGAATACGGCCATCCTGAACGAGTTTATCAAGAGCAATTCTGGCTGTCTCACGTCTGATCGGATCAAATCCGGAAAGAATGACAGCTTCAGGCGTATCATCAATAATCAGGTCAATTCCTGTCAGCGTTTCAAGCGTACGAATGTTACGCCCTTCCCGTCCGATGATACGTCCTTTCATCTCATCATTTGGAAGATTGACAACTGATACCGTTGTTTCGGCAACGTGGTCCGCTGCGCAGCGCTGTAAGGCGAGTGAAAGAATGTTTTTCGCTTTCTTATCCGCCTCTTCTTTCGCACGGTTTTCAGTTTCTTTTGTCATGATGGCGATGTCATGTGAAAGCTCGTTTTCAACCCGCTCAAGAATGATTTGTTTTGCTTCATCACGAGTCAGACTCGAAATTCGTTCCAACTCTGACTGCTGCATACGAATCATCTCATCCACTTTGCTTTCCATCTCTTCAATATGTTGTTGTCGTTCATTCAGAGAATGATCTTTCTTCTCCAACATCGCTTCCCGTTTATCAATTCCCTCATGTTTGCGATCAAGGTTTTCCTCCTTTTGGAGTAAACGGTTTTCTTGTTTTTGAAGCTCATTTCGTCTTTCACGAACTTCCTGTTCAGCATCTATTCGAAGTTTGTGGATTTCATCCTTTGCTTCAAGCAGAGCTTCTTTTTTCAGTGCTTCAGCATCACGCTTCGCATCTTCAAGAATTTGCTCGGCTGCACCGCGTGCGCCCGCAATTTTCGCTTCGGCAATGGTTTTACGAACAAAGTAGCCAACAACTAAACCGAGTAGAATCAGCAAAATGGAGATGAGAACCATCATAATTGGGGTCATACTTTCACCTCCTCTTGCTATGAACTTGGTTGTTGCTTAAAAAGTGTCGGCATGTACATTGTCTAGTTTTCTCAACATACAGAACCTTCACAGGGAATGAGTGTGTTCATCGCCCTTGTCAAGTTTAAATGGTTTAACAATCATGTTAAAAAAACAAATGTTACAACTTCATTGTAAATGTGTCGGAAATACTTGTCAAGCTTGCCATCTTAACGTTTGCAGGCCAGTCGTCTTTTCACGTTCCGAATGCAATTCATCCAAAAGAAGAACGCCAATCATTCTTGATTCAGAAGCTGGTATATTTTATTGTTCACTTGGCCCAATTTAGCATTATTTTGAATGTTTGAGAACAAAATAACAATGGTTTGCCCAGATTTGCTAAAGCTGTTCAAGATATTGAAGCCCGGCATAACACCATGGTTTGAATAGCTTCCGGGAGCAACATAAAATCCCATGCCGTATGTGGAGCTGCTCCCTGGCGTAAACATCTTTTCATAGCTATTTTGCGAATACAGTTTTCCGTCTATCAGCGCTTGGTCAAATTTGTACATATCTATAGCGCTCATATAAATATCACCGGCTCCATACAGCTGGGATAGATCAGGTATATACGGTGTAACTGTTTTGCCGCCCTTCATCTTATACCCGACAGCAGGATAAGGTTCTTTTTCATATGTTTTGTAAAAGCCTGCATGCGTCATTCCCGCAGGTTTAAAAATATGATTCTTTATGTACTGTTCATAGGACTCACCGCTTACTTCAGCAATAATATAAGCGAGAACAGAATAGTTGGAATCCTTGTAGTCCCATACGCCCGGCTGACGTTTGATTCCCTGCAGTTCTATGTCTTTTATTAAATCGTCCGGCGTAATGGCGCCGTTTCCTTCAATATGTCCGTTTATCCCCGATGTATGTGTAAGCAGATTCTTCAAAGTAATCGTTTGTCCGTTAGGAAAGTGAGGTAAATACGTACTTACCGGATCACTTGTCTGAAGTTTCCCCTTTTCCTCTAGCTGCAAAATAGCAGTTGCAATCAGCGCTTTTTGTGATGAACCGACATAAAAAGATGTCAATGGATTATTTTGAATGTAGTGTTTACGGTCAGCATAGCCAAAACCTTTATTTGTTACGATTTCTCCATTTCTGACAATCATGGCTGTTCCACTGAAACCGATTTCTTCTAAATAATTGCTGATTTTTTGATTTCGATCCACTGTTTTGATTTGTTCCTCTGATTTTTTGGCAGTTTTCTTTTTGACCTCTTTTTTCTGATCGGTATTTGAAACCGCTGCAGTTTCTTGAGATGGTTCGTTTTCTTCACTATTCCGATGAAGAGCATTCCAAATCGTAATGCAAACCATCACTGCTAAAAGACCAAGCAACAGTTTTCCTCTTTTATTTAGTTTTCTCCGTCTGCGTTTCGCAGTTCTTCTGCGGGTTGGGCTTGTCATTCATTTTTTCCTCCCAAAATAAATTCCATTTTGCACACGTTTTGTTAGACGAATAAAGCCATAAAAAAGTTGTCAAAAAAAGCAATATTTTTATCATTTTTTTGCAAAATACAAAAAAGCTGAGTTTTTCACTCAGCCTTTTGTATCATTTGAAACTTATTTTATTTTTATTCTTCAAATTCGAGTTCTTCTTGTGTCTCTTCAGCTTGCTGCTGCACTACTCCGTTATTATCCAAGCCGTAATGTTCGCGAATTTGCTCCTGGATCATCAGCATGATATCTTTATTTTCTTTCAGGAATTGTTTTGCATTTTCACGGCCTTGGCCAAGACGCTCTTCTTCATAAGAGTACCATGAACCGCTTTTTTGCACGATATCAAGTTCAGTTCCTAGATCAATGATTTCGCCTTCTTTTGAAATGCCTTCTCCGTACATAATGTCAACCTCGGCTGTACGGAACGGCGGAGCCACCTTGTTTTTCACGACTTTGATTTTCGTTTTGTTCCCCATTACGTCGTTGCCTTGTTTCAGCTGTTCAGCACGGCGCACTTCAAGACGCACGGAAGAGTAGAATTTCAACGCACGGCCGCCAGGAGTTGTTTCTGGGTTCCCGAACATAACGCCGACTTTTTCACGAATTTGGTTAATGAAAATCGCGATTGTCTTCGATTTGTTAATGGCCCCTGAAAGCTTACGAAGCGCTTGAGACATTAAGCGTGCTTGTAAACCGACATGAGAATCTCCCATGTCGCCTTCAATTTCCGCTTTCGGAACGAGAGCGGCTACAGAGTCGACAACGACAATGTCAACTGCCCCGCTTCGAACCAATGCTTCCGCAATTTCAAGCGCCTGCTCGCCTGTGTCAGGCTGAGACAGTAAAAGCTCCTCGATGTTAACACCGAGCTTTTGCGCGTATACCGGATCTAACGCATGCTCCGCATCGATAAACGCGGCTTGTCCGCCCTGCTGCTGAACTTCAGCAATCGCATGAAGCGCCACAGTTGTTTTACCTGAGCTTTCAGGACCGTATACTTCAATAATCCGTCCGCGAGGATATCCGCCAATTCCCAGTGCTGTATCAAGAGCGAGGGAGCCGCTTGGTACAGTAGAAATTCTTGTATCTGTCTTTTCTCCCAGTTTCATAATGGAACCTTTGCCGAACTGTTTTTCTATTTGTTTAAGAGCCATATCTAAGGCTGCCTGACGATCACTCATTCTATTTTTTCCTCCTTTATGTTACCACTACATATACTATACCCTGTTTGAAGGGATTTGCCAAGAAAAAAGCGAACGCATATTCGGATTTTTTCTTGGCGTGATTCCTATCAAAATATCATAATGTATCAGAGAAATCATGTTTTCTTAGGAGGATAATGTGCTGAAAATATTATTTTTGCTCTAAAAGCTTTAAGATTAAATGGCAGCCGTATTTAGCGCCGCGTTTTCTGATCCCCGTTCTGGAGCCCGCAAAGTGAAACTCGTGAACCTCTTCTTTACCATTTGCGGAAATGCCGATAAACACATGCCCAGGCTCATGCCCTTCTTGAGCATCAGGTCCTGCTACACCAGTAAAGCTAATGCCGATATCGCTGCCAGTGAGTTTTTGAACACCCTTAGCCAGTTCGGATGCGCACTCCTTGCTGACCGCCCCAAAACGATCTAATGTTTCCTTCTTGACACCAAGCACATTCTGCTTCACGGCGTTTGTATAGCAAACAACGCCCCCGGCAAATAATTTTGAGGCACCGCTATGATCCGTCAGCCATTCAGAAAACAGCCCTCCGGTAAAACTTTCTGCCGCAGAAATTGTAATGCCTTTTTCCTTGCACGCTATAGATAGCTCTTTTACAAGAGAAGTATCATCGTAACCATAGAAAAATTCACCGACACGCTCTAAGATAACGGCCTCTGTTTCTTTTAACAGACGCTCTGTTTCCTTTTCATCGGCGTGTTTGGCTGTCAGACGCAGCGTCACCTCTCCATCAGCCGCCAAAGGCGCAATTGTCGGATTGGTTTGCGCATCAATAATATCTTCCAAATCGGCTTCAAGCTGAGATTCACCGATACCGAAAAAGCGAAGAACGGTTGACACAATTTTTTCATTTGAACCCATCTTTTTCAGCAGAAGAGGCTTTGCCTCGTTTTCAAACATTGGACGCAATTCGCTCGGCGGTCCAGGAAGAAGCATATAATAGCGCGATTCATGCTCTGTGAGCATTCCCGGGGCCATTCCAAAGTGATTCGCCAGCACGTCAGAGCCTTCGATCACAAGCGCCTGTTTTCGGTTATTAGGTGACATCGTGCGTTTTGTTCGTTTGAAATAGTCCTCAATGGATTGGAATGCCTCATCATTTAACACAAGCGGACGTCCCAGCGTATTTGCAATCGTTTCTTTCGTCAGATCATCTTTTGTGGGTCCAAGCCCTCCTGAAAAAATAATGAAGTCAGAGCGTTCTTCAGCAATGCGGATGACCTGCTTCAGCCGCTCCGGGTTATCTCCGACCGCTGTATGATAAAATACGTTGACCCCGATTTCAGCGAGCTGTTTGCTGATAAATTGAGCATTTGTATTGGCGATTTGGCCAAGCAGCAGCTCTGAACCGACTGCAATTATTTCTGCTTTTTTTGGAAATTCCATGACGAAGTCCTTCTTTCTTAGTTAGATGTTTTTAACGCTTCCCAGTTTTTAGAGAAATATTCCCATCCTGAGACGACAGTAAAGAAGACGGCTACCCACAGTGCCAAGTCTGCAAACGGGAATGACACAAGTTCAAATGGAAGATTATGAAGAAGCAATGCGGATACCGCAATAATCTGTGCCCAGGTTTTGATTTTACCAAGCATGTTAGCAGCTACGACTTCTCCTGTTCCGGCTAAGACAAGCCTTAAACCTGTCACGGCAAACTCCCTGCTGATAATCACAATGACCATCCAAGCTGGAGCGAGATCAAATTGAACAAGGATAATTAACGCTGCGGATACCAGCAGTTTGTCCGCAAGCGGATCAAGAAATTTCCCGAAGTTTGTTACGAGATTCAATTTTCGGGCATAATACCCGTCCACCCAGTCTGTTGTAGATGCAATAATAAATAGAATGGCCCCCGCCAAATGTGCGACCGGGATCGATTCGACTCCAACTTCGAGCCTGCCCCAGTCAAACGGCGCCAGCATGATAATCATGAAGATTGGGATTAATGCGATTCTAGCTAGTGTGATTTTATTTGGTAAGTTAAACATAAAGCCCCTCCAATTTCATACTCGGACGTGAAGAAAAGTCATCTGGTAATTAAGATGACTTTTCTTCCTTTTTATTTACAATCTTTATAGTTTGTGCCATCACTTTTTTCGGATCAAGTTCATATGAAAGAACCTTACCGTTGATTTTTATTTTCAGATTAGGTGCATATCCGGTGCGGATATCAACTTGTTTCTGATCAGTTATGTCTTTTTTATAGGTCTCGTCTTTTTTCAGCGTTCCTTCTTTTAAAGAGCTGCTGTTTTCATCGCGCACTCGAATCCAGGAGCTGTCTGATGCCTTCAGTTCCAGCTCGATTTTATCAGCGCCGGACACTTCATAAGTCGTTAACGATCCTTCAGTGCCAGCAGCTTTAATCTCCAGCTTATCACTGTCATTTTCTTTTTTCTTATCTTCGTTTTCTTTCGTTTCTTTTTTAGTGTCTGTCTCTTTTTCAGAGCTGTTATTTTGATTCTCTTTCAGCGTTGAATCTTTAGGGATTTCGTACTTGCTCTCACTTTGCGTAATTGCTTTTTCTGATGCCGCATTGTGATCATCACTGTTTTTGTGATTGGCAAACTGAATGATCGCGTACACAATGGCAATCACGACAATCACGCCGAGAATAACAAGTATCGTTGGCAGCAGCTCCAGCGCCTTAGATGCTGGCTTTGGCATTTCCTTTTGAAGATTCATGCCGGAGATCTTTTCAGACACATCGTCATGATACGTATTAGGGATATCTTTTTTATGCTCCTCAAACAGCTGATCCGCATCAAGCCCAACGGCTTCTGCATATTGCTTGATGAATGCCCGAACATAAAACTTCCCCGGAATAATGTCATAGTTTCCTTCCTCCAAGGCGGTTAAATACCTTTTTTGAATCTTTGTTGCCGCTTGGAGATCATCCAATGACATTGCTTTTTCCTCTCTGGCTTCTTTGAGCCGGATTCCTAGTTCAGTCACAACAAACACCTTCCAATTTTAAAAATCAAAGCTTGAAAACCCGGATTGATCAAACATTTGGGGTTCCTCGGCATGTTCATATGTAATAACCTCATCAGGGTCATTTCTCAGTTCAATAATATAATCAAAGTCATCTAGTGTATACTCTGTATTTTGAACGAATATGTCCGGATGCTCCACCACTTTTGTTGCAGGCAGCCGCATGATTTCTCGGACCAGCTGGAGATGGCGTTCCGATCCTCTTCGTGTTGACACAATTCCGTCAACGATAAAGACATTTTCAGTGCTGTATTCATCGGCAATCAGCTGGCTTCTTATGGTCTGCTTCAGCAAGGTTGATGACACAAACAGCCACCTTTTGCTTGCACACACACTAGAGGCTACAATCGATTCCGTTTTCCCGACACGCGGCATACCTCTGATTCCGATTAATTTATGGCCTTCTTTTTTGAACAATTCGGCCATAAAATCGACTAATAAGCCAAGCTCGTCCCGTTCAAAGCGGAACGTTTTCTTGTCATCGGCATCCCGTTGAATATAACGGCCGTGGCGTACGGCAAGTCGGTCGCGAAGCCTCGGTTCTCTAAGCTTCGTTACTTTAATTGTTTCCATCGTTTTTAAGATTGATTCTAATCGTTTAATTTGATCTATATGGCGGCACCTGAGAAGCATTCCCCTTCTGGAAAGATCGACGCCGTTTATCGTTACGATGTTGATAGAAAGCATCCCAAGAAGAGATGAAATATCCCCGAGCAGTCCGGGGCGGTTCACTTGAATTTCATATTCAAAATACCATTCGAGCTTTGCCAAATGATATACCCCCTTCATTGTGGCAAAATTTTACCTTCCTTTATCATAAAGCATTTTTCTCTAATTAGAAAGAAGAATGTTGCTGTGATGAGGAAAACATAAAAAAGAGAGGAAAAATCCCCTCTCTTCCTAGTGAGTGCTGTTATTTTCAACAAGCTTAACCATCATATTGGCAATGGCGTGCTGTTCATCTTTTGATGCTACACTCCAAAGATCTGCCAGCACTTTTTCCTGCTCGTTCTTAGATTCCACTTCATTAGCCAAGTAGCTGCCGATTTCTGTCGCAAGATCTGTAATCGTATCCTGGCTCATACCTTTATCTTGCGCATAGTTCAGACGGTCGCCAAGGAAGTTTTTCCAGCTATCCCAGTTTTCTAATACTGACATGCTTGTTTCCTCCATTTCATGTGAAGTTACAAGATTATTGTGTCCTTCACAAAAGAAACTATACACCGAATATTTTCGTGTCAACAGTGCCAGCCGCCATTCACCGACAGAATTTGGCCGGTGATATATGACGCTTTTTCAGACAGGAGAAAAGCTGTTGCATCAGCAATTTCTTGCGGCCGGGCCAGCCGGCCGATCGGAATCTCATCAGCGATCTCTTCTTTTTCAGCCGGGGTAAATTGATTCATCATATTTGTATCAACTGCACCTGGCGCTACTGCGTTTACCCTGATTCCGCTTGGTGCCAGCTCCTTAGCCAATCCTTTTACAAATGAATGCTGAGCTCCTTTTGCCATGCTGTACAGTACTTCACAGGATGCTCCAGTCTCTCCCCAAATCGAGCTGACAGCCACAATCGCTCCCGATTTATTCCGAATCATGCCTGGCAGAAGGTTTCTCGTCAGCATATACGGACTTGCCACATGAAGCTGAACCATTTCCTGAACCGTTGCGTTATCTACATCCGTAATCAGCCCAAAATGGCTTCGTCCGCTGTTTAAAACAATCGCATCAATCGGCTGAACAATTGAACTTGTCAGCTTATCTGCTCCATCTTGCGCAGACAGATCAGCTTGTAATATCTCCGCATTTACGCCAAACATCTGACTTAGTTTTTCAGCAAGCTCCGCTGCCGCGTATTGATTTGTATTGTAATGCAGCAGCAGATTGTATCCCTTAGCCGCAAGGGTTTCGCTGATGCTTTTGCCAATGCCGCCGCTTGCTCCGGTGATTAGTGCTGTTTTGTTCATCCTCTTTCCTTCTTTCCGCAGAAAAACACCCCTCACACTGGAGGGATGTTTTATTTATGATTTAGGAACAACCTTGCAGACAGTCAGCCTGTCTGCAGCGATTTCCTCTTGTATTACGTTCTGGACATCCTCAAGGGTAATCTGCTCGAGTACCGTTACAACGTCAAACAGGCTCATATCCAAGAACGCATAACGGGTAAATTGATTGGCGATGTATTCAGGGGAATTCAGCGCTTTTAAGAATGTACCAATCTTTTTCTTTCTGGCAAGTTCAATCTTTTCAGCATTAATCAGTTCACCGGCGCGCAAAAGCATGCTTGAAATGTCTTCAGCCAATTGATCAGGCTCAGGCGTATCTCCGCCGATCGCCGCAAAACCAAACCCATATTCAGCAGTAAAATCAAAGCTAAACGTTTCGTCAATATATCCTTTTTCATAAAGTGATTCATACTGGGCAGAGCTTTTGCCAAAAAGAGCTTCAAGCAATAAGTTCATTGAAAGTTCATGCTTTAAGAGCTCTTTGCCTAATTTAAACGGATTTTTGGATTTCAGCCCAACAAGGCATTTCGGTCCCTGCACGTTCATTTTGATCTCTTTTTCTTTTCGGAAAACCGCTTCTTGCTCTTTCACTTCTTCCCGTTTGATCTCCGGCTGATCAGTATACGGCTTTTTCCCCTGGTTTTCTCTTACCTGAGAAATAATCGCTTCAGGATCTACAGGTCCGACAATGAAAAGGAGCATGTTACTCGGGTGATAAAACGTTTCATAGCATTCATAAAGAAGGTCTTTTGTAATATGTGAAATGCTTTCCACTGTTCCCGCTATGTCAATTCTGACAGGATGCTCTTTGTACATGTTTTCAATGACCCCGAAGTAAAGCCTCCAATCAGGGTTATCGTCGTACATATTAATCTCCTGCCCGATAATCCCTTTTTCCTTTTCAACCGTTTTTTCAGTAAAATATGGGTCCTGTACGAAATCGATAAGCGTCTCTAAATTGCGTTCAACATTTGATGTGCTTGAGAAAAGGTAAGCCGTTCTTGTAAATGACGTAAACGCATTGGCAGAAGCCCCCTGTTTGCTGAAATCTTGAAAAACGTCTCCGTCCGCTTTCTCAAACAGCTTGTGCTCAAGAAAGTGAGCAATCCCGTCCGGCACGTGAACCATCTCGTTTTTACCTAAAGGGACAAACCGGTTATCTATCGAGCCGTACTTTGTTGTAAAGACCGCATATGTCTTGTTGAAGCCTTTTTTCGGCAAAACGTAAACATCAAGGCCGTTGGACATTTTTTCATGATACAGCGTCTCCTGAAGCTGTTCATATTCGATTGGTTTGATCAAGATGCACCCTCCGTCCCTTTTAAGAAATAAGTCGTATCAAGCTGAATCTTTTCGCCGGCTTTAATGATATCCTCTTTTGTGACATTCTCAATATTGGCAAGAAAGTCTTCGATAGGAATCTCGACTTGAGCAGCGGCCTGCTGATATAAAAACTCAGATAAACCGTATGCTGTATCAATCGTTTCCAGCACTTGATTTCGAATGACGGCCTTTGTCTGTGCTATATCCTGCTCACTAAAATCGCCATTTTTCATTGCCTGGAATTGCTCAGCAATAATCGAAACCGCCTGTTCATAATTTTTCACTTCAATGCCTGACATCACCATTAACAAGCCTTTAAAACTTTCTATACGCGAAGCCGCGTAGTAAGCAAGACTGGCTTTTTCCCGAACATTAATGAAAAGTTTAGAATGAGAGAATCCGCCGAACAATCCGTTAAACACTTGTAAAGCAGGATAATCCTGATCTGTATAAGTGATGCTGGTGCGGTAGCCGATATTCAGTTTTCCTTGCTTGACATCCTCTTCATCAATTACTTCTTTTGGCTGAACTTTTTCATCAGGGTGATTGTTTTCAATCGTGCCAAGAGTGCGCTCTTCTGTTTTGAAATACTTATCAATTGCCGAATGTACCTGGTTACTGTCCACATCGCCAACTACATATAAATCAAGCTGGTCTTTTTGGATAGCGCTTTGGTATGTTTCGTATAATTGCTCTGCCGTAATGTCATCGACATCGTCGATTTCACCATTGACATGAAGCGCGTAAGGCTCATTTTTGCACATTTCCTGTATCAGCCTTAAATTCGAATAGCGCATTTTATCATCATAGACGGCTTGGATTCTTTGCTTAAGCGTCCGTTTTTCTTGAGCCACATATTGTGACTGAAAAGCGTCTCCCTCCAAAGCAGGTGAAAAGACGATTTCTGCAAGAAGCTGGAGCCCTTTCTCAAGTAGCGGCGTTTGGTCTTTTAAATATTTTTCATTTGGGATTTCAAGCCTGAACGTAATGACGTGCCGCTCTCCTTTTTTCGTAAGATCAGCGGATACTGACGTGCCGTACAGCTCATCCAGGTATGAACGCAATTCTGCGGTTTTCGGATGGCTTTTCGTTCCGCGAAGAAGCACATGCGGGAGCAGCGCTCTTTTGGTGACTTGATCCTTTGTCAGCGGCGCAAGCATCTTAAAAATAAGCGAGACGGTTTTGAATTTTTCTGTTTTTACAATGTGTGCGGTTAAACCGCCGTGCTTTGATTTGAGTTCATTAACATATGACATATGGAACCTCCTTCGTTCATTTCTTAATTAGTATGTATTATGACCAATTTTCAGCATTCGCAGAAACACTCTTTCATGTAATTATAGCAACTGTAGGATTTATAAGGAAACAATAACCTCCGCATGCTGTATAGGTACAGTTGTAAACTGTGCAAGAAAGCGCAAAAAAAGACGGCTGGCTAGACCGTCCCTAAGTTTTTTTCTTCTTCTTCACTTTTTTTAGCATCTACAGTAAAGAGCACTAAAAATAAAGAAACGATGCTGCAAAACGCCGAGAGTATGAAAATAATCCAGTTTGCATTAGACATTAATGCAGCAAAAACAGGTGGACCGAGAGCTACTCCTATAAATCGCATGCTATTGTAGAAGGAGGAAATGGTTCCGCATTGTTCACTTTCAATCCCTTCGGTTATCAATGCATCTAAAGCAGGAAGAGCCATTCCAATCCCAATCCCGCCAAAGCTTAAAAAGACAAATAAAAAATAAAAACTGTGGTTCCACCACAAGGCAATAAACGAAAGGGTTAACAGAATCATTCCTGTAACAACGCAAAATTTCATTCGGCCTTTATCTTTACCGATCTTTTTGCCAGCTATAAAAGAACTGGTTGACAAAAACAAAAGTGGGATTGCCAGTAATCCGCCTTTAGCTACTCCGTCAATGGCATACTTGTTCTCCAGCGTATCTGATAAATAAAATAATACGCCAAATAACAAAAACATAATGACACACCCGATAATGAAGACCGTATAAAGCCAGCGACCATCCTGTTTAAAAATTTTCTTCACACTCTTAATAAACTCAGAAACAGCAGGCGCATCTTCATCTTCTTCAGGCTTGGCCACCAAAAACAATACGAGCAAAAAGCTGATCAAACAGAAAAACGGAATAAACCAAAACGGTACAAACCAATACCAAGAAGCCAGTAAGGCTCCAAGTATGGGACTCAGTACCTTCCCTGACGTGTTGGCGGTTTCAATATCGCCAAGACCAGCGCTGACCTTTTCATCGTCTCCTTTAAACAAGTCGCCGATAAACGGCATGACGATCGGAGCGGCACCTGCAGAACCAATGCCTTGAAGAACCCGCCCCGCCAAGATCATAGCATAAGGATTTTTCATATAGGTCGAGGCAAAAGCAGCTACCGCTCCCCCCAATCCTGCAATGAGGAGGCATGGAAGCAATATTTTTTTTCTCCCGAAACGATCCGACAAATATCCGGCAATCGGAATGCAAATAATTGCTACTACTGAATATACAGTAATGATTAAAGACACTTGAAATGAAGTCACAGACAGCTTTTTCTCCATCATCGGAAGAACAGGAATCAGCATGGAGTTCCCGAGTGTCATCACAAGCGGGACGGAAGACAATGCAATAATATTTTTCATTCCATTTTTCTCTCTCAACATTTTCACCCATTCACTTTCTTGTCATCCCTTATATATTGCGTTAACCGGAATGAAAGTATGTACAAAGAAACATGAATCAGTGCAAATAAAAAAACAGACACATACAGGCGTCCGTTTTTAGAATCGTTTACGCAAAACATGAAATCTGAATTTATCTGCTCTAAAATAATTTAAAGAATAAAGCACCGGTTTATCGTGCTGATCGTAATGGGTTTGTTTTAACAGCAAAAGAGCTGTTTCCGGATCGCATTCAAGTACTGGAGAAATTGTATCGTGATAACCGATCGGTTCTATATCAGTTACTGCATAGCTGATTACGGAGCCTGAATTTTTCTCAAGCAGGTCAAACATAGATTCTTGCTGATGAGAAAAAGAATTCGGCAAAATATTCATCGGAATTTTGTCTATACAATACACAATCGGCTGTCCGTCAGCTGTCCTGACTCGTTCAAGGTAAAAAAGTTCTTGCCCTTCTGCCAAATGAAATCTCTTCGTATCATCTTCAGACGGCATAAGCACTTGTGATGATAGAAAAATCGTGCCAGGGGTCATATTCGCCTGTTCTATCATCTTGGTTACACTGTTCAGCTGTTCAATGCCCGAAAGAAATAACGGCTTAGAATGGACAAAAGTGCCTACACCATGCCTTCTGATAATCACATGCTCTTCTTCCAGTATCCGCAAGGCTTCTCTTAGCGTTGCTCTGCTGACACCAAGCTTTTTGGAAAGCTCAAATTCAGAAGGCAGCTTTTCCTTCTCAGTGTAGATCCCATTTTTTATATCCTCTTTAATTCGTTCAATTACTTTCAAATACAAGTGCCGATTATCAGCTTTTGTAGACATGTTTCCCCTCCGTAAACCACTTTCGATAAAAATTATTGAACAATTGGGACAACTATATCATGTTTTGTCGAAAAAATAAATAGAAAGGTGACCAGTTTACATAATGTTATTATTGACAACTATAGAAAGCGGAACTCCCTTCATTAAGAAGAGAGCTCATCATATTTCTCTTTTGATAATAATACTTCCCTAGGTTTGCTGCCTTCATACGGTCCGACAACACCGCGTTCTTCCATTGCGTCAATCAGGCGCGCCGCTCTCGTATAGCCGATTCTGAATCTTCTTTGCAGCATTGAAACAGATGCCGTCTGCATGCCGACGATTAATTCAACAGCTTCATCATAAAGTTCATCAGTAACCTCGGAATGAGTTTCCGTTGTCTCCTCAGGAATCATTTCTTCTTGATATTGCGCTTTCTGCTGCGTAATCACATGGTCGACGACCTTCTCCACTTCGTCATCCGACAAAAATGCTCCCTGCACACGGACAGGTTTATTAGCCCCTACAGGTAAAAACAGCATATCGCCGCGGCCAAGAAGCTTCTCAGCGCCACCCATGTCAAGAATGGTCCTTGAATCCGTCTGTGAAGATACGCTGAACGCGATTCGTGACGGAATGTTCGCTTTGATCACCCCTGTGATAACATCCACCGATGGCCGCTGTGTCGCAATAATAAGATGGATGCCAGCAGCCCGCGCCATTTGGGACAATCTCGTAATCGAATCTTCCACATCAGATGAAGCGACCATCATGAGATCGGCAAGCTCGTCCACAATGACAACAATATAGGGCAGCTCTGGCTGTTTCGCTCCTTCTTCATTGTTGGCGCGTTTTATATAATCATTGTATCCTTCAATATTTCGTGTACCCGTATGAGAAAATAATTCGTACCGTCGCTCCATTTCATTGACAACCTTTTTCAAAGCCTGCGACGCTTTTTTCGGATCGGTTACAACCGGAGCAAGCAAATGCGGAATCCCGTTGTAGACATTTAGCTCTACCATTTTAGGATCGATCATCATCATTTTCACTTCATGCGGTTTCGCGCGCATTAAAATACTTGTAATAATGCCGTTGACACAGACACTTTTCCCGCTACCGGTTGCGCCTGCGACCAAAAGGTGGGGCATCTTGTTTAACTCAGCCAATACAGCTTCACCTGAAATATTGCGGCCAAGTCCAATTAACAGCTTCGCATCCGGTCTGTCATTCAATTTAGACTCCAGCACTTCCTTCAGCGAAACCATTGCCACTTCTGCGTTTGGAACTTCAATTCCGATTGCTGATTTGCCTGGTATAGGCGCTTCGATCCTGATATCCTTCGCAGCAAGCGCAAGCGCTAAATCATCGCTTAAATTGACAATTTTGCTAACCTTCACTCCGACATCAGGATATACTTCATATTTTGTTACGGCCGGTCCGAGATGAACCTGTGTGACTTTCGCCTTTACGCCAAAGCTTTGGAATGTGCGTTCAAGCTTTCTGGCATTTTCATAAATATTCTTTTTATCAGCCTGCTGGCCGGTATGCTTCGGATCTGCCAGCAAATCCAGTGACGGCATCTCGTAATCCTTATTTTCGAGCTCTGTAAAGGTCATAGGAGGAGCAGAAACAGTTTCCTGATCACCTGTCTCCGGTTGGATGTCCTGAAGCGGCTTCGACACAGGTTCGGCGCGCTTTTCTATAACTGGAGACTCTTCCTCTTCATTACGATCAGAAAAGCTTGAGATAATCGGCTCTGAATGAATAAGAGGCGATACTGTTTCATAATCCCCCTCTTCATTAGGAGGCTCCGGTTCCATTTGCTGTTTTTTGCGGGCCGGTTTTTGTTTTTTGCTCGGCGCTTTCGTTTTTTTCGATGACTGCATATTTGATTTGAAGGATTTCATATCATCAATAAATGCTAACCATTGTTCTTTTATAAAACGTCCAATCGGGCTCATCCACTTTTTTAGCGTTTCTTGCAGTGAGCGTCCTGTTACTAAAATCATTCCGATCAAAATCATGACAATCGCCATGATCTGAGAACCAGTCGACGCAAACAAAAAGTGTGAAGCCGCAAACAGCAGCGCACCGATCATCCCTCCGCCTAAATCAGGTGAAGCAGAGCTGCCATTCATGTCCATTAAAAACAATTCCCACGTATTGCGCACCACGCTTGCAGACTCAATAGACCCTTTGTGCGTCAAATTTTTAAATAGCTGCACGTGAGAAAGCAGCAATATGCTTGCGATGATACAGTACAACCCGGCCTTTCGTCTCGTTAAAAGGCTTGGGGTTTTTTTCTTCCAAAACAGTGAGACTCCTAACACCAATAAACCTAACAAGCATAAAATAAACCACTCTCCAGCAAAAAAGCGGAACAAATAGATAAACGTTTGCCCGACTACCCCCAGCTGCAAGATTGCGATAATTGAAATGGCTATACACAGCAATCCGTTGAGCTCGTATTTTATATTTAGCTGTTTCGCCTGTTTTTTTCTTGATTTTCGTTTTTTCTTTGCCACACTCATCACCTTACTGCGTTAAAAAATGTAAGTTCATACATAATGAAGAAAGCAGCCGTTTACAGGCTGCGTTTTTTCTGTAGGATTCCCCTATTATAGCATATTTTGCCCTTAAAAAAGGGTTGGATTCTTATACGTTTAATTTCAGCTTTTGTCCGGGTGAAATGTCCGGATGCAGAAAATGCATTGGATTGGTGCTCATGATTTGAATGACTTCCGCTTCATTCCCTTTCATTTCGACTAGAAGCGGTACACCTTTATATTCAATTTGCTCATGTGCGCTTGTCTCTTGGTTCTGTTCTGCAAACACAATTTCCTGCGGCATCACGGTATAAAGAATCATTGAATCATCCGTCCTTCTTCTTTCCTTGCTTCGTCGATGAGCTCATTCAGTTTATTGATTGCCTGTCCGACACCGCCTGCGTGATCGATCAATCCGTATTTAACTGCATCCTTACCGACTACATTTGTTCCGATATCGCGTGTTAAGTTTCCTTTTGAAAACATTAGCTCTTTAAATTTCTCTTCGGTTATATTGGAATGGCTTGTCACAAATTTAACAACTCTTTCTTGCATCTTATCCAGGTATTCAAACGTTTGCGGCACCCCGATGACCAGCCCGGTGAGCCTAACTGGATGAATCGTCATCGTTGCTGTTTCGGCGATATAGCTGTAATCACAGGATACAGCAATCGGAACGCCGATGGAATGCCCCCCGCCAAGCACGATAGAAACGGTCGGTTTCGATAAAGATGCAAGCATTTCCGCTATTGCAAGACCAGCTTCAACATCTCCTCCGACAGTATTTAATATGATCAGCAAGCCTTCAATTTTGGGATTTTGTTCAATTGCCACAATCTGCGGGATGACATGTTCATATTTTGTTGTTTTGTTTTGCGGAGGAAGCTGAACATGGCCTTCAATTTGTCCGATAATGGTCAGACAATGAATATTTGTATCTTGGGGCAGCTGCGGAAGCGTCGTTTCACCAAGCTGCTGTATTTTATTCATAATGCTGTCCTTCGCATCATTTTTTTCAGGACGCTCTTCTTCTGTGTTTTCCATACGATGATCCATCTCGCTTTCATCCTTTCCGAGTTTCTCTTTGTATTATGAACAAAGATACTTCATTCAATCCCGGCTTGAAGGACAAAAAATAAAGACCGGAGCAGCTCCGGTCTTTAGTCAGTCATTATACTTCCATAATAATTGGGATGATCATCGGTTTACGTTTCGTTTTTTCATAAAGGAATTGGTTCAAAGCATCCCGCATTGCCTGCTTCAGCGTTGACCATTCGACATTTGATGTTTCAGTCGCTTCTGTCACGATGGACCGGACGAGCTCAGTAGCCTGTACGATTAGACCTTCAGACTCTCTTACATAAACAAAGCCGCGAGTGATAATTTCTGGTCCTGATACAAGATGTTTCTTTTGTTTATCAAGTGTAATGACAACGATTAAAATTCCGTCCTGTGAAAGCAAGCGGCGGTCTCTCAATACGATATTGCCGATATCACCGACACCTAAACCATCAATTAAAATATTGCCGTAAGGAACTTTATCCCCAATTTTTACGTTTTGGCCGCGGAATTCAACGACGTCTCCTTTTTCAATTAAGAAGATGTCACTGCGCTTCATGCCGGTTTCTTCAGCGATTTTTGAATGAGCTTTTTGCATTCTGTATTCGCCGTTTACAGGAATCAAATATTTTGGTTTAAGCAGGTTGATCATCAGCTTTAACTCTTCTTGTGAGCCGTGGCCTGATACATGAACACGCTTTTGGGCAAAGATGACTTGTGCACCGGCTCTCGCAAGAAGATCTACTGTTTTAGAGTAAATGAGTTCCTGCCCGGGAATCGGAGTTGACGCAATGACCACCGTATCCCCTTCTTCAATGTTCAGCTGTTTGTGAGCTTTGTTTGCCATTCTTGTCAAAGCAGCTAATGGTTCACCTTGGCTTCCGGCTGTAATAATGGCCACTTCGCGCTTCGGATATTTTTTGACATCCTGTACAGAAATAAACAATTCATCATCTGCTTCAATGTATCCTAACTTTCTCGCCAGCTGCAGGACAGATTGAAGATTTTTTCCGGCTACGGCAATCTTTCTGCCATTTTGAGCCGCTGCATGAATGACTTGCTGAATCCGGTTAATATTGGATGCGAAAACAGCAATAATCACCCGGTTCTGTGAATTATACAGCGCATCCGAAATTTCTCCGCTGACAGCCGCTTCCGAAGGGGTGTAACCCGGCCGTTCCGCATTTGCACTGTCAGAAAGCAGAGCGAGCACGCCGCTATTGCCGATCTTGGCGATCTCGCCAATGTCGCACGTCTGATTAAGTGCAGGTGTTTGGTCAAATTTGAAGTCTCCCGTGCATACAATAGATCCAAGTGATGTTTTAAAGCTCACACCTACAGAATCAGGAATGCTGTGAATCGTTCTAAAGAACGATACTTTTGTTGATTCAAATGTAATGACAGATTTTGAGTGAATTTCTCTTAAATCAGTTTTTCGGTTATGTCCGTATTGTTTTAATTTCTCTCTTAACAGTGCAAGCGTCAGTTTTGTTCCGTACACTGGAACGGACAGCTTGTTTAATAAGTAAAAAACGCCGCCGATATTTTCATCGTGCCCGTGCGTTAAAAAGATTGCCTTGACGCGGTCAGCCCGTTCAATCAAATATGATATGTCAGGAATCACTACATCAATACCGAGCATTTCGTTTTCTGGATGCATAAGGCCGGCATCAACGACAAATATGTCTGAGTCAATTTCAATGACATAAAGGTTCTTCCCAATCTCTCCGACACCGCCAAGGGCGATAATTCTAACGTTTTCTGTATTTTTCTTTTTCAAAATCTATATCCTCCTAGTCTCATACCCGTCCATCATCACTTGTTCCTATTATAACTGAAAGTAAATTTAGAAAACAAGATAAAGCAGAAGGTTTAGGGAAAACCAATATGTAAAAG
Organism: Bacillus sp. FSL R5-0416; assembly: GCF_037975425.1. NCBI lineage: Bacteria > Bacillati > Bacillota > Bacilli > Caryophanales > Bacillaceae > Bacillus > Bacillus sp. FSL R5-0416. The sequence continues at coordinate 1,762,085 of NZ_CP150252.1, read as the reverse complement.
AAACGGTCAAACTCAGCTGAATGTGAGAATGACCGCGTTTGTTTCACTGTATGAAATTTTCTTACAGTTCGCTGATCGTGCTGCTTAAGCTCAGACGTTCATCCTCAGTTAACGGGACTAGAGGCAGACGCACAGAACCGACATCAAGACCTCTCAGCTGAAGCGCTGTTTTGACTGGAGCAGGATTAGGCGCTTTAAACAGTTCCTTCATAATCGGCAGCAGTTTCTGATGGATCAGTGCCGCATTAGCTGTTTGCCCATTCGTATAATTTTTGATCATTTGCTGCATATCAGAGCCTGCAATATGGCTCGCCACTGATACAACTCCTCTTCCTCCAACTGAAAGAATAGGAAGCGTCAGAGCGTCATCCCCTGAATAGACATAGAAGTCTTCCGGTGTTTCAGCAATAATTTTTGTAATCGCTTCGAGGTCTCCGCTTGCTTCTTTAATCGCAACCACATTCGGAATGTCCGCCGCCAAACGGATCGTCGTTTCAGGAGCAAGAGAAGCAACCGTACGGCCAGGAACATTATAGAGCATAACCGGAAGAGATGTCTCTGCCGCAATTGCTTTAAAATGCTGGTACATTCCTTCTTGAGAAGGTTTATTGTAATACGGGGTAACAAGCATAACAGCGTCCACGCCCGCTTCCTCAGCTTTTTTTGTCAGCTTAATGGAATCTTTCGTGTTGTTGCTTCCAGTACCAGCGATAACGGGCACCCGTCCGTTTACTTCTTTTACCGTATATTCAAAAAGCGCAATTTTTTCTTCAGTTGAAAGGGTCGGAGATTCTCCAGTTGTTCCCGCTACTACTAAAGAATCCGTTCCGTTTTTCAACAAGTAATCAATCAGTGTAGACAGTTTTTGAAAGTCTACGTTCCCTTTATTGTCAAAGGGTGTAATCATCGCTGTAGACACATTTCCGAAATTCATTTTATTCACCTCATCATGATTCAATCACATTTACTTCGAAAGTTCAAACACTTCATGCAAAGCGTTTACAGCAGGAACCATATCCGCTTCATGGACGAGCACCCATATCGTCGTATGGCTGTCAGCCGACTGAAGGATCGGAATTTCTTTTTCTGAAAGAGCCGATACAATTTTGGACGTAACACCGGGAACACCCATAATGCCCGCGCCGACCGCCGATACCTTCGCGCAGTTTCTCGTCACCATTGGATCATAGCCCATATCCATTAAAATACGCTGAGCTGTTTCTGTTTTATTTCCGGCTACCGTATAGACGATTTCACTAGGTGTAATGTTAAAGAAATCGACACTGATTCCAGCGTTTGCCATAGCCTTGAACACTTCAGTCTGAACGTTATACTGGCCGATTTTCGCAGGCACTTTGAACTGCGTGACATCTTTGACATGGGCGATTCCCGTAATCAGCCTTTCAAAAACATCACTGCCGACCTTGGAAGAGTGATGTGATGTCACCAATGTACCTTTATCATTCGAATAAGTCGAACGGACGCGGATCGGAACCTTGGCCTGCATTGCGATTTCCACAGCACGCGGATGAATGACCTTGGCCCCCTGATACGCCAGGTTGCAGATTTCTGTATACGTCACAACAGGAAGCGGTTTTGCATTTTCCACCACTCTTGGGTCAGCAGTCATCACGCCTTCTACATCGGTGAAAATATCGATGTATTCCGCATCAACAGCTGCTCCGAGTGCGGCTGCAGACGTATCGCTGCCCCCTCTGCCGATTGTTGTTGTATCACCCTTTTCAGTTGCGCCCTGGAAGCCTGCGACGACTACCGCATCATGATTGGCGAGCACACTGAATAAACGCTCCGGTTTCATTTCAATGATTTTTGCATTGGTATGCTGATCATTCGTTAAAAAGCCAGCCTGAGCCCCTGTCAGCGCAGCTGCTTTCACACCGTTATCAAGCAGCATGCTTGTAAAGACGACAGAGGAAATAGTCTCTCCGCAAGATAAAAGCAAATCCTGTTCCCTAGGAGAAATCGCTGACTGATCGCCGTAAAGCAGCCCGAGCAAAGAATCTGTTGCATACGGGTCTCCTTTTCGGCCCATCGCTGAAACGACAACGACAACCTTATATCCTTCACTGATTGCTTCTTTAATATGCCCTAAAGCCAGTTTGCGGCCTTTATCATCTTTTACTGATGTTCCGCCGAACTTTTGAACAATTATCTTCACTGTTTTCACTCCAAATTATTCGGACGTAACAGAAGAGAGCAGGCTGATAGCGCCTTACTCTCTTCTATTCGTCTTTAGAAAATTCTCTCTTTTATACGAGGTTTAGTTTTTTCAGGCTTTCTGCAATTTGAACAGAGTTCCATGCCGCGCCTTTTAATAGGTTATCAGAAACAACCCATAAATGAAAACCGTTTGCTCTGTCCAAGTCTTTGCGAATGCGGCCCACAAACACATCGTTTTTGCCGACAGCATCAGCAGGCATCGGATAAAGCTGCTGGCTTGGATCATCCTGAAGTGTCACGCCCGGAGCTTCTTTCAATAGATTTTTAATATCTTCAACTGTAGCGTCATCACGGTCTACCTCAATGTAGACGGACTCTGAGTGCCCAGTTTGGATTGGCAGTCTCACACATGTAGCCGCAACTTGAAGGTCAGGCATGTGCATGATTTTTTTCGTTTCATTTATCATTTTCATTTCCTCAAACGTATAGCCGTTATCTTGGAATTTATCGATTTGCGGAATCGCGTTGAAGGCGATTTGATAGTGTTTTTTGTCACCTTTTACAGGCATGATCTCAGGCTCTATTTCTTCTTTATTTAAAATCGCCTGTGTTTGGCTGTAAAGCTCTTTTACAGCTTCATTACCCGCTCCTGATACTGCCTGGTAAGTTGATACGATGACCTTGTTTAAGCCATATGCTTTGCGGATCGGTTCAAGTGCCGCAACCATTTGGATTGTAGAGCAGTTTGGATTGGCAATAATGCCGTTGTGTTCATGCAAGTCTGCCTCATTCACTTCTGGCACAACAAGCGGTGTATTTTCATCCATGCGGAACGCGCTCGTATTATCTATAACAATAGCGCCGCGTTTTACAGCTTCTGGTGCCAATGCTTGTGATACGCTTCCGCCGGCGCTGAACAAAGCAATATTTACCCCTTCAAAGCTCTCAGGAGAAGCTTCCTGAACAGTCAGTTCTTGGCCTTTAAACGTGACTTTTGTCCCCGCAGAGCGTTTTGAAGATAGCAATGTAAGTGTGTCCATTTCAAAGTTTCTGTCTTCAAGTGTTTTAAGCATTTGTTGTCCCACAGCCCCTGTCGCTCCGACAACAGCTACGTGTAAACCTCTTCCCATCTGTAAAACTCCTTCCGCCAATCAGCTTCATTGAATTGATTTGACTATGATTTTACGTTTTATTTTACCATAGAATATGCGGGTGATGACCGAATTTTTTAGTTTGGGAAAGATTTTCTGTAAATTTAGTCATTTCCCTGATAATTCTCAACTAGAATCGGCTGAAGCTGCTGGTGCATGAGTGCCTTTTCAATCGTTTGCGGTAGCAGATCCATTTTGGCTACCATTGAATTCGGTTTTTTAAAGGGATCGTCTTGCCCGAATGGAATAAAAAAGATATTTTTTGTTGACATGAGCCTCATTAAATTTGTTCCGTTTAAACCAAGAGCATCATTTGTCGAGATACCCAGAACGACAGGCCGATTGTTTCGGATTGTCGCTTTTGCCGCCATCAGCACCGGGCTGTCCGTCATGGCATTTGCCAGCTTGCTCATTGAATTGCCTGTTAAAGGCGCAATGACCATGCAGTCAAGGGGCAGCTTCGGTCCAAGAGGTTCTGCCTTTACAATCGAATCAATGGCCTCATATCCAGTCAGGTCTTCAATTTTTTTAACCCATTCTGCGCCCTCTCCAAATCGGGTATTTGTGGATTTTACATTAAATGTGACAACCGGACGGACTTCAGCTCCTTCATTGACCAACGCCTCAATTTGCGGGAAAACCGCTTCATATGTGCAATGCGACCCGGTCAGCCCAAACCCGATTCTTTTTCCTTTTAATGACGACATCCTTATTTCCCCTCCTCAGCTTGTATTTCAGCCAAAAGCTTGCTCAAGACGTTTGCAAGGATTTGCCCAGCTGTTTTAGGAGCGACAATCCCTGGAAGCCCGGGAGCAAGAAGTGCTTTAATCCCTTGTTTCTCGGCATATTTAAAATCCGTTCCCCCGGGACGTGAGGCCAGATCCAATATTAAGGTTTTTGGTGTCATGCTAGAAAGTACCGTTTGATTTAAAATCATACTCGGTATGGTATTAATGCAAATATCTATATCTTTTACATGCTCTTTCAGCTCATCGGTATGAAAAGGAACGAGCCCCATTTCAGTGATACGTGCCAGATGCGCTGAACTTCTTGCCCCCACTTTTACATTCGCCCCGAGCGCGGCAAATGTACGGGCAATCGTCATCCCGGTGCGCCCCAGACCGAGAACGGCCACCTGTGATCCGTGTATCGTATAATCCGTGTGCTGAATAGCCAGCATGATCGTTCCTTCTACTGTCGGAATAGAGTTGTATATCGCAATGTCATCCCGCTCAAACAGTTTAACAAGTTTTCTTTTTGCCTGAGCTGCAATGTTTTCTAAATAGGCGTTAGAAATGCCTGAGAAAATGACACAATGTGCAGGCGTTTTGTCGAGATGGTCCTGTTTTAACACAACTTCTTCATTAGAAAATACAGTTGATACGACACCTTCTCCTGTTGTCGCGGATACTGGAAGAATGATGCTGTCTATTTGCTGAAAAGGAATTTCATCAATATTGCATTTTACTGCCCCGGTAAAACCGTGATCCAATTGGTCAAAACCGACAAGATAGATGTCAGCCTGCTGTTCAGTGAGCTTTCTTATAATTTCGAGCTGTCTTGCGTCACCGCCGATAACTGCAATTTTCAATCCGGTTAACATTCTAAACGTTCACCTTCTTTGTATATACTGGATCTCTAGTTGTTAAGCTCCCCTTCATCTTATGATCAAAAGGAAATACCGGTGAATATAAAAGATGCGCTTTTTCCATATAAAAAAACATCGGCTCCGGTAGCCGATGTTTCAGATGTTTTCTTTAGAGCCCGCTTCACAGTCAATTGGGCTATTTACTCTTGTCGAGGAGGCATTTCCTCAGGTACATCTAATATAATCATATCTGAACCGATCTTTTGAATATGGTGCCATGGGACACGAATGTCATGACCTTGCTTTCTCAAACCAAACCACTTAACTGTGGGAATGAGGAGTGCTGTAATCTGTCCATCCTGTTCATTGATTTCCAAATCGGTCTGGCCGAGCACTCCGAGCCGTTCAGCTCTTTTGATGTCTACAATTTCCTTTCCTGATAATTCACTGAGCCGCATGTCTGTCACCCCCTTGTACTATGTATGATGAAAGGGATTAAAAAATGCCTGCTCCATTATGGAGCAGGCTTTCCTTTTTAAGACGGCATATTGCCGGAAGGGCTGATAAGTGCTAATGCATAGTCTTCGGTAAACAATTGTCTGGCAAGGCCGTTAACACGCTCTAAGTTCACGGCGTTTAATTCATTGATGATTTCATCTAATGTTTTATGTTTGCCGAGCAGCAGTTCATTTTTTCCGTTTCGGCTCATTTTGCTGTTTGTGCTTTCTAAGCTCAGCATTAAGCTTCCCTTCATTTGCTCTTTGCTGTTTTCCAGTTCTTTTGAGGTAATGCCGTCACGTTTTAATGTGGCAAGGGTTTCTTGAATTGTTTCCGACAGCTGCTGAAGCTGATTTGCACCCGTTCCACCGTAAATAGTGAGCATTCCGCTGTCCTCATATGAGCTGTGATAGCTGTAAACAGAATAAGCAAGTCCTTTATCTTCACGCACATCTTGGAACAGCCGGCTGCTCATGCTGCCTCCGAGCACATTGTTGAGGACGATTAAATCATAAATACGTTCATGGCCAACCTCTAAGCCTTTAAATCCAAGGCACAAATGAGCCTGCTCTGTTTCTTTTTTTCTCGTCAGTTTTTCCGTGTGGAACTCAGGCTTCTCAAGGCCTGTCGCTTTGCCTTTCGCCTCGTATGACCCGAACCATTTTTCTACATCTTTGATAAAACTGTCAGATATATTGCCCGCTACCGAAATCACCACTCGGTCCGGCGTATAATAATCATGCATGTATTGTCTGAGAGAGTCACCGTTAAAGGAAGCAAGCGTTTCTTCCGTGCCTAGAATTGGGTAGCCTAAAGAATGATTGCCGTAAGTGGCTTTGCTCAATAAATCATGTACAATGTCGTCCGGCGCATCTTCATACATTTTAATTTCTTCATATACTACATTTTTCTCTTTTTTCAGCTCGTTTTCATCAAACGTTGAATGAAAGAACATATCTGCTAATACGTCCAGCGCGTAATTCGCATGCTCGTCAAGCACCTTTGCATAGTAGCAGGTATATTCCTTTGAAGTAAACGCATTGACCTGGCCGCCAATACGATCAAAAGATTCTGCTATCTCGCGTGCAGATTTTGTGCTCGTCCCTTTAAAGAACATGTGCTCTAAAAAGTGAGAAATTCCGTTTATCTCCGGCGTTTCATGTCTCGAACCTGTGCCGATCCATACGCCGATCGCAACAGAACGGACTGTCGGGTTATTTTCCAGCACAATTCTTACACCATTTTGACACGTATATCGTTTAATCAAATTTGTTCCTCCTATTCAAAGACAAGCTGCCTTCATCTGTTACTTCAATAGTCTTGTTTCATCCATTAGTTCAGTGACTGTTCCAAGCGCATATCCTTTGTCTTTTATCTGTGTAATCAGCGCTTCAAGACTTTCCGCCGTAGGGTCAGTCGGATGCATTAAAATCATGGCACCATTATGTATCTTGCTTAACACTCTCGTCTGAAGTACAGACGGAGCCGGCTTTTGCCAATCGATTGTATCAACTGTCCACATGACTGTTCCCATCTGTTTCTCTGCTGCAATGTCGATAACCGCTTTTCTGAAACTTCCGCTTGGCGGAGCGAACCACTTTGGCTTAACGCCGATCGTTTGTTCTATTTGTTCATTGGTCTTGTCGAGCTGCTCGGAAATTCTTCCTGTAGTCAGTTTGCTCATATCCGGATGATTGTATGAATGATTTCCGATTTCATGTCCGTCTTTTGCAATCTTCTTAGCGAGCTGTACATTGTTTCTCACCCAATTGCCTTCTAAAAAGAACGTAGCTTTAACCTGGTGCTTTTGCAGAATAGGGAGCATTTTTTCCAAATACTCATTTCCCCATGCCACATTGATTAAAAAAGCCACCATCGGTTTGTCAGGATTTCCTTTATAAATAGGCTCAGGCTGAAGTGACTCAAGATGAACACTTGGTTTTACTTGACTGTACACCAAATCTTTTTCCCGAAACTCACCATGCTTTTTCATTTTTTTATATGATTGTTCAATATTGACCTTTAATCCATTGTAGCCTGGAATGCTTTTCCACACTTTATCAATTCTTGCATTCTGGGGCTTAACTTCGTACTCCGGCGCTTTTTGAAGCAATTCTTCATATAATTGGTCTTTTGACGCCGTGACAGTCACCGTATCTTTTTTCATTGCCCCTATATAATCAAGTGCATGCGGATTTTCCATCATCTCAAATGAGACAAAAAAAAGAAATAAAAAAACGGCAAACGGTACAAATTTTTTGTACATGTTCTGTCCCCCCTCACCTCACATTATGAAGGAGAAGGACAAGGTAGAACCCGCCTGCTTTTGAAAAGCTTCAAAATAAAGAAGCCGGGTCTCCCAGGCTCCTTTTATGTTTTCATTTAAGATTGTTGTTCTTCTTTTTCTTTCTCTTCACGGAGCACCGCTTTGCGGGATAAATTCACTCGTCCTTGTTTATCAATTTCAGTGACTTTGACAAGAATCTCGTCTCCGATTTTTACAACATCTTCAACTTTCCCTACGCGTTCAAGCGCAAGCTCTGAAATGTGCACCAAACCGTCTTTTCCGCTGAAAATTTCAACGAAAGCCCCGAATTTTTCAATCCGTTTCACTTTACCTAGGTAAAGTTGGCCGACTTCAACCTCTCTAACAAGGTCTTCGATGATTTTTTTCGCTTTTTGGTTGCCGCTTTCATCTGTAGAGGAAATAAAGATTGTGCCGTCCTGCTCAATATCAATTTTAACACCGGTTTCTTCGATGATCTTATTGATTTGTTTTCCGCTTGGTCCGATGACATCGCGGATTTTATCAGGATTAATGGTCATTGTTAAGATCTTAGGCGCATATCGAGAAAGCTCTTTTCTTGATTCGCTTAATGTTGCAAGCATGCTGTTGAGGATTTCCATTCTGCCCTTTTTCGCCTGCTGAAGCGCTTCTTCAAGAATCTCTCTGGAAAGGCCTTCAATTTTAATGTCCATTTGCAGGGCCGTTACGCCTTTTTCAGTTCCCGCTACTTTAAAGTCCATATCTCCGAGCGCATCTTCCATGCCTTGGATGTCAGTTAAGACAGTGTAATGTTCGCCTGATTTGACAAGACCCATCGCAATACCAGCAACTGGCGCTTTAATCGGTACACCAGCATCCATCATTGCAAGTGTGCTTGCGCAAATGCTTGCTTGAGATGTAGAACCGTTTGATTCAAGCACTTCTGAAACAAGACGGACAGTATAAGGGAAGTCTTTTTCAGACGGAATAACTGGCTCAAGCGCACGCTCACCCAGTGCTCCGTGTCCGATTTCACGACGTCCCGGTCCGCGCATCGGTCCTGTTTCCCCAACGCTGAATTGCGGGAAGTTGTAATGATGCATAAACCGTTTCGACTCTTCGACACCTAAGCCGTCAAGGATTTGCACATCTCCCAGAGCACCTAGCGTACATACGCTGAGGGCCTGAGTTTGTCCCCTTGTAAATAGACCTGAACCGTGCGTTCTTGGCAAGAGGCCAACCTCTGAAGAGAGCGGGCGGATTTGATCGACACCGCGGCCATCCGGTCTTACTTTCTCTTCAGTAATCAGGCGGCGAACTTCATTTTTCACCAGCTTGGATAAAATCTGCTTCACTTGCTTGATTGTGTCTTCATCATGTTCTTCATCCTCGAATTTTGCCACAACTGCGTTCTTCACTTCGTTAATGGCATCTTCACGGGCATGCTTTTCATGAACTTGGATGGCTTTCAGCAGATCCTCTTCTGCCAAAGCTTTTACTTTTTCATTAAGCTCTTCATCAATTTCAAAGAGCTTAATTTCAGATTTCTCTTTGCCGACTGCTGCAACAATTTCTTCTTGGAATGCAATCAGGCGTTTAATCTCTTCATGGCCGAACATAATGGCCTCAAGCATGATTTCCTCAGGAACTTCGTTCGCTCCCGCTTCTACCATGTTAATCGCATCTTTCGTGCCGGCAACGACAAGATTGATATCGCTTTTTTCAAGCTGATCGACTGTCGGGTTAATGATAAATTGATCATCAATGCGTCCGACAGTAACCCCTGCAATCGGTCCTTCAAACGGAATATCCGATACAGAAAGTGCAAGAGATGAACCGAACATGGCAGCCATTTCTGAAGAGCAGTTTTGGTCAACACTCATGACAATGCTGATGACTTGAACTTCATTACGGAATCCATCGGCAAACAAAGGACGGATCGGACGGTCAATTAAACGGCTGGCAAGAACCGCTTTTTCACTTGGACGCCCTTCTCTTTTAATAAATCCGCCCGGAATTTTCCCTACCGCATATAATCTTTCTTCATAGTTTACAGTAAGAGGGAAGAAATCAAGCGGTTTAGGTTCTTTTGAAGCGGTTGCTGTACTAAGTACTGCTGTATCACCGTAGCGGATCATCACAGCACCATTTGCCTGTTTGGCAAGCTGGCCGGTTTCAACAGTAAGCGTTCTTCCGGCCCAATCTATGGTAAAGACATGTTTTTCTTGTCCCATACAATTACGAACTCCTCTCTTCGTTGTGTGAAATAATCAATTACTCCTATTATGAACGAAATGAATTGAACATATCAATGTCAAAGTAGTATGTAAAAGGATTTCAATGATTTGTTATAAGAAATTTCGCTTTAATACGATAAAAAAGCGGGAATCCTCCCGCTTTTTACGATTATCGACGTAAGCCTAGTTTGTTAATTAACTCACGGTAACGAGTTACGTCTTTATTACGCAGATACGTAAGAAGATTACGACGCTTACCTACCATTTTAAGAAGACCGCGACGTGAGTGGTGGTCTTTCTTGTGAGTACGTAAATGCTCGTTCAAGTTGTTAATTGAGTCAGTTAGGATAGCGATCTGAACTTCTGGAGATCCAGTATCAGATTCGTGTGTTTTGAACTCATTGATGAGTTGGTTTTTACGCTCTTGAGTAATTGCCATCCTGTTTCACCTCCAAATCATATTTAGCCCCAGTTACCTAGCAACCGTCGGTGACTTCGGATTGCCAAGCAATGGTTTTAAGACTACGAAAACTATCATACTAAAAATCGTGCCTATATGCAAATATTTTAGAATAAAATTTGCGTGCGTTGCAAGTTATTTCCGTAAATTGCTGAAATAACGGATGGCTTCCTGCTTATCTTTCTCAATTTGCTCTGTTAATTCTTTGATGCCATTGAATTTCCGCTCGCTCCGAATCCGTTTGTACCATTCGATTTTTATAGCGGCTCCATATACCTCTTGATCGAAATCAAACAGATTGACCTCGATGGAAGGCTGCTCAGGGCGCTTTTCATAAAACGTTGGCTTATAGCCAATATTGCAAACGCCATTGTAAACTTCGCCGTTCACTTCCGCTTTTACGGCATATACACCTGTGGGCGGGACGATATAGCTGTTATTTAAACCGACATTCGCTGTCGGAAACCCGATGGTCCGCCCTCTTTTATCACCATGAATGACAATTCCTTTAATAAAATAAGGTTGTCCAAGCAAGACATTCGCCAATTCAACATCTCCGTTTTGAAGCGCGGTACGGATATACGAAGAACTGATTTTTTTATCCTGCTCCGTTAATTTTTCTACCATTGTGCACCCAGCTTTTCCGTCTAAATCATCCGGCATGGTCTCCATTGTTCCCTTGCCGTATTTGCCGTACGTAAAGTCAAAGCCTGCCACTGCGTGCCGCACATTAAGGCCGATAATATACTGGTCTATAAACTGCTTAGGAGAAAGAGAAGCAAACACTTCATTAAATTTAACGACATACAGAACTTCTGTACCTAATTGTTCAATTTGATTTATTTTGTCTTCAAGAGGCGTAATCAGATCCTTAGGTTCCTTATCTCTGCCCAACACGTGAGAAGGATGGGGATGAAAGGTCATCACAGCCAATGTCAGACCTTTTTCTTCGGCTATTTGCTTCGCTGTGCCGATTACCTTTTGATGCCCGAGATGAACGCCGTCAAAATATCCTAACGCCATCACTGATTTTGCCTGCTCCTCTTTTATTAAATGATGAGGATGTGTAATATGTATCGTCTTCACAGAACGGTCACCTTTTTTCTATTGTTCGCTTTTTTGCATCAATACTTTTGCCGGCTTTAACAGCCCTTTTTTTGCAGGATGAGGGAAATAGATCGCCAAACAGGTTCCGGATTCAGTAAAGACGGCGATACGGTCTTCACTTGTCATTTCAGAAAACTGCTCGGGCGTCTCAAGCAAAGCCCCATTTTCTACTTTCTTAGCTAATGTATCACTTATGATCCATTTCGGCAAATGATTGAGCGCACGTTCAATAGGAACTGTATGCTCTTCCACGGTTCCGGATTGGGCCTGTGCTTCGAGCTCATCAAAAGTAAAGCATTCGTCGAGAGAAAAATCTCCGGATGCCGTACGGATTAAATGAGACATATGAGCCGGATATCCGAGCTTTTCTCCGATCATGACCGCCAGCGTCCTTACATAGGTCCCTTTGGAGCAAGTCACTGTAAACCGGAAGCTTGCGGTTTCTCCATGATGTTTAATCTCTGTCGTCAGGGCAATGTCTTCAATGGTTATCATACGTTTCGGACGTTCTACTTCAATCCCTGCTCTTGCGTATTCGTATAATTTTTTGCCGTTTACTTTTACAGCGGAATACATGGGCGGAATTTGTTCTTGTTTCCCCTTTAAACTGTTTAAAACCTTTTCTACATCCGCTTTATCAATGTCGTGATTGACAGGCTTTATTTCCACCGTTTCTCCGGTTTGATCCTCTGTAGTGGTTGAAAAGCCAAGCGTTATTTCTGCATCATACGTTTTAGATTTCTCAGTTAAGTATTCGACTATTTTTGTCGCTCTTCCTACACAAATCGGAAGCACGCCTGACACTTCCGGATCGAGCGTTCCTGTATGTCCTACTTTTTTTGTTTTTAACAGCTTTCGGATCTTCATGACACAGTCGTGCGATGTCATGCCAACAGGTTTATGTAAAAGGAGAACTCCGTTAACCATTTGCCTTTCACTCCTTCTTTTGAGCTTTTTTCTTTTAAACGAAGAAAGAGGACAGACGATATACGCCTATCCTCTCATTTTTTATTCAGATGGTTTCTCTGAATGTAATTCGTGAATCAGTGTTTCGATCCGATTCCCGTAATCGATTGATTCATCGAACTCAAATTCAATTTCAGGCGTTTTTCGAAGTCTGATGCGGCTGCCGATTTCGGATCGGATAAATCCTTTCGCTTTTGCCAGCCCTTTCAGCGCTTCTTCCCGTTTTTTCTCGTCACCGAGAACCGAGATATACACCTTTGCAATTTGCAAATCACCTGATACACGTACATCCGTTACTGTCAGAAAACCAATTCTCGGGTCTTTCAGCTTGCGGCTGATAATATCACCGAGTTCTTTTTTCATTTGCTCGCCGACACGGTTTGCTCTCATACTCAATTCAATCACCTCTAAGTTAAAACCACTCTGTCCTAGTGATCGTCCGTTCAATTTCAGGAAAAGAATCGATAAACGCTAGGACGCGTTGCAGTTCTTTTTCTGTTTGAACGCGAGAGGAAGAAACAGCGGCGATTCCGAAGCTGGTTCTTTGCCAGGTGTCCTGATAGCCAATCTCCGAAATCGAAACATTGAACTTGTTTTGAACCCTGGTTAAAACCCGCTTCAGAACGGCACGCTTTTCTTTTAGCGATCCTGCATCATAAATGATGCATTCACACTCCGCAAATCCGATCACGTTCTTTCAATTTCTTGCATGACAAACGCTTCAAGGATGTCACCTTCACGAATGTCATTGTATTTCTTAATTGTAATACCACATTCATAGCCTTGTGAAACTTCTTTCACATCGTCTTTAAAGCGTTTCAGAACATCTACTTCGCCTTCAAAGATGACGACGCCGTCACGAATTAAACGGAGGCCGCTGTCGCGCGTAATGGTTCCTTCAGTAACATATCCGCCGGCAATTGTACCGATTTTAGATACTTTGAATGTTTGGCGTACTTCTACTTGACCAATTACTTTTTCTTCATATTCAGGATCAAGCATACCTTTCATGGCAGCTTCAATCTCGTCGATTACTTTGTAAATGATACGGTGAAGTCGAATATCTACATTTTCAGCTTCAGCCGTACTCTTAGCATTTCCGTCCGGTCTCACATTAAACCCGATAACAATTGCATTGGAAGCAGATGCCAAGATAATGTCTGATTCAGTAATCGCACCAACGCCTGTATGGATGATTTTCACTTTAACGCCTTCTACTTCAATTTTTTGAAGTGCAGCCGTTAAAGCTTCAGCAGATCCTTGAACGTCAGCTTTTACGATGAGGTTGATGTCTTTTACATCACCTTGCTTAATTTGCTCGAATAAATCATCAAGACTGAGCTTCGCTTTATCGCTGCGCTGCTCTTCAAGCTGTTTCGAAGCACGGGCTTCACCGACAGAACGAGCTGTTTTTTCATCCTTAAAGACAAGGAATTGGTCTCCCGCTTGAGGGACATCATTCAAACCGGTAATTTCAACCGGAGTTGACGGGCCGGCAGTTTTCACACGGCGGCCAATGTCGTTAACCATTGCACGGACACGGCCAAATGTATTGCCGACTACGATCGGATCACCGACATGCAGTGTTCCAGTCTGTACGAGCAATGTCGCGACTGACCCTCTGCCTTTATCGAGTTCAGCTTCAATAACCGTTCCTTTTGCCTGACGGTTCGGATTCGCTTTCAGTTCCTCTACCTCACTGACAAGCAAAATCATTTCAACGAGCTCATCAATGCCTTTTCCAGTTAAAGCGGAAAGCGGCACAAAAATGGTTTCTCCGCCCCAAGCTTCAGGGACAAGTCCGTATTCCGTCAGTTCTTGCATCACACGGTCAGGGTTTGCGGATTCTTTATCTATTTTATTCACAGCAACGATGATTGGAACCTCTGCTGCTTTTGCATGGTTAATCGCTTCAACTGTTTGCGGCATGACACCGTCATCGGCAGCTACGACAAGAATCGTAATATCAGTTACTTCTGCACCGCGTGCACGCATTGTTGTAAATGCGGCGTGGCCTGGTGTATCCAAAAACGTGATTTTCTTGCCGTTCTCTTCAATTTGATAAGCGCCGATATGCTGAGTGATTCCGCCTGCTTCTCCTTCAACAACCTTTGTTTTACGGATGCTGTCAAGAAGCGTTGTTTTCCCATGGTCAACGTGGCCCATGATTGTCACGACAGGAGGACGAATTTCAAGATCCTCTTCATTATCAGGCTCTTCGTATTTTTCCAGCTCTGTTTCTTCAAGCACAATGACCTCTTCTGTTTCAACACCATATTCTGATGCAATGAGTTCGATTGTGTCTTTATCAAGCTCTTGGTTAATAGTTGCCATTACGCCAAGAAGCATCAGCTTTTTAATGATTTCTGAAGGCTCTTTGCCAAGCTCTTCAGCAAGTGCGCCAACTGTTAAAGTGCCAGAGAATGTAATTTTCTCAGGAAGCTCTTTTTTCGGCTTTACAGGCTTTTGCTGATGTTGGTTTTTATTATTGTTGTTGCGTTTATTTTTTTTGTTGTTGTTATTCTTCTTGTTTTTGTTAAATTGATTATTCTGCACGTCATTCTTCTTTCCGTCTCGAATTTTATTTGGTTGATTTCCAGCTGATTGCTGATTAACCCCTTGTGGCTGTTTGTTTTTGTTCGTTTCTGCTGGCTTTTGAGATTTAGCAGCTGCGCCGCCTTTTTTATATTTGGCATCAAGCTTTTTAATGGCCTTTTCTTCAAGCATGGCCATGTGATTATTCACTTCTAAATCCATGTTCTTCAGTGCGGTCAAAATTTCCTTACTTGAAACATTTAACGCTTTTGCATATTCGTATACTCTCATTTTAGCCATTCGTTCACCCCCAAAAATATTAATCGAGCAAGCTGATCAGCTTATTCGCAAAACCTTGGTCAGTGACGGCGACAACGACACGGGCTTCTTTACCGATAGAGCGTCCAAGAACCGCGCGACTCTCGACTTTTTTATAAGGGACTTTATAATAATTGCACTTGTCAGTTACTTTTTTTGCTGTGTTAGATGATGCATCCTCTGTAAGCAGGACAAGCTTTGCACGCGCATTCCTGATTTCTTTTATTACCAAGTCTTCGCCTGACACGACCTTACGAGCTCGATTGGCCAGACCCAGCAAGGGAAACCATTCCATTCCAGACATTTTATTTTTTCACCTTTTCCGCCAGTTCCAGCAATTCATCGAAAATCTGGTCATCGATTTGTGATTGAAATTGATTTTGCAAAGTGTTTTTCTTTTTTGCTGCTAAGATGCACTCTTTATCCAGCGTTAAATAAGCACCCCGCCCATTCTTTTTTCCGGTCGGGTCCACTGAGATTTCGCCTTCTTTTGACCGTACAACTCGGATCAGTTCCTTTTTAGGCTTCATTTCACCAGTCACTACACATTTGCGTAATGGGATCTTTTTGTGTTTATTCACCTAAAGTCACCTCTTATTCATCCGATTCAGCAGTTTCAGGCTCCGTAAAGAGCGGCTCATCATCTTCTTCAAGTTCTCTCGGATAGATTCCAAGTTCTCTTGCGTCCGTTTCGCTCTTAATATCAATCTTCCAGCCTGTCAGTTTAGCAGCTAAGCGTGCGTTTTGTCCTCTTTTGCCAATTGCCAGAGACAGCTGGTAATCAGGAACAATAACAGTTGTCGCTTTTTCTTCTTCATTAACAATGACATCAAGCACTTTGGAAGGGCTGAGCGCATTCGCGACAAATTCTACAGGATCACTGGACCAGTTGACAATGTCAATTTTTTCACCTTTTAATTCATTGACGATTGCTTGCACACGCTGGCCTTTAGGCCCTACGCATGAACCGACAGGATCAACGTCAGGATCATCTGTGCGAACAGAAATTTTTGAACGGTCGCCGGCTTCTCTGGCAACAGATTTTAGCTCGACAGTTCCATCATAAATTTCAGGCACTTCAATTTCAAACAAACGCTTTAACAGGCCTGGATGTGTTCTTGACACATAAATCTGCGGGCCCTTCGTTGTTTTTTCTACTTTTGTGATATATACCTTAATGCGGTCATGGGGCTTGTAGCTTTCATTCGGCATTTGCTCATTAACCGGCAGCAAGGCTTCTATTTTGCCTAAAGACACGTAGATAAATTTATTGTCCAGACGCTGGACGATCCCTGTCATGATGTCTTCTTCACGGTCGATAAATTCAGAATAGATCACGCCGCGCTCAGCTTCGCGCACACGCTGTGTGACGACCTGCTTCGCTGTTTGAGCAGCTATGCGCCCGAAATCCTTAGGTGTAACTTCGATTTCGACGACATCGCCGACCATATATTCCGGATGGATGCCCTGTGCCTCTTCAATTGAGATCTCTAATCTCTGGTCGTATACTTCGTCAACGACATCTTTTCTTGCAAATACACGGATGGAGCCAGTTTCACGGTTTAGATCCACCCGTACATTTTGCGCTTGATTAAAATTCCGCTTATAAGCAGAAATTAACGCAGCTTCGATTGCTTCGATGATAATTTCTTTACTGATGCCTTTTTCTTTTTCAAGAATCGTGAGAGCATCTAATAATTCACTGCTCATTTAACGGTCTCCCCCCTTAAAACATTTGTATTCATTAGAATGTAACAGCTAATCTTGCATTAGCTATCTTTTCATACGGAATATTGATCCGTTTCTTTCTTGTTTTGATCGTGATCTCAACTGTCACTGTTTGTCCATCAAATTCAGCCAGTTCACCTTCAAACACTTTTACGCCGTCAATAGGCTCATACGTCTTAATGTATACGTTTTTTCCTAGTGATTTTTCGAAATCGGCTTTTTTCTTTAGCGGACGCTCAGCTCCTGGAGATGAGACTTCAAGAAAGTAATTTTGGC
Source organism: Bacillus sp. FSL R5-0416 (assembly GCF_037975425.1). Classification (NCBI taxonomy): domain Bacteria; kingdom Bacillati; phylum Bacillota; class Bacilli; order Caryophanales; family Bacillaceae; genus Bacillus; species Bacillus sp. FSL R5-0416. The sequence goes on along the minus strand of NZ_CP150252.1, from coordinate 1,744,774 downwards.
TGATTGGGTCTGCCTCATCAAGCTTTTCGCTTAAAGCTTCGCTTACTTTGGCACATTCCTCAATATCCACACCGTCATCGGAATCAATAAACACGCGAAGGAACCAGCTTTGGCCCTCTTTGACAAATTCAATGTCAACGAGTTCCAGCTGAAGGCTGTCTACGATTGGCTGAGCCATTTCTTGAACGGTGTCAGTCACTTTTTTGCTCATGTTCTTCCTCCTTGTGCTGTCGATCTCATATTCGTCTCGTCACTCTGCATAAAAACCCTGCTTCAAAAGAGCAGGGGCTAAAAAGTAAACGATGAACATGTCGAGACAAAATTCTCCTGTTCAATACAAAAGAGCGGGTTTCCCCACTCTTTGCCTCGGTAATCGTTAGCATTTCCAATAAAACTATACCATAACCATATTTTTATTGCAAATGGATATACGCTTACCTTCTTACCTAAGCAAGTGACAGAAACTCTAATATTACGATGGCACTTTTTGCGCTTATGTATGCATAGAAGCAGAATTTCTGAGAAATTCTGCTTTCCATATTAGAACAGTGACAATTGGTTTTGATCAGGCAGTGATTCCAGACAGCCGTGGCGATCTAAGTACTCTAAAATCGTTTTTGATACTTTCCCTCTCTTTTGCAAATCTTCTTTTGAGAGGAATTCGCCTTCTTCGCGAGCTTTTACAATGTTCAAAGCAGCGTTCGTCCCTAACCCTGGAATAGAGTTAAACGGCGGAATAAGACTGTTGCCGTCAATAATAAACTCTGTAGCGCTAGAGCGATATAAATCGACTTTTTGGAATGAATAGCCTCTCTCACACATCTCAAGCGCTAATTCTAAAACAGTCAGAAGGTTCTTTTCCTTCGGTGAAGCATCAAGTCCTTTAGCGTTTATATCCTCCATTACCGCTCTGATTGCTGTAGAGCCCTTGATCATTGTATCAATATCAAAGTCATCTGCACGAACGGTAAAATAAGCCGCATAATACAAAAGAGCATGATGCACTTTAAAGTAAGCGATGCGGACTGCCATTAAGACATATGCCGCGGCGTGGGCTTTCGGGAACATGTATTTAATCTTTTTACAAGAATCAATATACCAGGCTGGGACATTGTTATTTTTCATTTCTTCTTCCCATTCAGGCGTTAATCCTTTTCCTTTACGCACGAATTCCATGATTTTAAAGGCAAGGGACGGTTCAAGGCCTTGATAGATTAAATAAACCATAATGTCATCACGGCAGCCGATAACCTCACTCAGCTCACAAATATTATTGTGGATGAGCTCCTGTGCATTGCCAAGCCATACATCAGTTCCGTGAGACAAGCCTGAAATCTGAACGAGCTCAGAAAAAGTGGTCGGCTTTGTATCTTCAAGCATCTGCCGGACAAATCGGGTTCCGAATTCAGGAATTCCAAGAGTGCCCGTTTTACAGCCAATCTGTTCTTCAGTCACACCGAGTGATTCGGTTCCCTGGAAGATCTTCATCACTTCAGGATCATCCGTCGGAATTGTTTTCGGATCTATTCCGCTTAAGTCTTGAAGCATCCGAATAACAGTCGGGTCATCGTGTCCGAGAATATCAAGTTTTAACAGGTTGTCATGGATGGAGTGGAAATCAAAATGAGTCGTTTTCCACTCTGAACCTGTGGCATCTGCCGGGAACTGGATCGGTGAAAAATCATAAATATCCATATAATCCGGAACTACGATAATACCGCCAGGGTGTTGTCCAGTTGTACGTTTTACACCTGTGCATCCCTGTACGAGCCGATCTATTTCGGCACCGCGCATATGAAGATTGTTGTCTCCGGCATAGCCTTTTACATAACCGTAGGCTGTTTTTTCTGCCACCGTGCCTATTGTTCCCGCACGATATACATTGTCTTCCCCGAACAATACTTTTGTGTAATTGTGTGCTTGCGGCTGATATTCCCCTGAGAAGTTCAAATCGATATCAGGTACTTTGTCCCCTTTAAATCCTAAGAACGTTTCAAATGGAATATCATGGCCGTCTTTTTTCAAAGGCGTTCCACAATGAGGACATGTCTTGTCAGGCAGGTCAAAACCGGAACCGACAGAACCGTCATTAAAGAACTCAGAATGCTGGCACTCAGGACAAACATAGTGCGGCGGCAGCGGGTTTACCTCAGTAATCTCAGTAAGTGTCGCAACTAATGAAGATCCTACGGAACCACGGGAACCAACGAGATACCCGTCATCTAGTGAACGTTTTACAAGTTTGTGAGAGATCAAGTAAATAACAGCAAATCCGTGGCCAATAATACTCTTTAACTCTTTTTCAATCCGCGCTTCGACAATTTCAGGCAGCTCTTCCCCGTAAATGCTTCTTGCACGCTGATAGCTCATTTCTCTGATCTCTTCATCAGCGCCTTCGATTTTCGGCGTATATAAATCATCTTTAATCGGCTTGATGTCATCAACTAAAGAAGCAACCTTTTGGGTATTGGTGACTACGATCTCCTTCGCTTTTTCTTCACCTAAGAAAGAAAAAGCTTCAAGCATTTCGTCTGTCGTTCTGAAATGCACTTTCGGCAGTTCATGCCTATTCAGCGGATTTGCCCCGCCTTGTGAGGATATTAAAATCTTTCTGTAGATTTTATCCTCATCATTCAAGTAATGAACATTTCCCGTAGCAACAACCGGTTTATTAAGCTTTTCCCCCAGCTTCGTGATATTCGCAATAATTTCTTTCAGCGCTTTTTCATCACGGACCAGTTCAAGCTCCAGCAAGTGACGATACACTTCAGGCGGCTGAACCTCAAGGTAATCATAGAATGACGCGATATCTTCCACCTCTTCAGGCGATTTTTGCATCATTCCCTCAAAAACCTCTCCCCTGTCACAGGCAGAACCGATCAGCAGCCCTTCCCTGTATTTCTCAAGCTGAGATCTCGGAATACGCGGCACTCTGTAAAAATAATGAATATGAGAAAGTGACACAAGCTTAAATAAATTTTTAAGTCCCGTGCTGTTCACGGCAAGTAATGTTGCATGATACGGTCTTGATCTTTGATAAGCATTGGACTGACCCATATTTTCATTCAACTCATCATGGTACTGAATACCTTTTTCAGCCGCGTCTTTCAGCATTTTCAGAAGCAAATAAGCGGTTGCCTCAGTATCATAGATCGCACGGTGATGTTGTGTGAGTTCGATATCAAACTTTTTACAAAGTGTGTTCAGCCGGTGGTTCTTAAATTCCGGATAGAGAAAACGTCCTAGTTCTAGCGTGTCAATGACTGGGTTTTTAGCTTTATCGACTTCAAGAAGCTTTTTATAGGCTACATTTAAGAATCCCATATCAAAGCTTGCATTATGAGCGACAAGGATATCATCGCCAATCCATTCTCTGAAATCTCTTATTACATCTACGACATCCGGAGCGTCTTGTAGCATATCATCAGTGATCCCTGTCAGCTCTATGATTGTGGCGGAAAGCGGACGATGCGGGTTCGCAAACGCCTCAAATTTATCAATAATTTCTCCGCCTTTTACTTTTACTGCAGCCAGCTCAATAATGGTATCGTATACAGCAGACAATCCTGTCGTCTCAACGTCAAAAACAACATAAGTTTCTTCTTCGAGCAGACGATGTGCGGCATTATAAGCAATTGGCACGCCATCATCCACGAGATTCGCTTCCATCCCGTAAATCATTTTAATTCCATGCTTTTTGGCCGCAGAATACGCATCAGGGAAGGATTGAACGACAGCATGGTCAGTCAAAGCGATGGCCTCATGCCCCCATTTTTTCGCCTGTTCGACAAGCTTTCCGATACCCGTAACAGCATCCATTTGGCTCATTGGGGAATGAAGATGCAATTCCACTCTTTTTTCTCCTTCAGGTGCTGAATCTTCACGGGTTTTTGCTTTTATTTCGTTTACGTCATTTGCGATCATGACAAGGTCTCTGACAAATGTATCATTTTGAATGCTTCCGCGTGCTTTTACCCACATTCCTTTTTTCAGAGACTTCATCAGTGCCGCATCTTCTTTTTCACGTGCAAACATTTTGATCAAAATACTATTTGTATAGTCTGTAATTTTGAAGATACACAGCGTGCGCCCGCTCTTCAGCTCGCGCGTCTCCACATCAAACACATAACCTTGGACCGTAATTCTTCGTTCTTCGTCCATGATGCTGTCAAGTGTCCGGATTTCCTCGTTATCTTTAATTTGATAACCGATAACAAGAGGACCAGATGGTGCTTGGTCTTCATCACTTTCTTTATCTTTCTTCTCCATTTCAATCAAGGCCTGCATAGCCCGCTCTTGGTCTTCCGCAAGCTTTTGCTCCCGAAACTTTTGAACTTCCTGCTCGGATACAAATATTTCAGCATCAAGCTGAAGATCCGGAAAGCCAAATTGACGGTAGCCTGCTTGTATCATGGAACTGTATTTGTTCTTTAGCGCAGCCGCTTCTGTATCCGTTTTGGTTTTGACAATCAGTTTATTGCCCTTCAGCTTCGGTTTTTGCTGGTTTAAAAGACTGATAATCGGCGGCGAAATGCCCTGCAGTTCTTCAATGCAGCGTGACCAGTAGTCTTGAACGATACTTTCACTGACCTCGGCATCCTGAACTTCAATTGAAGATGTCACTTTTGCTATGTGGGCAAACGATTGCGTCAGCCTCGTTGTTAATGTGTCATATATTTGAAAAGGCAGCAAAGATTTAAATTGAAAATGAAAATGCCAAGATTTAGAAGCTTTGTGAATTGTCAGCTTTTTAATCTCGCCATGTTCAAAGTATGTCATGAAGGTATCATCTGTCATATTAATCTGCTGCAGAAGAATTTGAAACTGCCTTCTGTTTACTGATAACTGTTCCATTAAGACAGTATCCCTCCCTAAAAACATCATAAGTGAAGGTACCTCAGGCAATGAGGTACCTTCTATTATTTCTATTTTAACATGTTTTTTGATAAATCGTTATGGTGATTACTGCTTGCTGATAAACGCAGATAATTCGTCTACTGAAATCTCAGTTGACTCACCAGTTTGACGAATTTTCACTTCGACGATTCCTTCGTCAGCCCGTTTTCCGACAGTGATGCGGATTGGAAGGCCGATTAGATCTGAATCAGCGAATTTTACACCGGCACGCTCAGCACGGTCGTCATAGAGCACTTCATAGCCTTCCGCTTTTAAATCGGCATACAGCTTTTCAGCAAGCTCTCTTTGCCCATCATTTTTCATGTTCAATGCAAGAATATGAAGATCGAACGGGGCAACGCTTTTTGGCCATATTAATCCTTTTTCGTCGTGATGCTGTTCAGCAATAGCAGAAAGCGTTCTTGACACACCGATTCCGTAACAGCCCATCAGCATTGGCTGCGCGCGTCCGTTTTCATCTAAATATGTCGCATTCATCGCTTCTGAATAGCGTGTTCCGAGCTTAAAGACTTGTCCGACTTCGATTCCCTCAGCAAAACGGATCGTTCCCTTGCCGTCTGGTGAAGGATCACCTTCTTTAATAAAACGAAGATCAGCAAATTCTTTAATTTGCGCGTCACGATTCACATTGACATTTTTATAATGATGATCTCCTTCATTTGCCCCGGCAACAGCATTAACCATTGCTTTCACAGCTTGATCGGCATATACTTCCACATCCTGATGAATACCGACAGGGCCTACAAAGCCTGGCTCTGTTCCGAGCTGCTGAATGACCTCTTCATGTGTGGCAAGCTCTACAACTTCTGCATGAAGCAAGTTTTTCACTTTAATATCGTTAACTTCATGATCCCCTCTTACAAGCACTAAGACAAAACGGTCATCAGCTTTAAACAATACTGACTTAATGCACGCTTCAGCCGAAACCTGCAAGAACGCAGTCAGTTCTTCGATTGTTTTCACGTTAGGCGTATGAACCTTCTCTAGAGCTTTAGGCTCTTTATCTGAAGGAACTTCCTGGTGAAGAACTTCAGCCATCTCGATATTAGCCGCGTACTGTGATTCATCAGAATACGCAATCGTATCCTCTCCGATCGCAGAAAGTGCCATAAATTCGTGCGTATCCTTTCCTCCCATTGCGCCTGAATCAGCGATAACAGGTCTTACATTAATGCCGCAGCGGGCAAAAATATTAGAATAGGCCTCGTACATTTTTTGATACGTTTCATCCAGGCTCTCTGCAGATGCATGGAAAGAGTACGCATCCTTCATAATAAATTCGCGGCCTCTTAACAAACCGAAGCGAGGACGTTTTTCATCTCTGAACTTAGACTGAATTTGATAAAGAGTCAGAGGGAGACGCTTATAAGATTTAACCTCATCGCGAACAAGCGAAGTGATAACCTCTTCATGCGTTGCCCCTAAAGCAAATTCACGGCCATGACGGTCTTTTAGTCTCATCAGTTCGGGACCATACGTATACCATCTGCCTGATTCCTGCCATGTCTCTGCCTGCTGCAACGCAGGCATGAGCATTTCTACGGCATCAATTTTCTCCATTTCTTCTCGAACAATTTGCTGAATGTTTTGAATCACCTTATACGCAAGAGGCATATAGCTGTATACCCCGCTCGTATTCTGTCTGATAAATCCTGCTCTCAGAAGAAGCTGATGACTTTTTGCTTCGGCATCAGCTGGAACTTCACGGAGCGTAGGAATAAGCGTCAAGCTTTGTCTCATTTCTTCGCACCTCTGATTGATTTACTTTTCGTTTACAAAAACAGCCGCTGGATATCGTTCCATGTGACAACCAGCATAAGAAGCATTAAGAAAGCTACTCCGATAAACACAACAAATGCTTCTTTTTCCCTGTTAATCGGTTTGCCCCGAATCGCTTCAATAAATAGAAACAACAGTCTTCCTCCGTCAAGTGCCGGAATCGGAAGCAGGTTGACAATCCCAAGATTAATGCTTAAAAACGCCGCAAACTGAAATAAATTCACGATCCCTGTTTTCGCCACTTGGTCTGTCATGTCATATATGCCGACAGGACCTGACAGCATATCGAGTTTAAATTGGCCTGTTACTAATTTGCTCAGATTGGTTAAAATGGCTTTGGTGACATCAACTGTTGATGTCGCGCCGTAAGCAACCGCTGAGAGTACGCCTTTTTCAGTCGGCGCATAGGAACCGAAACGTCCGATTGTTTTTTTGTTCTCATCTTTAACAGCTTCCGGAGTCACCGAAATATGAAGCGTTTTGTTATCTCTTTTTACTGCAACGTCCATTTCTTTCTCCGGGTTTTCTTTTACAGCGGAGACAATGTCAGTCCAAGACCTCATTTTCTCTCCGTTAATGCTTTGGATATAATCCCCTTCTTTTAGCCCTGCTTCAGCTGCCCGTCCATTGTCTGTCAGCTGCCCGAGCATAGGTTCATTTGACGGTACGCCTTGAATCAGCCCAAGCATCACTAAAATGACGTAAGCTAAAATAAAGTTCATAATCGGCCCTGCAGCAATTGCTTTAATCCGCTGCCACACAGGTTTGGAACCAAATTGGCGATTATACGGCGCAATCTGCACTTCTTCTCCGTCTACAATAAAAAAGGATGTTTCGCTGACAGTAAAGCTGGAAAGTTCGTCCTCTTTCCCCTGTTCATAACCGGTGATCTTCATGTCATGCTCTAGATCCGCTGTTTCCACTTCAATGACTAAAGCATCCGGATATTTTTCCTTTTGATTGATGATGACTTTCTCAACTTGATCTTCCTTATTAAACAGAAGCCCGACCGTGTATCCGGGTTTCACCTCAATCATTTCCGGATCTTCGCCGGCCATACGAACAAATCCGCCGACCGGAAGCAGCCTGATCGTATAAACTGTTTCATTTTTTTTGAAAGAAAAAATCTTTGGACCGAAGCCGATCGCAAATTCACGGCAGAGAATTCCCGCTCTTTGGGCTAGCAATAAATGGCCCAGTTCATGGAAGAAAACGAGCGTTCCGAAAATAATGATAAACGCTATAACTGTATTCACGAACATACCACCTTATGTGAGTATTGAATTGACGTATCCCCGGGTATCTTTGTCCACTTCTTGAATGTCCGCCAGGCTCGGTTTTTTCAGTAATTGATGGCGGGTTAGTGCCTTTTCGATACAGTCTTCAATAGCCAAAAACGGTATCTTGCCAGCTAAAAAGGCAGCGACAGCTACTTCGTTTGCCGCATTTAGCACTGTCGGCATTGTTCCTCCTATTTTACCTGATTCAAAAGCAAATTGTAAGCATCGGAACCTGTCAAAATCAGCTTTCTCAAAATGAAGGCTGCCGATTTCCCATAATTCAAGCCTTTTCGCATCTGGTAATGGCAATCGGTCAGGATAAGTGAGCGCATATTGAATGGGGACTCTCATATCCGGAGTTCCGAGCTGTGCGATCACACTTTTATCATGGAACTCAACCATTGAATGGATGATGCTCTCCTTATGTAAAACCACATCAATTTGTTCATAAGGTATATCGAAAAGCCAGTGTGCCTCGATCACCTCTAATCCCTTATTCATCATTGTAGCCGAATCAATTGTAATTTTTGCACCCATTGACCAGTTTGGATGTTTTAATGCATCTTCAACCGTTACTGATTCGAGCTCCTCCCGCGTCTTGTCCCGAAAACTTCCGCCGGATGCCGTAATGATGAGGCGTTCAATGTTTTTAGCCTGTTCGCCTTGAAGAGCTTGAAAAATGGCTGAATGCTCACTGTCAACAGGCAGCAGCGGAACATCATATTTCTTAGCATGTTCTTTTACTATATGCCCTGCAGTGACAAGAGTTTCCTTATTTGCAAGCGCAATTGTTTTTTTCTGTTCAATTGCCTTTAACGTCGGGATAAGACCGACGCTTCCAAGCAAAGCGTTGACAACAATGTCAACCTCCTCCATCACTGCTGCTTCTATCAGTCCTTCTTCTCCCAGCCCGATTTGGCATTCAAAAGAAAAAGACATTTGTTTTAATTTATGATATGTATCCAGATCACCGACAGAGACAAACTTCGGCTGAAAGACCTCAATCATTGGAACGGCCTTATCAATATTTCTGCCAAACGACATAGATACCAGCTGAAATTGATCTTGATGTGCACGCAGTACATCAAGAGTCTGTTCGCCGATTGATCCTGTTGCTCCTAAAAGACAAATATTTTTCAAAGTTGCCACTACTCCTATTCTTATTGCTGCATGATCAGTCTCATATTCATATTAGACTTTTTTATGAAAAAAGGGCAAGCAGAAAGTACAAGAAAGGCATGACAAACAAGAAACTGTCAAAACGGTCTAATATACCGCCATGCCCGGGAAGAATATTCCCAGAATCCTTTACATCGTAATGTCTTTTCAAGGCGGATTCCACTAAATCTCCAAGTTGTCCGAAAACAGACAAAAACAGCGTGATCAACAGCAGATAGATATACGGGATCGGAAGTTGTGCAACAAGCTGAAAAATCGTCGCCAATACAAGTGCGATGACAATTCCGCCTGCAAACCCTTCCACTGTTTTATTCGGACTGATTTCAGGCCATAGTTTCCGCTTCCCAAGCGATTTACCGACAAAATAGGCACCGGAATCGGTGGACCAAATGACAACACACGCATAAAAAATGTATGTTAATCCGTATTGGTCAAGATTTCTGATTTCGATAAAATAATGAAAACACATTCCGATGTAAATTGCTGCAAGCGTAATAAACCCGACTTCATCAAAAGTAAAGGTGTTCTTGACCAACACTGTGTAAGTCAGCAATAGCAGTACCGCAAATAAAGCGATTTCCATTTTGGAAATCCCGTCCGCTTCAAAAAACGAATACTGGCTTGGTAATAAGAACATCCACAATAATAAAAGACCAATCAAACCCGGCAGTGAAACCAGCTTCAGCTTTTTCATCCGTAAAAGTTCAAAAAGCGCCACACTGCCCATAGCATAAATTAATATGGTGAACGGCAATTTCCCGACAATAACCAAAAATAAAAATACAATTGCTGCCAGAACACCTGTCAAAATTCTTTGTTTCATGTCCACCATCCTCTAAATTCCGCCAAACCTCCGGCCTCTCTGCTGAAACTCTCCTAACGCCTGCAAGAAGTGATCTTCTTTAAAGTCAGGCCACAAGACGTCAGTAAAGACAAATTCACTGTAGGCAACCTGCCATAGCATAAAATTACTCAGCCTTATCTCGCCGCTCGTTCGAATTAAAAGTTCAGGATCCTGCAAAGATTCAGTCATCAAATAAGTAGAAAAAAGCGATTCATCAATGTCTTCAATATTCAAAGAGCCTTCCTTCACTTTTTCCGCGAGTGATTTTGCAGCACTGACAATTTCAGTACGGCCTCCATAGTTAAGAGCAAAATTAAGGATCATTCCGTCGTTTTGCGCCGTGTCCTGTACAGCTTTTTCAATCGCACGTAATGTGTGCGCGGGCAAAGCCGTTTCATCCCCAATGATCCGAACCTGTACATTTTCCTCAACAAGCTCTGGAAGATACGTATTCAAAAATTCTTCCGGAAGCTTCATTAAAAAATCGACTTCCATTTTCGGTCTTTTCCAGTTTTCTGTTGAAAATGCATACAATGTCAGTACTTTGACACCTAATTCGTTTGCGAGCTTCGTGGTCCTTTTTACCACCTTCATCCCTTCATGGTGGCCTGCAATTCTGGGAAGAGAGCGTTTTTTAGCCCAACGGCCATTTCCATCCATGATAATGGCGATGTGTTCGGGAATTTCTCCCTTAAGTATGTCTTCTTTTGTATAACGTTCTAAGTTGGAAGCCGCTGTTTGCTGATTCTTCCAATTTTTGAGTATGTTGAGCATGAGATTCCTCCGTCACCCAAAAAGGTTACATTCCCTGCTGATAATCAATGTAATCAACAGTATTAACAAAAAAACCCCCTGTAAACATGAGAGGGTCTTTTCACTATTATCTATTGTACATAGTTTTTCATTAAACTTCCATGATTTCTTTTTCTTTGTCTTTTGTGACACTGTCAATTTTTGACACATATTCATCTGTCAGTTTTTGAACGTCTTCAGTGGAAGCACGCAGTTCATCCTCAGTAATGTCTCCGTTTTTCTCAAGTTTTTTGAGATCATCGTTAGCATCACGGCGAACGTTACGAACAGCTACTTTTGCTTCTTCAGCATATTTTTTTACAACTTTCACTAATTCTTTCCGTCTCTCTTCTGTTAGTGCCGGAATTGCAATTCGAATCATATTGCCGTCACTTGTTGGTGTAAGACCTAAATCAGCTTTTAAAATCGCTTTTTCGATATCGCCGATTGCTGTTTTGTCGTATGGTGTGATAACGAGCATACGAGCTTCAGGCACGTTAATAGAAGACAACTGATTTAAAGGTGTCTGCGCTCCGTAATATTCAACCGTTACTTTATCTAATAATGATGGATTTGCACGGCCTGCGCGTACAGTAGCCAATTCGCGCTGATAAGCAGCAATTGCCTTTTCCATTTTTTCTTTTGTTTGAGTTAATACTTCTTTTGACACGTTATTTCCCCCTCACGATCGTTCCGATTGATTCACCGATAACGGCACGTTTGATATTTCCTTCTTCCATAATAGAAAAGACGATAAGCGGAATGTCATTGTCCATGCATAAAGAGGAAGCTGTTGAATCCATGACTTCCAGGCCGTCTTTAAGAACGTCAAGATAAGAAAGTGATTCATACTTAACAGCTGATTCATCTTTTCTAGGATCAGCATTATACACACCGTCAACGTTATTTTTAGCCATCAAAATAACGTCTGCCTCAATTTCAGCAGCCCGCAGTGCAGCTGTCGTATCAGTTGAGAAATATGGGTTTCCTGTGCCCGCAGCGAAAATAACGACACGTTTTTTCTCTAAGTGGCGTATCGCTTTTCTTCTTATGTACGGTTCAGCAACTTGTCTCATTTCAATGGATGTTTGCACTCTGGACTGGATTCCGAGTGTTTCCAAGCTGTCTTGAAGAGCAAGCGAATTCATTACTGTCGCCAGCATTCCCATATAGTCAGCAGTCGCGCGGTCCATGCCCAGGTCACTTCCTGTTTTTCCGCGCCATAAGTTGCCGCCGCCTACTACAACAGCCACTTCGACTTCAAGCTCAGCGATTTCCTTCACTTGCTTTGCAATGGATTGAATGACAGTTGGGTTAATTCCATTTCCCTGTTCTCCTGCCAATGCTTCCCCGCTAAGCTTTAATACGATACGTTTGTATTTTGGTTTTTCCATGATAACCTCCAAGTGTAAACATTGCCGTTTTCTATTATGCAAGAGAAAAAAAGGTTTGTAAATATAGTTTTAAAAATAGGGAACACAAAATGTGTCCCCTATACTGCCTGAAAAGACGCGACTTAGCCGCGAAATCTTTTCACCATTATTTTTTCACTTGGTTCATTACTTCTTCAGCAAAGTTTTCTTGACGTTTTTCGATGCCTTCTCCAACTTCATAGCGGACAAAAGTTTGAACAGTAGCGTTTTTCGCTGCAATAACTTGTTTCACTTTTTCATCTGGGTTTTTAACGAACGCTTGGTCTAATAGACAAATTTCTTCGAAGAATTTGTTTAGACGGCCTTCAACCATTTTCGCTACGATGTTTTCAGGTTTGCCTTCTTGGAGGGCTTGCTGAGTTAAGATTTGACGCTCATGATTTGTTTCTTCTTCAGATACTTGATCACGAGAAATGTAACGAGGGTTAACTGCAGCAACGTGCATTGCGATATCTTTCGCAGTTTCTTCATCAGTTGTACCGTTGAGAACAGTTAATACACCGATGCGGCCGCCCATGTGAAGGTACGCACCGAATGCAGAGCTGTCGTCTTTTGTAAGAACTGTAAAGCGGCGAAGAGTGATTTTCTCACCGATTTTAGCAACTGCGCTTGTGATGTACTCTTCAACAGTTGAGCCATTTTCCATTTTTTGGCCCATTGCTTCTTCAACATCAGCTGGCGTGTTTGCAAGAAGGTGGTCAGCTAAAGTGTTAAGAAGCTCTTTAAAACCTTCGTTTTTCGCAACGAAATCAGTTTCAGAGTTTACTTCTAGGATAACGCCTTTGTTGCCGTCAGTTTTAATAAGAGTAGAACCTTCTGCTGCGATACGGTCAGCTTTTTTCGCTGCTTTTGCAATCCCTTTTTCTCTTAAAAGGTCAATTGCTTTGTCCATATCTCCGTCAGTTTCAGTTAACGCTTTTTTACAATCCATCATGCCCGCGCCAGTTTTTTCACGCAGTTCTTTTACTTGCTGTGCAGTAATTGCCATTTGTATTCCTCCTTATATGTTTAAACAAGAGTATGTATATTACACATTTTTCTTGAAAAAAGGTGATAAAAGGCAGTCCCTCTTATCACCTTTTGAATAGGTTACGCAGTTGTTGTTTCTGTTTCTGGTGCAGTTTCTTCAGCAACTTCCGCTTCTTCTTCGCCTTGCTTCGCTTCTAAGATTGCATCTGCCATTTTAGAAGTTAGAAGTTTAACAGCGCGGATAGCGTCATCGTTCGCTGGGATAACAACATCGATTTCATCTGGATCACAGTTAGTATCTACGATACCGATGATAGGGATGTTTAATTTGCGAGCTTCCGCAACAGCGATGCGCTCTTTGCGAGGATCGATGATGAATAATGCATCAGGAAGATCCTTCATATCTTTAATTCCGCCTAGGAATTTTTCAAGACGCTCTAATTCTTTTTTCAATTGAACGACTTCTTTTTTAGGAAGTACATCAAACGTACCGTTTTCTTGCATTTTTTCAATGTCTTTAAGACGTTTAATACGTTTTTGGATTGTTTCGAAGTTTGTTAATGTACCGCCCAACCAGCGTTGGTTGACATAGTACATGCCAGAGCGTTGAGCTTCTTCTTTAACAGAATCTTGAGCTTGTTTTTTTGTTCCGACGAAAAGGATTTTTCCGCCTTCAGCAGCAAGATTTTTAGTGAAGTTGTAAGCTTCCTCTACTTTTTTGACTGTTTTTTGAAGGTCAATGATGTAGATTCCGTTACGCTCCGTGAAAATATAACGCTTCATTTTTGGATTCCAACGGCGTGTTTGGTGACCGAAGTGAACACCAGCTTCAAGCAATTGCTTCATAGAAATGACTGACATGTTATTTCCTCCTAATATAATGGTTTTTTTCCTCCGCTTAGGTCATTTTTGTGCAGAACTGCCGCCTGCAGCACCCTCTGCATAAATCGTTAAGCGTGTGTATTTAACACCAAGACATAATATAACACAGCTTTATCCGACAATCAAGAATCCTTTACACCTTTGGAGCGAAATTTTAAAAATAGCTCGATTTCTGTCTTTCCGCTCTTCATTATCTGGGCAATTTGACTTGCCGAATATCCCTGTTCATATAATTCTATGACCTGGTCTTCAAATGATTGGACCTCACTGTTTACGAGCTCTTCCCGACGGTCAACCTCTGTAATCAGACCTTCAATATGTTCAGGAAGATTCTCTGCCTCTTGGACTGGATCCCGCTCTTGATATGTTTCAGAGGTCTGAAGGCTGGGCTTTTGGGATTCTTCATCTGATTGACTTGCAGATGAAGCTTTATTTTCTATCAGTTTCTCATTTTCTTCTTTTAATTCAAGCAGAAATGCCGCCAAGGTGTTTTCCGTCTCTTCAAGTATCTGTTTTTGCTGTTTTTCTGTTTCTTTCACTGCAGCGAGCCTCGTATACAGGATAATGACAGCGTACAGAAGAACGCCGTGGAGCGTAAAGCTTAAAAGCCATAATAGTGTTGACATGTTTTTCACTCGCTAACCATGAAATTCATTATTGTATCACTTTTTCCAGCAGATTCTTTAATTTAAATAATGCCTTTGAATGGATCTGAGATATGCGGGACGTAGAAAGATTTAATACTTGTCCGATTTCTGTCAGTGTCAACTCCTCTTTGTAGAACAAACTGACAACCAGCTGTTCTTTTTCAGAGAGTTCGTGAATTTTTTCCGCAAGCTGTGCAACCAGTTCATCCTTCATAATCTTTTCTTCAGGCGGAACATTTTTGTCATCTCTGATCATGACTTGAATGTTTTCCCCGTCATCTTGATCATGGAGCTTTTCATCAATTGACAGCAGATTTGCAAAAAAACCTTCATTCATTGTTGACACGACATCCTGTACCGTCATTCCGAGTTCCTCTGCAATTTCCGCGGGCGATACATTGCGAAGATACCGCTGTTCAAGCTTTTCAATTGCTGCTTCAACCTTTTTTGTTTTTTCGCGCGAGGTTCTGGGCAGCCAATCTTCTTTGCGAAGCCCGTCTATGATTGCGCCGCGAATTCTAAACGAGGCGTAGGTATCAAATTTTAAGTCCCGGCTGGGGTCAAATTTTTCAAGGGCATCATATAAACCAAGCATACCAAGGCTCATAAGATCGTCTTTATGCACTGATTTCGGCAGTCCGACAGAAATTCTGCCTACATGATATGTGACAAGCGGCATGTAACGGCGCATTAAGTCGTCACCGGCTTTAGGATCTTTCCACTCTTTCCAGCGCGTCCAAAGCACCTGATCTTCATAATTCAAGGATTGCATTGTTATCCCCCTAATACCTTAATTAAATCGTTTTTTCACCTTGTTTAACAGTTCGAATATGCAGCATGCAGGACTTCGGTTCAAATTCTATTGTCCGGCCGCTTGAGCCGCCCGTATCTTCACTAATAATAGGAATATTAAATAAAGACAGCTGTTCTTTTATCGCTAATACATTTCTCGGTCCGATCTTCATCAAATCATTTGTCGATTTAAATTTAAACATCTCTGATCCGCCGGCCAGCTTTGCTTTTAATGCAAATTTCCGGCATCCCGCTTCTATCAGCATATCAATCGTGGTCTGTACGGCGGTGTCAGCGTACTTAGCCCGGTTGAGCTCGGCAGTTTTCGATAACGTCGAATCCGGAAGCATGACATGAACAAGACCCGCCGTTTGCTTTTCTTTATCATAAAGCACCAGCCCCACACATGAGCCCAAACCAGAGGTCCGGATGGTATCCGGGAAGCGGGCGATCTTCACGTCAGCAATCCCAACCTTTATAACAACAGCCTCAGTTGTACTCATAATGATGCACCTAAAGCGACAAAGAGCTTTTCAAATGAATCATAGTCCGGCAGCATAAACATATGCGCTTTCAGCTCCTGCTGATGGCTTTGGTCAAAAATTGACGTGTCGACAACAATGGCGTGTTCTCCAACCTGACTGAGCTCCATCAGCCCTTCGCTGATCACAGCTCCGAACATGTCCAATGAGACTTCAGGAACACTTGGATAGAGCTGGAGTTTCGTCAAATCCGCCAAAGCTGTTAAATATGACCCCGCTAAAATATTGCCCAGTTCATGCAAAGCGGATGAGCTCATGTGGTCTTCACCTAAGTCCTCTATGTCAAAATCGGGGTTTCCAATCAGCTCTCTGATAAACTGCTCCGCCTGAAAAAAAGGCATTATAAAGAACATTGAACCCGTTAAATCGCCTTCCATTCTTAAAAAGATGCTGGCAACCGGGACATCGGCGCCGCCGAAAAAATCAACAAGCTCATCAAAAGACAGCAGCTTTGCAAATGGGACTTCCATATCTATCTTTCTATTTAACAGCTGGGCCATTGCAGAGGCGGAGTGGCCGGCGCCTATATTGCCGACTTCCCGCAAAATGTCCATCTGCTCTTCTTTGATTCCATTAAAAATACTCATGTCATAACCCCTTTAAGATTAAGCTTGATCGGGCACAGCGGACTGAGATGATTCTTTATCCAAAACCGCGTTCGCATCAATAATATTTAAGAGTCTGTTCTCTTGTTTCACAATCTGTTCGATCGACACATCCGTATCTTTCTGAACGCCTTCTGGAGCAGATTCTATTTCACTTTCGTGTACGGTAATCACATCGTTCGCTTCATCCACAATCCAGCCGACTTCAATATCACGATAAGCAATAATGATAATTCGTGTTTCATCGGTAATTTCATACTCTGGCAAATTCAGGCGTTTTCTTAAATCAATAACCGGAGTCACCACCCCGCGTAAATTGATTACCCCGCAAATATATGGTTCGACGCCAGGTACCCTCGTTGGCTTTTGCCATTTTTCAATTGATTTCACCTGAGTGACGGAAATGGCATATTCTTTGCCATTTACCATAAAGACTATCATTTTTTCGCCTGTTTTAATTTCTGCAGTCATGTGAGACACCTCCTCGAATGGTTAAATAATCAGTGCATTACAATCAATAATGAGCGCTACTTCTCCGTCTCCTAAAATAGTAGCTCCGGAAATTGCAAAGACGTTTGTTAAATAATCTCCGAGTGATTTCAGCACAACTTCCTGCTGGCCAATAAAGGAGTCCACCACAAATGCAGTAGGTTTGTCGCCTTTTTTCACGACAATGATATGGAGCTGTTCCGCATCTTTTCTTGTATCTTCTATTTTAAACTCTTCTTTTAAATAAACGACAGGGACAATATGCCCTCTAAAGTCAATCACTTCACGGTCATGCGTTTGCAAAATGTCTTTTCTGTCAATAACTGCTGTCTCAATGATTGAAGAAATCGGAATGGCAAATGTCTCTTCTTCCAACTTAATCAGCAGAACTGAAATAATAGACAAGGTAAGCGGCAGCTGGATGCTGAATAGAGAGCCTTGACCCTCGGCTGATTTCACACTGACTGAACCGCCAAGAGACTCCAGTTTGTTTTTTACAACGTCAAGTCCTACACCGCGGCCGGAAATATCAGAAATTTGGTCAGCAGTTGAGAACCCCGGAGCAAAAATCAATTCGTAAATTTGGTTGTCTTCTAAGGTTTCAGCTTCTTTTTCCGTTATGACCCCGCGCTCAAGCGCTTTTTCCAGAATTTTTTTGCGATTAAGGCCTGCGCCGTCATCCTCTACTTCGATAAAGACATGGTTGCCGCTGTGATAAGCTTTAAGCACAACTTTTCCTGATTCCGGTTTTCCCTTTTGCAAACGTGTTTCCGGCGCCTCGATACCATGGTCAATACTGTTTCTGATCAAGTGAACGAGTGGATCTCCGATTTCATCAATTACTGTACGATCAAGTTCAGTTTCCGCACCGATGATCGAGAGTTCAATTTTTTTATTCAGCTCTTTCTGAAGCTGGCGAATCATTCTCGGGAATCTGTTAAAAACAGTTTCAACCGGGACCATTCTCATATTCAGAATAATCGATTGCAAATCTCCGGAAATTCTCGTCATTCGTTCAACCGTTTCAGTCAGTTCATTGTGCTCAAGCTCTTTCGCAATCTGCTCGAGACGCCCGCGGTCAATGACAAGCTCTTCAAATAAGTTCATTAAAGAATCAAGCCTGTCAATGTTGACACGAATTGTTTTAGATCCGCCGGCTGAATGCTTCGCCTGTTCATCGTTTTTAGCAGGCTGTTTTTGTTTCTCCTGCTTCGCAGGTACAGTTGCTGCTGGTGAATCTTCTTGCTTAGATTCTTCAGGCTTTTCAGCTGATGTTAAAGGAGCCCCTTGAATGACTTCAACATGCTCAATTTCCGACACGCCATTGATTAATTGTTCAATGTCTTCCGCTGACTGATGTGTTAAGAAACAAACTTGAAAGTCAGTTCCAAAATCTTCTGTTTCAAGCACTTCAGCACTTGGAATTGTTTTGGCTACTTCTCCGACTTCATTTAGTTTTTCAAACACCATATAGACACGAACTGCTTTTAACATACAGTTTTCGTTCAGAGAAATCTTGATTTCATATCGTTTGAAGCCTTGCTCCTCCGCTTCTTGTATAACTGTGCGTTCAAATTCATCATATTCCCAATCAGATGCTGAACTCTGTGCTTCTGCAGGTTCAGCGGAGGCAGCGGATTCAGCGTGCGCACCATTCACATCAAGCTTGGCACTCACTTCTGAGATATCTCTTTTACCATCCCCGCCATCAATAATAGACTGAACCATTGCTTCCAGGTGATCCAGAGCTTCAAACAAAATATCCAGCCAGTCTGAGGTGACTTCCATGTCTCCGTTTCGGATTGCATCCAGCACGTTTTCAAGCAGATGGGTAAGATGTGCTAAATCCGTGTAGCCCATCGTTGCGCTCATTCCTTTTAATGTATGGGCAGCCCTGAATATATCATGTACGAGCTGAAGATCAGTCGGGTCTTTCTCTAAAAGAAGAAGCTTTTCATTACATGTTTGTAAATGTTCTTTACTCTCATCAATAAAGACATCTAAATACTGATTCATATCCATTTGAATCACACCCTCTCTTTTTTCACACAGCTTGTGATGGATGCTGCGATATCTTCCACATGTTTAATCTCATGAATGAGACCCGCTTTAACAGCAGCTTTTGGCATCCCGTATACGACACAAGATTCTTCAGACTCCGCAATGGCTTTCACATTGCCGGCTGTTAGCATGTCCTTTAGCCCAGCAGTGCCGTCACTGCCCATTCCGGTCATGATAACCGCTACTTTTTCATAATCTGTCAGTTTCCCGACAGAACGGAATAAATAATCAGCAGATGGTTTATGACGGCTTGGTGTGTCATGGTTATCAAGCACAACCTGGAGTCCTTCGCTGTTTTTAATAACGGATATGTTTTTTCCGCCCGGTGCTATGTAAACACAGCCGTTAAGAGCTGCTTCACCATCTTTTGCTTCTTTTACCTGAATGTCAGATAAATGATTCAGCCGATCAGCCAAAGAAGCAGTAAACCCTTCAGGCATGTGCTGAACGACAACCACTGGTGCGTTCAAATCCTTAGGGAGCTTCGGTATCACCTTTTGTAACGCCCGTGGACCGCCTGTTGATGTGCCGATACACACAATTTGTCTGCCCGTGCCAGGTTTCGGTTTGCTTAATTCAGGCTTAACGACAGCACGCACAATAGGTTCGGGCCGAACTGTCTGGGAAACAGGACGTTTCCGCTTGCCGGAAAGTCCTGCCGCGACGACACGCTCAACTAATTGTTCTTTAATTTTGTATAGATCCAGAGATATTGAGCCTGATGGCTTTGTGATAAAGTCAAAGGCACCGATCTCCAAACAATTAATTGTGCATTCTTTACCTTTCTCGGTCTTGCTAGACACCATAATGACCGGCAAGTTATAAATCTCAATAATTTTGCGGAGCGTATCTGTCCCATTCATGACCGGCATTTCAACATCAAGAGTAATAACATCCGGTTTTAATAATTCAATCTTCTTAAGCGCTTCTTCTCCGTTTCTCGCAGTTCCGATTACTTCTATCTGCTTTTCCTCGGTCAGAAAATCACTTATCATTTTTCTCATAAAAGCTGAATCATCAACTACAAGCACACGAATCAAATTAAGCCCTCCTCATTAAAAAAGAAGATAATTTCTCAATAAATGTCTGTTTGTCTTCTTTGTGTCTCGTTTCTTCTCTTTCAAACAAGGCGTCCGCTAAAATACGGACTGACCGGCTGGCTTTTGCCTGAGGGCTTTTTATGAAAAAAGGAACCTGTTCGACAACCGCTTTGCTCACGATCACATCGTCAGAAACGGAACCGGCAAACTGAACCTGAACATCCAAAAACATATGAATTGTACGGGAGAGGCGGGCAAAAGCGTCAAGCCCTTCCTTTTGGTCACGGCACCGATTGACAGCCACCTTCATTGAAAGCTTATTTTCTGTCAAAACCAAGTGCTTGACAGCGCTGTATGCGTCCATAATGGCCGTCGGCTCGGGAGTTGTTATAATCAAAATATCTTCTGCTGATAAAATAAAAGGCAGTTGATCTTTTGATAAGCCCGCTCCCATATCAAACAGCACATAATCGAACTGGCTTAATGCATGAGAAAGTTCATTGGCAAAAAACGTCCATTTTCTCTGATCGAGCTGAAACATCACATCAAGACCGGTTCCCCCTGATATATACCGCAAACCCTTTGGGCCAATGGATAATGACTGGAGCAAAGGCTTACGATCGGTTAAAACATCAATTATCGTGGCAGACGATGAATTTCCTATTAATATATCAATGTTCCCCATCCCGATATCAAGGTCGATGAGCAGCACCTTCTTACCTTTATCCTGTAGCGCAAGTGCCATATTTAAGGTAATATTGGATTTTCCGACACCGCCCTTGCCGCTGATGACAGCAAGTGTCTTCGCTTTTTGTGAATAAACCATTGGCAGAACGCGCTCACGTTTTTCCATTTTCGCCCGTAAAGTTGCTGCTTGGTCATATCTGTTCATCTGCACAGCATCCTCACAAAACCAAGTGGAGATACAGTCTGTATATCCTCAGGCACATTCTGTCCGTTTGTCATAAACCCGACACCTATTTTTGATTCTGCCAGTATATTAAATACAGAACCTAAGGAAGTCGTTTCATCTATTTTCGTAAAAATATACTGATTGACAGGGACGGATGAAAACCGTTTGACAATATGCTTCATATCTTCATATTTTGCAGTCGCGGATAAAACAAGAAATGACTGAATGCTGCTCTCAAAAGGAATCGTTTCTTTCAGTTCATCAATGTATTGCGGGTCCTTGAAGTTTCTTCCGGCTGTATCAACAAACACATGATCATACTCAGAAAATAACTCCTTCGCCTGCTGAAATTCTTCTTTTGTATAGCAAACTTCCAGAGGAGCCTGCAGCAGTTCAGCGTATGTTTTCAACTGTTCAACAGCTGCAATACGATACGTATCTGTTGTAATAAAAGCGATTTTTTTATGTTTTTCAAGCATAGATATGGCTGCGAGTTTAGCCAGTGTAGTTGTTTTACCAGCCCCTGTTGAACCAAAGAGAACGATATATTTTGAATGAATTGGCTCCTGCCACTTGTCTGCTGAGGGCAGCATATCGCATAGTATTTCCTGAAGTTTGCCGACAACATTTTCTTCAGTCAAGCCGCCTGCTTCAACAGAGAAGCGAAGCAATTTTTTCAGAGTGTTCGTTTTCGTAGACTCTTTGATCCCTGTTTCTTGCAAAAGCTTTTCTGCTTTTCGCAGCGGCTCAGGAAGTACAGATTGATATGCTGAAAAATCACCTAGCTCCTGTTGCGCCGGAATTTGAGGGGGATATGTTCTCTCCTCTATTTTCGGACTGCTGACCGGAGTTTTTAATGTTTGTTTCGGTTCAGCTGCCTTCTGAGGCGTTTTTTTCTCAAGAAAGTCCTGATCCAATACGGCGATTACTTCAACAGCAGGCTTGTTGACGAGGCCAAACCATTTTCGCTTTTTAATTTTTTTTGAATTTAATATGACCGCTTCATTACCTAACTCTTTTCTGATGAGAAGTGCCGCTTCTTGCATTGAAGCAGCAGTAAATTTTTTTATTTTCATTAAATATCCACCACTCCAATGCTTTGTACCTCAACATTCGCCTCAAGTTCGTTATAAGAGAGTACCGGAAGATCAGGGAAGTACCGTTCCAGAAGCTGTTTCACATACATTCTGACAGGCGGCGAGCAAAGAAGAATCGCGGTTTCCTGACGTAATGAGAGCTGTTCAGCTTCTTTAGCGACAGAGCGCACTATACTTTCTGAAATATCTGGTTCAAGTGATAAATAGTTCCCGTGTTCCGTCTGCTGCACACCGTCTGCTATTGCTTTTTCTACACGGCCGGAACAAGTAACAACCTTCAATACTTCATTTTCTTTGGCAAACTGGGCTGTAATTTGTTTAGCAAGCGCTTGTCTTGTATACTCTGTCAAGAGATCAGAATCTGTTGTTAATTTCCCATAGTCAGCAAGTGTTTCAAAAATCGTTACTAAGTTTCGAATTGAAACTTTTTCTTTTAAAAGCTTAGCAAGCACTTTCTGAATATCACCGACAGACAATGGATTCGGCGTAACCTCTTCAACCAGGACTGGATACGATTCTTTCAAGTGATCGATCAGCTGTTTTGTCTCCTGCCTTCCGATCAATTCGTGGGCATGCTGCTTAATTTTCTCCGTAATATGCGTTGAAACGACTGATGCAGGATCAACTACTGTATAACCAAGCATGTCGGCTTCATCCTTTACCGCTTCGCTAATCCATTTAGCCGGCAGACCGAATGAAGGCTCCACTGTTTCAATCCCTTCAATGAGATCGTCCTCAGGAGTAGGCGACATCGCTAAATAATGATCAAGCAACAGCTCGCCTTTTGCTACTTCGTTTCCTTTAATTTTCAATCGGTATTCATTAGGCTGCAACGCTATATTATCTCTGATTCGCACGACAGGAATGACAAGCCCGAGTTCCAAAGCCAACTGACGGCGTATCATAACAATTCGGTCTAATAAATCACCGCCTTGATTGGCATCAGCAAGCGGTATCAGGCCATATCCAAACTCAAATTCTATCGGATCTATATGCAGAAGCTGAACAACACTTTCAGGGCTTTTAAGCTCGTCCACCTCAGCCTCTTCCTCAAGAATCTCATCCACTTCTTCTTTTTCCTTACCTGATTTAGATAGTGTATATGCGCCAAAAGCAAGCAATCCCGCAAGCGGCCCCGTTAGAAGGATGCCGATCGGAGTGAAAATACCTAAAAGCATGATCGTAGCTGCTGCGACGTATAAAAGCTTTGGATACGCAAACAGCTGGCCTGTAATGTCATGCCCTAAGTTTCCTTCAGAGGCAGCTCTTGTGACCACAATACCCGTAGCCGTAGAAATTAACAGTGCCGGGATTTGCGAAACAATTCCATCCCCTACAGTCAGCATCGTAAAGTGTGAAGCAGCCTCTTGAATGGACATGCCCTGCTGAAGCATTCCGATCACGATTCCGAAAATAATATTGATCATCACAATGATGATTCCGGCAATGGCGTCACCTTTTACAAATTTACTGGCACCGTCCATTGCTCCATAAAAGTCTGCTTCTCTTGCCACTTTTTCGCGGCGATGCTTCGCTTCCTGTTCGGTAATCATCCCTGCGTTTAAATCAGCATCAATACTCATCTGCTTCCCCGGCATTGCGTCCAGCGTAAACCTTGCTGCAACCTCGGAAACACGTTCAGCACCTTTTGTAATGACGATAAACTGAATAATAATAAGGATGATAAATACAACGAGTCCAACTAATACATTTCCGCCGACAACGAAATTTCCGAAAGTCTCGACGACTTTCCCTCCTTCACCGTGTGAAAGAATTGAACGGGTAGTTGAGACGTTCAAGCCCAAACGAAATAGGGTCAAAAGCAGCAACAGTGACGGAAAAATCGAAAACTGAAGCGCTTCCTGCATATTCATTGTGGTGAGAAGCACGATCAACGCAAGAGAAATATTAATAATGATCAAAATACTTAACAGCCATGGAGGAAATGGAATCACCAGCATCGCCACAATGAGGACAACACTTATTAAAACGGATAAATCTCTTGTTGACATGCTGTTTTTTCTCTCCTTTTAAATCGAAAAATTCAATATACTTTTTGTTTTGTTTTATATACGTAAGCCAGAATTTCTGCTAAAACTTTAAAAAATTCTTCCGGCACTGCCTGGTCAATTTCCACCTGATCAT
Source organism: Bacillus sp. FSL R5-0416 (assembly GCF_037975425.1). Taxonomy (NCBI): domain Bacteria; kingdom Bacillati; phylum Bacillota; class Bacilli; order Caryophanales; family Bacillaceae; genus Bacillus; species Bacillus sp. FSL R5-0416. The sequence goes on along the minus strand of NZ_CP150252.1, from coordinate 1,720,368 downwards.
ATAACGCACGGGCAAGCGGTCTGTTTTCTACCATCATGACATCATGCTCTTTAGCAATTTTCCTGATTTTTAACGCCAGGTGGTCGACACCTTTTGCAACAATATAAGGAGCGTCCATTTTTTCTTCATCATATTTCAAAGCAATCGCATAGTGAGTCGGGTTTGTGATAATGACATCTGCTTTTGGAACTTCCTGCATCATCCGCCTCATCGCCATTTCCCGCTGTCTTTGTTTAATTTTAGACTTAATAATCGGGTCACCTTCAGATTTTTTGTACTCGTCTTTTATATCTTGTTTTGACATTTTGATATTTTTCTCATAATCAAATCTCTGATATAAATAGTCAAGACCAGCAAGAATTAATAAAGCGCCTGCACCGCTCAGTCCCATCCACAAAGTGAGTTTTGAAACGAAAGATAGTGCCTCTTCGGGTGTCAGGAGAGGAAGCCGGAGAATTTCTCCATAATGCAGCCAAAGCACAGCAAAAGCCGCAAAACCGACGACTACGATTTTCAAAATTGATTTAATCAGCTCTACAATCGCCCTCATACTGTATATTCGTTTAAAGCCTTTGATCGGATCCAGTTTTTCAAGCTTAGGCTGTATCACTTCAGCAGAAAATAAGAACCCAACCTGCATATAGTTGCTTACGACTCCTGCAACAAGAGCAACAAGCAAAATCGGTGCGAGTATTATGCCCATATCCTTTAATAAGCTGACAAACAATGTATGCACATTTGATTCTGAGAGCTTCATTGTGAGCGATTCGGTATAAAATGTTTCTATGAATGACAGCAGCCTGTCTCTCATATACGGACCAATTGCAATAAGCGAAAGGAATATTACCAGTAAAGAAACGGCGGTATTGACATCCGAGCTTTTGGCTACCTGCCCTTTTTTTCGCGTATCCTTCCGTTTTTTCGGAGTTGCTTTTTCTGTCTTCTCTCCCGCAAAAAACTGCAGGTCAACTCTAAGCTTCATTAAGAAACACCGACCAATGCTAAAAGATTCCGCATCGTTTCAATCGTTAAACTGAAAACATTCCGGACAACGACGAAGATAACGGACATACATACAATGAGCATAATGAAACTGACAGCGATCTTTAAAGGCAGCCCGACCACAAATACATTTAACTGCGGAACAGTTCGAGCCACGATGCCTAATGCTAAATCAACTAGAAACAAGCTGGCCACAACCGGCGCTGACATTTGAAAAGCGATAATAAACATTGCATTAAAGCTTTTCGCAATAAAATAGGCAAACTTTTCATCGCCGAAATTCGGAAATGCCTGATCAACTGAAATATACTGAAAGCTGTAGTAAATACCATCCAGCAGCAAATGGTGGGCATTGACACTCAGCATAAACAAAAGTGCCATCGTATAGATAAACTGGCCAATCAACGGACTTTGTGCACCGGTTTGCGGATCAATAACGTTTGCTATTGAAAATCCCATTTGAAAATCAATAAACGAGCCGGCAATCTGCACTGCGGCAATCATCATATAAGCAATTAAACCCAGACATAGGCCGACCAAAGCTTCTTTAAACGCCAAAAGCATATAGTGCTCATCTATCTCCAAAGAGGGCGGTTTATCAATGGTGCTGAAACAAATGACCGCAAGAAAAAAAGCAAAACCTATGCGATGAACAGCTGGCACATTTCGATGTCCAAATAGCGGAATTGTTACAAAAAAAGCAGAGATTCTAATAAAAACCAATAAAAAAGCAGGAAATAAGTCAATAATTGAATTCATCTCTACATTACCCTGCAAAACGATTTAAATTAGAAAACAGCTCTGTTGTAAATGAAAGAATCGTCGACAGCATCCACGGACCAAAAAAAATGAGAGCCAGGAGAACCGCCACGATTTTCGGAATAAACGCCAAAGTCTGTTCCTGGATTTGAGTTGTCGCCTGAAATATGCTGACAATTAAACCGACCAGTAAAGCAATAGCCAATAATGGCCCGCTGATCATCAGCGTTACGTATACGGCTTTTTCCGCCATAGAAATTACAAATTCTGAACTCACGTTTAGCACCTACCCTAAAAGCTCTGAAGCAAAGATTTCACAATTAAATACCAGCCGTCTACCAAAACAAAAAGTAATATTTTAAAGGGCAGAGAAATCATAACTGGAGGCAGCATCATCATTCCCATTGACATCAAGACGCTCGCCACTACCATATCTATAATTAAAAAAGGGATAAAAATCATAAAACCTATTTGAAATGCTGTTTTAAGCTCCGATATGGCAAAAGCCGGAACCATTGTTGTTAACGGAATATCCTTTAATGATTCAGGTTTATCCATTTTCGCGTAATTCATAAACAGCGCCAGATCCTTCTGCCTTGTGTGTTTACTCATAAATTCTTTAATCGGTTCCTCAGCTTTCGTATACGCTTCATCCAAGCTGATTTTGTTGTCCATTAATGGGGTCAGCGCTTCTTTATTAATTTCTGAAAAAGTAGGAGCCATAATAAAAAATGTTAAAAACAGCGCAAGCCCGATAAGAACCTGGTTTGGGGGCATAGATTGCGTCGCAAGTGAAGTTCTGACAAATGACAGAACAATGACGATGCGAGTAAAACAAGTCATAAGAATCAATATTCCAGGCGCCACTGAAAATACAGTTAACAATAATAGTAATTTAACAGTTGAACTTACGTTTTCCGGATCGCTTGAACTGAAAATATTTATAAACTCATTCATGATGACGTGGGCCTTTCTTCTTTCCTTCAGAACGGTTTTGTTTTAACTCTTCAAGTTGCTCTTTTAATGCTTTTGAAAATGAAGGCAGTTTTTGCTGCGGCTGATGTTCAGAACTCTTAAGCGGCTTCACAAACTTTTGCCACTCTATTTTGCTTGACATTGCCTCTTCATGCTGACTGAGAATGACTTCAATCTCTTTTTCATCCTCAATTTCTTTCAGCAGCTGGATCGTCTCTCCTACACCGACGACGAGCACACTTTTCCCGACCTTGATCAATTGTATGGATCTGTTCTGGCCGACCGATGTACCGCCAATATTTTCAACATATTGAAAAGGCTTTAGGAGCCGATTTCTTTTGTTCATGAGCTTAACCAGCCCGTAAATCAGCGCGATAACAAACAGTAAAGCGAAAATCATCTTTACAAAATCAAAAGCTGAGACAGAAGGAGCAGCCGCTCCCTCCGTCTCATCAGCAGTTTTTGTTGTTTTTTCTTTCTTTTGCTCTGATTGATCTGCAGTTTTTTCATCTTTCTTTTGAAACCATTCGTTTACAGTTGAATTATCAGAGTCTGCCGCGGCAGCAGCAATCGGATGTACACTGAATAAAACGAAAAAACAAATAAAAACAATAAAATATTGACTCTTTTTCAACAGTCGTACACCCTTTAACTTAATGTTTTGTTGATTGCTTCAAGCACACGGTCAGCTTGGAAAGGTTTCACAATGAAATCCTTAGCGCCGGCCTGAATGGCATCAATAACCATTGATTGCTGTCCCATAGCAGAACACATGATGATTCTTGCCTGCGCATCAATTTGTTTAATTTCTTTTAATGCTGTAATACCATCCATTTCTGGCATCGTGATATCCATAGTAACAAGGTCAGGTGAATGCTCTTTATATTTCTCTACCGCTTGTGCTCCATTTTCAGCTTCCGCCACAACTTCAAAACCATTTTTAACTAAAATATCTTTAATCATCATTCTCATAAATGCTGCGTCATCTACAATTAAAATTCTATGTGCCATAATCTATCTCTCTCCTTGTGTTTCGTTATTTTAAATTATTAATGCGCTCTGCCTGGCTTAAAATGTCAGTGACTCTTACTCCGAAGTTTTCTTCAATGACAACGACCTCGCCTTTGGCAACGATACGCTGATTAACTAAAATATCTACAGGCTCACCAGCTAATTTATCAAGCTCGATAATACTTCCGGCAGAAAGCTCTAAAATCTCTTTTACGCTTCTCTTCGTTCTGCCAAGCTCAACAGTAATCGAAAGCGGGATATCCAAAAGCATATCCAGATTATGAATAGGGGCTTGTACAGCTTCGTTTGGATCAAACGCGGAAAATTCCACCGGTGAAACCTGAACTGGCGCTGCTTTTTTTGCTGTTCCCTGCCTTTTTGGCGGCTGCTGCTGTTGCTTCGGTTCAATACGCGGCTCTGGCGTCACAGGCTCTTTCGGCTGTTCGTATGTAACTTCAGGCTGCACCGTTTCTTCTTCCTCTGCACTTTCTGAGTTCATAAGGCTTGAAATTAAATCTTTCGCAAATGTCAATGGGTAAAGCTGCATAATGCTGGAGTCTATTAATTCTCCCACCTTTAAGTTGAAAGAAACTTTCACCAGCATTTCATCATCAGGAATACGGTCTGTACCCTTTTCTTCAGTAACATCCAACAATTCAACCCGAGGAGGTGAAATATCAATTTTTTTACTGAATACAGTAGACATTGATGTGGCAGCCGATCCCATCATTTGGTTCATTGCTTCTTGAACCGCACTTAAATGGATTTCACCCAGTGAAGGGTCCGCACCTTTTCCGTCTCCCCCGATCATTAAGTCAGCAATGATCGCCGCGTCACTTTGTTCCACGACTAACAGGTTGCTTCCGCTGAAGCCCTCCGTATAATTCACTTCAATCGCTACATACGGTTCAGGAAACGCATCGCTGATTTTACTTCTTGGAATGACCGTTACGCTTGGAGTCGTAATATCGACCTTTTGATTTAAAAGCGTTGAAAGTGCTGTCGCAGAACTGCCGAATGAAATATTACCGATTTCACCGATCGCATCACGCTCCATTTCCGATAAGTCATCTACTTCCGGAACCTCTGGCTCATCAAGCGTGCTGCCAGTACCGTTAAGAAGCGCGTCAATCTCATCTTGAGATAATCTATTATTCTCCATCTTGTTCACCTCTTATGTCGTGATCTAAAATTTGCACTGCCTGTTTTCGATTCACCCGGCCGGCTTGTCCTAAAAATTTCGGCTTATCTCCGACCAATACAGTAAGAGGATCCGTGACTGATTTGTCCAAAGTTATGCAGTCTCCGACTTCTAAACTTAAAAACTCTTCTATCGTCAGTTCAGATGTGCCGAGCTCGGCCACGACAGGTATTTGTGCTGTCATGATACGTTTTTCAAGCGACTTTGTTTCCTCAGGCTTTGGCTCATTTCGGTCTGATTGCATCCAATAGTGGACTGAAAGCTTCGGTATGAGCGGCTCGAGTACGATATGCGGGATACAGAGATTAATGACACCGCTGATTTCACCAATTTGAGTATTGAGCGAGATCACCACGACTGTTTCATTAGGAGATACCATCTGAACAAATTGCGGATTCACTTCAAACTCAGTCATTTCCGGTTCAATATCAGCAATTGACTGCCAAGCTTCTTTATAATTACCCAGTGCATTTTCAAATAAATTAGAAATGATTTTTGTTTCAATTTCTGTCAAACTGTCAACCTTGTTATGACTGATTCCAATCCCGCCCATGACCCGATCCATCATCGTATAAGCTATCGTGGGGTTGACCTCCATCATAATTCTGCCTTCCATCGGATGGACATCAAATAGATTCAGAATCGTCATGTTCGGGATCGATCTGATAAATTCCTCATACGGGACCTGGTCAACAGAACTGACAGATATGTGAATATAGGTTCTGAGCTGAGCAGAAAAATGAGTGGTAAGAAGTCTTGCAAAATTGTCATGAATTCTCGTTAAACTGCGGATCTGATCCTTAGAAAACCGCAGCGCACGTTTGAAATCATAAACCTTGACTTTCTTCTCTTTTTCTTCTTTTTTCAGCTCTTCAGCGTCCATTTCACCTGTTGATATTGCAGAAAGCAGTGCATCTATTTCATTTTGGGAGAGAACTTCTCCTGACATTTTCCTCACCTCCGTATTCTGTCAAATTATGCTTTATTGCAGATTAAAGGAGGTAATATACACTTTTTCTACTTTTCCTTCTTGGAGGTAGCTATTTATTTTATCTTTTAGTTCCTTCTTAAAGGTTTCTTTTCCCTTGTCTCCCTCAATCTGATCAGCATTCGTATCAGCCAGCAGTGATATAACAGCGTCTTTCACTTGGAAATCACGTTTCTCAAGTTCTTCTTTTGATTTATCAGAATCAGTTTCAAGCTTAATAGCAAGACGGATAATGTTATCAGACTTTAAATTTGTTGTGATCTCTTCTACATCAACAGAAGACGCAACGATTTCATCAATACTTTTTTTCGCTTCACTTTTTTCGGACTTTCCGCCTAAAACAAAATAAGCCGCCGCCCCGAGAGCACCAATTACGATAAGAATAATTAGTAATATGATCATTAACTTTTTCTTCATTCCGGTTCCTCTATTCCTTGATCCATTGCAAATATTTGTATTTTTCGGTAGAAAGCTGCGATCTTTTCCAGAACAGCTTCTTCATCTTCTTTTACTACAAACTTCTTACCATTTGACAGAGTAATTGTAGTATCCGGAAAACATTCAATCTGTTCAATAAATAGCGCATTCAGTGTAAAGGGCTGCCCGTTTAAACGGGTTACTTTAATCATAAAACAGCGGAGAAGCGATTACTCGCCTCCCCTCCCTCCTTAACGTTTAAGGTTAACCAGTTCTTGAAGGATTTCATCAGATGTTGTAATAATTTTTGAGTTTGATTGGAATCCGCGCTGGGCTACGATCATTTCAGTAAATTCGTCAGTTAAATCGACGTTAGACATTTCGAGAAATCCTGATTTAAGAGCACCAGTTCCGCCGTCACCAGGCTGGTTCGCTGCACTGGCCGTTCCAGAGTTTAAAGATTCACGGTATAGGTTGCTTCCGATTTTATCTAAGCCGTCACTGTTGGCAAAAGTAACAATCCCGATTTGTCCCCCGTCTTGTGTTTTCCCCTCAGCATCAACAATTGACACCTTTCCATCAGAACCAATGCTAAAGCTTTGAGCATCAGTAGGAATTTTAATTGTTCCCCCATTCATATTTAACACATGGTAGCCATCACCTGTAACCAGTGTTCCGGTATTATCTAAATAGAAGTTCCCTGCTCTTGTATAAGCTGTCCCGTCACCTGTATCAATTCGGAAGTAACCGTCGCCGTCAATTGCTAAATCAAGTGTTCTTCCTGTACTTTGTGTCGCGCTTGTTGAATGAATTGTATCAATTGTGCCAGATGATGAACCTAAACCGATTTGCTTAGAGTTTGTTCCGCCGATTGTTGCACCAGCAGCAGAACCGCCGGCAATCGTTTGGCTTACCATATCTTTAAAGGTCACACGGCTCTTTTTGAATCCTACTGTATTTACGTTGGCAATGTTGTTACCGATTACGTCAAGCTTTGTTTGAAAGTTCTTCATACCGCTGATTCCAGAATAAAGTGAACGTAACATAATATATTCCCCCAGATGTTTTTATTTAGATGATTGTCCCACAGACATGACATTCGCAGGACTGATCTCGGTCCCATCATCAAGAACGAGATAATAATTTCCTTTAAAATGTTTAACAGAGCTTACTGTGCCTGTTTTATCTGTTGCACTTTTACCATCAGTCCAAGATACTTCTTTTCCCATCCAATCAACATACGTTGTAAACGGATCTTGGTTTTCAACGAATTGAGTCATTGTCGTATTCAGATTCATCATTTGCTCCAAGCTTGAAAAAGTCGCCATCTGGCTGATAAATTCTTTATCGTCAATCGGGTTAAGCGGATCTTGGTTTTGAACTTGAGTCATTAATATTTTTAAAAACTCGTCTTTCCCCAAGCTGCTGTTGTTCGTCGACACAGTGTTCGTTTTTTCAGGCAGTTTATATTCTGAACTTATAGAAGTCATTCTTCTTCCTCCATTTCAACCATCGACACTTCATCGAGCAGATCGCCAAAATCATTTGATTGCTTTTTCTGTCTTTGCTGTCTCTGCCCCTCTTGCTGCTGTTTCTGTTCATCAGCAAGCTGGCCGTATATCGGCTGATCCCCGCTTTGGACCGGAAGAGTAAAACGGTCAATTTGGACGGCCATATTCGGCAATGATTGCTTCAGCTGAGGAAGATGCTGTTCAAGCAATTCTTTTGCTGATTGGCTAGATGCTATGATTTTACTCTGAAACATTCCATTTTCATTTGTCAGCTTGATTGTGACAAATCCTAAATGTTCAGGGTTCAGCCGAATAGTGAAACTTCCCGTCGATCTGCCGAAAGGCGTATATTTCATCTGCTTCCACGCATTAATCACTTGATCAGCCACCGTTTTTGTTTCGGCATTTGGTATATCAGATGACATCTGCTGCAGATCTAGTGTTTGAACTCCTCCTATGCTCCGATGCCCCGAAAACAGCATTTGGAGTCCTGATTTACTATCTACAGGCTGAATACTTCCAGAAACATCCGATGCATTTTTGCTGGATGAACTCTGCGAAAGCGGTGTGAGAACACGCTTCCCAAAGTCTTGTGATGATTCGGATGATTTCGATAACAAGAAGGCTTTCAGCTGGCTTTCAGCTAGACTCCATTCTTTGGTCCCTTTTTGAGGAAGCATAGACATTTGGTCCATTAAGCTTTGAAAACTTTTCAGCTCTGACGCTGTCATGGAGTAAAGTTTTGAACTTGACTCAGCTTTAGTGAATATTTGCTGTTTAAGATCCTGAATGAGTTGTTGAGATACACCCTTTTTTTCTAATGCAGATAGGAATTGATCTCCATTTTGGTAAATGGCATGAGCTTCATTGCCATTCCCGCGATCAGTCAGCTTATTCCCTTCTACGAGCTGGCTAATGAACATCTGGATATAGATAAGCTCTTTAGCAGCATCGGATACTTCATTTTCCTGATTTGATTGCTCTGTATCCGACTTCAGTGCTCCATTAATGTCAGAAACAGAATCATTGGCATTCCGAGCCGTTTTAGCTTCTGAAAAGATTTTCTCCGTTTCTGTGAGCAATTGATCCGTCCCGTCTGACATTTTTGATTCAACTGCTTGCAAAAGATTTTGCAATATTTGCAGAGCATTCGCATCCAATTGCTTCCCTGTCAGTTTGCTTAATGTTTGCAAAAGATCCGCATTTTGTTTGTCTTGGTCTTCAGGACTTGCATTTAGCCATTCACCGATCTTTTTAAGCGCATCTGCTAAAAGCTGATCTTCGGAATTAGGAGTTCCCTTTCCTTGTTCTGAGAGTTCCTTCAATCCTGCCTCAGAAATAAGCCAGTTTTGAAAAACTCCCCGGCTACTTTTCATGTTTTTAGCGGCAGAACCCGTTGTGGTTTGCAGCAAAGGTCCCGCTAATTCAAGCAGCTTCACCTTTCATTCCCCCTATTCTTGGCTGGCAGCAATTTTTTCTGTATAGGTTGCTGCTTGCTCAGGAGTCATTTTCGCCAATATGTCAGCAAGCTGCTTTTTGCTTAGGCCATTCAATATTTTCAGTGCTTCTTTCTCCTTTAATTGGGCAATAATTTTAGCAGCCTTTCCGCTGTCCATGCTTTTGTACACACTGATCACTTTGTCATTTTCAGATGAAGCTTTCGAGTCTGCTGATCCTTCAGTATGATCTTCTGATGACTTTTTTTGATCCTCAGCTGTCTTTTCAAGTGAACGGATCTTTTGATTGAGCCTATCGATTTCCGATTTACTTGTTTCTAAATCTTTATTCAATATACCGATTTCACTTTTTTGATCCTTAATGGTCTTTTCCAGAGCTGCCGTATTACTGCTATCCTTATTTGATGCTGTGTCTTTTTTATTTTCGGTTTCAGGGACCAATTCCTTAAGAACCGGCGTTTTTGCCGCAGCATCCTGTATCGGCTTTAAGACATTGATACCAGCAGCCCAAAGAACAATCCCCCCTGCGATTAGTAGAAACATCAGCGGGAGGATAATGATAAGCAAAACCGAACGGAACTTACCTGATTCTTTCTTTTTGCCGGACATTACATTCGCTCCTAATGGCCTTGAATCATAAACTGCTTAATCGAAATATCGTCCATTTCTTTCATTTCTGCAGCTTTATCTTCAAGAGCAAACATTTTAAACTGTTTTTCACGCATTTTTTCAAACTTTTTCACTTCAATGTTTTTCTCTGTCAAAATTTCTTGTTTTTGATTCATTTGATTTCTTTTCATAATGACAAGCTTTTGATAGTGATAGATCGTATTATCAAGATTTGAGACAAATTGTTGGTAGTGCCTCATTTCTTGTACACTCATGCCGCTTTTTAATTTCTTTTCCTTATTTTGTTCTAGCAATTCTTTTTTGCTCATATTTTCATATAATTTTTCAGCAACGTTTTCAAATTCAGAAACTGATTGCTGATACTCGGATAAGGATTGGTCTTTTTCATTTTCTTTTAGTTCCAGTAGCTTTTGGAATCTAAATTGATAAGCCACGTTTATTCCTCATTTCCTGTCAAACTAGTTAATACAGCAATGCTTTCTTCCAATAAAGCCGGTTCGTCTGTTCCCTGCTTTAAAAATTGAATAAGCTGCGGATAAAACTGTATCGCTTCATCAATTTCTCTGGATGATCCTCTTTTGTAAGCTCCGATATTAATGAGATCTTCCGAATTTTGATATGTCGATAAAAGTTCACGGAATTTATTTGCCGCATCCAGATGCTGTCTTGTCGATATGTTTGACATCACCCTGCTGATGCTTTTTAGTACGTTAACTGCTGGAAACTGACCTTTATTGGCAAGCGCCCTATCCAACACAATATGTCCGTCTAAAATTCCGCGTACAGTATCGGCAATCGGCTCATTCATGTCATCCCCGTCTACCAACACTGTATAAAATGCCGTAATGGTTCCATGCTCGTTTGCACCTGTTCGTTCTAGTAAACGAGGTAAAATAGCGAACACTGAAGGTGTATAGCCTTTTGTTGTCGGAGGCTCTCCGGCAGCCAATCCAATCTCTCGCTGCGCCATTGCCACCCTTGTAACAGAATCCATCATAAACATGACATTTTGGCCTTTATCTCGGAAATACTCGGCAATTGCAGTCGCTGTATATGCCGCTTTCAATCTCATTAATGCTGGCTGGTCTGAGGTGGCAACAACTACAATCGATCGTTTCAGCCCCTCTTTCCCTAGATCTTTTTCAATAAACTCCCGAACCTCTCGTCCGCGTTCTCCGACAAGTGCAATGACGTTTAAGTCAGCCTCTGTCTGCTTGGCGATCATCCCCATTAATGTGCTTTTTCCGACACCGCTTCCTGCAAAAATTCCAATCCGCTGGCCTTTCCCGACTGTCAGCAAGCTGTCAATTGATCTGACTCCAACACCCATCTTTTCACGGATAGGCGGCCGTTTCATCGGGTTGGGCGGTGATTGCTCCGTTGATACAGGCGAAAGCCCTTTCGGCAGAAGTTTTCCGTCAAGCGGTTCTCCAAAAGCATCGATGACTTGTCCGATCAGTCCCGTTCCAACTTTAACCCGAAGTGATTCCCCAGTAGCTTCTACAATGCTGCCAGGTGCAATGCTCGCAGCCTCTAAATAAGGCATAAGCAAAATATTTTCTTCCTGGAAGCCGACTACCTCAGCTTTAATGACTTTCCCAGATTGTCCTTTTGCATAAATCAGGCACACGTCGCCAATTGAGCTTGCTGGCCCTTTTGATTCAATCATCAGGCCGATTACCCGCTTGACTTTTCCGTATCGTTTATACGAGTCTGTCATTTCTATACAATCTATCAGACTCTGTGTCTTCATTCAGCTGCACCTGCTTCCAGCGCTGTCAGAAGTTTATCTTTCAATTGCATCAATTGTGTGTCAACACTCGCATCTACCCTGCCAAAAGGAGTTTCAATATAACAGGTTCCTTTTTGAGCTTTTTCATCAGCATATATGCCAAGCCGGCATTCTTTATAAAGAAGCTGCTGGATTTCATCTTTTTGCTGAAAGATTGTCTCATAGTAATATGGATCAACATAAATTGATATATCGTCATATTCCTTCACTTCGTTTATAACCTGTTGTACAAGCAGGAGGAAAGCCTCTTTATCATCAGACTTTTGCTGCCAAACTTTTTTTGCTAGGGCAACGGCAAGCTCAACGATTTCTTCATTAGCGTCTTCAAGCTTGTCCTCAACAGCTTTTCTGGACATTTCAGTTATACTGTTTGCTTGGCCGATCAGTTCGGCATACTGTTTCATTGCCTCAGCTTTGCCCAGCGCTACTCCTTGTTCAAAGCCCTCGGCTTTTGCTTCTTCAATAAGCTTCTGTTTTTCAGCCGCCCAATCGTTTTTCTCCTGTTCAATTTGACGGCGAATATTTTCTATATGACTGTTTGCCTGCTCAGAAATCCGGTCAGCTTCCTCTTTCACTCGGGCCATAAGCGCCTCCGGGTTCTCTTCAGCCTGCAAAAGGTGAGAATGATCAATACGCACCTCTTGTATAGAAAGTTTTCTTTTTTCCTTTTGTGGAGAAATAGATGATTCTTGTTTAATGATATTAGACAATAATATCATCCCCTCCGCCTCTTGCTATTACAATTTCACCGGCTTCTTCAAGCTTTCTGACGATGCTTACAATTCTCGATTGAGCTTCTTCAACATCTTTCAAGCGTACAGGGCCCATAAATTCCATTTCTTCTTTGAAGGTTTCAACCATACGCTGTGACATATTGTTGAATACAATTTCTTTGACTTCCTCGCTTGCAACCTTTAATGAAAGGAGCAAATCGTCGTTCTCAACATCGCGAATGACTCTCTGAATGGCACGGTTATCAAGTGTGACAATATCTTCGAAGACAAACATCCGCTTTTTAATCTCTTCAGCAAGATCGGGATCCTGAATTTCCAATGAATCCAAGATCGTCTTCTCTGTCCCTCTGTCTACCCCGTTTAACACTTCCACAACAGCTTCAATTCCGCCTGTTTGTGTATAATCCTGAGTAAATGCAGAAGATAATTTTTGTTCCAGAATCCGTTCTACCTCATTAATTATTTCTGGAGACGTTCTATCCATGACCGCGATTCTTCTCGCAACCTCAGCCTGTACTTCAGGATTCAGCTCGGATAAAATTTGCCCAGCCTGCACTGGATCTAAATAAGACAAGATTAACGCCATCGTCTGCGGATGCTCTTGCTGGATAAAATTCAAAATTTGTTCAGGCTCCGCTTTTCTGGCAAAATCAAATGGTTTAACCTGCAAAGAAGAAGTCAGCCTGTTTAGAATGTTCTCCGCCTTATCCTCTCCAAGCGCCTTTTCCAGAACTTGTCTTGCATAGCTTAAACCGCCTTGAGAAATATAATCTTGCGCAATGGCTATATTATGAAATTCTTCTATGATTTCATCCTTTTTTTGATGATCGACGCTTCGAACACCTGATATTTCCAGAGTAAGCCTTTCAATTTCTTCATCGGTTAAGTGCTTATAGACAGAAGCTGACACATCTAACCCCAAGGAAATCATGAGAATGGCTGCTTTTTGTTTTCCTGTAAGCTTATCTTGATCACGTCTCGCCATTTCTAATTCCTCCTAATCCTCGGCCAGCCAGCTTCTCAGCAGTTTTGCAAAATCTTCCGGCTTGTCTTTCGCCATCTTTTCAAGCTGTTTTCGTCTGACTGATTCCGCTGTTTCATTTTCCTCTTCGTTGATATCAGGCAAATTGATTGGTTCTTGAGGAACCTCATACTCATATTCCTCAAATTCATCCTCTTGCGCCCGTTTCTTTCTGATAAGCATAATGATCAGAACAATGATCGCTGCGATTAAAACACCGCCTACAATATATGCCCACAGCGGGATACCTGAGGATTCTTCCGTATTTGTATCCAAATTGACTTTTCCGTCGAATGGCTGAACGGAAACAACAATCTTATTATTGATATCAGCATCAGATAAATTCTGATTTTGCGTTTCATCTTTATCCAAAGATGTTCTGACTACAGTTGAAAGGATTTTTTGTATATCATCCTGTCTTTCAGTTGATAGCGACGCAGTGTTTTTGGCATCAGGCGGCTCTACCATTACTTGAATCCCTAAATCTCTGACCTTATAAGGACTTTCAGCGATTTCTTTATGAATTCGGTTAACCTCGTAATTGATTTTGTTGCTGTTTTTTTCGTAGTTCCCGCTTTCGGTATTTTCACCGTCAGCCTTATAATTTGTAACATCTTCCTCGCCGGTTCCGGCAGTTCCGCCGTTGGCTGCACCGTCGCCCTGATATGTTTCAGATACCTTTTCAGCGCTGACTGCAATACCTTCCATGTTTTCTTTATCCACAGGTTCGACAATGTCTTCTGTCCGATTTTCTTTTGTGAAATCAATGTCTGCTGTAACGGAGACAACGACTTTATCTTGGCCCATCATCGTACCCAGCAGTGACTGTACATGTTTTTGAATGTCTTTTTCAACTTGAGACTTAATTCCTTGCTGAGAAGAATAACTATCCGCGTAGGACCCTGCATCGCTGTCTGATTTGTCGTAGTATGTAGAATTTTGGTCCATGATGACGATGTTATCTTCTTTTAGGTTTGGCACGCTTTTAGATACCAGATGATATAATCCGTTGATTTGGCTTTGATCAAGTGTATAACCCGGTTGAATCTGCAGAACGATTGATGCAGATGCTGCAGATTGCTCCTCACCGACAAACACAGCGTCTTTCGGGAGATTAATCATTACTTTTGAATTTTTAATGCCGTCCATTTCATTGATCAAGTTTGACAGTTCTGTCTGTGTAGCTTTCACTTTCACCATATCAAACTCATTGTCTGTCAAACCAAAGCCGGCATTCTGTCCAAAAAACGAATAATCAATTGATCCCGTTTTAGGAAGTCCTTCTGCAGCCATCTGCACTTTCAAAGAATCAACCTGATCCTCCGGAACACTAATCACTGTACCGCCATTCGAAAGTTCGTTTGGAACTTTTTTTGCATCCAATTCTTTTTTGATTTGTCCTGCTTCTTCGGCAGACAAATCTTTGTACAGCGGCGCCATTTTAGAATTTGAAGCAAAAACACTAATAATAATTCCAATAATAATAATTGCCGCTAAAGCACTAACCATTAAAATCTTTTGTAGTTTAGATCTATTTTTCCAAAACTCACTCGTTTTGTTTTTCATTTGCATTAGAGTACGATTCATGTTAACCCCCGGTCATTCCACTCTTTCTCTAAATCGTCAGACCCCCTACATTTGCATTCTCATAATCTCCTGATAAGCTTCCACAGCTTTATTGCGGAACTCTGTTGCTGCAGTTAGAGAGATGCTAGCTTTTTGAGCAGCGATCATGACCTCATCAAGATTTACATCTTTTCCTGCAGCCAAGGCATTAGTCATGTTGTCAGAAGCTACTTGGGACTCATTTAACGAACTAATAGAGTTTTTTAAAAGCTCCGAAAAGCTTGTTTGATTTGAAGAATCTGTTTTTTGGCTATTGTTTACTTGATTTGTTGCATTTTGAGTGTTTTGAGTATTTTGAACCTGAAAAGGAGAAATTGCATTAATCACATTCATTCACCTACTTTCCGATTTCTAATGCCTTCATCAGCATTCCCTTTGTAGCATTCATCGCCGTGACATTCGCCTCATATGATCTGGTGCTGCTGACAAGATCAACCATTTCCTTTAATGGATCAACATTAGGCTTTTGTACATATCCTTCAGCGTTTGCATCAGGGTCTGTCGGATCATAGACAAGATTAAAATCCGAATAATCCTCCGTAATTTTTGAAACCTTCACACCGTTTCCAGCACTACCGCTTCCGCTCATTTGAGAATTGAGAATGGAAGAGAACGATTCACCTTTTGACTGAAGGGAGACCATTTTCCTTCTGTAAGGCACCCACTCTCCATTCACCTGCTTAGCTCTTGTCGTATCCATATTTGCTAAGTTAGATGATACAACGTCCATTCTGACTCGCTGAGCTGTTAAAGCCGATGCTGAAACATTTAAGCTATGAAAAGCTGTCATCATTTTCCTCCTGTTAATACGGTCTTCAGCGAATTAAATTTACCGTTCATTCTTTCAACCAAAGCTTGATAGTTGATTTGATTTTGCGCCAATTCTGTCATCTCTTTGTCAACATCAACATTGTTTCCGTTTTGCTGATACGATGTATCTCCGCTCGCAACAATTGAATAATTCGAATCAGTATCAGAAAAATCAACATGACGATAGTCTGTTTTTATCGCTTCAAGACGCGAAGATTCTTGATCTAATAAATTTTGGAAAGAGACTTTTTTTGCCTTATAGTTCGGTGTATCTATATTGGCGATATTATTAGTTATGACTTTTTGCTTAATATCCGCTCTACTCAAGGCATTTTCAAGATTTTGTATCGTTCCAGAAAATAAGCTCAAATCCACTTACCTCCATTTCAGTTTTTTTCACCCTCAATATCCTTGTCGAGAATTGTAAAACTATATGCTTATTGTAAGAAATAACAGGCATAAAGTCTATGAAGTTCGTGTAAAAAAATGTCCTCACAATTATCTATTTTACAACTAGGTATAAAGTCCTAGATTGTTAGAACTACATTTCTCGCCTTGATATAAGCCTGAAAATAGCAGAATTTCTGTTTTTTCTCCTTTCTTTTCGGCATTTTTGAAACTTTTTGAAGAAAAATGCAAAATTTATTAAAATTATTACATAGAAAGACTTTCAACCCAGGAAATAAAGCTTATTGATTTCCTTTATTTGAAATAAAAAAAGAACCCTCAAAAAGGGTTCTTTTTGTGATTAATGAGATTTTAGATTTTCTAATTCAATTAAGAATTTGTTGTTTAGCACCTTGATATAAGTACCTTTCATTCCTAATGATCTAGACTCGATAACACCGGCGCTCTCCAGCTTTCTGAGTGCGTTCACAATAACAGAACGGGTAATGCCGACACGGTCAGCAATTTTACTTGCAACAAGAAGACCTTCGTTTCCGTCAAGCTCCTCAAAAATGTGCTCAATTGCTTCAAGCTCACTGTAAGAAAGCGAGCTGATAGCCATTTGTACGACAGCTTTGCTTCTTGCTTCCTCTTCAATTTCTTCTGCTTTTTCTCTTAGGATTTCCATTCCGACAACTGTTGCGCCGTATTCAGCTAGAATTAAGTCATCGTCATTGAATTGATCTTGTAAACGTGAAAGAATAAGTGTTCCTAATCTTTCCCCGCCTCCGATGATCGGCACAATTGTTGTTAAACCTGCTTGGAACAGATCTCTGTTCTCAACAGGGAAAGCAGTATATTCACTATTAATATCCAAGTTAGAAGATGTTTCAGGGACATTAAACAGATTTTTCGTATACTCTTCAGGGAATTGACGATCCTCAAGCATTTTTTTCATACGATCATTTTCAATTTGCTGGTTAATAGAATACCCAAGGAGTTTCCCTCTGCGGCTTACAACGAAAATATTGGAATCAATTACATCCCGCAGCGTCTCCGCCATTTCCTTGAAGTTTACCGGTTTCCCTGCCGCAGCTTGCAGCATGGAGTTAATAATTCTTGTTTTTTGTAATAAAGCCATGATAAATAATCCTCCTAAACATTCCTCATATTAAATTTTTCACAATATAAATTGACTTAAATCTTTGTTTTTGGCTATCGTTCCGAGCTTTTCTTCGACATACTGAGGTGTAATCGTTATTTTCTCCATCGTTACATCTGGAGCTTCAAACGACAAATCTTCTAATAGGCGTTCAAGTATTGTATGAAGGCGTCTCGCACCGATATTATCTGTGTCCTGGTTCACATGATAAGCAACTTCAGCAATCTTATGAATAGCTTCGTCAGAAAATTCAAGAGATATACCTTCTGTCTGCAATAATGCCTGATATTGTTTCAGCAGCGCATTATCCGGCTCAACCAAAATTCTCACGAAGTCGTCTACCGTGAGTTTGTTCAGTTCTACACGAATCGGGAAACGCCCCTGCAGCTCAGGAATCAAATCAGACGGTTTGGCCATATGAAACGCTCCTGCTGCAATAAATAATACATGGTCTGTTTTTACAGAACCATATTTTGTGACAACGGTTGAGCCCTCAACAATCGGCAGAATATCCCGCTGAACGCCTTCTCTTGAAACATCGGCAGAAGAAGATGCACCGCCGTTCTTTGCGATTTTATCAATCTCATCGATAAAGATAATCCCGCTCTCTTCTGCTCTCTGAACAGCTTCCTGGCTAACTTCATCCATATCGATGAGTTTGCTTGCTTCTTCATTCGTCAGGACTTTTCTGGCTTCTCTGACTGTCATTTTGCGCCGTTTCTTTTTCTTTGGCATTAATCCGCTCAGCGCATCCTGCATGTTCATACCCATCTGCTCCATACCCGAGCCCTGCAGCATGTCAAACATAGAAGGCTGCTGCTCTTCGACTTCTACTGTTACATAGTAGTCTTCGAGCTCTCCTAAAGCCAGCTGATGCGCCATTCGTTTTCTTTTTTCTTCGATGTTTGCTTCTTCCTGGCTCTCCGCCTCATCTTCACCATTCGGCTGGCTGCCTCCAAAAAACATTTCAAACGGATTTTTAACGCCAGATTGTTTTTTCTTCCCAGGAACTAACAGACGAACAATGCGTTTGTTTGCATTTTCTTCTGCCTGTTCCTTTACTTCATTCATTTTCTCTTCTTTGATAAGACGAACAGAAGTCTCCACAAGATCTCTGACCATTGATTCAACATCTCTGCCTACATAGCCGACTTCGGTAAATTTAGTAGCTTCAATTTTGATAAATGGCGCACCTGAAAGCTTAGCGATTCGTCTGGCAATTTCAGTTTTCCCGACGCCGGTAGGACCCATCATTAAAATGTTTTTCGGAACGACCTCGTCCTTCAGCTTTTCATCCAGAAGACTTCTTCTATAGCGGTTTCTTAATGCCACGGCGACAGCTTTTTTCGCATTTTGCTGACCGACAATATATTGGTCTAACCGATCTACAATCTGTCTAGGAGTTAACGGTTTTTTTTCCATGCGCCTCAAGTCCTTTCTATTCAAGCTCTTCCAGTATGATTTGATCGTTCGTGTAAACACAAATTTCGCCTGCTGTTTCTAACGCGGCTCTGGCAATCTCACTTGCAGACATGCTTTCACCGGCATGCTTTTTCAGTGCTCTTCCCGCTGCCAAAGCGTAATTGCCTCCTGATCCAATCGCGAGAATGCCGTCATCTGGTTCGATCACCTCGCCTGTTCCCGATACGAGAAGCAAAGTATCCTGATTCATAACAATCAGCATGGCTTCGAGCTTTCTTAGCACTTTATCACTGCGCCATTCCTTCGCAAGCTCAACAGCCGCCCGTTTTAAGTTGCCGTTATATTCTTCAAGCTTAGCTTCAAACTTTTCGAATAAAGTGAAAGCGTCTGCAACAGATCCCGCAAAGCCAGCAAGAACTTTGCCGTTAAACAGTTTTCTCACTTTCCGTGCCGTGTGTTTCATGACAACAGCCTGACCAAATGTTACTTGGCCGTCTCCGGACATAGCGCTTCGTCCTTTATGCTGTACGGCAAATATTGTGGTCGCATGAAAAGATGACATAAAGGGCCTCCTTTAATTTTTCTTAAATGCTCTTGGATGGTGAGACATATATGTGTTTCTCAACATTTCCTTCGAAACGTGCGTGTATATCTGTGTAGAAGACAGATTGGAATGCCCGAGCAGTTCTTGAACGCTTCTCAAATCCGCTCCTTCATTTAACAGATGCGTGGCGAACGTATGTCGAAGCATATGCGGATGGATATGTAAAGTGCTTGACGCTTTTTGAACAAGCCCGCTTAAAATATGTCTGATGCCACGGGCTGTAAGCGGTCCGCCTCTTTGATTTACGAATAATAGATCATGAGGTTCTTTTGCCTTCATCAGCAAGCACTGTCTTCCGCTATTCATGTATACCTTCAACGCTTCGCGGGCATAAGACCCAAAGGGGATATAGCGCTGCTTCTTGCCTTTGCCGTGAACAAGCACAGTGTCCATAAATAAATCAACGTCGTTAATAGTTATGGAACAGCATTCACTGACCCTCATTCCGGTGGCATAGAGCAGCTCTAACAGCGCTTGATCCCTCATTCCGGCCGGCTGGCTTATATCTGAAACTTCAAACAGCTCCTCAAGCTCTTTTTGATATAGAAACTTCGGTATCCGTTTCTCCTGTTTTGGCAGATGAACAAGCTGAAACGGATTTTCTTCAATAAGCTTTTCCCGCATCAGAAACTTATAAAAGCTTCTTAATGCAGATATCTTTTTGCTTATTGTTCTTCTCGATAAACCTTTTTCATAGGCTTCTGTCAAAAAAATCCTAGTATCTTGATATGCAGCTTCTTCAAATCCATTTATACCTTGAACGCGCAGGAAAGTCTCGAATTCTTCAATTGAATCCACATAATTCACAATAGTATATTGTGAATAATTTTTTTCAATTTGTAAATATTCAACGAATAACTTTACGAAATTCTTAACATTCTCCATGCCTAATACCTCCCCAGGAAGGGCTTTTAAATGGTATCACAAATCGCGCTCAGGTTGCAATCAATACCTATATTGTTTTCGAAATTGTTTGAATTGTTTCAATCGCACGGTTCGCGTATTGTTCATTTCGTTCTTTTTTATTTTTAATTTTAACTGGCAATTCTTTCAAAAGCCCAAAGTTTGCATTCATCGGCTGGAAGTTCTTCTGGTTTGTTGTTGTAATATAATGTGCCATACTGCCAATTGCTGTTTCCTGAGGGAAGATCACAAGCTCTTCTCCCAATACAAGCTTCGCCGCATTAATGCCTGCTACAAGTCCTGAGGCAGCTGATTCCACATATCCTTCTACTCCCGTCATTTGGCCTGCAAAGAACAGATCACTGCGGTTTTTAAATTGATAAGTCGGCTTTAACAGGCTTGGAGAGTTAATAAATGTGTTTCTATGCATCACGCCATATCTGACGATTTCTACATTTTCAAGTCCTGGAATCAACTTGAGAACTTCCTTTTGGTCTCCCCATTTTAAATGTGTCTGGAATCCTACAATATTATAAAGTGTTCCCGCAGCATCATCTTGTCTGAGCTGAACGACGGCATAAGGGCGTTTTCCTGTAACAGGATGCTCTAGACCAACCGGTTTCATCGGACCGAAAAGCATTGTTTTCTTACCCCGTTTTGCCATGACTTCAATCGGCATGCAGCCTTCAAAGAAAATCTCTTTTTCAAATTCTTTTAACGGCACTGTTTCTGCTGATGTTAATGCTTCATGAAAACGGTCAAACTCTTCTTCTGTCATCGGGCAGTTCAAATATGCTGCTTCACCTTTATCATAACGGGATTTCAGATACACTTTATCCATATCAAGGCTGTCTTTTTCTACAATCGGCGCCGCTGCGTCATAAAAATATAAATAGTCCTCTCCAGTCAGCTCCTTCAGCTGGGCAGACAGCGATTCAGATGTTAACGGACCCGTTGCGATGATAGTAGGGCCTTCAGGAATTTCAGTCACTTCTTCATTAATAACGGTTACGTTTGGATGATTTTTCACCCGATTTGTCACACTTGCGGCAAATTCATGACGGTCTACTGCAAGAGCGCCCCCGGCAGGCACCGAACATTCGTCAGCCGCAGCGATAATAGCTGAATCAAGTGCACGCATTTCTTCCTTTAATACACCGACAGCGTTAGCAAGCGTATTAGAGCGAAGAGAGTTGCTGCAGACAAGCTCTGCAAATTTATCTGTATGGTGCGCAGGCGTTTGTTTAACTGGACGCATTTCATACAATTTGACTTGAATCCCCCGTTTGGCAAGCTGCCATGCTGCTTCACTTCCTGCAAGTCCGGCTCCGATTACATTCACTGTTCGTTGGTTCATCTTTCACATCTCCTAGTTTATTATTCAAGGCCTTCTTTTAACACACAAAGAAGGTGAGCAAGACCCTGCTCACCGCTACTTCTGTGGTTCTTCCTTATAATCGCATTCCACGCATTGGACTTGTATGCCTTTTTTGAGTTTTTTCTCGACGAGCATTTTTCCGCATTTCGGGCATTTTCGTTCAATTGGTTTGTCCCATGATACGAATTCACAGTCCGGATAACGGTCACAGCCGTAAAACACCCGTTTCTTTTTCGATTTTCGCTCAACAATGTTTCCTTCTCCGCAGCTCGGGCACTTCACACCAATTTGTTTCACAATCGGTTTCGTGTTCCGGCAGTCAGGGAAGTTGGAGCAAGCTAAGAATTTACCGTACCGTCCCATTTTATATACCATTGGAGAACTGCACAATTCACAATCCTCTCCAGCATACTCTGGTTCAATCTCAACTTCCTTCATTTCCGATTCGGCTTTTTTCACGCGTTTTTCAAAATCGGTGTAGAAATTATCGATAATCTTGACCCATTCGGTATTTCCTTCTTCAACATGATCAAGATCTCTCTCCATTTTAGCTGTAAACTCAACGTTAATGATCTCAGGGAAAAACTCCATGATCAAGTCAAGAACGATCTGACCTAATTCAGTCGGAACGAAACGTTTATTATCCAATGCCACGTAGCCGCGCCGCTGAATAGTATCAAGTGTCGGAGCATATGTGGATGGACGGCCGATACCGCGTTCTTCAAGGGTTTTAACAAGCCGGGCCTCAGTATATCGCGGAGGCGGCTGGGTAAAATGCTGCTCAGGTTCTATATCTTTTGATAATACCGTGTCGCCTTCTTGTAAGTCAGGCAGCATCCGGTCTTTTTCTTCCATTTGATCGTCTTTTCCTTCAACATACACCTTCATAAACCCGGAAAACTTGACTTTACTTCCATTTGCACGAAATGTCAAACCGTTGTTTGTCAGGTCGACACTCATTGTATCGAGAACAGCCGGTGCCATTTGGCTGGCAACAAAACGCTCCCAAATTAATTTATACAGTCTCATTTGGTCTCTGCCGAGGACTGCTTTTAATTCACTTGGTTTTCTAAGAACTGATGTCGGCCGAATTGCTTCGTGGGCATCCTGGGCATTTTCATTCTTTTTCGCAGGCTTCCGTTTTCCTCCTAGGAACTCTTTTCCATAAGTCTGATCAATAAATGCAGCTGCTTCATCAACTGCCGTATTTGAAATACGGGTTGAATCCGTTCTCATATACGTGATCAGACCAACCGTTCCTTCTCTTCCTAAATCAATTCCTTCATATAATTGCTGTGCAATCATCATCGTTTTCTTCGCTCTGAAATTGAGCTTGCGAGCCGCTTCCTGCTGCAGGGTAGAAGTGGTAAAAGGCAAAGCGGGATTACGTTTGCGTTCCTTTTTGGTTACTTTTTCAACTGTATATTGATTCCCTTTGAGCTGAGAAAGAATCTCTTTTACATCAGCTTCACTATTTAAAGGAAGTTTTTTGCCGTTTTTCCCGAAAAAGCTCGCTTCAAAGGTTTCTTGACCTTTTAAGAATGTACCGTCAATTGTCCAATATTCCTCAGGCTTAAAGTCGTTAATCTCTTTTTCACGGTCAATAATCAAACGGAGGGCAACGGATTGCACGCGTCCTGCGCTAAGCCCTTTTTTGACTTTTTTCCATAAGATTGGACTGATTTTATATCCGACAAGCCTGTCTAAAATACGTCTCGCTTGCTGTGCATCCACTAAATCCATATTGATCATGCGTGGATGCTTAAACGATTCCTTAATAGCGTCTTTTGTAATTTCGTTAAACACCACACGGCAGTCTGAGTTGAGATCTAAATCAAGACTGTGTGCCAAATGCCATGCAATCGCTTCCCCTTCTCTGTCGGGGTCGGCTGCGAGATACACTTTTTTGGCTTTTTTCGCAGCCATTTTCAGCTCTTTTAATACCGGGCCTTTACCTCGAATGGTAATATATTTCGGTTCAAAATTCTGTTCTATGTCAACTCCCATTTGACTTTTTGGAAGATCCCGGACATGTCCCATTGATGCTTTTACTTTATATTTTTTACCTAAGTAACGTTCAATCGTTTTCGCCTTAGCGGGCGATTCCACGATGACTAGATAATCAGACATTTTCATCCCCCTCAAGAGGTGTTCTCTCTCTTTTCAAGATATTTCAATTTTATTTTTGCAGCTGTCTTTATTTGGCTTTCAACATTTCATTCTTTATCATGAACGTCATTAATTAAATAGAAAACAATATGCAACTTTAAATCCTCACTATTATTAAATATTACAATACCGTTTGTCAAACGATAATTCAAAAGGGTTCCGTATATTGAACGTTTCTCTCAGGAAGTTCCTCGAAAATATCCTCTGCTGACCATATGGCTTTAGCCCCCTGCTGGATCAGTTTTATAGGACCTCCGGCGTAAGGGTCAAACAATGAACCGGGTACGGCAAATACCTCTCTCCCTTGTTCCAATGCTTGATAGGCAGTAATCAGCGAACCGCTTTTTTCTTTGCCCTGAACGACAATAACGCCTTCACTTAGTCCGCTGATAATACGGTTTCTCATAGGGAAATGCCATTTTTGGGGTTTAGTTTCAGGTGGGTGCTCTGACAGCAGGATATGGTGTTTAGCCATGTGAGCTGCTAACTGAAGGTTTTCTCGGGGATAAATGTGCTGAAATCCGCCTGCAATGACGCCAATTGTCCGCCCCTTCGCCTTAATACTTGCAGCATGGGACATTCCGTCTATCCCAGACGCCAGTCCGCTGACAATCACCCAACCTTTACGACAGATCTCTTTTGTAAGATGATTGACAACTTGTTTCCCATAAGCTGTTGGATTTCTTGTCCCTACAATTCCAATTTTTCTCCCTTTCGAAAGAAGAGTCATATCACCTTTTGCAAACAGTACGGCGGGGGGATCATAAATGCTTTTAAGCCAGAAAGGATATTGCTTTGAAGAAATAGGGATGGTGTTAATGCCTTGCTCACGATAAGCAGCAAGTACACGCTGGAGCTTTGGATAAAGTTGTTCTATTTCGTTTTTTAATGCAGCTGCTTTTATTTGATCACGAGTAACCGTTTGTAACACAGGTGATGTCAGCGACATAGACGGATCGGCTTTCCACCATTTTAATAGAAGGGATGGGGATAATAATTGATTGATTCTGCAAATCGTTAGGCAGGCAGCGGCCTGATCCAATAGATTGACCTCCTTTTGTTAGAAAAAGCAGGAACAGCCTTGACGGCTGTCCCTTTTTTATTAATGCGTTTTACAAGTTTCGAACAAGTTCTTCTCTTTCAGCACCTTGATTAAGGTTTCACCCATGACAGAAGGTGTCTCTGCAACTTCGATTCCGCATGCATTAAGGGTTTTGATTTTTTCATCAGCTGTCCCTTTTCCGCCGGAAATAATGGCGCCTGCATGCCCCATGCGCTTCCCAGGAGGTGCTGTTTTACCGCCGATAAAACCGACTACCGGTTTTGTCATGTTGGCTTTTACCCACTCTGCCGCTTCCTCTTCGGCCGTACCGCCGATTTCGCCAATCATGATGACTGCGTGTGTGTCAGGATCTTCGTTAAACGCTTTTAAAACGTCAATAAAGTTTGTTCCATTTACAGGGTCGCCGCCGATTCCAACAGCTGTAGATTGCCCTACACCCGCTTCTGAGAGCTGGTGCACCGCTTCGTATGTTAATGTTCCTGAACGTGATACAACGCCTACATGACCCTTTTTATGGATGTATCCGGGCATAATGCCGATTTTACACTCTTCAGGCGTAATGACACCAGGACAGTTCGGCCCTATCAGTCTCGTTTTCTTGCCTTCCATGAAGCGTTTGACCTTCACCATATCCAAAACCGGGATATGTTCTGTGATACAAATCACGAGATCAAGCTCCGCATCTACCGCTTCCATAATCGCATCAGCTGCAAACGGTGCGGGCACATATATAACAGACGCGTTAGCGCCGGTCGTTTGAACTGCTTCATCCACTGTATTAAATACAGGAACACCTTCCACTTCTGTTCCGCCTTTTCCAGGTGTTACACCGCCAACGATATTTGTGCCGTATTCAAGCATCTGCTTCGTATGAAATAAAGCGGTAGAACCTGTAATCCCTTGCACAATAACTCTTGTATCTTTATTAATGAAAACACTCATTATTTGGTCCCCTGCCTTTCATTCTTTCTTAAACTAAGGATACGATTTTCTGCGCGCCGTCAGCCATTGATTCCGCAGATGTAATGTTTAATCCTGATTCACTAAGGATTTTCTTCCCTAGATCCACGTTTGTGCCTTCAAGACGGACGACAAGCGGCAATGTCAAACCAACTTGTCTAGTCGCTTCAACAACCCCTTCTGCGATGACATCACATTTCATAATGCCGCCGAAAATGTTGACAAAAATCCCTTTAACGTTTTGATCAGAAAGAATGATTTTAAATGCTTCCGTGACTTTTTCCGCGGTTGCACCGCCGCCCACATCAAGGAAGTTGGCCGGTTCTCCTCCATAATGCTTGATAATATCCATCGTGGACATTGCAAGTCCCGCGCCGTTCACCATACAGCCGATATTTCCATCAAGGGAAATGTAGCTTAGATCATATTTGGACGCTTCAATTTCTTTCGGATCTTCTTCATCCAAATCTCTGTATTCCATAATGTCCTTTTGTCGGTACAACGCATTGCTGTCAAAATTCAATTTTGCGTCAAGCGCCATCACATTTCCGTCGCCGGTAACAACAAGCGGATTGATTTCGGCGATTGAGCAGTCTTTCTCAACAAACGCTTTATATAGTCCAAGCATAAATTTAGCAGCTTTTCCCACGAGCTCTTTTGGAATATTAATAGCGAATGCAATTTCTCTGGCTTGATAGCCTTGAAGGCCAACAGCCGGATCAATGACAGCTTTTTTGATTTTTTCTGGTGTTTTCTCCGCAACCTCTTCAATTTCCGTTCCGCCTTCTTCAGAAGCCATCAAAACGATTCTTGAAGTGGCGCGGTCAAGCACTAGACCGATGTAATATTCTTTTTTAATATCGCAGCCTTCTTCAATAAGTAAGCGTTTTATTACTTGGCCGTCCGGACCCGTCTGATGTGTAACTAGGGTCTTCCCTAATAGTTCTTCGGCATACGCTTTTACTTCGTCTAATGATTTTGCTATTTTTACCCCACCAGCTTTGCCTCGACCGCCAGCATGAATTTGAGCCTTTACGACATAAACCGAGCTGGATAAGCTCTTTGCACTCTCAACTGCTTCTTCTGCTGTAAAAGCCACTTTACCTTCAGGAACAGATACCCCATATTTTCTGAGGACTTCTTTTCCCTGGTACTCATGGATATTCATTTCCCATCCTCCTAACTTATGTAACAAAACTAAAATAGACTGCGCTTTCATTCTATAATAATACTGGAAGAATTGTCTACAGTTCGATGCAAAATCTTTTAATCCTTCTAAACATTCAAACTTTTACTTTATTAAAAACATAAATTTCAAAGGAGGATGGGGAATATTTTAGCTATTTTTTGTTTTTTACGCTTTCGTCCAATTTGTAAATGAATGAAAAAATCTCGGCTACCGTTTCATAAAGAGCTTCAGGAATTTGATCATCTACCGTCAAATGGCGCATTAATTCGACAAGGGTCCGATCTTCTTGAATCGGGACCCCTGCTTTTTTCGCTTCTTTGATAATGTTGTCAGCTACATGGCCCTTCCCTGTGGCAATCACTCTCGGCGCCTTGTCTTTTTGTTCGTCATAATGGAGAGCAACAGCTTTTCTGATCGGTGTCTGCTCTTTCATATTTTCACATCCACTTCCTGATCACTGATACTTGTTATATATTGATCGATTGAAGCCTTTTCTTCGGTGTGAACCCTTTTTTTAGCGTTTACCCCTGAAAGGCTGTACCCCATTTCCTTTAGCCCCTGTTTAAGCGCGGGCACCATCGGATCGATCGCAGCCTGCAGCTCGAAATCAGTCTCTATTGTAATGGTCATGACTTTTTGCTGTACCAAGCAATCAACGACGGTTTCTTTTAGTGTATCAAGCTGCAGCAAAAACAAAAGGCGGCAATGGGAAGGATCAAGCTTTCCATCCGCTTCTTTCTTTCCTTTAAACAGAACAGTCATGTCCTGAACCCCTGACTTCGAAAACATCGGAAATGACATTACAATTTGGCTGTATGATGGATGGTCCTGCTGCATGAAAAGCTGGCCATTTAATTTATGAAAAAGCTGATCGGCTTCTTGTTTGACTGGTTCGGCTACCTCATGCGATGCTCTTAAGGCAGAAAGAGCCAGCTTGATGGATTGCATTTCGCCAGATGTGACTGCACTTCCTTGTTCAAACGCTTTAATGAACGCAACCTCGTCCCTTGCGCCGATTGCCATTTTCACTTTGGATAAGAAAGAAAGAACATCTGCCTTATCCGCCAAATGGGGTGCTGTCTGCTGAACAGCCTTTAAAAAGACTTCGGCTTCCTGGTCTGTGACTTGTGCCGCCTGTAAAACTGCTGAAGCTGCAAGTGACTTACTATCACCCGATGAAGCAGCTGCTTTAATCCAATTTGCTGCTTCTTTCACAATTTGGAGACTGTTTTTTTCAGCAGATTCCGTCAGCTTCACCAGCAGCTGGCGGGCTTCTTTAATTGGAATGTCTGCTGCTGTTTTAACAGGCTCTTCTTGTATGCTTCCCTGTTCTGCTGTGTGATTTGCAATCGGCAGGCTGGCTTTTCCGGGGGAGCCAGCTGGTGTGCTAAGCTCCCTGCTTCCAGCTGTATTCGCCGGAAAAGGTGCTTTCGTATTGTCGGTTAAAGAAATAAGCTTATCAATCAGCCGTTCTGCATGGACATCGATTTCACTATTTAAAAGCACCGTAACTGCTTCCTTTAGCTTTGACATCATTTGGCTCTGCTGAGGGTTTTGGTCGATTGCCTGTAGCAGCTGGGATACGTGCTGATGCAACGGAACAGGTGATTTCACAGCGTGAACACCATTCAAAATCTCGGAGTGAATGGGAAGATCACGCTTTAAAGCGAAGAGAACCGTTTCAACTGCTTTTTTTGTGTCTTGCGAAGGCAGCGTGTCCATCCAGCGGACAGCTGTTTTGATATCATTTTCTGTTACGGGTGTTTTGCTCTTCAGCATCGCTCCTGTCATCATGAGAGCTGCGTTTGACGTCTTCACTGACATGGCATTTAAAAGCTTGCCAGCTGCATCCTGAATGGTTTTAGGATTTTGATCAAAGCTTTGAACGACCTGAAGACGGCCTGTTTGCTCTGCCGTTTTTTTTTCGTAGGAAAACCAATAGTATGCCTGAGGACGAAGCTGGGTTTCAAGTTTTCCCTGAACAGTTTGATTGCCGACTTGGATCAGGGCATGCTGATCTCCTAGTAAACGAAGCACTTTTCCTAAAAGGAGACGCTTCTCCCCGTTTAGCGCTTCGTTTACTTTTGATGTTTCCTGCGGGACGGCTGTACGCCCGAAAAGGTGCTGCAGTGCCTTTTGCACATCATTTCGTATGTTCATTTTAAATAGGTGCCTCCTTGTCCATGGTGATTTATCTGAAAGATTGAACAGGAGCGAAAGTTTTGCGGTGCAATTCAGTTGGGCCGTATGCAGCGAGAGCTTCCAAATGTTCTTTTGTCCCATAGCCTTTATTTTTGTCAAAGCCGTACATGGGATACGTTTCGGCATAAGCGCTCATCATTCGGTCCCTCGTCACTTTTGCGATACACGCACCTGCCGCAATAGACACGCTTTTGGCATCGCCTTTTATAATTGACGCCTGAGCCGTGTCGAGGGGAAGTGTCATTGCGTCAACAAGCAAATAATCAGGTGTAGCCGACAAATCTTGTATCGCTTTCACCATTGCCATTTTTGAAGCTTCATATATATTGATCTCATCAATCACAGTAGCTTCTACAATTCCTATCCCGACCGCCAGTGCTTCCTTCATAATAAGCTCGTAATATTCCTCGCGTTTTTTCTCTGAAAGCTTTTTGGAGTCTGTCAGCCCAAGTATTTCACATTCCTCTGGAAGGATGACTGCGCTGGCGACAACTGGTCCTGCCAATGGCCCCCGGCCGACCTCGTCAACACCTGCAATCAAGCGAAATCCCTTGTTTCTTGCCAGCCTTTCATAGGAAGTCATATTCACCCATTGTTCTTTCAGCGCTTTTTCTTTCGCTTGCTTTTTAAGCCATTGCTCTACAAGCGTTTGAACGCTTTTTCTCGGGTCGTTTTCGCATTGGGCAATAAATGGGTCTTGTGCATCCTTCACTTCCTGCAAACGGTCTTTAATGTCCTTTACGGTTAATGTATTCACTTTCTCTTCTCCCTTACTGTATGTATCGGTTCAGCCAAGAAAAAATAAAGACCCGCATTTCTGCGCGCCTTTACATCGTCGGCTGTTCAAATGACAGCCTGCCGAACTTTTCAGTGCGAATATCGCGAATGATGACTTCAGTCGTCTTATCGTAGTTGATGAGCCCACCGCTCATGAGACAGCCCCGCTTTTCACCTATTGCATCAAACAGCTCGGCAATGTCCTCTGGGATCTCCTCAAGGCCATAACGCTCCTTGAGCCGTTCTGGGTAATGTTCTTCGAGAAAACGAAGACCAAACACGGCCACGTCCTGCAAATTGATAATCGAGTCTTTAATAGCCCCGGTGACTGCCAGTCTCAAACCGACAAGCTCATCCTCAAATTTAGGCCACAAAATTCCCGGTGTATCTAATAGCTCTAATTCTTTCCCAACTTTGACCCACTGTTGAGAGGTCGTAATACCAGGTCTGTCTCCCGTTTTTGCTATGTTTTTCTTTGCAAGCCGGTTGATGAGCGTTGATTTTCCGACGTTTGGAATGCCGATAATCAAAGCGCGAATCGCTCTCGGCTTCACACCTTTCGCACGCATCCGGTCAAATTTTTCTTGGAGGATCTCTTTTGATGCAGGCACAATTTGATTTAACCCTTGTCCATTTACAGAATTAATAGACAGAGAGCGGATCCCCTGCTTCTCAAAGTGCTCTTTCCACCGCTGTGTAACTGCCGCATCTGCTTTGTCAGCCTTGTTTAACAGCATAATTCGCGGCTTGTTTTTTAGAATATCTTCAATCATTGGGTTTCTTGATGACATTGGAATTCTGGCATCTACCAATTCATATACGATATCGATTAATTTTAATTTTTCGGTTACTTCCCTTCTTGCTTTTGCCATATGGCCCGGGAACCATTGAATTGTCATGTGACACGAACACCGCCTTTATCTTCAGTATGCATGATTCATTGTTGTCCTTTATGTATTTTACGATGCCTGTCCGGCATTTTCAAATTCTGTATAAAAAAAGAGCTTGTTACAGGTAACAAGCTCTTTTCGTTCGTTATCATTATCGTCTGATCTCTTTAATACGAGCCGCTTTTCCGCGAAGTTCACGCAGGTAGTAAAGTTTAGCACGGCGTACTTTACCGTAACGTACAACTTCGATTTTCGCGATTTTTGGTGTGTGTACTGGGAAAGTACGTTCAACGCCAACACCGTAAGAAATCTTACGAACTGTGAACGTTTCGCTGATTCCACCACCACGACGCTTAATCACAACACCTTCAAAGATCTGGATACGCTCACGGTTACCCTCAACAACTTTAACGTGTACACGTAAAGTGTCACCAGGACGGAACGCAGGAAGATCAGTACGAAGCTGTTCTTTTGTGATATCTTCAATTAGTTTTTGCATCGTTTTCAACTCCTTCCAACAGATGCTCTTGGCCACAAAAACCGGCACAGCGGAACATCGTTTTCAAGCTTGCAGCGGATAAGCCCGCTTAAGCCACAAGTAGTATCTTATCACAATTTCATAGCCTATGCAATAAAATCTATTCTTTTTCCCATTCAGAAATCCACTTTCTTTGCTGCTCTGTAAGCGGGTAGTCTTTCAACAGATCCGGACGTCTTAGGTAGGTCCTTCTGATCGATTCTTTATTCCGCCATTCTTCAATTTTTGCATGGTTTCCTGACAAGAGTGTTTCAGGCACTTTTAAACCTTTGTAATCTGCCGGTCTTGTATAATGCGGGTGCTCTAAAAGTCCGGTGCTGAAGGAATCCTCAATATGGGAAGCCTCTTTACCCAGTACACCCGGAAGCAGTCTGACCACACTGTCTGCGATCATCATTGCAGGGAGCTCACCGCCCGTCAGAACAAAATCGCCAATTGATATTTCATCCGTTACCAAGTGCTCGCGAATGCGTTCATCATAGCCTTCATAGTGGCCGCAAATGAACAGCAAATGCTCTTCCTTTGCTAATTGCTCGGCTTTTTTTTGGGTAAAACGCTCACCTTGCGGGCATACGAGGATAATACGCGGAGCAGCGGCTGCCTTTGATGTCAGGTCCTCGACCGCGTCAAAAACAGGCTGAGGCTTGAGAACCATGCCTGCCCCGCCGCCATAAGGATAATCATCAACAGTATTGTGCTTGTTATCAGAGTACTCCCGGAAATTTACGACTTGAAACTGCACCGCATCTTTTTCCTGGGCTTTTTGAAGAATTGATGAGCCGAGCACGCCTTCAAACATTTCGGGAAACAGCGTCAAAAAATCGATTTTCATTCGTCTATTAACCCTTCCATGAGTTCAATCTCAATTTTCTTTTCCCTGACATCGATATGTTTGACCACTGATTCAATGTAAGGAATGAGTGCGTCTTTTTTTCCTTTTCGTCCGATGACCCAAACGTCATTGGCTCCAGGCGTCAAAATTTCTTTGACCTTTCCGATGAGTTCGCCTTCTTCAGTAAATACTTCACACCCAATAATTTCGTGGAAATAAAATTCACCCTCATTCAGCTCTCCTAATTCTTCTTCAGGAACTTTAATGATTGCGTTTTTCAGCTCTTCTACTTCATTTAGGTTTTGTCTTTCTTTAAACTGCAGGAGATGAAATTGCTTATGCAGTCTATGTGTGTTTACCGTTACCTCCACTGGTTCGTTACGGCCGTCCATAAACAAATACAGCGTGTTTCCCGGCTTGTATCGTTCTTCGGCAAAATCTGTTTTTGAAATCACCCGCACTTCGCCTTTGATTCCGTGGGTATTTACGATTTTGCCTACGTTAAACCATCGCTTTGTCATATGATCACCTCTGGCGAATTTCAATTACTTTTCCGTCTTTTATGACGATGGTGTTCGCTGCTGTTTTCTCATGCCAGTCATCCCCGGCTTCAATCGTCAGCAGCGCATCGACTTCCTTTTCTTTCAACTCACTGCCAAGCGGCAATGTATGTACTTGGGCAATTTGAAAATCGATGATTTTTATATCATCTTTTCGCTTTTCTATTGCCTTTTTAAATTGTTCAATCATATCAGGGTTTTGCTGTTCTTTCTCATGTTTTCTAAGCTGAAAATAGAGCTGGCTGCATTCTCGTTCAAGCATTTGTTTCTTTTCGGCAAAAGAAGCTAAAAGCTTTTCTTTGCTGCGCTCGGTTAAGACTTGCATAACGGCTACACGGTGAATAATTTGCATCGCACCAAGCTCCCCGCTTTTAAAACTTTTACTCGACCAGGCTTTTCTATTTTGCCTAAGCTTCTATCAGTTTACCCTTTTTTTGCGTGTAAAAAAAGGGGAGGTGCCGGCCCTCTCCCTTTTAGTCAAATATTTCAAATTGAACTTTCTTAGAAGACTGTGCGCCAGCTGCAAATACAGCTGTTCGAATCGCTTTTGCAGTCCGGCCTTGCTTTCCGATAACTTTACCGGTATCTGACTTATGGACAGATAAGCGCAGCGCAATCTTTTGATCGGTTTCTTCTCTTATGACGCGAATGTCATCTGGATGATCAACAAGCGGCGTCACAATGTGGACAATCAAATCTTCCAAGTGTTGATCAGTCATTACTTGCCTTGTTTAGCGTTGTGGAATTTTTCCATGATTCCTTGGCTAGAGAACAAGTTGCGAACTGTATCAGATGGTTTCGCTCCAGTTTGAAGCCATTTAAGAGCAAGCTCTTCGTCAATTTTTACTTCCGCTGGTTTTGCAACCGGGTTGTAAGTTCCGACTGTTTCGATGAAACGGCCGTCACGTGGTGAACGAGAATCTGCTACAACAATACGATAGAAAGGAGATTTTTTTGCTCCCATACGTTTTAAACGAATTTTTACTGCCATTTTACTAGCACCTCCGAAAATATTTCAACAAGATAGTATATTAACAATGATAAAAGTGTTTGTAAAGTGTTTTTTCTTAACAACGGTTTTATCATGTATAACCGATTACATAAAAGGTAGCTTAAACCCTTTTTTCTTGCCTTTTGACATGTTTGTCATCTGCTTCATCATTTTTTTCATTTCATCAAACTGCTTAAGCAGACGGTTGACTTCCTGTACGGATGTCCCGCTTCCTTTTGCAATCCGCTTCCGCCGGCTGGCATTGATGATATCCGGCTGTTCTTTTTCAAGAACAGTCATTGATTTAATGATTGCTTCCACATGATTCAGCTGTTTTTCATCAACTTGGATGTTTTTCAGGCCTTTCATTTTACCTGCACCCGGCATCATTTGCAGAAGCTCATCAAGCGGCCCCATGTTTCTGACTTGCCCGAGCTGCTCCAGAAAATCGTCCAATGTGAAGCTCATCGTTCTCATTTTTTGTTCCAGCTCTTTGGCTTTGTCTTCATCAACGCTGGCCTGTGCTTTTTCAATCAATGTCAGCACGTCGCCCATGCCGAGAATCCTTGATGCCATGCGTTCAGGGTGGAACGGCTCTAACGCATCAAGCTTTTCGCCCAAACCTGCGAACTTAATTGGCGTGTTTGTGACAGCGCGAATAGAAAGCGCTGCCCCGCCGCGTGTGTCTCCATCCAGCTTAGTTAACACAACACCGGTTAAACCGAGCTGTTCATTAAAGCTTTTGGCAACATTCACAGCGTCCTGACCGGTCATTGAATCGACAACCAGGAAAATTTCTTCCGGATTCGCGATTTCTTTGACGTTGGTCAGTTCATCCATCAGTTCATGGTCGATATGCAAGCGGCCTGCCGTATCCAAAATGACATAGTCATAATGTTCTTCCTTGGCTTTCTCAATAGCCTGTTTAGCTATTTCTACAGGACTGACCTGATCGCCAAGAGAGAAAACAGGCATATCAAGCTGTTTGCCGAGTGTTTCCAGCTGCTTAATTGCGGCTGGGCGGTAAATATCGGCAGCAACCAGCATCGGTTTGCGATTATGCTTTTTGCGCAGCAGATTCGCAAGCTTACCGCTTGTTGTCGTTTTACCGGCACCTTGGAGACCGACCATCATAATAACAGTCGGCGGCCTTTTTGCGACGGCGATTTTGCTCTCTTCGCCGCCCATCAGCTCAGTCAGTTCCTCTTTAACAACTTTAATGACCTGCTGGCCGGGCGTCAGACTTTTCATGACGTCTTGGCCTACAGCGCGTTCACTTACTTTTTTGACAAAATCTTTGACTACTTTAAAGTTAACGTCAGCCTCAAGCAGCGCAAGACGAACCTCACGCATCATATCTTTTACATCTTGTTCGCTGACTTTCCCTTTTCCGCGGATTTTAGAAATCGTCTGCTGCAGTCGGTCGGCTAATCCTTCAAATGCCATAGTTTGCCGCCTCCTAATCTAATTTCTCAAGCGCTTCAATCAGAGCTGTAATTTCTTCCTCTTCTTTTGAACCGGAAGCAAGCTCCTTCAGCTTATTAAACATCTCTTTACGCTCCTGAAACTTTTTCAAAAGGAGCAGCTTTTCTTCATATTGTTCAAGCATCGCTTCTGTTCGTTTGATGTTATCATAAACAGCTTGTCTTGAAACCTCATATTCTTCGGCTATTTCGCCTAGGGAGAAATCGTCCAAATAATAAAGCGACATATAGCTCTTCTGTTTTGACGTCAACAACGACTGATAAAAATCAAACAGATAATTCATTCTCGTTGTCTTTTCGAGTGACATTTGAGCTCTCCCCTTTGTTAAGTCAAATCCCTTTACGATAACTTAGTTTACACGGTTTTATTGACACTGTCAAGTTTTTATCTTGTCAAAGCGGCGATTAACTTTTTTCCAAAAAACGCTAAATATCATCCAATTTATTCCGATATTGTATATGAACCCTATTTAAAGGAGGATTTTTATGAAAAAAATCGGTTTATTGTTTATGTTATGTCTGGCAGCCCTGTTTACAATAGGTTTCCCGGCACAGCAAGCAGACGCTGCTGAGGCACCTTATAAGGCCTCAATCACAAATATCAGCACAGATGGAGGGGTATACGGTAAAATCAATTACGGACAAGGTCAATATTGGCGAGTCAAGTACAATATTACAGTAAGCGGCAAATTACTCGACCAAAACGGACAGCCAGTGCCAAACGCGCCCGTAAGATTTGAAGCGGACACGAAGGTCGGAAACACAACACAAACTGCTTCAGGAACGACTGATGCAAACGGAACATTTGAGGTTCCAATGTATTTGGGGCCAGCTGCTGGGTATTACACGTATTACACATCTGTTTCCGTTCATTACTATGACATCATCCCATTCAGAGTTTTTTCTGGTGAGTCAAGACTGGTATCCACTGATAACAGCCTTTATCATTTCGCCTATCAAGTAAGAAGATAAAAAAGAAAAGGCCCCAAGATGTTGGGGCCTTTTTCTTAATCGTCGGCTTTTTCCACTAAATCTGAAAAGAGTCCGTACACATAGGATTCTGGATCAAATTCCTGAAGATCATCAACTTTTTCTCCTAAACCGACTAGTTTAACCGGGATGTGAAGCTCGTTGCGAATCGCAAGGACGATACCGCCCTTTGCCGTACCGTCAAGCTTCGTTAAAGCAATGCCGGTAACATTTGTTGCTTTCGAGAACTCTTTTGCCTGAGCCATTGCATTTTGGCCGGTCGTGGCATCAAGGGCAAGCAGCACCTCATGCGGAGCTTCAGGAACTTCTCTTTCGATAACACGTTTTACTTTTTCAAGCTCTTTCATGAGATTTACTTTGTTTTGGAGACGACCTGCCGTATCACAAATTAATACATCGGCATTTCTTGCTTTCGCAGCATGAACAGCATCGTAGATGACAGCTGCCGGATCGCTTCCGGCCGTCTGCTTAATGACAGGCACTCCTGTACGCTCTCCCCATACTTCCAGCTGTTCAATGGCTCCCGCTCTAAAAGTGTCTCCGGCGGCAAGTACGACAGATTTTCCTTCTTGTTTCATTTTATGGGCAAGCTTTCCGATCGTTGTTGTTTTCCCGACGCCGTTTACACCTACCAGAAGGATTACGTTTAAACGCCCATCCTGGATGTTCAGTTCTGAAATTTGCTCATCTCCGCTGTTATAAATCTCGACCAGTTTCTCAGAAATCACTGACTGGACTTCCTTTGGATCTTGAATATTTCTGCGTTTGACTTCTTTTTTCAGCTCATCTATTAATTCCATAACGGTCGTAAAACCGACATCCGCGCTGATAAGAACCTCTTCAAGCTCTTCGAAGAAATCCTCATCCACTTTACGGTAACGGGATACAAGATCATTCACTTTGTTTTGAAAGGAGTTTCTTGTTTTTTCAAGGCCATCCTTAAACTTTTCAGATACGGAATCTGTCTGTTTTGTGATTTTCTCTTTTAATTTTTTAAAAAAGCTCATCTTTTAACCTCTTTCCTCGTTACTGAACGAATTCTTTTGTTTCTTCCAGCTTAACGGAGATTACCTTGGAAACACCGGATTCCTGCATGGTTACGCCATAAAGCACATCCGCTTCCTCCATCGTTCCTTTTCTGTGGGTAATCACAATAAACTGGGTATCACTGCTGTATTTTTTTAAATACTGCGCAAATCGGAACACATTCGCTTCGTCGAGCGCAGCCTCTACTTCGTCAAGGACGCAAAACGGCACTGGACGAACCTTTAGGATTGAGAATAAGAGCGCTATAGCAGTAAGCGCACGCTCTCCGCCTGACAGGAGGTTTAAGTTTTGCAGCTTTTTCCCCGGCGGCTGAGCGATAATCTCGACTCCTGAATGAAGCAGATCGTTAGGATCGGTGAGCCTCAGTTCAGCTCGCCCTCCTCCGAATAAGGAGCGGAAAACTTGATCAAAGTGTGAGCGGATTTGGACAAATGTGTCGTTAAAGCGCTTCGTCATTTCTTCATCCATTTCTTCAATCACTTGGAACAAGGTATTTTTCGCTTCTGTTAAATCTTCTTTTTGTTCCGACAGAAACTTGTACCGTTCGTTGACCCTCTCAAACTCATCTATGCTTCCGAGGTTCACGGTACCCAGCTCTTCAATTGCGAGTTTAATCAGCTTCACGCGCTTTCTGGCTTCCTCTGGATCAGTTTCAAGCTGATATTTCTCTTTTGCCCCCTCAAAGGACAAGCTGTATTCCTCCCGTAAGTATTGGAGTAAATTATCAAGCTCGACTTCCATCCGTCCGAGTTTGACTTCTTCGTCTTTTAAGAGCGTTGTTTTTTGTTTATACAGACGTTTCATTTCTTTCAGCTCACGCTCATACGTATCAAGCCCATGCTGAAGCTTGATGCGCTGATCGCGCCTTAATGCAATCAGTTCGATCGTTTTCGTTTTGTCATTCAATTTATGTTTTGCTGCTTCTTCCAGCTTTTCTTCGCCGCTGGTGCTAGATGACATCTCTGACGTTAAGAAGCTTAAGTCTTCTTTTGCTTCTTTTAACGCAAGCTCTGTTTCAGTGAGCTCTTTCTTTAATCTGGCAAGGTTGTCCTCTTCCCCCTTGCAAGCCTGCTCTTTTTTGGCCGCAGCGATCTTCAGCTCAGTCAGCTCGTTGGAGAGAGACTCTTTCGTTGAGGATTGCGTTTGTTTTTGTTTTGTCAGTCTGTCTATGTCCTCTTCAAGCTGTTTCATCTTTTCAGATACGGCAGAGAGCTCTTCTTCAAGCTTGCGTTTGCGCGCTTTTTTCTCTTCATCGCTTTCAGACAGAGCAGATTTTTCTTGGTCATAGAGCTCTAAATGGGTATTGATATTTTTCTCGGCAACTTGAAGTTCGTACAGCTGGCCTTTCACATCCTGCTGCTTTAACCTTAAGCCTTCCCCGGTTTCTCTTAAGTCAGCCAGTTTTTTCTCCATATCCTGAATGGATTGCTTAAGGGTTTTGACCTCTTGTTCAAGCAGTGCTGTTTTCTCTTCCATTTCAGCGAGCCGTTTCGTCACATCTTCTAGCTCCCGGCTTCTTCCAAGGAGGGAGTTATTTTTCTTTTTAACCGCGCCGCCCGTCATTGAACCACCGGGGTTCACAACATCTCCCTCAAGGGTTACGATGCGGTACCGGTGCCCGAGAAGCTTCGCAAGCTCGTTTGCACCCTTTAAGTCCTCTGTGATCAGAACGGTTCCAAGAAGATTCTGGATGACGCTTCGATACGCAGAATCAAATGTGACAAGTTCACTGGCAACCCCGAGAAATGATGAATGTCGGGCGGCTGTTTCCGCGTCACGGCTTTGAAGCTGGCGGTCTCTAATAACAGAAAGAGGCAGAAACGTCGCCCGGCCGAAGGAATTCTGCTTTAAATATTGAATCGCTTTTCGGGCAGATTGTTCATCGTCGGTCACGACATGCTGAGCAGAAGCGCCGAGCGCTATTTCAATGGCCGTTTCATACTTCTGTTCTGTAGAAATCAGCTCAAGAACCGCTCCGCGAATTCCACCAAGGCGCTCTTTCGCTTTTAGCACTTCTTTAACACCTTGATAAAAGCCAGAAAAATCTCCCTGCATCGTCTCAAGCATGTCCTTTTTTGATCTCGCTTGCTGAACGTATTGGTATGCCTGATACAGAGCGGATTCATTTTTTTCGTATTGACGCTTTTTCTGCTCATATTTTGTCTGCATATCACGATATGCACCGACTTGACTGTGAATCTCCTGCTCAATTCGGGCAAATTCCGTTTCACATGCGGCTTTACGCGCAGAAATATCACGCCGTTCCTGCAGGTGCTTTTCATTGTTGTCCGCGAGTCTCTGCAATGTGACAGCGGATTGGGACATCTGGTCATCAAGAAGCTGGAGTTCGTTGCGTATCGAAGCCTGGCTGTTTAACAGCTCAAAATAATCACTTTTCAGCTGCTCGATTTTCTCTTCGACATTTTCATTGTGAAGACTGAGAGCCTGCTGTTTTTCTTTTACTTGCGCCCTTAACTGCTTCACCTCAGCCTGAAGCGTTTCGAAGACAGCTTCCTGCTTCGAAAGCTCTTCTTTCAGAACCGTTTCTTTTTGCTGAAACTGAACGATGGCTTCTTCAAGCTGTTCTTGGTTTTGCACAGCGTTTTTCTTTCGTTCTTTCAGGACTTCTTTACGGCCTTCAAGCTTTTCCAGCTCCTCACTAGTTACCAGTAAAACTTGCTGGAGCTCATCTACTGACTCATCAAGCGCTTGTATTTTGTCCCTTGTATCCTCAATCTTTGCTTCTTTCGCAGAAATAGCAGACGATTCAGCAAGCTCTTCT
Organism: Bacillus sp. FSL R5-0416; assembly: GCF_037975425.1. Taxonomy (NCBI): domain Bacteria; kingdom Bacillati; phylum Bacillota; class Bacilli; order Caryophanales; family Bacillaceae; genus Bacillus; species Bacillus sp. FSL R5-0416. Next base: position 1,680,104 of record NZ_CP150252.1, on the reverse strand, counting down.
TCTTTTGCCATCTGCACTTTCTCTTTAAGAGTCGACCATTTACCATGCAGCTCTTCGATATCATAGGCAGTCAGCGCAATTTCAACATGCTCCAGCTCTTTCTTTTTCTCAAGGTAGTCTTTCGCTATTGAAGCTTGAATTTTAAGAGGTTCAACCTGTCCTTCAAGCTCATGTAATATATCTTCTACCCGATTTAGATTGTCCTGTGTCTCAAACAGTTTATTTTCTGCTTTTTTCTTTCTCGTTTTATATTTAAGCACCCCTGCCGCTTCTTCAAAGATACTGCGGCGATCCTCCGCTTTGCTGCTCAGGATCTCTTCCACTTTCCCTTGGCTGATAATAGAAAATGCTTCTTTACCAAGGCCAGAATCCATAAATAAATCAATAATATCCTTCAAGCGGCACGACTGATTGTTAATCAGAAACTCACTCTCACCTGATCTGTACACACGTCTTGTGACACTCACCTCGTGGAAGTCAATTGGCAAGAAATGATCATCATTATCAAGAGTAAGCGTAACTTCAGCTAGATTTAATCGCTTTCTTGAATCACTCCCGGCAAAAATAATGTCCTCCATTTTTCCGCCGCGAAGAGAGCGTGCCGATTGTTCGCCGAGAACCCAGCGAATGGCATCCGTGATGTTGCTTTTTCCGCTTCCGTTCGGCCCGACAACCGCTGTCACGCCTTTAACGAAGTCTACGGAAATCCGTTCTGCAAATGATTTAAATCCTATAACGTCTAAACGTTTGAGGAACATAGCGATCCTCCTTATGTAATAAGTATTTCAATTCTATCATAAACATTGGTGAAATAAGACGGCATACATACTGAAATCCCCCTGAGTCATAAGGGGGATTTTATTGTTTCGTATGGTGTTTTTGCAATTTAGCTAAAGCTTCCTGAGCAGCGTGCTGTTCGGCTTCTTTCTTTGAACGGCCGTTTCCGACTCCGAGTGGTTCACCTTTTAGAGATACGATGGCTTCAAATTCACGGTTGTGCGCAGGTCCTTTTTCGTTGGAGATTTTATACTCCAGAGAGCCTTTGCCGTCCCGCTGCACGTATTCCTGCAGCTGGCTTTTGAAATCCATCACATGAGAAAAAGCACCATCGTTAATTTTAGGGAACACATAAACTTTTAAGAAACTTTCGACCGGCTCTAATCCTTGGTCAAGGTACAAGGCTCCGATAAATGCCTCAAAAACATCCGCCAATAGAGCAGGACGCTTTCTTCCGCCTGTCATTTCCTCGCCTTTACCCAACAGGACAAGATCGCCGAATGACAGCTCGTGAGCCAATGAAACGAGAGACGGTTCGCAAACAATTGCGGCTCTCAATTTCGTCAAATCTCCTTCACTCATAGCCGGGTATTTGGCAAATAAGAATCTGGAGATCGTCAGTTCCAAAACAGCGTCACCTAAAAATTCAAGCCTTTCATTATCTTCATACGGCTTTTTCCGATGCTCATTCACATAAGATGAATGTGTAAATGCTTGATACAAAAGCTTTTCATTTTGAAAGTGAACCGAAATCCGTTCTTGAAACTCTTTAAATTGTTCTACTTTTTTATAGAACTTTTTTTTATCTTTATAATGTGAGTGTTTTGACATAGTAACCTCCATAGGCACATCAGGTTCACCGCGCTTCTCTGACTAAACCGGATACAGCGCGCGTAAAAGCGGCATGCTGTAATAACTGCACGAATAAAGGGCTAAAGCCCCGCGTTTCGGCGGGACTTTTAGCATCAGCTTATTGCTGGTTTTGTATGTAGTTCACAGCGTCGCCGACTGTTGCAATCTTTTCAGCATCTTCGTCAGAAATCTCCATATCAAACTCGTCTTCAAGTTCCATAACAAGCTCAACTACATCTAGGGAATCAGCACCTAAGTCTTCCTTGAAAGAAGCTTCAAGTTTGACGTCTGCTTCATCAACGCCAAGGCGATCTACGATGATTTTCGTTACACGCTCTAATGTGTCTGCCATAGCAATTCACCTCCCCTCAAGTATTATAGTGGATTCGTTTTTAAAAAACTAGAGAAACTATGATGAAATTTTCGAGAAAAAACTTACATCACCATTCCGCCGTCAATATGAAGCGTTTGGCCTGTCATATAACGGGCTCCCTCTGAAGCTAGGAACGTGACAACACTGCTGACATCGCTAGGTTCACCAAAGCGCGCGAGCGGAATTTGTTTCAGCATTTCGTCTTGAACGTCTTTTGCAAGTTTATCTGTCATATCAGTTGAGATAAATCCTGGCGCTATTGCGTTTACCGTAATATTTCGGCTGGCGAGCTCTTTAGCAGAAGACTTGGTTAAACCGATGACGCCGGCTTTTGCAGCCACGTAGTTGGCCTGTCCAGGATTTCCGCTGACGCCGACGATAGACGATACGTTAATAATGCGGCCTGAACGCTGTTTCATCATTTGTCTTGTAACAGCTTTTGTGCAGTTGAAAACACCCTTCAGGTTAATGTTAATAACGTCATCCCATTCGTCTTCTTTCATTCTCATGATGAGATTGTCTCTTGTAATCCCGGCATTATTAACCAGAATGTCAATCGTAGAAAAAACTGATAGCGTTTCTTTTATCATGTTTTGTACATCTTCGGGATTTGATACATCCGCTTTGACAGCAATTGCGTTTCTGCCCATTGATTTGATTTCATCTACCACTTCATTTGCTTTCGCTTCATTGCCGGAGTAGTTCACGACAACATTTGCTCCGCTTTTTGCCAGATCAAGGGCGATTGAGCGGCCGATTCCGCGGGATGCGCCAGTGACAATAGCCGTTTTATCATTAAGCATTATCATTCTCCTCCTTAAGCGTTTGAATTGCCAGCTCGATCATTTCCGGATCTGATACAGCAATTGTTTTTAACCGTCTATTTACTTTTTTCACAAGGCCTGAAAGCACTTTTCCGGGACCGATTTCAATAAAAGTCGTAACACCCTCTGCGATCAGCTTGTTAATGCTTTCCTCAAAACGAACCGGAGAGTAAAGCTGCTCAATAAGTTTTTCTTTGATATCTGCTTTTTCAGTCATCACGTCAGCAGAAACATTTGAGATGACCGGAATGTCAGCGTCTTTTATGTCACAGGCGTCCAATACCTCTTTTAGCTTTTCAGCAGCCGGTCTCATCAGTTCAGAATGGAACGGACCGCTTACTTCAAGCGGAATTGCGCGTTTTGCGCCGTTCTCTTTTGCCAGTTCAGATGCAAGCTCAACCCCTTTAGCTGTTCCGGAAATGACGATTTGGCCAGGACAGTTGAGATTCGCAAGCTGTACAAGGTTGCCTTCCTCTGTGACTTTATCGGTTACTTGCTTTAATGCTTCAGCATCCATGCCGAGAATCGCAGCCATTGCTCCTTCGCCAGCCGGTACCGCTTCATTCATAAACTCTCCGCGTTTTCTGACGGTATAAACAGCATCTTTGAAAGACAGAGCGCCAGCCGCAACCAGTGCAGAATATTCACCAAGGCTGTGTCCTGCTGTGAAATCAGGTGTAATGCCAGATTCTTTAAATTTCTCAAGAACAGCGATGCTTGTCGTAAGCAAAGCAGGCTGCGCATTGTATGTAAGTGTTAATTCTTCAGCATCCCCCTCAAAAATAAGCGAGCTGAGTTTTGTTTCCAACGTTTCATCGGCTTCATCAAACAGACGCTTTGCAGCAGGCACCTGCTCATAAAGCTCTTTTCCCATGCCGATAAATTGTGATCCCTGACCAGGGAATAAAAATGCAATCTTACTCATGATGTAAAAACCTCCAGACTACTCATCTGTTTTTTCTTCTTTCACTTCTTCCTGAATGAGCGCAGCCACATTTTGGCTGACCATCTCTCTTGCTTGCCGAATCGCATGGAATACAGCATTTGAATCTGAAGAGCCGTGCGCCTTGATCACAGGCGCTTTTAAGCCAAAAAGACTTGCTCCGCCATAATTCGAATACTCCATTTTCATTTTCATTTCTTTCAATTTTGGTTTCAGCACAGCTGCTGCAAGCTTGGATGTCAAAGTAGACGTCATTACGTCTCTCATCATTTTAAAAATTGACAACGCAGAGCCTTCCAGCGTTTTGAGTGTAACATTCCCGGTAAAGCCGTCTGTTACTACAACATCCGCCACATCATCTAAAAGGTCTCGCGCTTCCACGTTTCCGATAAAATTGATGTTTGCTGTTTCTTTTAAAATTTGGAACGTCTGCTTCGTCAGTTCGTTTCCTTTTTTATCTTCTGTTCCGACATTTAAAAGTCCGACTCTCGGTGAAGTGACACCGCGCACTTGCTGAGAATAAACAGAACCCATGATGGCATATTGAACGAGGTGCTCCGGTTTGGCATCGACATTGGCGCCGACATCAAGGAGAAGAAATCCGTCTCCCGAAACAGTCGGAAGTGTCGGGGCAAGCGCCGGACGGTCAATTCCTTTAATTCTTCCGACAATAAAGAGACCGGCTGTCATTAATGCACCGGTATTTCCTGCTGAAATGCATGCGTCAGCTCTGTTTTCCGCAACCTCCTGCGCCATAAGAACCATAGATGAGTTCTTTTTTCTTCGCACGGCACGGACAGGTTCATCCGTAGGCTCAATCACTTCATCTGCGTGCAGCACCGTGATGCGATCTGATGTAGTTGTTAAATGTGATTCTATCGTTGTTTTGTCACCGACAAGTGTGATATGGAGATCATCAAATGCCTCTATACCTTTTATAACTCCGTCAATAACAGCTTTGGGAGCGTGGTCTCCTCCCATTGCATCTACAGCTATTCTCATGCATGCTCCACCTTTATGAATGTTTTGAACGATACATGTCAAAGCGTCCAGAAAAAACAATTTCTTCGCCAACGTAGCTGTTCACTTCGACAACCGTTCTTCCTTTTTCTTTTTCGACAGCCGTCACTTTCGCTTTTGCTACGACACGTTCACCCTGCTTTACCTGTCTTGTAAAGCGGATGTCTGCACTTGCAGTCAGCGCCAGCTCGTCATCAATGACTGCAACGGCCAAAGAATTCGCCTGTGCAAATAAATGGTGTCCTCTCGCAATCTGATTCCGGCTGAACACGTGCTCCTGTTTTATTTCTAAAATGGATATCGCCTGATCATCCAGCTCAAGGTCAATAATTTCTCCGATAACTTCATCAAGTGACAGGGACTTCACTTCGTCCTCAAGTGTTTTCTCTGCCACGTTCTTAATTCTTTCTCTCAGTTCAGGTATGGAAAGCTCTAAGCGGTCCAAACGTATCGTCTGGATGCTCACCCCGAATTTACCCGCTAGTTCTTCATCTGTAATAAAGGGGGTTGCTTGAATCGTCTGCTGAAGTAATTCCTGGCGTTCTCTCTTATTTCTTCTCATATCTAAACACCATCCGGACAATTAAGACTAGGTACTAATAGTAGTATATAATTTCATAGATTGGAATGCAACGATTGTTTCTGGCTGAACACCAAAAACTTCTGATACTCAGCTTAATTTTTCCCCGTCCATTACTCCGCTCTTCAGCAATTCATCTCTTAACACAGCGTATTCCGGCTCCTTCCAGAACGCGTCAGAAGCCACAAGATTCGCAGCATCCTGCCTTGCCGTTTCAAGCGCTCTGTAATCATGAACCATGTCCGCCACTTTAAATTCCGGCATTCCGCTTTGTTTTTTTCCGAAGAAATCACCGGGGCCTCTCAGTTCCAGATCCTTTTCAGACAGCTCGAAACCGTCATTGGTCTCCGACATGATCCTCATCCGTTCTTTCCCTGTTTCTGATTTTGGATCAGCCATCAGAATACAGAAAGATTGATGCTCACCCCGTCCAACACGGCCGCGCAGCTGGTGAAGCTGTGATAGTCCGAAACGGTCGGCGTCATAAATCACCATAATCGTTGCATTCGGAACATTCACGCCAACCTCCACAACAGTGGTTGATACGAGAATTTGACAGTGATTTGCGCTGAATTCTCTCATGACCTGGTCTTTTTCATCGGAATGCAGCTTCCCATGCATAAGGCCGACCTTCCATTTTCCCCGAAAAATATCAGAAAGCATATTGTACACGTCAATGGCGTTTTGCACATCAAGCTTGTCTGATTCTTCAATCAGCGGACAGATGATATAAGCCTGCCTGCCTTGCTTTAATTCTTTTTCGACAAATGCCAAAATACGATCCAGCATGTCATGTTTTACCCAATAGGTTTCGATTCGCTTTCGTCCAGCCGGCATCTCATCAATGACAGATACATCCATTTCACCGAACACTGTGATCGCTAATGTTCTTGGGATTGGAGTGGCTGTCATAAAGAGAACATCGGGATCCTGCCCTTTGTTCCGAAGCTTTTTGCGCTGCTCAACTCCAAATCTGTGCTGTTCATCTGTAATAACGAGACTCAGCGCCTTAAACTCCACCTCGTCTTGGATTAAAGCGTGGGTTCCTACAAGAATATCAATCTCACCCGCCGCAAGACGCTCAAGCAGTTCTTTTCGCCGCTTTCCTTTAACAGAGCTTGTCAAAAGAGCAACGCTGACGTCCCATTTTTCAAATAGCGAAACGAGCGAATCAGCATGCTGCTCGGCCAGAATTTCTGTCGGCACCATGAGCGCTCCTTGGTATCCGGATAGGATCGCGGCATACAGTGCAATGGCGGCGACTGCTGTTTTTCCTGATCCAACGTCCCCTTGAAGAAGACGGTTCATTCTGTATGGAGAAGACATGTCTGCTGTTATTTCGCGAAGAACGCGTGACTGGGCGTTTGTGAGGGGAAACGGGAGGCTTTTGATAAATCTCATGAGTTCTTCGTTTGAAAAACGCTGCCGTATCCCTTGTGTCTGCTCTCTTTCCGCCTTTCGGAACGCCTGCATTTTCAACTGAAACAACAAAAATTCTTCATAAACAAACCGCCGTCTGGCAAGCTTTAATGCTTCCCTTGTTTCAGGCTGGTGCATTGCTTTTAACGCTTGATAATAGTCAGGCAGTTTATAGCTTTTTCTTAGCTTTTCCGGAAGAGGATCAGGAAGTGAGTCTGCATATTGGGTCAGCGCCTGCTGAATAAAGCGCCTCATCATTTTGACGGTAACATTTTCTTTCACAGAATACACTGGTTCAATGCTTTTGTCTTCTTGATGCGGCCCGTTTTTCAACTCCTGAACAGAGATGGTTTGGCGGTGCTTGTCCCATTTACCTGAAACCGTCACCACAGAGCCGAGCGAAAGCTGCTTCTTCAAATAAGGCCGGTTAAAACATACGGCTGTAATTAAATAGTGGCCGACCAGAAGCCTGAATGTCAGCCTGTTTCGTTTTTTTCCGTAATAGGTAAGAGAAGGCTCTGAATGAACCTTCCCTTCGACTGTGACTCTTTCATCATGCTTTACTTCTTCTAAATCCCTCAGCTCGTAGTCATCATAGCGATAAGGGAAATAATTCAGAAGATCAGAAATGTCATAAATACCGAGTTCATTCAATGTTTTTTCTGTTTCCGGCCCAATACCCTTAATGTTAGCTATACTAGTTTGCTGATGTTGTATCACGTGAACCTAGCGCTCCTCCGAAAATTTTTTTCTCTAATTCTCTTCCTGTCGGTGTTGCCGCTAAACCGCCCTGGCCTGTTTCTCTAAGTGCAGTTGGCATCGTTTGGCCTATTTTATACATGGCATCGATAACCTCATCACATGGAATACGGCTTGTAATGCCCGCCAATGCCATATCAGCGGCAATCATTGCATTTGACGCGCCCATCGCATTCCGTTTCACGCAAGGCACCTCAACAAGCCCTGCAACAGGATCGCACACGAGGCCTAGCATATTTTTTAATGTAATGGCCATGGCTTCCGCGCTTTGTTCTGGTGTTCCTCCTGCCATTTCAACAATGGCCGCAGCCGCCATGCCTGAAGCTGATCCAACCTCTGCCTGACATCCTCCGGCGGCGCCGGAAATGCTTGCGTTATTAGCCACGACAAATCCGAAAGCCCCGGCTGTAAACAAAAAGCGGATCATTTGTTCTCTTGTTGGATTCAGCTTTTCTTTTACAGCAAATAACGTACCGGGCACCACACCGGCAGAACCTGCAGTCGGTGTCGCACAGATGGTTCCCATGGCTGCATTTACTTCATTTGTTGCAACGGCTTTCGATACAGCATCTAAAATCAGCGGGCCAGACAGGCTTTTTCCTGATCGAATATAGGCCTGCAATTTAACGGCATCTCCGCCTGTTAAGCCCGTTTGGCTCGTAACTCCCTCGAGTCCTTTCTGAACCGCCGCTTCCATAACAGACAGGTTATGATCCATCTGCTGAAAAATGTCCTCTTTTGTTTTTTCTGTTACTTCCATCTCTTGAGCTATCATCACATCAGAGATCAATATTTGTTTTTCTTTAGTAATCTCAATTAATTCTTTTACATTACGAAACATAACTGGCTCCTCCTGACCCTTTTCGCTAGTCAGCAATCTTTGTCACTTGAATAATATTCGGCAGTTTCGACAGCTCGTCGAGAATGTGGTCGTCAATATTTTGGTCGACCTCTATTGTCATCAGCGCAAGCTGGCCGATATCTTTCCGGGCTACTTCCATATGTCCTACGTTAATTGAAAATTTCGCCAGAACATTGGCAACACCGGCAATTGTGCCAAACTTGTCATTATGAACAACTAGTATGGCCGGATGATTTCCTGACAGCCGGAGCTCAAAACCATTCAATTCTGTGATTTCAATCTTTCCTCCGCCAATCGAAATACCCGTCAGTTCCAGCTCACCCTTTTCATCAGAAATGGTGATTTTTGCTGTGTTCGGATGGACCGGGACTGCATCTTCTACCCGAAACTCTATATCAATTCCTTTAGCTTCTGCAATTTGTATAGCGGTTTTAATCCGTTCATCGAATGTATCAAAATCAAGCAATCCGCCGATAATCGCGACATCTGTGCCGTGGCCCTTATACGTTTCCGCAAACGAGCCGTAAAAAGATACAATGATGCGCTCAGGCTCTCTGCCAAATAAACTTCTGGCCACTCTCCCGATTCTAGCAGCTCCCGCTGTATGAGAGCTGGACGGACCGATCATAACCGGGCCGATAATATCAAAAACGCTTCTGTATTTCATGCTATTCCTCCTTATGAACCAGAGCTTATTAGCGCTTTGCTTCTAGACTAATTGATCAGATATAAAATGGCAAGCGGGCGCGTTACAGCGCTGCCGCACTTAAAAGCAGACATAAGAATAGAAGGGCAAATTGCCCTTCTATTCTACTGAAACTATATACGAATACAGAGGCTGTTTCCCATTGTGGATCTCAACCTCAATCTCCTCGTACTTTTCACTGAGAAACGCTTCAAGCTGCTCAGCTTCTTCCTGAGACGCATCCTCACCATATAGAATGGTCACGATTTCATCATCTTCTCCGATCATTTCTGACAGCAGCATTTTCGCGGCTGACAGCTGATTTTCAGAAGTGCCGATAATCGTTCCATTCAGAATGCCCATAAAGTCGCCTTTTTTAATATCTTTACCGTCAATATGAGTATCTCTGACTGAGAACGTCACCTGTCCGCTTTTTACTTGCTGAATGGCGCTTAGCATATTGGCCTCGTTCGCTTCAGCTTCTTGATCCGGGTTAAAAGCCAGCAGAGCTGACATCCCTTGCGGAACCGTTTTAGCAGGAATGACAAAAACCTGTTCATCCACTACGCTGGCCGCTTGGTTAGCAGCCATGATAATGTTGGAGTTGTTAGGCAGGATAAATACCGTATCTGCATTTACAGACTTCACGGCATCAACAATATCCTCAGTGCTTGGGTTCATGGTCTGGCCGCCTTCAATCACAACAGAAGCGCCAATGCTTTTGAATAGGTCTGCAATTCCTTCTCCCATCGCTACAGTCACAATGCCATACGGCTGTTTTGCCGGCGGTGTTTCGTTGTCTGCAGGTTTGCTTTCTTGACTGATGATAGAGGTATGCTGTTCTCTCATATTTTCTATTTTTATTTTGATCAATTCACCGTAATGCTGGGCGTAGTTTAACACGTTTCCCGGCTCTTCAGCATGAATATGAACCTTCGCCAGCGATTCATCCGCAATCACAAGCAGAGAATCTCCGAACTGGCTGAGGTCTTGCCTGAACGTGCCTTCGTCGAACTCTCTTTTTGTCTGATCAAGCCTAACCATCACTTCGGTACAGAATCCAAATTCAATATCTTCGGTATTCATCATGCTTTGCGCGCTCTTGTGATGCTCTGCGCTGACCATGTCGTCAAGTGACGGAAGAACTGCTTTCTGAGGTACAGTTTCACCTTTTAATGAAGCAAGGAAACCTTCATACACACAGAGCAGGCCTTTGCCCCCGCTATCGACAACTCCTACTTCCTTTAGGACAGGTAGCAATTCAGGGGTGCGGTTTAAAGACGCCTCTGCTTCTTCTGTCACTGCAGTCATCAGCGCAGTGATATCGGTTTCTTTTTCTGCTAAGATCATTGCTTTTTTTGCAGCGTCTTTTGCAACTGTTAAAATGGTGCCCTCTACAGGTTTCATGACAGCTTTATACGCCATGTCTACACCTGCTTGCAGCGCAGCGGCAAACTCAAGTGCATTAATTTCTTTTTTCGTTTCAATGTTTTTGCTAAATCCGCGGAACAATTGGGATAGGATAACTCCTGAATTTCCGCGTGCTCCCATGAGCAGCCCTTTAGATAACGCGGAGCCCACCTTCCCGATATCATCCGTATCCATTTGTTCAACTTCTCTTGCTCCGGAAGTCATCGACAGGTTCATATTTGTTCCCGTATCACCGTCCGGCACCGGAAACACGTTCAGTGCATCAACTGCACTGGCGTTTTGAGACAGATTCTGCGCTCCCGCAAGAATCATCTCGGCAAAGGTTCTGCCGTCTAATGTTCTGATAGACAATCCTACTCCTCCTAACTACGGGTTCGTCACTCGTACGCCTTGGACATAAATATTGACAGAATCCACTGCCAGTCCGATGGTTTGATTTACTGTGTACTTTACTTTTGTTTGGACATTATGTGCCACTTCAGAAATTTTCGTGCCGTAGCTGACAATGATATACATGTCGATATGTATCTGTTCTCCTTCTTGGCGAACTTGGACACCCCTGCTGAAATTCTCTTTCCGAAGGATTTCAGTCAGTCCGTCTTTAATCTGGTTTTTAGAGGCCATGCCGACAATGCCGTAACAGTCAACCGCCGCGCCTCCTGCAACCATCGCGATGACTTCATTAGATATATCAATCTGTCCGTACTTCGTTCTTAATTCAATGGACACACTAGTTCCTCCTTCGAATGCATAGAGTTACAGCTATTCTACTATATGGTTTCCATTATGAAAAGACCAGGCAATAATCGCTGGCCGTACCTCTACATATACTATAGCGCTGCTGTTTCCGCAAGATGTCAAGTGAATTTTCTTGAAAGATGATGAAACAATAGTTGCAAACGTTTTTTAGCTGTGGTAAATTATTTAAAGTATCCATATCGAAAGCATCTAAGATTATATGAATGTTAAAAAGTAGATGTTTTGTGCAAGTGAGGAGGGAAACAAATGGCACGTAAATGCGTTATCACAGGTAAAAAAACAACAGCTGGGAATAACCGTTCTCACGCAATGAACGCTTCTAAGCGCACTTGGGGCGCGAATCTTCAAAAGGTTCGTATCCTTGTGAACGGAAAACCTAAAAAAGTATATGTATCTGCTCGAGCTTTGAAATCCGGTAAAGTTGAGCGTGTATAACAAAATGAACGCCTGCCCCGATATGTGGCAGGCGTTTTTATGTGGTGAAAGAGGGCTTTGAACCCCTGGGCATTAATCTTTTCTAAATGAGCCCAGCATCGCCCGGACAATTCCTCCTAAAAACTTCGGCAATTTAATGGTGTAAAATTTCATTTTTGTCCCCTCCTATAACGTCCCGTAACCGCCTTGTTCATTGTTTTCAGCAATTGAATGAAAGCACATGCTTAATCCGTGCTTCTTATCATTATTAATATGCCTTTTGCAAACGAAAAAGTACCTCGTGAATGAATGAGTTCGTTACTAATACATAGTGTTGAACCGAGCGTAATATGACAATTATTTAGAGGATATTTAAAACCGGTCAGGGTCAGCTCATGTATGTCTTCGGAAAACGGTATGAAGGAGATATATCGCTTATTTTCATCCTTCTCAATATCATATTCACCAGGAGGGAACATTTGAATATGATTTTGTTTGTCTATCAGCCTAATTTTTATGTTCGTTTTTACACCTCTATACAGAAGCTGAATGTTTCCTAAAAAATGATCAGCTCTGCCGCCTGTAATGCCGAAAATCTGAATAATATCCGGCTGCTTTTCCAGCGCCCAATCAAGGGCGAGGTCTAAATCTGTTTGATCTTTTTCTGCTTGATACACATGAAGGGCGGGAGCGGCTTTTTCTATTCGCCGGCGTTCTTGCTCTGTTATGCTGTCAAAATCTCCGAAGGCTTCAACAGGAATGATCCCGGCATCTAAGAGAGTGACGGTGCCTTTGTCAACACCGATCCAAAGCGTGTGTTCATCCGTATAGCCGGTTAGATCGGGAATGAGATTTTTCGGGCCTCCCGCAACGATATTAATTGTTTTCATCTCTGATTCCTTTCTCTGCATACAGGAAAAAGAGCTTAGGCTATTGTATGCCCAGCTCTTTTCTAAAGCTGCTTATTTGCTTCCTCTGATTTCAGAAATTGCTTTTTTGCGGTCAGACTGCCCATAAACAGCTGAACCGGCAACGAGTAAATTTGCGCCCGCTTCAATGACGAGCGGAGCGGTTTCTTTGTTGACGCCGCCGTCTACTTCAATTAACAGATCTTTTTTTCCTTTTTCATCCGCCATACGCTTAACCTCTTTTATTTTAGGAAGGACTGAATGAATAAATTTCTGCCCGCCGAAGCCCGGGTTCACCGTCATTAAAAGAATAAGATCAAGATCGTCGAAAACATGTTCGATGACTTGTACAGGGGTATGCGGGTTTAGAACTACTCCGGCCTTCACTCCTTGCTCTTTAATGAGCTGGATGGTACGGTGCAGGTGCGGACATGCCTCAGCATGCACAGACAGGATATCTGCTCCTGCTTTCGCAAAAGCCGGGATATAACGATCCGGCTCTTCTATCATTAAATGGACATCAAGCGGCAGATCCGTTACCGGCCGGACCGCTTCTACAATCAGCGGACCGATTGTGATATTCGGGACAAAATGGCCGTCCATAACATCAATATGAATACAATCGGCTCCGCCTTTTTCTACATCTTTAATCTCATTGCCTAAAGCGGCAAAATCAGCGGAAAGAATAGATGGTGCAACCTTTATCATTATGCTAATACCTCGGCTTTCTGTCTTTAATCTCCGTCATAAATTCAACATAATGGTCATAGCGATACTGCTTTAATTCCCCGTCTTCAACAGCTTGTTTCACCGCGCATTTCGGCTCTTTCAGATGTAAACAGCCTCTAAATTTGCATGAAGAGCTTTTTTCTCTGATATCAGGGAAGGTATAGCCCAGCTCTTCTTCCTCAATGTCTGTAAATTCAAGCGAGCTGAATCCCGGTGTATCTGCAACCAAACCTCCGGACGTATGAATCAGCTCCACGTGGCGGGTTGTGTGTTTCCCGCGGCCCAAATGCTCGGAAATCTCGTTTGTTCTTAATCCGAGCTCCGGACTGATCGCGTTGAGAAGCGAGGATTTCCCAACACCGGACTGACCGGCAAATACCGTTGTTTTATCCTGAAAATGCGGGATGATGTCCGCTAAACTGTCTTGGTCCTTAGAGGAGGTAAGGTATACATCATAACCAATATTCCGATAGTCTTCTGCATAGGCTTGTATCGTATCTTCAGTATCTTGATCTTCAATCAGATCCATTTTAGTAATGCATATAATCGGCTGAATATCATTGGCCTCAACGAGAACCAGGAAGCGGTCGAGCAATGCCGTGCTGAAAGAAGGCTGAACCGCTGAGAAAACAAGGACCGCTTGATCAACGTTGCAAATTGGCGGCCTGATAAGCTCGTTGGTTCTTTCTTTAATTTCCATTAAATATCCTTCTTTGTCATTTTCAGCTTGATACACAACATAATCACCGACAAGAGGAGTAATTTTGTTTTTTCTGAAAATGCCTCTTCCTCTGCATTGTATTACTTTATCTGAATCCTCTGATTCATCCAATACATAGTAAAAGCCGCTTAGCGCCTTAATAATTTTGCCCTCAGGCATATTTTCCCTCCTTGTTATTCATCTTTCGGATACTCAATGGTTTTGTAGCTGACAACTTTATTGTTTACCATTACTTGATAGTACCCTTTTTGGCCGGGTTCAATCTTTAGTTCGATCGTTCGTTCAGTCGGCTCTTTTATCTTAAATTCTTCGTAAGTGTCAGAGATGCTGTGATCCGCATCGTCAACTGCGATTTGCACTTGAAGCTCGTCCCCTTCATTTTCTGGTTCGTAGGGGATCTTGACCTTTTCTTTCACTGTTTTCGCAGGTTTTTTCTCTGGTCCGAGAGAGAATGTCACTTCAACTTCGTTTCCCGGCTTTACTGCCGTACCTGCTGCTGGTTTTTGTTTGACAACCTGTCCTTCTGGAACATCATCTGAGTATGCTTCTTTTTCTACAAGCTTCAATCCGTTGTCTTCCAGATATCCAGACGCTGCTTCTTTACTGTAGGTTTTCAAGTCTCTAAGCGTAATGTCTTCGGGTCCGATACTGACTGTAAGTTTGACTTGATCTTCACTCGGGACAAGCTCAGTCCCTGCTGAAGGATTTTGGTCAATGACAGTGCCCGCATTTTTCTCGTCATTCACTTCATTTACTGTTACATGTTTAAACCCTTGGTCCTTCAACGCTTTTTTTGCCTGGTCGACCGTTTGGCCTGTCACATCACCGATCTCCGTTTTTGCTTTTCCGGTGCTCTTATAAAGGGTGACCGTGGCGCCTTCTTTGACTGTGGTATCCGCTTTAGGATCCGTTTTTACCATCAGGCCCTCTTCAATTTTTTCATCTGAGATTTCCAACAACTCGGAATCAACCTGTAAACCTTCTTTTTCCAAGAGCCCTGCGGCTTTTTCGTATTCCATTCCGGAGACATCAGGTATTTTGACATCCTTAGGCATGAAAAGCGACGGAAAAACAGTGACAGCAAGAATTCCAGCTGTGATAAAAACGAGGCATATCGTGAGCAAAACCCACGGCCACTTTTTTCTTTTACCGTTCTTCTTTGTTTTGTTTTCTTGTGCGGTTGTCACTTCAGCTTCTTTTTCGCCAGCAGCTTTAGCGAGTTCTTCATCTTTAATAATAGGTATCGCTTTTGTCATTTCTTCATCTTCTTGAATCGTAAATCTCTTTTCATTGAGTCTGTCGGCATCAAAAGCTGTTTTTATGTCTGCTTCCATGTCTTCAGCCGTTTCGTAGCGATGAAAAGGATCTTTGGCAGTTGCCTTGAGTATGATGTTTTCAACGCTTTGGGGGACCGATGGATTCCACCTTTTTGCCGAAGGAGTTTCCGCTTGAAGATGCTTCAAGGCGATGCTGACTGCTGACTCTCCATCAAACGGAATACGGCCGGTTAAAAGCTCAAATAGAACGATTCCAAGCGCATAAATATCCGATTTCTTTGTGGCTAAGCCGCCCCGGGCCTGTTCAGGTGATAAGTAATGGACCGAGCCCAGAACTGAATTGGTATGGGTGATTGTGGTCGAACTTAGTGCCGTCGCAATTCCAAAATCCGTTACTTTGATATTTCCCATATGATCAATCAAAATGTTATGCGGCTTGATGTCTCTGTGAACAATCTGGTTTTGATGGGCATGAGCGATGGCTGAGACAATTTGCTCCATGATGTTCAGCGCTTCTTTAGGGTGAAGCGGCCCATTTGCTGTTATGTATTCTTTAAGCGTCATGCCTTCAACGTATTCCATGACAATATAATAAATATCATCTTCCTCGCCCAAATCGTAAATGCTGACAATATTCGGGTGATCGAGGCTTGATGCGGATTGGGCTTCTCTGCGGAAACGTCTGATAAATTCATTGTCATTTGCATAGTCAAACCGCAGGATTTTAATTGCGACTTCACGGTCTAGAATGATATCCTCAGCTAAATAAACGTTGGCCATTCCCCCGCCGCCTATAACGCGGAGAATTTGGTAACGCCCGCTGATCCGCTTGCCGATTAGCACTGATCTTCACCCTCTTCAACTTGTAAAGCAAGCTCAAGCAAAACTGCTGTTATGTTGTCTTCTCCGCCATTCTGATTGGCTTTTTCCACAAGCAGGTTTACTTTTTCCTGAGGAGCTGAATCGCTTTGCAGGATGTCTTTTAATTCAGTGCCTTCCACTTTATTCGTCAGTCCGTCAGAACATAGAAGCAGTTTGTCTCCGGGTTCTATATCAAAAGAACGGGTGTCAATGCTGACTGACTGGTCTGTTCCAAGCGCCTTCGTCAACACATTTTTTCGCGGATGATGTTCAGCGTCTTCTCTGGAGATCTCTCCAGTGCGAACCAGTTCATTTACAAGCGAATGGTCTTCTGTCACTTGAACGAAATCATCGTCCTGAAGCAAATAGCATCTGCTGTCTCCGATATGGGCAACAGAAACCGTTTTCCCCGTAAAAAGTGCACATACAATCGTCGTCCCCATGCCTTGGCATTCTTCGTGGGCTTGAGCGTGATCGTATATTTTGCTGTTTACCGAAAGAATCTGTTCAATGAGCCATTTTTCACATTCCGAGGGCGCAGTTGGAATCGTCTCTGCTTCATTCCATTTCTCCCCCATGGCTTTCACAGCCATCTTGCTCGCAACATCTCCAGCAAGATGGCCGCCCATGCCATCAGCGACAACCGCTAATATAAATTCATCTTTCCCCTTGAATATCCCCGCATCATCTTCATTATGCTGGCGGATTTTTCCTGTATCTGTTTTTAAGGCTGTTAACAACCCTCATCACCTCGTCTCGTCTTGACGCTCCTTCGCGCGAAGCTGACCGCAGGCTGCGTCAATGTCATGTCCTTGCTCTCTTCGGATTGTGACATTTACTCCGCGGGATTTCAGCGTTTTTTCAAAAGCAAAAATCTGATCACGCGGTGTGCGCACATAGTCCCGTTCAGGCACGTAGTTTACCGGAATCAAGTTCACGTGGCATTTGACTCCTTCCAGCAAGTCGGCAAGCTCTTCGGCGTGTTCCACCTGGTCGTTTACGCCTCCGAACAGCCCGTATTCAAAGCTGATACGGCGTCCTGTTTTATTAATATAATATTTAACGGCTTCCATTAGATCAGGCAGTTTATATGCTCTGTTAATCGGCATCAAACGGCTTCTGATTTCTGTGTTCGGCGCGTGCAGAGAAATTGCAAAGTTAATCTGCATTTGCTGATCAGCAAATTCGTAAATTTTCGGGATGATTCCACTCGTAGAGACCGTAATATGGCGAGCACCGATATTCAGGCCCTTGTCATGGTTAATGATTTTCAAGAAAGCGAGCATTTCGTTAAAGTTATCAAAAGGTTCGCCGATTCCCATGATCACGACAGAGCTGACACGTTCATCCGTTTCATCAAGAGCTTTTTGCACTTTGACTACTTGAGCGACAATTTCCCCCGCTTCAAGGTTTCGTTTTAAGCCTCCAAGCGTTGACGCGCAAAATGTACAGCCAATACGGCAGCCGACTTGTGTCGTTACACATACAGAATTGCCATACTCGTGTCTCATTAAAACGGTTTCGATGGTATAACCGTCATGAAGCTCAAACAAAAACTTCATCGTACCGTCTTGAGAAGTTTGTTTAACAGCCGTTTTCAGCGTTGTTAACACAAAATGAGTGTTTAATTTCTCACGCAGATCCTTTGAGAGGTTTGTCATTTCTTCAAAAGAAGATACGCGTTTTTCATATAGCCATTCAAAGATCTGAGCCGCACGGAACGGTTTCTCTCCGTTGTCTGTCAGCCATTGTTTAATTTCATCTAATTCAAAAGAATAAATAGACGGACGCTCTGTCCGCAATTCTTTTCTTACTTTTGTTTTATTAAGTTCTGTCATTGCTTATCCCTTCTTTCTCATGCTGCAAATAAAGAAACCATCTGTTCCGAAATAATGAGGAAGGATTTGAAGCCTTCCATCCCGAACAAAGGGTCTCACCTTTTCAGGCAGCCGCTTTTCAAGAGACAAATCGGGTTCAAAATCAGGATGTTCTTGTATAAACGCATGTATTACTTCATCATTTTCTGTCCGGTCCATTGTACACGTACTGTAGACAAGAGTGCCACCTTTTTTTACTAATGGTGCGATTTCCCTCAAGATCGACAGCTGGATTTCAGCTAGACGGGCGCTGTCGTCAGGCTTTTTCGTGTATTTCATGTCCGGCTTTCTTCTGATAACACCGAAACCTGAGCACGGGGCATCGACCAATATTCGGTCAAACTGTTCGTTTTCAAACGTTTCCCCCGCTTTTCTTGCATCCATTGTTTCCGCATGAATGATTGTCAGGCCAAGCCGATCTGCCGCTTCTTTGATCAGCTTCACTTTATGTTTGTGAAGATCAAGCGACGTAACGCTCCCCTTGTTCTTCATTAATTCTGCGATATGAGCCGACTTTCCGCCAGGCGCCGCACACGCGTCAAGCACTGTTTCATCTGGCTTAGGATCAAGGGCGCGGGCGACGAGCATGGAGCTCTCATCCTGGATGGAAACTTCGCCGTTTTGGAAGAAATGAGTTCCGGCAATTGTTCCCTTTAAGAGCTTCACAGCATCTTCAGCGAGGTCGCCTTTTTCAACTTCGATTCCCTCAGCAGCCATTTGGTCAAGCAGCTCAGCTCTGTCTGCTTTCATTTGATTGACACGCAGCGTCTGCTTCGGCGGAATGAGATGGATACGGCAAATCTTTTCGGCCGCGTCAAACCCATACGCGTCCGCCCACTCTTTCACAAGCCATTCCGGATGGCTTGTTTCTGTCGCCAGCCGGCGTACAGGATCTTCGATCGCGTCAAAGGATGGAACACCTTCGCGCTGAATAGAACGGAGCACGCCGTTGACAAATGAAGCAATGCCTTTGTGTCCGCGGATTTTAGCAATCTCAACCGCTTCATGGATGGCTGCCCTGTCTGGAATCTTCTCTAAATACTCCATTTGATATAAGGATAGGCGAAGAAGCTGAATCACCCACGCCTTTACCTTTTGAGGCTTATTGATAAACGGTTTAAGCATATAATCAAGCGCGATCTTATTTTGTAATGTACCATAGACAAGTTCAGTCAAAAGCCCTCTGTCCTGATCACTCAGTTCATTTGATTTAATGACCGATTTCAGCAGCAGGTTGCTGTATGCCTGGTTTTGTTCTAATTTGATCAGCGCCTCAAGGGCGATGTCACGAACACTAGTTTTTTTCATTGTTTACTCCTAACACATCACCGGCTTCAACATGAGCGCCTCGCACAAAGTCCTCGCCTTTCATTCGTTTTTTGCCGGCCGGCTGAAGTTCGGTTAATAACAGGGCCGTATCATTACCTGTGGCAACGATAATCCCTTCCTTTTCAACCGCAACGACTGTGCCGGGCTCTGCTGTTGTTGGTGCCGGTGTTTTTTTCGACGCCCATACTTTCAAGTTTTGTCCGTTTAGAGTCGTATAAGCAACAGGCCATGGATTTAAGCCGCGGATCTGGTTGTAAAGCTCTTCGCCCGTTCTGGACCAGTCGAGCAGCTCTTGCTCTCTTTTGATATTAGGCGCGTACGTCGCTTTCTCTTCATCCTGCTTTTCAGGTGAAATGCTGCCAGTAATAACGTTTGGAACCGTTTCAGACAACAGCTTCGCGCCAGCCGCGCTTAATTTATCGTGCAGTGTTCCGACATTGTCGGTTTCTTCAATGTCCACTTCCACTTTTGAGATCATATCGCCCGCATCCAATTTTTCTACCATATACATAATGGTAACCCCGGTTTTTTTCTTTCCCTGCAGAATGGAATAATGGATCGGTGCCCCGCCGCGCAGTTCCGGCAAAAGAGAGGCGTGAACGTTAATGCAGCCGTATTTTGGACTGTCGAGAAGCTCTTTAGGCAAAATTTGTCCGAATGCCGCCGTTACAATCAGGTCAGGCTTTAATGCCAGCACTTTCTCAATTTCTTCTGTCAATCTGACTTTTTCCGGCTGAAGAACCGGGATGCCGTGGCGCAATGCCTCTTCCTTTACCGGAGGAGGTGTCATGACTTTTTTTCTGCCCTTCGGACGGTCCGGCTGTGTGACGACCCCCACTACTTCATATCCGTCCTCAATCAGGGTTCTTAAAACAGGAACTGAAAAATCTGGCGTTCCCATAAATACGATTCTCGTCATCAAATCATCCTTCCATATCCGCTAGTTCATCTTCTGTATAGTATTTACTTATTTTAGATGTAAACAGCACACCGTCTAAGTGGTCCATTTCATGCTGCACGGCTCTTGCTAAAAAGCCTCGCGCTTCCAGAATGAATGGTTTTCCCTGACGGTTAAACGCGCGCACTTTGACATAATCGGCACGTGTGACATCACCATAGACGCCAGGAAAGCTCAAGCATCCTTCAATTCCGGTTTGCTCGCCGCTTTTTTCTAAAATTTCAGGATTAACGAGATCAATTCTCCCTCTGTCATCCCCGATATCTACGACGGCCGCTCTTTTTAAAATGCCGATCTGGGGCGCTGCCAGTCCGACTCCATCCATTTCAAGCATGGTGTCGTACATATCGTCAAGCAGTTTTTTTAATTTTTTATCAAAAACAGTCACGGTTTCCGCAGGTGTTTCCAAAACCTCCGCAGGATGTGTGACGACCTTTTTTACCGCCAATTTGTTACCCTCCAAGACGTGAGATCTTACATCATCATATAAGGATTCATATCAATTGAAATCATTACATGTTTTTGTTCAATTTCGCGTTTATAATGTTCCAGTATCTTCTTCAATAAAGCGGATAACTGGGTTTCCTGTTTGTATTTTATCACGCATTGATAGCGATATCTATCTTTGATCCTGGCTATCGGCGACGCGCTTGGTCCGAGAATTTTCGTGTCAGCTCCGCAGTTTGCTTTCAAAAAATGAGCGATCTTTTCAGCTGTAACCGCTGCTTTCGCCACTTCCTCATGAGAAACAGTCACAAGAGCCAAATAGTAGTATGGCGGATAGGATTGCTCTCTCCTGTGCGCCATTTCATGCTGATAGAACGTTTCATAATCGTGTGTTTTCGTCAGCTGGATACTGTAATGAGACGGTGTATACGTTTGAATGATGACATGGCCGGGCTTTTCATGCCTGCCTGCCCGGCCGCTGACTTGCGTTAACAGCTGAAATGTTTTTTCAGCCGATCTGAAATCAGGAATATGAAGTGTTGTATCAGCACTTAACACTCCGACAAGCGTGACATTCGGAAAATCAAGCCCTTTCGCGATCATTTGCGTTCCGAGAAGAATATCCGCTTTTCCTTCTCCGAAAGCTGACAGTAATTTTTCATGGGCGCCTTTCCGTGATGTCGTGTCAACATCCATCCGAATCACCCTCGCACTTGGCAGCACTTTTGTCAGCTCTTCCTCCACTCGCTGTGTTCCCGTTCCGAAAAAGCGGATATGCTCGCTTGCGCATTCAGGACAAGTGTGCGGAACAGGCTCTTCATGTCCGCAATAATGGCATTTCAGCCTTTGGCCGTAACGATGATACGTCATGGAAATGTCGCAGTGCGGGCATTGCGGGACATAGCCGCAATCCCTGCACATCACAAAGGAAGAATAGCCCCTCTTATTTAAAAACAGCACCGCCTGCTCACCCTTGGCAATCGTTTCTTCAAGCTTTTCCATCAATTCAACTGAAAACATCGAACGATTGCCGTTTCTAAGCTCCTCTCTCATATCGACAAGCGAAACCTCAGGCATCACCCGGTGGTTAACACGGTGCTTCAGTGAAAGAAGCTCGTATACGCCCTTTTGCGCTCTTGCATATGACTCTAATGTCGGCGTAGCACTCCCTAATACAACCGGGCAGCTGTGATGCTCAGCCCGCTTGATTGCCACCTCTTTCGCATGATAGCGCGGCATTTCTTCCTGTTTATAGGAAGACTCGTGCTCTTCATCGATGATTATCATTCCGAGATTTTCAAACGGAGCAAAAATCGCGGATCTGGCACCGACGACAAGCCGTACTTCCTTCCGGTGGATTTTACGCCACTCGTCATATTTTTCTCCTGTGGATAAACCGCTGTGCATGACTGCCACCTGGGAGCCGAAGCGGCCCTTGAAGCGGTTGACCATTTGCGGCGTCAGCGATATTTCCGGTACGAGGACGATGGCTTCTTTTCCTTTCGCCAGTACTTTTTCAATTGATTGCAGATAAATTTCCGTTTTTCCGCTTCCTGTCACGCCGTGAAGGAGGAACACTTTATGCTCATCGCTGTCCAATGTCTCGCGTATGGGCTCAAAGGCAGCCCTCTGTTCGTCTGTCAGCGGCAGGGGCTCTGTTTTTTTGAACATTTTGTCCTGATAGGGATCTCTGTAAACCTCTTCATAGCTTTCCTTCAAAAGCCCTTTTTGGATAAGGGTTTTGATGGTTGCAGAGCTCGTGTCCGTTTTTTTGCACAATTCCGCTGCAGGAATTTTCACACCTTCCGGCTCAGAGATGAGAAAGTGAAGAATCGCCTGCTGTTTTGCTGCTTGTCGGGACAATCCCTCAGCCTGCTTAGCAAGCTCTTCTTTACTCGCATTTGCCTGAATATGCCTGACCATTTTTTTATTGGTTTTTTGCGCGACTTTATACGTCACGTCAATGACCCCTTTTTGAACATGCCTTTGAATCAGTTTCAGCGTATCATGATCGGGTATATCTGAATACAGCAGCGTCTTTGTTTCAGAAAACAGCCGTTCCACTTGCGGCGGAAGATCGGCGCCGTGTACAATTTTTAATTCTTTTTCATATTTCGCCTTTAAGGCGGCAGGCAGCATTGCTTGAAGCGCCGTTATTTTAAAAGACAGCGTTTTGTCTGACAGCCATGATGACAGATCCATAAGCTCCTCTGTCAGAACAGGTGTAAGATCTAATAAATCCTCTACTTCCTTGACAGATTTTCCCGATAGGTCAGATGCTTCTTTGACTGCTGTCACAAACCCTTGAATCTTACGGGGGCCAAACGGAACAATGACCCGCATCCCCGTTTTGATCATGCCCTTCAGATGGTCTGGGATTTTATAATCAAAAGGCCTGTCTATATTTTTGGTGCTGACATCAACGATGACTTCTGCAAAATTCATGAGCGCTCTCCGGTTTGTTTTGAAAGGGCTGCGATCTCCTGAAGGATTTCAAAAGAAACATCGAGCTTAGACATAATCGGGAGTTCGCGTTTATGCCCGTCTTTGAAAAAGATTGTCACGATATTCGTATCAGCACCAAAACCGGCCCCATTTGCTTTCACATCATTTGCCACAATCAAATCAAGGTTTTTAGCGGCGAGCTTTTTACGTGCATAGTGTTCAATGTCTTGTGTTTCGGCGGCAAATCCGACCAAGATTTGCTCTTTCTTTTTCTCGCCCAATTCTTTCAAAATATCGACTGTTCTTTTCAGTTCTAAGGTCATGCCGCCGTCTTGTTTTTTCATTTTATGGTCAAATACTGTTTTCGGCGTAAAATCGGCTACCGCAGCTGTTTTAATGACTATATCGCTTGCGTCATACACAGAGAGCACAGCTTCGCGCATATCCGCAGCCGATTGAACCGGGATAAACTCAGCAAGGCCTTTAGGCTGATCAAGTGAAACAGGCCCAGAAATTAAGGTTACCCGTGCGCCGAGCTGAACAGCAGCCTCCGCTAGCGCGTAGCCCATTTTGCCCGTCGATTTATTGGTAAAAAACCGGACAGGATCAACCGCTTCCCGCGTTGGACCGGCTGTAATGACCACATGCTTGCCTTCTAAAGGAGCGGATGTTTCTTCAGCAAAATGTTTTTCGGCCAGCTTTACGATGTTTTCCGGCTCTTCCAATCTGCCTTTTCCTACGTAACCGCATGCTAAATAGCCCTCACTTGGCTCAATAAAACGATAACCGTCCTGATAAAGAACAGAAATGTTTCGTTTGACTGCCGGGTGGTCATACATATGAACGTTCATTGCCGGCGCGATCCAAACGGGAGCCGTTGCTGCCAACAATGTTGTCGTCAGCATATCATCAGCGATGCCGTTTGCCAGTTTTCCAATCACATTTGCAGTAGCCGGTGCTACGATAATCAAGTCAGCCCAGTCTGCAGCATCAATATGAGAAATAACGCTTGGATTTTGTTCTTTAAATGTATCTGTATAGACTTCGTGGCGGCTCAATGCCTGAAATGTCAGCGGTGAAACGAATCGGCAAGCGGATTCAGTCATAATCACTTTGACATTTGCTCCTGCCTGAACCAGCTTGCTCGTTAACGCACAGGCTTTATAAACAGCGATGCCTCCGCTCACGCAAAGTAACACATTTCGATTGTTAAGCAATGAATTCTCCCCCTCTGCACTTTACAAAACCGCACGGAAAAAAATAACAACCTACATGATATAGGTTGCTACTTGTGCTACTATTCGCGGTCTTCCTTTTCAAACGAAAGCAGGCCTGCATCAATTTCTTCTAAAGCTTTGCCTACATATTTGTGTGAAATCGTATGTTCAATCATTTGGTCTTTTTTGATTTGCATTTCACGTGCGCGTCTCGCAGAAACAGTCACCAGCGTATATTTTGAATCTAATTTATTCATTAAAGAATCAATTGACGGATCTAACATTGATTATTCAACCTCCAGCATTTTCTTATATCTTGGTGCAACGCGTTCACGCTTCAAATGTTCAGCAAGAACGATTGCTTTGATTTTATCGCAAGCCGTTTCGACATTATCGTTTTCAACGACATAGTCATAAGCATCCATCATTTCGATCTCAGCTTTTGCGGCTTTCATTCGATTTTCAATCAGAGCGTCTGTTTCTGTGCCTCGTGTCACGATTCTGTTTTTCAGTTCAGAAAGGCTTGGAGGCGCAAGGAAAATAAACAGGCCTTCCGGGAAAGCATTTCTCACTTGAAGAGCCCCTTGAACTTCAATTTCTAAAAAGACGTCTTTTCCATCTTGAAGCGTCTGTTCAACATAATCGACTGGCGTGCCGTAATAATTGCCGACATACTCTGCCCATTCAAGCAGCTTGTTGTCCGCAATCATTTGTTCGAATTCGTCTCTTGTTTTGAAAAAATAATCGACTCCGTTCACTTCGCCCTCTCTTGGACTTCTTGTGGTTACTGAAATCGAATATTCAAATTTTGTGTCTTCCTGCGAAAAGATCGCTTGTCGAACCGTTCCTTTACCAACTCCTGAGGGACCTGAGAGAACGATTAATAACCCTCTTTCTTTCATGCGGCAATTACCCCTGCCCTTCATCCATAATTTCTTCTTTAACAGAAAGTCTGTGTGCAACTGTCTCAGGCTGGACGGCAGATAAGATAATGTGATCACTATCCATGACGACAACTGCACGGGTTCTTCGTCCGTATGTAGCGTCAATTAGCATTCCGCGGTCTCTTGCATCCTGAATCATCCGTTTGATTGGCGCAGACTCCGGGCTGACAATCGAAATCATCCGATTGGCGGAGATGATATTGCCAAATCCGATATTAATCAGTTTAATCGTCATCTTCTACGTTCCCCCTGTAAAATAGACGTCTCTAGTTTAGCCTAGTAAGACCGTCTGTAAACAATACGCACAGTCACTATTCTATATTTTGCACTTGTTCTTTTATTTTTTCAATAGAACTTTTCATTTCAACGACAAGCTTTGTGATCTGATGATCATTTGCTTTTGAGCCGATCGTATTTGCTTCCCGATTGAGCTCCTGAACAAGAAAGTCGAGTTTGCGCCCGACAGCTCCGCCACTAGCTAATATATCACGAAACTGGGCGAAGTGGCTCTTCAGCCTTGTAATCTCTTCAGTGATATCAGAGCGGTCTGCAAAAATAGCGCATTCTGTTACAAGCCGGCTCTCGTCTAATACATCTTCAGTCCATTCTTTGATTCTGGCGTACAGCCGTTCCCGGTAACGAGATACGACATCTGCAGCCAGCAATTCAGTTTCTCTCACCAGCTCTTCAAGCTGGTCAATATGCATCAGGCAGTCTTTCGCTAAGAGCAGCCCCTCTTTTTCACGCATTTCACAGAGACCTTTTACCGCTTCTTCTGCAGCATCGATGATCAACGCCTCCAGCTTGTCATTTTGCGTCTGTTCTTCATGAACCTGGACGACATGATCAAGCTTAAAGAAATCCATTACATCGGGCTCTGCAGACAATTGATACCGCTTCTTCATATCTCTCGCGGCTGCGACAAACTCATCGAGCAGCGGCCAATCAATTTCAAGCCTTTTCTCAACAAGCATATCACTGTCAACGGATACGAAAAGCTCAATTCTTCCGCGCTGAATATGCTGCAGAATGGTCTGTTTCAGCTTATCTTCAAAATATAGCAAAGGCCTTGGCAAACGAGCGTTCACTTCTTTAAATCTGTAGTTCACAGATTTAAGTTCAACGCTTACAGAGAGATCGTCTTGTGTTTTGCTTGCACTGCCGAAGCCTGTCATACTTCGTATCATTTTAAAACACCCAATTCTTCCCTGTTCTCATAATAAAAGGGCAATAGACACGCTATTACCCCTAAGATTATATCATATGAATTTATTTTTTTCTTGTTAAAAGTGACCCCGCCAGCAAAAAAGTAGGGATGGCGGACATACCGATGACGAGCATCCAGTCCCCCGGCGTGATGGCTACAGTATGGAAAATCGGCTGAAGCGGCGGATAGTAGATTACTACAAGCATCAGCAAAATGGATGACAATACCGCGCCGATTAAATACAGGTTTTGAAACGGATTTCTAGAGAAAACAGAAGTTTCGCTGCGGCAGTCAAACACGTGAATAAGCTGAGCGAGCACCAATGTGGCAAACGCGATCGTCTGGGCATAAGCCAAGTTTTCCGGATTGCGGTGGTACACAATGATAAACGCTAAAATAGTGGCAACTCCGATTAAAAATCCTCTGGAAACGACCTTCCATCCTAGCTTGCGGGCAAATACCCCTTCTTTCGGATGACGGGGCTTGCGCTTCATGACGTCTCCTTCCGGCTGATCCATGCCGAGCGCCATTGCCGGCAATCCGTCCGTCACCAAGTTGACCCACAAAATCTGAATCGGAACGAGCGGTAAAGGAAGGGCGAGCAGCATCGCAAACAGCATGACAAGGATTTCTCCGACGTTAGACGCCAACAGGTATCTGATAAACTTCCTGATATTTTCGTAGATGTTCCTGCCTTCTTTTATCGCTGATTTAATCGTCGCAAAATTATCATCTACGAGAACAAGAGATGATGCTTCTTTGGCCACATCTGTCCCGGTAATGCCCATAGAGACGCCGATATCAGCTTGTTTAATGGCAGGAGCATCATTGACGCCGTCTCCCGTCATCGCCACAATATGCCCGTTCTCCTGATAGGCTTTTACGATCTTTAGTTTATGTTCAGGGGAAACGCGGGCAAAAACATATACATCCTCCACCACATGAGAAAGCTCTTCTTGAGAAAGTTCATTCAGCATCTTGCCATCCATAATTTTGCCGCTTTTTGGAAGGAGGCGCAAGTCTTTCGCTATCGCTTTAGCGGTTTCTACATGATCACCTGTAATCATAACGGTCTTAATTCCTGCTTCACGGCATTCTTTTATCGCCTGTCTGACTTCCGGCCGTGGGGGATCAATGATACCTGAAAGGCCAAGCATGGTCAGATCTTTTTCCGCCTGCTCCATTGACGGTGTTTCGCCTGCTTTTATCGGCCTGTAGGCGACCGCTATCGTTCTGAGCGCCTGTGATGCCAAATGTCTTAATACCGCCTCTGTTTCTGCTTTTCTTTCATTTGAAAAAAGAGCCGCTGAGCCGTCATAATAAATACGGGAAGATCGCTGCATCAGTACATCCGGTGCACCTTTTGTAATGATATAGCGCTTTCTGTCTTGATCCTCTACGATGACAGTCATCATTTTCCGTGCAGAATCAAACGGAAATTCTTCGACCACCCGGTAGTTAGATTCAACAAACTCCTTTGAAAAACCGCCTTTTCTTGCCGCGGTGAGCAGCGCTCCCTCTGTCGGATCTCCGTCAAGCACATATTCGCCGTCTCTTTTCTCAATATTGGAGTTGTTACAAAGCGCTCCGAACAGAAGCATCTGCTGAAGCGGCTTATGTTCATTGACACTGATCTCTTTTTCGTTTAGTGTGAAGCTTCCTTTCGGTTCATAGCCGGCCCCTGCCACTCTCCATGTTTTCCCTCCGGACCAGACATGTGTCACCGTCATTTTGTTTTGGGTCATTGTCCCTGTTTTATCTGAACAAATGATAGACGCACACCCAAGCGTTTCAACAGCAGGAAGCTTTCGAACAATGGATTTTTGTTTAATCATCCGCTGTACACCAAGCGATAGCGCCACAGTCACAATCGCCGGCAGCCCCTCCGGAATAGCGGCTACCGCTAACGAGACACCTGCTAAAAACATACTGTACAGATCATGACCCTGAATAACACCGACAGCAACGACAAGTACGGTCAGAAGCAATGCAACAACAATCAAAATCTTCCCGAGCTGCTCCAGTCTTCTTTGCAGCGGGGTTGACAATGTCCCTGCCGATTCAAGCATGTCGGCAATTTTCCCCATAGCCGTATTCATTCCTGTCCCGACGACAACCCCGACACCGCTGCCGCGGGTCACAATCGTTCCCATAAATGCCATATTGGTAATATCGCCGAGTGAAACATCCGGTTTTTTCAATTTATCAGCATGCTTCACAACCGGGATTGATTCCCCGGTCAGCGCTGATTCTTCTATTTCAAGGCTTCTCGCTTCAACAATTCGAACGTCTGCGCCAATTCTGTCCCCGCTCGTAAATTTCACAATATCCCCCGGCACCAGTTCCTTAGATGGAATCTTTGTCCAGCTTCCTTCCCTTAGTGCCATGACATGCGGTGTTGAAAGCTCTTTTAAAGCCTGAAGAGATTGCTCAGCACGCCTTTCTTGAAAGAAACCGAGTATGCCATTCACAAACACAATCGCAATAATCGCAACCGCATCTACATATTCACCAAGAAATCCTGAGATTAACGTTGCCGCCAGAAGCACAAGCACCATAAAATCTTTGAACTGCGCGAAAAACAAGAGAAGCGCTGAAGTTTTTTTCCCTTCTTGCAGCTCGTTTGGTCCATGCTTGTCAAGGCGTTTTTTTACCTCTTTTTCTGTTAATCCTTGTTTCATGGACGTATTGGTTGCCTCTAGTAAATCTGTTTGTCCCATTTCATGAAACTTCATTCCGCTCGTCCACTCCCCTGCTCTCTTATAGAGATATCACTCTATAAGCATGCTTATTCTGACTCGTCCCATTTCATGCTATAATTATCGAATGCAGGAAGAATGAGAGGGTGTATTGCATATGTCGTTTGATGGCATGTTTACATACGGAATGACACACGAACTTAACGAGAAAATAATGGGCGGACGAATTACAAAAGTCCATCAGCCATATAAGCACGATGTGATTTTCCACATCCGTGCCAAGGGAAAAAACCAAAAACTATTATTATCGGCACATCCGAGCTATTCACGGGTGCATATCACGGCACAAGCTTATGAAAATCCAAGCGAACCGCCAATGTTTTGCGTGTTGCTGAGAAAGCATATCGAAGGCGGATTCATTGAGAAAATTGAACAAGCGGGCTTAGACCGCATTATGATTTTTCATATCAAAAGCCGAAACGAAATTGGCGATGAAACCGTACGAAAGCTTTATGTAGAAATTATGGGCCGTCACAGCAATATCATTTTGACTGACGCAGCAGAAAATGTGATTATCGACGGACTTAAGCATTTATCACCGTCAATGAACAGCTACCGTACAGTACTGCCCGGCCAAGATTATAAGCTTCCGCCTGCTCAGGACAAAATATCGCCTCTTGAGGCGTCAGAAGATGATATTTTGCGTCACCTCAGCTTTCAAGAAGGAAGGCTTGATAAACAAATTGTCGACCACTTTTCAGGCGTGTCTCCGCTTTTCGCCAAAGAAGCGGTTCACAGAGCAGGTCTTGCCAACAAAGTCACACTGCCAAAAGCGTTGCTGGCACTGTTTGCCGAAGTGAAAGAGCACCGTTTCATTCCCAACATTACGACTGTAAACGGAAAGGAATATTTTTATTTACTGGAGCTGACTCATCTAAAGGGCGAAGCGCGCCGTTTTGATTCATTAAGCGAACTGCTCGACCGTTTTTATTTCGGAAAAGCTGAACGAGACCGAGTCAAACAGCAGGCTCAGGATCTTGAGCGTTTTGTTGTGAACGAACGGAAGAAGAATGCCAACAAAATCAAAAAATTAGAGAAAACCTTGGAGTATTCGGAAAACGCGAAGGAATTTCAGCTTTACGGAGAGCTTTTAACCGCTAATTTATATATGTTGAAAAAAGGTGATAAACAGGCCGAGGTCATCAACTATTATGATGAAGAAAGCCCGACAATCACAATTCCTTTAAACCCGAACAAAACGCCTTCTGAAAACGCACAGGCCTATTTCACGAAGTATCAGAAAGCGAAAAATTCGGTCGCAGTTGTCGAGGAGCAAATCAGGCTGGCACAGGAAGAGATCGAATATTTTGATCAGCTGATTCAGCAGCTTTCGTCCGCTTCTCCCCGGGATATCAGCGAAATCAGGGAAGAGCTTGTTGAGGGCAAATATTTGCGACCTAAGCAGCAAAAGGGCCAGAAAAAGCAAAAATCGCACAATCCGGTGTTAGAAACATATGAATCCACCTCAGGCCTGACAATTTTAGTGGGTAAGAACAATCGTCAAAATGAATATTTAACGACCAGAGCGGCGGCTAGGGACGATATCTGGCTTCACACGAAGGACATTCCCGGCTCCCACGTTGTGATCAGAAGCAGCGAACCGGATGAGCAAACAATCATGGAAGCCGCGACAATTGCAGCTTATTTTTCAAAAGCTAAAGATTCAAGTTCAGTGCCTGTAGATTATACAAAAATCAGGCATGTCAAAAAACCAAACGGCGCGAAACCCGGTTTCGTCACCTATGACAGCCAGCATACCGTCTTTGTCACGCCCGATGCTGATACTGTCATCAAGCTGAAAAAAAGCTGAACCGCATAAAGAAAAGCCAGAGCATTTGTATGCTCTGGCTTATTTCTTTCTTCTCATCTGATAAAGCCTGTTCACTTCAGCAACAAAATCGCCGTCAATCAGCTTATCCACGTTTTCAGCAAGCTCTTTCGTGTGCTTTGGACTGGCTCCGCTTGTAGAAACAGACACAGTGACATGCCCTCTTTTTACGATTTTCGGCATATATACATTGCCAAGCTCAGCGTCACTGACACAATTGACAAGCTGAAAAGGCGAAGCGGATTGGGCAATTTCTTTGTTCACTGCCGCATTATCCGTCGCAGCAATAATGAAGAAAGCATTGAGATAATCTTCTTTTGCAATTGTCCGTTTTTCCCATTTGATACGTCGCTCTTCTGCCATTTGCTTGATTTCCGGTTCAACATCTGGACTGACGAGCGTTATATCAGCTCCCTCAGAAATCACCGTTTTCAGCCTTCTGAGAGCGATGCTGCCGCCCCCCGCAATGACAACCCTCTTCTTTTCCAGGCTAATGTGCAGCGGAAGCATATGAACCTCCATCAAAATCAAATTGTCCCTCAGGATTTGCCACAGTTTCTCTCACACGATTCAAAAATGCGTTCTTCACATGAGGGTGAAAACCGATATAAGAAGAGAGGTAGACGTTCGGATTATGGGCTTTTAATTTCTGAACCTCTCGTTCGATTTCATTCATCAGCATACCCGTAAAGAGCAAATATGGAACGATAAAGGTTGTTATGCCGTCATCTTTTTCAAGTTCTGAAAAAACCTCTTTGTAATTCGGGCCGCATGCTGTCAAAAAGCACGGAATGACTTCCTTCACTGGAACCATTTCCTGAAGAAGATTAGCAATTCCGATTACGTCTCTTTTGACATCTGGATCTGAACTTCCCCTTCCGATGAGCACCACTCTGGCATTTTCATACGGAACACCTATGTCTTTCATTCGGTGATATACAGCCTTGACTACTTCTTCGTCAATCCCGATCGGCTTTCCGTATGAAATGCGGATTGACGGATATCGGGATGCAGCACGGGCAATTTCTTCCGGAATATCATGTTTTGCATGCGCAGCTGTTAAAAGAAGCAGAGGCACCACTGCGATATGAGTGGCGCCTTGCTTCACACATGCTTCAAATCCTGTCTCAATTGCCGGCTCCTGAAGCTCTAAAAAGCTGATTTCTTGTACTGGCACAGAGATGTGGGCCTTACATCCTTCCAAAAAGGCTGCGGCTTCTTGCTGCGCTTTTTTGACCCGGCTGCCGTGGCCGACATATAAAATTGCTTGTTTCATTTTTACAACGCCTCGCTTAAATCTTGTTTTTTCAGTTCAGATTCAAACCATTCCAGCTTATAGTGATAATTTACAACATTTCCAATGACAATTAAACTCGGATTTGTAATGTTTTCTTTTATCACCGTTTCTGAAAGAGTGTCAACTGTACAAAAAACAGATTTTTGCTTGTCCGTTGTTCCCCAATGAATAAAGGCTGCCGGCGTAGAACCGTCCCGGCCGTTTTCAAGGAGTTTTCTTTCAATCTGCTGCACGTTTTTGATACCCATATAGATGACAAGTGTATCAATTCCTGTAGCCAGCGCTTTCCACTTTTCCTCAAAATCTTCTTCTTTTTTATAATGACCCGTTACAAAAGCGACGTTAGAGCCCGCCTCCCGATGAGTAACAGGAATCCCGGCATAAGCGGCTGCCGCGATTCCAGACGTAATGCCGGGGATGATTTCAAACGGAATTCCATTTTCAGAGAGGCATTCCGCTTCTTCTCCCCCCCTGCCGAACACAAAAGGGTCTCCGCCTTTCAGCCTGACAACGGTTTTCCCTTTTTGCGCATACTTTACAAGAAACCGATTGATGGTTTCCTGCTTCATCGTATGAAAATCCGGAAGCTTCCCGCAGTAGATCAGGTCTGCTTGCTCTTTGGCATATTGTAAAATCTCTTTATTTACTAATCTGTCGTATAAGATGACATCAGCTTTTTCAATGGCTTTCAGCGCTTTAATTGTCAGCAGATCAGGGTCACCGGGACCCGCTCCTACAATATATACTTTCCCCATCGTATTTCCCCCGATCTATTCGAGTTCTTCCAGAGCATTCGCTGTGATGATGTTCTCGCTTGCATTCCGGCACCTGAGAAGAACGCAGCAGATCATATTCAGCTCAATTTTTGTTTAACAAACTCGATCAGCTGATTTTTACACGCTTCACGGTCATGCTGTCCTGAATCAAGAACGAGCTCTGGAGCTTCCGGTTCTTCATAAGGTGAATCAATTCCTGTAAAGAACGGAATCTCTCCGTTTCTTGCTTTTTTGTAAAGCCCTTTCGGATCTCTTTGTTCACAAATATCAAGGTCGCATTTAATGTAGACTTCATTAAATTCGCCCGCTTCCACAAGCTCGCGAACCTGTTGTCTGTCCTCGCGGAAAGGAGAGATAAAAGCAGTAATCACAATGGTTCCCTGCTGAACAAAAAGCTTCGCCACCTCTCCGATCCGGCGGATGTTTTCTTTTCGGTCTTCATCAGAAAAACCAAGATCCTTATTTAGGCCGTGACGGATATTATCCCCGTCCAGCACAATGACTTGGTAGCCTTGCTCAAACAATTCTCTCGCAGCGGCGTTGGCAATCGTTGATTTGCCTGAGCCGCTTAACCCTGTCAGCCAGAGAATGGAGCTTTTATGCTTGTTTTTTTGCTGGTACTCTTCTTTTGTGATAGAGGCTTCATGCCATACAATATCGCGATTTGTCACTGCCATTCCTCCTTAAGATACGCCTACTTCTTCTTTTTTCTTCATCCCTTTGATTAACACTTCTACGACTTCTTTTCGACTGAATTCAGCAGGCGGCAGCACACCGTCTCTCAGCATACCTCTTACCTTAGTGCCTGATAAAATGACGTGATGCTCTCTGCCATGAGGGCAAGTTTTCGCTGTTCCCATATTTCCGCATTTTTTACAGAAGAAGCTGTGCTCGAATTTCAGCGGTGTAATCCCGAGTTCTTCAGGTTTAAATGTGTCAAACAGCTCCTGTGCTTCGTATGTTCCGTAATAGTCACCTACACCTGCATGATCACGGCCGACGATGAAATGTGTGCAGCCGTAGTTCTTTCTGACAAGCGCGTGGAAAATTGCTTCTCTAGGGCCTGCATAACGCATCGCCGCTAAAAAGACACCAAGGAAAACGCGATCTTTCGGGTAATAATGATCAAGAAGCACTTGGTAGCTTTCCATCCGTACATCAGCTGGAATGTCATCAGATTTTGTTTCACCTACTAACGGATTCAAGAACAAGCCGTCTACTGTTTCAAGAGCCGTTTTTTGAATGTATTCATGCGCTCTGTGAACAGGGTTTCTTGTTTGGAAACCGACAATGGTTTCCCAGCCTTTTTCCGCAAACTGGCGTCTCGTTTCTGACGGTTCAAATGTAAATTCAGGGAACTGTTTTGAAGCTTTTTTAATCAACGTAATCGGCCCGCCGACATATGTATTGCCGCGGCTGAACAGCTTTTTAACACCAGGATGCTCCTGTTCATCTGTTTTGTACACATTGACAGCTTCTTTTTGTTTGTCAGGCACGTACAGATCTTCGATTTGGATAACGCCGTATGTTTCTCCTTCATACGTTAACTTTACCGTTTCACCAAGTGACAGTTCCGCTGCTTTTTGCGCATCGACCGGAAGCGTGATCGGAAGAGACCAGACAACGCCGGAAGAAAGACGCATGTTTTCGACTACAGATACGTAATCTTTTTCATTAAAGAAACCTTCAATCGGGCTGTATGCACCGATACCGATCAATTCCAAATCCGCGAAAGAAATTAAATCAAGTTCAATTTCTTTTTGGATGCCGCTCACATCATATGATTCATCTACTCTGTTTACTAATGTTCCTCCGTGTGGTGCTAAGCTCATAATATCCATCTCCTCCTAGTTAACTTATAAAATTACTCAGATTAATGATCAGATTCCCCCGCCTTGTTCGTGGACTGAGCGTCTCTCTTTACGAATGGCCTTTGTCAGGCTGACGGCACCGCCCGCCGCTAAAAGCACACTTACCATGATAAAGATCGAATAATAATCCGCTTTTAAAAACAAGGATACAAGCAGATAAGAAATCGATAAAGATAAAAACGGCGATACGATCCATACCTTCAGCATCGTTTGAACAACTTGTTTATGGAACACGTTCGGCCCGTTTTTTGCCATGCCTATTCCGATAATAGACGATGACGTGACTTGCGCCAAGGGCACCGGCATCCCAAATACAGAACTGATGATCACCAGTCCGGCTCCTGTACCGGATAAGAGAATGCCTTCCCCTTTAGAGAATCTCGTAATTTTCTTCCCGTTTGTTTCTAACACACGCCGGCCTAATAACAGTGCGCCAAGAGCAACAAAAGCTCCTCCATACAAGGTTCCTTTTCCGACATCAAGCACACCGGCAGCTACTAACGGGCCAACAGCATTCGCCACGTTATTCATGCCGGCAGAGAATGCTTCGAAAAATCCGGCAACTAACAAAACAACGCCGAGGATTTTTTGCTTTTTAGAAGATTTTACTTCAATCTTAAAATAACGAAACAGCTTAGATACGAAATAGGTGAAGCCGAAAGCGAACAGCGGGACAAAAACCCAAAATGACACAATGATCAGAAGATTGTTCACAAACAATACTTTATAAGCCACTCCCACGCCGACAACCGCGCCGACTGTTACTTCACTTGTCGACAAAGGAATGCCGAGCAGATTAGCAGTAAAGAGCGACAGGGCAGCAGCTCCAATAATGATGCAAACAATCGTCAGTGTAATCGTCTGCTCAGGAATAATGCCGGAGCTGATTGTTTTTACAACCTCGCCTCCGCCAATGACCGCCCCGGCAAAGACACCGACTGCGCATAGGATCAAAGCGTAGGTTTTCTTTTTGATGGCTCCGGAGCCGTAAGCAACCCCCATCGAAGCTGCAGCGCCGCTTGCACCAATATTCATCGCGAAAAACAAGCTAAATAAAATAGCGGCTAATTCCATTTTGCAGCTCCTTATTCATGCAGTCCGCATTCTGTTTTCGCCATACCATTCCATCTGCCTGAGCGCAAATCCTCTGCTGTAAAAGCGGGAGCAGTGCAAGGCGCACAGCCAATACTTGGATATCCTTGGTCATGAAGCGGATTGTAGTCCAGTTCATTCCGGGATGTGTATCTCCAAATGTCTTTCCAAGTCCAATGGATAAGCGGGCAAACTTTTACTGACTTGAATTTTTCATCTTTGTTTAAGAAATTCGTATTGGCACGGCTTGGCCCTTGATCACGACGCAGGCCGGAAAGCCAGGCTGGATGTCCTGAAAGCGCCTCTCTTAAAGGAACGACCTTTCTAAGATAGCAGCACTGATTCGGCTCTCTTTCCCACAGTTTGTCACCATGTTCTTCGGCTTGTTCCTCAAGGGTGAGGTCTGGTTTTTTCAGGATGATATTAAGACCCGGATAACGCTCTTTCACTCGTTCAATTGTTTCATAGGTTTCTTTAAAATGAAGTCCTGTATCAAGAAACACAATCTCTGCGTCTTTTTTCACTTTATAAATTAAGTCAATCAGAACGATTCCCTCAATTCCGAAACTGCAGGCATAAACAAGCTGATTGCCGTAATGGCCGTATGCCCATTTTAAAACTGACAGCGCTCCTTTGTAAGGATCGTCTTCCGGAAATGTAATCGTTGGTTCTTCCCAATTATCGTACGTTAACATTTCTTCTTTCCTCCTTTCGGAGACAAACAAACAGTAGCTTTCTGCCGGTTGTCTTTTCCCAATTGTAATGTGATTCGCGGCTGCTGATATCACAGACAGCCTTTTTTCCTCTTAAAATAAAAAACTTTCAATCCGGCGGAAAGAAAGACAGGAACAGCATGCAGCCCTTATCTTTCAAAATGGAATTCATTTTGCTGGAAGTAGCACCTTACAAACTATGCAGGTTGCCGGGCTTCATAGGTCCAGTCCCTCAGCCGCTCTTGATAAGTTTTTAGATTTGTAGTAAATTTTAGCACAATTCTAACATAAGTCAACCCGACTTTTTTTATAGGATTAATAAAAAAACAGGCCCCACAGCCTGTTTTCAAGTACAGCAAGGCTTTGAAGCCTCTTTACATCATTTGAATTTATTTTTTATTTTTTAAACCAATCTTTTGACTCGGGATTTCGTTTCCATGTTTGCAGCTTTTTTAGATCATCTGAATGAATATTTCCGTTTTCAAGCGCGACCTCTGTGAGCGTATCATAATCAGTTAATGAGTAGTATGGCAGTTCTGCCTTTGCGAAGGCTTCCTCCGCTTTAGGAAGTCCGTACGTAAAGATTGAGACGACACCAAGCACTTCACAGCCGGCCGCTTGTAAAGCTGCACAAGCTTCAAGCACGCTGCCTCCTGTGGAGATTAAGTCTTCAATGACGACTGTTTTTTGCCCTTCTTGTACAGCTCCCTCAATCTGATTGCCTTTACCGTGCGCCTTCGGCTTGCTCCTCACATAACACATCGGAAGATTCAAACGGTCAGCCGCAAGAGCAGCATGAGGAATACCCGCGGTTGCTGTTCCCGCAATCATTTCAGCTTCAGGAAAATGCTCTTTGACAAGCTTGCTGATGCCTGAGGCGACATCATTTCTGACCTCTGGGAAAGATAGCGTAAGGCGGTTGTCACAGTAGATTGGAGATAAAATGCCGCTTGCCCATGTGAACGGCTCGTTCGGGCGTAAAAATACAGCTTGGATGTCTAATAGATGTTTTGCGATGATTTGTTTCAAGATTTAATTCCCTCCCATTCAAGTCTGACAGCCTTATAGGCTTTTACCGGGTCTTCCGCTTTTGTAATCGAGCGTCCTACTACAATCGCTGATGAACCTTTCTCTCTTGCAATAGCAGGCGTCGCTACGCGGACTTGGTCATTCGCAGCGTCCTCAGACATTCTGATCCCCGGAGTGACCGTCAGAAATGAAGGCGACACCGCTTGATAAATGGCTTTTGCTTCATGAACAGAG
Source organism: Bacillus sp. FSL R5-0416 (assembly GCF_037975425.1). Taxonomy (NCBI): domain Bacteria; kingdom Bacillati; phylum Bacillota; class Bacilli; order Caryophanales; family Bacillaceae; genus Bacillus; species Bacillus sp. FSL R5-0416. Next base: position 1,641,887 of record NZ_CP150252.1, on the reverse strand, counting down.
CAGACCACTCCATCCAGTCCGCTCTCTTCCGCCTGTTTGCTGTAGTGCACAACCGTATCAATCAGAGATTTTTCGATTAGCAGTTCATCTTTCATGATTTGTTCAGATGTGCTTGTCAGCTGGGTTACCGCGATCAGTGACGGACGTTTTTTTCCAGCCGGCGTACCTTCTTCTAAGCCTTCGAGAGCTGCCTGCATCATTTTTTTGCCCCCGGCAGCATGAACATTGACGAGATCTACTCCGAGACTGGCAAGGCGCTTCATCGCTTTGTTTACAGTAGTCGGGATGTCATGAAGCTTGAGATCTAAAAACAGCTCGCAGTTTCTTTCTTTTAATTGTTTCACGATCGATGGCCCTTCTTGATAAAAAAGCTCCATTCCAACCTTTACAAATAACGGTTCTTGCTGAAAAGGAGCTAAGAACGCGAGTGTTTCTTCAGCTGATGCAAAATCAAGCGCGATGATGGGCAGGTTGTTTTTCATGATTCCAGCTCCTTCCGATGCATTCTTCAATTGATTGATAGCCGTATTGGCGCAAAACAGATGGGAGCTGTTCAATAATCTCTGGACATGCAAAAGGATTCACAAAGTTTGCTGTTCCGACAGCGACTGCGCTTGCTCCCGCGAGAAGAAATTCCAGGGCATCTTCAGCCGTTTGCACGCCTCCCATTCCGATAATCGGGATATTGACCATCTGGCTGACTTCATACACCATGCGAATGGCAACCGGCTTCACAGCAGGACCCGAAAGTCCCCCTGTTTTATTCGCTAATATCGGTTTGCCGGTTTTTAAATCGAGTCTCATGCCAATTAGTGTGTTGATCATCGTAAGACCGTCCGCTCCCGCTTCCTCGATCGCTAATGCAATTTCTGTGATATTGGCCACGTTCGGAGAAAGCTTCACATAAACGGGTACATTCGAAACCTCTTTCACCGCTTTTGTCAAATCGGCAGCCATTTCAGGATTCGTGCCAAAAGCGATTCCGCCTGTTTTCACATTCGGGCAGGAAATATTCAATTCAAGAGCATGAACATTAGGCGCTTTGCTGATATGCTCTGCAACTTCAACATAATCCTCGACTTGAGAACCTGCGACATTGGCAATGATCGGCGTATCAAACTGCTCAAGCCACGGCAGCTCATTATGCAACACGCTATCCAGCCCCGGATTTTGGAGACCGATCGCATTGAGCATTCCAGCACCAGTCTCAGCTACCCGCGGCGTCGGATTCCCAAAGCGCGGCTCCTTTGTCGTAGCCTTAATCATGATGGCTCCAAGACAAGACAAATCATAAAAACGTGAAAATTCTTTTCCAAAACCGAAGCAGCCTGATGCAGGAATGATTGGGTTTTTCAAATCAAGTCCCGGCAATTTCACCTCTAGCATTACAGCGCCACCTCCTGAGCTTTAAATACAGGCCCGTCGAGACATACTTTTACATAGGATGTCTCACTTTCGTTTGTATGGCACACACACGCGAAGCATGCGCCGATTCCGCAGCCCATTCGTTCCTCCATGGACAGATATACTTCTTTATGGGCATATTCCTGTTTTAACGCCTTGAGCATCGGTGTCGGCCCGCAGCTGAGGAGGATATCAAACTCTAGATTTTTCCGTTTAATCACATCTGTGACAAATCCGGTTTCCCCGTAGCTTCCGTCAGCTGTTGCCACATACGTGTCTCCGTACTGCCGGCATTCTTCCTCGTAAAAAACATCCTTTGCCGATTGGAATCCTAAAACGTGGATGACATTTACCCCTTTTTCATTCAAGCGTTTCGACAGCTCTTGGAGAGGCGGCACACCTACTCCGCCTCCTACCAGCAAAGCCGTCTTTCCGGGTTGAACTTCATTAACAGGAAAGCCATTTCCCAAAGGCCCGAGGACATCCACAAATTCTCCCTGCTGCTTCAGTGACAAGAGTCTTGTCCCTTCCCCATCTACCCGATAAATGATGGTGACTTCATTTTTTTCAAAGTTGACGTCTGCGATGCTGATTGGTCTTCTCAAAAGAGGCGTAACCGCTTCGCTCACTTTAAGATGAAGGAACTGTCCAGGGGTTGTAAACCCTTGGACAAGCTCCCCTTTCAGAACCATTTGATACACCCGGTCTGCAATTTGCTGGTTAGAACATACTGTCAAATACGCTTTTTTCATATAGTGACTGCCGCCTCCTGATTTGTGTTGACTGTCGGCATTTCATCAGCACGGAATGTCATGCTTTCCAGCACTCGCAATATCGCCTCTGCCGTATCTAAAGATGTTAGGCAGGCAACACCATTTTCTACTGATTCACGTCTGATTCTAAAACCGTCTCTTGCCGGCTGCTTTCCTTTTGTCAGCGTATTGATGACAAACTGCGCTTCTCCGTTTCTGATGACGTCAAGCAGGTTCGGGCCATCCTGACCGATTTTTCCGACGACCTTCGCTGGAATGGAAGCTTCTTTCAAGTAGCCTGCCGTTCCTTCCGTCGCTAAAATGTTGTAGCCGATCGCGTGGAACCGCTTAGCAATGGCAAGCCCTTCTTCTTTGTCCTTATCAGCTACTGTTAAAAGCACGGAACCGTAGTTCGGGATTTGAATACCTGAAGCAATCAAGGCTTTGTAGAGCGCCTTTTCAAGTGTCGAATCTTTCCCCATGACTTCACCTGTTGATTTCATTTCAGGCCCTAACGTAATGTCCACTCTTCTCAGCTTGGCAAAGGAGAAGACCGGCGCTTTTACAAATACACCTTGCTGTTCAGGCTGAAGGCCCTCTGTATAGCCAAACGCAGCCAGCTTTTGACCAAGAATGATTTTTGTTGCGAGATTTGCCATTGGGATACCCGTAATTTTGCTTAAAAATGGTACGGTTCTGCTTGATCTCGGATTCACTTCTAGCACGTACACCTCGCCTTGCGACAAGACGAATTGAATATTGAGCAAACCGACAATATTCAGCCCTTTAGCCAATGCGATCGTGTATTGTTCAATTTTTTTCTTAATGTCCTCTGTGAGAGACTGAGGCGGATAAACAGCGATTGAGTCTCCGGAGTGAACGCCCGCACGTTCAATGTGCTCCATAATTCCCGGAATGACGACTGTTTCACCGTCGGATACTGCATCGACTTCAATTTCTTTTCCTGTCAAGTATCTGTCAATTAATACAGGGTGCTGCGGATTGATTTTAACTGCGTTTTTCATGTAATGAAGCAGCTCTTCTTCATGATACACAATCTCCATCGCCCGGCCGCCAAGTACATAGGAAGGGCGTACCAATACCGGGTAACCGATATCACTTGCGATGCTTACCGCCTGATCAACTGATGTCGCTGTTTTGCCAAGCGGCTGAGGAACACCAAGTTCTCCAAGCGCTTGTTCAAATTTATCCCGGTCTTCTGCACGGTCTAAATCTTCTAATGAAGTTCCAAGGATTTTCACTCCGCGCGCAGAAAGCTCGTCAGCAAGGTTAATCGCAGTTTGTCCGCCGAACTGTACGACAACGCCCATTGGCTGTTCAAGGTCAATGATGTGCATAACATCTTCAATCGTAAGCGGTTCAAAATACAGCTTGTCTGAGATGCTGAAGTCTGTTGAAACGGTTTCCGGGTTGTTGTTGACAATAATGGCTTCATAGCCTGCTTGTTTAATTGCCCATACAGAGTGAACCGTCGCATAGTCGAACTCGACACCCTGTCCGATTCGAATCGGCCCCGAACCAAGCACCATCACACTTTTCTTATCTGTAACGACAGATTCATTTTCTTCTTCGTATGTGCTATAGAAGTATGGCGTTTCTGACTCGAATTCCGCCGCGCACGTATCTACCATTTTGAATACCGGCGCAATCCCCGCTTGTTTTCTCAAGCTGTAAAGCTCGGATTCTTTCATTTTCCACTCGCGGCTAATGTACTGATCAGAGAAGCCGAGTTCTTTTGCCCGTCTCAGCACATCCGTATTGCCCGCATTGGCCTTCAATTCTTTTTCAAACTGTACGATTCCGAACAGCTTATGCAAGAAGAAGACATCGATAGCGGAAAATTCATGGAGGTCTTCTACCGTGTAGCCTCTTCTGTACGCTTCAGCTAAGTAGAATAAGCGTTCATCACCGGCCTTTTTAATTCGCTTTTCAAGAAGCTCATCTGAAATGTCAGCGGCGTCCTTCAATTCAAGATGATACACATCCGCTTCCAGTGATCTCACTGCCTTCAGCAATGACTCTTCAAGCGTGCGGCCGATTGCCATGACCTCACCTGTCGCTTTCATTTGCGTGCCAAGCTTTCTGTTTGCTGATTCAAACTTATCAAACGGCCAGCGCGGAATTTTGGATACGACATAGTCAAGAGCTGGTTCAAATGCTGCATATGTTTTTCCTGTCACCGGGTTCATCATTTCATCTAATGAAAGTCCGACTGCAATTTTAGCAGCGAGCTTTGCAATCGGGTACCCCGTTGCTTTTGATGCAAGGGCAGATGAACGGCTGACACGCGGATTTACTTCAATAATGTAATATTGGAAGCTGTCTGGGTCTAAAGCGAGCTGGACGTTACATCCGCCTTCGATTCCAAGCGCGCGAATCAGTTTTAACGATACATTCCGCAAGAGCTGATATTCGCGATCGCTGAGCGTTTGGCTCGGCGCGACAACAATACTGTCTCCAGTATGGATTCCAACTGGATCAATGTTTTCCATGTTACAAACGACAATGGCGTGATCCTGGCTGTCTCTCATGACTTCATACTCGATTTCTTTATAGCCGGCGATGCTTTTTTCAAGCAGACATTGGTGTACCGGGCTTAATTTCAAGCCGTTCTCAACGATTTCTTTTAACTCTGTCTCATTCGAGCAGATGCCTCCGCCTGTTCCGCCTAATGTATATGCCGGGCGGACAATGACAGGGAATCCAATTTGACTGACGAATTTTTCTGCTTCTTCAAGGGAGTGGATAATCTCACTTTCAGGCACCGGTTCATTCAGTTCATTCATTAATGTTCTGAACAAGTCACGGTCTTCAGCTTGCTGAATCGCAGACAGTTTTGTGCCAAGCACTTCGACGCCGCATTCTGCCAGAACACCTCTTTCAGAAAGCTCAACCGCTAGATTCAAACCGGTTTGGCCTCCGAGTGTAGGAAGAATGGCATCTGGTCGCTCTTTTCTGATGATTCTTGTCAGGAATTCAGGTGTGAGCGGTTCGATATAAACCCGGTCAGCCATTTCTGTATCTGTCATGATCGTGGCAGGGTTTGAGTTGACAAGGATGACTTCATAACCTTCTTCTTTCAAAGCAAGACAGGCTTGTGTTCCCGCATAGTCAAATTCTGCTGCTTGGCCGATGATGATCGGTCCAGATCCGATTACTAAAATTTTGTTAATGTCTACGCGTTTTGGCATACCGCTTCCCCTTCTTTCTCTGTTGTTTCGATCATTTCGATGAATCTGTCAAATAGGTGGTTGGCATCCTCAGGACCAGGTGAGGCTTCGGGATGATATTGAACCGTAAATGCCGGCAATGTTTTATGCTTCAGCCCTTCAATCGTATCGTCGTTAATTGCGATATGCGTCACTTCCAGTTCTGTTTTACTGATAGACGAAACTGTGTATCCATGGTTTTGAGATGTTAAGGCAACTTTTCCTGTAGCCAGCTCTTTTACCGGGTGGTTTGAGCCCCTGTGTCCGAATTTCATTTTTTCAGTATTCGCCCCGCACGCCAGCGCGAATAATTGGTGGCCAAGACATATTCCGAATAATGGCACTTTTCCAAGAACACCTTTAATCATTTCAATCGCTTCAGGCACATCCTTCGGGTCTCCAGGTCCGTTAGAAAGCATGATACCGTCCGGTTTCAGCTGAAGCACCTCTTCCGCTGTAATGTTGTAAGGCACAACGATGACGTCACATTTCCGTTTGTTCAGCTCTCTTAGAATTCCGTGTTTCATGCCGAAGTCAACCAAGACGATGCGTTTGCCTCTTCCCGGGCTCGGATATGCTGTTTTTGCTGATACTTGGGATACTTGATTTCTTGGCAATTCCGTTTCGTTCAGTCTTTTCAGAACTGCTTCGATATCTTCATCAGATGAAGCGAATGTTCCTTTTAGCGCGCCTGCCGTGCGGATCATTCTTGTCAGCTTCCTTGTATCAATCCCCTGGAGTCCGGGAATGTTTTTCATTTTTAAATACTCGTCTAAGGTGTATGCTGAACGCCAGTTGGAAGGCAGCTCACATAATTCTTTGATGATCAGCCCTTTCACAAAAGGGGTAATAGATTCAAAATCATCACGGTTAATGCCGTAATTTCCGATAAGCGGGTATGTTAATGTTACGATCTGTCCGCAGTAAGAAGGGTCAGATAAAATTTCCTGATAGCCTGTCATCCCAGTATTAAAAACGACTTCTCCCATGTTGTGTTCTAAGCTTCCGAAGGCTTCCCCCTCGAATACCGCTCCGTTTTCCAGTACTAATCGTCTCTTCATTTGACAAGTCTCCCCTCTTCATAAGCAAGCTTCCCTGCCGCAATTGTAGCGACCGGCCAGCCGGTGCAGCTGATGCCGTTGAATGGTGTATTTTTTCCTTTTGATAAAAACGTGTCTTTGTCTATAACTGCTTCTTTTTCTAAATCGATTAACGTAATGTCCGCAGCTTGCCCCGTTTGTAATGTTCCATATGGGAGACCGAACGCTTCGCATGGCTTGATTGTCATGTAGTCAATCAGCTGCTTTAGCGACCAGCTGCCATTTTTGACAAAGTGTGTGTAAAGAAGCGGAAATGCTGTTTCTAAGCCGACAATTCCGAATGGCGCCAGTTTCATTTCTGTGTTTTTCTCTTCTTCCGTATGCGGTGCATGGTCTGTTGCGATAAAATCAATTGTTCCGTCTAAAAGACCTTCAATTAAAGCAGCTCTGTCTTCTGCACTGCGGAGCGGAGGATTCATTTTATAGTTTGTATCCAGCCCCGGGATGTCCTCATCACAAAGCAGCAAATGATGCGGCGACACTTCTGCTGTCACTCTGATTCCCGCTTTTTTCGCATCGCGTACAACCCTGACAGATTCTTTCGTGCTGATATGGCATACATGATAATGGCAGTTTGCCGCCTCAGCCAGCAGCACATCGCGGGCAATATGAACCGATTCACACACAGAAGGTATGCCGTTGAGCCCGTTCGCTTTGGAGAATGTCCCCTCATGTACGCTTCCTCCGTAAATTAAGGAGTTGTCCTCGCAATGTGCAACAATCGCTTTGTCAATTGCGGTTGCCCGTTTCATCGCTTCATACATCATTCCTGCTGTCTGTATACCAACGCCGTCATCTGTAAAAGCAAATGCCCCGGCTTTTTTTAACGCTTCAAAGTTTGTCATTTCATCGCCGATTTGTCTGATCGTAATGGATGCATATGGAAGAACTCTGACGCATGATGTTTCTTTAATTCTGTTTTGCACCCATTCCATCTGCTCCTTTGTATCAGGAACCGGCCGCGTATTCGGCATTGCTGCTACTGTAGTGTAGCCGCCGCGTGCCGCCGCTTTGGCCCCGGTTTCAATAGTTTCTTTTTTCTCTCCGCCCGGCTCTCTGAAATGCACGTGGAGATCAACAAACCCAGGTGAAACGAGCAAACCTTTTGCATCAATTACCGTTTCATTATCCGTTGCATCAAGCTTGCCGATTGCGGTGATGGTTTCTCCAGTCACTCGGATATCCGCTTCTGTTTTTTCACCATTTTCGTTTAGTATCCAGCCGTTTTTAATGAGATATGACATATGCTGCTTCTCCTCTTTTCACATTGGTTTGTAAGGCACGCTGTATCACTGCCATTCTGATAAATACGCCATTTTGCATTTGCTTGAAGATTCTTGATTTTTCGCTTTCTACTAAGCTGTCATCAATCTCCACTCCTCTGTTTACCGGAGCAGGATGCATGATGATCGCATGCCGCTTCATACGCTCAGCCCGTTCTACGGTCAAGCCGTATTTGTTTAAATAGCCTTCCTGGCTGACAGCGGACTGATGTCGTTCATTTTGAATGCGCAGCAGCATGACGACATCGGAAGACTCAACTGCTTCATCTATTGAGACATACGTGCCGAATGTATTTTCTTCATCCTGCCATTCCGAAGGGCCGGAAAATAGGACCCGGGCACCCAATCTTGTCAACACTTCCGCATTTGACCTTGCCACTCTGCTATGCTTGATGTCGCCGTGAATGGAGACGGTAAGCCCTTTGAACGTATTGAACTCTTCATAAATCGTCATTAAATCAAGCAGTGATTGTGTTGGATGCTGGCCGCATCCGTCTCCCGCATTCAGAATCGGAATGTTCACCTGGCTGACAAGCTCTTCATAATACTCATCCTCACTGTGCCTGATGACGCAGACGTCCACACCTATTGATTCGAGCGTCCGGATCGTGTCATATAAGGTTTCGCCTTTTTGCACGCTTGTGCTTGTTCCATCAAGGTTTAGCACATTCATGCCCAGCTTTTTTTCTGCGACCTCAAAGCTGAACCGCGTTCTCGTGCTCGGTTCGAAAAACAGGTTTGCGGCAAACTTTCCTGTAAGCTGATTGTCTGTTTTTCCGCTTTTGAGCTCTTGTGCTGTTTGAAGCAAATCTTTGATTTCCTCAGTGCTGAGTTCACTCATCGTCGTTAAATGCTTCATGTTCTTTCCCCTCTCTTTTCAACTTAAGGCTGAAAAAAACCCCGGTCTAAGATAGACTCGGGGTATGGTTAAATAGAGGGCAGCATTGAAGCTTCCTTCTCTTCATAACCCTTCCAAGCCTCTCTGGACTTTCATTAAAAGGTTTTAAATATGATGTTGTTCAGATGTGTCTGCCTGCTCTTCCTTCGCCTGCGGAAGAATCAGGTTTAAGATGACACCGACAATTGCGGCAAGCGCCATTCCTGACACTTGGAATCCGCCCTGAGACACTTGGATAAAAGCGCCTCCTACACCGATGACAAGGATAACTGATGTAATAATGAGGTTTCTGTTGTTTTCATAATCAATTTTGTTGTCAATCAGCATTCTCAGGCCGCTTGAAGCAATGATTCCGAACAGCAGGAAGGAGACGCCTCCCATGACCGCTGACGGCACTGAACTGATCAGCGCTGAAATTTTGCCGATAAAGCCGAAGCAAAGGGCAATCACTGCCGCGCCCCCGATGACAAAGACGCTGAATACTCTTGTGATGGCCAGCACGCCAATGTTTTCTCCGTAAGTCGTTGTCGGAGGGCCGCCGATCAGGGAAGCGAGGATTGTCGCCACACTGTCACCCATAATAGAGCGATGAAGACCTGGCTTTTTAATGAAGTCTTGTCCGACAACCTTGCTCAGCACCATTTGGTGGCCGATATGCTCTGACATTGTGACAAATGCGACAGGAACCATTGCGGCTGCGATGCCGAGCGTAACTGACGGTGAATAATCTTTGAACGGAATGATAAATTCAGGCACTGCAAACCATTTCGCGTCAAGCACCGGCTGGAAGTTGACAATCCCTTGAGTAAGGGCAAACAGGTATCCGCCGATGATTCCGATCAGAACCGGAATCAGGCTTAAAAACCCTCGTAAGAAAATCGCACAAATAATCGTAATTGCCAGCGTAACTCCTGCGACACTAAAGTGCTTTAAGCTGTAGACCAACTCACTCGCGTTCGGATCAGCATACATCGCCATGTTTACTGCAGTGCTTGCCAGTCCCAGCCCGATGACGATAATAACAGGCCCTACGACTACAGGCGGGAGAATCTTCATCAGCCATCCTGTTCCAAGCTGCCTAATCAATAAGGCAATCAGCCCGTACACCAGCCCTGCAAGAAACGCTCCAACCATTGCCGCTCCCGGCCCGCCGGTCGCTTTTACCAGAATGATCGGAGAAATAAAGGCGAAGGATGAACCGAGATACGCCGGAATTTGCCCTTTCGTAATAAGAAGGTACGCCAGTGTTCCGATGCCGCTTGTCACCAACGCCACAGCAGGACTCATTCCGACGAGCTTCGGAACCAAAATGGTTGAGCCAAACATGGCAAACAAATGCTGAAGGCTGAATGAAACCCAAGAGAAAGGTGTCGGGACATCCCTGACCCCTAAATTTACTTTTTTCTTACTCATGATGATTTCCCCCTGATTGTTGACTTTCATTTTAGGATGACTCAATGACTGTATAAAAAAACCTCTTTGCTTTTTTACGCAAAGAGGCATACAAAGACCTGCCGAATACTTTTTGGGCCTTTGTTGTGCACCTCTTTGCAACCTCTCTGGATTGCCCTTAAAAAGGTGATCTATTATTCGTTTTCATAAATGGCGACGAGATCGTTTTGGTCTACCTCATCAAGCTGAACCATAACCTTTTCAGACTTTGATGTCGGGATGTTTTTCCCGATATAATCCGCTCGGATCGGCAGCTCCCGGTGTCCTCTGTCCACAAGCACTGCAAGCTGAATGGAGGAAGGTCTGCCTACATCAACAAGCGCATCCATTCCTGCTCTGACTGTTCTTCCGGTATACAGAACATCATCAACGAGAATGACTTTTTGATCTGTAATATCTACCGGAATATCTGCACCTTTTACAAGCGGTTCATCGTTGCTCGTTTTTTTAGAAAGATCGTCTCTGTAAAGAGTAATATCAATTTCACCGACTGTAACAGGATTTCCCTCAATCTGTTCAATGCGTTCCGCAAGGCGTTTTGCCAGGTAAATCCCTCTTGTCTTAATGCCGACAAGAATGCAGTTATTCATTCCTTTATTGCGTTCGATCATTTCGTGAGCAATCCTGGTCAGCGCCCGTCTGATTGCCTGTTCGTCGAGAATGACAGCTTTTTGATTCAATGTGTGACACCTCACAGTTCATATAGAAGAAAAAACCCCTCCTGCCAGAGCATAGAGGGGTTTTAGGACAAGGTGCGCGCCTGTACACGCATCCCGTCTATCCGTTATCCTTCTCAGCCTCTCTGGACTGTTTTAAAGAATCTATTCAGCTTCGTTTATTATTTCAGAAAAGAAACCCTCTGTCAACCGTTTTTTCTAAGGTTTTCGATTAATTCTGCCATATCCTCGGGAAGCGGCGCTTCAAATTCGACATATTCTCCTGTTCGTGGATGGTCAAAACCTAAAACTCCCGCGTGAAGCGCTTGGCCATTAAAGTCGATTGTTTTTCTTGGGCCGTATTTCGGATCGCCTGCTAATGGGAATCCGATATATTTCATATGAACACGAATTTGATGGGTTCTCCCTGTTTCAAGCTGGCATTCCACTAACGTAAAATCCTGAAAACGCTCTAGTACATGAAAATGAGTGACAGCGTTTTTGCCATCACGTGTCACAGTCATGCTTTGACGGTCTTTCTTATCTCGTCCGATCGGCGCGTCAATTGTGCCATCATCGTGAGAAATAAGCCCGTGGACAACTGCCGTATATTTCCGCGTGACCGTTTTGTTGACCAATTGGTTTACAAGTGACTCGTGCGCCATATCATTTTTCGCCACCATTAATAAACCGGACGTGTCCTTATCGATTCTGTGAACAATACCCGGACGCATCACGCCATTTATTCCGGAAAGGTCTGTGCAATGAGCCATAAGGCCGTTTACAAGTGTGCCCGTAAGATGCCCGGGTGCTGGGTGAACAACCATTCCGCGAGGTTTGTTGACGACCAGCACATCCTGGTCCTCATAATAAATATCCAGATCCATAGGCTCTGCCAGGACGTCGAGCGCTTCCGGTTCAGGTACAGTGACGGTCACCTGATCACCCGGCTGAATTTTATAATTCGCTTTCACCGCGCTTCCGTTCACGATAACCTGTCCGTCTTTTACCCATTGCTGAACCTGGGTTCTTGACCAATCATTCTCAGTCGATGCCAAAAATTTATCAATCCGCTCACTTTTTTGTTCTTCTGAAGCGGTTATATCAATTTGATTCATGCTATTGCTCCTTTTTCTTTTTCCCGCTGTCCAACAGCATTTGTATAAATAAAAGCATTACGCCGACACATAGTGAAGAGTCCGCGATGTTAAATATCGGGTAATTGTAATTGACAATAATAACATGGATAAAATCCACAACTTCCTGTCTGACAGCCCGATCGATAAAGTTGCCGATGGCACCGCCAAGCATAAGTCCGAGGGCAACACCAAGAAGCCTTTGTCCTTTTGTATAACGCTGTATGTAATAAACAATACCAATAATAACAGCGGTTGTTATGAGGTAGAAAAACCACATCTGACCCGCTAATATCCCCCATGCAGCACCCGTATTGCGATGGGAGGTGATATAGAATACCTGATCAATGATCGGAATGCTTTGGCCAAGTTCCATGTTCTTAACAACTAGCCATTTTGTCAATTGATCGGCTGCAATAATAAGTAGTGCAATCATATAATACAGCACAAACGTTCCTCCAGTTTACGGTTACTTTAATCCATTATGCATTTTATCAATAAAAAGCACTGGAGTAAAGAAATATCAGGCACATTAACCGGACAGACACTGTTATTCATACAGTGCCTGACCATATTCGATATCCGTTGATTTCCATATCGGAAGCGTTTTTTTCTCAAATTGGACAGAATAAAGAAAATCGTTTGCTGTTCGGGCCGTCGGCAGCACTGCCAGCTTTGCAAGAGGAATGGGGGCCCCTGTTTCTTCACAGTATCCGAATGTGCCGTTTTCGATTTTGGACAATGCAAGGAGAACGTCTTGAAGCTCTTCTTTAATATGATAGATCAGAGTTGCTTTTTGTTTATGATTGATTGCTGCTTGCGGGCTTGTAGAAACCTGAAAGCAAGAATACTCAAATAATCTCGACTGTAATTCTTCTTTCATCAGAAGAAGTTCCGTATAAATTGCGGTCAGTTGATCATTCATTCTTCACAACTCCTGCTCTTAACGTAGTACCTTTATTGTTGCCTATGAATGATGATCTAAAGCCCATAAGATTTTTCCTGCCGTTCTAAAGGATGTCACTCTTGGCACAAAAAAAGCCCGGCTTTTACGCCGGGCCCTTTTCATTATTTTTGATAGTATTTTTCAACGATTTCAGCGTTGCGTAATGAAAGTGTAGGATATTTCGGATTTGCCCCTACATCTTTTGAAATCACACGTGATCTCTCACACATTTCGCCTTCCGCTTTCTCGACAGCGATTTTACCCGTCGCAAAGCTTTGCGCATCGTTCGGCGCATCATTTTCTTCGCTGATTGTCAGTTCAGACACAATAAACAGCTGAGAAAGGTTTTCTTTTATGGAAGCCAAGAGCTCCTTGTTTTCTTTGTTTGGATACAATTTCAGGTTTGCTTCCAAAGATTTACCGATAATTTTTTCATTTCGCGCAGTTTCTAATGCTTTTAACACGTCATCACGAAGAGCCATAAAGCGGTCAAATTTTTCTTCAGTCGCTTCACTGTTTGGAACCGCGATTGTTTCCGGCATATCGGTCAGCTGAACGCTCTGCTCTTCAACAAATGTTAAATGAGACCACAATTCGTCTGCCGTATGTGGAAGGATAGGCGCAGAAAGCTTCACTAATGCAAGAAGCGTTTCGTAGAATACTGTCTGCATGCTGCGTCTATCCGGATGATCCGCATGCTCGATGTAGACAATATCTTTTGCAAAATCAAGGTAGAATGAGCTCAATTCGATTGTGCAGAAATTATGAATGCTGTGATACACAACCGCAAATTCGTACTCATCATACGCTTTTTTCACTTTATCAATCAGCTTGTTCAGCTTAATCAGCATATACTGGTCCACTTCACGAAGATCTTCGACAGCCACCGCATTTGTTTTTGGATCAAAATCGAAAAGGTTGCCGTGAAGGAAACGGAACGTGTTGCGGATTTTACGATATACTTCCGCAACCTGCTTCAGAATAGCGTCAGACACGCGAACATCCGCCTGATAATCCACTGAAGATACCCATAATCTTAAGATGTCGGCACCAAGCTGTTTCATGACTTTAGCCGGAACAACAACGTTACCGATTGATTTACTCATCTTGCGTCCTTCGCCATCCAGTGCGAAACCATGGCTGAGCACACCTTTATACGGCGCCTTCCCTGTTACGGCTACTGCTGTAGAAAGAGAAGAGTTAAACCAGCCGCGATATTGGTCAGATCCCTCTAGGTATAGATCAGCCGGGCGAACGAGGTCATCACGTTCTTCAAGCACTGCTTGATGTGAAGAGCCTGAATCAAACCAAACATCCATGATATCCTGTTCTTTTGTAAATGTGCCGTTCGGGCTGCCAGGATGCGTAAAGCCTTCCGGAAGAAGATCCTTTGCTTCTTTTTCAAACCAAATGTTTGATCCGTGCTGTCTGAACAATTCAGAAACATGTTCAATGGTTTCATCCGTAATAATTGGTTCTCCATTTTCGGCATAAAATACCGGAATCGGCACGCCCCACGCACGCTGTCTGGAAATACACCAGTCTCCGCGGTCCCGAACCATGTTGTGCAAACGCTGCTCGCCCCATTCAGGAACCCATTTGGTTTCTTTAATGGCATCCAGCAGGTCTGATCTGAAATCTTTAATAGACGCAAACCATTGCGCTGTCGCTCTGAAAATGGTTGGTTTTTTTGTTCTCCAATCATGCGGATAAGAGTGAGTAATGAATTCAAGCTTCACAAGTGCGCCTTTTTCATCGAGCTGCTGTGTGATCGCTTTGTTTGCATCATCATAGAACATGCCTTCAAACCCAGGAGCTTCGCTTGTCATTACACCTTTTTCATCAACCGGGCAAAGCACATCTAAACCGTATTTTTGGCCGATGATAAAGTCATCTTCCCCATGTCCTGGCGCTGTATGAACACAGCCTGTTCCGGCATCAGTTGTTACGTGTTCACCAAGCATAACGAGAGAGTCTCTGCCATATAGCGGGTGTTCAGCGATAATGTTCTCAAGATCTTTCCCTTTGACCGTTCTTGTCACTTCATACTGATCAAATCCGCATGCCGATGCAACATTTTCGACTAAGGCACTTGCTACGACAAAGCGGTCTTCACCTACTGCAATCACGCTGTACTCAAGATCAGGGTGCACTGAGATTCCAAGGTTCGCCGGAATTGTCCAAGGCGTTGTTGTCCAAATGATGATGCGCTCGCCGTTTTCAAGAACGCCTTTTCCGTCTTTTACACCAAAAGCGACGTAAATAGATGCTGAACGTTTGTCTTGATATTCGATCTCGGCTTCAGCCAGAGCAGACTCACTTGAAGGTGACCAGTTAACCGGTTTAAGGCCTTTGTAAATGTAGCCTCGTTTTGCCATTTCACCAAATACGCGGATTTGCTGCGCTTCGTATTCCGGTTTTAATGTCACATATGGGTTTTCCCAGTCACCGCGGACACCAAGACGTTTGAATTGCTCACGCTGTCCCTCGATTTGCTTCCAAGCGTACTCTTCGCATAGTTTGCGGAATTCCGCTACTGACATTTCTTTGCGGTTGACCTTTTTGTTTTTTGTCAGAGCTGTTTCAATTGGCAATCCGTGTGTATCCCAGCCCGGCACATACGGTGCGTTGTAGCCGCTCATTGATTTATAGCGGACAATGAAGTCTTTCAAAATCTTGTTAAGTGCATGGCCCATATGGATGTCGCCGTTTGCATACGGAGGTCCGTCATGTAAAACAAATTTCGGGCGGTCTTTCGTCCGTTCCTGAACAAGACGGTAGATATCCTCTTCCTCCCATTTTTTTTGAATGTCAGGCTCCCGGTTTGGCAAATTTCCACGCATCGGGAAATCTGTTTTCGGCATTAAGAGCGTGTCTTTAAAATCCATTTTCATTCCTCCACTGCATTTTTTCAGAAAATAAAAAAAGCCCTCTCATCCCATAAGGGACGAGAAAGCTTATCTCGCGGTACCACCCTTTTAGAAAAAGCAAGCATACACTTTTTCCTCTTGAGCATCGTAACGTGATGAACGTCCTAACCTACTGTGAGTTCAGCAAGGAAACTAAAGGGCTGATCTACATGATTCCGGCCATCCCGGACTCTCACCATCTCCGGGTCGCTATGAAGGCCTGAAGGAAACATGACTGTCCCTTTCAACCGTTTTTTCATCTGAATTTATGAACGTATTATATTCGACAAGCTAAGAAAATGTCAAGATAATCAGAGAATTTATTCCTTTTCCTCAAATACAGCGTCGACTTCATACTCAAGGAGATGATCCCAATCGTCATTTTTCAGAAGATCAAGCTGAGCTTCAATCAGCATTTGGAAACGTGTTCTGAACACTTTAGACTGTTTTTTCAGCTCTTCAATTTCCATTGCAATTTTTCTTGATTTTGATAACGATTCGTTGATAATGCGATCAGCGTTTTTCTCCGCTTCCCGAACAATCAGCTTTGCCTCTTTTTGAGAATTGCGTTTTACGTCTTCAGCCGCTTCTTGAGCAACTAAAATTGATTTATTCAATGTTTCCTCAATATTTGCAAAGTGTCCGATTCTTTCATCAAGCTCATTGACTTTCGCTTCAAGCTCAGTTTTCTTGCGGAGAACAATTTCGTAATCTTTTCTGACTTGGGCTAGGAATTCATTTACTTCATCTTCATCATATCCGCGAAAACTTTTTGTAAACGTCTTGTTGTGAATATCATTTGGCGTTAATGGCATGATGCCACCTCCATTTTTACATTTCAGTACGGTTATCTAGTTCACATTATAAAACAAATTTCGCACAGATGGAGAAAAAAACTGAAAAACCGACTATTTTTGTCGTTCAAACGTAACTCTCCATTTGTCTTTTTTGGTTTTCCCTTCGATTTTTGTTAAGCTGCACCGGCCAAAACCTCTGATTGACAGCATGTCCCCTTCCGCGACTATGTATGAAGGATCTTCAACCACCTTCCAGTTCACTTTCACAAGGCCGTTTTTCACAAGCGTCTGTGATTTTTGGCGGGATTGCCTGCTCATAGCGGCGCAGACGGCGTCAAGCCTTAAAGAAGAAACCGTGTCATCTCTTATTTCGACATCAACTGCTGGAATGTTAAGGTCTGACAAGTCGATTTTCTCTAGGCTGACCGCCGCTTTGCCTGCTTGGGTCAGCTGTGCAGCCACAAAATCAGCGGTATCGGCTGAGACAATCAATTGCACTGCTGTCTCAGAAAACACGATGTCACCGAATTTTTGCCGCTTTAATCCTATGCCCATTAATGCACCAAGCAGAGAACGATGATCTACTGAGACAAACTTGTCAGCATAACGGACGTTAAACGCCTGCAATTCAAAATCCGATTCTTCCGGAGTAATGTACTCTGGATACAGAATCGCCCGTTTCCGCTCCGCTCTGTCATAGCCGCCGGAAAAAGCAAGCCCGACGTCAGCCTGTCCCGTAACAGCAGAGAGGATGACCTGCTCTCGGGGATCTAAAAAGTCGGTCAGCTTCATCCGGTACTGCTCCTGGACAATTCTTTTCCATTCGAGCGCCTGATCAATAAAGGCCCGCTCGTCTTTTCTGAAGTGCTGATATATATCGCTCATCGTCTTTCCCTTCTATGTAAAGAGGCTTGGCTGCTGCCAAGCCCCTATCAAACTGTCACATTAAAACGCAATCATGCGATAAAGTCCCCACAAGCCGGTTGTCGCAAACCGAAGCACAAGTATTGCTACGATTGGTGAAATATCCAGCATTGCAATCGGAGGAATGATTTTTCTGAATGGTTCGAGATATGGTTCACAAATCGAAGCCAAAAAACGCCCGACTGCTGTTTCCCTCGTACTCGGCACCCATGACATAAAAATATATATGATCAGGGCAAATGAGTATATTGTGATTAATAAGCTTAAAACCGAAAAAACTTGATAAAGGATCATCTCGCTTTACCACCTCTGATGTTCGTCTTCAGATATGAGCTCAGAAATTGTGCCTGATACATCTACGTTGTCAGGCGTGCAGAGGAAAATATCTGAGCCGATTCTTTGAATATCGCCGCCAATGGCATAAACGGTTCCGCTTAAAAAGTCAACAATCCGCTTCGCCTGGTCATGTTGTATCCGCTGAAGATTGACGACAACTGCCCGCCGGTTCTTCAAATGGTCGGCTATTTCCTGCGCCTCCGCATAAACGCGCGGCTCACTCAACACCACTTTAGAGGATTTCTGAACACTTTGCAAGCTCACTACATTCTGTTTGCCCGAAGGTTTATTCCCCGTATAAGCCGGCTTTTCTTTTTGCTCATGCTCCTCATGAGATTCCCGCTCTGTCTCAATATATTCATATTCGTATTCTTCATCTTCCATTGAGAAAAAGTTTTTCAGTTTATTTTTCATACTCATTGCTGTACACCCCCTGTTTCATTTCCGACTAACGATGAGCCGATTCTAATATAAGTAGCTCCTTCTTCAATTGCAATTTCAAAATCATTTGACATGCCCATCGACAGTTCAGTACACGGAGCGTTCGGCTGGTTCAGCTTCTGAACCTGGTCACGGAGTTCTCTCAGCGACCTGAAACAGCTTCTGATCTGATCTTGATCATCAGTCAGCGGAGCCATTGTCATCAGCCCGGCAACAAGGATATGTTCGAAACCGGAAAGCTCCTGTATGAATGGAATGACTTCTTCTTTTTTCATGCCGTGTTTAGAAGGCTCAAGAGAGGTATTGACCTGCACAAAGCATCGTACAGTACCTTCAGCCCGTTTTTCAATTTCTTTCGCTAATGAGAGCCGGTCTAGGGAATGGATATAGGAAACCGAATTGACGACAGATTTTGCTTTTCTTGATTGCAGACTGCCGATAAAATGCCATTCCGGATTCCCTTTTATCAATTCCTGTTTGCGGAGCAGTTCCGCATCCCGATTCTCTCCGAGGCAGGTGATGCCAGCATCTACTGCCTCCTGTGCTCTTTCAGGCGATACATATTTAGTGACTGCAATAACCGTAACTTCATCGGAGCTGCGGCCCGATCTGTTACATGCTTCGTTTATTCGTTCGTTTATATGTCGTAAATTATCAACAACACGCAAGATCTTTTATGCCTCCTTCATTCCGATAAAGGACATCATCCGTCCAGTTTTCCCCTGATCGCGGCGGTGAGAATAGAAAAGAGACGGCTCGCTTTCCGTGCATAAACCGCTGACAGAAATTTGTTCACTTGCCAAACCGCTGTCCATCAGTATAAGACGGTTCAGCTCTTTCAGATCAAGCTGATATTGTGCCTTTGCCGTCTGATTAACGGCAAGGTCTGCTGAAACCGGCAATGCGCGGACAGCATCCATTACGCGGTCGTCTACCGTATAGCATGCTCCGCTGATAGACGGGCCAATAACAGCGTAAATATCTGAGGGATTTGAACCTTCCTTCTCAGTCCATTGCTTCACCATTTCTCTGCCAATCTGTTTGACGGTGCCTTTCCACCCGGCATGGGCGACTCCGACAAGCGACTTAACCGGATCATAAAAGAAAAGAGGCACACAATCAGCAAAGCATAATGCCAAAAATACATTTTTTTCATTTGTATAGAGCCCGTCCGTTGCTTTTAGAGCCGTGTGATACTCACGGGCGCCTTTTCCCCTATCCCTCTGCGTCACTTTCTGAACGCGATTATCATGTGTCTGATCAGCGAATACCCAAGACTGCAAATCAGTATTAAACATATCGGCAATATATTCACGATTTTTAACTACATCTGCATCTTTGTCATGAACGTGCAATCCTGTATTTAACGATTCAAAAGGCTTTTGGCTGACACCGCCGTTTTTTGTCGTAAATCCGGCAATGACCTCTTTGTTGTTTTGATTCGTTTGAGCCCAGTCTTGTATCATGAGTGTCGAGGGTGTGGTAAGACTGAATGGGTGATATGTATTC
Source organism: Bacillus sp. FSL R5-0416 (assembly GCF_037975425.1). Classification (NCBI taxonomy): domain Bacteria; kingdom Bacillati; phylum Bacillota; class Bacilli; order Caryophanales; family Bacillaceae; genus Bacillus; species Bacillus sp. FSL R5-0416. The sequence continues at coordinate 1,622,114 of NZ_CP150252.1, read as the reverse complement.
ATGATGATCCAACCTTTCGACAAACATTTAAAAAAGCGGAATTTCCCACTTATTTTACCACATCTTACTGCATACGTTGAGCGCCGATTTGCATATTTCTAAATGAAATGTGCCGGAAGAATCGAGACTTCCGGCATTTGCCAATCTGCGGCAGACAAGCAGGTTTATGCATGTGGTTCACTTAATCGGACCAAGATTACATCTTCCCCGATTTTTACTATATTTCGCCATGGAATGACCAATTCCTCTTCTTTTCCAAAAAATCCGAGAACTTTCCCATTTCCTCCTAGTATGATCGCCTGAATTTTACCAGTGGTCACATTGATATCAATATCACCAATACTCCCCAGCTTTTTTCCGTTTGAGACATTGACGACATCCTTTACCTGAAATTCTGAAATGCTGATCATTCCATCACGTCCTTTTTCCGTCCTTTTGTTCAAGTATATGAACGGGCAGGCTGAACCTTGTCAGCAAGAAGAAATTTTCATGTCATTGCTCTTTTTTCCGGCTGCACCAGCTGATGATAAAATCGAGTATAATTTTTGTATACTCTACTAGCTGCTCAATCGATACCTTCTCGTTCACAGAGTGTGCATTGTGCAGATCTCCAGGACCGTATATTACGCATGGAATACCGGCATCATACAGCCATCCGCCATCTGTAACTGATTGAGAAACGTCAATAATTGGACACTCCCGTTTCACTTTCTGATGAGAGGCAGTTAGCGCTAAGACGCCTGGGTGGCCAGGGTCAACTTCCAATGCCGGAAAAATTTCTCCTCTGTCTTCTATCATAGATGAGCCTCCCCACTTGAATACAGGGCGGTTTTCCCTAAGCCAAATATCACTGTCACTCAGCCGATTGACGTAATCTTCTATTTCCGCTGCCACTTGGTCATGGGTTTCATTTGGATAAAAATGGACAGTGATCCACAGCCGGCATTCGTCCGCTATAAAAGCCGCATGTCTGCCGCCTTCTATAACAGCCGGGTTAATTGTATTTGTTCCAGGTTTAAAGCCGGGATAACTTTTCATAATAGACCAGTGGCGCTCAAGTTCACCGAGCCCCGCAATGATTTTCGCCATTTTTTCAATTGCGCTTGCTCCGAATGTTCCTCCGCCTGCGTGAATCATATTCCGTCTCGTTCCATCGTGAAATGTTTGACTGCTTTTGATTTCGATCCAGCCTGTAATAACACCGCCTTGGCCTTGAATATGCATATCGCTCGTATCAGCGACAATTGCAAAATCAGCGTGGTAGCCCCTCTTGCAGCATTCAAGCGTGCCGGCTTCTCCAACTTCCTCCCCGATAACCGATTGCAGAATCAGATCACCGGGAAGCTCAATGCCGGCTTCACGAATTAATTTGACAGCAAACAACACACACGCCATTCCGCCCTTCATATCGGAAGCGCCTCGACCGATTAAGAGACCGTTTTTTTCAATTGGATGAAATGGATCATGCTCCCATTCTTCATCCTCTTTTACCTCTGCCACATCTACATGGCCATTGATAATCAGGCTATAATAATCTGCTGAATCTGTTTCTTTTAGCTTCCCTACAACATTGGGATCACCAGGGTACACATCCCATTTGTCGATCGAGAATCCCAATTCATTTAAATATCCCGCAATCCATGACTGAATGCCCTCTGTATTTCTTGCAGGCGGAGCAGGTGTTTGATAAGAAATCAGCGTTTTCGCAAGCTGAATAAGCTCCTCCTTTTGTTCTTCCACTTTTTTGAGCAAAGAGTCTATTTGTTGATCCAATGTAAATCCGCTCCTATTCTTTAAAATCAAAAAAGCCGTTTCAAATGTGATGAAACGGCTTAATAAAAACAAACGGAGTCCGATGTACTCCGCTTTTCACCGCTTCCCTCCGCTGGCATGATCCAGATCAGGTCAAAAGGGTTGAGACAAAGTCTCTCTCAGCTTCGCAAAGCACCCCTAGGATGAATCTATATATATTTGTCAGGCATTCGTTATCGGCTCAGCTCTAGTTAAAAACGGCCGATCCTGATTCCATAATACATGGATTGGCGTATCAAAAAAAGCGGAAAGTATTTGATCAGTAAGCATTTCCTTTATTTCTCCGGATCCAAAGACCTCTCCCTGTTTTAATAAAAGGGCTTTATCAAAGACAGGCAAAATTTCTTCAGCATGATGAGTCACATAAAGGATAGATGGTGCATTTTCTTTGTTTGCAATGTATGTAATCGTATCTAACAACTTTTCCCGGGCAATAAAATCCAGTCCTGTGACTGGTTCATCCAGTATCAGCAGCTCCGGATCGGCCATTAGTGCTCTAGCAATCAACGCTCTTTGTTTTTCCCCTTGAGAAAGGGTTTCATAGCGGCGATCGGCATATTCAATTGCTCCCAAGTCCTCTAACAAACCAATCGCTTTTTCCCTGGTTTTCTTACTTGGCGTTTCATATAACCCAATCGAAGCGTAAGCTCCGCTCAAAGCAATTTCAAAGGCTGAATCTGCCGGATACAATTTTTGCTGAAGAGCTGCTGAGACGAGGCCAATTTTACGTCTGAGCTTTTCCCCAAGCTCTGTTTTGCCAAATTCATGGCCAAGCACCTGCATCTCGCCTGATGTTGGAAAATAATAAGAGCAAAGCATATTTAACAGCGCTGTCTTCCCGGCGCCATTTAGGCCGTAAAGCACCCAATTTTCCTTTTCTTCCACCTTCCAATGAATATCTCTCAGTATCCATTTCCCATTCCGTTTTAGTGAGACATTGTCAAGCTGCAAAATCATCGTGGTCCTCCTCTTTATTGCCTTTTATAATTGTTTTAATTTTCATAAAACTTTGTACGAACTAGGATACCTTACTTTTCCCAAAACGTAAACCATCCGTAATCAATAGAAAAGCCTTTAAAACAACATCGTTTTAAAGGCTTTTCATTATTGATGAATATTTTTATTCATTTGTTTGATAGCCGCTTTTTCAAGTCTGGACACCTGCGCTTGAGAAATTCCGATTTCCTCGGCGACTTCCATTTGGGTTTTCCCTTGGAAGAATCGCTTTCTCAAAATCATTTTTTCCCTATCGTTCAGCCTTCTCATGCCCTCTTTTAAAGCCAGCTCTTCAATCCATTGTGAATCTGTATTACGCTCATCACTGATTTGGTCCATCACATAGATCGGGTCTCCGCCGTCGTTATAGATCGGTTCAAATAGAGAAACCGGATCCTGGATGGCATCAAGCGCAAATACAATTTCCTCATGCGGTACTTCAAGAACTTTTGCGATGTCTTCTGCAGTCGGCTCCTTGCTTGTCTCACTGATTAACCGCTCTCTTACCTGAAGCGCCTTGTAAGCGATGTCCCGGAGTGATCTTGAGACACGGATCGGGTTATTATCACGTAAATACCTGCGGATCTCTCCGATAATCATAGGTACAGCGTATGTTGAAAACTTAACATTGTGGCTTAGGTCAAAATTATCAATGGATTTCATTAGTCCGATGCAGCCGACTTGAAATAAGTCATCAACATACTCCCCTCTGTTATTAAATCGTTGAATGACACTTAAGACAAGACGCAAGTTCCCGTTTACAAGCTTTTCTCTTGCTGAATCATCGCCTTCATCCTGCAGCTGCCTAAACAGCTTTCTCATCTCTTCATTCTTGAGTACTGGTAATTTGGAGGTATCCACCCCGCAGATTTCGACTTTATTTCTCGACACTTTTTTCCCTCCCTACAGGAGCTGCTGTACAACGTTAAGTATCTCCTTGGGTGGGAAAAATATGCACTGCACTCAGACCGAAAAACTGTCGAAATCAGGAAATCCCTGTAAAATCAAGGGGTTCTAACCATAAAATTTTTTACACCATTTTGTTGAACTCTTTTCTCAATCTTTTTATAATTCTTTTCTCAAGCCGCGAAATATAAGACTGAGAAATCCCCATCATATCCGCTACATCCTTTTGGGTTTTTTCTTCTTCACCGACAAGCCCAAACCGCAGCTCCATGATTTGCTTTTCTCTCTCATTAAGCTGTTCAAGCGCTTTTTTCAAAAGCTTTTTATCGACGTTAGCTTCTATGTCTTTAGTGATGATGTCATCGTCAGTGCCGAGCACATCAGAAAGCAAAAGCTCATTGCCGTCCCAATCAATATTAAGCGGTTCATCAAAGGAAACCTCTGAACGGATTTTGTTATTTCTTCTTAAATACATCAGGATTTCATTTTCTATACACCGGGAGGCATAGGTAGCAAGCTTGATTTTCTTTTCTGGATTGAATGTATTCACAGCTTTGATTAGACCGATGGTACCGATGCTGATTAAATCCTCTATATTAATTCCCGTATTTTCAAATTTACGGGCGATATATACGACCAGACGCAAATTGCGTTCAATTAGAATGGCGCGCGCCGCCTGATCGCCGTTTGGGAGCTTCATTAACAAAACCTGCTCCTCATCTTTAGATAATGGAGGCGGCAGGGCTTCACTCCCGCCTATGTAATAGACTTCATCACTTTTCAGCCCAAGTTTCATCAGCAGCTTATACCAGAGGTGCGTCAACCGTAATTTCAGTTTTTTCATCTTCCTCTCCCTTCTAAATGTCACGTCGTTTGAGTATGATAAGTAACGGACATTTGCGAACATTATGAAACGTGTTTGACAGCCTTGCCCGAAAGCATTTTCGGATGAATAATCGCGTCAAACTCTCCATCTGCCGACAGCTTTGTTGTGCTGATGCCGATTAAACATTTATCTGCAGAGATCATTTCTTCTTTTGTCATAATCGTTACGTGATCCGGTTTAACGCATAATAAAAATTGATTTTGCTGACCAACTCCCCTGTATGGAATCAACCTCATTTTATCTAAAAAGCGAAAGGAATCATCGAGCTGTTCGATGGCTTCCAATGGGTCTGTGTTTCGAATGATCATCGTTTCGGCTGTTCCGAAAATCGGCTCCAGTTTATCAATGTAAATGATCATTACCGGTGTTTTTGTAAGAGGATCGTACAGCTGATTACCGGAATCAATCAGGCCTCTGACATGAAGTGTTTGGCTGCCCAAATCTGCCTGCACGCTGACTCGTTCCTCATATTGAATGTTTTTTGTTTCAATATCTTCAATTCTTCTTTTAGAAAAAAACCATAATGCTGGAAAGCCACCAACAATAAACAACCAGCTGATCGGGTCTCCAAACCCTGTTTGATTGGTAATCATGACACCGTTTTGAACAATAGAATTTGACTGCAGCAAAGAATGGGCTCCGATAATTCCTCCCCCCATTAAAAAAGTGGCAAAATAAAAGGAAAACAAATTTTGAAAGAAAAACCGAAATCTTTTAAAGCCGAATGTCACCACCACAATCACAACTGAAAAAGCTAACTTCCCAGCCGGATGTTCAACAATCGGCGAAAAAGGAGTAAACATCAAAAGGACAATACTGGAACCGATGAACGCTCCGCCTACCAGTCTTCTTTTTTTTACATGCCGTTTTAAAATAAATGCCGTGAGCAAAAGCAAAAGTGCATCAAAACAAAAGTTTAACAGCCAAATGACATCTAAATAGATTTTCACATCTGACTCCTTTCTTTCTTGCCTCACGCTGTTCCCTTCTTGCTTCATAAGTATAAAGCAAGCTCTGTGGGAAAGTCTGTCAATTAATGTTGAGAGGAAAATACAATTTTTCAGGGAAATCTGCTTAATTTGTCGAGGAAGTATAATGAGAGGATATAAAAAAGCTGCCAATGACGGCAGCTTTTTTCCACTTAATTTTCTGTGTTGATATTAAGTTTTCCATTAGCAGTTTTTCTTGTTTCATTTCCATAATCATCTCGGACGATCACTTCTACTTTTGCTCCTTTTGCTTTAATAGAAGAAGTGGCAGTCCAATAGCCTTCATATCTCCCCGGAGAGATTTCTCTTAACGGGAGTTCGGTGGCATTTTGCACACTCGCTCTTGCATTGGTCAGCGGCATACGAATGGTAAACGTTGCATCTAAATCCTCAGCGCTTGAGAAAGCGATTTTCACAGATTCACCGGCTTTTAAGTTTTTATCCTCTCCCGGAATTAAGCCGGAAATGACAGGCTTGTCAAAATTGACATCAATGACAGCCTTTTTCGTGGTTTTGTTGCCTGCTAAGTCTGTAGCAATCACCTTGATTTCATTGCTTCCATTCTCCAAAAGAATCCGGGCTGAGTATGAACCATCAGTTATTGTTGCTTTTTTGCCATTCACCTTGACGTCTTTCAGATTGTCATCGGATACTGCCCCTTTGACAGTCAGCGTTTCTTTATTTGTTTTCCCGCCATCCTTTGGAGTGTCCAGCGTTAACTCAGGCTTGTCTTGATCAAGCGTGACCGTGATTGGACTGGAGGCATCTGTTGTTCCGTTGTCAGTTGATGCAGTTGCCGTCAGCTCATTATCACCCTTGTTGAGTGTGATGCCTGTCTGGAACGTGCCGTCCGCGGCAGTTTTTGTTTCTCCTGCTTCTTTCTCATCATTATAAATGTGTACCGTTGTACCAGGAGAAGCTTTTCCTTTTACAGTGACGTTCTCCTTATTTGTGTATGACTTGTCTGTCGGTGAAGTAATCTCAGGTACAGCAGCTTCATAATTAACTAATGCGCGAATCATATAGTTGCCGTCCGCTTTGTCACCTGGCTGCCACTTTCCATCTATATACTGCCAGTTGCGGCCGGAATTCTGGCCGGTTTCATCCATTGCCAATCCAGGTGAATACGGATCAGGTTTTGACTGGATATATACGAGATAAAAGTCTCTATCGACCATAATCCCTTTTGAACTGAGATCTACCTTAGTCCACTCGCCATTGCGAAGAGCTTCAGCGTTAAATGGCCCGGCAATTTTCTTGCCCGGTGCTCCGTCTTTTCCTGTAGCATCGTATACCTCAACCTTAAACTCTGTTCCGCCCGGATCAGGGAACTCTGTATCCCAGAATCTGAACAGCCCTCCTGTAAGCATGCCTTTGTCCTTGCCGTCAGCGAGCGTCATTTTTACTGCCCATCCGTTCCCGGCAGCAAAATAGGAATTGGCATTCTCCGCTGTTCCGTCATCATATGCAATTTCACCCGGGTAACCGACAAAAGGCTTCAATGCAGTTTCTTTTGTAACATCACCTTTTAACTCAACGGAAAATTCATCACTGTAATAACCCGGTGCAGCGACTTTAATCGTATAAGCGCCTTCATAGGCCTCCAGCGTATATTCACCTTTGTCGTTTGTCATAGCCGGTTCCACCGCAGCATCCTCTACAACATAAACGGAAGCGCCTTTTACCGGCTCTCCTGTCGTTTTATTGATGACCGTGCCTTTTAATGTGCCCTTCTTCATCTCTTCTAACGTAAAATTAGCTTGTGTCGTCTGATCCGTCTTTAAAGATACTTTTTGTGTTTTCGACTGATAACCATATGCTTCTGCCATAAGCGTATAGTCTCCCGCTTTGTGCTTCAGCGTGTACTGCCCTGTGGATTGATCTGAATATGTTGATTTTCCTGTTTCCACTACACTGACTTGTGCCCTGAGCGGCAAAACTTGAGGCTGTATAGACTTGTTCTGATGTTTTACCGCTGTGTTTGCAGATGGCTTAGCCTTTTTCGGATTTACTGGCTTTTTCTTTTGCTTTCCAGACGGCTTTTCGACGCCCAGCTTATTCTTTTTGACTGTTTTTCCGGCTGATTTGTCAGAAAGCACTACATCATCAATATACCAGCCCTCTTTTGCAATGCTTTCATCAGATTGAAGGTTAAACATCACTTGAATGTTTTGGCCTTTATAAGCCGATAAATCAATTTCTTCCTCCGTCCAGCTTGATGTCTTTCCGTTATAGACACCAGCCTGCTCCCAATTCTTTTCACCTTCCGGAAGAACAAAAACGTAGCCGTAATCAAAATCATCCTCTAAATTGTGCCAGCTTTTAAATTGAAGGAACAGACTTCCTGAATCAGGTGCTTTAATAGGAGGCATAACAAGGTTCATGTTTGCTGAGTTGGCATAATTTCCTGTCAAATTCGTTCCATATACTTTTTCTCCGGATGCTGCTGTATTTGGGCCAGTTGACGGAACTCCCCATTCCCAGTTATTATTTGTTCCGCTCGCAACCCAGCCGCCGGGTGCAGTTTCAAAGTCCTGCTTATATCCCGCCGTGATGCTTGGTTTCACTGTTACATCGTATACGTCAGACGAAACGACATGACCGCCAAAATCGTGAATCATCCACTTATAGCTTAGTTTAGTTCCTTTTATGTCTGGGATCTCTGCTTGATACGTTCCTTTTAGATGATCACCGCTGATTCGTTTAGCCGTTATTTCCGTCCATTCGCCTTGATCAAGCTTGTAGGACAGCTTTACAGATGTCACACTTACATTGTCTTCAGCTGTCAAAGTCAGTGGCAGGCTGCCACCTTCATAAGCTTCAGTTACTTTCTCATGCTGATAGACAGGAGGCTCTTGGTCATCCCCCTCTACAGAAACTTGTCCTTCCGCTTTCCCTAATCCATCTGTAACAGCGGATACAGCATCAAAAGCATTCACCAGACCATGGCCATATCCGTTATTCGGTGAATCAGGAAATGTTGAATCCGTGAGCGGTTCAGCCGTGCTGGTTAATATATCCTCCATCTCATCAACAGAAAGTGAGGCATTCGCCTGTTTCAGCAGTGCAGCAACAGCGGATACATGCGGCCCTGCCATTGATGTGCCGTCCCAACCATCCTCATATGTCTGACCGGGAACGGATGAACGAATATTAACGCCCGGTGCAGATATTTCCGGCTTTATTTCATCATATGGAGATGGCCCTTGAAGAGAAAAGTCAGCGAGCTTTTTATTGATATCAGTCGCTCCAGTTGCAAACGATTCTGGATAGTTTGCCGGATTTGCGATAGAACCAGGCCCGCCGGGAATAAAGAGATCCGTATTCCCCGCTGAAAACTCAGGGAAAATATCGGCCGCACGCCAGGCATTGACCATGTCTCTGTACCATTCATCAAGTCCAGAGCCCCCTCCCCATGAGTTATTGACAACATCAGGAGCCATTTCCGGGTGGGGATTTCCTTCCGCGTCCTTTGGTGCTAAAACCCATTCACCAGCTTCCAAAATGTCAGCATCAGTGCCGCCATCTTCAGAGAACGCTTTAACAGCAATCCATTTTGCGCCAGGCGCTACACCGATTTGATTTGTTCCATCAGGTTCAGAGCCCACCATCGTGCCTGTCACATGGGTTCCATGAGCCAAATCATCATAAGGGCTTGCCTCGCCTGCTACGGCATCATACCAGTTCATTTCATTTTCAGGCTCATTAGGATTTTCCGGATTATATCCGCGATATTTCTCTTTTAATGCCGGATGATTCCATTCCACCCCGGTATCAATGGACGCAACAACCGTGCCAGTTCCATCATATCCAAGTGCCCAAGCTTTTGGGGCATCGATTTGGTCTACATTCCATTCCACACCGTCAGTTGCTTTAATAGCTTTCTGTGCTTTTTTCATATTAAATGGGGAGGATGACTTAAAAAGCTGCCGTTTCTCATTAGGAAGCACCTTTTCCACTTCGGGAAACTGCGCCACTTTTTCCATAACCTCTTTTGAGGCATGAACAGCAATCCCGTTCACCACATAATAAGAATGAATTTGGTCTGCATTTCCTTTATCTTTCTGGGTGTTCAAGTATTTTAGGACATCTTGCTGGGATTCATCGGCTGTGACTTTTAAAGATGACACAACAGCAGAACGCTTTTGATATTCCGTCTTAGCGGCAGACAGCTTCTTCGATTTCGCTTTTTTAACAGCCGCTTTTGCCGCTTTTTCTGTGTTAGCCTGATCTTTAAATTTAATCAGAAAAGTCGTTTTTTCTTTCTTTTTAAAGCTTTTCTTTAATGAACTCGAAATCTTGTTTTGAATGGATTCCGCAGATTGAAGCTCCTTTTTAACAGAAGGTGAGGTGACTTTACTGCTTGCCCCGGCTGCTCCCGGAAACAGCAGTGAACTGATGACAACTGTACTTAAAACAGAGCTGATGAGTCTGTTTTTCGTTTTTTTCCTCATTTTCATCCCCCTTTTTCAACATGCTTTTTAAAAAAAGTGTCGTCCCTCCTTTTAATAATGAATGGTTTGTCAGAACATCGCTGTATATTAACTGTAGACAATCTGAATTACAGATATTGTCGTTTCATGTCATTCAATTTCCATATATATGAAAATGATAAAAATGTCACAAAAATAAATGGGTCTAATTATCTGTTTTGTTACTAAGCGAAGGAAGCAATAGGGAAAAAGACTTTATAAGAAGGAAAGTGTGAAGAGAAAAACAAAAAAGGACAAAATCGAAAACGATTTTGTCCTTTACATTAGCCGCGTTTATTACGGTTTCTTAAGAATGTCGGGATGTCAAGCGTATCATCAGCCGGCTGTGAAGTATGACGGCTTACTGTGTTCTGCTGCTGAGGCTCCTCACGTTTTTGCTCACGCTTCGGAACACTTTGATTGTGTGTTTTGATGCTTTGATTTAAGCTTGGACGCTGAGGCTTCGTCACGTCCTTCTCTTGTTCGATAAAGCCGGTTGCAATCACTGTCACCACAATCTCATCTTTTAGATTTTCATTAATAACAGAACCGAAAATCATGTTTACGTCTTGATCAGACGCCGAAGCGACAATGTCTGCTGCTTCTTGAACCTCATATAGGCTGAGGTTTGTTCCTCCAGTGATGTTCATGAGGACGCCTTGCGCACCGTCAATGGCCGCTTCAAGAAGCGGGCTGGAAATTGCTTTTTTTGCTGCCTCTGCCGCGCGATTTTCCCCAGTAGCAATACCGATACCCATCAAAGCAGATCCTTTGTTTGACATGATTGTTTTCACATCAGCAAAGTCAAGGTTGATAAGACCAGGTGTAGCAATCAAGTCAGAAATACCTTGAACCCCTTGGCGAAGTACGTTATCCGCTTCACGGAATGCTTCAAGCATCGGTGTGTTTTTATCAACAATTTCAAGGATACGGTCGTTCGGGATCACGATCAGTGTATCCACCGCTTCTTTCATTGCCGAGATTCCGCCTGCAGCCTGAAGCTGTCTTTTGCGTCCTTCGAAGGTAAACGGTCTTGTCACAACGCCGACTGTTAATGCGCCTAAGTCTTTCGCGATTTGTGCGATAACCGGTGCGGCACCTGTTCCTGTTCCGCCGCCCATACCAGCTGTCACGAATACCATGTCAGCACCTTTAAGTGCTTCTTCAATCTGCTCTTTGCTTTCTTCAGCGGCTTTTTTCCCGACTTCCGGATTCGCACCTGCTCCCAATCCTCTAGTCAGCTTTGCGCCGATTTGCATTTTCACTTCTGCTTTTGACAGGTTAAGAGCTTGAGCGTCCGTGTTTACCGCGATATACTCTACTCCTTGCACTTCATTTTCAATCATTCGGTTAACGGCGTTGTTACCGCCGCCTCCTACTCCGATTACTTTAATTGATGCTAAGCCGTCTATGTTTGTTTCGAACTCCAACATGCTAAATCCTCCTAATCTGCCGAATGACTATCTATCTATTCCCAAAACATGCTTAATAGTTTTTTCATTTTGCTCTGTTTATTATGTTCGGCTTGTGTTTTTTGTTTTCCTTTTGGCCGCTGCTGCACCTCATTTTGGTGATGATGCTGCTCTTGTTCCTCAGATGATGAGACTGCGATTTCCTGTATCGCTTCTTCAGGCATCTTAAAGCCTATTTTTCTGCCTTGGATTCTTGCATTCCGGCAGGCGAATTGGATCAGGCCCACTCCCGTCATATATTGAGGATCTCTTACACCGATATAATTCGGGCTTGCCACTCTGACATTGTTTTGCAGCACATCCTGTGCCAAAGACATGACACCCGGCATAGCTGCTTGTCCTCCTGTCAGCACGAAGCCTCCCGGCAGATCGGTAATTCCCATACTGCGAAGCTCTTCTGAAACAATTTCAAGAATTTCCTCTACTCTCGCTTCAATGATATTCGCTGCTTCTTGCTGTGTAAATGTTTGTTTTTGATTGGTGCCTATAACGGTTACCTCAAATATTTCATCTTCCGAGGCTTCGTCATAGTAGGCATGTCCAAATTGCTTTTTCACGCGTTCTGCTTCTTCTGTTGACGTTCTCAATCCGATGGAGATATCTTTGGTGATATTTTCGCCTCCGAGAGGAATGACACGGGTAGAAGTGAGATGTCCGTTCTGGAATACGGCAATGGTTGTTGACCCTCCCCCTATATCAATGAGAGCCACACCAAGGTTTTTCTCGTCCTTTGATAATGCAGCAGAACCGGCTGCCAGCGGCTGAAGGCAAATATCAGTTATTTCAATACCAGCTCTTTCAACGCAGCGGAGTAAGTTATGTAAGATTGTTTTTGAACCGGTGATCAAGGTGCCCTCTACTTCTAAACGCACACCCAGCATTTTTTTCGGGTCGGTGATTTCATCTCTTCCATCTACGATAAACTGTTTAGGAATGACGTCAACAATCAGCTGTTCATGCGGTACGGAAACAACCTGTGCCGCCTCCATGACACGGCGTACATCTTCAACCTGAATTTCTTTATTTTCACTGGAAACTGCTACAACACCGTTTGTATCTTGAATATTGATATAATTTCCATTAACGCCGACAATAGCTTTTCTAAGCGGAAAACCTACCATTCTTTCAGCTTGGTCAAACGCTTTTCTTATAGAATGAACGGTCTCATCTATATCAACGATTGAGCCTTTTTTCAACCCTTCAGACGGTACATTTCCCACACCGATAATATTAAGGGAATCATCTGTCATTTCTCCGACGATCACTTTTGTATTGGACGTACCGATGTCAAGACTGACGTAAAGTTCATTGTTGTTCATTCTATGGCACCTCCTCACATTTCGATCATTTCTATTCTATTATTTGCGGAACAACAATACAATGAATGTGGCTTTACAAGTGTGTAACAAAAAATAACAACAGAATATTTTTATGTGCTTTTCACATTTTATGTTTATTGAAAATATTCGTTATATCCTATGTATATCCTCTTTTATATCACATTTTTTTTATTTTTTTTAGAAAGAGTCCACTTTGTTAGTAGATTTCTTCTGATAACGGCTATATTCTGAAATAATCTGACTCCAAATGCGAATATACCTGCTAAATACAAGTCTACACCAAGATGGACTCCCAGAAAAGCTAAACTTATTGCCAATATAATATTAAAAAAGAAACCGGAAACAAATACCATTTCATCATATGTACCTTGTAAATGCGCCCTGATTCCGCCGATTAATGTATCAAGTGCGGCAAGCACCGCAAGCGATAAATAGTTTGAGTATTCACTCGGTATCGTTAAGTTTGTCATTAGTCCAATCGCTATTCCGAGCACCAGTCCCAACACGGGCAGCCACATGACAATTCTCCTCCTTTTCAGTCTTTAAGCAGTTTCAGCTGTTGTACGTCCAGTGGTCTGTCATATGCTTTTAATGTTAGTTTGCTTTCAGATTTACCGGCTTTTAATGCTAAATTTTCAGATGCAAAAAGATCCTCAAGGCCTGACCCCTTCACTCTGCTGTGTAACATGTCCGGATCTTTGGCAAGCACTTTTACTGTTAAAGGATAATCGTCAAGGGCGTATCCGTCTATTTTTGTAGTGCCGTTTATATCTCTGATGACTGTATGATTCACAACTCTTCGCTCGTTAATCGAGATATGCTCTGCACCGTAGGAGTTGAGTTCATTAATCAGCTTTTTCAGCAAATCCGGAGGCGGATTTTCGACCGGCTCTCCTGTTAAGCTTTCAGAAAAAAGCGGGGAAATCGTAATGACAATTCCGCTACCTGTTATATCGGTCATGCCGGCTGTTTTTTTTAAGGATTGCAAGGTATTATTTAGCGCGGTTTCTTTTGTCATTTCTTTCGCTTGCGAATAGCTATTCAGCAGTTTGTCATATTTGTTTATTTCAGACAGCAGCTTTTCCTGCTTCTTCTGCTCTGATGTCAGCTCTTCCCTAATATCCCACATATCTCTTGTATCCCGGACTTTGGGGTGCTTTAACGAATTAAACTGAACAGATATCATCAGGCCGAAGATGACCATAAGCACACTGATGCTTATGAAGGAACGCTTTATTTTCAATCTATTTCACCCGCTTTTTCAGTCATTCCTTCGTTTTCAGAATCGGTTTCATTTGTACGTTTTTCTCTTTTTCTGCCGACACAGAAATATGATCCATTGACAGCTGATCAATTAGGCCTCCTGCGATATTTAACGAGGGTAGCAGGACATCTGGATCTCCAATAGCGGATACCGTAAACGGAGCGGGATGCTGCACCCCGTCTACTGTTACCACAGGACCATTGCATTTGATATACGAATCATGCGTCAAACGCTGTCCATTAACGGCGACAGCTGCCGCTCCTGAGATATACAGTTCGTTTACTACTTGGAAGATATGGCTTTCGTGAACGATGTAACTATTCACATTCTCCCCTTCCGGTATGTATGACGCATCTTCCAATGTCACCTCAACGCCTTCTCCCTGCACACCGACTTCCCCAATATACATCCTGTATTTTTCTGTATCTTCGAGGACATTATAGTATTCCGACTTCTCTTTCTTCAGCTTATTTTCCGCCTGGCGGACTTTGTTTTGCTTTTGATATAATTCTTTTTCAAGCTTCTTATTTTCTTTCTCTTGTTTCAGAAGTTCATCTCTCAGCGCATATTCTTTTTTCCACTCTTCCGTCTCAGCCGCGCTTTTGTTGTTTTCTTTTGTCATTTGAAAAGAAAATGAAATCAAAAAGCCTGCGATAAGCATAATCAAGGAAAGAAGGACTGCTGATTTGCCCCTCAATTTTCATCTTCCTTTTTAGCAGCTTTATCGTTTTTCCCAAACTCTTCAAAATAGGTGGCAACTTCTAAATGAATGATTCCTTTTTTATTGCTGCTTAGCTGAGAAATGATAGAAGGATACGTCTTCATTCGGTCTGCAAACGTTTTAATAGATGCAGTGACAACATAACCGTCGTTCATGTACAACTTAATACGGTTTTCATCCATTTTTACAGGCGTATAATAAATCTCTGAAATCGACTGTTTTAACGAATTTGACAACGCATCGAGCTGCTTGGCCATTTGAGACCGCTTCTTCGCGTTTGTCCAATTCACTAAAATCGGTCCGGCATCATCCGGCGTTACTTCGTTTGGCAGAACTGAGCCGTTTTCAAGCACTTCATAGTACACATCGTCTTTTTCTAAATAAGCAATCGCTTTATATTCTTCGATTGCAATGTTGATTTTATTAGGAAGCGATTTGCTGATCTCCGCTTTTTTCACTAATTTATTTTGCTGAATCTTCTTTTCTGTTTTTTGCTTGTCCAAACTCCAAAACTCAGTATCTCCGCTGTTAATATCGGAAAGGTCGATAATTTCCTTTTTTGATACATTTTCATTCCCTGTAACAGAGATTGTTGATACTTTACTGATTGGTGTTTGCAGGTACACAATGATCAGCACCATAATAAAAAAGAGCATAATAAATGAAATGAGACGGCGGTTTGCCTTTTGTTTCCTCTGCTCTTTAATTTTAGGGATCCGCTCTTCAATGTTAACGATTTTTTCTCGGTCATGACCCGGGTTCATTGCCTGTTCACCTCATTCAAATGAAACAGCTGTTAAAAGTCTGTCTATTCCAAAACAAACGGCATACTATGATGCCGTTTGTCGTTTGCTTACAGTATATCATATGAACAGCTTCAGTCAGAACTTGAATCAGCGATTTCCGCCGATGATTTCAACCTCTGTGTGCATATCAATCTCGTATTTTTCACGGATTGTCTTTTTCACATGGTCAATGAGATCAAGCACATCTTTTGCTGATGCTCCCCCCGCATTGACGATGAAGTTTCCGTGCATCTCCGATATCTTTGCACCGCCGATTTGATATCCTTTCAAGCCTGCTTTTTCTACAAGGTTCCCGGCATGATTGGGAAGCGGATTTCTGAATATGCTTCCCGCACAAGGACTTGAATACGGCTGTGTATTTTTTCTATAGTCTTTATTGCTTTGCATTCGCTGAACGATTGATTCCTTATCCTTCTGCTCCAGCTGCAAAACAGCTTCAAGGCAAACGCCCGGGCGTTTCTTTTGCAGTACAGATGTCCTGTAGCTGAAATCCATCTGCTCATTTGTCAGCCACTCAATCGTTCCGTCTTCAAACAAAATATGCGCTTTGACGAGGATCTCGCTCATATCAGAACCGTGAGCGCCGGCATTCATATAAACCGCTCCGCCGACTGATCCTGGAATGCCGGCAGCAAATTCCAAACCGGACAGGCCTTTTTTGCTCAATGATGTAGCAAGGCGGACCACTGAATAACCGCCTCCGACTGTTACTTGCTCCCCTTCAAGCTCCAAATGGTCAAGACCCGCACCCAGCTTGATTACTACGCCTCTAATTCCTTCATCTAAAACAAGAAGATTTGATCCGCGGCCGATGACTGTCCACTTCACATCATATTTTTTAATCACGTCCATGATGTCTTTAACAGCATCTACACTGCTTGGAATGACCAATACATCCGCAGGTCCGCCGATTTTCATCGTTGTATGATTCGCGAGCGGTTCATTTGCAAGAACCTTGCCGACTTCGCGTTCTTTTAATTCCTGTATCACTTTCTCCATCGTAAACCTCCGCATTCCATTTGCTTTTCTACTATTTTTTTAATTCCTCGAGTACGCTGTATAAACGGGCAGCCGCGTCAGGAACACCGAGTGACTTTGTTCGTTCGCTCATTTCCTTTAACGTTTGCTCATTCAGTACAATCCGGTCTAGCGCTTCAATCAGCTTCTCCCCGCTGAGCTCTGTTTCTTTCAGTACAATCGCCGCATCATGCTGGCCAAGAGATCTCGCATTGACCTCCTGGTGATTCGCTGTCACATATGGACTTGGGATCAGAACACTTGGGATTCCGAGAGCAGTAATTTCGGCAATCGTTGTCGCACCGGCTCTGGCCACAATGACATCAATGGCCTTTAAATACTCAGGCATTTGATGAAGAAACGGCTTTGTGACCATATTATCAGCGGCACCCTTGCTTTTCAGCTCATTCATTACTTTTTCATAGTGAACTTCACCGGTGATATACAGCACTTGATAGTCTCTTGTTTTCAGCGCAACCTGCATGTCAATGACAGCGCGGTTAATCGGTGCAGCGCCTCGGCTTCCGCCGAAAATTAAGACCGTTTTTTTGTCTTCAGAAAGCCCAAATTCAGCCATTGATCGTCCCGTCTTTATTGAGACGACTTCAGAGGCTCTCGGGTTTCCCGTAAATACAACTTTCTCGCTAGGAAAATGTGATTTCGCTTCTTCAAAACAAATCGCTACTTTATTAACATATTTTGAAAGAAACTTATTCGTGATGCCCGGCAGGCTGTTTTGTTCATGGACAATAGTCGGAATTCCCATTTTCGCAGCGGCATAAACAACCGGCCCGCATACATAACCGCCCGTTCCAATTACGGCATCGGGCTTAAATTCCGCTAAATACGATTTACTCTTTTTGACGCCCTTCAGAAAACGCATCACAGTCTTGACATTTTCAAATGACAATTTTCTTTTAAATCCTGTAATTTCAATTGAACGAAACGGTATATTCTCCCGCTCAACAATTTTTTTCTCCAGCCCGTTTTCTGTTCCGATATATAAAAATTCCACATTAGGATGACGTCTTTGCACTTCTTTAATAAAAGCAAGCGCAGGATAAATATGTCCCCCTGTACCGCCTCCGCTTATTGCAATTCGCATTTCTTTTCCCCCAGTCTAAGTTTCTCTATAACATAACGATAACCCTGTTTTGTTGGACAGGGTTATCGCATCAATTGTTTCCAAGCTTCATGTTAGACAGGAAGCATGGACATACATTCGTTAATACCTCGAGTAGCGGCTTACATTCAGCAGCACACCAACTGCCATCAGCATTAGAGTCAATGAAGAGCCTCCGTAGCTCAGAAACGGGAGCGTGATGCCTGTTACAGGAATCAGGCCCGTGACTACGCCGATATTGATCATGACTTGAATGGCAATCATTGAAATAATACCGACTGCGACAAAGCTTCCGTACAGATCAGGCGCACCAAGCGCAATTCTGATTCCTCTCCACAGCAGGACGCTAAAGAGGAGCAAAATAAGTGTTCCCCCGATAAAGCCCAGCTCCTCTGACAAGATGGCGAAAATAAAGTCTGTTTGCGGCTCAGGCAGATAAAAGAACTTCTGTCTGCTTTGTCCGAGCCCCATTCCGAACAACCCGCCGGGCCCCACTGCATAAAGCGATTGAATGATCTGAAATCCGCTTCCGAGCGGATCTTCCCATGGATTTAAGTATGAGGTAATCCGTTTAATTCGATATGGAGCCGATAGTACGAGCCCGACAAATCCGCTGAGGCCGATCAGCCCGAGAAAGACGAAATGGGCGATCCGTGCGCCGGCTACAAAAATCATGACAATACAAGTTCCGACCATTACTGTCCCCGTTCCGAGGTCAGGCTGGCACATGATAATCAAAAATGCTGAAAACACGATGCCAAGTGCAGGGACGAACCCCCGTCTGAACGATGTGATGTTTTTTTGTTTTTCAGAGAGAAATTTAGCAAGGAATGCAATCATCGCAAGCTTCATAAACTCTGAAGGCTGTATGCTGAATGCTCCGACTCCGATCCAGCTTCTTGAACCGTTCCGCACCATTCCGACGCCCGGTATCAAAACAAGCACCAGAAGGAAAAAGCAGATAACCATCAGCAATTTGGACCATGTCCTCCAAGTCCAATAATCGACATTCATGATAAAAAACATAGCAATGACGCCGATTCCCGCAAACAAAAGCTGCCGTTTCGCGAAAAAGAATGAGTCGTCAAATTTATAATCCGCCCATACCGCACTCGCACTGTACACCATAATTAATCCGATTGTTAATAATAATAACGTAATGATGACCAATAACAAATCAGGCGATGTTTTTTTAGTAGTCAAAGCAATCGACACCCCAAGCTTAAAGTCATTAGGGCTGCCGATTTACTTCAAGACAAGCCCTTACTTAAGCATATGCACGGCATCTATAAACATGTCACCGCGTTCTTCAAATGTTTTGAATTGATCCCAGCTCGCACACGCGGGTGACAGCAGGATGACATCTCCTTCATTTGAGAGCGCAAACGCCGCAGATACTGCTTGTTCAACATTATCGACACGTTTGACATGTTGTATTCCCAGTTCATTGCCGAGTTTCTCAAGTTTTGGCGCCGTCTGGCCAAATGTAAGCACTGCTTTGACATGCTTCATATAAGGTTTCAAGTCATCAAAACCATTTCCGCGATCCAGTCCGCCCGCAAGCAGAATGACCGGCTTATCAAAAGCTGAAAGCGCCTTGCTTGTCGCCAGAATGTTTGTTGCTTTACTGTCGTTATAAAATTTGCGGCCATTCACAGTTGTGACATATTGGAGGCGGTGCTTCACACCAGTAAAGCTTGTCAGCACCTTTTTAACCGCCTCATTGGAAGCTCCTGCCGTTTTCACAACTGCAATAGCTGCTAAAATGTTCTCCAGGTTATGAGCACCGGGCAGTACAACCTCTTCCAGAGGAAGAATGGCTTCGCCGTTAAACATAATCATACTGTCTTTTACATATGCGCCCTGTTCAAGCGTTTTGCTGACTGAAAACGGGACGATTTCGGCTTTTCCGGCTTCAGCAAG
This sequence comes from Bacillus sp. FSL R5-0416, assembly GCF_037975425.1. Classification (NCBI taxonomy): domain Bacteria; kingdom Bacillati; phylum Bacillota; class Bacilli; order Caryophanales; family Bacillaceae; genus Bacillus; species Bacillus sp. FSL R5-0416. The sequence continues at coordinate 1,602,387 of NZ_CP150252.1, read as the reverse complement.
ACGCACGACGGTTTCATCATCCTGGTTGACAATAGCTTTATCTGAAGCAGTCTGATGAAGGTATACTTTCTGTTTCGCTTTTTCATAGTTTTCGCGCGTATGGTGATAATCCAGATGGGCGTCAAATACATTTAAAATCAGGCTGATTTCCGGTCTGAAAGCGTGTGTTCCCATCAGCTGAAACGAAGACAGTTCAGTAACGATCCATTCATCTCCATCAGCATGATAGGCAACCTCACTTGCGACTGTGCCGATGTTTCCGGCAATCAGTGCTTTTTGCGAGTCAGCTTTGAGCATTTCGTAAATTAGCGTTGTCGTGGTCGTTTTACCGTTCGATCCGGTAATCCCGATAAACTTGGCGCTGGTCAGGTAGTAAGCGAGCTCAATTTCCGTCCAAACCGGAATGCCTCTTTTCTCCGCTTCCTGAACCATAATATTTTCATAAGGAATTCCCGGGTTTTTGATCAGAATCGTGATTTGATGCTGATCGAACAGAGAAACTGGATGCTCTCCGCAAACAACTTCGATTCCTTTTTCAGAAAGCTTTTGTGCCGGTTCATTTTCTTCAAAAGGCTTTTGATCATTGACTGCAACATAAATGCCTTTTTCATGAAGAATGGAGGCCGCCGCATATCCGCTTTTCGCAAGCCCAAGGATTAAAAAATGCTGTTTCTGTAAAAATTGATCATTTTCCACTTATAACCACACCTCGATGTAAATTCCTAAAACGGCAAGCAAAAGTCCCGCAGCCCAAAACGTCACGACTACTCTCCATTCAGACCAGCCGACAAGCTCATAATGGTGATGAAGCGGACTCATTTTAAAGATTCGTTTACCTGTCGTTTTAAAGCTGATGACCTGCAAAATAACAGATAATGTCTCGATAACGAATACACCGCCGATGATAACCAGCAGGATCTCTAATTTCGTTAAAATGGCAATGGTAACGATGGCTCCTCCCAATGCAAGCGATCCCGTATCTCCCATAAAAACTTTGGCCGGATGAGCATTAAATACAAGGAAGCCCAGAACTGCACCGACAACGGCAACTGAGAAAATCGCTACGTCATATTGAGACTGATTCCATGCCAGAATGGCAAAGGCGCCAAAGGCAATCGCCGCAGTACCGGATAATAACCCGTCAAGGCCGTCAGTCAGGTTAACTGCGTTTGATCCGCCGACTAGCATAAAGAGCACAAGGATAAAGTAAGCCCAGCCAAGATCAAATGATAAGTCAGTTCCAGGAATGCGAATATCAGTCGCAAAATTGTAGTAATGATACACGGCGTAAAATACAACTGCAATAATAATTTGTCCGATCAGCTTTTGCTTTGATGTCAACCCAAGATTGCGCTTCATGACAACCTTGATGTAATCATCTAAAAAGCCAAGCAAACCGTAGCCTAGCGTAACAAACAGAAGCAGCACCATTTCGGGGCTTATTTCTGAAAACTTCTGTGTCATCACAATTGTTGTCACTATGATAGAAAGTATGATCATGACCCCGCCCATTGTCGGTGTCCCTGATTTTTTCTGATGTGATTTCGGTCCTTCTTCTCTAATACTCTGGCCGAATTTTAATCTTCTTAAAAACGGAATAAGAATCGGAGAGAGCAGAACACTAATTAAAAACCCCATTAAAATTGTAAACAGAATGACTTGCTCAAGCATTGTCCTTTTCTCCTCCTGTTTCTTTCAAACGACATACGTAGTTATCATATTCATGATTTTTTTCCATATGAAAAATCTTTTCAAGCTCCATTATTCAGTAACATCTCTTTCCTATGAATTCGTCTTATTCTTATTGAGTTCAACAATGGCTCTCGCCGCTACTTCAGCATCATCAAAATCGAAAGTTTCATTTCCGATCTGCTGATAGGTTTCATGTCCTTTTCCGGCAATGAGGACAACGTCGCCTTTTTTGGCATTGGCAATTGCGAAAAAGATCGCCTGCTCGCGGTTTGCAATACTGTGATAGTATGCGTTCTCTACTCCGGCTTCCATATCTCTTAAAATCGCGCGAGGATCTTCGCTTCTCGGGTTATCTGACGTGAAAATCGGCTCGTCAGCCAGCTCCACAGCAATTTTAGCCATTTTCGGGCGCTTCGTCTTATCTCTGTCTCCTCCGCAGCCGACAACGACAAATAGCTTTCCTTCCGTCATATCTCTACATGTCTCCAGTACATTTTCAAGGCTGTCCGGTGTGTGCGCGTAGTCTACAATGACAGGAAACTCCTGCTGCTGATTGACCAATTCAAAACGGCCTCTTACACCATGCAATTCTTCAACAGCCTCAGTGATGATTTCAAACGGTATGCCTGCTGCAATACATGTCGCAACAGCGGCCAGCACGTTATACACATTAAATTGTCCGACGAGAGACATCGTGATGTGCTTCGTGCCTTTGTTTGTCACGAGATCAAAGCTTGTGCCCTGTGCAGTGATACTGATGTTCTTCGCCATCACATCAGCATCGTTTTTAATTCCATATGTAGAGATATGCGCCGCTGTTACCTTTTCAAAATAAGCGCTCGCCTCATCGTCAGCATTCAGGACGGCACGCTTTGGATGTTCATGGTTGAAAGCCCCGCCAAGCTGGGAAAAGAGCAAGCTTTTTGCATGCCGGTACTCATCCATCGTTTTATGATAGTCCAGATGGTCCTGTGTTAAATTCGTAAACACGGCAATATCATAATCACAGCCATGGACGCGCCCTAAAGACAAAGCGTGGGAAGAAACCTCCATGATTGCAGTGTCAACGTGCTTGTCATTCATTTTCTTAAACGTTTTCTGCAGCGTGACGCTTTCCGGAGTCGTGTTTTTAACAGGAAGTGTTTCGTCTCCGATTTTCATGTACATTGTACCGATCAAGCCTGTGCGTTTTCCCGCTTTTTTCAGAATCTCATCGACCATGTGGGTCGTTGATGTTTTGCCGTTTGTCCCTGTTATGCCAATCAGCTGAAGCTTCTTCGTCGGCTGTCCGTAAAACGCATCAGACAAAACGCTGAGCGCGCGAAGTGACTGCCGGACAATAATAACAGGAACATTCACATCGACCTCTCTTTCTGCCACAATAGCCGCTGCGCCGTTTTCTACTGCTTTTTGCGCAAAATCGTGGCCATCCACCGTATACCCTTTTACACATACAAAAAGACTCCCTTTCTTTACTTCTCTGGAGTCCATCTCAATTGAAGTTATTTCAGGGTCTTGTGAGTCGTTTACAGAAGGTTCGGTTGTTAAGTATGTAAGCAGCTTTGTAAGTTTCATCGTATCAAACCTCTCAACATTCTAATTCGTTCTTTTTATCATTGAAGTCACATCAAATGATGTGGTAATGATTTTAAGCATACAGTTCATATTTTAGCGTAAATAAAAGGATACATCCAGCTAATCTTGAAAGTTATCAGCATTTTTTCTGCAATAAAAGAATAGGCAGCCCGAATCAATCGGCTGCCTCCTTTTCATCTTCTTCAGTCAAATACACGCGTATCTTTGAGCCTTCTTTTACTTTCGTTCCGGCAGCTGGCGATTGTTTAACGATTTTGCTCCCTTTCCCGGAAGCATCCACATTGAGATTCACCAATAGTGACTCAAGATCTGAGACAGACATCCCTACAACATTCGGAACTTCTATTGTTTTTGTGTCGTTCCATTGGTATTTTTTCTCGATTTGATTTTTCCGGGGCTTCACACCAAGTTCCGGCAGACTGTCTCTCATAATATTTCCGACAATAGGCGCTGCAACCGTTCCCCCAAATTGAATCGTGCCTTTCGGGTTATCCACCGCAACGTAGACGACTAGACTCGGATCATCAGCTGGCGCGAAACCGATAAATGATACAATATGGTTGTTTTCAAGGTATTTTCCATCTTTAACCTTTTGCGCAGTTCCCGTTTTTCCTCCGACACGATATCCTTCTACAAATGCATTGCGGCCGGTGCCTTCTGCGACGACGCTTTCTAGAGCATAGCGGATTTGTTTGGATGTTTCCTCAGAAATGACTTGTTTCTTTGCGATTGGTGATTGTTTTTTGACCGTTTTCTTCGTAACAGGATCGATCCATTCCTTTGCAATATAAGGTGTGTAGAGCGTTCCTCCGTTTACAGCGGCGGATACTGCTGCAACCTGCTGAATCGGCGTGACGGATACTCCCTGTCCGAAAGCCGTAGTTGCTTGCTCCACCGGGCCCACTCTCTCAAGCGGGAATAAGATGCCTGTTCCCTCGCCTTGGAGATCAATCCCCGTTTTTTGTCCAAAACCAAAGTCTTTGATATATTTGAAAAGCTTTTCCTTTCCTAAGCGCTCGCCTAATTCAACAAACCCCGGGTTGCAGGAGTTCTGCACAACTTCCAGATACGTCTGCAGCCCGTGCCCGCCTCTTTTCCAGCACCGCAGTCTCGCTCCGTCCACTTCCGCATGCCCTTTATCATAAAATTGATCCCGTTTCAAATTTACTTTTTGCTCTTCAAGGGCTGCTGCAAGTGTAATAATTTTAAAGGTAGATCCCGGTTCATACGTGCTCCATACTGGCAGATTTCGATTGTAGACGGACGGATCAACAGATTGGTAATCAGCAGGGTCGAAGTCAGGCCTGCTAGACATCCCCAAAATTTCTCCGTTTTTCGGATTCATGGCTACGGCAATCATGCCGTCCGGATGATATTTGGCCTCAGCGTTATCAAGCTCTCTTTCCATTATCGTCTGGACCTTTGAATCAACCGTCAGCTTCATATCAAGCCCATCCTTAGGCGGCGTATAGTCATCCGCTTCATCAGGCATTTTTTTACCCTTGGCATCTGTATAAAACTTAACAGAACCTTTTTCCCCTTTTAAATCATCGTCGTAATAGGCTTCAAGTCCAAGGAGCCCTTGGTTGTCAATTCCTGCAAATCCAAGCACATGAGATAAAAAGCTGCCGAACGGGTAATGACGGATACTGTCCTCCGCAACATACACACCTTTTAAATCAAGCGCTTTGATTTCTTTCGCCTTCTCATTTGAAATTTTTCTCCCTTCAGGAGTGATCTTTTCGATTGACGCTTTTTTTGTCACATGTTTATATACTTTTTCTTCTGACATATTGAGCACCGCCGCAAGCTGCTTGCTCGTTTTCATCGGATTCTGAACTTGGCGCGGCACGACGAATACGGTCGGCGCACTTTTGTTTGTTGCGAGCTTCACACCATTCCGATCCAGTATCTCGCCTCTCTCCGGCTCAAACGGCAAGTTCCGGCTCCAGGAATCTTTCGCCAGCGAAGTCAGTTTTTCGCCCATCACAAACTGAACATACCCCAGCCTTGTATCAATGATCAGAAACACGATCACGCCAAAAAGCAAAACAAATAATAAACGTTTTCTAACCGTTACATTCGAGACGCGCAAGAGACCGTTCACTCCTTATTTAGGCTTGTTTCATTTTATGCCTGAAATTGGACAGGTAGAACGATGCTCCTCTGAAGGCATAAAAAAAGAAAGCCTGCATAACGCAAGCTTTCTTTTTAATCAGGATTTTTAAACTTAACCTTGATTACGGTTTTGTCTTTGATTTCTTTGTCTTTCTTAACACTTTGGCTGACAGCGTAGCCTTGCCCGTTTACTTCAATATGAATTCCCGCGAGCTCGCCGTACTGAAGAACCTCTCTTCTCGACCAGCCTGTCATATCAGGCATTTTGATTTTGCCGTCCGTTTTCAGGAAGACCTTTTGATTGGTGAGAACTTCCTCATCCGCTTTCGGATACTGTTCTTTTACAGCGACATCACTGCCGATGACAATTGGTGTGAGATTCTCCTCTTTTGCTTTCTTTTGAGCAGCAGCTACCGTTTGATCTGTTAAATCAGGCATTGTCTGCGCTTTTGTTTCTTCCTTATCTGAGTCAGATTTTTCAGTTGGTTCAATGTTCAGGTAGTGCAGGCTGTTTTTCATTGTTGGGTTGAAGATTTCAGATACTGGTTCTGAACTGCTCTGTCCTGCTTTTAACTGCGGCTGCTGTACAGCAACATAAATTAAAAGCTCAGGATCATCTTTTGGTGCCATACCCATAAACGAAAAGATATAGTTATCTGTGCCGTCTAAATATCCGCCTTTACCGGCTATTTGCGCAGTACCTGTTTTCCCGGCAACATCAAAACCTTCGATTTTATAAGCTTGCCCTGTTCCGATCTTCGATGTAACGACTTCTCCCAATATATCCCGCACCTTTTTCGCTGTGCTTGCAGAAATTGGGGTTCCGGCTGATTCCGGCTTATTTTGATAAATAGTTTTATCTTTATCTGGGTCAACGATATGGTCAATGACATAAGGTTTCATCATTTTGCCGTCATTCGCAATTGCCGTCGCGGCCTGAAGCTGCTGAATTGGTGTGACCGCAGACGCTTGTCCGTATGCAGTTGACGCCTTATCAAATTCATATTTAAAGTTGATTTTACTGGAGACTTCTCCTGGCAAATCAATACCTGTTTTCTGGTAAAAATTGAATTTGTGCAAATATTGATTGAGGCGGTCATATCCCAGCTTTTCTTTCGCAAGTTTCGCAAAAGCGACATTCGACGATCTTAGGACGCCGTCATGATAGGTTGTCGGACCCCAGCCAACGCCTCCATTATGGTCCCTAACAGGTGCTCCGCCAACTTCAAATGTCCCTGACTTATATTGTTCGTTCGCATTAAACACGTTTTCCTGCATCGCAGCAGCGAGTGTAAAGATCTTCATCGTGGATCCGGGTTCATACGCATATGAAATCAAATCATTATAGTAGTTTGTCACATCACGCTTGTTCGGATCAAAGCTTGGGCGCTGTCCCATAGCAAGGACTTTGCCCGTTTTCGGATCGACAACTGCGGCCATGATTTTTTTCGGATTATACTTTTGCGCTACTTTTGTCATGCTGTCTTCTAAAAAGGTTTGAATTTTCTGGTCAATGGTTAAATATACATTGTCACCATTTTTTGGCGCTGTAATTTTATTTTTGCTGTTCGGGAGCTCCCAGCCGGATTTGTCGCTTTCATATGTCACATATCCGTCGCGCTCCTTCAAATACTTATCCAGCACTTTTTCTAACCCCATCGCGCCGGAAATTTCATTTGTGTCTTGATCAACCTCGGCATAGCCGATTAAATTGGATGCGAAAATACCATTTGGATAGTAGCGTTTTGTATCCCGCAAAAATGAAATGCCCGGGAGTTTCATTTTTTCAATTTTTTGCTTTTGTGAATACGTAATATCCCGGCCAGCTGAGCCAAACTCGACTTGTTTTGCATCTTTATTTAAGATATCAAGGATGTCGGCCTTGTCCAAGTTTATCACTTTAGACAATGCTTCCGCCGTTTTTTCTTTGTTTACAACATGCTGAGGATGCTTGACATCAGTGGTCATTTTTTTATCGAGAATCGCAATCAGTTTATACGTCGCTGTGTCCTCTGCAATGACTTTTCCTTTTCGGTCTAAAATCGAGCCGCGGCTCGCTTCGATGGTCCGTTTCTTTTCATGCTGCTCTGTCGCTTTTGTCGCAAGCACTTCGCCGTTCGCTTTTCCGGTTATTTGAATATATGCCATTCTCCCCAGGATGACAAAGAAAAAGAGAGCGAAACAAATACTTAGAATCGCTGCTCCTCTATTCATAAATTTATTCTTTTTTGGCATTTGAATCATTCCTGTATGTTTTTCACTTTTTTATCTTTTAAATTCAAGCCGTTCTTTTTCGCAATGTCCATAATGCGCTGCGGTTTGCTTAAATCAGCAACGCTTTTTTCGAGGTCACCAATTTGCTTATTTTCGGATGAAATTTGCTCCTCAAGCTTTTGCACCTCAATATTGGTTTGATATGCCGCATACGCCTTCGATACGATCAAAAGCGATACGCTGAGCACCGCCGCAGCAAAGAGGACAAGAAGCACTTTTTCTCCGAGAGTAATGGAAGCCCTTTTCTTGACAATCACTTTTTTCTCAGGACTGATCGCATGCCGCTGCTGTTTCTCTGGTTGGTAAGCTAAATTGCTCATAGGCTGATGACCTCCTTTTAATTTTGCGTTCGCGTTTCGTTATTTTCTTTTTTCAGCAATCCGAAGCTTGGCAGAACGAGCCCGGTTGTTCTCTTCAAGCTCTTCTTGAGATGCCGTAATCGGTTTTCGTGTGATGAGCTTCAGCTCCGGTTCAAACTCTTCCGGTATAACAGGAAGCCCCGGAGGAAGTTCCGGAAGCGACGACTTTTCTTTAAAAGTGGTTTTGCAAATTCTGTCTTCTAGCGAGTGGAAGGTAATGACCGATACCCTGCCCCCTGGCTTCAGAACCTCAATTGCCTGCTCCAAAGCTTCTTCAAACACCCTAAGTTCATCGTTTACGGCAATTCTGATTGCCTGAAACACGCGTTTAGCGGGATGTCCGCCGCTCCTTCTCGCTGGAGCGGGAATCGCGTCTTTTATTAGATCGACCAGTTGGCCCGTAGTTTGAATAGGAGACTTCATTCTTGCCTCCTCAATTTTTCTGGCGATCTGTTTACTGAACTTCTCTTCTCCGTATTTAAAGAAAATACGGACGAGATCCTCATAGCGCCACTCATTAACGACTTCTTTCGCCGAAAGCGTAGCCGACTGGTCCATCCTCATGTCCAACGGTGCGTCATGATGGTAACTGAATCCGCGCTCAGGTGTATCCAGCTGCGGAGAGGACACCCCTAAATCAAATAAAATACCGTCTACTTCTGTAATGCCTTGTTCATTCAAACATTCTTTTAAATACCTGAAATTGCTTTTAATCAGAATGAGCTGTCCTTTATAATCGGACAACACTTCTTTAGCATGCTGTAATGCCGTATCATCTTGGTCAAAAGCGATTAAACGCCCCTTCTCGGATAACTGCTGCAATAAGTATGTACTATGCCCAGCTCCGCCGAGTGTGCAGTCTACATATGTACCGTCTGGTTTAATATTAAGTCCGTCTACGGTTTCACGAAGAAGTACTGTCTTGTGTTGAAACATATTGTGTTGGTCCCACCTTTTATCAGGATGAATTGAAATTGTTTTTAGAGTGTTATACACGAAGAATCATTATATATCAAACCCAATCATGTTTTCAGCAATTTCAGCAAATGAATCTTCTTGCTCTTCTGTGTATTGTTCCCAAATTACTTTACTCCACAATTCAATTCGATTAGAAACCCCGATAACAACACATTCTTTTTCCAGTTTGGCGTAATTCAATAGAGATGATGCGATATTTACCCTGCCTTGCTTGTCCAGCTCGCATTCAGTCGCCCCTGAAAAGAAGAAACGGGTAAACGCGCGGGCATCTTTCTTTGTGAGAGGAAGAGCTTTTAGTTTTTCTTCAATTTGTTTCCATTCGTGCATAGGGTAGCCGAAGAGACATTGGTCAAGTCCTCTAGTCAGCACAAATTGCTCACCTAGGCCTTCTCTGAATTTAGCGGGTACGATCATGCGGCCTTTCGCATCGATGGTATGCTGATATTCACCCATAAACATGATCTCTTGCCCCACTTTCTCTCCTTAACTCACCACTATTCACCACTTCGCTCCACAACTTCATTTTACACTGTTTACCCATAAAAAAAAACCCTGAACTAGTCAGGGTTCTTTAAAACTTTATTTCAAAGTTTGACAACTTGATGTTGATTTTGAAAAGAAAATGGCAGATTCTTGAATGTCGTGAAGAATTTTGGACCGTACCTGTTCAAATAATACATGATATTCCAAATCCGTTCTTGCGGCGCAAGAAGCGGCTTAATGCTATTTTGAATTCTTTCATAATCCTTCAAGACGTAGCCTTCTTTTTCTTCAATTCGCTTCGTTACCGTGCGCTCTAAGAATTGAAGCTGATCCTGAATAAAAGCGGCATTTTTCAGGAGTAAAGGTTCCATGCTTTGATCAACCTTTAACGCCTCCTGCCTGACCGTCTTGTGAATCGCTTCAATTTGGCTTTTCGCCTGATCCATCACCGCCGTAAACTCTTCCGGAATCTGGCGCTCGAAGTATGTCTCTCTTTGATTCTCCGTTCCGCGCTCAATCGCGTCTTGTAACGAGATATTCCGTTCAGCCAGTTTTTTCTCAATATGCCGCTCAAGTATCGTAATGTTCAGCCTTGGCATGACAGGAGGCATTTTAAAGCCCATCACCGCAAAAGCCTGTTTGAGCTCGCCCCAATAATTGATTTCTCCAGGCCCTGCAATAAATGCTAAAGTCGGAATGAGAAATTCCTGCATTAACGGCCTCGTTACAACATTGTTGCTGAAACGCTCTGGATGTTCTTCCATATGTGTATGAAGTTCATCCCTCGTCCATCCTAGATCAAGCTCTTTGATGACAAATCGGCCGTTGTCTTTTTCAATTAAAAAACGCTCTTCTTCGTATTCATAAAACAGATTCGCCTGCTCTTTTCCGGACTCGATAATCGGTTTGTAGCCTGCTTGACGCATGAAGTCCTGCTGATCTGATACAGCGCGGGCGAGTTCATCATTTTCTCGAAGAATCTTTTGGAACATGGCCGTTTCCAGCTTTTTAATCCCCGGATCTCCAGAATTTAATAAAACTAAGCCCTCTTCTTGGAACAAATCCGCGATCAGCAGCTCAAAGAAGTCAGTAAACGTAACAGATTCCCTTAAACATCGTTTCACATTGTCGAGAAGTGTATTCGTATGGTCTGTTTCTTCAAAAGCGGCAAAAACATCATCTATCCACGCGGCACACTTTTCCTGATCAAGCGATGTACTCGCTGCTGATGATTTCTTCCAATAAGACTGAGGCAGCTTTTTTTTCACAGGCCCATTCTCTTCAGATGTGTGAACAAAATTAATCTCATCCAAATCGTGGTCTTCTCCAGCCACCCAGAAGATTGGTATGACAGGCACTTGCAGTTCCTTTTCTTGTTGCTTTGCTAAAACAATGATTGAAATGATTTTATGTATGGTGTAAAGCGGTCCTGTTAAAAGTCCTGCCTGCTGTCCGCCGACTACAGCGGCACTTGACGGGTCCTTCAGCTTCTCAATAGCAGACTGCATCGCACTTGAACCGAATTTATTATGGTAAGAGGTTAAGTACGCCGCCAATTCCTCTCTTGCGAAAAACCGGGAAGATAAGTCTTCCAGTCTTTCTCGCCACATGTCCTTATGATGAATACTGTAATCAAAAAAAGAAGACATTTCTTCTTTGCCATCTATATAGTGCTGTACAAACACATTCTGATTTTTGATGGAAAGTTCAGTTAGCTGCATCTTCTAGAACTTCCTTTCTCCAATAAATAGTTAGTGATCCGAAATGAGTATAGCATGTTACCGAAAAAGCTCAAAAGACTTTGTTTGTATTTCGCTCCAATGCTTTGATGCTGCCATATAAAAACTCTAGGTGGACGGCATCAAGACCTTGAAGACTTGCTTCCTTCAATAAGTATCCGATAATGGCGTCAGCTTCCGTCTGCCGGCCTCCAATGACGTCAACCAGCATTGATGAACGATTCTCTTTCGTTTGTCCACAAACGGCCTGAACCTGCTCCCAAGCCTTTTCTTCATTTTCAAGTTTTAAAATGCGGCATGCCTCCTGAAATACCAGCTTCATAAAAGCCAGATAAGCTGGCGTTGTCAGCAGTTCTCCATTTTTCACCTGCAATAAAGCAGTTAAAGGATTAATACACGCATTTACAATCAGCTTGCCCGTCAGCAGACGGTACCAATCCGTCTCATAATAAATCGGAAAATCCGAATGGTTATGCTGAAACAAGATGTTCAGCCGGTCTGGTTCAGCATCGTCGAACGCGCTCCATTTTATCGCACCTAGGCCTGTATGATCAACAGCTGTATCCGATTTTCTTACAGCTCCGTGCTCAACGATTCCAACATAAATGGAGTGGCCAACGTGCCAGTCTTTTAGGTCGTGGATATGCCCCATGCCGTTTTGCAAAAATAATATATTCGTCTTCCCGATTCGTTCAAGCGACGAAAAAACAGATTGAAGCTGATGCTGCTTCACTGTCACGACAAGCAGGTCAAAGTCCGAATTGATACTCGTGTCCGCACTGCAATCAGCCCTGAATTCCTCCCCGCCTTTATAAAGCCGGATTCCTTCAGACTGAATGGCCGCAGCCTGTTCTTGCCGCCTCGTCACAACAGTCACGTCGTGATAAAGTGACAAATAATAGGCGCATAAAAGACCGACGGAGCCTCCGCCGATAATTCCAATTTTCATGATGTCACACCCAATTTAGCATTTACGTATTATCATAGCAGAAGTAAGAAGAAATTACTTCTCAAAGATCCCATGTGCTTAAAATTAAAGTTTAAATATTTGGATTTTTTAAATAAAGCGTTTACAATATATGTAGAAACAACAAAGGGGGAGATTTGTTTGACAAAGGTAGAACGTCTGCTTATCAACTATAAAACGCTGGAAGAATTCAAGAAATTCAAAGAATACGGCATTCAGGAGCTTTCAATGCTTGAAGAACTTCAGGATAATATTATTGAAAATGACAGCACCTCGCCTTTTTACGGGATTTATTTTGGCGATAAACTTGTAGCACGAATGAGTCTGTATCAAGTTAACGGCAAATCGAATCCCTATTTTGACAACCGCCAGGATTATTTGGAGCTGTGGAAGCTTGAGGTTCTTCCGGGCTACCAGAACAGGGGATACGGGAGAGCCTTGGTTGAATTTGCAAAATCATTCAAAATGCCGATCCGGACAAATCCGAGAATGAAATCAGCGGAATTTTGGAACAAAATGAACTTTAAAACTGTTAAGTATGATATGGCGCGGGACAAAGGGGAAAACCCGCTCATCTGGCATCCTGATATGGATCATGAAATGACACCGGGAGAGTCTGCATAGAAATAAAAACAACCGGCCTATTCTTACTATAGGGCCGGTTCATTTCAGGCGTTTCTTTACGTTTCTTGAGCCGCTTTTTTCATTCTTCCGTCTTCCTTCGAAACAACCATTTTTCTGGCCCGATCCATGATATCGATCAGTGCCTTGTAATCCTCTTCTGTCATCTCTAGCTGATTCCGCAATGTCTGATTTTCACTCCGCAAATCCTCAAGCTCTTTTTGCAGCGATTGGATTTGCTCCTTCAATTTTTCCCTTTCAAGCTGAAATTCTTGTGCAGACGGTGCTTCTTTGAATTGTTCGAGAAATTGAATGACATCCTGAATAGACAAATCTCGTTTTCCTTCTGACGATGCCGAGGCAGTCTGCTTCATGGAATTCGGCATATTGACCGAATGAACGCCGATTTGCTTTCTCAGTTCTTTCCTTTGCTTTTTTGCAAGCTCTATACCTGACTGGTATTGTTTTCTCACATACGAGTTCCACCTGAAACCACAGGCTGCCGCGGTTCTGGTCAGCGCCCTCCCAACCTCCTCAAAGGCTGAAAGCTGTGTTCCTCCCTCTCGAATATGACGAAGCACCACTTCTGCCAGCAGCAAATCCTCATCCTGAGTCCAAGCATCTTGTCTTGTAATGGTCAAATTCAATCTCCCTCCATGTCAGCTTATTTATCTCATACATATGCCGGTAATAGATTAGATAGACTATTTGCACTCACAAATTTTCCGCAAGCTGACAGGAAGAGAAAAAGAAAAAGCGCAGGGCTTTCACCCCGCGCTTTTCTTATTAGTTACTTTTTACATTTATGTCTTTGCCGTTGTATGATCCGCATGCTTTGCATACACGGTGAGACAACTTCATCTCTCCGCATGACGGACATTCTGTCATACCAGGTACATTAAGTTTGAAATGTGTACGGCGCAATCTTTTCTTCATTTTAGAAGTTCTTCTAAAAGGTACAGCCATTATTCCCACCTCCTTAAAGAGTTAAGATTCATCATCTTGTTTTAAGAGCTTTTCAAGGGCTGCAAGTCTCGGATCAACTTGATTCTTCTTGTCTTCTTCCGAAATGACTTGCCAATCCTTTCCTTCTTGAGGAGCAGCTCCTTTTTCTTGTTCAGATTCACAAAAGATTTGCATAGGGATTTCTAAAAGAATTTCTTCTTTCACGATCGGAGTTAAGTCGATAGTATCGTCCTCAACAATGTGAACGTCATCATCTTCTATATCATCCGTGTGATGAAATATAAACAGTTCTTTTGTTGAAATTTCAAATGGATACGGGACATCAACGAGTGTTCTTGAGCATGGCAAAATCATTTCGCCTGAAATTGTAAAATCAAACGAAACCTGTTTGGATTTGATATCCGCTCTGCCCTTCACCCGGACGGGAGAAATGCGGCGAATGTCAGAATTCAGCTTTGTCAGCTCATTTAACTCAACTGTTTCATCAAACTCAAAACTTTGTTTTGGCATTTGATGCAGCTGATAAATCGTCCATTTCATTTGTATCACCTCAGGAAAGCAACAAACATGATTATAGCTTTTAAGATTGTTTTTGTCAATATTTTTTCTTTACAGCATAATGCTGCCATTGAAGTATCGTTGACAGCGGAATATGCTATGCATACACTTAAAACAAAAATAAGGCGTAAGAGTTTTCATTTGCAAATGTACCATACGTTTTTAAACATAGCAAGAAAGGCGGAAAAAATATGAAAGCTGTCGGATTGGTGGTTGAATATAATCCCTTTCATAACGGTCACCTTTATCATGCCCAAACAGCAAAGCGGCAAACCGGATGTGACACGGCTGTCGCGGTCATGAGCGGGCATTTTTTACAGCGTGGGGAACCGGCTGTTGTGTCAAAATGGGCCCGAACAAAAATGGCGCTGCAAAGCGGAGTTGATCTTGTTATTGAGCTGCCTTATCTTTATGCCGTGCAAAAAGCAGACATTTTTGCACGCGGCAGTGTTTCCATCCTGAACGAACTTGAATGTGAGGCGCTGTTTTTCGGGAGTGAAAATGGGGATATCAAGCCGTTTTTAGAAACAGCACAGCTTATTGGTGAGCATAAACATATATTGAATGACCGAATTAAAGAAGAACTTAAAAAGGGGGCCAGTTACCCAGCAGCGGCGGCTAGCGCCTTCAGCTCCATTTTGCATACTGAAAGTGCACTTGACTTGTCAAAACCAAATAACATTTTGGGATACCAGTATGTGACCTCGATTCTAACCGGGGGATATCCTATGAAACCTTATACTACGGCACGCATCTCTTCGGACTATCATGATGCCGATCTCCCTGAAGGCGAAAACCACATCGCAAGCGCCACAAGCATCAGAAAAGCGATGACTGGCCAGAATCTCGAAGCCTGCCTTCGTTTTCTCCCTGCTGCCTCTGCACGTGAATTAGCAGCTTACCGCAAATCTTTCGGATTGTGGCATACACCTGAGAGCTACTTTTCTTACTTAAAATACAGCCTTTCAACTGTAACAGCACAGGAATTACAGCAAGTATACGAGGTGGAGGAAGGTTTAGAGCACAGAATTCTTCGTTCGATCAGAAAATCCAGCTCCTATCAGGAATTTATGGAACTGCTGAAAACAAAACGCTATACGTGGACAAGGCTCCAGCGGATGAATACACACATTTTAACCAGAACAAAAAAACAGGATATGCAAAAGCTGCTTGACAACGATAAGGCGCCGTATATCAGGCTTCTCGGCATGACGAAAAAAGGACAGGCTTATTTATCCGAAAAGAAAAAAGCACTGTCTGTTCCGCTTGTCAGCAAACTGTCCTCTTTCTCCCATCCAGCTCTCGATCTGGACGTAAAAGCAAGCAGGATTTACAGCCTGCCAATAGAAGAGCCGCTGAGAACTGAGTTTGACCTGCAGGAATACGGACATGCACCGATTCGATATGATGAAGATGAACAACACTTTTTAAATGTATAGAAAAAGCACCTGAGAATCAGGTGCTTTTCGCTTTCAGCTTATTCAAATAATCAATCGCATCCTGCATGGTATCAACAGGCACAATCTTCATATTTGAATCAATATCTTTTGCTGTTTTTACTGCGTTCTTATAATCGGAATTGCTGGCGCCGTTTTGATTTGGCGCGAAGAAAATGTCTTTTCCGGCTTTGTCTGCGGCGACGACTTTTTGATCAATGCCGCCGATCGGGCCTACTTTCCCATCAACATCAATGGTACCTGTTCCCGCAATATCGTAGCCTTTTGTTTCGTCTGGTTTTGTCAGCTGATTATAGATTTCAAGGGACATCATTAACCCTGCTGACGGGCCGCCAATATTTTCAATTTCAAAATCAATATCAGGCTCTACCTTCACGTTTCTGTCTGTATAAAGCGAAACTCCGATTCCTGCCCGATCCGGCTCATCAGGAAATTGTTTTAACGTAAGGGTGACACGCTTTTCTTTTTCTTCTCTTTCGATCTTTAACGTGACTTTATCTCCCGCTTTTTTGCTGCTGATATAATCAATCAGCTTTTCAGCAGACTGATAGTTTTTGCCGTCTGCGCTGATGATTTTATCACCGACTTCTATTTTCCCTTTTGCCGGCATGTTTTCTACAACTGAGCTTGCGTATATGCCGTTAAAGGAATAGCTGACTTTTTTTCCTGCCTTTTGATAGGCGGCTATAACCGCATTTTCTTGCGAGCTTTTCATCATTTGGAGCTGTCTTTTCATATACTCCTTATCTGACTCGCCTTGCTCCTTAATGCTCTCATCAGGAACAATTTCATAATAAGGGTGCATCTTTGCCCACACATATGTAAACGGATTAGCCGGTCCCACTTTAACAGTCATTAAGGACAGGCTTCCTTTTTCCGGGTAGCCTCCCTCCACTTTTATCAATGAAGCAAGCTCTGTCGCTTCTCCCGGTTTTGTAATATAGTATGGAAGTTTTATAAATGATAAAACGGCGATCAGTATGAGGATGACGAGCATCCAGCTAAAATGTTTTTTACGTAGCAAATTATGAGCCCTCCCAATTCTCTATTTCTTTTCTTATCTTGCTGATCATTCGATTTGTCGCCTCTTCGCCTGCCGATATCATTTCTTCAATATTGGCAAACGAGCTTGAGCTGTATGTTTCAAGGGAAGGGCGAATCATGATATCTGCGGCAATTGTTTGATGCCGCACTAATTCATTTTGCAGTATATCCATACTTTGCATAATCACATCAAAAATATGCACTGCTGTTTCAGTTTTTCGAACCCTGGAAACATCCGAAGCGATGATAATATCAGCTCCCATGTCTTTCACAACAGAAACCGGAATTCGATCGACGACCGCGCCGTCTACAAGAAGGCGTCCGTCCAGCCGCTGCGGAATAAAGATACCCGGGATGCTGATGCTGGCCCTCACTGCATCTGACACTGATCCTTTTCGGAACACAATCTTTTCTCCCGTCTGTAGATCACACGCAACAATGCCCAGCGGGATTTGGAGCTCTTCAATCGGTTTTCCGAATGTATAAGCATGCACAAGCTGTCTGACGCGGTCACCTTTTAAAAAACCGAGTTTCGGAACCGTATAATCAGCATAAAGCCTTCGTTTAAAGGCTTTGGCTACTTTTTTCATCGTTGCCACGTCATGTCCGGCGGCGTAAAAACTGCCCACCAAAGCGCCCATGCTGCTTCCTGCAATCATATCCACTTCAATTTGGTGCTTATGTAAACTGGAAAGCACACCGAGATGAGCAAGCCCTCTGGCCCCTCCCGATCCTAACGCTAACCCGATTTTAGGTTTGGCCAAAGCGTTAACCTCCTGCCTGAATTCCCTGTATACCGAATTCTATGGTCTAAACTGAACCCCTATGCTCGTATATTAGTACAAAGAATCAAGAGGACAGGTACTGCTTGGCCGTTTTACATCATACATTATTTTATCATGATATACATGTCATTGGGCATTTTTAGCATCGGGGAGGTAAGAATGAACTTGTCGAAGATTAATACACTTTTGATTGCCTCGTTTTTTCTTTTTTTAACAGCGACTGTCATCTCACATCCACAGGCCTCATTCGAAGCCTCTAAAACCGGGCTGTCTATGTGGTGGGAGGTTGTGTTTCCGTCATTGCTGCCATTTTTTATTCTGTCCGAACTCTTAATCGGCTTTGGCATTGTGCGATTTGTCGGTGTTTTGCTTGAGCCTTTTATGCGGCCGATCTTTCGCGTGCCGGGTGTCGGCGGCTTCGTTCTTGCTATGGGAATGGCATCAGGAAACCCAGCGGGAGCAAAACTCACTGCCCGTCTGCGGCAGGAAAATCAGATTTCAAGAGTAGAGGCAGAACGGCTCGCGTCGTTTACCAATTCTTCAAACCCGCTCTTTATTTTCGGCGCTGTTGCCGTCGGTTTCTTTCAAAACGCATCACTAGGCATTTTATTAGCTTCTGCACACTATTTAGGGAATCTGGCTGTCGGTTTAACAATGCGTTCCTATGGCCGCAAGGAAGAGCAGCATCTCAGAAGAAAGAAAACGATACCTTTCCCTTCAGTCAAAGATGCTTTACGCGCTCTTCATACCGCCAGACTTGCAGAAAAACGGCCCTTGGGTAAAATTTTAGGCGACGCCGTGACGTCTTCTGTTCAAACGCTTCTTATGGTAGGCGGCTTTATTATTTTATTTTCTGTCTTCAATCGGCTGTTGTCAGTGGTCCAGCTGACTGATGTTTTGTCTGTTTTCACAAAAGGAGCACTGACT
This sequence comes from Bacillus sp. FSL R5-0416, assembly GCF_037975425.1. Taxonomy (NCBI): domain Bacteria; kingdom Bacillati; phylum Bacillota; class Bacilli; order Caryophanales; family Bacillaceae; genus Bacillus; species Bacillus sp. FSL R5-0416. The sequence continues at coordinate 1,583,823 of NZ_CP150252.1, read as the reverse complement.
TTGTTTCAGCTTCCGACTCAATTGGACATTCCGCTTTTATCAGGGATGTTTGAAATTACATTAGGCAGCAAGCTTGTCAGCGAGACAGATGTTTCTCTTCTGCAAAAAGCCATTATCGTCAGCTTTATTCTCGGGTTTAGCGGCTTTTCCGTACAAGCTCAGGTGGCAGGTATTTTATCGGAAACCGACATTCGATTTAAACCATTCTTTATCGCACGTTTGCTGCAGGGCGTTTATGCCGCTGTCTTCGTCATGCTTTTATGGAAACCTCTTTACACGGCATGGCATGATCCGTATCAGTATGTATTTAAATCTCTTAACAGCAGTGAAATGCCAACTGCCTTCATAAACGGCTGGAATCTGCTTGTGCAGATCGGACCTGCTGTCACACTATGCGCGCTGTTTACGTACATTATCATTTTTTCTTACAGACTGACAAACGGAACAAAAAAAGGATGAGTCAAAACCCTCATCCTTGTCTGAATTTTTGCTGAAGCGCCAGCTCTACTTCCGGCGGTACAAACTCTGATACCGAGCCGTTGTATCTCGCCACTTCTTTTACGATGCTTGAACTTAGAAACGAATATTGATTGTTTGTCATCATAAAAAACGTCTCAATAGATTCATCAAGCACCCGGTTTACTGATGTCCCCTGCATCTCGTATTCAAAATCGGATACAGCTCTCAAGCCTCTTAAAATCGCTTTCGCATTTTTTCTTTTTGCATAATCAATTAACAGGCCTTGCGATGTTTCAACTGTTATGTTCGGAATGTCTTTTGTCACTTCTCTCAGAAGCTCACACCGTTCTTCCACACTGAACAAAGGCTTTTTTGAAGAATTATTCAGCACACATACATACACTTGTTCAAAAATATGCGCCCCGCGTTTGATGATGTCCAGATGCCCGTAGGTCACCGGATCAAAACTGCCGGGACAGACAGCTATACTCGCCACCTCACTACCCCCTCTTTTTATAAATCGCCACACCTGTTAACCCATAGGTTTCTTTTCTTGTCATCACAAGATCTCCTACGGTTTCGGGAAGCTCGACCTCTCTGTCATGCTCAGCGACGATAAAGCCGTCTTCTTCCAGCATTTGATATTCGTCAATCATCGTTAAAAGCGCGTTCAGCTTTTGTTCCTTATACGGCGGATCGAGAAAAATTCCGCGAAAGCCGGTTTCTCTTTTAGCAGCAGCGTGCAAAGCACGTTCCGCATCATTGCGGTATACCTGTGCTTGTTTTGTAAGCTCCAGCGTTTTCAAATTAGATTTTACCGTTTGAATCGCTTTAAAATCACGGTCAACGAATATACAATGCTCAAACCCGCGTGAAAGCGCTTCGATTCCAAGTCCTCCGCTCCCTGCGAATAAGTCAAGTCCCATGCCCCCGTCAAAATAAGGGCCGATCATATTGAAAATGGATTCCTTCACTTTATCGGTTGTCGGTCTTGTTGATGTTCCGGGTACAGCCTTTAGTGAACGGCCTTTTTTTGATCCAGAAATTACTCTCATGTTCCACACCACTTTTTCTAAAAGCTATTTTGTTTCTTTATTCGGCCGGACGCCGCTACGTACATAGAAAAAAATCAATCCTATCTTAACATAAAGCATTCTTCCAAACAATGAACGCTAATCTTGATAAACAGGTGTATAAGCAGAATCATCCTTGTCCATACTATAAGCAACAGCATCTAGAGGATGTTGTTGCCAACCGCGGAGAAGACTTACGTTTCCCCATAAGTTCTTCCTCCGGTTTCTCCTCTCCCTTTGCCTTCTCCTTAACATATTAAGGAATAGAAGGACCCCGCAGATGCCTGCGGGGATTTTTTTATAGCTATATGCCGATTTTATAATCGTATTCTTTTGCCTTATCAAGCTTTGACTCGAATTCCAATTTTAAAAACGGTTTATAAGAAGGCTCCACTTTTTTCACAAATGAGTAAGACGCAATCTTGTCCATTGTTTTTTCAATTTGGTCCATATCACAGTACAGTACGACATATTTTAATCGTTTTGATACATAGTGCACATTCCCGAACTTCCTCAGCATTTTGCTCTGCTTTAGGGAGTGCAGATACACAACCATGCCCTGGCGCCTATTCTCCAATACAATCACCTGCCTGTTTTCTCTTATATGTAAAAGACGAGACGGCCAGTCTCGTCAGGACACTTTACATCCGCAGCTTCCGCCTGAACCGCAGCCGCCTCCGCATGAAGACAAACCGTCAAAATAAGGGTTCCCAGTCGGAACTTTCACATGCTCCGAAACAGCTGTCCCAATCTCAACGCTGACCTCATCAAGAATGGACTGGAGCTCATTTTCAGCTCTCTTGAAGTCAGCCACCTTGTCGTTCAGGTCCAGCTCACGTTTGATCTCCCTCATTTTCCGGGATATTTCTCTATAGTCAGGATGATATTTGCCAAAACGCTGTACATCCTCATACTGCTCTTTTATTTTGATAAAAGAACGAATAATCCGACCTGCCTCTTCATCTTCCTGGAGACGCTTGTAACAATTGCGGTAGTTCTCAGCCGTCTCCGACTGCAGAATCATCTCGGCAAGCTGCTGAGCTTCACTTTGAAGCCGCACGGATTCCATCGTCGCATACATAACATGCACCTCCAGTTGTTAGTTTACCATGAAACCAGCCAATTGGAAAATGCTTAACCGCAGCCGCCAACAAAACCTTATGACCGCATGAAAAAAGACCCTTTTTCAGGGTCTTTTAATCTTTTGTCCGCATCGCTTGAAACATTTGCATCATCATTTGCGCCATTTGAATCCCGTTCGTAAACTGATTCACCCGATGCGGAATGGTTTTTTCATAAAAATTCATCATTTCAAGCTGAAAGGAGGACAGATCATCCGGTTTTCTTGAAAGCCTGCGGTACCATATCGGCTGTTCTCTGATGAATCGTTTCCGTTCTTCGTTTGCTAAAATATATTCCTGAACCTCTTTGCGCATATGAGCTCCCCTTTTTTAATCCTTTCGAAAAGAAAAAGGATGCTGTCCAGAACCTGGCTGAGAATGCTTCTGTCCGCTTCCGGAAAATGTATTAAGAAGGCTTTGCAACGATGAGATCGACTGGCTCATTTTATTGATTTGTTCGTTCATTTGATTGACATCCATCTTTTTCACCGCTGTCACCATTTTCGAGACAAAATCATTTTTTTGCGGTGTTTCAGGCACAGCTTCAGCAGCTGCTTCCGGTTCCCGATACGGATCCCAAATCGGGTCGCTCTCCCCGAAGAGGACCCAATTTTCATATACGTCCTGCCAGCTTCTTTGTTCTTTGCGCACTTCTTTTATCAGCTTGGGATGCTTTTTGACGAATTGTTTAAAGTCATTGATTGAATGATTGGCATGTTGATTCGCCACAATCCTCACCCCCTCCGAAAATCGTTACCTACTACAATGTATCGTTTTGTCGGGCATTGTGTTCGCCTATATTCATTCCCAAATGAATTTTTACCGATATCCCTATATACACTGGTGAAAAAGCCTGACTGAAGGAATTGGAAACGGCCTTATCTGTAAGCTATCAGCACATTCATTCAGACCAGTTTGTATGGAAATAGAAAAAGCCGGGACCATTCGTCCGCGGCTTTCATTACCATCGTTTAATAAAATTTTGGGTGTAATATTTTCGGTCTACTCCGACTCCAAGATGCGTATAATCTGAATTCAGAAGCGCTTTTCGATGGCCTTCGCTATTCAGCCAGCCTTCTACAGCGGCCGGACCGTCCACATAATTGTATGCGATATTTTCTCCCGCTTGCTGAAAGTCAACATGCCCTTTTTCTAAGCGGTCTTTCAGCGTGCCGTATTTTTTGGAGACATGGGAGAAATAATTATTTTCTTTCATATCCTCACTATGTCCGAAGGCCACTTCCGCCGTCGGCTGATCCCACTCAAGCTTTGCAAGCCCATGTTTAACACGTATGACATTCGTCAAATCAAGGATTTGCTTTTCGCTCGTCGTTTGGATCTTTTTCCATTTCTCATCTGAAACGGCTTTCGGTTTAATTAATTCCCCGCGGTACACTACCTCATAAGGTCTTTGCTTTACAAAGGTTTGCGCATCAAACGCCCTGATGCTGGATAGCTTCCCCTCAAATTTGTCCATATACAGCTGGACATACATCTTTCCTACCTTTACAGTCGGTCTTGTATTGATATCTTCTTCAGAAAATTCAAACCGATAGGAATTTTCTTTATACTCTACATTCACAAATGGTGCCACCTGGGTGGTCTTGAATACATCGCCAGTTGATTCTCCAATTTTGAAAGGCTTGGCGTTAATATCATTACCCGACGCGAATAATGTGACCACTTTATTGTTTAATACCCCGATTTGGATATATTGATCCTTACCTTGATTGTATACCCACCAATCGTAATCATAAGCCGAAGGGTCAATACGTTCAGGTTCCCCAAGCTTTTTTGTTACTTCATCGGCGGGCTTGCCCATGAAGGACAATAACCCTGAAGTCGGCATATGTATTCGTTTGCCGCTTTGCGCTTCCTCATTCGACACCTGAGGCTCGCTGTCATTTGATTTCTTTTCAGGAACAGATCCATATTGAATAAACAGAACATAAGTTCCGCAGATAATCAAAAGGATAACCATTGCTCTCAATATATTTTTCAATCTATCACCCCCGTGGCGATTCACAATCTCTTGTTTACATCCCATTACAATACAGCCTATTTAACATGTCAAAGATTTATGTGTTAATGAAAAAAGCCTTCTTCTCTATTATCACCTTCGGAAATATCCGATAAGGCGCTGCCGGCACGTTCATTCGTTTGCTCAGATAAAGAAAGATCACCAAGCGTGACAATTCCAGTCAGTTTTTTATTTTTTGTAACTGGTATCCTTCTGAGCTGATGCGATGCCATCAAATGAAGAACCTCATCGACTGAAGCATCTTCCTCCACACTGACAGGTTTTTCAGTCATCGCGTCAGTGATTTTTTGCGAGTTCGGTTTTTTGATGGCGATTCCTCTTAATACGAGATCGCGGTCGGTTACGATGCCGACCAATGTTTCCCCGTCCTCATCAACTACCGGAATCGCTCCTACATTTGCGTCCTTCATCTTTACTGCAGCTTCATATACATTATCTAATACCGTGCAATATTGCAAGTCGGCTGTCATCAGATCTTTTATTTTTGTCATCCGTTTAACCTCCTTTAGTTTAGTGCTATTGTCGTCAAAATTTAATTTTTGCATACTTTCAAAAGAAGAAGATTCATTGAAAGTTTAACGCTTTCATACTATGATTGTCAGGAAAGGTAATTTTTATAAGGAGGGGTCAGTGTTGAAGTTTACTGAAAGCGGACTTGAAGGGGTTAAGGCTGAGCTCAGCTGGCTAGACGACTTAATGGAAAGCAAAGGTCTTATCAGAGCGGGTCAATGGGATTACGAGAGAGTCACCTATGACAAGAAGTTTTCGACGATTGAGGGTACGTTTTACTTGCGGATACAAGGTATTGCGGCAGAAGGCGATGTCGGAAGCGGGCGCGCCGTGATTCAATTAATGTCCCCTCTCCTAGGAAAGCATTACTACCCTCATGGAGTAGAATATGGAGAAACGGAAGAGTTTCCCGTACAGGTTGTGACAAAAAGCAAGGCACTGATTCAGGACATAGCCAACATGTTAAAAACAGTTCAAATGTAACGAAAAGGTACAGCATATTTCGCTGTACCTTTTATGATATCGTCTGCTGAATATACGGCGGCTCCTCCTGCCCGTCCTTTTCCCTTTCTTTCTTCACCCATTGGAAAAAAATAATGGCCAAAAAAGTACCGTACACAATTTCCTGAATGATTTTCATCATGACTGCTCCGAGCTGCTGATCCTCTAACAAAGGCAGTGTATTCAACATCTCTGGCCCTGTTAATGGGACCTGCCCCATCATATCCGCTGGCACGCAAAGCCTCATTGCCTCAGCCCATAAAGCCGGATCTGTATAGGTGGCGTATAACGGTGCACCGCTGAACATGATCAAGGCGCAAGCAGGTGTGAGCAGCATACCGTCCGCCATAATATAACCCAGCTTCATCAAGCCGCTGAGCTGCCGTAGACGCTCAACCTTATGAACAAGCGGCCACCACATGAAGAACGCAAGCACAAAGATAAGCCAAGTGATTAATGTATGGTAAAACGGATCCGTTTTGACAGTATCAAATATAAGCGGTACATGATATAAAGAAAAAATGCCGTTAAACAAAAGCAAAGCAATTAAAGGCGTCGTAAAAAAGGAAAAAAACGGTTTGATTGAAGGCCTGAAAATGATTTTTTCCCAGAGCCATGCAGGAATTCCCGCGATTAACAGCGGCGGGACAACCAAATACAGGACGGCCATCTGCACCATATGTGCGCTGAACATAATATGTCCGAGCAGATCAACCGGGCTTCCCTCGGCTGCATATAAAAACAGCATCGCCGACAGAAAGCATACCATCTCTTTACCAGTTATTCGATTTGGCTTTGAAGACATTCGCCTGTAAAAATAGAGATAAAGCGCCGTAATGCCTAACAGGATACAAAAAAGATAAGGGCTCCACATCGCGCGAAACCCAAATATCTCCAACTGATTCATTTCTTCACCTCCGGCGGCTGTTCAAATTACCACCATATAATTGTCACAAACGCAAGCACAGTGATAAACGCGACAAACACCCCTGAATACAAAAACAGTGCCGGCGCCTCATGCCCTTTCTGATTCATATGCATGAAATAATACAGCTGAAAGATGACTTGAATTGCAGCTAGCAAAATAATGAAAGGAATCGTAAACCAGCTGCCGACACCGTCCGTGGCCACAGTCAGAAATGCAACAATCGTAAGACCGATCATTAAACCAAAAGACAGGACTTGATATTTCATCTCTCGGGCATGCTTTTTTTTCTTAAATTCAAGGTCGCTATTGATATGCCCTCTGCTTTTTTTATCGACCATGTTTATCCCACCATCCCCATTAAATATACAACGGTAAAGATGAAGACCCACACGACATCAATAAAGTGCCAATAAAGGCTGGCAACGTAAAACTTAGGCGCCGTATACAGATTCAGCCCTCTCTTGGCATTGCGGATCATAAGCGTGCTGATCCACATAAGCCCAAATGCCACGTGGGCGCCGTGTGTACCGACAAGCGTGTAAAACGCAGAACCAAGGGCAGAGCTTGTGATGGTAAAGCCAAATTCATGGGTGTAATGCTTGAACTCATAGATTTCCAGTCCTAAAAAGCCCGCCCCCAATAAAATCGTAATTCCCAGCCAAAGCTGCATCTTGCCGAAGGAAAAGTTCTTCATGTGGTACATCGCGTACACACTCGTTAAACTGCTCGTTAATAGAAGCATTGTGGCAATGAATACAAGTGTCACATCGAACATTTCCGTCGTAGGCGGATCACCGGCATTTGAATTCCGAAGCGCAAGAAACGTGGCGAAGAGAGACGCAAACAGAACAGTCTCTCCGCCAAGAAAAAGCCAAAAGCCTAAAAATTTATTTTTCCCTTCCAGGGTTACTTTTTCAGGAGAAGCCGGAAAGGTTTCTGCGGTGAATTTTTCTTGAACTTGCATTATGCCTTCACCCCTTTATCATCGTTCGGCAGTTCCTCTTTATGAATATGATAGCCGTGATCATCAATTACTGAACGAAGCAGCATCGTAATAAATGTGATGCCGAGCCCGATAAAGATCACCGGCAGGCCCCAAGCGTAATCACTTCTGTACAGCAGCCCGAACGCTGCGACAAAAAGGCCGAAGGAAATGACGAGCGGCAGGATTGAGCCGTTTGGCATATGAATATCATCAACCGGTTCCGCCGGCGTCATTGATTCGTGCCCTGCCTGCTTCTCAATCCAAAACGGATCAAGTCCTCTGACAAAAGGAAGCTGTTTAAAGTTATACTCCGGCGGCGGTGAAGAAACGGTCCATTCCAGCGTACGTCCGTCATGCCATGGATCAGCACCTACATATTCACCTTTTACCGATGTCCATATGACATTGACCAGCAGAAGAATAACAGCTGCCGCCATAAAAAACGCCCCGATTGTACTGATCAAGTTGCCGGTTTCCAGACCCTGTCCTGGCAAAAACGTATAAACCCGGCGCGGCATCCCCATTAAGCCGACAAAATGCTGAATGAAAAACGTGAGGTGAAAGCCGATAAAAAACAATACAAATGAAATTTTCCCCATCGTTTCATGCAGAATTTTACCGAACATTTTCGGCCACCAGAAATGAACACCGGCTAAAAGGCCGAATACAACGCCGCCAATAATGACGTAGTGGAAGTGCGCAACCACAAAATACGTATCATGGAACTGATAATCAGCCGCAGCAGCTGCCAGCATGACTCCCGTCACACCGCCGAGCACAAAGGATGGAATAAATGAGACAGCATACAGCATAGCGGTTGTATACTTCACATTTCCTCCCCAAATCGTCAACAGCCAGTTAAAAATCTTAATCCCGGTCGGAATCGCGATAGCCATTGTTGCAACCGCAAAAATGGCATTTGCAATCGGGCCGAGACCAGTCGTGAACATGTGGTGCACCCAAACCATAAAGCCCAGAAAGCCGATGAGCACGATTGCAAAAACCATTGAAGAATAGCCAAACAAACGCTTTCTGGCGAACACAGGGATGACCTCAGAAAAAATACCGAATGCAGGCAAAATTAGGATATAAACCTCCGGGTGGCCGAAGATCCAAAATAAATGTTCCCAAATGACCGTATTTCCGCCAAGCTCCGGATTAAAGAAATTGGTTCCGAACAGTCGATCCAGCATCATGAGAGCCAATCCAACCGTAAGCGGCGGAAACGCGAACAAAATCAATGCCGAGGCCACAAATGTCGTCCATGTAAACAAAGGCAGCCTCATATACGTCATGCCCGGAGCCCTCATGTTGATAATCGTGGCCAAAAAGTTAATCCCGGCTATCAGCGTCCCGAGCCCCGATATTTGGAGTCCGAGGACGAAAAAGTCTATGCCGTGCCCTTTAGAATGAAGCGAAAGTGAGGCATATGACGTCCAGCCCGCATCTGGCGCTCCGCCCAAAAACCAGCTTAGATTTAAGAAAATGCCCCCGAAAAAGAAGAGCCAAAAACCAAGCGCGTTTAAAAATGGAAACGAAACGTCCCGAGCCCCGATCTGCAAAGGCACAACCGCATTCATCAAGGCAAATAAGAGCGGCATCGCAGCCAGAAAGATCATCGTCGTTCCGTGCATAGTCATTACTTCATTGTACGCTTGAGCACTGAGAAACGCATTTTCCGGCTTTGCAAGCTGAATTCTGATAAACATCGCTTCAATTCCCCCGACAAGAAAGAAGAATCCCCCTGCCACTAAATAAAGAATCGCGATTTTTTTATGGTCCACCGTCGTCAAATAATCCCAAAGCATAGATCCGCGCGTCCGCTTTTCTGTAAGCGCATTCAACATATGTGACCTCCCCCAATATCTCCCTTTCTTCCCTACTTGCTTTCCGCTTTTAAGCCTTTTAAGTATTCATAAAGCGCATCTGTTTCGCTGTCTGAGAGCTTTGGATATGTGCCTGTCATTTTGTTCCCCGGCTTTATGCTGTCAGGGTCCTTCAGCCAAGCCTTCACATTTTCTTTGTTGGCCTCTTTCACCCCTGCCACTTTTGTCCTTTCACCGAAGGTCGCCAAGTTGGGTGCCGTTCTAGCGGCTTCTGCACGCTTATCATTCGGCTCTACCGCATGGCAGCTCAGGCAGTTTTTCTCTTTAAACAGTTCTTCACCCTGCTTAGCCAAATCGCTCTCTGCTGTAGATTTATAGTTTTTCATTTCTTTTGTCCAGCCCTGAAATTCCTTTGCAGACATTGTCTTCACCTTAAAATCCATCAGCGCATGTGAAGGGCCGCAAAGCTCCGCACACTTCCCAAAAAACATATCTCCTGCCTCTTTGCTTCGTTTTGAATCAAATGTCAGGAAGAACTTATTTTCATTATCCGTATTCGTATCAAGTTTTCCTCCAACTGAAGGAATCCAGAAGGAATGTTTTACATCAGAGGCTTTTAAATTAAAATATACACGCTGATCTGTTGGTACAATCAGCTCCTGGCTTGTGATAATGCCGTAATCAGGGTACTCAAACTCCCACCAGTATAAATTTGCCCTAACATTGACTACAAGAGCATCCTCAGCTTTGCGGCCTTTTTTATCCATTGGTGATGTGTCCGCTAGCTCCAGCGTATATAATACAACAGGAATCACAAGAATAATGAGCAGCAAAATCGGGATCACGGTCCATGTGATTTCTAAAAATTTATTCCCCTCTACCTGTTTCGGTATCGTGTTCTCACCGACCCGTGATCTTCTGAATCTCACAATCACATAAAAGAAGATAACAGATACTACTGCAACAACAACCACCATAATCAATGTGCTGAGCACTGTCAGGTCATACTGTTTATCAGCCACCTCGCCAGCAGGCTTGAGCGTGGATAAAAAAGGTTTTCCACATCCGCTTAATAGAAGCGGCACTAAGGCTAATAATAAAATAAGACGCCAATGCTTTACCATTTCACCCAACCCCTTTTCTGGTCAATACAAAGGCGGAAAGCGGATCGAAATCTATCGCCATCCAACCTATCACCAATAAAGCACTTACATTTCCTCTTCTCTTAAATTATGAGTTTTTTTACTCAAAATGCCATCTATGTATAAAAGTAAAGCCGCCTGATTAAACAAGAGGTCAAGGCGGCATTTACTAGTTGTCATCGTTTATTTTGAAGCGATAAAACAAGCATCATATCTATTTTTTAGAAAAGCGTCAAGACAACCATGGCAACGAAATAGATTGTCATGTAGTTAAGCGAGTAAACGAACATCTGCGTTGCCCACTTCATGATATTCTTGGAGCGGAATCCCATTAAGCCAAGAATCAGCCAGCCGATATTTAACAGCAAGCCGAGAATGACAATCGGAAGACCCAGGCTACCAAGGAAAAACGGAAGCGGCATCAGGCACGCAACCCACACAATAATTTGTCTTTTTGTCACTTCAAAACCATATACGACAGGAAGCATCGGAATATTTGCAGCTCTGTAATCCTCAGTTTTCTTGATAGCCAATGCTAAGAAGTGAGGAATCTGCCAAATAAATAAAATCATGAATAACACCCATGCTACGACACCGATATTCCCTTCCACTGCCGTCCATCCAATAAGCGGCGGCACTGCACCGGAAACGCTTCCTACTACTGTGTTAATCGTATAGCGGCGTTTCGTCCACATTGTGTACAATACAACATACGTAAAGACTCCGATAAAACCGATAACAGCAGCCATGACAGTTGTCATCAGCAGCATGATCAATCCTAAAGCAACCAGCAAAATTCCAGACCATAACGCCTGACTCGGCTGAATTTTACCCGTAACCGTCGGTCTTACTTTCGTACGCTCCATAAGATGGTCAATGTCCCGGTCATACCAGTTATTGATCGCACAGGAGCCCGCAATAATCAGTGAAGACCCGATTAACGTAAGAAGAACGGTGTTTATATTGCCTAAAAAACTTAAACCGGAAATATGCAGTGCAAGCCACATTCCAGTGAAAGTCGTGATGAGGTTAGAATTGACGATCCCTATTTTAATAAGGGACAGAAAATCTTTCCATGCCGTTGTTTCTTCAATTTGTCCGTCTATAGCTGTATCATTTAAGATTCTGGAGTTAGCCATAACGTAAACCTCCCTTACAAACCTAACGCAGGAGAATAAAATAACCTGCAACTCTATCATACAAGATAACATCTTGTAAAAAAACATCCTATTAAATATTAAACGACAAACAGGAATTTATTTGTGAACTTTTTATGAATTTTACCAAAGATGAAGGCAATCTCCAAATCGGCATTGCGTTTACCTTATTTCTATCAGACCCGGCATGAATAATCAAGTGTACATTTTCCAGAAGCCGTCATTCTATTATATTTTTGTGAACAAAAGGCTCTGGGAATTGCCACAAAACACATATTCGCTTACACTTGGAACGTATATAAAATTGCAGCAGTATGTTGAGAAGGTGAATATTGTATGAATAAAGCATTAAAAGCTCTCGGTGTTCTGACGACATTTGTCATGCTAATTGTTTTAATCGGGGGTGCCCTCGTTACAAAAACAGGTTCCGGCCAAGGATGCGGCAGACAGTGGCCGCTGTGTCACGGCCGTTTTTTCCCTGAACTGAATCCGGCTTCAATTATTGAATGGAGCCACCGATTCGCAAGCGGAATCTCTATTGTCCTTGTGCTAAGCCTTGCGTTTTGGTCATGGAGAAAAATCACGCCGATTTTCCGTGAAACAACGTTTCTCGCGATCATGTCAATTATCTTTTTATTTCTTCAGGCATTGCTTGGCGCATTGGCTGTCGTATTCGGTTCGAACGCGCTGATTATGGCGCTTCACTTCGGCATATCATTAATTTCTTTTGCTTCAGTGCTTATTTTGACATTGCTCATATTTGAAGCTGATAAATCAGTCAGAACACTGGTTAAGCCGCTTCAAATCGGCAAAAAGATGCAATTTCACATGATAGGAATTTTGATATATTCCTATATCGTTGTGTATACAGGCGCATATGTAAGACACACTGAATCAAGTCTGGCATGTCCTGATGTGCCGCTGTGCAGCCCGCTGAACAATGGACTTCCGACCCAATTCCATGAATGGGTGCAAATGGGCCACAGAGCAGCAGCCTTACTGTTATTTGTATGGATTATTGTTGCCGCTGTTCATGCTATTATCTCCTATAAAGATCAAAAACAGATCTTTTGGGGATGGATCTCATGTCTTATTTTCATTACATTACAGGCACTGTCCGGGATTATGATCGTATACTCTGAACTGGCTCTGGGCTTTGCACTTGCCCACTCGTTCTTTATTGCCTGTCTGTTTGGCGTTCTATGCTACTTCTTATTATTGATTGCTCGTTTCCGTTACGAATCCAGGCAATCATAAGGACTCAAGACCAAAGCCTTAGGCGGCTTTGGTCTTTTTTCATGTCTTGTTTTGGCGCTTTATTGTTTCAATGGCCAGCCTTCGCTGAACTTGATGATCAGTGAGCGGCTCACTTAAGGCTGTCTCCTTTCTCATCGTGATTATAGAAATTTCATATGCATCTATAGCCCGCGAACATAAGTATTAATCATTTTGGCCATTGGAAAATCAGTTAGTGCTTATAGAAATATGCATGGACTACTACAAAGCATCTAAAAAATTGGTGGTATATAAGCCTCTTTTTATTTTGGGCTTGTGACAGTACTCTATAATCTCTGAAGTCCCCTTATATCTCTTCTAACCATCTGTTTCACTCCACATTTTCTATATAAAAAACAAAGAGTGTATATCAAATGATATACACTCTTTGTTTTTTATGCTTTTTCAATTTCAAGGAGCAGATCTCCCGTTTGGATCGGCTCACCATTTTTCACATGAACCTGCTTGATTGTTCCTGAGAAAGGCGCCTGAACCGTTGTTTCCATTTTCATCGCTTCATTAATCATCAAATGATCACCTTTATTGACTTTTGTGCCTGCTTCAGCCAATACCTTAATAACTGTTCCAGGCATGGAAGCTGCGATGTGGCTTGGATTTGTCCGGTCTGCTTTCAGCCTTTCCTGAACGGAAGACTTAATGCTTTCATCTTTAATGACTACTTCACGCGGCTGCCCGTTGAGTTCGAAATAAACGACGCGGGTGGCATCAGGCTGAGGCTCACCGATTGAAATCAGCTTAACGATCAGCGTTTTGCCGCGTTCAATTTCAACTTCTATCTCTTCACCTAATGTCATACCGTAGAAGAATGTCGGTGTATCTAATACCGAGATGTCTCCATAGCTTTCTGTCGTTTTCACATAATCAGTGAAGACTTTAGGATAAAGGGCATATGCCACAGCATCCTGATCTGAAATTTCCAAGTTATGCTGCTCTTTAAATTCCTGTTTGATCGCTTCAAATGACACCGGCTCAAGCAGTTCGCCCGGTCTGACTGTAATCGGCTCCTGTCCTTTTAAGATCAGCTTTTGCAGTTTTTCCGGGAATCCGCCATGAGGCTGGCCGATATTTCCTTTAAAAAGCTCCACGACAGAATCAGGGAAATCTAAAGATTCACCTTTTTCGTAAACGTCTTTTTCAGTCAGATTGTTTTGCACCATGTAGAGTGCCATATCTCCGACTACTTTTGAGGAAGGCGTTACCTTGACGATGTCACCGAACATATCGTTCACGCGTCTGTACATTTCCTTGACTTCGTTCCAGCGGTCGCCAAGGCCTACTCCCTTGGCTTGCTGCTGCAGGTTGCTGTATTGGCCCCCTGGCATTTCGTGTTCATAAATTTCAGTATGCGGAGACTTCATTCCGCTTTCAAATTCACTATAATATTTACGCACCGACTCCCAATATTGGGACAGCAATTCAACGCCTTGGACATTCATTTCCGGACGGCGGTCGTTGCCTTCCATCGCATGATAAAATCCGCTCGCGCTAGGCTGTGACGTTAATCCCGCCATTGAGCTGACCGCCACGTCTATGATATCAACGCCGGCTTCAACAGCTTTCGCATACATATAAATACCGTTTCCGCTCGTATCATGCGTATGAAGGTGAACCGGAATGTCGATCGTTTCTTTCAACGCAGAAACGAGCTCATATGCAGCCTGCGGTTTTAACAGCCCTGCCATATCTTTAATCCCGAGAATATGGGCTCCGGCCGCCTCAAGCTCCTTCGCCATCGATGTATAATATGCAAGGTCGTACTTCGTCCGGTTCTTGTCAAGGATATCTCCCGTATAACAAATCGCAGCTTCTGCCACTTTGCCGGTATCCCTAACAGCATCAATGGCTAACGTCATCCCTTTTACCCAGTTTAAGCTGTCGAAAATACGAAACACATCAATACCGGATTGAGCTGATTGCTTCACAAATTCTTTAATCACATTGTCCGGATAATTCGTATAGCCGACCGCATTTGATGAGCGTAGCAGCATCTGGAATAAGGTATTCGGCACTTCTTTGCGAAGATCTTCCAAACGCTTCCACGGATCTTCTTTCAGGAATCGGTAGGCTACATCGAAGGTCGCGCCTCCCCACATTTCCATACTGAATAGTTCAGGCCATAACGCAGCCGTCGGATTTGCGATTTTTTTCAAATCATGCGATCTGATTCTAGTTGCCAATAACGATTGGTGGGCATCCCTGAATGTCGTATCAGTTAAAAGGACAGATTTCTGCTCCTTAACCCAATTTGCAAGCCCTTCTGCGCCTTTTTCATCGAGAATTTGCTTTGTTCCTTTGGCAGGCTGCTGATCAACGTCTACTTTTACGCTTAACGGTTTGTCAAACGCCGGTTTTTCTTTTTTCCCGATTCCGGGGAAACCGTTTACTGTCACATTGCCGATGTAAGTGAGCATTTTCGTTCCGCGGTCTTTTTGTTTAGGGAAATTAAATAATTCAGGCGTTGTATCAATGAAAGATGTATCATATTGCCCTGTCAGGAACTTCTCATGTTTTGCAACGTTCTCAAGGAATGGAATGTTCGTTTTTATGCCTCTGATTCTAAACTCCTGAAGGTTTCGCACCATTTTGGCAGCTGCCTGTTCAAACGTTAAAGCCCAAGTTGAAAGCTTAACGAGAAGTGAATCATAGTAAGGTGTGATCACGGCGCCCTGGAAGCTGTTTCCGGTATCAAGACGGACACCAAAACCGCCGCCTGAGCGGTAAGCCATGATTTTTCCTGTATCAGGCATGAAATCATTTTGCGGATCCTCAGTCGTAACCCGTGACTGAATGGCATAGCCGATTGTAAAAATGTCCTTTTGCTCAGGAATATTTACTTTTTTGCTGTGAAGGCTGTGCCCTTGGGCAACAAGGATCTGAGTTTGAACAATATCGACACCAGTAATCATTTCTGTTATCGTGTGTTCAACTTGTACGCGAGGGTTTACTTCAATAAAGTAGAACTCGTTGTTTGCAACAAGGAATTCGACCGTCCCCGCATTTATATAGTTTACATTTTTGGCAAGCGCAACTGCCGCCTCACAAATTTGGTCCCTTAATTCAGGTGACAGCGAGACACTCGGCGCCACTTCAATGACCTTTTGATGGCGTCTTTGAACGGAGCAATCCCTTTCAAAAAGATGGACGACATTTCCCTGCTTGTCTCCAATGACCTGAACCTCAATATGTTTCGGATTCTCAATTAATTTTTCTACATAAACTTCATCATTGCCAAAGGCTGCTTTCGCCTCTGATTTAGCACGCTCATATGCTTCTTTAACTTCACTTTCAGATCTGACAATCCGCATACCGCGGCCGCCGCCGCCAAGCGAGGCTTTAATGATGATCGGATAACCGTTAGCTTGTCCAAATTGTTCGACGGCTTCAAGCGTTTCGGCAGGACCGTCGCTTCCCGGAATCACGGGGATTCCCGCTTTTTCTGCCTGCTCACGCGCTTTTACCTTGTCACCAAACATATCGAGATGCTCGGATTTTGGACCAATGAATACGATGCCTTCTTCTTCACATCGTCTCGCAAAATGAATATTTTCAGATAAGAAACCGTATCCCGGATGAATTGCATCGACTTTGTTTCTTTTCGCAATATCAATGATACCTTCAATATCCAGGTAAGCATCAATCGGTTTTTTCCCTTCACCGACCAAGTATGCTTCATCCGCTTTGTACCGATGGTAGGAACCGGAATCTTCTTTTGAATAGACCGCAACTGTTCGAATATTCAACTCGGTACACGCCCGGAATATTCGGATTGCAATTTCTCCCCTGTTTGCTACTAATACTTTTTGTATCGATTGCTGAGACAAACTTTTCTCCCCCTTACCCGAATGGAATATAATCTATCATAGCGGAATATCCTTCCCCTGTACACACTTGTTTTTTACAGATAAACAGTTTTTTTGAGCTGTTTCTTTTTCATTCCCTTCGGCGCCAAGGGCTCTTTCTTTTTCTTATTCTCTGAATATTTCACAAACATGCTGATATTCGCTAATATCCCCATACTCCCCAGCAGCAGCACCAAAGAAGAGCCCCCGTAACTGATAAATGGCAGAGTAACCCCTGTAATCGGAATTAATCCGCTGACACCGCCAAGGTTAATAAACGACTGGATGGCAATCATGCTTGAAATGCCGATCGCCAGAAGACTTCCAAACGGGTCCTCACATTTTCTGGCAATATAAAAACCTTTTATGACGACAAAACCCAATAAGAAAATCACAAACAATACCCCAAAAATGCCGAGCTCTTCAGCAATGACAGCCATAATAAAGTCAGTGTGTGATTCAGGCAGATATCCGTATTTTTGGATACTTTCACCGAGCCCCAGGCCGAAAATGCCGCCTGAGCTGATCGCATAATAAGAATTGATCACTTGCAAACCTGATGAATTTGCATACTTAAATGGGTCTTCAAGACTCTCAAAACGCGCCAAACGGCCTTTAGTTAAAATTTGATCCTGATTTAAATAGAGAATCGGGCTGACTAAAATGAAAACAATTCCGCCGAGCAAAAGCAGCCTCACCAGCGTCTTTCCGCTGAATCCGGAGCACAAGATCATGCACGTCGCAATTAACCCTATAATCATGGCTGTACCGAAATCTGGCTGCATGGCAATTAACCCGCAAATTATAAGCGTCATGACTACCGGAGGGGCTACTCCCGTTAACAGATGGTCGATATAACTTTGTTTTTTTGCATATACGGCTGCAAGGTATAAAATCACGACCAGTTTCACAAACTCCCCAGGCTGAATACTCATTCCGCCGATTTTAAACCAGCTCTGCGCGTTTCCGGCAACATGCCCGAAAACAAACAGTGAGATAAGCGCAAGAACAGATACAAGCAGTATCCCCTTCTGAAACTTTTGATGGGCCAGTGCCTTGTAAGGAAACAACGCCATGAGAATAAATAGAGCGCCACCCGCAATTAAAGCAAACAGCTGCCGCATGAAGAAAAAATTACTGCTTACTCCATACCGGGAGACAGCTGTAATCATGCTTGAGCTGTATACCATCACTAAACCGAATCCGCATAATAAAACGATTGCGAATATCAGTGAGTAATCATAAGATTTTAGCATTTTTTTTAACATAACATCCTCTTCCCTGCTTCTAACTTCCATTATCTATGGTTTTTATGTATTTATCTTTTTTATTTTACTACAATTTATCAAACGAGACGAAGAATCTCTATACGATTCGGAAGGAATGTGTAAAAAAAGTCCGTCTTTTATGAGATGAGAGAAAAATAGCGGTTATAAAAAAACCCAAACTGTTAATAAGTTTGAGTTTTATCATTTATTTAGCTGTAAACGCGTCATGTAAAGCAGACAATTCGCGTTCCAATGTGTATAAAAGGTCTTTACCGTCTTTTTCATCAACCAATCCCAGGCGGACAGCAAAATCGATTTCCCTCGAAAGCCCGAACATTTGAGTATCTAAAACCTCTTCATATAGAGGACATTGAGGCATCGTTAAGTTATCCATTTGTACTCGGATCAGCTTCAAAATCTTCTCAGCGTCCACTTTTAAGAGTTCAAAAGCTTTTTGCCGATGGTCAACTATCATCTCTGAAGCCAAAAGTATCCCTCCGTTCCCCAGGCGAGTACCTAATTCTTCTATTTATCATAAAGGGTATCAACAGAAAATGCAAGAGGATTTAAGCATATGACATAAATTAAAAAATACTCAGCCTGTACATCTCAGACATTATTTCCAAAAGCTTTACACCTGCAATGCTGTTCCCTTTTTCGTCTAATGCGGGGCCGAATATGCCGATCCCGAAATCGCAAGGCGAAATGCCCATAATCCCGCCGGATACGCCGCTTTTCGCAGGAATTCCGACCTTAATTGCGAATTCCCCGCTTGCATTGTACATTCCGCACGTCACCATAAACGTTTTGCAAATTCTAGCGACATCTTTTGAGATGACTTGCTCCCCAGTCTCTGGATGTCTGCCGTTCAATGCAAATACAGATCCGATTTTCGCTAAATCCAAGCTGTTCATCTCAATCGCGCATTGCTTCGTGTATAAATCCATTACTGCTTCTACATCATCTTCAAAAATGCCGTACTGCTTCATATAATAACACATCGCCCGATTAATCATTGAAGTGCTGTATTCAGATTCAGCCACTTCCCGGCAGTATGTAATCTCTTGGTTGTTTGTCAGCCTTCTGATAAAAGAAAGCAAATAATCAAGTCTCTCTTTCACCGTTCTTCCTCTTATCAGACTTGTCACTACCAATGCCCCGGCATTAATCATAGGGTTTAACGGCTTGCTCGGATTCACCGTTTCGAGCTTGATAATTGAATTAAACGGATCACCGGTCGGCTCCTGTCCAACATAACTGAAGACCTTATCTTTGCCGTATTCCATTAACACCAAAGCAAGGGAAAGGACTTTCGATATACTTTGAAGCGTAAATGTTTTTTCTACGTCACCTGCTGACAGACAAACATTATTGGAATAATAAATCGCCACTGACAGGTCGTGTTTATCAGCTTTTGCCAAGGCGGGAATATAGCTGGCTACCTCCCCCTTGTCCGTTACTTTTTTCGCCTTTTTCACTAAGGCTTCAAGCTCATCATTATGCCGGCATACCATGCAAACACCCTCGTTCCCTCAGCATTTCAATACACATAATTTGTACACAAAGTGACAATTCATGCGAAAACTTTTATAATTTTGAGAGAAGGGGGTCATATCATGAGCGTTATCCAAGTAAAAGGTAATGTTACATATCCAATTACCATTGATCCAAGCGTATGGATTTTTGATGATCGCAAATTTTCGTTTGACCGCAAAGGGGACAGTCAAGACACACAATCAGCCGGGGATGAATCAGACCTTGATCCGGAACGCGTCATCAGAGAGGGGCGAATCGCGCCGCCTACATTAAAGACGGAAAAGCAATATGAGAAGCAAAAACTGATGAACGGCAGTTTCGCAATGAGACTTGGGACTGTCCTGAAAAATGCTGAGCCGAACAGCTCTGCGACACAATGTGTATTTGTCACAAGTTCGGGAAAGGCCGCCGTTTCTCTGGAAACCGCTCTGAACAGTATTGTCCATTTCAGTGAGGCAGGCAAGCCGATTCAAGAAGGCGGCCCCGTGCATATTTACTTTGAAGACCCGGTCCATCACAAACAGCCGATTACCGATGTAAAAGAGATCGAAATCATTTAATGTTACAGCAAATCAGCTGCGAGCTGGGCGAGACCTGATCTCTCACCTTTTAACAGCTTCACGCTGCCTGAGATGGGTTGTCCTTTAAACCGCTCAACCACATAGGCCAAACCATTATTCAGACTGTCTAAATATGGGTGATCAATTTGTTCAGGGTCACCCATTAAGACAATTTTACTGCCTTCACCGACTCTCGTCAGCAAAGTTTTCACCTCATGCCTGGTCAAATTTTGCGCTTCATCAATGATAATAAATTGATCTGGAATGCTTCTCCCTCTGATATAAGTCAGCGCCTCTACCTGAATTGAGCCAATTCCCGCCAAAATAGCATCAAGCTCCCCTGGTTTTTTCGCATTAAACAGAAACTCTAAGTTGTCAAAAATCGGCTGCATCCAAGGCTTTAGCTTTTCCTCTTTTTCGCCTGGCAAATATCCGATGTCCTTGCCAACAGGAACAATCGGCCTTGCGACGACCAACTTTTTGTATATTCCCAAGTCTTCTGTCTGTAATAGCCCTGCCGCCAAAGCTAAGAGCGTTTTGCCGGTTCCCGCTTTGCCGATCAGGGTGACAAGCGGAATATCTTCCCGCAGCAAAAGCTCTAATGCCATTGTCTGCTGTACATTTTTCGGCCTGATTCCCCATATATGTTCATCATCAAATACGAGTCTTTTTAATACCGTTCCGGTTTTATCTGCAATTCCGACTGCCGAGGAGGATCCTCCTAGCTCATCCTTCATTAAAGCAAACTGATTCGGATAAAACGCATGCTGTTTCACATCGTTTACTGAAATTTGATTTTTTCCGTAAAAAGAGCTGAACAGCTGCTGACTGATATATAAATCTTTATAGCCGCTGTACATTTCATCATTGTCCACAACCCGGTCATTCAAGAAATCTTCAGCAAGCAGTCCGATTGCGTCGGCTTTAACCCTGACCAGTACATCCTTACTGACGAGGATAACCGGCCTGCCATTTTCCTTGGTTTCTTCCTCGAGGCTCAAGTTTTTCGCAACGGCTAATATGCGATTATCGTTCGTCTTTTCAATAAAGATCTCTTGCAGCTGGTGAAACGAACGATGATTCAGTTCAATTCTCAGTGTGCCGCCGGTGTCAAGCGGGACATGCTCATGCAGCCTGCCCTTTTGTCTTAGCGCATCGATTAGCTTAGATACGTGCCTTGCATTCCTTCCAACTTCGTCCATATACCGTTTTTTTGAATCAACCTCTTCTAAAACGACAGCAGGGATGACAACCTCATTTTCTTCAAAAGAAAATATCGCGTTAGGATCCTGTAATAACACATTCGTATCTAACACATAAATTTTACTCAAGTCTCAGCCTCCTGATATAAGGGTCAAAGTTCTTCCTGCTTCTCTTTTGATGAAAAAGATGAATGCCTGCTAAAATATATGTTTTTGTGCATAAAGATAGAAGGTTAATTCAACAATAAAATTAATGAAAGCATTTTAAGGAGGGAACCCGCAAGTGCGAATTCTTTTCATTATCATACAGCTGACACTTATCCTGTCCGCTTGTGCCTATCAACAAGGAAAACAGGGCCAGAATGTTGAAAAAGAATCAACAAGACAGCAGGAGACTAAACCGATTCACGTAAAGGACACAACTCAAGAAACAAAAAACAATGGAACAAGAACGGATATTGCCAAACATCTTGTCAGCGTTGCTGAAAAAAACCCCGACGTCAAGGATGCAACAGCCGTTGTGCTGGGAGGTTATGCTGTTGTTGGGATTGATGTCGATGATACTTTGGACAGAAGCAAAGTGGAAACCATTAAATATTCTGTAGCTCAGGCGCTAAAGAATGATCGATATGGCGCCAACGCAGTAGTCATTGCTGATCCCGATACGGTCAGCCGCCTTCGCGAAATGAGCAGAGAAATCAGCGAGGGCCGTCCGGTAACAGGCATACTGGATGAATTAGCTGCAATTGTCGGCCGAGTGCTTCCCGAAGTGCCTAACGATGTGATTGACAATGAAGACGAACCGCAAACAAAGCAGCAAAATGACCAATTAAATAGAAAACAGCAGCAGGAAATGGAGAAGGAGCAAAACGATCAATCTGATCATCATATGAAAATGAACAACAATGACTAAGCTATAGCCTTGCGCTTTAGCTTTTTCTTATTTTGGACAGCTTCTGATCCGTGCTATAATACATGTTAGTGAAAGAGGTGATATGATGAGGGTCAAATGTTCTATTTGCGATAAAATTGAAACAATTGATGATGATACCCTGATCGCGAAACGGCTTCGAAACCGCCCGATCCATACATATATGTGCCAGGAATGCCACGATCGGATTGCCAAAAAAACAGAGGAACGGCTGAAAACGGGAAAATTTACTTTTCACCCGGGACAGCAGAAAAAAGAAAAAGTCAAAAAATAAAGCGGCCGCTTAACCATACAGAACACAAAAAAGACTCAGCTTTCAGCTGAGTCTTTTATGATTTTGCAGACTGTCCTTTTTTCGACTGATACAGCCGGATTTTGTAAATGATTAAAATCAGCGCAGCGACGACCAATCCTTCTGCCACGGGCAAAAACACCCCTAAAAAAGTCAAAACAGTGCAGCCCAACGCCAAAAATACATACACCACTGCAGATTTTAATACAGGAAGCCGTTTAGCAAATCCAAGCTTAAATACAATAACGGCCAACACAAAAATCGTGCCGTACAGCAGCCACATGCCTGCCGCAGGCTGCCGGTCTACTTGATATAGAGCGGCGAAGAACGACAGACGTTCGCTTACGTCATTCAAAAAGATTCCCTCCCCTGTAAACGTACGGGTTCTATCTTTTCAAATTCTGCACGAGATTAAGACAATCCTGCTGTTTTTTTCTTTTTAGCTGCTTTTTCACGTTCGTTCTTATTGAGGATCTTCTTTCTTAAACGGATGGATTCAGGTGTTACTTCACAATATTCATCTTCGTTTAAGTACTCTAGAGACTCCTCAAGAGACATGATGCGCGCTTTTTTAATTGTAGTTGTCTGATCCTTTGTCGCGGAACGGACGTTTGTTTGCTGTTTCATTTTGCTGACGTTAACAACAAGGTCATTGTCACGGTTATGCTCTCCAACGATCATTCCTTCGTATACTTCAGTACCCGGCTCAACGAAGATGACACCGCGGTCTTCAATTCCTTGAATACCGTATGATGTTGCTTTTCCGTTTTCCATTGACACAAGTACACCTTGACGGCGTCCGCCGACTTGGCCCGCCTGCATCGGCTGGTAGCTGTCAAACGTATGGTTCAAAATACCGAATCCGCGTGTTAATGATAGGAATTCTGTAGAGTAACCGATCAATCCGCGGGAAGGAACTGTAAAGATGAGACGGACTTGGCCGTTTCCGTTGTTGATCATATCAACCATTTCGCCTTTGCGGGCACCCATTGATTCCATGACAGAGCCAGTATGCTCTTCAGGAACATCAATTTGCACACGTTCAACAGGCTCACAGCGTACGCCGTCGATTTCTTTGATAATAACTTCAGGTTTTGACACTTGAAGCTCATAGCCCTCACGGCGCATATTTTCAATTAAAATTGACAAGTGCAGCTCACCGCGTCCTGAAACAACCCAAGCATCAGGAGAAGCTGTTGGCTCAACACGCAAGCTCACATCCGTCTGAAGCTGTGATTGAAGACGCTCTTCGATTTTGCGGGCCGTTACATATTTGCCTTCACGGCCTGCAAACGGACTGTTATTCACGACAAATGTCATTTGAAGTGTCGGCTCATCAATTCGAAGCACCGGAAGCGGATCTTGATGGTCTACAGGACATACCGTTTCACCAACGTTGATATCTTCCATCCCGGAAACCGCAACGAGGTCTCCCGCTTTTGCTTCTTCAATTTCCACACGCTTTAAGCCTTGGAAACCAAAAATCTTTGTAACACGGAATGACTTTGCCGTTCCGTCAAGCTTCATAAGAGAAACCTGCTGTCCGACTTTCATTGTGCCGCGGAATACGCGTCCGATTCCGATACGGCCTACATAGTCGTTGTAGTCAAGAAGGGCAACTTGGAATTGAAGCGGCTCCTCTGCATTATCAACAGGTGCCGGAACATGCTTAATAATGGTTTCATATAAAGCTTCCATGTTTTCATCCTGTTGTTTCGGATCAAGACTCGCTGTTCCATTAATCGCGGAAGCATATACCACTGGGAACTCAAGCTGCTCTTCATTAGCATCAAGCTCAATGAACAGATCCAGAACTTCATCGATAACTTCCTCTGGACGAGCAAAGTCACGGTCAATTTTGTTTACAACAACAACAGGGTTCAGGTTTTGCTCAAGAGCTTTTTTCAGAACAAAACGAGTTTGAGGCATACAGCCTTCATATGCGTCAACGACAAGCACTACGCCGTCAACCATTTTCATAATCCGTTCTACTTCTCCCCCAAAGTCTGCGTGTCCAGGGGTGTCCAAAATATTGATACGTGTATCTTTATAGTTAATCGCAGTATTTTTCGCCAATATTGTAATGCCGCGTTCGCGTTCAAGATCATTAGAGTCCATTGCGCGTTCAGCAACCTGTTCGTTGGCACGGAACGTACCAGCCTGATGTAAAAGCTGATCGACTAAAGTCGTTTTCCCATGGTCAACGTGGGCAATAATCGCGATGTTGCGAAGATCATTTCGAAGTTTCACTTTTTCATCTCCTAAAAAAATTAGATAACTTTCATATTATACCACACATCCTCTTTAAAAGCGTCACGTTTTTCAGTAAACTTAATATAAGACGTAAAAGGGGATGGAATTTATGAAAAAAATGAATTGGCTTTTACTATTATTTGCATTTGCAGCGGTTTTCAGCATTATGCTGATCGGCGTCTTTATCGCTGAAAAAAGCCCTGCAGGCATCATCGCCAGCATTGTACTTGTTTGCGCTGTCATGGGCGGCGGATTTACATTAAAAAAGAAAATGCGCGAACAAGGCTTGCTTGATTAAAAGCATTGCCCCGCCGGCGACATTGTAATCAAAAAACACCGCAAAGATAGCGGTGTTTTTCATTTCTTAAGCCTTATCTCCCCTGTTTCTTAGTCAGGAAGATGCAAAACAGCCTTCATACATAGACAATCGTTCTAACGATCACACGTGCAGCCTTCAAAAAGTAGTTCGGCAACGATACACATAAAATACCATAGCGCCTATTCCTCCACCGGAAACTACTCCCTATAATGGAATTTGTAGCACAATTCATAAAAGGGAGAGAAGAAACATGAAGAAAACATTTGTAAAAAAAGCTATGTTAACGACTGCCGCAATGACATCAGCTGCTCTATTAACGTTCGGTCCTGATGCAGCCAGCGCAAAAACACTGGTTGATAACACTGCTGTTCAACTCCAGCATCAGGCGAGCACTAACGAAGATCTCAATACATTCATTGATATATTAAATCAATGTATATACGAACAAGACGGTGTATATTATTTTGACAGCGAAAAAGCTGTCGAGTTAGGAATGACAAAAGAAGAGGCTCAGGTAATTGCTACACTCTGGGAATCGACATCAGAATTTTTCAGCATTGTTTCACAATGTGTGTATCTCGAGGATGGAAATTACAAATTTGATACAGAAAAAGCAGTTGAACTTGGCTTCACAGAAAAAGAAGCACTTGCACTTGAACAATTTTTCTCCACTGTTTCTCTCAAGATTCACATTCTTCAAGCAGCCATTGTGCTACAAGATGATGTGTACAGCTATGATAAAGACGCAGCGCTACAAGCAGGTGCAACGCCACTGCAAGCTGACGTTTATGAAAAACTCTTCAGTGCCATGTCACAAGAACAGCTTGCCGCTATTTACGATATGATTCATCCCCAGGCTTAATGTGAAAAAGCGCTTGCCGGAATCGGACAAGCGCTTTTTTTATATCAGCAATTTGATGATCAGCATCATGGCAACCGCCGCTCCAAACCAGCAGGCAGCTTTCATGATAAGTAATCCATAGTACCTCTGTTTAAAACGCAGTTCTTCTTCCGGCAGATAAGCCTCCTCAACGGCCTGTTCGCTTTCCAATTCAAATGGCTCAGCCATCGTGTCATACATGTCTCTGCAGCTGCTGCACATTTTTAAATGCTCTTCTATAACGTGTTCCGTTTCTCTTTTACAATCACCTTCAAGATACAGAGGAAGCAGGTCTCTTACTAGAAAGCAGGTCATATCCGCTCCTCCTCTCTACTTTTCGTCATGTTTTTCTTAAGTTCTAATCTAGCCCGGTGCAATGTGGTTTTCACCTTAGAAAGACTCCATCCTAATATCTCAGCGATTTCTTCATAAGAAAGCTCTTGGAATTCTCTTAAAATCAAAACGGATTGATGCTGATCTTTTAACTTCAGGAGCTCCTGCCGCAGTGTTTCGCTTTTCACCGTCCGTGACAGATACTGTTCAGGCTGCTCATAAGTTGTTTGCGTTACCCCTTCATTTTTGCTGATATCAGTAAATTGGTATTTGACATCCCTGCGGTACCAATTGATAAAGGTATGATGCGCAATGGTGTAGAGCCATGTTCTGATGGAAGAATGCCCCCTAAACGAAGCCAGACCGTTAAGAGCTTTCACAAACGTGTCCTGCGCTAAGTCCTTGGCTGTTTCAAGATGATGAGTCCTTCTGAATAAATAATTTAAAATTTCTTGATAATACTGCCGATACAAGTCCTCAATGGAATCCCTATGCTTCATTAAAAGTAAAACCACACCGTCATCCAAATGGCCAATAAAATGAAACAGATATACATGGAAGACAGGTATACTTTCATATATCTGATTTGGCTTTCTTCTTCAGCACCAGGACTTCTCTTTAAACAAGTTTTACTCTTTAAGTCTTCCGCATTCTTTTGAAATAGGGATTCATGCTGTTTCATCCATTCCATTGATTCATCCTCTAGCTCTCCTTCTTTATACAGGTCGTATAAGTCTACAAAAACAGATTCTTTTTCTTTATGATTCATAAAGACTTTTCACCTCTTGTGTTTCTCCATCCACTACATAGGCATCATGGCGATTTGAACCAAACGGCTGAATAATGATCAGCCATGCATAATGCCGTTCATCCTCTCTTTGAACGATAATCGGACGCATACGCTTTTTGTAAATAACATCCTGATATAGAGAAGCTACCTTTTCGTAAGCCAATGTTCCATTACGATACGTATAGGGGAATGACTGATCAGGTGTATCGCTGTATACATAAACGTTTAGCTGACCTTGATCTTCAAAAAACTCATATGTTTTAGAAGAATCAGTATACATCACCATGTCACTCTGACTGCTTTTTTTCTTCATTTCTGATACATCAGCATCGAAGACCGTTAATACCTGCCGCTGCAGCCGGCTGTTAGTCAGTGAAATTTCCTTTTTCATTGGAATCGAGAGACTGTGTAAACTACCGGATTCTCCATCAAACTCCAATACAATTCCATCTTTTGTTTCAACTATCACCATGCTTCCGAGCAGGCTGTCGCTTTCAATATCAGTGATCTGATAAGGCTGTTTCAATATGTTCAGCGCTCTAAACATTTGTTCCACTTTGTCTTGAATGTCTTGTTCTGTTATATGAACATGCAATAGAGAGTCAAGCTGGTAAATCGATGGATCTTCACTAAAACCCATTAAGGTTTCCTTTTCCCAATAAAATACCGCGCCATCATCAGCATGATCTTTTTTATGAAGCTGGTTTTTCAGGTATATACGTACGACTGTCTGGTCGTCCTCATTCGATACCTTTGTTTCGATAAGATCCTTATGTAACACACGTCCGTGTCGCTCAAGGAAAGCGATGGACTTTCGCTTGTACTCCTGATTCGTTAGCTTTTTCCCATGTGCTTTTTGTAAGTATTCATAATTACGAATCAGCTGCGATACTTCATCTACCTCAGCTTTATAACCTTTGCTTTCAAATGAGTAGAAATAATGCACATCCATGTTTGTATCATGCAAATAAAGTGTTTCATCCGTAGGAAAAAATGACTTTAGTATCTGTTCCGCTTTTTCTGATGAAATGTGCTCCCCGACAAAATTGAATGAATCATGGACATTTGCTGGCTTTGATACAGCGAAAGCAGCCGTTCCTATGTTATATATCGGATTTAACAGCAGGACAAAAAACACCAGGACAGCCATCGTCACCCACTTATTCACACGCACATAAACCTTTCCTGACTTTTGGAACAGATGATAGCTCATCAAAAATCCCGCCATTGCCAAATAAATCGTATATGGCATTACTGCACCATAATCTTTTGAGATTTGATTGGGATATGGCGCAAGCAGCAAGACAAGCAGTCCGATAATCAGCGTATAAAATAAGCCTAGTAAGATCTTATCCGTTCTCCAATACAGCTTGAAAAACACAACATCCAACACAATAGGAAGAGTAATAATGAAAAACAGAAACACGAATGCAATTGGCTCGACTCCATCCGGATTTTCCTTCCAATACGTAAAGAAACTGAATATCATTTGTACGATCGGCAAACTGACAACGGCGAGGTCGAACGTATAAAACATACCCTTTCCGCCATGATCACGCGGCATCAGCATATAGTGAAAAGCCGTCAGCAGCACATATCCGTATAACAAAAAATGCAGCAGCGGCAACAGTTCTTTTCCGTCCTCTCTTAAGTAAGCGCTGGTGAAGTTTGTTGATTGCACCTGGTGAATAAGTTCAACAGACACTCCCGCCAGCAGCACAATCCGCAACATAACACCCGCCAAGAACATTGTGCGCTGCCGGTTTATTTTGGGATGATGCCCCAAAAGATATAAACCCGCCAGAACAACAATTGACCATTGAATCAGCAGGGTGCTTTGTCTGCTTAATATAAAATAACGTTCGAAATGCAATACATAATGACTGAATAACTCCAACACGAACAACAATCCTTTACTTCTTATTAAGGCCTCATTCGGTTAGACAGCGGACTTTTCAAAAAGTTTCAAGTTGAAACAAAAATATCTCATCTTCCCCTTGATATGTAAAAAACATAACTCTTGAGTGAACCGTCACATGACACTTGACTCATCTTGATATTATTCAACAAAAACAAACACAGGACAATACTATCAATTTTGTCTAGTTATGTTAGTTTTTGTTGAGTATTCCAGAATGCTAGTTTAATATAACAATATAAAGTTTTCAGTATTTTCAAAAAGGGGGATTTATTGTGGGTTTAGGTAAGAAATTGTCTGTTGCTGTCGCTGCTTCGTTTATGAGTTTATCAATCAGCCTTCCTGGTGTTCAGGCTGCTGAAGGTCATCAGCTTAAAGAGAATCAAACAAATTTCCTCTCCAAAAACGCGATTGCGCAATCAGAACTCTCTGCACCAAATGACAAGGCTGTCAAGCAGTTTTTGAAAAAGAACAGCAACATTTTTAAAGGTGACCCTTCCAAAAGGCTAAAGCTTGTTGAAAGCACGACTGATGCCCTTGGATACAAGCACTTTCGATATGCGCCTGTCGTTAACGGAGTGCCAATTAAAGATTCGCAAGTGATCGTTCACGTCGATAAATCCGATAATGTCTATGCGGTCAATGGTGAATTACACAATCAATCTGCTGCAAAAACAGATAACAGCCAAAAAGTCTCTTCTGAAAAAGCGCTGGCACTCGCTTTCAAAGCTATCGGCAAATCACCAGACGCTGTTTCTAACGGAGCGGCCAAAAACAGCAATAAAGCCGAATTGAAAGCGATAGAAACAAAGGACGGCAGCTATCGTCTTGCTTACGACGTGACGATTCGCTATGTCGAGCCTGAACCTGCAAACTGGGAAGTCTTAGTTGACGCTGAAACAGGCAGCATTTTAAAACAGCAAAATAAAGTAGAACATGCCGCCGCCACTGGAAGCGGAACAACTCTAAAGGGCGCAACTGTTCCTTTGAACATCTCTTATGAAGGCGGAAAATATGTTCTAAGAGATCTTTCAAAACCAACAGGCACCCAAATCATCACATATGATTTGCAAAACAGACAAAGCCGCCTTCCGGGCACGCTTGTCTCAAGCACAACGAAAACATTTACATCTTCATCACAGCGGGCAGCCGTTGACGCACACTATAACCTCGGTAAAGTGTACGATTATTTTTATTCAAACTTTAAACGAAACAGCTATGATAACAGAGGCAGTAAAATCGTTTCTTCCGTTCACTACGGCACTCAATACAATAACGCTGCATGGACAGGAGACCAGATGATTTACGGTGATGGCGACGGTTCATTCTTCTCTCCGCTTTCCGGCTCATTAGATGTGACAGCGCATGAAATGACACATGGCGTCACCCAAGAAACAGCCAACTTGATTTATGAAAATCAGCCAGGTGCATTAAACGAGTCTTTCTCTGACGTATTCGGGTATTTTAACGATACAGAAGACTGGGACATCGGTGAAGACATTACGGTCAGCCAGCCTGCTCTTCGCAGCCTGTCCAACCCTACAAAATACAACCAGCCTGACAATTACGCCAATTACAGAAACCTTCCAAACACAGATGAAGGCGATTATGGCGGTGTACACACAAACAGCGGAATTCCAAACAAAGCCGCTTACAACACCATCACAAAACTTGGTGTATCTAAATCACAGCAAATCTATTACCGTGCGTTAACAACGTACCTCACGCCTTCTTCCACGTTCAAAGATGCCAAGGCAGCTCTCATTCAGTCTGCCCGTGACCTCTACGGCTCAACTGATGCCGCTAAAGTTGAAGCAGCCTGGAATGCTGTTGGATTGTAATATTAGGAAAAGCCTGAGATCCCTCAGGCTTTTTTGTTACATATCTTGATTTCTCTCTTCAGCAGAAACAACGAAAAGATGCTGTCATGAGACAGCAACCGCTTCTGATTTGCAAAAAGAGGGATGCAGCCGCAAGTGCGCATTTTATAAAAGCTAATGATTCAGTCCACATAATTGATAGACGAATTCTGCTACAGGTCACGTGGCTATGTGAAGGATCGCGCGTCCAGTTAAGAGCAAAAACATTGACAAAAAAATTTATTTATGCTAAAATTTACTATTAATATATTTGTATGTATAATAAGATTCTCCTGGCCAGGGGAATCTTATTTTTTGTGGAGGATCATTTCATGAGGAAAAATGAGTCCAGCTTAACGTCTCTAATTTCAGCTTTTGCCCGTGCATATCACAGCCGATATGACACACCTCTTATTTTTGATGATTTTATCGCAAAAGATCTCATTAACGAAAAAGAGTTTATCGACATCAGTAAAAATATGATTCAAGGAATATCGTTTTTCAACAAAGAGATCGCCGAACGTCTTCAAAATGATCCTGAAAAAATATTAAAATGGGTTGCACAAATCCAGCTGTCTCCCACGCCCCTAGCACGTGCTTCTTATTGTGAAAAAGTCTTGCACAACGAATTAATGCTGGGAGCAAAACAGTATGTCATTCTTGGAGCGGGGCTGGATACTTTCTGCTTTCGGCATCCAGAATTAGAAAACAGCTTACAGGTTTTCGAGGTTGACCATCCGGCTACACAGCAATTCAAAAAAAATAAGCTGAAGGATGCAAATCTGACAATTCCGGGTCATCTTCATTTTGTTCCTATGGATTTCACCAAAACGTTTTCATATGATCCTCTTTTAGATGAAGGATTTAAGAACACAAAAACATTCTTCAGCCTTCTCGGAGTGTCTTATTATGTAACACAGGAAGAAAATGCAAGCTTGATAAGCAATTTATTTTCTCATGTCCCGCCTGGAAGCTCTATTGTTTTTGATTATGCGGACGAAACACTTTTTACAGCAAAGGGGACGTCGAATCGAGTTGAACATATGGTGAAGATGGCTGCCGCAAGCGGGGAACCGATGAAATCATGTTTCACTTATCAAGAGATTGAACATCTGTTAGAGTCATCTGGTTTACTGATCTATGAACATCTATCACCAGACGACATCAATGACCTTTTCTTTAGTAATCGAAAAGACAATTTGTCAGCGTTTGAAACGATTCATTATATTCATGCGGTAAAAAAATAATTTTCAAATCATCAGAAGCCTCTCAATGTTTTGAGAGGCTTTTTATTGAACCCGCATGCAGCAAATAAGCTGCCGTTATCATACGGCAGCTTCTGCTAAAGGCTTCACCAAGATCATAAATGATTTGCCTTTCTCATCTTTTTCCGTTTTCAGCTGTTCAAAGCCGCATTGGCTTAAAAACAGTATCCATTCACTGCGCTCAATGGGAACTCCCGCAAACATCGCTTTGTGTTTGGCTCTAAGCAATTTGCTGATCTGTTCAATGATCATCTTCGCATGTCCCTTTTTTTCTTCAGCCGGGTCAATCAGGACCGTTCCGAGCCACGGCTTACCGTTTGAAGGAGACCACTCGAGATGGTAGCTGACGGCAACAGGCAGACCGTCTTTTTCCCATACAAGCCATACCCCGTTGTACATGGAATAGGAGATGATATAGTCTTGTGCATCTTTATCTCCAAACTCCTCCTCTTTCCATACAGGATGAGCCTCCGCGAGCTTTTCTAACAAGCTGAGATCATCCTGCTCAAATGGCCTACTTCCCAGCATGAAGATACTCTTCAAATATCGTTTTATGTATAGATGGGTTTCCGGCTAGCACACTGTGGTTTTCTAAAAAGGTAAACGGCTCTCCTTCAATGGTCGTATAGATGCCTCCTACTTCATTTAACAGCACACAGCCGGCTGCGTAGTCCCATGGCGCAAGGCGCATCGTGATGTAAGCATCTATTCTTCCTGCCGCGACATTTGCCAGCTCTAAAGCGGCAGAACCGTATGAGCGTGTGCCTCTGACTCTTTTCACAAGTGGCGCTAACACACTTTGATCAATTCTTCTGTTTTCCGTTACCCATGTTGCATTAATGGCAAGAATCGCTTCTTCAATGACGGTTTCTTTTAATGGAGCCAGCTTCGTTTCATTCATATAAGCTCCTCTGCCGCTAAATGCGTGATACAGCTCATCGTGCACCACATCATAAATTAAACCGATTTTCCCTTCACCGTTTTCAAAAATCCCAATGGAAATCGCAAAATTTCTTTGCTGGTGCACAAAATTCATCGTCCCATCAATCGGATCAATAATCCATACGACTCCCTCAAGTGAGTCGATTTTGTCTCCTTGCCCCTCTTCACCGAGTATCCGATGTCCCGGAAATGTTTCTTGAATTCGATCAATGAAAAACTTTTCGGTTTCTTTGTCAATATTGGTGACTAAATCATTCGGATTTGATTTCGTTTCAATTGTCAGGCTTTCATGCATGGATTGTTTAATTCTCGCGCCTGCTTCTCTTATCCATTTCTTTGCAATCTCATCAATTTCCGTCCAATTTGTCATTCGTTCGTACCTCTCTTCTATGTAGACCTTTTATTTTATAGGATACTGATAACGGCAATGAAAAAGCAAGGAAAATGAAAAATATCCCTTCTCACGTAAAAACGAACCATTCATGCGGTTCGTTTTCACTATCGCTTTTTTACCCGTTAAGACGAATCCATTCTTTTCTAAGTCGCTCAAGTTTGTTTTTGCTTTGTTCAATCTGCTCTTCATTTTCTTTCTGCATTGCTTCATATAGGGTTGCCAATTCATAATCAACCTCTAGTCTCCAGACAGCAACACGATTGTTTTTCTCTTCCTTAAATCCCTCTTTTACAACTTGCCTCATTGTCTTTCGCCCCTTCCAGAGATCATTTGTTTGTAAAAAAGCATCCCATTTTGCCATTCAACAATGATTACTTCTTATATCGTATGATTGTTCTATTTACGCGCAACATGATTCTGAAAATTGTGTGTTTACCTATTCGTTTATTACCACATTTCCCCTTACTTCAAACGCACTCAATCTTTTTGAAGCTCGTATGAACTGTGATAAAATATGTATACTTAGCATGAAGGAGGAAAATCATGACACAAATGCGTTTCACTGAAGAGGACTTTAACACATTTACAATAGAAGGCTTAGACGCGCGCATGGAAGTATTAAAAGAGACGGTCCGTCCGAAGCTTACAGCTCTAGGCGAACATTTTGCCCCAACTTTATCAGCTTTAACCGGAGATGAAATGTTTCCGCATGTGGCAAAGCATGCAAGAAGATCCGTCAATCCCCCTGCTGACAGCTGGGTGGCGTTCGCAAACAGCAAAAGAGGCTATAAAAAACTGCCGCATTTCCAAATTGGTTTATGGGAAAGCCATGTCTTTGTGTGGTTTGCGATTATTTATGAATCCCCTATCAAAGAAGAATACGGCAAATTGCTTGAAATGAACCAAGAAACCATTACGAAAAATATCCCTGACAGCTTCGTTTGGTCTGCAGATCACACAAAACCGGGAGTACATAAACAGTCTGAAATGGACAAGGAACAGCTGAAGACACTGTTTGAGCGTTTGCAGACTGTAAAGAAAGCTGAGCTGTTATGCGGCATCCAGCTCCAAAAAGAAGAAGTGCTGAATATGAATAACCAGGAATTCCTTCAGCGTATCGACGATGCCTTTAAGCAGCTTGCTTTTCTGTACCGTCTCACCCAAAAAGTATCACAAGCATAAAAAAGAGCCGGGATATCCCCCGGCTCTTTTTCTTACATCTTAATCTTCGCGATATCAGATTCTCTCGCCTGTTTGACCGTGCGATAAGGAGAATATGTACTTTGTTCCTCAAACTCGCCGCATAGCTTTTTTTCCTCGGCCTTCCCCGGTACAATTTCCTTGAAACGGCGGTAAGCTTTAAGCAGTTCTTCACGATCCGCCCCTTTTTCATATGCAAGCTCAACCTGCTGGAAAAATGCAATCACATCCACTGCTTCTTCGGTTGTCCAATCTTCATTCATCGGATATTGATACTCCATTTTCTTCACTCCTTGTAGATTTACTTCCCTTAAGAGAAAGCATCTTCATTTGATCATAAATTGTTCTTTACATTCTTTCAAGTTCATAATATAATTCATTTGTTTTACGTCTAAAAAACGGTTGAGAAACTGATTTTAATACACACTATTATGCATAGGTATGATTACAAAGGTGGGAAAACAATTGTCGCAACATGAAACACCCTTATACACAGGACTGAAAAAGCATGCAAGCAGACAGCCTGTTCAATTCCACATTCCCGGCCATAAAAAAGGGGCAGGAATGGACCCAGAATTCAGACAATTTATCGGTGAAAACGCGTTAAGCATAGATTTAATTAATATTGAACCATTAGACGATCTGCACGCGCCAAAAGGCATTATTAAACAAGCACAAGATCTGGCTGCTGAAGCATTTGGAGCGGATCATACATTTTTTTCTGTTCAAGGAACAAGCGGCGCCATTATGACAATGGTAATGGCTGTTTGCGGACCTGGTGATAAAATTATTATTCCAAGAAATGTTCATAAATCAATTATGACAGCTATTGTATTTTCCGGAGCGGTTCCAATTTTTATTCATCCTGAAATTGACAATGAATTGGGCATCTCCCACGGCATTACACTTGAATCTGCTAAACGGGCGCTTACCGAACATCCGGATGCAAAAGGGCTTCTCGTCATCAACCCGACATATTTCGGTGTTGCAGCCGACTTAAAAAGCATCGTAGAACTCGCTCATTCGTTTGATGTGCCAGTGCTTGTGGATGAAGCACACGGCGTTCACATTCATTTTCACGACGAATTGCCGCTATCGGCTATGCAGGCAGGAGCGGACATAGCAGCGACAAGTGTACACAAGCTGGGCGGATCACTCACGCAAAGTTCGATTTTAAACATGAGAGAGGGCCTTGTATCAAAAGACAGAGTGCAATCCATCCTGAGCATGCTGACAACTACGTCAACTTCTTACTTGCTTCTTGCTTCTTTGGATGTTGCCAGAAAACGCCTTGCAACAGAAGGCCACCAGCTTGCTGAGGAAACACTAAAGCTTGCCAATCAGACGAGAGATCGCCTCAACCAGATTGAAGGCATTTATTGTGTCGGTTCTGAGATTCTTGGGTCGAAAGCAGCTTACAGCTATGATCCGACAAAATTGATTATCTCTGTGAAAAGTCTTGGCCTGACAGGACATGACGTGGAAAAATGGCTTCGTGAATCCTTTAATATTGAGGTTGAGCTTTCTGATCTGTACAATATTTTGTGTATTTTCACTCCTGGTGACAGCCAAAATGATGCAGACCGGCTTGTAGAGGCTTTAACTGAGATCGCACAGCAAATGTCAGAACAAGATGTAACACATCAGCAAACTGAGGTTCTGCTTCCAGAAATACCTTTATTGGCAATGACTCCGCGTGATGCTTTCTATGCAAATACGGAAGTCATCCCATTAAAAGAAGCATCCGGACGGATTATTGCTGAATTTGTCATGGTATATCCGCCTGGTATTCCAATCTTCATCCCAGGAGAAATTATTACAGAAGAAAACATCAGCTACATTTTTAAAAACCTTGACGCAGGCCTCCCTGTTCAAGGACCTGAGGACTCGACTTTACATATGATCCGAGTCATCAAAGAACAAAAAGCAATTCAATAAAAAATAAAAAGCATGCGGCTTTAAGCCGCATGCTTTTTTTACTCTTCATCAACAGGACATTGACATTGTCCGCAGCATGTTCCGTATAATGTTGTCACTTTCTCATCTTCAAAGTAATGAATGGCTTCGTTGCAATCTTGGCAAACAATCGTACCCATCTCTTATTCCCCATTTCTTTGAAATTTGAAAACGCTTAATTTCTTTTGTTGTTATTATATTAATATGTCACATTTAAAATGTCAACAACAAACTGTATAACACATTTTATTTCATCTCATCATATTCACCTTGTTTTTCCATTTTCCCTCATACAATATCTTCTTCATACAGAAGCTTTACTCGATATATATGCCACAGCACATAATGTAATTTCACGTTTTCTTGAACTTTCATCCAAGAATGCAGCAAAAAATTCAATATACCCCAGGTTGCTATTTTAAACGATTGATATAATATGTAATCTCACTTTAAAAACGGTTTCAATTATATAACAATTAGGTAACAAGAAGCAGATTAAGCCGCCTCTCGTGATAAACTAAAGCTAGTTAACTACTGTTTATACAGAGGAGAAGATAGATGCGATATCGCGCGGTATTCCCCATGCTGATAATAGTATTTGCTTTATCGGGCTGTACGCTTTCCACCATCAATCCGATGAAAAAAAGCCGGATTGACAACATTCATCATACACAAATCCTGTTTTTTTCTGATGAGAACCAAATAGACCAGGAAGCGCCTTATTACGATGCACTGCTTGATTTAGAAAAAGATTATCCCGAGCAAATAGATAAAATGAAGGTCTATGATAAAAAAGAAGGCTGGGAAGATGAGATTGAAACTGTCCCTACCCTTATGGTTGTTGATCAGCGCCATGTCGTGGTGAAAATCGAGGGATGTGTGAAAAAGAAAGAAGACATCATTAAACCATTACAGCATGTGCTGTCAAAATAAAAAAACAGCCCCGCTTTGAGCGAGGGCTGTTTTTGATATGAAAATTATTTTACGATGTGAATCGGACTTCCGATTGCCACTTCAGCAGCTTCCATTGTGATTTCGCCCAATGTTGGGTGAGCGTGAATTGTCATCGCGATATCTTCAGCAGTCATGCCGCCTTCAATCGCTAAGCTTAATTCAGAAATCATATCAGAAGCACTTGCTCCGGCGATTTGCGCACCGATCACAAGACCGTCCTCTTTACGAGTGATCAGCTTCATGAAGCCGTCTGTTTCGTTAAGAGAAAGAGCGCGGCCGTTTGCTGCAAATGGGAATTTAGCAGCAACAATGTCAAGACCTTCTTCTTTCGCCTGTGCTTCAGTGTAACCAACTGATGCAAGTTCAGGCTCAGAGAAAACAACCGCAGGAATACCAAGGTAATCGATTTCTGCAGGCTCTCCAGCGATAGCTTCTGCAGCGATTTTACCTTCGTAAGATGCTTTATGAGCAAGCGGCGGTCCTTCGATGATATCACCGATTGCATAAATGTTAGGTACGTTTGTGCGGCACTGTTTGTCAGTTTTCACGATACCGCGGTCCGTCATTTCGATACCGACTTGCTCAAGACCAAGCTCATCAGTGTTTGGACGGCGTCCTACTGTAATCAATACGTAATCAGCATCAACCGTTTTTTCTTCGCCTTTTACTTCGAAAGTAACTGTTACGCCGTCTGGTCTTTCTTCAACGCCTTTAGCCATCGCGTTTGTATGGATTTCAACGTTGCCTTTTTTCTTCAGTCTGCGTGTAACAAGAGAACTCATTTGTTTTTCGAAGCCAGGAAGAATTTCATCTCCGCCTTCAAGAATAACAAGTTCAGTACCGAAGTTAGCATACGCAGTTCCAAGTTCAGTTCCGATGTATCCGCCGCCGATAACAACGAGCTTTTTAGGAATTTCTTTAAGAGCCAAAGCGCCAGTTGAATTCAGGACACGCTCACTATATTTGAAGTTTGGCAATTCGATAGGACGAGATCCAGTAGCGATGATTGCGTTTTTGAACGTGTATGTTTGAGCAGAGTTCTCATCCATAACACGAACTGAATTGCTGTCTACAAAGTAAGCTTCACCTTTTACAACATCTACTTTGTTGCCTTTAAGAAGACCTGCTACACCGCCAGTAAGCTTGTTGACAACAGAAGCTTTCCATTCTTGAACTTTTGTGAAATCAACTGTTACATTCTCAGCAGTGATTCCCATGTCATCAGAATGTTTTGCATTCTCATAACGGTGACCTGCATTGATCAGCGCTTTTGAAGGGATACATCCAACGTTCAGACAAACGCCTCCAAGAGTTGCTTTTTCAACGACTGTCACTTTTTGTCCAAGCTGTGCAGCGCGGATGGCAGCTACATAGCCGCCAGGTCCCGCACCAATTACAAGAGTATCTGTTTCAATAGGGAAATCTCCTACTACCATAACATTACGCCTCCATTAAAATTAATTGTGGATCGTTCAGTAAACGCTTGATGTGATTTAATGCATTTTGCGCAGTTGCTCCGTCGATCATACGGTGGTCGAAGCTGAGAGAAAGAGCTAAGACTGGAGCTGCTACGATTTCGCCATCACGAACAATCGCTTTTTCTGCAATGCGTCCGATACCAAGAATCGCAACTTCTGGATGGTTGATAACCGGAGTGAACCATTGTCCGCCGGCAGAACCGATGTTTGTAATTGTGCAAGATGCGCCTTTCATTTCAGCTGGAGCAAGCTTGCCTTCACGAGCTTTTGTTGCAAGGCCATTGATCTCATCAGAAATTTCAAAGACAGATTTACGATCTGCATTTTTCACAACCGGTACAAGCAAGCCTTTTTCAGTGTCAGCAGCGATACCGATGTTGAAGTAATGTTTTTGGATGACTTCATCTGTTTTATCGTCAATTGACGTGTTTAAAACAGGGAATTTTTTCAGTGCAGATGTAAGAGCTTTTACAACGTAAGGCAAGTAAGTCAGCTTGATTCCTTGATCAGCAGCAACTTGTTTGAACTGTTTACGATGTGCAACAAGGTTTGTTACGTCCACTTCGTCCATTAACGTTACGTGAGGAGCAGTGTGTTTAGAGTTAACCATCGCTTTTGCAATTGCTTTACGGATACCGCTCATTTTTTCGCGTGTTTCTGGGAATTCGCCCTCTGGAGCTGGTGCAGCAGCCGGTTTAGCAGCTGTTTCTTGTGGTGCAGCTGTTTCTTGCGGTGCAGCTTCTTGCGCTCCTCCGTTTACAAAGCTGTCGATATCTTCTTTTACAACACGTCCGTTGTTGCCTGAACCAGTAACCTTACGGATGTCTACGCCTTTTTCACGAGCATATTTACGTACGGAAGGCATAGCGATCACGCGTTTGTTCGGGTCAACTTCAGCTTGATCCTGCTGCCCTGCGCCAGTAGCTTTTGCAGGCTCTTGAGCTTGCTCTTCTTTCGCAACGTCTTGTCCAGCTTCTGCAGTTGACTGAACTTGTGCTTCAGTTTTCGCATCGTCAGACTCGTCGCTGCCTTTAAATTGAAGATCTTCGTAACCAGGTGCATCAAACGTAATAATCGTTTGTCCAACAGTTGCAACCGTTCCCTCTTCAACTTTTAATTCTAATACTTTTCCTTTAACAGGTGAAGGAATTTCTACTACTGCTTTATCATTTTGGACTTCAGCCAGTACATCATCTTCGTCTACCTCGTCGTTAGGCTTGACAAACCATTTTACGATTTCGCCTTCGTGGATACCTTCCCCGATATCTGGAAGTTTAAATTCAAATGCCACAGTTCTCGACCTCCTAGTTTGATTAAGCAATTTTAAAGTTTACATCGTAAGCATTGAAAACAGATATATAATAGAGGGAAAACGTTCATCTTCCCTCTCGATTATGCAGTTTGATTAAAATTCAAGCACTTTTCTTGCTGTTTCAAGAACGTCTTTATGGTTTGGAAGCCAAACGCTCTCCGCTTGAGAGAAAGGAAATACTGTATCTGGCGCCGCAACGCGAAGTACAGGTGCTTCCAAGCTCAGGATCGCACGGTCATTAATTTCTGCTACTACGTTTGCAGCAATACCGGCTTGTTTTTGTGCCTCTTGAACGACAATCGCGCGTCCTGTTTTTTCTACAGAAGCGATGATTGTATCGATATCAAGTGGGCTTACTGTACGAAGGTCGACAACTTCAGCAGAAATGCCGTCTTTTTCAAGCTCCTCAGCAGCTTTTAATGATTCATGAACCATTGCGCCGTAAGTGATGATTGAAAGATCGGTACCTTCACGTTTCACGTCAGCTTTTCCAAGCTCAATTGTGTATTCTTCTTCAGGAACTTCCTGACGGAAAGAACGGTAAAGCTTCATATGCTCTAAGAAGACAACAGGATCATTGTCTCTGATCGCAGAAATTAAAAGTCCTTTGGCATCGTAAGGAGTTGATGGAATCACAACTTTGATACCAGGCTGTTGTGCAACAAGACCTTCCAAACTGTCAGCGTGAAGTTCAGGAGTATGAACACCGCCGCCGAATGGAGAACGAATTGTTACAGGTGAAGTCCAGCGTCCGCCAGAACGGTAGCGCATACGAGCCATTTGGCCAGAAACTGAATCCATTACTTCATAAACAAATCCGAAGAATTGGATTTCCATTACCGGACGGAAGCCGTTTAAGCCTAAACCAAGGGCAAGACCGCCGATACCAGATTCAGCAAGTGGCGTGTCAAACACACGGTCTTCACCGAATTCTTTTTGCAATCCTTCTGTCGCACGGAATACGCCGCCGTTTACACCAACGTCTTCTCCGAAAACTAAGACATTTTCGTCATTTTTCAGTTCTGTGCGTAACGCATCCGTGATTGCTTGAATCATTGTCATTTGCGCCATGGCTTACTTCGACTCCTTCTGTGTATAAATTTCAAATTGCTCCTCAAGGTTGTGAGGCATTTTTTCGTACATGATTTTCATTAAATCAGTTACTTTTTGCTTCGGTTCAGCATCAGCTTTTTTGATCGCTTGCTTAATTTCTTCTTTCGCATCCTCAATTACTTTGGCTTCTTCTTCTTCAGACCATAAGCCTTTGTTTTCAAGGAACGCACGGAAACGTACAAGCGGATCTTTTTGTTCCCACTCATTTTCGATTTCTTTTGTACGATATTTAGTAGGATCGTCACCAGCCATTGTGTGCGGGCCATAACGGAATGTAAGTGTTTCAATTAGTGTTGGACCTTCGCCGTTGATTGCACGCTCGCGTGCTTCAGCAGTTGCTGCGTATACAGCAAGCGGATCCATTCCGTCTACTTGTACGCCGACAATACCGGCAGCTACAGCTTTTTGTGCAATTGTTTCAGCTGCAGATTGTTTTTCAACAGGAGTTGAAATCGCGTAACGGTTGTTTTGTACCACGAAGATCGCAGGTGCTTTATAAGCTCCGGCAAAGTTAATTCCTTCGTAGAAGTCCCCTTGAGAAGCTCCGCCGTCACCAGTGTAAGTGATTGCGACAGCTTTCTTACCGCGTTTTTTAAGACCTAGCGCAACACCGGCAGTTTGAATGTATTGAGCACCGATAATGATTTGTGGAGAAAGGGCATTCACATCATCAGGCATTTGGTTTCCTCTGAAATGTCCGCGAGAGAAAAGAAACGCTTGATATAATGGAAGGCCGTGCCAAATTAACTGAGGCACATCACGGTATCCAGGAAGAACAAAGTCTTCTTTTTCAAGCGCGAAATGCGTTGCAATCTGAGAAGCTTCTTGACCCGCAGTAGGAGCGTAAAATCCGAGACGTCCTTGACGGTTTAATGAGATAGAGCGTTGGTCAAGCACACGCGTAAATACCATGCGGCGCATTAGCTCTTTTAATTGATCATCAGTTAAATCAGGCATCGCCGCTTCATTCACGACTTCTCCCTTTTCATTTAAAATTTGGAACGTTTCGAACTGCTTTTTAATGGCATCAAATTGCTTCTTACTGTCAACGATAGCTTTTTTCGTTTTTGCAGCCATACTAAGTCACCTCTTCCTTTCTTTTAAACAGTCATTAGACGTGCATTCCTTTTATACATACAAACTTAGGGTACCCTAAAGTATCAGCAGTAAGTCGTATTATATTTTAGCCGATCCCCAGTTTGCCAAAACCTTTTATGTAGGATAGTTACACTCTGCTTTGAACTGTATTATTTCGAAGTTGTAAAAAACTAATACAACACCGCTTAACATGGATTAGTTTACACCAAATAAAGAAGAACCGTCAATCGTTTTCATCGCTGATTTTCAATAAATGTATTCGCTTTACATTTTCAACAAAAAAACAGATGCCAACCGCACCCAAAACTGTACTAGTATACCTTACTATGCTGTACTACAATAGAAATGAAAATTTTGAACGAAATCCGAATCGCATTTCATTCAAAAAAAGAGCTGATCGAGTCAGCTCTTTTTCACACGATAGCCTGCAGCATCATATAAATCTTCCCGGGCTTTATTATATTTTTCGGTTTGTTCATTAAATTCTCCGCTATATTTAAGGATCTTTTCATAAGAAGCATTGACTTTATCGATCTGCTGATCCAGATCATCTCTTGTCAAATCTTTGTCTTTCAGCTGCATATACAGTTTTTTATTAAGCTCAAGCGCTTTTTTATACTCTTTATACATAGTGCCATATGATGTATATCTTTTCTCCATATGGTTTGCTGCGGCATCGGCCTTTTCTTTTATGTCTTTTTCCTTAATATGTTCCGCTGACGTTTTTGCTTCCTCAAATTCCGTTTCCGATTTTTTCATGCTGTCATTTTCAAGCTTTAGGTGTTCTTCGCGCTTGCTGACATTTTCAAGCGCCTTATCAGATAAAGCAACAATTTTTTTATAATCATCCATATTGAGCTTCATAACACTATCGTAAAGCTGATTTTCTTTGGCCTCTAATTCTTTGAGTGTTTTTTGTTCTTCTTGAAACGGCTTTTCCGATTCCGCGGCTTTTTCTAATGAATGATGAAGTGAATCAACCGGGTCCTGTCCCATGCATCCTGTTAATATCAGTGCCATGGCACAAAAAGCTCCGATCTTCATTCCAGGCCGCCGTTTTATTGCGTCTTTCACGTTAAATCCCCCAATCTTGACAATTTCTACTATAGAATCCATGGGGACATTTGGCAATAGCCGTGCTGTATTAATGCAATACTGAAATTAAATCAAAAAAGTGAAAAATCAGGACAGATGACCATACAACTTTTTTGTTTTTACATAGGTTATATTAGACGCTATGCCTACTTATAAAGGCTCTGGCGTAATTAAAAGAGGAGGTTATGTAATATGTATGGATATGGTTACGGCGGAGGCTGCTGCAGTTATGGTGGTTACGGATATGGTGGCTACGGATATGGCTACGGCCGCACCTTTGCGCTAATCGTTGTTTTATTCATTCTGTTAATCATTGTCGGAGCTGCTTATTTAGGCGGAGGCTGTTGCTAACCACACAGCATGAAATTGACCAGCCATATACGGCTGGTCATTCGTTTCGTTGCACCTTTGTGAAGAAATCCGATATAATTTACATATTAAGCTTTAGGAGTGAAGTTTCTTGATTACTATGGAAAACATCGTACGTGACGGCCATCCAGCCCTCAGAGAGACTGCCGAACCTGTTGAGCTGCCTCCAACTGATGCAGAAAAACAGCAGCTG
This sequence comes from Bacillus sp. FSL R5-0416, assembly GCF_037975425.1. Taxonomy (NCBI): domain Bacteria; kingdom Bacillati; phylum Bacillota; class Bacilli; order Caryophanales; family Bacillaceae; genus Bacillus; species Bacillus sp. FSL R5-0416. Next base: position 1,539,435 of record NZ_CP150252.1, on the reverse strand, counting down.
GCCGACATGATCGAATTTGTTAAAAACAGCCAAAATCCGGAATTAGCCGAAAAATACAAGCTGCGCCCTGGCGTAGGGCTCGCAGCTCCTCAAATTAATATCAAAAAACGAATGATCGCCGTTCATGCGGAAGATGCTTCCGGTAAATTATACAGCTATGCTCTGTTTAATCCTAAAATCGTCAGCCATTCAGTTGAAAAAAGCTACTTAACAAGCGGCGAGGGCTGCCTCTCTGTAGATGAAGCGATTCCCGGTTATGTTCCCCGCTATGCTCGCATCAGAGTAAAAGGAACAACACTAGAAGGCGAAAATATTGATATTCGTTTAAAAGGATTTCCGGCTATTGTGTTTCAGCATGAGATCGATCATTTGAACGGCGTTATGTTCTATGATCATATTGATAAGGAAAATCCTTTCAAAGAACCTGAAAATGCAATCGCAATTGAGCGCTAAAAGAAAAAACGGCTGGCACAATGCCAGCCGTTTCTTTATTTTAAAAGGCCCAATTCTTTGACAGCGTATGCAATTCCATCTTCATCCACCGGCTTTGTTACAAAGTCCGCGATTTCTTTCAGTTCGGGAACAGCATTTCCCATAGCTACGCCTGTCCCTACATATTCAATCATTTGCAGATCATTTAATCCGTCGCCGAAAGCATATGTATCGCCGATATCAAACGGAAGACGCTCAATCACTTTTTTGATTCCTTCTGCCTTCGAACCTCCGTGCGGCAGAACATCAGTCGATAGCTCATGCCAGCGAACTAGATCAAACTCAGGAAAAGCGGCATAAGCTTTTTCTTCTTCATCCTGACAAAATAAAAGAAGCTGAAAAATTTCTTTTCCTTCATAAAAAAGGTCATCGGTCTCTGGGTAATCGGTTTTAAGGCTGCCGATTCCCTCGAGAACATGAGGGTGATCCGCAACAGTCGCTTTCATCGTGTCCTCGGCCATAAACACAACAGGATGCTTGCCTTCATCCGCCTGCTTTAATAATCGTCTGATTGCATCTTCAGGCAGCGGATTTTTATAAATCACTTGATTTTCAAAGACAACAAACTGTCCATTGTAGGAAATAAATGAGTGGATGCCCAGCTCCTCCAAAATCGGCTTAACCAAAAATGGAGACCGGCCGCTGGCAATAAACACATGATGCCCTTGGCGCTGCAGCTCCGCCACGGTTTTTCTCGTACTTTCCGGTATATTCTTATCATGATCATATATTGTGCCGTCAATATCAAAAAAGATTAATTTAGAATCCATCGCAACTTCCCCTTTATCGTCTTGGTCTGCAATTCCCACCCTCATCATACAAAAAGATTGTCATTCAGCAAACAATTTCGTTCAAAAATCATATTAAATTCCATTAATAACCACGAAAAGTCTTCCTCAATCTCCGTATACTATTTGTATAAAAGAACTCTGGGACAAATTTTTCATTAAAGGAGGGACTGGCTAATGCTGCGTAAATTAAGAAAGAAACTCAGAAGACAATGGAACGGAATGCTCCGTAAGAAAGCAATTGCCTGACAAGGGATCTTTCACTTTTTGAGAGATCCTTATTTTGCTCAAGGCTTTCCTTATATTCCGTTTTCGAATATAATAGAATGAGCGAGTCTAACATACGGCATTTAAGGAGAGATTTGGAATGATTTATAAGGTATTTTATCAAGAGAAGGCTGACGAAGTACCTGTTCGGGAAAAGACAGATTCACTTTATATTGAAGGCGTATCTGAGCGTGACGTCAGAACAAAGCTGAAAGAAAAGAAATTTAATATTGAGTTTATTACACCTGTTGATGGTGCATTCTTAGAATATGAACAACAGAGCGAAAATTTTAAAGTATTGGAGTTATGAGCGGTATGAAATTTGTAAAAAATGATCAGACTGCTGTTTTCGCCCTCGGAGGTTTGGGCGAAATCGGTAAAAATACGTACGCGGTGCAATTCCAGGATGAAATTGTACTGATTGATGCGGGGATCAAGTTTCCCGAGGACGAACTGCTCGGAATTGACTACGTCATCCCTGATTATACGTATTTAGTCAAAAACGAAGATAAAATTAAAGGGCTTTTTATCACCCACGGGCACGAAGACCACATCGGCGGTATTCCATACCTGCTTAGACAAGTGAATATTCCTGTATACGGCGGAAAACTCGCGATCGGCTTACTTCGGAATAAACTTGAAGAGCATGGATTATTGAGACAGACGAAACTGAACATTATCGGCGAGGATGATATTGTAAAGTTCCGAAAAACGGCTGTGTCATTCTTCAGAACAACACACAGTATTCCGGATTCCTACGGCATTGTTGTAAAAACGCCGCCCGGAAACATCGTACATACTGGGGATTTTAAATTCGACTTTACTCCAGTCGGCGAGCCGGCAAACTTAACGAAAATGGCCGAAATCGGTAAAGAAGGCGTTTTGTGCCTTCTTTCAGACAGCACAAACAGTGAAAATCCGGAGTTTACCATGTCTGAGCGCCGTGTAGGAGAAAGCATTCATGACATTTTCCGCAAGGTGGACGGCCGAATTATCTTCGCTACATTTGCGTCGAATATTCACCGCTTGCAGCAGGTAATTGAAGCTGCTGTACAAAATGGAAGAAAAGTTGCCGTATTTGGACGCAGTATGGAATCGGCTATCGAAATTGGACAGACACTCGGTTATATTAACTGTCCTAAAAATACGTTTATTGAGCATAACGAAATCAATCGTATGCCTGCTAATAAAGTAACAATTTTATGTACAGGAAGCCAAGGAGAACCAATGGCGGCGTTATCAAGAATTGCAAACGGCACACACCGCCAAATTTCAATCAATCCTGGGGATACAGTCGTATTTTCTTCATCCCCTATCCCAGGCAACACAATCAGCGTGAGTCGAACAATCAACCAGCTGTATCGTGCGGGTGCTGAGGTTATTCATGGCCCTCTTAACGATATCCATACATCCGGTCACGGCGGACAGGAAGAACAGAAGCTGATGCTTCGTTTAATCAAACCTAAATTCTTCATGCCGATTCACGGTGAGTACAGAATGCAAAAGATGCATGTCAAACTTGCAACAGATTGTGGCATCCCAGAGGAAAACTGCTTTATCATGGATAATGGTGAAGTATTAGCGCTTAAAGGCGACGAGGCTTCAGTTGCAGGAAAAATCCCGTCCGGTTCAGTGTACATTGACGGAAGCGGTATCGGTGATATTGGCAATATCGTACTTCGTGATCGCAGAATTCTCTCTGAAGAAGGACTTGTCATCGTTGTTGTCAGCATTGACATGGACGACTTCAAGATTTCAGCGGGCCCAGATTTGATTTCCAGAGGATTTGTGTACATGAGAGAATCTGGCGACTTGATCAACGACGCTCAAGAGCTCATTTCAAATCACTTACAAAAAGTAATGGAACGAAAAACGACTCAATGGTCTGAAATCAAAAACGAGATTACAGACACGCTTGCACCTTTCTTGTACGAAAAAACAAAGCGCCGTCCAATGATCCTGCCGATCATTATGGAGGTTTAAAAAAAGAGGCACTCCCTAAGGGAGTGCCTCTTTTTATTGCAGTGATATGTGTTGAAATGATTTTACATCGAATAAGCCCGTAGTCGTCATTTTAATATCAGGAATGACAGGCAACGCTAAAAACGACAATGTCAAAAATGGATTAAATCCGCCTGTGAAACCGATTAACGGCAATTTATCATGAAGCGTCAGCAAGCTTTGATTCACTTGCTCTGCAGATTGGTCGGATAATAACCCTGCAATCGGCAGCGGTACTGAATGGAGCTCTTCCCCATTTTTTATAATCGTTAATCCTCCGCCAATTTCCTGCAGCTTATTAACTGCCGCCGCGATATCCTCATCATTCGTTCCGACAGCAATAATATTATGGGAGTCGTGTGAAATGGTTGTGGCAATCGCTCCGCTCTTGAATCCAAAACCTTTCACAACACCAAGTCCGGTTTCTTTTAATCCTTTATGCCGCTCAACAACTGCAATCTTTAACAAATCAAGCTCAGTGTCAGGCTCAAATTCGCGGGCAACAGGAGCCGGAACTTGTACTAATCTTGTTTCAAGCTGATTTGGTATGATTTGAATGACATTGATCTGCTGCTCTGAATCGATTGGCATATGAAAATCCTGTTTGTTAAGAGGAGCAGCAAGCTTAACAGAATCAAGCAGTGCCTGATCTGGTGCTGCAGTTGAAGCATGATCCTGATAGACCGCTTTGCTGTCTTCAGCAACAGTCTGCCCTTTTATCATCGTCATTGTGACAGTGACATTTTCCAGATCAGATACAAAGAGCAAATCAGCGTCAAAACCCGGGGCAATCGCTCCCTTTGTATCTAATCCGTAGCATTCGGCCGCATTGAGGCTTCCTAATTGATAGGCTAAAAACGGATCAAGTCCGGCTTGAATCGCCATTTTCACCTGATGGTTTACACTTCCCTCTGACAATAAATCATCCACATGCTTATCATCCGTACAAAAAAAGAACCGGCGTGCGTTCTTTTCATTCACCGCCGGCAGCACATTGAGCGTGTTTTTGGCGACAGATCCTTCACGCATCATGACATACATGCCCCTTCTGATACGATCAAGGGCTTCTTCCTTCGATGTTACTTCATGGTCATTTAAGACAAATGCGGTTCTGTAAATGTTAATGAGGTCTGTTGATAAACCAGCTAAATGACCGTCTATCCGTTTTCCTGCAACACGGGCATCGAGCAGTTTCTGAACCATGTCTTTTTCAGCCTGCTGAACCGACACATAATCCATAACTTCAGCCAGCCCTAATACTTCTTCTTCTTCATAAAAAGGCTTGAGATCGGCAGCTTTGAGAATTGCGCCTGATCGCTCAAAACTTGCGGCAGGCACACTGGAAGGAAGCATAAAATGGATATTCAAAGGTGTATGCCGAGCTTGTTCAAGCATAAACACAATCCCTCTTTCACCAGACACATTTGCGATCTCATGCGGATCTGTAACAACCGTCGTCACGCCATGAGGCAACACTGCTTTAGCGAACTCAATCGGTGTAACCATTGATGACTCAATATGTACATGTCCATCAATAAAACCCGGAACAATCATTTGTCCCTCTGCATCAATAATATTTTCGCCTTCATACTCACCGAGGCCTACAATAACTCCATCTGTAATCGCAATATCTTCATATATCCATTCTTGATTATATACGTCCATGATTTTTCCGTTCCTAATGACGATATCAGCTTTTTGTCTTTTTGCTGAAGCATTCAGCCTATTGACTAGCGCTTCTTTATTCAAATAGGCCCCTCCTCTTTTTTATTATATGGTACAATATGCTATCGGAACGCCTGTGCTTAGTCAATGAAATTTTAAGAAATTGGCGCTCAGTTCATTAAAGTTGTTATATTCTGATAATATGAAAAACCGCCCTTTGAGGACGGCTTATTTGACTGCTATTTAGTATGAAGAACTCTTTTTTCAAAACGGGAGATGTCTGTAACTGATCCAATAACAATGAGTATATCTTCTTGGTGGATGACTTCGGTTGCAAGCGGTGATACGATGACTTCCTTGCCCCTTTTTATGGCTACGATATTAATACCGTATTTTGCGCGAATATCTAAATCGAGAAGTGTATTTCCAGCCAGGCGGCTGTTAGCTACGATTTCAACAAGACTATGCTCTTCAGACAGCTCCAAATAGTCAAGTACATTGTTGGACACGATATTATGCGCAATTCGTTTTGCCATATCGCGTTCTGGGTGGACGATGTGATCCGCGCCAATTTTAGACAGCACTTTTTCGTGATAATCGTTCTGCGCTTTAACTGTAATTGTATGGACGCCAAGTTCTTTCAGAATGAGTGTCGTTAAAATACTCGCTTGAATATTTTCCCCGATTGCTACAATAACGTGGTCAAAATTTCGCAGGCCTAAATTTTTCAGGACAGATTCGTCTGTCGAATCACCGATAACTGCGTGAGATGCAATCTTGGCATACTCGTTGACTTTATCTTCATCGATATCCATTGCCATAACCTCGACGCCTTCTTCGCTTAATGCTTTGCAAATACTGCCACCAAAACGGCCCAGCCCAATTACCGCAAATTCTTTTTTCATCATGGTGCTCCTTTATATGACATGATATTGATCAAATTTTATCATATTCTTTTGTTACAGTGTTATCCTTTTGGCAGCGAATTCATATGCCGCTTGAGCTTTTCAGTAAACTCAGGCGACAAATACAGCTCCGCTCCGCGTTCGATTTCAATCTGATAGTGCTGAGGCGGGGCAATTTCCGCTTCTTTTTGGAGGACGAGAAAGGTTAAGCAGTCTTTGTAGTGCCTTCCGCCAGCTTCAACGTCTACAAATGCCGGCCGATACGTAAGAGATTCGACGCCCTCCCTTTTATATAGATAGGAGAGAGCAGAATAAGGAATACGGTATAAAACGCCTTCTGTTGTTCCTCCGTCTTCCAACATGTCCGCTCTTGAACCGTCATCCCTTTTTAGCGTGAAGCGGGTTGTGTATCCTTTTAAAACAGCTCTTCCTACTGGATCTTGAAAATAGTGATCGACTCCCGCTTTTTGAAAGCGGGCATTATCCATGCATGATCCATAGGCAAAATAATAAATGGGATTTTTCGATTTGCTGATCATCTGATGTTCTTTCCAGTCGCCGCTGCTTATTTTCGTAAAGCCGGCAAACCCGTCTTTGTTCATAAAATAAATAAGCGCATTTTTAATCCCGACATCCGTTTCTACAAACACCGTTTGTTTATGATATCCTTGAAAAAATTGATCGAGCTTATGTATACACAATTCATCTGCTTCATATACTTCGCCGTATATATAGCCTTCATCTTCATCATTGAAAACAACTGTGGGCCCCTCTTTTGCAGCAAACAAACTTCCCTTTGTTCTCGCCTGCTCATTGATACATGCCGATTGTGCCAGCAAATGATGGTTTTTTTCATACTTTCTTAATGTCCCGTATACAAACAGAAGCGAGTTCACTTTATTTTTCTCCTCTCAGCTGTCTGATTTTAAAGGCAAAACCACTTGAAAGACGCTGCCTTTTCCAGCTTCACTTTCGATTTTCAATTCCCCGTCATGTTCCTTCAGGATTCTCAAACAAATGGGAAGTCCCAGTCCAGTGCCCTTTTCTTTTGTTGAATAAAAAGGTTTGCCAATCTGCTTCAGCTTTTCCTGCGGCATGCCGTTTCCTTCATCCTTTACGCTTATCACTGCATGAGAGGCGGTTTTAGCAGTTGAAATGGTTACGACACCGCCCTTTGGCATTGCCTCAATTCCGTTTTTAATGATGTTGATAAAGACCTGCTTCAGCTGATTTTCGTCTCCATTAATCATACAGCCATCTGTCTCTTTGAAATTTTTCTCTATGACGATATTGGACAGAATTGCATTGGTATCAAGCAATGTCGTGACTTGTTTCAAGATCTCATTAAGCTGGTGTGTTTTAAATGTGATTGCCTGCGGTTTTGCAAGCAGCAGCAGCTCGCTGAGCACTAAATCGATTCTTTTAATCTCTGAAAAGATGATGTCAAAATAGTCTTTTCTGTCCGGATATTGTGTTTTCATAATCTGGAGGAAACCGCTGACAGATGTTAAAGGGTTTCTGACCTCATGAGCAATACCTGCGGCAAGTTCACTTGTGATTGATAGTTTCTGGGATTCCCTCGCCAGCCGTTCATTAATCTCAATGAGCTCATCTTCAGCCTCTTTCCGCTCAGTGATATCTGACATTGTACCCAGGCTGCCTGTAAATTGGTCATCCCGGTCATAGTAAAGTTTATAATGAACTTCTCCCCAAAAAATCGTGCCGTTTTTTGTCACGTATTTTGCCGTAAACATGCCAGAAGACGCTTTGTTTTGAATTTGGGTGTTAATGTGGTCGGCTACGTGCTTTTCTTTTATGAAGTAATCGTTATACATTGTTCCCATACATTCACTGATTGAAAAGCCGGTTATTGATGCCCACGCTTGGTTTAAATATGTAATTTCGCCTTTTGCATTCGTTTGAAATACGATTTCCTGCAAATTATCCATGATGCGGTTTTTTTCTTCTGAAAGCTGTTTATACTTCCATTCGTTATCCTTCATTTTCTTAACCAGCTGCTGTTTCTCATCAATATAATAAGCCAGCATCCAGACACTTACCAGCGTGACTGCAGTATACACAATATCAACAGGCCAATTAATCGGGTTTTTGCCTATAAAATAAAATAAATAATCCCAAAACATTATAAAAATCATTGCCAAAATGATGGAAATGATACGAGCTTGATATTTTCTCATATGACCACCTGCCGCTTGTGTTTCTCTACTTATTGTACCATTCTTCGACAAATAATTGAGTAAAATATGTAAAGTATCCCAAATCATTCATTACCAAATATCTTGATGTCTTATCTTAGGCGGCGGTAATCAAAAATTGATACGCAAAAAAGGCGGAGATGATATCGCTCCGCCTTTTTTAGCATAATTTTATTCTTTTAAAGCGGCTTGAATTTCTTCGAGAAGCAGCTGTGCACCCTCAGGGCTTAGCGTAATTTTACCGTTGCCGTATTCTTTATTTTCTGAAGTGATTTCTCCAGTCATTAAACAAACGCCATGAGGTTTGTACTTTTTCAAGATAATTTTATCTCCGTCAACAAAAAACTCAATGCTGTCTTTTATGGCAATATCCAATGCCCGTCTCAACTCAATCGGCATGACAATGCGGCCTAATTCATCTACTTTTCTCACAACACCTATTGATTTCATAAAAACCCTTCTTCCTTTAAATGTTTCTTTTCTCATGTAATGTTTTAAGGATGTACCTCAATATATCGTAGACGAATGAAACTTTGAAAAAGTTTCCCGCTTTCTATAAGAATTACAAGATATTTTTTCCATAAAACCGAAAAATGTATTACTTCTGTTACACAGTTCCTTGATTTTTTACAAAAACATTTCTTTACCGACGCACACCCCCAAAAATCGCAGTATTTCTGAGAAACTTTAAATGTAGAATCATATTAAATTAGGATAGAGATTGGGTGAAAACATGTTTCAATCAACTGAAATCGGGATTGACTTAGGAACAGCTAATATACTTGTTTACAGCAAAAATAAAGGGATTATCCTAAATGAACCATCTGTTGTCGCAGTGGATACGACGACAAAATCAGTGCTTGCAATCGGAGCTGACGCGAAAAACATGATCGGTAAAACACCGGGAAAAATTGTCGCTGTCAGACCGATGAAAGATGGCGTGATCGCAGACTATGATATGACAACTGATCTGCTAAAGCACATTATGAAAAAAGCCGCAAAAAGCATCGGCATGTCGTTCAGAAAACCGAACGTAGTCGTTTGCACACCGTCAGGCTCAACAGCAGTAGAACGCCGCGCCATCAGTGACGCAGTGAAAAATTGCGGCGCGAAAAACGTTCATTTAATCGAAGAGCCAGTCGCAGCTGCCATCGGAGCGGATTTACCGGTTGATGAGCCGGTTGCCAATGTGGTAGTAGATATCGGCGGAGGGACGACAGAGGTCGCTATTATTTCCTTCGGTGGCGTTGTTTCCTGCCATTCTATCAGGATCGGCGGAGACCAGCTTGATGAGGATATCGTTTCTTTCGTCCGTAAAAAATACAATTTGCTGATCGGCGAACGCACAGCTGAGCAGGTAAAAATGGAAATTGGCCATGCTCTGATTGAACATATACCAGAGGCAATGGAAATTCGGGGACGCGACCTCGTGACAGGTCTTCCAAAAACCATTATGCTTCAATCCAACGAAATTCAAGATGCAATGCGTGAATCCCTCCTGCATATTCTTGAAGCCATCAGAGCGACACTTGAGGACTGTCCGCCTGAATTGAGCGGAGATATTGTTGATCGCGGCGTTATTTTAACAGGCGGCGGCGCGCTCCTTAATGGAATTAAAGAATGGCTCACAGAAGAGATTGTCGTGCCTGTACACGTGGCGCAAAACCCGCTTGAATCTGTAGCAATCGGCACAGGCCGTTCTTTAGAAGTGATTGATAAGCTGCAAAAGGCAATTAAATAGTCTTTACCCGCAAAATTCTCACACGCGGCAAATTTCTTGCTTCTTTTTTCCTCACTTCCTTCATATTGTGGGAAATGGAGAAACGTTAAGGAGGAAACAGATGCTAAGAGATTTAGGAAGAAGAGTAGCGATCGCAGCCATTTTAAGCGGAATTATTCTTGGAGGCATGAGCATTTCTTTGGCAAATATGCCTCATTCGCCTGCAGGCGGCACTGTAAAACTGAATCATCCATAATATTGAAAAACCCAAGACGTGTCGTTTTGGGTTTTTCACTTTGGGCTCCTTCTTTCCTTTATAGGATCATATTTGATATGATGAGAAAAAAGCTTGGAGGAATGATTCATGGATTCATTTTCACAGAAATTAAATACATATGCACAGCTGGCGGTAGAAGTCGGCGTTAATGTTCAAAAAGGCCAGTATGTAGTCGTAAATGCTTCAACAGACGTTCGGGATTTTGTCCGTTTAATTGTAAAACACGCATATGAAAAGGGCGCAAAAAACGTCACCGTGAATTGGCAGGATGACGAAGTCGCCAAATTAAAATACGAACTAGCGCCGTTTGAAGCATTTGAAGAATATCCTGAATGGGAAGCAAAAGGCAGAGAAGAGCTTGCCAAAAATGGAGCTGCTTTCATTTCTGTTGTGTCGTCAAACCCAGACTTGCTAAAAGGTATAGATTCCAAACGGATTGCGGCATTCCAAAAAGCAGCAGGCAAAGCATTACATACATACAGACAATATATTCAATCAGACAAAGTCAGCTGGACTGTCGTAGGTGCGGCATCAGCAGGCTGGGCTCACAAGGTGTTTCCTGGCAAATCAGAGGAGGAAGCGATCCACCTTCTGTGGGAAGAAATTTTTAAAGCGACGCGCGTAAATGAAGACAACCCGGTTCAGGCGTGGATCAATCATGACCAAAATCTTCATGAAAAAGTTGACCATTTGAACGAGAGACATTACGCTGCCTTACATTATCAAGCTGAAGGAACTGATTTAACAATTAAGCTGCCTAGGAAGCATGTTTGGGCAGGTGCGGGAAGCGTGAATGAAAGCGGCCATGAGTTTATGGCCAATATGCCGACAGAAGAAGTGTTCACGCTGCCGCAAAAAGACGGGGTTGACGGTGTGGTATCAAGCACAAAACCATTAAGCTACGGCGGAAATATTATTGAAAATTTCACCCTGACGTTTGAAAATGGCCGTATAGTCGACATTAAAGCTGAAAAAGGTGAGGATATTTTAAAAGAACTGGTGGAAACAGATGAAGGTTCTCACTATTTAGGTGAAGTGGCACTTGTTCCTTACGATTCGCCTATATCACAATCAAACATTCTTTTCTATAACACGCTGTTTGATGAAAACGCGTCAAATCATTTGGCGATCGGAAGCGCCTATGCCTTTAATATTGAAGGCGGAAAGCAGATGTCTCGTGAAGAGCTTGTCAAAGAAGGCCTAAATGAGAGCATTACACACGTGGACTTTATGATCGGTTCTAAGGATATGAATATTGACGGAATTACGGCAGACGGGAAAAGAGAGCCTATCTTCAGAAACGGAAATTGGGCTTTTTAAGTAAATAAAAGGAGGCTTTTCCGCCTCCTTTTTTTATTTTTCTGCTTCATACATTTGCAGATTCGCATAAACTGTTTCTAATACTGGTGCAGCGAGAGATAAACGTTTAGCTTTTTCAAGCAAAAATCCATGCAGGTGGTCGCCTTCTGTCGTTTGGCCGTTTTCCATATCCCGAAGCATGGAGGACTTCATATGATAAGACATGCTGGTCATCGTACGAAAGCTCTCTTCCTCAAGATCCGGATCAGCCGGAACACCTTCTTTTCGTAAAACAGCGCAAATTTCCCCAATAAGAGTTTGAGCCGTGTGACGTCCGGCTTCTGTGGCGAGGATTGGGCCAAGCGGTCGTTGAAATAACGTTGTGATCCCCGCTTGCGCTGCAATAAAGAGATACTTTTTCCAAATGTCCTTCTCGATATGCCCGCTAATGATGACTTCAGCCTTCACACCTGAAAATGCCTCTTCAAGCGCTCTTATCCGCTCCGTACGCTCGCCGTTCCATTCTCCAAATACAAAACGATGCGATGCGCTCGTATGATGAATTTCTCCTTTGTTGTCTAAAGCACTTTCTATAAAACACAGGCCGCCCAGCACCTGTTCTTTTGAAAATGCCGCAAATAGCTGCTCATAGTGGCGGTACCCATTTAAAAAAGGGATAATGACAGATTCCTGATGGATAAATGGTTTGACATCGTCTATCACTTGACCAAGCGAGTATGCTTTAGAAGCAATGATAACGACATCAAATTGCCCTGTTTCTCCGGCACTGATTAGTTCGGGCTGAAATGATACATTCCCTTTTTCACTATGGATGACAAGCCCGGTTTTTTTCAGCTGCTCAGCTCGTTTTTGGCGCACGAGAAATGTCACATCATTTCCTTTCTCCGAAAGCCGTCCGCCAATATACCCACCTACTCCACCTGCTCCGACAACCAAAAATTTCATGTTGTGATCTCCTTTCATATTTAGGTATCAAAAAAAGCAGAGAAATCTCTGCTTTTTTTATTCCGCGTATAGTTCAGTCAATTTTTTCTGCACATCAGCATTTTCAAGGAACTCGTCATAGCTCATTTGCTTATCGACGATGCCGTTAGGTGTAATTTCTATAATTCTGTTGGCAATGGTCTGCACAAACTGATGGTCATGGGAAGTAAACAGCATAGCGCCTTTAAAGCTGATTAAGCCGTTATTGAGCGCTGTAATGGACTCTAGGTCTAAATGGTTAGTTGGCTCATCCAAAATTAAAATATTGGCGCCAGAAAGCATCGCTTTCGACAGCATACAGCGGACCTTTTCTCCCCCGGAGAGTACGTTTGCTTTTTTGTGGACTTCCTCTCCAGAGAACAGCATGCGTCCTAAGAAGCCGCGTAAAAAGCTCTCACTTTGGTCGTGCGGAGAATATTGGCGAAGCCAGTCTACAAGGTTCAGATCACTGCCTTCGAAATATTCGCTGTTGTCTTTTGGAAAATACGCCTGAGATGTGGTAACACCCCATTTAAACGTTCCGCTGTCAGCTTCCATTTCCCCGGAAATGATTTTAAACAGCGTAGTAACAGCAAGTTCGTTTCGGCCAGTGAAAGCAATTTTATCTTCTCGATTCATAATAAAGCTGACATTGTCAAGCACCTTTACGCCATCGATTGTTTTTGTTAAGCCTTCCACGCGAAGAACATCATTTCCGATTTCCCGTTCCGGCGTGAAGTTAACATAAGGATAGCGGCGGGAAGACGGTTTAATATCATCCAGCGTGATTTTTTCGAGAAGTTTCTTTCTTGATGTAGCCTGCTTAGATTTAGACGCATTGGCGCTGAATCTAGCGACAAACTCTTGAAGCTGTTTAATCTGCTCTTCTTTTTTCTTGTTCGCTTCTTGAGAAAGCTTTAACGCCAGCTGGCTTGACTCGTACCAGAAATCATAGTTTCCGACATAGATTTGAATTTTGTTAAAATCAAGGTCGGCAATGTGGGTACATACTTTATTTAAGAAGTGGCGGTCATGGGATACGACAATAACTGTGTTTTCAAAGTTAATCAGAAACTCTTCAAGCCACTGGATTGCCTGAAGGTCCAAGTGGTTCGTCGGCTCATCGAGGAGCAGAACATCCGGCTTGCCGAATAATGCCTGCGCCAAGAGAACTTTTACCTTCTCCGAACCGCCGAGGTCTGCCATCTTTTTTGTGTGCAGATCTTCTGAGATACCAAGGCCTTTTAACAGGATCGCAGCTTCACTTTCCGCTTCCCAACCGTTCAGTTCCGCAAATTCACCTTCTAGCTCAGCAGCACGAATCCCATCCTCATCTGAGAAATCAGGCTTCATGTAAATAGCGTCTTTCTCCTGCATGACTTCATACAGGCGTTTGTGGCCCATAATGACCACTTTCAGCACTTCATACTCTTCGTACTCAAAATGGTTCTGCTTCAAGACGGCAAGACGCTCGCCAGGACTCATATGCACGTCGCCTGTCTGAGGCTCGATTTCGCCTGACAGCACCTTTAGAAACGTTGATTTACCGGCACCGTTTGCACCAATTAACCCATAGCAGTTGCCTGGGGTAAATTTAATATTAACATCTTCAAATAACTTGCGATCCGCAAACCGCAAGCTTACATTATTTACAGCAATCATTTATTATCCTCCATCATGTCTATCATCAATAAAAGTATACCATGAATGCAGGGCAAGAGAAATGATTCCCTGATAAAACAGAGAGAAAACACTTATACACCCAAACCAGCCAGCTGTGTTACAATTAAAGAGAGAGAATGCATCCGCTCGGAAAATTACACACTCTCATGGAGGAACACGTTGAGGCTTTTAACACTTACTGAATATTGCTTACTGATCTTTTTTACGGGCTTTTACCTTGCCGTAACAGGCTTTACCGCCAAAGATATCGGCTTATATATAGGCATAGCCCTTATTTACATATTTTCGCACATTTTTTCTAAACGGCTTTTAGAAAAGCGCGGAAAAGAGAACAAACAGGTTCACCTTTTCTTCAGTGTGCTAGCTATTATCGGTTCAGTGTTCATCACGGTTTTATGCATTGCATTGGTCGCTTCTTTTTCAAAATAAAAACGCCTGCTGTCCTAGGCCAGCAAGGCGTTTTTATTTTGTTTGACGCATTTCGTTAAACGGGAAAAAGACAAACTTCGATGTGCCGACAATTCGATCTTCCGCGATCAGTCCCAGCCCGTTTCGGCTGTCCATAGAATTCAGCCGGTTATCTCCCATGACAAAGTATTTGCCTTTCGGAACCTTAACCGGTCCAAAGTCTCCTGTCAGACTGACACCAAGTTTTTCTGCTTCCTTCTTGTTTTTAGACAAGTAAGGCTCGGCTACTTTTTTACCGTTTATATAAAGCGTGTCATCCTTCATTTGAACGGTTTCTCCAGGCTTTCCGATCAATCTTTTTACATAATGGATTTTAGAAGTTTCACCGTTGATAATAACGATATCTCCGCGCTTCAGCTCGCCGATATAGTTGACTGTTTTATTCACAAACAGCCTTTCTCCGTCATGTAATGTGGGATACATAGATGAACCTTCAACTAAATACGGTTCAAACAAAAAGTGACGGATCAGGAGAGCCAGCAGAACAGCGATGACAATCGCTTTACCCCATTCCAGGTACGTATTGGTTTTTTTCTTCGCCGTTTTCTCAGTATTCGTATTTTTTTCCTCGGTCAAAGTGTTTCCTCCTAGACAATTGCTATGTCAGTTGTTTCTCTTCTTTTACTTTATCATAAAAAAGAATAAAATACATAACTTAACCGCGCTCCCTGCCGGCCGGATAAGAAAAAGCGTCCTTTCGAACCAAGGACGCTTTTTTTCTTATTTTTCTGTAACAGGTTTTTTGACGATACCGAGGATAATTGCCATCACGACAGCACCGATCACGATACTTAAAAGGTAAAGCATCGGATGGTTTGTAATGAAAGCTACGAATACTCCTCCATGAGGCGCCGGAAGCGTTACTCGGAAGAATTCAGTTAATCCGCCGGCAACAGCTGCACCGACTACAGCAGCTGGTATGACGCGAAGCGGATCAGCCGCAGCAAATGGGATCGCTCCCTCTGTTACGAAAGCAGCTCCCATGAAATAGCATGTAATACCAGCTTCACGGTCACGCTGAGTGAATTTGTTTCTGAAAATGGTTGTTGCAAGTGCGATACCAAGCGGAGGAACCATACCGCCGGCCATGATTGCTGCATGAGGCGCATAGTTGCCTGCATCGATCATGGCGATACCGAACGTAAAGGCTGCTTTATTAAGCGGGCCACCCATATCGATCGCCATCATGCCGCCCAAGATAATACCCATTAACACAAGATTTCCAGTACCAAGGCTTTCAAGCCAGTTTGTTAAGAAATTCATAAATGCCGCTACAGGTGTATTGACGACAAATTGCATTAATACGCCAGTGATAAAAATACCGAACAGCGGGTAAATCAAAACAGGTTTTAATCCATCAAGTGACTGAGGGATAAACGTAAATACTTTTTTCAGTAAAATCACGACATAACCGGCAAGGAATCCGGCAATTAAGCCGCCTAAGAATCCAGCATTCGCTTGAGTAGCCATAAATCCTCCGACCATACCAGGCGCAAAACCAGGACGATCTGCAATACTCATC
The DNA here is from genome assembly GCF_037975425.1 of Bacillus sp. FSL R5-0416. Lineage (NCBI taxonomy): Bacteria > Bacillati > Bacillota > Bacilli > Caryophanales > Bacillaceae > Bacillus > Bacillus sp. FSL R5-0416. Next base: position 1,523,148 of record NZ_CP150252.1, on the reverse strand, counting down.
GCAATGAAACCGGCCAGAACTGCAACAATCAGTTTTAATGCATTGTCGCCGCCGATAAAGTTTAATGCTGCTGCAAACGTGTTGTAGCTAGGATCATTCGGATCAGCAGAGTGAATTCCCCAGAAGAATGAAATCGCAACGAGAATACCGCCGCCGACTACGAACGGAAGCATGTTGCTGACACCGCTCATCAGGTGCTTATAAAACGCGTTTCCGATACCGCTTCCAGACTTGCCTCTCGCTTCTTCATCATCGTTTGAAGCTGCTGAACCGCCGCCGCTGCCTTGATAAATCGGCGCATCTTGATTCATCGCTTTTTCGATAAGCTCTTGCGGACGTCTGATACCCGCCGTTACAGGAACTTGAAGTACGCGCTTGCCTTTAAAACGTTCCATTTCAACCTGCTTGTCCGCTGCGACAATGATTGCAGGGGCATCTTCGATTTCTTGGGCAGTGAGCTTGTGCTTAATGCCGCTTGACCCATTTGTTTCGACCTTAATTTCCACTCCAAGCTCTTTCGCTTTTTCTTTAAGGGCATCCGCAGCCATGAATGTATGGGCAATACCTGTCGGACATGCAGTAACCGCTAAAATTTTTCCTTTTCCGGCAGGTGCTGGTGCCGCTTCTTCTTCTTCTTCCTCTTCGTCATCATCTTTATCGTGCTGATTAATAATGTCGATGATGGCATCTTCAGACTCAGCTTCAAGGAGCTGCTTACGGATTTCTTCACGCATTAACAGCGTTGAAAGTCTTGACAATGCTTCAAGGTGAGTGTTATTTGCGCCTTCAGTCGCCGCGATCATGAACACTAAGTGAGCCGGCTGGCCGTCTAATGATTCATAATCGACGCCGTCTTTTGAACGTCCGAACGCGATCGCCGGGTTGATAACGCTTGCCGTTTTCGCATGGGGGATAGCGATTCCTTCACCGATACCCGTGGAGCTTTGGCTTTCGCGATTTAAAATGGCTTCTTTATAGGCTTGTCGGTCATTTAACTTTCCAGCCTTATCAAGAACAGTGACCATTTCGTCAATAACATTTTCTTTTTCTTTGCTCTCAATATTAAGCTTTATCGTATGCTTCGTTAAAAGCTCAGTTATTTTCACTTGTGTTTCCTCCTCTATAGACGTGTGACCTTAACTTCAGGAAGAAGCTGCTGGACAAATTCTTCTGTTCCAAGTTCTTCAGAGAACGCGGTAGCACTGCCTGAAGTAACTCCTAAGCGGAATGCTTCTTCAAGCGGCAGCTGTTTGGAAATTCCGGCAAGGAAACCTGCAACAACGGAATCCCCTGCTCCGACTGAGTTTACCAATTTCCCCTTTGGCACGTTAGCAAAATAAACAGCTTCGTTCGTAAACAGAAGCGCTCCGTCTCCGGCCATTGATACAATTACATGTTCAGCGCCTTGTTCTACAAGCTTTTTCCCATAAGGAACGGCTTCCTCAACAGATGTAATAGTCGTGCCGAACATTTCTCCAAGCTCATGATGATTTGGCTTCATCAAAAATGGTTTCATTTCTGTTGCTTTCAAAAGAGCCTCGCCTGAGATATCCAGAACAACTCGTGCGTTCTGCTGTTTGCAGGCCTCTGCGATTTTTTCATAAGTATCGTGAGGGAGTGAAGATGGAATGCTTCCTGCAAGAACGACGATATCTCCCTCTTGCAAAGATTGGAACTGTTCTAAAAAGGCTTTGAAATCTTCATCCGAAATTGTCGGTCCCTGCCCGTTAATTTCAGTTTCATCACCCGTTTTCAGCTTTACATTGATACGGGTATCCCCTTTTACTTCAGAAAAAGCTGTTTCCAGGTTTTCTTCCCGTAAAAATGTTTTGATATATTCTCCGGTAAATCCGCCGACGAATCCGAGCGCTTTAGACGCCACATGGTGTCTTTTCAGCAGTCTCGATACGTTGATGCCTTTGCCCCCTGGATACTTGGTATCATACGAAGAACGGTTCAGGCCTCCTACAGTAAAATCTTCAACGTGAACAATATAATCGACAGATGGATTAAGTGTTACAGTGTAAATCATGGTTTCACTACCTTTACGACAGTTTTTTCTTGGTAATTATCGAATGTAAGCTCTTCAGCGTCAGTCGTAATGATTGTTGCGTCGCCTATTCCGGCGAATGCCGAAAATGAAATTTCTCCGAACTTCGAAGGGTCTGCTAAGACGTAAGCGTGTTTTGCCTGTTTGATCGCTTTCTGTTTTAAAAGGGCCTCATCAGGGTCCGGCGTTGTGAATCCAGCCTCTGTATGGACACCGTTTGTCCCCAGAAAACTCTTGTCAAATCTGTACTGGTCCATGGCAATCAGTGAAGCGCCTCCAATAATCGCGCCCGTTCTGTGCTTTACGTATCCTCCAAGCAGATAAAAAGAAATTTCTTTCCTTATTAATGCATCGATATGCATCACCCCGTTTGTGACAACGACAATATCTTTGGTTTTATCCATAAAATCAATCATGTGCAATGTCGTCGTGCCTGCATCAAGGTAAATGCAATCCCCTTCTTCTAAAAGAGAAGCTGCTTTTTCAGCAATTTTCAATTTATCGTGAAGGTTTTTGGATGATTTTTCAAGCATATCGGGTTCAAGTCTGATATCGGAAAGCTTGGCCGCTCCACCATGAACGCGCTTTAAAAAACCGCGTTCTTCAAGGGTCGATAAATCTCTTCTGATTGTTGATTCAGAAGCATTAGTCAGATTTATAAGCTCTTGAATCTTTACCACATCATGCTTTTCTATTTGATCAATAATCAATTGATGCCGTTCAGGAGTTAGCATGCTTCACCTCCTAATGAAAACGTATTCATTTTGAATACAATTTCATTGTAAACGCTATTTTCGGTTTAGGCAACTAAAATCATTCAAATTCATTCAATAACTATCAAAATCTTTCACGTTTCTCCATATTAACGTATGTCTATAGGGTTTGTAAACTGTAAATTCGACAAAAATAAGGACAATTGTACGACATTTTCTTCTTATTTTAATGAAAAAAGTCTTTTATATTCATAGTAGAAATCACTAAACATAAAAAAACCTCATGCATGTTGCATGAGGCTACTCATAACGCAGCGCTTCAATGGGATCAAGCTTTGCAGCTTTATTTGCAGGAAGCATGCCGAAAATAACACCAATGAGCATACTGAACAGCACGCCCCCGCATACAACCTGCCAGGATATGAGTGACGGCCAGCCCGCAATGGCTGAAACAAGCCCGGCCCCTCCGTATCCAATGCCAATCCCGACCAGACCGCCAATCAGCGTCAATACGACTGACTCAATTAAAAACTGAGTCAGAATCTGTCCCCTCGTCGCACCGAGGGATTTTCTGATTCCAATTTCCCGTGTCCGTTCTGTGACTGATACGAGCATGATATTCATGACACCGATTCCGCCGACCAAAAGGGAAATACCTGCAATTGAGCCGATAATCGTCGTCATAATTGCCGTTACCTTGCCAATTCCGGCCGCAATCTCCTCCATGTTCATCACTTGATACGAATCCTCTGTGCCATGATTGTCATTTACCAGCTGTGCTGCTTCTTTTCCTGCCGATTTTATGTCGTCTGCTGATTCGACCTGCAATGATACGTTACTGAAATCGCTTGTGCCAAAAGAGGATTTCATCATATTAAATGGCACATACATTTCACTTAAACCGAAAGAAAGCAAGCCTGTTTCTTTTTTCAGCACACCGATAATTTCAACGGGCTGTCCGTTTATCCAGACAACTTCACCTAAAGGGGAGGTTTTATCGAACAGTTCTTCAGCCATCTTTTGAGAGATGATTCCGGCTCTATTCCCCGCGAGAAAGTCATTGTCGGTAAATGTTCTGCCGCTTTCGATTTCTAAAGAATTGACATTCATGTATCCATCATTTATTCCGTTAACCGTAGCATCGGTTTCTTCTTCGTGATAACGCGCTTTCATACTTTCAGAAGTCGAAGCAACGACTTGTTTAATGCCTTCTATTCCTTTTAAACCTTTAATATCGTTTTCTGTAAACGTAGATTCAGCTGCGGCGTTCGGGTTGCTTGCCAGCTCCTCGTCGCTAGGCATATAGTACAGCTCCACAGTATTTCCCGGGCCGCTGATCGACTGCTTCAGCATTTGCTCGCCTCCTTGTCCTACCGCAACGACAACAATGACAGAGCCTACACCAATGATAATGCCGAGCATCGTTAAGATCGAACGCATTTTATGGGCAAGGACAGAGCTTAGAGCCATTCTGATGTTTTCTAACAGGCTCATTCTCCCACACTCCTTTGTCCGGAGCTGGCAGGAACAATGTTTCCGTCACGCACCATGACGATCCGATTCGTGCAATCTGCTACTTCAGGCTCGTGAGTAACCAGAACGATTGTCGTTCCCTCGGCATTTAATGCTGTAAACTGATCCATAATCGCCTCGCTTGTTTTCGTATCCAGCGCGCCGGTCGGTTCATCAGCTAAAATCAATTTTGGCTCATTCACGATCGCCCTCGCAATCGCCACCCGCTGCTTCTGCCCGCCCGACAGCTCGTTGGGCATGTGGAGCATTCGATCTGCTAACCCGACCTTTTCCAATGCTCTCTCAGCCCGCTCTTGACGTTCCTTTTTGCCTATCCCGGAATAAATCATCGGCAGCTCGACATTTTTTTTTGCGTTCAGCCGCGGAAGAAGCTGAAATTGCTGAAATACAAAACCGATGGACCGGTTACGGACTGCCGCCAGTTCTTTATCTTTATATGAAGAAATGTCTTCGCCGTCCAATTGATATGTACCGGAAGTCGGCCGATCAAGACAGCCGATAATATTCATGATCGTCGATTTTCCTGATCCTGACGGCCCCATAATCGAGACATATTCACCTTGATGAATGTCCAAATCAATAGAATGGAGAACATCAAACGTTTCCTTTCCGATCTGGTAGCTTTTTCGCACATTAGAAAGCTGAATCATTTAAGATTTCACTTCCATTCCGTCAGTCACCTGATCAGATGGATTCAAAATGACTTGATCATCTTGGGTAAGCCCCTCTTTAATTTCTGTCAGGTCATCTGTCACTTCGCCGATTTTGACATCAACTCGCTTTGCTTTTCCGTCTTTTACTGTATACACATAATATTGGTCATCTTCTTTTTTGACTGCCTTTGAAGGAAGCGTATTTGCTTTCCGTTTATCTGTTTCAATATTCATGATAAATTTAAAGCCTGGCTTTCCTTCTGGAAGATTTCCTTTTATTTTCACTTGAAGCGGGTATTGGACCGCCTGTTCTGTTCCTTGTGCCGCAACGCTCTCCTGCTGATCCGGAACAAGCCCGACTGCGGAAACCGTGCCTTTCCATGTTTTACCCTGTATTACATCTGAAGTGAGTGTGACCTTCTGGCCTTTTTTGACTTTCAATGTATCGTATTCAGACAATTTCCCTGAGACGACAAGGTCTTTTGGGTTGCCAATATGTATGACAGGCTCTTGAATATCTGACTTTTTGGATGCCGCTTCTTGGTTGACAGAAATAACGGTGCCTTCAATTTCGCTTTTCACTTCTAAATCTGACACCCGGTTGGCAAGTGACTGCCGCTGAAGCTCAGTTTGTTTTAATTCGATTTCAGCTGTTTTTTTCTGCATTTGAAGCTCTGTCCGTTCAGATTCGATTTGTTTTTCTGCTTCTTTCTTTCCTACCTGTTTTTCTAGTTCTTTTTCTTTATTACCTAACGCTTTTAACTTTTCTTGAATTTGGTCAATTTGAAGCCGGTTGGATTCAGACGTTAACTGGTTCTGTTCTTTTTCCAGGCTCAGCTGCTCATTTGTATAGGTGACTAAAGGCGTGCCCTTTTTAACTTTATCGCCTTCCTTAACTTTAATGTCTTCTAATGTCCCTTTATCCGCTTCATAAAAGACATACTGTTCATTTGAAAATTTTAGCGTGCCAGGAACCATAACCGTTGATGAGATTTCATTTTCTTCAACGCTCCCCGTCTGTATCTCCTTGCCGGCGCTGCCGCTTGTCGGAGCGGCAGACCGGTATATATTGATTCCAACAAAAAGAGCGACTATAACTGCGATTCCAATTCCGATCCAGACTTTTTTCATGAGCTTATGCACCCGCCACAGAATTGATTAAACCTGAAAAGAATGAAAATACAACTAAAATTCCGAATAGAATGATTGCTGAAATCCACCCGGCTTTTTTGGAGATGCCTCCCGTTTTGTGAAGTCCGATTGCTAATAATACAAAGCTCCAGATGCTGAAAATTTCAAAGGTATTTAACACGCTGGCAAGAGCCCCGTCAGATGGGATAATCCCTGCCAGTGACGTCGTGCTGTAAAGAGGATTCACGTCAGTCGTAAAAGCAACGATTCCATTAACCAATAATCCGAGACTGCTAATTAAAGAGACAAACAGACCGAGAGAAAGCATTTTTTTATATGTCGTAACTCCGCCTGATATTTTTACACAGAGCCAATAAATAAGAGGGGCAATAAATAATGCTGCGATACCGCCGATAATAGCGCCTACCATTCCGCCAACTTTGGTTATTGTTGCGAAAGTTTCCATTTGTTCAGCAGATAGCCCTTGCGTATCCTGGCTTTTCAAAAGCTCACTATAATCCGTACCGAGTGATTGCAGCACGGCACCGACGATGATAATTGCTGCAACAATCAAAAGCGGTCCCCATACAGCCGGCCTTTCTCTTATTCTTTCAAATTGAACGGACGGACTTGTGATTACTCCGAAAAGTGAAGGCTTTTCAGTCGCCGTTCCGCTGTTTTTTTCTACATTCGTTTCCATTTCAAAACCTCCTTGAGAATATCTAACAAATAGTACGGGAAGGATATCAAAAAGTTTCATGTTTTTCTAATAAATTTCCAAAACCCTTCAATATTGAAGGCTTTTCATATTATTCTATCGCTGTGCTGTATTGCGCTTTCACAAGCCCGGCATAAATGCCTCCTTTAGCGAGCAGCTGATCATGGTTCCCTTCTTCTATTTTCCTGCCGTGATCAAGAACAATGATGCGGTCGGCGTCGCGGATCGTAGACAATCTGTGAGCGATCATCACTGCTGTACGCCCTTTCAGAAGCGTTTTTAACGCTTGCTGAATTTTTACTTCTGTCTCTGTATCAATGCTTGCCGTTGCTTCGTCAAGGATGATAATAGCCGGATCGGCGAGCAATGCTCTTGCAAATGAAATGAGCTGACGCTGACCGGCAGACAGTACGCTGCCCCTTTCCTCTACCTCTGTTGCGTATCCTTCCGCTAAATCGGAAATAAACTCATCCGCTCCGACCGCTTGGGACGCTTTCATCACCTCCTCATCCGAAGCATTTGGCCTTCCAAAACGAATATTTTCCATGATGGTCCCAGAGAAAATAAATGTATCTTGCAGGACAATGCTGATTTGAGAGCGCAGACTGGCAAGGGAAAGATCCTTAATCGGTATACCGTCTATTTTAATGGTGCCTCCGGTCGCATCATAAAAACGGCTGATTAAATTGGCAATCGTCGTCTTCCCGCTCCCTGTATGCCCGACAAGCGCAAGCGTTGAGCCCGCCGGAATAGAGAAAGAAACGGCGTGAAGGGCTTTTCGTTTTTCATCATACGAAAACTCAACCTCTTCAAAACTGATCTCCCCATTTATCTTTTCATTATGAATGGCATTCGGCTTCTCCTTGACATTTGGCTGTTCGTCCAGAAACTCAAAAATCCGTTCTGATGATGCCATCCCCATTAACAGCTGATTATAGACCTGACCCAGTCTCGAAATAGGTTCCCAAAACATTCCCAGATAGAAAGCAAAAGAAACGAAGACGCCAATCGTAATGGTTTCATTCATGATGAGTGTGGCTCCATACCAAATCAAGACAGCCGTCCCAATCGCATTCGTCATTTCTACAAGCGGACGGAACATGGCATTTTTTCTAGTTGCTTCCCGCCATGATTCGTAGTTCTCCTGATTGACACCGTCAAAATACGCCATGTTTTCTTCTTCCTGCGTAAATGCCTGTGTGACCCGGATGCCCTGAATGCTTTCGTTTAGATGAGAGTTGAGCTTCGATTGCTTTAGCCGTACCGTTTGCCAGGATCGGCGTATTTTTTTTCTGAGACTTGTTGAAATAAAAAACATAATCGGCAATGTCACCATGATGGCTATAGTCAGCTCAGGGCTCAGCGTAAACAAAATGATAATCACGCCGGCCAGAAGCAGCAAGTCGGTCAACAAATTGATGACTCCGCTTGTAAAGAGCTCCTGAAGAGAGTTAATATCATTCATGATCCTGACTAAGATCGATCCCGCCGACCGCTGATCAAAAAATCGATGGGATAAGCGCTGCACATGGGTAAATAAATGCTGTCGCAAATCGTAAATGACATGCTGGCCAAGCTGATTCATCCACCTGATTCTTAACACATTGGCGGCGTAATTGAGGACATATAAACCGCTAATAATAAAAATGAGCTGAATCAGCAGCTCCGAGTTTCTTCCTGTAATCGCTTGATCAAGAACATAAACGCCGATCAGAATGGGGATCACAAGCTTCACAGCAGTGCCAATCAATACGGTGAGAAAAGAAAGCGGCAAAATTGTTTTTCGATATGGTTTGACATAGCTCAGCAGCCGCCACATTTGAGCCCAGTTAAACGGCTTTTCAATGATTTCATCTGAAGAGTAATAGAAACGCTCTAAAATCCCCTGTTTTTTCGTTTGTTTCATTTGGCCCCTCCCTATCCGACCTCATGCGGCTCATTAATCATTTTGACATCACGGTATTGCAAATCGTAAATCTTTTTATAGTAGCCGCCTTTTTCAAGAAGCTCGTGATGTGTTCCCCTTTCACGAATGCGTCCTTTATTAAAAACGAGAATTTCATCGGCGTGTTTCAGTGAAGAAATGCGGTGAGCAACGATAAAGGTTGTGCGGTTTTTCATGACTTCTTTTAAGGCAAGCTGTATGCTGTGCTCCGTTTGCATATCTACTGCGCTTGTGGCATCATCCAATATTAAAATGCTCGGGTTCAAGCAGATGGCTCTCGCAATGGCAATACGCTGTTTCTGCCCGCCGGAAAGCCCCATTCCCCTCTCTCCCAGCATGGTGTCATACCCATCAGGAAGCTCCATAATAAAGTTATGAGCCTGCGCCCTTTTTGCCGCTTCGATGACGTCTTCCATTGAGGCATCCGGCCGCCCATACGAAATATTTGATCTAATCGTAGATGAAAACAGGAAGGATTCTTGAAGTACGACCCCGATATTGGAGCGAAGGGTTTTTAACGAATAATCTGTGATGGGTTTGTGATCAATGGTAATCATTCCGCTAACAGGACTGTAAAATCTGGTGAGAAGCTGTGTCACTGAGCTTTTGCCTGAACCTGTCGGGCCCAACAGTCCGATTACCTTCCCGCTGTTTGCCTCAAAGCTTACATTGCACAGCGCGTTTGTTTGTTCTTTCCCGTATGCAAGAGAAACATTTTTGAAATGGACATCTCCGGTTAATTTTTGTTTATGCAAAGCATGAGGATGATCTGTAATGTCTTCTTCTTTTTCCAGAATGTCGAGCAGGCGTTCCCCTGACGCTTTTGCTTGAGAGAACATATTGATGACAAAACCTAAGTTCATAATGGGCCACATCATATAATTGACAAGGCTGAAGAAAGCAACAAGCTCGCCGGGATTGAGCTGATTTTGCATAACCAAGTAACCGCCGTATGAGAGAAGAGCTACAATACAAATGTTACCAATGAACTCCATTAAAGGGAAATACGCAGACCAGATGGATGATGTTTGTAAATACTGCGCCCTGTATTCTGCATTGGCTTTATTGAAAGTGCTGATCTGAAAATCTTCCCTTGAAAGAGATTTAACCGTATTAATGCCGCTGATATTTTCCTGAACTTTTGTATTGAGTTTCGCAAACGATTTGCGGATGCCTCTGAAGGCGGGATGGACTCTTTTGTCAAACCGGTATACCGCAACCGCGAGAAATGGCAGAACAGCTATTGTCACAAGCGTGAGAGGAACAGAATAGTAAAACATAACCGACAGGCTGATGGCTACCAGCAGGCCGAAGCGAATGAGCTCAGCGAGACCGTATGATAAGAAAAAACGAAGCCCTTCAACATCAGCAGTCAGCCTGGACATCAAATCTCCTGTTTTCGCGTTATCATAGTAAGAAAAAGAAAGCCGCTGCAGTTTTTCATACAGACCATTTCTCAGCCGATAAACGGATTTGATCCCGAACATATCACCTAAATACTGATGAAAAAAGGTAGCCATTCCTTTCAAAACCATTACCGCAATAAATCCTAAGCTGACCCACGCCGCAAGCTGATACTGCCGTCCCAGTACGATCTCATCAATCGTAATTTGCAGGATAATCGGATAAACGACAGTAATTGCAGTCATCAAAAGCATGGCTAGAAGCGACCACATAAACACTTTTCTGTACGGCCAATAATACATTTTTAATCTTTTAAATGTCTCCATATCCAGCACCTTTCCAACATTTATCATCTTCACTATATCGATACCCGAAATAAATTTCTATTATTTTTCAAAATTTCAGTCTAATTATGGAGTGAGTCTCTTACTTTATAGAGAGTAACATATGTAGAATAAACGCTTACAGAAAATCATTGTATGCTGAGGATACTTGGGGATATGCCAATGAAATACAGAAAAACCAGACGGCTGAAATGCCGTCCGGTTTTCATCCCCCGCTGACCGGCGGTATGATGGCTACCGTGTCACCCGAAGATACAGAGGTATTTTCTTTTACATAGCTTTCGTTAACGGCAATCATAGCCGTATCAATAGATTCAAGACCGTATTGTTCTTTTAGACTCGCTTTTATTTCATCTGTGGTTGCTTGTTCCACATCTATTTCTATTGCTTGTGTACCGGCCTGTTCAGCCAGTCCTGCAAATAAAAGAATTTTAATCATGCTGCTCTCCCTCGCTTAGGTCTGGTTTTCCATTCGGATAAGCTGTTGTTTCTAGCTGGTCGCCGATCCATTGCTCACCGTCTTCCCAAATTTCTTTTTTCCAAATCGGCACAATCTGTTTAATGCGTTCAATCGCATACTCATTGGCTTCATATGAGGCTTTTCGATGGGGAGAAGATACAGCAATCACTACCGCTGCTTCACCGATATCGAGCACACCTATACGGTGCGTGATCGCAGCTGAGGCACCTTCCCATTTTTCTTCGATTTCAGCGCCGATTTGAGCAAGCATTTGCACGGCCATCGGTTCATATGCCTCATATTCAAGCCGAACCGTTCTTTTTCCGTTTGTCCATTCCCGAACCGTACCAATAAATGTTGTAATGGCTCCTGCTTCCCGTTTCTCCACTTTTTTGATGATGTTTTCAGTATTAATGGGTGTTTTCGTAATCTCAAACCGTTCCATTATGCAGATTCCCCCTTCAGCTGTGAAAGCACAAAGTCCACGGCAACCGGATCATCCGCATGAAAAACGGGTAATCCCTGATGCTCTGTCATATGCTCTTTTTTTCTATAGATGATGGCGATTATATTTACTGCTTGCAGCGCTTCCAGATCTTCCTTTTCACTTAGGATAACCACTTTAGGATAAGAGGCTTTTTTAAAGCCTTCAATCAGAAGACAGTCTGTTTCGAGAAATTGGTATAACTCAATCAGCCGTGCCAAATCCCAATTGCGGCGGGCAGTCAGCTGTAACACACCAGCACCTTCTACCGCTGTTACATCAGCACCTGCGGCCTTGTAACGGTCCGTGTCTTTTCCTTCCGTGAGCGTTTGCGGTTCACCGCCGTGACCATGATGCTTCAGGCAGCCCAAATGGACTCCCTGTTCAGAGGCTTTTTCAAGAATGCGCTCAATAAACGTTGTTTTCCCGCTGTTTTGAAATCCTACAACTTGGACGATCGGGAAAGGACGGACCAAGGCCATTCACTTCCATTCTCTTCTCTGATGAGCAGTACTTGAACCGTTCTGCCAGATTCGTAGCCTCGCGTGCCGCCCGGCAGGATAATAAATGCATTGGCATCTGCAAGTGATGTGACAGAGCTCGACTTATCTAAGCCAACGGGTGTCGCCAACAGCTTCCCTTCCTGATGGTGCACGAGCGCACGAACAAATCGGGTAAATGGGTTCGGCTTCGGAAAATCCTTGGTCAAAACAGCTTCCGCACAAATTGAATGCGGTGTTTCATTGAGCAGCCATGTCTGGATTATCGGTTTGACAAACAGTTCAAAACCAACATAGCATGCCGACGGATTACCTGAAAGGCCAAACAGCAGCATATCGTTTGCATGCGCCACCGTTGTCACGCTGCCCGGGCGCATGGCAACTTTATTAAACAGCACGTCCGCTCCGAGTTTTTCATAGATCGCAGGCAAAAAGTCAAAGTCACCGACTGACACACCGCCAGTTGTGATCAGGAAGTCCACCTTTTTCATCGCTTCTTTAACTGCAGCAAAGCTTTTATCCAGTTCATCAGAGATTTTCCCTAAATAAAGCGGTGTTGCGCCTGCTTCTATCGCTTGCGCATATACCATACTCGCATTGCTGTTGCGGATTTTTCCCGGTTCCAGCGGATCACTGACATTCAGCAATTCGGTACCGGTTGCGATAATCCCGACTACAGGCTTTCTCACGACAGGCACAGATGCGTATCCGAATGTTGCCAAAAGAGCCGTCACTCCTGGTGTCACCCGGGTGCCCTTTGTCAGTAAAACACTCCCTTTTTGAGCGTCCTCACCTGTTTTTGAAATATTATCCCCCGTCTGAAAGCGGCGTTTTAAAGACATAAATGACTTCCCATTCTCCTCAAAGGTTTGAGTCAGTTCAATCATGACGACTGCATCTGCCCCTTCAGGGATTTGCGCGCCAGTCATAATCCGCACGGCCTGAAACGGGCCAAGTTTTTTTTCAGATACTGCTCCCGCTCCAATATGGTCAATAACTTCAAACCGAACTGGGTTTTCACGTGAAGCTTCTGCCGTATCGCACGCTCTGACAGCAAAACCATCGTATGGCGAACGATCAAATGCAGGTACGTGGTGATCCGCAGTTATATCTTCGGCTAAAAACCGATGAAGGCTGTCTTCAAGCGCCACCCATTCTGTTTCACCTTGTTTTTGAAAATGGCAGACACGCCGAACTGCCTCGTCTACCGGTATCGGTGTTCTTTTCTCCAGCATTCTGACCCCTCCTGTTGTTACAGTCCAATCACTCTTGCCAACACGGAGTTGGCTTCTTTCACATCATTTGTTCCATGCACCAGTGCCCGTCCGTCATTGAAAATGACAATTCTGAAATCCTCGTAAAAAATATGCAGCAAAAACGCATTAGCCTCGACCTTGCCGATTGCTTTCAGCCGCTTAATGAGCTCCTGTTTCGGGATTCTTTTTAATGATTCTGACCTTACCTGCACTGTGTCACGGCCGCATAGTACAGCAGCTTTTGGTGTGTTCCAATCCTGAAGATAAGGATATACCGCATTTGCTCCGCAAGATGGGCATTCCTCACGGCGTACATGATTAACGTTAATCTTCATATGCGAATTGTTCCAGACATCAAATGTCACAAAACCCCGCTGTATTGCTTCTATTTGGCCGGTTAACAGCTTTAATGCCTCAGCCTGCTGATATGCTGAAACGATATGCACAGCAGGCGGAATAATACCGGCAGTATCACACGTCGCCCCGCCGACAGGAATTTGCTCAAACAAACAAGACAGACAAGGGGTTTCTCCGGGAATGACAGTCATGAACATTCCCTGGCTGCTTACACAGGCGCCATAGACCCAAGGTGTCTTTGTTTTCTGGGCAAGATCGTTTATCAGCATGCGGGTTTCAAAATTATCTGTCGCGTCGATCACGACATCTGCTTTTTCAATCAGCGGCTCAAGCGTTTCGGCTGTTCCTTCGGTAACATACGCCTCAATATGTATCTCGCTGTTAATCGCTGATAAATGCTCTTTGGCAGCCATGGCTTTCGGCATGCGGAGTTTGGCATCGCTTTCTGTATAAAGCTGCTGCCTTTGAAGATTGCTCCACTCCACATAGTCACGGTCAATAATGGTAATAGTACCGACTCCCGCTCTCGAAAGCCCTTCAGCTCCTGCAGTGCCGAGCGCTCCCGCTCCGACAATCAGCACATGGCTGTCTGCCAGTCTTTTCTGGCCCTCTTCCCCAATTTGCTTAAATCTGATTTGCCGTGAATAACGTTCCTCCATCAAACCTGTTCTCCTTATCTTTTATGTCATCTTATCATGTTATTGCCCCGTCAGTCCCGCTTGAGGGAGTTCGATTTTTCTTCCAAACAGCTAAAATCATCACGTGTATTAATGTTGATAAACTCTGCCGGGTTTGCTCCGATATTTTCAGCCTGTACGTAACAAACCGAAATTCTGCCTAATAAATCTGATATTCTCAACCTCTTCTCAGAAAGCTGATCGTATAGAACTGGCATGATACGTTTGTGGTAAATCGCAATCAATGGCTGCACTTGTCCGTCTGAAATTGGGACTGCCGCGTCCGCACCGGCAGTCATCAGACATTTGAGCTCCAGCATCGTCCTTCTTTGTATCAGCGGTGTGTCACAGGAAAGAACAGTATAAAGATCACCGTCTGTCTTTTTAAAAGCGGTATATATACCAGCCAATGGCCCCATGCCTTGAAATGGCTCAGCATCTTGATACACTTCATTTTCACCATTTTCTTGAAATCTATCAATAAATTCGGGACGGCTGATGATAACCGTTTGTTCTCCAAGTGCCTCTTTAGCGCATTCGTAAAGCATCCTGCCCTTCCATTTGACAAACGCCTTCGGTTCTCCAAATCGCCGCGAGGCTCCCCCTGCCAGCAGTACGTTTACATGCTTCATATCATCTCACCTCTAGTTTCGTTAAAAGCATAGCAAAAGCAAAGGCTCAACGCTACTGCTTGTCTGTTTATTAAAGAGGAATAGCTGTTCAGTATTTGCATATTGTAGTGTTAACATCATGAGGGAGATGGTTCGAATGAAAAGATCAGGTCCTTTTTTCCACGACGTGTCTCAGGAGAACCTTTATTTAAAATCCGAGCTTTCAAGGTGCCATAAGCTGATTTCTGAACTTGAAGCAAGCTACTTTCATCAGAAAAATAACAAATTGCTCAAAGAAAATACCGATATGAAAGAAAAACTCCAGCAGCTGTCTGCCGAATTAACACACATGTCAACAAAAGAAAAACATGCCTCCCACACCAGCCAAACCCTGCACCAAATAAGAGCTGAACTGCTTGATAAAATCGTTGTTTTGCAGGAGCTTCTATCTGCTGAAACCTATAAACGCAGAGCCGAAATCGAAGAAAAACATAAACTTCATATTGCTAAAGTCAAAATCGAAGAAGAAAATAAAAATCTTCATAAACGGATCAGCGAACTTCAAGCCTCAATTGAGCAAGAACAAAATGCACTGCTTCAGGCAAAACAGCAAGCCGAATTGATAAAAGCCGAAAATGGGCGTCTAAAAGAGCAAATGGTAGAAAAAGAATATCAGCTAAAACATATTAAAATAGAAGTTGATCATATGAAAGATCGAATCATAGAAACGAAAGAAAGACTGCTAGACATAGAAAAAACGAAAGAAAAATTATTTCACGAAACTATTATATCGTATAAACGGCAGCTTGATGAAAGCGATGCCTGGATTGCTTCTCATTTTGCCGATATTGATGGCGGCACAAAACAAAAAGAAAAAACGGAAGAAGAAGCTCCAGCGGCCTACGCGCAGCCATATCATGTAGAGACCATCCTTGAAGATGTCACCAAACAGATACATGTGCTCCAAAAACAGCTTGCCCGCGCCCAATCATCAGACCAGGCCAAGAGCCATACAATCGAAGAGCTGAAAAACAGAGCCGCTGAAGAAAAGCCTTATCAAAAGTGGGTGTATAAGCTTAATCTTGAAAAAGAAAACAAACCTTCACAGAAAAAACCTCAATAAAAAAACTGCTTGAGCGATGCCAAGCAGTTTTTCTTTATATTTATTCATTAGCTGATTCAGCTGATTCTGCAGATTCGATTTCACCCTCTAAAATGTACTGCCCGCGATATGGTTTTTTCACTTCCGGGTACATTTTAATTAAGCTTTGCATAAACGTTGTCATATTAGGGATTTCAAGACCGCTTTCTTTTTCAATCTCTTTTTGAAGCTCGGAGCTCTTAATCGCCGCGTTGTGGCGTTTTAATGTTTTAATAGCAGCTTCACGCAGCTTCGCTGCTTTTGATCCCGGTCTTGCCGTTCCTCTTCTTCTTCGTGTTGTTCCGTCTGGTATACCGGCAGGAAGAGAGGAAATAGATTGAAGCTGAGGCTGGACAGACTGCTGCTGTGATTGCGGCTGATAGCTTCTGATTTCCTGAGCCGCAAGCTCAGCGAGAACCGGCAGAGAGTCAGGTTTTTTTTCAGAACGGAAATCCTTTTTGATTTCGGAAGGGCTTCCATTTCTGTCCAGCTCTCTTAATTTTGCGTATATTTTATCACGTTCAATTTGATATTCACGAATGACTTTCACTTCAGCTTCATTTAATTGTTCTAACCGCAAGCGCAAAGCTTCTCTTTCATTAAACATTCCTCAATGTACCCCCTATCAAAATTAACATCTTTAATTAAGATATTAGATTACAAAAGTAATTTTATCAACTATTATTTTAGCATTTTACTATTATATTTACTCTATGAAAAATTCCTTATTTTCTGAAAATGTTTTATTTTTCAAAAGAGTCCTTTATTCTCAAGGGATTAAGGGGCTTTCTAGTTTATTTGGTATAATGTTGAAAATATATATTTTACTTACTTCTTTAAAGAAATTTAGTGTAATATCTACAATTTTCGAGTTATGAGATATGAGATTTATCTAAAATTGAGGAAAAACATCAAAAATTAGCTGTGTTTTCTAGCGTATCAATCAAACAAACCATCAATTCCTATACCCAAATTTGGAAAAATAAGCTTCTTACTCTTCTTCCATTGCTTTTTGCACAAATAAAAAACCTGATGTGATCAGGTTTTTAGGAAATACTATTTAGTCAGATACCTATTCCGTTTCAGCCAGAACGCGGTTCACACGTTTTTCAAGCATTTTCATACCGCTCCCGCCGGCTTGGAAGTGACGGAGCTGTCCTGTTTTATCAAACACATAATACGCAGGTACGTATTCATTTTCAAATGCATCGGTTAAAGCATGGTCACTGTCAACAAAAATCGGCTGAGTGATATCGTGTTCAGCGGCTGTTTCTTTAATTTTACCAAGGTCAAGATCATCTTCGGAACGGGGCATATGCACAGCTACAACATTCAGTTGATCTTTATATTTATCACGAAATTTATTCACTTGCGGCATCGCTTCTTTGCACAAGTGGCAGCTGATGGACCAGAAATGAATAAGCGTCGGCTTTTCCCCAATCAATTGCTCTCTCGTCACTTCACCATTTAACCAAGCTTTTTCTCCCGTCAATTCCGGCATGGGCTGACGTAATTTCATTGCTTTTTCCCTCCTATTTAACAGAGTGGCCTAACGAATATGCTAGACCGCTTTTCGTTCTTGGAAAGAATTAAAGTGTTTTTTGGCCTGGTTTCCAGTTAGCCGGACAGAGTCCGCCAGTTTGCAGCGCCTGGAGAACACGAAGCGTTTCATCAACATCACGCCCAATATTGTTATGGAAAACAGTTTGATATTGAAGCTCCCCTTCAGGATTAATAATAAACAATCCGCGCAAAGCCACACCTTCTTCTTCGATTAAAACGCCATATTCCCGGGATACCTCATGGTTTGTATCAGCAGCAAGCGGGTATTTCAGCTGGCCAAGACCGTTTTCTTTGCGGTCTGTATTGATCCAAGCTAAATGAGTATGGATGGTATCAGTTGAAACCCCGATGACTTCTGCATCAAGATCTTCGAACTCGTCATAGCGGTCAGACATTGCTGTAATTTCTGTCGGACAAACAAAAGTGAAATCCATTGGATAGAAGAACAGCACTGTCCATTTGTCGTTTTTCATGTTTTCCTCAAGACTTACTTTACCGAATTCTTTGCTTGCAAGGACTGCTTCCATTTCAAAACGAGGAGCTTGTTTACCTACCATACGTTCTGCCATATGTATCCCTCCAATTTATTGTTTGGCTTAAAGGTCAAAATCGCATGAAAATAAAGGGTGATTAACCATTTTTAGTTATATTGCAATGCCATTATATAAAAGCAGATTTCCCGAGTCAATTTTTAACAAATCATGTATGTCTTTGGCTTCGACATTTTTGAATAAAACGTTTAACATGGTCATGTACAGGGTAACTAGTCTCAATGTGCAGCAATCAATTAGAAAAGGAGCTCAACATGGACTTTATTAAACAATATGATTGGGCGGGACTGATTACAAATGCCGGTGTTCTGCTCATTAAACTCGCCATTATGATATTGCTCTATTTTATCGTTCGATCATTAGGCATGAAAATCATTAAACATCTTTTTGCAAAATTCGAGGAGCAGAATAGCTTGTCTATCGGACGTGCACATACGCTCCGAAGCCTGACTCTTAACATATTTGCTTATACATTGATTTTCATATTTTTCGTCATGGTTCTAGATTTGTTTCATTATGATCCAAGCGCTCTTTTAGCGGGGGCAGGAATCGTCGGCCTGGCTGTCGGATTTGGCGCCCAAGGGCTTGTCAGTGATATCGTGACAGGTTTTTTTATTTTGCTTGAGAAACAATTGGATGTCGGAGATTATATTACCGTTTCCACCTTTGACGGAATTGTCGAGCAGGTTGGCTTAAGAACAACTCAAATCCGCAGCTTTGACGGAACACTGCATTACATCCCCAACAGAAACATCACAAACGTGAGCAATCATTCTCGTGGTACCATGCAGGCTCTTGTTGACATTAAAGTGCCGGCTGAAAGAAATATTGATGAAATGATTCATATTTTACAGCAGGTTTGTGATGAAACGGCAGCGGCTCTTCCACAAATAAAAGAAGGCCCAAATGTCATCGGGATTCAAGAACTGGGGACTTCTGAAATTGTAATCAGGGTCATTGCCAAAACAGAAAATATGGAACAGTGGCGAGTCGAACGAGTGTTGAGAAAAGAAATAAAGAACGCGTTCGACCGCGCTTTCCCTAAAGAAACAGAATAAATAAAAGAACCGAAGCTTTTTGCTTCGGTTTTTTTATTACTGAATTCTGCTCTCAACTTCGCTGCAAATTTCTTCAGCCGTCATCCCGGAAGCTGTAATGACAGGTGCTTGTGTTACCGTATCGGCTATCCCTTGCACATTATTATCAAGACCTGTTACGACACAGCAGTCACAGCCTTGAGCATCAGCAGGGCTTTTCATCATTACAACGTCATATCCTTTTTCTTTTAAAGCAGCTTCTACATCTGATAACGATTGTTCAATTCCAATTTTTTTAGCCATTTTTGAACACCTCCGTTTACTAGAGTGCTCATTTTATGGAATTTTATTCTTTCATTTGTACTTAATTGGCATAAACAGAAAAATAACCTGTCATGACATTAACCGCTGTTTCTATCGCATTTTCATCGGGATTCAGCTTAGCATGATGAAGCCCATGTTCAGAATCAGCGCCGAGCCAGAACATGAAGCCGGGATATTTTTTCAGCATGTAGCCAAAATCCTCCCCAGTCATTGCTTCTTTTGCTTCAATTACTGTCGCCAGTTGATGTTCAGCAACAAAAGACATAAATTCTTCTGTTAATCCGCTCGTATTGTAAACTTGGTGATATACAGACGGATATGTCACTTTTCCTTTGCAGCGGAATCCGATTTCGATTCCTTTCACTACATCTTCAATCCGTTCCTTTACCTGTTTCATCGATTCTTCAGAAAGCGTGCGGATCGTGCCTTCCAGGTGGGCCGTTTCCGCAATGATATTTTGTGCCGAGCCTCCGGTAATGGTACCAACTGTAATAACAGCACTGTCTAGCGGATCTGTGTTTCTAGAGATAATCGTTTGCAGCTGGGTGACAAGTGTACTTGCTGCTACAACCATATCCTCAGCCAAATGCGGATATGCCGCATGTCCCCCTTTGCCTTCCAGATCGATGACTAGCTCTGATGTATTCGCAAATAGAAGGCCGCTTTTTGTCGCAATGGTGCCTACCGGAAGCTCTGGAGCAATATGAAGCGCAGTGATGAAATCAGGCTGCCACTTTTTTAATACATCGCTCTCAAGCATTGGTTCCGCACCGCCAGGCCCTTCCTCTGCCGGCTGAAACAGAAAAAGCAAATCATGTTTGACTGGGTGGTGAACAAAATGATCAATAATGCCGAGTGCAATCGTCATATGCAAATCGTGACCGCAGGCGTGCATGTTGCCGTGATGCTCTGATGCGAATGGAAGACCAGTTTGCTCTTCTATAGAAAGCGCATCGATATCCGCTCTGTACGCCAGCATTTTTTCCGGCGCCGTCCCGTTCACTTTTACAAAAAGCCCTGTTCGCCATTTCTCAATTTCAATTCTGTCTTGCGGATATTGTTCCAAGACATGTAATAAATACTGCTGGGTTTTGAACTCCTGAAATCCAAGCTCCGGTATACGATGCAGATCTCTGCGAATTGCGATGAGCTCCTCTTTCTTCATTTCTATTCCTCCTGCCTATACGAATAAGGCGTGGATATATTATCCACGCCTTTTTTATCAAACTTTTCCTTACAGCTGGCGTAATTCCTGCTTGATTTCAGTTTTGCCTTTTGTTTTTTCATCAATGTCTTTGATTTTTTTAGCTGGTGTGCCTGCAACGACAGTGTATGGCTCAACGTCGTTTACCACGATCGCTCCCGCAGCAACAACAGCTCCTTTACCTACTGTTACACCTTCAAGCACAACAGCATTTGCGCCGATTACGACGTCGTCTTCAATCACAACCGGTTTAGCGGATGGCGGCTCAATAACGCCCGCAAGTACAGAACCCGCGCCGATATGGCAGTTTTTTCCGACAGTAGCTCGTCCGCCAAGCACAACGTTCATATCAATCATTGTGCCTTCGCCGATGACTGAACCGATATTAATAGAAGCACCCATCATGATGACTGCGTTATCACCGATTTCAACTTGGTCGCGGATGATCGCGCCCGGCTCGATACGCGCTTTGATGTTTTTAAGATCAAGCATTGGGATCGCAGAATTGCGGCGGTCATTTTCAACCACATAGTCTTCGATTTTGCTTTGGTTTTCTTCGATTGCTGTTTGGATTTCGCTCCACTCACCGAAAACGACACCAGTGTTTCCATTGATAAAAGCTTTCGCAGATTCGCCGAAATTGATTCCTTCCAGCTCACCTTTCACGTAAACCTTTACAGGTGTTGATTTTGTACTATTTTGAATAAATGAAATAATTTCATTTGCATCCATCATTTTCATATGTATAGTCCTCCTCCTGATTTTCTACCTCATTACTGTATCAAAGGAAAGATACAAAGACAAGAAAAAAAGGAACAGCCGTTTTAGCAGTTCCCAGTGAGTGATCAGACAGCGCATCCGCTTTTCTTTGCGAATTGTCTCCCAAAGTTTATTAATTCTTGCTCTTCTTCACCTTCTGGATTATTTTCGATTTTTACCGAAGGCAGCACAATGTCTCCACCGCGTTCTTTTATTTTTGCCTCTAGCGTATCAACCGCTCCGCAGAAAAATTCATATGCTGTATCACCGGAACCAAATACAGCGCATGTTTTGCCGGAAAAATCAATCTCATCCATGTCTTCAGCCAGATCTAAAAATTCATCAGGCAGATCTCCGTCTCCCCATGTATAGGTTCCCATTATGATATGGTCATAATCGGTAAACAGCTGGGCATCATCAATATCCATTGCTTCGAAACGGTCTACTTCTGCTTCCGCCTCCTGAAGCCCCTTTTCAATCAAATCTGCCATAGCTTCAGTGTTGCCTGACATTGTTGCATAAACGAGCAAAATCTTCGCCAATTCCTTGTTCCTCCTCTAATGAATCATTGCTGAAACTTCGTACGGCTGGACAAATTTACATTCATACAAGCCTGCGCAAAAGAAATTCTCTTTCTGATTGGCCACTCTCCATCCATGTCCCTTAATGGTATCGAACCATTTTAACGACCGGGCTTCGAGATCAGCCTGGTAAATTCTCGAAAAACCGTTTTCATCTTGTGTTGTAGTGACATATATAATGCCATCATCCTCTGAAAGATCAAGAAATGACTCTTCTTTTCTGATCATACTGGATTGAATGATGAATTCTTCACCATTCAAAAGATTCCGTACAGTGACAGCACCGTGCTTTCCTTTCACAGAACCCATCGCCGCCACCAGCCAATGTTCATTGAACACGAGCATGGATGCCGTCATCCGGTTTTTTTCTTTTTTGACAACTTGGACAGTGTCACGCTTAATGTCGTAAGCCCAAATGCCGCCAAAATATGCATGTATTTGCGTGCCGATAAAAAGATTGCCCCCGTGAAGGCATAGCGACCGGATAACAGGGGGATTATGAAATTCGGCAAAAGGTTTGGCTACGCGCCATGAGACACCAAAATCATCCGATACATAAATACAATGCTTACCGTGGGCGCAGACAAACCCGTTGTTTCTGCCGGTAATCGCCCACACTGTTGCATTTGTCGGAAAGCTCGACATCGTCCAGGTTTTCCCTTCATCAGCCGAACGAATGACTGTTCCCTTTTCACCAACGCCAAATAAGTAAGGCCCTATGTAGCTGATACAGTGTATCTTACTTTTCAAACGAAAAAGCTTTCTCCAGCCCTGCTCCAAAGAATAATGAAAAATGCCTTCTCTTTGTACCGCCACAAAATATCCAGAAAACGCCGATGCCGTAACAGCAGTTGCTCCTTTATGAAACATGGCTTTTTTCCTTGTTCATATAATCTGCCCATGCAAGAAAACCTCTCGCAAACGCTCGGCAGCTTTCCACATCTTCATCTGTTTCAGGCGCTAATTCAATTTTTAGTGTTTCCTGATAAACAGCAGCTCCCGCCTCTTGCAGCATGGCATTGAACAAATTCACCGCTTCGCAAAACTTTGGATAAGAATAATCGCCAGACCCGAAGCAGGCTGTTTTTAAACCATTAAGCTGAAGCTGTTTGACCTCTTCGAAAAAATCCTCCGCTTCGTAGGGCAAATCGCCGTCCCCCCATGTATAGGTGCCAATCAGTACATAATCATAGGAGGTTAAACAAGACGCATCCACATCATCTATCTCGACACAATCGATATCCAACTCATATTCCTGAAGCGTATCTTTTATTATGAAGGCAATGTCTTCTGTATTTCCTGACATGCTGGCATATGTAATCAAGGCTTTAGCCATGTTATCACCCCATTAATTGATAATGATTTTCAATATCATATGTATCACTTTAAATGATAATGATTTTCATTGTCAACAGATAAATAAAAAAAGACAGCACCTCGCTGTCTTTAAAATGGATTTTCCTGATCCAGCATATCCTTTATCACTTGTACAAAAGCTTGGACTTGTTTCAGTTCAAAGGCAGGCTCATAGCCTAATAACCATGTATCCCGACCGATCGGATGCCCTTTCATGTCTAAAAGAGGCATTTTATTCACTTTATCTTCATTTTGAAGGGTAACAGACGGCAAAATGGCATACCCGATTCCGTGCAGCGCCATCTGTTTGCACGTTTCAATCTGATCAACCAATATCGTCTGTTTCGGCGACGTTTTAAATTTTTGGTGCCACCAGTGCTGAATTTCCTGAAAATAAGTGCTGTCACTTTTAAACTGGATAAATGGCCGTTCTGTATGGGCAATATCTTCGATGCAGGAAATCTCAGTATCTACTAAATACAGATGATCTGTCATTAAGTAATCTTTGCGCCCCTTCCACTCAGGGTTGCCTCTTATAATGCCGATATGAACCTGATCCTCATACAAGCTTTTCAGCATTTCGCTGCTCCACCCGGTTATGAGCGAGATCTTTGCATTCGGATACTTTTCCACATACGTCTTCAGGACTTTAGGGAGCCAATGCTGACCGATTATGGAGGCGACGGCAAGCTTCAATGTGCCGTGAATTTCACCTTCAAGCTCGTCAATATTTTCTCTTATTCTTTCCTGCTCTAATGTCACATCATTCGCAAACTGAATGATTTTCTCACCGGCGGGCGTTACCGTTAATCCTTTTTGGGATCTTAAAAAGATTTTTGTTCCCCACGCCTTTTCAATGGTTTGTAAGCGCTGAGATAAAGCCGGCTGAGATACAAAAAGCCGTTCTGCCGCCTTTCTCATATTTAATTCCTCAGCTAAAACTACGAGCATATGAAGCTCTTGAAGCTGCATGTCGTCCTCCTTTTTGTTATCAATAAGTTTTTCTTATCTCCCATTCTAATAAAATCTTAGTTTCTTATTCAAGCCCTATTCTCGTTTAAATTATGTATGCGCTTTCTTTTTCACTCTGGCTATATAATAAAAATAGGCCGTACAGCCTACTTATTCAACGAGCGTATATGCTTATTCAATTCCTTTAAAACGACTCTTCTCGTAAAAATCCCTTCAAATACCTGCTCGTCATTTTCAACACAGACAAATCCGTTATTAATGACCATGCCGAATCCCTTCATAATCGGATCATTGATATGAAGGCGCGGAATGTCGGTCAGCATGACTTCCTCAACAGTGATTTGGTCAAGCTTTTCAAACTCAATTCGCTCAAGTCCAAAAATACTGTTCATGATCATATTTGTCCCGATTAAGCCATGTAAACGGTAGGAAGGATCCAGAACCGGGATGGCTGTGTATCCGGTTTTTGTCAATACTAATAATGCGTGCTCAAGGTTATTTCCGACTTGCACGTGCGCTACTTTGTCCGCCTCAATCATAAATTGTCCGACTGTTGCCTCAAGAAGTTGATCTGATTGTAAGCTTATCATGTTTTCGACCCCTTTTCATTTTCATCATCAATACATTCCCTATATTGCAATAATATAAACTTTATCAGTATTTGTCGAAAAGTTTCCTTTCAATAAAAAAGATACTCTTTGTGGAGTATCAATTATAGGGTGTCCCATTAATTTTCAAATCGAAATCGGTCGTATAGCGTTACAAGTTTTTTGTAGGTGGTTCCGTCAACGTTTTTGGTCCCTGTCTCTATATCGTTGATCTCACTGCTTAATAGCTCGATGGCATACTCATGGTTGATCAGGATATTCAGCAGAAGTTTTTGTTCTTCTTCTGTAAATCGTTCACCGATAAGACTCATTCGCAATCAGGCCCCCTGTTTTATACTGAATACCTCTGAAAGCAAGACAACTTACTTTCAGCTCTACCGCTAGAATAAGTAATCAGATAACAAACGTCAACCGCATAATTCGACATTTACCTTGGCTTTTTCAGTCAAATTATTTTGTGAAACGATTTGCATAGCTGAAGGCAGTGTATGAATCCGGCTTTATTTTGGCCTCAATCCCCATGGAGGTAATACGTCCAGTCATTTCTTGGATCAGATCTTTTGTAAGCCCTTTTTTCCCAATATCCAAGTGAACTTCAAAGGTAAGATCCGCCCCCTCACCGGTAAAGGGCAGGAGCAGATCGGTAATATCCATTAAGTGTCCATCAAGAATATGAGCGGCCGTTTCTTGGCTGTACGCCGTTTCTAACGAAATCTTCTCCCGAAGGCTATGTATGGGTCTGTCGACTGTATGATTTTTCAAGCAGCCCCAAGCTCCCTTGCCTGTACGATGCAAATGCAATGCGGTAATAAACTTTGTGTAATCGCGGTAAACCTGTGAATCGGTTCCGATCGATAACACATAAGAAGAACGGGGGTCCTTTTGAACAAAGGCTTTAAGCCGTTCCATCACATCTTGAAAGGTCATCTGTGCTTCTGAAAGATTATAAAACAGAAAAGAATCAGCCATCACGACACTCCTTTTCAAGGATTTACAACCATGAAACAAGTATGTTCCTTACCGTTTATTTCGATTACTTTTGCAAAGGCGGAAGCTTGTTCCCCCTATTTCAGGAATCTTACTGAAGAAGTTCAAAGATTTCGATGGAAACCATGTCGATATTATCAAACGGATATGTGTTAGGTTTTTCACCTTTTTGGAAAACCGTCAGTTCAAACGTTTGATTTTTTTCGAAATATTTAACACTGCATATTTTCTCACCATTCACTTCGAAATAACGCTGCATTGGCTCGTTAGCCGCTTCCGCTGTTTCTTGCAGACTTTGCAGCCGTGTGATGATACCCATTAATTGTGACATTCTAAAAAAAGACTCCTTTCAAAAAGCAACTTCAAATCAACAAGTATTTATTATAATACAAGTTCTATTGAGCATCATACCATAAAGTCGGACAGGATGGCATTTTCACTGCTGAATTTAAGCAAAGAAAAAAAGTGAAAAAAACTATTTTTCTTTAGTTTGAGGCTTTTTTTGAATGTCATGCACACAATTATAATTTTTTTCGAATCTTTGGCAGCATTAAGAATGCCTTTTTGCAACTTTGTCAAAACCTTCTTTTAAATGTTATGGTGAAGTTCCGCGTGGCCATAATCAATGGGAGTCATGCTGGATAGAGGTAAACAACGGAACTGAACACCCGTGCAGCAGTGTCAGGGGTGTTCGGCACTCAATGTTTCTCCCTGTGTTAAACGTTTACCACTAGTTAGGTTTATTGTTTCATTGGATTGTCCTATGCTTTGACAAATAAAAAACTTGGCGGGGGTAGCGCCAAGTTTTTTCGGATCTTGATCTGATAGAGGGGTTGGGGAACAGAGAGTAGCTTCTCTCTATAATTAAATGATAATGATTCTCAGTATCAATGTCAATCGTTTTTTGATATTTTTTTCATTTCATAAAAAAAAAACGGCCTTTCAGCCGTTAAATCAGTCCGTCCTGCTCATATAAATAAGAATAAGGCAAGTCTATAAATAAATACATCTGATCATCCATCGGATATGAAAACGTTCTGATCATTTCACCTGTTTCTAAATCACTGTACAGATCACTGAAAAAACCTTTTCTGAGATTTCTCATTCTCATAATGTTCTCCAGAAAATAAGGGCGCCAGCTCCAGTTCTTTTCCGCATATTCCGGCTGGTAAATCCATTCTCCATCTTGCTTAAACACATTTCCCGTCAGCTGATCGCCTTCTTCATCACACATGTAAATCCTGAAGCTGCAATCTGTCAGCTCTTCCGCCAGCTTTTTAATAAAGTCATCATCAGAAGACAGATTGTTTTTTCTCAAAGAGGTCACAGCCTGATGCACTCGTTTATAAAACTGTTCAGAGTGCTCATAGACGGTCTCCAGTTTCTTTTTCTCATGTGTGATAAATTGGTGAAATTCAGTTTTAAGTCTTTGTTTCAATACATCTCTCTCTAGAAACGTTTCAGATGGAGACACTAAGTAATAGCCCTGAAAATAGCGGCCTCCGTTTCTCCAGGCGTACTGAAGCTGGAAGTTCGCCTCAATGTCTTCATACAATAGCGCCGCACCGATTTTTCTTGCTAATAAAGATATGCTGTACAGCACATGCTCATATGACGGTGACGGCTGTGACACTTTCAGCGCCTGCAAATCGATTTTTAACAGATCTGGTGAGAGCAGCGCGATTCTGTCCAAGTTGCTGCTTTCTTTTCCGATGTTGTCAACTGCGATTTTAATTCCGTATGTACGATAGTATGCAAGCATATGGTAGAGCTGCTCAATATCCCCTTCAAAATTGTGCTCTGTAATTTCAAGAACAAAACGGTGGAGTTCGATTCCCTTCGCTTCATATTCTTTCAGAAGCTCCAGAAAGCTTTCACCATGATCCAGCATCAGCAGATTGGCATCCTGATTCATAAAAATCAGCAGATCAGAATCCGCCTCTAAAAAGCGGTCAAGAGCCTGGCGGATAATTCTGTTATCAACCTCTAATTTATATTCTTCGGGTATCCCCGCATCTAAAAAGAAGGGCCCGAGACTTTGGATTTCTGAATCTGCCAAAATTCGTCCAAGCACCTCATATCCGACAACCTTCTGCTCCTCGGCACTAAAAATCGCCTGGTAATATGGAAGGACATCATCAATGTTCGTTAAAATATCAAGTGGATCCAACATGTTATCACCTGCTTCTCTATCTTTGTCTGATTATACCACATTGAATCCAAAGATTAATATTCTTTAAAACGGATAAGGATTCAGCCATTGCCCCCCGTCCATTGTGATACAATCCCCGTTTATATAGGATGCTTCATCAGAAAGCAAAAACGCTGCCAAAGCGGCGATTTCCTCCGGTGTGCCCAATCGGCCGAGCGGCACACTGTTCATCGTGCGGGCCATCGCTTTTTCCGATTCAAATAGCTTCTCCGCACCGCCTGTTCGTTCAATCGGTCCGGGGGCTATCGCGTTTGTACGAATGCCGTATTTGCTCCCCCATTCAACGGCCAGCGTTCTTGTCAATGACAATACCCCCGCTTTCGCTGCAGCGGAATGAACGACCCCCGCTCCCGCTCCCCAAGCGTACGTGGCTGCCATATTTAAAATGACACCCTGCTGCTTCTGGTCAATCCAATGCCTTGCCGCTGCTTGGCTGCAAAAAAATGTGCCGTTTAAAACAATCTCAATAACGGCTTTCCATCCATTGGGCGTCAGCTTTTCTGCCGGACAAATAAAGTTTCCGGCCGCGTTGTTAATCAGCGCGTCAAGCCGGCCAAAGGCTTTTATCGCTTCTTTTATCATGTCTGAAGCAGCGGAATCGGAACGGACATCCATTTGAAAACAAGCGACCTGTCCCTCAAAGGTCTGAATTTCTTTTTTTGTTTCCTCAAGTGCTTCATGGTTCCTCCCTGTCACCATAACGTGCCACCCTAATTCAGCCTGTTTTTTTGCCATCGCTTTTCCCATGCCGCTTGACCCGCCGGTAATAATTACCGCTTTTTTTTCCATGTTTATCCCTCCAATTGTGAATGAGTATTCATTCAATAATATTCTATCATTATATCCCTGCCTCTGTCAGCACATGCTCATATGAGATTTTTGTCAGATACAGATGATATAATAGAAAAACTCTATTAAAGGTTGGTTTGAAATGAAAAAGATGTCCAGAAGACAATTTCTAAAAGGAATGTTCGGCGCTCTTGCTGCCGGGGCTTTAACGGCCGGCGGGGGATATGGCTATGCCAGGTATCTCGAGCCTCATATGATCGAGACAACCGAACACACAATAAAAAGCTCTCTCATCCCGCACGGATTTGACGGTTTTAAAATCGTGCAGTTCAGCGATGCACACTTGAGTGATTACTTTACTCTCGAAGATTTAAAAACTGTCATTCTTACAATTAATGAATCTAAACCTGATCTCATTGTTTTTACAGGTGATATTATCGATAATCCTGATACGTACCAGCACCACCAGGCAGTCATTCCATTATTGAGAAAGCTTAATGCTCCCTTCGGCAAGCTTTGTATTTACGGCAATCATGATCACGGAGGCTTTGGAACTGCCGTTTACAAAAGCCTGATGACGGCCGGAGGTTTCACGGTATATCGCAATGGCTATCAAACATTGTCACTCGCAGATGGCAGCAAAATCGAAATTGCTTCGCTTGATGACTTAATGCTGGGAAACCCAGATTATGAAGGCACCCTTTCAAGGCTGAGCGACAGACTTTTTTCCATTCTTCTCGTCCATGAACCTGATGCGGCCTTGAAAACAACAGATTATCCCGTGAACCTTCAGCTTTCCGGCCATACACACGGCGGCCAGATTCAGCTGCCTTTTTACGGACCGATTATTACGCCTCCATATGGAAAAGTCTACACAGAGGGAATGTATCAAACGGGCAGCACTCATATTTACGTAAACCGAGGCCTCGGGATGACCAGGCTGCCTTTGCGGTTTCTGGCCAAGCCTGAAATCACTGTCTTCACCTTAAAAAGCACAAATTAATGTAGCAGGATGGGCTCCTCATCAATACTTATAAGTAAAAAAGGAGGATGAGGAAACTGCTTACGTACCAGGTGAAGCAAGGTGATACACTGAACAGCATCGCGGCTGATTTCAGAATCAGCACGGCTGCATTACTCCAGGCTAATCCGTCACTGCAGGCAGGGCTCACAGCGGGACAGTCCATAGTCATCCCCGGACTGCCGGACCCTTATACAATTCCGTATCATATCGCAGTCTCAATCGGAGCGAAGACCCTTACGCTGTTCCTAAATAATCGGGTAATGAAAACCTATCCCATCGCCGTTGGTAAAATACTAACGCAAACGCCTACTGGCGAGTTTTACATTATTAACCGCCAGCGCAATCCCGGCGGCCCATTTGGCGCTTATTGGCTGAGCCTTTCAAAGCAGCACTACGGAATACACGGGACGAATAATCCCGCTTCGATTGGTAAGGCTGTTTCTAAAGGCTGCATTCGCATGCATAACAAAGACGTGATTGAACTTGCTTCAATTGTGCCAAACGGAACAAGAGTCACGATTAACCGGTAATGTTTTCTTATTTGTTTCAAAAACAGGCGGTTTATAATATGATAAAGTGGGACCTTTAGGGTAAGGAGCGTTTTTATGGATATATTTAAAAATCGTAATTTTGTTCGTCTATTTTTCGCAGCACTCGCTTCTCAAATGGGCACGACAGTAGGCAACATGGCCTTTGCATTTTTTTTGCTGGACCGATTCAGCAGCCAGCCTTCATATACGACCTTGGCGGAGCTGATGTATTCTCTTCCGACCATATTTGTATTTCTGATCGTGGGAGTCGTCGCGGACCGGTTTGACAGAAAAAAGGTGGCAGAAAATTGTGATTGGATCAGAGCAGGCCTGACTGTCGTGCTTTTTTTCACTTTATTTACCGGCAATATTCCTCTTGTTTTTTGTATCTTATTTATCAGAAGCGCTGTAACAAAGTTTTTCTTTCCGGCAGAAAACAGTTTGGTACAAGCCATTCTGCCGAAGGAGCATTATGCGAAAGCGGCAGGGCTTAATCAGATGCTTTTTAGCATTTTTATGGTGTTTGGAGTCGGTATAGGCGCGTTTATGTACAACACCATCGGTATTGAAGGCGCCATTATTCTTGATTTTGTCAGCTTTATCATTTCCGGGCTGCTGATCCGCAGCTGCCGGATTCCAAAAGAAGCCCGACAGCCAAACGGTGCATTCAGCTGGAGAAAGACTTCTGTTAAGGATTCAATAAATGACTTTAGAGAAGGCATCCTCTATATTTTAAAAAACAAATTGCTGGCATCTCTTATTTTTGGCTTTTTCATTTTTGGATTTGTCAACGGAGGATTCGCTGTATTGCCGATGTTTACAATGAAATATGGATTGGCGCCTGACCGTTATGAGTGGCATACGTCTGTATTTACGATCGCACTCGGGTTTGGGCTGCTGGCAGGCAGCGTAATCAGCACGATCATCTCTAAAAAAGTGAAGCCGCACTTTTTAATGTCGATACCGATTTTCATTGCAGGTTTGCTGATCTTCGTCCTCGGCTACACCAATATTTTATGGGTGTATTACGCGGCAGCTTTTGCACTGGGAATGTGCATCGGACCGATCAACATTGCAATCGGAGGGTGGATGCCCAAAATTGTTCATCCAAAACTGATGGGACGTGTAAGCGGCATGCAGGACCCTTTTATGATGTTTGCACAGTCTTTGACACTTGGCTTAGTCGCACTGTTATTCCCTAAGTTTGTTTCAAACATTGATTATCTTTATTACGGCATGGGTGTTATTATCCTGCTCGTTTTTATTTTTTATTTTATTGCACTGCCAAAATACAGTGCTCAGGCTGTGGAAGTGAATGTTCAGGAAGCATTTCAAGAACAGCCGAAAAAGAAGGCAAGATCTGTATAATGCAGGTTAAAAATGCGCTTTTTTTCTTAGAAAAAAGCGCATTTTTACATTCAATATTTGCATTTCAACTTTAAAAAAGTATAATCTAAACATATAGAAATTGATAAGAGCAAAGGAGAGAAATAATGGACGACCATGCATATACGAAAGATCTGCAGCCAACCGTAGAAAATCTTTCAAAAGCAGTTTACACTGTGAACCGCCATGCAAAAACCGCCCCCAACCCTAAATACCTATATCTGCTGAAAAAACGGGCTTTGCAAAAGCTTGTCAAAGAAGGTAAAGGAAAGAAAATAGGGCTTCATTTTTCAAAAAATCCAAGGTTCAGCCAACAGCAATCGGACGTGCTTATCTCAATCGGAGACTACTATTTTCACATGCCTCCAACTAAAGAAGACTTCGAACATCTTCCGCATTTAGGTACACTTAATCAATCGTACCGAAATCCTAAAGCTCAAATGTCTTTAACAAAAGCGAAACACCTATTGCAAGAATATGTCGGCATGAAAGAAAAGCCGCTAGTGCCAAATCGCCAGCAGCCAGCTTACCATAAACCGGTCTTTAAAAAACTTGGCGAGAGTTACTTTTAAAATAAAAACAGCCGTGCCTCTTTCTGGCAACGGCTGTTTTTATTTATTCAATAACATACGTATCCACTTTTTTAATCAAATCACTGATCTCAGGCTTGCTGATTTGCTCATCTGCGCCTACAACTTCGCCGCGGTGACGCAGATCATCCGTAATTAACGATGAGAAAATCATAACCGGCACATCTGAGCTTTTCGGATTTTCCTTCAGCAGCTTTGTGAGCCTGTGTCCGTCCATTTTTGGCATTTCAATATCAGTGATGATCATATCAATCTGTTCTGATAAATCAGTTTCGTTTTCAGCAAGGTTCATAATGTATTCATATGCCTCTTTTCCATTTTCAAACGAAGCGATATTGTTGTACCCTGCTTCTTTTAATTCATCCTGCAAGAGGCGCATCAAAAGCGGTGAGTCCTCTACAATGATAAGCTTTTTATCAGTTCTTCTTTCATCGAAGCCCTCGGTATGCATATTATACGTGTCAACACCTGAATCTGATTCAATGTCATAAATAATTTTTTCATAGTCAGGCAAAAAGATCATCAGGTCTTCGAGCTTAATAATCCCGGTAAGGTGCCGCTCCATTCCTTGATTTAACGATGTCGGCTTTTCAATCGCTTCCCAGGATACTCTGTGAATTTGAGAAACAGAGCCGACATGAAAAACAATTTTCCGTTTATTAAATTCAGTCACGATATATTTCTCATCTTTTGATCCTTCAGGCTCTACTCCAAAAAATGAGAAGAGACTGATCACAGGGAGAATTTCTCCTCTGAGTTTAATCATTCCTTCTACATGCTGATGGGAGTGAGGTACTGATGTCACCTCGACAGGCTGAATAATTTCTCTTACCTTCATGACGTTAATTCCGAAAGCATTTTCACCCACGCCAAACTTCACAATTTCTAATTCATTTGTACCAGAATCCAATAAAATTTCGTATTGTTGTAACGACAATTCAATCCCTCGCTATTCGCATTCAGTATTGTACTGTATATATCGGCGTAATTTGTAAAAAGTGAATGGCAGCTCTTCAAAATCGAATTCCGAAGGCAACAAGCCGCGTTCCTCAAAAAAGAAACTTTTTTCCTAATAACCATTGACTTTCCAACTAACAGTGATAAAATAGTCAAGGATTTTTCCAAAGAAGGGTGTAAATAATGGGTACCTTAGTAATATTTAAAGAAAACGAAATGACTGTTTTAGAGGATATCAGTGAAGAAACTTACCTGAATATGAAGAAAGAATCAGCTGACCTTCGAGAAGAGCATCCTCCGTATCTGATTTGGCACGAAGACCTTCATTTTGATTATGGCTATTAATGAAATTGGCACATATAAACAATAATAGAACATGATACAATAAAGACAATCAAATCGCTGGTTGTCTTCTTTTTTTCTGAAAAGAAAGGTATGTTTAGAAAAAAGGCGCATACAATCGAAATATATCAGTTAAAAAGGTGACAAATGATCAGCTAGTGGTAAAATAGGATAAACTCATTATATTTGTTAAGGTGATGAATTATGGAACATTTGCTGAATCCGAAAGCAAGAGAGATCGAAATTTCAGGAATACGCAAATTCTCGAATCTTGTAGCCCAACACGAAGACGTCATTTCACTTACAATCGGCCAGCCTGATTTTTTCACACCGCATCATGTGAAAGCTGCCGCAAAAAAAGCCATTGATGAAAACGTGACGTCATATACTCCGAATGCCGGCTACCTGGAGCTGAGACAAGCTGTGCAGCTTTATATGAAGAAAAAAGCGGATTTCAACTATGATGCTGAATCTGAAATTATCATCACAACAGGCGCAAGCCAAGCCATTGATGCTGCATTCCGGACGATTTTATCTCCCGGTGATGAAGTCATTATGCCAGGGCCTATTTATCCGGGCTATGAACCTATTATCAATTTGTGCGGGGCCAAGCCTGTCATTGTTGATACTACATCACACGGCTTTAAGCTTACCGCCCGGCTGATTGAAGATGCTCTGACACCCAACACCAAGTGTGTAGTGCTTCCTTATCCGTCAAATCCTACCGGCGTGACTTTATCTGAAGAAGAACTGAAAAGCATCGCAGCCCTTTTAAAAGGCAGAAATGTCTTCGTATTGTCCGATGAAATATACAGTGAATTAACATATGACAGATCGCATTACTCCATCGCAAACCATTTGCGGGATCAAACAATTGTCATTAACGGCTTGTCAAAATCACACAGCATGACTGGTTGGAGAATTGGATTTTTATACGCACCGAAAGACATTGCAAAGCACATTTTAAAGGTTCATCAATACAATGTATCATGTGCCTCATCCATTTCTCAAAAAGCCGCGCTTGAAGCTGTCACAAATGGCTTTGACGATGCCCTAATTATGAGAGAACAATACAAAAAACGTCTCGACTATGTTTATGACCGTCTTGTTTCCATGGGAATTGATGTTGTTAAACCATCCGGTGCGTTTTATATCTTCCCTTCTATTAAATCATTTGGAATGACTTCATTTGATTTTAGTATGGCTCTTTTGGAAGACGCTGGCGTGGCACTCGTGCCGGGCAGCTCGTTCTCAACATATGGTGAAGGATATGTAAGGCTGTCTTTTGCATGCTCAATGGACACGCTGAGAGAAGGCCTGGACCGTTTAGAATTATTTGTATTAAAAAAACGTGAAGCAATGCAGACGATAAACAACGGCGTTTAAGCCGTTGTTTTATTTTTTTGGAAATGAAATTTTAAACGCTGTGCCTTTTTCAGGATGGCTGTCCACATGTATAACTCCCTGATGGTTTTCAATGATATTAAATGTCACCATTAATCCAAGCCCCGTACCTTTTTCTTTTGTTGTTAAAAATGGCTCTCCAATCCGGTTTAGTACCTTTTCAGGTATACCTTCCCCTTCGTCTTTGACAGTAACATGAACAGAATGCTCATCTTCGGTTATGATAATGTCTACTGTTCCCCCATCAGGCATTGATTCAACTGCATTTTTGATTAAATTAATGAATACCTGCTTTAATTGGTTTTGATCCCCGTTTATATAAATGCTGTCTTTTTCATAACTTGTTCTGATAAAAATGCCATTTAAATTCGCCTGCGTTTCTAACAGGGCTGAAACCTCACCAATTAATTTTTTCAAGTTCAAATATTCTTTGACAGCATTTTGCTGAGGTTTCGCCAGCATGAGCAATTCACTGAGTATTAATTCGATACGGCTGAGTTCAGAAAACACAATATCAAAGTAATGTTCGTTTCCTTCCATTGTCGGTTTCATCAGCTGTAAAAATCCTTTGATCGCTGTAAGAGGGTTGCGGATCTCATGGGCGATTCCCGCCGCGAGCTGCCCTGCGATTGATAATTTTTCCGATTTCAGCATCAATTCTTCTGTTTGTTTTCTCTCTGAAATGTCCCGAAGAATGACCTGGACGGCCGCTTCACCAAAAAAGGTCGTCGGAATGCAGACCATCTCCGTATAAATGACCCTGTTCTGAAAGGTGAACCAGGATTGCTTGACAATTTCAGATTCTGTTTTTTGCTCGGCGATGTTTTGGATTCTCTCTTTTACATCCTCGTGATCGCAAGGATGCAGCTGATCGTATATGTTTTTGCCAATTAAGTCCTCATAAGTAGCCGCTTCAAACAGGGAAATTCCCGATTCATTCATAAACACCCATTTTCCATTGTGAATCACCGCAATGGTATCAATGGAATTTTGAATCAGCAGCTGATATCGTTCACGGCTTTTTTGCAGGATGGTTTGGAATTTTTTCCTTGAAGAGATATCGATCAGCAGCAGCAGCTCAGCCTGCTGGTTTTTGTAGACGGTCGGGGATGCTTTCACTTCTAAATGAACAGGTGTGCCATCAAGCCTTTTCCACGTCTGTTCAATCATTCCGACTTCCATTCCTTTTTGCATTCGTATAATCCTGTTTTTCACGATATCATGATATTCTTCTTCAATAAATTCATAGGACCATTTACCAATAATAGCATCCTTGCTTTTGGCTCCCAGCATTGAAAGCATCGCGCTGTTTACATAGACGATCTTGCCTTTGACACTGATGCATAGCGGACTCGGGAGATTTTCAACCAACCGTTCATAATCATCCGTTATATATGTAGTCGATTCCGGGCTTGCAGGTTCGATTTCATGTTTTTCGCAGTTTAGGGATTGATGGCCTGTTTCTTCTTCAAGAACCTTCATTTTCAAAATGATTTCCCGTTCTGTCCGCTCAGCTCTTGTCGTAACAATTTCTACCGCAGCCTCCACCCACACAATCGTATGATCTTTTTTAATAAAACGAAAGGTGCACGGCATCAGATGATGTTCATTATAAAAATAGCTTTCAACCAAAAATTGGTCTTCCTCATGCAGAAACGTTTTGAGGAATGATCCGATCATCTCTCCTTGGAGATAGCCCAAATGCAGTTTGGAGTTGGCAGATATATAAATGATGCGTCCATTAGAGGCCAAGACTGCATGAATATCGGTTTTTGTTTGAAGTGGTTTAACATGCTGCGTATCCTGTTCCACAGAATCCCTCCTTTGCATGATCATCGTGTTTCGACATATACAGATTGACTTTTACCTAGTATGATTCGCTAGAAAATGAGTATTCTCCTTCTATTCTTATGGTGAACGTCAATTTTTGAATAAAAGAAAGGGCACACAATCTTTTAGTTGTGCACCCTGTTTTTTATTTTTTACTGTGTTTTTTTTCGAGCTCTGCGTAGGCGTGGATAGCTCTTTTGGCAATAATTTTATTGATCTTATCATCATCATTTACTGATGGAACAACAACACTAAAAGCCACTTTTGGATTTTTCGATGGGTAATAGCCGACAAAAGTCAGATTGTATGTTTTTTTCCCCCACCAGTTGCGATTCGTGCCGTAGTAAAATGTTTCCGCTGTTCCCGTTTTCCCTGATACATCTTCTGTAAACGTATTTTTTGCTGTCCCTGAAGTGGTAACTAGCTTCATTCCGGTCTTCACCTGCTGAATGTCACTTTCTGAGTTGTTAATTTTGTTGAGAATGTTTGGCTTTCTTTGTTCAATGGTCTTCCCAAGGCCTTCTTTTTTGCTGGGCTCATGGATACTTGTAACAATTCTTGGCTGAACACGGTAGCCCCCATTGGCAATTGATGAGATGTACTGTGCCATTTGAAGCGGTGTATATGTATCGTATTGTCCAATGGCCAAGTCTAAAATTAACCCCCCTACCGCATCAGGTGTAGTTTGCATACCGGCTGATTCCTGCGGCAGATCGATACCTGTCTTTACTCCCAGGCCAAATTGGCTGTAGTAATTTCTCATTTTGTTTAAATCCTTCTGGTCAGCAGGAAGAGGTCCATACGGCTTGTATGTGACACCGGCAATGTGCATGGCAACATTAAACATATATACGTTTGAACTTTTTTGCAGAGCGGTTAATTCATTGATGGTTCCCATGTTCATGTAGGATTTCTTCGGTTTGTTACCGTATCCTGCTAAATAAAGAGGTGTATCAACAAAATATTTATAATGCGGGATCCCGTCCTGATAGCCGGCTAGCACGGTGGCCCCCTTTACTGCTGATCCCATTTCATATTGGGTGGTAAATGCCCCTATCGCATAATCTTCAATTTTGTTGGTTTTTAAATCTATCTTTTTCCCTGCCATCGATAAAATATCGCCGTTATTCGGGTCCATCATCACGACAAAGGCTCTGTCAAGCATGTAATTTCCGCGTGCACGGCTGTTTCTTACTTCTTCTTCAATGATCTTTTCTACCTTTGCCTGAAGCTCCATGTCAAAAGAAAGCTGAAGATCGTATCCCCTGCTGCCTTTATCAATGGTTTTTTGGCTGACGACATTTCCTTTATTATCTTCTACGTATTCCACTTTTTCTTTATGCGAATTTAAATATTCTTCATATTGATACTCTAAATAACTTTTTCCCACCCTGTCATTATTCGCATAGCCTCTTGTTAAGTAGAAATCTTTCCGGTCGCTCAGCAGGCCCTGATCAGGTGTCGTAACGCCCCCGAAAACAGAATAAAGGGTTTTGTCATAAGGATATTTTCGTGTCCAATCGTTTACGATATCGATTCCCGGAAGTTCTTCTAAATGCTCAGAAACAATGGAAATTTCATCATATGTTAAGTCATTTTTTGGTCTTTGCGAGGAGTTTTTCTTCTCATCAAGCAGCGCTCCGTTTTTTCCATTGCTATTGCTCTTATTTGGATTCATTGCCTTTACGATTTGAGGTTCGTAAGCATTTCCGCTTGAAAACCTTGTATATATCGCAGCAGTTTCCATTTCTTCGTCATCTTGCTGAATAGCCTTTAATTCTTGATCCGGAACACGCTCTATTTGAAGCTTGTAAGCCTGGTCTCCTTTCAGATTGCTTTCTGATTCCTTAAGCAGAGCGGCGGCTTTTTTCGGATGAGCTGCGATCCAGTAATCACGAAGATCCCTTTCCTTCAAAAATTCGGTATCAATATGAATGAAAGAAGCAAGCCGCTTCGCTGTTTTGATTTTATCTTCTGTTTTTGTGCTAGATGTTGATACATACACAATTTCTGGAACGCTCTGGTTATCGACAGCAACTTTCTGATTTCTGTCGTACATCTTCCCGCGAGGCGCAGGATAGTAAGCTGTTTTTGCATTTGATTTCTCAGCGTCTTCTTCATGCTGTTCGCCTTCAACAATTTGAACAACCCCGAGCTTAAAAATTAATGCAGTGAATAGAACAAAGACAGCTAGGAAAAAAAGGTTCATTCTGATTGCTCTGTTTCCTTTGCTCTTTTTCTTTGGTTCACGTCCTATTTCAGTCACTTCTGGTTACCCCTCTCAAATCATTCAATAAATTTACATATACTGAGATTAATTGTAACACCTTTGTAATAGTTGTTACAGCGAAAAGGAGTAAAAAAAGCTGTCAATATAAAAACACATTAAAATATAACTAACGGTTCAAAAAAAAGGAAGCTATGTAACGGTACGATAAAATCATATATACCGCTGATTCCCTTATTCTTAGTGATTCAACGCATTTACTTTACGAAAATGACAATCTCTATTTGTCAAAGGAAAGTGCTGGAATCTTTATGACAAAAAAGCTATGTTATGATTTTTCTGTAGAAACAAACAACTCTAGGAGGTTACGAACTAATGAAGAAAGCATTTATTTTATCTGCTGCCGCTGCGGTTGGATTATTCACATTCGGGGGCGTACAGCAAGCATCAGCGAAAGAACTCTCCTGCCAGCCTGTGGTTACAGTAAAAACGGGGAACACAGTACAAAACATGTCACTTAACGATGCAGTGAAAAAACTGCATATTAACACAAATATCAAAACGTTAAACGCTGCAAACGAAAAAGAGATTAAGCAGTTTCTTCAAAAACATGCGAAGCAATCTAACGTGAAAGTTCAGGATGTTCAAAAGACAGAAACGGCAAAACCTGCACAAAAGACTACTGAAAAAGCAGCTGCTGATCAAAGCACTGCTTCTAAAGCACCCGCAACTGCTGAAAAAACAAACACAACAACATCTGCACCTTCATCTGTAAGTGCATATGAGAAAAAAGTTGTTGAACTTACAAATGCAGAAAGACAAAAACAAGGCTTAAAACCGCTTCAAATTGATGAAACGTTAAGCAAATCTGCACGAGCAAAATCTCAGGATATGAAGGACAAAAACTACTTTGATCACCAAAGCCCAACATACGGCTCACCGTTTGATATGATGAAATCTTTCGGAATCAGCTACAAAACAGCAGGTGAAAACATTGCGAAGGGCCAAAAGACACCAGAAGAAGTAGTAAAAGCTTGGATGAACAGTGAAGGACACAGAAAAAACATTCTAAACCCTAACTTTACTCACATCGGTGTTGGCTACGTTGAGTCTGGAAGCATCTGGACACAACAATTCATCGGAAAATAATAAAAAAAATTCCCTGTATGATACAGGTAATCTTCAGCTTGTAGAGAAAACCATGTTTTTTCTACAAGCTTTTTTTGTATTCATCTAAATGTATGGAGAAACAGAAAAAAGCCGCCAGACCCCCAGCCAAGCAAGGTCAAGTTACGGCAGTCTTCTTCATCCGGCTGCGAAGGGAACTTATTCACTACAATCCGTTTTTCTTTCACCTTCAATAGCAAAGCTGCTGCAACAGATTTATGCCATTGATAGATTTGACTTTTTATAATAAAGGAGAAATGTTTGGGTCAGGTTGAGCAACATAGGTTTCGCATGAGATGCAAAGGATCCTCTTTTCCTTTATTTAGTTAATTTTAATTTCCCTATTTTGTTACATTCTAATGCAAACCATACTGTGCCATCATTATCGCATCCTATTCCATGAGGCTCAGCATGAGGTGTGTTGATTGTATATTCTTCAATTGTTTGATCACTTGTCAGCCTTCCGATTTTATTCCCCCCCCATTCGGTAAACCATAAATCAGATTTTACACCTGCAGCGATAGCGTGAGGCCGTGCATTTGGTGTAGGGATATCATATTCAGTTATGTCACCGGAAACCGTAATCTTACCTATCTTATTACCCACTATCTCTACAAACCAAAGTGCATCATCATGCCCTTTTGTAATGCCTACCGGTCCTGCTGCTGGTGTAGGAATCGGAAACTCCGTTAACTCACCTGATTCAGTTATTTTGCCGATAGCATTATTCTGGTTTTCAGTGAACCAAAGTGAGTGATCTGAACCCAACGTAATAAAAGAAGGGTACGATCCTTCATTAGGCAGTTCGTATTCATGAATTTTGCCCTCTGATGTCAATTTACCTATACGATTTCCATTCATCTCAGTAAACCAGATATCTCCGTCTGGACCTTCCGTAATCCCATATGGGGCTGAATGTTGATGCGGCAATGGATATTCTATAAATTGCCGTTTTGCTGTCAGTTTCCCTATCTTATTAGCCCTATTTTCTGTAAACCAAATATCACCTTCTGAAGACACCGTTAAACACATGACTCCAGCATCAGGTGTCGGAACAATATACTCTTGAATTTGGCCCGTTCTATCAAGACAGCTGATCTTGTTAGCTTTATGTTGAGTAAACCATACCTTTCCTTCGGGTGAAATGGCTATCCCGTATGGACCAGAATCAGAATGTAAAATATTTATTTCTTGCTGTTCAAGCTTCATATCAATACCCCCATCAATAATAATCTACAAAAAAAGCCTCCTATACTCACTTTTCTGAGATAGGAGGCAATGCTAAATCGACTTCACTCCAAAGCCGCTTTAGTAATAAGAATATTACCCCATAATCCTATCTCAGAGAATAAATCAATAAACAAAACAAATCAGCATTTAGATCATCAGAAAAATAGTCACTGATGTTGAATGTATAGGTTAAGCTATTGATTCTTTCTTAAAGCTAGAATTATAGAATCATGTTCTTATTTTCACCCTTCCGTTTTGTCAATTAATTAAAACAAGTGGTATTTTTCTCTTTTACGCACTTATAGTCCAAAAAAAGGCTGTCGAGATTTTCACGACAGCCTGATGGTTGCCTGCAGGATACAAGCAGTCCTTTTATTTCACCCAAAGCTTATATATACTCTGTGTTCCGCTGTTTTCTTCACCTTGAGCAGCTAGCTTGTCATATAAGGATTTTGCGAGCGACAAGCCTGGCATTTCTTCCCCCATTAATTCTGCTTCCTCTAGTGCAATTCCCATATCCTTAATAAAATGCTTCACATAAAATCCCGGTTCAAAGTTGCCTTGCAGCATACGGGGAGCAAGATTTGACAATGACCAGCTTCCGGCTGCGCCCGTTGTGATGCTTTTCAGAACATTTTCTGGCTCTAGGCCTGATTTTTGGGCATAAGCCATCGCTTCAGCAACACCGATCATACCGGCTGCAATTGCAATCTGATTGCACATCTTGGTATGCTGTCCGCTTCCAGCCGATCCTTGATACTGAATATTCTCTCCCATTAAAGAGAAAATCGGCATGCAGGCTTCAAAAGCTTCTTTTTCTCCACCGACCATAATCGCGAGTGTTCCGTTTTGTGCACCGACGTCTCCACCGGAAACAGGAGCGTCTAAAGCGAACAATGCTTTTTCTTTGGCCGCTTCAGCAATCTTCTTCGCAAGCGAAGGCTTAGATGTCGTCATATCAATAAGATATGCGCCTTCTTTTGCGTTTTCAATAATTCCATTGCTTCCGAAATACACTTCTTCAACATCGCTGGGATAGCCGACCATTGTAATGATGACATCCGCTTCTTTCGAAAGATCTTTGACCGTATCTTTCCAGATCGCGCCTTCTTGAAGTATGCTTTCTGCTTTTTCTTTTGTCCGGGTGTACACCAAAACAGGGTGGCCGTCATTCAGAATATGTGATGCCATGCTCTTTCCCATCACTCCAAGACCGATAAAACCAATTGTTTTTTTCAAGGTCATTCCTCCCTGATGTTTCGTTTTGATTTTAGTTAAAATTTATCATTTTTCCTTCATTTTTTAGACTACCATATCTATTCATCTTATAACATAAAAAATCCCCAAAACAAATGATGTTTGGGGATGTAATTGGATTACAATGTGAATTTTGCAATTGTGTTCATAAGCTCTTGGCTTGCATGTTTTAGTGTTTCCGTTGAGTGTTTGACTTTATCAAGGGTGACAAGCTGTTCATCGGTTGATGCGTTCACTTCCTCTGCTGCGGCAGCTGATTCCTGTGATATGGCTGAAATGCTTTGAATAGCTTCAGAAATCGCAAGCTGTTCTTCACTCATTCTTTGAATTTCCGCGTAAATGTGATCAATACCTTGTACCAGTGACTGCATTTCTGCAGTTATCGTATTTAATACCTCTCCAGTTTCGTGAATGGCACTGTTTTGTTCATCATTCATTCTGCTTGCCTCAACCATCGCGTGAGAGGCCTCTTTTGTCTCAAGCTGGATAAGCTTCACAGTCTCACTGATATGCTTTGTAGAAAGGGCTGATTGCTCAGCTAACTTCCGCACTTCATCGGCTACGACGGCAAAACCGCGCCCGCTTTCTCCGGCTCTGGCTGCCTCAATACTGGCATTTAAGGCAAGCAAGTTGGTTTGATCAGATATGTTTGAAATCGCTGTAACGACTTCTTCAATATTCTTAGTTTGATTTTCCAAATCCAGCAGCATCGTTTCAACCTTTTTCGTTTCCATATTGGCTTCGTTTGATTTCATCAGCAGCTGGCCGAGCGCGTCAAGTCCTTTATAGCTTGCATCCTCGGACGATTTTGAGCGTTCTTTAATTCCGCCTGCCTCCTCAGCGATTTGCCTGATTTTCGTTGACAGGCTTTCCGATTTTTCATTAATGGTTTCAACTTCAGAAGCCTGTTCCGATGCTCCTGCGGCTACTTCTTCAATCGCTTTTGCAATTTGGCCGCTTGTTTCATTAGTTTCGGCAGAGACAGCCGTTAGTTGTTCAGAGGTGTCAGATACTTTCCCTGAAGAGAGTCTCACTTGCTCAACCATTTCCTTCATATTTTCAACCATCAGATTGAAATCTCTTGTTAAAATACCGACTTCATCCTTAGATTTTGATTCCGCGCGCACTGTTAAATCGCCTGCGGAAACAGCTTTCGTTTTTGCGATCAGCTGCTGTATCGGACCGGTTATCGTTTTGGCCAGGAAGTAGCTGAGAATAATTGTTATGATAAGCGCAATCAATGATATCCAAAGATTTGCCCGATTCATTTTATCTGAAATCCACATTAATTGATCGGTATCAAATTGCGTTCCGACCTTCCAGCCTGTCTCGCCAATCATTTGGTACACAACCATTTTCCCATTCACATCTTGTATCCCTTTTTTCTCGGATGCGATGGTTTGCAGTGTTTGATCCTTTGATATATTTTTTCCTTGATTTGACGGATGGGCTAAAAGATTGCCGCTCGCATCAGCTAAAAAGGCAAATCCTTTGTAAGGCACCTTTTGTTTATTGACCATACTCTGGATAGCAGAGAGTTTCAAGTCATAGCTGGCAACCCCTATCACTTTTTGCCCGTCTAAGATCGCTTTCGATGCAGTAACAATCATGTCTCCTGTCACGACATCTTTATAAGGTTCCGTCCAAACAACTTGATCCGGGGTTTCAGCTGCAAGCTTATACCATGGTCTTGATGTTGGATCGTAATCCTCAGCGAAATCCGCTTTTGGATATGTAAACATTTCTTTTTTTGCGGTGCCTATGTAAGCCATCGCAACATAATCATCGTTGTCTTTGATTTGCTTAATGTCATCGTGAAACAGCCGAGCAGCTTCTTTACTTGGTTTCGTTACAAATGTATGCGTTAATTCCCCATTAGCCAATCTTGATAACGAAATGGCATAACTCTTTAATTGCAATTCAATATTTTGTTCAAGTGACTGCGTCACGTTTTGAGTTGTATTTTTCCCATCCTCTGTAATCATCGGTTTTAGCGTCAAATAAGAAGACAGCATTAAAAGAACAACTGTGACGATTAACATAATCGAAACAAAAACAGCAATCTTCATGTGAAGTTTTTTAAACAAACCAATCCCCTCCTAATTTC
Organism: Bacillus sp. FSL R5-0416; assembly: GCF_037975425.1. Lineage (NCBI taxonomy): Bacteria > Bacillati > Bacillota > Bacilli > Caryophanales > Bacillaceae > Bacillus > Bacillus sp. FSL R5-0416. The sequence continues at coordinate 1,478,177 of NZ_CP150252.1, read as the reverse complement.
TATATCGGCCCTTTCGTTTGAAAAATGAATAATCAAAAAATAAATTATAAGAAAATCGGAATATATTTACTGAAAATTCAATTTTCGTTATAATGAAACAACATAAGGAGAGTGATGATCATACTAAAACAAATGTATGTGCACGACGGCAGAAAATTTGAGGCTCTGACCATCAGAAACTACACTGAGACTGACATCCAGAGGCTGATTTCTCTTCAAAAAGAATGTTTTCCTCCTCCGTTTCCCCAGGAATTGCTGTGGTCAGAGGACCAGCTTGCCAGCCATATCAAAACCTTTCCAGAAGGCGCTTTATGTGCGCTCATCAATGGCAGAATTATCGGTTCCATGACTGCTCTTATTGTACAATTTGAGCCTGAATCTCCTGACCATACATGGGCACAAGCAACAGACAACGGATCGATTAAAAACCATGAACCTTATGGAAATACTTTATATGTAGTGGATATTTCTGTTTCTCCTCATTATCGAAAGCTTGGAATCGGAAAATGGCTGATGAATACGATGTATGAGCTGACTGTTGATAAGAGACTGGAGCGCCTTCTCGGCGGCGGCCGCATTCCTTTATATCATAAATACGCACACGAGATCAGCGCTGTTCAGTACGTTGAAGATGTGATGGAAGGCAGGAAAAACGACCCTGTGCTGTCCTTTCTCCTCCGTTGCGGGCGTTCACCTATTCGTGTAGTAAGCAATTATGTAGAGGATAAAGAATCATTGAATTACGGCGTTTTGATGGAATGGAAAAATCCTTTTTATAAAAAGAGAGCTGTTGATCACAACAGCCCGTTTAAGTAAAATATTCAATTTTCGCGTTAGGGAAAAAGGTATCAATATAGGATTCAAGTGCTTCTCGAAGTGCATGCTCTTCATCTTTCTGATAAATATATTTTCCGATCCCGTAGCGTCCCCATTTATAACGGCGCTTTTCTTCATCTAATTCGAGCTTCGTCTTCGGATAATTTTTCTCTATCACTCGTTTGGCCGGTTTTGTAAAACGGTGTTGAATTAATTCAAACGTTATGTCATGTCTAACGTCCTGCGGCAAAGCAGCATCAAGCTTTTCAAACAGATGTCTGTATCCTTCTTCCCAGCCTTCATGAATATAAATCGGAGCAACAATAAAGCCTAGCGGGTAGCCTGCTTTTGCAACTTTTACTGCCGCCTCTATCCGCTTATCAAGAGGTGAAGTTCCCGGCTCAAAGTTTTTAATCACATAGTCGGCATTAATACTGAATCTGAATCTCGTTTTCCCGTTATGCTTTGCGTCTAATAGGTGATCGACATGATGAAATTTCGTTACAAATCGGAGCTTTCCGAGATCACTTTGGCCAAAATGTTCAATGGCGCGCTTCAGCGTGTGTGTCAGATGATCAATTCCTACAATGTCTGACGTACATGATGCTTCGAACCTTGTGAACTCTGGTGCGCGCTCCTTCATATACTTATCTGCCTGATCCAAAATCTCTTCGACGTTTACATAAGTTCTGATATACGGCTTTGATCCCATGGTTGTTTGCAGGTAGCAGTAATGACAATGCCCCATACAGCCTGTTGCAAACGGAATGGCATATTCAGCCGAGGGTTTGGATGAATCAAACTTTAATGTTTTCCGGACACCGATAACTAAAGTTGATTTCGCATTGCGATATTGCTGAAGATGATTTTTCCCAGGAATATTACGCACCTGATTGTGGGATGTTGTTTCTCTGATTTCAATGCCCATATTCTCAAATTTTTCTTGTAATTCTTGGCCTAGCGGGTATTCCAGTGCCCTCGGTTCTATATATACAAGCTGCGGAACAAATGGGTTCTGCATGATGCCACATCCTTTTCCTTTACTAACGTTACTTTTCTCACTAGGCGGAAAGGATATGAGTTGTAATGATTTCCTTGTTACTCATACGGATCAATATCAAAGAGTTCTTTGTAAAGCGATTTAGCTTCTTCATAGCTTGCAAACACAGCATCGTCCTCTGCGAACGGATGATAGGTTTCATAAATAAACAGGGAAAGCTCGCCTTCATGGTATGGATGGTGCACAATTTCGGCTTCCTTTATGTGAGCTACATTGGCAGCGTGCGGATTTCTGTAGATCACATAAACAGTATCTCCTGCGTTAAATTGGTTTGACATACTATCCCTCCTAGCCATGTTATTGTGTCCTTCTATACCCTTACTTATGAAAAAAACCAGACAGGCCGGAGGCCGTCTGGTTTTTGTACATTACTTGAATGTTTCTTTTACGAACGCGACAACTTCTTCTGTCGTGCTCATAGATAAGATTTTCTCTTTGAATGACTCAGCTTCTTGTTTAGACAATTTGCTGATCTGTGTTCTTGCCGGAAGAATAGACGTTGCGCTCATTGAGAACTCATCTAAGCCTAAGCCGAGAAGGATTGGAATCGCAATCTCGTCTCCTGCCATTTCTCCGCACATGCCAACCCATTTTCCTTCTTTGTGTGCTGCTTCAATTACCAGTGTAATTAAGCGAAGGATTGCCGGGTTGTATGGCTGATACAGGTAAGATACACGTTCATTCATACGGTCAGCTGCCATTGTGTATTGGATCAAATCGTTTGTTCCGATACTGAAGAAATCAACCTCTTTAGCAAACTGATCAGCGATGACTGCAGTTGACGGAATCTCAACCATCATTCCGACTTCAATATCGTCAGATACAGCCTGTCCCGCTTTTACGAGCTTTTCTTTCTCTTCAAGAAGGATCGCTTTTGCTTCTTTGAATTCGTTAACTGTCGCAATCATAGGGAACATGATTTTCAAGTTTCCGTATGTACTTGCACGAAGCAGCGCGCGAAGCTGTGTTCTGAAGATTTCTTGCTCTTCAAGGCAAAGACGAATCGCTCTATATCCCAGGAACGGGTTCATTTCTTTAGGAAGCTGCAGGTAAGGAAGCTCTTTGTCTCCGCCGATATCAAGTGTCCGCACGACGACTGATTTTCCTTCCATACGCTCAAGAACCGTTTTGTAAGCATCAAACTGCTCATCTTCTGTAGGCAGCTGATCTCTTCCCATGTAAAGGAATTCTGTACGGTAAAGGCCAACTGCTTCTCCGCCGTTTTCAAGAACACCTTTTACATCATCAGGAGTACCGATGTTCGCTGCAAGCTCTACATGATGTCCGTCTTTTGAGACAGTCGGTTCATTGACAAGCTTCGCCCACTCAGCTTTTTGAGCCAAATAAGCATTATGTTTTTCTTCATACTCTTTTACAGTTTCCGCAGATGGGTCAATAATGACATCGCCATTGATACCGTCAACGATAACAGTCACGCCGTTTTGGATCGTGCCTGTAGCCGCTTTCGTTCCAACAACTGCTGGAATCTCAAGAGAACGTGCCATGATGGCAGAGTGAGATGTGCGTCCGCCGATATCAGTAGTGAATCCTTTTACGAACTCACGGTTTAATTGGGCTGTGTCAGACGGTGTTAAGTCTTCAGCTACAATAATAACCTCTTCTGAGATCATGCTTGGGTTTGGAATTTCGACGCCAAGCAGGTGGCCGGTTACGCGTTTTGTTACATCGCGGATATCTGCCGCACGTTCTTTCATATATTCGTTGTCCATAGATTCAAACATGGTAACGAACATAGAAGACGTTTCTTTTAAAGCGAATTCAGCGTTCACTGAATCAGTGCTGATTTTTTCTTTCACAGGGTTCAGAAGCTCAGGGTCACTGAGAACTAAAAGGTGAGCAGAAAAAATATCAGCTTTATCCTGACCCAGTTCTTTCAAAGCGTGCTCTTTGATTTTTTCGAGCTCTTCTTTTGAACGTGCAATCGCTTCATCAAAACGGCTTACTTCCGCTTCAGAATCAGAGATGTTTTTCTTTTCAACCGTTAAATCTGGCTCTTCAAGCCGGTATGCTTTTGCAATCGCGATGCCGGCTGAAGCACCAATCCCTTTTAATTCTTGCATTACTCGCCGAGTCCTTCGCTTTTCATTGTTTCTTCTAAAGCGTTAAGAGCATCGTTTTCGTCAGCTCCGGAAGCAGAGATTGTGATCTCAGCGCCTTTAGCGATACCTAAAGACATAACACCCATAATAGATTTAAGGTTAACTGTTTTGCCGTTATATTCTAAATTAACGTCAGCGTCGTATTTGCTAGCAGTTTGTACAAGAACTGTCGCAGGACGAGCATGGATTCCAGAATCTGCAGTTACTTTAAATGTTTTTTGTGCCATTTTTATCATTCTCCTTTTAACTTAAAGCTTTATTACTTCACAATATTATATCATACAACCGTACTTGTCATCTGACAAGCACGGCGTACTAACACCCTTATTTTTCAATCTTCACAATATCTTCTTGTTCTCTGTTGACTGAACCGCTTGCTTTAATGCTGACTGTTTCTCCTTCAGCAAGGTTTGTAAATACAATCGGTGTCATGAGAGATGGTACATTCGGTTTGACTGCATCCAGATCAACTTCAAGAAGTTTTTGTCCAGGCTCAATGCGGTCTCCTTCTGATACGAAAGACGTAAATCCTTCGCCCTTCAGGCTGACGGTATCAATACCAAAGTGGATTAAAATTTCTCTTCCGCCGTCGGATTGCAGGCCGATCGCATGTTTTGTCGGGAACACATTGAGAATTTTTCCGCGAACCGGTGATACGACAATTCCTTCAGAAGGGAGAATCGCAAAACCGTCACCCATCATTTTCCCTGAGAAGACTTGGTCAGGAACATCCGTAATCGGGTGAATTTCCCCGGTAATCGGAGAAACGAAAACTTCCTCGCCGATTTCATTTTGCAGCGGTTCTGCAATCACTTCCTCAACCTGCTGGCCTACTTCCTCTTGAGCAGATGTTTTCGGCTCAGGTCTAGGCTTGCGTCCCGCAATAATGTCTTGCATTTGCGTTTTTAACCCGTCAGAACGCGGTCCGAAAATAGCCTGAATGTTGTTGCCGACTTCCAGTACTCCGGAAGCGCCAAGCTGTTTCAGACGGTCTTTATCAACCTTTTTCTGATCGTTTACAGTCACACGCAGACGAGTGATACAAGCATCAAGGTGTTTGATGTTTTCCTGGTCACCCATTGCCTGCAGAATCTCATAAGGAAGATCCCCTGCTTCACCTGTTTTCCCAGGTGCTGCTGTTTCTTCCGCAGCATCTTCGCGTCCAGGTGTTTTCAGATTAAATTTGCGGATGGCAAATCGGAATCCGAAGTAGTAAATGACCGCTAACCCTAAGCCGACAGGGATGACAAGCCACCATGCCGTCCGGTTCGGTAAAATACCGAATAGGAAGTAGTCAATTAAACCGCCGGAGAATGTCATACCAATCTTAACATTCAACAGCTGCATGACCATGAATGAAAGTCCCGCAAACAAACAGTGAATCGCAAACAGGACTGGAGCAACGAATAAGAAAGAAAATTCCAATGGCTCTGTGATCCCCGTTAAGAAGGATGTCAAGGCCGCTGAACCCATAATACCTGCAACGAGTTTTTTGTTTTGCGGTTTTGCTTCATGATAAATGGCAAGCGCCGCAGCAGGCAAACCGAACATCATAAATGGATATTTACCTGTCATGAACGTACCTGCCGTTAACTGTACGCCGTCTTTAATCTGCGCCATAAAGATACGCTGATCCCCGCGGATGATTTCTCCTGCTGCACTCTTATAGCTGAAGAATTCATACCAGAACGGCGAATAGAAAATGTGGTGCAATCCGAATGGGATAAGCGAACGTTCAATCACCCCGAAGATAAATGCAGCAAGGGTTGGATTCGCTTCCACTAATCCTGTTGAAAAGGCATTCAATCCATGCTGGATCGGAGGCCAGATCACTAACATAATAAGACCCAGAATCAGTGCAGAAATTGACGTTACAATTGGAACGAAACGTTTACCCGCAAAGAAACCAAGGTATTGCGGCAGTTCAATTGTGTAAAATCTGTTAAACAATAATGCAGCTAACACACCGACGATAATACCGCCGAACACCCCTGTCGCCAAGGTAGGTATACCAAGCATGTTTACATATGCAGGATGGTTTTCCGTAAAGAACTTGGCTCTTTCAACTGAATCCGAAGGAATGGTTCCGTTTGCAAGAAGAACCGCACTCATGGATACATTCATTACAAGATAACCGATAATTGCTGCAATCCCTGCAACTCCATCACCGTTGGCAAGCCCGATGGCTACACCTACTGCGAAAAGAAGCGGAAGGTTATCGAAAACAATCTGCCCAGCGCTTTCCATCACACCTGCTACAAGCTGAACATTGTCATTGCTCAAGAAATGCAGGACCTGAATCATGTCCTTATTTTGCATCGCATTCCCGATCGCAAGCAAAATACCCGCAGCCGGAAGGATCGCAACTGGAAGCATAAGCGCACGCCCAATTTTTTGAAGAACGCCGAATAATGCTTTAAACATAAGAATTGACCTCCTCTTTTTACTAGTCTGACCTTACAGCTAAAAATCATGACAACGAATTCACAGGCGTAAGTCTTCCAGTTTAACCGTTTACATTTGCCCTTTTACACAACAAAAAGGCATGAGCAAAATTGGGTGCGCAAAAGAACGAGAATGAACTTCCCGTTTTTTTCCCTCAATCACTCATGCCTGATCGAATCAGTAACACGTTATAAGGATAAACTGAATTTATGAAATTTTATTGGTTAATCGGTACAGATGAAGCGTCAGATAAACCGCTTCCGCCTCATGAACTGGTTTCTTCAATGTTTGCTGCAAGATTTTAATCAATTTCCAAGCTGTATTGTAGCATAGCGGATATTCATTTTTCAATAACAACATTAATTTTTCTGGTTCTTTAGTCGGTTCTTCTTTTTTAATTCTTTCTATTGTAAATCTGATATGCCTGATCAGCCGCAAATAGTTGACACTTTCCTTATTTACTTTCATTTGAAATGAGTCTTCAATCACCTCGACAAGCTGCGCCATGAGCTGAGAGTGCTGATTGACCTCGGACAGCGGACGGTTTGTCAACGCTGAATGGATATGCAGAGCGATAAAACCAATCTCCCCTTCCGGAAGGCAGATTCCCGCTTTTTCATTGATCATATCTATGACTTCTTTGGCAATTTGGTACTCCTCAGGATATAGTGACTGAGTCTCCATTAGAAATGGATTTTTCATATCAAATCCCTGCTGCTGCCTTTTGATCGCAAATGCGATATGGTCTGTCAACGCAATGTGAATATGTTCATTTAATGAGTGATTAGTCCTATTGCTTATGTGATAGATGACATCGTTTGAAATATCAACGAGCTTTTCATCAACATAGTCAAGGAGCTTTTTAAACTGCTTTTGTTCCTTCTCGTCTTTTAAAATGAACATTTTATCGTAGCCTTTATCTTCAATGACATCATCTTGTTTTTTTCCGAAACCAATACCTTTTCCGATTAAAACGACTTCGCTGTATTTATGATGAGAAGCAATTAATACGTTATTATTCAGTACCTTTTTCACTGTGAAGGACCCATTCACGATCCTCAGCTCCTTTGTCATTCAATACCTCATATCGTACATAACGAACAGAATGCACGTCAAACCTTTTTTCAATGCATTCACTAAACAGTCGATCTTTCGACGAGACGGTAATCCAGAACTTTCCTTTCAATCGGCTGTCCTTGAATTCTTTTTTCCAGTATGGCAAATGCCTGCTTTCCCATTTCCCTTGTCTGAATATCGATCGTTGTGATCCCAAGCGCTTGGCTGATTTCGTGGTTATCAACGCTTAAGATTGCAAGCTCATCCGGTACTGACACCCGCTGGTTCTTTGCTTCAAGAAAAAGCCCTGCTGAGACTTGGTCATTGGCAACAAAAATAGCCGTCGGCTTTTCCTTCCACGTATTCCATTTATGAAAAAGCGCCTTCCCATCATTGATTGTAATCGCTTTCTCAATTACCCAGTCTTCACGAAATGCCTCGCCGATCTCTTCCAATGCCTCTTTGTAGGCTTTGATTCGAAAATGACTGTTCATGCCTTTTTTTCTTGCCAAACAGATAGCTATTTTTTTGTGCCCTTTGGCAATTAAATAGTCCAAGCCGTTCCGAAATGCTTCTTGGTGAGGAATGCTGATGGTTGGGAAGCGGGCAATATCTGAATTCTGGCAAAGCAAAATCGGGCCCTCCCATTCCATGAGTTTCTCATCAGCAAGCGCCTTTGAGCAAAAAATCAGGCCGTCAACCTGGCGCTGCTTTAATTGGGACAGCGCAAAGATTTCTTTTTGTACCTCATAGTTTGTTTGGAATAAAGAGAGGTGTACCCCGGATTCCGCGGCTGCGTCGGCTATTCCTGCAATCAGCTCTGCAAAATATGGCAGATTAACCGTCGGCAAGACAACACCAATCATGTTTGAAAATCCTTTCGACAAATGTACAGCGTGAATATTTCTCGTGTACTCCAATGATTCCATTGCCTCAAACACTCTTTTTCGTTTGTCTTCACTGACGTATGGATGATTGTTTATGACTCGGGAAACCGTTGTAACAGAGACACCGGCTTTTTCTGCAATGTCTTTAATATTAGCCATAGATTCCCTTCTTTCTAAATCCCCTTGATCTGGAATGCGTTTCATACAATATGATATGGACGTACTAGATATCTTTTTGTGTTTTAAGCTGAAAGGAGAAGATCACATGGGTTTCTTCATTTTAATTGGGTTATGTCTCACTGTTCTCGGTGGCAGCTGTCTTGCTGTAAAACCTCTCAACCAAAAACATGAAATTAAACCCTTTCGAACATTTGATGATTTTTTTATTTAATGCAGATAAAAAAGGACGATGTCGAGAACAAAGTCCTTTTTTATTTCTTATTACGGCAGTATGATTAATTCCTTTGGATATTGGGTCAGAGCAACTGCCCCGTCCTTTGTTACGTGAACGTCATCCTCAATGCGCACGCCGCCGATTTCAGGCACATAAATCCCCGGTTCGATCGTGTAGACCATGCCTTCCTGCAGCAGTGTATCGTTGGCCTGGCTCATTGATGGATACTCATGGACAGAAATTCCGAGTCCATGCCCAAGCCGGTGAGGAAAATAGTCACCGTATCCCGCTTTTTCAATGATTCCGCGGGCTGTTAAATCCAGATCTCCGATTCTCACACCGGGTTTGCTTGCCTCAATCGCGGCTTTTTCCGCTTGAAGCACAGTCTCGTAAATGGCCTCCTGCTTCGAATTGATGGTTTTGTATGCAAACGTTCTTGTAATATCAGAGCAATAGCCATCAAGAATAACACCGAGATCAAATAAAACAAAATCACCTTTCTTCAACGTGGCTGTACCAGGATTTCCATGAGGCTGGCCAGATTTTTCTCCAAATAAAACCATTGTAGAGAAAGACATGCCCTGAATTCCTTTTTTCTTCAGCTCATACTCAATTTGAGCGAGCACTTCCACTTCACTGATGCCTTCACGCAAAGCGGCTGTGCCGACTTCAACACCGTAATCTGCAAGCTTTGCCGCCTCTTTCAGCAAACGAATCTCATTGTCATCTTTAATCAGGCGAAATTGATTGAGTGTTTCTTCTGCTGAAACAAATTGAGCCCCGCCCGTCGCATGCTTCAGCTGTTCTGCACGTGATAGCGAGATTGAATCCTTTTCTACCGCAAGCGTATGTATGCTGATATTTCGCTTTTTCAAGGCCTTCTCTATCAGCTCCCACGGATTTTCGTGATCCGCATAGCCAATGATTTCATGATTCCAGCCTGCGTTGCGGGCCTGTCCTGCTTCCATTCCTGGACAAACAAAGAAAGGCTCCTCTTCTTGAAAAATAAATAACCCCATTAATCTTTCATGCGGCTCTGTGTAAAAACCGGTTAAGTAAAAAACATTTTCTTTTGTATGAATAAATGCGGCAGTATGCCCCGCTTCCTTCAGCCATGAAGAGACGCGTTGTATTCTATTCACTTCTTGTTCCTCCCTGCCATTTGCAATGCATTGTTCTGTCTTCCATTGTAACAGGTTTTACCGGTGTTTGCCTTTCACGACGCCTTCATTTTCTGATGCATTTTATTTCCTGCTCCTCTTCCTGTATACTGACAGTAACGTTCAATCGCAGGGGGGTTGTTCCGTTTGCTGATGAATTTTTTCAGACGAAAAGCAGTTATGCTCTTAACGGTTTTGGGAATTTCCGCTCCTTTTATCGGGATGAAGATGGTGGGCTTTTATTATTACAGCTCTATCATAGGCTGTGCAGCGGGTTTCCTTTGCTGCATCCTCGCTCTCATCCTGGTTATGAAAAGATCTGATAAAGACAAAAATGAAGGGAAAGCTTGATACATAAAAAGCCAGCAGCCTGATTAGGGCTGCTGGTTTTATTTTAGGAGTCTTAAACCGTTTAGTATGACCAAAATCGTGCTGCCCTCATGACCAATCACGCCAAATGGCAATTCCATCACCTGCAAAAAGTTTGCACAAATCAGCAGGCAGATTACAGCTAGAGAAAACACGATATTTTGTTTGATGATCCTGTTCATTTTCCGAGACAAGCGGCACATGTTTACGAGCTTTTTCAAATCGTTTTTCATGAGGACCATATCAGCGGTCTCAAGTGCTACATCGGTTCCGCCGCCCATCGCAATGCCGACATCCGCCGCTTTGAGTGCCGGCGCATCATTGATTCCGTCACCCACCATTGCAATCGTTCCGAATTCTTCTTTTAACCGTTTGATTTCATTCACTTTTTGGTCAGGCAGGCATTCTGCTACGACAGTTGTCATGCCGGCTTCCTTGGCAATCGCTTGAGCCGTGTCTTCGTGATCTCCTGTCAGCATGGCCGTTTTAATCCCAAGTCGGTTCAGTTCTTCCATGACCTCTTTTGCTTCAGGCCTGATTTGGTCCTTCAGTGCGATACAGCCTGCTATTTGATCATCCTTTTTCACAAATACAATTGTATGACCGCTTTGAATGACATCTGATGCTGTTTGTTTCAAAAATTGTGCTGCCATTTCCTCGCCGATAAAACCTGCTTTACCGACCTTCCATTTCGCACCCGACACTTCTGCCATAACGCCAAACCCTGAGGTTTCTTCTATAGATATGTAGCCGGACTGATTCACGCCGCGGCTTTCAGCGTACGCCGTTATGGCTTGGGCGAGCGGATGGCTTGATTGCATTTCGATGGCATAGACAGCCTCAAGAACTTCCGCTTCACTGAATCCTTCTGCTATTCTAATCGTCTCTACGGCAGGCTGGCCTTTTGTTACAGTGCCGGTTTTATCAAAGGCGATAATTTGCACTGAGCCCAGCTGTTCAAGAAAGACGCTTCCTTTCACAAGCATACCGTTGCGGGCGCCATTTGAAATCAGGGACAGCGCCGCCGGCATAATAGAGGCGACAAGCGCACAAGGTGACGCGACAACCATAAACACCATTGCGCGGTAGAAGGTTTCACTCCAGCTCCAGCCCAGCGCAAAGTGCGGGACGAATAAAAGGAGCGCCACCGCAATTAGCACACCTTTCACATAAGCATTTTCAAATCGTTCGATGAAAGCCTGCGCGGGTGAAACACTATTTTGCGCTGATTCAACCAGTTTGATAATTTTTCTGAATAACGAATCTTCATTTGCTTTCGTGACACGGACAGTCAAGGAGCCATTGCGATTCACCGTTCCTGTGAATACAGCGTCGCCTCTGTTTTTTTCTACAGGCATTGATTCACCTGTTAAAGCCGACTCGTCAAGACTTGTCGAGCCCGATTCAATGATACCGTCTGCCGCTACGCGTTCTCCAGGTTTGATCACAATCATATCACCGGCCTGCAAGTCTGAAACCGGAACTCTTTTGGTTTCACCATTGACCATCAATGTCGCTTCTTCAGGCTCAAGCTGCATTAAAGACGTTAAATCTCTGCTGCTTTTATTCATCGTGTATGTTTCTAAAGCTCCGCTTAAGGAAAAAATAAATATTAAAATAGCACCCTCTGCCCAGTATCCGATCAAGGCGGAACCAACGGCAGCGAAAATCATTAAAAGTTCTACATTCAGCGTTTTGGATTCGAGTGTTTCTTCGATTCCTTCCTTTGCTTTAGCAAATCCGCCGATCACAAAAGCCAGCAAGAAAAGTATTATGGATAATACCTGATATCCGGATAAGAGCCAGCCTGCCAAAATAAGAGCGCCTGATACAAGTGCTGCAATAAGCTCCGCGTGCTGTGCCCAGTTTTTTTCCCTCTTGTCTGTTTTCAATGGCTCATGCGGGTCGCGTTGAACGATAACTTGTTCATTCATATCGAATTCTCCTCTCTAATTGAGAACGTAAATCATCTTCATTTCTCTTATAAAAACAAAATCGCTGCCCAAAAGGCAGCTTTATCGTCAGTTATTTCTTGATGTCTTCCTTTATTATAGCACGCACGAAGAGAATTTCAATTATAATTATTTTAATTTCTTTTTGATAATAATTATCATTAATGTTTATTCACTTCTTCTCTATATGAAAAAAGCTGAGAGTCGATGCTCTCAGCTATTCTTCCGTCCATTCCTTCAGTTGTTCCGCCGTCATCGGGCCAATTTTTGTTTTTTCAATTTCTCCCTTTTCATTCAGCAAAAATGATGTTGGGATCGTGATGATATGATACTCCTTCATCAATTCCCCTTTTGAGTCAAGGACAATTGGAAACGTCAGCTTGTTCGCTTTAATAAAGTCTTCAACGACTTGCTGATTTTGTTCCGAATTCACTAAATTCACCGTTACCAGCTTTACACTGTCGGATGGATGGGCATCATAAAACGATTGAAACTGTGGAAGCTCCTTTTTGCAGGGCGGACACCATGACGTCCAAAAATGGAGAATTGTTTTTTGCCCTTTATTCGGAATCGAGATGTCCTCCCCTTCTATCGTTTTCATAAGAAAAACAGCGGGAACAGCAGGCTGTTTTTCCTCAGCTTGTGCCGCACCTGGAAACCATGCAATCAACCCTAATAACATAATGTATATAGTAAGCAAGCGCTTCGTCAACATGGAATCTTCCTTTCATGCTTTTCAATTAGCTTGCCCCTGCAGTTCCTTTATCATCCTTCAATTCGCGGCGTTCTGGTCCCTCCCGTAAGAAATACGGATACCTTCAATGCTTTGCAGATCGTGGCATAGTGCAGGCTCGTCAAAAGAATCATGCCAGTGTTCATTCCAAGGATAATCCCGAGCATTTGCAGATTCTCCATTGATCCCAGTACATACATCATACTTAGCGCAACGATATGGCTCCATACATTGTGATAAAAAGCCTCCTTCACAAAACCCATCCCGATTAAGCACGCCTGCAGCGGCATGACAAACAGATGAAAGAGAAAGTAAGGCCACAACAGCTGCAGGTAATACTGCGCTTCAGGAGAGTGAAAAAACAAATGCGTGAGAGGTCCCGCAAACTGGAACATGACCCAGACGGCAGGTATACCGTAACCTAATGTAATGAAAATCGACTGCTTCAGTCTTTTTAACACGATGTCATACTGAGAAAGCGCATAAGCTTCCGAAATACTCGGTATCATGACGACCATTAACGAATGGGCAATAAAAGCAGGGAACGACCCTATCGTCACAGCCACTCCTGCCAGCATTCCGTATTGATCGATCGCCGCTGTCCCGGCAACGCCCGCAGCCAAAAGAGCTCCTTTTACTAAAAAGGGTTCAATTGCATTGACAACCGCATGAAAAATACGCAGTCCTGTTGTAGGAATTGAAACAGCAAGCAGTCTTTTCCTTACATCCTTTCCGCGCAAATGAATGTGCTGCTGGCCGGATAACGCCCGCCTTGCCATGATAAATTGTGAATATAAGTAAACAAGCACGACCACATCACTCACGACTAGAACAAACAAGGAAACCAGCACAGCCATGTCCAATTCAAATGAGTACCATTGAAAAAAGAGGAATAAGCACAAGAGCTGGATGATTTTTTTCAGCACATTGGCGATTGCGATCTTCCCCATTTTCTGCACACCCATAAAGTAGCCCCTGGCGATTGAGGTAAAAGCGACAACAGGAATTAAGCCGATGACAATCCCTTTAATAAACGGGTGGTATGTATCAAATACCGGAATAAACGGAAGCGCAATACTAGCGGCGGCAGTAGAAAAAGCAGTAAAAATGGCTGTCATTCTGAAAGCGTGCCTCAGCATGCTTTCATGAAGCTTAGGATTTGACTCGGCAATGAATTTAGAAATGGATATCGGCAGTTCCAGGCTCGCGATGACAATAATTAAAAAGATCGTGGGCAAAATACTCATGTAAAGCCCCATCCCATGCTCGCCAAGCTCCCGCGCCAAAATCATATTGACGACAAATTCAAGGCATTCAGCGAAAAAGGCGGCAATGGATAAAAGAATGATCCCTTTCACAAATCGATTCATGATGTCTCTCCTTGTCTCTTGTACTACCAACATCATATGAGACAAGTTCAAAAATTATTTTATTTTTACTCTTTATATGAAAAAAAGCACAGCTGAGACAAATTGTCTCTTCTATGCTTAGACGGCAAAAACGTGTCTGCCGATTTTTTCTACGATTTTTCTTGAACGAATCCAATTATCTGACGCTGTTTTCGGATTATAAAAGAATATGGCATCTGTTTCTCTATTTTTTGAGGACAGCGCTTCTTCGGCAGCTTCAATCGATTCTTTATCAGGCTTTTGGTTAATGCTCCCGTTTGCGACCGGTTCAAAGGCGTTTTTCTGATAAATAACTCCTCTTATCGTATCAGGAAAACCTTTTTTCTCCGTTCTGTTCAGTACAACGCTTGCTACAGCGACCTTGCCTTTATATGATTCTCCTTTGGCCTCTGCGTGAACGAGACGGGACAGCAACTCTTTTTCAGACTGTGTATATGTTTCTTTCTCATCATTTGTTTTGTCCGGTTTATCTTTCTCTTTCTTTTCAGTGTGTGCTGATAGCTTAATCGGTTTTATTTTCTTGTCTTTATCAGCAGACAGTGAAGGGAAAGATTCATTCGTATTTCGATCTATATGTGTAAGCCATTTCGCTTCTTCATGTTTTGTCTTCTTTGCGCTCAGTAGTGAAGCTTGTGTATGCTCAATTTTGGCTGCAGGCATGAAACAAAGAAGAAAAACAGCCAGAGCAGTGAATTTCGTTGTCATACAGTTTCCTCCTTAAAGTGCTCCAAAAAACACTTCATAACCTTAACAAGAGATCCATTCATTTTCACGGAAAAAGATTTTCCAACTCTCCCAAGGAGGTATCAGGATGGAATAAAGAGGATGACTCACTGCTTAATGGCAAAAAAACAGTCTGAAATTCTATAAATATTGTCAAATTAAAACATGTTTATCCATCTTTGACACTTTACATTTTATTTACGCCTGTTACAGACAGCTGTAATAAAAGGCTTGTATTCTGTCATATATGATAAAAAGGCTTCTCACGTATGAGAAACCTTCAGCTTCTTGGCTGTTCTAAGTATTGAAAGATAACATCTCCGCCTTGCTGGGCAATTCCTCGGAAATGTTTAAAATCATCTTGTTTAGATAACACGGCCCTGAAATCAAGAAAATGCTCTTTCTGGACTCTCAGTTCGTTTATGGCGCCGGTGCGCAGCTGTTCAATCATTTCTGTTATTTCTTCGGGACGCAACGAAAATTCCCCCCTTTTCTTTCTATTGACGAAAATCAATATATCATCTTTATAGCGACAGAACAATTCATAAGGGAGATAAAACTCCTTATCGCTTTACTTCTCAATGAAAATACTGCAAAATACTTTCAAAAGGCATTATTATGTTTAAAGGAGAGGAAGCTTGTGAAAATCGCTAAGGTTGGGAATGTCATTGAATTTAAAAACGGATTAACCGGTGTTGTTGAAAAAGTAAATGAGAATTCTGTTATCGTTGATGTGACGATCATGGATAACTATCGGGATCTTGAGTTAGATTCATTGACAGTTGTTAATCATAAAAATTATAAGATCATCAGAGACTCCTATTAAAACCTCCTTATTTCCACATTTATTCAAAAACTGCAAGACGGACAATTTAACACCTTACATATGAAATTCGCTTTCTCAAAAGCTGCCGGCCGGCAGCTTTTTTACATAAAAAACACCGATCATGAATCGGCGTTTTTGTCTATTTCCGTTATTTCTATATAGAACTCGCTGACGGCCCCTGGTTCGTACAGGTTGGTCAATGATGTTGAATAATTTGTCATTTCCCCCCGGAAGGCAAGACCGCGTTCCGGAACCTCGACATTAAACGTTTTTTCATACAACAGGACAGCGATATCATGGTAAGTCTCACTCGTAACGTTTAAGGTAAATGCAATTTTTCGCTTCGGCTCGCTCTCCTCTTGATATGCAGCCATTTCTAACGTTACATTGTTTAACCGCAATGTCTTCACTTCATATCACTCCTTTATAGTCCATGCATCTTAGCATACCTTAGCGTATGTTTACAATGAATCTGTTCTTAACGGTTATATGAACCAATTCATTCGAAAAGATACCTTTACAAACATACGTTCGTTAAATTATAATAAAACAGACGAGCTGCCATCCAGCATCCCGTCTTTTCATTAGAAAGCGGCGAGTGGAATTCCCCCCGGATTCGCTCGTCTTTTTTACATAATCGGGGTGTGTAAAACAAGTAACTAAGAAGATGCTTTAAAAAACAAAAAATAGACGTGCTGTTACACACGTCTAGGTTAGGACATCTTGTACCATTACCGATTATCAATCGTCTCCGGATACAAGTCATTTTCATCATGCGGTACTCGGCCATTTTCTCATATTTCGTGCCAGGTTTTCCGTAGTTTGTGTACGGATCGATGGAAATTCCGCCTCTTGGCGTGAATTTGCCCCATACTTCAATGTAGCGCGGGTCCATTAATTCGATCAAGTCATTCATGATGATGTTCATGAAGTCTTCGTGGAAGAAAAGGCAGGTCAAAGTCTTGTCCCATAAGTACTTGCTCTAGACATTAATCATGAAGTCACACCAATTTCACACCTTACCAAACGATTGATCAGGTTTTTTAGACACTTCAGCGTCCATTGCAGGAAGAACATGAGTATATGTTTTTAGTGTCGTTGTAATTCGTGCGTGCCCCAATCTTTCCTGAACAATCCTAGGGTTAAAATTTAGAATCCCAATTAAAAAGGTAGCATGTGTATGTCTTTAATCATGGCAGCGAAGTTTAGGTAAATTCAATGCATCTCTTGTTACATTAAATGATCTCCTATAATTATTAGGATTTACCCAGTTCCCTGTTTTAGAACATACAACGCCCCCGTTACTTTAAGTACATTTATTCACAAAGTAATCTTTTTTACAGGTCATTTAGTGATAGCCCCAGGAAAATGCGAATTTACAACGTTAATCAAATTCAAACATAAAGGAAAACGACTTTTTTATACGACTTCTTCAAGTAAATCCCCATTAACCTTTTTTGCAGTGAAATTATACCTGTGCTAGCCCGCCATCTACGAACAATTCAACACCCGTCAAGTAACTGCTTTCGTCTGAAGCAAGAAAAGATACAGCGTTTGCTACTTCTTCAGGTGTCCCAACTTTTCCAGCTGGAACAGTATTTCTGCTATTTTCCAGTACCTCTTCAAGTGCATCACCAAAAAGCTCATCGTAGGCAGGTGTAAGAATACCTCCTGGACTAACCACATTTACACGGATTTCATTACCTTTTAGGTCAAGAATCCAGTTGCGAACTAGTGCTCTTAATGCTGCTTTAGATGCTCCATATACACTAAACGCTGGGTTGCCAATTGATCCAGCAGTAGAGCCCGTTACAATAATAGAACCTACTTTGTCTGGGAATAGTGATAATGCTTTTTGAACAGTAAAGATGGTTCCTTTAACGTTAATGTCGAACGTTCTATCAACCTGCTCTTCAGTAATTTCACCTAATGGAAGGAAGTTGCCGATGCCTGCATTAGCAAAAAGAATGTCCAACTTACCTTTTTCCTGCTTTATAATGTCATATAGTTTGTCTAAGTCTTCAAGCTTAGAAATATCACCTTGAACACCGGTTACGTTCTTGCCAATTTGGTTAACAGCTTTATCAAGTTCGTTTTGTCTACGTCCCGTGATATAAACATATGCACCTTCGTTTACAAATTTTTGTGCTGTAGCAAGACCAATCCCACTTGTTCCACCCGTTACAAGCGCTATTTTACCTTCAAATTTACCCATACTTAACACTCCTTTTGAATTAATTTTATTTTATGTCTAGTACCTTTAAGTACTTGAAGAACAACTTACAAGATATAGTATCCTTCAGTAAGCACATTATCGGAAGTACCCACTTTTTTGTGATATAGTAACTAAAAAGTAATAAATGTGGAATGGAGAGCTTTAGACATGAAAAAAAAATTTAGTTGTGGGTTTGAAGTGACAAAGGAAGTTATTGGCGGAAAATGGAAAGGCCTTGTATTATACTTTTTAATGAATGGACCAAAGAGAACGAGTGAATTAAACCGCATTATCCCAAATATAACTCAGAAAATGCTGATTCAAACACTTAGAGAGCTTGAAGCCAGTGGACTTGTGAGCAGAAAGATGTATAATCAAGTACCGCCGAAGGTTGAATATTCATCCACTGAACTTGGAGAATCTCTTAAACCTATCTTGCAGGAGCTCTGTCAATGGGGAAGCCATTATGCGGAGCAAGAGTATGCAGAAGGTGAATATGAAATTGTACAACCAGAACAACTAAGTTAGGATTGATGTAGCTGCTGAAGTAAATGCTAAACAACTTCAATACCATCACCTAACAGATGAAGAACAGTCAGAAATAAATCAGATATTCAATTTTGAAAGTGAAGTTCTAATAAGAAGTGTCGATTATATTCAGGAGAACTTTGATGAAATTCAAAAAAGAGCTGTTTCAAATGTTAAAGAGAAGATTCAGAAACTTAGCCAAAAAATAATGAAGATATTGATAATAATATTTAATGCCTATGATCTCTAGATAGGCATTTTTTCTTTCGGATAAAAAAGAAAAGACGTACAAATTGTACGCCTTAATCTGCTTCTGTACTATCAATTTTTCACTGCATAAAAGTCACAGTTCAGGTTGCACCTCAGGTCACACTCCGGTCACTTCGGGTCACATTTCCGCTGAAAATTAGCGCTGAATGTTCGGATTTTACTGTGACTCCACTTCCTTTCACACTCCGTATCACACAACGGAATAATTAACGATTATCAATCGTCTCCGGATACAAATCATGATTCATCATGCGGTATTCGGCCATTTTCTCATACTTCGTGCCAGGTTTTCCATAGTTTGTGTACGGGTCAATGGAAATTCCGCCTCTTGGCGTGAATTTGCCCCATACTTCAATGTAGCGCGGGTCCATTAATTCGATCAAGTCATTCATGATGATGTTCATGCAGTCCTCGTGGAAGTCACCATGGTTTCTGAAACTGAATAGATACAGCTTTAATGATTTGCTTTCAACCATTTTTTCATCAGGAATGTAGCTGATGTAGATTGTTGCAAAGTCAGGCTGCCCTGTTTTAGGACATAAAGATGTGAATTCCGGGCAATTGAATTTTACAAAGTAATCACGGTTTACATGTTTATTCGGGAAGGATTCCAGCACGTCCGGTGCATATTCGAACAAATAATTTGTACCTTGGTTGCCTAGCAATGTTACACCTTCTAATTCTGATTCTTTTCTTGTCGTCATGTTCATCTTCCTTTCTATTATACTCCGCGTTTGTTGCCCCATAACAGGGTGTGCAGCTGCGGGAGCACTCTGACGAGATTCAGCTCCGCATCGACAGCTACCTTATCAACAAGCGCTTCATATTTCCCAAGCAAATGTGCAATCAGTGACTGATCATCTGTCGTATGCACGTCATCATTTCCGACTTGTAAATAAAACGGGATTCCCGGATACCGCTTGTGCACAGTTTTGGCAAATTCCAGATCTTCATCATTAAAGATGACAACCTTCAAGCTGACAGCATGCTGTCTATCATTCTCTTGAAGTGAAGTTAAAATGTGGTCAAGCTTTTGAAAGTTCGTTACCATTTTTGAGCTTGGCGGTTTTGGAGAAATTGTCAGGTCATCAATCAGCGTAAACCAATCCTGATAAACGGTCCCTTGAGTTTCAAGCGCTGCACGGATGTTATTTTCCTTCAGCAGTTCAATAAAAGCATCCAGCTGTTTTAACAGAGCCGGGTTACCGCCTGAGATCGTCACATGAGAAAACGCGTCTCCCCCAATGTCCTTAAGCTCCGCAAAAATCTCCTCCGCCGTCATCCAGCGAATATCTTTTTTAGCAGACCCGTCCCAAGTGAAAGCGGAGTCACACCAGCTGCAGGAATAATCGCAGCCGGCTGTCCGGACGAACATCGTTTTCTGTCCGATCACCATGCCTTCTCCTTGAATCGTCGGGCCGAAAATTTCTAATACAGGAATTCCTTTAGCCATTCAAACCACCCTTTTTCGGACGGTAGACACAGTAGCTTGTCGGTGTTTCACGGACAAACACCTGTACACAGGTCGGCTTATTCTCCAAAGTGTCTAAATAAGCCTGTACGTTATCATAAATCGTTTTCGCCACGACTTCAGTTGTCGGCAGCGAATACCGGTCGTCCTGAGAAAAATCTTCATGATCATTTAATAGCGTGTGATCATAGTTTCCGTGCACCAGTTTTTTGAGTACGCTGAAATTGACAAGAAAGCCTGAATCGTCAAGTTCGTCGCCGGCAACGGTTATATTTACGGTATACGTATGTCCGTGAACCCTGCTGCACGCTCCCGCACTTTCCCGAGGGATAAAATGAGCGGCTGAGATATGCATGTCCTTATTCAGTTCAAACGAATAAGGATGCTGGGCCTGCGGATAAATTTGAGATAACAATTTATGCACGCTCTCCTTTCATCATCATATATTCTTCATAACCTTTTGAACGAAGGTGACATGCCGGACATTCGCCGCAGCCGTCGGCGATGATGCCGTTATAGCATGTCAGCGTGTTGTTTTTCACAAAATCCAGCGCGCCAAGCTCATCTGCAAGCTTCCACGTTTCCGCCTTATTGAGCCACATGAGAGGCGTGTGGATCACAAACGGCTTCTCCATCGCCAGATTCACCGTTACATTGCAAGATTTCACGAATTCGTCACGGCAGTCAGGGTAACCGCTGAAGTCTGTCTCGCAAACTCCTGTAATAATGTGGCGCGCGCCAATTTGGTAAGCCAGGATAGACGCAAAGGATAAGAATACCAAATTGCGGCCTGGAACGAATGTGGATGGCAGTTCGCCGTCTTTTACTTCTATCTCAATATCATTTCTAGTCAGGGCATTCGGTGCAAGCTGATTTAAAAGTGACATATCAAGCAAATGATTTTTCACACCAAGCTTTTCCGCAATGGATTTTGCCACTTCAATTTCCTGCGAATGTCGCTGATTATAATGAAAAGTCACCGTTTCGACTTCTTCGAATTCTTTTAAGGCCCACAGTAAGCATGTTGTGCTGTCTTGACCGCCGCTAAATACGACAATTGCTTTTTCTTTTTTCATGATTCCTCTCCTTCTCCGCAATAAAAACGCCGGCGAGAGACATCGCTACAGCTAATTCACGCAAAAAAACACCTTTTTTCGGAAGGTGCTCTAGAAAAACATAAAAAAGGCCGTATCCAAGGATACAGCTCGTCCTTAGTTTTTTATAGAGGGTGTAGCTAGAACCTCTCCCGCATATCGCACGGATTTTCTTCAATTTTTTCACTTCTGCTATCTTACCATAATGTTGTTTTTCATGACAATAAAAAAGTCAATCCCCGGTTCCTAGATCAATTATCGCTCTATAGTGACGGTTCGCTTCATTATATATATTTATAAACTGCGCCGTCGAGGAGCCTTTTTGCATAGCAAAGCGCCTATGAAGGCCAAGCTCACATAGCCAAACAAGGGATAAATCGTTGAAATAAGCTTGCCATACCCTATTTGGCTCGTAATATAAGCCGTGATCATAATAGCTGTAAAGATATATTTGCTTTTCACTGGAAGAAAGCTTTGCACTTGTTTTTCTAATCCATATAGATTACCGATAACTGATGTGAACACTTCTCCGAAAATAATGAGTAAATAAATCAAATGGACAGAACGTGCAAAGAGATAAACCACTTGCGCCATCGGTATATCATATAAAAATACATCCGGAAGAGTCGACAAAGACAGAAAACTCGCGGACAGCACAATCGTAAGCATCGTCCCTCCGATTAAAGCGCCTTTTTTGATCACTTTCTCCGAGGACATTTCATTCGCCAGCGGAACCAAAACTGCTTGGGCAAGCGATAAATTCAAAGCCCCGTAAGAAACAGCTGATAACAGCCAATCCCAGCGATGCGGCCAGACCCACTGAGCTGCGTTTCGTGATTCGCTGAATATAAAAGAGTCGGCCACTACAATCATTGAAAAGAGGATTAAAAGGGGAACAACAAACACATTGACACCGAAAATGCCTTTTACTCCTCTAGTCATCACAATTAAGCTCAGACCGATTGTAATGAGCATCCCAATCTGAGCGGACATCCCCAGCTGTTCCTCAAAAAGCGCCCCTGCCCCTGAAAGCATAACAGATGTAACTCCAAGGAGAACAAACAGCATAAATACATTGATAATCCGCCCAGCCGTCGCCCCGAATAAAAAGATGTTCATTTCTTGATATGACTTGGCATTGATTCGCTTTGAAATGATCATCAGCTTGGCCCCCAGTAACGTAAACATTCCGCCGCTGACGAGAATGCCGAATAAACCGAACCAGCCGAACTTCAGAAAAAACTCAACAATTTCCCTCCCAGTCGCAAATCCAGCTCCGACTACTGTGCCGACATACACAAAAGCAAGCTGACTTGCAGACCCTTTTGATTGTTCCATTTCTTCCCTCCGAACGAACCGCAGTTTTGTCCATATATGCCTTTTTATAACCTATGAGACAAGTTCCTTGAAAAGACGAAGAAAACATGTTTTACTTTGTAACAAATCAAAAATTTTTTGTGCATAAGACTTGAAAGTCAAAGATGGTCAGAGTATACTATTAATCAAAGTTGGTCAAACAAACCGGCCTTTTTTAAAAATCAATTGGTCAAAGATAGTCAAATATTCAGTCTGCTTTGAGCATATTGGTTTGAATGCCGTTAAGTTTGCCGTATACTAATAGTCAAAGAAGGTCAAATCCAATAGACCTTTTTATTCACTTTCATTGGTCAAAGAAGATCAAATTATTAAGGAGGTTTTGGCAAATGCGTTGTCAACATTGTCATCAAAACGAGGCGACGATTCGCCTTAACATGCAAATAAATTCCGTTCATAAACAGATGGTTCTTTGTGAAACTTGCTATAACGAACTGACCCGTAAACCTTCAATGAGTATGGGTCCTCAATCTTTCGGATTTCCGTTTGAACAGGCATTCCAGCCGAAAGAAAAGAGCGCAGCAAAACAAAGCGGAAAAAAAGGGTTGCTTGATGAGCTGGCTCAAAATATTACAAACGGTGCAAAAGCCGGTCTCATTGACCCCGTCATCGGCCGTGATGATGAAGTGGCGCGAGTGATCGAAATTCTAAACCGCCGAAACAAAAACAATCCGGTTCTTATTGGTGAGCCGGGTGTAGGGAAAACTGCCATCGCTGAAGGGCTCGCTTTAAAAATTGCTGAAGGTGATGTTCCAAACAAACTGAAAAACAAAGAGCTATATTTGCTTGATGTTGCATCCCTTGTTGCAAACACAGGGATCAGAGGCCAATTTGAGGAGAGAATGAAACAGCTGATCACTGAGCTGAAGGAACGAAAAAATGTCATTCTGTTCATTGATGAAATTCACCTTCTCGTCGGCGCAGGCTCTGCAGAAGGATCAATGGACGCCAGCAACATTCTCAAACCGGCCCTAGCCAGAGGCGAACTGCAAGTCATTGGCGCGACAACACTGAAAGAATATCGTCAAATCGAAAAAGATGCCGCGCTGGAAAGACGTTTTCAGCCTGTCATGGTGCAGGAGCCTTCAATTGAACAGGCTATCCTCATTCTGCAAGGGATTAAAGACAAATACGAGGCATACCATGGCGTAACATTCAGTGATGAAGCAATCAAAGCGTGTGTCACTTTATCATCCCGCTACATTCAGGACAGACACCTGCCGGATAAAGCAATTGATTTATTAGATGAAGCAGGTTCAAAAGCCAACCTGTTAATTGATGAACTGAATGATGAGGATGCCGCTGAACGCTTAACTGCAATTGAAGCCGAAAAAACAAAAGCCCTGGAAGATGAAAATTACGAACTGGCGGCAAAACTCCGTGATGAAGAACTCGCATTGGAGAAAAAACTGAACAGCTCCTCCGCTCATACCGCTGTCACTGTGGAAGCTGAGCACATTCAGGAAATTGTTGAACAAAAAACAGGCATCCCTGTCGGCAAACTGCAGGCAGACGAACAAACGAAAATGAAAGAACTCGAAGCAAAACTTCATGAACGCGTGATTGGACAAGAAGCCGCTGTTCAAAAAGTGGCAAAGGCGGTAAGACGAAGCCGCGCCGGTTTAAAATCCAAAAACAGACCAGTCGGCTCCTTCCTCTTCGTCGGTCCTACCGGCGTAGGGAAAACAGAGCTTTCTAAAACACTGGCAGATGAATTATTCGGCACAAAAGACGCTATTATCCGACTCGATATGAGCGAATACATGGAGAAACACGCCGTATCTAAAATTATCGGTTCACCGCCTGGATATGTCGGCCATGAGGAAGCTGGACAATTAACTGAGAAAGTGCGCCGCAATCCATACAGCATTGTGTTGCTGGATGAGATTGAAAAAGCACACCCAGACGTTCAGCATATGTTCCTGCAAATTATGGAGGATGGCCGTCTGACAGACAGCCAAGGCAGAACCGTAAGCTTCAAAGACACAGTGATCATCATGACAAGTAATGCGGGTGCTGGTGAGAAACAAACGAAAGTCGGTTTCCAATCAGATGACAGTGTCATCGAAGAACAAACATTGATTGATTCACTGAGCATGTTCTTTAAACCTGAGTTCCTCAACCGTTTTGACAGCATTATTGAGTTCCGCTCATTGGAAAAAGAACATCTTGTCAAAATCGTCAGCCTTCTTCTTGGAGAACTTGAAGAAACATTGGCTGAACGGGGCATTAGCTTGAATGTGACAGATGAAGCGAAAGAAAAAATCGCTGAGCTGGGCTACCACCCTTCATTCGGTGCACGTCCGCTTAGAAGAACCATCCAAGAATGGGTTGAGGATGAAATGACCGATCTGCTGCTTGATAATGGCGAGATCACAAGTTTTCACGTGATTTTAGAAGATGATAAAATCAAAGTGCGGGCGAAATAACAATCAGCGGTTTCCTTTTAGGAAGCCGCTTTTTTTATACTTTCATACTCTTGACTTAGAAATTACCGTCCCTTCTCCTGAAGCGCTACTTCCCTTCATCCTTTACACTTTTTTTAAGGAGGGATGGAACATGTTTATATACAGTGAATATGTATTTCTACTATTATATGAATACCATCTGAAGGACAGCTTGCAAGCAAGCTGCTAATTTCAGTAGACCCCCGGGCTTTTCAATTTTGGAGAGCCCGTTTTTGTTTATTTCTCCCTTCTATGCCTCTTCCTTGAATATTTCATGAACAAATTCACAATGTCCCTAAAGTTCCGGGCACCAAAACCGATATTAACCATAGACAAGCTAGTAAAAAAGGATTTGGTGAAAACTATGGATAAAACTTCGTTAATCGGTATTATTCTTGCTTTTGTGGCATTGAGCGTCGGGATGGTTCTGAAAGGCGTCAGTTTCAGCGCCCTTGCAAACCCCGCTGCCATTTTAATTATTATCGCCGGGACAATCTCAGCAGTCGTTATTGCGTTCCCAACAAAAGAAATTAAAAAAGTGCCTACGCTGTTTCGAGTGTTATTTAAGGAAAATAAACAGCTCACAATAGAGGAACTCATTCCTATGTTCTCTGAATGGGCTCAGCTTGCACGCCGCGAAGGTCTGCTTGCTTTAGAAGCAAGCATTGAGGATGTAGATGATGCTTTCTTGAAAAACGGGCTCAGCATGGCTGTTGACGGGCAAAGCGCGGAATTTATAAGAGATATTATGACAGAGGAAGTCGAAGCAATGGAGGACAGGCACCAAGCAGGAGCCGCTATTTTTACACAAGCAGGAACGTACGCTCCGACACTTGGAGTACTCGGCGCTGTAATCGGGCTGATTGCCGCTCTCTCTCATATGGATAACACAGATGAGCTTGGACACGCCATCAGTGCTGCCTTTGTTGCCACACTTCTCGGTATCTTTACAGGGTATGTGTTATGGCATCCTTTCGCAAATAAATTAAAACGAAAATCAAAACAGGAAGTAAAACTGCGTGAGGTCATGATTGAAGGTGTTTTATCCGTTTTAGAAGGACAAGCACCGAAAGTCATCGAACAAAAGCTTTTAATGTATCTTCCTGCGAAGGACCGCTTGAAATTTGCAGAACAAGGAGAGGCGCAAAATGGCGAGAAAAAAGAAGAAGAAGCATGAGGACGAGCACGTTGATGAATCATGGCTCGTTCCTTACGCCGACATCCTTACTCTTCTCCTGGCATTGTTTATTGTGCTGTACGCGAGCAGCTCGATTGACGCAGCTAAGTTTCAAATGCTCTCAAAATCATTTAATGAAGTTTTTACAGGCGGAACCGGTGTACTGGACTACTCCAGTGTCACTCCTCCTGAAAACGAGTCAGACGGCATCGATGAAGTGAAAAAGGAAAAAGAAGAGAAAGAGAAAACCAAGAAAGAAAAAGAAAAAGCAGCTGATCAAGAAGAACTTGAAAATGTGAAGAGCCAGGTGGAAAAGTTCATCAAAGATAAAAAGCTGGAACATCAGCTGGAGACGAAGATGACTAGTGAAGGCCTTCTGATTACGATTAAAGACAGCATCTTCTTTGATTCTGGAAAAGCGACCATCCGTAAGGAAGATGTGCCGCTTGCAAAAGAGATTTCAAATCTTCTTGTGATTAACCCGCCAAGAAATATCATTATCAGCGGACATACTGATAATATGCCAATTAAAAATTCTGAATTCCAATCAAACTGGCATTTAAGCGTCATGAGAGCGGTAAACTTTATGGGGCTCCTGATTGAAAACCCCAAGCTCGATGCAAAAGTGTTCAGCGCCAAGGGTTATGGCGAGTATAAACCGGTGGCTTCCAACAAAACTGCGGAAGGCCGAAGCAAAAACCGGCGGGTTGAAGTTCTCATTTTGCCAAGAGGCGCAGCGGAAACAAATGAAAAATAGCAAAAAAGGAAGCCTTGTGACATATCAGGCTTCCTTTTTTTACTTATTATGAAACTGTTTTGCGTTTAATCCTACTCTTTTTAACATTTCGGTGCACATCTCTACCTCTTCTTCGCTTAATACGCTGATCATTTCATTAATTTCAGCAGCGTGATCAGGGAAAATATCGTTCAAAAGACCGATGCCTTTTTCAGTAATTTGCGCAAATGTCACTCGTCTGTCTGTAGGAGACGCTTTCCGAATGAGAAGTTCTTTTTGCTCCAGCTTATCTACAACGTATGTGATGCTCCCGCTAGCCAAGAGAATTTTATCTCCTATCTGCTGCAGCGGCTGATCGCCTTTATGGTACAAAAGCTCTAGCACAGCAAATTCAGTCGGATTCAGCCCATGCTTATGAATATGCTTATTCATATGATCGTTAATAGACCGATACGCGCGCGACAGCACGATAAATAACTTCAGTGATTTTTCTGTCATGTCTCAATCATCCTTTTAGAAACCGTTACAGAGAAACATTAATAAACAAAGACCAAAATGTCAATAAAAATCTTTCCAATATTTCTCTTCTTTTTTAAAATGTAAGCTTGCCAACACCTTTTTCTAATTTTTTTGGTTATTTTTTCTTATTAAAGAAGAAGAAACAATGATATAATACCTCTAATCAGGTGTATGTTGGAGCGATGCAAATTGAAAATACTAAAAGGCGCCTGCGGGAGAGTCAAACTTTATATCATACTGGTCGTGATTCCGGCAATCGTCATCAGCTTTTTCGTATATGAAAAAGAAAAAGATACAATAGCTGCAGAACATAAACAAGAAGCAAGTGTCCTGCTAAACCTTCACCGCAACAAAATCAATTATTTAATCGGAGAAACAATGGCGAGAATGACCTCCTTGTCCATCGCCATCGACAGACCGGTTGATATAAAGAAAATGCAGTCAATTTTGGAAAAGACCTTTGATTCAGAGCCGAGATTTTCCGGTCTCTATTTTCTCAATGCCAAAGGAGACGTCACCGCAAGCACAACCGAATTAAAAACGAAAGTAAACCTGGCCGACAGATCTTTTTTTACAAAAGCAAAGGAAACTAAAAAGACAGTCATTTCAGATAGTTATTCGAGCAGAATTACTGGTCAGCCAATTTTCACAATTTGTGTGCCTGTTTTGGACTCAAAACGAAATGTGACAGATTATCTTGTCGCAGCTATTCAAATTGATTATTTGAAAAATCTCATTAACTTGCTGAGCCCTGATGTTTATATTGAAGTTGTGAACCAAGACGGGAAAATGATTTTTGCGAGCGGACAAGCCTCTCATGCAGAGGATCAGAAACCTGTCAGCGGATATCTGGATGATATCAGCTGGAATATGAAAGTCTATCCGAACCCGGTCACAATAGAAGAACTGTCGAAAAGCCTTGTGCTTCCGCTTTCATGTATTATTGTTCTGCTGAATATCCTTTTTATTCTCGTGCTGTATTATTTGCTGAAGCGGCAGACCCAGCTGGAGCGCTCAGAAAACGAGGCGCAAAAATTAGAGCTGATCGGGACGCTTGCTGCCAGCACAGCCCATGAAATCCGTAACCCCCTCACCGGGATAAGCGGCTTTATTCAGCTGTTGCAAAAGAAATATAAAGGTGAGGAAGATCAGCTTTACTTCTCCATTATCGAACAGGAGATCAAACGCATCAATCAAATAGTGAGTGAGTTTCTCGTTCTCGGCAAGCCGACAGCTGAAAAATGGGAGCTGAACTCACTTCAGGACATTATCGGAGAAATTATGCCGATCATTTATTCTGAGGGCAATCTATACAATGTTGAAGTCGAATTACAGTATTTAACCGAGCAGCCCTTACTCGTAAAATGTACAAAAGATCATATTAAACAAGTGATTTTAAATGTAGCAAAAAATGGCCTCGAGTCAATGCCTGAAGGAGGCAAACTGACGATCTCCCTAGGAGCTTTAGATAAAAAAGCCATAATCAAAGTTGTGGATAACGGTGAAGGGATTTCTCAGGAAATGCTGGATCACATCTTCCTTCCCTTTGTTACTTCTAAAGAAAAAGGAACCGGTCTCGGCCTTGTTGTTTGTAAACGGATCGTGCTGATGTACGGAGGCTCTATTCATATTGAAAGTGAAGTGCGAAGAGGCACAGAGGTGACGATCACCCTCCCCGTATCCGCATCATAGCCCCCCTGACCATGTCAGGAGGGTTTTTTATCTTCGTGATCGGGCATTGCCATTCGATTTGCTTGCTGGTCTTCCAGAAAAAAGGATTTTGATGAAACGCAACAGCATTTTCAAAAGCAAAAAAAACATAAAAAATACTAAAAAACCCTTTATACCTTCCGTGGCATCTAAAAACTCCATATTCCCTCTCCCCGTCACCTTTTGCTGAATCTCAATCGCAAATACGATGACAATGATGACTGTAACGGTATAGATAAAGGACAAGGCTGTCATACTCCATTTAGAAAGCCATGTAAACACAGCGTGAGTGACGCCGAAAAAGAATATGCCAAAAATGCCGATCACCCAAAAATGCATTTCTTTGTCAGTTAAATGAATGCCAAATATTCCGCATAAGGAAATAAAAGCATCATGAAATTGATTGACCATTTCGGTAATGAGAATCACCAGTTCCTTCATTAGTTCCCTCTTTCATATGAATTTTTTCCAGAAAAAAAGAGCGCTTCCGAAAAGCTCTCTCTTTATATATGCATCTGATAGGCCGCTATTTATTTGCATCATATGCTGGCATAACATCTCTGCGGGGCCACAAGCCTAATTTCTTTACAAGGCCTTGAATCCCTTGGGAATGTTCGTTTTCTTGCATAAGCTGATGATATTCATTTATTAAACAATCCAGCTCCTGACTGTGCCTGATCGTGTCATGCCCTGTAAATCCCTGCTTTCTAGCGGCATCTATCATTAACTTTCTTTTTTCATCAATAGACACCAACAATCTTTCTTGTTCAGAAGAACCGCCCATTCACTTCACCCCTCGCCGCTAAGAAATAGGAAACAAGTTTGATTGGGTTATTGTGCATTATTACAGATTATACTTTATTTGTAAACATATTTTCATTAAATAAGTTAATTTTTCAGGTATAATAGATATATTGATAGGATTAGAAGAACAATACCCAGGTGAAGAATATCTTAAACACGCCGCCAGGCAGGAGGTATGCCCAATGAAGAAAAAGAAAGCAATAATGCTCGGAGCGGCAGGCGGAAAAGCGATTTTAAAGAGGAAAAACCGAAAAAAATGTATCCAGCACATCACTACTTTTTTTCAG
The DNA here is from genome assembly GCF_037975425.1 of Bacillus sp. FSL R5-0416. Taxonomy (NCBI): domain Bacteria; kingdom Bacillati; phylum Bacillota; class Bacilli; order Caryophanales; family Bacillaceae; genus Bacillus; species Bacillus sp. FSL R5-0416. The sequence continues at coordinate 1,447,595 of NZ_CP150252.1, read as the reverse complement.
ATGCTTCGCGATTGGCGAAATGGCGACTACCCTCGTTCACAGGTTAAAACACTTTTGCTGTTAACTGCCGCAATCCTGTATATCGTCATGCCGCTCGATATCATTCCAGACGTCATCCTCGGTCTTGGATTCATTGACGATGCAGCTGTTTTAGGTTTGATTTGGACAATGATTAAAAAAGAACTGTCACAGTATGAAAAGTGGCGTTTGCAATAAATATAAAAAGCCCCGTTCGATGAACGGGGCTATCTCATGCTTATTGATTCACGCTGTCTTTTTCATAAATAGGAACCCAGCCTTCAGTTGTGACAAAAATTCTCACCGCGACAACTTTGCGGTCCTCCTGAAGCGTGAAGTAATGGCGGATATTCTCAGGCACGGAGATTAAATCTCCAGGGTTTAAACGGACATCAAAAAACGTGCCGTCCTTGCCTTGAATGACAAAAATACCGTGTCCGCTTACAATAAAACGAACCTCATCGTCTGTATGGTGATGCTCTCTTTTAAAGTTTTCAAGCAGTTCATCAAGTTTCGGATTGCTGTCTGACAATGAAATAACATCCTGTGCTTTATAGCCGCGGCGGGTTGAGATATCTTTAATTTCAGTTTCGAAGGTATCAAGAATTTGCTGTTTTTCTTCTTCTGTCAGGTCATATTTCTCTGAGAGATGTTCCGGAAGCTTCGTGATATCCCATTGCTCATAAATAACCTCTTGACTGTCCAGAAAGCTTGCCACTTCCTCTTGATTTTCAATCGTTGTATTTGCCTCATCATGAATTCGAATTGTAGCCATTTCAATTCCTCCTTTTATTTAACCAGCTGATGCTGGAGTGTTTTCAATTTCAAATGGTAGCTGAACAAAAATTCATACGCTTCAAGCACTCTTTTTGCCTCAAATGCTGTTTTCCCCCAAGCCGTAATACCATGATTTCGGATCAGAACAGCTCCTGAATCTTCTGAAATCTCTTCCGCAAACAGTGCCGCAAGCGTCGGGATATGTGCCGGATTTTCTATAATCGGAACGGTCACTTCTGCGTTCTCTTCCCACAAGCCGAGTGCTTTTATAATTTCCTGGCCTTTGAATGTGATTTTCTTTTGGTCTCCGTATAACTCTGAAATCACATTATTGTTTACCGTATGGACATGCAGGCAGCATCCGGCATTGGTTTTATTGTACAAATGTGTATGCAAAAGCGTTTCTGCTGACGGTTTCAGAGAATGCCCGCTTTCAGCAGGCTCTCCGTTTTGATCGACCAGCAGAAAATCTTCAACCGTCTCTTTGCGTTTATCTTTTCCGCTTGCAGTGACGAGAAATGTTAAAGGCTCATCTGTAACCTTAATTGACAGATTACCGCTAGTAGCCGGAAACCAATCTCTCTCTGCCAATTCCCGTTTTACTTCAGCGAGCTCTCGCCAGCGTTCTTGTTTTGCAGCCATTCCTGTACCTCCTTTACATTCTCAATTTCCTTTCTGATCTCATAAAAATCTTGATACGGAAGATGATTGAGGTTTTGCTCCCGGCATTCGTTTAATAAATAATCCCTTGCAAAGCATAGGTCAGACAGCTTTGCTGCCTCCACATCTGTAACCGAATCACCGATCATGATGATATATTGGTTCGGTTCAGAAAGTTCATGGATGACCGACGGCTTACAGCACCCGCATTGATTGCTGCATGTACCCTTGCAGGAATGAGGCCAGTCAATATGGATATAGTCATTGTCAAATGAAGCATGATTGCAATAAATGCGGTCTTTCTCCACAATGCCTTCAAGCAAAGGATATACAAAAAAGTCCATTCCACCGCTTATGACATAAAACGGAATCTCGTGCTCATTGATAAATGCTACAAATTCCCGAAAGCCTTCCCTGATTTTTGCATCTTCCAATACAAAACTTGTAATCTCTTCTTTTAAACGGCTGGGCAGAAGGCCGAACATCCGCCCGACACCTTCCTTGATCGACAGCGTTTTGGAAAGTACGCCGTCTTTTAATGCCACCCACTCTGGGGGAGCAAATGTTTTCATGATATTTATAATGTTGTCGTTCATCGTGATTGTTCCGTCAAAATCACAAATAATAAAAGGTTTTCGAGTCGTCATACGGCTTCAACCTTTCCCCATTTATCTAGCGCAAGCTTAAGATCCTTGCATTGTTCGGCTTTTTCATCAATCGGCTGGGCCTCTAGGACCGCATCAATAATGGCTCTGAACGCTCGCCCCCCGCCTTGGGCACCGTTCGGATGTCCATGTACGCCTCCTCCGGCGTTAATAATGTGGTCTATGCCGAAATCACGCATTAATAGCGGAACCATGCCGGGATGAATGCCTGCTGACGGAACAGCAAATGTTTGGTTAAAAGCATCCTCTCTCACACATTCTTCATGAATCGCCAGTGCATCTGCTCTTGGAAGCGCAACCGAACCATATGGAGACGGAAAGAGGCTGAAGTCAGCACCGCAATATCGGTTTAATTTTCCGAGTAAAAGAGCGTGAGAAAAACCGTAAAACGGAGAAGACGTAAACGCTCCGCTCACTGCTGGATGCGCCATAATCGGAACTGGGATTTCAGGATCTTCCGCAAAGCCTTGCATAACGTCCAAGCCGTAAGCGAAGACATTAAACAAAAGCGCATCCGCTCCCAACTCGGCGGCGCGTCTCGCTTTGTCTTTCAGATCAGCCGTACGTCCGGTCAAATTCACCGCATACAGCGTTTTATGTCCAGTTTGTTCATACGTTTCTTTCAATATTTGCTTTCCTTCTGCAATTCTTGTTTCAAAAGGCGCTAGACCAGTCTCAAAGAAAATTTCATCGTCTTTAATCAAGTCAACTCCGCCAAGCGCCTGCTGCCGGAGCTGTTCTTTAATATCACTCAGGTCCCTTCCGATTACGCCTTTAAATATGCTCATTAACAGCGGTCTCTCAAACTCTCCCAGCAGCTTCCGGATGCCGTATACGCCAAACTTCGGTCCCGGCAGTGCACGCTTAAATGCTTCAGAGAAGTGAAGATCGATTAATTTGATTTTTCCGTCCAGGGACAGCTTGCCAAACACTGTTGTCAGCAAAGCCGGAATATCCTGAGAGAAATTGATTTCAGGATAGGCAATTGTGATGACCGCTTGTTTTTCTGATGCAGCAGTTCCCTCTCTCTCCTCAACTTTTATCACCCGCCCCTTGTGCTTTTGCATTTGCTCCTGTTTTACAAGGGGCAGATCAGTCCAGGAGCCTACTGTCAATCCTGTTGCGATTTGTTCTGCTTTCTTCTCTGTATCGGCTCCCGGTTCGGTCAGGAGATATGTCGCTAATAACTCACTCATGCCAGAGCTCCTTTCATTTTCATCCATATCAAAAAACCTCTTCAAACTGCAATCGCGTCTAAAGAGGTTTCGTTTCTCGTCCGAATCTTATCTCTCAGCCGCTAGCTGCAAGAATTAGCACCGTGCTTTATAAGTCGGTTGCCGGGCTTCATCGGGCTCGTCCCTCTGCCTGCTCTTGATAAGAAAATATAGATTTTATAAATTATTTTGAATTATCCCATCGTTATAAGGTCTTGTCAATGCTTTTTTGGGTAAACAGGTTCAGTTTGCCAATTCGATAAGCGGCTTCCTTAAGTCTTTCTTCACTTGTTAAAAGTCCGACTCTGACGTAGCCCTCGCCATATTCACCGAAGCCGTTTCCAGCCGCAACTGCCACATTCGCTTTTTCCAGCAAAAGATCTGAGAACTGCTCAGAAGTATAGCCTTCAGGCACAGGCAGCCATGCAAAAAAAGAACCTGCGGGAGCTGTTACATCCCAGCCGATTTCCCGGCATGCCGTGATCCAAGCGTTTCTCCTGCTCTCATACCTGGCATTTTGCTCTGCCACACACGTCTGATCGGCTAACAGTGCCTCTGCTGCAGCCTCCTGAGTCGCTCTGAAAAGACTGACAAACATATGGTCTTGATAAAGATTGATCGCTTCAATGACCGAAGCGTTTCCGACGGCAAAGCCAACCCGCCATCCTGCCATATTATACGTTTTTGACAGCGTGTAAATTTCAATTCCGATATCCTTCGCACCTTCAGTCTGCAAAAAGCTTAAAGGCTTGCAGCCGTCAAATCCGACAGCGCCGTAAGCAAAATCGTGAACGACGCAGATTCCGTTTTCAGCCGCAAAACGCACGGTATCTTCAAAGAACTCGGAAGTAGCAACAGCTCCAGTCGGATTATTCGGATAATTCAAATACATCAATTTCGCCTGTTCCCTTATTTCAGCGGTTATGCTGCTGTAATCAGGGAGAAACGCCCTGTCCTTTACGAGCGGCATCATTTCCATCTTTGCTTTTGCAAGTGTGACACCCGACCAGTAATCAGGATAACCCGGATCGGGAACTAAAATCGTATCACCGGGATTCAACAAGCATTGCGGGAGCTCGACTAAACCGGCTTTTCCGCCGAATAATACAGCGACTTCAGTTTCCGGATCCAGATCAATGCCGTATTCTCTTTTGTAAAATGCAGCAGCCGCTGACTTCAGACGGTATGAGCCACGAAAAGACGAATATTTATGATTCTCAGGATCAGCGACAGCTCGTTTCATCTCCTCAACAATATGCTCAGGAGTCGGCTGATCTGGATTTCCCTGTCCTAGATTGATAACGTCATGTCCTTCTGCGAGCTTTCGGTTCACTTTCTGCACCAGAGAAGCGAAGAATTGTTTAGGCAATTCCTTCAATACATGAGACTGTTCAAATTTCATCTATTCTCACCTTCTAAAAAAATCTTGAAATGATAGTCCATCATCATATATGGTTAAATGAAAAAAGTAAAGAAAAATTTGGGGTGTTAAAAAGATGAAATGGACGATATCTTGTCTTCAATTTGATATTTCATACGGCAAACCTTCGGAAAATATAAAAAAGGCTGAATTTTTCATCGGAAAAGAAAGCAAACATGCTGATGTTCTTGTTCTGCCTGAATTATGGACGACCGGATATGATCTGGCCAATCTTGATGAACTCGCTGACGAAGACGGCCGCTCCGCTCAGAGCTGGCTGAAGAAAACGGCAAAAAAACATGGTGTTCATATTGTCGCCGGGTCGGTCGCTGTCAGGAAGAATTCTGATGTTTATAATACAATGTACATCGCGGATAAGGAAGGGCAAATCATTAAAGAGTACAGAAAAGCCCATCTTTTTCAGCTGATGGATGAGCATCTGTATTTATCAGCCGGTTCCGAAGACGGATACTTTGAGCTTGACGGCGTCAAAAGCTCAGGATTGATCTGTTACGATATCCGTTTTCCGGAATGGATCAGAAAACATACGACAAAAGGCGCCAACGTGCTGTTTATTTCTGCGGAATGGCCTCTTCCCCGCCTTGATCATTGGAAAAGCCTGCTTATTGCGCGGGCCATTGAAAATCAATGCTTTGTCGCAGCCTGCAATTGTACCGGTTCAAATCCGGATAATGAATTTGCAGGACATAGCCTGATTATTGATCCATGGGGGCGTGTACTTGCTGAAGGCGGTCGGGAAGAAGGCATAGTCCGAGCGGAAATCGACCTTCAAGAAAGCGCAGAAGTTCGGGAGAGCATTCCTGTTTTCGATGATATCAGAAAAGATTTATATTAAAAAATATATTGACAACTAACTAAATTACCTGTTACCATGTTCATCAACTGATAAATTAGAATTGTCAAACAAGTGAATATATTCTCTTATCGAGAGTTGGGCGAGGGATTTGGCCTTTTGACCCCAACAGCAACCGACCGTAATTCCATTGTGAAATGGGGCGCATCTTTTTCGCGCCGAGACGCTGGTCTCTTAAGGCACGGTGCTAATTCCATTCAGATCTGATCTGAGAGATAAGAGAGGCGGACATAGATGTTAAGCCTCCTTCTCTCTGAGAAGGAGGCTTTTTTACGGCTACATATTAAGTGATTACATAATTGGAGGTTATGATGATGGGAGTCACAAAAACACCTTTATACGAAACGTTAAATGAAAGCTCCGCTGTGGCGTTGGCGGTGAAGCTTGGCCTTTTTCCAAGCAAAAGCACGCTGACATGCCAGGAGATCGGAGACGGCAACTTAAATTACGTTTTTCATATTTATGATCAAGAACATGACAGAGCATTGATCATTAAACAGGCGGTTCCGTATGCAAAAGTGGTGGGAGAAAGCTGGCCGCTGACAATCGACCGTGCAAGAATCGAAAGCAGCGCTCTCATCCGTCAGGGCGAGCATGTGCCTCACCTGGTTCCAAGAGTGTTTTATTCTGATACGGAAATGGCGGTTACCGTCATGGAGGATCTCTCTCACCTCAAGATCGCAAGAAAAGGACTCATTGAGGGTGAAAACTATCCTCATCTGTCGCAGCACATCGGTGAATTTTTAGGAAAAACACTTTTCTACTCATCAGATTACGCGCTTGAACCTAAGGTGAAAAAACAGCTTGTTAAACAGTTTACAAATCCAGAGCTATGCGACATTACGGAAAGACTTGTTTTTACAGATCCTTTCTTCGACCATGACACAAATGATTTTGAAGAAGAGCTTCGTCCTTTTGTCGAAAAGCTTTGGAATAATGACAGCGTTAAAATCGAAGCCGCTAAGCTGAAAAAGTCATTTTTAACGTCTGCAGAAACGTTGATTCATGGTGATTTGCATACAGGAAGCATTTTCGCAAGTGAGCACGAAACAAAGGTGATTGATCCTGAGTTTGCTTTTTACGGACCGATCGGCTTTGATGTAGGGCAATTTATCGCCAACTTATTTTTGAACGCACTCAGCCGTGACGGGGCTGACAGAGAGCCGTTATATGAACATGTCAACCAGGTCTGGGAAACGTTTGAAAAGACGTTTAGTGAAGCCTGGCGGAAGGACAGTCTGGATGTTTACGCCAACATCGACGGTTACCTCACTGATACGCTCAGCCATATTTTTGAAGAAGCAATCGGATTTGCGGGCTGTGAGCTGATACGACGCACGATCGGCCTTGCCCATGTAGCTGACCTGGATACGATCGTGCCGTTTGATAAACGAATCGGCAGAAAACGCTTGGCGCTCGAAACCGGCACAGCCTTTATCGAAAAACGTTCGGAATTCAAAACGATAACAGATGTTATTGAATTATTTAAGTTACTTGTAAAGGAATGATCTATTCATGACCCATTCATTTGCTGTTCCACGTTCTGTTGAATGGAAAGAAACAGCTATTACCATTTTAAATCAGCAAAAGCTTCCTGATGAGACGGAATATTTGGAGCTGACGACGAAAGAGGATGTATTTGATGCGATTGTCACGCTCAAAGTAAGGGGCGCTCCGGCGATCGGCATTACGGCTGCCTTCGGACTAGCGCTTGCTGCCAAAAACATTGAAACAGATAATGTCACGGAATTCCGCCGCAGACTGGAAGACATCAAACAATATTTAAACAGCTCACGGCCTACCGCCATTAATTTGTCATGGGCGCTTGAGAGACTGAGTCATTCGGTCGAAAACGCGATTTCCGTAAATGAAGCAAAAACAAACCTTGTCCATGAAGCCATTCAGATTCAGGTCGAGGATGAGGAAACGTGCCGGTTGATCGGCCAAAACGCCCTGCAGCTTTTCAAAAAAGGCGACAGGATTATGACAATCTGCAATGCCGGCTCAATCGCGACAAGCCGCTATGGAACGGCGCTAGCTCCGTTTTACTTGGCCAAACAAAAAGATTTGGGATTACACATTTATGCCTGTGAAACAAGGCCTGTCCTGCAAGGTTCACGCCTTACTGCTTGGGAGCTGATGCAGGGGGGCATTGATGTCACTCTGATCACAGACAGCATGGCCGCCCATACGATGAAGGAAAAACAAATTTCCGCTGTTATCGTCGGAGCCGACCGAATTGCAAAGAACGGTGATACGGCAAATAAAATCGGCACATACGGTCTTGCTATTTTAGCAAACGCCTTTGACATTCCGTTTTTTGTCGCCGCACCTTTATCTACATTTGATACAAAGGTCAAATGCGGCGCTGATATCCCGATAGAGGAACGAGATCCCGAGGAAGTCAGGCAGATTTCCGGAGTTCGGACCGCTCCATCCAATGTGCCTGTCTTTAATCCCGCTTTCGACATTACACCTCATGATCTCATTTCAGGAATCATCACAGAAAAAGGGATTATGACCGGAAACTATGAAGAAGAGATTGAAGAGCTGTTTAGAGGAGAAAAGGTGCATTAAAAAACCGCTGGACTTTGCTCATTTGGAGCCGAGTCAGCGGTTTTTTTGTTTCTTTTTGTTAACATTGATGATTTCATCTTTTTGAGCGCTTGATAAGATATGCAGTTTCACAAACAGTTCGGCAAAAACGGCAAGTTTCTCAGAGCGGCTCGGCTTCAATTGCTTTGTCCTCCTTTTTCATCAGACCAACTTTTTTAACTTAATAAAATGATATGTCGGCCGTGAAAAAAGGGAACGTGCCATATGTTTTATTTTTCTTTATAGGAGATTCGCTCGATGTTTAGCAAAAATGCTTTGATCTCCGTTTTGCTTCCGGCGTATCCTGTTAACGCACTGTTTTTGCCGATCACTCTGTGGCACGGAACAAAAATCGGCAGGTCGTTACGTTTATTAGCTTGCCCGACAGCGCGCACCGCTTTCGGACTGCCGACCGCAGCGGCAATATCCGCATAGCTTCGGGATTCACCATATGGAATCCTCTCCAGCGCTTGCCACACTTTTTGCTGAAAAGGAGTGCCCTTTTGGCTGAGCGGCAGGGTGAATGTCTTCCTTTCGCCTGCAAAATATTCTTGAAGCTGTTGTTTCGCTTCTGCAAGATTAGGTGTTTCCATGTGCTCAGTATTCTGAACCGTTTCTTTCCAATCCATCCAATCTTCCTGACTGAGAAATAGACGAGTGATCCGGTCCTCCTCTTCGGCAATGATAAGTTCACCGAGCGGCGTTTCGGCTGTCGTATAGTAGTTCATTCATCATTCCTTCTTTCTTCAGCATTCTGTCTGACAGGAAGCGTAATATGGAAAACGGTGCCCTTCCCTTCTTCACTTTCTACCATAATCTCGCCTTGATGTTCTTCAATAATTTTATAGCTTACCATAAGCCCAAGTCCAGTTCCCCGTTCCTTTGTCGTATAAAACGGTTCACCAAGTCGCTTTAATTTATCTTCTGTCATTCCGATTCCCTCGTCTTTTAAGGAGATTAGAACATGATCTTGATCCAATGCCTTTATCGTTACAAAAATATTTCCGCCGTCAGGCATCACTTCGATGGCGTTTTTTAATATATTGATAAAAACCTGTTTCAGCTGATTCGGTTCACAGTAAATCGGGGGAATGTCGTCAATTAAATCAAGTTGCATTTGTACATTGCTGAGATTGGCTTGCGCATTTAGAAGGTCTATCGTGTCCCTCATAATTTGGGTAACATGTTTTTCCTCATACATAATGGCCTGGGGCTTGGCTAAAATCAAGAATTCGGTGATGATGGATTCGATGCGCTTTAGTTCTGAGGTGATCACGTTGAAGTAAAGGGCGTAGTCTCCCTCGACACTCCCTTTCAGAAGCTGAATGAAGCCTTTAAGAGCAGTCATCGGATTTCTGATTTCATGAGCAATGCCTGCTGCGAGTTCGCCGACAACATGAAGGGTATCTGATTTGCGCAGGCGCTCCTCCAATTCTTTTCGCTCTGTTACGTCTTTAAAGATAGCCAAGTTCATATTTTGAATAATATTCCGTTTAAATGAGAATTCGAGTTTTCTGTTATCACCGCTGCTCAGCAAAAATGGAATTTCGTTGTCCATTTCATCAAAATTAATCTGCCTTGCCGGTGATGCCAGATTTTCTATTTCATAAGCAGAAATAATATCTAACAGGCTGTGCTGTTTGATCTCTTCATGTGACAGGCCCAAAATATGGCTTGCTAACGGGTTGGCGTCGATGATCCTGTATTGATTGTCGAACAATACATTGCCGTCCATTGAGCCGTTGAACACTTTTCTGAATTTCAGCTCGCTTTCCCGAAGCTCCTTTTCCATTCGCTTTCTGTCGCTTACATTTCTTAAGATCGTCAAATGCTGATTTTCAAGGATTGTCCGTTTTGAAGTAAATTCAAGCTCTTTGAATTGGCCGTTCCCCATTTGAAACAGCAGCTCTTCTCTGATCTCTCCGTATTTTGCGTATTTCCTCTTCGTTATGCTGTATTTCTGCTGCGAGTCAACGAGAAAATCACACAGCTTTCTTTTCAACAGCAAATTCATCGGCAGCTCAAAAATTTTACAGGCAGATTGATTCGCTTTTACGATTCTTCCGTCATTCGACCAGATGATGATGGCGTCCATTGCATTTTCAAAGATTTCTCTGAAGCGCTCCTCACTTTTAAAGAGCTGCAGCTCCATAGACCGCTTCTCTGTGATATCCCTCATAATGGACATATAAAAACCGCTGATGATGTTTGATGTAATCGTGAATTCAAATAGTTTTTGAACTCCTGAACGAAGCTTGACAGGCAGCTCCCCCTTCGCTTTTCCCTTGCGGTTGAGCGCCTTCCAGATATTGTCGAAATCTTTTCGTGAGCCGCTGTCTATGAACTCATACAAAGATAAATGAGACAGCTCATTATGATTGATTTCAAAGCTTTTACAAAAGGACAAATTGGCATCAATAAAACCGCCATCTTTATCAAACAGGACGATTCCGTCAACTGCTCTGTCAAACAAGTCCTTAAAAAGCTGTTCATTCATAGAGAATTCCCGCTCCAGAATCTTCTTAGAAGATATGTCCCTCATGACAACAAAAAAGAAATCCTCACCAATACCTCTTTTGGCCAGAAACTCTATGTATTTTGTTGCCCCGCAATCAAGCCTGATCGGAACCTCCTTCCACAGAAAGCCTTTTTTAAAAAACTTCTTTACGGAAAGATTCAGTTCATCCTTTGGAATGGAAAACAAAAAATCCAAAACAGAACGCTTTTTCAAATCTTCCGAGTCAACTTGAAGCATCCTTTCTGTTGCTTCATTTGCCTGAACAATCCGCATTTCGTTATCACAAATAAAAATAGCATCGAGCGTATTGTTGACAATCACTTGATGCTGATTCAATTCCTTTTTCAGTCGCGCGTTTTCTTCTTTGAGGCGATTCAGTTCCTCTCGCAGCTCCGAGTTTGTCTGGACACCAAGAGTTTCCATGCATGTACACTCCTTCTTCAAAACCTATCCCTCAATATTTCTACAAAATGCGGGAACTTCCTTCATTTGCCCTATAAATTTCAGAAAATTTCAGCGCCATTACATTACGAAGACATTTTCTACGATCCTTACCGTCACTTTACATCGACCTAACAATCAGCATTTTTTTAGATTCCTTTTTCATCTTTTATTTTAAAATATGTACCAGCAGGGAATAATCTCTTAGTGATTGATGAAAGAGAAGGTGATGCTATGAGTAAATCGCGGGACAGTTATTTCGATAACGCAAAATTTTTATTAATATTCCTTGTTGTATTCGGTCATATCCTTCGTTCCTTTATTAATGATAATCATTTTATGCTCTACCTCTACAAGTTCATTTACACATTCCATATGCCTGCATTTATTCTTGTATCCGGTTATTTCGCGAAAGGCTTTAAACGGGCGGGATATGTAAAAAAGCTGGCGGTCAAGCTGATTATTCCGTATTTGATTTTCCAAATCATTTATTCCGTCTTTTATTACATTATGCAAGATGAAAGCATGGCAAATGTGAACCCGATTGATCCGCAATGGTCGTTATGGTTTCTTGTAAGCTTATTCTTTTGGAACCTGCTCCTATATCCTTTTTCAAAGCTTTCAAAACAGTGGGCGCTGTTTGTCAGCTGCGGAATCGCCGTGCTGATCGGTTATCTGGACTTTGTCAGCAGCACGCTGAGCTTGTCACGGACATTCGTATTCTTACCGATGTTCCTTGTCGGTTTTTATTTAAATAAACATCATTTTGATTTATTGAGATCAAAACGCGGCAAACAAATTGCGCTCGGAGTGCTTGCCGCAGTATTCGTCATCTGCTGGGGTATCGATTTTGACTATTCTTTTCTGTTTGGTTCAAAACCGTATTCTTCATTTGGAGACGTTACCCTGGTAAGCGGACTATCCCGAATCGGCTGGTATGTACTCGCCTTTGGGGCAACCTTCAGCTTTTTAGCGCTTGTTCCGCAAAAAAGGTATTTCTTTACCAAATGGGGGACCCGGACATTTTACGTGTATCTGCTTCACGGGTTTATTATTAAAACATTACGGCAGGTCGGGCTTGAGGATTGGCTTACTGACTATCAAAGCTTAGTGATCCTCTTGCTTTTAACAGCAGCCCTGACATCAGTCCTCTCCAGCAACTTTGTTAAGACAGTCGCTCAGCCCTTCATTGAGCTGAGGATGACCAGCTTATTGCAATTTGTCAGAGGAACGGGCAAAAATGCTTATTTAAAATAGAAAAAGCACCTCTTAAGCGGACGCCGCCTAAGAGGTCTTTTTTATTTTTGTTTTTTATTTTTGTTTTTTTCTTTTTTCTTTTCAGGCTTGGTGACTTCCAGCGTTTCGATGATCTTCCCGGCATTGTAATCCCCAAGTTCACTTGAGAACTCTTCCTCCAGCACCTTTTTATTCATAGGCTTTTTATGATTTTGCATGTCTCTGCTATGACGGTTTTTCTTCACAACTACATGCCTCCCTGCTGGCCCTGTTTGGAATTGCGGTTTGCCCCTCTAAAATTGGGGTCGTCATGATATTGTGTCTTATATGAATTGGGGTCCATGCTCTCGGTAGGTGTATTGTTATTTTTAATGGCTTCATTCACTTCAGCTTTACGCTTCATACGAATCCTCCTCGCCAGTTTTCAGACATTTTAAGATGCAGGAGCGTAAATTGCACCTGTCGAAGTTAGGTTCTCCAACTGAACAGGAGGCACACATCTTTTTTTTGGCAATCAAAAAACACCGCAAAGTATGCGGTGTTTTGCCTATCCGATAATCACTCTTTCTTTCGGATAGTGATAGTTCGCTTCAATTTCCTTTCTTCCGATCAGATACAGGAAGGTTAGAATGCCGATTCGCCCGATAAACATGACAATCATAATGACGCATTTTCCAACACTGCTCAAATCTGCCGTAATTCCAAGCGACAGGCCGGTTGTACCGAATGCCGAGCACACTTCAAACAAAAGCTCCAGCAGGGAATGCTTTTCTGTAATGGTCAGAATGAGTGTCGCGCCAAAAACGAGCAGGATCGCCATCATCGTGACAACAAGCGACTTCATCAAGTCAGCAGGGTGAAGCTCCCGTTTGAATACCTTTACGGCCTTATTGCCGCGGGCAAAATGAAACAGCGCAAGAAGGTTCAAAGCAAAAGTCGTTGTCCGTATGCCTCCCCCGACTGAGCTTGGCGACGCTCCAATAAACATCAGCGCACAAATAAAAAAGAGTGTGGAATCTGATAATTGGCTGATATCGATTGTTGCCAGCCCCCCGCTTCGGGTTGCCGTTGATTGAAACAGGGACAAAAACAAAACATCATGCCATGATTTTCCTGCGAACGCATGGTTTGCTTCCAGGGCAAAGATGCCAATGGCTCCAAACAAGACAAGTGAGCCGAACGTAATCGTCGTGATCTTTGTAAAAAGCGTAAATGGATAACGCCGATGCTTTGAAAACAGGAAATCCTTTACTTCAACAAGCACGGGAAATCCAATCGCTCCAAATATAATTAAAAGCATTGTAATAAACTGCACAAAGTAATCTTGGCGAAATGGAATCATCGAATTACCGGTAATATCAAATCCGCCGTTTGTCGTTGCACTGATACTGGCAAAAAATCCGTGTAAATAGGCTTCCTGATAGGAGTCATAGTAGGTTAAGAAATATGTGCCGAGTATCAGCCCGCCAAAAAATTCAATCCACAAGATCAGAAACAGTACCTGCTTCATCAGATTGACAATTCCTGAAAACTGGGATTGGTTTTGATCAACCATAATCAGCTTCCGTTCTTTCAGCCCGATTCGTTTTCCCATGATCAGCCAAATGAACGTTCCGAGCGTCATAATTCCGATTCCGCCAAATTGCAGAACAAATGCTAATATAAAAATCCCTATTGTGCTGAATGTATCAGCTGTATCAACAACTGTCAGCCCCGTTACACTGACTGAACTGACAGCTGTAAAAAGCGCATCAATAAACGTCCAATCTGCCCCCGGTTTATGGGCCGCCGGCAAACTCAGCAATATAACGGCCACAGTAACTGCAAGAAAATAATATAATGCGATCAGCTGGGCCGGTGACAAGGCCTGTATCAATTTTCCAAACTTTAATCTCATGTAAAATCCTTCTGCCTCTCTTTTTAAGTACGGTAATTATTCTAAAGATATTAGGTCCATTTTTAAAGGCTTTTACGAAACATTTTCTTAACTTGCTTATTTTTTTATGATTTTAGTCAATGGATAAAATAAAAAACCTCTGAGAATTCTCTCAGAGGAACAATGTGTTTGTATTATTTAGCTTCCAGCCGTCTGATTCGTTCATCTAAATCAGGATGAGTAGAGAAAAGTGAAGAGCGCTTCTTGCCATTAATCTTTAACGTTTGGACAGCTGTCTGATCGTCTTCCATAATCCGGGAAGAATAGCTTTTAAGCGTCCGCAGCGCATGAATCATCTTGTCCTTGCCGGCAAGATCCGCTCCTCCCCTGTCAGCATGGAATTCACGATGGCGTGAATACGCAAACACAACCAGGCTGCCAAGTATCGAAAAGACAATCTGAAAAATAATCATTGCAATAAAATGAACGATCGGCGCTAGATCTTCTTTGACAAAACGGCTTGCTATCCAAGCGGCGATACGCGATAAAAAGACTACAAAGGTATTAACGATACCTTGTAAAAGCGTCATTGTTACCATATCACCATTTGTGATATGCGCGACCTCGTGGGCAAGCACACCTTCAACCGCTGCGTCATCCATCTGCTCCAGCAGCCCTGACGATACTGCGACAAGTGAACGGCGTTTTGACGGTCCAGTCGCAAACGCGTTTACTTCAGGTGAACGGTAAATCCCGACTTCCGGCATTTTCGTTAAACCGGCAGAGCGGCTTAATCTGTGAACACGATCAACCAATTGCTGTTCCTCATAGCTGAGCGAGTGTTTTTTCGGATTCAGCACTCTGACGCCCATCATCGTCTTTGCCATCCATCTGGACATCGCAAGAGACGTAAAGGAACCGACAAATCCAACGACTAAACTGAACACAAGAAGCGCCATTGGATCGATACCGCCATCAGCTGTAAAATACGTCCCGACTCCTGTAACAGAGCTTAAAACAGACAAAACGATCCCGATTGTTGTAAGCACCAAAATATTCGTTAGAATAAACAGAAAAATTCTTTTCGCCATAACAACCTCCGTTATTTTAAGTTCAAAAGAACCCGTATATTTAAATTATAAAACATCCATTTGAAAATGCAAGGAATTCGACGTATGATGTTAATGTAATTTGCTGACGCTTGAACTTTGAATTTATACATATACCTATATCCGCGTCAAATTGTTTAAAGAGGTGAACAATGAACATTTTTAAACTCTCTCGAACCGATATGGTGCGGCTGCTCTATTCCCTAAAAGGACAAGGAGAACATAGCCCGCTCGACATTCTCGTCCAATCAGCGAACATGTCAGCAGAAAAAGCAGCCAATCATCTAGAAATTCCTGAATTTCTTACAAGATACGAACGAAAAAAACAGAAAAAAGAATACGGTCTTTCTACAAATGAAATAGTAGAGCTTGGCAACTTATGCGAGCTGACTTCGTTAAAGTCAACCGCGATTCAAAACTGGGTAAAGCGTGATATCAAAGATCTGATCGGACACCCTGAGCTGGGCAAAAAATACTCAGTTGAACAGGCAGTTATTCTTTTAATTGTACGTGATTTAAAATCCATTTATGACTTTGAACACATACGGGCTATTTTAAAAGTGGCCTTTAACACAATCTCAGACAGATCTGATGATGTCATCAGCCCGATTGCTTATTATGAAAGCTGCGCATATGTGCTTGATGCCATCCATCACCAAGATACTCCTTCTATGAAAGAATCCAATCTGCAGGAGATCGCCGAACAGGAGACAGAGCGTCTCCGTCACCGTTTTGAAGAACTGAATGACGGCCAATGGCTTAAAATCAGACAAATTATCGCCATTACAGTTCTCTCCATTTTGACGTTCCATATTCAGGCAACCGCACATAAAATGACAGCAGACATTCTATAGTCTGCGTCACCCCGGCTCAGAGGCCGGGGTTTTATTTTTCTCCACAACAATTGCCAGCATAAATAAACCCCGTATATATCAAACTAAATACGCGTTAAGAATTTCTTTATCGAAAAAGGAGATGAAAAAGATGGCGAGCAGAAATAAACTCGTTGTTCCAGGGGTGGAGCAGGCACTAGACCAATTTAAACTCGAAGTGGCTCAAGAATTCGGTGTGAACCTTGGTTCTGATACAGTCGCACGCGCTAACGGCTCTGTAGGCGGAGAAATGACAAAGCGGCTGGTACAGCAAGCACAATCACAATTAAATGGCACAACTAAATAAATTCAGGTCTTTATTCGCCGGGGGCACTCGGCGAATCTTCATTTTGAGCTGAATTATTATCACTGCTGTAGCCGTTTGGATTACGTCGGTCTGAAGCGTTATCCCTTCTGGACGAAGAACGGTTCTTGCCTTGTTCACCATTGTTCCAGTCCCTGTGATATTGGCTTTGACCCTTGTCAGCGCCGTTATTTTCATTTCCTTTATCTTGAGGATCTTGTATTGGGGTTTGCTCATGGTCCCCATCTTTTTCGGTATTTGTATTTTCATCTGATTCCTTTATTTTTTTATCTTTGTCACTATCATCAATCTGGTCATCCGCTTTATCTTCTTTCTGGTCTCCGGAATCCGCATCATTCAGCTGTTCATTATCTCCTTGCTTGCTGTCCTGGGTGTCAGTTTGATCGTTGTTTTCATCCTCATTTTCATCACTCTTTTGATCCTCTTCCCCGGATGGTTTGCTGGAGTCATCTTTTAAATCTTTATTGTCATTCTTTTCATTTGATTTGATGTAGCTGCCTGTTGAGACGCCTTCTTTCTTCGCTTTTTCCCTCGTTTGCATATCTGACTCGAGAGATTCCATGCGGTATGTCGTTTTATATTTTTCAGTCACATCATTCAGCTGTTTTTTCACAGCCTTTTTATATGTATTGTCTTCTGTGTTTTCATAAACAGTGGAAATCAATATTTCTTTCGATTTCTTTACATACCCGTGTTCACTGCAGTCGGTTATAATATCGTCAATCACCTTTTTAAAATCAGTCTTCTCCCAATCATCTATATCATTCACGACTTTCTGTCCCTCATCGTTTAGAGGCGTCAGTTCAATCACTTCATAATCGCTGTTTAACGCCATTTCGACGCTTGGATTGATATCGATTGTCATATACGCATAGGCCTTATTATTAGAAAAAACGGGGAGAACTATAAAAATAAAGAGCATAATAGCAGTCATCGTAAAAATCCCCATTTTGAAAGGGCGCAGTTTAAAAAAATCAAAAAAGCTGGCCCTTCTGCCCATGCGTGTTTCACTCGGAAGCATGATTTCTTCTCCGATTTCATAGCTGTGTCGATCATTTTTGGCTTTTAAAAATTGTCCGTCAGGGGTCAGCAACGTGACGAATTTTTTATTTTTCTCTACTATAATCCCTCTTCTCATGAGTGCAGCACCCCTTTAAGATAATCTTTTAAATAAATATAATCACCCGTAATGATAATACACATCGCAATAATATATTTTCTGTTTCTCTCAATCGTTTTTCGGCTTACAGAGACAAGCTGTTCAAGCTGTTTGACCGGAAGCTGCTTCTTTGTATACAGGATAGCGGCCAATTCTTCATGTTCAACAAGCGTCATTGCCACCTTTATGGCGTTTTGCCTTGCATCCGTGTGCTTTGGAGAATTTTCAAGCAGTTCTTTAAACGATAAACCATAATCCTTGAGCTGCTTTTGAAAATAGAGGATTTCCTCCCGCCTCTGCTCCTGTTCAATCTGACGGCGGTATTCATCTATGGAAAGCTCGGCTTCAATCAGGCTTTGTGATGACTCCTGATCGTCTCCTTCCTGTAAATCGATATTTATATTTTGTGCGCTTCTGGCTTCTTTTCTAATGTAATCAATGACTTTTCTTTTTATAATAAGCTCAGCAAATGCGAGCAGAGAATTTCCTTTTTCAGGTGAATATTTTTCTATAGCTTCATTAAACGCGATCAGTCCAATACTGAACTCATCGTCTTTTTCATCTATATATCGTTTACAAACGGATGAAACCGTCTTTGCGATAAATGGCTTATATTGCTGTATTAATTCATTTTGCAGATCTTTATTGCCTTTTTGTATACTCTCAACAGCTTTTTCAAGTGTTTGCTTCTTTTTTCCCAATTTAAACAAAAGGCTAAGCACTGGTTTCACCTCAGTTCCTCCCTATAACTACTCATTAATGATAGCTAATTTGATAGGGATTCGCAAAGGAGAAAAAGAAATATTGATTTCCAATGTCTCAATTATGACAAACCATTCTGACGTCCTATACATGATTTCGTGCCTTTCTAAAGAATTAAGGGGGTTTTATGCGTGTTTTTTGTAACAAAGATGTTATAAAAATGTTATTTTATTTCGCTTATGAAAACGCTTCAAACACAAAAAGACTCTGCTTTTAAGCAGAGTCTTTCAGATTACGCCCGTTCACGGGTGCTGTTTTTTTGTTCGTTTTGTGCGCCCTCCGGCTGTTTTTTCCCACCTGACATAAACCAGCCGCAAACCGCGATTGCTGCTAAGACACCCCAGAATATCAGTTTCCATGTTCCAGAATGGATAAAGTGCTCAGAAACAACCGCTATGTCGCGATGGGCAAGCGTATATAAAGCAAGCTTCACTCCGACCCAGCCGACAATCACAAAGGCTGCTGTTTCTAGGCTTGGACGTTCCTTTAATAACTTCACAAACATGGAAGCCGCAAACCGCATGATCACCAGTCCGATGATACCGCCGGCCAAAATGACGAGAAATTGTCCTCCGTCAAGTCCGCCGATCTTCGGGAGTGATGTCCCAGGAAGTGTAACCGCCAGCGCTACTGCTGCTAAGATGGAATCAACAGCAAACGCGATATCTGCCAGTTCAACTTTTAAAACAGTCGGCCAAAAACCGCTTTGCTTCGTCTCTTTATGTGTGTCTTCTTTCTTAAATACATATCTTTTCAATAAGTGGCTTGCTGAGATATACAGCAAATAGATCGCGCCAATCGCTTGAACCTGCCATACGTTGACCAAAAATGAAATGGCGAATAAAGAGCCAAATCGCAGAACAAAAGCCCCTGCCAATCCATAAAATAACGCTTTTTTTCTTTTTTCCTCCGGCAAATGTTTTACCATTACCGCCATAACCAGCGCGTTATCGGCGGCTAAAATCCCTTCCAGCCCGATCAAGACGAGAAGAACCCAACCATACTCTAATAATAATGCTGCATCCATAAATGATACCCTCCCAAAAAAGTTGTTTTCTTTCTCTTCATCCGATCTTATGCCGGCCGGACCATGCAAAAAAGACCTTTGCCGACATAAGGCAAAGGTCTTGCTAGACATGAATTCAGGCATGCCAACAAAGCCGATGGATACAATCCATGAAATGACGACTTTGTTTCCGGAATACATTCCGGACGCTACTCCCCTTTGGGATTTCAAGAAATATGATTTTATACGTCAATGATATGCGCAGCGCAATGATTTGTCAACGTTTATTTTTCAAAAATACAGATAATTGTTCGGAGTGCGTGCGTTTCTTCCTCTTTTTCATCAGTAAGTAGAGCAGGAAAAGCGCCAAAATGGCTATCCCGATCGGAAGCATATATTGATCAAGAATAGAGCCGACTTCCTTCCAATTTTCACCGAGCTTCACACCGAGATAAACATATACAAATGTAATCGGAAGCATAGCAATGAATGTATAAAGCGAAAACACCCAAACATTCATTTTTGCAATTCCGCACGGTATGGAAATCAATGTCCTGATGCCAGGCAAGAAACGGCCGCTGAAGGCGACAAAGCCTCCATGTTTTTTGAAAAATTCATCTGACTTATCAAGCGCTTCAGGTTTAATAAAGAGATACTTCCCAAAACGTTCAAGAAACGGCCTTCCTCCGTACCGGCCTATCCAATACAGCGTAAGCGGACCGGCCACTCCCCCAAGCGATCCTGCCAAAACAACGCCGGCAAGTGTCATATCGCCTTTAGATACCCAATAGCCCGCAAGCGGCAAGACGACTTCGGCCGGGATAAACTCAATACTGAGCGCTAGAAATATTCCAAAATAAGATAAGCTTTTAAATGCTTCTATCCATGACATAACCAGCTCTTCGATAGCCACCAACTCCCTTGTTTCATGTTTATGTATCATACATTTTTGTTTTTTCGGAAAACGTCAAGATGATTTTAACACATTTTTCACGGTCAGTTGAACTAAAAATAGATCTCCCTCGTATTTCTATCGTTTTGAAGGCTGAAACTCTGCGGTTAAGCAGCCGATAATAAAGAGAGTCAACAAGACTGGAACACACGATACGGGGGGAATCTCCATTTGGAAATACACGTTACATATAATACGACGCTCATATGTTTATCTTTTCTTATCGCCTGTACCGCCTCGTATATTTCCCTTGAACTTTCAAGGAAAGTCACCATCAATACAGGCTTAAAAAGTAAAATTTGGCTGATCGGCGGCTCACTTATTATGGGATTCGGTATTTGGTCAATGCATTTTGTAGGGATGATGGCCGTCCATATGGAAATGCCGATGGAATATGAATTCATGCCTTTAATGGCAGCCATTGGCGCATCTGTTTCGGGATCATTTGTGTCATTATATTTTGTCAGCCGGCACATACTTACATATTACAGACTGCTTACCGGATCAGTTGTGCTTGGTGCATCTATTGCTTCTATGCACTATATCGGAATGTCTGCCATTTCCCGGGTAATGATTATTTACGAACCGATTTTATTTACAGCTTCAATTATCATTGCGATTGCAGCCTCTTTCGTCTCGTTAAAAATATTCTTTGACTTGGCCGTAAAAAAACATTCTGAGCATCTTATATTCTATAAAGTCGTCAGTTCAATTGTAATGGGTATTGGGATTTCGGGCATGCACTACACAGGGATGCTTGCGGCAACTTTCCATAAGGACACGGCTACGCCCGGAAGCCATATGGAGGTGCAAACGTTTCATTGGTCAATTTTTGTTACTTTAATTATTTTTTGTATCCAAACGTTATTGTTATTCAGTTCCCATGCAGATCGAAAGTTTATTAAACAGAGCGAACGCATAAAGGATAACGAACAGCGATTTCAGTCTTTAATCGTCCACAATATTGATGCAATCTTTATTTTATCATTAGAAGGAGACATAATATCTTCCAATCACGCTGGTGAGGAAATGATCAGCAAATTTGGCTTCAGCATGCATGACTGGAGGAATTACACATCACAGAAGATTAAGCGCCTTTTTGAGCAAGTTAAAAAAGATAAACAAGCGATGAACAGCGATAGCGAACTTATCACTGAAAAAGGCCAGTTTCACTTAAATATTACGCTCATACCTGTTGAGGTCAATCAAGAACTGGACAGCATTTATGTCATTTGCAAAGACATGACGAAGCAGTACAAAGCAGAAAAAGAAATCCATAGAATGGCTCATTATGATTCGCTTACAGACTTACCTAACAGAAGACATGCCATCTCTCATCTAACAAAGGTACTGAATCGCGAGCATACCTTGCATTATAACACCGTTGTTTTCTTTCTCGACTTAAATCGGTTTAAAGTGATTAACGATGCATTAGGGCATAATGTCGGCGATCAACTGCTTCAGTTTGCGGCTAAACGTTTGTCATCTGTAGTCCCTGATAACGGATTTATCGCCCGTCTTGGCGGTGATGAATTTATTATTATATTAACAGACGCCAATACAGGAACAGGCGAAGCAGATGTTTTAGCAAGAAAAATTATCCAAAAATTCAAAAAACCTTTCAAGATTCAAGATCACACCCTTGTCACATCTGTCAGTATCGGGATTGCGATATCTCCAAAAGACGGGACTGATGGCCTTGAATTGATGAAAAAGGCTGATATGGCGATGTATGCGGCTAAAGAACGAAACAAAAGCAAATACAGATACTATTCTTTTTCAATCGGCAACAAAGAAACCGTCAAGCTTAACCAAGAGATGGTACTCAGAGAAGCAATCGAAAACGATAGATTTGTCTTGCATTATCAGCCGCAATTCAGTGTAAAAAAACAAAAAATGACAGGAGCAGAAGCACTGATACGCCTTGTGACACCAGACGGGCAACTGCGTCCGCCCGGAGAATTCATCGGTGTCGCAGAAGAAACGGGACTTATTATTGATATCGGAAAGTGGATTATAGATGAAGCATGCAAGCAGGCAAGGATTTGGCACGACAAAGGCTATGATCTTTCTGTCGCCATTAATATTTCCGCCAGACAGTTCCAATCCGAAGATCTGATTCCCCTCATCAAGGATACGCTTAATAAATACCAGCTTCCTCCGCAGCTTCTTGAAGTGGAGGTGACGGAAAGCATGACAATGGACAATCTCGATCACTCCAAAAAGGTTTTGTCATCCCTTACAGAATTAGGAATCAGAATCAGTATTGACGATTTCGGTACTGGTCACAGCTCCCTTAGCTATTTGAAGGACTTCCCGATTCACAGGCTGAAGATTGACAAATCATTTATTGACGATATTCAGACCCATCCTAAATCAGAGCAAATTACCGGAGCTATTATTGCCATGGGGCATCAGCTGTCTTTGCAGGTGATTGCCGAAGGTGTGGAAAATGCAGCTCAAAAGCAGCTTCTATATGAAAAAGGCTGCGACCATTTGCAGGGCTTCTTTTTCAGCAGGCCAATACCTCCGGAACAATTCGAACAATTCATTATTGAACAGCCGTCGCAATAACAGCGCCGGCTTTTTTTCACCCATAAGTTACTACACATGAATCGTACTCCTTCTCTTCACACTAAAGAAAAAAAGGGGTTTATCGATATGCATACAATGTGGAAGGGATCGATCAGCTTCGGATTAGTAAACATCCCCATCAAGCTATATGCGGCCACAGAAGATAAAGATATTAAACTGCGCAGCCTCCATAAAGAGGATCACGCACCAATCAAATACGAGAAAGTTTGCACAAATTGCGAAAAAACTCTTAGTCCTGATGAAATTGTGAAGGGATATGAATATGTAAAAGGGAAATATGTAGTGCTGACAGACGAAGATTTAAAAAGCTTAAAACAGGAGCATGAGGAGAAAGCGGTTGAGATTGTTGACTTTGTTCAGCTTCAGGAAATTGATCCGATTTACTTTAACCGCTCCTACTTTGTCGGCCCCGGGGATAATGGGACGAAGGCCTATACCCTGCTGCGTGAGGCGCTGCGCTCAACCGGAAAGATCGGTATCGCCAATATGACAATCAGGTCAAAGCAGCAGCTGGCGATTCTCCGCGTTTATGAAAATTGTATCGTCATGGAGTCTATCCATTATCCCGATGAGGTCAGAAGCGCCGCTCATGTCCCAGGTGTACCTGATCAATCGAATGTAAACGATAAGGAACTGCAAACTGCTATCACATTAATAGATGAACTGACTGCTGAGTTTGAACCTGAAAAATATGAAGACACGTACCGACAGGCGCTGCTGCAAAGAGTCAACGACAAGCTAGAAAATAAAGAAACGGCCGTCACTCCTGATAAAGCGCCACCTCGTGAAGATGTCATTGACCTGGTAAGCGCTCTGCAAGCCAGCATTGACAGAACCAGAAGGCCGAACAGGGAGACACCGGCTGCCGCACCTGCACAAGCCGCTGAACCGAAAGGAGCCGGAGATAAAAAACAAAAAACAACTAGAAAAAAAGCCTCCGGCACGTCATAGCCCATGGCGTTTACCATGCAGCCGGTCTTAACTTCGTCACCGCCAATCGGAGCAGAATGGCGTTACGAAGTAAAATATGATGGGTACCGCTGTATTCTCCGCATCCATTCTTCAGGTGTGACCTTAACCAGCAGAAATGGTGTGGAGCTCAGCAGCACCTTCCCTGAAATCACACAAATCGCCAAAACTGCCTTTCAGCACATGGAAAAAGAGCTTCCGCTGACACTTGATGGTGAAATCGTATGTTTGGTGAATCCTTGTCGTGCAGATTTTGAACACCTTCAAGTGCGGGGGCGTTTGAAAAGGCCAGACAAGATTCAGGAATCGGCAAACGCCCGGCCGTGCTGCTTTCTCGCCTTTGATTTGTTAGAGCGAAGCGGAGAAGATGTAACGCTTCTTTCGTATTTGGACCGCAAAAAATCTCTGCGTGAACTCATATCCGCAGCAAAGCTTCCTGCATCTCCAGATCCTTACGCAAAAGAAACCATTCAATCCATTCCCTGTTATGATCATTTTGATCAACTCTGGGAGATGGTAATAAAATATGACGGAGAAGGAATTGTAGCGAAGAAAACAAACAGCAAATGGCTTGAAAAGAAGCGGTCGTCCGATTGGCTCAAATATAAAAACTTTAAACAAGCTTATGTTTGCATAACAGGGTTCAACCCTAACAACGGGTTTGTGACGGTATCTGTGTTAAAAAACGGAATAATGACACCGATTGCCTCTGTCTCGCACGGAATGCGCGATGAGGAAAAAAGCGCTATACGCGAGATTATGGAACAGCACGGACATCAAACACCCTCAGGCGAATTTACGCTTGAACCTTCGATTTGTGCAGCTGTTCAATACTTAACAATTCTCCAAGGCACATTAAGAGAGGTATCGTTTATCGGTTTCGAATTCCAAATGGACTGGACCGAATGCACATATGCGCAAGTCATACGACACTCCAAACCGGTTCACCCAAAGCTCCAGTTCACAAGCCTGGATAAAATCATATTTGAAAAGAATAAAAAAACAAAAGAAGATTTTATTCAGTATATGATTGAAGTCAGTGACTATCTGCTCCCATTTCTGAAAAACCGGGCTGTCACCGTCATCCGCTATCCGCATGGATCTAGGAGCGAATCATTTTTCCAAAAAAACAAGCCGGACTATGCGCCGGATTTTGTTCAATCTTTCTATGATGGGAGCCATGAACATATTGTCTGTGAGGATATGTCTACATTGCTATGGCTTTGCAACCAGCTTGCTTTGGAGTTTCACGTTCCTTTTCAAACCATTAAAAGCAGGCGTCCGGCTGAGATTGTCATTGATTTAGACCCGCCTTCGCGAGATGACTTTCTTATGGCCGTGCAGGCCGCAAATGAACTGAAGCGGCTGTTGGATTCCTTTGGCATCACATCGTACCCGAAGCTGTCCGGCAACAAAGGCATCCAGCTTTATATTCCCTTGTCTCCCGAGGCATTTACGTATGAAGAAACACGCCACTTTACGCAGCTGATCGCAGAGTACTGCACCAATGCATTTCCCGAGCTATTTACCACTGAACGCTTGATTAAAAACAGACACGGCAAATTGTATCTTGATTATTTGCAGCATGCAGAAGGAAAAACGATTATCTGTCCCTATTCAACGAGAGGAAATGAGCTTGGGACTGTTGCAGCCCCGCTCTACTGGCATGAGGTGCAATCATCTTTAACACCCGCTCTGTTTACAATTGATACGGTCATCGATCGAATTAAGAAGCAGGGCTGCCCATTTTTTGATTTTTACCGCAACCCGCAAGACGAACCGCTTAGGGCCATATTGCATCAGTTGAAGAAAAAGAGCTGACTAATGAAGTCAGCTCTTTCCGTGTTTAACTGTACTTTTTTTCTAACCGCTCTTTTTCCTGGCGCTGAAGCGGGCTCAGCTGCTCATTATACAAATCAATATCAATCGCGTATTTCGGCCGTCTTTTCACTTCAGAAAAAATCGTTCCAATATACTCTCCGATGATGCCAATTCCCATCAATTGCAGCCCGCCCAAAAACCAAATGGATATGATGAGAGACGCCCAGCCTGCATTCGTATGGCCGAGCAGCTTTTGAATAAACGCGCCAACCCCTGCCACAGCGCTGAGGAAAAACAAAACAAACCCTAAAAGCGTAAAGAATCGAATTGGTGCGACACTGAATGAAGTAATCCCGTTAAAAGCGAAGGATAGCATCTTTTTCAGCGGATATTTCGTTTTGCCGGCAAAGCGTTCCTTGCGGTCATACAAAACTTCGGCCGATTTAAAGCCGATCATGGGGACAATACCTCTTAAAAACAGATTCGCTTCCGGATAACGCTCAAGCTCTTCAAGGGACCTTTTATTCATTAAACGAAAATCAGCATGATTATAAATTAATTTAATCCCAAGCTTATTCATGAGACGATAAAACCCTAACGCGGTCGTGCGCTTGAAAAAGGTATCGGTTTTTCTGCTCCGGCGTACACCGTAAACGATCTCGCAGCCCTCATGATATTTCAGCATAAAATCCCGGATCACAGAGATATCGTCCTGAAGATCGGCATCGATCGAAATGACGCAGTCTGACCTATTCTTCGCTTTATGCAGTCCGGCTAAAAGCGCTTTTTGGTGGCCGACATTGCAGGCTAATTTTAAGCCGGTAACCTTCTTGTTTCTTATGCTCTCCATAGCAATCAAAGCCCAAGTGCGGTCTTTGCTGCCATCATCGACAAACAGAATTTTACTGTCTTCAGCAATTAATTTTTCTTCAATTAAATCATCTACAACCTCTGTCAGCTGACGGCTTGTTTCTTGAAACACTTCCTCTTCATTGAAACACGGGACGACGATGGTTAATACTGGCTGTGACTGTTTCAATCGATATCCTCCTTATCTTGTTTCATATAAATAAATGCGCCAGGCGGAATCTTTATGGTCAAACGTCTTTACGAGCGCGAGATGGTTTTGTTCAGCATTCATGATCGGAACTGAAGAAAAAATGTACCGTCCGCCCATTTTTTTAAATACATCTGTATTTAATTGAAGGTTGTTGATCGTTTTCTTCGAGTTCTTTTTGAAATCATATCGTTTACCGAGTTCATCGACAAAAAGGTAGCAGCGGCTGCCCCATTCATCAAAGTATTGTTTCAGCCGAGAATTTTTTTCCAGCTCTTTTTCGATGATTTTCCTAAATTCATATTTATATGAAAGCGGATACAGATTGTTATACGTATCTAACGTATAAAACCCGTTATATTGGGCGATAGACGGATGCAGTCCGATGCTCGCCACCCTGTACGAATCCTGCGGACGTCCGATATATTCCTTAATCTCTTTGAATTGCTCCGATGCATAAAACTCCTTGAATGTCGGCGCGTTGTAATGAACGCCATACGTATATTCTTCATTAAAAGGCGCCAACACCATTAGCTGTGCAGCGACTGCGGCGTACACAAGCCATTTCCATCCTTTCCCCATCCGCCAAATGAGATATAAAGCAAGCGCAAAGCTCACGTATATAACAAGCGGCCGAAGAAAATGAAAACGGGCAAAATTAAATTCTGCTAAAAAGGCAAATTTCTGCTTTGGAACAGCCCAAATTTTGTTGAACCAAAACGCATACCATAATGACAATCCATAATTAAGCACACATAAAAACAGATAAACATTTTCTGGCTTTGTCCGATTTCGTTTGAACAGCAGAGCAGCAAAAACGACCAGCAGGATCGGAAGGATGACAACGGTATGAACGGTCATCACATGATTATGGCCATAGACAAAGTTTTTTACGGATAGCCGAAGAGAATGCCAAACGTCATGCCTAGATGAGATAAATTCGATACGATGCATCGGTGCGTGCTCAAACAGTATCGAATAGACAAGCCGATATTCAACGAAAAGATAGATACTCGTCATAAATGCAATACTGCCTAAGAACATCAAATTCCATCTTCTTTTTGTAATGGCATCATACAGCCAAAAACACGCCATCCCTGCCAGGAAAAAGAAGAAGCCTAGAACAAAGCTTGAGTATAGAGGGAGCAAGCCCAGCGTCAGCCACTCTCTCCATGAGATATCCCCTTTTCGGATATTTAAAAAAGCCCACAGTGACAAAGGGTACCCAAGCGTACTCAGCATTCCCGAAGGCCAGAACGGTGTTAAGGCAAATGCAAGCGATACGCCAATTCGGATGAAAGCCGCTTTTGGTTCCGGGATTATATGTTTCTTCAGCAGCACATACATTCCAAAAAAAGCGACAACTCTTGTAACCGTCTGGCTTATTGCATAGGCGGTCATGGAAGAAAAGAAAGCATGGAGCCAAACAATTCCGCTCCACTCGGTGCCAAAGGCATCCCGGGGCAGCCCGTTAATGATTTGCGGAATGGCAGCGTCAACCTTGCCGACGATTTCTCCGCTATCGGCCAAAACCTTGTACCAAGCGATGTTGGAATCTAAATTATCATGGACCCGGATATGGGCATCTTCCTTTAAAATAAAAAGCGGCGATACATACAATAAAAGAAGAAATAATGCGATCCAGAGATAATATGTTTCTTTTTTTTGTTGTCTCATCAATCGTAACATTGCTTACACATCCATTTGTTATTCTGACTCCGTCGGCATGTTCTGCCTCATGTGTCAAAATTTATTATCCCTTTTCCCTTCCAAATCATTCATCATATGACAATCCGTTTTTCAACCTGTCTCTACCCATTAATTCCCGCTATCCATAGGGCTTGATCACTTACTATACTGATAGAAGGGAGGGGATATATTTTGTTTACAATCTTACTTTCATTGGCCATACTCGTATTTGTGCCATTTCTATATAAAGCGAACCGCAATACAAAAGATGTGAAAGTCAACACCATTTCAATCGACCAAAAAGACGGCCTTCCAGCCAGAAAAAAATTAAATATCCTTCATTTATCAGATCTTCACTTGGAAAACATTTCAGTCTCACCTGAGGAGCTGTATCATTTAACAAGAGATCAGCCTGTGGACATCATTGCTCTTACCGGGGATTTTCTTGATCGGAAACGTAATATTCCGAAGCTGGCAGGTTACTTGAACGCCTTGCAAAAGCTAAAGCCTGCATATGGAATGTACGCGGTGTTCGGTAACCACGATTATGTATTGAAAGAAGAGGACTTTCAGAGACTGAAGCGAGTTTTAGAGGAAAACGGCTGTATCACGCTGCAAAATGAACATGTTCGAATCGAGACGGCTGCAGGGCCAGTCAATATTATTGGCATTGATGATTACAGTACGAATCGGAGTAATATCAACGGCTCTTATCAAAGTCTGGAAAATGGCTATCATCTTGTCTTAACACATGACCCAAATATTATTCTGGATATGAAGGATGTTCATTATGATTACCTGCTGTCAGGGCATTTTCACGGCGGGCAAATTCACTGGCCAAAACCGTATCATTTGGTGAAAATGGGAAACCTCGTGCGAATGAACATGATTAAAGGCCTTCATTATC
Source organism: Bacillus sp. FSL R5-0416 (assembly GCF_037975425.1). NCBI lineage: Bacteria > Bacillati > Bacillota > Bacilli > Caryophanales > Bacillaceae > Bacillus > Bacillus sp. FSL R5-0416. The sequence goes on along the minus strand of NZ_CP150252.1, from coordinate 1,418,078 downwards.
ATCACGATAAACCATTTTATATCAGCGAGGGCTTGGGACAAACCGGCGTAAATATCCGTGTCGGAAGCCGTCCTGAAGTGACATTTCATCAGATTTAATCAAAAAAGACTGTGCTGACCGAGGCATCAGTCTTTTTTTTGATAGGTTTTCTGCAGCTTTTCTTTTGAGATAAACAAATAGGATGAATTCGGTAAATGCCGCAAGCTCACAGGCTTTGAAGTCAAATATAAAATCGGCACATGGGACACTTTTTTAAAACATCTGTAAAAAGGATTCACCGGGGTGATCACATCAAAGCCGAGCCTTTCCACACCTTTGTCAAGCATTGTAATCCCAATGATTCCTTTGATTTTCTCGCTTTTTTTATGATTGTTAATATAGTCAAGAAGAAGCGGCATCGATTGATATACTTTCTGATAAATAATGATTCCCTTTCTGACTGCGCTCTCAATGCTTTGAAGCTCCCTGATCAGCTTTATGTTATGCAGGTGGATTTTAACGAGCACATCATTTTTTCTTATATGCGTTCCGTCGCTAAGCACGACATGATGTCCTTTGTACTTCGTCAGCCTGACTCGAAAGACGCTTTTACGATCTTTGTCAACCAAGGTCAGCCTTGAAAAAAAGAAATAAATCGGGTCAACCACTCTCCATATGGAAAGGAAACAAGTTTTCATCTTTTCACCTTCCTTATGATCAAAAACACCCTTATATTTTGTGAACGTTCTCCTCAAAATATAGTTGCCATATTTTTTAGGAGGAGCGTCATGAAAAACATTCTCATTTTTCCTTTTTTAAGCATTTCCACCGGCCATCATCATGTGGCTGATGCATTGCAGGCTGAATTAGAGTCTCAAGGGCTGGCAGCTGAAAAGATTGATATCTTTTCACATGCGTATAGCCGGTTAGAAAAATTGTCCTCCGTGGCTTATTTAAAATGGATTCAATATTTCCCGAAAACGTACAGCGGCATTTACAGGCTCCTCGCCTGCGGAGAATTTCAGCATGACAAACGCTATTTCATGTACGAATGGCTGTTCACACAGCAAATGAGGCACATCCTCCAAGAAAAACAGCCTGATATCGCCTTCTGCACACATGCGCTGCCCTCTTATCTGCTGAACCGACTAAAGCCTGAATATCCGAATCTGACGGTTGTGAATGTATACACTGATTTTTTCGTGAATCAATTATGGGGACGGAAGAACATTGATTACCATTTTGTTCCGAGCACGGAAGTAAAGAAGCAGCTAATATCAGAGGGGATCGATCAGAACAACATATACTTGACCGGCATTCCAGTTCACCGAAATTTTGAAATGGAATCAGCAGATACCTTGCAGCACCACCCGCCATATACCATCATCATCACAGGGGGCAGTATGGGGGTCGGTGGGATTTTAAAATGGGTGCAGGAACTGTCGCCAGGCGGAAAGATCTTATACAAAATATTATGCGGCAGAAACGAAAAGCTCTACTCCTATGTCAAAAGTTTACACCACCCCTTGATTGAGGCGATTCCTTACCTTCACAGCAAAGCAGAGATGAACCGTTTGTACGAACAGTCGACAGGCATCATGACTAAACCCGGAGGCGTGACCATCAGTGAATGCTTACAGAAACGGCTTCCGGTATTTATTTATCATGCACTGCCGGGACAGGAGGAAATGAATTTAAACCTTCTACATGAAAGGAAGCTCGTCACAGATATGAGAAACTGGGACATGAAGAAAGCAGAAGAGTATATCGCGGTATTTTTTCAATCGAACGAACAGATGAAGGAGTATAAAAAACACGTCAATGGATACCTTGGCGAAATGTCTGATAGGAAGATTGAAGATGTTTTAAAAAGAATCATATGGAAACAAAAAAACACTCTCCTGAAATAGAGAGTGTAGAATAGTTAACGAAACAGCAAATGCTGGCTGTGTATGCCTGCTTTCTTGAGCAGGACGATCAGCTGGTCCTGTTCATCAGGCGAAAGACCTGAAAACGCTCTCGCAATACGCAGTGCATGAATCGGATAAATTTTATCCAAATACTCATTTCCCTTGTCAGTTAAATGTGCGTAAACAGAGCGTTTATCTTTTGGGTCCTGCTCCCTTACTAAAAACCCGTTTCTTTCTAGTTTGTCAATAACATATGTGACGTTTCCGCTTACAAGCAGAAGTCTCGACCCAATTTGCTGTAATTTTTGCGGGCCTCTTGTGTACAGGAGCTCCAGTACAGCAAATTCAGTGGGATTAAAACCGTGCTCTTTGCTATCACGGATACTATGTTCGGACACACTTTTGAAAGCCCTTGCAAAAACTCTGTACAAATTCATCGCACGCTCAACTTCTTCTTCGTTAAACGATAATCTCATCATATCTACCTCGTATATAGGATTTTTATAAAAAAATAATGAAAACCCTTACATATAATAAGAGTTCAGTCCCTTACTATACGTATTCGCTATAATTCGAGAAATTCCTTCTAAAAGCAAAAAAATCCTTATACATTATCTTGTATAAGGATAATTTTTATGATTTGTAATGCTTCGAAAGAAATAAGCGTATTCTTTCCGAAGCTCAGAAATCGTCATTTTGTTCATGACCTCTTTATTATAAACCCCAATCTGATAGAGTTTTTCAGAATAATGGCGTCGTTCTTTTTCTAAAGCGGATTTCAATAAATTACTCATAGCGTCCTCCTTCATTTTGAGGTATCCTATACAAAAGATACTCTTTTTAAATGAACGTGGTATGAATCTAATGTAAAGAATTTATGTTTACGAAGATTTTCGGTATTGTCCGTTTTGAACCGATCTTAATAATTGAAAAGCCTGTTCTCCGGCAAGCTGCATAAACGTCTCCAGCATTTCATCACGCTTGATATCCAACTCTATAATTTCTTTTGCCAGTGAGACCGCTTTTTCTTCCTCCATGATTATCCTTCCTCCTCGTTTGATTCGTTACATAAAGGATAAAACGCGCTTGGGTGTTACGCATTATTCTTGTTAATTTTTCTTCCGTATTTTTTCAAAAATCTTCTATTTGATGTTAGAAAATATGACAAGCGTCAGGTTTTTTCTCTTTGTTTTTTATATACTATTATCAAAAGACATCCAGGGGTGGAAAAATGACCACAGAAGATCATTCTTATAAAGACAAAAAAGTGATTTCAATCGGAATTGTGAGTGAATTGACAGGATTGTCCGTAAGACAGATCAGGTATTATGAGGAACGAAAGCTCATTTACCCGCAGCGTTCTTCAAGGGGGACAAGAAAATACTCCTTTGCCGATGTGGAGCGGCTGATGGATATCGCCAATAAGCGTGAAGACGGCGTACAGACGGCAGAGATTTTAAAGGATATGCGCAAAAAAGAACAGATGTTAAAAAACGATCCGCAAGTGCGGAAAAAAATGCTGGAGGGGCAGCTTAATGCTCACTTTCGGTACAAAAACCGTTAAATAATAAAAGTCCGGCTCGCAGTTGAGACGGACTTTTTACGTTTATAATGAGTGAATGAATGCAGTGGCAATGCCAAAGTAGATTAATAAAGATAAAATATCGTTTAACGTTGTAATCAGCGGTCCAGAAGCAATCGCCGGGTCTACTTTCAGTTTGTGCAAAATAATAGGAATAATCGTTCCTGACATCGTGCCGATGATTAAGGTTAAGAACAGTGAAGAGGCGACAACAAATCCCAAAAGCGCATTCCCCTGCCATATGATGGAGACAATCGCAATCAGCACAGAACAAACCGCTCCGATAAAAATGCTTGTTCTGAACTCCCGGAAGATCAGGCGCACAATCGTTTTTTTGTTCATTTCTTCTTTAGACAAACCTCTGATGACAACCGCGAGAGATTGTGTTCCCGTATTTCCTGTCATCCCTGACACCATCGGCATGAAAAACGCAAGCGCGACAACCTGCTTCAGCGCATCTTCAAAATAGCTGATAATGCTTCCTGAAATCAGTCCGATAAACAAGAGTAAAATCAGCCATGGCAGGCGCCGGTATGCCGCCACGTAAGCTTTTGTGTCAAAGGTGATGTCTTTACCGGAAGCGGCAAATTTTTCGTAATCCTCATCAGCTTCCCGAATAACGACGTCGATAATATCATCGACCGTCACAATACCGACAAGCACGTTGTTTTCTTCTACAACCGGTATTGCCAAAAAATCGTAACGTTCAATCAGGCGGGCAACTTCTTCCTGGTCCTGAAGAGCATCTGCTGATATGACGCGGGTAAACATTAAATCCTGCACCTTTTCTTCAGGTTCACCCAGAATCAAATCGCGGTAGGAAAGAACCCCAACCAGCTGTTTGCTTTCATTAATAACATATAAGTAGTTGATCGATTCAGCTATTTCAGCGAAGCTTTTCAGCTTGACGACCGCGTCTTTTACCGTGTAATGCTGAGGAATCCACACATACCGGTTTGTCATCATGCGTCCCGCTGAATCAGCCGGGTAATTCATCAAGAGCTGTACAGCTTTTGACTCTGACGCTTCCATGCTGGACAAAAGCTGTTCCTTCAGTTCTTCGTCCATTTCTTCAAGCAATTGAGCGAGGTCATCGTTGTCCATTTTATTCATCGCCAGTGTTGCTTTTGTTTTTCCGACTTTATTTAAGACGACAAGCTGAAATTCGCGTTCCAGCTCCCCGATCATATCAGTGATATCGTCTACAGTTAAATAAGATAAATAGCGGGCACGGTGTTTTTCCGGCATTTCTTTAAAAATAAATGCCATGTCATAGGGCTGAAGCTCATCAATAACACTTCTGAAATCCCTGATTTTCCCGTCTCGCAGTAAAATAATGATGCGTAAAATGAGTTCGTCATAGGTCATGTTTTGAACCATCGGGACTCGTACCTCCTCTACGGAGACGTGCCGGCCTCGCCAGAAGGTGCGGCAGTTCGTCTCCTCATCGTGTAATCAATTGTCTTGCTGTCATAGTATATGGGTACTTCTTCAGATTGACTCGAATGGGGAGAATCCATACTCCGCACCTCCTTTGATTGGTTTCGTTTTAAAGGCATAAAAAAAGCCTTCGGGATTGAAGGTGAAAGAAGCACGGCAAAAAAAGCGTGCGGGCGCCTTCAATCGTAGAGCTTTAGCACTGTATGGCATAGGACAAGCATCCAGCTGCATTAAAAATCACCTTATGTCGATGATTTCTGTTGACCCATTGGCGTCTTTGGACATTTTTGGGCAGCAGCGTATCTCCATACAGGAGCCTCACCTAACGAAGTTCCTAATTGAATTGACACACTGAGATTACAGAAAAAAACAAGCTGTGTCAACTCAAAAAAGTAATAAATGCGCTTACATCACAATTACGGAACAAAACAAGGGCCTAAGCCCTTATTCTGTTGTTTGTGTCTCGTCATCTTCAGAAAGCAAATGATACGTTTCATGAAGAAATAAGGCATACTCTCCTTCCTTCGTCGGATGAGGGACATATTCAGCCTGATTGATGTATTGCTCCTCTTTCTTTTCCATGCGTTTCGCCTCCTTTTCTACTTAGATTGTCCAAAAGAAGGTTTCTTATCATGAAAAACCCCCGCGCAGCGGGGGTTTTGATTAGTCATCTATCTCCTGTTTGATAATGCGTCCATCTTTTGCGGAAATTTCAAATTCTGTCTCAGTTCCTTGTTTCGTTTGGATTTCCATTTCATAGATGTAAGCACCGTCATCTTCGTCAAGCTTACTTTCTGTTACGGTTCCGCCTGTTTGCTTTAAAGCAATTTCTTCAGCTTCTTCTTTGGTTATGGCGACTTGTTCTGCTTTCTCCTTTAACGGGTCATTAAGCGCTTGTTTTGTATGAATATCTACATAAACGTCGTAGTCTTCACCTTCTTTTTCAATCTCCACTTCATAGACTTCTTTGCCGTTGTAAAGGTCTCTGTCAATGTCTTCTACTGTGCCGTCAACAACTGTTTTAGCAATTGCTTCTGCTTCTTGTTCAGTGAGTGCATCCGTCTTAGAAGAAGCCTGTCTGTTTTCATTGTTTTCTTTGGCAAACGCGTTGTAGCTGAATCCTCCGGCCGCTAGGCATCCTGCTAAAAGACCGACCATCCATTTTTTCTTGAGCATTTGTGAGTCCTCCTTTGTTTTGTATGAGTACAGTTTACACACTCAACATGAAAGGAAAACGAGAGCAAGATGAGAATTTGATGAGAAACCGTCAGTCTTCATACACAATGTTAGCTACCTTTCCTGTGTAGGCATTGATTTTCACTGTCGCTTCCTTATCATCAGGAAGATCAACGTCCACTTCAAAGATGAGAGTGCCCTCACTTTCTTCGAGATCTGCGTCATCCGCTTTACCGCCCGTTTTTCGCTCTGCAATTGTTTTGGCTTCTTTTTTCGTAATCGGCGTTTTTTGTTGATCTTTGCTGCTGATTTGATCGGCAGACAAGACTGTTTTTGCCTGCATGTCTACCTTCACTTCGTATGTTTTCCCGTCTTCTTTTTGTATGGTATAAGTGGCAACTCGACTTTGCCGTGTTTGTTTTTTGACCGTTCCCGGCACCCGCTCAAGCGCGAGATGCTCGGCTTCTTTTTCTGTCATGGCAGATGGATTTACTGCTTTTACTCTATTCATTGAAAGAATGTCAGCCGATATTGCGTCTGCTTTTACAAAGTAAGTTCCCTTTGGATTTTCAAGGGTTATATCATATGTTTTTTTATCCTTTGATTGTGTTGCTTTCGTGACCTTGCCTTCATAAGAGGCTTCAACTTTTTTTACGACAGTCTCCTTTGACAATACGTTCTCATGGGTTTGCCGAATGATGAGAAACGTACAGATGATGACAACTAAAATGGCTGCTGCAGCAAAAGATACTGTTTTTATTGTTTTAGTCATCGGCCTCCCCCATTCTGTTCGCTGAATTGCATGGTGACAGCTGTTCCTTGTCCCGGCTTGCTTTTGACAGACAGCTCAATGCCATGCTCATCAGCGATTTGCTTGGCAATGGAAAGGCCTAAACCCGTTCCGCCTGTTTTTCTGTTTCGTGCCTCATCTGCCCGGTAGAACCGTTCGAACAAATGCGGGATATGCTCCTCAGGTATTCCGATGCCTTCATCCCTCACTGATAGAAATGGCCGTCCATTCCTCGTTCCGGCTGACATCTCAATAGGCTTTTCACTATACTTTATTGCATTATCAAGCAAAATGGTCAACAGCTGCTTGATGCGTTCTTCATCAGCCTTTACAAGCAGGCTCTCTTTATCTGTTTCAAGCAATATGTCACGCTGATAAACGGACTGGAGCGTTTGCATAACCGCGCGCGCCGCTTCAATCAGATCGATTGTTTTCAGATCAACCTCGAGTCCTTGATGGCTTTTGGCCAGCGCCAAAAGCTGATTGGTCAGTTTTTTCATATGCACCGCTTCTGAGTGAATGGCTTCTATCGACTCCTCAAGCACCTCCGGCTTTTTTGCCCCCCACCGCTTCATCAGACTGCTGTAGCTTTCTATAATAGTGAGCGGGGTTTTCAATTCGTGTGAAGCATCTTGAACAAATTGCTGCTGTTTATCATAGTGCTCCTTCAGCATCATTGCCATTTCATTAAATGTCAGCCCCATTTGATACAATTCATCGTTGGACTGTCCTTCTAAAGAAATCGTTTTAAATTCTTTGTCTCGCTGTATGTCTTTCATTGTGATCATTAATCGTCTGATCGGATTGATGATACGGCGGGCAAGCAAGCTGCCTGCAAAAAAAGAAGCAATGCAGACAGCAGCACTTGCAGCGATTAAGATGATTTTCAGCAGAAACAGACTCTCTTCTGTGTTCTCCAGCCTTTCAACCAGCTGAAGAGACACCACTTGTCCATCGGTCCAAATCACCGGAACAGCAGCCTCGGCAAACAGCTTGCCGTCATGTTTCCTCACATCTGCCGTTTCGCCGCTATGAAAAGAGAGAGGAAAATCTTTATAGGCTTTTTCTTTTGTGATCGTCATAACGGCTTTTTGATCACCATTCACTACACGCACCATGCCATTTGCCGGAAGATAGGCCTGCAGCATATCCTGCAAAGCCACTCCTTCTGTTTCAGCGGCACGCAGCGCTTCGGCAATGTTATCCGTCTCATCAGCAAGCCGGGCCGCATCCTTTGATGTCAGCGCAGACGAAAAAATGAGATATACTGCGGTATGAACCAAAATTAATAAAATCAACAGTGATATCGAAGTGTATAGATGAATCTTGGTCTTCAGCTTCATCGTTTACCCCTTAATGGCATAGCCGACCCCTCGAATCGTATGGATCAGCTGTTTTTCGTAAGGATAGTCCAGTTTTTTTCTGATGTATCTTATGTAGACGTCCACGACATTTGTATCACCGATATAATCAAATCCCCATACCGAGCTTAGAATTTGCTCCCGTGTCAGCACTTGCTGCGGATGCTTTAGCATATAGACGAGCAGATCAAATTCCCGTGGCGTTAATTCCACCTCTTTGTCTCCGCGTCTCACTTCACGGGTTTTTTCGTTCACCCGCAAATCGTCATATGTAAGAAAGGTGCCGATATCTTCAGTTTTTGTTCCATTTTGTCGCAGCGCCGCCCTGATTCTCGCAAGCAATTCCTCGATTTCAAACGGCTTGGTGACATAGTCATTCGCACCGATGTCCAGACCTGTTACCTTATCAGGAATACTGTCTCGCGCCGTTAATAATATGACCGGTGTCTGCGAATCCGTTTTTCTCAAGCGGCGCAGCACTTCCAGTCCGCTAAGCCCCGGAAGCATAACATCAAGAAGCACCAAGGAATACCCGCCTTCCGCTGCCGCATCAAGACCTTCTGTGCCATTCTGTTTGATCGTGACGCTGTATCCTTCATATTCCAATTCAAGCTGCAGAACCCTGGCGATTTTTTCTTCATCTTCCACAATTAATATGTGTCCTTTGTCCAAATGTGATCATCCTCTCCTGTCCCTATATGAAAAAAATGATTTCGTTGTTTACAAAATGATTCTTATCATCTATTATGATGTCAAAATAAAAAATTGTATACGGAAAGCACTAGGGGTGCTGTTTTGGCTGAGATAAAGCGCGGAAGAAACGCGCTTTGATCCCTTATGACCCGATCTGGATAATACCAGCGTGGGGAAGTGCAGGTTGACCGAATGGTGTATTTTTTTGTGCGCTTAATCGATCTATGACTGCATATTCCCTTAGGATATGCAGTTTTTTATTTTACCAAAAAAACAGGAGGTCGGAGAAATGGAGCATATTTGCGGTACAAGCAAAATCGCCGGTTTTCGCTTCTCTTTATATCCGATGACGGATGATTTTATCAGTGTGATCAAGTCTGCGCTGAAAAAAACAGATACATCCAAGGTATGGACGAAAACCGACCATATCAGCACGGTGTTACGCGGATCGATTGATCATGTATTCGATGCTGCAAAAGCCATTTACCTTCATGCAGCAAACAGCGAACAACACATCGTCATGAACGGCACGTTTTCCATTGGATGCCCGGGTGACACACAGGGGGATACATATCTTTCCAAAGGTGATAAGCGTGTCAATGATGATGCTGTCCGAGGCTTGAAGGCGGAAGCGCCGTGCCAATTTGCCCTTTATCCAATGAACGAGCCGGATTATATGGGATTGATTATGAAGGCTGTCGACATTGCAAAAGCCCAAGGCACTTTCGTACAGGGTGTCCATTACGCGAGCGAGCTTGACGGGGATGCGCATGACGTATTCAGCACATTGGAAGCCGTTTTCCGCATGGCCGAGCAGCAAACAAACCATATCACCATGACTGTGAATCTTTCGGCTAACAGTCCATCAAGAAAAAACAGAAAGCAGGGATAAAATGAAAAGCTGGAAAGTAAAAGAAATTGTCATCATGTCGGTTATCAGTATCGTATTTGCCGTTGTTTATTTATTATTTACACATTTCGGAAACGTGCTTGCAGGTATGTTTGGGCCAATCGCCTATGAACCGATTTACGGCATTTGGTTTATCGTTTCTGTGATCGCCGCGTACATGATTCGAAAACCGGGTGCGGCGCTCGTTTCTGAAATCATTGCCGCTCTCGTTGAGTGCCTGCTGGGAAATCCGTCTGGCCCGATGGTCATCGTCATTGGCATTGTTCAAGGACTCGGGGCTGAGGCTGTGTTTCTTGCAACACGCTGGAAAGCATACTCTCTCCCTGTCCTTATGCTGGCCGGTATGGGATCTTCAGTAGCCAGCTTTATCTATGATCTCTTTGTTTCTGGCTATGCAGCCTATTCACCAGGTTATCTGCTCATTATGCTTGTGATCCGCCTCATTTCCGGCGCGCTTTTGGCGGGGCTTCTTGGAAAAGCTGTCAGCGACTCTCTCGCTTATACAGGTGTGTTAAACGGAATGGCACTCGGAAAGGAACTGAAAAAGAAACGGAAGCGGGCGTCAGAACATGCAAGCCTTTGATGAGCTTCTGACGGTTGAGCAGCTCAGCTTCTCTTATGAAGAAGACGAGAAACCGGTTTTTCAAGACATTTCGTTTGAGCTTCAAAAAGGAGAATGTGTTTTATTATTAGGACCGAGCGGATGCGGTAAAAGCTCGCTCGCCCTTTGTTTAAACGGTCTATATCCGGAGGCTTGCGACGGCATTCAGTCCGGACATGTATTTCTATTTCAAAAGCCGGTCACAGATGCTGAAACCTCCGAAACGATTGCTCAGCATGCCGGGGTCGTTTTTCAGGATCCTGATCAGCAGTTCTGCATGCTGACGGTGGAGGACGAAATAGCGTTCGGGCTGGAAAATCTGCAAATTCCAAAAGAAGAAATGACAGAGAAAATCAACGCCGTATTAGAAAAATTACGCATTACCCATTTAAAAGAAAAAATGATCTCAACCCTTTCAGGAGGACAAAAGCAGAAAGTGGCTCTCGCCTGTATTTTGGCGATGGAGCCTGAGCTTATTATTTTAGATGAGCCGACCTCTCTTTTAGACCCTTTCTCAGCTCGGGAGTTCGTTCATCTGATGAAGGATCTTCAGCGGGAAAAAGGTTTCAGCCTCCTCGTCATTGAGCACCAGCTTGATGAATGGGCGCCTTGGATTGAGAGAACGATCGTACTCGACAAATCAGGCAAAAAGGCACTGGATGGCCTGACGAAAAATCTATTTCAGCATGAAGCGGAGACACTAAAGAAATTGGGCATCGCCATTCCAAAGGTCTGTCATCTGCAGGAAAAGCTGAGTATGCCGTTTACTTTATCAAAAGAGATGCTGTTCAAAGAGCCTATTCCTGCCGGGCATGTCAAAAAGAAGAAAGCCCCTTCTGGGGAGAGTGTGCTTGAAGTCAGCAGCCTTTCGTTCGCGAGAGGACAGCAGACGATTTTCAAAGACATCAGCTTTTCGTTGCGCGGAGGCTCTTTAACGGCGCTTGTCGGTCCGAACGGCACTGGAAAATCGACGCTCTTATCAGTTCTGGCCCGTCTCATGAAACCGCAAAGCGGCAAAATCCTTCTTTATGACCAGCCGCTGCAGAAATATAAAGAAAAAGAATTGCGTAAACGGATGGGATTTGTTTTTCAAAACCCTGAGCATCAATTCGTCACCGATACGGTGTATGACGAGCTTCTGTTCGGCCAGAAAGCAAATGCTGAAACTGAGAAAAAAGCGCAACACCTGCTGCAGCGTTTTGGTCTTGCGCATTTGGCTGATCATCATCCGTTTGCGATCAGCCAAGGGCAAAAACGGCGACTGAGCGTAGCTACTATGCTCATGCATGACGTAAAGGTTTTATTATTAGACGAACCAACCTTTGGCCAGGATGCCCGCACGGCGGCTGAATGCATGGAAATGATTCAACGTATCAAGGCAGAGGGAACTGCTGTCCTTATGATTACACACGATATGGAGCTAGTCTCTTCGTATGCTGACAGCGTGCTTGTGCTTCACGATACAGGCCTGGCCTTTGACGGATCTCCAGCGCAGTTGTTTTCTCAAGAAACAGGGCTTGTCCAAAAAGCAAAGCTCACCCTTCCCCTTCTATATGAATGGATGGCATTTCAAGAGGAGGTGCGTGATGAAGCAGCCGTTACATCTCATTAATCCGACTGTGAAAGCGGCGGCGGTTTTTTGTTGTGTCGTCATGCTGTCGTTTATTTACAACCCTTTCACTCCGGCATGTTTTTATATCATCATCGTTGCGGGCGTTTTACTGGCGGCCGGAATCCCATTGAAAAAATGGTTGTTGTTTACGATTCCGTTTTTGATTTTAGCATTCGGGTGCGTGTGGACAGCCGCAGTTTTTGGAAAAGTGCCGACAACACCGGATAATTTTTTGTTTCAAGCAGGCCCTATCTCCATTAACAGCGATAATTTGTCTGTCGGCATCTCTCTCGGGTTTCGTATTTTATGCTTTTCCGCCTTATCGATGATGTTTGTTTTTACAACCGATCCGATTTTATTTATGCTGAGCCTTGTCCAGCAGTGCAGGCTCTCACCAAAGCTCGCGTACGGTGTCATTGCAGGCTTTCGCTTTCTTCCGCTGTTAAAGGATGAGGTCCAGCTGATTCAGCAGGCTCATAAAATCAGAGGAGGAGCGGCGGAGAGCGGCATCATGAATAAAATCAGTGCGTTAAAACGATATACCATACCGCTATTGGCAAGCGCCATCAGAAAAGCGGAACGGACAGCGCTTGCGATGGAATCGAAAGGATTTACAGGAAGCAGAAACCGGACATACTACAGGACATTGAGCGTGAACCGGCGCGACTGGGTGTTCTTTTGCCTCGTCCTCTTATTATTCGCGGGATCCTTTCTCGTATCTTTATGTTTCGCATCATAAAAAATCCGCTATCACAGATAGCGGATTTTTTTATTGATGATAGTTTAATGCTTGGGCAAGGTTGGTTTTAATAGTAATATTCGAAAAGTCAATCCCCAGCTGTACAGCAGTTTGCGCAATTTCAGGCCTGATTCCTGACAGGGTTGACCGGACACCGATCAGATTAAGCGCCTCAATCAATTTAAAGATCTGGTGCGCCACCATCGTATCCACCACAACAACACCTGACAGATCGATTAACAGATGCTCCACACGTCTTTTCGCACAAGCTTGAAGCGTGTTTTCCAGAATAAACTTCGCCCGTTCGGTATCAATGTCACCGACAAGCGGCAGCAGAGCTGTTGATTTGCTCAGGGTAATGACAGGTGAGCTTAATTCCAATATCATTTCTCTTTGGGCGTTTAATTGCTGCTTGGCATTCATTTCAGCGTGATCAACGAATGTATAAATGGTGAAATCAAATACTTTTACAATCAAATCTGCCCATTTTTGCTTCTCTCCCGGTTCAAACGCTGATTCATTTTCTTCTGCGAACTTCTCAAAATACTTCGTATATAATCTCCTGTTTCTCATAAACTCCCGAATGACATACTGAACCGGTGTGTCGAGATGTTTTTGATCGTTGGTCAGCTCAATGACCCACTCTTGAAACTCTTCGAGAAATTGTTTTTCCGGTAAAACATACATGTAATTCAGATGCCGGTAAAACTCTCTGTCCTGCTCTTTCAATTCTTCCGTTACTGTTGCATTATGTAGGGCGTAAAGCGAATTCGGATCACTTTCCTCCATCGTTTCAATCCATTCCTCGGCCATTTGTTCCACATGCTCTGAAAAAAATGCATATAATTTTTCATTCAGTTTCATGACACTGCTCCTTTCCCCAACACTATTATAACTTGACTTACAGTTGAATCCCAGTCATACATGTTGAAGCCATCCAATATTTTGAAGATTACTAATTCTTTGGTGTGTATCCTATTTTTTCAAAATGCTTCAAATGGCTCTGTCCGAGCGCTTGCTTTTTTCATATAATATGAGGCAACACCCTTGAATCCACTTGCAAGCATAAAAAAGGAGGGCTTTTTTATGAATGGTGAAATCCGCTTGATCCCGTATGTGACGAATGAGCAGATCATGGATGTAAACGAGCTTCCTGAGGGCATTAAAGTGATTAAGGCGCCAGAAATGTGGGCAAAAGGGGTAAAAGGCAAAAATATTAAAGTTGCTGTATTAGACACGGGCTGCGACACAAGCCACCCTGATTTAAAAAATCAAATCATCGGCGGAAAGAACTTCACGGATGACGACGGAGGCAAGGAAGATGCGATTTCCGACTACAACGGACACGGCACACACGTCGCCGGAACAATTGCAGCTAATGATTCAAACGGAGGCATTGCCGGAGTCGCGCCTGAGGCAAGCCTATTGATTGTGAAGGTTCTTGGCGGCGAGAACGGCAGCGGACAATACGAATGGATAATTAACGGCATCAACTACGCGGTGGAACAGAAAGTCGACATCATCTCAATGTCCCTTGGAGGGCCAAGCGATGTGCCAGAGCTAAAAGAAGCAGTGAAAAACGCAGTGAAAAACGGAGTGCTTGTCGTTTGTGCAGCGGGAAATGAAGGTGACGGCGACGAACGCACAGAAGAGCTTTCCTACCCCGCAGCTTATAATGAAGTGATTGCAGTTGGATCTGTTTCTGTAGCGCGAGAATTATCAGAATTTTCTAACGCAAATAAAGAGATTGACCTTGTGGCACCAGGAGAAAACATCTTATCCACCCTTCCCAACAAGAAGTACGGTAAGCTGACCGGCACTTCAATGGCTGCCCCTCATGTCAGCGGTGCGCTTGCTTTAATCAAAAGCTATGAAGAAGAATCATTTCAAAGAAAGCTTTCTGAATCTGAGGTTTTCGCACAGCTAATCCGCAGGACACTTCCTCTTGATATTGCAAAAACGCTGGCAGGCAATGGATTCCTGTATTTAACAGCTCCTGATGAGCTCGCAGAAAAAGCAGAGCAATCACATTTGTTGACCCTATAAGATTATTTTTCTTATATAATATACACCACATCATATAAATAAAAATTTCAAATTCTATGTTGACAATGAATTTGAATTACTGTTAAGATTACCAACAAATGATTCAACTTTTCAAAAAATTAATAACATTTTCTCTTATCGAGAGTTGGGCGAGGGATTGGCCTTTTGACCCCAACAGCAACCGACCGTAATACCATTGTGAAATGGGGCGCACTGCTTTTCGCGCCGAGACTGATGTCTCATAAGGCACGGTGCTAATTCCATCAGATTGAATCTGAGAGATGAGAGAGGCAGTGTTTTACGCAGAAAAGCCTCTTTCTCTCATGGGAAAGAGGCTTTTTGTTGTGAGAAAACCTCTTAGGAGCCTGTATCCGCGGGTTAACGAGAGTGTTTTACATATAAAGGAGGAGAAACAATGACAACCATCAAAACATCGAATTTAGGATTTCCGAGAATCGGACTGAACCGGGAATGGAAAAAAGCACTTGAAGCGTATTGGAAAGGCAGTACTGATAAAGATACGTTTTTGAAGCAAATCGACGAACTTTTTTTATCCGCAGTAAAAACACAAATTGACCAGCAGATTGATGTTGTGCCTGTTTCTGATTTCACACAGTATGACCATGTACTCGACACAGCAGTCAGCTTCAACTGGATCCCGAAACGTTTCAGACATTTGACTGATGCTACCGATACATACTTCGCTATCGCCCGCGGAATCAAAGACGCCGTATCTAGTGAAATGACAAAATGGTTTAATACAAATTACCATTACATCGTTCCGGAATATGACGAGAGCATTGAGTTCCGTCTGACAAGAAACAAACAACTCGAAGATTATCGCCGGATCAAACAGGAATACGGTGTGGAAACAAAGCCTGTGATTGTCGGCCCTTATACGTTCGTTACGCTTGCTAAAGGCTATGAACCGTCTGAAGCAAAAGCGATCCAAAAACGCCTTGTGCCATTATATGTACAGCTTTTGAAAGAGCTTGAAGAAGAAGGCGTAAAATGGGTTCAAATCGATGAGCCGGCGCTCGTTACCGCCTCTAGTGAAGATGTCCGCGGTGTAAAAGAATTATTTGAAAGCATTACAAGTGAGCTTTCATCCTTGAATGTGCTTTTGCAGACGTATTTTGATTCTGTTGATGCTTATGAAGAGCTGATCTCTTACCCGGTTCAGGGTATTGGCCTTGATTTCGTTCACGACAAAGGCAGAAACCTGGAACAGCTTAAAACACATGGCTTTCCGACAGACAAAGTGCTGGCAGCCGGTGTTATCGACGGACGCAACATTTGGAAAGCGGACCTTGAAGAGCGTCTCGATGCCGTTCTTGATATTCTCAGCATTGCAAAAGTTGATGAACTGTGGATTCAGCCTTCCAGCAGCCTGCTGCATGTTCCGGTAGCGAAACACCCTGATGAGCATTTGGAAAAAGACCTATTGAACGGATTATCCTACGCAAAAGAAAAGCTGGCCGAGCTGACAGCTTTGAAAGAAGGCTTAGTATCAGGAAAAGCGGCGATCAGCGAAGAGATTCAGCAGGCTAAGGCTGATATCCAGGCGCTTAAACAGTTTGCAACAGGCGCCAATTCTGAACAAAAGAAAGAGCTTGAGCAATTAACTGATAAAGACTTCAAGCGCCCGATTCCGTTTGAAGAACGTTTAGCCCTGCAAAATGAATCTCTCGGCCTTCCGCTTTTGCCGACGACAACGATCGGCAGCTTCCCGCAGTCTGCTGAAGTGCGGAGCGCACGCCAAAAATGGCGGAAAGCTGAGTGGTCCGATGAACAGTATCAAAACTTTATCAATGCGGAAACAAAAAGATGGATTGATATTCAGGAAGAATTGGAGCTTGATGTCCTTGTTCACGGCGAATTTGAACGGACAGACATGGTCGAATACTTCGGTGAAAAGCTGGCCGGTTTCGCCTTCACTAAATATGCCTGGGTTCAATCATACGGCTCACGCTGTGTCCGCCCGCCAGTCATTTACGGAGATGTTGAATTTATTGAACCGATGACAGTGAAAGACACAGTCTACGCACAGTCATTGACTTCCAAGAATGTAAAAGGAATGCTGACGGGCCCGGTTACAATCTTAAACTGGTCTTTCCCTCGAAACGACATCTCGAGGAAAGAAATCGCCTTCCAAATCGGGCTTGCCCTTCGCAAAGAAGTTAAAGCGCTTGAAGACGCAGGCATTCAAATCATTCAAGTCGATGAACCAGCGTTGCGTGAAGGCCTTCCATTGAAAACCCGCGATTGGGATGAGTATTTGACTTGGGCGGCAGAAGCTTTCAGATTAACCACTTCTTCCGTGAAAAACGAGACACAAATTCATACACATATGTGCTACAGCAACTTCGAAGATATCGTTGATACAATCAATGATCTTGATGCCGATGTGATTACAATCGAACATAGCAGAAGCCACGGAGGATTTTTAGATTACTTAAAAAACCACCCGTATTTGAAAGGGCTTGGCCTTGGTGTATATGACATTCACAGCCCTCGTGTGCCGTCAACTGAAGAAATGTACAATATTATCGTTGATGCGCTTGCCGTCTGTCCGACTGACCGCTTCTGGGTAAATCCAGACTGCGGATTGAAAACAAGACAGCAGGAAGAAACGGTTGCAGCATTGAAAAACATGGTTGAAGCTGCAAAACAGGCAAGAGCACAACAGACACAGCTAGTATAATTTGAAAAAACCATCTGCATTTGGCAGATGGTTTTTTTCTATAATACAGCCACAATAGTTTCTTATTTTAGCAAATCCCCCAATTACTTTGTTTATTTTGCACTTTTTTAAGAATGTTCTTTGCATTTTTTTCGGCTATACTAATAACACTCTATTGACAGGAGGGATTGGGATGAATCATGAAACGTTCTTAAAACGGGCTGTCACTCTCGCATGTGAAGGAGTGAATGCAGGAATCGGCGGGCCTTTTGGAGCCGTTATCGTGAAAGACGGAGCCATTATTGCAGAGGGACAGAACAACGTCACAACAAGCAATGATCCGACTGCCCACGCGGAAGTCACAGCTATTCGAAAAGCCTGTAAGGTGCTAGGAGCATACCAGCTTGATGACTGCATTTTGTATACGAGCTGTGAACCATGCCCAATGTGCTTGGGCGCCATCTACTGGACCCGGCCTAAAGCCGTTTTCTATGCAGCTGAGCACACAGACGCTGCCGAAGCCGGGTTTGATGATTCATTCATTTATAAAGAAATTGATAAACCTGATGAAGAAAGAACGATCCCCTTTTATCAAGTGACACTAACAGAGCATTTATCCCCGTTTCAAGCATGGCGGAACTTCGCCAATAAGAAAGAATATTAAAAGGATCAGGCATGCGCGGCCTGGTCCTTGTTATTTCTCCAAGTAGCGCTATGCCCTGTGCAAATACAAAACAGCAATCATGCGCGCCGGAATTCAGCTTGGCAGACACCGAGCCAGCCGCCCGCTTCACCTGTAACTTTTGGTTTAAAGGCATGCTTCAAACGCTTCTCTGAAGTTTTATCATAAATCTGTGCCCGCCCCGCATGCTCCGACACCAAAAAACATCCTGAGAACACTCAGGATGCCGGTCATTATTTTAATTCTAGTTTTACATCAACATTTCCTCTGGTTGCCTTGGAGTAAGGACAGAATTCATGAGCGGCGTTGACAAGCTCTTGTGCCTTTTCCCGATCTAAATCTTTCGTGTTCACAACAAGTGTGACACCGATTTTAAACCCGCCGTCGCTCTCATCCTTCATGAGGCTGACCTGCCCTTCAATCTCCGAATCAATTTCGATATTCTGCTCTTTGGCTACGTGTTCGAGCGCGCCGCCGAAGCATGCAGCATACCCTGCCGCAAAGAGCTGTTCCGGATTTGTGCCGGTTTGTCCTTCTTTTTTGGCATTTGGCATGACAATATCAAAATCAAGAACACCGTCATCTGATGTAATATGTCCTGCCCGGCCGCCTCGCGCGGTTACTTTTGCTGTAAATAGTGCCATATTTCCCAACCTCCTTATTTGTATCTAGTTGTTATATTTCCCTTTCTGATCTTTTTAAACATGCTATGTTTGCCGAGAATAGGAAAAGTGAGGTTTTTCAGATACAATAGAATCGAATGACAAAAAAGAGTTGGTGAACAAAATGGAAAATAAATTTGATCATATGAAATTGGAGAATCAGCTATGTTTTTTGCTATATGCAAGTTCGCGGGAAATGACAAAGCAATACAAGCCGCTGCTTGATAAGCTGAATATAACATACCCTCAATATTTGGCTTTGCTTTTGTTATGGGAACATGAAACGCTTACTGTCAAAAAAATAGGCGAACAGCTGTATTTAGATTCAGGAACGCTCACTCCGATGCTTAAACGAATGGAACAACAGGGTTTGATTACGAGAAAAAGATCTGAAGAGGATGAGCGGTCCGTGTTGATCAGCCTGACAGAGGACGGAGCGTTATTAAAAGAAAAAGCGGTTGACATTCCAGAGACAATTCTGGGGCTCTCAAAGCAGTCTGGGGAGGATCTCAAACAGTTAAAATCCGCTCTATATACATTGCTGGAAACACTTCATCAAAAAAATTGAGGATGCCTTGTACAGGCATCCTCTTTTTATTTATTCAGCAACTTCAAGTGTCACATCAATATTTCCGGAGGTTGCTTTTGAGTACGGGCAGACGCCGTGCGCTTTTTTCACAAGCGCCTCCAATTCTGATGCACTGACTCCTTCTCCTTTTACTTGCAGCGTCACACCCAGCTTATAGCCCTGGTCCGCTTCATCCTTTAACAGGCTAACATTTGCTGTAACCTCTGTCTCTACTTTTACCCGTTCTGTTCTTGCGACAAGCTGCAGGGCGCTGTCAAAGCAAGCTGCATAACCTGCTGCAAACAGCTGCTCTGGATTTGTCGCTTTTTCTAATTTCTTGGCTCTCGGTGTCCCCGGCATTGCGACATCAAGCTCAAGAACGCGGTCTGATGAAATGACCTTTCCTTCTCTTCCTCCTACCGCTGAAACAGTTGCGGTAAATAATGGCTGACTCATTTTTCATTCCCCCAATATATTTTATACAATTAAATTGTACACAATTAAATTTGAAATGTCAATTTTTCGCGTATAAAAAAGCTTATCTCGTAATGAGATAAGCTTTTTCATTGAACATTACCCCGCTATTCACGGATTTGCCCAGTTCCTTTAATGATGTATTTTGTAGAAGTCAGTGCAGGAAGCCCCATCGGTCCTCTTGCATGAAGCTTTTGCGTGCTGATGCCGATTTCGGCTCCGTAGCCGAATTCAAAGCCGTCGGTAAAGCGGGTTGACGCGTTATGATAGACCGCGGCAGCATCGACAGCCGTTTGAAAATATGCCGCGTTTTTGTCATTTTCAGTTAAAATCGCTTCTGAATGATTGGTGCCGTATTGTTGGATATGCTTCACAGCTTCTTGGACGTTTTCAACCGTCTTTACACTGAGGACAGGCGCTAAAAATTCGGTTTCCCAATCTTCTTTTGATGCTTGTTTGCTTGAAGGATGAAGTTCACACACCAATTCATCACCCCGAATTTCAACTCCCGCGTTTTCCAGCTGGTCCAGCAATTCTTTCCCGTGCTGTCTTGCCCAAGCCTTGTGAATCAGCAATGATTCAATCGCGTTGCATACGGAAGGGCGTTGCGTTTTGGCATTTACGACAACCTTTTCTGCCATTTGCGGTTTGGCTGTTTCGTCAATGAATATGTGGCAGTTTCCTGCTCCCGTTTCTAATACAGGAACTGTTGATTCTCTCACAACGAGATCAATCAGTTTCTTGCCTCCGCGCGGAATCAATACGTCTAAGCCATCATTTAACGTAAAGAGCTCTTTTGCTGTCTCTCTGCTCGTATCCTCAATCAGCTGCACAGCGTGAATCGGAAGCGCTGATTGCTCAAGTGCTCTGTGAATGACACTGACGAGCGCTTTGTTGCTGTGGATGGCTGAGGAGCTTCCCCGCAGCACAACCGCGTTCCCTGTCTTCAGGCAAAGGGTAGCCGCATCAACTGTGACGTTTGGCCTCGCCTCATAAATCATTCCTACGACACCGAGCGGCACACGGATTTTTTCAATAAACAGGCCGTTTTCTTTTTCAATCGTTTCAAGAGAGTCGCCGATTGGGTCCGCTAAGTCGATTAAGAGCTCCACCGCGTCCGCGATATCGCGTATCCGTTTCTCATCCAGTGTGAGACGGTCAATGATGTCCGGAGTTAAACCATTCTCTTTTCCGTTCTCAATGTCTTTTGCATTCTCCGCCAAGAGAAAATCAAGTTCTTTGCGGAGTCCGTTTGCAATGAGGCTGAGCGCCTCATCCTTCTCGGCTGTTGTTTTCATGATCATTTCGGCTGCTGCTTCTTTCGCCAGCTTCGCTTTTACAGAAACTTCACTCATTTTTCCGCCTCCTAGTCGTTTACATTGACCCAGTCATTCCTATGAATAACCTCAAACGTTTTCTCAAAATCAAGTTCGTCACTGCGTTTTCCTTTGGCTTCCATAATCTCCTCAGAGGAGTAATGGGTTTGGCCTTTGCCGATCACGCCGCCCGGTCCCCTGACTTCCACGACCGCCCCTTTCGGAAAGCTTCCGTTCACACCCACAACGCCAGCGGGCAAAAGGCTGCTTCCATTATGGATCATCGCCTCCTCGGCACCCGCATCAATGATAATTTCTCCCGATATCGGCGAGTGGAACTGAATCCACTGCCTTGTGTTGTTAACCGAAGATAGTTCTTTGTCTCCGATATAAGTGCCGTCTCCCCTGCCGTCCAAAATGTCCGCAAGTTTTTGCTCTCCGCTGCCAGTTCCAATGAATACTTTCACTCCCAGAGACAGCGCGGTTTGTGCGGCTAACAGCTTTGATTTCATTCCGCCGGTGCCGACCTTTGATCCAGCTGAACCTGCATATCCAAGCAATTCAGGCGTGATCTCCGGCAAATAATCAATTCGTTTCGCCTCAGGATTTTCATTTGGATTGGCATCATACAGTCCGTTAATGTCGGTGAGAATCATGAGCTGGTCCGCGTGAATCAATCCGCTGACTAAGGCAGAAAGCATATCATTATCTCCGAATGTCAATTCTTCAACAGACGTAGAATCGTTCTCGTTGATAATCGGAATGACGCCGCGTTCCAATAATTCCATTATCGTAGCATACGCGTTTCGGTACCGTTCTCTTTTCGAAAAATCATTTCTCGTTAAAAGGATTTGTCCCGGAGTCAGTGAGTATTGTTTAAATTGATTCATATATTGCTGCATTAACAGTGTTTGTCCGACCGCGGCCGCCGCCTGTTTTCCTTTGATGGTAACGGGACGAGATGGATAACCGAGGCTGGAAAACCCCGCCGCTACGGCACCCGAGGTAATCAGAATCATTTCATGCCCCGCTTTTTTTAACACGGAAATCGCCTGAACATGCTCTCTGATTTTTGCCTCATCAATGCTTCCTTTGCTATTCGTGAGCGAACTGCTTCCTATTTTCACTACTATTCTTTGTTTTTTCATTTATTCTCCTCCGCGGCTCTTCTACAATAAAAAAACCCATTTCATCCTGATTCATAAGGACGAAATGGGTTTCCGTGGTACCACCTTGATTGAACGCGCTTGTGCACGCTCCGCTCTCCTGTAACGCCAGGTTATGCGCCTAGGTTTTCCCCCTAGGACTCCAAGGCAGGTTCGGCAGGTTTCATGCGGCAAAATGTTTCAGCGATTCATTTTGCTCTCTGTCACAGAAAGGTCTGCTTACTAATCCTCTTCAACGCTCAATGATTTTTTTATATTATGCAAAGAAAAAAGACACTTGTCAAGGTTTTTTGTCATCAAAAATAGCCCGCTTTGCGCGGGCCTCTTGCAGTCTAGTTAAAGACGATTGTTTTATTTTCATGAACGATGACACGGTCTTCCAAATGCCATTTCACAGCACGGGCAAGCACGCTGCGTTCAATTGTTCTTCCGATGTTTTTCAGCGCTTCCGCATTATCGCGGTGGTCCACACGCTCAATATCCTGTTCAATGATCGGCCCTTCATCAAGATCGTTTGTCACATAATGAGATGTCGCACCGATCAGTTTCACGCCGCGCTCGTAGGCCCGTTTGTACGGATTCGCACCGATAAAAGCTGGCAGGAATGAATGGTGGATATTGATGATGCGATTCGGATGAGCCGAAACAAAATCAGGAGTTAGAATCTGCATATAGCGTGCGAGAACGATGACATCAACATCGTACTGCTCCAGCAGTTCAAGCTGCTTCTTTTCGACTTCCGCTCTGATGTCTTTGTTCGCTTTCATATAGTGGAATGGAATGTTCAGGCGCTCAACCAGCTCTCTCGCTTCCTCATGGTTACTGATGACAACAGCGATCTCCGCCATCAGGTTGCCGGTTTGCCATTCCCAAATCAGCTCATGCAGGCAATGAAGCTCCTTTGAAACAAAAATGGCGACACGCTTCAATTCACTTGCCAAAGTTAAGCTCCATGTCATGTCGAATTTATCCGCTACAGAGGCAAACGCCGCCTGAAGTGATGTTTTTTTCTCACGAATGCCTGCGCAGTCGAATTCGATTCTCAGGAAGAACCGGCCGCCTTCAGGGTCTGTCGTATATTGATTTGATTCTATAATATTGGCACCGTGTTCAAATAAAAACGCGGAAACTGCAGAGACGATACCCGGCTGATCGGGGCAGCTGACCAAGAGCCGCCCTTTATCCTCATTTCCGTCACGGTATTCGTCCAACCGCTGAGTCATATATGATTTCATGAATAATCCCTCTTATCTTTGTAAGTCTAAACTATTTATCCATTATACTGAAGATTTGATAAAAATCAATTTATGACAGAATTTTTAAACCAACTGCTGAGCATAAAATCAACGCGATAAAGAAGATCCGTTTGGCGTCTTTCTGCTCCTTGTAAAAGAGGATGCCGATAAGCGCCCCGCCGGCGGTGCCAATTCCTGTCCAGACCGCGTAAGCCGTTCCCATCGGAATGGTTTCCATTGCGTACGACAGCAAGGAAAATGAAGCGGCAAAACCAACAATGATCAACAGCACCCATTTCACGCTTTTTTCTTTCGCATATTGATTCATAAGGGCCACGCCGGCCATTTCTAAACAGCCCGCGCACAATAAACTGATCCAGTGCAGCATTATGCCTCGCCTCCTTTTTCCTCTGTCTCATCCTGTGTCACAAGCTTCAACCCGATTACACCGATTAAGAGCACGCCAATTAACAATAGCTTCGGCCATCCAACCGGTTCATGAAAAAGAACGATTTCACTAAGTACTGTTCCCGCTGTGCCGAGCCCGGTAAAGACGGCATACACGGTACCAACAGGCAGACTGTGAGTCGCCTTCATTAGAAGGTAAAAGCTGAATATGATGCCGATGGCAGTGCCGCTCCATGTTAAGGCTGAGTCAGCGTGCTTTAAGCCTATCACCCAAACAACCTCGAAAACAGCGGCAAGCACGACCAATCCCCATTTCATTTTGAGTCATTCCTTTCTATCTATTAGGATTCTCCGAAAACAAAAAAACCCCGGACAGTCGTCTCACATGAGATTGACTCTCCCGGGCTTTTTTCCCTCCGTGTGCATACGCGCTTCTATTTACGCGTATGTGTTTTCTCTCGGACCAGTCCATGTCAATTGACATGCGGAACCCTAGAAAACTTTACATGATATCATGATACTAAACTCATCTCTATCTTTCAATTGTAAGATTTTCTTTCATATACCGCGATCGGTTTATTCCATTTTCTGATCGTTTTGCTGTAATGCATGCCGATTTTCTCCGCTACCCGTATGGACGCTTTGTTACCTGGATCAATCAAAGCCGTCATTTTGCCGAACTGCCGCTCGTTAAAGCCATAGTCCAGACAGGCCCGAGCCGCTTCTTGCGCATAGCCGTTCCCCCAGTGGCGGCGGGCAAACATATAGCCAATTTCCATTACGGTTTGATTTTCGATCTGCTGGGGAACGATGCCGCATTGCCCCAAAAACTCCCCTGTCCGCTTATCTTCGGCAATCCACAGACTAACGCCGTACCCTTTTTCATTTCTTTGGTTCCAATTGACCCACTCGCGGGTTTGCCTCTTATCTTTTAAACCGGAATAATATTTCATGACGTCAGGATCATTAAAAAGCAGCCCAAACAAAGTGGCTTGATCCCGATCTTCCATACAGCGCATACGAATTCGATCAGTCACAAGCTTCGTTTTAGCGTTCATACTTCGCCACATCCTGCTTCCATTCTTTTTTGAGAGCTTCAATATGTGCCTGATGATAGCGGTTATGATCTGCCATATGCCAAATTCCCCATCGTATCGTCGCGGTGTCACCTTCGAAGGAAAGCGGCTGGTTCAAAGCATTTTCAGTTAAAGTGAAGCATACCGATTTCAACTCCTCTACTACATGCTGATGTCTTCTCAGGAGTTCATCTAAGTCTGGCTGATTCACCGGTTCAGGCAGCCGTCCGCTTTTATCTGTCATCGGGCCGTATGCCTGTTCAATATGGTCCGGTATCCGATTTTCCTTGATACGCCAGACCCATCTGATATCAACATTTGTGATATGGTGCAAAAGCTGAGCCGTGCTGTTTTTTGTTTGGCAGCGCCCCTTAAAGTAAAGTTCACTGTGTGTCATATGGCTTACGATGGAAGCCAGACGGAGACTGTTTTGTTCCACTGCGGAATACAGCAAACTGACCGTTGGCGCCATGTCGTTTCTTATGGATAAGTCCTTCATGTTCAGTTCCCCTCCTAACTAGGTACATTTGACACCAAACAAAAATTCCCTTTAAAAAAGAAAAAAGCTCTCATTACAAGAGAGAGCCATCTTAATTGTTATTTCCCGGTTTATATAAGTAAGGATCATGCTGCGGTTCATTAGCGGTATTTAAATCAAGGGATATATCACCGCGTGCATTCATCGTGCCAAGGGTAATCGAAGACAGCAGTTTGGGGCTGTACCCTTTTTCCTCAAGCTTCTCAAACAGCCAAGATCGGTTTTTTTGGAGATATTTCAAATTATGATCAAGGATTTCGCCATCCAGTATGAGCGGAATCGGGATAAAATTCCGTTCAGCTTCCATATTCAAATCCCGCACCTGCACCGCTCTCGCTTCCTCTTTCGGGATGACGCTTACTTCTCCTGTTTCTTCAATGATAGCAAGATCAATGTCAGCCGGGTCGGCATAGCCCTTTTCCCTCAGCTTTCCGAGCAGCTCATTAACAGTCAGCCTTTCTTTACGAAGGCCGCGTTCATCAATATCCCCGTTTCGGATTAGGACAGTCGGGCTCACGACCAGGAGCCATCGCCATTTATTAGATAAAGAGAGCTTGCTCATGATAAGATAAAGCACCAAAAAAGCACCCGCATAATAAATTGACATCGGCAGCTTGGATGTAAGGATCGGCTCACTGATAATGGTTCCGATTGCGAAGGTCAAAAGCAGATCAAAATTGTTCATTTGTGACACAGCTTTTTTACCGGCAAGCCGAAACAAAATATATGCAATCGAAAATACGATAACTGGCTTCAGTAAAAATACCCATACCATCCATAACACCGATCTTTACCTCCATCCGCTGGTCATATTGAGCCTATTGTGCCCCGTGGCAGGCCCGCTATGCATCAGTGTCTAAATAGGCGAACGTGCACATCGCCTGAACATAACATAATAGAAAGTGACACCGATTGGAGGCGCAATACGCAATATGAAAAATCAGAAGTCGAATACCCATTGGCCCTTTGATCTGCCATTGGCTCCCCAACCCGCGGGCTACCAGCAGCAAACAATTGACAGGCTGGCCGGTTTGGAGCTAAGGATGGAGCAACTAATTAGAGCGATTGAGGTAAACAATGAATTACTGAGAACAATGCAAGAACAGCAAAACCGTGTATGCACAAATGGCGGCGGGTCTGTGATTGTCCGGATGTAGAAACCGGCGCTTGTCTACCTTCTTATATCTCAATAAAAAACTCTTCTCTGAAAGGAGAAGAGTTTCATGTATGTGTTCAAACGGACTGCGCCAAACTTAATTGCGGACCGAATAGCTCGTAATGGATAGATTCTGGCGCTGATCCGAGCTCTGATACAAGCTTATGCATTGCCGTAATAAACGACGGTGAACCGCAAATATAGTAATCCGCATCTGTGTTGGCAATCAGTTCTTTGAGGAATTGCTGATCAATCTGTCCTTCATGAAAATGCAGATCACCTGCACGGTCTTCCTCTGTCGGCTCGCGATACACAAATGCTGTTTTAACAGCAGAATGTTTTGCTGCTTCTTCTACTTCATGGCGCAATGCATGATATTCACTGTTTTTCGCCGCATGAATGAACAGAATTTGCCGTTCAGGCTGTTTGGAAACAGATGTTTTAAGCATGCTGATCATTGGTGTAATGCCAACTCCGGCACTGATCAAAACGAGATCTTTTTGTGATGCATGATCTAAAACAAAGTCCCCTGCCGGTGCGCTGATCTCTATTGAATCTCCCTCCTGCAGCCCATCGTGTAAGTAGGAAGACACGACACCATCTTTCTTCACTGAAATTCGATAATAGTCTTTTCCCGGCATATCAGACAGGCTGTACTGGCGGATATGCGTATATTCAGAATCAGGAATCCGCACTTTGATGCTGATATATTGCCCTGCTTGGAATTCAGGTAACGGCTTGCCGTCTTCCGGTTTCAAATAGAAGGATGTAATTTCTTTGCTTTCCCGCTCTTTTTTTGCGATAACGAATGGCTTATACTCCTTCCAGCCGCCGGCTTGCTCTTCAGCCTGTTCATACATGTCTTTTTCAATTCCGATGAACGCGTCAGCAATGACTCCGTACGCTTTTTCCCATGCCTGCATAATGTCAGGAGTTGCAGCGTCTCCCAATACATCTTTAATCGCAATCAGCAAATATTTACCGACGATTGGGTAGTGCTCAGGCTTAATTCCGATACTGCGGTGCTTGTGGCCGATTTGTTTGACAACCGGAATGATGTTTCCTAATTGGTCAATGTTTGCCGCAGCTGCAATAACGGCATTTGCCAGAGCAGTTCGCTGTGTTTTTTTCTTTTGGTTTGTTTGATTAAAAATGTTCAAAAGCTCTGGATGGTCTTGAAACATCCGATCGTAAAAACGGCCAGTGATTGTTTCTCCATGCTGTTGCAATACGGGTACAGTGCTTTTAATAATTTCGATTGTTTTGTTATCTAACATTTTATAAACAATCCTTTCGAAAAGATGTATTCATAATATATCTTTAAAATACATGATCTTACGAACAAAAGATATATCTAAAATGAATCTTTAATAAAGTTGTCACAAAATTATCAATTTAACATGACATTTGTTGCTTTTTTATAGAATCCCCTAGCAAAAACGGACTAACCATTGCAATAATCACCATTGAAAAGTACAAAAAAAAACCCAAAACAACTTATGTTTTGGGTTTAACGTTCACCAAGGCTTATCAGTTCCAAGCGCATTCGCAAGCGCCTGGCTGTGTTTCTTGCGGTTCTTACGTTCATTAGCACGCTGTACAGCTGTATTATGCAGCATGATTTCTTCTTCTGTTTCCGGTACAACCCTCGGTACAGGCACCGGCTTGCCATTTGAATCTAATGCGACAAATGTCAAAAAGGATGTGGCAGCGAGTTCCCGTTCGCCAGTCATCAAATGCTCCTTAATAACTTTCACAAATACTTCCATGGAAGATGTGCCGACCCATGTCACATATGACTCTAGGCAGACAGAATCCTTTTGCCCGATCGGCTTTAAAAAATCTACAGAATCCATTGAAGCTGTTACCGTTTCACGTCTGCAATGGCGCGCCGCTGAAATAGAGGCAATGTCGTCTATGTAGCTCATTAATTTTCCGCCAAACAGCGTATTATGGTTGTTCGTGTCAAGCGGGAACACCCTGCTGGTTTTCACAACCTTTGACTCTTTACAAAATCTTGTTTCCGGTGTTTCCATACCTTTCTCCCCTTTGATGTCTGATCTTTTAGCTAAATGCACTTATATTCTCCTATTAAACAATATTCTCTTCCATTTGTCTAAAATTTAAAATGGTTTAATGATTTTCATGATGAGGGAATAATAAATGTATTCTTCACACTTTAGGAGGAAAAACAAATGGACGTATCCATCCCGAAATCTCAGCACAAAACGGTATGCCGAACGGAATACGGCACACTTCAGAAAGTGATCTTATGCAAACCTGAGCACATGACCATAAAAGATGTTATAAACGAAACACAAAAACATTTTGAAGATGACAATATTCATGTAAAAACCGCAAACGACCAGCACAGCCGCTTAGTGGAAGCACTTAGGTCACACAACGTTGAGGTCATCCTTTTACCCGTTCGCGACGGGCTCCCAGAACAGGTTTTCACTAGGGATATAGGGTTTGTCATCGGAGAAAAAGCCTTTCTGTCAAGCATGACTGAACCGATTCGCCAAGGAGAAGAAGCCGTTATAAAAGATTTTTTTCACAGCCAAGGTATCTCTTATACCCGCATGCTTGATACGAGTATTGAAGGCGGAGACGTCATTATCGATGATGACATTGTCTATGTCGGAATCAGCCAGCGCACCGACATTTCAGCTATCGGCCAGCTGGAAGAGGCACTTCCTGAATATACGATCGTTCCAGTGAAGCTTCATGAAAAATTTTTGCATTTGGACTGCGTATTTAACATTGTATCTGAAAGCGAAGCGTTAATTTATCCACAGGCCATTGAGCCAGATGCAGCCGATATGCTGGCAAAACGTTATGATCTTATTGAGGTGCCCGAGGACGAACAATTTACGCTTGGCACCAACGTCCTTTCAATCGGAAAAAAAACGATCATCAGTCTCCCTGGCAACCGCCATGTCAATCAACAGCTATCGAAAAGAGGCTATCACATTATCGAAATTGACCTGTCAGAAATTATTAAATCAGGCGGCTCCTTCAGGTGCTGCACAATGCCGCTGATTCGAGGCGAATGAAGAATCTTCCCCTTTTTCATGTTTTGAACAGCTTATTTTATCAAGATACGTTAATATAGAGGTGACATCATTTTTAAGGGGGAAATCGCATGACAAAATACATAGGATATGTCGGGACGTATACAAAAGGCGGAAGCGAAGGAATTTATTCATTTGAGCTTGATACTGAGAAAAAAGCACTCAGCGAGCCAAAGCTGGCCGCTAAGCTGGGCAACCCGACATATGTGGCGCCGAATAAAAACAACACCATCCTTTATTCCATCGAAAAAGCAGACGGCCAAGGCGGAGTTGCTGCCTATCAAATCGATAAAAACAGCGGCGAATTGACATTTCTGAATCATCAGTTAATTGATGGCCCTTCGCCATGCCACGTAAGCATTGATGATCAAAATCAATTCGTCCTGACTGCCAATTATCACAGCGGGAAGGTACACGTTTTTCCGGTTCAGGAAGACGGCAGCTTGCAATCACCTGTTTCAGAGGCCGCTCACACAGGAAAAGGGCCGCACGAAAGACAAGAAAAACCGCATACACACTACGCGGGGTTCACACCTGAACACAATTATGTGGTAGCGGTTGATTTAGGTATAGATAAGCTGTACACCTATAAGCTGAATGACGGCGTGTTGACTGAATCCGGAAGCCATTCCTTCGCTCCCGGTGCAGGACCTCGCCATATCGCTTTTCATCCGAAAGAAAAATACGCTTATGTCATGACAGAATTAAGCAATGAAGTGATTGCGCTTGAATACAACCCGACAGCCGGCGAATTTAGAGAAATCCAAGTCGTTTCTGCCATCCCTGATGATTTTACAGATAACAGCCAGGGAAGCGCAATTCATGTCACGCAGGATGGACGTTTTGTTTATGTCGCAAACCGCGGCCATGACAGTATCGCCGTATTTGAAGTGAATCAATATTCAGGAGAGCTGGCTTTCGTAGAAAGAGTGTCGACAGAAGGAAACTGGCCTCGTGACTTTGTACTTGACCCAACGGAAGGGTTCCTCGTTGCTTCAAATGAAGAAACAGGCAACCTTGTCTTGTTTGAAAGAGACAAAGAAACCGGCCGATTGACACTCCTCCCATCAACGGTTTCTGTCCCTTACCCGGTTTGTGTAAAGTTTTTACATCAAGTATAAAACAAATGGAGTGGCTCTAGTAAAAAGGAGCCACTCTTTTTATTTATCTCACTTTTTCCTTCGTTTCAGCATTTCGATACAAATGGCAAGCGACAAAACGGCCGGGTTCGATTTCTTGAAGCTGGGGACGAGATTCTCCACATTCAGGCATCGCCTCCGGACAACGGGTCCGAAACACGCAGCCGCTCGGCGGATTCACTGGGCTCGGCAGCTCCCCTTTCAAGAGAATACGCTCACGCTTGTCCTCCAATTCGGGATCCGGAATCGGAATCGAGGACAAAAGCGCCTTTGTATAGGGATGAAGCGGTTCACGATACAAGGTGCCGCTCTCTGTAATTTCCATCATGTGTCCTAAGTACATAACACCGATCCTGTCACTGATATGCTTCACCATCGAAAGATCATGGGCAATGAATAAAAACGTTAGCCCTTTCTCTTTTTGAAGCCGCTTCAGCAGATTGACCACCTGCGCTTGAACAGAGACATCAAGAGCAGAAATCGGTTCGTCCGCCACGATAAATTCCGGATTCAGCGACAGTGCTCTCGCAATCCCGATTCTTTGCCTTTGCCCGCCGCTGAATTCATGCGGATAACGGCTGCCAAAATCGGGATGAAGCCCAACTGCCTCAAGCAGCTCGTCCACGACGAGAAGCCGCGCTTTATGGGTATTGTAGAGATTGTGAATCTCCATCGGCTCCAAAATAATTTCTCGAACGGTCATGCGCGGGTTAAGTGAAGCATAAGGGTCCTGAAAAATCATCTGCAGTTTGCGGTTGAAGGCAAACTGCTCTTTTTCACTCAGTGCATGAAGATTTGTGCCGCGGTATGTCACGCTTCCTTCTGTCGGCTGATAAAGGCGCATCAGCACTCTCCCCAAGGTTGATTTCCCGCACCCTGATTCCCCGACTAGCCCGAACGTTTCTCCTTCACGAATCTGAAAGGTGACCCCGTCGACGGCTTTGACTGTCCGCTTTTTCCCTGCGTCAAAATGCATTTTCAGCTGGCTGACCTCTAACAAAGGCAGTGGCGTCATTTGTCTCCCTCCTTATTCTGAAAAACAGCGGCGCACCGCACAAAGTTCTTTTTCATAGATTGTGTCTTTTAATGTGAGGATTTCGATTGATTTTCCTGTCTTTGGAGAATGAAGCATTTTCCCGCCGCCAACGGAGAGACCGACGTGATGAATCGCTCCTTTTCCTTCCTCATAAGCAAAAAACAGCAGGTCACCGGCTTTCATATCATCAAGCGGGACACCCTTCCCCGCCTTAGCCTGATCTCCCGCATCACGGGGGATGCTATATCCATTTGCCTTAAATATACTGTACATAAATCCGGAGCAATCAAACCCAAACCCGCTGATCCCTCCCCACAGGTAGGGAAGGCCAAGGAAAAACGCACCCGTTTGAATGATGTCTTCAGCAGTCCCTTTCTGTTTGCTGACAGGCACTGCATCACTTTGCTTCACAAACCTTTCTCCCAAAACAGTCGAAACCTTAAAATATCCGTTTTCTTTTGCAATAAAGGGGAGAACCGTCAAAAAGCTTAATTCGATCTCCTTTTCCCCATTGCTTCTGTACAAAAAGGCAGCAGGTTTGCTGATCATCACATCGTGTTGTGTATCGATGGGCATAGATTTTTCCAGCTGGTTCTTTTTCATCCAACCTGGGTATCCGCGCGGATCCTTTCGGGATGGCTGGCTAGGCACGATCACAGAAACCCATTCCCCCTGTTCTGCCATCACAAGTACCTTTTCGCCAAAAAGAACCTGAGTTTGGATTACATTGTCTGTACATAATCCAAGCCGTTCATCATACGTCATGCGCTCCAGCCAGTCTCTGATCATTACAGTCGGTTGAAGCATGAATTGATCAGACGGGCGCGGTGAATCAGGCGCTGTCCAGATGTTGGCCACTGCTGATATGACAGTGTGCATCATTGCTCTTTTTCCCCTTTCAAAAGCGCAGTCCCGGTGATTCCGAGGCCCGGTTTGCCAGGCATCGAAATCGTGCTGCCGCTATATGTTATGCCGCCTTTGAATACATCTGTTTTCAGCATCAGCGGCGCGTCAAAATCAAAGCGTGTGATGTTTCTCTTGCTTGCCGCAAAATGCGCCGCGGCCGTAATGCCCAGCTTCGTTTCGATCATGCTGCCGACCATACACTCCACCCCGCAGGCCTCCGCCATGGCATTAATTTTCTCTGCTCCGCTGATGCCGCCTGCTTTCATCAATTTAATATTGATCAAGTCTGCGCTCCGGGTTTGCAGAACTTCGAACGCCTGGCGCGGTGTAAAAACACTTTCATCAGCCATAATCGGCGTATCTGTTGCATCTGTCACCTTTTTAAGCCCAGCGAGATCATCTTTATGGACAGGCTGCTCGACAAGCTCAATGCCTAGACCCGCATCCTCCATTTTCCGAATGGCAGTTACCGCTTCCTTCGGCGTCCACCCCTGATTAGCGTCTAAACGCAGTTTCACAGCTGATCCGACACGTTTTCTGATTTCCTGGATACGGGCGATATCTGTTGCAATATTATCTTTTCCGACCTTTATTTTCAGCGTTTGGAAGCCTTGTTTGAGATAATTCTCGGCATCAGCTGCCATCTCTTCAGGTGAGTTGACACTGACGGTATAGTCTGTTTCCAGCGTATCTCGGTATCCGCCAAGCATTTGATAAAGCGGCAGCCCGCACATCTGCGCCCAGCCGTCGTATAGCGCCATCTCTACAGCAGCCTTCGCGCTCATATTTCCTGTAAGAAGATGCTGGATGTCGTGCAGAATGGCCTCACAGCCGGACAGGCTTTTTCCAAGCAATGCCGGTTTCAACACATGGTGAATGGCACTTTCAATGCTATCCATGCTGTCTCCTGTAATCACTAACGTCGGGGGTGCTTCTCCCCATCCGACTGCACCGCTGTCATAAGTAATCCTTACTATGACTGATTCAGCCGTATACACAGTGCGAAGCGCGGTTTTAAACGGCTTTGTCAGCGGGACAGCGATTCGGCTTGTTTCGATTCGAATGATTTTCATGTCTTCAGCGCCCCTTCTGAAACGCCTGCCTCTATTACGACTGTTTTTTCTGCTGTATTCATTGCAGCTTTCGCACCGATCGGAACGGCAATACTTGGCGAGCAGTGGCCGATTTTAAATCCTCTCAGAGCAGGCCTGCCCGCAGAAATAATATAGTCTTCCAGCACCTGCTCAAGCGAGAGAGACTTCTCTCGCTTCACCGGGACACAATTGTGAAAATCACAAACTAGAATTCCTGCCGCGTCCGTCAGCTTCCCCGCCATTTTCAGCTGATTCAGCATCCGGTCGATTTGATAAGGCTCCTCGTCAATATCTTCAATAAACAGAAGCTTTCCTCTCGTATCAATTTCAAATGGCGTGCCCAGTGTAGACGTCAGCAAAGACAGATTTCCCCCGACAAGCTCGCCTTCCGCTTTTCCAGGAACAAGCGTGGTCAGCGGAGAAAGCTCTTCTGTATAGGTGAATTCCGTCTCCTGGAAGAGCTGCTTATATGACGCTTTTGTCAGCGGGTGAACGTCGTCAAGGCCAATATCCGAGCTGAGCATTGGGCCATGGAAGGTGACAAGACCTGTGTTTTGATGAATGGCAGTATGTAAAAACGTAATATCGCTGTATCCCCAAAAGATTTTAGGGTGTTTGCGGATCAAGCTGAAATCAATGCCCGCGGCGATACGTCCTGTCCCAAAACCCCCGCATGCGCACAACACTGCTTTTACCTCCTTGTCTCTGAACATCTCATGGAGATCCGCCAGCCGCTCATCATCCTGTCCCGCTAAATAGCCGTGCTGGTTTTTCAGCGCCTTGCCTAGCTTCACCTGAAGACCGAGCTCTTCTAAAAATAAAAGCGCGGTGTCAAGCTTTTTTGGATCCGGCGGACTTGCGGGCGCGATCACTCCGACTGTATCACCCTTTTTCAGCGCTTTCGGCTTGTAATTCAACGAAAACACTCCTTTCATTTGCTCTGCACCCTACGTATACGTGCAAGAAAGAGAAAAAATACCGCTCCTTCGCATAAAGAAGCAGTATTTCCTCAATCACCGCCATCAGTTTTTATCTGCCCATTTTAAATCGATATAGCCGACAGGGTGACGGACAATTCCTTTTACTTGTTCATTTTGCAGGTGAACCTGATTATAAAAATAAACCGGAATGATCGGCGCTTCATTGATGAGCAGCTCTTCAGCTTGATGCATAAGAGAGAACCGTGTTTTTTCATCGGCTTCATTTTTCGCCTGTTTGATCAGCTGATCGTATTCTTTATTGGCCCAGCCTGTGCGGTTCATCGAATTTCCCGTTTGAAAGGCTTCCAGAAAACTGATAGGGTCCGCGTAATCAGGCAAAAATGAGCTTTGAGAGAATTGGAATTTCAGCGCTTTTTGATCCTCTAAAAATACGTTCCATTCCATATTGGCCAGCTTTACATCGACTCCAAGGCTATTTTTCAATTTTTGCTGAATAGCTTCGGCAATCTTTTTATGCTCCGGCTTTGTGCTGTAAGTAAGCGTGATCGCAGGAAGCTTATTATAGTTTTCTTCCTTCATGCCCTTTTCGAGCAGCTGCTTCGCTTTGCTTTCGTTAGGCTTGATCAGGTCTCCGCCTGCTTCACGGAAATCTTTGCCGTCAGGCTGCGTAAACCCAGGCGATACAAAGGCGCGCGCCGGTTTTTCATTATTTTTCGTGACATACTTTACAATTTCCTCTTGATCCACAGCCATCGCAAAGGCTTTTCTGATGTTTTCATTTTGAAACGGCTCCATGTTGACATTAAATCGATAGAAATAGAGACCCGCCTGGTCAACAATATTGACGTTATCCTGATCAAGCAGCTGATCACTCAGCTCAGCAGGGACATAAGCGGTATCAAGTTCCCCTGATTGAAACATCTGGTAATCTGTATTTCTGTCACTGACCATCGCCCATTTCACCTTATCAAGTTTCACTGTATCTTTATCCCAATACGTGTCGCTTTTCTCCATTGTGATGCTGTCATCATGCTTCCATTCCGTCAGCTTAAACGGGCCGTTTCCGACAAATGTATCCGCCTCAGCAAACCACTTTGGATTGTCTTTATCGACCTTTTCATTTACCGGAAAATACGCAGGATTGGACACAACGCTCAGAAAATATTTTTGCGGTGCTTCCAGTGTAACTTCAAGGGTTCGATCATCCTTTGCCGTCACCTTCACATCGTCTTTTTTCCCTTTCCCGCTGTTATATGCTTCGCCGCCTTCAATAAAATAACCTAGGAATGCCGATGAAGCGCCTTTTTTCGGATCAAGCATCCGCTTCCACGCGTATTCGAAGTCTCCGGCTGTTACAGGATCTCCGTTTGTCCATTTCGCATTTCCCCGAATCTTAAATGTGTAAGTTTTATTATCTTTCGAAACAGACCATTTCTCCGCCATTGCCGGCTCGGGCTCATGATCTTTGCCAAGACGCGTCAGCCCCTCCATGATGTTATTTAACGGCTGCCATGACACATTATTAAAGCCGATCGGCGGATCGAATGAAGTCGGTTCATTTTCATTATTTACATACAGCACCTTTTCTCCGCTGGTTTTTGCCTTATCATGACTGCCTTCTTTTCCGGCCTGTTCATTTGCTGTGCACCCCATCAGCGCAAACGAAAGTCCTAATGCAAGACCCATGCCCCATAGCTTTTTCACTCGTTTCATCCTCTTCCCCCTTTTCATGTTCAATCCTTCGCATCCCCTGACAGCACCGCATGCTCTGCTCGTTGATCCTGCAGCCAGCAGTTGACGGTGTGCGAGTCAGATCTGATCGTCTGGCCCGGGTACACCCTGTCACACACAACCATCCTGTTCGGACAGCGGGCGGCAAACGGGCAGCCCGGCGGAGGCGAAAATAAATCCGGCGGCGTTCCGTCGATTGGGATCAGCTCAGCGCCATCTAAATCCAGCCGCGGGACAGAAGCCAGCAGTCCTTTTGTATAAGGGTGCTGCGGCTGATAAAAAATATCTTTTCTCGTGCCGATTTCCGCGATTTTCCCGGCATACATGACTGCGACTCTGTCAGCTACCTGGGCAACGACCCCTAAATCATGTGTAATCAGGATGACAGACACATTCGTTTTTCTCTGAATCTCTTTAAACAGCTCTAAAATCTGTGCCTGAATGGTTACATCCAGGGCGGTGGTCGGTTCATCCGCAATTAAGATGTCAGGCTCGCAAATCAGCGCCATCGCAATGACAATCCGCTGTCTCATGCCGCCGCTGAATTGGTGGGGATATTGCTTTAGGCGCTCTTCGGGATCTGGAATACCAACCAATGACAGCATGGAAAGCACCTCTTTCCGTGCCGCTTTTTTGCTCATTTTTTTGTGGCGCAATAGCGCTTCCCCCAGCTGGTCGCCGACAGTCAGCGTAGGGTTTAACGCCGTCATCGGGTCTTGAAAAATCATAGAAATGTCGGCTCCCCTTATACCTCTCATTTCTTTGTCAGAGAGACGGCAAAGGTCTTTGTTTTTAAATAGAATGCTGCCGTCTGTCACCTTCGCCGAATAAGGCGGAAGCAGGCCCATGATGCTTTGGGAGGTAACGCTTTTGCCGCAGCCAGATTCGCCGACGATCGCAAAGGTTTCTCCTTTATACAAATCAAAGCTCACCCCTCTGACCGCCTGAACCGTCCCGCCGTAAGTCGTAAAAGACACGTGCAGATTTTGGACAGACAGAACTTTTTCCATACAGCTACCTCCTCAGCTTAGGGTCAAGCGCATCCTGCAATCCGTCCCCCAGCACATTAAACGCGTACATCGTCAGAGATATGAAAAAGGCCGGAAAAAACAGGCGCCACCAATGGCCAGATAAAATCGTAGGCAGGCCGTCATTTGCCATCACGCCCCAACTTGCAAACGGAGCCTGTATGCCGAGGCCGAGAAAGCTTAAAAATGATTCTGCGAATATGGCGGCAGGTACGGTTAATGTCATTTGTACGATGATCGCTCCCATAGTATTCGGCAGCAAATTCTTTCGGATGATGCGAAAGGTTTTCGCGCCAAAGGTTTTCGAGGCGAGTACATATTCATAATTTTTAATCTGAAGCACCTGGCCTCTTACAATTCTCGCCATGCCGACCCACCCGGTCACAGTCAGCGCCACAATAATAGTGCCCAGTCCCGGTCCCATGAGCACCATCAGCAAAATGACAACAAGCAGGTACGGCAGGCCGTACAGCACTTCGATAATCCGCATCATAATGCTGTCAATCCTGCCGCCTTTATAACCGGCAACGCCTCCGTAAATGACACCGATCAAAAAATCAATCAGTGCTGCCATCACGCCGACAAACAACGAGATTCTCGCGCCATACCATGTTCGGGTAAACACATCCCGGCCGAGTTCATCGGTGCCGAACCAATGATCGGCTGAGGGCGGAAGATTTTGTTCTGTCAGCGATTGGCGTACGACACTATGGGGCGATAAAAAGGGCCCGATAACTGCCATGACAAAAAGAAATAAAAGAATAAAGAGTCCAGCCATCGCTAATTTATTTTTTTTCAGCCTCCTCCAGGCATCCTGCGTGTATGACAAACTCGGCCGCTTGACCGAATCGGCTTCCCGATTTTTTTCCTGATTCAAGACAAACCACTCATCAGGCACCTGATTGTGCTGTTCTGGCTGGCGTTCATCCGTTTGTACAGGGAGATTCACACGCTTCACCCTTTCTTATGCAGTTTAATGCGCGGGTCTAAGAGACCGTAGGCCAAATCGACCAAAAACAGCATGATAATCAGAATGACGCTGTAAAAAACGGTCGTTCCCATAATCACGGGGTAGTCCCGCTGATTAATGCTTTCAACAAAATATTTTCCCATTCCCGGAATGGCAAAGATTTTTTCAATGACAAAGCTTCCTGTTAAGATGCTGGCGACGAGTGTGCCCAGGACGGTAATGACGGGCATGAGTGCATTTCTGAGTGCGTGTTTTACGATAATTTTGAACGGAGAAAGCCCTTTTGCTTTTGCTGTGCGGATATAATCCTGTGTCAGAACTTCAACCATGCTCGAGCGTGTCAGCCTGGCAATGATCGCCATTGGCCCTACAGCAAGCGCTGCGGTCGGAAGCACCATATGAATCGGGCTCGTCCATGTCGCAGCGGGAAATAGTTTGAGATTGACAGCAAATTGCTGAATGAGCAATGTTGCCAGAATAAAATTCGGGATGGAGATGCCGAGTACTGCAAGACTCATCGCGGCGTAGTCCAAAAAGCCATTGCGGCGGAGTGCAGCGATTACGCCCAGCACCAGCCCAGAAATCACAGCAATGACAATCGCTGTCATCCCAAGCTCAAAGGAAACGGGAAATCCGCGTTCCAGCATATCATTTACGCTGTCCGACGGTTTTTTAATTGAAGGTCCGAAATCGAATGTAATGATGGATTTTAAGTAGAAAATGTATTGGAAAATGAGAGGATCGTCTAAGTGATAGTAGGCTTCGAGATTTTTTTGAACGGCTTCATTTGTGCCTCTCTCCTCGTTAAAAGGAGATCCGGGAATGACCTTCATGAGAACAAAAGTCAGGGTGGTAATCACCAAAATCGTAGCTGCCATTGCCCAAAAACGCTTTATCATGTATCGCGCCAAAGCCTAAAACACCCCTTTAGCAGAATGATGTCCGCATCGCAAGCTCAGTCATGACAAGCATCGCCTGATAGGCTTCAAGCATGTCCTTCGCCTGAAATTGAACGGTTGTAGTTCCCGTCTTGATTTCCGTTCCCGGCATCAGATTCGCCCATTCTGCTTGGCCATAATTGGCGAATTCAATGCTCAGAACCGGCCTGTCAGGCGGGGTGAGCGGCTTGACTTTGTCCTTGTTTTGCAGGGCAAACGCAGTTTTTTCTGTCAACAGCCGTCCGGCTTTCGCAGGGGACAAGCACTTCACTGCGGATCTTGAAATGGTTTGTTTGACTGCGGCTGTCGTCACGTTCGGGATAAGCTCTTCCGCTTCCTTCGCCGCCCGGTCATCCCCGGCTACCATTAATACCGGGACATCATAATAACCGGCAACGTATGCATTTAATCCAAGCTCACCGACAGGCCGATCGTTTATGTAAAAATGACGGACGCCGAAAATCATGCTGTGTGACATGACACCAGGAGTCGAGGCTCTCGCATGATAACCGAGAAACAAAGCGCCTGTAAACGTATCATCCAGTCCCTCCACCATTGAAAATGGTTTGACGTCACCAGAAATCAAGTCTGCTTCAGGGTGAAGCTTTTCAACCATCAGATTATTCATCTTCGAATGACTGTCATTGACCAGCACCTCGGTACACCCGCTGTTAAACGCTTCAGCAATACAGTAGTTTGCTTCTTCAGTCATGATAAGCCGTCCGCGTTCATAATTCCGCTTGCCGGAATCCACAAAGGTATCGTCCGGAAGACCCGAAATACCTTCCATATCTACTGACATGTACAATTTCATAACGCTCCTCCTTTTTTACTAAATTATGAATATTCTAACAGATTATATTAAAAAAAGAGGAAAAATGCAATATAACTGGGGAAAATCTCAACCACTCAGTGATAAAAAAAGAATCCTCTTTCAAGGATTCATGTCTGTTTACCAACCTGTTCTGTAAGCAGTTCATATTTTTTCAGGGTTCTTTCAAACACCTCATCAAAAACGTCAGGCACAGAGGCGCGTATCACCTCAGCCCCCTCTCCCGTTATTCCGCCTTTGGTTGCGACACGTTCCAGCGTCTCCTCGAAAGACATATTTTTTTCGATCAGCATCTTGCCAGTTCCGTATAGCGAATGAATCAGAAAATCAAAGGCTTCTTCTTTGGACAGGCTGCTGTTTCTGACCGCAGACAGTGCCAGTTCTTCGAAGATTGCCGCTATGAATCCCGGTGCCGAGCTCGTTAAATTGCTGGCCGCATCAACATTCGATTCTTTGATTTCTCGTACACGGCTGAAAACCGATAACAATTCATTCAGACGTTCTTTTTTCTCCGCAGCCAGTGTTTCACTGTGAACGACAAGTGAGATGCCAGCTTCTGCTTCGGACGTAATGGCAGGAATAACACGTGAGATACCCGCTTCTGTTTCTGCCTCCAAAAGACGCAGCGGCACACCGGCAGCTATGGATACGATGTGAGTA
Source organism: Bacillus sp. FSL R5-0416 (assembly GCF_037975425.1). Taxonomy (NCBI): domain Bacteria; kingdom Bacillati; phylum Bacillota; class Bacilli; order Caryophanales; family Bacillaceae; genus Bacillus; species Bacillus sp. FSL R5-0416. Next base: position 1,376,926 of record NZ_CP150252.1, on the reverse strand, counting down.
TTTCTGTTCACATACGGGTGCAGACGGCGCATTGTTTCGATGACATGGAGCGGCGGGACGCATATCAAAATCAATTGGCACGTATTTGCCCAATTCTCCAACGGATCAGCCGATACGTTTGGATAATCTGACAGGAGTGCCCGCAGCCGCTCCCCCTTCGTTCTCGTCTCAATAAATAGCTCATTCTCTTTTATTTGTTCATGTTTCAACAGCTGTCTGGCGATCATATCCGCCATGCTGCCATATCCAATCAATCCAATCTGTTCCATCGACTCAGTCCTTTCATATACAATATGAAGTGTACCGTTTTCCCCACTTTTTCACAATTTCCCATAATCTTTTCATTTTTATCCCACAGTTTTTGTTTATGATAAACTCAAGTCATAAACCTATCAATATAAATAGACATGTGAAAATAGAGAAACGGAGTGAACATGATGGATAACTATCGTGATGAAAACAGAACGAAAGGTAATGAGAATGAGGTCTTTTTAACGAAAGAGAACGATCAGAGCACCTCCTACTCGGCCCGCAATGTCATTCATGATCAGGAGAAGAAAAAACGAGGATTCGGATGGTTCAGACCGTTGCTTGGCGGAGTGATCGGCGGCAGTCTTGCCCTTGGCATTTACACGTTTACACCGCTTGGCGACCATGATTCTCAGGACACTGCAAAACAATCATCCAGCCAGCAGCAAACGCAATCTGTTACAGCAACAAGCACCTCCTCTGAATCTAAAAAAAGCTCATCAAGCTCAAGCAGCTCATCTGCATTCAAGAGCGAGGACTCTTCTAAAATCTCAGATATGGTAGAAGACCTTTCACCAGCGATTGTCGGTATTACAAATCTTCAGGCACAATCAAACAGCTCTTTGTTCGGCTCTAGTTCTTCTGATTCCAGCGAAGATACAGAAAGCGGTTCAGGGTCAGGTGTCATTTTCAAAAAAGAGAATGGCAAGGCTTATATCATTACAAATAACCACGTCGTAGAAGGGGCATCATCACTGAAGGTATCTTTATATGACGGCACTGAGGTTACTGCAAAGCTGGTAGGCAGTGACTCGTTAACTGATTTAGCCGTCCTCCAAATCAGTGATGACCACGTCACAAAAGTGGCAAACTTCGGTGATTCATCTGATCTCAGAACAGGCGAGACCGTTATTGCGATTGGGGATCCGCTTGGAAAAGATCTGTCTCGCACAGTAACACAAGGAATTGTTAGCGGCGTGGACAGAACGGTTTCAATGTCTACATCAGCCGGCGAAACGAGCATTAACGTCATTCAGACAGACGCAGCAATTAATCCAGGTAACAGCGGCGGTCCTTTGTTAAATACAGACGGCAAAATTGTCGGCATTAACAGTATGAAAATCAGTGAGGATGATGTTGAGGGCATCGGATTTGCCATTCCAAGCAATGACGTAAAACCGATTGCTGAAGAACTGCTTTCTAAAGGACAAATTGAACGTCCATATATCGGTGTCAGCATGCTTGATCTGGAACAAGTGCCGCAAAATTACCAAGAAGGCACACTCGGCCTGTTCGGCAGCCAGCTGAATAAAGGTGTTTACATCCGTGAGGTCGCTTCAGGCTCTCCTGCTGAAAAGGCCGGATTAAAAGCGGAGGATATTATCATCGGCCTAAAAGGTAAAGAAATTGATACAGGCAGTGAATTGCGCAATATCTTATATAAAGACGCAAAGATCGGTGATACCGTTGAAGTGAAAATTCTCCGAAACGGCAAAGAAATGACGAAAAAAATTAAACTTGATCAAAAAGAAGAGAAAACTTCGTAAGACATAATGCCTCAGGCCGCAAAAGCGGTCTGAGGCTTTTTATTAGATAAAAGACCTAATTGTTCTATGAAACTTTCTGACGAGATATCCGTATATCATACAGATTGACATCATTCTCATCAGACGCTAGAAACATCGTTTGCTAGGAGGCATGAACATGAAAACCGTGGGACTGAGTATGATCTGCGCAGGATTGGCTTTTCTTTTGCTGAGCTTTCTTCTCTCTGAATCGACGTTGACGTGGGGAATTGTATTGGGTACCAGTATTCTATTAAACATAACTGGTACGGCTCTAATCATGCGTTTCTTAATAGCCCCCCAATCTAACAGCTGACATGCAGCAAAGCCGATGACGAAATCTTTAAGTTTTGCTGTTTTTATTTCAGCATGACTGAACCGCAGTACAAGCTCACAATCTCTTCTTTACCCAATCTCCATATATCTATCTGCATCTTTTGCTTTAGATCGTGCGCAGAGCATAAAAACCCCCTGTCCGTAACGGACAGGGGGTTTAAGGTTATGACATATGCTGGTCTCTATAGAGTCTTTTATTTTCAATTCCATACGATTTTTGGACGATGTAAAGCGGCCTGTCTTTGGCTTCATCGTAGATTCTGCCGATATATTCGCCGATCACGCCCAAAATCAGAAGGACAATGCCGCTGAACAGGAGCTGGATCACAATAAGTGATGACCAGCCGGTAATCGTGCTGTCTGTGAATAGCTTCAGATACAGCACGATAAACATATACAGAAATCCAGCACCTGACATTAAAATCCCCGCATAGCTTGCCAGCTTCAGCGGTTTATGTGAAAATGTCGTGATGCCGTCCATTGACAGCTTCAGCATTTTCTTGAGCGGGTACTTTGTTTCTCCGGCGAGCCTTTCATCACGTACATACTCGACCGCTGTCTGTTTAAAACCCACCCAGCTGACTAGCCCTCTGACAAATGGATTTTTTTCTTTTAATCTCTTCATTTCATCACAGACTTTTCTGTCCATGAGACGAAAATCCCCCGTATCAATCGGGATATCAATATCTGTCATACCGCTGAGAAGCCGGTAAAACATAGCCGCGGTTTGTTTTTTGAAAAAGGTTTCCCCTTTTCGTTTAGTCCGCACGGCGTACACGACCTCATAGCCTTCCTTCCACTTTTCAATCATATTTAATATCAGTTCAGGAGGGTCCTGCAAATCGGCGTCAATGACGACGATTGCATTCCCCTGTGCATAATCCATACCCGCTGTAATGGCGATCTGGTGTCCAAAATTCCTTGAAAAATCAATAATTTTCACTCTCGGATCGATCAGGCTGTGCTCTCTTAAAATCTCAATACTGCGGTCTTTGCTGCCATCGTTGACAAAAAGCAGCTCGTAGTTTTCCTTCGTTTGATCCATGACCTCTTTTAAGCGCTGATAGGTTTCATGAATGACAAGCTCTTCATTATACACAGGTACAACAATTGAATATTGAATATGTCTGCTCATGTTTTTGCCTCCTATTCATCAGCATGTAGTTCGTATAATGTTGCTGACTGATTCATTCCGCCAGGTCCGCCCATTTTTCCGTTTTTACCTGAAGCCTTGCTGCTTGATGTATCAGCTGAATCAGTATTTTCTGTTTTTTGATCAGCACTTGATTGCCATTTTTCTGATGCTACTTCTTTTCCATTTTTCTCAACCCATTCAACAATGTCATTGTTTCCGCCTCTTCCCATTCCAGAAGCCAAGAAGTATTTCACTTTTCCTTCTTTTACAAGCTTTTTGAATTGAGTCAGCGTGATCGCCGGGTCAGAACCGCTGAATCCGCCAATAGCCATGACAGCTTTTTTCGTTTTAATGATATATGGTGCCGCTGTGTTCGAATCGGTTGTGGCGAATAGGTATTCAGCTCCGGAGTTATTCTCCTCTAGATATTTGATCAGTTTTTCATTTACAGTCGCATCAGACATTCCCATGCCTTTTCCGCTCATTGATGCGAGCTGAGGGCCTGTTTCAGGCAGTGAGCTGTTGCCTCCGTACAGAAGTGGTGTACTTGCCCAATAAATCGGCATCACCAGCAATGCGAGGAGAGCTGCAAGTGAAATATAATAACTGAACGGTTTTTGGCGCTGTTTAAACAGCAGCAAAGCAATCGCTGACAACACGCCGATAACACCTACACCGATGCTCCAGCCTGCACCGATTTGATCGTTGTAGTTTCTGAGAATAAACAATTCAAATCCAGTTGTCGCAATAATTGCTCCCGGCAAAAGCCATGCTTTCCAGCCTGTCTGATTGCGGTACAGATGAACAAGAGCAACCCATCCCGCACCGACAAGAGCCGCAATCGGCGGTGCCAGCATGATGAGATAATAATGATGGAAAAATTCTGCGACACTGAAGAATCCGGCAATCGGCACAAGCCACGCAACCCAGAACACCGTTTCCTTCTGCTCTACAGATAATCTTCTTCTTTCTCTCGCGCCTGCGATCAGTAAGCCTGCGATTCCAAATATCGCAAATGGCAGAAGCCAGCTGATTTGATCAGATAACTCTTGTTGGAAAAGCCGCAGTGGACCAGGTGTTCCCGTTCCAAACATCCCTGAACCTGATTGCATTTTCGAACCGGTTCCTGTACCGCCTTTCCCTCCGTCTCCGCCAGGTCCGCCTTGGCCGCCATCTCCGCCGCTTGGAGGGCCTCCTTGACCGACGCTTGGCATTTCTCCTCCGCTTGGCATTTGGCCATTGGATGGAGGTGCCGTCATATTGCCATTTGAGGATTTACCATCGCTTGATGAGCTGCTGCTTGATGACTGATTAGGCGGTGCTTGAGTGTTATCAGAAGAAGACATTTCTTTTGAAGCGTCTTTGTTTGGCGCACCCTGGCCGCCGCCTGAATTTTGGCCTGTCAGCCGCTGGATTCCGTTATAGCCAAAAGCCAATTCCAAAACAGAGTTGGTCTGGCTGCTTCCGATATAAGGCCGCTTGCTTGCAGGGATATTGTCGACAATGAGCGGCCACGATAACGAAACGGCTGCTAATACGGCTAACGCACTTACCAGCGAAATGATTTTTTTCTTCACCGCGGCATTTGCCGCAATCAAATAGAACAATAGGAAGGCCGGTAAAATCATGTAAGCCTGCAGCATTTTTGTATTGAAACCTACTCCAACAACGAAAAACGCCGCTAACAGCCAGATCAGCTTTCCTGTTCTGATCGCTTTAAAGAGAAGCCATGTAGCAAGCAATAAGAAAAATACCAGTAATGCATCAACATTGTTTGTACGTGCTACAGCTACAGCTATCGGCGTACATGCCATTACAAATGAGGCAATACGCGCCGCCGTTTTTCCGAATGTCGGCTTTATCAGCAAGTACATAAGAAGGACTGAACCTACACCCGCCAATGCCTGAGGCAGAATGACGCTCCAGCCGTGCATACCGAATATCAGTGCGCTGATCGTTTGGATTTGGTATGTAACAGGCGGTTTATCTACTGTTATAAAGCCGGCAGCATCGAACGAAGCATAAAAGAAATTATGAAAGCTTTGCATCATACTTGTAACTGCCGCGGTGTAATAAGGATTCACCGTGTCGTCCTTCCAAATGTTATAGATATTTAAGAATGCAGATGCGAGCAAAATGAGGAGGAGGACGATATCCAGCTCGCGTTTTTTCTTTTCCACTTATTTTTCACTCCTTTTTGTCTAACTTTGAAATAGTGTAACAAGCAAATATGAATAAACTATTAATAAACAAAGACAATATTTTTGCCGAGGTCATTTCATGCCAATCATCCTATATACAGCTGGTTTCAAGCCCTTTCTCCAAATCGTAATCGGCGATGCGTTTTCCCAAAATAAAAAAGCCTTCCGGCACGCCGGAAGGCAAATGAATCACAATTTACTGGATCGGTTTCAATTTTGCTTCAATTTCTGCTCTTCGATGCTCTAGATATGGCGGAAGAGCAATCGTTTGGCCAAGCTCATCAAGATTTTCATCTACCATAAAGCCCGGTCCGTCCGTTGATAACTCGAACAAAATGCCGTTCGGTTCTCTGAAATACAACGCCTTGAAATAGTAGCGCTCAACTATGCCTGAATTGCTAAAGCCTTCGCGGCTGATGATCCGGTGCCACCCGGCAAGTTCTTCTTCATCTCTTACCCGAAATGCGACGTGGTGAACACTCCCTTTGCCTTGACGCTCGCGCGGAAGATCGTTTCTTTCTATTAAATGGATTTCCGTTGCAGCACCGCCTTCTCCTGATTCCAGAATAACGGCGGTTCCTTGCCCTTCGACTGGTTCACGGCTGATTTCTGTAAATCCAAGAATATTCGTCAATACGTGTAAGGTTGGTTCAGCATATGGCACAGTCAGTTCAACCGGCCCTAACCCGCGAAACGAAAATTCTTCCGGTATGCCGCTCTGTTTAACAGGCAGGCCATATCCTTTTCCTTCCTCATCAGCAGTCAGCACAAGTCGCTGCCCTTCATGATCTTGAAATGCCAATATGTCACGTCCGGCTCTTTTGGAGATGCCGCTGTGCGTTACTTGCTGCTCTTCAAAACGTTCTTTCCAGTAATGCAGGGCTTCTGTGCTTGGAACGCGCAATCCAATAGAAGAAATACTGTTTGTTCCCGCATGAAACGGTGCAATGCGGGGAATCTCGAAAAACGTCAGCTCAGTTCCCGGGTTTGCCACTTCATCTCCGTAGAACAGATGGTACATTGTCGGTTCATCCTGATTGACGGATTTTTTGACGAGCTTTAATCCTAATACTTTCTTATAAAAATCCAAGTTTTTTTGTGCGTCGGCCGTTAATGCCGATACGTGGTGAATGCCGTTAACTTTCATATGCTGTCCCTCCAGGTTAATTTATCTCGATTTCGAGATATCATATCATAGTTGTATATTTATTGTTCTAATAACAAAGTATTTTATTCGCATGAGAAAGTCAACATATCAGCTTCACCGAAGGCTCGTTCACTTTCTGAATTCTCATCTCCCCTCTGTACCGGCTAAAATCCTAATACAGAAAACGCGAACTTTACAAATAAAAATCATGAAGTTTATTCGTTTATAGATTGTTAAAACAGGTGTTTCCACAGTTTTATCTGCTGTACACAAAGCAAATTTCGAAAATCAGAAAATTTATTTTATTTCACTTTTCTAAAATAGGGTTTACAATATGAAAAAATAGATTCTTCAACATGAAGCTTCAACATCATAGGAGGTTAAGGACATGCATACTGAAGACAACGGTTTGAAAAAAGAGATAGGCCTCTTGTTTGCCCTTACTCTTGTCATCGGAACCATTATCGGTTCTGGTGTTTTTATGAAGCCCGGCGCTGTGCTTGCTTATTCAGGTGATTCAAAAACGGCGCTTTTCGCCTGGCTGTTAGGCGGTATTTTAACTCTGGCGGGCGGTTTGACAATCGCGGAAATCGGAACGCAGATTCCAAAAACCGGCGGGCTCTATACGTACCTTGAAGAAGTGTACGGCGAATTTTGGGGATTTTTGTGCGGCTGGGTGCAGATTATCATTTACGGTCCGGCGATTATTGGCGCACTGGGTTTATATTTTGGATCTTTAATGGCGAATCTTTTCGGCTGGGGATCTGGCCTATCAAAAGTAATCGGAATTATAGCAGTTCTCTTTTTATGCGTCATTAATATTATCGGTACAAAATACGGCGGCTTTGTCCAAACGCTGACAACGATCGGAAAACTGATTCCGATTGCCTGCATCATCATCTTTGGTCTTTGGAAAGGCGATCAGCACATCTTCACAGCAGTAAACGAAAGCATTTCCGATATGAACTTCGGAGCGGCTATTTTGGCTACACTGTTTGCTTACGACGGATGGATTCTTCTGGCCGCTCTCGGCGGAGAAATGAAAAATCCCGAAAAGCTGCTGCCGCGTGCAATGACGGGCGGGTTATTAATTGTAACGGCGATCTATATTTTCATTAATTTTGCATTGCTCCACATCCTGTCAGCGAACGAAATTGTCACGCTTGGTGAAAATGCGACAAGCACCGCGGCAACCATGCTGTTCGGGTCAATTGGCGGAAAGCTGATCAGTGTAGGGATTATCGTCAGCATCTTTGGGTGCTTAAATGGAAAGGTGCTTTCTTTCCCGCGTGTTTCATTTGCAATGGCGGAACGCAAACAGCTTCCATTTGCTGAAAAACTGTCACATGTACACCCGTCGTTCCGCACACCATGGATTGCAATTTCTTTTCAAATTGCTTTAGCTTTGATTATGATGCTGATCAGCAACCCTGATAAGCTCTCAGAAATCTCCATTTTCATGATCTACATCTTTTATGTGATGGCCTTTTTTGCAGTGTTTATTCTCCGCAAGCGAGCAAAGGGAAAAAAGCGCGCCTACAGTGTTCCGCTTTATCCATTTATGCCAATTCTGGCAATCGCGGGCTCCTTCTTTGTGTTAGGCAGCACACTCATTACAGATACAATGAGCTGCGGATTATCCATCCTCATCGGCCTTGCCGGACTGCCTGTCTATTACAGGATGAAAAAACGAAAAGCAAGCTGATAAAACGGTTCCCTTGTTTAGGGAACCGTTTTTTGGTGAAACAGAAGATAAAAGTTGACAGGAAAAACACAACTTTTGATATACTTTTTACGTTAAGCAGAAAGTTTTTGCAAACTTGGGTCGTTTTTTTAAAGCGAAGTAGGTCAAAATAAGGAGACACGATTTATCAAAAAAGTCAAGATACGTTTTTTTCGACTTTACCTGTTTTTTTTCGACAAAAGGCTATATAATAATTTGATGTGTGCATTGTTCATTCAAACTATGGAGGGTTTTTAATGATAAGAAGAAAAAAAGATAAGTTCTCACTCCTTTTAACAGAAATTGCAAAGAACATAGACGAAACTGCAGAATATTTTGTGAATTTTAAGGTCACTAACCAAACGACTCTTAAAGAATTTGCAGATACGTTAAAGGAATATGAAACAAAAGGTGACAATCATGTTCATGTCATGATTAAAGAGCTTAACAAAGCGTTCATCACTCCTATTGAGCGCGAAGATATCCTTCAGCTGACAAACAGCTTGGATGATGTGCTTGACGGAATCGAACATTTCTCTGCCATGATGGAGATTTTCTCAATTACTTCATCAGACGAGCATATCGATAAATTCAGCGGATACATCAGAGAATGTGCGAAAGAGATTTTGATTACGATCGAGCTGCTGGCAGAAAATCGCTTAAAGGATATTCAGCCTCACGCAATCAAAATAAAAGAGTATGAGCACAGCTGTGACAACTTGCACAGAAAATCATTAAAGAATCTTTTCGGAAATGAAACAGACCCAATCAAAGTCATTCAATATCGTGAAATTTACGAAACGCTTGAAGAAATCGCCGACTCTTGTCAAAGTGTTGCCAATAATCTTGAAACCATCATTATGAAAAACGCGTAACGAGGGGTAAAAATGGATATTCTATTAATATTAACGATACTAATAGTCATTTGTGCTCTGGCGTTTGATTTCATCAACGGGTTTCATGATACGGCAAACGCAATTGCGACTTCGGTATCAACAAAAGCGTTAAAACCACGCCATGCCATTATATTGGCTGCTGTGATGAACTTTGTCGGAGCAATGACGTTTACAGGTGTTGCCAAAACCATTACGAAAGACATCGTAGATCCTTATACGCTGGAAAATGGCTCTGTTGTCATCTTGGCTGCGCTACTCGCTGCAATTGCCTGGAACCTTATCACATGGTACTACGGTATCCCAAGCAGCTCATCCCATGCCATCATCGGCGCTATTGCCGGTGCAGCCATTGCGGCAGCCGGATTTGCAGCGTTAAACTATAAGGGCTTCATTAAAATCATTGAAGCACTGATCCTATCACCAATTATTGCCTTTGTCCTTGGTTTTATTCTTTATAGCATCGTTAAGCTGATTTTCAAAGACAGCAACTTGGCGAAAACGAATAAGCAATTCCGCAGAGTGCAGATTGTAACAGCTGCCCTGCAATCGTATACACACGGAACAAACGATGCGCAAAAAGCAATGGGAATTATCACAATGGCTCTCATCACAGCGAATTTACATACTTCTGCTAATGATATTCCTACCTGGGTGCAATTCGCCTGCGCGACAGCCATGGGTCTCGGAACATCAATCGGCGGCTGGAAAATCATCAAAACCGTCGGCGGAAAGATTATGAAAATCCGTCCGGTAAACGGTGTTTCCGCTGACTTAACCGGAGCAGCCATTATTTTCGGCGCCACGTTTATTCATTTGCCGGTCAGTACAACCCACGTCATTTCTTCATCAATTCTTGGCGTCGGTGCGTCACACCGGGTAAAAGGCGTAAACTGGGGTACGGCCAAGCGAATGCTCATTACATGGGTCATCACGCTTCCGATTTCAGCGACACTTGGTGCCATCGCCTACTTTATTTTAAATATGATATTTTAATGTCACACCGCTTCTGTCAAAGGAGCGGTTTTTTTGATGGAACAGGAAAACCATCCGGATCTCTCGAATACAATAAGCAGAACCTATTTCAGATGTGAGGGATTCGAATATGGTTTTATTCTTTCAGATCATGGTCTGGTGCATCGTGGCCGGACTGGGGTTATACGTGTATGCCACGTGGCGTTTCGAAGCGAAGGTCAAAGAAAAAATGTCCGCCATCCGGAAAACTTGGTATTTGCTGTTTGTTCTGGGCGCTATGGTATACTGGACATATGAGCCCACTTCCCTATTTACCCACTGGGAACGGTATCTCATTGTCGCAGTCAGTTTTGCTTTGATTGATGCTTTTATCTTCTTAAGTGCATACGTCAAAAAACTGGCCGGCAGCGAGCTTGAAACAGACACAAGAGAAATTCTTGAAGAAAACAACGAAATGCTCCACATGTACCTCAATCGGCTGAAAACATACCAATACCTATTGAAAAACGAACCGATCCATGTTTATTATGGAAGTATAGATGCTTATGCTGAAGGTATTGATAAGCTGCTGAAAACCTATGCTGATAAAATGAACTTAACGGCCTCTCTTTGCCACTATTCGACACAGGCTGATAAAGACCGGTTAACCGAGCATATGGATGATCCGGCAGATGTACAAACACGGCTCGATCGAAAGGATGTTTATTACGACCAATACGGAAAAGTGGTTCTCATCCCTTTTACCATCGAGACACAGAACTATGTCATCAAGCTGACGTCTGACAGCATTGTCACGGAATTTGATTATTTGCTATTTACGTCATTAACGAGCATATATGATTTGGTGCTGCCAATTGAGGAGGAAGGTGAAGGATAATGGAACGTGCGTTTCAAAACAGATGCGAGCCCAGAGCGGCGAAGCCGTTTAAAATCCTGAAAAAACGTTCAACCACCAGTGTCGCAAGCTATCAAGTCAGTCCGCATACAGCAAGAATATTCAAAGAAAACGAACGGCTGATTGACGAGTATAAACGAAAAAAAGCATGATCACACTAAAAGGACAAGGGAAAACAGCTCTTGTCCTTATTCCTTTTCTTAAAGGGTTACATATAATAAATACAAACAGAGGATAATGTCAGGTGATACAGTGAAAAAATTGGTGAGGCGTGTGAAGTTTGTTGATTACGGAAGGTTTGGGCTTTCCGGGTACTCGCTTCGGGTGAGGGAGCGCAGTGCTGGAATTATTAAAAAGTTGAAGAAGAAAAAATAAATCCCGGAACCAGCTCCGGGATTTTTGTGGTCTGTGATCAGCTTAATTGCGCTGCGATCTTCGCTTTCGTCGCAGGTCCGTAAATACCGTCGGCAGTCAGGCCGTTAACAGACTGAAAACGCGCGACTGCGTCAGCTGTTTTCGGGCCGTAAATGCCGTCAATTCCGTTGTTGACAGCGCCTTTATCAGGGTAAAAATACAGAGCCGCAAGTGCTCGTTGCACCTGAAAGACGTGTTCTCCTGAGGTATAAGGTGTTGTCAATTGAATGATACCATCAGGGAGCGGATAGAGCTCGGGTTCTTCAGTGGACGATGGAGCACTTACAATTAATACTTGACCAACGCGAATAAGATTCGGGTCTTCGATATTGTTCCACTCTTGCAGCTGAGCAACCGTAACACCAAATGCTCTCGCTATGGATGTGAGCGTGTCGCCCTGTTTCACGACGTAAGTTTGGCTGCCGCCTCCCCCAATTCCTGCTTTGAACGAATCCCACGTATCTAACAATTTTCGCGGACATTCCTTCCCTGACCAATACTTATGAGGGACGACATTGGCGAGACTGATATTTTGTTCAGCCATTAATGTTTTGATGAGCCACTGGGCATTTGCTGTTGCTTTTTCAAAATCGCCATCGGCATTTTCGCAAATTTCAATTCCGATAGAAGCCCGGTTGCCGCTGCCATTTCCGTCTCCCGCATGCCAGCCGTTTTCATTCAAAGGCAGATGCTGATAAATTTCTGTATCATCAACTGTAAAATGCCAGCTTGTCGTCGTATCAGGATTTTTCAAATAGCGGGCATGCGCTGCAGCATCTGCCCCTACTGCGGTATTCGCTGTATTGTGCACCGTAATGTAGAGCGGCGTCATTGCGTAGCCTGGACGGTTATTTGCGCCAACCGGAATAAAGTCTTGAATAATGTTAACCATTTTCATCTCTCCTTATTTCGTCAGATTATTGTCCCTTAACAAGTCGCGCTGTTTTTTTCCTTTTTCTGTTATATAGTTGTTTTTAAACCAAGCGGCAAGTGTCGTTCCAATTGTAAATGCAATGGAACCGGCTGAATAAAGGGCGTCAGCGAGCTGATTGACCTGCTCCTCCTGAATGTCCAATGGTGATTTGCCGAGCATCAGCATGGTCTGGTTGATTAAAGCAATTAAAAGAAGCACCGTCCTGATGACCGTGCCCTTGTCAAACGTGTTCATGAAAATCCCCCTTTAATGCTGCAGCAGGCTGTACATAATGGCGATGGCTCCGCCAATGATGCCTGTAGACACTGCTGTAATGATGGCACCTGTGATGGTGCGTTTAATCCACGTGGTGTTTTCTTCAATTTTGTTTAATTTTTCGTTCAGCGTCATGATTTGCTGGTCTTGCCTATCTGATGACCTCTCTAGAACACTGACTCGCTGCTCAAGCGTTTTTTGTTCTGTTTTTATTTCTGTTATCTCTTTTTCAAGTAAATTCATGTCAGGCACCTCAGACAATTCTGACATATAAACTTCCTCCTTACTTCTTTCATACATTCACCTCCTTTGAGGCAAAATAAAAAAGCCTTTTAGTTGGCTTTCATCGTTTCCTCGTATGTTTGATCTGTTATTTCTTTAAATTGGGCAAGTGTAACATATTTTTCACTAACACCTTCCTTTAAGTCATCAACTGAACAGTCATGAAACATCATAGCTTCCCTTACCATTGATGTTGTAGCCCATTTATAAAACAGGGCATATACCCAGAAATTAAGACTCACTTGTCATTCCTCCCTTTAAATTCAGTAGATCTAATTTTAAGGCTGCTATTTGTTTACCTAAAGATTGGCTTAATGCTTCTGCTTCCTTTCTAGCTATTACTTCTTCAGTTAACTGCATACCTAAAGCCTTCTGTGCTTGGTCTGCTTGTATTCTCGCTAGTTTTTCCTCTGTTAACTGTTTGCCAAGTGCAGAAAGCTGGTCATTCGTTGGATTGGATTCAGATGGAACATCCTCCAGTAAGCTTTTTTTATAAGCTTGATCTGCTGTTTCTATCCATGTTTGCTTTTCTTCATTAAACATTGGTCGCCACATGCCCTCTCCATTCAATTCTGGAGGTATGTCTGTAGCATTTTTAGGAATAATATAATCCCCTGTATCTTGATCTCTAAATAACTCAACAGGATTACCAAGATAGATTTTATCTGCTCCGTAAGGATATATTAATTTCATATTTTTCTCCTTTGTACCTATGTTAAAGGTATTACTAAATCGATATAATAGCCATTTACATTATTTTCAACATTAGCCATAATACCTGTTAATTTCATGTCACCTGATGCGTAAATAATTATTTTGCTATAACCTGTTGTTCCACTTGCAGATACTAACTTTACAACTCCTTTTGAAGGAGCACACGAAGAAGGGATGCTTGCAAAAACAATCTCTCTGTCAGTCAGAACGTGACCATTTAGATGAAGAGTATTTCCTACTTTACGATACTGAAGGGGCCTATCACCTGATTTAGCGCCGTTTTTATATGGTACATCATTCCAAGATATATCTTCAAAATCTAAATTAGTAATGACTTCACGCCAACCCGTGAATTCACCTTCTTTATGAATTGTTCCAATCCATGTACGATTATCAAAAGATCTTGTAGCGACAATTTTTTTTAATCCTTGCGGCGGAGCCAGATCTGCCGGTACTTCTGTAATATCATAGTAATACCAAGCTGACTTATCACCGCCTGGATGATTTTGTACAGCAGCACCGAAATAAAAACCTGTCGGTAAATCAAATAGGCTTCCCTCATTTTCAATCTGAATCCTCTGACCGTTTGTGGTTGTAAACGGATATAACTGTCCACTATTCCACTTCTTTCTTTCTAATGAAGATATATGGAGCGTTTGATCCTTAGCATGATCATTTACTTTTGACTGTGCCCCTGTTGTAGACTCAATCGGATACCAATTTATCGCAGTTTGATTCGCATTATAGTAGAACCACCAAGCATTTCCCTTTACATCTACTGCATAACCTACGCCAATTCCAGGCTGACCAACTAATTGCATACCGCGCAAGCTTGTGTCAGATGGGTTATCCGTTACAGCATTTGTTCCATAAAAAGACATAGATCCTGAATCTTTTAGAGCTTCATAAAAAGACCCAGAAGTTAGGTTGATTTTTTGTGTTCCATTGTCGGCTGTTATTTTGAATAGTTGTGAATTATCCCACTTAGTACGCTCATCTGATTTGATGTGACGGATTGAATCATTCGTATGTGAATTAAATTCAGCTTTAGAAGCTTGCTGTACATTATCAACATTCCCCAGCCCAACTTGTGCCTTTGTGACTTGGTTTGGATTATCTCTTCTTGCAGCCAGATCATCAGTGTATGCTTTTGCATTCCTCTCAGCTGTATCAGCCTTACTTTGAGAACCAGCTGGAGTTTCTTTTGCATTCCAGTTTTCACGCTCTGTCGATGTGATATGCCGCACCTGATCTTGCTCATGCTTGTCAAAATCCTTCTTCGCCGCCTGCTGCACATTATCCACGTTCCCCAGCCCGATTTGCGCCTTTGTTGTGTTGTGGGGGTTGTTCATGTCGTTTTTGTGGGCGGCCAGGTCGGTGTGGGCGTCTTTTATGCCTTTTTCCCAGCGGTTGACGTCATCTTCGTTGATTGGGTCGTCCGGAAGCCAGTCTGTTTTTTCTTCGTATGCCATGTTTACACCACCTCAAAGGTAAATCTGAAATCGAGTGTTCTGTTTTCGCTGACGTCCAGGTCAGTCTTTCTCTCTGTGATCACATTGCCCAGCTCGTCAAAAATTTGTACCGTTTCGATATGCTTGATGTCTTCCTCACGTTTTGTCAGAACGGTGACGGTCGCACCGTCAATGGCGAGCTCTACTATTTCTGTTTTTTGGCCGTTGAGCAGCACGTGATCGATTCTGCTTTTTAGATCAGCCGCTGTGCGTTCTCTGTATATGGTTGAAATCAAGTTAAGACCACCTCATTATTGTTAAGAGTGACAGAATAACCGACCTTGAGCTCACTGACTGTTCGGTATCTGCGATGATTCAGGATGACTGTGTCTTTGATTTGCAGCGTCTCGTTCAATCCGCCTCTGAGCGTATACGCCAAATGAGCGGGCTTCATGTTTTCTATCGCTTCGATCAGCTCATTCATGTGCTGGAGGTCATCAACATTGATATCGACGTTAAATCGGTATTCGCCGGGAATCAGGCGGACCTGTGCAGACGGGTTTTTCAAGAAACGGTTTACCGCCTGCTCAATGGCCCTGTATGTGATTGGCGGGATGTTCGACATTTTGGAAATGAGCCTCAATCGTCTGATCTCATCAGTGTCACCTGATTCCCGCGGTACGTTTAAAATCTTTTCCCAGCGGCTGAGCCCCCATGTCGCCGTCGGTACGAATAACTGATCCGTCAGATCAAATATGCTGTCATTTTGTTTATCAAACTCAGGCGCTTCCGCTTTCAGCAGCTCAGCCATTTCTTTAAGGCTGGTAAGAAACGGCGGCAGATACGCTGTCATGTCATCTTGTTTGCTCAATGATCTTCACCTGCCCAAGCTTAGGAATTTCCACGTCGCTCAGCACCAGATTTTCAGACGTGCCGTTGATTTGAATATTGGAGTAGTCACTGACTGATGGTGAATTATAGACGATATTGTTAATTTGAGAAAGGCGGATGACGTTATCTTCAAAAGCCATTTTCTTAAAGAGATTTAAAACGCCTTCCTCAATTTCTGACTTCACTTCGTCAATTGAGTGATTGATCTCAGGCAGCACTTCGGCAGAAATCTCAACTTCTTTCCAGACCGCGCTCTCCACTGTGACAACGGCTCCGATTGGCGCCTGTCCCTCTCCCTGTCCTGGTTCAGGGTCGATATAATCTTTCACTTTTTGAATTAAAATATGAGAAGCGGGCTCAAGATTCGCATTGGTGACGACAATTTTGACAGTGCCTTCACCGTTCCAAAGCGGGAAGACCTTTGCCTTTCCCACACCGTCCACTTCCTCAGCCCACTCTTTATAATGCATTTTATTGGCACTGACGGCCTCACGCCGAACCCTTGTAAAATACCGTTCTCGCAAGCTGTCATCTCCCTCTTCCTCGCGCCCCGGAATCAGGATTTCTTTGACAATGGCCGTTTCTAAACCGGGAATGGTATCCAATGACAGTAAATTGCGTCCGGTCAGATTGGCGTTTCCCGCTTCACCAGGTGTTTCACAGATGAGCGTCCCGTCTGCCGTATATTGAAAATAAAGATTATCCACGTAAAAGCGGGAGCCGACAGGAATAGTAACTCCAGATGTAAACTCTCCCGCTCTGACCGCCTTTGTCGCGGCTGTCCGTTCAATTCCCGCTTCCGCTGCACGCCTGTCTAAAAATTCGCCTTGTGCGGTATCAGAAAAAACTAGCTCAAGCACAGTATCCAGCCATATATAAGACTTCGCAAGCTCGGCCGCCGCTGGGGCTAACGCATTATAAATGACGCTGCCTTCTCTTGTGTCAATATCTGCGGAAATGCTGTTCAGCATACGCTCCATAATATTTTCAAAGGTCTGATCTTCAAACATGTTCGCCAAGCACCTCCTCAATCTCAAGCGTCCCTTCATCCGTCTCCACTACAAAGGACACATGAAACGCGTCGCCTTGTTTTTCAATCTCAAAATCTGTTACAGCCGATATCCGGTCATCATAAACCAGCGCCTCTTCTATCAGCCTCGGAATCTCCATCTTTTTATACGCATCAGTTGTCTCATGATCTGTCAGCACGTCCTGAAGCTCATTTCCGACATTATGGCTATATACGGCATACGCATAGCGTTCTGTTTGTAAGGCGATATACACGAACTGCCTGATCGCTTCAAGCCCGGTAATCAGCTCATTCGTAATTCTTCCGTTTTCAAAATCTATTTTATACGTTTGCGAGGTTTCAATGACTTCGCTCTCATCTTCAAAATCCTCAAACTCTACTTCTGGTGTCAGGGCCATGATGCCCACTCCTTTTACATGCTAAATATAAAAACCCCTTCGTACTGAAGCGGTTTTGTCTATACCTTATCTAAAATAAAAAACGATTGCCCGCCAGTCAGAGCCGCGGTCATGAGGCGATCCCCCGGCTCGAGTGCATCGTCTCCTCCGGACTGCATCCGTTTTGGGATAATGATGGCGTCAGCCGGTATGATCAGTTTGCTGTTTTCTTTTAATTTGATTTCCACAGGAGAAACCGAAACGACTTCAGCCGGGAGCAGTTCTACCGGAGACTCAGCGTCAATTGCGCCGACTGCCAAATGTTTTATAGCCTCACTTAATCTCATCAGGATACTCCTTCCGGCATCGTATTCTTTTCAACAACATCGATCGTCATCGTATGTTTCGTTCCTTTAAATTCATGCCGGTCCGTATCTACCCAATAGGTTTTCTTGATGCCGGCCTCTGGAATCGAAATATAGACGGGCAAGCCGCTCTGCACTTCCGGGATGCCCACTGCCTGAATATTTTTCAGTTCTTTTTTCACGCCCTTTTTTTCAGCAAGGCTTACATCTGCCCGCTGCTGAAGCTGTGCCTGGTTGATGTCATCCGTGACCGTTTCCGTATATTGAAGCACACCGTATTTATTTAAGCCTGATCTGTCCTTGGCAGAGGCTTTATATGTCTTATTGTCCTTCTGCCGGCGAAGCACCACCCGAGTAGCAGTGTCGTTTATAGAAGTGCTGTATTGGTAGCCCGTGATATTGACGCCCGTTTCAAGCACCCATACCTCTGACGGATCTGGCCAAGCGCGCAGACCGAGCTTTCCTTTTTCCGAATACAGCTGGTAATGTCGTCCTGTCTGGCTTTTCGTCTGTTTCAGCGCTTTTAATATGATGTCATACAATGTCGTATCATTTTTAATGACAAGACTTTTGATCGTATGGCCTGTGTTTGCGATCGAGGTTGTCGGTATCTGGAAGTCACTAGCAATCCTTCTGATGATCTGGTCGGCCCGCTGATTGGAAAACACGTACATATCCTGGTTTTTGACCAGGTACTGAAGCATGTCATAGGCGCTGAAGGCAAGCGTATGCTCGTCCGGGGTTCTTGCAAAAACAATGCCCCGAAACAGCTCTTTTCCCTTCCATTTAAACAAAACCGTATCTCCTTCTGAGACACTGTAATACGTCTGGTCGCCCTGCTTGGTGACGATGGTCGCTTCAATAGAGCGCGGCGCCTGATAACGGTGGCCTTCAAGCGATACGCTTTCAGCAACCAGCTCAAGCCACTCTGTGTCTTTAATGACGAACAGTTCTATCATCATACATCACCTGTTTCATTGCGGTATCTTTAATTTTTGGCCGGGAAAAATCCAGTGGCCCGGCTGCCTGATGTTCCGTTTGCTTCGTTTGATCATTGCTGTTTTATTGGCGTTCCAAATTTTGCGCCATTGAGTGCTGTTCCCGTAAAATCTGCCTGCAATGTCCCATAGCGTGTCTCCCTTTTTCACTGTGTACGTCTTCGGCGCAGCCTTCGACGGACGTTTTGCCTTTGTTTTTTTCTTCTGCTTGATTTTCCGCGGGGAAGCGGTTTTGTATTCTTTTAATTGAATATCAAAGGTGCGATCACCTATATCCTGCTGGCCTTCGCTATAGGAAAAACCTTCAATACTGCATGTTAAATTCACTTTAGTTCCCGTAATCAAAAACTGAACCGGTTTTTTGGCCTTCATCCATTTTTCAATTTTTGTTATCGCATTTTCCGGCGACGGGAAGGTTTGATATTCAGCTATTGGGCTGTATTTCTTCGGAAAAAACGAAGAGAACGAAATTTCTTTCGCGCCTTGTTCGTCAATAAATGTAAGGTCACCGAACTTGGCTACTTTAACCGTCTCATTCTGAACCGTATTTGAAATATTTAACTGGTCGGGAAGAACGGGGAGCCGCAGCTTGTCCTTCCCTTGTGAAATCCAAAATTCATATACGGATTTAGTCAAATGCAACGACTCCCTTCGTGCCAATATTGATATCCTTTTGCAGTTCGTCTATAAGCGCCTGCTTGATTCTCGCTGCAAGGGTTTCAGCGTCCTGTCCATTATGGAAGTGCTGGTCTCCGTTAAACTCAATCTTTATTTCTTTCATTCCGGCTGTTTGTATCGTTTGCCGTGTACCGGATGTAACTGCTGAAACTTGTCCTGAAGAAAGCTCAGACTGCTGGGATTGAGACGGATCTGTCACTTCCATACCAAGAGCTTGCGCAGCTCTCTGAAGGAGGTAGCGGCCGCGGATGCCCCGTTCCTCTGGGATGATCCATTCCCGCTTGTTTCCTTCACCGACACGGGCGATTTGTTCTTTTGTAATCAGCCCGCCGTTTGCGTAACCGACATACGGTCCGCCATGATTCAGGCTTTTAATACCCGGCACATTGTTGATTGATCCATATCTGCTTTTAATGTAGCCGATCGCAGCAGCTGCGTTGTGAATCGGGTTTTTAATGTTACCCATACCCGGTGCTTTATGGTCATTAAAGGTGCTTGGGATCGTCTGCATCAGCCCTTGTGACGGATGCCCCGCTTTTGCGTTGCTGTCCCACAAGTTAATTGCATTCGGATTGCCTCCGGATTCATGCTGCGCAATCGTCATGAGTCCCGGTAGCCAGCTCATCGGTGTCTTGGTGGCCATGAGAGCAGCCATAATCCATTGTTTTACGTTCCCGCCCATGGCTCCCATTCCGGAATAGGCAGCCGCCAGTGATCCGGCTTGTTTTTCAGCAAATTTCTTTACATCTACTGAGCCAAGGCCTTTGACAACACCAATTGAAGCAAAACGCCCCAAGCTCATCATGACACGGGAAGGTGAATGAATATCTAGCTCCTCACGGAAAGCCTGCTCCACTCTCTTGGCCATATCCTTTGCTGCTTGTTTTACTTCACTGGATTTAGAATTCATGCCTGTCACAAAGTTTCCGATCAAACCGGAGCCCCAGCTGTTCGATGTGTCTTTTGAACGCAGGAACGGTTTGTCAACATGTGTACTCACATACTGTGCAGTCCCTGTTTGGGTTGAGTTTTGTCCTTGCGCAAAGCCTTTGACCGTTCCTGTGCCCCATGAAGACGATTTGTTCACAGTGGCTTGGTACGGCGTTTTAACTTTTGATTGCAAAAAGCCGTCCGTTCCGGTTGCAGTGCCGTTTTGGCCCTTGGCATACCCGCTTACCATTTGTTTACCGTAATTTGGTGAAGCAGAAATCATTTGTGTAAATGGCGTATTGATGTTTTTCTTTTTCCAGTCTTCCATTTTGACAGGTTGATCGCTGATGCCTTTACCAAAGCCTTCTGAAAATTGCTGTCCGAGTGTGGACGCTTGGCCTGTAAGATTTGCAGTGTTCATTGCTGGTGAGGCTGAACCTGATAGAGGACTGACAGCTGCTCCTCCTGAAACAGATGCTGGACTTCCGCCAGAAGACGAAGCTGCTCCCATGTCGTCTACAACTTGCATACCCAGCTTAGACGCCGCTTGTGAAAGAAGCATCTTCCCCCGGCCTCGGTTGTTATCAACCGGGATAACGAATTCCTTGCCGGCTTCACCGATCCACGAGATGGTTGGTTTGGTGATGTAGCCGCCTGTGGCGTTCTGATCTAGTGCTTGTTGAAAAACAGTCATATTATTATTTGATGGAGATTGAGCAAAAATGTTATTAGTAGTTGGTTTGGAACTAGTTTTTTTCTCTTTCGAGTCCTTTTTGCTTGGTTTTTTCTTGAGGTGAGTAACTTCTTCCCCCCTGTGTATTACTTTTGCAACGAAACCACCAACTGAATCTTTTAAATCGAATAGCCATTGAAATTTCTCAGCAATTTTCTCTGATACTTTAACCAATGGATCTTTCACATGTTCATTAAACCAAGTTTCAATTCCATCCCATGCATCCTCAAAAAATTTCCTTGCATCATCGAATTTTTCTTTTATTGAAGTTTTAATATCTTCTACTTTTTTGACGATCGGGTTCCATACATTATCATAAAACCAATTCGATACCCCTGTCCAAATATTGGAAATCATTGTCCATGCATCATTGATCTTACTCCAAATCCATGTTGCCGCAGTGGTTACGGCTTCACTTACAGGATTCCACACATTGTCCATAAACCATGTTGAAACAGTAGACCATATGCCTGAAATAACCGTCCAGGCGTTGCACAACCCAGTCCATATCGTTGTAGCAACATTAGTAACTGCTCCGCTTATTGGATCCCACACGTTATCCTTAAACCACGGGTAGACAATGTTCCATACTGCCAATATGCCATCCCATGCATAGGCAAACAATCCTACTATAAAATTAATTACAGGTACAGCAACATTATAAATAGGTGTAAACACATACTGGTCAAACCAAGTTGAAACTTTACTCCATGTATCTTCAATCCAAGTAATAGCCCCATTGGCAGTATCAGAAATGGAGTTCCATTTTCCACTCCACCACTCTTTGTTAAATAGTGAATTGCTTATGCTCTCCTTTAACTTAGAAGTATCAAACATCTTACCAATGTTCTTACCTGCTTCTTCGCCGCCGATTCCGCCTACTAACCCGCCGCCAATTCCGCCGATTGCCCCGCCGATTGCTGTACCTTCCGGACCAACGAAAGATCCAATCGTTGCACCAGCTTCCGCTCCGGCTGTTGCACCAGCTTCCGCTCCGGCAATGCGTCCTCCAATTGAACCAACCTTTTCGCCAGCATTATCTTTATTGATTCCAGCTAAATCAAACACTGCTAAAGCAGATCCTACGTATGGAACAGCCTTTCCCATTCCTCTGAACGCTTTACCTAGTTTGGATGAATCTTTCCCTAGCGATTTTAACCCTCCAAGCCAGTTCTTTAACTTGGAACCCGAGGTCCTAGGTGCACTTTCAGCAGGTGTGCCGCTCTGGCGTCTTCTTATCACCTCTCCAGGAACCTTGAGTGTTCTGTTTGGAGCCTTTGTGGGACTTTTCTTTTTTCTATAGTTTTTTTTATTTTTAGTGCCCGGGCTGATACCGCCTTCACAGCAGTCACAGCAACAATTTCCTCCTGTATTACGGTTAAGGACTTTTTTATCTGTGTCAGAATTTTCACCAGAATCGTCCTTTTTTTGTGGTCCTAGAATTTTATCAATGATCTTATCAAACACATCATTTTTCAGCTTTTCTATCAATCTCTCTTTGAAACGATCCAAAAAAGCTTTGCCTATTTCATTGAGCGTATCTTTGATCCAAGGCCAAGCTGATTTTGTCCACCAATCCTTCAGCCAGCCTTTTATTTTTCCGACCCAACCAGGTTTTTGATCTGAGCTCTTATCAGAGCCTTTATCTGAGGATTTGTCTGATTCTCTCTTAGAAGTTTCTTTGTTAATCGGGCTTTCTTTTTTATTGATTTTGTCTGATACTTTTGTTTTAACAACCACTTTTACATAATAGGTTTTTTCAAATTTCCTTAGAAGGGCTGTTAATCGATTAACTGTTTTGGTGATTTCATCGATGACCTTTAGTTTGACTGTGTATCCTTTTTTCAAATTTTTCTTAATATAACCGATAATCCTTTTAACTGTAGAAGTAACCTTGTCATCTGGAATCAAAAGGAATGATAGCTTTTGATAAGAAAGCATCTTCTTTATTTTTTTATACGCAGCTGCTGTCCGGTCTACCAAAGAGACAGTCAGCTTCGTTTCTTTCGGCAGCCGTTTAAGTTTTCTTTCAATTGCATCAAGCTTTGAAGTGACTTGGTCATCAAGTACAACATTAATTTCAAGCGATTTCGCGAATTTCAAAATGATATAGTCGTTTATTTTTCTCAGCCGGTAAAATGCCTGATCTTCCGCTCTGATACTGATTTTGATTTGCCGATTAATGGTTTTGACTTTTTTTTCGACCTCTTGGAATCCTTTATGTATCCGTTTTAGTTTTTTAGATACCTTGTCTTCGAGATCAAAACGGGCTGTTAATTTTGCGATATTAGTTCCCTCCTCTCCTTGATTCTTTTTCTAATAGATCTAGCTTATAACCTATCAACCCAAATAAAAGAGCTTTAAAATGTTTTGGTGCTTCATATAATTCAAGAAGTTGGGATGGCGAGTAATGAAGCTCATGCATTGCATAGTACAAATACACAGCTTCCTTATCGCCATCCTTTACTAGTTTTTTGCTTCTTCTTCTAGATCTTCAAGATCATCTTCAAAACCATTGATTTCAATTGCTTTATTCAGCCAGTTCGCATACTCTCCCCCAACAGATAATACACGTTTGGCAACTTCTACCGGATCCGCAGTTTTGTATGCTTCCCTTAAATCTTTTGAACGAAAATCAGGATAAATAGTAGATTCGATGGCAATTCTCGCATAAAAGCGCTGGGAGTCTAAATCTTTGACACGGCCGCGGCCTTTCACATTTTTAAATGTGGTGTTTTCTTTCTCTAATTCATCAATACGTTCAGTAGTAATTGGTTTTAAAATAAACGGAATGACATTCCCTTTTTTATCAACAAAACGCTTTGAGATCGGCACTTTGATTTCCTCAGCTTCAATTGTTTTTCCCGGCATAAAAAAGGAAAGATCATATACGTTTTCGTTCTTCTCGCTCATGTAAAAAACTCCCTTGTCTATTGTTTGGTTTCATCTTTTAAAAACAGACCTTTCTGAGAAAGGTCTGCGTATGGGCTGATTCAGCTTTGATTAAAACGTGTCAGATAGCTTTTCAGGGACGTCGAAGTCTTCGAATGTAAATGGAACTTCTTCCTCTAACGCTTCTGAATCGACATCAAGGCTTGCAATTTTGGCAGAGTCAAAGTTGACGTCGTACAGCGTGACTCGCTCTGTGCCCCGGCCGGAGGATTGATCATCCAGCACAGCTTGGAGCGTGAAATAAGGGTCGCTGCCTTTTTTGACATAGTCCATCATCAATAGCACGAATTTTGATGTGACTTTGTAGAACGTTGCGGTCCCTGTTCCATTTGCCCCTGTTGTTTTATGGCCTGTCATGCGGCGGCCCATAATGTTGACTTCGGATTTGTTTTTCTCAACGTTTGCTTCAAATGTTTTGATGTGCGCCATTTCCTCACCATCGAGAAATAAGCGGCCTTCTTTTCCTGAAATTGTGTTTTGTGCTTTTAATGCCATATTAGTTTACCTCCACATTAAAGTAGAATTTTTCTGCTGCGTCGACAGGCTGAACAGCCAGGTCAATCAAGAAGCCGTCACGATCTTCATTCATTGAAATTGTGATATCTTCATCAGAATCAAAGCCAGTGATGCCGCCCGCATCCTGAAGCGTTGTCATGTATTGCGTGATCATCGTTTTTACATACTGCAGTCCGTCTTCAGATGCCGGGATATCGCTTCCGCTGCCTTTTCTTGATTTAATTAAGGCTTTCAGCTCGCGTGTTAAATCATTATTCACAGCATCCAGGACACGAACGATTTTGTTCTTCGCAAATTTCTTGTTTTTCTCAGCTGTGAACGTCACGAGTGAGTTAATGTCCTTTTCTACGCTGACGGATTTATCACGGGCGTCGAATGTGAATAAAAATTCACCTTTGCCCAGACGTTCAACAATCGTATCGTGGTCGAGGCGGTGTAACACATCAACTGCGCCTTCGTACTCTACAAATGTAAGTGATTGGTTAAAGGTTGCTCCTGCACTCGCTCCAGCTACCCAAGCTGTTGCTTTGTCGGGTGTAACTTCCGTGCCATCTTCAAGCAGCACACCCTCAGTTACGTTGATGATGCCTTCATAATCACCGGCATAATTGGCTGTGACGCCTTGCACTTTTTGTCCTTGGCCGTCGCGAAGGCGTTTAATGAAAGCAGCAAACGTCGCCTTCAACTGGTCACCTTCTGCAACAGGCAGCGCAATCACATCAAAGCTCTCCGTTTCAGCCGCGGCTAAGAAATCTGTATAATCGGAGTTGACAGGGGCTTTATCCGTACCGCCAGATAAACGGATTCCCGCGGATGCATTCAGCGTCTCAGCTGCAGTGTCTCCTTCTGATCCAGTGAGAGGAATCGTTGAAGAAAGATCGCCTGTTCCGGTAAAAGTGACATAGCCGTTAGCTGTTAATTCTTCAGCCTTTTTGACAGTCTGTTTATCAACCTCTGATTCGTCCATATATGTTGTCACATCGAAAGAATTAGCATCCAGCACATTTTGATTGATGCGGATGATAATGTCATTTCCTTTTGTTCCGCCATATACTGCAGTTGCTTTGACGCCTTCAGCAATATCAGCAGACGCTCGGACACCTTCGGTTAGACGGTACATCAATACCGTTTTCGCATTTTTCTTCGCTTCACGCAGCAGCAATAAAGACGGGTCATCAATGCTGAGGCCCACTTTTTTGTTTAGGTCTTCAACGCTGGAAATGGAGACGAACGTTTTCGCTTCGCCCCAGCTTGATGCGACCGGAAGTGCGACTGTTCCCCGTTCACTGAGTGATACCCGCTCCTGTGCCGTCGTTTTAAAGTTAAAATAAATGCCTGCACGTTCTTTTTCTTTGCCTGTTGTAAATGTTCCGCCATTCATGATGACATGACCTCCTTGGTTAGAAATGTTTGAATCAATTGGTTGGCTTCTGATTTCGTCATACGTGGTTGATCCACGCCAAATAAAGCCCCCTGAAGAATATCCGGCTTAACGCCGAACAGTTCCTTCGCGTGCTTAATCAAATCCGCTGTATCAAATAGAGCTTCTCGGCTCTTTGTATGTACAGCCTTCTTCTGTTGTTTGTCCTTTGACACCGTTTATTTCACCCCGCTGTTCATGTCGATATCCTGTAAGACAGGCTGTTCTGTTTTGTGATAATAATATCGGCTGCTCCACCTGATCACCATGGCCGCCTCGCCCCTGTCCCCTACCCTTGTCTCGATTTGGGAGATGCGAACCATATCCCCCGTCTTCTCACCGGATTCACTCAGCAGCGGAATCATATTTCTCGCTTCTCTGATGGCATCCGCGAGCCTGTCCGCTTCATCCAGTGCCTGAACGGAGTCCAGATGAAACAGTTTTACATTGAGACTGTAGGTTTTTTTAAATGTGGAGACCGTATCTGTTTCCTCGAAAACAGATGGTGGCGGGACGTATAACGACGGCACCTGAAAGTGATCAGGAAGCTCGCGTTCATAAATGGGAACAGACCACCGGCTGTACAAAAACGCCATGATCGATCCTGTTTCACTGTTCATCCTGCTCCTCCTTTACAGCTTCTTCAGCCACTGGCGCAGTTTGCTTTCCAGCGATTTTTCAAACAGCTGTTCATATAAAAGCAGTGCATGATCCCAGTAGCCCGTGCCCGGTATCCATTTTCTCTTGAGCGCCATTCCCGTTGAAGCCGCTGGATCATAAATAAACCGTGAGCCTTGAAAACGCCCCGGCACCCATCTCACATCTTGTTTTGACGTCCAATGGCCGTCATTAAGAAATGAGGAGTAATCAAGCTGTGTCCCCACCTCAAGCGAAAGCCCGCCGCTTTGCACAATCCAGAGATTGTCCTCTGCGCCTTTCTCAAAGGAACTGAGCAGTTTTTCTGTATCAATCGTTTGTGTGCTGATGAGTTCAGATTGGACGATCTCCAGAAAATCTTGCCCGCACTCCTCAAGCCACCGGGACGCCTGTCTGGAAAAACCGCCTGAAGCCGCTTCTTTTAATGCCGTGTTCAGCTGTTTCAATCCCGCTATTTTCATAGGCTTTCATCCCTGACTGCGACGACCTCCCAATGATGATGCCTGATCCTTTTCGGCAGCTTTAGTATATATTTATGATTCTCCCAAATGATTTTATCGTTCACTCGGATGTCCGCTGACAACGGAAAATGGACGAGAAAGCTATGATATACAGTTTGATCCGGCTTCTCCTGAATCAGCTGCTGTGTTTTTTCGGTAAAATAACAAGGGACATCTTGTTCATCGGGTGTATCGGGATATGAAATCACCGGCTGCAGCCTGTCTGCCGGAATCCCAAATCGGCCTGCAGACGGCGCTTGGGCTGCTTCATGATAAATGTCGCAACGGTGAATGAGCATCTGCTTGTAGCTCATAAAGATCTCACCTTCAGTCTGGAGGATTCAGGGACGTAGCCCGGCTTGATAAACTCTTCGAGCAAATGATACACCTCAGGCCGCTGAATCCCGCCTTCTCCGGAAACCGTGTAGGAATAATCCCCCATTTTCTCAGACTGATAGCTTGATGAGGCAGATTCATCGCTGTTGACAAGCGCAAAATACTGGGCAAGCTTTACTAAAGCCAGCTTCACCTTACCGGGCAGCGGATCATACAAGCTGTCTTCAAAGCGGTGGCCCGTGATGAGAGCCGCTTCTGCTTCCGCCTCGATGATATCCTGCGCCAGCAGCTCTTCCGGCCTGTTTTTCACCCGATCATAGACCGAATAGGAGGCTACGTCAGTCGGTTCAATGAGCATGAGCTGACCACCTCGTTTCTATTATTCTTTTACGTTAATTAATTTCGCGCAGGCATCCTCTTCCTCGAACTTGCTGTCCAGCTTGGCCGTTAAGACAATAATGAATTTACGGGAGCGGATGTCTTTGTCGACTTCAATTCGGATATTGCGGGAGAAGCCGAGAATGATATTTTTCGGATGTGTGAGAATGATATCAGAAGCGTCATATTGCGCGTCTCCCTCACCGACTGTGTACGGCTGAATATTGGATACTCCTTTGACCGGTACGCCGAATGCTGTTGACAAGCCGCCCTGAACAGCCTGGTCCCCAAGGTTTGTCTGGCGGTCTGCCACGCGGTCCTTCCATTCAACTTCTAAGCCGTGAGACGTATAGAATCTGAATTCCTGAGGGATGCGCAAATATTTTGGCGGAACTGCCTTTAAGCCTTTCTTGAATGTCGCTCTGGACAGTTCTTCACCGTTCATGTCAACGATATGGGAAACCGCCTGTTTACGGATGCCGTCCAGCTGTGCCAGATACGGATCAGCTGATGCTGTATCACCGTTAACGATCAGCTCTTCAATATCAACTGCTGCGCGCTCTGCTAAAATTTGCATGATTGTCTGCTGCAGGCCGTCTTTTTCAATATTGTTTTCAAGTGTGTCATACGTAATGTTAATTTCCGCAATGACTTCCTTCGTGTTCAGCTGGACAGTGCTTGTCGTTGGAACTGTCAGCTCGTCGTTTGACAGTGCTTTTCCTTCTTGCGCAGCCCGCAGAATACGCTGGCCGAAGCCGATTTTCTCAAATTTTTGCGAGTCATTTTCCATTTGAATCACGCGGGATTCACTGAAAATGGTCGGCGTGTTTTGCACCATGCGGATAAAAGCCGATGCTTGCGCAGGGTTCATAAGCCCGCCGCTTTTTAAAGCAGAAAGCGACATTTCCGCTTTCCGAATGATCTCTTGATTTCTCAATTGATTTCCTCCTCCTTGACTGGTTTTACAGCAGTCCGCTCCAGATTGATTTTTTGACTTGCTCTGTATTGCCGCCCGTATCGTCCGCTGTCTGCTTAGACGCGCCTCGCGCTTTTTCCAAAGCCTCGATGCGTTCGATCAGCGGGGCAAGCATGTCTTCAACGAGCTTTTTCAGACGCTCGTCATCACCCGTCTGCTCCGGCTTTTCCTCCGTGTCTGTGTTTTTTTCAATCCGCTCAAGCCGTTTGAGCAGAGGGTAAAGCGCATGCTCGAATGATTCTTTCATGTCTTCTTTTCTCATTTCTTCAGTCTCCTTCCCTGTTTTGTCAGCAAGCATTTGCTTGAATACACTAAAGAACCCTGCTTTTTCGACCGGTTCTTCTTCATACACATCTGCAGTGCCAGCCATGCTGTAGCCGGTGATAATTCCAGCCTTAATCTGTTCCCACACCTCGTCAGACGCTCTTGTCACGAGTACCCATGAGCCCTTTGTAATCCGCTTTGACCCGATCATAAAATCATCGGGCGCCACATAGGACTCGACCACGACGCCGGTTCCGCCCTCAAAGTTGTGATTGATATCAATCTCCCGTGCCTCCGCGAGAAAACCGTGCGCCGCTTTTTCAATTTCCTCGGCGGTCATAAAATCGCCGTGGGCATCAGGAACATCAGGCTCATACACGATTCCGTACACGAGCTTTTGTTCATCCTGCTCACTTTTTGTAAACAGCCGAACCTTTTTTTCAAATGACGGAGGTTCGGCTGACTTCATAAAGAAAAATTCTGTCTGGTTAGCCGCCTTGTCCACATAACTGACAAAGCTGATTTTGGCATTTCTTAATTCTCGCGCCACCTGCTTGATTCACCTCCCTTCAGGACGTTTTGATATCTTCGATGCTTTCTTTCAACTCCTGCATGAGCGCAGTCAGGTTTGTCTTTTCCGCATCCTGTCCTGCAGGCCGTTTATAAATGTCCTCCGGCCACTCCTCCAGTGTTTTGCCAAGCACCCGTCCGGCAAGGTCGCGTAAATCATTCGGCGAGACTGCTCCTGCTGTAATAAAAGGACCGAGCACCTTTGCAATCTCAAGCGGATCACGAAAGTCTGGTCCTTTTAATGTCAGCCTGACGTCATGGATATTCAGCTCCGGCAAAAGCAGCGTATTCAGTTTATTCACGAGCGTTTTTCGCTCCGGCTGAAAAACCTGCTCCTCCGTAATTTTTCTAGCAGTATCAGCTGTCGCCCGGTTGTATTCCTGGGCCTCGCCTGTATACAGCGGCGGGAGACGGAACGCGGAACGCAGCTTATTTCTGCTTTTTTCATCGTATTCAAGAAACAGGGCGTCGTTTTGGAGAATTTCAGCCAAGGATTTGATTTCCACGGAAACCGGCGTAATATCCTCGCCTCCGTGGAGATCCTTTTCTTTTGCGATTCCTTCCGCTTCGATCAGGAGAAATTTATGGGCGTTTTCAACACCTTCAAGATCATTCATGTATTCCTGCAGCTCCCGGTAAGAAGCTTCAGACAGCATCCCGTTTTCCACTGTAATCGCAGCGGGGACGTGACGTCCCTGCTTAAAATACATAAAATTGAGCTCTTCTGCTTTTCGGGCCCCGTATAAATTGACAATATTGCCGATCCAGCGGGGTACACCGTATACGCCGCTTCCGATTTTGAGGTGAATGGCTTCATTTGCTTGATACTTCTCTGCCAATGTGTTTACATATTCACCTGTGCGAATATCCATTTTTCGCGGATCGCCGTATTCTTTAAAAAATACTTTCTTTCCATTGATCATCTGCACATATTTTCGGAAGCGTTTTTGCCTTTTGATCCTTTTCATTTTCCCGTTTTCTTCATATACGAATGAAACCTCTACAGGCTCGCCTGCTCCGCATACACGCATATATTTCACATCTAAATATTCGATGCCGGCAGGTTTTCCCGCCCCGTCGCGAAGCACTTCCATAAATCCGTTGCCTGTTTTTTCTCTGTCTTCGATGGCATAGCCTAAAATCATTTCAGCTGATTCATCAAAGTGAAGACATTTATAAAAGGCTTCGAGTCTGGCCCAGTCTTTTTCCGCTCTTTTCTTTTTTGCCTGATCGACATCACTTGCGTTGACATCAAATGTGTACTCAACATCGAATCCAAAGCCTGTAATATTCACTCTGTACGCATCAATGCATTGCTGAAGAATGGTCGAGTATTCGGCAATGGTTTTGAGCTCGATGATATTGTAGGGCGGAGCGATAATGTCCTCTCCGTACAGCTCAGAAAAGTCATCTTCATAGATTTGCTTTGTTTGTGGAGCCGCGGCATTGGCTTTAAATACAGTTGCTCTGACTGTTTGATTGTGCATGATTTATGACCTCCTCCTTTCTCTGTTCGGCCGGATTCGTTTGTGTGCTGTCTCTTTCATATCAGCAACCTCATAATCATCAAGCGCATACCAAATGGCAGAAAGCGTATGCGGGTCAATCGTGAATTCATCCTCAATCAGAGCTCCGTTTTTATCTTTGGCATACGTAAGTGTCTTGAGCTCATAGATGACATTTTCACAGCGATCCGAACAGAAGATTTTTTTGAACCGTTTTACCTTTTTGGTATATTGAAGCCTGGAGCCGGGAAACTTTCTGGCTCCAACCATCCGAAAGCCCTGCTGGCGGAAATATTGAATGCTTTTCGGCTCAGCCGAGTCGGCTTTGATCAATTCCTGTGTCTCAATAAACTCACGCAGCTCCTCAGCCGTCCTGTCATCTGTCATTTTGTTTTGATAATACTCCCAATAAATGTAGAGGTATTTTTTTTCAGGATCTACAGCAAGCCGGACGACGGCATTATAGGATTCCTCGAATCCAAAATCCATGCCTGTACGAAAGATTGGCTTGCTGATGTCTGCGATACATTTTTTCACTTGATCATGCGGGAGTACCTCGAACTGCGGCAGCACCCTGATCCCGTTGACGCCGAATCGTCCTTTGCGGGCAATCCGGTACAGGTCAGGATCATACTCTTTGAGTCCGTCAAGCTGTTTCAGATAGCTTTCCGGGAGAAAAAGATTGTCGTTAGCGGTGGAATGATGGTAATACGTATCTCCCTTCACAATTGTCCGCTTTTCGTAAAGTTCGCTGTCATCCAGCACAAACCGTTTCTTGCGTTCATCCCGAAAAAAATGCCTATACGTCCAATTGGAGGTGCCGACGGGATTGGTGGTACAGATCATATGAAGCTTCAGCTCAGGATGGCGAAGACGTCCGATTAATTCCTTGAACCCCTCATACTTCACCTCTGAGCACTCTTCAATCCATATTAATGAAATGTTATGAACCGATTTTAATTTTGCCGGATTGTCCATTCCTTTGAACATGATCCGGCTGCCATTGTGAAATCGCAGCTGCAGCGGGGAAGAAAGAGATGCCACAGCCTTTGTGAGACCGAGCTCTTCGATCACCTCTTGAAACAAGGCGAAGGTCGAATCCCGATGGGTATCGAACACCTCCCGGATCACAAGGGCCGTCCGTTTTTCCTTCAGCAGCTTTAGCACGATTTTCAATGCGGTATGATAGCTTTTGGAGGAGCCGTAGCCGCCGACGAGAAATTGGTACGTCTGCTCCCAATTGAACACGTAATCTTCGAAATGAGGATTGATTTCTTTTACAATCATGACTTGCCCTCTTTTCGTTTGATCATAATTTCAATCGGCTCCTGGCTGTCATCTGTTTTCTCCGCTTTTTGTTTGGCAAGCTTCAATTTCTCATTTTCAATTTTTTGTTTAAATTGATCTGGAAACAAATCAAAATATAAGGACAGCTTCTCAAGCGCCTTCATTTTATCTGCAAGCTTGATGGCAATGCCTTCTTTGCCAAGCTTTGCTTCCGTTACAATGGTGCCGTCAACGAGCCCCGAGTCTTTGACATCGACAAAGCTGATTTCCTTCATAATCGGGTTATCATCTTCATCAAACAGCGGACCCGATTTCCCGACAGCCTGGACCTCTTTTTTTCCAAAGGTCACATAGTCCGTAATATCCGCAAACGCGATCTTGATATAAACCTGCAGCACATCCATCGCTTCAATAAACATCTCATTGACCATTTCTTTTTTTATGCGTCTGATTTCAGCAGCGACCTTTTCGTTTTTTAAGAGCCGGCTGCCCGTCACATGAGCGCTGTCCGGAGAATAGCCCGCTTTGATTGCTGACTGTGTGGCATTGAAGCTTTTGACGTAATACAGGCAAAACAGCCGCTGGCGTTCATTTAATTCATCGTTGTCTATAGGGCGCTGTTTTTGTTCGTTTTTGGATGCAGAAAACAGCGCCTCTTTCCATTTGTCTTGTTTTTTCCAGATGCCGATTGTTTTCGCGGAAACACCGATTGTGTCCGCAATCGCCCGATTTGTGATCTTTCCTTGATGTTGTTGATAGATTGCTAATGCTTGTTCGCGCTGTTGTGTTTTCATGCTACGGCATCACCGCCACCTCCAGCATGGTTGTTTATTCATAAAAGCGGCTGATCATGCCAGCCGCTTATGTGTCATGCTCTATTCACTTATAGGTGGCAAACGTATGACAAGCTTTCAGGCAAGTGATCGATTCATTTCTTCCTGCTGTCTTTGCATCTTTAAACTCGCCCGTTTAATCGTCGTTTGCACTGTCGATTTTTTTACGCCGAGAAGATCGGCGATCCGTTCATAAGAAAAACATTCTACCTTATGCAGCAAAAACATTTCCTTTTCTCTGTCTGTTAACAGGGCTAATGCTTCTCGAATTCTCTCTCTGTCTTCTTCTGATACCTGTCCGTCCGGCTCAAACATCATAGCGCTGGAAAATGATTCGATGATTCTCGGGTCTTTGATCATCAGCCGCTGGTAGGCATCACGCCGGTCAATCGCCCGTCTGATGCCGGGCTGCCTTCCTTTTTCAAGCCATTCTGTTACATATTCAAGATCAGTAATCATATTTCTGATGATTTTTTTATCCTTCAGCTCTTCAGCTGAGAGCACGGATTCATCTGCCTCAGCGAGCGGTTTATATTGTATTCTTGTTTGTTTGAGCGTGCGTTTATATTCAAATAGTAAGTCTTGCATTCTATGATCCTCCTTATTTTTGGCAAATAAAAAACGGACACCAATCAACGCACAAATGCTGTGCAGTTGATCAGTGTCCGCAGGCTTTCCGTCTTGGACGTATTCTGTTTTCGCTTTAATTTAATTTGTAGCCGATTTCAAATTCCACACGGGCAAGGTCGCCCTTTCTTGTTTCGACGAGCGTTTTTCCATGCTCGGGCGCTTCTGTGATCCATGCTTCTTGCTTGATGCCATCCACAATAATGACACGGATTTTCCCGTCCTCCAGCTGGCTCTTAAGCGTGACGGAATCAATATGCTGCAGTTTTTTAGGATGAATCATGTTTTATTTCCTCCCCTTTTCGGTGCAGCGCTTGCTTCAGCTTTTTCTAATAGCTGAATGATGCGCTCCTTTGAATGAACAGAATTCCCTTTCAGAAAATCAAGCGCTGCTTTAGACGCTTCCAGCAATTCAGGCGCAGCGGCCATCAAAGCGGCATTGCTTTTTTGCGAATAAGAGCTAAGGTCAAATACAGCGGCAATCAGCCGTCCGTTTGAATATGGGAATCTTTCTTTTTCTTCTTCACTGTAAGCTGAATAAATATAGATCGGTTTCGTATCCCCGCACGGGACAGCACGCCACGGCGCAGGGCTTTTCTCTGCCTGTTTTGTCTTTGCCAACACTTTCACTTCCCGTCGTCCTTATACCATTGTTCAATGTTTTTTTCTGTTCGCTTTGCCCGAAACAGCAAAGTGATTAGAGCAGTCAGCTGTTTAATCATAGATATTCAGCCTCGCTTTTCCCGCTGTCAGCATTTGCTCCAGCTTTTGAATGACAGGCGTTAAGTCAGTGCCGGATCGGCAGTTCGGACATGGATGAAAAACGACTCCAATACCGGTATGTTCCACAATGACTTTCTTTGTTTGACAAAGCTTGCACATTATCTGACGCCCTCCAATCTATGGTTAAGCTCGTAGGCTGCTCCTTTGATAATCACTAAATAGTCACTGCACATCTCATAGATTCTCGTGCCGAGCGCTTCATCGACCCGTACAAGTGCTTCAATTGTCAGCTCGCTCGAAAGCAAAATCGGTTTATGATTTAAGTAGCGATAGTTGAGTACCGAATACATTTGCTCTAATTGCCAATCTGTAGCGCGGGGTTTGCCGTTAACCGGTTTAAACAGATCATCAATGAACAGCACATCCGCCTGCTTCATCCGGTTCAGCTTCGCTTCTAATAGGGCAAAATCATTTTTCAGATCAGTAAAGCCTTCCACGAACGGAAAATAAATGACAGGCACATAGCATGTTCTCATTAATTCGTTGGCAGCGGCAGTCAAAAGGTGTGTTTTCCCTGATCCGGGCTGTCCTAAAAGGGCAATGCTGTTTTTTCGGCAATCCTTGATTTGTTCATAATCGGCAACATACTCTTTTGTACACTCAAATGCGTCTTTTATGGCCTGCGGCTTTCCCTCCGTGCGGAATTCCTTGAAGCCGAGCTGTCTGAAAGCGTGGGTAATCTCACTTGCACCCAGCAGCCGCTTCACTTTCCGTTCTGCCATGCAGCTGCACATCGTCCAGACTTCCAGGCCATTCTGCCTGACGAGATAACCTCCCTGATCCTTGCAGCGCAGGCAATCATACCTGCTTGCGTCTGATTCGGCCGGTTTGTCCGCCAGTAATGGACGTCTCCCTCTTCTCAGCTCGTCCAAAATCTGTTCGATTGTTCGTTTTGTCATGTTTTTTCATCCTCTCATGCTGAATTGCGGCATTCTTTTTGGCTTGCTGCGCGAAAAATCTGTCTTCAATGAATTTCGAGCAGTAGCGAAAAGCCTTGATTGTTTCAGAAGCGGCGGTCCGCCGGTTTTCAAAAGCCTGAAAGCATTCTTCAAGCCATTTGATTGTTTGCGTGACAGGAACGCCGATGGCAACAATGCGGGCGATGGCTTGATAATCTCTTGAGGAAGGATACACGGTGCGTCCTTCTTGAGCCGACCGTAATTGTGTAAACCGCTTCGCAATGTGATCCACTGCATCATCAGCAGCAGTATATTTGTTTGTTTTATCTATATCTGTACGGTCGTTTGTGTCCGGTGTCTGCGGCGAAAATGGCCGTTCTTTTAGACTCCCGTGTACAGTATTGTCCGATCTGAAGCTGAATTTTTTGGAATGCTTGACCGAAATCATCAGTCCGTATGGCGCACGGACGGCCTTTATGTAATCATGGTTTTCGAGAAGCTCCAGCCATCTTCTGACGGTTTTTTCACTTACGCCGAAGACTGCCGCCATTTCTCTCGCTTTTAACGGCTTATGGCCGAGTACGATGCCCCAGCTTACGCCGTCTTTTTCGATTTCTTTTGTTGTTGAGCTGATAAACCAGAGAAACAGCCATAGCGCCGGGCCCATTTTGTCATAATGTTCTGAATTCAATAACCCTGAATACGTCGGAAAAGGATAGCTTTTATCGTTTTTCATTGTACGCCGCTTCTCCCTTTAACATCATGTATGCTTGAAACTGCTCTTGCGTTTCAAAGTGGAACACCGGAAGGCCGCATGCCGTAAACGAAATGGTGCCGCCGGATTGTCCGAGATGGCGCTGATCTATGGGATTTTCACTAAAAACAATTTGGATTGGATACATGTGATCACTCTCCTGGTTTGTTTTCGATACATTTCGTATCAACTGTTACCAAGTATAAACGATACAAACTGTATCATCAAGTTATTTTTGATACTTTTTTTATCATAACTTTATTTTGATACATATTGTATCTATAATCATAAGTAACGTAGGGAGTTTAAAAAAGAGAGGTCATAGTATGATAGGCGGCAGATTGAAGAGTCTCAGAGGGAAAAGGACACAGGAAGAAATCGCATCACACATCGGTGTGTCACGGGCACGATATTCCCACTATGAAAATGGGCGAAGCGAACCTGATTACGACACACTCCAAAAGCTGGCTGATTACTTTCAAGTAACGACTGATTACTTATTAACGGGAAAAGACAAAAAATCCGATGACGATATGTTCTCAGATCCGGACCTGCAGCTTGCATACCGCGATATGCAGGATTTTTCCCCAGAAAGCAAACAGCAGGCCATCGAATTTATCAACTATTTAAAAGAAAAAGAGAAAAACCGCAAACCGAAAAATAAATAAATCGTTCTCTGTTCTCTAAAACATATAAAAAGTAGACCGATATAAAGAAAAAAGTGTTTATTTTTTAAAGAAAAGGGAAAGATTTCTACACTACTTTCCAGTCCTATACGGGCTTTTCTTTCTCGCTAAAAACAGAACAAATGTTCGAAAGGGAGTATTCAATTGGGCGATTACTTATCACATCTGGAAGAATACGTTAAAAATTTATACGGCCGGCTGGGCATCACATCCCCTCATCACATTGACATGCTGAAAATCGCAAAGGATCTGGATATTTGGGTGCATTTTGAGGATATGGGGAGCATGATGGTGAAATACGACGGCATGTACAGTATCGTATTGAACCAAAAAAAGTCACGGGAAGAGCAATGGGAGGATTTTGGCCATGAGCTGTGCCACGTGTTAAAGCATGCAGGCAATCATTTTCAGATGAACAAGCTCTTCAGAGAGCTTCAAGAATTCCAGGCAAATCAATTTATGTACCACTTCTGTGTGCCAACCTTTATGCTGTTGCAGATGGAA
The DNA here is from genome assembly GCF_037975425.1 of Bacillus sp. FSL R5-0416. NCBI lineage: Bacteria > Bacillati > Bacillota > Bacilli > Caryophanales > Bacillaceae > Bacillus > Bacillus sp. FSL R5-0416. Next base: position 1,339,308 of record NZ_CP150252.1, on the reverse strand, counting down.
CTGCCGCAATGGAGAAGCCAGGCACTCGCCACAATTGCGGCGGTATTCCGGGTAACAAAGGAATTTGCTGATAAAAGGCTTGACATGTTTGAACGGCGTAAAGCAGGTATTCAATTTCAGAAGCGGCTCGCTTATTTATTATCTCACAAGCGGCCAAATGCGTACGAGGAAGGCGATCAGCAGCACTTGCAGGTGGCTGAGGAAAAAGCGTTATATCATATTGGCAAAAACATCTGATCAAATACGGGCTAAGGATATATTCCTCAGCCCAGAAGAGAACCTAACATTTCGACATTGGGGGAACTGTATTATGCAGCCACATGGGCGCCGGTTTAAGATGAGGCGCAGATGCGAACGCAATCGGAGCCGGGATATACCTGAATTCACCCCGGCCGTCAAAGGCTTCCCCATGTGCCCATCTTCCTTGCGAGCTTTCATCCCCCCTGGAAAAGTTAAACAAATCATAGGAGACTTCTTGCTTTTCGAGCTCACGCGGGAACGTCGTCGGGACGACAATATCCCGTTCTCTTTCCTCCAGCTCTTTAATGGCCGCGTACCACATATTTTGATGATAGGTATCCCTTGCAATCAAAAATGACAGCATATCTCTTACCCCTGGATCATCGGTCATGGCATAAAGCCGTGTCACCTGAAGGCGTCCTTGGGCCTCCGCATTTAAGTTAGCGCGAAAATCGGCCAGCAGGTTTCCGCTTGAGATAATGTATTTTGCATTCCACGGATAGCCCTCACTATCTGATGCCATCGCCCCCAATCCGGACACAATCGCGTGCTGAGGATTCATCCCTGACATGACTGCTGCGATAGCGGGATTGCTTTTATAAGCATCCTCCTGTACATCCGCGGGTGCATTGTCCAGAAGCCTGGAAATCATCGTTGCCAGCATTTCTACGTGCCCGATCTCTTCGGTCCCCACATCATATAACAAATCTTTATACTTAGCATCCGCCCTGCAGTTAAACCCTTGAAACAAATACTGCATCATGACGCTAATTTCACCGAATTGGCCGCCGAGCACCTCTTGAAGTTTTTTCGCATAAACCGGATCGGGATGAGCTGGCTTTGCTTGATATTGAAGCTCTTTTATATGATAAAACATGAATCATTCCTCCCTACACTTTCGCACAATCCCAGCGTATGAAGGAATAGGCTGACAGTGCAGGTCCCGTTTCGTTTTATGTATAAAAGCCAAGCTTGACAGCTTCCACATATCGATCAAACAAATCGTTTTGTATGTAGCTTTTATCACGGCACCCAAAATTGCAGAACAGCGCGTTTCGCTGTGCCGTGCTCACCTCCAATTGCAGCCCCATTTCTCTTTTCGTCCGATTGACAATATTGTTTGGGTGTACACCTGCGAGGCGGTCTTTCTCATTAGTGAGCTCGGCGCTAAAACCCGCTTCATTCAGACGCTCACAAATGAGCTTGGCTTTTTTACGATCCGCCCCGCCGACCAATGTATGCGGGATTTTCGGATCATAATACCCGTGAAACGCTAATGCGTAATGGTGGTCATTCACTTTTTCTAAAGCCAGCGGCTCATCAAAACGAATGCTGGTGAGATGCAAGGAACGGTTGTTTCGCGGCTTTAGACCCTCAAACAAATAGATGGAACATCGATCCGAAAATGCCCGTACCAATTCACTGACCCCAGGCTCAATTCTGCCGCCGTGGGGACCGAGGACGATAAATTCACTTCCGTTTTTTTCCTCATAAATAATCCGGTATTCCGACTCAGAAGCAGAAAGGGCTGCAAAGCTGTCATACCTATCTGTCATTTTGAACGCCCCCTTTACCAGTCAGCACAAGTTTACTCTACTCATCCATGAATGAAAACCTTTTTTATAGTATGATTTGATAGAATACGCAGAGGAGGTATATGATGGGGTTTATTGATGGATTACTCGGCAATGCGTCAACACTGTCAACGGCTGCTGTAAAAGAAGAGCTTGCTCATATTTTACTTGAGGGTGAGAAGGTTGAAGCCGCGTTTAAGCTGGTTCGCGATTTGATTGTCTTCACTGACAAGCGGCTTATTCTTGTGGACAAGCAGGGAATCACAGGCAAGAAAACGGAGTTTCAATCGATTCCGTACAAAAGCATTTCCAGATTCAGCGTGGAAACGGCCGGCCGCTTTGACCTCGATTCAGAGCTGAAAATTTGGATTTCCGGCGCAGAACTTCCTGCCGTCTCAAAGCAGTTTAAAAAAGATGAGAGCATTTATGATATTCAAAAGGTGCTTGCCGCAGTTTGTATGTAAGATAAAAAGACGGAAGCTTCACAGCTTCCGTCTTTTCATTTACAGCTTTTCCTCCATCTTCGCTTTCGTTTTCGGACCGTAAATCCCATCAGCCGTTAAACCGCTGACAGACTGAAAACGTTTCACTGCATTTGCTGTTTTCGGGCCATAAACGCCGTCAACGCCGTGATTTTTCGCTCCTTTATCAGGATAAAAATAAAGAGCGGCTAAAGCGGTCTGCACCTGCTTTACTTTTGTCCCTTTCGTCAGCGGGCTTGTCACTTTGATCACGCCGGATGGGAGCGGATATGAGGATGCGGCATGGCTTTTAGAAGCAGATGCCGTCTGAGGCAGTTTGATCACTTGTCCGACTTTAATGTAATTCGGGTCAGTAATATGATTGATGCTTTGCAGCGTTTTCACACTGACTCCGTGTGATGCGGCAATCCCTGACAATGTGTCGCCTTTTTTCACCTGATATACAGACGCTGAAGAAGAGACTGCAGCTTTTTTAGCTGATAAGCCCCCGTTTAATTCCTTTTCAATTGCCGCCTTCACTTGATCCCAGCGCCCCTCTGATAAAATGCGGTGCGGGCAATACTTTCCGTTCCAGTCCTGGTGCTTTCTTACACGATCGATGCCCCAGCCGCGCTCCTTCAAAAGCTGTGCAACAAATGAAATCGCCAAGGCTTCAGCTGCCTCATACTTCGGGCCTCCCGATTTGCTGTAGCAAATCTCAACACCGATTGATTTGCGGTTTCCCGGACCGTTTGTGCCGTCACCAGTGTGCCAAGCGTTTCGGTTAAGCGGCAGACCTTGAATCACCTCTTGATCATCGACCGCAAAATGAAAGCTTGTCGAGCTTGTGTTCCCGATCATATAGCTGATTTCATTGGCCGCTGATGCATCGTTTGCCGTGTTGTGAATGGTAATGTATTCAGCGGACATTGCATTAGGACACTTCAACGCGTATTTCGCCTCAGAAACCAAATTTTTCTTTACTGGAATGCTCACCTATCATCTCTCCTTTTCTTTTTTCATAAATAGGTGGCATTCGTAGGACGAAAAGCTCATATCATCTATCACCGTAATATGGATAAATGTGTTAAACTGAAGTTCACGGAGGGTCTGAATATGTATACATATTTAATGCTGACAATGAGAACGGAGAAATTTAATCAGGAGCATGTGGCTGGGCACTATGAATTTCTGGATCGTTTACAAGCAGAAAAACGTTTAAAAATGTTTGGGCCATTTAGCGACGCCACAGGCGGAGCGTATGTCATCGAAGCAGATTCACTGGAAGAGGCAGCGGAAATCGGCCATGCGGATCCGCTGGTGGCAAGTGGATCTTCTGAGCTGACGATAAAAGAATGGAAGCTGAAGAAATAAAAAAGACCCCTAAGGGTCTTTTTTTATGCATCATGTTTGATTGCGTGCCGCAATATGAAATGTTTTCCCTTCTGTGTTTGCTGTTTCACCTGCATGAACCATCACCTGAGTAAAGCTGAACCCGACCGCAACGAGCAACAAACCTGACATCCATTTAGATTTCATATAAACAATCTCCTCTCTGGATTTGTTTTTGTGCGTGCACCATTTTCTCATAAAATGAAAGTGCTTTTTCGGGCTGTCCGTTTTCTATATAGAATTGGGCAGCATCATGCGCCAGCTCTTCAATATAAGGATACAGCATATGTTCTTCAAGAAATTGAAAGGTGTGTGAGACCGATTCTGTGTCAATGTTTTTTCCGTATAACGCATGTAAAAATTGAAAAAGCTCCACAAATAATTCATCACTGTATTGACGGGCGATTTCCAATCCTTCACGATACTTTTTTTGCGCTTCGGCGTCATTTTTTTGTTTATACAGAACTTGTGTTAAAGAGTAGATAGAATGCGGAAGATTATCGAACTTTTCCGACTTGCAAATAGAAACAGATTTCTCAAAGTATTCGGCTGCCTTTTGCAGTTCACCCATTTTCTCATAGCAGTTTCCGAGATTATACAGGGCGGAACTGATCAGGCGGGGATTGCCTTCTTTCTTTGCAAGATCTAAAGCCAGTTCTAAGTGGGGCAATGCTCTTTCTGGATACTGCATATCATCATAATTACCTGCAATAACGAATTCACATTGGATTCTGCGGACGGTGTACGTTTCATACATTTGGTATGTTTCTAATGCCTGAACGGCGTAGCTCATCGAAACATAGGTTTGTTTTAAATTATAAAAAATCTCAGCCATTTTAAAAGCAAACTCGGCTTTCTCAATATCATCCGAGACGAGGGCAAGATTCTTTTCTGCCCGTTTATAGTACATCATGGCACTGACAAACATCTTCTGCTTAAATTCATACATTCCTCGAAAAAAATTAAAGTAATATTCGAGAAGCCCTGTCAGCTTGTACTGATTCCCTTCGATGTCTTCTAATAATTCTGAAAACTCTAGCTGCGACGTGTCCTCTCCAAAAGGCTTAATGTAATCCAGCATGACACGATGCCTGAACTCCATTAAAGAATAATACAGCAGCAAATCTTGGTCTTCTTCCATATCCTCAATTTCTCTTTCTACTTCGAGCTTGACCCGTTCGGCTTCAGCGACGTGGAACTGCCGGATATGAGTATACCATTCATTAATTTTAAGCCCGACATAAGAGGACGGAATCGTCTGCTTCATCCTCAATTAATCCCCCCTTTTGAATTACCCGAGATATGTCATATTTTATCATATTTACAAGAAAAAGAAGAACGCAAAATAACCGCAATTGTCGAATTTCGGCTAACCGCAACAAAAAAGCACGGGTTTTTCAAACACCCGTGCTTTCTTTTAGTGAAAACCGACTTTGTTTCTTTCCATCCAGCTTCCCCGCTGGCTTTTTCTTTGCTCTCCTGTCATGTCTTTCACCATGGTTTCAATATGGTGATTCCCTTCTTGGTGCCATTGAAGGGCTGAAGATACATATAATTCTCCCAGCTGTGCAAAGGAAAAGCCTTCTGTAAGTTTTGCGGCGTTTTTTATTTCTCCTTCACTCAAAAAGATGCCAAAGCCTCTCATTTTCATATATTCCAGCCGCAGCTCTTCATCCGGAAGCCCGATTTCATAGGCACGGTCAAATCGCCCTGCACGATTCATCAAACCTGGATCGATCTCTTCGGGATAGTTTGTCGTACCGATGAGAAATAGCCCCTCTTTTGATGTCGCGCCGTCCAGCGTATTGAGAAAAAAGGACCGCACATCTTCCGGCATCGAATCTATATCCTCGATGACCAGAACTGCAGGAGCGAGGCGTCTCGCTGCCTGAAAGACTTCTTCTATTGTCTCGCTCGACGTAAATTCAGTAATTTGCCAATAAGCAACAGGTGCATCGATACTGCCTGCGATCGACTTCACTAACGTCGTCTTTCCGTTTCCAGGAGGTCCATATAACAGAATGCCGCGCTTGTAAGGGATGTCATATGTTTGATAAAACGATTTATCACTATGAAAAAACTGATCAATTGATCTGTATATCTCCTTTTTCAATAGCGGATTCATGATGACTTGACTCCGCTGAACCTCTCTGACAATGGCTTCCTGCTCTCTTGAAGTCCCTCCATCTCCATCCGTAAACACGGTCACTTTCCGCTTGCTTTTTTCCCAAAGACGCGGTCTGACTCCCTCCAGAAATGCACGCATCCTTTCATCGTTAACCGCAAACAGACAATCAAAACTCATAATGCTCCCATCTTGAAAATATGGAATTCTGGCAAAAGCAACTCCCTTTTCAGGATACGCGTATACACTGTTTCTTATAGACTTATGGACGGTATAATCCGGTTCTTTCTCATCTTCATCGTAAGCAAAGGTTTTCTTTTCAAGCTTTTCAAATATATATGCCACATGCTCAGGCTCCAATGAACCGCTGCGGACATCTTCTACAAGAAGCTCCCAGTATTCCGTATTTGGATCATCACTGGCATAGAGCTCATAGAATACACCGTATTGATCATAAAGCGTTTCTTCAATCCGTGTGATAAGGTAACCGAAAGTGCCGTAGCCCGCCGCAGCTCTTTCATTCTCTTTTTCTTCGTACTGATAAATGAAAGGTATGTTAGTCATGTTTATACTCCATTTCATGTTTTGTGAACGTTATATATACGATTGACATAGCATTTTGTTTCATCCCACAGCATATTACTTGTGAATTCGTAACCATTGATATAGGATTTCATTGCACCATTTATTTTTACATATGGAGGAGATCATAATGAGCCAATCCAATCAAATTGTCAGCCATTTTTTATCCCATCGAAACGTGACCAATGAGCTTGCCGAAAAAATCAGCAAAGACCATTACAGCTACAAACCGGCAGAAACATCAATGTCAGCAGAAGAGCTGGTCAAACACATTCTTACGTCTTTCCACTTGTTCGCAAATGTCATTAAGGAAGGCAATGCCTCACCATTTCAAAACAAGCAGGAAGAAACAGAAACAGATCTCAATGTTCTGGCAAAAACATATACAGAAAAAACGGCCGCTATCCTTGAACAGCTGACTGAAGAGCAGCTGGACAGAGAAATTGATCTGACATCCGCTTTCGGCAGAAAAGTCACAGGCCGCGCGCTACTTCAGCTTGCAATGGAGCATGAAATTCACCATAAAGGCAACCTGTTCGTTTATGTGCGGGAAATGGGCCACACTGAGCTTCCTTTCTATCAGCAGCGCATGTAGCGTAAACAAGAAAAAAGATACCTGTTAAGAGGTATCTTTTTTTTTGCGCCTTTAGTACTTCTCGATTTCGTCCAGACACTCATTATAGGGCAAATGAATAGAGATATTGAGCATACCAAAATTTCAAGCAGCTAACGTGCAAAAATTCAAAAAATTTAATTGATTAACGCGTCCTAATCATATATAATCTGATAAAAATAGTCGGGTTTTCAGGAGGCCTTTATCATGAGTGTAAGCATCATATTGATGGGTTTGTTTGTCGGAGCCTTAGTCGGATTGACGGGAGTGGGTGGAGCGGCCTTATTAACTCCCCTTTTAATTGTGCTTGGAATTAATCCTTCCATCGCGGTCGGTACAGATCTTGTATATAACTCGATCACAAAGCTGTTTGGCGTTGCCTCCCATTGGCGGCAGAAAACGATTAATTTTAAATTGGTAAAATACTTAGCCATCGGCAGTATTCCGAGTGCTTCGCTAGCCATTGGCATCTTGCATTTGTTCCCCGCCTTTCACCAGCATCAGGAAGAAATTATTAAGCACGCTCTAGGATATGTGTTAACGCTGGTTGCCATTTCAATCATCGTTCGTTTGTTTTTGGATAGAAAACTTCGTCCCAACCGCTGGCAGCTGATGCCGCTTGAAAATAAGCGGGCGCTGACGATTCTTATTGGTGTTGTGTTTGGGTTTATCGTCGGCTTAACATCAATCGGTTCCGGCTCATTATTTGCAATCGCCATGATTTACTTATTTAACATGAAAGCGTCACAGATTGTCGGAACAGATATCGCGCATGCATTTCTTCTTGTTACGGCAGCAGGCATTTTGAACGCTAGCTTCGGAAGCGTGGATTACATGCTGGCAGCTAATCTGCTCATTGGTTCAATTCCCGGCGTGCTGATCGGAAGCCATCTTTCGCCTCGATTCTCCCCGCGTCCACTGCAATTTATTATGGCGTCCATTATTTTAGTCAGCGGTTTAAAATTGATTTAATGAAGAAGGCTATCCGCTTGAAGGATAGCCTTTTCTTATTATAGCGTCACACCCGATTTAAAAATGGCGAGTTCTCTGAAATCATTTTTTTCATGGTTCACAAGCTGGCCGCTTGCCACCTCAACCATATAGTGGATAAACTCACGCAGCACATATTCCTCATGAACATCATCCTCTGCTAAAAGGCCTGCGTTAAAATCAATCCAATGCGGCTTCGCTTCATACAGCTCGGTGTTTGTCGCTACTTTCACCGTCGGGACAAAGGTGCCAAACGGCGTGCCTCTCCCCGTTGTAAAGAGGACAATTTGGCAGCCGGCCGCCGCCAATGCGGAGGAGGCGATCAAATCATTGCCTGGCGCGCTCAAAAGCGTCAGCCCTCTTGTCTTGAGCACTTCCCCGTATTTCAAGACATCCGTGACAGGAGAAATCCCCGCTTTTTGCGTACAGCCCAGCGATTTATCCTCAAGTGTAGAAATGCCGCCTGCTTTGTTGCCCGGTGAAGGATTTTCGTACACCGGCTGATCATGTTTGATAAAATATTGTTTAAAATCATTGATTAATTGGACTATCTTATGAAACACTTCTTCATTGGCAGCCCGCTGCATCAGGATGGTTTCTGCACCGAACATTTCCGGTACTTCCGTCAGCACCGTGCTCCCTCCCTGTGCAATGAGATAATCTGAAAAACGTCCAAGCAGCGGGTTTGCGGTTATGCCGGAAAAACCGTCCGAACCTCCGCATTTCAGCCCGATCTTCAGTTCAGACAGCGGAATGTCTTCTCTCTTATCTCCTTTGGCCGCTTCATGAATTTCCTTCAGCAAAGCAACGCCTGCCTCCATTTCGTCGGTCACCGACTGGGATTCCAGAAACTTCACCCGCTTCAAGTTCACATCTTGCAGTGCTTCCTTCATTCTTGCCAGCTCATTGTTTTCACAGCCAAGCCCTAACACCAAGACGCCGCCGGCATTTGGATGGCGAATAGCATTCAGCAGGATTTGCTTCGTATTTTCATGATCGTCGCCAAGCTGCGAGCATCCGTATTGATGCTTTAACACCAGTACGTTATCAAATGGAGTGATATCCCCTGTTTCTCTGACAAAACGCTGCAGCATTTTTTCTGCTATTCCATTGACACAGCCGACAGTTGGGACAATCCACAATTCATTCCGTACACCCGCATCTCCGTTTTCTCTTCTAAAACCTTTAAACGTCCGGTTCTCATTAGTATACGGATTTTCATCAAATCTTGGTGTATAGCTGTATGATTGGATATCAGACAGGTTTGTTTTCGTATTATGGACATGAATATGCTCTCCGATCGAGATATCTTGTGATGCATGACCGATTGGAAACCCGTACTTGATGATGCTGTCGTTTTCTTTAATAGGCTGCAATGCAATCTTATGGCCTCTTTTTATATCATCCTTTACTTCAATCGACACGCCGTCCGCATGCAGCCTCTCTCCCTTTTGGATATCCCGCAGAGCAAGAAGGACATTATCTTGCTTATGAATCTTTATAAACGACTTCAACGTACCTCTCCCCCTTGTATGCAGTATTGTTCAAGAGCCCGCTGCATGCCCAGCTCATGAATAAGATTCAAGTAAACAGCGACTCTATCAGTCAGCTTCGGTATCTCATTGAGATCTGCCCCCCACAGCCGCTGTTCGCTTAACACTCTTGATGCAATCCGAAGCATGTCGCCATCCTCCTGACACCAAACCTCTTTGAAAAATTGAAGCACTGCCGGATCATCCTGCAATGTCTCGTTATCATGATAAAAATACAGAAGAGCGCTGAAAGAAAACACCAAGCGTTCAGGAAGCTGTCCCTTTTGTTCAGCATATTCCTTAAGAGTCGGCAGGTTTCTCGTTTTGAATTTGGAAACGGAGTTCAATGCAATGCTTTCCAGGTAATGCTTAATATACGGGTTTTTAAAACGGTTCAGCACATCGTCAGCATACTGAAAAAGACCTTCCATTTTTAAAACAGGAAGAATTTCGTCGTCAATCAGCTCTCTTATAAATCGCCCAACTTCCGGATGCTCGACAGCATCCCTAACAGTTTTTAAGCCGTATAATAAAGCCACTGGCGTCATTGCTGTATGAGCGCCATTTAAAATTCTTACTTTTTTAGTCCGGTATGGGGTGAGGTCGCTGACGATCTTTGTATGGAGCCCTGCAGCCGCAAAGGGAAGTTCTTTTCCAATCCAATCAGGCCCCTCGATAACCCATAAATAATATTGCTCTCCCACAACTATCAAATCATCCTGATAGCCAAGATCCGCCGTGATCTCATCAATGCTGTCGACGGGAAAACCCGGAACAATCCGGTCTACTAAACTATTACAAAATGTATTGGCCTCATGAATCCACTGTGTAAATCCTTCCTCCAGCTTCCACAGACCTGCATAATGAAGAACCGTTTCCTTCAGCTTTTCGCCGTTGTTCTCAATCAGTTCACATGGGATTAGGACACACCCTTTTGTCTGATCTCCTTTAAAAGCCTGATAGCGGAAGTAGAGAAATGCAGTTAATTTCCCAGGGAATGTTTTTTGCGGCCTATCCTCTAAACGATCTTTTTTATCACATACAATCCCAGCCTCAGTGGTGTTGGAGATAATAAACCGAAGCCTTTCGCTTGATGCCAATTCTTTGTATGCTTCATAATCAGAAAACAGGTCAATTCCCCGGCTGATTGAGTTGATAATCATATGCTCGTTTACCGCTTCTCCGTCTTTCATTCCTTGTAAAAAAAGCGTATATAATCCATCTTGCTGATTTAATCGTTTGATTTTTTCTGAGCCTCTTGGCTGGACAACTGCCACGCTCCCATTAAAATTAGCGTGTTGATTCAATTGATCAATCTGCCAATCAACAAATCCCCGAAGAAAGTTTCCTTCTCCGAATTGGAGAATTTTTTCTGGATACCGAGTATAGTGATCGTACACATTTTTATTCAGTTTCTGCATCCTTATTGCCTCCCTCTTTTTATGCACACGTTAACATTTTTCTTTATAAAAGAATGCCCGCTGAAAAACGGGACATCACGTCGTCAATCGTCTGACTGAATCACGCACCATGAATTCTGTGTTTTCCAAGATTTTTTCTGCTTTTGTTTCGGGCTCGCTGATCAGAGACAAGAGTTTTTGCGCACCGAGCACGCTGATTTTCTCCACTGGGCGCTTTACTGTTGTAAGTCTTGGCGTGATGTACTGTGAAAACCCAATATCATCAAACCCGATCACCGAAATATCATCAGGAACGCGCAGGCCCTTTGCGAATATCGCATTCATCGCTCCGATTGCCATGTCATCATTCGAACAAAAAACAGCGGTTGGAGGATTCGGCAGTGCCAGCAGCCTCTCCATCGCTTGAAAGCCGCTTTCCATATCGTACTGTCCTTTGACACTGTATTCATGCTTGATCGGAATATGATGTTGAATCAGTGCAGATAAGTAGCCTTCCTTTCGCTGCTGGGAGGATTTAAAGCCTTCGATCCCCTCGATGATGGCGATGTCTTGATGGCCGGACTGAATGAAGTATTCTACAGCTTCTTGAGAGCCTTCCTTGTCATTGGACAAAATATTCGTGATGGTGCGATCATCAATATCACGATTCAGCACGACAAGCGGAATGTTTTTTTCGCGAATATGGTAAATGAAAGAATTATCAATGTCACTTTGGCTCATTAAAATGATGCCGTCATACCTCATCGGTGTAACGGAGTCATAGTTTTTCAGATCATCAATGCCGCGCACATACAGATTGTAATCCTCACTTATGGCTTGATTGACGCCTTTGATTGTGTCTGCAAAGAAGCTGTGTGAGGTTCCGTTTGTAATGCTTGTAAAGAATAGCCCGATCGTATGCGACTTTTGCATCGCAAGGCTTTTCGCATTTACATTTGGTGTATAGTTGAGCTGCTCTGCTAGCTCTAATATCTTTTTCTTCGTATGTTCTTTGATGTAAGGACTGTTGTTGAGTGCTCTGGAAACGGTTGTGTGGGATACGTTTGCGAGTTTTGCGATATCTTTTATGGTTACCATCTAATTCCCTTCCTTATCATACCGGCTGCGATTATTTACTGTATATTGTATCATCAAACATACCGCCTCTCCCACTATATTTCCAGATTAATAAGACACAGGATTCTCAGCTTCTGTTCCTGCTGGCTTGCCAATGATTGGACGGACAAAACGAATCACAGCAAGTGAAGCGAAGACAGCCAGCCCTCCGGCAAGCAAAAATGCTCCAGAAAACGTGCCTGTTTGGTCAACAATAAATCCGGTTAGAGCCGGGCCGATAATTCCTGCCGTGTTGGCGAGGAAATGCATGAAGCCGCCAACAGAACCGACATTGTTTTGATCAACCACATCTTGAATGACAGCCCAATAGATAGCACCGGTCAAATAAAGAAAGAACACTGACAGAGCGACAAGAGTGACAGCCCCCGCAGTCGTTGCCACAAGCCCGGCAAAACCAATCAGGACAGCTGATGAAAACAAACACGTGACAAGCACAACCTTGCGCGAGAACAGCACACCTTTTCGGGCCGTTTTTTTGTACACATAGTCAGAAACAAATCCCCCCGCAGCCAGCCCGATAAAGCCTAAAATCCACGGGATGACCGTAATGACACTCATCGATTCAACACTTAATCCCCGTTCGTCGACAAGATAGCTCGGAAACCACGTCAAAAAGAAGAAGAGGATGTAGTTGTAAGCGAAAAAAGCGAACGCCGTGAACAGGACCGTTTTTTGCTTCAGGTAAAAGGTGAGCGGAATTTTTTCTCCGGGAGACGTTTCTGCTTTTATTGCCGGTGCTTCCTTCATCGTCTCTTGCGGCTTTTCTTTGACAAACTTGAACCAGAGCACTGCCCATATCAATCCAATAATCATAATGAGAACGAAGGATACCTTCCAGCTGAACGCCACTGCGATCATGCCGACTATCGGGCCAGAAATGGCTCCCCCGAGCGGCGTGCCGCTGTTGGTTACACCGATAACAGACGCCCGCTGGGTCGGCGGGAACCAGTTGTTCACCATCTTGTTGATGGTCGCCGAAAGCGGGCCTTCTCCCATTCCGAAGAGAATGCGTATAATCAGCAGGCTGACAAAGCCAAAAGCGAGGGCGACTGCTCCGCTAAACAGCGACCAAACAACCATCGCGACAAACAAGGTCAGCTTTGCCCCATAGCGGTCGGATGCCACGCCCCCAAGAAAGTTAAAAATGGCATAACCAATCGAAAAACTGCTGAAAATCAAGCCCATTTGCGTGGCAGACAATGTGAGATCATCCTGAATAAAAGGAGCTGCAATGGAAAGCGCCGAGCGATCCAGGTAATTAATCACCCCTGCCAGGAACAAAAAAAGGATAACGGGAAGCTTATCTTTTGAAAACATCTCAACCTCACCCCTATGTTGGTTCAGTTTCTGTTGCATCGCTTTCGTTACACACCTGAATAAGCCATAAATCCTCCATCGACAGGAACGGTGATCCCAGTGACAAAACCGGAATAGGATTCATCCGCCAGCCAAAGAAGCGTACCGAGCAAATCCTCGGGTTTTCCGAAGCGCTTCATCGGTGTTCCCGCAATAATTTTGTGAGATCGGCTGGTGAATGTTCCGTCTTGGTTGATCAGCAGATCATGATTTTGTTTTGTCAGAAAGAAGCCTGGGGCAATCGCATTGACCCGCAGCCCGGTTTCGGCAAAATGAACAGCCATCCACATCGTAAAATTATTGATCGATGCTTTGGCGGCACTGTATGCCGGAACCTTCGTCATAGGTGAATAAGCACTCATCGAAGAAAGATTGATAATCGCCGGTGAATCGGCTTTCAGCAGCTCTTTTCCAAACACTTGCGAGGCCAGAAACGCACCGGTGAAATTGGTGGAGAATACAGTTAGAAAGCCCCTCTCATCCATATCAAAAAAGGATTGGCCTTCTCCCGCTTCTTCATATGTCTCCACATCGGTTATCGCGGCAGGATGATTGCCGCCAGCCCCGTTAATTAACAGATCAACAGCGCCAAATTGGCCAAGGATGTCTTCCTTTGACCGCTCCAGTGACATCCTGTCCAGCACATCCGCAGCAACAGCGCACGCTGTGCCGCCAGCCGCCGTTATCTCCTTCACGACCGCTTGGCCTTTTTCAGCCCTCCGATTCAATATCGCCACCTTCATGCCATGACGGGCTAGCTCCCGTGCCATCGCAGAGCAAAGCACGCCGCTGCCGCCAGTGATGACAGCCGTTTTACCAGCCAGGTTCTCATGCAGCGGGATCATACGTCCACCTCTTTTTTTGCCATTGCTTCATAGGCGTCCCACAGCCCGTTCAAATACATGATGCCAAGTGCCCGATCGTATAAGCCATATCCCGGGCGGCATTGCTCGCCCCAAAGATGGCGCCCATGATCCGGTCTGACATATCCTTCGTAATCCTGCTTATGCAGTTCTTCCATCACGCCTTGAATGTTGATTGAACCATCCTTTGTTAAATGAGATGTTTCAATAAAATCACCATTCTCATAAATTTTCACATTGCGAATATGTGAAAATGGAGCGATGCCGGCATACGTTTTAGCGATCTCCACCATGTCGTTAGCGGGATTGGCTCCCATTGAACCTGTACAAAGGGTGATACAATTAGACGGTGAATCTGATATCGCCCGCAGTTTCTTATAACTTGCCTCTCCTGTGATAATGCGCGGCAGTCCGAAAATCGGCCACGGCGGGTCATCCGGATGAATGGCCATTTGAACACCATAGGCCTCAGCAACAGGAAGAATTTCCTGCAAAAAGAATGATAAATTGTCCCATAGCTTTTCTTCATCGACCGTTCTGTAGGCAGCAAAAAGCTCTTTGATCCGAGCCAATTTTTCGGGCTCCCACCCCGGCAGTGTCATGTCAGATGCATCCTCCACCGTCCGAATCAGCTCTTGAGGATCAAGGCTTTCCACCTTGGCCTTTTCAAAAAACAGAGCGGTCGATCCATCTTCTAGCGGCCGGAACATGTCCGTGCGTGTCCAGTCAAAAACCGGCATAAAATTATAGCAGATCACTTTCACGCCAAATCCGGCAAGGTTGCGGATCGTTTGCTTGTAGTTTTCAATATACCGGCTGCGTTCTTCGTTCCCAAGTTTAATTGCTTCGTGAACATTCACGCTTTCTACAACTTCAGCATGAAAACCATAGGATTGAATATATTCGGTCTCGGCTCTGATTTCTTCTTTTTCCCACACGTCGCCGACAGGCTTTTGATGGAGAGCCCAAACGATGCCTTTGACTCCGGGAATTTGCTTCACGTGGTCAAGTGTGACTGTATCGTTGCCTCGTCCATACCATCGGAATGTCATATTCATGCTCGCACCTCCGGATTCAGTCATTTAATCAAACGTGATGACGGCTTTCCGCACCTGATCTGGATGCTCCTTAATAAACTGAAATGCATGATGAACGTCATCAACTGAAAATGTATGGGTCACCAGTCCGTTATGCACTAACCGGCCTCTATTCAAAAGCTCTACCACTTTTGGAAACTGATTGGTCTGCAATCGCGATCCGGTTATCGTGACTTCTTTTTTTGTAATCGGCAGCTGAGAAACCTGAGCCGCTCTTTCATCGAATCCAAGCACAACCACATGTCCCGCCGGTGACACGGCCTCAATTGAAAGTGCAAATGTCTCCGGCAGGCAAACAGCATCAATGACCACGTTTGCTCCTTCATTCCTAGTCCATTCAAGGACCCGCTCGGCAACATGTTCTGCTTGGACATTTACAACAGCATCGGCGCCGTTTTCTTTCGCAAATAACAGCCGCTCGTTGTTCAAGTCAGTCATCATGACAGCAGCGCCCGCCAGCTTTGCCATTTTTAACACACAGATCCCAATGGGCCCCGCTCCCTGGATCAGGACGGTATCACCTTTTTCCACCTGGCCTCTCCACACTGCCTGGGCGCCTATCGTATAAGGCTCGGCCATGACTGCTTCCTCCCAAGGCAAGTCCTTTAAGACCGCGTGAAGCTGCCTTTCCGGAAGCACAATATATTCCCGCATGCCTCCGTCCTCATGTACGCCAAATACAGAAAGCTTGGCGCAAACATTCGGCCGCCCTTTGCGGCAGGCATAGCACGATCCGCAATAAGAAATCGGCTCAATCACCACATGATCACCGGGTTTTAGGCTCTGTACATTCGCACCAACTGCCTCCACTTGTCCCGTTACCTCGTGTCCGATAACTCTCGGGAGGGTAGCAAGCGGATTCGTTCCATGATAAATGTGCATGTCTGAACCGCAAATGCCGACTCGCTTGACTTTCACGAGCACTTCATCATCCTTTGAAAGAACTGGCTTCTTCACCTCCGCTGTCACCAGATCATACGCTTTTCGTACTTGAACCGCTTTCATTTTACTCACCTGCTTTTTAAGAATTCATACACGCTCCGAGCGATAGAAATTCCGTTTTTCTTATTTCTTTCTTCATGCAGCTGCTCGATCTCGCCGGGCACATACACTCTTTCGAATCCAACAGCCGGCGGTGATTGCTGCAGTTCATCAATCATGGCATCCATCTGCTCTAAAAACGTATCCCAGTCAGTAAAAAAGGCTGGATTGATCGCGCAAACGTAATGCCCCAGCTTTCTTTTTTGATCAAGGCCGCTGTACATTTTGGCAATATGAGGGCCAAAAGCCGCGCCCGCCAGCAATCCTGAAAACACATCCACCACAATCGATAGTCCATAGCCTTTCGGGCCCCCGAATGTTGAAAGTGAGACGACCTTGTCAGGATCAGTTACTGCTTCTCCGTTTTCATCGACTCCCCATCCTTCAGGAATTTCTTTGCCCTCTTCACGGGCCTGCAGAATCTTCCCAAAAGCCACTTTGGATGTCGCCATATCTAGGATAAACGGTTTTTTATGCTTAGCCGGAACACCGTAAGCAATCGGATTTGTTCCTAAAAAAGGAGTCCTCCCCCCAAACGGGACAACGATACTGTCTGTATGCGTCATTGCTATTCCGATCAGCTTTTCGTCAGCCGCTTTTTGCACAAAATAGCTTAGCGCTCCGCAATGGCTGCTGTTTACGGCCGTGACCATGCCGACTCCTTTTTTCTTCGCCATGTCAATTGCATGGTCCATCGCCATGTCGCAATTCACATGACCGAAACCATCGTCTCCGTCAAGCACCCCGGTCACAGGCCCCGTTTCTTTAAAAACAGGCTGTGCCCCAGGATTGATCCCTCCCGCTAAAAGCCTGTTCACATAGTGTTCTGTGCGCAGCACGCCATGCGAATGTACATTGCGCAAATCAGCGTGTACGAGAACATCTGCTACTTTTTCAGCATCTCGTTCATTCAAACCGGCACTGGCCAGCTTTTGCCGAACGAGTTCCTTTGCTTCTTTAGCTGCAATTGTTATCGTTTTCAAGCAAGTGCCTCCTTCCTTTTCAGTTTTTTGGGCACTCTCCTAGCGAACCCCCTACAAACACATTTTATTTACAAATTATTTTAAATATTCTCTATATTATATTGTCAGATCTTTTGCTGAAGATCCTGAACGATCTGAGCATGCTGCTGGTCTGTGAGTTTATAAAGAAAGCCGATAATGATCATCGCTAATGCCAAAGCAATGGCCGGATACAGAAGCAGAAGCGCTTTGATGCCAATCAGCGCCTGTGCTGTCTGGACTGCATTCGGCACATAGCCGATAATCCCCAAACCGATCCCTGAGAGAAAGCCAGACAAAGATTGAGCAAGCTTTCTTGAGAAATTGAAAAGTGAATATGTCGTTGCTTCCTTCCGTTCACCGGATTTCCATTCGCCATAGTCGATAATATCGGAGACAAGAGCCCACGTGATGCCATTTGGGATACTGATTCCGATAAAGGCGATACTGGCGAGAATTGTAAACACATAAACGTTAGATGGAAGCATAAAGTTGATCAGATCCGCGGCCACACTGATGCCGAAGCCGATCATTGCCGTTCGTTTCTTTCCAAACATCTTGACGAGCTTTGGAAGGAATACGACGCCCAAAAAGGAAGAACCAATAATGATGAAGTTCATATAAGCCATTAATTCAACATTGCCCAAGTTATATTGTGCGAAATAGACGAGCATGGCAGATTTAATGTTGTATGCGGAAATTGAAAAAATCGTCATCAGGACAAGGGTTAACAGCGGTTTATTTGTAATAAATGTTTTGACGACAGATGAGAGTGTTAATTTTTCTTTTGGTGCTTCCGATATGACAATGCGCTCTTTGCAGTTGCGGTAGCAAATATAAAACCAAAACACACCGAGCGCGGCGAATAAGCCCATGACCACCGGGTAGCCGACCTTCGGATTATCAAACTTGACGAGCAGCGGCATCACGGCCACACTTGTGATAAACAAGGCGCCAAGTGATCCGATTTGGCGGAACGTCGAAATGGAGGTCCGGTCCTCAGAATTTTGAGTCATCGCTGCCCCTAATGAGCCGTACGGAATATTCACAAACGAATAGCCGATGCCCCAAATCATATAGGATGCATATGCATAAATCAGTTTTCCGGTCGTTGATACATTGGGAGACAGAAAAATAAGAACAGTAAGCACCGCAAGCACGATGCTGCCGATTAATAGATAAGGCCTGAATTTCCCCCGTTTGCCAATGTTTTTGCGATAATCGATTGATGAGCCGACAATTGGATCTGTTATCGCTGCAAACAGCTTACTGACTAAAAAAATGCCGCCGGCCATCGCAGCGGGGATTCCCGCTACATCAGTGAAATACTTCAATAAATAAATCTGGCCGAGATCAAACATAAAACCGTTGCCAAAATCACCAAAACCATAGGACATTTTCTCTTTCAATGAAAGCCTTTTTTCCGTTTCGACCGACACAACCTTATTTGCCAGTTCAGTTCGCATGTTCCACCTCTGTGTCTTAAGAATTTTCGGATAGTGATCCGCTCAGCGATGATGAGCGGACACTTTGTTACACGTTTGCTTTCTCTTCTTGAAATTGGAAGTAGTGTTTCGCATTGTCATAGCAAATCCCCTGAACGATGCTTCCCAGAAGCTCCATATCGCGCGGCACTTCGCCGTTTTCCACCCATTCTCCAATCAAATTGCAGACGATCCGCCTGAAATATTCGTGACGCGTATACGAAAGAAAGCTTCTGGAATCGGTGAGCATGCCGATAAAACGGCTGAAAAGGCCAACATTTGATAACGCTTTCATTTGATCGAGCATCCCGTCTTTAGTATCGTTAAACCACCAGGCTGTGCCGAATTGTATTTTTCCCGGGGTAATACCGTCCTGAAAACTGTTGATCATGCTGGCGATGACATAGTTATCATTTGGGTTCAATGAATATAAAATCGTTTTCGGCAGCTGGTTCTTCATCTCAACTGAGTTCAGCAGCTTGTATAAAGGCTTAGCAATTTCTTCATCGTTCATTGAATCATAGCCTGTATCAGGTCCGAGCCTTTTCATCATTTTTGTATTCGTGTTTCTTAAAGCGTTGATGTGAAACTGCATCGCCCAATCGAGCTCCGCATACAAACCGCAAAGAAACTGAAGCGTATGTGTCTTAAATTTCTTCTCATCTTCATAAGAAACCTCTGTTCCTTGTAATCTGTCAGAAAAAATCCGTCCAGCTTCTTCTTTTGTTGTTTCGGCAAATACCATTGAATCTATCGCGTGATCAGAAACTCTGCCGCCGGCTGAGTGGAAGAATCGCACTCGTTTTTCCAACGCATTTAAAAACTCATCATAGGTTGTAATCGATATGGCGGCGGCATCTTCAAGCGCCTGCACCCACTCAGGAAAGCCTTCACGATTGATCTCAAGTCCTTTATCCGGCCGAAATCCAGGCAGCACGCTGACAGGAAAGTCTTTGTCTTCTCTTAATAATAGATGGTATTCAAGAGAATCAACAGGGTCATCTGTGGTGCACACAACTTTTACATTTGATTTCACAATTAAATCCCTTGCCCCGAAGCCTTCTCCTTTGAGCAGTTCATTTGTCCGTTTCCATATAGCCGGCCCGGACTTCTCGTTTAAAATCTCATAAATGCCAAAAAAACGCTGTAATTCTAAGTGAGTCCAGTTGTAGAGTGGATTGCCAATCGCCATCGGCACGGTTTTCGCCCAAGCCATAAATTTCTCCTCATCAGGCGCATCTCCGGTGATGTATGTCTCCTCAATTCCATTGGCTCTCATGATGCGCCATTTATAATGGTCACCATACAGCCAGGCTTCCGTGATGTTTTGAAATGTCTTATTTTCATAGATTTCTTTCGGACTTAAGTGGCAGTGGTAATCAATAATTGGCATGTCTTTCGCATAATTATGATAGAGGCTGACAGCGGTTTCATTTTTCAATAAAAAGTTTTCGCCCATGAAGGGTTCCATGTCCTCACCGTCTTTCATTCTATTTCAAAATGTTAACGTTAACATTTTGATTTGTTTTTATTTTACCTTTATATTCCTCTAGGATCAATCTCTTTTTTGAAAATGAAATGTTAACGCTGTCATAAACATAAAAAAAGACATTGCCAGAAAGCACTCGGTAAGGAACGCTTTTGGCAATGTCAGATTCATTAAAAGTCTTAGTAAGCCAGGCTGAAAAGTCCTTTAATGTGTGTTAAGTAACGTACGTTACTTGCTTCTTTCATCAAGGAAGCAGGAAGACCTTTAAGCGGTGTAGAATTAGCACCAATGATGGCAACCGCGTCTTTGCGTCCAAGGCTTGCAAGTGTACCAGAGTTTACTGGCTTGAATGTTTCAAGCGTTTTGCCTTCCAGATAAGCGAATAGGTTGTAACCGATCAGCTCACCCATTTGCCATGCGATTTGTGCAGTTGGCGGGTATGGACGGCCGTCTGGACCGAAGTAAACTGCGCTGTCTCCAGCAACGAATACATCTTCATGAGATGTAGATTGCAGGAAGTCATTTACAGTCGCGCGTCCGCGGTTCACTTCTAGACCTGATTCACCGACTAATGGGTTACCTTGTACGCCGCCAGTCCAAACAAATGTGTTGGCAACAACTTTAGATCCGTCTTTCAGATCAATTACGTTTCCTTCTACATTTGTAACAGGAAGACCTGTTAAGAACTCAACGCCGCGTTTTTCAAGGCTTGCAGTCGCACGTTCGATAAGATCATCCGGAAGAACAGGAAGGATTTTCGGACCTGCTTCAACAAGTTTCAATTTGATTTCTTTATGGTCTACGCCGTATTTTTTCGCAAGGTTCGGCATGATGTCAGCAAGCTCACCAACAAGCTCAACACCTGTTAAGCCGCCGCCGCCGATAAGGATTGTTGCATCTGCTTCGTTTTTCGTTTTAGAGTACTCGCGCACACGATCTTCAACATGCTGGAAGACTTTGTTCGCATCAGCAGCAGATTTCAATACCATGCTGTTTTCTTCAAGACCTGGGATGCCGAAGTAAGCCGTTACAGAACCAAGACCAACAACAAGCGCATCGTAAGTTAATGTAGAACCGTCAGCAAGCGCAACTTCTTTTTTATCAACAGAGAAAGAGCTTACTTCCGCAATTTTAAGATCAATGTCTTTGCCTTTGAAAAGTTTTTCTAATGGCATTGCAACCGCTTTTTCAGACACGTTGCCTGCAGCAAGGCGGTGTAATTCCGTAATGATTTGGTGAGTAGGGTATTTGTTTACCACTGTCACGCGTGCTTGTTCTTTTGTGTAATGTTTGCGAACTGTTAGAGCAGAAAGAACTCCGCCATAACCAGCGCCTAGAATGACAATATGTTTTGACATCGTATATCCTCCGTCCTTTATATCAATTTGAATCTGAGATTATTTTTGGTTTTCGCGTTCGTTCATGACTTCAAGGTAGCTGTTAGCAAAACGGAACAGCTTTTGAGCTTGAGGATCTTTCAGCATGCGAAGAAGGCCGAAAAGTCCAATTGTTTCGTTGCTTGCTTCCGCGCGGTCTTTTGCTTCAATCGCAGTCGCAGCTACTTCTTTCGCTGTTTCTTTTACAGGCTCGAGAATTTCAGTGATCGCACCGACTGTGTCGCTCTTTAACACTTCGTCAGTCGCTACAGACTGAGCGAAATCATAAGACTTCGTTAAAATATTCACTAACTCAGTCAGCTTCGGAAGCTGGTCAACTAAAACAGTCAATGATTCTTGAACTTCTGGCTTTAATAGCTGATCAATAAGATCTTGCTGGCTTTGGCTGACAGACGCATTTGTTTGATCGATTGTTTCTGGCATATCCAATTCTCCTTTACTATAAGCAGTTTGCTGATTTTTTTGGAAAGGGTAGTGCCTCTCCCTGTCTCACGCTTTTAAGGCATAAGAATAAGGATTGTGAATTCGTGCACAATCATTTACAAAAATAAATGTTTACTACCCAGTTTTTCATCTTGCCATATTCAGTATTATTTTTATCTAAAAATAAACAATTGAATAAGTCAAAATCCTTTACTCTCTCTGAAAATAGCAAACACAAAAAACTCCAATTCGATTACCTTCTATATGATAACACTTTTTGAACAAAATTTGAACGTGAATTGCTTCGATTATGAAATTAATTTATATGGAGCTCATGTCATATCGTTTCTGCGGCACTAGTTATTGACAATCCAGCAATTTCTCCCCTTCACTTTACCCATATTTCCAATAGAGGCTCTCTTTTTCCTGTGATCGGATCATTCGCCGGCAACGCCGCCTGCTTAATCTGTTTGACCGCTTCCTCCCGCTCATTGGGCTTCCCCGTCTTCATATCATACTGAACGCCACCGGGATAGGCGCCAAGGACAGTAAAATCGGGACTTGAGCTGAGCTTTTTATGTCCGACTCCGGCTGGAATCACGACTGCGTCGCCTGATTTGAAAGGAATGGCAGCCCCTTTTTCTCCCCCAAACTGAATCACAGCCTCTCCACTAAGGGCAATCAGGACTTCATGCGTATTGCTGTGATAATGATGGTATGGAAAAACACTCCCTGACCAGCTGTTTGACCAGCCATGCCGGATGACGATCCGCTCTGCCAGTCCGGTGTCCTTAAGCGCGTTTTGATACACCACGAGCGGAAAATCAGGGTGATTCGGAATCCTGCCGTCATCCGGAAAGAAGTATGTCTGTGTCTCTTTTTCCATCAATTTCACCTCCCTTTTTTGTCTTCCACACATAGCGGTTCGCAAAACATGATGTTTTTCTCATGATTCCATTGATCTGCATGATACCGAATAGTATAGTATAAAAAAATAATGCCAGAATGAGGGATATCATGAAAGCTATCGTTATCGGAATATTGGCTTCACTCTTTTTCGCCGTTACCTTTATATTAAACAGAGCGATGGAGTTATCAGGAGGCAGCTGGCTTTGGAGCTCTTCGCTGCGCTTTATTTTTATGGTGCCGTTTTTATGTTTGATTGTCATCATGAGAGGGACATTCACGCCTCTCTTACTAGAGATGAGGAAAAAGCCGTTTTATTGGATCAAATGGAGCTTCGTCGGCTTCGTGCTTTTTTACGCGCCGATTACATTTGCGGCTGCATACGGTCCGGGGTGGCTCATAGCCGGAACCTGGCAAATTACAATTGTAGCCGGGGTGCTCTTATCTCCTTTGTTTTATGTCAAACAAGATATGCCGGGCGGTCCGCAGCTCGTTCGCCAAAAGATTCCCCTGGTTTCACTTGGCACTTCCATGATCATCCTGATTGGAGCGGCTCTGATTCAGCTTCAGCATGCAGAATCGCTTTCTGGGAGGATGCTGCTTTTCAGTGTGCTGCCGGTTGTCATTGCGGCTTTTGCCTATCCGTTAGGAAACAGGAGAATGCTCGAAGAATACGGAGGCCGGCTTGATACATTTCAGCGCGTGCTTGGAATGACATTGGCAAGCCTTCCATTCTGGCTTATATTAGCAGCTTACGGCTGGTGGTCAGATGGCCTTCCAACAGCAAGTCAAACCGTTCAATCCTTTATCGTTGCCGTCAGCTCAGGCATCATTGCGACGGTTTTATTTTTCTGGGCCACTGATATGGTAAGAGACAATCCGCAAAAACTCGCAGCTGTTGAAGCCACTCAATCCGGTGAAGTGATTTTCGCGCTGCTTGGTGAAATTGTTCTGCTGTCAGGCGTTTTCCCATCTCTTTTATCATTTGCCGGTTTATTCATTATAATAGCGGGTATGATGTTACATACCTTCGCTTCACAGCCGAGAAAACCGAAAAAGAAAGCACAGTCAAATCTGACTGCGTAGCATCTGCAGGAGAATGGGTGAAAGCCTGTTCTCCTTTATTTGTGCTACCAAAAGGAATCTGTTTCACGTTATAGTTAAATATAATGTCAGCCTACTTATATTGAAAGGTGATTATTGTAATGGAAGCAAACGATCAAACACAAAACATACCAGCCATCTCCTTCAGATCAGTCAGAAAAAGCTATAAACAAGATGGACAAACCTATGATGTGCTGCAGGATGTCACCGGAGACATTCAACAGGGTGCAATCGTAGCCGTTTTAGGTCCTTCCGGCTCAGGCAAAAGCACCCTCCTTTCTATGTGTAATTTAATGAGAACGCCTGACAGCGGCGAAGTCAACATATACGGAAAGGAAGTCAGAGAATGGAATGTCAATGAACTGAGGAGAACAGCAGCCCTCGCGTTTCAATCGGCTCCCGTGCTCGACGGGACAGTGCGTGACAATTTAAGTCTTGTACAAAGGCTGCATCAATCCCAGCTGTACTCTCCTGAAAAGCTGGCTTCTCTTGCAGGGCTGCCGCCAGAGCTGTTAGACAGAAGCGCCAGAGACTTATCGGGCGGGCAGCGGCAAAGACTGTCACTGGCCAGAACGCTCTCAAATCCTTCCTCCATTCTATTGTTGGACGAAATCACGTCGGCCTTGGACCCGGTTTCTGCTCTTGAGATTGAAGAACTGATCAAACGTCAGCATCAAGAGAAAAAATGGACAGTCATGTGGGTCACTCATAATATGGAGCAGGCAAAACGAATAGCCGATACCATTTGGTTTATGGCAGATGGCCGGCTGCTTGAAATCGCTGAAACCGACACATTTTTCTCCGCTCCGCAGCATGAAGCAGCGAAAGAATTTTTGAAGGGAGGCACTCGGTAATGGATTACCTTTCTCTCTCTTTAACGATGATCTTTGTTTTGATCGCCTTGTTTTTATCAAAATCCTTTAAAGCCGGTGTAGAAAAAGACATGATCATCGCCACCATCCGGGCCGCGGTGCAGCTGCTTATCATCGGTTATGTTTTGTCGCTGATTTTTCGCGGAGACCACCCTGTTTTTATCCTGCTGATGGTGCTGTTAATGCTCGCGGTGGCGGCGCAAAATGTCATCAAGCGAAAGAAAAATACTATCGGTTCGTTTTGGAGGGTGTTTGCCGCGTTAGCAATCGTAGAAATTGTGACGCAGGGAATCCTGCTGTCTCTTCATATCATTCCGCTTACGGCACGATATGTCATTCCGATCAGCGGGATGGTCATCGGAAATTCGATGGTGCTCTCAAGTTTGTTTCTAAACCGGCTTAACTCAGAAGTCGGCGTTCGCAAAGAAGAAATTCAATTAATATTGTCACTTGGCGGCACACCGAAGCAATCCATACAGCGCATTCTTACTTCAGCGATGAAAATGAGTATGATCCCGACGCTCGAAAGCCAGAAAACACTGGGTCTTGTTCAGCTTCCCGGCATGATGACAGGCCAGATTCTAGCCGGCGCGGACCCGATTCAGGCAGTACGTTTTCAACTCTTAATCGTGTTTACAACGATGGCCTCAGCCGCGCTGACTTGTGTAATCTTAAGCGTGCTGACATACCCATCATTATTCACCGTTCATCAGCAGCTGAAGCAGAATGAATGACAGACAAAAGCCGCTTTCCGAGGGAAAAGCGGCTTTTTGTACTTGTTATTCCTTTTCTTCATAATACTTGGCCAGCTCAACAATCATCGCACCCATCCGCTCAATCTCTGGCGCAAGCAGTCTCGTAATGCCCTCTTCCCGCAGTGCTTCAGCAGTCACTTTTCCGACAGCAGCTGCGATAGCGCGTTCTTCGAATACCTTCTTCACTTCATTGATATAACCTCGCCCCTTAGCAAAATCAAACAGGGAACGAACCTGAATGGCCGTTGTAAAACAAACGGCATCGATCTCACCGTTCATCAGCTCTCGGCATAACCGCTCCACCGTTTCCTCCTCCGGCGGGATGTGCTGATAAGGCAGAATCGGCAGGACAGACGCGCCTTTTTCTTCAAGAAATGCCATGAGAGCCGGCGCTTTTTCGCCATGAAGCTGCACCATGACTGTTTTTCCTGAAAAGTCGTGAGGCTCCAAGGAACGGATTAAGCCTCTTGTTGTCCCGTCTTCATCCGAAGCTTCCGGTGTGATTCCAAGCTTTTTCAGCGCAGACAGCGTTTTGTATCCCCGGCATGCCGCTTTCGCTTGGCGAATGGCCTGCAGAAACTCATCTTTCAGTCCAATTTTCTCTGCCATATCGACAAGAGTCTCCAACCCGATGCCTGTCGTGAAAATGACCCAGTCAGCTTTTTCTTCCGCAAACGTCCGCAAATCCGGCTCCACCTGCTTCTCTGCTAAGTAAACTGTACCTTGGAGAGGCCGGATGACAGGTATTCCGCCCTGTTTTTCAATGATTGTACTGATTTCTTCCGTTTTTCGTGAGCCACCGATTGCCACGCGTTTTCCAAGTAACCCTTTTCCCATACCCGTTTCCTCTCCTCTTTGCATAGGCTTTTTATGTATATAAGCTTAATAAAGCTATTTTGGCGCAAACCAAGGGAGAAATCAAGATAAACCCAAACTCCTAAAATCCATTGAATACGCCGGAAGCTTGCTGTAAGATAAACAGCAGACACGTCTTGTAACGGAGGGACGACATGGAAACAAAAAAAGAAGAATATGAAACAAAAGGCTACGATACATCAATCGTTTACGAATTCAATGAATATCCGGACGCCCGCAGCGGGCGCTGCGACAACTGTGATTACACACTGTTCAAAAGCTCTGTAAAAGGCGGAAAATTTCTTAGAGAATGCCGGAGATGCGGGATGAAAAAAAATATTTAAACAGAAAACCGAAATCAAATTGATTTCGGTTTTTATGTTTTTACTGCGGGACAGCGGATTTTTTCATAAACGCTTCAATCTCAGCTGCCGCACGCTCCGCTCCGCCAGCTTCTTTTACATCCTTTTGCATATTCTTGACGCGGCTGAGCAGCTCTTGATCACTGGATACAGCCTGAACCGCTTCCTGCAGGCTGGAAACAGTCACTTCCTCTTTCGGCAAATAAACGCCAAGGCCTAATTCATCAACCCGATTTGCAGTGAGCTCTTGCTCATACATTTGCGGAATGACGACAAGCGGCACACCTGCGTTCATCGCTTCCATCGTACTGTTCATCCCGCCATGAGAGATGAACAAATCAGCTTTCTCTAACACCTCAAGCTGCGGCACACTTTGGCGAATGGTAAAGTTAGCAGGAATATCCTCCAAGCTTTCTGGATCAATCGTTTTCCCAACAGACATGATCACTTGCCATGAAGAATCCCGAAATGCCTTGATGCACATCTTGTAAAATTCCGGCCATGCGTTAAACGCCGTACCCAAAGAAATCAGCATAATCGGGCGATCATCCTTGTCAATCAACAGGCTTTCTTTTTCCTTCCGTTCCCCGAGAGAGGGGCCGACAAAACAGAAACGGTCATCGAACGTCTCATGCTGAATCTGAAAAGACTTCGGCATAAAGACAATATTTAATGCTTCCGGCACAGCTAACTGTTCAAATGAAACAGCCGGCAACTTCTCTTGCTCCAAGTAGGCTTTAAATTCAGCCTCTGCTTCTCTTATTTTTTTCAGTATGTCTTCATTTCCTAACTGAAAGGATTCATTTTGGGCATATGACGAACAGAGCTTAATGACCGGAACATTAAGCTTTTCAGCAAACAATTTACCAGCCAGCGCAACAAAGTCATAGATGATCAGATCAGGCTGATCATCCTTATATAACTCCTCAAGCTGCGGCAGAATGCTGAGTGATTCTTTCAAAAGGCTGAGGGGCGCGTCATTCTTTTCCATCATCTCCCTGATTTGCTTAGGATCAATATTCAAGGATGTATGATAGAGCAATGCTTCTCCACCGGCTTGCTGAACAGCGGGCGCAAACTCCTCAGTCGTCGCGTACGTGACACGGTGCCCTTTCTCACAAAGCTTCTCTACTAAAGCAAGCGTAGGATTGACATGTCCGTATGCCGGGATATTGATCATCGAAATATGGTACTTTTTCATGAATCTCCAGTCTCCTTATCTATTACATTTTCACACGGAAGCTCTTTAATCCGTATATCACACTGTTTTCAATCGGAGTGATACTGACGCACTCCATATGAGGAAAAGCAGAAATCAAAGACGTTAACGCGATATTTGCTTCAAGACGGGCAAGCGGAGCCCCAAGGCAAAAATGGATGCCATGGCCAAACGCAATATGCGGATTAGGATGGCGGCGGATATCAAACATGTGCGGCCTGTCAAACTTCGCTTCATCACGATTTGCCGATGCCACAAACGCCAAAACCATATCACCTTCTTTCATCAGGTGCCCCCCGATCTCCGTATCCCGCTTGGCAATGCGCCTCAAAACCGGGGCGGGCGCTCTGAAACGCAGGGCTTCCTCCACTGCCTGAGGCATCAGTTCAGGATGGCTGCGCAGTTCCTCGTAAACGCCTGGCGTTTCTAATATGCTGTACATCGCATTTGAAATCAGGTTTGTAGTGGTTTCATTTCCGGCCACCAGCAGCAGCGTGCAAAACGGAATCAGCTCTTCACCGGACAGCTTCTCGCCTGTTTCTTCCGCTTCCACTAAAATAGAAATAATATCCTGCGCCGGTTTGTTTCGCTTTTCTTCTATGATGCCGGCAAAAAACGCAGCCAGTTCTTCCTCACACTTATCTCGTTCTTCCAAAAAGGCTTTTTCAGCTTCTTCACTTTTATCCCTCGGTGTACTGACCAGAAGATCAGACCATGCTTTAAACTGATCCATATGCGCTGAAGGCACTCCCAGTAGCTCAGATATCACAATAACCGGAAGCGGGTATGAAAAATCTTGAACAAGGTCAAACTCACTGCGCCCCTGAAATTTTTGAATCAGTTCATCTGTGATTTCTTGAATTCTCGGTTCCCATTGCTTCATCACGCGCGGAGTAAAGGCTTTATTCACGACTGAACGGATTTTTGTATGCTTCGGCGGGTCCATGTTAATGATGGAATTTCCAATAGAGCTTGTCTGCTGCGGCATGTAACTGGAAAACAGCTCTTTATCCCCAACAACTTTTTTGACATCATCATAAAGAAAAACGCTCCACACTTGGTTTTCTTCATCAAAGGAAACAGGCGCATCCTTTCTCATCGATTCGTACCATGGAAACGGATGATACGCATCCTGTTTGTTTTTCCCATTGAGCAGCGCTCGCTGCAAGGCTTGCCGGCGGTTTAACACACTCATTATGGTCACTCCCTTGAAAAAATTCAGCAATGAATGTTCCACTTCACCTCCCGCTTTCGAAAAAGAGAGGGACTACCACAAATAATTAAATTGATAACAGCAGGCAGGCGATCACGATGTTCGATGCAGGCATCATATATTCCCCCTCGAATTTCGTTCATCTTACCATAATCTTTCAATTTTTTTCTATTCTGCACTGCTGTTTTGGCTCACAACGTGACCTTAGGCATAAGCACGCAAATCCAATATGGATTCAATTGCACCGCTCCGCTCAAAAAACGTCTCTGTTTTCAACCAAATGCACTAACTCCAAAAATGACTTTCCCATTATGTAAAATAATTTGGTTCTATGATTAAATAGAAGGTAAAAGGTGAAGGAGAGAACAACGTGGCAGCACAGACTGATTACAAAAAACAAGTTGTCGGAATCCTACTTTCACTTGCATTCGTACTCTTTGTGTTCTCTTTTTCTGAGAGACATGAAAAACCGCTTGTTGAGGGAAAAAAACAGGAAAACTGGCATACTGTCGTCGACAAAGCCTCTGTCAAAATTTATGGCAGCCGATTAGTTGAAGAAAACAAATTAAAGCAAAAACTCGGCCATAAACAAGCCGATTCTATTTTGACCCTTCTGAAACTCGCCAACGAAAAACACATTACATTATAAAAAAGAAAGAGCCCATAGGCTCTTTCTTTTTTAGTCAAATATCGTTTTCTTGTCCGGATGGCGCAAAAAGTCAAACAGCATGCTAAGCTGTGAGGGTGTGTTTCGTTTTGGAGAAAGCGGCGGGAGGCTGTCTTCCGGAAAAAAAGCGGCATGATTCGTCTCGATCCCTGTTTCCCCCTGCCCGCCCGTCATGCTGCATGCGATGAAGATTTTATAATAGTGATAAGGCTGAGGGGGATGAGAGTGTTTATGGCTGTCTAGCACGGCCAGCAATCGAGACGGCTCTGTATCGTACCCCGACTCTTCTTTGATTTCCTTGACGACGTTTTCAGCTGGCGATAAACCAATCTCGCAAAATCCACCCGGCAGCGACCACAGCTCATCATGCTTCTCCCGGACAAGCAAAATCTGATTCTCTCGGAATACTGCGCCGCGAACATCCGCTTTCGGTGTTGGATAGCCGCTCTCCCCATTCCATAAATCAGTGATAACTTCAATGTCCATCTGTGAGTAATCCACCATCATTTCTGCACTGAGCTTCATTAGCTCTTCGTACCTCTCCCTGTCGTACACATCCTTGGAAAAAGCAAGCCCAGCCTGTGCAATCGCTTGAATCCGCTGTGCCCGTTCCAGCCATTTGGTTTGCACTTTTATCACTCATCCTTTCAAGTCAAGTTTCGCTATAAAAAATGCACGTTTTCCACAGATGAAAAACGTGCAACTGTAAATTAGCTTCTAATCTAACTTCACCAAGTAATCAATATCGTCCTTTACTCTCTCTTCTGTATTACTGCTATTTGTATCAGCTAAAAACGGATTATATACCAGTGTGTAATGTTTCTGTTCTCCTTTAGGGATGACATAACTGAGTACACCTGTAACCTTTTTCCCCGATACTAGTGTTCCTCCCATAAGGATTCTGCCCTTCTCTTCTATAGAAAAAACAGGCCGTACTGATTGATCATTCTTATCTCTTAAATCAAACCCGATAAAATTGTAGCTTATTGAATCTTCCCCTATATTTTCCATCGTAACTTCTATAATAAGCCGTTCCTCATCATCTTTTATTGTTTTTGTCTCCTCATTTACAGCTCCGCCAACATTCATATATTCACCTTTTTGCACTCTATCAACTTTATTCACTGTAAAATTCGTATGTCCTGCTTTAAATGTTTCTCCTATTTTATGTATTTGATCATCTTTTTTGGTCTTCGGCTCACCGCCTTTTTTCAATTCCTTATCAAGTTCCTTTTCAAGCTCTTCTTGCGATTTTTTCTCTTTCGGTTTTTCCTTCTCTGACGCATCGCTCGATTGGCTGCACGCTGAAAGCGCTAACCCGATCGTCAAGACAAATAATAGTAATAAGACTTTTTTCATGATTGTTCCCCCATCTAAAGTAATCGATTTCTATTATAATCAGATTTTTCCTTTTCCTAACAGGTAAGAAAGTAACGATTATTTCTATCTCATTCATCACAATCTTACTTCTTCCTAGTATTTGAATATTTTTTACTAGTCCATTAGACCTTTTCATCAAAAAACCCGAGCTGGCTGAAGCCGGCTCGGGCGGGAGGTCAATCTCGCTTGTTCATTCCTCTTTTCTCTCGGGGTTCCTGATGATGTTTTTGGTGTTCCGGAGGCTGCGTCGTGCGTTCTAGCTCCTTTGTATCTTGTCCCATTCCTTTTAAAAAAGAAAAGAGTAGTGTAATTGATTTGTTGATTTCTGGGTCTTTTAGCGAGCGGATAATATCAAAATAACCTGTCTTTTCTTCACTGTTTTTCTGCTCTACAGCGCTTGCCACACCCGCATTCACTTTCAAAATGAGGGGCTCCAGCTGCTTCACGTCCAGCATGCCGAGGGTTCCAAACAGAAGCAATAGATTTTTCAATGTGTTGGCCGTTTCCTCTGTATCAGCCTTTTTCACTAAGATGTCAAGAACTTTATCTCCTTGGCCAAAAAGGCCGCGCAGCAATGGCAGCACGCCGCGCTCGTTCATATGGCCGAGCATATGCAAGGTTTCGAGAATCGCTTCTTTATGGTCAACTAGAGCATCTTCAATTTCTCTTAAATCACGCTTTCGCTGATCCTCTTCTGTTACCTCGATTTTTTGGATTCGTTTAATCGCTTTAGCCATTATAGCCCATCCCCCTTTTCACAGCGTCACCAGGGAAAATATAATCCTTCCGCGCCCATTTCTTATGAACCTGCACACCGATTTGCGGCTGCGGATTGCCGTTGCGGTGGTTGATCTTAGGCAGCGGGCTGATTCCGTCGTGCTTCAAAATTTCCATCTTGGCCGATGTTTCTTTGTAAGCAGGCGTATCGGTATCCTTATCGGCATGGCTGCCTGTTAACAGGTTGATCGCCGCTTCCCCTGAATCGTTCATTGGCAGATATACTTCCTTCCCTTTTACTCGATCAGTAATCAGGCACTTCACTTTGACATTTCCGAAAGGCGATGTGAGTCTGACGAGGGTTCCGTCCTGAATCCCTCGTTCTGCCGCAAGCTCAGAAGAAATTTCTAAGAATACTTCCGGTGTTTTTTCGGAAATCCCTTTTGATTTGTAAGTCAGATTCCCTTCGTGGAAATGCTCCAAGAGCCGCCCATTGTTGACATGGATATCATATTCCTCACCGAATTCCTCAGGCTCTGTCCACTGGACAGGGTAGAGAATGGCCTTGCCGTCCGGGAAAGGGAAGCGCTCTGTAAAGAGTAAAGGCGAATCCTTTCCATCAGCGTTTACAGGCCATTGCAGGGAATTATAGCCCTCAAGACGTTCATAGGTGACACCGGCATAAATCGGCGACAGCTTGGCTGCTTCCTCCATAATGTCTGCAGGATGCTTATAGTGCCAGCCGGCGCCAAGCTTATTGGCAACCTCCATAATAATCTGCCAATCCGGCTTTGATTCGCCCAGCGGTTCAAATACCTGATACAAACGCTGAATCCGGCGTTCTGTGTTTGTAAACGTTCCTTCTTTTTCAAGGCTTGGGCTCGCAGGAAGAACCACATCAGCAAACTCCGCTGTACGTGAAAGGAAAATGTCCTGCACCACAAAGAAATCAAGCTTTTCATATGCGGCGTGTACATGATTGATATTGGAATCCACCAGGCCCATTTCTTCACCTTTTACATACATCGCTTTCAGCTGTCCGGAATGGATTTTTTCAATCATTTCGTGGTTGGTCATACCCGGCTCCTTCGGCAGCGGCACACCCC
This sequence comes from Bacillus sp. FSL R5-0416, assembly GCF_037975425.1. Taxonomy (NCBI): domain Bacteria; kingdom Bacillati; phylum Bacillota; class Bacilli; order Caryophanales; family Bacillaceae; genus Bacillus; species Bacillus sp. FSL R5-0416. Next base: position 1,305,955 of record NZ_CP150252.1, on the reverse strand, counting down.
ACACACGCTCGTATTTTTGGCGGACTTGTTCATCCGTCACTTTTTCATAGCCTGGCATTCTGTCAGGCATACTCCCGAAGTCACTTGCTCCCTGCACGTTATTATGACCGCGCAATGGGTAAGAACCTGCTCCCGGTTTTCCGTAGTTTCCTGTCACAAGTAGCAGGTTAGAGATCGCCGTGCTCGTGTCGCTTCCTCCAATATGCTGTGTCACGCCCATCGCCCACAATGCGCACACACTGTCAGCTTGCCCGATCATCTCTGCCATTTGGATAAGGGTTTCTTGATCAATCCCGGTTTTCTCCTCAGCATATTCAAGTGTGTACGGCGCGAGGCTTTTTACATATTCATCCCGTCCGTTCACTCTTTCTCTCAAAAATCGTTCATCGGCCTTGCCGTTTTCTATTAAATATTTGGCGATCGCATTCAGCCAGACGATATCCGATCCGGCACGCGGCTGGACAAATAAATCTGAGCGCTCTGCCATTTCGTGCTTTCTGATATCCGCGACGATCACTTTCTGCCCTCTCAGCTTATGAGCCCGTTTAATGCGAGTGGATAAGACTGGATGCGACTCAGACGTGTTCGAACCGATAATCAAAACAAGGTCCGCTTGCGCGATATCTGTAATTGATCCTGAATCACCGCCATAGCCGACTGTCCGGAACAGGCCGGCAGTCGCAGGAGATTGGCAATAGCGAGAGCAGTTGTCCACATTATTTGTGCCAATGACCCCTCTGGCCAGCTTTTGCATAAGATAGGATTCTTCATTTGTACATTTAGAAGATGTAATAAAAGCGAGAGAATCCGGGCCAAACGCCTCTTTTAATTCCGTGAACTTGCTGGCGACCAGCGATAACGCCTCCTCCCACTCTGCTTCACGGAAATGGTCACCTTCACGGATCAGCGGCTTTGTCAGGCGTTCTTCGCTGTTAACGAAATCCCAGCCGAACTTGCCTTTCACACAAGTAGAAATGCCGTTGGCTGGCGCTTCCTCCTGCGGCTCTACTTTCAGAATGTCTCTGCCCTTTGTCCAGACATCAAAGCTGCAGCCGACGCCGCAATACGTGCAGACGGTTTTCGTTTTTTTGATTCGTTCATCGCGCATAGCAGATTCCATATCAGAAATCGCGAGAATCGAGCCGTAGCCTGTCTCTACGCCTTTCGTGATCTCGATCATCGGTCGCAGCGTTTCGTTATTGATGCCTGTTAAATATCCGGCTTCCCCTTCCATTCCTTTTTCCATCATCGCGTTGCACGGACAGACCGTTGAACAATGGCCGCATGACACACATGACGACTCATTGATCGGCACGTCGTTATCCCAAATGACGCGCGGGCGTTTCCGCTCCCAGTCAATGGTCAGCGTTTCAGTTACCTGAACGTCCTGGCATGCTTCAACACAGCGTCCGCACAATATACATTGATCTGGATCATACCGATAAAACGGATGGGATTCATCCTTATGGTATGGCTTGTGATCAAACGGAATGCTTTGGTGATTGATTTTCATTTCCTTCACCGTATTATGTATTTCGCATCCCCCATTGTTGTAATCGCAAACTGTACAATAAAGCTCATGATTATATAAAATCTTGTCCATCCCGATGACCTGCGCTTTTTTCACGTCAGGTGAGAGCGTATCAATGATATCCCCATCCTTTAATTCAGCGGAGCACGACCTCTTCAGCTCACCATTGATGCTGACGATGCACGTATCACATGTTTCAATCGGCCCTAAGCTTGGATGATAGCAAACTTGCGGCACTTCAATCGAGCTGTTATTCAAAAGCTGCAGCACCGTCTGTTCCTCGGACGCTTCCATTTCAACGCCGTTTATTGTGATTTTTTTCTTGCCAGCCATCTCCATTCCCCTTTCTTGCTTTATATACCGAATTACCTATTTCAGTTCCCTTACAACAACTCAATAAAACATACAAAGCGCACTCACATGTTTTATTGCACTAACACCGGGAAACGGGATGGTAGATCAATAAGGAGGGATCAACATGAAAAAGACAATGTCTGCTATTACCGCTGCGGCAGCAGTAACAAGCTGTTTTACCGGCTTTGGGGCTGCGTCCTTTTCAGCACCGGCAAATGCCGCAGCTCAAACAAACACGCTCTCAGAAAACACGAATCAATCAGCCGCCGAGCTTGTCAAAAACCTCTATAACACCGCCTATAAAGGGGAAATGCCTCAGCAGGCGCAAGGCCTTACCATTAACAAAAGCACAAAAGGGGATGTCCACGCTGCGTTTGGGGAACCGGAAAGACCAGTCGGGGGAGACAATCGATTTGATTTATATCACTGGAATATGGGACAGCCGGGCTACGGATTTTCCTATCATAAAGACATGACAATTTCAGAAATCCGCTACTTTGGAACCAGTGTGGAACGGCAGCTGAATTTAGGCGGAGTTACGCCGGAAGTGCTGCAGAAGCAATTAGGACCAGCAAATCGGGTGTTAACCGTCCCGTTTACCGATGAAATCGATTATGTATATGATACAGGCCGCTATGAACTCCATTTTGTAATAGGCACGGATCAGACAGCCGACCATGTAAACCTAAAAGCAAAATAAACACCCTACGCGGCTATTCAGCCGCTTTTTTAGTGGACAAATAAAAGCTATATTCCTTACAATACAGGGAGATGAAGCAGAGACGGGGTATCAATTCGCAATGAAGCGAAATCGTTGGATATATGCAGTTTTCACCGTACTGATCATTGGGCTGGGGCTTGGATCCAGAGCATTCTCCAGTGTTCTTCCTGATACCCTCAATACTTATCTGGGAGACTCGTTGTGGGCCGCCATGATCTTTACGGGATGCGGATTTCTATTTCGGAAGCTGAAGACAATGATAACGGGCATTATCAGTCTTTCTTTCTGTTTTGTCATTGAATTCAGCCAGCTCTATCATGCCGAATGGATCGACCAGATTAGGGATACTTCTCTTGGCGGGCTTGTACTGGGGTACGGTTTTTTATGGAGCGATATCGAAGCATATACAATCGGAATTGCCGCCTGCGCCGCCATAGAACTGCTGGTTTTGGGAATCAAAAAGCGCCGCTGTATGTGACGCTTTTTTCATGTAGAAAACAGCCCGCATTGAGAAAGAATGGTCTTCGCATCCAAACGCGTGGCCTCGCTTATCGTGATATGATGTTGATTCATAAATAACTGAACGGCATGATATCCAACCGCATAACCTGCAAAAGCCGATAAACCTGCAGGCTTAAAGCCTTGGTCGTTAGCAATTGGATCACCAAACATATAACGGCTGACTTCCGAAAATCCTTTCACATCCAGCACCTCATTGATCACATCAATGGAATATTGCAAATCTTCATGATCAAAACGAGTTACCCAAGGGCCCAATCGTTCCGTACCAAACAGCTCTCTGGCGAATGATTCCGCCAATCCTTCAATCACAAGATAATCCCCGACACTTACAGAGCCATGATGAAAAACTATATACGAAAACCGCACATTATGATGAAACTCATGAGCAATAATTGAAGGAATCCTTGGCAGGTTATAACGGTTCGGATCAATCCATACATGAATAAAGCCCGGTATCCCGCCAAACCCGCAGTAGCCTTTTTTCAGCTGAAGTTTATTTGGATCAGCGATATAAAGGCCGAATTTGATCTCCTCTGCATTCACCCGCAGCTGTTCGCGCTCAGCAAAAAATATGCATTGCCGAAGTGCAGATTCAGCTGTCTCTGAAACATGTGATTCTTTCAGTATTTGCAGTGCTTTCTGGCCGCTTTCAGCATCACGGACATCCAAATAGCCCAGCATTTTCGCAGCCATGATCACATCATAGCCGTTTGGCTCCTTCGCTTTCAGCGGAACTTGGATGGCGGTCCACATCTTTTCAAACGGCCTCATCATCGTATACCGAAATTCATCTTCTCTTTTCTGTTCTTCCATTGAAAACAGCTTTTCGTATTGCTCAAAGGTCTTTTCCATTACAAGATTCATCCTGATCCCTCCTTGTCAAAAACATACGGTATGCTCTAGCGTAAGGGTCAACAGGAGAAATTAAGCCATTTTTCACTGTAAAATGATACAAAGCCGCCGATAGGTAAGGCATAGGAGGTGGAACGATGGATATTCCTGCTTTATCAGTTGCGATGCATCAAGCATCCCTTGCCCAGAATGTTAATATTGCTTTAACGAAAAAAATGCTGGACACCGCCCAGCAAAATGCCGATCAAACCTTAAAGATGATTCAGCATCCGACTCTCGGACAAACTATTGATGTAAAAGCTTAACCTCACACCAAAGGCGGCCAATAACTCCATCCTCCCGGCCGCCTTTATTGTTCACAAAAAAGCATGCATGTTTTGATTGTTCCTCCGTATGATTTATTGTTTGCCATATTAAGGAGGTCATAAAGGATATGAAAAGACTGTTTACGAAGGCTTCATTGGTGTTATTCGCAGTAGTATTTGTTTTTGCCGTCAAAGGAGTACCCGCCAATGCGGAAACCCATGCCTACGATGGAAAAAGCCCTTATTACAATGATTGTGCGTCCACCGGCTCTACAAAAAAATCCTCAAACTTAGTGAATGCCAGCAATCAAGTCATCGGAGTAGTCGAGCTTAAATTCAGCAGTACATGTAAAACGGCTTGGGCAAAAATCACGATGAATAATACATTGACGTCTGGCTTTGAAGCAAATGCGGAGATTACCCGAAACACGGACGGCAAGAGATATAATTGTGATTCTGCAGGCGGCAATGGAAAAGCGGTGGCCGGCCAAAAGTCTTGCTATACACCGATGGTATATGATTTAGATCCAAGGACTTCTTACGCTTTCGGCAAGTATTCAGGACCAAACTTAAATGTTTGGGCGACCACAGGCTCTTATTAAATAGAAAAAAGGCTGTCCGTACGGACAGCCTTTTTTAATTTATTTCGCTTCTCTTTGTTTTTTAACCTCTTCAAGCTGAGAAACTGTCACCAATTGATAGCCTTGATCGGTGAGCTTTTTCATAATTTCATCGGCCGCATCAGCAGAGGTGCGGTAAATATCGTGAATCAAAATGGTTCTTCCATCTCCCGCCTGATTCATGACACGGTCAACAATTGTTTTTTTGTTACGGTCTTTCCAATCTTCCGGGTCAACATCCCATAACGCAACATCCATTTTCATTTGACTCCGCAGTTCATCATTAATGCCGCCGTATGGGGGTCTTACAAGCATCGGACGGTATCCGCTTATTTTTTCAATGATGTCTTGCGTATCATTAATCTGCTTTAACGCTTCTTTCACTGAAAGCCTTGTGAGAAGCGGATGGCTCCATGAATGGTTCCCCACCTCATTTCCTTCTTTCAGCATTCTTATTAGCGTTTCCGGATAATATTGAACCCTGCTCCCCAAAACAAAAAACGTGGCATGACCCTTATATTTCTTCAAGGAGTCTAGAATCTGATTTGTTGTCGCAGGATTCGGGCCGTCGTCGAAAGTAAGCGCAATGACTTTTTGATTTGGATCAACCGTTTCCTCTTTGGGTAAAGAAATCACTTCATGCTTCGGCTTTTGTTCTTTGATTTTATTTTTATTTTTTGCTTTATCAATATATTGTTCTTTCAGAATGTCTTTCAAAAGACTTTTCTTAATGGCAATCGATTGCTCTCCAAGATAGCCTGCTGCAACCTGATATGTGTCAAAGTAAAGTTCGATATAATCCTCCTTGATGGCAAAGCGGCTGAAATTTTCTTTTTTCGGAGCCGTCCCTTCCTTTAACAGTGCATCGTCCGCTGCAATGTCCTTATTCTTTTTCAGCTCGTGATAAGCGATTAACGAAAGCTTATGTAAGTAGTCAGCGTCCTCTTTGAAAATATCATCAATGGAAAGAAACGCTTGTTTACTAAAATCATAGTTAAACGTTTTTTTCACGGTTTGCCCGTGTGCCCCGCCGATGTATTTATATTCATTAAATACAATCGCCACTGTCTGTTTGGCATAATGGACAATTTTATAATCAACATTTAATTCGTTGCGTTTTGTCGTATGCTCTTGATCAACGTCTTTTGTTTCCTTTTGAAATTGACGAACCTCTTTTTCTGCGAATCTTTTTAATGCCGAATCCATTTGTTCATTTTTGAAAACGGGATAGTTAACCGCGTAATTAAAAGTTTTCCCGTCATTCACAAGCGTTGCGATCTCAACATTCCCATATTGAGAATCAGTTCTTACTTTATTCATGACCGTTTCTTTTTTCAATGAATGATTATGGAAAAAGCCGATAAGGCCCACCACACATACAACTGCTATTAATACATGAAACCATTTGATTCTTTTTGCTAACAACAAAAACTCCTTCTTTCGTAGCCATTTCGATTTACTCTTCGTCAGTTGGAACTGTATCTATTTAGAAATGATTTTGTAATATTGTAGTAACATTTATTTCACATTTGTAATACTATGAGATTTAGAAGTTCATGTCAATCCTTTTTAAGGAATTTCATCATAAAAAAAACCGAGTTTCATGAATGTACATACACCCAACTTAAGTATCAAGAATATGGTAAAAGGAATAAAAAAAGCTAGGGAGGTTTTCCTCTTGGATTACCCTTTGAATGAACAGCCATTTGAACAAATTACCCCTTATGATGAAAGACAGCCTTATTATTATCCGCGTCCGAGACGGCCATTTTATCCGCCTTATTATTATCCGTTCTACCCGTTTTATCCGCGCCCGCCTTATTACTACCCGCGCCCGCGACCGCCTTACTACCCTTGGTACGGTTACGGCGGCGGTTATGGCGGAGGATATGGCGGAGGTTACGGTTACTAGTCGCCGCATATCAAAATGGGGGCAGTCCAGCTCCCCATTTTTTTATTTTAAAAACGACAATATCATGACAAATATAGGAAATAATTGTGATTCCGTATCCCTCTTGTTACGATAACAAAAGCATGCAGTTTTAGGGGGAGGCGTCTATTTTTGGAGAATACAAGAGATTCTGCAGCCATATCTGAAACAAAATACATAAAAGCTTCAAACCGGGTAACCATTTACGATTTTATCAAACTTGCAAAACCCGGCATTATCATATCAAACTCGATAGCAGCCTTCGGCGGGTTTTGGATCGCGTTTGCAAGCGCAGAAAAAACGTTAACCGGCATGGCTTTTTTGATGACAATGGTAACAGCAATGTTGGGAACCGCGTTTGTGATGGCTTCCGGCACTGTCTATAACAACTATTTTGATCGGCATATGGACGCAAAAATGGCACGCACTCGCAGCAGGGCCTCGGTCACAGGGAAAATGCCGCCAGCCATGATCTTAACATATGGCTCTGTGTTAGGAATCGCAGGTCTTGCCATGCTTTATTCCCTTAATCCATTAACGGCCTTTCTCGGACTGGCCGCCTTTATTTTTTATGCGATCATCTATACGGTATGGGTGAAACGAACGTCTGTGTGGAGCACATTTGCCGGGAGCTTTCCAGGAGCTGCGCCGCCATTGATGGGGTATTGTGCCGTAACCGGTGACTTCAGTATGACAGCAGTGCTGTTGTACACGATTATGTTTCTGTGGCAGCCGCCGCATTTTTGGGCGATTGGGATAAGACGCAAAGAGGAATATCGTGCCGCTGGCATTCCGCTCTTGCCAGTAGTCAAAGGAAATCATGTAACAAAAATAAAAATGATGCAATATATTGCCGTCCTGGTGCCGGTCACGCTATTATTTCCTTTCTCTCTCGGCACCGGCCATATGAGCCCATTTTATTTTTTAGCAGCCTTGGTTCTCGGAGGCATATGGATCAAAAAAAGCATCAAGGGATTCAAAATAGACGATGACGTGAAGTGGGCAAAGGATATGTTTGTCTACTCACTTATTTATTTTTGCTTGCTGTTCTTCATCATGATGATCGATTCATTTATGATGTTTCTGATCAGATGATGCAAAAAGAGCCACACATTAATGTGACTCTTTTTTGTTTGGAAAAACAGCATCTAATAGAAATGTCATGGCAAAAAACACAACCATGCAAATCAAAAATCGTATAATCTCACTCAAAATCCAGCTATCAGCTATGCGCATACCATCGGTTTCTCGGAGGGTTGCGCATATTGAAAAAATCATGAGTATGTTTTTTAGGGTTTCTTTGTTCATAAAATACCATCGCTTTCTCGATAGGATGACTTAAAGGCAATGAGATAAGTCATCAAGATATAAAATGTGTCGCATCGTTGCATGTTTTGATTGAAAGAAATCATTGTTTTTTAGCCAGCCAATTGTAAAGCTCAGGCAAACAGATGAAAACCGTTTCTGTGAAAAAGCAGATCTAATCGAATGCTTCTATACTCTCTCCACAAATAAATACATTTGTTTCTCTAATCTATAAACCCTCACTCTTTTTCCATCATCAGGTATTATAAGCCAAAAACAAACAAAAAAATAGACTTGCGTTTGAGTTGTATGGAAGTGAAATTGCAAGAATAACCCATACGGTGGTAATATATTGTTTGATTTTCCCATATTCATAGATTTGGAGGTCATACAAAAGTGAAGGGAATATTTTTAGTTGTTCAGCTTGGATTTTCTATTATGGTATTTCTGTTTTTAGCTGCTGTTAATTGGTATCAAGGAAGCGAGCTTGTTTCAGATCGATTTGATTGGAACTATACTGCTAAACTCTCAAAACTGCTAAATGGAATTGATGCCGTCAGCAGCCCCAAACAAATTTCATAGCTTGATTTTTTCATCTATTCCGCTAAACACTACCCTGTTATGAGTGCGTTAATGATCATCTCCTTCTTATATGTTCTGGCCGCTCTATTTTTACTTATATACTCAGTCAAATGCAATAAGCAAGAGATTCATTTGGACTGCTGACCCGGTGAAATTCGTTTTTATAGCCCATTAACTCTTCAAGATGTTCCTGTGTTTAGTGAGGCAGACCTTAACCTAGGTTTTTGGAACTTCTTGCTCAATTATGTGTATACCTTAATAGGAGGGATCAAACGATGAAAGAATATGAATTCGTAAGAGTTGAACTGAGTACGATGAGAAGAAGGCCTAAAGAAGACTACCAGCAAATCATCCATGATTATGCGAAAAGAGGCTGGAGATTCGTTCAGATTTTCGCTCCCAGTATAGATGGGTATGGGGCAGCTGCTTATTTTGAAATCATATTTGAAAGGGATGCGGAAAAAGCTTAATCGATATGACTAAGCTTTTTTGTTTCCCCCTATATCTGCATCTATACAATTTCTGCAAATGCGGCATCACATGATTTGGCTAAATCTTGTGGCGCCAACTTTAGCTGCATACCGATTTTCCCTGCACTGACAATGATAAAATCAAGCGTTTCTGCAGATGCATCAATATAGGTCGGGAACAATTTTTTCATGCCAATTGGCGAGCAGCCGCCGCGAAGATAGCCAGTTACCGCTAATAGCTCCTTCATTGCAATCATTTCTATTTTCTTTTCCCCTGTCACCTTTGCTGCCTTTTTTACATCTAACTCTTCTGCAACGGGTACAACAAAGACATAATAATGATTTGTTCCTGCTGCTGCAACCAACGTTTTATATACATATTTCAAAGGATAACCGATTTTTTCCGCAACAGAGATGCCATCTACCGGCTGGCCGTCTGTTTTATACCCTAATACCTCATAAGAGATGTTCTGCTGTTCTATCAGACGAACCGCATTTGTTTTTGCCATTTTTTTCGCCATTGTTTTCACCCACTATCAAAATGATGTATGTCTAACTTCTTGCAGTAATATGTAAATTCTATCATCCTAACCTGCATTTTCAAGGTTACTAGCATTGAATCAACGAAAGGACAAATTGATTTCCTTGGACGCCTATAGCCCATTATTAGTCTACATGGAACAAAACAGGAATGAACAAATAACTCCCACATACAATTTGTATGAATGGAAAATAAAGGAGTGGTTGCTTTGTATCATTACTTTTATGGCCCTGCGTTAATTCCTTACTTTTCACATACTCATAACCCTCAAAGAAGTCCAGACTTTTCAGAAAGACAGCGAAGAAGAGAAATCACATTGACTGTAGATGGCATTGTCCCCCCATCTTCCACCGAAGATCTTGGAGACGGCTTTTATTCTTACGCATGGACGAACCAACAGGTCATCAATCCAGGTGAATACTTAGTTTGTCATCTTGAAGGAAGAGATATCAACGTGATAAATGGTGGATTCACTCCGCGCGATACTGCTCCATTGTATGCTGTAGCAAGCTTTCCAAGACGAAGAAACCAATGGGTCATTATCATTCATAATCCTGTGCAAACCCAAAGAGCTATATCGCTTTATTTGATTGCGAAAAGGTAGCACAACATGTTATCAGAAACCCTGCATTCAGGAACAGAAAAACGGGTAGGGACACATTAACATCGGTATTTTCCCACCCGTTTTTGGTCTGGGCAAACTCTTACCTGTCACTCTTTCAATTCCCCTCAATTTCTTCATCTTTCTCTACTGCCAAGGTATCAGAGAAAATTGTTATATGTTATCATTATTCCCAGTAAAAAGAAAAGAGGATTAGATATATGGTTCTCCTTGAAACGAATCGATTACGTTTAAAAACGATTGATATTCCCCTTCTTGACGCCGCGTCTAGACAAGATCATCAGGCTATCAAAGACTTAGGTTATGAAACAAATGGTGAATGGCCAAATTCTGATTTTTTTGAAGCAATACCTTATTTCCGCGAGATTTTAGTCAAAAACAATGGAACAAAAGGATTTGATTCATGGATTATTGTAAAGAAGGACAGTCATGAAATTGTTGGGGGAACTGGATTTTTAGGTGACCCAGACGAAAATGGCATGATTGAAATCGGTTTTGCAACAAATAAAAGTCATCGCCGCAAAGGTTATTGTGTGGAAGCCGCCCAAAAACTAATAAACTGGGCATTAAACCAAGAAACAGTAAACCGGATCACCGCAAGATGCGAACATGATAATCTAGGCTCACAAAAAACCTTGGAGAAGTTAGGGTTTATATTGAATCATAAATCAGCGGATTATAAATATTGGCTATATGTTACAAAGTAGAGTCCTTAATTACAAAAGCAGGCACTGCGCCTGCTTTTGTTTGGATTATTTACCTCTGTGCTTCTTTTTCGCTTTTTGCTTTTTGAGCATATACCTTTGCTCTTTTACATGTTCTCGCTGTTCTTTCATTATTTGTTTTTTCTTTTGCTTTCTTGCTTCAAGCTCTAGCTTTATCGCCTCTTGAGCTTTAGAAGCTACTCCGGCGTTTTTCAACTCTTTTGAAACCTGGCGCTGCAATCTTTTTGGATTGATCTTTTTTTGACGTCTGCCTTGTAAACTCACTCCTTCCTGCTCAGCTTGGGCCAACATATTCAGGAGTTGGTTATGAACAAACTCTAATACTTCAGAATCCCTCGGCTCTTTGCCAAAAAGATGCCGAAAGGCTCTTAGCTTTCCATTGTCCACAACTTCAACAACGCCTACCCAAAACTGACCATCGTAGTAAATCGTTAATTTCATAACGATTCCCTCCTCATAAAAGATATTAAAGAATGATGGACATCCCGAGGAGGGGAAGGTTACTGACATTCTCAATCATGCATCCGGACTACCAACCGAATCGTGTTTTTTCATTCTTTACCATATACAGAAAAGAGTGTAACATTTCTTCTCCAACTATTAAACTCTTAATTTATTTAGATCATTGCTGGAGAATAGGCGTCTTCACTCGCAAATTTATTTCTCAAGCCCTGCATGTTACAGATGGGAGACGATACATTCTGCATATCCTTCGAGTTTAAATTCTCCAAGACCGTAAGGCAGCAACATATGATCTCCTTTTTTGAAAGGATAGACATACTCACCAGAGATCATACGGCCATCCCCTTCAATCACACTGATGAGAAGGAATGGTTTTTGCTGCTTTAAGCTTGCTGATCCTGATAAGTTCCATTTCCCCACCAAAAAGTAAGCGCATTCAACCAATGTCGTTGTAAGCAAATCCTCAATTTGTTCATGGTGAACTGTATGCCGTTCTGGAATAGACGGGACCTCTATCACTTCGATGCTCTTTTTCAGATGAAGCTCGCGCAGCTTGCCTTCTGCATCTTTTCGGTCATAATCATATAATCTGTAGGTTGTGTCTGAATTCTGCTGCGTCTCCAAAGCAAGAATTCCTTTTCCAATCGCATGAACAGTACCGCTTGGCACATAGAAAAAATCCCCCGGCTTTACCTTTACACGGCGCAAGAGCTCATCCCATTCTCCACGCTCTATCATGGTAGTTAGTTCTTCCTTTGTTGTTGCATTGTGGCCATAAATAATCTCGGCATCTTTTTGGCAATCAATAATGTACCAGCATTCTGTTTTTCCAAGCTCACCGTTTTCATGTATGTTGGCATATTCATCATTCGGATGCACCTGAACAGATAAGTCCTGGTCAGCATCTATTATTTTTGTAAGCAGAGGGAAACGGTCCCCTTCAAGCTGTCCGAATAAATGTCTGTGATGTTCCCATAATTCGCTGAGCGTGAACCCCTTATACATTCCGTTTTGAACAACGCTTTGACCATTTTGATGCGCGGCAAAAGCCCAGCACTCTCCTGTTCGTTGTGACGGAATGGTATAGCCAAAATCAGCTAAAGCGGTCCCGCCCCAAATTCTTTCTTTGAAAACAGGCTTGAAAAATAACGGTTCAATCGTCATGAAAATCCCCCGCTTTATTCGATTTCTTCTAGCAGCTTGTATGCTTCTTCTGTTGTTTGCACGGAAAGCAGCCGCTCCCTATAATTGTCATCCATAAGCTTTCGAGATAGCATCTGTAGTATTTTGAGATGCTGGTTCCCCCCGCTCTCTTTCGGTACAGCAATCATAAAGATTAATTTAGCTTCTGATCCATCCAGGCTATTCCAATCAACGCCTGATCGTTTGATCCCAAAGGCAACACTCGGCTCCCTGACCGCCTCAGACTTTCCGTGCGGAATCGCGATATTCATGCCAATCGCCGTTGTTCCCTGTTGTTCACGATTCAAAATGGCTTGTTTAAACCCGCTCTCTGAAAGCAGCGCACCTCTTCGGGACAATTTCTGAATCAATTCATCTATGATGTCATCCCTCGTTTCCCCCGATAAATTTGGTTCAATTAATTCCGGGCTGATAATGTCTGTCAGTTTTTTAAATTCCGACATCTCAGCTTTTTGGCTTTGAATTGGCTGCTTTATTTCATTTGATGCCGCAGCTTCACTTGGCGCGGAGGGCGGTGCAGTTTCACTGAGCACAGGAGACGCCGTAATATCCTTTTTTAGTACATTGACGAATAGAGCAGTGACAAGAGATCCTGCAATCACAGCAATAAAAAACATCAAGACATGATCAACTGCGCCAAGCACTGCAACGATAGGTCCGCCGTGCGCCACTCTGTCTCCCACATTGCCAATCATGGCTATCACAGAACCTGTCATTGAGCCTGCCATAATACTTGGAATAACGCGCAGAGGGTCCTGCGCCGCAAATGGAATCGCTCCTTCAGTAATGCCGAAGAGTCCCATCGTAAATGCCGCTTTCCCCATTTCTCTTTGAGATGCCTCGAATTTTCTTTTTCCTAAAAATGTCGCAATGCCAAGGCCAATCGGGGGGATACAAATGGCGACAGCAATTGGTCCCATAATTTCATAATTTCCTTCTCCAATCATTGCCGATCCAAACAGAAACGCCACCTTATTTACGGGACCGCCCATATCAAATGAGATCATCGCCCCTAAAATCAATGCCAGAAGGATCGAGCTCGACCCTTTCATCCCCGCCAGCCAAACTGTTAAAGAGGCGAAAATTTGAGCTACAGGCGCGCCGATCAAAAACACAAACGCTAAACCTACAATCAGTGATGCAAACACCGGAATAATAATAATCGGCATAATTGGCTGGATTGCTTTTGGAACTTTTAATTTTTTTATCCAAAGTGCAGCATATCCGGCCAAAAACCCGGCAATAATCCCCCCGAGGAATCCGGCGCCGCTTGCGCTGTCATAAAAACTTCCAGTCGCCGCAATATAACCGCCGATCATCCCTGGCACAAGTCCCGGTTTATCAGCGATGCTATAGGCGATATAGCCGGCTAAAATCGGAATCATAAATGAAAATGAAGCACTGCCAATCTGTTCAATCGTTTTCCAGAAGGAATCATCCGGAATAACTAAGCCTTTAGGTGTTTTCTCCCCTCCAAGCGTTAATGCAACCGCTATCAATAATCCACCGACGACAATGAAAGGAACCATAAATGAAACGCCGTTCATTAAATGACGGTAAATTGGATTTTGTTTTTTCTCCTGATGATTGCCGGATTCCGATTTTAAAGCGGAACGATAGACCGGTATATCCCCGTTAAGAGCTTTTTGAATCAATTCTTCCGGTTTGCGGATGCCGTCCTGTACCCCTACAGACAGCAGTTTTTTGCCTATAAACCGGTCTTTGTTTACCGAGCGGTCTGCAGCAATAATGATTGCGTCCGCTTCGCGAATTTCCTCTTCGGTTAGCTTATTTTCGACACCAATCCCTCCCTGGGTCTCAACTTTGATGCTAACGCCCAGTCTGTCAGCAGCTTTTTGCAGATTTTCCGCTGCCATATACGTATGGGCGATTCCATTCGGACAAGATGTAATCGCTAACAGTTTCATAGGAAACCTCCTTTAAAGTGTGAATAATAAGATCTTGTCTCAACTGTATACCGAAATCAGCTCATTAAAATCGCTTTTTTTACCATAGGTTCCGGTAATAAAGGCATTTTTCCCTATAACAAAAAAAAGCAAGGAATAATCCCTGCTTTTAATAATCCAAATGAGATAAAAATGTCATGACATTGGCTTCTTTCGTCAGCTTCTGGACGAAGGCCGGCTGCTCGCTAAGATATGAAAGCTCGCTAAACAGCTGCTTTGTCATGGTTTGATCCTCGTGTTTGACAGCCAGCATAAAAACGAGCGAAACTTTTTCATTTCCCCATTCAAGCGGCTCCTTTAATGTGGCAATCGCGATTGCTGATTGTTTAATAAATTTAGCGTTTGCATGAGGAATGGCAATGCCTGACCCAATATTTGTCGCCGACATTTTTTCCCTCATCACCGCATGAACCGCATAGTCCTTATCAACATAGCCTTTCTCAAACAAAGCTGTCGCCAGCTGTTCGATTAACTTGTAGCGATGCTCCGCCTCCTGCTGCAAAAAAACCAAAAAAGGAGTCGTATTGTTCAGCATTTGAAACGTTTTTTGTTTTTGGCGGTGTGATTCGCCCAGCTGACGTATAAACGCACTTAATTTCTTCTCTTCGCCAGGCTCTAAAAGCGGAGACACAACAATATGGGGAACCGTTATATTCTCCAGCGCAATGGTGGATATGACAACATCAATATCCTTATGCTTTTTGATATAATCCTTTAAATCGGCCTTTGCAATACAGGCCATTACAGCGATTTGATGACATTTCCGTTCAATTTTTGTCCGCAGCAATTGTGACATCCCAATCCCCATGTGGCAGACGATAATCGCCTTTTTATGTGTCTCGCTGCTGCACTGCATCCGTTCGATCGCTGCCTGAAAATGCAATGTCAAATATGCTGCCTCTTCCTCAGGAATATGAAGATCAAAAGTTTGATTGATATCTTCCAAAACATCAATGATGAGGTGGAACAAATAAGGGTACATCTTTTTGATGTCATTGAGCATAGGATTTGCTACAGAAAGATCGTAGCTCAGCCGTTGCAGCACAGTATTGAGATGAATGTTCAAACCATTGATCAAATCCTGATCCTTATGAAAATCCATCATTTTCAGCTCTGAAACACGATTGATTAAATGCCCTACAACCTTAGGAAGCACAGCATTTTCAAAGTTCTCTTCTGTCTGCAATGGATAACGAACTTTACCGCCCAATATATGTAATGTTAAGTACACGGCTTCTTCTTCAGGGAAGCGGATTGCAAAAACCGGTTCAAGCCGCTGTAAACAAGCAAATGTCCATTGATATTCTTTCTTCTTTCTTACTGCCGCCATTTCTTTTGGGGACAATGAAATCGGCTGCTTCATTTTGATGCGGCGGACCATTAACAATGTATGCAGCAGCAAGCTTTCAAACGTTTCGTCTGTGAAATAGAGGGCATGCTTTTTTTGTAGTGATTTGATTTCTTTCGTCACAAAGTCTACTTCATAATGTAAAAACTTACTTTTAATAAATTGGCTGGTAAACGCTGTATTGTGGATCAAATCAGATATTCTTGCCAATGCCTTTCTTTTATTTCTTTCGTTCCCTTCAACCTTTAATCCAAGCCGCTGCCTAGAAACCAGTGTGAGATCAAAACGCTTCAGCCACTCTTCTACTGCGTATAAATCCTTTTTAATGGAAGATCGATTGATAAAATGCCGAGCGGCAATGTCTTTTGCGGAAACAGGCTTCGGATTCATTAATAAGTCATAAGCAATGTGCAGTATTCTTTCTTCATCGCTCCGCTGCCTAGAAGAAAAATGTTCAGTATGTAATTGTTGGCTTAGCCAGGTCCTTTCCTGTTCTTCTATATGTAAATAAACGCCCAACCCTGGTTTTCGAATAAGCTGTGCATGAGAATGCTCATTGAGATAATCCTCGATCACTTTCAAATCATTCCGGATTGTTTTTTCAGAACACTGTACCCTATCTGCGAAATCTTGCACAACTAAATAGTCATCAGGTTCAGATAACAACAGATACAAAATCTCTTTTTGTCTTGTATTTATGTATTCCATCTGTTTTTCTATCCTTCCTGTCAGTGTCTACTTGAGCAAATTGATAGTATAAGTATACTATATAAGAAACCGTTTACATTATAAAATAAAATCATAGAGACAAAAGTTTCGTTTTTTACCGAAGCTTCCGGAAAAATGCGATTTTATGATTTTGAGTTAACTGCTAGAAACGACCTGATTCTGTGATAGCTTCTTGTTTTCGTTTTATGTCAGCTTAGTATACGAAATAAAAAACGGACACCAACCAAAGCACAGCGTTCTCTGTCCAGTGATCAGTATCCGCAGACCTTTCATCTCGGGCATTTTTTTACGGCCCGGTTCCACAGTCTACTTTGTATTTACCGTTTGATGCTTTTTTTGAATAGCATAAGTGAGGCGTTTGTCCCGTTTCACCTTTCCAATCAAGCCAATTCACATCATAAAGATTCCCAGATTCATTGTCACCTTCTTTTTGGAGAACTGCAAAGTAGCTCTGATAGGGATATCCTCTTTTATAAATTTCGTGTCTGATTGCTCCTTTTTCAGAAGCAGCTGTAAAAACAACAGGAGATAGAACTGGTAGTGCTATCAATATAACTATAAGTGCTGCTAAAAGGGAAAGTATAATTTGGGTTTTCTTTTTCATTTTTTTCTCCAAGCTTTTAAACTTATTATTAATAAATGTATTTAATTCTCCGCATGATATTGTTGTCGGAGTTGGACAACAATCCGCCAACAACTTTCCGCTTCTTAGTTTTTGAATGTCTCTTTTGAAGACGCCTTTTTAATCATTCACATTGCTTTTCATTAACCATTCTACTTCCGTTAATTCTTGTTTTTGAACGTCTATTGTGTGTTTTTTCGTGAAATGGGTTTTCACAGCTTCTTCGTTTTCCCAAATCTCCCAAAGCATTATTTTACGTTCTGATGGCTCAAGCGGATAAGCATGGAATGTAATACAACCCTCTTCTTTGTTCGTTTCTTCCTCAAGTTTTTTGAATTCCTTCATTATCTCATTAAGGTCTTTATCACTGATGATTTTTAAACATGCCGTTATGTAATGCATCGAAATTCCCCCTCCTATCATTTTATGGCTTTTCATTATAACATTTTCTTGAAAAAGATAGATGCCATTTATAAATCATTAGACGACTTCGAGTGCCTTTTAGATCAGCTTTCTTAAATTCTAAAGCAAGCTAAAGAGTTCATATCAGACGATACAGTCCTTATTTATGTTTATTCTGACCTTTTTTCAGTCTAAATAGATGGACTTTTCAAAAAATAATTCTTTTAGAGGGTGTCCTTAGCGGTATAATATTAAATATATGTAAATAAAAGGAGGTATTTGATTGTCTGTTTCGGATTTAATCCCATATCATTACGTAACTACAGACATTAATCATTGGTATGTTGTCATAAAACAGGGTCGAGTTGAGAAAGCAAAAGAAATGAAACAAAAAGTTGAAAAAGAATTCGATATGATGGAGAAAAATGAAAAAGTAGCAGTCTATCTCCAGCTATTAAAGCTGCGGCACGAAATAATGCTTTCGTATCTCGAACCTGACTCTGTTAAAAATATAGATGGTGTTTATGCTGATCTCAAAAAGACAAGGGAAAATATGGCTCCTGAATCCCTCACCAATACAATAGAGTTCTATTATCATTTTTTTACCGGCATGTATCTTTTTAGAACGAGAGATTTAGTTATTGCTTTAACATATTATCGCGAAGCCGAAAAATATCTTGATTTATTAGATAAGAACGCAAATACAGATAAGGCAGAGTTCTATTTCAAAATGTCAGAAGTCTATTACTATATGAAAGAGACTCATTTTTCAATGAATTATGCCCAGCGAGCATACTCTATATTTAAAGAGCAAAAAGATGCTCAGGGGAACCTTACATATGGCAAGGAAATGGTCCAATGTCAGTTTGTTATCTTTGGGAACTGGCTAGATAAAATGTGTTATGAGGACGCTTTAGAAACAGCTGAAAAAGCCTTAAATGATGCTATAAAAATAGGGGAACAACATTTAATTGGTTCAGCTCATTTTAATGTGGGATTATGTTATAATAATCTTGAAGAACTTGACAATGCTGAGAAACATTTTCAAATCGCCTATGAAATTCATAAGAATCGAAAGCACATTTATGAGTCCAAAGCGATTTTTAATCTGGCGTATGTCAAAGCAAAGAAGAATGATTTAAAGGCTGCGTTAGAATTATACCAGGAAGGTCAGAAGGTTGCTGCCCGACACAACAACCAGGAAGTAACCGAGAAATTAAAACTGGTTAAAGGTCTTTATTTATCATTTGACTTACAAACACTTAGAGAAGTGTTCAAGTTCTTCAAAGAGAAAAACCTTTATGGTGATATGGAAGAATACGCTGTTGCTGTTGCTGATTTTTTGACCAACAAAGAAGACAGACATGATGCGGTCGATTTTTATCAAATGGCAATTGAAGCACGTAAACAAATTCAAAGGGGGAAACATTTAAATGAAAAAATGTAAAATTGCAATTTGTTTAGCGCTCTTGCTTGGCATTGTTGGAGTATCCAGCGCTTCATACGCTCTTTCTGAGCAGTCCACTTATAAGGTCGCAGATAGAGCAGCAACTTAATATGATATTAAGAAATAACCCCATTTTGGACTTTAGAAATGGGGTTTTTATTTTATCTTCTCAACTCAATATTATTCCTGAGTTTTCATTTAAATCATATACTGCATTAATAAACCGACAGCCCATAAAAAGTAAAAAACCCTTGCTACGCAAGGTTTTAAGCTATGATTCCGACTGGGCTCGAACCAGGGATCTCCCCCCTGTCACAAGGTAGCGATTATGTTCTGACACGAACAGACGTTTTATTCTCAAACCCTAAAAAATATTCCTTTTTGATTAAATTTGTATAAAGCCCGTCTAAAAAACGACGGGCTTTTAATTAATTCTTGTTGGTTATACTGTTTTACAGTTGTTGGTTTTGGGCTGTAATAAGATGGTCAGGGCTATACCTGATGCCAGAGTTAAAAAATAGCCACATAGCATAAAATAGGGGGCGATTTCGTTTTTGAGAAAATAAAGCCCAAAGAGAATAACGGCTGTACCGATAGTGAAATAAATCGGCTTTTTACTTTTCAAAGTCAAACGGCTTGATTGAGTAAACTTTTTGTAGATTAAAGGCAAGCCGGTATAAACCCCTATGAAAAATGTAAATAAGATAGACCAAAGGAAACCGATTGGCGAGAAATAGCTCTCGGAAAATATTCCGTCGAAAGCCCAATTGCTCAACACAACGAAGCCAAATAGATAAACAAATGCCAATATGATCTTGACCATGATATCCCTCCCCTACAATCCAATATACACGTGATATAAGGTTGTTTAAATGGGTAAAACCATTCATTTACTTTTCAATCTTCCCGCTCCTTCAAAGCCTAATACTTTAATCAATAGCACCATTTGTTACTTTCATCCCATTTACCAATATTATACATTAAGATAAGATGGGGACGAAAACATTAAGGAGGGATAAAATGAAAAAGTCACTTGTGGGTGTGGTTTTTGCCCTAGCTTTGAGTTTTTCATCTCTGTTTAGTCTTCAAAGTGCAAATGCTGCCGAAAAAGTGGACAAGAATTCTGATCTGATTATTGATAAGGCGACCTTTCACGAGGTAACAAAACAAAAAAACTTAAGAACCCTTTCATCTGAGAAAATCCCAACTGTTAAAGAAGTGAATAAGGCTTTAAACAGTATGCATGTCAGCAAAGATCATCCATATCAAGAAATTGATCTCGGTAATGGTTTCACTGTGGAAATGGGCGTAAGTACAGATATGGGAATGGAAAAGATAAAAACACAGGCCGCCCAAAATAAAACTGCAAGTGGCTATTACGCTGTAAAGTTTACAGGGATAAAATTATATGATATTCGAGTAAGTGACAACTATTCATACGAGTATGGAAAGAAAATAACAAAGTGGGAAAGCCCGCCAAGTGCATCCGCTTCAGGTTTTGCTGGCTGGAATGGTAAAATCACTTCCAAGAAAATTGCAAACATTGATAAAACGGCTAAGGATGCAATCGCCAATTCTGATTACACGTTTGTAAAGTATGGAGGTAACCGCCACGGCCATATGGAATTACGATTCACTGCAACCGGAAACTGGTACACACATCACGTTTCTATTAAATAAAAATAGCCCTCCAATTGAGGAGGGCTATTTTTATTTAAGAAGAGATTTGAGTTTAGCTTTAGTCTTAGGACCATAAATGCCATCAGGATTTAAACCATTCATCAGCTGGAATCGTCTTACTGCGTCATCAGTTTCCAAACAAATAATCCGAGTAGGTAAATTGACACAGATCAAATTATTCATTTCACACTTTTGAATCACATCCGTGTCTATTTCTTCATTTTCCCATGGTAAAATCTTGTTGGAGCTATTCAAACGAAAGGATATGATCATGAAAGTATTTGAAGCCAAATCACTGCTTTCAGAAGCAGATAGACGTGCAAAGGAATACAAAGAATTAAGAAGTCAGATGGTCAATCTAAAAAAGGCTTTTAAAGCTGTAGCTGATTTAGATGACAGTGAGTTTTCCGGCAAAGGCGCCGACAACATTAAAGCATTTTATCAAGACCATGCAGGTGTAGCTGACAATTGGATTGACTTACTTGATATGAAAATTGCTTTCTTGACAAGCATTTCAGGCACTCTAGAGGACGCCAGCTTATCTGATGCTTATATAGAAGAATCCTTCTTAGAACACGAGCTGGCTAACGCCTACACAAAATCAAAATCTATTATGTCTGAACAAAAGAAAGCCATGAAAGATATCTTACATGATATCGACGATATCCTTCCGCTTGATCTGTTTTCAACTGAGGACTTTAAAGACGAACTCGCCGATGCGGAGGACAAACGCAAAAAAACAGTCGATAAACTAGGCAGCGTGGACGAAGCACTTGTTACTGAATATGCCCAATCAGAGCCAAACGAGCAATTCATCAAGAAGGACTTCCAAAAGCTTGAGGACTCCACAGGCAAAGGCAAGAATGCTACACCAATCCATTATAATGCCAAGGCTTATCGAGAAAGTGATATACATAAGAGAAAAGGCGATATCGAGAAACAGACTGAAGCTTATTTAAAGATCAAGAAAGATGAAGCTAAAGAACGAGAAATCAAAGAACTGAAGAAGAAGCTAGCTGATGGAGTGACGGATCCGGATGAATACTTAGAAATTGCCAAGAAGGTCGGCTATGAGAATCTTACCCCTGAACAGCTTGAATTTGTTTCATTTCTTGAACAGCGTAAAGCTTTCATGGATAACGGAAAAGAAGTGTTGCAAATCATAGGTGATGGCGCCAAGGGTGCGATTGTTGGTATATACGATCTTGCCAAGGATACCGGTGAAGGAGCCATTCAATTCGGATGGAATATCGGTTGGACAATTGACAACTTAAACAAGGAGCCTCAAAAAGTGCTGGATACCGTTTTGGAATACGACTATCAAGCTGCCTTTCAAAGTATGGTTGACACATTGAAGGATAATTGGGATAAAAAAATGATTCACGGGGATGCATATACACGGATGCACTATGTTACTTATTTGGGCGGAAGTCTTCTGTTATTGAAAGGTGGAAAGTCCTCTGTCTCAACAGGATCGAAGGATCTTGCTACAGTTGGGAAAGTAGCTGGTGGCACAGTTAAGAAAGGTGGAAAGTCTGTAAAACAGTTTGTCAAATCTCCTGTTAACCGGTATACTCCTGCATTAGAAGGAATCCTTCAAGATGCTGAAAATACCATTAATGTGAAAAATACTCCGCTGCTAAAAAGTATTGCGGAAGATAAAAAAGAGAGTGTTCTCAGAAGATCTGAAAGTTCTAACAACATGGGTACAGGTAATATCAAACAAGGTGATAGTACCCCTCTCGCACCTGGCGGCGGATTAGCTGCTCATGAAGCAAAAGGCGGGCATCTTATAGAAAGACATATCGGAAAGACTGATGAAGAATTAATAGAAAGACTGAGAACTGATCCTAACCCACATATTACAGCTTCATCTACTTTTAAAGATAGGGCTACCGCTGAGAGAATTGCTAATGCAGTCTTAAACGATCCAAAAAATATAAAGAAAATCGAAAATTGGATTGATGATCCTAAAAAACCTAAATTAATGTTAAAATACAAGGGCGATGGAGAAATAATCGGCAGAAGTGTAACAAGAAATTCAGAACTAGTAGAGAACGTTACAAACGCAAAAATTATACTCAAAAAAGATAACAACGGTAACTTTATTCTTACAGGATATCCAACCAAATAGAAAGAGAGGAAGTATCATGGATGAAAGTTATGATTTCTTGGACGAATTAGAAAATTTTTTAGGTGCAACATTTCATCAAGATATCAGATCCCCTGAACACGCATTAGACGAATTTATTGAGGAAATTAGTAAAGAAGGTTTGCTATTTACAGTTAAGTTTTGCGAAGAGTTTCTAAATAGCGATCTAACTAAAGAAAAAAAGGAAGACATTATAAAGTGTAATGCAGAAATATATTTCCCGACAATTGGATTACCACCTATAGAATGGTTGAAAAGTGTAATAGAAAAACTAAAAGAAGCTATTTAAAAGAAACACTGAAAGGCCCCCATTTTAAGAGGGCCTTTTTATATTACTTCAATTTCGCTTTTGTAGCTGGTTCATAATAGCCATCGATACCTGAAGAAAATACAATTAGCTATCTAGAAAATTGTAATAAAGAAGATTTATATTGGATCAGTGAAGTATTTGAAGATTTAGCTAAAAGTTTACAAAGTAAAGAACTTATTAATTGTTTAAGAAAAATTAGATGAAAAATACCCTGACTTAGAAATGACAAATGATATTGATATAACAGAAAGTTATATAGAATAAGATACGCACCATTTCTCAGATTTGAAGTTAACTTTTCTTGGTGGTGATAAGTAATGATTGAAATCGAAATATCTGAACCTGTATTTCAATTTCTAGGAGGTATATTTCATCAAGATATAGAAGCTCCAGAGTCAGCACTGGACGAATACTTAGAAGAGATTTCAAAAGAAGAGCAAGAAACTGATATAGCTGCATTGAAAGATTTTTTTAACAGCGATTATTCGGATGAAGAAAAGAATGATTTTATCGATGAAGCTGCTGACGGAGTGGACGTTCTTAGTTACGGCGTATCTCCAATCATATGGCTCGAACAAGTTATTTTAAAAAATCGAAAAGAATATTGAAACTTTAACCTAGCATAGAAACAGAGCTGATTTTGAATTCACTTCAAAATCAGCTTAAAAAAACTTTCGTCCCCAATTCGTCCCCAACTCGATGAATGATGACAAAATCAATTAATAAGCAAAGTAAAAAACCCTTGCTGCGCAAGGGTTTAAGCTATGATTCCGACTGGGCTCGAACCAGCGACCTCTACCCTGTCAAGGTAGTGATTACCTTCTGAGCTGTTATTTTTATTCCTGACAAATACTTATACCCCAAGGGATTTCAAAATAGATGTCTGATCCCTTCTGAATAAAAATATTAATTGTTGGCAGGTTTGGGCAACAACTCGCCAACAATTTCCCATTTAAAACCAATGAGTAGAATTCACAGGCTTACCAATATTTTCTCCATTGATTAAAGAACGTTTGTTCGCATATAATTTATTCAAGGAGATGATCGGAATGAGTCAAGGAATTTACGACAAGAGATGGGAACAAAAATTCATATTACCTGAGCAAAGGGCTGCCCTTTTAAACAGAAAGAGAGAAGTTCAGAAAATCGAAAAACCCATTCTCGATGAATACCAGCTGGAGGAGATGGCACGCACTATTTGCGAAGCGATGGAATTCAACTCGGTTCTGATCATCAGTATATACAGAGACGGCTTTATTGAAGATGTAACAGGGCATGTGCATTACATAAACGAAGTGAAACAGAAGCTCCATGTAAAGGATTTAAAAGGTGATATGTGGTTTATTGCATTTGATTCTCTTTTATCCGTTGGGGCATATGAAGTTGGAAGATGATCCAATGACTGATTTTGAGTGGCATAAAAAGTCTTCAAATAAAAGTTGCAAAAAACTGTTGACAATGATATCATAATATTGTATAGCATAAACAAAATTCAACTAAGGAAGTGACCAATGGTGAAAGAAGTATTAATATTAAACCCAATATTAAGGAAAACATTTCATGCACTTTCGTTAATTGGTACCTTTATGCTTGTATTTGGGGGTCTTTATCTATTTCAAAAATACACCATTGGTCTATTATTATCTCTAAACGAGTTAAAGATACTAAAATTTCCTATTCACATATTAATATATACCTTTACTACACTTTTATTTATGAAGCGTTATGTAAGGATATCAACTCCATACCAGTAATTTTTAATCTTCCTTAGAGTCTTTTTTAGGAAGATTTTTTGTTTCTTCAGGAAGTTGCAACTTTAAACTTTCAATAGTTCGTATTAGGTCTAACTCTTTTAATTTATGAGAATCTTTTTGTTTCCTCAATTTTAAAATTTTCTCAATTAGTCCTTGTGAAGATGCTTCCACTTCTGTCTTTTCTTTTGTGAATGATCCCTTAATTGTGCCTCCAACAACAAAAGTTAATACAATTCCTATACCAAAAATAGCCCAAGGAACATCATTGGAAATAAATTCAATCACGCCAGGTGACTGAACTCTTAACTTTAAATCAATATCACTTTTATTAAAATCCACATTTTCGTCTTGAGGATTTTTAAGAAGTGGTACAATATCTAGGATGTTATTAATGCCGTTTATTAAATCCATAGCTGGAATGTCATTCTCTTGTTTGACTTCTAATACTAAATGGGCAGTACCTTTTTTAATATAAAAAGAATGCAGTGTTCTATCTATTACTTCTGCGTATTCTGTTGCATTACTAATAGTAAGGTGTGTATGCATCATTTTATATAAATATGGATCGAGTTCTGCCCTTCTAATAGTTTTTAGCCATTTTACATTTCTTCTTTTTGTAAATGGACATTCCCCTTCTTCAATATCAGTCTCGCTAATATTTTTAATTTCTACATCAGACAAAATAATTCCAAATGATATTCTGGTTGAGTTTGGACTTGGAATCATCACAACATCTCCAGGGGAGAGTTCAAACAAAAATCGTTTTATTTGGCTATAAATTAGTCCGGGTTTTTTATTTTCTGGATATGCTTTTTCAATTTCTTTAATAATTACAGACTTATCAGCTGTTTTAAATTTTTCAATATCATTAAATTCGTCCCATCCAACTGATATAAAATTTTCAAAATAAAATTGTTCATAATACTCTCCGGATTGTGTACGAACTAGCCAATATTTTCGTTTATCGTCTATTTGCACGACAGGTATTTCATATTCTTCAATTAATTCTTCTAAATTCAACAATATCCCCCCAAAAGTTTATAGGGAAATTATATCATATTCTGTAAAGAAAAAGGAATTGTTACTTACATGTCATTGAAAGTACCTATTAATCATACGGCCGGTATTTCTTCCGGCCGGCTTCTAATTCTTTTTTTAGGGCTTGTACATGTCCAAGCAAAAACAATGCGACTGTTCCAACCTTTTTAACCGGCTTGAGCTTTCCGGAAGTCACAAGGGTGCTTAAACGCTGCCGGGTGACTCCAAGCAGCTCCCCCGCTTCCGCTGCAGTCAAAACTTCTTCCTGGATAAACTTAATTTTTTCGCTTTCTTTCATGTCGGTTTTCTCTCCACATCATAATGAATCCTTTTAACAAGGTAATAATAACGGCTGTCATCAATACAGTATGCGCAATCTTTCCAGACATACCCTCATCGGTTAGATCAATTGCAACGATCCCGGCAACCAATATGAGCAAAACGGCAAAGTCACCTGTGCTGTATTGCTTAAAATATTTTTTCATACTATCGTGGACGTGATATAATGTATGAGCAAGGGGATTTCTCCCCTTGTCTCACTAGTATCAGCGCTTCTTGCTTGTCCGGCGGGAGCGCTTTTTCTTTTTCTTGCTATGCTTTTCGCTTTCCTTCTGCCATATGTCGTAGATGTGTTTGATGATGGTCACGATACCAGCGATAGCAAGAATCCAGTTTCTTACCTCGTCCACTTCAGCACCTCCTTTCTATACCTTAATTATACAATATCTGTTGACCGTTGTAAATAGATATCACAAAAAAATTCCTTTGCTTTGATTTTTGGGGATAAGAAATGAAAATATGGATTATTTAAAAAAGCCCAATTCATATGAGTTGGACTTTATTTATCAATTGGATTGGTTATAAATGAGATCAGAAGAAACAAACATGGATCGAACAATTCTTAGAGCAGTTTTATTACACTCCGGCAGGAACTGCGCTTCATATGAATAAGGGAAACGTTGCTTCTTATACCATTAGACATATTACTGATTGCTCAATTTTTATATAACTGTTGGAAACGGTTTTTCCGTCTGCGATAATTAAATAAGAGGTGAAATCAATGAATGGTATAGAGTTTTTAGAGTCCGTGTCTCAACTGGGACAAATAATTTTATTGTTCTCCGGCTACGCCCTTTATTGGAGATTAGGTAAAACAAAAAAAGAACGAAAACTTACAAAATATGAAACTTTTCTCAGGTTCTTTGTAATGTTCGGCATATTTGCATGGGCACTTTCGTTTCTTGCTTTGCATTTATGGTAACAATCTTCTGTCGATATATGACTTATTATGTCAAATTTGCTTAATTCTAAATTAAATTCCCTTTTTCTTGAAAAAATGTATGTTACCATTAAATTGCTTTACCATTTCAAAAAAGGGGGAGTTCACACATGTTGAAAAGATTGTTTTTTCTGGCGTCGGTTTTCTTTCTTGCTATTGCCACAATAGCACCAGCAGCTTCAGCAACAGAATTGAATCCGGAGGACGGTTTAGATGGCTTAACTGAAGAACAAATTGAAAAGTCTGTAGCAGAAGTTGAGTACATCTTTACTAAAATTTTAGTTTTTGACAAAGAGAAGGGGTATACAGTCAATGAGGACGAGCTTGAAAAAGCTCCTTATCCTCCAGGTCAAAAAGAGGGCATGATCGCTTTCGCTAATTATATGAATAAGGAATATAATTATACGGATGTCAAAATCAGTAGTGTTCAAGGTTGTTTAGAAGATGCACTTAACTTAAGTAAAGGTGCTTTGAACCAAGTTCAAAAAGCCATTCAAAATGGCGATTGGTTGACTGTTGTAGGATTTCTAGGAACTATAGGTTTAGCAGTTTCCCCACCAGCAGTATTTGCATTCTTCCTACTCTGTGGTGCTCCAGTGGCAAAGATTGCTCCACAAGAAAATTGATAAAATGAATTTTAACCCCCTTCTACAACAGAAGGGGGTTAATTTTTTATAATTTCTCTTCAAGTTTCGCTTTAGTCTTAGGCCCATAAATGCCGTCAGCCTTTAATCCATTCATTAGCTGGAACCGTCTTACGGCATCGGCAGTTTTCGGTCCGTAATAGCTATCGATACCGAAGTTTTTGGCTTTCTTATCCGGATAGAAATGCAACGCAGCCAGCGCTGTTTGGATCTGCTTGACGGCATCGCTGTGCATCAATGGGCTCTTCACTTTGAAAATGCCGGAAGGCAGATTGAAAGATGATTTCTTTTTACTTGAGCTTGGTTTTTTCACTGCCTTGGACGAAGTTGTTTTTCTACTTGATGTTTTGCCGCCAAGCGCTTTTAATTCAGCATCAATCGCCGCTTTGACCTCATTCCAGCGCCCTTCCGATAAGATGCGATGCGGGCAATACTTTCCGCTCCAGTCTTGATGCTTTCGTACACGATCAATACCCCAGCCGCGTTCTTTAAGTAGCTGCGCCACAAACTTTATTGCCAACTTTTCAGCAGCGTAGTATTTAGCGCCTCCCGACTTGCTATAACAAATTTCGACACCAATCGACTTTCGATTCCCTGTACCGTTCGTTCCATCTCCTGTGTGCCATGCATTGCGATCTGTTGGGATGCCCTGCCTTACCTCTTTATCATCAACAGCAAAGTGAAAGCTCGTTGAACTGGTGTTTCCAATCATGTAGCTGACCTCATTAGCAGCAGATGCATCATTGTAAGTGTTATGAATGGTGATGTATTCCGCGGTCATCGGATTAGGACATTTCAAAGCGTATTTTGCTTCTGATACAAGGTTCTTTTTCACTACAATTGTCATGAAAATCTCTCCTATTCTGTTTTTAAATTAGAAAGAGCCGCCAGCTGGCAGCTCATTTTGTAAGATTATTTTGTTTTAAAACCGCTTTTTGCTTGTGTCCTTTGGCAGTCACATAGTTGTTTTTGAACCATGCAGCAAGTGTCGTGCCGATTGTGAAGAGCAGAGAGCCGGCAGTGTACAAAGCATCTGCAAGCTGATTCACTTGTGCATCTGTGATATCCAAAGGCGATTTACCGAACATCAGCATTGTTTGGTTAATCAGCGCAATTAAAAGAAGCACCGTCCGGACGACCGTGCCTTTGTCGAAGTTTTTCATATTGTGTATTCCTCCTTATTTTTGCAAAACGGTATAAAAAATAGCGATTGCTCCCCCTATAACTCCGGTGGAAATCGCTGTAATGATAGCACCCGTGATTGTGCGCTTGATCCAAGTTGTGTTCTCTTCAATTTTGTTGAGCTTTTCGTTTAGCGTCATGATTTGCTGGTCTTGTCGGTCAGATACTCTTTCCAGTGCGGAAACTCGCTGCTCAAGCGCTTTATGCTCACCTTTCATGACTGTTAAATCCTGCTGAAACACATTCACATCCGGTACCTCCGTCAATTGTGACATTAGTACGCCCCCCTTTTATCTATTTCATTCGATTTCACCTCCTTTGAGGCAAAATAAAAACACCTATGCGTTTACAGGTGTGCTTTCTGGTTCGCTTACATTGTCTTGGTCTGATTGTCCTTCATTTAGCTGTTGTGCCAACTCATCTAGTTTCTTTGCTGTAAAGGTATACAGAGCTTTATATTCTGCAAGCTCTCTATTCTTTTGATCCAATTCTTGTTGTAATGAGACAGATTTATAGCTTTCAATCTGCAGCTGTTCCTGAAGTTGCTCTTTCGTCATTTCTTGCATTCTGAACACTCCTTTATACTTGATCAGGATACGCGTCGCCGCGTTCCATCGCAGTAATTTGATCGTATTCTGATTGAGTTATTCTGCCTTTTTCAACAGCTTGTTTCATTTCGATGGTTAAGACAGTCCCGTTTCTCCAACAATCCTCAAAAAACCCGTACAGTGTACTTCGACTTTCCATAGGGCTTCCCTCCGAGTATTACGATTGATTCGCCATTAAGACATTGCATACACGTTGAAGATCCAATATTTGTTCTTTTAACTGTTCAACTTCAGTTTTTTCTTCTTTTGAAATTGGATTAGGGTTTATAATAATCGGCTCAAGCTTCATTTTTTGCTTCCTCCTCTTCTCTGCACATCAAAATTGTGCCTTCTCTTGTACCGTCCGGCGATACCCTTACTGATACCGGGAAATGAATAAGCTGATCAGAGCCGTAATAATCGCAGAACGTAGTTCCGTCCAGATAGCATTTACAAAGGCTCCAGGAAACAATTTTTGTTTCTTTGTTCATATGCATATACAGAGTGTATTCCACCGGAAAAGTATCATCTGGCGTTAAATCGAAACTAACCGCTTCCAATGGATAGACTTCTCCTTTGTGTCGTAGCTCGCCCGCAGAAATTTCTATTCCTGTATCCGTTTCTTTGATTTCAGATGTGAAAAACCATGAGTTATTTTGGTATCTGTATTCAATCATTTTTATTCCTTCCTTTATGTTTCCTCGTAGAAAATAACTACTCTGACCGGAAATGTCCTACCAAGAATGGCTGTAGAACTACCTGTACCCCTGACATAACAACGGAAGTTACCGCTTGCTGACTGTGTTGTTATCGTTGCATGGACATGATCAGAATAAGATCCGTAAACCGTAGGCACAATCAGAAATACATTTTCGGAATCGTATGGCGGTGGCACATCAGCATAAGCCGCCGCGTACGCATTGCCAGTGGAAGGCATATACACGTTGAATTGTTGCAGTTTGACGCTCAAATTTGTTTGTAATGCCCCGTGTATGTTAGATATAGAAGAATCAACAAGCGCAGAGATTAATGGTTGATATGAACCGGGATTGTTCCCTGCTCTTATCCTCACTGGGTTTTCTCCTCCGGGCACTAAATCTATGCCGCCTGTTCCTGTCACTTTAAGGTTGATGCCGTTACCGGCTCTTAATTGCATGGCGTTATCGGCGAATATATCTATCTCCGGACCTAGAAGTTGCATAAAGTCCGCATTCCTTGCGTCAATGTTGCTGTATTTTTTATCGGCAGTTCCGCTGGTTCCTGACCAAGCGTTCAACGTTGTTGTACCGCCAATTTTCATTCTTAATTGAGACGACGGGCGCGCGCCTCCCAACACTGTGTCATTACACAAAATGTCCATAGATGCATAACCCGTTTCAGTTTTGTTACTGGTCATTTTTATAGATGCATCTTCAAGATCAAGATTGCGTAAAGGTTTATCAGTTCCACCCTCGCGACTACCCATAATCAGAGATAACTTACTACTTGTTATGTTCATTTCTTCGTATCTATCAAAAGGCGTTGAAGTAGTCGAATAGTTTCTGCGTTGGTAAATCTTATTGCCTTCGATATAAGAAGTATACGCGGTTGATTCATTCAACGGTTCAAAGCGTCCACCCTTGATTAATGACCCCATAATATCAATGGCTTTGATCGTACCTGACGTGATTTTGTCCGCAGACAAACTCCCGATCTTTGCATTGGTGATTGCCCCATCAATAATATGTGCAGTGTCAATAATTGCTGTTTTTAAATGTGCTTTTGTTATGGCTGCATTTTGAATTGCTGCAGTACCTACGGCCGCTTCAGCAATTTTAGCCGATGTGATTGCGGCATCAACTATATTTGCTGAGTTGATGGCTGCATTTTGTATATGAGCAGAACCAATAGCAGCATTAGCAATAAAATCAGATGTAACGGAACCATCTGTTAATAGAACATCAAAAGGGCTGAAGGTGTAATCTTTTTTAACAATGCCCCTTCTGATTTGAAGTTTCCGTATAGAAAAAGATCCAGCTGCAACTACGTCTCCAACGCTACCACCCAGCAACAAATGTATAGTGTCGCTTGATAATGGTGATTCAAAGGACAAATCAACACGCACAAATTGATCGGCGGGATTTTTTGTGAGATCTGAAATGCTTGATGTATTTATCAGGTTATTTTCAGAGCTTGAATTAGTGGATCTGAAATTTAAATAAGTTATGCCAGGTATATCACCGCGTTTTAGCTCAAATGAGATGGTATAAGTCTGACCCTTTACTAAAGAAAGTGTTTTTCTTGGTGATGTACTTATTCCGAATAAGGCGTTATCCGTTTTCGTTTTAGTTGCTGTTAATTCATTGTGCTCGCCGTTTTTCACGACAGATATACCGGCACTATTAAGACCGTTAATGTCGCTTGCTCTTAGCAATGAACCCGGCAAAATATTAGCCTCTGAAAAATCACGAGAGAGCTTATCTGCTGTTACTGCCAAGTCCGCCAATCGGTCTGCTGTTACTGCTCCAAATAAAATATCATCAGTCAGTATTCGATGGGTAGTGGCCGAGAACTCATCTGTAAAATCGCTTGCTGTGCCTCTTGTATTGATTGCTCGAAGACGGTAATACCAAACTTCATTCACACCTGTAAAATGCTCATATCCGCTTGTTTTCCCTCGAAAAATCCTGTTTTCTGTCAGAGGTGTAAACCCTTTAATCTGAGAAGCATAAATTTCATAGGCAGCAATATAACTAGATGGATCATAGTCCCACGTTAAAGTGATATTTTGAAACATCGGCTTTACTTCAACATTTTTAGGTACTGGTGGCTTTTTATCTGGGAAACTGCCGTCAGTGACTTCGGCAACGTCTGGCTTCCTCTCCCAAGTACCTCGATTTTTATCTAGTATATTCTCTATCTGATTAATCCGATCATCACCTTGGAGCACTGATAAAAACTGCCCTATTTCCACAACGCATGTATTATCTGGATCTGTTATGTCATATTCCATTGATATGATACGCTGTGACGTTTCTATCGGAATAGCAAAGTTTCGGTCTATGGCAATTGTCGTATCGCCCAGCTCAACGTGCTCATGCTCATAACCAGGTACATTCTGAAGCAATTGAACTGACAGCTCATAATTCACCTCAGTTTTTGATGCTGTCGTAATGAGATGGTTGTATGTGGCTTTTAAAAGCTCAGCTGGATCAGTGATGTCTTCGTTGTTGTATTGCCCTTCTCTGTGGATTAATTCACCGTTTTTAAGGCGTCCCAGCCTTTTTAATAGATCAGGATCTCCAACCCATTCCTGCCCCAGTGGTTTATCAACAGGATCACCTTTTGATTTCTTCCACTCTACTTCTGAGAAGTCAATAAACCGCGAATAACCGCCCGTCTCTTCCCCGTCATCATCCGTTGAAGCAATAGATGCACCATATCCCCAAAGAGCTGTCAATGGGTAGCTGATGACTGTCCTTTTGATATTCTCTGTATCTTTATCTATCTCAAAGCGTTTCCCGCTGTCTTTTCCTCGTCGTGGCAATATCTTGATAATTCTCTTTGTGATCTTGTTTCCATCAAATTCGATAGAATCTTGAAGCTCGCCGCCCCAGATGTTTATTACTTCAGCGATACATTCTAAAGCTGTTTTCTTATAAAACGTAGTGGAGTTTGTACCGAGTTCAGCACTTACCTCCGCAACCCACCGAGAACGGGCAAGCACGTTGTCTAAAACAAATTGTGCTGTTTTGTCAGTTGGCCGGAAGTCTTTCACGAAGGTTTCTGCCAACTCCATCATGGCAGCTTCACATGTTACTAGAGTGTTGACCTCTGAGTTTTCATCTGTATCATCGAGCTCTTTGATTACAAACAATCGGAGAATGCCGTCTTTATCTCTAAAAATGACTTGATTCTCCTCAAACAAATAGCGCGCATCAGGATGGGAAGCATCTGCTACAAAAGAAAAAGAAGAGCCTTTATTCAGCTCTTCTTTGTATTTGGCATCCCAAAATCTGCACGCTTCTTGTCCGTCGCTGGACAGCACTGTCAGCACTTGATCATCTGGTGAAAGAATATACATGTCAGCCATTAACGGACCCCCTTACAAATAAGCCTCATCGAATTTGATGCTGCTTGCGTGGCTTAACTTCAATTTTGTTGGTACTTTTGGTGGCAGCGTGAACCACTCAGATTGTATTTGCAGAGCAGTCATGATCAATTTACCGCTGCATGTCACTTTTCTCTTTGATGAATCAATAATGAGAGTGTCGCCGGCGATGAAGTTGTAAACAACTTTTATTTTCTTAGAAACAGATCCATCACCATTTAAAATAGCCACTTCATATGAAGTGGCCGCCTCTTTAAAAACGCATTCGATTTTTGGTTCAATCTCCGCATACCCCGGGTTTGTGAAAACCTGTACCCCGGCATTTAGTTCTGATTCCGCAGCCGCTCCATATTTTTTAGGATCAGGGCAGATAAAAGTCAATGTAGCCTGTTGAAAGCCACCCTGCTCCTCGCTTTCAGATACACTCTCAAATATTGCGTAATAGGTTCTGTCGGGCTCATCATGGAAAACGAGGGGTTTCGGCTCGTCTGTATGGAGAATATAAGTCAGTTCTTCTTGCTTCTTCTTCAATTCCTCTTCACTGCTGAATGCAAAAAGAACGTCTATAGTTATCGTTCTAATTGGTAGTCTGGTGCCACGATAGAAACCGCCTGGACGGTTCCCGATCGTGGCTGTGTTTACCTCTCGGCTCATTACTCCCCGCCCAGTGGTTGATTTCACATAAAAGAAGGGTGAAATATCGATCCCATTGAATGTGATTCTCCACTGGTTGGGCAAAATCTCCTGATAGTTGATCAATTAAATCTCACCCTCCTTGCATTTGATCTTCTTTGTGCGTCTGTTACTGGCTTCTCAACGCCCTGTCCGACTTTCTTACTGTCCATTTCCACAATGATAGTTTTTTCAGGTAACTCAAGGTTTTTGACATCTGCACTTAGTTCTTTTCTGACAGTGCCGAGATCGCTTCTAGATATGGATGTATCGTACGCAAGATTCATATCTTTCTGCTCGATATACATGGCATCGCTGACAGCAGTCATCGCCCGCTGAACCGTTCCGATACCGTTCTGGATACCAACTGCGATTCCCGCTGGCACCATCACACCGACTTGATCCCTCATTAACCGTGAAGGAGAATGGATCTTCAGCTTTTTCTTGATTGTCTTCTCGATTGTAGAGGCAATAGTGTTGGCTTCCTTCGCAAGCTCGCCTTTCATATTTCTCATTCCGGAAATAATGCCGGCTATCGTGTTATAGCCGATTGCCTTCCCGCTGTTCTTCAGGGAGCCCAACTGCTTCACATTGACAGTGAGCTCGCCAATTTTTCTCATGTAGTCGCTCTTCAGGAGGCTCAGTTCTTTATTGGCAGCTGAACGAAGCTCATTGATTTTCTTGGCAGTCTCATTCTTCAGGCCAGTTAATTCCTGAGCCGCCTGTGTGCTTGCGAGTTTATGCTTCTCTGTCCAAAGTCTTACGTACTCATCTAATTCAGACGAAGTCATGCGGGCAATTGCATTGATCTGATCTGCTGAACCGACTCCCATTTCTTTCAGTTCATCAGCGAATGCCTTTGGTGCCCTGCCTGCGATGCTTGCGATATCGCTGTCAAATTGCTTTAATTTCGCCAGCTGATTTTTAAGGTTTGATGTCAACTTTGAACCGTTAACCTTCTCGCTTGAAACATCGTCAAATAGACCGATTGCGTTGTAAATCGCATTTGTTCGGTCTTGGAGCTCCTTCTTATAGGCATCATTTGCCGCTTTTATGTCTGAGGTTAGTTTGTCATTGATGCTTTTGAATTTGGATAGATATGTGTTATTGGCTGAGAGAATACCTTTGTTGATTTTATCTGCCGCTTTTCTCTCATTCTCTTTTTGCTTCCTGACCTTATCAGCCATTGCTTTTTGAGTTTGATAAATCTCACGCTGTACCTTGATCTGCTGATCAGAAGTCAGTTTGTTCTTCTTGCTGATCTTCTGGAGAGTCTTGACGTATGTGTTACCACTGATTTTCCCTGTATCGTACTTGGCCTCAGCTCGTTTAATCTGATCAGACACCTTTTTGGTGTACGCAAGCTTTGCCTTCGCTTGCTTGCGTTGCTGCTCTTTCAAAAGCTTTTTCTGTTTGTCAGAGGCGTTTTTAGCAGCTTGATAGATTTCACGCTGGATTTTCCGGCTTTGTTCGCTTGTCAGCTTGTTTTGCTTCTGGATTTTCTGCAACGTCTTGATATAAGTGTCAGCGCCCATTTTCTTGGTGTCATATTTAACTTCAGCGTTTTTAATTTTGTTGGTCACTTTCACTTCAGCAGCTTTTTGAGCCGCTTTTGCCGCTCTCGCCGCAGCCGCTTTTACTTTGGCCTGTGACTTATCAATACCGGCTGCCATACCGGTGCCGACGTGATAACCGACCTGATCGCGCATAACCCTTGATGGCGAGTGAATTCCTAGAAGTTTTTTCATGCCGTTAGGGATTGCATTTGCCATTGATTTAATTTTGCTGGCTAATGCCCCCGCCATTCCGCTAATACCATTTATCAGGCCTTGGATAATATTGCGGCCAATGGTTTTCAGGTTGATGCCTTTGAAAAACTTCATCACGCTATTCCAGATACTCACTATCTTTTCTCGGGTTGCAATTATGCGATTTGCGATCTGATTTTTCATGTAGAGGAACGCATTTGACGCCGCTGATTTTATCCCATTCCAGATGGATTGAACCTTACTCTTGATTGCATTCCAAGTGCTAAGGATTTTTTCACGTGTCGCCAAAATCCGGTTTGCTATTTGGTTCTTCATGTACAAAAAAGCGTTGGATGCTGCAGATTTTAGTGCATTCCATATCGCAGACACTTTGCTTTTTATGGCGTTCCATACACTGAGTATTTTTTCTCTAGTAGCCAGAATTCTGTTTGCAATCTGGTTTTTCATATAGAGAAACGCTGTTGAAGCCGCATTTTTCAAACCATTCCAGATGTTTGTGACGGTGTTTTTGATTCCGTTCCAAACTTTTGAAGCAAATGATTTTACGGCATTCCAGACGGTCATGACGATCTTTTTTTGCAACTCGAAATTTGCCTTTATAAGGGTAACAAGAGCTGACCATACTTTCGAAGCCGCATTCTTAATCCCTGTCCAAGCAGATGAAAGCCATTTAGAAACAACGCCCCAGACTTTGATTGTATAAGCCTTGATCTTATCCCAGTTCGCAATGATGAGCACAACCAAAGCCACTACAGC
This sequence comes from Bacillus sp. FSL R5-0416, assembly GCF_037975425.1. Lineage (NCBI taxonomy): Bacteria > Bacillati > Bacillota > Bacilli > Caryophanales > Bacillaceae > Bacillus > Bacillus sp. FSL R5-0416. Next base: position 1,268,782 of record NZ_CP150252.1, on the reverse strand, counting down.
CGCTGTGATCCATCCAATAGGACCCATAGCAATGACCCAAGATGCTGCCATTCTCGCCGCGTTTGCAGCCGCCTGAGCCGCAAGGATCACAAGGCGTTTACCGAAGGCGATCATTTGAGTTATTCCAGCTGCCAACATAGATGCAAATGAACTGATTTGCGCTGCCGTCCACGCCGCAGCCATACGTGCCGCTTGTGCCACAGACTGAGCAGCCATGAGAACCATCTGTTTGATCCAAAGTCCCATCTGCACTATCCCAGCTCTAAGGGAAGTTACAAAAGAGCTTATTTTTATGATTGTCCATGCTGTTGCCGTTCGTGTTGCCTGAGCAATCGACTGCGCCGCCATAACAGTCATATTCTTGATCCACAAACCCATTTGAACGATGCCGCTCTTTAGGGAAGATACAAGAGCAGATATTTTCATCGCTGTCCAAGATGCTGCCATCTTTACTGCATTTGCTGTGGATGCTGCAGCCGCGGCCGTGTATCTGGCAATGAATCGTCCTACTTCTAAAATGGCTGTTTTTAATTGAGTCACAAGTCCAGCTAGCTTTATCCCTGCAGCCGTATCTTTAAAGGTTCTTAGGTATTGTGCCGCATCCCTAAAATCTTTAAGTCCATTTGTAACAGCACTCACAGCTACCATAGCAGGAACTATAGCTCTCAATGCTCCCACTAATGAAATTCCAACAGCGATAAACTGACCAATTGCAGGATTTGCTTGCATCGCTGCATTAGTGAATTTCAAGAAACTATTTACTGTTTGTAAAATGGTTTGTCCTAACGGAGCCATACCAACAAGCAAATTGATGATTGTTTTGGCGATTTCACCAATCGTACTCCAAACAGTCGGACCGTTCGTTTTAATGTAGTCAATAAACGACTGAAATTCTTTCGTTTTCGTGACGCTGCCGGCCCATTCATTAAACCTTTTAGTCATGTTGACAAGGGATGTCATCATGTCTTGAGACATTGGAGTAAAACCGGTGAATAACTTAGTCAAGCCGCCCGATAAGTTCCGGATAATCTGCAGCAATTTAGGACCGTTCGTTTTGACATATTCAATAAACGTTTGGAACTTCTCAGATGAACCTAAATTGGCTGACCACTTCACCCATGAAGCTGTGGCCTTTTCCAAACTGGCCGACATGTCGTTCCCAAGAGGTCCAAAAGCAACAATCAAATTCATAACTGTTCTGAGGACATTGCCGGCTATTTTCCCAAACGTAACGAAAGCCTGACCAGCATTTTTGTTCATGTAATCTATAAAGCGCCGCATGTCAGTATCTTTAAACGCCGCATTCATGCTTTTAGCTAATGTAACGCCACCATTTGCCACGCTTTTGAACATAGGTCTTAAACTATTCAGAACGCCTTTGAACGTCGTCAGCGAGCTCGTGAACGTTTTTAAAATTGGTTTCTGCACAGATTGAGCGATGCTCTGCCAATTTGCTTTAAAATCTTCTAAAGTATCAAGGGCCTTCTTCTCTTCTTTTCCAAGAGATTGCTGAATGACCTTGATCTTCTCCATGATTTTTGCGCGTTCCTTGGCGTCAGTGGTTTCATCCAATTTTTCTTGAAGCTTTTTCAAGTCCTCAGATGCTTTAAATACACCGCTTAATGAAGAAACCGCCAGCGCCCCGAATGAAGCCGCTCCTGTTCCTGCTACTGCAAAAGCACTCCCTAGCCCCATAACTCCACCAGCTGCCACACCAAGCATCGGACCTAGTGAACCTATAGCGCCAGTAATGCTGGCAAGAACTGGAGAAATTGCTGGCAATGCAGATGTGAAAGCCCCCGCAAGTGAATGGCCTATGACAGTAGAAACGGAGTTAGTGATTTTCGCCAGACGATTCATAGAGTTTTCGAAACGATCCGTACGGGCTTCAATGAAAATCCATACTCTGTTTGGTAAGGATCTCGTCTCAGTTTGTGCAGTAGCGACTGCGCGAGTTAAATCCGAAGTATCCCCGTTAATGTTGGTTGTAACCCTGTTGGGCAATGATGCAAGTTCTGTTCGCGCCGCCGATACTGCTCTTTGTACGTCGTCAGAGTCTGCGTCTAAATCGACTCGGGTTCTCTGATGCCGATGAATAAAGTTGTCGATCTGCTGCTCTGCTTGTCTGACTCGCGCTTGGAAGCTTGCGGTTTCTGCTTCAACTTCAACAGTATGGGTATCAGCCATTCGCCGCATCATGTCGTTGACCCGATCCATGCTTCTGTTGAATCTCTGCGTCTGAGCTTCTACAACAGCAGTAAGCCTCTCGATCATGCCCTCACCCCTTTTCTTTTGATTGTCTTCCAAAATAAGACCGTACAGCGTCGTTTAACATCTGCACGCCTTTGGCTCTCGGACCAAGCTTGTTTACGTCTGATTCACGCCATTTGTTTTCTTCGCTTGTCAGAGAACGCTCAAGCTCTCTGCGCGCTTTTCTAGCGTCAAACATCTTTGATTCTTTTGGTCTCTTTTCGTTTAATGCATAACGATGAAACATAGCATTTCTCGCCAACTTTTCCATCTCGTCAATTTCACGCAGTTTGGCTGCTTTTAGCTTTCGTTTATACTCGTTTGGAGTCCATGACATAATGACATCATTGTCATAGACACCCATCCAACGAGCCGCGTTTTCAATTACTTGGAGATAGTCGATCCCGTCTTCTCTTTGTACGCTTCTTCCATCGTCTCCAGCATGTCCTTGTTCATTTCGTCTTCCTCCAGACGCTTCGCTTCGATTTCCGGAGTCTCGTTCGGGCTGGCCTTCTTCGGTTTCGACAGCTTGCTCATCATCTTCCATTGCTGACGGATCTTTCCTTTGAAAAAACCCGCTGAATCCAGTGTGTTAAAAGCTTCTTTCACCATCTCATCAACGGCGTTTCCAGTTTCATCTTCTTCAATGATTTTGGCGATCGCATCCTCAATCTGCTCGACAGACGGCTTGCCTTTTTTCAAGTGAGCAAGTGCGCAATCCCAAAATGCAGAAAGATAAACAGCATCATCATTCAGTAAGCTGTTGTAAATCGTTAATGTACCGCCTGATTTGTCACCGTTTTTATCTTCTTTCGCATATTTCTCGTTTGCTGTTCTGTCGAATGCGAAATCACAACGTGCAGCATAATCTTTTCCGTCAATTGTTAAGTGAGCCATATATAAAACCTCCAAATTTTTATATTAAAAAGAGCCCTGGTAACAACCGGGCTCTTATGCTTCTTCTTTATTTGTGCGAATTGTGAATTTCTCTGACCAAGCCGATTCCCCTGCGGTATTTACCGCAGAAACATTGAAAATGTATGAACTATCGGGTTTAAGAGTCGGGTTGGAGAGATATGAGTTTGTCGTGACAGTTGCTATCTTTGCATAATATCTGTAAATGTTGTACGAGGTCGCCCCTTTCACCGCGTCCCATTTAAATCCCACTTGATTTGAAGTAACGCTTGTCATGGTTATATTACGGGGTGTATCAGGGCGCAGTTGCTTGAGTTCTCGTAATAATCTCGGTCATCGGTGATTCCCCAGCATCGTTAACCGCTGAGACATTGACCGTCAGCTGGGTATCTGCCGCAATGCCTGTCAGTGTGTGGGATGTGCCTGTGACAGTAGCATCAAGCTTCTTGTCCGCTCCTCTATACACTTTGTATGACGTTGCCCCATCTACCGCATCCCACTTCACGGTCACGCTGTCAGTAGTAGCCGTGAACGATAGATTTTGGGGCGCCTTAGGGTGTAGTTGTTGTTTTGCCGTTCTCGCCAAACTGCATGAACTTTTTCGCACCCGCAGAAGATCTGATCTGATCAATTAATTCTTGAGGCAGAGGATCAAGTTCCCCTTTACGAGTCTTACCGAGTACAGGCAAGGTTGTTGAAACCTCAATAAATCCATCTTGTGGAGCGCTTTTCTCTAAACTCTCAATGATTGCATGCCCATATTCTGAATCATGCTTTTGGTTTGCGTTCTTATTCAGGTTTACTTTCCATACCTGGAGTGTTTCTTCATTATCGTAGGCATCTTCAATTGCAGATTGCCCTGGATCATTTGTAGCAGCATAATAAGTCAGCTCAAAGTTCTCTGATTTAGGACCGTAACCAACGATTCGGCCAGACTTTGTTGATTCATCTTTTGTATCTTGTTCCTTTGTATGGTTGCCTTCTGTTTGGAACGCAATGAATAAACCCTCTGTTCCAGTTGCATTCATCGGCTGAACGAAGTAAACCTCATCAATACCGTTCAATAATTCTGGCATTTCCTTCATCCTCTCAATTGTTTATTGTGTATCGCATCCTGAGAATGCCGTGTCTGGTGTATCCGTCAATATCAGTGATCACCTGCATACCGCGCATCTCAGAACGGCATAAAGAAAAGCCCTCTATTTCTAGGGGCTCTCTCGTTATTGCTTGCAGCATCAAATCAAGGATCTGCATTGCTTCTTTTTTGCCGTTGTAATCGCTCCAGCAATGGAGAACAACATTGATGATCTCACCTTTAGACGTTTTTGTTTCAAAAGGCGAAACGTCATCATCGCCTGTTGTCACATATGGCTTTTTCTGATCTTTTGAGACTGCATCAAGCACACCAGTGACTCGTGCATTCAGCTCTTCATCAGTTGATAGCCTTTGAAATATAGCCATTTGCAACGGCCACATGGCTGACCGCATAAAGACAGCCCCTTTCTATCACATTTGACTGGCGAAGTACCGCATACCTTCCTCAATAGACGGATTCCAAAACGGCTGGGCTCGCATCCCCCGCGTCATAACCCATTGGTTAAGCTTGGTGTCATAATAGACCCAAGGAGTTTGCCGGCCGCCCCCGTCCTCCGCATAAATTCCGGTACCGTATTCGACATAAATTGCATAATCCGCACCAACAGAAATAACGGCCGTTAAGCCGCCGTCACGATAATCAATTTCTATTGAATTTTTCAAGTTCCCGCCGTCGATCATGGCAGTTGGAGCATTTAAAACAGCGTTGCTGTAAATCAGCTCGGCCGTGTCAGTTACAATCCGTTTGGCTTCTTCAATCACATTGTTCCTGAACTCTTCAGTGGCTCTGCGCATTTGCCTGACCCATCTGCCGCTAACTCTCGCCATCAGACTCAAGCACCTCCGATACCTGGCATTTAAGATTCAAGACCTCATGCATACCGCCTTGGTCAATCGGCTCTGATTTGAGAATGAGGATCTTGTTTTCGTAAATGATCCTCATTGTTTTCTCGATATCAGTCCGATAAGGGAAATACACGTTGCATTCAACCGGGTTTTGTAGCTGCTGAGCCTGATAAAACTCTCGGGAACTGACGCCACTGACTAAAGCTTCTGTTGTGATGTAGTCAACGTACCCTTCTTCATAACCACCGCCGCCGTCCGGCACCTTGCCCATCCGCTGAAACGTGATTTCGTGGGGAAATTCCTCATAAATCATTTAACTCTCAGCCTTCGATATGGCGTAAGGTGCTTTGTAATATACCGAGGAAATTCTGTATTGTACGAATACGATACATCCCCCATGCTTCTTCCCGAGAGTCCAGAAGGAGTCATGTTATATTCTGCAGCCTTCGCAACAAAAAGCTTCACGCCAGCTGGCAAAGCCTCCGGATCGAAAGTGTTACTACAAAAATCACTGGCAGACTCAATCAAAATAGGGACTATTTCAGACAAATATTCATCATGTCTATCTGTCTTAATCCCTGTCATTCGTTTTACTTGTCCGATGTCCACTGAATCACCTACTCTTCACCCAAGACAATCCTGATCAGTTCGTCTTTAGGCGCTTTGGGATCAAACTCGTATTCATTCTCTTTCAAGAAAGCAATAATCTCATCTTTGTTTACTTTCTGCAGTTTAGCCTCAGTCATATCAAAAAGATCAGCAACTGGCTTTTTGACCTCATCCACTCTCTTAAACCCAATATGAGAGTAAACCACCTCAAAAGCCTTTTCAGTGCATTCAATTGTTTTGGAACCGTTAGATGCTTTCATATCACGCGCTCCCTCCTTCCAATGCTTTCAGGCGGTTTTCAATATCAGTGAGTTTGGCAGTTACATCATCACCAAGCTTAGCTAACGTAACAGCCTTTGCAGCGATATTTGCGTTTTGCACACTGCTGGACCCAATATTTCGACTTTGAACAGAACCATCACCAATATTGATGTTTTTCACTTCTCCGTCGCCAATCATTTGAGAAGTGATGCTTTTAGCAGCAGGCGTTGAACCGGGCAAGCCGGTCACTTTTGCGCCTGATTTGATCTCTAATTCGCCGCCGATCACCAATTTGTCGCCGTTATTAGTCTTATAGTTTTTAGATGTGTATCCCATAAACTTACGCCCCCGTTGCTGGAGTAATAGCTGCAAACGCATCATCAGTCAATGTCATGAAACCGACTTGCTGAGTGACACGAAGAGCAACCATGTCACGCTCATACAAGTTGATTGGATTGCCATCAGCATCAACAATTGTTGTCAAGGTTGCATCCTCAGAGATCTTGTATTCCATACCTTGAGGAATGCCGTAACGTGTATAATTCCAGTCAGCCGCAAGTAATGCCGCTTTTTCGTAATCCCATGACTTAGAATCGGCATATCCGATCGGAAGACCCAACGCCTGTTGAGTTGCGCCGCCAGTTGCATCGTTGAAGATCGGAAGCCCGTTACCATCCTTAGTACCGCGAAGTTTTTGACGGAATCGGCGTGTTGTTGTAAAGCCGTTTACATCCTTATCCGCATCCTCAACTAACGCCATTACTCCATTAAGCTCGTCATATAGGTTGCCAAGTGAGTTTAAAGCAACAGTGTTACCAGATTCCTTGATTTTTTCAAATACAGAAACACCTTGACCAAATGGTGAATCGACACCGAATAACGCAGCCTGATCGAATTTAATAGCAAAGGCTTCAGCGATAGCCGGGCGCATTTGTGTGAAGAAATCAGCGATGGTATAACGCAAGAATTCTTTAGAAACAGGGATGATGACACCCAATTTCTTTGAAATCATTTTTGCTGTTAACCATTGGGCCTTAGAAGTTTTGATTCTCTCGCCTTCTCCAACCCAGTAAGCCCCTGGTCCAGAAGCCAAGTATGTGAATTCTTTCTCCGGCTTAGTCATTTCTTCATATTTTGCGAGTTTTGTAACAGCAGATTGAGTCATAAACTCTTTTAAAACTAGAGTACCTTGTTCAGTTGGGACCTTTCCGTTTACTGCGTCTTGCATCAATGCATTGTTTGGATCAAATGTTGGCATAAAGATAGCCCTCCTTATTTTCTAATACTTGCTTCAGCTGCAAGCGAGCTAATATCTAAACTTTGATTTGTCGGTTCATTGCTGCCGGACTGAACATCACGGCCATTCTCTTGGAACTTGGATTCAATCGCCTTTTGAAGTGCAGCATTGTATTTCTCTTCGAATGCTCCGAGGTTCTTCATCGTTGATTCTTCATCCTCACCGATAAAGAATTCCACTACATCTGCCGGCAGTTGCTTTTCAGAAGCATAAGAGACAGCTTTGTTTAAAAGCTTTTCACGTTGTGCTGCTGTCTTCTGATCTTCCAGCTCTTTTTCCAGCTTCCTGATACGCTTTTGTTCCTCTGTTTCTTCCGGATAAAGCTCTTTTACTTTTGCATCAACCAGAGCATCGAGGTTGTTCGCCTTCCATGTCTCAAGGCCTTTCGTAAAATGGGAATCCAACCGAGGCTGAATAAGTCGTTTCCCTTCGTCTGTTTCGAGGAACCCTTCCACCTTATCTGCTGATACGGCCGAAAGTTCTCCTACAAATGCTTTTACTTCTTCGTTCTCTTTATTTTCTTCGAGAAATTTTTTCACTTCGTCTAATGTTGGCATTACAGTTCTTCCTCCTTCGCCCTCTACAGTGCGCGCCTGTTATGAGTGCATGAAAAATAAGCCTTTTTACGTCATGCTCAGGACGGGGATAATTTATTTCCTATAGTTTTCCACATAATTTTCTAAATACGCTTTGACTTTTTTATAGTCTGGAAAATCTTCTGTATCAAAAATAGCGTAGACAGCTCCATACGTATTAAAATAAACAGCATAGCTATCTAATGTTCCTTCATAGCCCATTTTTTTAAAGGTTTCTATTAAAGCAATACTTGCATTGTTAAAATAAACGCTTCCTAGATACGTGTTTTCATCCAGAATAATCCCTTTTTTCTTCAACAAATCCAATGCATGTTTAAATGCTTTTTCAGGAATACAGCTGATATCATACTCCATGTCCACACTCTCCAATTAAAATGAATTTAATAAGAGAATAACATAGTATCTTTCAACTGTTATTTGTTTCCTTAGAAATCTTTTTATACCACTCTTCATAGGTTTGGTATGGGATAGTCTCGCCAGCACCATTGCCGTGCTTACGGGCCCTTCTTGTATCCGGTAGCACGCCGTTTACTTTGAAAGCAATCGTACAACGGCAGTTAATATCATCCTTGGCATTATTCATGTGCCCCGGAGCCGGTCCGACGCCGCCATATATTGATTTGAATAGGCCGTTTCGTCCAACAGTCTTGCCATCAAGCTTCCTGTGACCGGAACGAGTCTTTAGATCAAGAGTCGCATTCCACATCTTTTCGAGTTTGCTCTTTTTAGAAGCCTGCTCAGCGCTTTTCATCCTCGCCGAGACTTGTACCCTATGAGTCTCTGTTCTCGCCACGTCACGAGCCTTTCTGCGGGCAAATTCGGTCGTTTGCTCAATACGCCGGGCAATCTTGGAGTAATCTTCCCCAGCTTGAATACCTTGAGCAATTGAAATCTGTATTTGCCGAACATAGTCATCCCTGTGGCGCTTATACAAAGCTGAGAGAGTCAATTCAGCTATCGGGTTTAATATAGCCTGCTTGATTACTTCGACAGTAGGAATGCTGAAGCCTAAATCAACTGCAGCTTCCATCTCGTACAAATAGGCAGAGCGCATGTAACTCTCAAGGAATTGCTTAGCAGCCAAAGCTTCAACGATTGTGAGGATAGTTTTGAATGCCTTACTGGATTCCTCAGTCATGCGCTCCATTTCTTTTTTGAACCGGTTGTATTTATTCATATCAGCCATGGATAGCTGACCATCTCTGCCGTATTTCGCATAAAGGGCCGCGATTTGTTGATTGATCTCTTTTAGCCGTTGAGCAAAAACGACATCAATCTTTTTCGCGTCCTCTGTGATCATGTCATCCAGGTACTTATCAATATCATTCTGGTTCATCTTCATCACCGCCCGTATCTGTTTCGATATCAGTCAACGGTGGCATGCTGTTCCTGTACTCCTCTTCCTCCTCTTTCATCTTGTGAAGCTCATACTGAACATCATCGACAAAGGACAAGAGAGAAAGGCGTGTTTCTTCGCTGATTAAGCCTTTAAGCTGCGATGTTGTCTGTGCCTCTTCAAGAACGTTGGCTGGAAGGTTACGCTTGAATCCGAACCATACTTTCAAATAATCTTCTGCTTTAGCTTTATTTTTCGTTGCCCAAGCTGAAAAGATCAACTTGTATTGATAACGGAGGGCAGCAGTCATTTTCCGTTCCATCGTGATGCACTTATTCTCAAGCGCCATCAATTTAAATTTCATTGCAACGCCAGTGACATTCCCGCCAAATGATTCATCAGAGAAATTGACCGACTTTGCAAAACGGAGAATGTTTTCTTCGAGCCGATTCAAGTGATTTTCAATGATTGCGTCATTTATATCCTTTGTCAGATAGCTGACATCGTCTTTTTCATCGTAAAGTTCAAGAATCCCAGTCTTTTTAAGCTGTTGGAGTGTGTCCTCATCGGCTCCCAGTCCCTTTAGGATCAAGTACGCCAGTCTGTACTGCTCAATTTCATTTGAGGCGTCTGACAGGGTCCGGTCATAGGCATCAATAAGAGACAATACCTTCTCGGCATCGCCTTTGAGCTCTTTATTGTTTGCCAGCCCGAATAAAGGGCAGCCATCAAACATATGGGGCTGTTTGCGGTCCAGGGTAAAAGCTGAACTATCTTTTGTACTAAAATAATAAATCGTTTTGCTATCGTAAAATTCCGCTTTTTGCTGCCCGTTATATGTCTCGTAATAACGCAAAGCATATTCTGGTTCATGAATATTCCCATCGCTGAGGATAACCGCTTCCCATGGTTCAATGTTTTTGACTCGTTCGTTACCGGATCGGTCAATGTAAGCCAGCCGAGCCCCATAACCGCAAATGGTAGCCATCTTCCCCCATTCACTATCTTCGTCAGCAATATTATTCAAAGTGTTAAAGTCATCAATCATCTGCTTTCCGGAAGAAGTAGTGCCCGCCTCTCGCTTGTCATCAAACTCATATGTGATCGGATGTCCGAAGAGATAGCCCACCTTCGTATCAACAATGTCTGAATCAAATGAGTTATTAAGCTTGTTATTGACCTTATGATCTATCCGCTTAACATGGCCGGTCTCGAAATCCTCATACTCAATGGCTTCTCTGGTTAAGATCGGCACGCCCTGAACCTCTGCCTTGTATCGGTCGTATAAGTTTTTCATTCTATCATGATCGCTTTTATGCGCTTCGATGATGTCTGCAATCAATTCAGATGTAATTCCTGAAGCTCTGATCTTATCTATCAAATGATTCACATGATCACCCCTTCCCTTTTCGTCTCATTGGTTTGTTGTTCGTATAAAGGGCATAACGCATGGAGTCCAGAACATCGTCCCATTCCTTAACTGGTTCGCCTGTCTTCTGATTCCAGACATACATAAAGATTTCTTTTTTAAATCGGTCAACTTTGTCTTCAACGACAAAAAGCTGTTCTTGTTTGAACAGCCGCGCCACTTCTTCTATGCCGGATACGACAGCTTTATCAGCATTGATAGCCCGAAGTTTTTCACGTCGGAAACGAACAACGTGTTCTGGCCGTGCTGTATCACAGTAGAAATTAATGTTGCCGTATCGCCCTTTGATGTCCTTTGCTACCTTCACCCAGTAATCAATCTCTTCGTGTTGCTTAGAATGTTCTTCGAGCAAATAAAAACACCCTTGGTCATCTTGTCCGATTACGACTATAGAACCCGGGTGCTCATATCCCCAGTCAACTCCAGCAAAGTATTTTGTGAAGTTGATTTGTCTATTTTCCATTTCTTTAGAACTGATATAGTGCTTGTCTTTGTTGAAATCCTTATATATTACGCCTTCTGGAGCAACCCAATAGCCGTAAATATCCCGGTCCGTAAACATACCGCTCGGTGTTGAAGCAACAATACTTTCGACATACTCAGGATCAAGAAAGTTGTTATCAAATAACGAGAAGTGAAAAGACCGGATATTCAGCCGGCCGTTTTTCAGCCGCTGCCCGTCTTTGTCGATATAGTCCGTTTTGACGGTGTGCATCGGGTTTTCAGGGTTTGTATCCATCATGACCATTGCACCCTTATAGGAGCAACGTGAAATGACTTCCTTCACGAATGAATCATGCAGGGCCGTCGCTTCGTTTAAGAATGCGCCAGCTGACGTGAAACCCCGCGCCTTTTTCCATGAGTCTGCATTTGCACCATCAAAGCAATAAACACGGTTGCCGAATATCTCAACGGCATTCGCTTTATCAAGGCGCAATTCTTTCCCTAGGATCAGCTCTAAATCATTTAGTATATTCCGCTTTATAGAAGCCTGAGTTGCCCCGCCGATGATAAAAGAAAGCCCCATGTTTTGATATTTGCTGATATGCCCGAGGAACGTCAAAAGGAGCACGAATGTTTTCCCTGCCCTTTTCGCCCCGCTGCATATTAAGATTTTCGGCTGTTCTTCAATAAAGCTATTCCATACCTCTTGTTGCTTAGAGTTAAGTTCCATGAGGTTTCACCATCTTCCGCAGCATGGCAGCAACTTCATTTTCTTTAGAGTTTCCGTTATCGCCGTTAATATCTTTCTTCGCCTTCTCGATATTCAAGCGCATTTGCTCCAATTTAAGGCGCCGTTCATCTTGTTCATGGGCCAGCTGATCAAATTGCTTTATCAAGCTCCTCAGCTCCCCCATTGCCCGAGATTGAGCGTTCAGGAAGGTTGCATGACGATCCCAACCGAATTGAAACTCCCATTCTTGCTCATCGCCAAATGCACCCGGTTTCTCTTTTTTCAAAACCTTAGTCATATCGTCTTTATCCTGTACGTGCATGATGCGCTGCGCCCGGATAATAGCCGCATATTGAATCTGAATTTGATCCCATATCATATCAGCTGGCGAACGCTCCTGAATCTCTTCCATGATCTTAAGTGTTTCTTCTGGCAAGAATTTAGAGAAAAAGCCGTGAGTAACAGCGTTTTGATTCTTCTGTGGTGCGCCGCCGTTGTTCCCTAATGCATTTTTGTTGCCCGGTTGCCCGCCTTTTTTTGTGTGCACACTTTTTTCAATGGGTGCACCCTTTTTCCTTTCCCAACCATGCCGCTGCTTCCACGATTTTATGGTGTTCACTGACACCCCGTATTTTTCGGCAAGGTCCTTGTATTTCATGCCTTTGACGTAATCCTTATACGCCTGAATGTGCTTTTCGGCCATCTACATTCACCGCCGCCCCCTTCTGATTCGTGTTGTTTTGGAAAAGATATTCCCTCTAAACCACCACCGTGCTCAAGCCGTTAACCGCCAATAGTCTATCCTGAGACTTACCGGAAGCAGTTTACAGGGAACAAAAAAAGCACCCCGCAGGATGCTACCTTTATTTCTTCAGTTGACTTGCTCTCCAGTCCATATACTCATGGAATACAGTAGGACCCGATACATTGTACTTATTTCCAATTCGCCACAACTCATCTTGCATTTCTTTTTCTATATCGTCCCATGATCTATGCCCTTGCTTCTCTAAAAAATCATGAAATTCTTTCACCATTGGCTTCAAGCTATTCACCCCCCTACCTTATTATCGGTTAAGGAGTATGACAATGGTAACATTCGCAAAATTTGTCGAACGAAAGCGCTCTTCATAAATAGGTGGCAACCGTAAGACGAAAGTCCTCATAAGATACTCTTGTTCATTTAATCCAATCCCTTATTTCTTTAATAGTTTTATAAGTCTTGGACCAAGCGCCATTCTCTTTTAAAAAGTTTTCACCCTTTTCAGTTAGTTCAGGACCTAGTTTATATAAATGCGGACGATTATCTGAATAAAAAACACCGATTAAATAATTTTCCCGTTTTAAAAAGTTCACTGCTTCATCAAAATGATCTTCGGAAACTTCAAAGTCCTTTTCTGTCAAAGGGGTGTTACCTTCATATATCTCTTTAGCTATAGCATATCTCAATTTTTCTTTATTCAATATCTTCTCTCCCAACTATCCTTTTATAAAATTTGTCAAACGAAGACTCAAGAGTCTCACTTTTTATTTCTTTTTTTTCTGTTCTTTTTTGTTTGTTTTTCTTTTTTTATATCTTCTGTTTGTCCATTTTTCTTTTCTTCAGTTTCTGATTCCTCTTCAATTATTTCTTCCAAAAGCATCTTATAACATCGTAATTTTGATGAAAATTCAGTTCTTTTTGTAGTGATTCGAAGCCAAATTCCCATTATTATAAAATACAGAAGAACAGCTAAAATAACAGCAACAGAACCTAAGTCTAATCCTCCATCTATAATCATTTGAAATAGCTCTGAAGGCTTGATTGTTTTCTTTTCATCTATGTCTAGTGCTATCTTTGAAAATGAATTAGCTGTTGCAGTGTAAAAAGCAATTAAACTTGTAATAATACTCACCGTACTTGTCATTACTGCTGTATTTATAGCGAAAGGAATCGGGGTTAAATTAGAAGTATCGTTAGAAACTTCTAAACTACCATCTAATTTATTAATTAATTTATTTAGCTGATTTTCTTTAAGCTTTTCTAGCCTAATTTTTGTTTTGAAATCTTCTTCATCCTTGATTGTAGATCCTTTTTTATAAGGTTTACCAAAGAATTCAAGATATTTTGTTACTTCTGTTATCTCATCAAAGGGTATCTTCTCAACCTCATTTTTCTTTCGGTTGTATATCTTTCTCCAGAAACCCACAAAAAAGTCCTTCATTTTTCCACCTCTTTTTATACCTGGGGGCTTATTAATTTAGTCCTCTTTAAGGTATATCAGGACATAAAACACACCCATTATCCGGGTGCTCATTTCTTCCTATGCTTTTGGAATTCCAATATATCCTCTTTTATAAAAAGTCTGTCCCTCGGCATTTCTTTAACCGGTTCAAGTTGACCCGTTTTAATTAGCCGATTGAGATATTGACGAGTAAAGCCCAATATTTCAATTGCTTCGCTTGTATTAACGATCTCCTCATTTAAAAACCTTTTAATTGCATCACGTTCTTTTAGATTGTACATCAACAGCGCCCTCTTTAAATTCCCTAATATTGAAAAAGTAACCAATATGATTATAACTATATCAAAAGTAGTTTTAAAGGATTTTTTCTTACTTTTAAATAAAACAAAAAGCCTATTCGGCTAAACAGAATAGGCTGTGTTCTGCTCTATTTTTCATTTTCAAACGGGAACGCTCAATGTTTTTCTGCACTGTTCCTTTTTTAATGTTCAGCAGCTGGGCGATCTCTTCAAAAGACATGTTTTGCACAGTGTGCATGATGAAAATGTCCTTTTCTCTTTCGGTAAGGACAGAAAGAGCATCAGCAATTCTTTCTTTGTCCCAATCGCTTACCTCTCCTTCTGGCTCCTGATTGATCGCATATTCTTCTGGCATTGCATCAATGATACGTGAATCAGCAAGAATCGTTCTTTGATAAACGTCCCTTCTGTCAGCTCCCCGGCGTGCTCCTGGTTGTCTCCCGTTCTGCAGCCATTCGAGAGTGAATTCAATATCGCTGATCATATTACCAATGATTTTCTTGTCATTCTTTTGTCCTGCTTTCATTTCAATTTCTGGCGTTTCCGAGTATGCCCGGTACATCTTTCTCACTTCTTTTAACGCTCTTTTATATTCAATGATTAAATCTTGCATGTTTATCCTCCTCTTATTTACGCTTAAAAGCGCCGCCTTTGCCGCGTCTGAGTGTTTGCATGTTCGTGTTCATCATTTGTTGCCAGAAACGATCTGAGCGCTCCTGTTGCTTCTGTGATGGCTTCTTTTTGGACTGTTTCATGTCTCATCACTCCTTTCATCACTAGTAATCGCGATAGACATCCAGATAGTTGCGAAATAAAAAAAGGACACCGACCAAAGCACAGATTTCTCTGTACAGCGATCAGTGTCCGCAGGCTTTCCGTCTTGGACCATTTATTTAGTTATCATCCCTAATTCTTTTCTAATCGAATTAAATTTATTTGTTACATAATTATAAAGTCTGCTATCCCCATCAACTTTTGACGGTTCAGAATATCCCATTTTAGCCATGTCATCTAATCTTGCTGAATCATCAAACAGATGATTTACTAAATGAATTAATTCTGCTGTGCAATATTCAGGGAAGTTATCAACAAAACCTTTTACCTGAGTGATTTGTTCATGATTTAAACCGTCATATCCTTTTGCCGTATATAATTCTTTCGTAACTATTCTATATATAGGTGTATAAATTTTGCTCAATGCTTCTTCTTTGTATTTCACTGATGCATTTTCATTACGTATTTTCTTTTCTTTTAGATATGTTGCGAAATTTGCAAAGAGCGCTGATAAAATTGCAGTTAACGCTATAGTAAAGAATTGTGCCCAGCTCATAATAAACCCCTTTTTAGGTATTATTATACTAGACTCTATATATTGCTTTCTATAATTTAAAGAATTTGCTGGTATCAACTTTGCCTCTATATTTGGTTTTTGAAATCTCAGCTAAATAAAACAAACCAGCAAAAATATTTAAAATTGGAATAAACACAATTACAGCATCTGAAAAGTTTGGTGATATGCTTTTAAAAGCAATTTGATGCCCTAACTTTGTCATTAACCATGCAAAAGGTATGGATGCTAGATATAGAACTAGAACCAGAACTAAAATCATTTGTCTTCCCTCTTCTCTATATACTTATCAATATCTTTAAAGTAAGCCGCAGCCGTGAATGAAATGATTGCCCCGATCAAAGCAAGGTTCGCTTTCATGTCCGGCCTGTAATCGTGTTGGAAATATATCCAGAATCCGCATCCCATCAATAGAAATAGTATTCTAAGTGCCATCCAATCCCCCTATTGTTCACAAATAATTAACATTTATTTACAGGTTTATTTTTAACCTAGGACGAATTCTTTAGGTGTATCAAAAAACTAAAGGAGTGTTGATAATGAATTTTAAAAAGTTAGTAACAACCACCTTATTAACTTCAGCTATTTTAGGATCAGGCTCAATTGCCAGTGCTACAAGTTTAGATAGTAAAGGGGAGGTCTTGCCTGTCCCTAATAAATTTCAAACTGACTCTATTTTCACCACAAATGGGAAAGCATCGATAGCTGCAAGTGTTGTATATGTTGGTGGCAGACTAGAAGCTAATGGTTCAAACAAGGATTATTTAGACTCACAAGTGTTTACCCTATCAAATAATACTGGAACAAATTATAAAGGGTGGCAAGAATCTGAAAGAGCCAACGCAGCTGCGTATCTTAAGTACGAATTAAAAAATGCATCTACCGGTAACACGGTGTCTCAAGTCAGTTATTATGGTGAAGTTAAAGCAAGTGATGGACGTACTTGGCCAACTTTATCCTTTACCAGCTCCAATATAAAAGTTACAGATAAATACTATGTTAGGGTTACCAACCTTGGCAGTTACCCAGTGAATTTCGCTGGTAATGTTTACAACTAATTGACTTCTGGAAAAAGCAATCTATTTTTGATTGCTTTTTTTCATTTTAAAAGCAGCATCTGGGCGGATTTTTATATCTAATTCGTTGTGACCACATTCAGGGCAGCTGTATTCGATCATGCTCACCTTCCCTTTTGTAATGAAGATTTAACAGAAATTCACTCTTCCATTTGTTACTATTGAACTAATCAAGTATGTTTGGAGGTAAGTTTTTGGACTACATAAGATTTGTTCTTGAAAAACCACTGGCTGGAATTTTATTCAGTGTTTTAGCAACTGCAGCCATTCTTTATGGTTTAACTCACTTTCCTTACGGGGCTTTATAAAAAGTCCCTATCCCCCTATTCCCAGCCGACTGCGATTGCAAAGAATAAAACCAAAACCATCGCCCCAATGAGCCAACCGTTTGTCTTATCACGCTTTGCGATGATAGTTTCATCACCGATCATTTTCAGATCGTCTGATTTTGCCACGAGCACCGGTATGTAATCTGGATGCACTTTCAAATGTTCCGCCGCCTGCTCAACTGTCATCGCTTCGTCTTTCGTGGCTTTGACTGCCCGCTGAAGCTCTACTTGTAAAGGAATCATTCCGCATCACCTACTAATGCTTTTTTTGCGGTATCTCCCCAATCCATATCAATAGGAGGCGGACAGTCTTCAAATTCTACTGTGTATGTTGTTTCTTCCGCGTAAAATTTTAATGCGTTTTTATAACGCTTGTTCTCCTCTTGTAGCCGATGTGATTTATTGGCCTCCTCAATTAGAAAGCCGAATTCTTCGTCTTTTATGGTTATCTCCCTACCACCGCTAGTGAGTTTACAATGATCACAAATGCTTTGAATTTTATCGCTCAACTCCGACTCACCTAAAAGATATTCATATCGCGCATTTTCCTGTTTAAGCAGCCGAATCTCTTCCTGTGCCTGCTTGAATTGATGAACCGCTACTTCCTGCTGACGCTTGTTTTCCTTGATGATTTCCTGACGCTTTTCAGCCAGTTCAGCTTGTTCAATCAGAAAGTGCCAAGCTTTTTCTAAACCTTCCCCGCATTCGGCGTATTTCTTTAACCAACTCGTGAAGATGGTAATTTCAAATTTTTTAACTTCCTGTAATTTATCCATGTCCGTTCCTCCCCCGCAGGGGAAAGCCCCTGCTATTTGATTTTGAAACCTATTTCATGATCAACTCGAGCAAAGCTTCCCTTTGCCGTTTGAATGATTGTTTTGCCATGCTCCGGGGCTTCCAAGACATGTGCGGTGCCCTGGCTCCCGTCTAAAACGATGATCTGTATTTTGCCCGGCTCAATTGCCTGTTCGATTGTTGTATCTTTGCTTAAATTAATTTCTCTTGGGTTGTACATTCTTAGCGCCCCCTGTGCTATGATAGAAGTACCAGTTCATATCAAAGCGCCGGGGCTCTGCTTCGGTGCTTTTTTTGTGTTTAATAGTGATCAGGTTTCCATCCGGCCATTGTGAATGTTGGCGATGGTTTCAATTCCTCCCGGTAAACGATCGGATGCTTTTTCACGTATTCCGCCAGCTGTTCCGGTGTCATCTTCCATTCCTCAACCGGTCCTGGCAGGTAAGGATTGATGCTTTGCTGTTCCATGGTATCTACCTCCTGAATTGATTTTGGGAATTTCCGTGCCGCCGAGCTTCTTACAATCAGAACCCATTCGGCTGGCGCATGCCTTAAACTGAGAGCAACGTGTCATACAGGCCATGAGATTATCTTCTTCCTGCACCCACAACGGCCGATCGTCTGCGATTACCACGTTTAACAGTGGACTTTTCCGCCTTTCTTTTGAGTTTTTTCAGCTCGTCCAGCTCGATGAAGCCAAGTGACTTATCCAGAGCCAGCACCTTGAGTGGCGTATCATAAAGCCGCTCATACAGCTTGCGTTTGATGGCAAATTCCTTTGTTTCCACGCCCTTGATGTCAATGATCTCGATGCTGCCGTCCAAGTTATGAACCTCAAAGTCTGCAATATATTCAATCTTCCGAAAAGTTTTGCCGTTCTTTTTGAATGCCTCTTGCAATAGGAACCGTGGCTGCAGCTTAAAATCTTTGATCTGCTTGCTCACCTTGAGCCATTTCAGCTGCTCATAGTATTTAGCTTCGGCCCGGCTATCGAACGTGATGCCGTCCACTAGTGTTTTTCTGGCGCCGTATTTATTGGCTAACATGTGATGCCTCCAAAAGCTCAGGATTTTGATAGACTGTCCGAGAAATTCAGAATCCGGCCCGCAATCACCAAGAGACTCATAATGCCCGTTAGTATATTCTCCGTAAAATGCGGCCAAATCATTGTCGTAAACAACCTTAAATATTCTCCCCAAAGCGTCTTTTCGAATGTCTCCCTCCCAAATCTCCTGCCTGGCCTCGCTTTTGTCCTTCAATCCGGTGTATTGCATCAAATAAAAGGGTTCATCATCTGGGTTCTGACCTAAAGCAGCAACACGTCCATCAGATGACTTTTTAAAATCTACACGGCCAATCCAAGCAAACGGACTGTCAAATTCCGGTTCAAATTCATTTTTAAACTCTGCATCGACTATTCCGTGTGTATAACCGCTTCTGTCTTGTGAAATCTCACTACCCCTAAACATATGCTGATATTTATTGCTCCAAGCCCGAAACTTAATTTCCCTCATTCTCCTTACCTCCCGTCAATCTGTTCCCAATGCTGGATCTGCCTTTCCTTGTACGGCGCGGTCAGTATGATGGCCGGCAGCAGGATCACCGCTTTAAGCACTGCGCATCAGCTCCATTTGTCTGATCTTTTCCTCAAGCACCCGGATAGCCGGTGTGAGGTCCTTGCCGCCCTTTTGTTCAGCAGGCCCGAACAAATACATTCCTTTGGATCCTATAACGTTCGTTTTTTCATCCATTCCGCAACCCTGCCAATCTATGATTTAATTGCATTCTGTCGCCCTTGATGATCACGCAATAATCCGCGCACATTTCGTAAATCCGGGTGCCGAGTGCTTCGTCTATATCCACCAGCTCTCCGATGTCTAATTCACTTGAGATAAGAACCGGTTTATGGTTCAGATATCGATAATTGATGACGGAGTATGTCTGCTCCACCTGCCAATCGGTTGCCCGTGGTTTCTTAATCCGTCCTTCTTTGGTATTTGTGTACACAGGCTTGAACAGATCATCTATGAACAGCACTTCAACCTCTTTCATGCGATTAAGTTTTTCTTCAAGCTTGTCAAAATCATCTTTCAGATCGTTGAAGCCTTCCACGTAAGGAAAATACTGAACTGCGATGTTCTTTGATTTGATCAGCTTGTTTGAAATAGCTGTTAACAGGTGCGTCTTCCCTGAGCCCGGCTGTCCCAGTAATGCAATGCTGTTGCTTCGGGTGCCCCGGATGCTGTCAAAATCCTTGTAGTATTCCACCGCAGTATCGTAAGTGTCTTTCACGACAGCTGGCTTCCCGTCGGTGATAAAATTCTTGAACTTCAACTTCTCAAATTCAGCAGTTATGTCACTAGAATTCATCAGCTTCCGGATCCGTCGGCGCTCTATGCATTTACACCGGACCCAAACCTCATATCCGTCCTTGTTCTCGATGTAGCCAAGTTGATCTTTGCATTTCGGGCATTCGTATTCAGCCTTTTCTTCTGACCCGGCCGACCCCGCCGAAAATTGGGCTGACCTTTCCTGAAGCTTTTTCAGTATTGCTGCCATTGCCGCGTCCGTACTTTGCGTTTTGTGTGTTTCCATGTTGCCACTCCTTACTTTTGTTCTTATTTGACTGGAGAATGCGCTGCACGTAGGCCAAGTTGCGAGCGTTCCGCGTTACTGCCTCTTTCATTGCCTCCAGCACCTTATCTTCGCCATAATCGTCTATCAAGCTATTAAGCTTCTCAGCCATGAACGATGATAGAAGGCCAAATCCCTCATCCTCGAAAAATGCAAATGCGTTACTCTTCATTTTCTTCTCATCCTCCTGCTGCTTTTTTTGTGCTGGTGTCGGTTCAGGAACAGGCTTTTCCGAAGGTTCCTGCTCCGTTACAGGCGTTTCAAATGAGATCATCCTGTATTGCCCTGCTTTCCTCCCCTGCGGCTTATATTCAATTCTTTTAAGATCAATCAGCATCTTTCGGTGTTTGATCAACGTGTTTTCGGAAATCTCAATCTTTGCTTGCAAAGTGGTATTTGAAGTGGTGAACCACTCCCGCCACCCTGCCTTGTTGTTGATGTGCAAAAGATGAAACCATAATGCTTGAGTTGTAGCAGACAACGGATTCGTTTCTAGCCAATTCATGAATCCGTTCATTTCTTTCAGGTAGTTCATGGCTCACCTACTTCCTTTCACACAGTGCTGTCATTCCGCTGATGCGGACTAAACGTAAGCCAGGTTCATTAGTTCTGAGATAGCCTTCGACGTAAGCACGGAATAGCTGCGCGCGATTCGGCGCCCCTTCTGCCAGCCACTTGTAACAGAAGGGGATGCCGACCTTAATCAAATGGGAGGTCATCGTCACTGATGTCAACAGGCTTGCCGTCAAAAGGATCAGCATCCTGCGCACTTGGTTTTTCCTCTGATACTTCTGCGTCAATGATTTCTGGCTCAGACATTTCGTCAGTGATGTCAATGCGCTCTCGTGCCTCATCGTCCTCAATGACAGCCTTCTGCATTTCTACTGATAAGATGCCCCATTTGCTCAGAATCGCTTTCAAAACAGTTTTTAATGCCATTGCATCCCAATCGTTTTTCCAGCCGAAGTCCGACTTACTAAACTTCTTTTTATGCTTTTCAACTTGAGCCTTTGTCCAATACACTGTTTTCCGGAAACCGTTTAAAAGCTCAAAGTAAGCAGCGTAACCAATAACCACATCTGATTCCCGTTTTTCAAAATCAATTTCTATTTCCTCAGTTAATGGGTTCCACTTTTGCAATTCTCCTTCATGGACCGGTATGCAATTGATGAATTTGTACTGACCCGTACGTAAAGCCAACTGAATGTACCCTTTGTAACCAAGCTGAAATTGTGCACGGCCGCCATATGGAACGATCCAGGCATAACCCAAGTTTTTATCCACTGGCAGATCAAGCGTAGCCGCCACCATAGCCGATGAAATTACGCTCATAGGCTCTGCCTTTTGGAGCATTTTTTCACCGTTGTAAAGGCTCAGAATTGACGCTGTGAATTGGGAAGCCCTTTTCCCTAGAACTTCTTCGAAACGATTCATGACTGCCGGAGAAGAAAGCAGACCTTTCATTGTTGTCCCTTGCTGTTGTGCTGGAGCACTGTTTTGTTTCTTCTGGATATTGCTTTTTAGCGATTGATTTGTAGCCATATTCAGCTAACCTCCTTGATTCCAAAGCGTCTAAATTGGACTTCTTTAATGACTTTCTCGTATACGTCTGGAAACTGCTCTTTTAGTTTCTTAGAGTCGATCCGATTAGTTGAAACTGACTTCCAACTAGTTTGATAGTTTCCGATGAAGCCATATTCAGCTTCCTTCATTTCGTGCTTAATCTGGTTTTCTAATTCCTTCGCTTGCAATTGGAGTTCGTTGATCTGATCTTTAAGCTGCAAATATTGCTGAATCCGTGTTTTATTCGCTGAAGTGAGATCAACGACTTTACCGCCCTCTGCCTCGGCATAGCGTTGCTTGAGATATTCTTCTGCTGCACTCGAACCATCAAGCACAGGGGCCTGTCCGCCCAATACATTTTCATTCCAAAATTCAATCTCAGCTTGAAAGATCATCGCAATGAGCTCATCATCACGCTCAATCTCTTTCCAAATGAATTTATTGCCGCCGATTAGGACAGCGAAGTACGCTTTTTTATATTCAGACCCCAGCACTCCTAGATAGTGTTGAACCTGCACAATATAGCTGTCGGGAATCTCATCATCTTCCCACTCTTTCAGGTTGTATGCCGACGTGGTTTTGCACTCCAAAATGGCTTTTTCACCAACAATCATTCGGTCAACATTCGCCAGTATAAAATCGTGCTTGAGATGCCTGAGCATCGCTTTTCTCCGCCTAACTTTTTTGCCGCTACGAATCTCGAACTCTTTTGCAACAACGTCTTCAAGAAGTGAGCCAAAGTATGCAGCTTCACTGCCTGATTCACTTACAGGTACCTGGCCTGTTTTGTCTAACCACAATTCAAACGGTGTTTGCCATTTGTTTATGCCTAAAATTACGGAAGCATCAGAACCGCCTATGCCCTTCCGTCGCTCAAGAAGCCATTCGTCCCGACTCATGTCCGCTGTCGAAGCGAAAACCTCGGCTTGCATCAGATCAGCCCCACCTTTCTTTTGTACGCTTCTGCACCAAGCCGCTGCCATTCCCAGTAGTGATCCATAGAAGGGAAACTAAACTGCGCTTTACCGTTTTTGGCGAATACAATTGAACCGCCGACCTGTCTTAAACGTTGCTGATCCTCCGCACGCTCGCTGAATGCCACTTTAACTGTTCTTGTCATCGCCGATCCCCCTCCGCTAAAATTCTTTCTCCTTCCCTTTCCAAATAAGCTCTGCCATCATAAGTAAGTGATACAGCTAAAATCTGTTCTTTTGGAGTTTCAGGCGCTTTTATACCTGTTAATCTTTCAAATTCATCACCTTCAAAACACTTTATAAAGGCTGGGTTAAACTTCTGTATTTCTTTAAATCTTTCTTTCTCTTGGTGACTAATAGCGATGTATAAATCAATTTCATCAGCATCACGCATTAATTTGATGTGTTCACTCGTCAATTTCATATCTAACAACCTCCATTGATTTTCATGGGGCATTTTGGTATAATTAGTTAACCAATCAATTTAACAAGTCATACCTAATCCACTTTGCCGAGTGGATTTTTTATTGCCCATTTTTAAATTTGAAACCAAGCTGCTCCCTGAGATAGCGTTCAAGGTTCTCTCTCAAGATCACCGCGCCGCAATCGATTATATAATCATCAACTGGTGTTACTTCATCCCCGAAAAAATCCTTTTGTGTTTCTGGCTCAGTCAGCCTGTCGTGCCAGTTGTTCAGAATCATTGGGTTTTCGATGTTCAATCTTCTCCAGCTCCTTCTTTTGCTTTAGCAAGTTCAGCAAGACTGTCGATTGCATTTTCTAAAGAGTAAAATTCCTTATGGAGAATGCTCACAGCTCCTTTGATATCTTCCTCTGAATATGCCGCCTTTTGGGCATGTCGCAAGAAGCTTGCCGCGAGCTCAAATTTTCTAAGATTCATCCCAAACACCTACTTATCACTGCCAAATTGATACCTCGTTGTTTCATTTTCATAGCTGTTTCATACAATTTACCTTTATTAGCCAGTCGGCTGATATCCTCAGTAAGAACTTTGATACTCCCGGCGAGACTGATTGCCTCTTCATAATCACCATCACGTAGTGCTTCTGAAAGCATGATAGAAAGCTCTTCCGCAGATTCAATTTTTCTTTTTGCTGCATCTACATCTGACTTCAAAAACTGATTAGTTTTCATACTAAAACGGCCTTCCTTTCTTCTTGTTTTGCCATAGCAACCCGATCCATTAATGCTTTGCGAGTCCACCTGTCAGCCAGTTCTTGCATATTCAATCCATGACTCCGCACTAACGAATAAATCAGTGTTTTATTTGCTGGGATTAGATCAAATATTTGTTTAATATCCCCCATCGGTAAATCATCTGACCTCCCGGGCCGATCATTTGCCAGCCAGCGCGCCAAATGCTTTGTAGCTTGTAATGCCTCTTCGAGCTGATGAATCATATTGATAACTGCGCTACTTGCGCTCTCATTTAACGCTGGATCAATAGGCGCCGCTGCTGTTGGATGAAGCTTAAACAAGAAATGAACGAGATCGATATGTTCATAAGCCCCGCAAGCCTCAAACCACTTGATACACAATTCAGGCGTTAAAGGAAAAATACCGTTTTCGACATTCGAGACATACGACTGATCTCTTTTCCCGATAACCTTGCCAATTTGGTACTGCGACAATTTCGCCCTTTTGCGTTCCCGCCTGAGAATGCTGGGTAAATTGTCCATATTGTATGGATTGTTCGACATAAGTTCGCCCCCTGATATATTTAGTTTTAAATGGTAAAATTTAATTAATGAAGGAACTAGCTCGCTTGCTGTTTCAGCTTATTGATGATGAAGGCTTGTCCCTTCGGAGTGATACGCATTGTCAGCCAGGACTTCTGCGTGCCGTTTACATCTCGCACCCCCTGTGCGATTTCAAAGTAACCGCGCTCGATATATGCCTGGTATGGCTCATTTCTATTGGCCATGATCATCTTCCATTCGCGTAGCTTTTGAAAGAGCCGTTTCTCACCGATTACAATGCCGTTTTTACAAGCAAGCTTTGCCAGTTCACGAACAAGCATTGATCTTTCTGATGCCATACAACTCTGTGCAAAGTTGACTAATGGTTCTTGAATCTTCAATGTTTGTTCAAGTTGCTGCCGTTCTTCCTGCTCGCTGATCCATCGCTTTGCCCGGCTGACTGGATCTTCGATCATGTAGGACGGCTGAGTCATTTTTTGCAACTCTGCTTCCATGCGGTTAAACTCCGCAATGTATTTTTCTTTGAATATCGCTGCCTTTGCGCCTGTATAACCAAAAACTAAAAATGTGAGTCCATCACGTTTGATTAGATATTTTTTTAACGTTCGACCAGTTGCATCTTGATAATCACTCAACGAAAAATTTCGTTCAGTAAATTCCTTGGAGCAATTGAGTGTTTCAATACTTTTTATTACATCGGCGTGTCGTTTTCCGAATACCTCAGCCACCGTCAGGCTGTCTGTTACGGCTTGGTTGCCTTCAATAAAAACAATCT
This sequence comes from Bacillus sp. FSL R5-0416, assembly GCF_037975425.1. Taxonomy (NCBI): domain Bacteria; kingdom Bacillati; phylum Bacillota; class Bacilli; order Caryophanales; family Bacillaceae; genus Bacillus; species Bacillus sp. FSL R5-0416. Next base: position 1,243,238 of record NZ_CP150252.1, on the reverse strand, counting down.
GATTCACTCTATAGAGCCTCCTTCATATTTGCTTGTTCCTGTGCTTCGATCCACGCATCTATGTTGTGCTTAGTGAAGAAAATACGTGTGCGCACTCGGAAGTGTGGAATTTCTTTTTCACGAACCATTGTGTAAATCGTGTCGTGGTGAACACCAAGGTATTCAGCCGCTTCCTGCACGGTCATTGTATTGCGAGTCATTTCGTAACCTCCTATGCTGTATATGATTTTTGCAACGAATCGTGGCATTCGATTTCAAAAAAAAGATCGGGAAATAGTTCTTTTTCACTTACGTTGAAGTACTTAGACATTTTGACCATTAATTTTACTGTTGGATTTCTTTCACCAGTTTCTAAAGCACTTAAATATTGTCTCGATATTTTTAGATCATCGGCGACTATCTGTTGTGAACCTATTGATTTTCTAATGTTTGAAAGGAGTTTTCTTTCTTTAACGTTTTCCAAATTTCTCACCTCACTTTTGCCACAATTAGTAACAACTTAACTAAAGTATAATGCTACACTTTGTGGCTGTCAATATCCTTTTGCAACTTTTTGTGGCAAATGTTTATTTTGCTACATAATGTGTCTTATAATTGTGATTGGATCAAAATGTCACAAGAAAGTTGGAGTTAATTATGTTAAGTGACCGTTTAGTTGAACTACGAAAAAGTAATAAGCTTACACAGCAGGGCTTAGCAGATAAATTGAAGATTACACGTTCATCTTTGTCTCAGTATGAAATCGGAAATAGACAGCCTGATTATGAAACATTAAAAAAGATAGCCGACTTCTTTGAAGTAACAACCGATTATTTATTGGGTTACTCTAATACAAAGCCTGTGGTCGAAGAAGAAAAGACTCCTTACAATGTTACAGATGATCCTGACCTTCAAATTGCCTTTAAAGAAGCAGCGGACTTTTCTGAGGAAGCCCGTAGACAAACTATAGATTTTATCAATTACCTAAAAGAGAAAGAAAAATCAAAAGGACGTAAAAGTTCAAAAGATGATGATTAACTCAAATGATACAAATAATGATATAACAAGCTCATTATTCTTTATTTATTATTATTGTTTTGTTTAGTTTAATTAATGCTGAACACTTCGCCTCAAAATTTGAGGTAAACTATTCAGTTGAAAAGATTTCAACCTCAAAAATTGAGGTGATCTTTGAGGTTATATTCTCTTTCAACCGCAAATTTTGAGGTGATCCGTTAAGTGAATTCACCATCTTATCCCCGTTAATTTTATGAATCTATTAACATTTTTGGCAAAATCCTCTTGAATTTTTGGCAGTTTTAGCCGATTATTAATAGGTATTCTAATTTATGAACTGGGGGAATTAGGTTGAAAAAGTGGTTCGTTTTATTCATGTCTTTGGGACTAGCACTTGCGTTAGCAGCATGTAGCTCGACAGATGATGTCTCTACAGGGAGTAGTGATTCAAAAGACAAAAAAACTGAAGAGACTAAAGATGACGGCTCTAAAAAAGTCGATGCAAGCAAACAATCTGCTGAAGCTCTGGGAATGAAAGTTAACCTGGGCGACGTAAAGATCATGAAAGACAAAATAAACGTTGGTCTAAACATTGAAAATACTACCGACAAGGTCCTAACTTTCTATCCTGACCAAGGAAATGCAGTTATTGGCAGCATGCAGTTATCTGCAAACATGTTCTTAACAGATGGAGAAGTTGGCGGAGAAGTTCAAGGTGGCGTTAAACAAGAAGGAGTTCTTGAATTTACGGCTCCTGAAGGAAAAGAGATTGACGTTGATAGCGTTAAAGAAATCAAATTGAACTTTGGTGAAGTTATAACTGAAGACTTTATGAATAACAAAGCAGTATCAATCACAGTACCAGTTAAGTAAGGGGATTTTGAAATGAAAAGAACAACTGAATTTGTTTTAGGTCTAATTGGTGGAATTTTTGGATTTATTGGAGCCTTTTTGGCGTTAATTGTTGGTGGTCTTGATGCCTCTTTTAACTCATCTGGCACAAGCGATATTATCGGTTTAGGTTGGGGCGCTATCTTCCTCTCCATCCTTGGTATTGTTGCTTCTGTAATTGTTAGAAAGAAAGGAAAACTAGGTGGAATCTTACTCATCATTTCCGGTGTCGGTGGCATAATTTGTATTTCTTTATTCTACTTACTGCCTGCTGTACTTCTTATTATCCCTGGTATCATGGGACTCGTTAGAAAAGACAAATCTCAGACAACAGCAGCGTAACGAAGAGCCCTTCAAAGGGCTTTTCTTTCACACCAAAAACAGAACATATATTCCCACCAGGTGGTGCTATTATGACAATTCAGTTATCTCATCTAGAAGAAGAAGTAAAGAAGATTTATACAAAATTGAATATGTTTACTCCTGAAGAGGTTTACATGGAACGGATTGCGGCTGCTTTTCAGATTTGGATTCACTACGAAAGAAAAGGCAGCAGCATGTTTTGTATAAATGGTCTTTATAGCATGGTTTTGGATTCAAGGACTTCTCGTCAACAGCAATGGGAGGACTTTGTCCATGAACTCGGGCATGTGATTAAACATTGCGGAAACCAATTCAATATGAATCGTATGTTTCGCCAGCTGCAAGAGTACCAGGCCAATAGTTTCATGTATCACTTTTGTGTACCGACATTCATGCTCGAAAAGATTTCGTTGCCGCGCATGCAATCGGAGGCTATAAAGTTAATTGGGGATACCTTTAACGTCACATACCCTTTCGCAACTAAACGGCTTGAAATGTACAAAAGGAAACTGTTTTCAGAGAAACTTTATTTAGCGGGGTGTTAATCATGGGTCATTGGATGGCTAGAGGTCAAAAGTCATTTTTATTAGTTGTTGAGAACGGTTATGATTCAAAAGGCAAACGCAATAGGAAGACTAAAACAATCAAAATTGAAGATCCAAAAATTCTAAACAGCGTTAGAAAGCGAGAAAAATATTTATCACAGCAACTCCTAATGTTTGAAATGGAAGTAACGTCTGGTGAATATATATCGCCCGAAAAAACAACCTTCGAGTCTTTTGCAAACGAATATAAAGAACGAATTTTATATAAGAAATTTGCTCATAGAACATCTGAAATGCATGAGAGTCATATTAAAAACTATATTCTGCCAGCAATCGGTCATAGGAGATTAGATCAGATCAAAACAATGCATATTGTTGACTTTATGGATTCACTTGAAAAAGACGGAATTCGAAAAGACGGCAAACCAGGAGGTTTATCAAGTTCAACCAGATACGACATATTCAAAGTTCTAAAGGCAATGTTCAAAGTTGCTGTTAAGCAATGGAAACTAATAAAAGTAGATCCAACCGAAGATTTAGACCCCCCTTCTGTTGAAACCAAAGAAATGCAATTTTATGATTCAGAAGCAGCTAAAAAATGCATTGAAGCTCTTTATCAGATTGATATAATGTGGAGATTGTACTTTTTGGGCGCAATGATTGGAGGTCTAAGAAGAGCAGAAGGATTAGCCTTTGAATGGCATTTAGATGTTGATTGGGATGCAGGAGGTTTTTATGTAAATCGTTCAATTCCAAAAACAATTGATGGAAAACCACTTATCAAAGATCCTAAATCAAAAAAATCCAAGCGCTTTGTAAAAATGCCTGATTGGTACATGGAAGAGCTTGAGAAGTACTATAGAATGTGGAAAAAAGAGAAACTGAGATTATGTGATGCTTGGGAAGGTGGAGAGCATCAATACATTTTTCATAGTGGGAAAGGTAAACCCTATTATTACACAACCCCCACTGCAAAATGGTCCAAGTTCACTAAAAAGTATGGCCTGAAAAAAATACGACTTCATGAGTTGCGTCATACAATGGTTACTTTATTAATTGAAGCTGGTGCAAATTATAGAGCGATTCAAGAACGAGTCGGTCACGCCAGCTATCGAACTACATTCGATAGATATGGCCATGTAACAAAAAAATTAGCTGATGAGACAGCTGAACTATTCAACAATTTTGACCCTAAAAAGAGATACGGTCAATGAATTTCGAAGCCAAAAAATCAAGTTCGCCAACAGTTTGCCAACAACTCGCGAATTTGATAAACCGGCTTTATTAAAGGAAAGTAAAAAACCCTTGCTAGGCAAGGGTTTAAGCTATGATTCCGACTGGGCTCGAACCAGCGACCTCTACCCTGTCAAGGTAGCGCTCTCCCAGCTGAGCTACGGAATCATGATATGTATGTGTTGCTGGGTATGTTATTGTCTTTCTGACAAGTTCTATTATATAACCTTCCCTTCTATTCGTCAACTGCTTTTTTAGAAAAACTTTTTTTGGACTTGCTGTTCCGTTCCCCGGCTATTATAATATGTCTTAATTTTCTAACAATAGAGGTGATGGGGTTTTGCATTCTTTGATTTCTTCCGATGATGTTTGGGTATTATGGGGGTTTATTGCGGTGTGGGCGGCAGTGAGCATCGGGCTGGAGCAGCGCTTTAAGTGGGCTTCTGCTGTGTCGGGCGCTATTATCGCCCTTGCAGGTGCTATGGTGTTTACAAATGTAGGAGTGCTTCCTGTTGAGTCGCCTGTGTATGATACTGTGTGGTCTTATGTGGTGCCGCTGGCGATACCACTTTTATTGTTTCAGATCAATGTTCGGCAAATTTTTAAGGAAAGCAGGCGTTTGCTGTTTATTTTTCTGATTAGCTCCGCTGGCACTGTCCTTGGGAGCATTCTAGCTTTTTTTCTTCTCAAACAGCATATTCCTTATCTCGATAAAATCGGCGGGATGATCAGCGCCTCTTATATCGGCGGCGGGGTCAACTTTGCGGCGATGGCGGGAAAATTTGAGACGCCTGGTGAATATGTGTCGGCTACCGTTGTGGCTGATAATTTTATGATGGCGCTTTTGTTTTTTATTTTAATCAGCATTCCTGCACTTAAATGGTTTCAGCGGCATTATGCCATGCCGTTTGAAGAGAAGGTAAAAGCCGATGGAAACAGCGGAAACAGTGCTGAAAGCTATTGGAAACGGAAGGATATTTCCTTAAAGGATATCGCATTTAATGTCGGTGCTGCTTTCGCGCTTGTTGCGGTGAGTATGAAGGTTTCCGGTTATTTTAAAAGCATTTTTTCTCATCCCCTGCTGACCGGTACGCTTGGCGATCAGTACCTGGTGCTTACGTCTTTAACTGTTCTTATCATTTTTCTTTTCCCGCGTTTTTTTGAAAGGCTCAATGGACCTCAGGAGCTTGGAACCTTTTTGATTTATTTATTTTTTGTGGTGATCGGCATTCCTGCAGATCTCCGCTTAATCGTCACGAATGCGCCTCTTATTCTATTATTCGTGTTTATCATTGCGATTAGCAATTTAGCGGTTTCCTTAGCTGCCGGAAAATTGTTCCGTGTGCGGCTTGAAGAAATTCTGCTCGCCGTCAATGCTACTGTCGGGGGACCGACGACTGCGGCTGCGATGGCAATTGCCAAGGGATGGCGGGAGCTTGTCGCCCCGATCATGCTTGTCGGTACGCTCGGCTACTTAATCGGCAACTATGTTGGCACTTTTATAGGAAATTGGTTTTCTTCCTTCTTATAAAAAGGATATTTGCATTTCCCTGAGAATAATGTAAGAGGAATGCTGACATGAGAACGGAGAGATCACTGTATGTTAAAAGGAAAAACCATTTATGTTAGACCTTTAGAAGTAACGGATGCCGAAGAAAATTTGCAACTGCAAAGCGAAAATCGGGATTTTTTCGAACAGTTTTCTATGATACGCGCAGACGATTACTATACGGTTGAGGGGCAAAGAAAACGAATAACCGAGTATCAGGAAAGACTTGAGAAAGATGAAGAATATCATTTTGGCATCTTTACAGCGTCAGACGATAGATTAATCGGGACGGTTTCGCTCTTTCAAATCATCCGTGGAGCGCTGCAAACTGCGTTCATTGGGTATTTTTTAGACAAAGCCCATAATGGAAAGGATATTATGACAGAGGCAGTCAGATTGGTTGTTGATTATGCGTTCCACGAATTGAAACTGCATCGGATTGAAGCCGGTGTGATGCCCCGTAATCTCGGGTCCATGCGTGTTTTAGAAAAAGCGGGATTTCATAAAGAAGGCATCGCCCGAAAAAATGTAAAAATTAATGGCGTTTGGGAGGATCATCAAGTCCTTGCGATTCTGAATCCTGATGACGAACAATAATAAAAGAAGCCGGGCCATCCCCGGCTTCTTTTTTAACGAACCGCAACTGGAACAATTTCTTTCAGCGCTTGTTCGAAATCGTGTTCTAAATCGTCTGCATGTTCGACGCCCACACTCAGACGGAGCAGGCCATCAGTGATACCGCGTTTTTCACGCTCTTCCTTAGGCATTGCCGCGTGAGACATCGTTGCCGGATAGGACAAAATCGATTCCACGGCGCCAAGGCTGACAGCGAAGACCGGCAGTGACACATTCTCGACTAACTTCTTAACGGCCTCTTTGCTTTCAAGCTCAAAAGATAGCACGGCGCCCGCTCCCGTTGACTGGCTTTTATGGGTTTCAGCGCCGGGATGATCAGCCAGTCCCGGATAATACACGCGCTTGACCGCTGGGTGCTTCTGGAAAAATTCCGCAAGCCGCTGAGCTGTTTGACTCGCTTTCTCTAAACGGACCTGCAATGTTTTTAATCCGCGCAGGACAAGCCAGCAATCTTGCACGCCAAGGACGGCGCCGAACGCGTTTTGCAGCTTATACAGCTGCTTCCCAAGCTCTTCATCTTTGACAGCAGCCAAACCTGAGAGCACATCGCTGTGTCCGCTTAAGAATTTTGTCGCGCTGTGAAGTACAATATCCACGCCGAGATCAAGCGGACGCTGCAGTGCCGGTGTCATAAATGTATTGTCCAGAAAGGTCAGGCAGCCGTTTTCTTTTGCAAGCTGAACAACTGCTTTAATATCCGTAATCCCAAGTGTCGGATTTGATGGCGTCTCCATATAAATGACCTTTGTGTTCGGCTTGATGCTCCGCGCCACTTCATTACGATCCGTCATGTCGACAAACGTATGCTCAATGCCAAACCGGGTCAGCACCTCTGTCACCATACGGAAGGTTCCGCCGTATACATCTTCTGTCACAAGAACGTGATCACCCTGTGACAGCAGTAAAAATGCTGTTGAGATGGCAGCCATGCCTGAACTGAAAGCAAATCCTCTTGTTCCGCCTTCCAGTGCGGCAATTGTTTCTTCGAGAGCTGTTCTTGTCGGCGTGCCAGAGCGGCTGTAATCATATGCCCCGAACTCTTCAAATGAAGATTGGTGAAAAGTCGAGGCGTGCTGAATCGGTACACTGACCGCCCCGGTTCCGCCGTCTGTTTTAAATGGATTGTGCACGAGCTGGGTTTCCAGCGTCCAATTGTGTTTACTCAAATGAAACAGCTCCCTCTTTGACCTGACATAATGCCTGTTTTAGATCCTCTTTTAAATCTTCCGCATGTTCAATACCGACAGAAAAGCGCAGCAACCGATTGCACACCCCGTTTACGATGCGGATCTCTTCAGGAATATCCATGTGCGTCTGGGTCGCAGGGTATGTAATAAAGCTTTCCACCCCGCCGAGGCTTTCTGCAAAACAAATGGTCTTCAGTGCTTTTAAAAACGGATTGACCCATTCTTCTTTTTGCAGACGGAAGGACAGCATGCCGCCTTTTCCGGGATACAGCACATCCGGAATTTCTTCCTGCTCTTCTAAAAACGCCGCAAGCTCCTGCGCGTTTGCCTGATGCTGGCGCATTCTGAGGCTCAGCGTCTTCATTCCTCTCATCAGAAGCCACGAATCAAATGGCGGCAGGACGGCGCCGATTGCATTTTGATGCTGAAACATTTCCTCTCCGAGCCGCTCATCCTTCACCACGACAAGTCCAGCAAGCAGATCGTTATGCCCGCCTAAATACTTGGTTGCGCTGTGAATGACAATGTCAGCTCCCAGCTCAAGCGGCCGCTGCAAGACCGGTGTATAAAATGTATTATCTACAATCAGCAGAAGACCGTGCTCCTTTGTAATCCGGGCAATATGTTCAATGTCCGCCTCCTGCATGAGGGGGTTTGTCGGCGTTTCCACAAACACCGCTTTTGTATTCGGCGTAATCTTAGAGCGTAAACAGTCCTCATCGCTGAAATCATCATAATGAAAAGTCAAGCCGTATTTTTTCCATTCATTTTCAAATAAACGGTACGTGCCGCCATATAGGTCCGATGAAACGATCAGTTCATCTCCGCTTTTAAACAGCGCCATAATCGTTTGGATAGCAGCCATTCCCGAACTAAAGGCAAGCCCTCTCGCGCCGTTTTCTAAGTTAGCGATCGCGTCCTCAACAAGCTGGCGTGTCGGATTTTTTGTGCGGACATAATCAAATCCGGTAGATTCTCCGATCCCTCTGTGGCGGTATGCTGTTGATAAATAGATAGGAGCACTCACTGTTCCCGTGACTTCATCGCTACGGTTCCCAATTTGAGCTAATTTCGTTTCAACGTGCTGTGACATATAGCTGACACCTTCCCTTTTCAAAATAAAAACCCCTTCTTCATAAGAAGAAGGGGTTTAACGCTTCTTCTTATCTTCCAAGCATAAAAAACGCTTGCTGGATTTAGCACCTTGGCGCTTTGCACATGCAAAACAAGCCGGTTGCTGAGGTTTCTAAGGGCCAGTCCCTCCACCTCTCACGATAAGAAATATCGATTTCAATTTTCTGATTGTTTTATATTAGCGCAATTCACAGTTTATTTCAACACTTTTTTCTTCGTGTGCCGAACCGTTTAAAGAGAGAAATTTCTAATAATTCATGGTACAATAATTGAAAATGCAAGAAAGTATAGTGATGTCCTGGAGGAATGTTTTTATGGCACCGAAAAACGGCACAGTGCAAGAAAAGAAATTCTTTTCAAAAGAGCTTAACGAGGAAATGACCTTGCTTGTTTATCTGCCGTCCAACTACTCCCCGCTTTATAAATACCATGTCATTATCGCGCAGGACGGCCACGATTATTTCAGGCTGGGGAGAATCGGCAGACAGGTTGAGGAATTGCTGTCGAAACGCGAAATAGACCGGAGCATTATTATCGGTGTTCCCTATAAGGATGTAAAAGAGCGCAGAAACACTTATCATCCGGAGGGTTCAAAATTTTCGGCTTATAAACGGTTCATCGCCCATGAGCTCGTTCCTTTTGCAGATGATGAGTATCCAACCTATCAGATCGGTTACGGCCGAACGCTGATCGGTGATTCGCTCGGAGCAACCGTGTCACTTATGACAGCGCTTGATTATCCGAATATGTTTGGCAACATCATCATGCAGTCTCCCTATGTTGACAAACACGTACTAGAAGCCGTGAAACAGTCAGGCGATATCCAACACCTCTCTATTTATCACCAAATCGGAACAAAAGAAACTGACGTCCACACGACAGACGGGAACATTCTGGACTTTACAGAACCGAACCGGGAGCTGAAACAGCTGCTGGAGAAAAAGCTTTCCGATTATGATTTCGAGCCATTTGACGGAGACCACAAATGGACATACTGGCAGCCGCTCATCACCCCGGCGCTGAAAAAAATGCTTTAACACTCTATCATACTTTATTTCCAGGAGGGACATAATATGAAATACGGAATCGTTTTATTTCCATCAAAAAAGCTCCAAGACCTTGCAAACTCTTACAGAAAGCGCTATGACCCAAGCTACTCTCTAATCCCGCCTCATTTGACGCTGAGAGCATCCTTTGAATGCGCGGAGGAGAAAGCGGATCAGCTCGTATCACATTTAAGAAACATCGCAAAAGAGTCCCACCCACTCGTTCTCAAAATGACAAAATACAGCTCATTTGCGCCTGTCAATAATGTCATTTACATCAAAGCAGAACCGACGGAAGAGTTAATAACACTCAATGAAAAGCTATACACCGGTGTGTTGGCAGGAGAACAGGAATATAATTTCGTTCCGCATGTGACGGTCGGCCAAAATCTTTCCGACGATGAGCATTCAGATGTGCTGGGACAATTAAAAATGCAGGAAGTGTCGCATGAAGAAATCGTTGACCGTTTCCACTTGCTCTACCAGTTGGAAAACGGATCGTGGACAGTATATGAAACCTTCTTGCTAGGCAGAGGAGAATAATGTTTGAAAGCAGTTATCGCAAAAAATGAAGAACAACTGAAAGATGCATTCTATGTAAGAGAAGAAGTCTTTGTCAAAGAACAAAACGTGCCTGCTGAAGAAGAAATTGACGAACTTGAAAATGAGTCAGAGCATATCGTCGTGTATGACGGTGAAAAGCCAGTCGGTGCCGGAAGATGGCGCATGAAGGACGGCTACGGCAAGTTAGAGCGGATTTGCGTACTGAAAAGCCACCGCTCAGCCGGTGTCGGCGGCATCATTATGAAAGCGCTCGAAAAAGCCGCGGCAGACGGAGGCGCTTCCGGTTTCATTTTAAACGCGCAAACACAGGCTGTGCCGTTTTACAAGAAACACGGGTATCGCGTGCTTTCTGAAAAAGAATTCCTCGCCGGCATTCCGCACTTACAAATGATGAAGGACTGAACGCATCCGGATCTTTTGAGATCCGGATTTTTACTGCATATAAAAAAACCGTTCTCTGGTATGAACGGTTTTTTATACATATCGATTAATATATGTGCCCATTCCTTTTTCTCGCAATCTCTTATAAAGAGAGCGCTTACGTTTCATCTCGTTTACTTTTCTTTCAGCTGCCGTTTGATTCTCCTGCTGCTTTTCCAGTTCTTTGTATACCCGCTGAAACGGGACATAGCTGATTTTTTCGGTTCCGGCATAATCCTGCTTATGTCCAATCGTTCTATTAGCATATTGAGCGTATTGCTGGTTCTGAATTTGACCTGCATATATCATACAATACCCACCCCTCTGCTGTCTCTTTTCCCTTAAACTTACTTTTTGAAACACATTTCTTTTGATATGATAGTCATTGTCTGTAATGAACACCTTTTGATTGGGAGGACCCCTTTTTGAAATGCGCCCGACTGAATGATAGAATCATACATTTACATACATATTCGAGAGAACATTATCAATTCCTCTTTGAAGAGGGAATAAAAGGACATTTATTTTGTTCTCATTGCGGAAAGCCCGTTTTGTTACGGCTTAACATCGCCGATCCGCCAGAGTTTATCCATCGCCAGCCAGGCGATTTTCCGGCATGTGAGGAGGCGTGCGAACCGAAGCCCTCTAAAGAGGGGAAAAAAGAAGATGATCAGGAATCTGGTGTGATTCGTTTACCCAAGGGAAAAGCGATCGCCGCTGACCCGTCCCCAGCTGTTACAGAATGGCACCGTCCTAGAAGCATTAAACCAGGAACACCATTTGTGCCAAAAACAATAGAACCCGATACGAGCCTTTTTCCGTCTGTCGGTTTAAACACGGATCAGCTGAAAGCTGTCACGGAAACAGAGGGCCCGCTCCTCGTGCTTGCAGGTGCGGGGAGCGGAAAAACACGGGTGCTGACAGCCCGTGCCGCCCACATGATCGAACACTTAGGCATACCGCCTGAAAATATGCTGCTTGTCACCTTTACAACAAAAGCTGTCGCTGAAATGAAAGAGCGTATGGCGAACCAGTACGGATTACAGCCGGCAAAAGTCAGAAGAATTGTGACAGGAACATTCCACAGTCTGTTTTATAAGATCTTGTATCACTCTAATTCTGCTAAATGGAACGGTGAGCATCTGCTGAAAATGGAGTGGCAGCGGGAACAATATATCAAAAAAGCACTCTATGAAGAAGGCATCGATGAGAAAGAATTCCCAGTTGACCAAGCTCTGCAACAGATCGGTTTTTGGAAAAACACTTATGTCCCAAATGAACGCATCCCTCTAAAAGATGAGTGGGAAAAACAAGTTTATCGTTTATATGAACATTATGAACGCCAGAAAAAAGAACACAGCCAATTTGATTTTGATGACATGGCTTCAGCCTGCTATGAATTGTTTATCGAGCGGCCTGACCTTCTGGAACAATATCAATCTCGGTTTACGTATATCTTAATTGATGAGTTTCAGGACATTAATCCGGTTCAATACAAAATCATGCAAATGCTCGCCAGCCCGGAGCAAAACCTGTGCTGTGTCGGAGACGATGACCAGTCCATCTACGCGTTTCGCGGAAGCAATCCGTCTTTCATTCTTGATTTTCAAAAGGATTATCCGGGAGCGAAGACGATCTATTTAACTGCGAACTACAGGTCTACGCACCCGATCGTCTCTAGTGCTGATATCGTTGTGAAAAAGAACAAAAACAGATATGCCAAAACGCTTGAAGCGGCCCGCGATGACATTCAGGTCCCTGTGCTGTTTTATCCTTATGATGAAGAGGAAGAAGCCACAATGGTCGTTTCCGATATCAAAGAAAAAATTCAAAATGGAGCCAGTCCAGAAGACTTTGCGGTTCTTTACCGCACAAACAGCGGAGGCCGTGCTATATATGAAAGGCTTCATCAATCGTCAATTCCGTATACAGCTGACCGCGGCGTCCAATCGTTTTACAGCAGACGGATCGTCCGCCAGATTCTCGCCTACTTGTACGCCAGCCAAAATGAGGATGACACCGAGGCGATTAAACACTTGCTTCCCGCCTTGTTTTTAAAACAGTCCGCTTTGAATACGCTGAAGGCGCTCTCGATCACAGAGGACTGTACCATGATCAAAGCGCTGGCCAAATTGCCTGATCTGAAGCCATTCCAGCTGGACAAAATCAAGAAAATCGTACCGTTTTTTGCAAGCCTCCGCACGATGAAGCCCGTAGAAGCCATCACCTTTGCAGAAGGAAAAATGGGCTTCTCCGAGTATTTAAAAAAGCGGGGCAATGAGGGCAACAAGCTGGAAAAAGGTTCCGATGACCTGCGCGACATCAAGGTTGTCGCCAAGAAGTTCAAAACGATTCCTGACTTTCTTGCCCACGTAGACCATATGAGGGCCGCTGAGAAAAACAGAACGGATGAACTTGGCGTTCAGCTGATGACCATTCACCGGTCAAAAGGCCTTGAATTCAAAACAGTCTACGTGTTAGGCACTGTAGACGGCTCGATTCCGCACGATTTCTCATTAGAAACGGCAAGAAAAGGAGACGAGGCCGCTCTTGAGGAGGAAAGACGCCTTTTATATGTAGCCATGACCCGGGCGAAACAGCATTTATATTTGTCTTGCCCCGCTAACAGGCGCGGCAAAACAGCCAACCGCTCAAGATTTTTGTATCCCCTTCTACAAAAAGCAAGACAGCCCTTGCATCATTAACAGCCCGGCAGATTACTGCCGGGTTTTTACTGTAAAAAAAGGCCCGCTGCAGTGAGTCAGCCAGGCCATCCACTTATTTATTATCCATCATTTTAGAAATCGTGCCAAAATCAAGCTTTTCTTTTCCGCTTGTAATAGATTCCACAATTTTATCTTCTAATTCTTTTGGCACGCGTCTGTTTGCCATCTGCGCTACGCGGTTAATCACACTGCGCACTGTATTTTCATCTTTAAAATTAGCGTTTTGGAGTGATCCGGCTAGATTCATTACATCCTGCATCTTCACACCTGTTTTCTTTTCGATGTTCTTAAAAAATTGATTATCCATAATGCGCCTCCTTTTGGCGGAGTAATACGGTATTGTATGAATGCACATAATACAATGTGCTTTTCCAACATTTTCAAAAATAAACACAAGGCAAGGAAGCACGGGTTATAACCCGTACTTCCTCAATACATCTTAAAAGAAAGATGCACCTACGATGATGAGGAGAATGAATAATACGACCAACAAAACAAATGTTGAACCATAGCCGCCGCCGTAACCGCCAGCATAACCGCCATAACAGCCGCCGCCGTAGCCGCCGCCGAATCCGTATCCAAAGCCCATAGATAAGCACCTCCTTTACTCTCTATACACTATGTGAGCTGCTTGGATCGGCTTGGATATTCGCATAGGGCGTTTGCGGATTTACGATTGATCATATTGAGCTTGATGTTTTTTAAGTAAGGCCTCTGTTTTTTCAGCCAGCTCTTCAATCTCATCTTCAAATTCCAGACCGGCTTTATCAAATGCATCCAAGTCTTTTCTGATACTGCCCATCGTGTCTTCATGCTTTTTTTGCTTTTGTTCGTGAGGTTCATATCTTCCTTCTATCCATTTTTCAAACTCATTCACTTTTATCCCCCCGCTTATGATATATGCTGAGCAAGGCCGCCCCGTTAAAAAAACAAAAAACCGGAGTTCTCCGGTTTCTTTGCCAGGCTATTGAGGCTTTTTCTTTTTATTTCCGCACCCGCAGCCTTTCTTTTTTATCTTTTTTGATTGATACGATGAATCTGTATATGGAGATTTTTGGGAAGGTTTATGGTGCTGATTCATTTTTGTCCCCTTCCTTTCCTTATGTCATATATGCTACTTTATGCGTATTCTGACAGAAAGTTGCTGGTAGTAACGCCTTATTCTTGCAGCCATTTTGATACGAGCGTTTCTATGATGCCGGCAAGGCCGGCGATCGCCAAAAGTAAAATCAGCCACTGCGCCGCTTGCGGGATCACCGCCTGGCATAAAATCAAAAAGCCGGCACACCACACGCCTGTGCACCAATAGCAGCTCAGCAATTCACCAATAAACGCCCTGACACCGGTTCCCTTAATCACGATATAGGTTTCAATGTTCCCGTCCGCATCCTTTTCTTCCTTCTCTTCATGAAACAGACTTCGAAGCGGCGCCATAATCGTGTCAAACACCAGCAGGCGGGCGAGCCGAAAGACCGCAAGCGATAGAAGAACAATTGTCAGCCCATTTATAACCACTCGTTCACTCCTTTGCCAATCATGATCCCTTCACATATATGCGAAAACCCTATTCTTCATGAATTGTATCTTGTCCGGCAGAAAATTGGTTATTTTTATTATTCCGCTCGGCACCCCATTTGCATTATATAGAGTATGGATAAGAAAGGAGTGAAGGTTATGTCATTTGAAGAAAAAGTCGAATCCCTGCACCCTGCAATATTTGAGCAATTATCAAGCGAATTCGAACAGCAGATCGAAGTGATTGATTGCGAAAATATCACAATTGACACGTCACATATAACAGCTGCCCTTTCTATACAAGCCTTTGTGACAACCATGATTATCGTGGCGACTCAGCTCGTCATCGCCGACGAGGATTTGGCTGACGCAGTGGCAAGTGAAATTCTTATTCTCGATAGCTCCCAAATCAAAAAAAGAACCATCATTAAAATTATCAACAGCCGCAACATCAAAATTACTTTGTCTGCCGACGAGATAATAACCTTTGTACAAATCTTGCTTCAGGTGTTAAACAGCATTCTCAGTGAACTTGACGTCCTTTAACCCTTTCTTTTTCACAAACTTAAAAGACGAGGTGAAAACAAATGTCAGATAACGATAAATTCAAAGAAGAGCTTGCAAAGCTTCCAGAAGTTGATCCAATGACGAAAATGCTGGTCCAAAATATATTTTCTAAACATGGGGTCACAAAAGACAAAATGAAAAAAGTATCAGACGAAGAAAAAGAAATGCTCTTAAATCTTGTAAAAGACTTACAAGCTAAATCACAAGCGCTAATAGAAAACCAAAAGAAGAAAAAAGAAGAAGCAGCCGCGCAAGAGCAAAAGAACACAAAACCGTTAAGCCGCAGAGAGCAGCTCATTGAACAGATCAGACAAAGACGGAAAAACGATAACAATTAGCCAATCATAAAAAAATAGGGTTCTTCATCAGGATATATGACTCAGTCAAAATAAGAGGCTCGCTCATTTAATAACAGTAAAAGAAAAGGAGGAATAGATATGGAAAGCAGACCATATTCTTGGGTTGCACTTGATCCTGACTGTGACCATCCGTTAGATGACAAAGAGAAAGATAAAGAAAAACACGAAAGAAAATGTCATTGCGACGTTTGCTGTAATGGCAATGGTTTTTTTGGCAACGACAACGCCTTCATCGACCAAGATCTAGCTCAAGCAAATCTCAACAAACAAGTTTCAGATGAAACGATTATTATTAGAGATTCTTGTGACATCAATGTTACATCTACAGACGTTCAAGCCGTAACATCAGTTGTAACAGCACTTAATGCCGCTGTCGTAACGGCAACTCTGACATCAATTGCAGACGGGGTAATTGCCGAATTAGTCGCACAAGATTTGTTACAGCTTACAGCTAACAAACAAGTAAACCGCCAAAAACTTCTCATCGAATGTTCCCGCGGCGTAAACGTCACAACAGTAGATGCCGATATCGCAACCCTTATTTCTACAGCAACAAATACACTCGTAGCCATCCTAGTTATCACTCTTGTCCTCTAGGACCTAAAAGCAGAGCTAAAAACGCTCTGCTTTTTCTTATTTTCCAAGCATATGATGAATATATAGACGTTCACCCACACCAAGTGGGGCACGGGTACATATGTTGTTAAGGACTAAAGTCAAATACCCTATAAAGAAGGAGCTGAAATCAATGAGCTGCGGAAAAACCCATGGCCGGCATGAGAACTGTGTATGCGATGCAGTGGAAAAGATTTTAGCAGAGCAGGAGGCAGTTGAAGAACAGTGTCCGACTGGCTGCTATACCAACCTTTTAAACCCTACGATTGCTGGAAAAGACACAATTCCGTTTCTCGTTTTTGATAAAAAAGGCGGATTGTTCTCCACATTCGGAAACGTAGGGGGATTTGTGGATGATATGCAATGCTTTGAATCCATTTTCTTCCGCGTCGAAAAATTATGCGATTGCTGTGCAACACTGTCTATTTTACGCCCGGTCGATGTCAAAGGCGATACCTTAAGTGTTTGCCACCCTTGCGACCCGGATTTCTTCGGGCTAGAAAAAACAGATTTCTGCATTGAAGTGGATCTCGGATGCTTCTGCGCGATTCAGTGCCTGTCACCAGAGCTAGTTGACAGAACATCGCCTCACAAAGATAAAAAGCATCATCACAATGGATAAACACTTGTAAAGAGGAATCCCCTTCCAAACTCTATTACAGGTGCAAATCATTCAGCTGCTTCCAGCGTGAGGCAGCTGACTCTCCATCATTTCGCCAGTCTCAAATTTATAAGGCAGGAGGGATAATATGAGCCAGAAAACATCAAGCTGCGTGCGTGAAGCTGTAGAAAATATTGAAGATCTGCAAAACGCTGTTGAAGAAGACTGCCCGACCGGCTGCCACTCTAAGCTTTTATCTGTAAGCCATTCGTTAGGCGACACAGTGCCTTTTGCAATATTTACATCAAAATCAACGCCATTAGTCGCCTTCGGAAATGTCGGCGAACTCGATAACGGCCCTTGCTTTAATACAGTATTTTTCAGGGTCGAAAGAGTGCATGGAAGCTGCGCAACACTGTCATTATTAATCGCATTTGACGAACACAAACACATTTTGGACTTCACCGATAAAGATACGGTGTGTGAAGTGTTCCGACTCGAAAAAACGAACTACTGTATTGAAGTTGATTTAGACTGCTTCTGCGCAATCAACTGCTTAAATCCTCGATTAATCAATCGTACACATCATCATTAATCATAAGCTGGAAAAGCTTGCAGGCCTGCAGGCTTTTCTCTATGTAAAAAAAGCTGTCCGGCAACATCAGCCGGGCAGCTTTTTTCTTTTCCGTTAAAAACCGAGCGGGTGCAAAGAGGTAATATCATCGATTGCCAGTTCGGTTGGGGCTCCGTTTCCGGTTGTTCGAAGCAGGACGGAATCATTTCTTCTTCCGACAATTACGCCCCTGTACGTTCTTCCATTGGCTTCAATCAAACAGAGCGCTCTCGGCATGTTATGAGGCAGCTTTGTTAAAAAATCAATTTTTTCGTGGATCGTCATCTTGCTCATCGGTTTTTTCACTTTTCGTGCCGGCGGTGCTTTTTCCTCCGCTTTATCAGCACTATGGACAGCTTCCGGTTCTTTCTCAGGCTTCCGGGCCTCAAGTGCAGGCTCTTCCTTTTTTTCTGCTTTCGGGGGCTCGTGTTCAACGGTTTCTTCTACGGCCTGCGGCTCTGCTTTCTGTTCCTCTTGGCTTTTTATGTTCTCTGGCTCTCTCACCTCTTGTGTTTGCTGACTCACTGGTTCGGCTGCAGGCTTTTGGTCTTCTTGCAGGACATCCTGTGCCACGGCTTCCTCCTGCTGCTTCTCATGGTAAGCCGGCTTTTCCTCAGCTTTTGGCGGAGCGGGTTTGTCGGCCTTTCTTTTGATGACAATCTCCTGCATGGATGACCTTGTAGTTTCTGCATAATCCGGCTGAACAATATACATGAGCGGTTTTTTATCCGCGTTTCTTTTCTTATTAGACATCTTCATCCCTCCGATTGTGTCATATTCTATCTATATGACAGAAAGCTGAAAATCAGAAGAAATAAAAAAGCAATCCCTATTCGGGATTGCTTGATATAGATCCTGCTTAGCGGGCAGTGATATGGAAACCAGAATCAACGTGAAGATTTTCACCTGTAATCCCGCGGGACATATCGCTGAACAAGAACGCAGCTGTATCGCCCACTTCTTCAGGTGTTGTCGTGCGGCGAAGCGGTGCACGCTCTTCGATGTCTTTTAAGATAGAGTTGAAATCGCTGATGCCTTTAGCAGATAATGTTCTGATCGGGCCGGCAGAAATGCTGTTGACGCGGATATTTTCTTTTCCTAAGTCAGCAGCTAAATATTTCACACTTGCATCAAGAGAAGCTTTTGCTACACCCATAACGTTGTAGTTTGGCATCACAAGCTCTCCGCCAAGGTACGTCAAAGTGACAATGCTTCCGCCTTCAGTCATCATCGGACGTGCCGCTTTGACAACAGCAGTCAGAGAATATGAGCTGATGTTATGAGCCAAAAGGAAGCCGTCACGATTTGTGTTTAAGTATTCGCCGACAAGCTCTTCCTTGTTGGCAAACGCGATACAATGCGCGATACCGTGGATTACACCGACCTGCTCCTTAATGCTTGCGAAGCAAGTTTCGATTTCTGCGTCGTTTGTAACATCGCAAGGGAGGATGATGGAATCGTTGCGGTCTAATGTTCCGGCAAGCTCGTGAACGGATTTCTCCAGGCGTTCACCAGCGTATGTGAAAATCAAACGTGCACCCGCTTCATGTAAAGAACGCGCAATGCCCCAGGCGATGCTGCGTTTGTTGGCTACCCCCATCACAACAATGTTGCGGCCTTCAAGTGAAAAATTCATATGTATAAAGCCTCCTATATTTAATAAAGACATAGTATTAGTACCTGATCTTAATTCCTATCATATCATAACCTTGTCCAGATGAAAAGCGCATACGTAGCAAACGCAAAAGAGATCACCATCAGCTGGTGATCTCATCGGCTTGTATTTAAGCTGTTTCGTTTAAAAGCGAAATGGTTTGTCGGCCCGTGTCCCGATCCGATGCCGAGCGTATTTTCCACCGCTTCACGGACAAAGTTGGCCGCAACCTCAAATGCCTGATGGATGCTGTCTCCTTTAGCCGTTTGGGCCGTTAAAGCCGCAGCAAAGGTGCAGCCTGTGCCATGCGTATGCTTCGTATTGATATAAGGATGGGTGATTTGCATAAACATGCTGCCATCAAAAAGAAGGTCAGTAATGTGATTGTCCTCAGGCTGGTGCCCGCCTTTGATAATGACATGCTGCGCACCCATCTTGACGAGCTGCTCCGCTGCTTTTTTCCGGTCATCCAGCGAGCTGATTGTCATTCCTGTCAGCGTTTCTGCTTCCGGGACATTCGGCGTAATCGCGTAGCTTCTTGGAATGAGCAACTCCTTTAAGGTGGCAACTGACTCATCACGCAGCAAGGATGCCCCGCCCTTTGCGATCATAACCGGATCAACAATTACACGATTGAATCCGTACTCGTCAATTTTTCTTGCCACTTCTTCAATCATGTCGGCATTCCAGAGCATTCCCGTTTTGACTGCATCCGGTCTCAAATCCTCAGCAACAGCGTCAATTTGCTGTCTCAACGCCTCTACAGTCAGCGGATGCACCCCATGAACGCCAAGCGTATTTTGAGCGGTTACCGCTGTAATTGCAGACATTCCGAATACATCAAGCTCTTGAAAGCTTTTAATATCAGCCTGTATCCCTGCGCCGCCGCCTGAATCTGATCCGGCGATTGTCAATGCTTTATATATACTCATTACACTACACTCCTTTTATTACCCAATCCATTTATGATAAATGGATTTTGCCCGGGCAATATCATTTGTTCCATGGATCAAAGCTCTGCCGTCCCGGAACAACACCATTTTCATATCATCCGAGCGGCAGGAAATTAAATACGGGTTCGCAGCTACTTCAAGCCCGGCCTGCCTCAGCTGAGCGGCAAGCGCTTCAAGATCCGCTTCTTTCGTAATAGATGATCTGATCTGCACCGTGTTCCTGCCGCACAATACAGCCGCTTTTGTTTGATTTTCATAAGACAAAAACGGAAAATCCTTTGTGCCGCAGCTTGGGCATGCGTCATGTTTGAGACTGGCCGCTCTCACTTCTGACCGCTCGTTTTTCCACAAATCAAAGGAGCGCAGCACCGGCTCGCACTCCTCTCCCGTCAGCAGCTTCAGTGCATCTGTTACCTGAAAGACTGCTACCTGCAAAACAGCCGGACTGATGATGCCAGCTGTGTCACATGTTGCTCCGCCAATCGGAAGTGCATCGAGCAAGCAATGCAGGCAAGGAGTAGAACCCGGCACCACGGTAAAGGTGAGGCCGTAGCTCCCTACACAGGCACCGTAAAGAAAAGGAATCCCTTCCTTTACCGCAGCATCATTTACGATCAGGCGGGTTTCAAAATTATCAGCCGCATCCACTATAATTGATGCATCCCTAATCAGCTCGAAGATATTTTCTGCTGTCACATCCATGACAAGGCCGGTCACATCAACATCGCTGTTAATCGAACGGAGACGGCGCTCCGCAGCGGCTGCTTTCGGCATTTCTTTTTTGACATCATCTTCTGTATAAAGCTGCTGGCGCTGGAGGTTGCTCCATTCAACATAATCTCTGTCGGCAATTTTCACAGAGCCGACTCCCGCTCTCACCAGCATTTCTGCACTGGCTGTTCCGAGCGCGCCGGCGCCGATAATCACGGCGCGCGCTTCTTTCAATTTTTTCTGGCCGGATGGGCCGATCGGAGCAAACAGCTCCTGCCTTGAATACCTGCCTGTCATACAGGAAGACCTTCTCCCGGACTGCTTGCCGTTCCGTATTGCTTAAGCGGGATGCGGCCCGCCTCATAAGAAAGGCGCCCTGCTTCCACTGCGAGCTTCATGGCACGAGCCATTTTCACGGGATCGTCAGCGCCAGATACAGCCGTATTGAGCAGTACGCCATCCGCTCCAAGCTCCATTGCGTATGCCGCATCTTTAGGCGAGCCGATTCCCGCATCCACGATGACCGGCACTTTCGCCTGTTCAATAATAAACGACAGATTCAAAGGATTTAAGATTCCTTGTCCTGATCCAATCGGAGATGCACCCGGCATGATGGCATGAACGCCGAGCTCTTCCAGCTTTCTCGCCAGCACAACGTCATCCGACGTGTACGGGAGCACAATAAAGCCTTCTTCAAGAAGCTGTTCAGACGCTTTTAATGTCTCAACAGGGTCAGGCAGCAAGGAACGGCTGCATCCGATGACTTCAACTTTAATCATGTCACAAAGGCCTGACGCTTTCGCCAGCCTTGCAATCCGAACCGCTTCTTCAGCAGTACTGGCGCCCGCTGTATTCGGCAAAAGCGTATATTTGGATAAATCAAGCTGTTCCAAAAAATTCGGCTGAGATGCTTCAAAAATGTTCATTCTCCGCACAGCAAATGTTAAAATATCAGACTCAGAAACAGCTACTGCTTCCTTTTGAATGTCAAACGATGGGTATTTCCCCGTGCCCAGCAGCAATCTTGATTGAAATGATTTTCCGCCAATTGTTAACATGCTCATCCGCCTCCTACAAAATGGACAATTTCAATGACATCACGATCACAAAGCTCAACCTCGTGATAGCGTTCTTTCCCGATTATTTCTTTATTTCTTTCCACGATAACAATTTTATTTTCAAGCTGATAAGACGCCAGCAGGTCTTGAATTGTACCTGTGTCTTTTTCCCACTTCACGTCTTTACCGTTCAGCTGTAGCATCATATCTGAACCGCCTCCTTGCGATCAATTCGGAATGCGTGCAGCCAGTCTTGGTTGACCTCTTTATTCATGATGAGATCACTGATCAAAGCGCCCGTTCCTGGAGCAAGCAGGATCCCATTTCTGAAATGGCCAGCCGCAAATAAAATACGGCTGTCCTCAGGATGTCTGCCGATGTACGGTTTTCCATCCTTTGTTCCCGGCCGGAGTCCCGCCCAAAAACGCTCCACCTTCATATTCTGTATAGCCGGCAGCATCGTTTTTGCTTTTTTCATAACCGATTCCAATCCGCCAAGATCCGGTGTTTCACTCCAGTCCCCCGGCTTCATTGTCGCGCCGACAACCAGTTTGCCGCTTTTTCTCGGTACGATATAGCAGTGATCATGGTAAAGCGTTTTTGTCAGCGGGATATCATCATTCCAAACGGACAGGCACTCCCCTTTTACAGGGAGAAAAGCATTGTTCAGTCCGAGCTGTTTAAAAAACATTCCGCTCCACACCCCGCTGGCAACGACAACATGATTAGCCCATACGTCTCCGCTAGGGGTCTTGATGGACAGGGCTTCACCGTCACGTTCGACATGCAGGACGGGCGTATGCTCAAAAATCTCCGCCCCAAGCATTTTTGCTGCTTTCACATATGCCTTGCAAACAAAATAAGGCTCCACATGCACATCCTCCTGAATAAAAGATGCACCAAAGATGTCACCAGACGCATACGGCTCTTTTTCTAACACCTCTTCTTTTGAATACCAGCTGACAGAGTCCAAATCGTCCATCTGTCTCAGCTGCAGCACATCTTCTTCAGAAAATGCAAGCTTAAACATACCGCCGTTATGCTGCCTGATATCCACACCGGATAATGCATAAAGCTCTTCTCCAAGACCTTTGTACAGACGCTGACTGTGCATGGCGAAATCAAAAAACGCGTCACGTTCCTCGCATTCGGCATGGGCGCCCAGCATTCCGGCAGCGGCACTTGTCGTTCTGCCGCCCATTGTTCCGCTTTCAAACAATGCGGTGCTTTTGTTTTCCTTTGCCAAATGATAAGCAATCGCGGAACCGATAATTCCGCCTCCAATCACCACTGCTTCATAATGCCTTTTCATAGCGCATCTCCTTTAGCTTGCGGGAATATCGTCTGGCTGCTTCCAAGGGCTCAGCGGAAGAGAAAATTCCTGACATAACAGCAATGCCGTCTGCCCCTGCTTGTTTTACGTCTCTTAACCTGTCCGGCGTCAACCCCCCGATGGCTATAACCGGGATGGAAATCCGCTGTTTGATATCTGACAGCAAAGATACTCCTCTGCCTTCAAGACCCTTTTTGCAATCCGTTTCAAACACATGGCCGAACAGCACGTAGTCCGCGTCTTCCTTTTCTGCTTGAACCGCTTCCTCCAGTGAATGCACCGACCTCCCGATATGAAGGTGTGGAAATCTGGCTCTGACCTGCTTTGGTGAAAAGCTGCCGCTTGGCAGCTGCACGCGGTGAATAGTAGAGAAAAGCGCAATATCCACGCGCCCGTTCATCACCAGTTTTCGTTTATCTATACCGCCTTCAAAAATAAGCTCGAGCAGTTTCAAAATATCCGCCGCCGATTTTGAACGTTCCCGAATATGAATAAAATCAACTTCATTCTGAATCGTAATGATGATTCTCGCTAGCTCTTCTACCGGCTTGCTGTCATCCGTTATGGCGTGAAGCTCCACATTCCTCCACCTCTTTTATGGCGCTGTCAGACCAGCCTTCTTTTCGATAGGCCATTCCCCAAAATTGATATTCATAGTAGCTGGAGATGACAAAATTCTCTTTCATCTTGGCACGCACTTCCTCCGTGCTGTTTTCCGCCAGCTCATCAAAGCGGTTGATTTGCTCCTCGACCTGTTGTCTAAACCAATCACCGCCATATGTGCCAATCCACTTCTGATAAATTGGATGCCCCGGATCACAATGCAGCAATTTCTCACCAACCTCGTAATAGAGCCAATAGCATGGCAGCAAGGCCGCTAAGATTTCTGCGAAATTCCCACTCAAAACCGAACGGTACATATGGGATGTATAAGAATACGCAGTAGGAGACGGCTTAAACGCCTTACGCTCTTCCTCGCTGATTTCCAACAGCTCGGCAAACTCCCGATGAAGCGCCATTTCCGCCTCATATGTACCTTGGGCATGGCTTGCCATCCGCCCCGTTGTATAAAGATCCTTCGCATAAGCGGCGCCAAATGACTGCACCTTTGCAAAATGCGTTAAATAATAGGAATCCTGAAGTACGTAGTATTTAAAACGGTCAATCGGAAGCGTTCCGTCACCGATTCCTTGAACGAACGGATGGACAAAGCTCCCCTCCCACCATTCTGCGGCTGCACTGCGGCATTCTTCTGAAAACTTCACAAATCATTCCCCCTCTGAAAATAAAAAAACCACTTTCCCGCAAGGAAAAGTGGTTTGGAATTGGCATAGTAAAATAACACAAATACCGCTCCACTTCCCTACGCAGGTCTGAACCTGTTCAAGTTATGAGGGTCTAAAAGTCACACTTTTATCTCAGCCCTTATGAAGGACACCCCTAGTGGTTAAACGAATACATATTGAATTGTTCTGCACCTCTATATTAACACGAATCCTTATTTGGTCAAGATTTATCCTTCCAATGTTTTCTTAAGATCCGTTACGTACCCCCGAGATCCGGTGACAATTAAACGGTCTCCAAGTTTCAGCCTTGTATCCCCATGAGGAACGATGCTGTCCACACCTCTGAAGATCCTGACAAAGATGACGTCACCTGTTAAAGGGAATTCCCGTAAAATGGCACCATCATATTTACTGTTCTCCATATTAATTTGATACAGCGAAGACTCTTGGTTCGTGAGCAGCTTCATGACGCCAGGCGCTTCAATCAGTGCGCGAAGCAGCGTTTTTGTCGACAGCAGAATAGAAAAGATGCTGATTCCCTGCTCCTTCAGAGCTGCTTCATGCTCCGGTGATCCTACGCTTGCAATGACTCTTTCTGTGCCTTTTTCTTTTGCAAGTAATGCAATGTCTGCATTCATATCTTCATTTCCTGTCGCCACAACGAGGATATCCGTTTCAAAAATGCCGAGTGATTCAAGCGTCTCGTGTTCATAGTCAGAAATTGTTTCAACAGCAAACACTGATTCTGACAGCTTTTCCTCCGCATTCTCTTGGTAGACGTGTACAACACGCACGTCATACTCTTCCTCTGGCAATTCAAGTGTAACAGGCAAAGTCATTTGATTGGCGCCAATGAACGTAATCGTCTTTTTCTCCTCCGGCTGCTCTTCCCGTTTGTATAATTTTTTAAAACAGATCGGCGTAAAAATACTTGCAATGACAGCTACTAAAATTAGCGCTCCTGACATATTTGCACTGATCACGTGAAGCTGCTGGCCGATTGTTGCAGCGGCAATCACGAGCGAAAGCGTTGATGTCAGCAGGAAACCAGACGCGAAAATGGTTCGGTTATCATACCACTTCTTTAAGTACATGACAGGAATGATTTTGCTGACTAACAGCGCCAGCAGCAGGAGCGGAATCATGATTAAAATTGTTTTATCCTGGAAAAGAGTCCAAATATCAAGCTTCACACCGACCATCACGAAGAAGATCGGTATTAAGAACCCATAACCGAATGAGTCCAGCTGCTGAACAAGTTCTTTGTTTGGCGAAAGCAGGGAAACAAGAACCCCCGCTAAGAAAGCGCCGAGAATATTTTCCGCCCCAAGTGATTCAGACAGGGCAACGAGTACAATAATTAACGTAAAAATGGCACGCGTCCCGATCTGGATCGTCCCTTTTGACATGGATTGAACAAAAGAGCGATGTTTGAAGACCCGGCCGAAAAAGTAAAGCACCACTCCGGCCGCAAACAGAATCATCAGGAGCCACATGTTTCCGCTGTCCTCTCCGTATAAAGAAGAAAAAACAGCAAGAAGAATCATCGTGGCCAAATCAGCAATAACAGCAACAAGCAAAATAATCTGCCCGATATTCGAATTCATGATCCGTTCTTCTTTTAATGTTGGAACGACAACGCCTAATGAAATCGTTGAAATAATCAGGGTCATCAAAAATGCATTTTGGATAAATCCGGCCAAGACGAACCCATAGGACAAGAGCAATGATAAAATAAAAATACCGACGAAAATAACAGATGCCGCAGCAAACGTATTCGGCGCTTCCTTGCCATTCGGCAGGAACTGCTTTTTCTTTCCTTTCTCAAACGACGAAAAATCAATTTCAAGCCCGCTTAAAAACATTAAAAAGATAAATCCGAGCATAGAGAGTGTCTGGAGCCAGGTGTCACCCTCCACAACTAAATTAAGGCCGCTTTTCCCAATTATCAGCCCCATAATGATTTCAGCAACAACAACCGGGATGCTGAGTTTAAACCGATGCAAAAGGATGGGTGTCAAAAATGCAACGATAAGTACAACAACTAAAGATGCGACAGATGTATGCGCCATAATCAGAACCTCCTTTTTAAGTCAGGGTTATGCTAGTTCTCACTCAGAGAACAAAACCTCATTTTTAAAAAACATAACGCGATTTTAACAAGGGTGATGATGAAAAATAAAGTGATAAGGTCTTAATGCTGTTTAGAAAATGATTCTTCTTCTATAATTTGCACATAAAAGCTTGTGATGACTCACAACACTTTGCTTCATAATAAATAAAACAATCGGTAAGGAGGATACCGCATGGCTTACGATATCATCAGCGATATTCATGGCTGCTATGACGAAATGACTGCATTAATCCAAAAGCTTGGCTATACAATCAAAAATGGAGTACCTGTCCATGAAGAAGGCAGGGTGCTTGTTTTTGCCGGAGATTTAACTGACAGAGGGCCCAAATCGATAGAGGTCATCCGATTTGTAGCCGGCGCTTACGAAAAAGGCGCTGTGCGTTATGTCCCGGGAAACCATTGCAATAAATTATATCGTTACTTAAAAGGAAATCCGGTAAAAGTGATGCATGGTCTCGAAACAACAGCGGCAGAGCTTGAGGAACTTTCTAAAGATGAGAGAAAATCAGTCAGCGAACAGTTTATGAAGCTGTACGAAACAGCGCCGCTTTACGACATCTTACATAATGGAGAATTAGTTGTCGCCCATGCTGGCATAAGAGCTGACGATATCGGCAAATATACCCGGAGAGTGAAGGACTTTGTGCTTTACGGTGACGTGACGGGTGAAACATATCCGGACGGCAGACCCGTCAGACGTGATTGGGCGGCAGCCTATAACGGAAAGGCTTGGGTGGTATACGGTCATACACCTGTGAAAGAGCCTCGGAAGGTCAAGCGCACCATCAACATTGATACAGGCTGCGTGTTCGGAAATCAACTGACAGGCTTTCGCTTTCCAGAAATAGAAACCGTCTCTGTTCCAAGCTCCCTGCCTTACGACGAATCAAGATTTCGCCCCATATAAAAAAGGAGAGAATCAATGATTCTCTCCTTTTATCAGTTTTCTCATATCCTGAGACAGTGGAGCATGAAATGTCATGTTCTCCTGTGTCAGCGGATGGATAAACGAAAGATGCTCGCTGTGCAGAGCCTGCCGGCCAATTTCCTGTCTCGTTCCGCCGTACAGTGTATCGCCGCACAACGGGTGCCCGAGATAACTCATATGAACACGAATTTGATGGGTTCGTCCAGTCTCAAGCTGCAACGTCACCGAGGTCATATCGTCATTTGCACATGTGACGTAAAAATGCGTAACAGCCTTCTGGCCGTCTGGCGTTACCGTCCGTTCAATTATACTGTCAGGATGTCTGCCAATCGGGGCATCGACTGTTCCCTCCATCTGTGCCATCCGCCCGTGAACCACTGCCGCATACCGGCGTTTCACAAGGCCGTTTTTTTGCGCAGACGATAAAATGGAGTGGGCAAATCGATGCTTGGCAACAAGCATGACACCTGATGTATCCCGGTCTAACCGGGTGACAAGATGAACTGTCGCCCTCACTCCGGTTGTTTGATAATGATCAATAATTCCATTGGCAATGCTGCCGGAGGGGTGCTCTCTCGAAGGGATTGATGACACATACGGCTGCTTGTTTATCACAAGCACATGTTCATCCTCATAAAGGATATCGAGCGGAACAGGCTCTGCCAACAGCGTCTCGCTCACCTGCTCCTCAGGAAACTTCACGATAAGAAGATCTCCCTCTTTCAAAACGTATTTGACCGTCACATGCTCACCGTTAATCTGCAGGTCGCCCCCGCCAAACTTAATATCGGTCAGCAGACGTTTTGAAATTCCCAGTTCACTGGCATATTCCTTTACAGTCATCCCGTCCTCAGCGGAAGTAATGTTCTTTCTGATAAAAAAATGCTCCACGATATGTCCTCTTTCTATTCACCTTTTCCAATAAACGAATCCTGGACTCTTTTCCAAAATGGAAACGGACGGAATCTCGCAAACCGCACTTTTTCGGATGCAACTTGGCAGCGGATCGACTTTACATCCTTATGGAGAAGGGTTAAGTGGTCAATCGTCACTTGAAAGTCAACTTCGTTTCTCGGCTTAATCATGCAATCATGATGGGATGGGAGAAGCAGAGGTGACCCAACCGTACGGAACACGCGGTTATTAATTGAAGCCATTTCCGCAAGCTGGATTGCCCTGATAGACGGATGGATAATCGCTCCGCCCAGCGCCTTATTGTAGGCTGTGCTGCCTGATGGAGTTGACAGGCAGAGGCCGTCGCCACGGAAGGTTTCAAAGAGCTGCCCTTTGATTTCCACATCAGCAACAAGGCTTCCTTCGATGCTTTTAATCGTACATTCATTCAAAGCTAAGTATCTTTCTTCCCGCTCGTTTTCGTGATAGGTCACAATGACTTCGAGAAGCGGATATTCGACTGTATGATACGGCGTTTTCGCGATGGCAAGAACAAGTTTTTCAATTTCATGAGGAACCCAGTCGGCATAAAAACCCAGATGACCTGTGTGAACGCCGACAAATGCTGTTTTGTCCAAGCGGTCGCTGTATCTGTGAAAAGCATACAAAAGCGTTCCGTCGCCTCCGACTGAAATAACGATTTCCGGTTCATTTTCATCCAGTTCCATATCAAAATCCAATAAATACGCCTGTATTTTGCTTTTCAGCGTATCAGAAACTTGATCTCCTTTTGATGATACGGCAAATTTCATGCTCTTCTTCCCCTTTACCTATTGTTGCTCGCTTCCTTTTTTCTTTCTTGAAAAGGCAGCTTGAGCTTCCTGTACTTCACCCCTGATCTCCGACATCTCTTCATCAAGCCGGGAAGCCGCTTCAGAAGCGCGCTGAAGCCTTAGTTTTACTTTTTCAGGAATGTTTCCGCTGTATTTATAATTCAATGAATGCTCAATGGTCGCCCAAAAATTCATCGCCAGTGTACGGATCTGTATTTCTACGAGAACATGCTTTTCTCCGGATACCGTCTGCAAAGGGTACAGCACAACAAGATGGTATGATCGGTATCCGCTCTCTTTATGTTCCGCAATATAATCCCTCTGATCCACAACGGTGAAATCTTTTCTGGCAAAAAGCATCTCTTTTACGATTTGGATGTCATCGACAAATTGGCACATGATTCTAAGGCCAGCAATGTCCTGCATGGTTTCAATTTCATGCAGCGGTATGCTTTTCCGTCTCGCTTTTTCAAGTATGCTGGCCACAGGCTTGACGCGTCCGGTCACAAATTCGATCGGTGAATGGTCGTCCTCGTATTCATATAGTGTGCGGATCCCCTTGAGCTTCACTTTCAACTCTTCGACAGCCTGGCGATACGGCACTAAAAAACGCTCCCATTGTTTGTCATCCATCATACATCCCCCAATTCCGAACCAGTTTCTATAAAAACACGCGTTTCACTTTTTCTTCCATTTCTTCTCCATAGTTTGCATTATCTTTTATATTTTCTAAAAGATATTCCAGCTCCTCATGCAGGCCTGCCAGTTCAATTGTTTGGTCTCCTGCCTCTAAAACAACCGGTGTTTTTTGTGCATGGGCCTGCTTCAGTTCCGGCCATACATGTTCCTTTATAATGACATATTCAAAAGAATCAGCTAATTCAAGTATGTATACAAAAGCAAAGTGGTCAGAATCAACAAGCATTTGACCTGACGGCTTGCGTTCCGCTTCGTTTCCTTCTGTCTGACAGGCAAGGCGAAGCTGATCATCCGATAATGTTGCATTCAAAATTTCGATTCTGTTTTGCATAATGCTCTCCTTTTTTAAACAAAGTACAGATTCATTTTATCATATCGAGCTCGATATTGATAAACCTAACATCTAAAGAGATAATAGTAAAAATAAGATTTACAGGGCGGAAAGGAAGAGCATCATGAGCCAAGAAATTGAAATCGAATTTAAAAACATGCTGACCAAACAAGAATTCAAAAACATAGCAGCGGCACTCCAGCTGACAGAAAAAGATTTTACAGATCAAAAGAATCATTATTTTGATACAGACAGCTTCGCGCTGAAACAAAAACATGCTGCGCTTCGTATCCGCAGAAAAAACGGAAAGTATGTCCTTACATTAAAGGAGCCGGCTGATGTGGGGCTTCTGGAAACGCACCAGCAGCTTTCAGAGATATCAGATCTCGCTGGATTTTCAGTTCCCGAGGGCCCCGTGAAGGACCAGCTGCACAAGCTTCAGATCGATACGGATGCCATTCAATACTTTGGATCTTTAGCAACAAACCGTGCGGAAAAAGAAACAGAAAAAGGCTTAATAGTTTTAGACCACAGCCGATATTTAAATAAAGAGGACTATGAAATTGAATTTGAGGCGGCGGATTGGCATGAGGGCAGACAAGCCTTCGAAAAGCTGCTTCAGCAATTCAGCATTCCTCAGCGCGAAACCAAAAATAAAATTCTGCGTTTTTATGAAGAAAAACGAAAGTCTATATAAGGTGGAATGACATCGTGAATGTAACGAATTGGGCAGCTTTACTTCAGCTTCAGGCACTACAGTCCATATCTAATGCACGCAGCAGCTCGGACAATCAGAATACGGAAAGCCCGCTTTCAAGTTTCAGTTCTTTGCTCAGCCAATATACAAACGGTCTGGCATCTCAGCAATCAGCACCTTCTTCATCGCCAAGCCCGCTCAGCATGCTGAACAGCGCGAATACAACAGCGCCGTCACTGCTTTCAGCGTATGGGCTTAACTCATATACAAGCAGCAATTCAGGTTCAATCACAAAAGCGGCAGAAAGCACTAAAACAGCTGCTGCAGATTCAGCTTCAAACAAACATGAAGCAAATCAGATCAGTTCGGGAGACTTCTCTATTGACAGTGCGATTAAAAAAGCCGCTGATAAATATGGCGTTGATGAAAAACTGATCCGTTCCGTCATCAAACAGGAATCAGGCTTTAATGCAAAAGCGGTCAGCGGAGCAGGTGCGATGGGCCTCATGCAGCTGATGCCGTCAACAGCAAGCTCACTTGGCGTTTCCAATCCGCTTGATCCGCAGCAAAATGTGGAGGGCGGAACGAAATATTTAAAACAAATGCTGGATAAATACGACGGCAATGTGTCTATGGCATTAGCGGCTTACAACGCCGGACCGGGGAATGTTGACCGATACGGAGGCATTCCTCCTTTCCAAGAAACGCAAAACTATGTAAAAAAAATAACTTCAGCTTATTACGCGTAACCAGAGGTGCTCTTTCCCTCTGGTTTTTTTGCGAAGTGAAATCTTACGCATTCCTGATTTTTATGTGATATGATATGAAATACAAACCCCGGCTGTCAGCCGAAATGAGTCATCAAACGCATAAAAGGCAGTTTGTTTGTAGAAATGATGCCTTGTTGCTAAAATAAATCTAGATGAAACAATGAAATACAGAAAATTACTTTTTGCAATAGGATTTATGATTCCTATTAGCCATATTTAAAGGAGTAGTCAACATGGGACAATCGTTTAACGCACCTTATGAAGCGATTGGAGAAGAACTTCTATCGCAACTTGTTGATACTTTTTATGAGCGTGTCGCGTCTCATCCTTTGCTGAAGCCGATTTTTCCTAGCGATTTGACAGAAACCGCCAGGAAACAGAAGCAATTCTTAACTCAGTATTTAGGCGGGCCTCCGCTTTATACCGAGGAGCACGGCCATCCTATGCTCAGAGCAAGGCATCTTCCCTTTCCAATTACAAACGAGAGAGCTGATGCGTGGCTCAGCTGTATGAAGGACGCAATGGACCATGTAGGGCTGGAGGGCGAAATTCGTGAGTTTTTGTTTGGCCGGCTGGAGTTGACAGCAAGGCATATGGTGAATCAAACGGAAGCGGAGGATCGATCATCTTGACAAACTATCAGCATGAGCTATACTTCGCCCATTGCCACGGTCATCCAAAAAAACCGCTTGAAATTTATATGTTTGTAGACCCTTTATGTCCTGAATGCTGGTCCTTAGAGCCCGTCATCAAAAAGCTGAAAATCAGATACGGACGTTTTTTCACCTTACGCATTATCGCTTCCGCAAGCCTTACCGCTTTAAATAAAAAGCGAAAAAAGCATCTTCTCGCAGAAGCATGGGAAAAGATCGCGAGCCGCTCTGGCATGTCATGTGACGGCAATGTCTGGTTCGAACAGGATCAGCCGCTTTCATCGCCTTATATGGCTGCTCTCGCTTTTAAAGCAGCCGAATTGCAAGGACGAAAAGCCGGCATGCAATTTCTCAGAAATATGCAGGAGAGCCTATTTGTTTCAAAGAAAAATATTACGGATGAAAACGTGCTTTTGGAGATTGCTGAAAATACAAGTCTCGATCTTGAAGAATTCAAAAAAGATCTGCATTCTCAAAGCGCGGTCAAGGCGCTTCAATGTGACATGAAAATTGCTGCTGAGATGGATGTTTCTGTTAATCCGACACTGACGTTTTTTAATACGCAGCATGAGGATGAAGGGCTTAAAGTTCCTGGCAGCTACTCATATGATGTATATGAAGAAATTTTATTTGAGATGCTTGGCGACGAGCCGAAGCCGTCGGAAACACCGCCTTTAGAATGTTTTATTGAATATTTCCGCTTCGTTGCCTCGAAGGAAATTGCTCTTGTATATGACCTGAGCCTTGAAGAGGTAGAAAAAGAAATGAAAAAACTGGCGTTTGCTAAAAAGGTTGCCAAAGTGGAAGCCAAACACGGAATGTTTTGGAAGTCTCTCAGCACTTATTCTGATGAATATCAATCATGTGAAAAATAGCCGCAGGCGTGCATATGCTTGAGGCTGTTTTTTTACGCCCTGAACCAAACATACGTTCTGTTTTTAGCACTAAAGAAACCGCGCCGGGATAAGCGCGGTTTCATATGTCTTAACGACAACAAAGGGGATGGGAGAAATTTTTCACGGTCAAACAAAGGGGTAATGTTTGTTTGTGATCAATTTCACATCCTTATGATAACAAAAGATGTCGACTTTTGACAACCTCTATGCTTAATGTTCATATTTTTGTCACAAAACATAACGAAGTGCATTCACTCATATCCTTATAAGGAAAAAGGACGAGGAGGACCGCCATGATGTCTACTTTGATCTCAATTGTGTGCATTGCTGTTTTTTTCTGCTTGAATATCTTAGGCATGATGCATATGCTGCCGCTTTATATTACCTCTCCTCTGCTGTTTCTGTCTATTTTGTTTACCCTCTACCGCTTGAATCACCGAAAAACCTTTAAAGGGTTTTAAAAAAGCCTGTGCGTCATTTCCGCACAGGCTTACTTTTTTAAGACTGCTTGACTTTCATCAGCAGCTCTTCCATTTCATCAAGTTTTTCTTCAAACATTTTGCACGCGGCTTCGATTGGCTCTGGAGACGTCATATCAACACCCGCTTTTTTCAGGACATCAATCGGGTATTGTGAGCTTCCCGCTTTCAGGAAGTCAATATAACGGTCAACCGCCGGCTTTCCTTCCTTCAAAATCTGGCTGCTTAATGCTTGGGCAGCGCTGTACCCTGTCGCATACTGATACACATAGTAATTGTAATAGAAGTGCGGAATACGCGACCATTCAAGGCCGATTTCCTTATCAATCACCATGCCGTCTCCAAAATACTTTTTATTCAGGTCGTAATAGACATTTGTCAGAAGCTCAGGTGTAAGCGGCTCGCCTTCTTGCGCCTTTGTATGGATCAGATGTTCAAATTCAGCGAACATCGTTTGTCTGAAAACCGTTCCCCTGAAGCCCTCAAGCATATGGTTGAGAATATATAAGCGCTGTTTTTCATCCTCTAGATTGTTCAGCAAATATTCGCCAAGGAGCGCTTCATTTGTCGTAGAGGCAACTTCCGCGACAAAGATACTGTAATTGCCATATGGATAAGGCTGGTGCTTTCTCGTATAGTAGCTGTGTACGGAATGTCCAAACTCGTGCACGAGCGTAAAGAGATTATTGACGTTATTATGCCAGTTCATCAAAATATACGGATTCGTGCCGTAAGCTCCTGATGAATAAGCCCCATTGCGTTTGCCTTTATTCTCGTAAACGTCCACCCAGCGGTTTTCCAGTCCTTCTTTTAGGATAGAGGCATATTCTTCCCCTAAAGGTGCAAGGCCTTTCAGCATGTAATCTTTGGCTTCCTCGTATGTCACCTTCATCCCAGCATCTTTCACAAGCGGTGTATACAGGTCATAGATATGCACTTCATCAAGCTCAAGCACTTTCTTTCTTAGCGCAATATAGCGGTGCAGGAGCGGCAAATGCTTATTAATCGTCTTAACAAGGTTATCGTATACTTCCTCAGGAATACTGTTGTTAGAAAGCGCAGCCTCACGCGCTGACTTGTACTTTTTCACTCTCGCGTAGAAGTTGTCCTTTTTCACAGTGCCGCTTAGCGTCGTGGCCATTGTGTTTTTATATTGTCCGTACGTTTTATACACTGCGTCAAACGCATTTTTGCGGACTTCACGGTTTTCACTTTCCAAGAAATTAATAAAGTTGCCGTGAGTGATCTGTTTTTCATTCCCATCTTCGTCTTTAATGGACGGAAACGTTATATCTGCGTTATTTAACACGCTGAATGTATTTGAAGATGACCCCAGTACCTCGGAGGCTTCAGCAAGCAGTGCCTCTTCCTTCTCGCTCAGCACATGCGGACGTTCCTTTGTAATCTCCTCAATCGCATGAGAATACAGCTTTAATTCTTCTTTTTCAAGAATGAACTGCTGCAGTTTGTCTTCTTCTATGGATAAAATCTCCGGAACCAAATAAGCTGTCGCGCTTGCGGCCTGTGTATACAGGTTTCCCGCCTTGTCATTCAGCCCCTGGTAAAAGGAGTTCCCAGTATCCTGGTCAGAGCGCATATGCGCATATGTGTACAGCCTACCCAGCCGCTCCATCACTTTATCTTGATACGTAAGAGCCTCGTATAAATGATCAGCTGAATCTGCCAGCTTTCCTTTATACTTAGATAAATTCGGAATTAATTCTTTTACAGCTTGAAATTCTTTATTCCAGGCCTCATCACTAGGAAAAATATCCTCAAGTCTCCATGTGTCTTCTGCCTTTACCTCACTTCTGTCAGGCAGTTGGTTTGCTTTTTTTTCCTCAGCCATGGTGATCCCCCTCGTCTTCTTTGATTCAAGCCAATTGAAAAAACAGCTGTTTCTCAATAAACTTGTGTTGTGAATATCTTCCGGTTTTTCACTGCCTTTTGTCAAATCATATGCAGTAATGAAGAGAACGAATGCCAAAAAAGCAGTAAAAACACGAAAAACCTTTCCTTTTGTGCCTTTCACAGCCTGCCCACCACCTTTGTCTTAGAGTGAGCCAAATAAGACAAACTCATTCTATAAAACAGCTGCGGTCTCTTTCTATGAGATCCTGCATGGAGTGTATGCCGCCTGCAGGCTGATTCAGCACATATACTTCTTTCTGAGTCTCCCTTAAAAATCCCTTCTTGCACAAAAAATCAATATACTGTTTAACCGCTTCTGAAAGACACTCTTCGCTGCATTCGAACCTGAGTGCAATGTTCTTATTATGAATGTGCAGTTTGCACTGCTGCAAAACGGCTGAAAAACGAATTGGCGCACGTTTATCTCCAAGATCCGTCATAAACAAATAAAGAAACCCCTGCCACACAAAAACCGGACTCTTAAAAACTGCCCCTTTTCTAACAGGAACAAACACTTCAGTCGGCAGAAAAGAAAAAGGCGTCTGCCGCTTCTCATAAAACAGCAGCCTAAGGCGATTTGTTTCCTTTGAGTTAAACCGATGGGGTTTATGGCGAAAACGGTGAATCGCTTTCGTCCAGCCTGAATATTGAAATGAGGGTTTCGGTTCAGTGAAAAAAAGATCGCCTGCACCTGCCCGATGGATAGGGATCGTTTGGACTGAGGAATAAGAATGGTTTGTGTAGAATGGAATGATGTGGCTGAGCCGGAGAAAAGAACGCCTTTCAGGACAATAACATATCAGCTCTCTGTATGGACTTGCATTGATAAACTGCCAATGAAAAGCTGAAAGCTGATAAAAGGACGAAGCAGTCCGTTTTAAGCGGCTGTATCCCATAATCCACTGCGGGATGATTCCTTCTTGTTTGAAGCCCTCTGTCCGCTTTTGAAAGACATCTGGAGCGATAGTGGCGCATTGATATTCAACAGCAAGCATATGCTCCTTAATTCTTGCCATGACGTCCGGTCTTTGGTTGATTGTCCTTATATACGGCTCCAATATTGGTGAAGCCCGTTGCGTTTTCAGCCATACATACAGCTGTCTTTTTCCTTCTAAGTGGTAGGCGCTTTCCGGTTCGATGTCTATGGAGCAGGATTTGTTCTGTTTATGGGCAAAATGCGGCGCTTTTTGAAGTCCAAGCTTCACAGCTAGCTCTCCCCCGCATACCGGACAGAAGAACCGTCTCCGCTTTAATTTCTGGTTTTGCTGAGCGCCTAGAAGGTGAAACATTTGGCCGTCTTCAGTCACAGCACTAAACAATTGTCATCTCTCCTTTCCAGATGAAGTATACTTTCTGGAAAAGATGATCAACTCCTGTTCGCTGTATTTTCCGTATGTCTATATGTTTTTGATTTTTTACATCTCTAAAATGGCATTTTCGTGCATAAAAAAAACCGATTTCCGGAAGGAAATCGGTTTGCTATGATGCAAAGTGTTTTTTTATCGTTTCTAGAGCATGCTCTGAAATAATCAGCTTGCCGTACTCTTCAAGACGGTGTATGCTGATTGAGGATTCATTTGCGTACTCCAGCAGGATGCTTAGCTGATTTTCAACCTCTTCATCAGTCATATTGCAAAAATCTACATATAAATAATATCGGTTCTCAAACGAATATAAAGTCGTTTTGCTTCCGTTAACGTTCAAATTAGATAGAGAAATAACATCCTCAAAATCGCCAAATCGCAAGACAAATTGAAGCTTTTGCTCCTTCTCTTCCTGATTGACGGCTTGCTCTTCTTTCTGGAAATCATCCAGCAAGGCGTCAAGATCCTCAGATGCTGGTTCTTGCTTTTTATCCTCAGGAATCGGCAGTTCGAGCTTTTGTCCGTCTTTGGAAAGCTGGGCTTTTGTGACGATGATTTCTAATCCTTTGTCCAGTGCCTGAACTTGAATCCAAAGTGGGCCTTCCACAGCGAATTCCTCTTCTTCATGAACTTCATCCATGACTTCCCAGAAAAGTTCTTCACTGCGCTCACGGTTATACCAAATTTCTTCTCTGTCAAAACCGCGATCTTCAATATCTCCGTAAGACATATAAAATTTTACTGTATGCTCGTTAATTCTTTCAATTTCCATTTGCCAACCTTCCCTTCTATATAAGATGTTGAAGGGACATCTAAGCTCCCGATTAATTGTACTTTACTACACTTTACCCATTCCGTCCACATCTTAACCTTAACCAAGGCCAGTGTGAATTCCTTTGTATTTCTATTTTATGATAAAACAGTCACAAAAGAAATAAAAATGCACCTTTGCCTAAAAAACGGCAGATCAGGCGGCTGATATCATAAAATATGACCTGTCTCATATAGTAGTAGTACAAGCGAAGGACTGAAAGCGAGGTGCCGCTTCATGGAGCATGACTATCTGATTTCTCTGCTTGTCATTGTTGGGATTGACCTGATCCTCGGCGGAGATAACGCGGTTGTTATTGCCATGGCCAGCAGACATTTGCCGGACAAGCAAAGACAGCAAGCCATTATTCTCGGAACATTTATTGCCGTTGCTATGAGAATCGGATTAACAAGTGCAGCAGTATATCTTTTGAACATTCCGTTCTTGCAGTGCGCCGGCGGAATTTTCCTGCTGTATTTAGGATATCAGCTGCTGATTGAAAAAAAAGACACGAAACACATTAAAAGCAGCACCTCCCTGTGGAGAGCGATACGAACGATTGTGCTTGCAGATCTCTTTATGTCGCTGGACAACGTCATCGCAGTTGCGGGAGCATCACACGGTGAGTTTTCTCTCGTTGTTATAGGTTTGTGTGTATCGGTTCCGGTTATTATTTGGGGCAGCAAACTCATCCATATTGCACTAGAGAAAATACCGCTTCTGATTTACGCGGGAAGCGGGCTGCTTGCTTATACTGGCGGAGAAATGATTGTCAGAGACAAAAAGCTGTCGCTTTTTATGGCGCAGCACGGCACAGTTGAAACGCTCCTCCCCATTTTGACGGTTGCGTTTGTCATTCTTGCGAGCATTTATTACCAGCAGGTTGAAAAATAATAAAAGAAGGCTGATGACTCAGCCTTCTTTTGATGATACGATCTATTAGTTTGCCAAACGCTGTGCTTCTCTTAATTGGAAAGAGCGAACTTTTCTTGGCAGGAAACGTCTGATTTCGTCTTCGTTATATCCGACCTGCAAACGTTTTTCGTCAATGATGATCGGACGGCGAAGCAAACCTGGATGCTCGTTGATCAAGCGGTACAAATCTTGCAGCGGCATAGATTCAACGTTCACATTCAGTTTTTGGAATACTTTTGAACGGGTTGAGATGATTTCATCTGTTCCATCCTCAGTCATTCGAAGAATTTGTTTTATTTCATCAATTGATAAAGGTTCAGAGAAAATGTTTCTTTCTACAAATGGAATATCGTGCTCCTCGAGCCACGCTCTCGCCTTTCTGCATGAAGTACAGCTTGGTGATGTGTATAGTGTAACCATTCATCTTCACTCCTCTAATTAGTAGGATGAACATCTATTTTATTCTTAAATTGAAATTACTCTAAAAAAGGAATCTTTACAGGTATTATACTATAAAAAAGTAAGTGTGAACAGTATCCTAAGAAAAAAATGTGTCAATCCAGCAAATTTTTAATGTTCATGATATGTTCTAATTCTCAATTAGCTTAACTGATCGAAAATATTTTTTTGTTTTTCTTCATCAATGAGTTTCAGGACTTCATCCGTTTTTTCGTACGATTCCCCGTACCATTTCTCGTCTTTATAAGTATGAATGTTTTCATATGTTTGTTTCATGGCTTCAAGAATTTCTTCTTCTGATTCTGTTTTTGGTGACCAGTACAGAATCTCCATCTTGTTTACTTCATTCGTAGCCAATGACCGGCGCCGGTACCCAATTGACTGAGCATGCTTGAAATGCTCTCTTTGATAAAACCTCAGGCGTTTTTCTGTATCAGTATCATCTTCATCCACAGGTTCCACCTCGAGCAATATGGGCTTATTTTTCTTTTTCAGCTTCGCGATCAATTTGCCGCCAAGCCCCTGCCCTCTTGCATCCTTAGACACATACAGATAATCAACGAAGATAAAAGAATCGAATTCCGCAAACATTAAAATATGATGTTTGCCTTCATCTTTATGATAAATATCGCTTCGCTCTTTCAGAAGAGCTTCCATATGCGCTTTTGATTTCATTTCTTCAATTGGAAAGTACTCGCTAAGCTTTTCATACCAGTTCATTGATTTGCTCCTTATGAGTTCGTTGTCTTCATACTTTTAGATATACCCCATTTCTTCTTGTTTAAACAGCCTTACATCTATAAAGACGTGCGAACTTCCGCCATGGTTTCATTTTTTTTCAGCAAAAACGGAGCCAGCTGCTCCGTTCATTTTGAAGTGTATCTCATTGAACTCGGTTTTCCCGCCTGTAATGAATCAGGCGGGGCTGCGCCAGTGCAATCAGAAATGTCATGATATATAATGCAGCAGCCGCAATAAAAGCTATTTTCGCACCAGCAGCATCAGCCACTAGCCCCATAATGGAGTAGGTGACGCCTGACCAAGGAGTCAAAATCGCATTTTTTGCAGCCATGATTCCGATTCGTTTCTGCTCGGGAATAACTTCCTGCAGCATGGTTTCCTGGCAAATATCACGCACCTGATAAAAAGGCCCCATTGCAGCACAAGCCAGAGCGCATAAAAATGGGACTGGAGAAAATGAAAACAAAAGGGTCAGCGCCGACATTACAAGCGAGCTGAACATAATGGCATAGCCCATATTCCGCTCAAAAAAAGAAGAAAAACGAATGGCAATCACACTGCCGACAATTGCGCCTATAAAATAGGAAGCGTTAAACATCCCCCACCACACCTCTGTTTCATGCAAAACAGCCGCAGTAAATGCGAGGAGAATGGCAGATGACCATACGGAACCCGCCAAAGCTTCTATCATGTCCATTACAGTAATGTCTCTTACAATAGGGATGATCATTAAATCCTTCCATATACTTCTGACAGATGCTGTTTCAGCAGTTCCTGCAGCCTCTTCTTCATTTACATGCAGCACACTGATGGAAGCTCCCGATAGAACAAACAGGCAAATGGCAGCGCCGACAACGAGTTCAAAAGGGACGGCGTACGTCAGAAGGCCTCCAAGGCCCCAGCCTGCTGTTAAGAACAATTGATTCGAGAGGGAGATCACACCATTCGCTTTTACATATTGCTTCTTTGGAACAATAATCGGCAACAGCGCAAATCTTGCCGGCTGAAAAAAAGCGCCCGCGAAGGAAAAACAAAACACAAACAGCAGCGTAATCCAAAAGAATGCCTGTCCGTGATGAGTGACGCTGTATGCCATCAGGATTGTAAAGACCGCTCTCAGCAGATTCGCTCCCGCAAGCACCTTTTTAAAACCGAGAATGCGAAGCACCGGAGAGACGCAAAAGCTTGCTGCTATACTCGCAAACGACATGAACGATAAAATAAGGCCCGCCAAAAAAACGGAGTCAGTCATTTCATAGACCCGGACCATTAAAACGATTGTGACGAGGACTCCTGCTAAGGATTGAAAAGATTGAGACAGCAATAGCGCAAAAACATTTTTGTTATGCAGAAATTGAATCGTATTTCGCCTCCGCTTTTTCCTCTAATTGTAAATGTTATCATTCTCACTTTCTATGAGGACGCAAAAAAATCCTTCAAGAGATTTCTCTTGAAGGATTGATGAATCATGAAAAAGCTTTAAATTCGGCTTCCGTGCACATCACAAAATGTCCCGGTTTGACTTCACGGAATTCCATCGTTTCCCCATCCTTTAATTGATGGACGGACGGATCATATTTCTGGCGAACTCGATTTCTCTCATAGTCCGGATCTGGAAGCGGAATCGCAGAAAGCAATGATTTTGTATATGGGTGAAGCGGATTTTCATAAAGCTCATCTGCCGGCGCAAGCTCAACCAGTTTCCCGAAATACATGACGCCAATGCGGTCACTGATGTATTTGACCATCGATAAATCGTGAGCAATAAACAGGTATGTGAGCCCTTTTTCTTTTTGCAGTTCTTTCATTAAATTCACGACCTGCGCTTGAATGGATACATCCAAAGCGGAAATCGGCTCATCCGCGATAATGAATTCCGGATCAACAGCAAGCGCTCTGGCAATCCCGATTCTTTGGCGCTGGCCGCCGGAAAATTCATGAGGATAGCGGTTCGCGTGTTCCTTGTTCAATCCCACTGTTTCCAATAGTTCATGAACTCGTTGCATCCGCTCTTTTTTCGTTTTTGCCAGCTTATGAATATCAAGGCCTTCAGCAATAATATCAGCAACTGTCATTCTCGGATTCAGGGATGCATATGGGTCTTGGAAAATCATCTGCATTTTGCGGTTGAATTCCAGCAGCTTTTTCCGCGATTTTTTCCCGTGCACATTTTCACCGTTAAACAGCACCTCACCATCGGTTGCTTCGTACAGCCGGATAATGCTTCGGCCTGTTGTCGATTTACCGCAGCCAGATTCACCAACCAGCCCTAATGTTTCACCTTTATAGATATCAAATGATAAATCATCTACAGCCTTAACCGTTCCCCTCGGCGTGACAAAGTGCTGTTTTAAATGTTTGATTTCTAATAGTTTTTCAGTCAATTCATTCACCTTCTCTCACTAAGACAGGTTTTTCAAACGTGTTTGCCAGTTTACGCATTTTCGCTTTTACCGCTTCAGGCGGCTCTACCTTTGGCGCGTCGGGATGAAGCAGCCACGATTTGACATAATGAGTATCAGATACCTTAAACATTGGCGGCTCCTGTTCAAAATCGATTTTCATCGCATAAGGGCTCCGCAGGGCAAAAGCATCTCCTTTTGGCGGGTTTGTCAAATCAGGCGGTGTGCCCGGAATGGCAGTCAGCTCTTCCTCTCCTGAACTTTCCAGTGTCGGCATGGATGCAAGAAGCCCCCAAGTATACGGATGTCTCGGATCGTAGAAAATTTCGTCTACCGTACCTGTTTCTACAATCTGTCCCGCGTACATGACAGCGACCCGGTCAGCAACATTTGCCACAACACCAAGATCGTGTGTAATAAAGATGATGGACGTATCAATTTTCTTTTGCAAATCCTTCATCAATTCCAGAATTTGCGCTTGAATCGTTACATCAAGTGCAGTGGTCGGCTCGTCGGCGATCAGAAGCTTCGGATTCGCCGCAAGCGCCATCGCAATGACAACCCGCTGCCTCATACCGCCTGAAAATTCGTGCGGAAATTGGTTCACCCGCTTTTCCGGCATTGGGATACCGACTAATTCCAGCAGTTCAACCGCGCGTTTTTTAGCCGCTTCCTTCGAGATCTTTTCGTGTTTAAAAAGCACTTCCGTAATTTGTTTACCGACCTTCATCGTTGGATTTAAAGAGGTCATCGGATCTTGGAATATCATGCCGATCTCTTTTCCCCGGACATTTTGCATTTCTTTTTCGGACAGCGGCACCAGATCCTTTCCTTCAAACAGGATCTCACCGCGTTTGAAATAACCCGGAGGCATTGGAATCAGCTTCATAATCGCTTGAGAGGTTACACTTTTTCCGGAACCTGATTCTCCAACAATGGCCAGCGTCTCCCCTTTATCCAGATGGAAATTCACTCCGCGGATCGCCTGGACCTCTCCGCCATATGTTTTAAATGAAATTGCTAAATCTTTTACTTCTAATAGGCGTGTCACCCGTATCACTCCCTTATTTACGTAACTTAGGATCCAATGCGTCTCTTAATCCGTCGCCGACAACGTTGAA
The DNA here is from genome assembly GCF_037975425.1 of Bacillus sp. FSL R5-0416. Classification (NCBI taxonomy): domain Bacteria; kingdom Bacillati; phylum Bacillota; class Bacilli; order Caryophanales; family Bacillaceae; genus Bacillus; species Bacillus sp. FSL R5-0416. Next base: position 1,199,645 of record NZ_CP150252.1, on the reverse strand, counting down.
ACCAAACATTGTAATGCAGATAAATCCGGCAGGGAAGAATAAACGCCACGGATAATAGGTCAATGCAGGCAATCCGTCAGAAGCCATCGTTCCCCAGCTTGCCAGCGGAGCTGGAACACCAAGTCCCAAATAGCTTAAAAAGGCTTCTGTGAAAATTGCAGTAGGAACTGTCAGTGTCATCGTGACCAAAATAGAACCCATTGCGTTTGGCACGATATGTTTAAACAGAAGACGGGATGTTTTTGCACCCAGTGTCTGTGATGCAAGCACATACTCCTGATTCTTCAGCTGCAGCACTTGTCCGCGCACGATTCTGGCCATATTAATCCAGCCTGTAATCGTCATGGCAATAATAATCGTAAATAGACCTTTCGGAAGAACAACCATCAGTAAGATAACCATTAATAATGAAGGAACTGCCCAAAGGATATCAGCGATACGCATCATGATTTCATCCGTTCTGCCTCCGCGGAAGCCTGAAATGCTCCCCCAAATGACACCGATCAGCAAATCAAGAACAGCGGCTGCAACACCGATAAAGATTGAGATTCGCGCCCCTACCCATGTACGGACGAAAATGTCCCGTCCAAGATCATCTGTGCCGAACCAGTGATCTTTTGAAGGCGGCTTATCCGCATTTAAAAGATTAGTAGTTGAATAATCATACCTTGAGAACACCGGCGCAAAAATTGCCATAAGGATAATAAGTACGATAATGATAAGCCCGACCATTGCAAGCTTATTGCTGCGGAAGCGAAGCATCGCATCTTTCCAGAGGGAAAGGCTCTTTTTACTTATTTTTTCTGCATCGCCGGCATTCGCTGCGGCTGGTTCAAACATGTTTTTTGGAATGTTCTGCATGGCCTAGGCTCCTTTCTTTGCTTTGGAAAGCTTGATTCTTGGATCAATAATGCCGTAAAGCACGTCTACGATTAATACACACAATAGCAGGATGACACTGAAGAACACCGTTACACCCATAATGACTGTATAATCACGGTTTGTAATACTGTTTACGAAGTGGGAACCAAGACCCGGGATCCCAAAAATCGTTTCAATGATAAAACTTCCCGTTAAGACCTGGGCGGCCATCGGGCCCATGTATGTAACAACCGGCAAAAGCGCGTTTCGAATGGCGTGCCGCACAGTAACTGACGGACGAGACAGCCCTTTCGCTTTCGCAGTGCGGATATAATCACTGTTTAACACTTCGATCATGCTTGAACGGGAAAGTCTGGCAATGAACGCCATCGGCATGGAAGCAAGTGCGATTGAAGGCAAAAAGGTGTATGCCCAGGACTCCCACCCCGCGACCGGAAACAGCCCAAGCTTCATGGAGAACACATATTGCAGAACAGCCGCCATGATAAAGCTTGGAACCGAAATACCAAATATCGTTAAAATCGCGACGGTATAATCCTGCCACTTATTATGGTAAAGAGCTGCAATGACTCCAAACAATACACCTAATGCTAAAGCGAGGAGAATAGCTTCTGCTCCAAGAGTGAATGAAACGGGGAAACCTGAATTGATCAGGTCGTTAACACTCTGACCTTTATATTTAAATGATGGTCCGAAATCCCACATTGCAACTGATTTCAAATAACTGACGTATTGTACAAACAGCGGCTTGTCCAAGCCATAGTGCGTATTTAAGTTTGCTTCAATTTCAGGCGGAAGCTTTTTCTCACCTGAAAATGGCCCGCCCGGTGCTGCTTGCATTAAGAAGAATGTCACAGTTACAATCACAAATAGTGTGATAATCATATAGACTAAGCGTCTTCCGATATATTTTAGCAAGGGGGAACACCTCCATGGTTTCTACTTTTTTATATTCTTCAGTAAGAAAGGTATATGGGAAATAGGTCCCCATATACCTTGAGGTTATTGTTTTCACAAATAAGACTTATTGAAAGTACGCGTTTCTGAAGTAAATTTCTCCAGTTCCAGTAATAATAGTTCCTTTCAGATTTTCGTCTTGTACCCAAGGAATCGTATAAAAATAAATTGGAGCTACCGGCATTTCATCAATGAAAATACCTTCCGCTTTTTTCAGCAGCTCTGCACGTTTGTTTTGATCTGTTTCAGTTTGTGACTGATTCAGCAATTTTTTGAATTCTGGGTTTTCCCAGCCTGTATCGTTATTTCCTCCGTCTTTGTCACGGAACAATTCTAGGAAGTTTATAGGATCGTTAAAGTCCCCAAGCCAGCCCATACGGCCGATTTGATAATCTTGGCTGTGGAGCTTATCAATATAGACATTCCATTCTGAGTTATCAAGCTCAACATCAACGCCTAAATTTTTCTTCCACATTTCTTGTACAGCTTGAGCGATTTTCGCATGTGCATCATCAGTGTTATAAGACAATTTGATTTTCGGAAGGTCAGATGCCTTGCTTAAGCCCATTTCTTTTAGGCCTTTTTCAAGGTATTCTTTTGCCGTTTTAACATCGTTGTCTTTGTAGTAGCCTTCTTTGTTATCCTCAAATCCCTTCATTGTCGGCGGCACCGCAGCCATAGCCGGAATTTGTTCACCTTGCGTAATGTTTTTAACAATCGATTGACGGTCAATCGCATAAGATAATGCTTTACGGATATTGACGTTGTCTAACGGCTTAGCTTCAGTGTTGAATTTGTACCAATACACACCTGCCATCGGCTCAACATGTAAAGAACCGTCTTTTTTCAAGGAAGGGAGAGATTCTGTCGGAAGCTGCCCGAGCGGCAAACCGGCCCAATCAAGTTCGCCAGCTTGGAATTTTTTCAGTTCCGTATTGTTATTGTTGATCATAACCATATCGATTTTCTTCAGTTTGACTTTGTCTTTATCCCAATACTGGTCATTTTTTTCGAGAGTAATAGAACCGCTGTGTTTCCATGCCGTCATTTTGAACGGCCCGTTTGATACATAATCATCTCCGGCATTTGTATTCCACTTTTTATTTTTCTCTGCAATTTTCTTATTGATCGGCATATACGTATAGAACGCAGTTAATTCAGTGAAATATGGAGTCGGGTTATTTAATTCAACCTTCAGCGTTTTGTCATTCACAGCTTTTACTGCCACATCGTCTAGGCTGCCTTTGCCGGTATTCGCTGCTTCAGCACCTTTTATGTAGTAGAGCTGGTAAGCGTATTGTGATTCGTTATTAGGATCAAGCGCCCATTTCCAAGCATATTCAAAATCTTGTGCTGTTACAGGGTCTCCATTAGACCATTTCACACCATCACGAATGGTAAATGTATATGTCTTTCCGTCCTTGCTCGTTTCAATTTTAGAAGCCATGCCTTCTTCAGGCTCACCATCTGCATTGATACGTGTCAATCCTTCAAAAGTCTGACGGATGACACCGCCTGATACTGAATCATTTGCCAATCCCGGATGTAAGGAGAACGGCTCAGTTTTAATATTAATGTTAAGTGTCGTCTTTCCTTTACTGTCCTTTTTCCCTTCACCGTTTGATCCGCTGCCGCCAAAGCCGCACGCGCTCAGCACGAGAGTGAAAATGAGCATCAACGTGACAATCGACCAACGTTTTTTCATATTCGCAAACCCCCTAATAATAATTTTCAGCTCCTTACGGCTAAATCCTCAGAAATATCAGACAAATGAACCTGAGTTTCCACAACTTTTATTCTGTTCCGTCTTTTCTGATTATTTTTGTAAAAAAGCTGTACCAATAGAGTGAACAAGTTCATTATAATGAAACAAATAATTTATTGCAATATTATTTTATCAATTTAAAATATTTAAACTTCGTTAGTTTTTCTTCCATGAACATAATATCCTTCTACCATTTAAAGCATAAATTGATTAAAAACTTTTTCATGTGTTTTCTGCCCATATTGCTTTTTACATATAATATCTGCCTGTTTTTACGCTGATAGCAGTTATCATTTAAGGATTTTACAGCACCCGTGTTATTTATATTATTACAATTTTACTGGAAAAAAGAATGTTTTTTCATGATGACAATTGGTTATAATTGATTTATAATGAAGCAATCAAAAGAAAAGCTTGCTATGAAAAAGAGTAGTACACATTTCACCTGTTTGAAGAGAGTCTGCGGTGCTGGGAGCAGATAACGGGCAATGTGGAATGGACTTTGGAGCAGCTGACCGAACTGGAAAAAAGTAGGCTCAGCCGGAGCAGTCTCCGTTACAAACGTCAGAGTGATTTCATTTTAATGGAATAATCAGGGTGGTACCACGGTTCATTCGTCCCTTTTTTACAGGGGAAGAATGAGCCTTTTTTATTATGTTTTAAGAAATGAGGTTGATGTTTTCATGAAACAAACGATTTTTTCAGGCATTCAGCCAAGCGGCTCAGTGACGCTCGGCAACTATATCGGTGCAATGAAGCAGTTTGTCGAACTGCAGCATGATTATAATAGCTATTTTTGCATCGTGGACCAGCATGCGATAACTGTTCCTCAAGACCGGCTTGAGCTTAGAAAGAATATCCGCAATCTCGCAGCGCTTTACTTAGCTGTCGGACTTGATCCAGAAAAAGCAACATTGTTTATTCAATCAGAGGTCCCCGCGCATGCGCAGGCCGGATGGATGATGCAGTGTGTCGCATATATCGGCGAGCTTGAGCGGATGACTCAATTTAAGGACAAATCCAAAGGCAATGAAGCTGTCGTCTCCGGCCTGTTAACATATCCGCCGCTAATGTCCGCTGATATTCTGCTGTACGGAACGGATCTTGTGCCTGTCGGTGAGGATCAAAAGCAGCACCTTGAGCTGACGCGGAATCTCGCAGAACGCTTCAACAAAAAATACAACGACATCTTCACGATTCCGGAAGTGAAAATTCCAAAAGTCGGTGCACGCATCATGTCTCTGAATGATCCGCTGAAGAAGATGAGCAAATCTGATCCGAACCAGAAAGCTTATATTACCCTGCTGGATGAGCCGAAGCAGCTTGAAAAGAAAATCAAAAGCGCTGTAACGGATTCTGAAGGCATTGTCAAATTTGATAAGGAAAACAAACCGGGCGTTTCCAACCTTCTTACAATTTATTCAATCCTCGGCAATACGACCATTGAAGAGCTTGAAGCAAAGTACGAAGGAAAAGGCTACGGCGAGTTTAAAGGTGATTTGGCAGAAGTCGTGGTGAACGCATTAAAACCGATCCAGGACCGCTATTACGAGCTGATAGAATCTGAAGAATTAGACCGGATTCTTGATGAAGGCGCGGAACGAGCGAACCGGACAGCAAACAAAATGCTGAAAAAAATGGAGAATGCCATGGGTCTTGGAAGAAAAAGACGCTAATCAAAAAACCGCTCTTTGCAAAGAGCGGTTTTTTTAGTTGACCTTTGATTCGTTTTCCATTTCCCAAAGCTTTTCGAAAAAAGGCTGTCCTTTTATTAGGTTTTCGCAAAAAGCTAGGTGCTTGTCCGACCAGCCTTCAATTGTTTCGTTATACAGCATGTCCCAAATCTCTTCAAAGCTCATCCTTTTGATTTGTTCATACATATGCGGATTCCACTCTGTGTACCAGTAGCCAATTTCCGCTCGGTTTTTCAGCCCTTTTAATTGGTCAAGCGCCATAAACATCAGCTGCTTGATTTGCCGTTCTTTTCTCGTCAGTCCTCTGACATGTTCTGGTGCTAATGATAAGATGTGATATTCCTTGGAGGATTCCAGCTTCTTTGGCTCAAATTCATATGTTTCAGGCTCTACATCTTTTACCATTTCATAAACGAGCTGCTCCTGTCTTGGGATCAGACGGCTTTTTCTGACAGGGATCGTGTAGCCGATCGTGTCGACAGCTAAAATGCCGATTCCGTCTGTTACGACAAAACAATACTCAAGCTTTGTCCGCTCATGATTTTTCCGAATGTACGATTTCTGATGTACGTCTTCAAGCAAACCTTTCGGAAGCTCTGACAAATCGTTTTCTATGTAATGAAACAGTACTGACGGCACCCTTAACAGCGGCACCTGATCCAAAAGCTCAACCGTATCTTCCTTGCGCCATTCGTGAAAGTGGCATACATTGTAGCCATTTTCTTCCCCTTCAAACCAATTGACCCACACATCATGAAGAAATAACATCTCTAACCCCTCACTTTTATAAAAACTGTTGTCCACAGTATAGGCAAGGGATAGAGAAATTATTCCAAAGAGATTGAGGAAATCTGGAATCACTGGGTTTATGTAAGAATCATAAAAAGCAGATCTCTTTGTATATTTTCTGACAAAAGGAGACCTGCTTTTTTCTGATTTGGTGATATTTTATAACAGATATGATATTCATTTTTATTTAATATTTTTCGGGTCAAGCGCATCCCGCAGGCCATCACCGACAAAGTTGAAGCATAAAACGGTCATTAAAATAAATAGCCCGGGAAATAACGGGTACCACCATGCTTGAATCATTACTGTGAAATTCTGTGCGTCTTGAAGCATGTTCCCCCAGCTAGCGATTGGCGGCTGGATTCCAAAGCCTAAGTAGCTTAGCGCCGATTCAGCTAGAATAACAGACCCCACTTTCAGCGTAGCTGACACAATAATCGGTCCTAACGCATTGGGGAGGATATGAGAAAAAATAATTTTGTGCGTTTTTGTTCCAATTGTTTTAGCAGCAAGAACATATTCCCTTGAACGGAGCGACAAGAATTCTCCCCTTACTAATCGTGCTGTTGTGGTCCATCCTGTGAGACAGAAAATTAAAATCAGTTTGTCCACACCCGGCTTGAAGATGGTGACCAGCGTGATCAACAAGAAAATATCAGGAATGGATAACACAATGTCAACTACACGCATGATGACAGCATCCACTATTCCTCTGAAGTATCCAGCTAATGCTCCTAAAACCGTTCCGATCAAAATCGAACCGACTACGGACGCAAATCCAACCAATAAAGAGACACGCGCTCCATATAGGATCCGGCTGAAAATATCACGTCCAAATTTATCCGTTCCCATCAGATGTTCAAGGCCCGGCGCCTTATATTTATCAAGCAGGCTTTGCTGCTCTTGGGGATAAGGTGCAATTAAAGGGGCGAAAACAGCCGACATAATAATGATAAAAAGAATAACGGCACCTAAAATGGCCAGTTTGTTTTTCGAGAATTTTTCCCAGAAAATCTTTGTCATTGTTTCTGGCTTTTTCGAAATATTTTCTTTCAGCCTGATCTCCGGCGAGGGAGTTGTTTGTAGCTCTGACATCTCTGTTTCCCTCCTTTTAATATTCGATCCGCGGATCAACAATCGCGTAAAGGATGTCTGCAATGAGGTTTCCGACAACGACAAGAACCGCCGAGATCACAGTCATTGCCATGATAACCGGATAATCGCGCTGGAATGCTGAATCGACAAACAGCTTTCCTAATCCCGGCCAAGTGAAAATCTGCTCTACGACAACCGCTCCGCCAATAAAGGAAGGAATCATTAAGCCGAAAATCGTAATAACAGGCAATAGTGCATTCCGCAAGCCGTGCTTAAATAATACTCGATTCTCTTTGAAACCTTTTGATCTGGCAGTCCGGATATAATCTTGATTTAAAACATCAAGCATATTGGATCTTGTATATCTCGTTAAGCCTGCCATATCAGCTGTCGCCAGCACAAAAGCGGGTAAAAGCAAATGATGAATCCGGTCTACTATACTGAAATCTGAGTTCAGGGTGGCGACTCCCCCGGTTGGAAACCAGCCGAGATTCACGGCAAACACCATGATCAAAATTAATCCGAACCAAAAATTCGGAATCGCCAAACCGATGAATGAAGTAAATGTAATGCCGTAGTCCAGCTTCGAATAAGGTTTTTTTGCAGAAATTACCCCGAATGGGATGGAAATGATCAGCGCCAAAATTGTTGACACCAGCATCAAGAGGAGTGTGTTTGGCAGCCTTGCTAAAATCAGTTCTGAAACAGGCGTCCCTTTTCTGATGATGGATGTGCCGAAATCACCTTGGACCATATTGCCGAGCCATTTTAAATATTGAACATACTCAGGGTCGTTGAGACCGTATTTTTCAATAAACTGAGCCCTGTCTGCCTGGCTGATCGTAGGGTCCATCATAAGTGTCATCGGGTCCCCTGGAGCGGCTTTCATAATAATGAAAGACAAAATTGTAATTCCCAAAAGAATAGGAATCGAAGATAACGTTCTTCGAATAATATATGTAACCATATTCTTGTCCCCTTCGTTGTTCTTTTTCAAATTCAAAGGGGAAGGAAACGCACTCCCTCCCCTGCAAGGGAAAATTATTGGGCAAGCCACCATTTTTCAATTTGGTACAACTCGCGTTTTGGATGATACACATAACCCTCTAAGTTAGCCGGCATCGCCATATGGTTGTTCGGATAGTAAAGGAAGGTATACGGCTGATCTTCAGCAAGTTTTTGGTAAATCTTTTCGTAAGCTTTTGAGTATTCGTTACGGTCACTGATTGATTTTGCATCTTTGAGAAGCTTATCAACTTCAGGGTTTTTGTACCACATGTTATTTAAGCCTTTTTCAGACTGGCTAGAATGGAAGATATCGTAATGGTCTGGGAACGTTGATAAACTCCATCCTAAAACCATTGCGTCATAGTCCCAATTAGGTGGATTTGTCTGTTCTACTAATGCACTCCACTCAACGATTTGCGGCGTTACCTTAATCCCGACTTTCTTCAATTGTTCTTGAACAACAACTGCAATGTCTTCACGAACTTTATTTCCTTGATTCGTTTTCAGTGTAAACTCGAATTTTTTACCGTCTTTATCGAGGATGCCGTCACCGTCAGTATCTTCCCAGCCGGCTTCTTTCAGCATCTTCTTAGCTTTTTTGACGTTGTATTCAAATTTAGGAACCTCTATATCTTTCGGATAGTTCCATGAAACCGGACTTTCAGGGATATAAGCGACCTTCCCGTCCCCATCTAATACGGTTTGCACCATTGTTTCACGGTCTAAAGCTGTCGTAAGCGCCTGGCGCACTTTTTTGTCTTTAAACAGCTCATTTTTCTCATTCCAGCCGATATACGTATAGCTTAACGCTAAATCTGTTACGACTTTGACATTATTAAACGATTCAGCTGTCTTATAGTCAGTTGACGGCACGTTAAAGAAATCAATATCTCCGGCCTGAAGCTGGGCAACTGCTGCATTGGCGTCAGGAATGATTTTATACGTGACACTGTCTAAATACGGACGGCCGTCATAGTAATCATCATTGGCAACAAGCTTCACGTATTGTCCGTCTTTCCATTCTTTAAATTTGAAAGGCCCTGAGCCGATTGGATTTTTTCTATTAAATTCGTTATCTTCAAGCTCTGCAACCGGTACATCTTTTAAAATGTGCTCAGGCAGAATCCCGTAGCTGTCTAACGTATTGTTATAGAAGTTAGGGTCTTTGTATTTCAGCGTAAATAAAACCTCATAATCGCCCTTTTTCTCTACTGATTTCAGCATTTCAAAGTTAGAGCCGCGCTCTCCTTTGTAATCCTTATTAAGCGGAATGCTGTACGTAAAGACGACATCATCGGCAGTAAGCTCTTCTCCGTCATGGAACTTAACGCCTTTTTTGATTTTTACGTCATATTTCAATCCGCCATCCAGCTCTTTCACACTTTCCGCCAGTGACATTTTGACATTTAAGTTTTCATCGGTTTTCGTTAAAAAGCTGTAAATCATTTGTTCAATATCTGTACTTGATTCATCTGTTGAATATAATGAGTTGAAAAGTGTTGGCGCTCCGATTGAACCAACAACCAAATCCCCGCCTTGCTGCGGTTTGCCTGCTGATTTTTTCGCGCTGCTGTTGCTCGATTTTGATCCCGAGCAGGCTGATAAAAAGATGGCCAGAACCATCAATACACTTAGCATCATCAGTGCGGTTTTCCGTCTTTTCATTAGATATTCCCCCTCTTGAAATGTTCGTTCTTCTCAGCTGTTGTTTATGTAGTGTGCATACCCCCTCTCAAAGCTGTGCGGGCAACATTAGCTATAAAGGTGACAAGCCACAAAGTGGCTGGGAGCAGCTTCTTTAAATTCTGGTATTTGTTCCTTGCATATCGATTTTGCAACAGGACATCTTGTGTGGAATACGCAGCCTTTTGGCGGGTTGGCCGGACTAGGCAGTTCTCCCTTCAGGACAATGCGTTCACGTTTGACAGATCCTCTTTTTCTTGTAACCGGAACGGAGGATAAAAGCGCTTGGGTATATGGGTGAAGCGGGTTGTCATAAAGCTCATGCTTGCCGGTCAGTTCCATCATTTTGCCAAGATACATTACTCCGACTCTGTCGCTGATATGGCGTACGACACTCAGATCATGAGAGATAAATAGATACGTAAGATTAAATTCTTCCTGTAATTCCTCCATCAAGTTAATCACTTGGGCCTGAATGGATACATCAAGTGCGGAAACCGGCTCATCTGCAATGATCAGCTCTGGATTCAAAGTGAGTGCTCTGGCAATGCCGATCCGCTGGCGCTGGCCGCCGGAAAATTCATGGGGATAACGGCTGGCAAACGACGGGTGAAGCCCTACTCTTGCAAGCAGCTCTTCAACTTTTTCGTTTCGTTCACGCATGGTATACATGTTGTGCGTATTAAACGGCTCCTTTATGATGGAACGCAGGGTCTTTCTCGGGTTTAACGAAGCAAATGGATCTTGGAAAACCATTTGAATATTTTTGCGGACACTCTTCCGCAGCTTCTCCTCTGAGAGATTGGAAATATCCTGCCCTTTAAAAAGAATTTGGCCCTCTGTCGGTTTGTACAGTCTGATCATCGTTCTGCCGGCAGTCGATTTTCCGCAGCCCGACTCTCCAACGATTCCGAGTGTTTCTCCTTTTTTTAACGAAAATGAAACACCATCCACCGCTTTTACATCACCGACTTTTCTTTGAAAAAGGCCTGACCGGATCGGAAAGTATTTTTTTACGTCACGAAGCTCTAAGATTGTTTCTTGATTAGCTGCTGTCATGATTGTTCGGCACCCTCTTCCTCATATAAAAAGCATCTCACCGTTCTTCCGCTTTTGTGTGTCAAAAGCGAAGGCTGATTTGTCCAGCACTTATCCATAGCTTTCGGGCACCTTGGGGCAAAACGGCATCCCGGCGGCAGATTATCCGGTGTAGGCACACTGCCTTTAATCGCATTTAATTTATCAATCTCTCCATCTATAACAGGAATTGACGTAAGCAGGCCTTCTGTATACGGATGAAGCGGTTCTAAAAATAAGTCATCAACGGTAGCGTTTTCTACGACTTGTCCGCAGTACATGACAATTACTCTATCGGCAGCCTCAGACACGACACCTAAGTCGTGTGTGATCAGAAGAATCGATGTATTGAACTTCTGACAGAGATCTTTCATGAGCTCCAGCACTTGGGCTTGTATTGTCACGTCCAGCGCTGTCGTTGGTTCATCAGCAATGAGCAGTTTAGGATTACAGCTCAGTGCGATGGCAATCATCACCCTCTGTCTCATACCGCCGGACAGCCGATGCGGGTACTCTTTCATAATTTGCTCCGCCCGGGAAAAACCGACCATCTGCAAGAGTTCAACAGCTCGTTGACGGGCTTCTTTTTTCTTCATGTTTTTATGGTAAATCAGCACTTCGGTAATTTGTTCTCCGATTGTTAACACCGGATTAAGGGAGGTCATTGGTTCCTGAAAGATCATGGATACTTCGTTACCGCGGATTTTGCAATAATCGTTTTCAGTGAATGAGGTGAGGTCTTTGTCTTCGAGTTTAATAGAGCCGTCCATGATTTTTCCGCCTGAGCTTTGGACGAGGCCCATAATTGATAAAGAAGTAATGCTTTTTCCGGAGCCCGATTCACCTACAAGCGCGACGGTTTCGCCTTTGCTGATGTGAAAATCGACTCCGTCAACCGCAGGGATCGGCTCCTTTTTCCTGAAAAAATAAGTCTTTAAATTATTCACTTCTAAAAGTGTGCTCATGCTAGCTCCCCTTTCCCCCCTCTTGTTGTCAAACGTTTTCAAGAGAAAGCAATCCCTTTATTCAGAAATAATAAATAATATTGAATTATCGAAAAATTTTATAGTTGTATATTATTACAATCATTTTGCAAAATCAAGAATTTTTTAGGATAAATGTAATATTATTAATGAAATTCCATTATTTTATCCTTTTAAAGCATTGCATCCAAAAAGGTTTCAGCAGGAATGGACAGTCCGTCTGCGGTGCTTGCCTTACTGGCAGTTAAATATTTTTTTACAATATTGAATCCAACTGCGTATCCAAGCATTTTTGGCTGATATCCTTTGCCGAATAACAGCTGGGGAAATAATCGATTATCCCGTTTGATATCCCGATGGGGCGCAATCTTTTTTTCATATAAAGCCTGAAGCTGCTCCGGTGTATACCAAGTCGTCCATTCAGCCGTTTGACTTCGGCCGAACCTCTCATAAACAGCATATTCCGCCAGCCCTTCCATGATGATTGTATCAAGTAATGTGACATCCTTTTCCTCTTTTGTCAGATGACCTAACCGGCAAACGTGATGATACTCATGCGTCATAAGGGCAGATACTGACCCAAAATCTAAATCTGACGAAAGAAAAAGGAACATTTTGTCTTGAAAGGCGAGTCCTGATTTTGATCCGAATTCTAAACGAATTCTCCTGTTTCGTTCATCAACCGGCAGCGTGACAATTGGTACATCAGGACCTTGCCATTTGTTTTTGAGGTACTGTTCTTCCTTTTGGATATGTCCGTAAAAACCTTTTTCCTTCAGCTTGGAAACAGTCTGAATACCCTCTTTTATGTTTTTAAACATCCCATGATGCTGAAGGTGTCCCAGAATGCCCTTCCAGTTCTTTTTCTCCGCACCTGAAAAAAGCGGGATAATGTAATGCGCCAAATCATCTATTGAATCAGCCTTCCTGAGCCAGCTATATGTTTGTTCTACACTCATGTGATCGCCTCCTCTTTTAATCCTATGCACACAAAAAAAACCGGCTACCCTTTGGGGGCAGCCGGTTTGGCTTGATTATGATTGATATTTCTTAAAGATTAATGTTGCGTTGTGTCCGCCGAATCCTAATGAGTTGCTGAGAACATAATTAAGTTCCTGTCTGCGGGCTTCATCAGGCACATAATCCAAATCACATTCTTCGTCAGGTGTTTGAATATTGATTGTCGGCGGAATCACGCCTTCTTTAATGGCCAGGATAGAGAAAATGGCTTCAATACCGCCGGCTGCTCCTAAGAGGTGGCCTGTCATCGATTTTGTAGAGCTTACCGCAAGTTTATGCGCATGCTCGCCAAAAACGGTCTTAATCGCCATTGTTTCGTATTTGTCGTTGTAATACGTGCTTGTCCCGTGAGCATTGATGTAATCAATTTCTTCAGGTGCAATGCCTGCATCTTTAATGGCTTCTTGCATCGCTCTCGCTCCGCCTTCACCGTCTTGGGCCGGCGCTGTGATATGATAAGCGTCTCCGGTTGATCCGTAGCCGACAATTTCTCCGTAAATTTTAGCGCCGCGGGCCAGGGCATGCTCAAGTTCTTCAAGAACGATAATCCCTGCACCTTCCCCCATGACAAAGCCATCACGGTTTTTATCAAACGGGCGGCTCGCTGTTTTCGGATCTGGATTAGTAGACAGCGCTTTGTTGGCACTAAAGCCGGCGAATGACATTCTTGTCAGCGGCGCTTCTGTTCCGCCTGTGACCATCACGTCTGCATCGCCGCGCTGAATAACCTTAAACGCGTCACCGATGGAGTTCGTTCCTGTAGCACATGCTGTAACCGTACAAGAGTTCACTCCTTTTGCTCCTAATGCAATAGAAATCTGGCCTGTCGCCATGTCAGGAATCATCATTGGCACGAAAAACGGGCTTACCCGTCTTGGGCCTTTTGTTAAGAAGATTTCAAATTGAGACTCTAGTGTTTCAAGTCCTCCGATACCGGAGCCTACCCAAACACCGACTCTCGGTGCGATCTCATCGGTAATGTTAAGATCTGCGTCTTCAACCGCCATTTTCGCAGCCACAACCGCATATTGTGTAAAGCGGTCCATTTTTCTGGCTTCTTTTTTATCCATATAATCTTCAACATTAAAATCTTTTAATTCAGCGGCAACTTTTGCCGGATATTCTTCAGCGTCAACACGAGTGATCGGACCGATTCCGGACACACCGTTGATTGCGTTATTCCAACTTGTATCGACGTCGTTGCCAAGTGGAGATAATGCTCCAAGTCCTGTAACAACTACTCTTTTTTTAGTCATCTTGTGTGCACCTCACCTTTTTTTATCGGCCCCAGCGGATTGCAATGGCGCCCCATGTTAGTCCTCCGCCGAACCCTACCATAACGACCACATCGCCGTCTTTGATTTTACCGGCTTCCAATTCTTCTACAAGAGAGATCGGAATGGATGCGGCAGAAGTATTTCCATATTTATGAACAGTTTTAGACATCTTTTCGACAGGAAGCTCTAAACGCTCGCGAGCAGCTTCCATGATACGGATGTTCGCCTGATGCGGAATCAAAAAGTCGACATCCTCTTTTGAAAGTCCGGCTTTTTCAATGACATTTATGCATGATTCTCCCATTTGGCGGACTGCAAATTTGAAAACTTCTCGTCCATTCATGATTGTATGTCGTTTTTCATTCAGATACAAGTGCTGACCGCCTGTGCCGTCGGCTCCTAGTTCAAATGAAAGGATTCCTCTGTCATCACTGACTGGCCCGACTACCGCAGCGCCTGCTCCGTCTCCAAACAGAACGGCTGTATTGCGGTCTTCCCAGTCGGTAATGCTTGAGAGCTTCTCTACACCGACAACTAGAACATGCTTGTAGGTTCCAGATTCAATAAATTGTTTACCGGTTACAACCCCGTACATGAAGCCCGCACAAGCTGCGCTGATATCCATAGCACACGCTTTCTTCGCGCCGAGCTGTTCTTGAATCATACAAGAGACCGTAGGAAATGACTGATCAGGTGTAACAGTTGCAACCAAGATCATATCCAGATCCTCAGCAGCCACTTCAGCTTGTTCCAGCGCATTCTTCGCTGCTGCAACAGCCATATGTGATGAAAACACATCATCTGCTGCGATTCTTCTTTCTTCTATTCCTGTTCTTGTACGAATCCACTCGTCAGAAGTTTCAACCATTTTTTCAAGATCATGATTTGTTAAAACCTTCTCAGGAATGTAACGTCCAACACCAAGTATTCCAGCTTTCATAAGGGAAGACTCCTTTATATCTTAAATTTAGAAGATCAATCAGGTTGTGATCAATTATTAGTATCAGGTACTAATTCTATCCTATTTTTTTTCACATGGCAATATATTCGTCTAAACTATCAGTTCATCTTACTCATAGAGTATGGTATATGGAAAGGAGGCGTATGCAGTTGGATGTGTTTTCAAGAATGATGTTCGGCGATGCAGCAAAACCAACAGAAGAAAAGGAGGAACAACAAGAGGAGGTTTCTCAGACAAACGACGAAGAGACGATTCATTACATGCATATTATGGACCAAATCGGTTCAATTATGAACTCTCTTGATCAAATCAAGCCCGCTTTAAAGGAGCTTGCGCCCATGCTCTCCGCTATTAAAAAGAAAATCATGTGAAAAGCCACTTTCAAAAAAGTGGCTTCTTCTTATTCTGTTTCAGATTTAGCGTCAGACTTGCCAAGCTCATAAGCTTCCGCCATTACCGTTGTAAATAGATTCATAAACGGCTGGATGGCCTCCATTGAGAGCTCAATGCCTGATTTCTCAAGCTGTTCTTTCGCTTCAGGGAGATATTTCATGGCAATTTGCAAGAATTCAAGTGATTTTTCGTGCTGCATGTGACGTCACTCCATTACTCGTTTTTTGGCAGCTCGCCTGTTTTGTTGTATGTTTTGATCAGCTTGGCGATTCTTTGCTGAAAGTCTTTGTCGACGAGCGGGCTGAATGTTCCCATCTCAACGACTCCCGTATTCAGGTCGTAGTAATGATCGCCGCCCTCAAGGGTGCCTTTATTAAATTGTTCAGCAATGATTTCATAGGCCTTGTCCACATTTTGCACCGTGCTGGTTAATACGGTATTCTCGCCCAGATCCGATTGATCTGTGACGTAGCCAATGGCATAAAGACCGTCTTTTTTGATTTGCTGAATAACAGGAACATTATACCCGTCTCCGGCGGGATACACAACATCCGCGCCTTCGTTCTTCATTTTCTGATAAAGCTTTACTGCTGTTGTATCATCATCCCAATGATCCGTATATTTCGTATTTACCTCTATATCCGGATTTTCATACTTGGCCCCTTTGATAAAACCGTCAACCTCAGGCTGCCACGTAAAGGAAGCAATTACACCGACCTGATTCGTTTTCGACATATGGGCAGCAGTCATTCCTCCAAAAAAGCCCATTGCTTCCCCGCTAAAATGGACACTCGTTACATTATCAGCTTTCGCTTTCGCATTGGAAATGACGAATTCCATATCTGGATAATCTTCGCCGACCAAGTTAAACACCTCAGCATATTCACTCCCATGGCCGTAGAGCAGATTGACACCCCTCTTATGAAAATCCTCAATCGCATTTATGATATCTTCTTCTGTTTTAACGCCTTCTTTATAATAGACGTCCACATTGTATTTGGATTGTATATTCAGTAATCCTTTATACCCTTTTGTGCCCCATACGAGGTCATTAATCGTATCAGGAAAGAGCATGCCGACCTTCTCAATTTTTCCTTTGAACGGAGTTTGTCCACATCCACTCAATAAAAGGAGGACAGAAAAGATCATGACAAGCCTTGTGATCAAGTCATGTTCAACTCCTTTTGACAAGCTATAACATGTATTATTTTTATACGTTTATTGTATCTAGAAAACTCGAAACATGGAAGGTTTTTCTTAATATTTGTCGAAAATTGATGAAAATTGTCTTTTCCACTCGATAATTTTTGTTTTTGCTTCTTCTTTTGAGGTTTTCTCTGTGACTTGCAATTCAAAAAGCTGATCTTTGCTATGACGGCTTGGTTCTAACAGGAATCTCAGCAACTCGTCAGCCACGTCGTTTGTGTAATAGCCTTTTTCCTCTGTTTCTTCTTTCCATGGCCCATACATTTTCGGCAGGATCACGGTTTTTTCCGAGCCTGTTTTTTCACGTTTTTCCCATTCTTTTCGGTCTTCTTCATATACTAAAATATAAGGAGAATCACATTGGTCTAAAGGCAAAAAACTTCCGAACTGGATACAAATTGTATCATAATTTTGGTCTCCAATGTGTTCAAGCTGGCGAAAGAGTTCATTTCTCCCAAGCCACATGAGTCTTTCTTCTAAGTACATTTGTCTCATTTTATCTTCTGTTTCCGCCAGAACAACGTCAACATGTATGCCTTCATCCATCATTCGCTCACATAATGAAAGGCCGAAAAATTCGTCCGCACCTACAATCAGCGTTGATTCCATTGCATCTGCCGCCCTTCCGGTTTTTCATTTCCCAAAACAAAACAGCCTCCGCAAAAGAGAAGGCTGCTGTCATTATATTCTCTATAATTCTTTTTCATGACTATGAAAGAATTTGCAAATTGATGCATAAATTCTGCTTGGATGCTCAAATAAATGAAATGTCATGTCGACCGGTGAGCCTTGCTTTTGCTGTTTTTCCTTGAAAACTTCCGCATGTACACTGTAGGGATATGGAGCTCCGGTCATACGCTGCCATATATGAACCGGTACGCCGCTCGGGTAGCTTTGAATTGTTTTATAACGAAGCGCTTCCGCTTCTTTTTCAGAAATTCCGTAGCTTTTCGATACTTCTTTCAAAAATTGCTTATAGAAAAATTTATTTTCTTTTTCCGATTCATAATGTGCCTGAAGATCGAGACAAGGATTCAACATTGCGGCTGAGCGGATATGATCCGGGGAAAAACGAAGCAGTTCATCGGCCACGAGAGCACCCATGCCTTCTGCTAAAATATGAATCTTCGGATTGAGGATTTCCTGCTTCAACACAGAATGTATCAGCTGTTTGGCATAGGTGACTGCTTTTTCCGCCCCCCAATGCCTTCCGAACAGATTGCTGTTAAAAAGAGTGTATCCTTCATTCATCAACATGCTCAGAAGCTGATTTCTGCCATAATGCTGCTGCCAAAAGCTTGAATCATGTCCGACAAAGTGGGTTCTGTCCCCCAAGATAAAGATGCCGAAGCCGTTCGGGCGATAGGGCAGATGAATGACATTATGCTCCGTTCCCAGTTGAAAGTATCTTTCCGTTATTCCCATCGCTTGCCCGCCTCCTTTCACACTTCATCTCACGCTATCTTATGTAAATAGAAAAGAAACGAATAAGGTAAAGTCCTAGCCTTTTACATTTTTGGCTATTATACTGGTTGACGTTTTATATTTTACCATTAAAGTGTGACGAATCAGACTCTTTTGTCACCTCACTTTCTGCTAAAATTGGATTCCCCCTTCGCTTTTTGTATGGTATGATAACTTTTAGAATAGAATGAGAAGGACGAGGTGGAAACGTGCGATATATTATTGCCTTTATTTGGACGTTCCTTTTATCACATATGGCATGCTACTTGGTTGCAAGCATGAACAGCGTTACGTATAATTTCAAAACATCATCTGTCATTGCTGTTGTACTGTATGTCTTAATCATGGTTTTAGCAGAAATCATGCCTATGAACAAAAATGCAAGCCAGCATTAAAAAGCCAAAAACCCAAAACATTTATTGTTTTGGGTTTTTTAGTGGTCACGGCTTTCTTTTGTAGGTCCACAGCCGGTTGTGGTTTGATGTTTCGGGAAACATTTCCCCTGCTGACAGATGGACCTTTTGAGGGTTTTTAACCATGCTCCCTGTCTCGCCGATTTCTACGTAGACACCGTTATTAGGCGCTTTCTGTCCGGGCCGGAATTGGTGCTGCTGTCCCACTGTTTTTCCTCCTTTTCCTTTTTGCTGTAGTATGCGCCTAAGCGGCTGTGAATATGTTGCCATCAAAAAAACTGCTGAGTTTGGCTCAGCAGTTTTTTGATGATTCCCCTTTGTATAAAATGGCCTTCAGCAGTGCTTTTTGCACATGAAGACGGTTTTCCGCCTGCTGGAACACTGCAGAGTTCGGCCCGTCAATAATCTCCGCAGTCACTTCTTCCTCGCGATGCGCAGGGAGACAATGTAAAAATGTATAGTCAGGCTTGGCATGGCTGACTAGCGCCGCATTCACCTGATAAGGCGCAAAGACAGCAAGACGTTCTTGCTCTTCCGCTTCCTGCCCCATGCTTGTAAACACATCAGAATAAATCACGTCCGCGTCTTTTACAGCTTCAATCGGATCATCTGTCAGCGTGATAGAAGAGCCGGATTGAAGTGCATATGTTTTTGCCGCTTCAGCTGCTTCATCTAACACTTCATATCCCTTTGGCGAAGCGATTGAGATATCACAGCCCATTTTCGCGCAGCCGATCATCAAGGAGTGCGCCACGTTATTTCCGTCACCGATGTATGCGACTTTTACGCCTTTAAGCTTCCCTTTTATCTCCTTAATCGTCAAGAGATCCGCCAGCGCCTGGCATGGGTGGTATTTATCGGTAAGTCCATTGATCACCGGAATGTCAGCTTCTTTGGCAAGTTCCTCCACCTTTTCATGTTCAAAGGTCCGGATCATGATGGCATCCACATAGCCTGACAGCACTTTTGCCGTATCAGCGACAGTCTCACCGCGCCCCAGCTGCAGATCTTTCTGGCTTAGAAAGAGGGCGTTCCCGCCGAGCTGCGCCATGCCCGCTTCAAATGAAACACGTGTCCGCGTTGATGATTTTTCAAAAATCATCGCCAAGGTTTTGCCATGGAATATAGGCTGAATTTTGTTTTGTTTCAGCTCACCGGCCTCTGCGAGCAAGGCGTTTATATCCTCTTCACTAAGGTCCTTTAACGTTAATAAATCTTTTCCGTATAAACTGGTTTGCGTCACTGTGTGCATGATGCCACTTCCTTTTTATAGAGGTCTTTGAGAGATACAGGTTGCGGATGGCCTGAACCGCTTTGTAAAAACGCTCGCACAGTTTCTTCTTCTGTAAAGACGGGGATGCCGTGCGTCATGGCTTCCAAACGTTCTTTGCGTGCTTCTTCAGAACCGCTCAGATTAATGTGGAGCGATTTTCCTTCCTGTTCCATCCATGAGGCAAATGTTCCTTCATGTATTGTAAAACCTGCGTTTTCTGCTAACTCCTTCACATCTTCCGGAACGTTTTGCAAATAAATGCTGCCTTTTTGACTCCAGACTCTTGTATAGATTTTTTTCAAGGCGCTGTTAGCATCATATGCGACACACATGCCTTCTCCCGTTGATTTCATTTCCGGTCCAAGCTTGACATCCACATCCTGGATCGCATGAGAAGAAAAAACAGGGAACTTCACGGCAACTCCATGATGATTTTGAACTGTCGGATTTAGATCTTTTAAGGACGCTCCCGCCAGCAGTCGTGTGGCGAGCGGAATCATCGGAACGCCCATTACTTTGCTGACGACAGGAACCGTGCGGCTCGCTCTCGGATTCACTTCAAGAACGAGTATGTTTCCATTGTCGATCACAAATTGAATGTTCATGATGCCTTTAAATGAAAGTTTCCGGGCAATTTTTTGTGCCGCATCTTTCATGCCCTGCTGCAGCCCGCTCGTGATGGACGGTCCCGGAAGAATGGCAAAGCTGTCCCCCGAATGGACACCCGCCCGTTCAATATGCTCGGTATATGTCGGGATAAAGACATCCTCGCCGTCGGAAATCAAATCAATTTCGACTTCCTTTCCAGACACATACTGATCAATCAAAATCGGGTATGGCATGCTGTCCTCATCATTCAGCAGCTGAGAAAGCTGGGCTTGCGAGTCAACAATGATCATGCCCATTCCGCCGATAACATAAGATGGGCGGATTAACACCGGATAGCCGATCTCACTCGCTTTTGAAGCGGCTTCTTCTTTTGTATAGGCAATTTCTCCTTTTGCATGCTTCAATCCCAGCTCATCAAGAAGCTGATAGAATTGATCCCGATCCTCTAACACATCGAGCGTTTCAAACGAAGTGCCGAGAAGGGTAATGCCGGCTTTTTCGAGTGCTTCAGCAGCATTGATTGCAGTTTGGCCGCCGAATTGCACGATTGCAAAATCAATATTCTCCTGCTCCGCCACGTTTACAATATGCTCCGTTGTCATCGGTTCAAAATACAGGCGATCCGCAATTTCATAATCGGTGCTGACCGTTTCCGGGTTATTGTTAATCATGATGGTTTCGAACCCAAGCTCTTGCAGTGTCAGCACGCCGTGAACCGCACTGTAATCAAATTCAACGCCTTGGCCGATCCGAATCGGGCCTGATCCGATAATGAGCGCGCGTTTTTTCTCTTTGCGGCTGATGTCTCCATCGGTCTCTCCGAAATATGTGGAGTAAAAATAGTTTGTTTTCGCATCAAACTCTGCCGCGCATGTATCGACAATTTTGAAGGAAGGCGTAATGCCCATCTCCTTGCGAAGCACGCGCACCTCTTCTTCTGTTTTGCTGATCAGCGAGGCAATCGTTGCGTCTGAGAATCCCTTTTCCTTTGCTTTCTTCAATAATTCAAAAGAGAGATCGCTCCCTGCTTCCATCAGGCGGTTTTCCAATTTGATGATGTTGTCAAAGGTATGAAGGAAAAACGGATCAATTTTTGTTTTTTCATGGATGTCATCAATCGAGACGCTGCGGCTCAACAGCTCCATGACAACGAAAAATCTGCGGTCATCCGGAGTGATTGCCAAATCCCATAGCGTATCAATTGACAACCCGCTGAGCTCTGGAAGGTGTGTCCCGATATTTTTTAATTCAAGCGACGCGGCTGCCTTTTGTATCGCCGCTTCTAAATTCCGTTCAATCGCCATCACTTCACCGGTGGCTTTCATTTTTGTGCCAAGCTTGCGGTCTGCGTTTTTGAATTTATCAAACGGCCAGCGCGGAAATTTGACGATCACATAGTCCAGTGCCGGTTCAAAGCTTGCGTAAGTCGAGCCTGTGAGCGGATTTTTCAGCTCGTCAAGGGTGTATCCGACTGCCAGTTTCGCGGCCATCTTCGCAATCGGATAACCGGTCGCTTTAGATGCGAGAGCCGATGACCGGCTTACACGCGGATTCACTTCAATGACGTAATATTGCTTGCTGAATGGATCAAGCGCGAATTGAATGTTACAGCCGCCTACAACATCAAGTGCTGAGATGATCGTCAGACTTGCTGTCCGCAGCATTTGATAGTCTTCGTCTGTCAATGTTTGTGACGGCGCCACAACGATAGAGTCACCTGTATGCACGCCGACCGGATCGATATTTTCCATATTGCAGACGGTAATGCATGTGTTATTGCTGTCACGCATGACTTCATATTCAATTTCTTTAAAACCGGCAATGCTTTTTTCGACAAGGCATTGATTGATCGGACTTGCTAATAGCGCCTGTTTAATCATAGCTGTAAAGGCTTCTTTATCAGGGGCGATTCCTCCGCCCTTTCCGCCTAATGTGTAAGCCGGTCTGATAATAACAGGAAAACCGATGGATTCCGCAAAATGGAGGGCATCGGCCTCGTTATCAACAATTTCACTCTCCGGCACGGGCTGTTTTAATTCATTCATTAACGAACGGAATTTTTCCCGGTCCTCTCCTTTTTGTATCGTTTCAACAGATGTGCCGAGGAGTTTGACGCCGTGCTCTTTTAAAACACCCGTTTCTTCAAGCTCCACCGCTAAATTCAACGCGGTCTGACCGCCTAAATTGGCAAGGAGCCCATCAGGCCGTTCTTTCTTAATGATGGCTGTCAGGCTTTCTGCTGTCAGAGGCTCAAAATAAATTTCATCAGCGAAGGCTTCATCAGTCATAATTGTCGCCGGATTGCTGTTGACGAGAATGACCCGGTAGCCCTCCTCCTTCAGCGCGATGCACCCTTGAGTGCCTGAATAATCAAATTCTGCCGCCTGCCCGATGATGATCGGGCCTGAGCCGATTACTAATATGCTTGAAATACTGGTGTCTTTAGGCATGCGCGATTTCTCTCCTTGCTGGTATCACATTCTTTAGATAATCATCAAAAATCCATTCGCTTTCCGCAGGTCCGGGATGGGCTTCCGGGTGGAATTGAACACTCATGACAGGCAGTTTTTTATGGGCAAGCCCTTCAACTGACGTATCATTGACATGATGAAACCTGATGGTGAGCTCTTCTTCATTAATCGACTGTTCATCAACCACATAGCTGTGGTTTTGGCTTGTCATAAAGACCCGTTTCGTCTCACGGTCGATGACCGGATGATTAGCTCCCCTGTGCCCGAATGGCAGCTTAAAAGTATTCCCTCCAAACGCGAGCGCGATCAGCTGATGTCCGAGACAAATGCCTAGAGTCGGAAAGCGGCTGATGATGCTTTTGATCTTTCCTAAATATGGATGGATTGCTTTCGGATCTCCAGGTCCGTTCGATAGCACAATGCCATCGGGTTTGATGTTGTATACGGCCTCCATTTGCTGGTATGGCACCACGGTAACCTTGCAGCCTCGTTTGACAAGTGATGATGCGATTGACTTTTTATAGCCAAAATCAATGAGAGCGATATGTTTATTCCCGTCGCCAAATGTGCTGATTTCCTGGGCGGAAGCCTGCTCTGCCACATTCTCTGGTTGAAGGGCAATCTCAGCTCCTTCTTTAGAGGCTGTGACTGTCGCACCCATCGTCCCGTTTGCCCGGATTTTTTTCACGACAGCCCTCGTATCAACATGGGTTAACAGCGGAATGTTCCATTTCTGTAAATACTCCTTGAGGCTGTATACCGCTTCATAATGAGAAAAGTGATCACACGCCTCATAGACAACCGCGGCTTTTACTTGCGGTTTCTTGCTTTCAAAATCCTTTTCATTTATGCCGTAGTTGCCAATCAGCGGGTAGGTAAATACAATAATCTGTCCCTTATATGATGGATCTGTCAGCACTTCCTGGTAGCCTGTCATTCCTGTGAAAAAAACAGCTTCTCCCGTACAGTTTTCATGACCGTCCAGCTCGCCGCTGAACGATGTCCCATCTTCTAACACTAAATAACCTTCCATCTAACAGCCCACCTCTTGATGAATAATTAATTATAAAAATGCATTTTTATGCCTTTATATCGAAAAAAAATCACTGGTTTACAGCGGAATGATGAGCGATTGCCTGTTTCAGCTTGCTGACGGCTTCTGCTATTTCATCCTTAGTTACGGTGAGCGGCGGCAGCAGCCGAATCACGTTCGGGCCGGCCGGCAATACAAGCAAGCCTAATGTCTGCAATTCAGCAATAATGTCAGCAACCGGGCCATCACACTCAATTCCAAGCATTAATCCTTTACCTCGGATTTGTTTAACAAAAGGGCTCTTTAGCTCTGCCTCAAGCTGTTCTTTTAAAAGCGCCCCTTTGTCAGCAGCCTCTTGCAAAAAGTCAGGCTGGAATACAATTTGCAATGTGGCATTCACAGCAGCCATCGCCAGCATGTTTCCTCCGAAAGTCGTTCCGTGAGAACCAGGGGTAAACGCTTCTCCAAGCTGTTTTTTTCCGATGACAGCGCCGACCGGAAAGCCGTTTCCCAATCCTTTGGCGACTGTAATGATATCCGGTGAGAGTCCGAAGTCCTCATATGCGAAGCCTTTTCCCGTCCGTCCGATGCCGGTCTGAATTTCATCAATAATGAGAAGAGCTTGCTTTTCCTTGCAAAACGACTGTACGGCTGATAAAAATTCAGCGCTCGCCGGATTGACTCCTCCTTCTCCCTGCACTGTTTCAAGCATCACCGCGGCAATATCGCCTTCCTCCCCAAGAGCTTTAAAAGCAGAAGGATCATTGTATGGCAGGTAGTGAAAGCCTTCAAGCATCGGGCCGAAGCCTGTTTTGATTTTATCCTGTCCGGTCGCAGCCATCCCAGCATACGTGCGGCCATGGAACGACTGAAGAAAAGTGATGATTTTTGTTTTTCCAGTTGCTTTTCTGGCAAGCTTTATCGCACCTTCATTCGCCTCCGCGCCGCTGTTGCAGAAAAAGACTAGATCTCCCGCACTATGCGCTGCCAGCTTCTGCGCCGCTTGCTCTTGGAGACTGTTTTGAAACAGGTTGGATACGTGCCATACGCTGTCAAGCTGTTTTTTGACTGCCTCTGTCACCGCTTCATGGCAGTGTCCTAGATTTGATACCGCAATCCCCTGAATGAAATCGAGGTACGTTTTGCCGTTTTGATCCTCAACGTACGTTCCCTTTGCTTTTTTGATGTCAATATCCCAACGGCCGTAGGTTTGAAACAAGCTGCTCATGAAACAGCCTCCTTTGCTTTGACGATTTTTGTCCCTTGAAAGGTTTGTTCTGCGAAGAATGATCCTTTTCCGTTTACGATCATGACTTCAGACACCTGATCTGATAAAGCTGACAAGGCTGAATTGACCTTCGGGATCATCCCTCCTGTGATCACTTCCTGCTTGATCAGCATCTGAATCTCCTTAGGGGTCAGGACGTCCAGACGCTGCTTTTCCTTCATGATTCCATCGACATCCGTGACGAACATCAGCTTATCGGCTTCAAGCGCTCCGGCGACTGCTGAAGCAGCCAGATCAGCATTTACATTCAGCGTTTTGCAGTCGCTTGTCATAGACAGCGGCGCAATAACTGGGATGATGCCATTTTCCATCAGCGCGTTCACCATGGACGCATCGACTTTTTTGATTTCTCCCACTTCTCCGTATGTTTCCGGATCTAGATAATCAGCCTCCAAAAGACCTCCATCCTTACCAGAAATGCCTGCGGCTCGCAGTCCGTGTTTGGCAAGCTCAGCAACGAAAAATTTATTGACAGAACCGGATAAAACCATTTCCGCCACTTCCAGCACCGGCTTCGTTGTTTTCCTCTGTCCGCCCGAAAACTCTGTCTTGATATTTAACCGTTTCAGCATATTCGTGATTTCCGGTCCCCCGCCATGTACGATCGCCAGCTTCCAGCCTGACGCCATCAGCTCTTTCAGATTTTGAAAAAATTCTTCCGACAGCTCACGGATGACGCTTCCCCCGCATTTAAAAACGATTGTTTTCTTCATTTCGCTCCCCTTTATTACGTGCGATAGCTCGCGTTAATTTTGATATAGTCATAGGTCAGGTCACAGCCCCACGCTCTCCCGTTTCCGTCCCCTTCATCCATCTTGATGACAATGGTGATTTCATCTCCTTCAAGGTATTCCTTGGCGAGAGATTCAGAGAATGGCTGAGGCTCGTTATTCTTAAACAGGCATTGGCCGCCAAGATAAACCTCTACTTCTTCTGCCGTCACTTGAGCTGCGGAGTGTCCAATGGCTCCGATGATCCGCCCCCAGTTGGCATCTGTTCCGTATACTGCCGTTTTCACGAGATTTGAGCCGACAATCTTTTTGGCAATGACGTTTGCATCAAGATTGTTTTTCGCTCCCTGTACTTGTGCTTCAATTAGTTTTGTCGCGCCTTCTCCGTCTCTGGCAATCTCTTTAGCCAGATCCTCACAAGTGAGCAAGAGTGCTTTTTTAAAGACCTGCCAGTCTGGATGGTCTTCTGTCAGGCACTCGTTTTCGGCGCAGCCATTCGCCATAACTAATACCATATCGTTCGTGGATGTTTCTCCGTCAACTGTGATTTGGTTAAATGAAACGTCAGTGATTTCCCGAAGCGCCTTTTGCAGCGCTTTTTCTTCGATTGCCGCGTCAGTTGTCACAAATCCCAGCATCGTGGCCATGTTCGGGTGTATCATCCCTGAGCCTTTGGCCGCTCCGCCGATCGTGACTGTTTTGCCGCCGATTGCCAGTTCATAGCACGTCTGCTTGATCACCGTATCAGTTGTTAAAATTGCTTCCTCAAAATCGCCTGATCCCGCAGGTGTTTCTTTCAGCAGCTCGATCCCCGCGTGGATTTTTTCCATGTCTAAATGCTCGCCGATGACACCCGTTGATGAAATAGCGACAAGCTCCGGCTCAATGCCAAGCTGTGAAGCAAAGCTCTCCCGCATTGTGTATGCGTCCTTTAGGCCTTGTTCTCCCGTGCAGGCATTGGCAATGGCACTGTTGACGATGACGGCTTTCAGTGTCGGTCCGTGCTTTAAGCTGTCTTGTGTCACTTTGATCGGAGCAGCCTGAAAGTGGCTTTGGGTATAAACTGCTGCGCTCACAGCCGGTGTCTCGCTGATAATGACGCCGAGGTCTTTTTTCGAGTAGCGCAGCCCGCAATGCACACCCTTTGCCTGAAACCCTTTTGGCGAGGATACATCCCCTGTTACTTTTACAATTTGATCTTCACTTAACTGAATCATGGTTCGATTCTCTCCCGTTCTATGGATAAATTGGCGTGATGGTGAGTCCAGTTTCTTCATTCCAGCCATTCATCAAATTAAAGTTTTGCACTGCCTGACCGGCGGCACCCTTCATTAGATTATCGATTACCGAGACGATCGTGACTCTGTTCGTTCTCTCATCGAGGGTCACGGCGATATCACAGAAATTGCTGCCGTACACTTCTTTCGTTTGCGGGTACTGACCTTTTGGCCTCACTCTCACAAAATATGAATCTTGGTAAAATTCCGAATATAAATCATGCAGGTCATCTGCTGATAGATCACAGGTTAATCTGGTATACATCGTCGCCATGATGCCCCTTGTCATCGGAACCAAGTGAGCCGAAAATGTAATGGGCCCGAGGCCTGGCTGCCATTCATTCAGCGCCTGCTCAATTTCCGGCGTGTGCTGATGTTCATTGACTTTGTAAATTTTAAAATTGTCGTTCAGCTCAGAAAAATGGGTTCCCATGGATGCTTTTCTTCCCGCTCCGGAAACACCCGTCTTCGCGTCAACGATAACGAAAGATTCATCGAGCAGTTTCTTTTGAGCCAATGGCGCGAGGCCAAGCAAAACAGCTGTTGGAAAACAGCCTGGATTGGCAATGAGTTTCGCCTGTTGAATTTGCTGTTGATTCAGTTCTGCCAGACCGTATACCGCCTCTTGAATCACCGCCTTCGGTGCCGCTGTCCGTTTATACCATTTTTCATATTCAGCCGGTTCTTGTATCCTCAGATCACCTGACAGATCAATAACCGGAATTCCCGCGTCTGCCAGCTTTGGAGTCAATTCACTTGATACTCCGGGCGGCGCAGCGAGAAACATGATATCTATTTCGTGTTTGATCGTATTCATATCAATCGGCTTCAGCTGCTGATCCGCTAAGCCGGTAAGATGAGGATAACCCTCGCTATAGACATTCCCTTCTCCGCTGGATGAATAAAGTATGCATTCCTCTGCATGAGGATGTTGCGAAAGAATCCTGACAAGTTCGGTGCCTCCATATCCTGTAGCACCTACAATTCCTATTTTCAAAACAAGTTCACCCTCTTGGTCTTTGTGAAATTATTTAACATTATAACATGAATAAAAATTAATTCAATCGTATATTTAATATTTTTATTCATTTATAAATTTTCTGTTCAATGGAAATTCCGCTCAAAAAAATCAGCATGACTTCAGCACAAAAACGTTGATGCGGCACCGCATTTCAGCCGCATAAAAAAACAGGCTGACCGCGTCAGCCTGTTTTCATCATCATCAATCCACTCAAAAAATATAGAATAGAGCTTGCATAAAAAATCATTTGCACTGTAAAAAAGTCAGCGAGAAAGCCCCCGAGCATAATGGCTGCTGCTGAAAAGACAGCTGTCCAAAAATGGTAATTTCCAATCTTCTTTCCACGCTCTCCGCTGTCTGTAAAATTAGCGATCAGCACTTTTTCTCCATGCTTTTGCATCGCTCCAAAGAGCCCTAACAGCACTTGGACGATGTACACTTGAACGACGCTTCCGATATGCGGGACATATAAAAGCAGAACAGCCATCCCCCACGAGTTCAGAAGCAGAAAATAACGGCTGTCAAACCTTTCAGACAGCCGTCCGAGGAGCGGGTAAATGAGCGCTCCGCTTAACCCGAACAATCCGTAGGAAAAACCGAACTGTGTGTAGCTTGAGCCGATATTTTTCACAAACAGAATATAAAACGGAAAGATTAAGCTGCTTGCGAAAAACACGCTGCTTTGTGATAATGTCAGCCATTTTAATTTGTTTTTCCCCATTATTTATACCTCTGATAAAAGTAATTCATAAAGCGCTCATCCGGGTCATAGGTTCGTTTTTTCTGAAAAAACGCTTCACTTTTCGGATATGCCTGTCTCATTTGCGCTTTTGTCTGGTAGGTCATATAAGGCAGATAATAGCTGCCGCCGTGCTTGATGGCAACGTCTGTCATGTGCCTGATGATTCGGGCAGTATCTGCCTGGTCTTCTTTTGAAAAGCCCTCGTTTATTAATAGTACGAGCGAAAACATATCGTCCTTCGCATAGGAAAGGTCGGCCTTTTCATTTTTCTGCACGTAGCGGATCGTAATGTTCAGCAGGTTCAGATCTTCGTCCGACAGCGTTTGTCTCAGGTCATCAATATAGGACCCATACTCCTTCACGGGCACAAAGTATTCTTGCAAAACATCTGTGTTGTCATTGTTTTCATACTCAAGAAACTTTGATTCGGACCGCATGACGTTATTGCGTGAAATCTCTGTGCCGTTTTGGCTCAGGAAATAGGATTGCTGTGTGTCCCACAGCCAATTCCTGCCCCATTCATACCGTCTTGACAAACCGAGTGCAAACTTTGTGGCTCCCGTATACTCATCTTCTTTGAGATCGCTGTAT
This sequence comes from Bacillus sp. FSL R5-0416, assembly GCF_037975425.1. Classification (NCBI taxonomy): domain Bacteria; kingdom Bacillati; phylum Bacillota; class Bacilli; order Caryophanales; family Bacillaceae; genus Bacillus; species Bacillus sp. FSL R5-0416. Next base: position 1,169,942 of record NZ_CP150252.1, on the reverse strand, counting down.
GATGGCAGTTGATCCTGATGATCAGCCAATACGTAATTCGTGACATACATGTCTTTCAGAAATCCTTTTTTCGCTGTTGAAATTCGCGCCAGATGCATTCGGACATCTGGATTTCCTTTTACATGCTTTGAAAAATAGTCTGAGTATGTGCTGTAATTCATTTTTTCTGTCTTCATGACATACAGCTCATCATCTGTCAGCTCAAGCGTTACATCAAGAATCACGCCAAAAAGGCCGTACCCTCCGATGACCGCCGTAAACAAATCATCTTTTGGAGTGACAGTGATAATCGTCCCGTCAGCTTTTAAAAGCCGAAATGATTTGACTGTATCAATCAGCGAGCCGTAGCGAATATCACGTCCGTGTGCATTAGCGCTGAGAGATCCGCCGATTGTAAAAATGTTTTGTGACTGCATGACTTTTACCGCGAGTCCGTATGGATTCACGTATTTCTGGATATCATTCCACGTTGCACCGCTTTGCACCCTGATGGTTTTCTTCTCTTGATCGAGTGACAGGATTTTGTTGTAGCCCGTCATGTCGAGAACGATGCCGTCCTCATAATATGTATGGCCACCCATGGAGTGCTGGGCCCCGGCGATTGAAATTTTTATGTTTTTTCGATTTGCCTCTTTGACTGTGTCAATGAGCGTTTCCTCTTCCTGCCCTTTCACTGTCTGCTTTATTTTTACAGGCATCAGGCGGCTGACATCCGTCATCTCGCTTGTGTCTGTTTTTTGCTCTGGGTTCACAGAGTACGCAAACAGGGCCGCATACGCGCCAGTACAAAGCGCGAATGCAAGCAATTTCTTTTTCATAGTGCTCTCCCTGCTGTTTTTTATGACTATTATACCATGACTGCGTCCTCATTTTTCCAAATTATCTTCTTGCCCGTTTTTCGGCACGGCGGTCGGCGACGATAAAGCAGGCGTGAATCGCGCCCGGCAGCCAAAAGATACAGGTCAATATGAGATTCAGCAAGGCCTGAAACGGTTTTCCCGAAAACAAAACAGCAAGCGGCGGGCATAAAACTGCCAGCAGGTACATCATTTCCTTTCACTCCTTTCAGCTGTAAAAAAGGACAGCCTCACATATCAGGCTGTCCTCTTTTGTTTTATTGAATGCCAAGCGCAATTTTTGCGTATCTGGACATTTTATCCCTAGTCCAAGGCGGATTCCATACAATGTGAACCTCTGTGTCTTTCACCTCAGGAAGGTCCGCTAATGCTTTTTTCACCTCATCCACGATAATCGGCGCTAAAGGGCATCCCATTGATGTCAGTGTCATCGTCACGTGCGTTAAGCCGTCTTCATCCATGTCAACGTCGTATACCAAACCAAGGTTCACGATATCAACGCCAAGCTCAGGATCGACAACCTGTTCCAGGGCGCCCATGATGTTTTCTTTTAATGCTTCTTCCACGTTCCCTCACTCCTTTTTTCTACAGTATAACGTAAATTCAGCTCTTGTTAATAACTTCGTGCTTTATAAGTACGTTTCAAACCATTCAATCGTTTTTAACACAGCTGCCCGCGGGACTTTATGGTCAGCGTTTTCATCTCCGATAAATTGCAGGCGTTCCGGCTGCTCGCTGTAATGGGATTTGATCGTGTCATAAAATTTCCGGGTCGGCGCGTAAGGCACGACCTTATCTTTTGCACCATGCCAAAATAAAAGCGGGCGCTGTTGCAGTTTCTCCGGCTGAAGGCTGAGATCCCGCAATTCGAGATGTTTCATCAGCTGCTGTACCTTCTCTTCCGGCACATCGATTTCAATGCCCTGAGATTGAATATGGTCAATCTGCTGCTGAAACAGCTCCACGTAATTGGGGCTTCCCATCAGGCTGACGCCGGCTTTTATCCAATCATACGCAGTCAAAGCGCCAAGCGTTGTGATGCCGCCCATTGACGTGCCTGCGAGACCGATGCGGCCGCCGTCTATCAGGCCCTCTTTTTCAAAATGGTTTTTAAGTACGCCGATCTCTTCAATCTCGTTTAGGACGATATCCCAAAAATGCCCCGCCAGCTCTTCGACAGCCATTTCTTCTCCCCGTTCCCCATGGTGCAAAGCCTCCGGCAGAACGGCTCTAAAACCCTTCTCCGCAAGCAGGTAAGCAATATGAAGGTTGTGTTCCTTCGCGCTTGTAAAACCATGGATAAAGATCACGAGAGGAACAGCGCGGTGCCTATTCTCTTCCTTTACAATATGTAAAAACGGAATACCGGAAACGGTTTGATTCTCAATTTGTATCACAATGTGCCCCTCCTTAGGATAACCATAATCATAAGTGTAACATGTAGACAATAAAGATGGTAAAAAGCTACACTGTAAGTAAGGCAAAACAAGCAAAATCTAAGGTTAAAGGAGCTTTTCATGGAGACAAAACCCTATTTAATCGCATTAGATTTAGATGGAACATTATTAAAGGATGATAAAACCATATCTGAAAACACCCTTCAGACGATACAGCGCCTAAAAGATGACGGGCATCATGTCTGCATCTCAACAGGCCGTCCGTATCGTTCAAGTTCCATGTACTACCAGCAGATGGAGCTGACAACGCCAATTGTCAATTTTAACGGAGCATTTGTCCATCATCCGCAAGACGACAGCTGGGGACGGTATCATACGTCGCTGCCGCTTGATGTTGTCAAACAGCTCGTGGATATCAGCGAGAGCTACAACGTACATAACGTGCTTGCTGAAGTCATTGATGACGTATACTTTCATTACCATGATGAGCACCTGATTGATGCCTTTAACATGAACACAACAAATGTAACGGTCGGAGACTTGCGGGAAAATCTCGGTGAAGATGTGACGTCCGTACTCATACATGCAAAGGAAGAGGATGTGCCGGCAATACGCTCATATTTATCGGATGTGCATGCCGAGGTGATCGACCATAGAAGATGGGCCGCTCCGTGGCATGTCATTGAAATTATCAAAAGCGGCATGAATAAAGCGGTCGGCCTGCAGAAAATCAGCGATTATTACGGCGTGCCTAGGGAGCGGATCATTGCTTTTGGAGATGAGGATAACGATTTGGAAATGCTTGAATTTGCAGGCTGCGGCGTTGCAATGGGAAATGGAATTGACGCGGTCAAGCAGATTGCCAACCGAACTACGGCCACAAATGAAGAGGACGGCGTGGCAAGGTTTTTGAAAGAATATTTCTCACTTTAAAGAAGGTCCGTATTAATTTTTCCCACTCATAAACCTTACTTTCCCCCACCATACTATTGAAGACGACTCATCTCGTCAAAGTATGGAAGGGGGCAGTCTCAAAATGGGTAAACGAAGCAAATCCAGAAGGTTTATTCAGCAGGGTAAAGACTCCATCGGGCTACACGCCGCAAGATTTCCATATCGGTCTACTTTAGAAGAAGCTCACCAGCATGCCGCGGCACGAGACTCGGCTGAAAGGCAGTATGAATATTAAATGAGAAATGAACTGTTTCAGCAGGCAAAATCATTTGTTCAACAGGCGGTCATGGTGACAAACGGCTTTGAGGAAGGCGATCAGGAGCAAGCGATTCTGAGAGCCAAAAATGCTGTATCTTCTGCGTATGCCAATTCGACAGATGCGGAACGTCAACAGTTGCATCAATTTCAAAATCAGCTGGACAAACTGCAATAAAAAAAGGCTATGGCGACTCGCCATAGCCTCTTATTTGACTTCAAACTGCTGAACAGCCTGAACCTGCTTGAGATTTTCCGCCCTGCCCTTAAATGTCACCTTGACCTCATAGGTTCCGGGCTCCGGGACTTCCTTCCACACATCAGAGAAATCATATGTTTCTCCAGATTCAAGCGTCAGGTTTTGAAAAGCCTGCGTAAACATTTTGTCTTTCGAATAACGGTATCTTTCTTTGTGCTCAGAATCATACACGACAAGTTCAAATTTTTGCCCTGTGCTGAATTGAAACTCAATAGCACGTTCGCTTTGGTTCTTCAGCGACATGTTAAACTTGATTTGTTCAGGCTCCTGAATTGCGTCAATAGATAAAACAACCTCTTGATTCTCCATTCCGCCTGATACCTCCTTATCGGGTTCTGTCTGCTCATCTTTCCCGCAGCCTATCAAAAGCAGCACGGGGAGGAGCATCACAAGCAGCCGTTTCACGACTTCCACCTGCTTTCGTCAGTCTTTTCTAAAGAAACCAAAAATCCCTGTCGTTTGAACGATGTTCGTAAATGCTTTTGGATCAACTTCTTTGACGATCTTTTCTAAATCGTACAGTTCATACCTCGTGATGACGATAATCATCATTTCTTTCTGTTCGTTCGTAAAAGCTCCTTTTGCCGGAACAGTTGTGATGCCGCGCACCATTTTTCCGTAAATGGCTTCCTTGATTTCGTCCGCTTTTTTCGTCACAATCATTGCCGTAAGCTTCATATGGCGAGTGTGAATGGCGTCGATCACCCTCGTTGTCACATATAGTGTAACCAGGGTATATAATGCTTTCTCCCAACCTTGCAATAATCCTGCCGTCAAGATGATAATCCCGTTCAGAATGAAGAAATACGTGCCGACGGGTTTATCCTTCCACTTTGCAAGTACCATGGCGACGATATCAAGCCCGCCTGTCGAAGCTCCGTATTTTAATGTTAAGCCGATACCGACTGCGGAAATGACGCCGCCGAACACCGCGTTCAGCAAAATGTCATGTGACAGGCTTGTTTCCGGCAGGATCCCCATAAACAGAGTAGTGAGTGCGACACTTAAAATGCTGTACACTGTAAACGATTTGCCGACCTTCAGCCATCCTAAAATACCGACCGGAATGTTTAAGAGGAACAAGAGCGTTCCCGTCGATATGTAAAAGGGGGCATATTGATCAACGACGCTTGATAAAAGCTGGGCAACACCTGTAAATCCGCTGGCATATACATCTGCAGGTATCAAAAATAAGTTCAGCCCGGCAGCATTGAGTAAAGCGCCGATGATGACGATGAGTAATTTTTTTGTTTGATCTAGTACCATGGCATGTTCCTCCGCTCTTTCTTCTTTATTATGTTTTCCCTTAAAACAAATATTTGAACACGATTTTGGCAAATTAATATGATATAGTTGGCTTAACTCTCATGATAACGAGCGATAACGGAAAGAAGGGAAGCAATATGACAGTTCATCTCATCGCTGACAGCGCTACTGATTTGCCTCGTTCTTATTTTGAAGAAAAAGGCATTGGCTTTATTCCGCTCAGGGTTTCTCTCGGCGATAAAGAATTCGAAGATGCAGTCACAATTCATGCGGATCAAATATTTGAAGCGATGCAAAATGGAGAAACACCTAAGACGTCCCAAGCTTCACCGCAAACGATTAAAAATGTGTTTTTGCAATATGCCGAAACAGGTGATCCCGCTCTTTACATTGCCTTTTCCTCAGGTCTCTCCGGCACGTATCAGACAGCTGTAATGATCGCCAATGAAGTGAAGGAGGAATTCCCCGATTTCGATTTGCGGGTCATTGATTCCAAATGCGCTTCATTAGGATACGGTCTGGCTGTCCGGCATGCTGCCGATCTCTGTATCAACGGGAATACAATACAAGAAATTGAAACGTCTGTAAAGAACTTTTGCAGCCAGCTTGAACACATTTTTACCGTTGATGATTTAACATATCTCGCGAGGGGCGGCCGGATATCCAAAACGTCCGCTTTTGTCGGCGGCCTGTTGAATATTAAACCGCTGCTTCAGATGGAGGACGGCAAGCTTGTGCCTCTGGAAAAAATCCGCGGACAGAAGAAACTTTTCAAACGGATCATCGAGCTTATGAAAGAGCGCGGGGATGATTGGAGCGATCAAACCGTCGGGATCAGCTACGCCGCGAACAAAGAAAAAGCCACGGACATGAAACACCTGATTGAGGAAGCGTTCAAGCCGAAAGAAATCATTATGCATCCAATCAGTTCAGCAATCGGCTCGCATGCCGGTCCAGGTACATTGGCGATATTCTTTTTAAGAAAATGAGCAAACAAAAACAGTCAGGACACAGAGTCTGACTGTTTTTGTTTGCTCATAGAATTCCGACAGCCTCATACGCCTTTTCGACTGAAGCTGATTGCTTCGAGCCTTCACCGTATAAATCATTGGCAGCTTCAATCGCCGCTTGCTTCATCATGCTGAAATCTGTAGATGCCGTTACATAATATGTTAAAGCCCGATAGTAAATTTGTTCACTTGCTTCACGCCCAATCCCTTCAACCTGTACACCGTGGTGCACGCCTCCTTCTGCAAGAAGATAAGCTGCTTTATTGTGAATGGACGAATTGATATGGACTCCGCCATAATCCTCTGTTCCTGTGTAGCGGTTCGAGTAATGATCTGGATTTCCCTGCTTAGATGGGTCCTCCAATGACCGCAATGAATCTCCTGCAATACCAGGAGTATAGACATCTTCGCCGATCTCCCAATCATCACGGTCAGCCATCGCGCCCATAATGTCAGAAATGGACTCATTTAATGCACCGGGTTCTCCTTGATATAAAAGACCGGCGGAATACTGTGTGACTGCGTGTGTGATTTCATGCGCGACAATGTCGAGCGATCCAGACAGCGGCTTAAATTTCGAACCGTCTCCATCCCCGTATACCATCTGGACACCGTTCCACGCAGCATTGTTCCATTGTTTGCCGACATGCACGGTAGACGTAATCCTTGCTCCGTTTTGATCAAAAGAATCACGGCCAAATGTCTTGCTGTAATAATCGTAAACGGCTTGCGCATTTGCGTGTGCGTCTACAGCCGCAGGTTCATTAAATACGGACGTGCCGCTGACTATTTCTTTGCCCGTATACCCGATTAGTTGAGACAAAAGCGTAAACAAGGTTTCGTTCAGGTTCTTCGCGTCAAATGTATTGATCCCTTTTCCCCTTGTTTCGTCAGCCAAATAAAAGCGCCCATTTTGTTCTGTGACGTCAAAGCTTTTTTCATCACCTGATACGCCGATTCCTGTACCTGCCGCTTCATGAATGGCATTAAAGGACTCAATGACCTTTCCGTTTTTGGCATCGATGAAATAATGCCAATAGCCAGGATCAGGTTCAGATGTCGAGAGTCTCACAAGGTAGGCGAGATCATATTCACCGTCGTGTGGATAGATATATAATTCGCCTTTTGGTTCCCCATCAAGATATTCGATTTTTCCAATGGAAGCCTCGAGCTCACGCCTTGCTGTATGTATTGCTTTTTTCTCAGAAATAGACGGTGTGATGGAGACGTCCTTGATTTGCGGATGCACCTTTCCAAAGAAACTTTTCACTTGTTTGTTTTCCTTCATCGCGACCGCTTGTTCAAAGCCGTAAATCGGAATTCCTTTGTAAACCTCCGTTAATTTAAAAAACGTTTGTTTTGTTTTTGGATCCTTTATGGTTTTCGAAATGCGAAAATGACTGTTCGCATTCCCTTTGAGCTTAAACTGCGTTTGATGCTTGTCAAGATAGGAAAATAGCGATTCTTTCTGGGTTGTGTTTTGTACCGGCTTCTGCGATGACTTTTCGATGATGTATGAAGGGGTTTGATACGTATGGTCGTATTTGATGCTTTGATCAGCTGAGGCATGTGTTACAAAAACCATTTGGGCCGCCGTGCATAAGCCGGCCAGTAATAGAGATGTCTTGGTCAGGTTGCGCAAAACACCACATCCTTCCTATTTTGGAATCTACCATTTTTCTTCATCCTATCAAAAATACAAAAACTTGTATGTGGTGCTTCGTTCTTATTTTCCCAAAAAAGAAGGGCGGAGATATTTCGCTCTGCCCTTCTTTTTCTACTCTACTAATTTTTTATTGACATAAATAATAACCCCTGCTCCATATGCCAGTATAAGCGGAGGTATGAGCTGCTCCTGACCTTGAAATGAGATAAAACTATTCAGCAAAATGAACAAACCGGAATTCAAGAAAAAGTAGCCTGCTATTCTGGCCAGCCGGTCTTTATCCCGTATACGCGCCTCGTTAAACCCAGCCAGCATCCAGGTTTGTTTTTTGATTCCGACAAAATAGGCAACCACAAAGAATAAAAGCGCGATGACAATTAATAGATAATTGATGCTGATTTCCATCTTACAGCCTCCTACAAGATTACTTGATGTTAAGAAAAAGAAAAAAAGCGGCGCAGCTTACTGCAATCAGCAGCAGGACGACAAGCGCATTGAGGAACGGGCTCAAAAGAAGCAGCACTGCTAAAAACAGCAGATAAACCGCACCGACTCGCGAAATCGTAACAATCTCCTTTTGAGAGCGCATTTTGTTTTTTCTGACACCTGCAAACATCATCAATTTTTTTCGCTTCCATACATATCCGGCGAGCACCATTAAATAAACAGCCAGCGGCAGCTGTCTGAAGTCGGACGGCAGCAGCGGCAGGGCGATAATCGTGACAATGAGAAGGACCGAAAGCCAGCTTTTGCCCAATAAAGACCTCCTCCTTTTCGTCTCTCCCCCATCACCCATCATCAATTCGGCAAGCTCCTTCGGATGAGAAAATTCAGATTCAACAGCTTCCTGCAGTTCCTCTTCACTAAGGCCGGCTTTGATTCTGTCTTGAACGAAAGCGGTGATATGCCCCTTTAATTCGTCGATAGCGTTTTCTCTCTCTACATCAGGCATATTCGCCAGCTCTGCATTTAGTTCCTCCATGTATCGGTCAATGATAAGCTGTCCATTCATAGCAAATCCCCCGATAAAGACAGTAAGGCTTGATGGGTTTCCAGGTATTTCTCCAGCCGTTCTTTTAACATTTCTTCTCCTTTTTGCGTCATTTTGTAATACTTTCTTTTCGGGCCGTCCAGTGAATCTTCCCAAAAAAATTCGATCCATCCCTTCTCGGTCATACGTTTCAGAATCGGATAAATCGCTCCCTCTGAAATAGCCAGCGCCGAGGTGGTTTTTAAGGATGACGTCAGCTCATAACCGTACATCGGTTTAGAACGCAGAAGGGATAGGATGGCCAGCTCGAAAATCCCTTTTCGAAATTGAACAATCCAGCGGTCATTAACTTGATTCGTTTTCATGGTTTAAATATATCGAAAAAACCACTATATATCAATCACATATAGCAGTGTAAAATGTCCTGTTTTTCCTTTTAACAAAAATGGAATTTCTCATACTTTTTAACCTTTTTATTACATAAATGTTTTTATATTATGAAAAGTGTAAAAACGATTCTTCAGGTTAAAAGGAGCAGTCGAATGCAGAAATCGATATCATTTTTTGTCATTTTTTCAATCCTTTGGGGTTCACTATTTCTGTTTTCTATTATTGGCAGCTTAGGGACAACCCCGATTCCGCTGACAAAGGACTCCAAATTTCTCATGTCCAGCATCCTCCCTCAGGGCTGGGGCTTTTTCAGCAAAAATCCGCGTGATACTGCAATCGGCTTATATGAGGCTGAAAATGCCAGCGCCAAGGTCAGATGGCCCAATATGAGGGCTGACAACCTATTCGGCCTGTATCGGTATGGGCGGTCACAAGGCGTTGAAATGGGCGTGATCTACAGCCAAGTCGGCAAGGAACAGTGGACAGCATGTAAAGAAAAGGACCTCGGCGCATGCAAAAGCAAAGCCAAAACCGTGCAATTAAAAACACCCGCTCCCCGCCCGCTGCTTTGTGGCAGCTACTATTTGACGAAAGAGGATATTGTTCCTTGGAGCTATTCTAAATACACCCCTTCGTCTTATCAGGTAAAAAGCATAGTCAAGGTTGTGATTTCATGCTCGAAAACATAAAACAGACCATCACCAGATGGGACGAAAGAAACCCGTGGACAAATGTATACGGCCTCGCGCGAAGCATCATTGCGCTATCCAGCCTGCTGACGCTGCTCATCAATCACCCGAGCCTCATTATGAAGCCAGCCAGCGGGATCAGCAGCTATCCAGCTTGTAAAATGAATCTCAGTCTCTTTTGCCTCGGCGAAAATAACTATATGATGTTAAATCTTTTCAGATGGGTCTGCATTGCCATTCTGGTGCTTGTTGTCATTGGCTGGCGCCCCAGAATCACCGGGGTTCTGCATTGGTATGTCAGTTACAGCCTGCAGTCATCGCTGATCGTCATCGACGGAGGCGAGCAGGCAGCAGCCGTCATGACCTTTTTATTGCTTCCCATCACGCTGACCGATCCGAGAAAATGGCATTGGAGCACGAGACCTATAGAGGGCAAAAGAACACTTGGAAAAATAACAGCTTTTATTTCTTATTTTGTGATCAGAATCCAAGTGGCGGTGCTTTATTTTCACTCTACCGTCGCTAAGCTGTCTCAGCAGGAATGGGTGGACGGAACGGCCGTCTATTATTTTGCCCAGGAAAAAACCATTGGCTTCAACGGCTTTTTTCAGGCGTTAACGAAGCCAATTGTAACAAGTCCGTTCGTGGTGATTCCGACATGGGGGACGCTGCTGGTTCAAATTGTCATCTTCGCAGCGCTGTTTGCGCCGAAGAAGCATTGGAGATTGATTTTGATCATCGCTGTTTTTATGCATGAGATTTTTGCAGTCATGCTGGGCCTCATCAGTTTTTCGATTATCATGGCCGGCATTTTGATATTGTATCTCACTCCTATCGATTCCACGATTCAATTTACATATATTCGCAGACTGTTGTGGAATAAAAAACACAAGAAGGGAGAGGTTTCAGTTTGAAGAAGGCGTTTCTAGTTTTTTTGTCGGTTGTATTGGTGACGACTGTGTTTTTGGTGAAGCAGCAAGAAAGTGTGGCACAGGCAAAGCAGCTTGAGTATTCAGGTGAGGAAATTTTTAAAGGCTTTGTGTTTGCCCAAGGGGAAGTTGGCAAACAGCTTCCAGAGGTCTTTAATAAAGCGATGACAGACAAACTCAACACAAAACAGGCAAAGGCTTTTGCCAATCAGGTTGTCGCTGATATTAAAAAAGAGGATGCTGACTTTTTTGATAACCTGAAGAAAGCTGTTTACAGCAAAGATGCATTGAAAGTGGATGAACTGCTGAAAAAAGCAGGTCAAATCGTTAAAGAAAAAGTAGAAGCAGCAAAGGAAATCGCCGCTTCCAAGGATGATACATCCAGAGTTCAGGCCGAGCTTGTCAACACTGTTGATACCGCTAACTATTTCTATTATGTTTCTTATGTTGCTGCAGCCGGTGCCCTGATTCTGATCATTCTCGCCATTGATATTACGCCGATTGCGATTTCAGACAATGTGGATCGCGAAATGGCAATCAGAACACTGGTTGATGAATTAAACTAGACATAAAAAAACGGCTCGCTCCGCAGTCTGCTGCAGGCGAGCCGTTTTCATGCTATTTTTTCTCGTATGTCCATCCATTTTCCTGATACACTTTTCCGTTTTTCATCAAATGGCCCAGTGCGCGTTTAAAGGCGGCTTTGCTCATATTAAAACGTTCTCTGATATCATCAGGCTGGCTTTTGTCACTGTACGGCATGGCACCGTTTCTCGTTCTCATATACGTTAGAATGCACTCAGCATCAACTGACATTGCATCCTGTTTTCTTGGAAGCAGCGACAAGTTGACTGAACCGTCTTCTTTCACTTGAATCACCCGGCCTGTGACTCTTGAACCGAGTCTTGGCTCCTCTTTTCTTTCTGACGGGTGAATAAAACAGCGGATACCGTCATCCGTGATCACGAATGAACCCGATGCGATCAGCCTGTACACCGTACCTGTCAGCTCTTTATTCATCAGATCTTCTGAAGCGTCGGTAAACAGTTCGCTGATGATATCTTCCGGCGCTGGTTTCGCAAACATGCGCCCCCGGTTCGTCACCTTCAGCATACAGTAAAGTTTGTCCCCTTTTTGCGGCCAGACATCTTCGTACGGCGGCAAATGCTCAGTTGCGACTAGTGCGTCCTTCGATAAACCGACATCAACGAAAACGCCCATATCTTCCACTTTATCCACCACTTCAACCCAGCCATATTCATCCGCGCTGATGACCGGAATTTTCATCGTGGCCGCAAGCCTTTCCTGCTGGTCTACGTATATAAAGACTTCTACTTCGTCTCTGTCCTCGATATCCTCAGTCATTTCACTGTTATGTAAGAGAATCGTATCTTCCCCATCGGTTAAAAAGTAACCGAAGTCGGTTTGGTGATCTATACTCAAGGTTAATTGCTGCCCTGGTCTCATGCTATCGTCCTTCCTGTTCCGCTTATTCTCTGCGGATTTTGTTAACATTTTTTCCAATCATCACAAATTGATTCTTTGTTCTGTTGGAAGTTTCTCTTTATTCTACTATAATCAACACATAAGTTAAATGTTATGGAGGTTTTCATATGGCAAAAGAAAGCTCATTTGATATTGTATCCAAGGTGGAATTGCCTGAAGTGCAAAACGCAATCCAAATCGCACTGAAGGAAATCAGTACCCGATACGACTTTAAAGGCAGCAAAAGTGACATTTCTTTAGATAAAGAGGAGCTGGTCCTCGTTTCTGATGACGACTTCAAATTAAGCCAGCTGAAAGATGTGCTGGTCAGCAAATTGATTAAACGAAACGTACCGACAAAAAACATTGAGTACGGCAAGGTTGAAAACGCGTCAGGCGGAACGGTGCGCCAGCGTGCAAAGCTTGTTCAAGGCATTGACAAGGACAACGCAAAAAAAATCAATACGATCATCAAAAACTCCGGACTGAAAGTAAAGTCTCAGGTGCAGGATGATCAAGTGCGTGTCACCGGAAAAAACAAAGATGACCTGCAGCAGATTATCTCAGCTGTGCGGGGAGCAGACCTGCCAATTGACGTTCAATTTATAAATTTCACATAAATTTTCTGATTCCTATTGATTATTGTCTTTATTTTCGGTAAATTTGGAGAAAGGGAAAAACGCCAGGTATCTTTTGGCACTTCCTGACACGAAAATTTCATATCCGTTCTTATCAAGAGAAGCAGAGGGACTGGCCCGACGAAGCTTCAGCAACCGGTGTAATGGCGATCAGCCATGACCAAGGTGCTAAATCCAGCAAGCTCGAACAGCTTGGAAGATAAGAAGAGACAAAATCACTGACAAAGTCTTCTTCTTAAGAGGACTTTTTTTATTTCTCTTTTTTCCTTGCTGACGTGAATAAAGGAGGCAGACAATGGGACTTTTAGAAGATTTGCAAAGACAGGTGTTAATCGGTGACGGCGCCATGGGGACACTCCTCTACTCCTATGGCATTGACAGGTGTTTTGAGGAGCTCAATATTTCAAAGCCGGAGGAAATTCAGCGCATACATAAAGCGTATGTTGAAGCGGGAGCCAACATTATTCAAACGAATACGTACGGGGCCAACTATATTAAATTATCCAGACACGGTCTTGAGGATGACATCAAAAAAATGAATCAGGAGGCCGTAAAGATCGCGCGGGCTTCAGCAGGCGATGCATACGTGCTTGGAACGATGGGCGGCATACGGACATTTAATAAAAACGCGTACAGTCTTGACGAAATTAAGCGCAGCTTCCGCGAGCAGTTGTATCTGCTGCTGCATGAAGAGCCGGATGGCTTGCTGTTAGAAACATATTATGATTTGGAAGAAGCCCGTGAAGTGCTGAAAATCGCGCGCAAAGAGACTGATCTTCCGATTATGCTCAATGTCTCCATGCACGAGCAAGGCGTATTGCAGGACGGAACACCGCTTTCTGACGCATTGCGATCGATTGCGGATCTCGGGGCTGATATCGTCGGCATTAACTGCCGGCTCGGGCCTTATCACATGATTGAAGCGCTCAGCGAAGTGCCAATTTTTGATGACGTATTCTTATCCGTTTATCCGAACAGCAGTCTTCCTTCGCTTGAAGAGGGACGGCTCGTCTATGAAACAGACGACACGTATTTTCAAAACAGCGCGTCAGAATTCCGAAAGCAAGGCGCGCGGATTATCGGCGGCTGCTGCGGCACAACGCCGAATCACATCAGGGCGATGGCGGAAGCAGTTGGCGGGCTGGTTCCGATTACGGAAAAAGAAGTCAAAACCCGGGCCAAAGAATTCATTTCTGTTCATCACGAGCGAACCGAGCCCGGCCTGGATGAGATCGCAGCGAAAAAACGCTCTATTATCGTAGAGCTGGATCCGCCGAAAAAACTGAGCTTTGACAAATTTCTGTCCGCTGCTGCTGAATTAAAAGAAGCGGGAATCGATGCCCTGACACTCGCCGACAATTCTCTGGCGACCCCGCGGATCAGCAATGTTGCCTGCGGCGCTCTCATCAAGCAACAGCTCGATATGCGTTCCCTTGTCCATATTACGTGCCGTGACCGTAACATTATCGGCTTACAGTCACATTTAATGGGCCTTGATACGTTAGGGCTGAATGACGTGCTTGCTATTACAGGTGACCCTTCTAAAATCGGGGATTTTCCTGGTGCGACGTCTGTATATGATTTAACATCTTTTGATTTAATCAGGCTGATCAAACAATTCAATGAAGGTCTGTCTCTGTCTGGAAAACCGCTCGGCAAGAAAACGAATTTCTCAGTTGCCGCCGCATTTAATCCTAACGTCCGCCATCTGGATAAAGCGGTAAAACGGCTTGAGAAAAAAATAGATTGCGGCGCAGATTATTTTGTTTCTCAGCCTGTCTATTCCGAGCAGCAGCTTGTCGATATCCATAACGAAACAAAACATCTGAAGACGCCGATCTATATCGGCATCATGCCGCTGACAAGCAGCCGGAATGCCGAATTCATCCATAATGAAATTCCCGGCATTAAGCTGTCTGATACGATTCGAGAAAAAATGGCCCATGCCGGTGAAGATAAAGAAAAGCAAAAAGCGGAAGGCCTTGCAATTGCACGCTCCCTGCTGGATACGGCATGCGAGCTGTTTAACGGCATCTACTTGATAACGCCTTTCCTCAGATCTGACTTAACCGCTGAGCTCACTTCATATATTCAGCAAAAAGATGAGCAGCGCCAAAATATCTTTTTGCATTAATCCCTTAAAAGACTGTCTGATCCAATCGGGCGGTCTTTTTCAACGGGATTCGTGTTACGATATAGAAAAACAGTCATGAGGAGGAACATTATGCTCGAAGTCAAAACCATATCCGCGGAAGATACATATGAAATCCGGCACCGCATTCTGCGCCCCCATCAATCCATTGAACAATGCAAATATGAAGAGGATCATGCAAAAGGCTCCTTTCATCTCGGCGCGTTTTTTGAAGGGAAGCTGATCAGCATCGCTTCTTTTTCCCCGCAAAATCAGCCATTAATAACAGAATCCCCAGCATATCGGCTGAGAGGCATGGCAACGCTTGAAGGATATCGCGATCAAAAAGGCGGGAGCACGCTGATCAAACACGCGGAAGAGAAACTGGCAAAGAACGGCGTTCAGGCAGTCTGGTGCAATGCCAGAAGCCATGTGAAAGGCTACTATTCAAAGCTTGGGTGGGAAGTACTCGGCGAACCGTTTGAGATTCCCGGCATAGGCACTCATATCATCATGTATAAAAAACTCGAAACAAGCAGGTGATCTGTATGAGGATAATCGATAAGCTGATTAAGCTTCATGAAGAACATATCCCTAGTCTATTGCGGCTTTGCAGGCAAGCCGGGTGGCCGGATTACGGCGAACAAGAGCTGGCACTGCTTGTCCAGCAAGGACGCTTTTACGGCTATCAAAATGTCAGCGGTGATATTATTTCCTGCATCGGCTTGTTTTTGTTTGGCCGGCTTGCTTCTATCGGCCTCGTGATCGTGGACAAAGAATATCAACGGCTCGGCCTCGGCCGGCGTATGGTAAACGCCTGTATCCCCCAAGCGGGTGAAAACACCGCCATCAGGCTTTGCGCCACAAAAGAAGGTTTGCCGCTTTATGAAAAAGCAGGTTTTCATACGGCAGGTTCAGTGCGAAAGTACAGCTGTCACAGTTTTCAACCTTATACAAAAAAGCTTGATGCTGAACTGACATCCTTTAGAGAACAAGACTTTCACGACTTAACTGCGGCGGATCTGGCTGCCTTTGGCGGAGATCGATCAAACCTTTTGCAGCAGCTTATTTCTGCTTCATGCGAATGTATCATCGCCAGAAATCATGACGGACAGCTAATTGGCTACGGACTTTCTGTACAGACACCGGCCAATTTGAAATTCGGCCCCATCATCGCTCCATCATCAGATGTTGCAGCACAAATAATTAACAGGCTGGCGGCCGGCAAACAAGGGCCGATGCGAATCGATATACCGAGTGAACACACGTCTCTGCATGACAGCCTGATAGAAATGGGATTTCGTAAAGATGATGAACCTCCGCTTTTGTTCTTTCAGAAAAAAGCGCCTATTCAAAATGGACACTTATATGCTTTGATTTCACAGGCTCTCGGTTAACCCTCTTTTTTCCCGAACAGGTATCTTCTGTTCGGTTTTTTGCTGTCTGATCGCTGAATAAACGAAGCCATCAGGGACATTCTAAGCAGAAGAAAAGGAGTGTGCTCTGAGATGGAATCATCAAAACAAAATAACGGAATGACGGTTGTAGCAATCGGTTCAATCCCTTTAATATTAACCCTAGGAAACTCGATGCTTATTCCGATTTTGCCAAAAATGAAATCTGAACTTCATTTATCACAATTTCAAGTCAGTCTCGTGATCACAGTATTTTCCTTGATTGCAGCTTTTGCGATTCCGATTGTCGGTTATCTCGCAGACCGATTCTCAAGGAAAGTCATCATTATTCCCTGCTTAATTTTGTATGGTGCCGGCGGTTTGTTAGCCGGGTTTGCGGCAGGTTTTTTTGACAATGCCTACCCTTGGGTCATGGCAGGACGAGCGTTACAGGGAATCGGGGCAGCCGGAACCGGCCCAATTGCCATGGCACTGACGGGAGATCTGTTTAAAGGCGCCCAGGAGAGCAAGGTGCTCGGCCTTGTTGAAGCTTCAAACGGCATGGGGAAAGTGCTATCGCCGATCATTGGCTCGCTGATCGCCCTGCTTGTCTGGTATGGCGCGTTTTTTGCCTTTCCTGTGTTTTGTATCATTTCGATCGTACTGACTTGGATTTTTATTAAAGAAAAGAAAAAGGAAAAAGAACCGCCACCAATCGGAAAATATGCAAAAGGGCTGTTAAGTGTCTTTAAACATGAAGGCAGATGGCTGTTTACCGCTTATTTAGCAGGTGCGACCTGTTTGTTTACTTTATTCGGCATCCTGTTTTATCTCTCAGATGTTCTTGAAAAAACATACGACACCGACGGCGTGAAGAAAGGCTTGATTTTAGCGATCCCGCTTTTGGTTATGTGTGTGACGTCCTATACAACAGGAAGCAAAATCGGGCAAAAGCAATCGTTAATGAAAAAGCTGATCGTACTTGGATTGGCGTTCATGACCGTATCCTACGCGGCACTGTCATTCATTGAAAATCTTGTCCTTTTTATCAGTGTTCTTGTACTGAGCAGTATAGGCTCAGGTCTTGTCCTTCCTTGTGTGAACAGTTTTATTACCGGGGCTGTCGGCAAAGAAAGACGGGGATTTGTCACCTCGCTGTACGGCTCTGTACGTTTCTTAGGGGTAGCGATCGGTCCTCCGATTTTCGGCCGCCTGATGCAATGGTCCAGACCCGGCATGTTTTTAAGCATCGCGGGATTGACTCTCGTTGTCGGGATTCTTGTGATGATGCTCATCCATGTGAAGCAAAACAATGAAGAAACAAAAGAAAAAGAAGACCCTAAAATGGCTGGCAATCGGCTCCAGCCCGCTGAGGAAAGGTAGCACCCAGTTTGAAAATTGTACGGATTGAAACCTTTCCGCTATTTCACCGATTAGAAAAGCCATACGGAGATGCCAATGGGTTTAAACGATATCGGACTTGTTATCTCATCAGGATTATCACCGAAAGCGGGATAGACGGCTGGGGAGAATGCGTTGATTGGCTCCCTGCTCTCCATGTCGGTTTTACGAAGCGGATCATCCCATTTCTATTAGGAAAACAGGCCGGCAGCCGCCTGTCATTAGTGCGCACGATTCAAAAATGGCACCAGCGGGCGGCCTCCGCTGTAAGCATGGCGCTGACAGAGATTGCAGCCAAAGCTGCGGATTGTTCGGTTTGCGAATTATGGGGCGGGCGATACAGAGAGGAGATTCCTGTGTACGCGTCTTTTCAATCGTACTCAGACTCCCCGCAATGGATCAGCCGCTCAGTCTCCAATGTTGAAGCCCAGTTGAAAAAAGGGTTTGAGCAAATCAAAGTCAAAATTGGCGGGACTTCATTCAAGGAGGATGTCCGGCACATCAATGCGCTGCAGCATACAGCAGGCAGCTCCATTACGATGATTCTGGACGCAAACCAAAGCTACGATGCCGCTGCGGCTTTTAAATGGGAGCGTTATTTCTCCGAATGGACGAACATTGGCTGGCTTGAGGAGCCTTTGCCCTTTGATCAGCCGCAGGATTACGCTATGCTTCGAAGCCGTTTGTCTGTTCCTGTTGCCGGCGGAGAAAACATGAAAGGCCCGGCGCAATATGTGCCTCTCCTTTCACAGCGCTGTTTGGATATCATTCAGCCCGATGTCATGCATGTCAACGGAATTGATGAGTTTCGGGACTGCCTCCAGCTCGCGCGTTATTTCGGCGTCAGAGCATCCGCCCATGCATATGACGGATCGCTCTCACGGCTCTATGCTTTATTTGCACAAGCCTGTCTGCCCCCATGGTCTAAAATGAAGAACGATCACATTGAACCGATCGAGTGGGACGTCATGGAGAATCCTTTTACCGATCTCGTCAGCCTGCAGCCTTCAAAAGGAATGGTCCACATCCCGAAAGGAAAAGACATTGGAACAGAGATCAATATGGAGATCGTCAATCGCTACAAGTGGGATGGCTCAGCATATTAAGCTGGGCCATTTCTTTATTTTGAGACATAAATAATGGACAGCCTCATAAAATGAAAACAGCGGACAAGTCTTTTCATAAAGGAGCAAATGACTTAATGGCTGAACTGCTGATGAAAGCAAAACTTACGTTTATGATTGTCGTAGGCGGCGTACTACAGGGACTCGGCATGTCCTTGTTTTTATTTCCGCATGATATTCCAACAGGCGGTGCAGCAGGTATTGCGGTGCTATTGCATTATCTGTTTCAAATCCCCCACGGATTTTCAGTGTGGGCTGTGAATGTATCAATGCTTTTTACCGCTTTAAAATGGCTGGAGATGAGAACATTCACCGGCACCCTCGCTTCTATCACCGTCACCTCTGTCTCGGTATTGATCTTTGATGCGGTTTTTCCGGATATCACATCTAATCTGTGGCTTGATCTGGCAAGCGGCGCAGTGTTATTGGGACTCGGCATCGGACTTTTATACAAATATAAAATTTCAAACGGAGGGTTCGGAGCACTTGCTCTGATGATTTCTATCTACCGCGGTGGGAATCCCGGAACGATCCTGCTCATCATGAATTGCATCATTTTTATGGTCACCGCGTCTATTATTGACTGGGGCATCGTCATTCAAGCCCTCATATGCCAAGTGATATCGACAAGAGTCATCGACTTCATCTACAACATCCGTCTGACCTCACTTCCCTATCTCACGCCTATGTACCGCCATAAAAAATAATAGGCAGAGGCTCTCTTCACGACGAGAGCCCCGCAGCCGCTATTTTACAGAAAAAAGGTATCGGATCTTAGCCCTAAACGCAGCGTTTCCAACGCGATGGCATCATGAAATGGAATATTGGCCAGATTCACATTCGGCCCGATTTTTTGAATAAACCCTTGCTGAAGCGTTTTGTTAGGCGCTTCAAAAATCAGCCTGTTGATATCAATATCCGAGGAAATGATGTCGTCAACAATTTGAAATCTGACATCGCCGCTGCTGGAACAGATCCCTCCCGTTCCGCTTTCTCTGGCTTCTGTAATCACTTTTTCCGCGCCCGCTTCCATATCCTCAACGATATATTCAAGCCATTCCTCAGAGCTTTGCCGGCTTGCTAATTCCGCATCCTTGCTGCCCACCTCACTGAGCACAAGAAATTCATCAGAAAAATCGGCAATGAAAGCCGCTTTCTCTTTATTTGTCATCGGGAGCGTACCGTTTGAAATCTCAATATATTCACAGCCGAAATAGGTGCAGTACCGATGAAATTCATTCACTTTTTTCTGGCTTACGTACTTTTCGAACAGTGTGCCGCCAAAGAAAAATGTAATGTCATGTTCTTTCAGTGTGCTGATTTTTTCTTCAAGATCTTTCGTAAGTAATGATGTGCCCCAGCCGAATTTCACAAAATCAATATAGTCGGACGCTCCGGCTATGACATCTTTGAAAAATTGCAAGGGATAGCCGTTATCAATTAAAATGGACTGCCCGGTTTCTCTCGGCTTGTTTGTTCTCACTGGCAATTCTAGTGAAAAATCATTCATATTATGACCCTCTCTATCGTTGGAACTTCTCCATCTTGTTTCACTTTCATCACGAAATCGCCCGTCAGTTCTTTTGTACAGTAAACGATGTCTTCCGAATCAAACAATGGCTGGCGGCTGTCAAAAAATTTCTCCGCAACAGAAGAGCGTTTTATTCTTTGAATCGCCTCCGCAGCCGTTACCGCATTTGTCCCTTCAATGATGCCTTTGATATACTCCGCACACGCCATATCGTCATCACCTGATGGATGGGAAGCCACTATGTTCACGACACAATCGTTTGCGGCGAGCTTTTTCACATGCTCTGCCGTTGTTTTGGCATTGGAAAATCCAGTTACGAACAGATGCTTTGCGTTCAGCGCCCCCAATGCTGCTGTGACGCCGTTTGTTGTTTTCTGGATTAGGCGCTTATCCGCCATATCCTGCCCAGCCATGCGTTTTGGAGAATTATCTAAATCAAATCCGCTGATACCGACCCCCTTTTCCTCTCCCGTCAAAACATAATCCGGATAGGTGTCTTTCAGCGCAAAGGCTTCATCAGCTGTCCGGACCAACAAAATCTCTTTCGCCCCGCCGATAAACGCATAATGGGCGACCGTAAAAGCTCTGATGACATCAATGACGATGTTAATGTCCGCCGGGGCAAGCGAATGATGATGCCCCTGATAAATGGCAATCGGCATACTACCTCTCCTTGGGCATAAAACCATTTTGCTAAAAAGCATATTCAGCCGGGCTCTTAATGGTTCCGCACCTCATTTTAGGCGGGCGCGGCACGTAAAAACCCTGAACCTTTATGCAAAAAATGAATAGTCTGCCTATAACTCGATCAATAGATAAAAAAAGCAGATGCAAACGGGGGGAAAACGTTGAACGAAACCATCACATATGACACATGGAACGACATGCTGTCCAATCAGATAACGGATCAATTGATCGATGAGCTCGATGTGTTGAAGTGGGCTTACCGAACGTACGGAGAAAAGATTGTGTACGCATGCAGCTTTGGCGCAGAAGGAATGGTGCTTCTAGACTTAATATCAAAAATCAACAAAAACGCACACATCATCTTTTTGGATACCGGGCTTCATTTTCAGGAAACATATGAGCTGATCGAGACCGTCAAAGAGCGATATCCGGGATTTGCAATCCAGATGCTCGAACCCGATCTGAGCTTAACAGAACAGGAGACGAAGTACGGCGGAGAGCTGTGGAAGCATAACCCGAACCTCTGCTGCCAATTGCGGAAAATTGAACCGCTCAAAAAGCACCTGTCCGGCATGACAGCTTGGATTTCAGGACTGCGCCGGGAGCAGTCACCAACGAGAAAGCATATTCAATACGTAAACCTGGACCAGAAGTTTAAGCTCATCAAAATTTGCCCGCTCATCCACTGGACATGGGATGACGTTTGGACGTACATCCGCCTGCACAATTTGCCTTATAACAAACTGCACGATCAACATTATCCGAGCATAGGCTGTGAAATGTGTACATTGCCTTCCCCGGACCCGAACGATGAGAGGGCTGGAAGATGGGCCGGACGGGAGAAAACAGAATGCGGCCTGCATCAGGAATAGCGGATGGCAGGTTCTTGATGTGAGAATCGAAATGATGTTGAGACGCTGATGTCAAACTTTCATTAACCGCAGAAAAGAAAACAAGGAAACGTATAATTGGAGGTTGAACACGTTGAATGGAAACGAACCCCATGGAGGGGTATTAATCAACCGCTGTGATCCCGCATGCCATTTTGAAGGGTGCGCGTGCCAAGCAGAGCTGGATCAGCTTGCACTGAGTGATCTGGAGCTTATCGCGATCGGCGGATACAGCCCGTTAACAGGTTTTTTGGGAGAAAAAGATTATCATCGTGTTGTGAAGGAAATGAGGCTGGCAAACGGCTTGCCGTGGAGCCTGCCGATTACGCTGCCTGTCGGAGAAAAAACAGCAAAACAGCTGTCTGCCGGAGATCACGTCAAGCTTGTGAAAGACGGTGTTACCTACGGCATGATCACAGTCACCGATATATACCAGCCTGATAAAACACAAGAAGCACTGTCTGTTTTTAAAACAAACGATCCTGCCCACCCAGGCGTAAAAAAATTGCTGGCGCGCCCGGATTACTATATCGGAGGGCCTATCACGGTCAGCCGCCTGCCTGACAAATCTTTCGAACAGTTTTATGCAACGCCCGCAGAAACAAGAGCGGCCTTTCAAAAACTCGGCTGGAAGACGATTGTCGGCTTTCAAACCAGGAACCCTGTTCACAGAGCGCATGAATACATTCAAAAAACAGCATTAGAAACGGTCGACGGTCTGCTGCTTCACCCGCTTGTCGGAGAAACAAAGTCAGACGATATCCCAAGCGATATCAGAATGGAGAGCTACCAGGCTTTGCTTAATCACTATTATCCAAAGGATCGTGTCATGTTATCGGTTTTCCCTGCCGCCATGCGTTATGCAGGTCCGCGGGAAGCGATTTTCCATGCGCTCGTCCGAAAAAATTACGGCTGCACCCATTTTATTGTAGGCCGTGATCACGCGGGTGTCGGCAGCTACTATGGAACATACGACGCCCAAAATATTTTTCAATCATTCACAGAGGAAGAGCTGGGCATCAAGCCGATGTTTTTTGAGCACAGCTTTTATTGCCGAAAATGCGGAAACATGGGCACCTCCAAAACATGTCCGCACAGCTCAAGAGACCACATCCACTTATCAGGCACAAAAGTGAGAGAGCTTCTCCGCCAAGGCAAAAAGCCGCCTAAAGAATTCAGCCGGCCTGAGGTCGCAGCCGTGCTGATCAAGGGACTTCACCAACAGCCTGTTGCCATCAAACAAAACAGCGGGGAATTGCAATGACACACAATCCGAACATCATTTGGCATCCCGCTGCCATCTCAAAGTCTGACAGACAGTCCTTAAACGGACACAAAAGCTGCGTCCTCTGGTTTACAGGTTTGTCCGGCTCCGGAAAATCGGTGCTGGCCAATGCAGTCGATGAAAAGCTTTACCGCAAGGGCATTCAGAGCTACGTGCTTGACGGTGATAATATCCGCCACGGCTTAAACAAAGATCTTGGATTTCAGACTGGTGACAGGATTGAAAACATCCGCCGGATCGGAGAAGTGGCGAAGCTGTTTGTCGACAGCGGGCAAATGATTTTAACGGCTTTTATTTCTCCATTCAGAGAGGATCGGGACATGGTTAGAGCGCTCTTTCCTAAAGGTGAGTTCTTCGAAATTTATGTGAAGTGCCCGCTGCATGTTTGTGAACAGCGCGATCCAAAAGGGCTTTATAAAAAAGCGCGAAACGGAGAGATCAAACATTTCACCGGGATCGATTCTCCGTATGAAGCGCCGCTTTCACCCGATTTCATCATTGAGTCAGACCAGACCTCTATTTCCGATGGAGCTGATCTCATCATTAACGCACTTCAAAACAGAGGAATTATATAAAAAACCCGATCAATGTCGGGTTTTTTCTTATGAGTTGGAGAACTGCGCAATCAAACTGTTGATCTTCTCTTTTTCCTCATAAAATGCTCCGTGCCCGCTGTTTGCAAACGGAACCAATTCCGACTGTTTGATGCCGCGCTTCAACTCTTTCGCAAAATCAAACGGCGCAATTTTATCCTTTCTCCCGTGCAGGATCAGCGTCGGCACCTTGATTGCAGCAAGTTCCTTCCTGAGATCTTCGTCTCTTAATGCGATGCCCGAGTGGATCGTCCCGTAGGAGGAAGCCTCCAGCATCAGATTGAGAAACCACTGCCTAAGCTCTGGAGACACTTTTTTCTCAAAAAACTGTTTCCCTAAATCAGCCAGTGTTTTGGGCCGATCAGCTTTGAACAATTCAATCATATCGTCAATATCCTGCTTCCTCATCCCGAACGGATAACCCGGGCGTTTTGTAAACGCGGGGGCCGCCGCAGACAGTAAAATCAGCTTATCAACATCGGCTCCTTCATGCCGTGCCATATAACGGAGTGCAATGGCGCCGCCCATTGAAAAACCGGCAAGAATCGCATTCTCAAGCTGCAGCGTATAAATGACTGCTTTCACATCATCGGCCATCGTGTCATAATCGTAGCCTTCCCAAGGGCGGTCAGATTGCCCATATCCCCGCAAATCAACGCCGATAAAACGAAATCCCCTTTTCGGAAGCTCATTCATTTGATATTCAAACATCTTATGATTCAACGGCCACCCGTGCAAAAAGATGATCGGCCTTCCATGTCCGATATCCTCTACAAACAGTGTCACATGCTCCTCGGTTTTGATGTAATGCCCCATTCCGCATTCCTCCTGTTCCCTTTGGCTTTCCCGGCCTGTAAACGCCTTGACGTATAGGAAGCTTTCCATTTATGCTTACAAAACAAGCGGGCTGCTATACCAAGAAAAGGCTCTTCACGTTTTACTATATGTATCAATTTCCTTAACGATCTATTAAATTGAACCCGGAAGCCTCTGTTTTTCGGGCAGCAAAGGATGTCATCACATGAATAAAATCGCAATTCAAAAACCAAACATACCAGAAAACCTGCAAACCGCAGATTTTCATGATGCCGTGACGCAGGATGATGTAATCAGCATGCATTTGTTTGAAGATTGTACCATCTGCGGCGAAGATATCGAAAGACTCTGTGTTGAAAAAACGGTATTCAGAAATGTCGTCTTTATCGATGTGTCTTTTCGGCATATTGAACTGACCGATGTGATCTTTGAAAAGTGCGATTTATCAAACGCCGATTTCAGCGGGGCTGTCATTCACAGAACTTCAGTTAAGCAGTCAAAAATGGTTGGAATGAATGTGGCGGAAGCAACGCTGCGGAATGTTTCATTCGAGGAATGCCACGGACATTTCAGCTCATTTTCGTATTCAAATATGAAACAAGTTCGATTTGATCACTGTGCTCTTATGCAAAGTGAATGCAGCGATACGGTGCTCCAGCAGACACACTTTGACGGATGCGAATTGGAAGGCGCCAGCTTTACCGGCACGTCCCTTCAAAACATGGACATCAGCACGTGCCGTTTTGAACAGCTTCATGTCTCCCTCGACAAATTGAAAGGCTGCAAAATCGCACCTGAGCACGCGATTGCCTTCGCCAGGGCACTGGGAGCTGTCATCGTATAACCAAAGCCTAGGACATCATCAGGCGGCGTGCTGTTTCAGCTGCCGCTTTAATGCCAGTTTCCAAATCTCCAAGAGATGCATAGGAATATGACAGCCTGATGCTGTTTCGGTCTTCACCGTCATAAATGTAGCCGGGATTCACAAGCACCTGCCGTTTCAGCAATCCATAAAAGAAACGGCTGACAGGCAGGTTTTTGTGAAATGTCACCCAAATATAAAAGCCGCCTGCGGGAATCCGCCACGTGGCAATGTCCCCGGCATACCGCTCGAGAAAATGAACGGCGGCGTCTCTCCTTTCTTTAAGCTTCCTGCGTACCCAAGTCAGATGCTCTTCATAATACCCCTGTGACAGCCACTCGGCAGCCGCCCACTGGGACAGGCCGCTTGATCCGTAGTCTGTCTGCATTTTAATGTCCGCCAACCTTTCAATAACCGGCTCCGGACCGGCAAGCCAGCCGATTCGCAGACCGGGGCTAACCGTTTTTGAAAACGTGCCCAGATACAGAATATTGCCCTCATGATCCATTGCTTTCAACGGCTGCGGAGGTTTTTCTTCAAACCATAAATCACCGTACGCATCATCCTCAATGATGGGCATCTGCTCTTTTTTTGACAGGCTGATGATCTCTTTCCTTCGCTGCTCTGACATGACTGTGCCTGTCGGATTATGAAACGACGGAATCGTGTAAAGCAGCTGTCCTCCATATTGTTTTCGATTAGAAGAAACAAGCCCCGCTTTGACCCCTTCATCATCCATCGGCAAGCCGCGAAGCCGCATCCCAGCTGATTGAAATACATGCAAGGATTGAAGGTAGGACGGCTTCTCCGTCAAAATGACAGAATCTCGTTTTAAAAGTCCAATTGAGATGAGCTGAAGTGCCTGAAGTGCACCGGACACAATTAAAATTGCAGCCGGTGACACATGGATCTTCTTTCCTTTTAAATGGTCGGCCACTGCCTCCCGCAGTTTACGGTTTCCTTTCGGCTGCTCATATCCTAAAGACAGGACGCCCGGATTGATTTGCTGAAACATCCGTCCAATTGTGTCAGCAGGCACAAGATCCGGTGAAAGTTCTCCAGTCCCTAATCTGATGATATCCGCTCTTGGTTCGTTCTGATTAATAGCTTGAATGATGGAAGAATTGGCGCGATGAATGCCCGAACGGACGTAATCGCTCCAATCAAGCGGAGGCTCAGCCGCCAGCACGCTCCAAGTACTGTTTACAACCTTCGTACCGCCGCCTCTTCTTCCCTCTAACAAGCCTTGAGACGTGAGTTCATCTATGGCTGCTGTGACTGTGCTGCGGTTGACTTGAAACATGCCGGCCAGCGTTCTCTGTGAGGGGATTTTCGTCCCTACAGCCCACTCTCCGTGAAGAATCTTGTCTTTCATATATTGTTCGATCTGCCGATGCAGCGGAACATCCGACTTTCGGCTTGGCTGCCATTGCGACAAGGTCATGCCCCCCTTTTTTACACATTATACATTTGGCTGGTTCCTAACCCAACCAAATGGCTGGAGACTTTAGTGACAATCTCTCTTATGATTGAAAAAAATGTGAAGGGAGCTTTTTCAGCATGAATGCAATCATTCACGGAATTGTGCTCGCGTTTGGCTTAATTTTGCCGCTGGGAGTGCAGAATGTGTTTATTTTTCAGCAAGGCGCGTGGCAAAAGCATATTTGGCGGGCTCTCCCAGCTGTCATCAGTGCTTCAGTCTGCGATACCCTGTTAATCGTATTAGCCGTTGCGGGCGTGTCTGTCATTGTGCAGGAGCTGCCTGTGTTTGAGACAGTCATGATGGCCGGCGGATTTTTATTTTTGCTCTATATGGGCTGGGTGACTTGGAACAGCCGTCCGAACACAAGCCAAAATGAGAAACATACGTTCACACCAAAAAAGCAAGTTGCATTTGCGGCCGCTGTTTCTCTTTTAAACCCGCATGCCATTCTGGACACGATCGGCGTCATCGGCACGAGCTCTCTTCAATATTCGGGGCTTGAGAAATGGCTCTTTATGGCCGCCTGCATCGCTGTGTCTTGGATTTGGTTTATCAGCCTTGCAATAGCGGGCCGGTTGTTTCAGACGATAGATACGAGCGGCAGGCTAATGGTGATCGTAAACAAATGCTCTGCAGCGGTAATGTGGGCAGCGGCAGGATATTTTGGGGTGTCACTCTTTTACAATTGAAGGAGAAACGAATGAAAACAACGAATTTCTTAGAAAAGGAGGCATGCTGATGACTGATGCAAAACAGTTTTATGACTATCATTCATGGGCAAACAAGAAAATATTTAACCATATCGAAAACCTGCCGGAGGGAACTGCCTATCAAGAAGTAAAGAGCGTATTTCCTTCTGTCAGCGACGTGCTGCTTCATATGTGCAGGGCTGACTACATTTGGCTGAATGTTCTTTCGGGAGTGGCCTACCAAGAGATTATAGACAGCGCAGGCAAATTAGAGTCCGCGCAAGGTAATATGGCAGCGATTAAACAGCACGCTGCCGAGCTGGAGTCACAGTATCATGATTTCTTCAGCCGCCAGACGGACTTAGAACAGACCTTCACAATGCAGCATCCGAAACTAGGTACACTGGAATCAACCTATGCAGACACCATCCTGCATGTCGTCAATCACGGCACTTACCACAGAGGGAACGTAACCGCCATGCTGAGACAGCTGGGCCATTTAGGCGTACCTACTGATTATATGTACTATTTATATGAGAAAAGAGAAAGCAAGGGCTAAAATGTCCTTGCTTTTTTTGCGGAAAGCCTCAAATGCAACATATTAGCTTTTACATACCTGTATAAGCGCGCTTCACATCTAGCTGTACCGGCCTGCCGCTTCGAAAGGAATTGGTTGCGGCGATACCCACTTCTAAATTGATCGTCGCATCAATATCAGTCACAATCGGTGTTTTTCCATTCCGGACACACTCGGCGAAATGCTGAAGCTCCAAGCAGTAGGCTTCATGAAAACGAGTTTGAAAGTCTGGAATGATATCAAAACTGCTCCCTTTAGCCGATAGGATGGTCACATGTTGATTTCTCAATGTCCCTATGAAAATACTGCCCTCTGTCCCGATCACCTCCGCCCGGATGTCATGTCCGTATGGAGAGGTTCTGCTTGCCTCGACGTCCCCCGCTGCGCCGGAGTCAAATTCAATATACGTCAGCGCCTGATCCACATCGCCATACTGCTCCATAAACGGATTGTTCAGAATCCTGCCGTGGCCTGAAACAGAAGTGATTTCCGCCCCTAGCAAATAACGGGCAATATCATAGTCATGGATGGAACAGTCAATAAAAATTCCACCGCTGTGTTTGATAAATTCTGCGGGAGGCGCGCCTTGGTCGCGCGTAAAGCCTTTATAATAGATAGGTTTGCCGATTTCTCCAGCGTCGATCCGCCGTTTGGCATCTGCGTATGCTGGATCGAACCGTCTCATAAAGCCGACTTGGCAGATGACACCTGTCTCTTTCACTTTTTCAGAAACTGCTCTTGATTCCTCAAGGCTTAATGTCAGCGGTTTTTCAACGAAGATCTGTTTGCCGTTCTCAGCTGCTTTGATGATCATATCACCATGTGTGCTTGTCGGCGTTACGATAATGACAGCGTCAATGCCGGGATCTTCTAACACTTCATACGGGTCCTCTGACCATTTTTTGATACCGAGTTCTCTGGCAACCTGCTCCGCTCTCCCTTTTAACGGATCACCGACACTAACCAGCTTTGCCCCCGGCACACTGGTGACGAGATTTTTCGCATGATAATAACCGAGCCTTCCTAATCCCAATACTGCACATCTTACTTGATGTTCCACGTCCCATCCTCTCCTTTATCTCATTTCAGGCTCGCTTTGAGAAAGCGCTTTCTCTTAACAGCTAAAAAAACAGCGGTTCTATCCGCTCTGCCATTTTGCGCAAGCGCTTTCTCAAAAGATGGTTTCATTTTACACTGCCTTTGGTTTACACGCAATATGTTTTTTGGCTTCAACTGTCCTAATGAAAAAACCCGCTCATTAGCGGGCTCATGTGTTGAGCGGTGATGTAGAATGTCTGACTACAAGTTCAGGCGGGAGCACTATTTTTTGTTTCGCCTTTCGTTTTCCCTCTATTGCTTCTGCCAGCAGTTCGATGACGCTCCGCCCCATCTCTTTTATCGGCTGGGCTATGGTTGTCAGGGGCGGAGCCGCCATTTCTGCGAGTATCGTATTATCAAAACCAATGATAGAAAGATCATCCGGCACTTTTATGCCTCTTATTCTCGCAGCTTGTATAGCGGCACAAGCCAATACGTCGTTGAAGGCAAAAATAGCAGTCGGAGCGTTCCTGTCGAGCAATTTTCCCGCTTCTTCCTTGCCGCTTTCCAGGGAAAATCTCGTCTGGATGATAAGTGATTCATCAATGGGCACGCCCGCTTCCTCCATCGCCTGACGGAAGCCTTTGATTCTATTTTTTTCGCCTGTCGTTGACCCGTCTCCGATAATACAGGCGATGTTCGTGTGGCCGAGTGACAGAAGATGCTTGGCAGCCTCATATCCGCCACGAACGTCATCTATCACAACAATATCCATCGGAAGAAGCGGCTTATCCTGAGAAATCATGGCAATCGGAATTTGTTCACTGGCGATTTCCTCCAAAGCAGACATACTGTCATGGCTTTCAATCCCTGTTGCAAAAATAATGCCATCCACCTTTTTCTGTTTCAGCACAGAAAAATACTTTGTTTCTTTTTTTGGATCGTAATCGGTGCTGCAAATCAACATTTGAAAACCGAGCTCATCCGCTCTTTCCTCAATGCTTTTGGCCAGTTCGCCGTAAAACGGATTTGAAATATCAGGCGCCACGAGAGCAATCATATTCGTTCGTTTTCCCGTTAACGCCGCGGCGTGGACATTGGGCGTGTATGCCATTTCATTCATGACATTCATGACCTTCTGCCGTGTTTTATCGCTGATTCTCCCCGTATTGTTTATCACACGGGACACAGTTGTGATCGAGACACCCGCCGCCTTTGCCACATCGTAAATTGTTGTTTTCATGTTCATCCCTCGTCTGGTTATTGAACTTTCCGGCTGACGATTTTCCGGTATTCAATTGGTGAAATGCCTTCTATCTGCTTAAAGAGTTTTGAAAAGTATGTCGGATCTTCCATTCCGACCGTTTCCGCAATAACGCCCATTTTATCATTTGTAGAGGATAAAAGACGCTTCGCTTCCGTCATTCTCACCCGGTTCGTGTATTGTGCCGGAGTTACGCCGAGCACCTGCTGCATGCAGCGGCTCACATAATCCTGATGATAGTGAAGGGCGAGCGACAGATCCTTGATTGTCGTCTTTTCCTTATAGTGCTCCTGTAAATACCGGGCCGCCTCCCAGGCTACCCGCTCTTTCGCAGACGGTATTTGGAACGCTTCTTTTTGAAGATGCAGCATCAGCTCCTCAAATAAAATTTGCTTTCTGAGCGGCAAATCAGAGTTTTCCGCGGAGTAATCGATCAGCTTTTCAAACTGCTGCGCCATAAACTGCGGGCGCTGCACCTTGCCTTTTCTCGGCAAGGCCAATCCGTAGCGGGCCGGCTCTTCGAAGCTCCCTTTTTCCTGCTGAAGCTCAGACCAGTTGCTGCCTCCCTTTGCCGTAAATTCATATCGATGTTCATCGAAGTGAAGCCAATAGTAGGAGGTTGCTTCATCACTGCCCTTCGTCCCGTAGTGTTCAAGACCGGGAGAAAGCAAGATGTACTCGCCGCCTTCAACAGAAAACGATGTTTCATTTTCCGTTATATATAACGTTCCCTGTTTGACATATATCAGATCAAACACGGAGAATACACGTTTCACATGGGTTTCTCCTTTTTTAAAAACCCCTTCCCCAGCTGCGATAAATACCGGAAAAGGCGGGACTGTAAACAGGATGCGAGGCATTTGAATCATCCTCCTTTTTAAGTCGGATTTTTACAAGAAGTATCGTTTCTATCCCTTTTTATTATAAGGAAATGGAGGTACACTTTAAAACGTTGATTTTATTTACGAAAGGGGTTAGACACTATGAAACAAGCTGTCTTCAAATCAACTGCTTTGAAAAAACCCGCTGACAAAACGTTCTCATTATTTTCGCTTACTTGGCCGATCTTTATTGAGGTCTCATTATATATGTTTATGGGTAATGCCGATACACTGATGCTCAGCCAATACTCGGATAACAGCGTGGCAGCAGTCGGCGTCAGCAACCAGATTTTAAATTTAATTATCGTGATGTTCAGCTTTATCGCAACAGGAACGACCGTTATCATTTCACAATTTCTAGGCTCACGGCAAAAGAAAGAAGCCATGGAAGTCGCTTATGTGTCAATCGGCGCCAACTTCTTCATCAGCCTGGCCATCAGCGCCGTCGTCTTTTTCGCGGCTGTCCCTCTGCTTCATATGATGGGATTATCAAACGCACTGATGCCTGATGCGAAAGTCTTTTTACAAGTTGTCGGAGGTCTGTCCTTTATTCAGGCTTTAATCATGACATTCAGCGCGATCTTAAAAAGCTACGGCTACACAAAAGATACAATGTTTGTCACTATCGGCATGAACATTTTAAACATTGCCGGAAACTTTGTTGTGATTTTCGGTTTGTTCGGCTTTCCTGTCCTCGGCGTTGCCGGTGTGGCCATGTCCACATCTATCGCCCGCGTCATCGGATTAATCGCGATGA
The DNA here is from genome assembly GCF_037975425.1 of Bacillus sp. FSL R5-0416. Taxonomy (NCBI): domain Bacteria; kingdom Bacillati; phylum Bacillota; class Bacilli; order Caryophanales; family Bacillaceae; genus Bacillus; species Bacillus sp. FSL R5-0416. The sequence goes on along the minus strand of NZ_CP150252.1, from coordinate 1,137,753 downwards.
TTGTGATTGTCAACAAACGCATCCAGCTGAAGATGTCGCTGAAAAAAGTCTTTCATATGCATAAAGAGCATTTGCGCAAGCTGCTGAAAATCGGCATTCCTTCTGCGGGAGAGCAGCTTTCATACAACCTGTCGCAAATGATTGTCACGTATTTTATCGCCATCATGGGCGCGCAGGCGTTGACAACAAAAGTGTATACGCAAAATATTACGATGTTTATTTTGCTGTTCGGCACTGCGATCAGCCAGGGTACACAAATCTTAATCGGCCGTTATATCGGCGGCAAACAATTTGATGCCGCTTATGAGCGCTGCATGAAGAGCTTATATTGGGCACTCGGAATTGCTGCGGCTACCTCTGTTTTGATGACGATCTTTTCAAAAGACCTGATCGGACTCTTCACACAAAGCCCTGACATTATAGCAACTGCAAGCCTATTGATTGCCATGACCATTATTCTTGAACCAGGCCGCTCGTTTAATGTCATTATCATTAACTCTCTGCGGGCTGCGGGGGATGCGAAATTCCCGGTTTACATGGCAATGATTTCAATGTGGGGCATCGGCCTCCCGCTTGCTTATCTTTTCGGCATCCATCTCGGTTTCGGTCTTGCCGGCATTTGGATTTCTTTTATCGCGGATGAATGGGTCCGGGGAATCTTAATGTACAGAAGATGGCGCTCACGTATTTGGATTCAAAAAGGTATGGCATAACACCCGGCTCAATCAAGGCCGGGTGTTTTTTTAGATATCAGAGAGAATCTGCTTCACTTCGGTCTCTGTGAGAGCGAAGTGATGTTGAAATACATCGTGCTGCTTCGCCCGGATTTTTTCTAAAACAGCCCGGTACAAATGAAGAGCGGCTTTCACCGTTTTTTGAGAATACTGCGGAAATAGCGGCAAGGCATCCTGACACTCTTCAAGGTAGGCTTCTGCTTCAAAAGCGATATACTCCCACGTCATTGTGAACGCTTTATTTACGGTGCCTTTTTGGAGGTCAGCCTCTGTATAGCCGAATTGCTGCATTACCTGACGGGGAATGCGGATTTTTTGCTGATCTGTGCCAAGATCACTTAAGAAGCGAACCAGCTGTATGGCCAAGCCGAGAGAGACGGCTGCTTGTTTGAGCTGATCTTGTTTTCGGCGTGTCAGTATCGGCAGCAGCATCAATCCGGCAGAACCGCCCGTCCGATATGCGTACATGAGCAGTTCATCAAGGTCATCATACGGCTTGGCGTCTTCTTTTTGTGCGGCAATAAACTCCCGAAAAGGTTCGCTTTCCAATGTAAAGGTCCGATACGCATGATCAAAAGCCTTCCATAGATGTTGATTACCGTTATTTGTCCTTTGGTAAACATGATCAGCTTTAGCTTCAAATGCGGGCAATACCTTTTCGTCTGCACTGGCCACCGTGTGGCAAAACGACAATACTGCCCAAGAGGCTTGTCTTTGCTTTAGCGGGAGATATGATAATGCTTTGAAACAGGCTGGCGCGTATTCGCCAACAATCTGTCCGCATTGCTGGTAAGCTTCTTTTATCTCTTTCATTTTTCTCACTCCTATGTATCACTGCTTCTTCAAGTCTAGTATGTTTTTTCCTAATTGTATATGAAGAAAATGCCGATTCTTACTTTGTAAAAGTAACAAGACGTACAGCATCATCGACGAGATATACATTATTATTTTTAATGCCATACAACAGGTAGAATGTAAACATTTCTCAATCATCACTTCAATAATAGAGGAATCACGGAAAAAAGGGCTAATTGTTATGATACATGATAGTATTGGAGTGAGTTCAGTGATAAAATTTTTTGAATATAACTGGCAGGTTAGAGATCAATGGTTTACTTGGTGTCATCAACTAACCACTGAAGAATTACTTAATAACCGTCTTGGCGGAGTAGAGAATATTTTATATACCCTTTTTCATATTATTGATGTGGAATATAGTTGGATTCGTGCTATCCAAGGAAAAGAAGATATCGCTGTTCAGTTCGCTGATTATCAAACACTCAATAAAGTGAAATCTCTCTCAAATACATTCCGAACTGAAATAATTGATGTTTTACAAACACATTCAGATCAAATAAAAGATGAACTTGTAAGCGTTCCTTGGGAGACAGGTGTTTTATATACGCGAGATGAAATATTACACCATATCATCGCTCACGAAATTCACCATATTGGTCAACTTTCTGTATGGGCTAGGGAATTAAAGTTAAGCCCGGTATCAGCTAGTTTTATCGGCAGAACATTAAAACCTATTCATTCTTATTGAAGGAATGCGGGGGCAATTCGATAGTGCGTTGTACAAAAAAGGATAGATAGAGCATATATTTCCCTGCTCATCTATCCTTCTTATTTAAATCTATACATCTCTGGATTTTAATCACATTTGCATTGAACCTACCTCTCGTCAATATCAATGCGATACGCTTCAAACCATGTATGAATTTGAGCAAGATGGGCGATCAGCTGAGGCCCCTTCATGAGCTGTCCGAACCACGGCACCTTGAAGGAGGAGCCTTCCGTTTCTAAAAGCTGATCTAATTGTTTTCTGTCCAGCAAGGTATGGAGCACGGAGTCCTTTTGGCTTCTGATCGTTTTCAGCCATTCGCTGACGCCTTTTGTATATTCCGGATGATGTGTTTTCGGATACGGGCTTTTTTTGCGATACAGAATGTCATCAGGCAAAATACCTTCAAGCGCTTTGCGTAAAATGCCTTTTTCCCGATTATCATGCATTTTCATTTCCCACGGAATATTCCAAACATATTCCACAAGCCGGTGATCGGCGAACGGCACCCGCACTTCCAGGCTCGCCCCCATGCTCATGCGATCCTTCCGATCCAAAAGGTTCGTCATAAACCAAAGCATATTTAAATAGAACAGCTGTCTTCTTGCTTTATCCACACCCGTTTCACCATCTAATAATGGCGTTTCTGCCAAGGTTTCTTCATATTTGGCATTTACGTATTCTTTCAGATTCAATTTTTTCTGCCATGAATCAGAAAGCAGCTTGATCCGCTCCTCCGTTGATCTCATCCATGGAAAGCCAGACTCAACATCTGCCGTATGGAACCACGGGTACCCGCCGAAAATCTCATCCGCGCACTCTCCCGATAGGCTGACGACAAAGTCCTTTTTGATTTCCCGGCAAAACCACAGCAGGGATGAGTCGACATCCGCCATTCCCGGCAAGTCTTTGACCAGTACAGCTTCCTCCAAATGATCAACGAGATCTTTTTGGCTGATGACGCATTTGTGGTGCGTCGTGCCGAAAGTCTCTGTCATTTTTTCAATCCATGGTCCGTCATCATTCGGCTGAAATGCGCTTGCTTGAAAATATTTATCGTTCTCTTCGTAATCAATCGAATAAGTATGAAGCGGTGCTTTTCCTTCCTTTTCAAAATGGCCCGCCGCAATCGCTGTAATCGCGCTTGAGTCCAGACCGCCTGATAGGAACGTACAAACAGGCACATCCGACACAAGCTGCCGCGTCACCGCGTCCTGAAATAACGATCTGACATTGGCAACCGTGTCATCAAAACTGTCCGTATGTTTTTCGCTTTCAACATTCCAATAACGCCAAATATTAAGTCCGTCTTTGGAAAATGTCAGCGCGTGAGCCGGGCGGATTTCTTTTATGCCTTTAAATATGCCAGTGCCCGGGGTTCTGGACGGTCCAAGCCCGAAAATTTCAGAAAGTCCCGTTCTGTCCACTCGCGCTTTTATATCAGGGTGCGCGAGGATTGCTTTGATTTCCGACCCGAAGAGAAATGAAGAGCCTTCCTTCGTGTAAAAAAACGGCTTTACGCCGAGACGGTCTCTCGCGGCAAACAGCAGATTACGCTTTTCATCCCACACAGCGAAAGCGAATATGCCATTGAGATGGTCGACACAGTCTTCCTGCCATTCGATGTAGCTGTGCAGAAGCACCTCGGTATCTGACGTACGTTCGAATTGATGGCCCCGCGCCCGCAATTCTTTGCGCAAATCTTCCGTGTTATAAAGCTCGCCATTGTAAATAATGGTGTACGTATCCCCTTTATAGGTACACGCCATCGGCTGGCGTCCGCCTTCAATATCAACAACCGCAAGTCTTTTATGTCCGAATAAAACATGGTGCTCCCCCCAAACGTTTGAATCATCAGGCCCACGTTTGGAAAGAGTGTCTGTCATTCTGTCCATCGTTTGTTTTTCCTGGACGAGCTGCTTTTTAAAATCGACCCAACCCGTAATTCCACACATGTGATATCAGCTCCAATCCCGTTTCTGTCGTAACAATTTCGTTTCTTTCAGCACCTTAGTAAGTTTATGCATCTATAGGCAGATAGTTGATTTGTCCATAAAAGAGTTGTATGGGACAGGCTTGAATTGGAAAGAAAAGAGAGGAATGAAGAAAAAGGAGACAGCATGCATGAAACGGAAACAATTGATATATACAGAGGAACGAAAATGGGAATACGGCACCATCCTCATCGAAGACGGCATCTGTTTAATCGAAAACGGAGAAGGTGATATACTTTTGGCGGACACTCTCCAACACAGCCCAATCTGGGTCCATCATAAAGGAAAGTGGGAGCAAGCCGGCTTCCAGGATCAATTGGTTCTGGCATGCGGTGAAGAAAACATCTCCCTTTCTGGGGGAGAACGCATCCGCTATGAGAAATCAGTCAAGCGGCCGCTTATGGCGCTTTTGGATTCGCTTGACGACGAAACCTTTCTCGCATTTCTGCAGCACTTGCACAGCTTCGGCTTATCCGTATTCGATTGCGTCTTTTCTTATAATAAAGGAGTCCTTTCGAATACTTCGGCGGGGCAGGGTGTGTCCTTTTATCACTTTTCAAATGACACCGCACAATGCGCGATGCAGCATCACTACAGCAGCGAAGGGACAGGAGACCGTTTTGAATGGACGGCTTCAAACGGAAAGCGATCCATTATGTATTCAGCAGTCCAACGGGGGCGCAAATAAAAAAGCGGTGCATCGAGCACCGCTTTTTGGTTACTTTTCAACAACAACTTTTGCTTCCTTGCTTTCTTTTTTATCTGTATCCGCAGCCGTGACGTACAGCACCGTTCCGGCTTTTTGTTTTTTGATTTTCAACGAAAACGTTCCTTTTGCGTCAGCTTTGGCAGAAGCAATGACTTTCTTTGATTTGTTTTTCACTCTGATCATCGCTTTGCTGTTTGCCTTCCCTTTTACTGCCGTATCCTTCGTTTTCACCGCGTTTACTTTCGGTGTGCCGGAAGGTTTTCCTTTGATGACGACAACTTTATACGATGTTTTCGCATCACCTTTTGTTGCTTTCACATACAGTACTTGATCCTGTTTTTGAGTCGCGATATTAACCTTGAACGCATTGTCTTTTCCGGCTTTGGCGCTGCCGAGTTTCTTTTTGCCGTTCATCACCTCGATAAGTGTGCCTTCCTTCGCGTTTCCTCTGACAGCTGTTTGAGTGCTTTCCAGCTTGTTGACCTTAAGCTGTAAATCAGCTGCGCTGACAGCCTTCATGACGTTCAGCCGCCCGTAGCCTGAATGCCAGTCTACACCAGGTGTCTTCGGAATTTCAATCGGATCGCCATAATCGTCATACAACTCTTCTTCTCCGCCATCGACACTTTCAAAGGAAATATCATCTGCCGTCTTTTTCAACATATCCTCAACTTCTGTTCTTTTCAGCTTAGGATTTTGAGCAAACAGCAATCCTGCAGCAGCGGCAGCATACGGCGTCGCCATAGACGTTCCGCTCATGTACGTGACATTTCCGTTCGGCACTAAGCTCGGGATATCAGACCCTGGAGCAGAGATGTCCAGACCTTTTCCATAGTTAGAGAAATCAGCGGTCATATCCATGCGGTTCGTTGCGCCGACTGACATCACATATTTAGAAGACGCAGGATAAGATAAGGCATTTTCTCCATCATTCCCGCTGGCTGCGGCAATCAAGACATTTTTGTCAGCTGCGTACTTCAAAGCAAATTCAAGCACGCGGCTGTAGCCTCCGCCTAAACTTAAATTAATCACCTTTGCTCCTTTGTCAGCAGCATATTTGATGCCGAGAGCAATTTGTTCAGTATCTCCGGAACCTGCGGAATCAAGCACTTTTACAGGGATGATTTTTGCTTTGGCATTCAATCCAGTCATTGAATAGCCGTTATCGCTTTGGGCCGCAATAATGCCTGCGACATGCGTCCCATGCCCCTGATCATCCATTGCATTGTTATTCCGTCCGACAAAATTGTGTCCGAGATCTGTTCTTACTTTTCCTTTTAAATCGGCAAGCGTGCTGTCTACGCCTGTGTCTACTACTGCAATGAGTGTATCGTTAAGCTTGCGTTTGGACAGCAATGTGTTGGCAGGCTCATATTTCACATCCGCATTTTTGACACCGCCGTTTTCACCGTTGTTTTTAAGCGGCCATTGATAAGGGTACTGAATATCGTTTGCCAAGCTTTTGTATTCCTGTACGGGTTCCGCAAACTCTACATTGGACATCTTGGATAGTGTCGCAGCAGCGCTTTTGACCCTTTTGGCGCTTGCCGTATATGCGCCGTTCTGTTTCTCGTCTTTCGGAAGTTCAAATGAATACAGATTGTCAAACAGTTTCTTTGCCTTTTTCACATTGGATATGTCTTTTTTCGATTGCGCGCTTGCAGAAAAGCCCTTCATTTCATTATGTACGGATGAGAGGCTTTTATTGTCCTTCACCTTGAAAATAACCTTTGTTGTCTGAACTTCACTTTTTGCTGCAATATTGTTTTCTGTTAAAATGGCTCCGGCTGTTTTGCCTTGCAGCTGCTTCATATTTAGTCGGTCCGCTTGTTTCTTTATCTCCTCTTTAAGGAAAGACGGGACTGATTGCAAAGCTTTATCATATAGCCGGTTGATCGCTTTTTGATCTTTTTCAGTTACCTTATACGAAGATGATGCTCCGTTTTCTGACACATCGTCAAATAACGGCTTTAATGTCACAAGATCCTGATAGATTTCATTTCTTGCTGTTTTATTGAGTGCGAGCTTTGCAACGATAAACGGTGCTGCTTTGTAATAAAGGCTTGTCAGTTCTTTGCCTTCTGCTGTTTGGCTCAGCTGCTCATCACGAATCGCTCTCAGCTTATCCAGTATGCCTTTTCCTGATTTCTTCTGATCGACACTCATTTCAACCGGACAAGCTTCTTCCTCTTCTAAATCTGACGGCTGTTTTTTGGTGCCTTTATACCCAATCGTATACTTGGCTTCTGCAGCTGCTTCTGCCGTTCCGTCGTCCTCTGGCTCTTCTTCTCCGAGGTATTCAACTTTTACATAGTAAGGGCCGCTCCACGCGTATGGAAAGATGACTTCGCTTTTTCCATCCTCCGCTGTGAAAGAACGGTACATCTCAAACGTCTCATCTTTAAGCGCTTTTTCCTTACTTGGATATACAGATACATTCAGTACTGAATCACTCTTTACGGTCAGTGCCATATGTGAGTTTTTCTGAATATCCGTTGCTCCCGGGGTCACTTTGTACCATTTCACCTGTTCCGGCTCCTTCATGGCGCCTGTCTGCTCTTTGCCGTTTTCCAGAGCAGCCGCCTGATCGATCGCGCCGGCCGCTGCAGCTTTGGTTCCCGGAGAAAAAAGGCTGAAAATCAGTGCAAAAATAAGCACTGCCGCCACAACCGAGCTGAATTTTCTGCGTTTCATGTTATCCCTCCTGCAAAATAATGAATCTCCTTGAAGGTATCATAATTTCATAGGACGAGATACCGCTTACAGGGAATTTTAAGGTTATTTTAAATGATTTGGAATATGAGGGGATAAATATAAAAAAACCCAGCTCTATCAAAGAGCCGGGTTCATAGGTTTTTCTATTAAAACAATTGAAAACCAATTGGCAAATGCAGACCGAGCAGCACTGTCAGCAAAAGGACAATGACGAAGCCGACCCACAGGCCTCCTGTTGATTTTTCTTTTTTCTTGCGGATGAGGAGCATTTCCATCAGGCCGATGGTGATAATGCCCAGAATCATTTTGCCGGCGTATTCTCCGTTCCAGTTGGCGAAACGGACAAACAGCTCAGCTCCTGTCAAAATAATAAGGATATAGAATAACCGCAGAATCATATGAGTGATTTTTGCGCCCTTTGCACTTCCTGACGAATACAGCGAGTAGCTGACGAAAAGCAGAATCAGCGCTACCACCCATGTCGTAATATGTAGGTGTGTCATATATGTTCCCCCTATCAGATAAATTACCCCACTTATAGTACCATGAACTTGTCCTCTGTCACAAAGATGATTATCAGAAAAAACGGGCGGGTCCGGGTCCGCCCTCCAGTTTTATTCAGCCAATTTGGTTTGACAGCGTTCCGATCGGATCAATTGTAATATCAATTTTGTCACCTGACCGCAAGAATTTTGGAGGCGTAAACCCCTTGCCGACACCAGACGGCGTACCGGTGGCAATAATGTCGCCCGCTTCAAGCGTCATCCCCTTTGAGAGGGTTTCAATTAATTCCGGAATGGAAAAGATCATATCGCTTGCCGAACCGGATTGGCGCAGCTCGCCGTTGACTCTTGTTTCAACCTTGAGGCGCTCTGGCTCCTGAATAGATGATTTATGTACAAGCACGGGCCCCATCGGACATGTCGTATCCAAGCTTTTTCCGATAAAAAACTGCTTATGCCTTTTTTGCAGATCACGCGCCGTGATATCATTCACAATCGTATATCCGAAAACATGGTCATATGCATCTTCTTTTGAAATGCGAGTCCCGCTTTTTCCGATCACGACAGCAAGTTCTCCCTCATAATCAAGCTGAGAGGTAACCTCTTCATGGCTCTTTACGATATCACCATGCCCCGTAACCGTTACCGGCGATTTTGTAAATACCATCGGATGCTCCGGAATATCAGCCTCGCTCCCCATTTCAATCGCGTGATCCCGGTAGTTTTTGCCGATGCAGATGATATTTTTTGATGGCTTCGGAATGGGTGCATGGAGCTTCACCTCAGATAATGAATACATAAATGATCCCAGCTCATCATTCGGTTTCTTTGCCCACTCGGCCAGCTGCCTTGCATGCGCAACGAATTTATCCCCTTCTGCGATACATTCAATCAGCGATCCCGGAATCGTCTCAAGTTCAAACAGTTTTTTTTCAGCCTTCTGCAAATCCATAATTTTCTCATCGTCAATGATCAGGCCGACAAACATTCGGTTGTAAAGTTCCCCTGTCGCAAATTTCATGTTATTCCTCCATCATCTTTTAAATCAGAATGCTCCTTCATGTATTCTCTGTCGAATGCTGAAATCCCTTTTTCTCAATTCCGTTTTCATTTCGTTTCAGGACGGGCTTGCTCTACATATCATACAAATGTCGTTTTGAGAAGGAGGAAAGAATATGGAGCGCGTGCATTTATTTTTTCATCGGGAGCAGCTGAAAAGGAAAGGTACAGCCAAGGGGCTTTTCGTAACAGATCGATCTGTTTCTCCCATTCTTCTCACACAGCGTGACAGAGCGGAAAAGGCATCCTATGAAATCAGCTGGGAAAAGTCTCTGCTTGGTGAAAGGACACTTTTTTTGAATGCAGAACAGGATGATCCGTCCCTGATGCGGCGCAGACTCGCCTATTGTTTTTTTGACCAGATCGGCGTACCTGCTCCCGTTGCCTCGTACAGCTTTCTGACCATCAATGGCCAGCCTGAAGGCATTTATTTGAACATCAAGAACCATCAGCCAGCCGGTAAAAGGAGTTACGGAGTGAAGACGGCCGATCCAAGGGTTCCATTGTCCCTTTTTAACAATGATTCCTCGGCATTCTTACATGAATTTTTCATACTGATCCGCACAGCCGGAGATGACGAATTGGCTGAAAGGATTAAATTGTATCTGGATGTCAAGCTGTTTTTTTTGTGGCTGATCGGCAACACCTGCACCAATCAAGGCTTTTACTGCACATTTTGTTTAAACGAATCCGGTCGGCTTTACGTTTCCCCGATGGAGACAAGATCGCTTGCCGTACAAGAATGGTATGAAGAAGACCCGCTTCTGACAAAAGGAAAGACGCTTTCGTCAAGGCTTCTATCCATTCCCGCCTTCAGGTCGCAATATCACACCTTAATGAAAAACGTGCTGAAGCGGTCGTTTACTATTGAACGATTATCTCCTCTCATCAACGAATGGCACCTTGACATTTGTCAAAGTGCTGCTGATGATCCTTTTATCAAAAAAAGCCCCTTTCAAATCGAAAAGGAGCAGACCAACATACTTAGAGAAATGGAGGAACGGCAGGACTTTTTGCAAGCACACTTAGCAAGACTTTAGTCCTTTCTCCATTAAAAAAGGCCGCAGCAAAAATTGTCGCTTTTTTAGTCAAATTGACGAAAGGCAACCTTTTGAGCCAAAATAGGTTATACTAACGATATCCTGTATTTATATCAAAATAAAATCTAGAATTGGAGATAGCGTAATGAACAGTAAAATTGAAGAAATGAGGATCACACTAATTGAAACCGCACAAAAATACGGCATGAATTCAAAAGAAACGATTCAATGCAGCCAAGAGCTGGATATCCTGCTGAATACCCGGATTAAAGAAGAAATGATTTTTGGGAGATATCTTGAAAACTCCCGTATGTAAATCATTTTCTATAACAATTAGAATACACCACATGTAACTCCGATTTTTGCTCAGCACTTCTGAGATATACCTCAGGGCGAGAATGTGCCCGCCCAAAAATCGAATACCGCAGCACGACATACTCCAAAAAGCATTCTACACGCAAAAACACCAAAGAAATAAACAAAAATCACCATAGGCGGATAGCGGCATCCTTCGCCGCATTTCCGCTCAATTTATACCCAACATCCTCTTTTACCATGTTTAAACATAACGGCCCAAAAAATAAAACGCTTTCATCAAAAGCCGATATATCCCCTTTAAATTTCTCTCACACATATGTGCGTTTGTCATAAGCTATCGTGAATAGCCCAATTGAAATCAGAATTGTCATTTCACTTTACCTGTCTTTTTTCAATTTTTCAACAAAGGATGTGCTCGTATGCCGGCCATTGTCGGAGCGTTTAAAATTAATGCGATTGGTACGAGCGGAGTCGTTCACATCGGGGACTGCATTACGATTTCTCCTCAGGCTCAGGTCAGAACGTTTGCCGGTGCTGGCAGCTTTAATACCGGCGACAGCCTCAAGGTGATGAATTATCAAAACGCGACGAATGTGTATGACAATGATGCGGTTGATCAGCCGATCGTGGCCAATGCGTAAAAGGAGTGAGGCTCATGAACTTCTATATTAATCAAACCATTCAAATCAACTATCTCCGGCTGGAATCAATCAGCAACTCCTCCATTCTGCAAATCGGGAGCGCCGGATCAATCAAGTCTCTGTCAAATTTGTATAATACAGGGAGTTATGTAGAACCGGCACCAGAAGTTTCTGGCTCAGGGCAACCGCTCCAGCTGCAGGAGCCCGACACAGGTTCATTGGTCCCGCTCCAGCCTCCTGGCCGTTAATCATATGAAAGAGGTGAAAGAACATGTATGATCAATCTGTTTCCTCTTACCTGCAAAACTTGAATTCCTTCGTTCAGCAGCAGGCGATTCACATTCAGCAGCTCGAACGTCAGCTGAAAGAGATTCAAACTGAAATGAATACGATGAAACAGCGGCCGGCCACTACCATTGAGCGTGTGGAGTATAAATTTGATCAGCTGAAAATTGAAAGGCTCGACGGGACTTTGAATATCGGCTTAAATCCGACTGACCCGAACAGCGTCCAAAACTTTGAAGTCAGCCAGTCGACACCGCAAATCGGGATGATGCAGCAGGAAGAGAGCGCTCAGCTCATGCAGCAGATCCGCCAGAATGTCGACATGTACTTAACCGAAGAAATCCCAGATATTTTGGAACAGCTTGAAAACCAATATGACAGCAGACTTGACGATACAAACAGACATCATGTTATTGAAGACATCAGAAAACAAATGGACAGCCGGATTCACTATTATATGTCCCATATCAAAAAAGAAGAAAATACACCGCCTGCACAATATGCAGAACATATCGCTGAGCATGTGAAGCGTGATGTCATCCGCGCTGTAGAACACTTTCTGGAGCATATTCCATCAGAAATGAAAGGAGATGAGCAAGCATGATCTTTACAGTCATCAACCGCAGCTTGGAAGTCGGGGACATCCGGATGAACGGTGTGTCCAGTTCCTCCGTTTTCCACATCGGAGACACTGAATCCATCTACCTGTCTTCTATTTTTGATACACCGCCTGAATCTCTTATTATCGGGCCGTTTGCTCCGATTACGCCAGAATAATGCTTAAACGCATATCACGCATCAGACTAGTTAAGTGTAATTCCCTCGGGATCGCAAGTGTGTTTCAAGTTGGCGACACAAATGAAATCGATATGAGTGTAAAAGTATTTGCTGTTCAGCGTTCTCTGTCCACGTTTTACAATAATGAAGGCTCATTTAACAAAAAGGAGTACCAAATCTTTCAGCAGCAGGCAGTGAAGCCGATTCGCGAAACAGGTGTACAAAGCGCATTTTGCCACGAGGTGCCGGCTATTTATGTTCGCAGCATCAAAATTCAAGGGGTGTCCGCCTCTTCTGTTTTACATGCTGGTTCAGCTTCGCTTATCCGCGGTGATGCGAGAATCAAACATATCAGACAGATTCAGTCTCCGCGCTCACAATCGCCCGCCAAGAACATATAATAAACAGAGACTTCGATAAAGGGTGTCGTTTATGCCAGCAATTGTCGGGCCTATAGCTATCAATTCCATATCGGGCGGAGTCGTAAACTTTGGTGATTCCTTTTACCTTTCTCCGAAAAGCTCTTCAAAATCTGCGCTCGGTTCGGGAGCAGGAAACACGGGAGATTTCCTTCTATTAAATAATGCAGTCAACGCGACAAATTATATAGACCCCGATGTCAACGATCAGGATATGGTTGGAAACGGATAAAAGCAGCCGCTCTGCAAAGAGAGGGCTGCTTTTTAGTCATTTTTTCTTTTTTCGTTCATTTGATTTCTTAGTTTTGATCAGCTTCTCAGGCGGCTGTTTTCTGATCCATTTGACAAACCGGGCAAGCTCTGGATCGCTTCTGAGTTCAGCCATTCCGTTTAAACGTACAGCGAGCTCTTGATTGGTATATAAGGCATGAATCTGTTTATGACAAGGAATACAGAGCATCGCTGTCGGCAAAAACGTTCCGCCTTCCTCTTTCGGTGTGAGATGATGCTCTGTCAGCTGGACATTGCTCCGGCCGCACAGCTCACATATTCCGGCAGTCTGCTTTGCCATATCCGCTCCTCCCTTACATCAACTCAAGTGATACCCGCGTACCGCGGCCGCTCGGTTCAGCCGGATGGACAATCAGCTTTTTCGGAAGCCGTGCACGCAGTTCCTGCACATGGCTGATGACACCGACAGCCAGATTGTCTGACTGAAGTTTTTCCAAGGCCGTTACAACCGTATCAAGCAGATCTTGATCCAGTGTGCCGAAGCCTTCGTCTAAGAAAAAGAACTGAAGCGGGTATTCCCCGCGAAGCTGGATCTGCGCAGACAGCGCAAGAGCAAGTGAAAGCGAGGTGAGGAAGGTCTCTCCTCCAGACAAACTGGAAACCGGGCGTCTTACGCCTCCATTCGCGTCATCCCGCATCACGAAGCCGCCTTCTGAATCTACTTCGATGGCATAGCGCTGTCTTGTCAGCATACTGAGTCTTGCTGAGGCGTCCCTCGCAACGCTTTCAAGCTGCTCCTCAGCTAAAAATTCGACGAAGGTATTGCCTTTAAACACAGCTTGCAGCTTATCCAGCCTGTCGATATGCGTCTGCCATTTTTTCAGTTCAGCTTCAATTTCATTAAACCGTTTATGATGGTCGCGAATGACAGCCAGTGCTTTTGCGGCCGCGCCTTTTTCCTCTATAGCAGCGCCAAATGCGTCCTCAGCTTCTTGTAATGCTGCAACGGTTTCGTTCCATTCGCTCTCTGATAATGCTCTGCCGGCAAGTATCTCTGCTACTCGTTTTAAGTTTGCAGCATTTTGCTTCAGTTTATCCATAAACTGGTCTATGCCGGTTTTCATCTTTTCAAGTTCATCGGCTGGGATGAGACTTTGTTCAACCTCCTCAGTCCGGGTAATGGAGGTGTTTTTTGTATGCTCAAGCCAAGCAGCTTTTGCTTTTTCCAATCTGCCCTTCGCCTCTTGAAGAGTGAGCTCGCTTGCCGAAGCGCGGCTTTTCGCCTGGTTGAGCTTCATTTGGGCGCTTTGCAGTTCTTCATATAAAGATTGTTCTTTTTCCTTTAACAGCTTTAGATCCTGCTGGACAGAGCGGAGTTTGATTTGAATCGAATCTCCTTTTGCATAATCTCCGAGTTCGTGCTCATAATCAGCTATCACGCTCTTGATGCGTTCAGCCGCATAATGAAGCTCCAGCTTTTCCCGCTCAAGCCGGTGTCCCAATTCCCGCAGTTTTTCCTTTTGTGCTTCATGCTCAGCAAGAAACGCGATACTCTTCTCAATTCGTTTTTCACATTCTTCTGCAGCCCGGTCCTTTTCTTCAATGGCTTGCTGCCATTTTTCTGCTTCGTCCACAGATTGATTCTGAAATGCTTCTTTAAACATGTTCAGACTGCTGTCCATTGAGGATTGAAGCTCGCTGATGATGCTTTCAATACGGTCAGCTTCTCTTTTTTCAAAACCGATTTTTTCATTAAGCTGCTCGGCCTTTTTTAAAGACTCCTGATAGGCGCCAATTATTTGTGCCATTCGTGTCTTAACAGAAAGAATGTCCTGCTTGATTCGTTTCCATTCAAATTTGGCAGTTTCAAATGCTTCATACACCGGCTGATGTTCGAAGGAAGCTGCCGCTTCAAGGTTCTGCGCTTGAATTGTCTGCAAAAACGGGCACTGTTCAATAAAGCGCGCGGACTGTTCTTCAAGCGTAATTTTGGCTGAAAGAATCTCCTGGCTGAGAGCTGCAGCTTCCGTCAATAATACATCTGTCTGTTTAATGTCCTCTTCAAGATGGCTGTCGGCTTCATATGTTTCATGTACTGAGGCAGATGGATCATGATCGGTTGAACCGCAAACCGGACAAGGCTTTCCGGCAGTCAGCTTTTGGGCTAACTCTTTTGTCAGCAGTGCCACCCTTGCTTTTTCACGCTGTAAGTGAAGCGCGTGTTGTCTTTTTCTAGCCTGGTCAGTCATATGTGTTAATGACCGTTCCGTTTCGCACACCAAATGGTACACAGTTTGTACAGCCTCATATGCCTGAATGATGTTGTGTTCTTCCGCTTCCGTCTTTTGAACGAGTGTATTCTTCTCTTCATTCATCTTCTGCAGCACGAGGTTCAATTCTTCACTTCGTTTTTTCTCTTTTTTGATTTGCTCCTCGGTTTGTCTGATGCGCAATGCCATTTCTGCGGCCTGATGGCAGCTTTTTCGCTCATTGGATGTCACCTGCAGGGATTTGAGCTGCTGTTTCAATTCTGTCTGTCTGTTTTGCCCTCGTGTCAGGCGGTCTGTTACCGTCTCCAATTCATTCATGACAGATTGAAGAGCCTCTTCTTTCTGCTGGAGTTCAGTCTTTTTGCGCTCTTCCTCTTGCTTGGCCTCACTCAGTTTGATTTCGATTTCCTGCAAGCGTGAAAGCTGTTCCTGCTCTGTTAAAAGCTCAGGCTCTTTCTCGCTTTTATGCTGGCGCCACGCTTCATACTCTTCATGTTTTTGCTGAAAGAAAGCTGTCCGGTCTGCTAAATCCTTTTGGGCTAGCGTTTGTTCCTTTTCAGCTTGCTCCTCATGCTGGATCGCTTCTGCGTACCGGTCCGCATAGGGCTTAAGAGCTGCTGCTGTTTCTGCTTCCAGCAGGCGTTTTTGCATGCTGTCTATATGCGGCTGTTCTTCTGCGAGACGTTTTTCCTCTTCTTCATAAGCGGATTTTTCCTTTTGGACATTCCATATCTCCTGATGCTCTGTAAACCGCTCCTTCGCCTGATCACGGTTCTTCCTCATCGCTTCCAGCCGGGCTTCAGCTTGTTCGAGAGCCTTTTCAGCCTGCTCCACTGCCTCTGAGCTCGCCTCACCGAGACCGGACTGTTCAGCAAGCATTTCATTTTTTCTCGCATTGGCTTCCTGCGCCTGCCGTCTCAGCTTTTTCACAAGCCTGTCTCCATATTGCTCCAAATTAAATAAACGCTGAAGCATATGCCTGCGCTCTGCCCCTTTTAAAGACAGAAATTCAGCAAATTTCCCTTGGGGCAGCACCACCGCTCTCGTAAAATCGTCGATCGTCAGCCCTAAGAGCTCCTCAACTCTTTTATTCACTTCGCTGGCTTTATCAGCCAGCACCGTATGCTCATCCTTGATTTCGATGAAGCGGCAAAGTGCCGTTTTTACCTTCATTTCATCCGTTCTCTTAAACACACGCTCGACTTTGTATGAGATTTGGTGATTCGTCTGAAGCGCAAAGGTAAAGGAAACAGACAGCGTATCTTCCGCCTGGTTTAAGATACCGTGCGTATTATTCGCCGCCCGTTCCACCTTTCCGTATAAAGCAAGCGTCATTGCGTCGAGAATAGAGGATTTACCGCTTCCTGTCGGGCCGAAAATGCCGAAAACACCAGCACCGGAAAGGCCTTCAAAGTCTATCGTCTGCTCCTCTCTAAAGCTGTGGAGCCCCTTAATGCTTAAGGCGATCGGCTTCATTTCGCATCCTCCTCTTCAACGCCTGATGCAAGCTCTAAAAACAGCTTCACCATTTCTTCATCCGGCACCGCACCGCCAGTTTGTTTTTCATAAAATTTCTTAAAGCGGTCCTCGATTGAGACATGTTTAACCTCGATCCGTTCCCGGTCTTTGTTCTGTTCTTCAAAAACCGGCCTGATATGGATAAAGCCCGGGTGCGCCTTCCGCAGCCTGTGAATCTCTTCAAGTGACAACTGGTCCGCGACACGGATTTCCAAGTCAATCCAAGCATTCTGATCTCTGCCTTCATCCAGCCAGCTGTACACCTCACTTAATCCATTTGCCGCTTTCCACTTCACAAGTGGCTTGCCGCTTGATAATAACACCTCTTGCCAAGTGGCCTCTTCCCCAGGCTTTGCGTCCACAATCGTCACTGATTTAGCGTAGCCCGCTTCAGAAAAGCTGTAGGCGAGCGGAGATCCTGAATAACGCGCAAGCGTCCGCGCCCGCTTGATCGTTTGCGGTCGATGCAAATGGCCGAGCGCAACGTAAGCAGCATCTGCCGGCAGGCTTTCAGCAGCCACCGTGTATGCACCTCCGACTTCAATCGGCCGCTCTGAATCGGTTTGGTTTCCGCCTGCCACATAAATATGGCTGGCGGCAATCTTCACTGCATCGTTCCGGAACCGGCTTGTCATATGCTCAAACGCCTGCCTGATTTTCACATCATAGTGATCACGGAGCAGCTTTTCATCAAACGTATCGGACAGCACTTCATTTAACCGCGCTTCAGATGGGTACGCCAGTGCTCCAACCGCCAAAAGCTCTCCTGCTGAAGGCACTTCAATATGAATCGGCTCTGTTGTCGGATAACCGATTAAATGAATGCCGTTTTCATGTGTCAGCGGTGAAGCGGCGGACAAACGGTCAGGATTATCGTGGTTTCCGGCAATGACTACGATCGGGCGCTTTCCTCTGTCGCTAAGCGCAGACAGGCTTTCATAAAACAGCTGCTCGGCTAAAGCTGGCGGGTTTACGGTGTCAAATGCATCCCCCGCCATTACAATGGCATCGATCTGCTCATCCTTTACAATCGTATTTATTTCATCCAGCACATCGGCCTGTTCACTCAGCCTGCTTCTTCCTTCAAGCGTTTTTCCAAGATGCCAGTCAGCCGTATGTAAAATCCGCAAATGCTTTCACCTCTCTTTTATATAGAAAACGAGACCCGCTCCGCCTGAAATTCCGGAGCTTTTGGATCTCGCTATAATGTCAGAATGTGCCCTCCGTCAAAGAAATAAAGCGCACATCCCTTTACCTTTGTTTTTGCAATTTGCTCCACTGCCTTCGTGTACAGCTGAATTTGCGTTTCATATCGTTTCTTCAAGATCGGGGCCGCTCCTTCAAATCCATGCTGGAATTTGCCCTCAATCCGGTCCGACTTATAATCCAATAGATATAATCCGTCCTCAGTTTCATAGAGACAGTCAATGATACCCTGCACTAAAAGCGGCTCATCTGCCTCCTGTGCATCAGGATAGATCTCCTTGGCCGGAAGCGCTAAGCTGAATGGTATTTCCCTGTCCTTCCACTTTGCGCCGATCAGCTGTCCGCCGATTTCCGTATGGAAAAATTGCACGATTTCTTCTATATCAATAGCGTCTTTTTGTTCTTCAGTGAGAAGCTCTTTTTCATAAAGCCTGTGAACCGTCTGCTCAGCTTCTTCTATCGACGGCACATGTGACAGCGGGATATGCTGCATAACCGTATGCATGGCAGTCCCTTTCTCTGCCGCTGTCAGGCCTTTTTTCATCATAAAAGCGGGACGTCTGTACAGAATGCTTCCATCAGCCGGTTTTACAGGGGCCCTGCCGCTGTATTCATCCTCGTACTCTCTTTTTCTTTTGATCTCAGAAACCGATTGCTTTGTCCGAATTTGCGTCACCTCGTGATGCGGGTATGTCCAGCTCAGCTGCTCGCGGGCTTTTTCATCAAACGCAAACGAGCCGGGAACTGGTTCACCTCGGCGGATCGCTTCTAGGCGCTCGCTTTTTTCTTCCATTCTTTCTTCCAGATCATCATCAAGCAAATCATAGGAATGGATCATTTGAACGGCAAAACGAGCCGGGTGATCTGAGATGTCAGCGTGTGCTGGCACACCAGCCAAATCCCCCAAGTCTCTGTGCCTGGCAAGAGCCGGGCCGATGAAATCTAGATACGTTTTCGCCTGATAGCGGTCAAATTCCGGCAGAAGCCAATCAGTTTGGGACGCGGATGCCTGCCATTTTGCAAGCTGTTTCTGATGATCCTTACATGAGCCAATCAGAAACAGCTTTTCCTTCGCTCTCGTTAATGCAACATAGAGCACACGCAATTCCTCTGACAGCAGCTCCCTGCGCATTTTTTTCTTCATCGCAATGAGCGGAAGTGTCGGATAGCTGATGCGTAATTGCGGATGAATATACTTCGTGCCAAATCCGAGCTCCTTATCCAGCAGGTACGATTTATTTAAATCCATCATGTTGAAATTCCGGCCGAGACCTGCTGCAAACACGACTGGAAATTCGAGCCCTTTGCTGCTGTGGATCGTCATTAAGCGGACAACATCCTCCTGCTCGCTGAGCGCTCTCGCCGTACCAAGATCATCGCCCCGCTCCTGCATGCGTTCGATAAACCGCAGGAAACGGAACAAGCCGCGAAATGCCGTTGATTCATATTGACGCGCCCTGTCATAAAGAACACGCAAATTGGCCTGGCGCTGTTTTCCGCCCGGCATGCCGCCGACATAATCCATATATTTGGTGTCGCGGTACACTTCCCAAATCAGCTCAGATACTGAGTGGTTTTTCGAAAACGCGCGCCATTTTTGCAGATGTCCGTAAAACGTATTTAGCTTTTGATAAAGCTCATCGTTCCGGTCACCAGCAGCCAGGTAGTCTTTCATCGCCTCATAGTACGGCGCTTTTTTATTTTCAAGCCGGATCAAAGACAGCTCGTTTTCATCTGCTCCGACAATCGGTGAGCGCAGCACAGAGGCAAGCGGTATATCCTGATACGGATTATCAATCACCTTCAGCACAGAAAGCGCGACGGCGACTTCGACCGCTTCAAAATAGCCTGACGTTAAATTGGCGTAAACCGGTATGCCCTGTGCTCTCAGCTCCTCCATGATTTGCGGAGCCCACGGCATCGAACGGAGCAAAATCACGATATCTCGGTACTGAATATTGCGATGTGTTTTCTTTTTTCCGTCATACACCTTAAACGGCGATGAAATCAGCTTGCGAATTTCCTTAGCGATGGCTTTTGCCTCAAACTGCACCGTTTCAAGCTCTTCTGCTTCCTCGCTTGCATCCGTATCTTCTGCGTTGTCGATCAGCAGCAGCTCTGTTTCCGTCTCGTCATTGTCCGGATACGCTGCACCAAGCTTCAGCTCAGCCTGCTCGTCATAATCGACCTCACCGATTTTGCCGCCCATCAGCTGTTTAAATAAAAAGTTTGTGCTCTCTAAAATATCAGCCCGGCTTCGGAAATTTTTATTTAAATCGATTTTCCGCCCCGTGCCTTCTCCGCTCTCTGTAAACCGTTTGTATTTAGAGAGGAAAAGAAGCGGCTCCGCAAGCCTGAATCGATAAATCGACTGTTTGACATCTCCTACCATAAACAGGTTACCAGCCTCCTCCGGACCGCTTGTGACGAGCTGCAGAATCGATTCCTGCACGAGGTTGGTATCCTGATATTCGTCAACGAGCACCTCATGAAACTGTTCCTGATAAAACCTTGCAGCCTCGCTCGGCTCACTTTCACCTTTGTCATTCTCAGCTGTCAAAATCGCTAAACAGTAATGCTCCAAATCAGAAAAATCAATGATTGATTTTTCCTGCTTCGCGGCTTCGAACCGTTTTCCATAGCTGATGACAAGCTGTACGAGCGTTTCAATGACAGGCTTCATCTCGGCTAGGCTTTTCAAGTGCTGTTCAGGACTTCGCGTGAAGTAGTCGTTTTTGAGCTTTTCAAGCAGTTTTTTTGCACCGTTTCTCAAATCTGTCGCCTCATCAAGGAGCGCTGGATCGAACTCATCCCCTTTTACTGCTTTGGCACGCTTAAAAGAGACGGCGGGCACCCGCTTATATAGTTCACTGAAATCGTCCTGATGCTGAATCAGTTCATCAATCTGCGCAAGATCATCAAGAAAATTGTCAGCACGCGGCGCCGGGCCGCCCGGCGCTTTCGTCAGCTCAAGCGCGCGCAAGAGCTTTTCCTTCGCCCCGTTAAGCACCATTGCAATATCTTCTTTGACATATTGATAAAACGGCAGCTCCTCGATGGCGCTCTTTTCTGATACATCATACAAATGAACAAAGCTTTCCAGCCACGCCTCGGGGTTGGGATGGGATCGGGAATACTCGTACACCTGTTTAACGAGAAATTGCAGATCCAGATCGTGCCGGTCTGTCGTATAGCGGTCAACAAGCTCAAAAAATGCCTTTTCACCCTTTGCATATTCGTCTTCAAACAGCTCGTCAAGCACTTCATCACCGAGCAGCTCGCCTTCCGTCTGATCAGCTATCCTAAAGCCCGGATCAAGATCGATCAAGTAGTAATATTTCTTCAGCACTTGCAGGCAAAAGGAATGAAGCGTCGAAATGCTGGCCCGGTTTAAAAGAGACAGCTGGCGTCTGATATGCAGCGAGCCGGGGCGCTGTACAAGCTCTTTTTCCAAGGCTTCTGCGATTCGGTGCTTCATCTCTGCCGCTGAGGCGTTTGTAAATGTCACAACGAGAAGACGGTCTACATCTATTGGGTTTTCCTCCGCGGTGATTTTCCGAATCATTCGTTCAACGAGCACAGCGGTTTTACCAGAGCCCGCAGCCGCTGCCACAAGAATATCCTGGCCGGTTGAAACAATGGCATTCCATTGGTCATCTGTCCATGTGCTGTCTGCCGGTTTAGGAATGTTCATTGCCATCCGCCTCCTTTTTTATCCACTCAAGTATTGTCTTGTCCTTTTCAGCCTTTAATGGGCGATACTCGTTTTCTTCCAGTGATTCATCAAATTGGCATACTGATTTAAACGCACAGTATGTGCACGGCGTCTTGTTCTTCATTTTGTACGGCTCAATGGATACGCGCCCGTCGGTGATTTGTTCGCCCGCTTCCTGGAAGGTGCGGCGCACATGCTTTGTCAAAAGATCAAATTCCTTTTCACCGACTGCTGCCGAATCTGATCTAAGAGATCCGTCTTTTTTCAAGCCGGCGTTTATGATATTTGACCGTCCCTCTTGAAGGGTTGTATCCATGAGGCGAACCACTTCCTGATCACCGAGGAGCAAGCCCTTCATTTTAAATTTCTTAAAGATCTCCTGTTCAATCTCGTCAAGCCCAAGCGGGAGATTAGATTGAATCATCGGGTCATGAATATGGAAATACAGCACTCCGGCAGGCGTCGCCCTCATCCCGAGCCAGTCAGCTGAATGTGTAATCGATAAATCAAGGTACGTCAGCATTTGCAGTGCCAATCCGTAATATACTTCCGCTAAGTCAAGGCCTTTGTCGCTTGATTTATAATCGACAATCCTGAGGAGCAGGCCTTTTGAGCTTTCAGCCTTATCAACACGGTCAATTCGCCCGACGAGTTCCATCGTACAGCCGTTTTTCAGTTGAAAGGTCAGCGGCGGAAGCGGCCCTTTTCCTCCAAAGCCCAGTTCAAGCCCGATCGGTACGAATCCGCTCGCTTTCGCATGCTCGCTTAAAATGCCGGACACACGTGTCACAATTTTTTGCAGTTTTTCCTTCACATAATAATGCCGGTTTGAGCTAAGCAGAATTTCCTTTTGCAGTTTCGGTGCCAGCCGTTCTACCGCATCATAGGAAAACAGCTCGCACTGCTCCTTCGTTAAATCGCGCCAATCCAGCTTTTGCTCACGCAGCCTGTCAGAAATCAGCTTTAAGCTGGAATGAAACAGCTGGCCGATATCCGGTGCTTCAAGCTTGAAGAATTGCCGTTCCTTCAAATGCAGCCCGTGTGACGCAAAATGGGAAAACGGGCATGCGTTAAAGGTTTCCATTCTCGATACACTGCCCTGAATGCGTTCACCATAGAGCTGTCTCGACACGCTGCGTTCAAGCTGCTTCACTTCATTCCGGAAAAACAGGCTTGAGAACAGCTTTTTCGACTGCAGTCTGTCCGGCTCACTCATCAGCACATTGTACGTGCTCCACCAGACGTCGCTGATGTCGTATTCCCGTGTCCATAACCTGAGCTGGCTCGCGGTAAAGGACTGTGCCACGCTTTTATTCACGACATACATCAGCTGTTCCTCATCGCTGACCTGTTCAGGTTCATTTGTTAACAGGCGCTCCTTATGATATGGAAACAGTTCTTCCAGCCGCTTAACGATCATCGACGGCAAAAGCGTTTTTCCTTCTGCATCAGCAATCGGATACGATACGTAAAGCCGGTCAGACGGACTTGAAAATGCCATGTAGATGAGGAAATGCTCATCAAGCAAACGCTCCCGTCCGCCTGAGGATAGCTCAACCCCAATCGTTTTCAGCCATTCCCGGTCATCATCCGACAGGACTCCGTTTTCATCAGGGCGTGCCGGCAGAACGCCGTCGTTTGCCCCGAGCACAAAGGTGCAGGAGGTGCCATACATTCTGGACAAATCCATATTGCCGACAAACACCTGGTCAAGCGCAGGCGGAATTAGAGAAAATGTAAGCGACTCCGCGCCGGCTTCTATCATTTGCTGAAACAAATCAAGAGAAATCTCATCATCTCCCATCATTTCAACAAACTCCTCAAGCAGCTGAATGACTGCGTCCCACGCCTGCTGATGCTGCTGCGCTTCAATGATTCTGCCGCCATCCTCAGCACGCTGCCTTTCCTGATCCAGCTTCAGCGGCACATCCGTCTCTTCTAAATAACGATAGAGCGCCTCCGCCTTCTCTTGAACCGTCTTCGCTTTTTTCATGCGTTTTTGAAGCTGAAAAAGCGGCGGAACAATCCAATCGCGGGTGTCATTCAACATGTTTTCCATTTCGATTTCCTGATCAGTCTGCGCAAAATCATCATCCAATGACACAAAACGCCTGTATTGGAAACGATCGCCCTTTGTCCAGCGGTCGCCTTTAATACCATAGGCGATACAGTAATTTTCGAGCTGATCGACCTGTTCTCTCACTTTGGCCTTCGGTTCATTGAGCGGGAATAGCAGTTCGGTTTTCACGCAGCGAAACACCGCTTCATAACGCCAATTCCCTTTCAGAACATCAAGGCTTGACCGGATAAATTCAATTAACGGATGGTTCAGCATAGATGCTTTTCCGTCAATGAAATAAGGAATCTCGTAATCTGCGAAAACTTCCTTCACCATATCCTTGTAGTCTTCCGGCTGGCGCGCAAGAATGGCTACATCCTTATAGCGATATCCCTTCTCTCTGACTAGGGCGTGAATTTCCCGGGCAATGCCTTCCAGCTCAGCTCGTCTGTTTGCGGCCTGCATCACAGTAAGGGCTTCTTGTTTTTCTGCGTATGGAATGGCCGGACGCGCTTCATACTGTGCCTCTAGATGCGCCAATTCCGGCGTCTTTGTATGCCGCTCAGTCCCGCTCAGCTCTTTATACGTAATGTCCAAATTCAGTTCCTTCGCCTTCTGATGCAGGCGGTAATAGGTTTTCCCCGTCATTCTGAACAATTCCAGTTCATGCGGCTCCCGCTCATATGACGGCTTGTCCGCTGTGAGCGAAAACGTGATATGCTCCGCATGAACCATAAGCTGCTCCAACACCCTGAATTCCTGCGGGGTAAACTGATAAAAGCCATCCACATAGATATGGGCGCCTTTTATATCTTCCGCAAGCGGGATATGCTCTGCCAGCAATGTCAAATAATCCTCAGAGTGAAGATATTGGTCTGCGAGGCTTTTTTCCATTTGCTGATACAGAATTGATAAGTCATGGAGCTTTTCAGATAAAACTCGTTCTCCGCGATACTCAGAAGCCGTTCCGCTTTCCGCCATCCGGCGGATATCCTCCGGTTCCAGACAATAGCGCTTAAACTCTGTCAGCATCCGCTCAACCTGTGCGGTAAACCCGCTTTTGTCACTCGCTTTTTGATAGACTTTGAACTCCTGTTTATGCTCCTCAATGAGCTTCCGCAGGAGCATTTGTACGCCGGTGCTCGTCAGAAACGGCCTGCTCATTCCTCCCGTATGCTGGAGGATGCGCCAGGCCAATCGTGAAAAACTGAACACTTGAGCGCGTATCATCCCGCCCATATCTGGCGTTTTAGCAAGCTCGTATTCCATTAAAAACGTCATTTGATCCGGGACTAGAAAAATGATCGGCTTCCCGAATGGAGCCCGGCGCAATTCATCCTGAATGCTGTCGATGATCAGCTTCGTTTTTCCACTCCCGGACCTGCCTACTAAAAACTCTGCTCCCAAATTAGAAGACCCCTCTCTTTTTATCTCTATATATTTTATCGAATGTTGACGAAAATGACCAATCTGATCTATTGGTAAAAACGGCCTTTTCACATATAAAAAGCTGATTATCTCCGCACATCTCTCCCTGCCCAACATATACTTTTACAGAAGCCCAATTCCTAAGAATGGAGTTGAATCCCCTTGCATTACAGCTACTATCCCTATCCGGTGCCATACAGGGAAGATCCTGGTTTGATTCGGAATTTGCAGAAGGCCATCAACGGAGAATTCAGTGCCATTCAATGCTACCGCAAGCTCGCCGAACTCGCCCACAGCGATGAAGTCAGAAAACAGATTGAAGAAATCAGGCGTGACGAGATTCGCCACCTCCGTGAATTTTCCACACTGTATGGTTCAATTACCGGCAAACACATCATGCCGAAACAAACGGAAGAATGCCCAGACAATTTCACAAGAGGACTGGACGCCGCTTTTAAAGATGAACAAGAAACCGTCGACTTTTACTTGCGTGCGGCCGAGGAAACGTCAAACCTAAAAGCGAAAGGCGTCTTTACGCGCGCAGCACGTGATGAACAAAATCACGCTGTCTGGTTCCTATACTATCTGATGGAACGTTAGATATACCCGTTCAGGGTATATGTACATATCCCCTCAGCTAAAAACACACTCCCCTGTTTTTTTCAAATGCAGCCGGGAAACATAAAACCATATACTGCCATACAGGGGGAATCAACCATGGAGCAATATTCTGAAGCTTGTATTGAGGCTTGCATCGATTGTATGAAGGCTTGCAATCATTGTTTCACTAAATGCTTGCAAGAAAGCGTGCAGCATCATCTCAGCGGCTGCATCCGGCTTGACAGGGAATACGCGGATATTTGAGCGCTGGCGGTCAAAGCCATGCAAACGGACAGCCCGTTTATGAAAGAAATTTGTGCACTTTGCGCCGATATTTGTGAAGCATGCGGCACTGAATGCGGAAAGCACGATCATGATCATTGCCAAGCATGTGCGAAAGCCTGCTTCACCTGTGCTGAACAATGCCGCAGCATGGCAGCGTAAAAAAGAGGGTTCAAAAAAGAACCCTCTTTTTATTTGGACAGCCATACGGAGTACAAATCAATCCATCCCTCTTCATCAAGCACCAGGCCTTTTACATTTTTACTTGATGTCACCTGGAGCACATTTTGATACAGCGGGATCGCGTTCAGCTCCTGTATCATCTGCCGGTCAATGTCACGCAGGATGTTGATTCTCGAACAGCGATCAGGCATGGAAAACATCCGCTCTCTCATTCCTGAGCAAATCTGTGTCAGCTTTTCAGATAGATGCTGATACAAGAAACTGTTCTCCGACAGCAGCAAATGCAGAAAACCAAACTCGCTGTCTTGATAAAACGTCGCACTGTCATGAATGATATCCGCCATCTGCACGATTTCCGGCCGTCGCAGATCAGCAGCATCACAGAATTGAAGTGTAAGCCTGATACCGTGCTGGGCGCAAATATTTTGAATCCATTCGGCGTCCTCACGATGATCCGTTTCCGAAAAGGTATAAAGCACGATTGTTTCGCCCTCGTAACCGCTTTTCTTCAACAATTCAGATGGCGAAACGCCCTCCCACTCAAAAGAACTCGGATGCAAAAAGGACGTAACCGGGATTCTTCGGTGCCCTCCCGCTTCACGAACGAGCCGTTCAGAGGAAATCAGCAGCCGGAGCGCTTTTCTAAAGCTTTGGTGCTGAAGAGGCCCCTTCTTTTTCAGATTGAGCGACAAATACTGAACATGCCGCTCATCAAAAACAGTTTGCTGCTCAGGACATGTTTGTTTTTCTTGAATGGTAAAACCGTTCATCTCTCCGGCTTGCTCAGAAAACACAAACTCAACGCGATCCAAATAGGGGCGTCCCTTGAAGTAGCGCTCATTGGCTTCAAGCACAAGCATCCCGCTGTGTTGCTGATTCACCTGAAAAGGCCCTGTTCCATTTTTCCCGCCGCCCTGTTCTGCCGGAAGTATGGACAGCCGTTCATCACAAAGAGCATACGGCAAAAGCGCATTCGGCTTATCGAGTATGAGCTCCACACAATAAGGGCCCTTTTCTAAGACTTGTTTCACTCCGTGCAGAAGCCATTTATACGGGTTGTCACCCAGTTCCAAAAAGCGCTGAAACGTAAACGCAACGTCCCGCGATGTCAGCGGCTGTACATTATGAAATGACACACCTTTTCGAAGAAAAAATCTCCATTGTTTTTTTTCGACCTCTTCCCATCCATGAACCAAATGAGGCTTCGGCTCCTGTATATCCGAATCAAACGTCAAGAGTGTATCAAATATCTGTTTGACGAAATGGCCCTCAGACCGCAAAAATATTTGGCATGGATCCAAACTGCTGACAGATTCAGGCGCGATGAACAGCCGCAGAACATCCTTCGCTCCATTCTCGCCTGTCTCCGTCACAAATCCGAATACCTCTGAAAGCCACATGTTATATTCGTTTTGAAGCCCCGGAAACGCGGACTGATACTGCTGAAGCAGCTTCTTTGCCTTTTTAAGCTTTCCTGACATGGTATATTCCTTTGCAGTTTGAAGAAGCAGTTCCTCAGGCCTCCGAAGAAACGCGATTTTAGATTTGCGGCCGCGCCCCGCCCCGCTTTTCCGGATAATCCAATTGCTGTTCTCCAGCTTATGTAAAATGAGCTTTGCATTTCTTTCTGTACAAAATAAACAGTCGGCAATCTCAGTGAGTGTCATTTCGTTCATTTGTCCATACTCGGCGCAGCCTGTTTTTACAAGCGCCACGTAGTGCTCTATCAGCTTCAATCCCCGCACCTCCCGACAAAAGGGGAACTTTTATCTCTTCTTTTCTTCACTTTTTGGGCCGCCGCCCCTTCTATACACTACTACTATATCAAACAGCGAAAGGCGGCGATCACATGTTGACCAGTTTTCACTCTATAAAATCGAGATATACCGCTCCCGTTCGGCTCCGCTTTTTCGGCGAATTGCTGACAAGCCTGACAGGTGCAATGATGGGACCTTTTATGGTGCTGTATCTGCATGAACAATTAAACGGCAGTATCATGATGCCAATGCTGATCATCAGCCTTCAGCCATTTGCTGATATTTTCCTGACGCTCGCTGCAGGAAAGGCGGCGGACCGGATTGGGCGGCGCACAGCGATTTTGACCGCATTGCTTCTTCAATCAGCGGCAATGACAGGGTTTGTATTTGCTGAGCATGCGTATGTTTTCGCTATTCTCTATGTCATGAATGGCATCGGAAGATCGTTGTACATTCCCGCTTCCCGCGCCCAAATCGCTGAAAGCACGCCGGAAAGCAGACGTTCGGAAGTGTTTGCGGTCATCAATGCGATCTATTCGGCGGGTCTGACGGCAGGGCCGCTAGTGGGGATGCTTCTTTACAATCATAACCCCGTGTGGATATTCGCATTAGATGCTGCGGCATTGTTTATCTACTTTCTGATCGCTGCACTGAAACTGCCTGAGACAAAGCCGCTACACCCAGCTGTTACCCCGAAAATGTCCGCGAGCTTTATGATATACAGGCCTGTCCTGCTTCTTTTGCTGCTTTCTCTCCCCATAAGCATGTTATATGCACAAACAGAAACAACATACAGGCTCTTCAGCAAAAACATGTTTTCTGATTATCTGTCAATACTGACGATCTACTCGGCGGCAAAAGCTTTATTCAGCTTTGTTCTCCAAGTTCCTCTTGTCAAAGGGACCGAAAAGCTTTCAATGAAAACAATCCTTTTCATTACTTATATTTGCTACTCCCTTGCGGCTGCCGGTTTTGCATGCTCAACCTCCCTGACAATGCTTATAGTGACGGCAGCGGTGATGACGGTTGGCGAAAGCATCGGGCTAACCCACATCCAGACCTTCATATCGAAATTGGCGCCGCCTCATTTGCTGGGCCGGTTTTATGCTGTCTATGGTCTGCATTGGGATATATCCCGCTCAATCGGACCGCTGGCAGGTGGGCTGATCCTGACATCATTTGGCGGAGAAGTGATTTTTTACGCTCTTGCCGTGTGTCTGCTGACAGCGGGTTTATCTCTGACTTACACAATAGAAAAGCTCGAACACAAGGTCATAAGAAAAGTGAATCGCTTATAGAAAATAATTCATAATTTCTTTATCAACAAAAATATACTATAGTAATAAATACATTCACTACGTGAACAATTGGAGTGTTACGTGAAAAAGGAAGAAGGGTTTTACATTGAAGAAAGACGAAAATCTCCTCAAAGATCTATGGTTTATCGCAATCAGTGCAGCCGGGGGGTTTATTCTTTCATTAACCGGAATATCAATTGGATGGATGATCGGAACACTGATTGTCGCCTGCTGCCTCGCCATGATACGGCCGGCATGGCTGATGATGGCACCAGACCAAAAAGGAATTAACCGACGATGGCTCGCCCTCGGGCAGATGATCCTCGGCATCGAATTGGGCCAAAAGCTGAATTTATCCGTTCTCTCTGTTCTCAAAGACCATTGGTTTTCAGTCGGCGTTATGCTGATATTGTCTATCCTGCTGGCCATGCTGTCAGGATATGTGCTTTGGCGTTTCAGCAAAACGGATATGATGACTAGCTTTGTCGGCACCGCTCCCGGCGGACTTTCCGCCATGCCGAGCATCGCACAGGAAGTAGGCGCCAATACCGCTATAGTCAGCCTCGTTCAAATGATGCGTGTGCTGCTCGTGGTGCTTTCCATTCCGTTTTTAGTCATTCTGATCTATACAAAACAAGATCGTACCGCAAGTGCCGCAGCAGAGACAATTTCTTCTGCAACGACAGATTTTAGGCTCGCTCCCGTTTTGTGGACCATCATTCTTATTCTCGCTGCCTGGGGAGCTTGCAAAGCTGCGAAATTTTTAAAATTTCCAGCTCCATGGCTGCTCGGCAGCATGCTCGGTGTAGCAATTGTACATGTTGGCGGAGCTGCGGTGACAGGGCACGACATGATGGCATGGTGGCCGTCACAAGCTAACCATGTATCACAAGTATTTCTCGGGGCAACGATCGGCTCTAAGATGTATAAAAGCATGTTTGCCGGCGTCACCCGTATTATCATCGTCGGGTTTGTCTCGTCCGTCGGTTTAATCGCAGCAATGTTTTTGAGCGCCGTGATCGTTTCCGAGCTGACAGGAATTTCGCTCATCACTTCTGTTCTGGCATTTGCGCCCGGCGGGATTGCAGAGATGGCGACGACGTCAGTTACCTTACATGCTGATTCCACCTTTGTCGTTGCGGTTCAGGTCATTCGCGTCATTCTGGTTATTGCCCTGCTGCCGCCGTTTTATCGCCTGCTTCACCATCTTCATGGTGAAAAAAAAGACAAAAAGAGCTCAATCAGCGGCAGTAATGCCTAGTTGAAAAAAGGGTTCAAGAACTTTTAATTCGCAAACCATCGAGATGAGGAAATATAAGCGGATATTTCGTTGTTAATGGATCAGGTTTGAAGTGAATGCTGCCAGAGGGTGAAATGAAAGAAATAATTGACGACTTACGATTGAAAAAGAGGTTAAAATGAATAACCTCTTTTTCTTATATAAAGATATAAAATGATAAAGGGAAATCTATCGTTACGTTGATTCTCTTATAATAAGCTTTGTTGGCAGTTTAATAATTCTTCTGTTTAAAGTGGCATTACCCGAAATGGACTCGATGATTTTCAACACAGCCTGTTGACCTAATTCTATTACGGGGATATCAATTGTTGTTATGGTCGGAGTAACGACTTGGCAGATCAATTGGTTGTCAAAACCAATTACAGCTAAGTCTTCTGGAACTTTAAAGCCATTTTTCATCGCCTGTTTAATAATCCCTGCGGCGACTTGATCATTTCCTGTAAATATTGCTGAGGGTCTGTCCTTTAGATCCTTTATCTTATGAAAAACACGAAAGCCATCCTCGATATTAAACATTTCGCCGAATATCCATTCGCTTCTATGATGTAAATCGTAATCTTGTAAAGCTTTCAAATAACCCTCTTTCCTCTGACATTGAGCTTCGCTATATGGAGTATCAAAACAAAACCCAATTTTTTTATGCCCTCTTTCAATTAAATGTACTACCCCCATGTATGTAGCTTCAAATTCATCATACCCAATTATCGTGATGTCCGCTGAGTGATGATATTCATTACATAATAAGATAGGACCATACTTTAAGAAAGGGGATATCTGATCCCATTCATTTTCTAAAGTTCCAAGAATAATACCATCCACTTCTTTATGCTTCAATAACTCTAACAATTCTAGCTCTGTCTGTTTGTCATAAAAGGTCTGAAATACAATTACCTTGTAATTCTTAAACAGTGCTTCATGTGAGACCCCTTTTATTAATTGAGCAAAAAATGGATGGTCAATACTCGGAACCGATAAAGCTATCGTTTGTGTCTTATTTCTCCTAAAATTCCGAGCTAAATAATTGGGAGTGTAGTCAAGTTCGTTAATTGCCTTTAAGATCATATCTCTTTTTTCTTTCGACACATACGGATGATTATTCAATACTCTTGACACTGTGGTTTTAGACACATTGCATAATTTTGCTATTTCATCAATTGTAGGCATATTTTCCCTTCCTTAAAAAAGTTGTTGACATGTTACCGATTTCAGAAATTAGGATAAATTTGTAATAAATTTTTAGATTATAAAATCATTGGAGGTACTGTTCATGCAAAAACAGGTTAAGATTTCAGGTAAAAGCAAAGAAAACATGTCACTATTAAAACACTTAAAAGGTGACGTACAAGGAAAAGAACTTGTTATTGAAGACAGTATTGTAAACGAGCGGTGGAAACAAGTATTAAAGGAAAAGATAGATATTGAACATGATCTTTTCAACTATCAAAAAAATCGTGAAATCAGTAAAGTCCCTTTTTTGCCTGTAGACAGATTAATAACCAATGATGAAGTGGAAGATATCTTAAATACATTAACTGAAGTTTTGCCAACTGGAAAATTTACGAGTGGCCCCTATTTAGAGCAATTCGAAAACGTTTTATCTACATATTTACATAAAAGGTATGTAATTTCAACAAGCAGTGGAACCGATGCTATTATGATAGGTTTATTGGCTTTAGGGTTAAACCCAGGGGATGAAGTTATCATGCCGGCTAATAGCTTTTCAGCTACTGAAAATGCTGTGTTAGCTTTGGGAGGCGTTCCTATCTATGTAGATATTAACCCACAAACATTCTGCATCGATCCTGACAAAATTGAAGAAGCAATAACTCCTTATACAAAGTTTATTCTACCTGTGCATTTATACGGAAAACATTCAGACATGCAGCATATCCGTCAAATCGCAAATCGTTATAAATTGAAAGTAATTGAAGATGCCTGCCAAGGAATTGGACTGACAGACTTAGGAAAGTATGCAGACATCACTACATTAAGTTTTAATCCCTATAAGAATTTTGGTGTATGTGGCAAGGCTGGGGCAATAGCAACTGATAATGAAGAACTCGCTAAAAAATGCATTCAATTTAGTTATCATGGTTTTGAAGTAAATGTGAAAAATAAGAAAGTCATCAATTTTGGATTTAATTCAAAAATGGACAATTTACAGGCAGCAATTGGTTTAGAGAGAATGAAGTACCTTTCATTAAACAACTTCAAAAGACTGTTCTTGGCGGATAGATACATTACCCAATTAGCAGAGTTGCAGAATAAAGGCTTTATTGAATTACCAGAATTAAGTGAAGATCATGTATGGCATCTGTTTCCTATTAAGGTGAGAACAGAAGATAGAGCAGATATCATGACTAAATTAGATGAAGATTTTGGTGTTCAAACAGATGTATATTATCCAATACTGTCTCATATGCAAAAAACTCCTTTAGTACAGGACAAGTATGCAGGACTCCCATTGGTTCATACGGAAAAGGCTCATAGTCAGGTACTGCATTTGCCTTTATATCCGTCATTTACTTTAGAAGAACAAGACAGAGTAATGGAGGGACTGTTTCATGTTATTAAGCAAGAAATCGGAGTATAAAACGTTATCCACGGTTGAACATCCTCAGTATATTGTTTTTTGTGATTTTGATGAAACGTATTTTCCGCATACAATCGACGAACAAAAGCAACAAGACATTTATGAACTCGAAGACTACCTAGAACAAAAAAGTAAAGATGGGGAGCTAATAATCGGATGGGTTACTGGGAGCAGTATAGAATCTATTCTCGATAAAATGGGACGAGGAAAATTTAGATATTTTCCGCATTTTATAGCTAGTGATCTTGGAACTGAAATTACGTACTTTTCAGAGCATATCTTCGGTCAGCAAGATAACAAGTGGAACAGTCGCATTAATGAAGGGTTTAGTAAAGAAAAGGTTGAAAAACTTGTGAAACAGCTGCATGAAAATCATAACATTCTTTTGAATCCTCAAACTCAATTAGGAAAGTCACGGTATAAGCATAACTTCTACTATCAGGAACAAGATGAAATAAACGACAAGAAAAACCTATTAGCAATTGAAAAAATCTGCGAGGAATATGGCGTTTCAGTAAATATAAATCGGTGTAATCCCTTAGCAGGCGATCCAGAAGACAGCTATGATGTAGATTTTATCCCCATAGGGACAGGAAAGAATGAAATTGTAACGTTTATGTTAGAGAAATACAACCTAAATACCGAAAGAGCTATCGCATTTGGGGATAGTGGAAATGATGTTCGTATGTTACAGACAGTAGGGAATGGATATCTGCTAAAAAATGCAACACAAGAAGCCAAAAACTTGCACCACCTTATAACTGATAGTGAGTACTCAAAAGGAATTACTAATACCTTAAAAAAATTAATTGGATCATGAGGAGGAAATTAAAATGAAGAAGATTGGCATCATAGGTGCAGGTGGTATTGCAAGAGCGCATGCAACTGCTTTATCTACAATAAAAAATGCAGAGTTAGTAGGGGTATATGACATAAATCAACAAAACGCGGAAAGCTTTGTGAAAACTTTCGGCGGGAAGTCATTTGAAAACGCAGATGAACTAATTGATGCCTCAGAAGGTTTAATTGTAGCATCACCAAACTTTTGCCATAAAGAACATGCTTTGCAAGCATTAGGAAAACATAAGCATGTTTTGTGTGAAAAGCCTATGGCTATTTCTCTTGAAGAAGCAAGCATAATGAAAGATACTGCTGAAAGGTTGAGCGTAAGAGCCAGTATGGGATTTAATTATAGATATTTATCTTACGTAAATATCTTAAAAAGCTTAATTATCAATAATGAACTAGGTAACATCCTGTCCATAAAAGTACACTTCAAGAAAAATAGTGCACTTAGACGCAAGAAATTTACTTGGAGAGATGACGCTAACAGTAGGAAGACGAGTGGTTCATTGGGGGATCTGGGTATTCACCTTATCGACATGGTATGGTATTTGTTTGAGAGTGATTTCATCACAGAATCAGTAAGGGCAAAGATGAACACAAATGTAAAAACAAAAGAGGATAAACAGGTACTAGTAGATGACTATGCAGAAATTTATGGCCAGCTGAAGAACAAGGTATTTGTAAATATCATCACATCAAAATGTTCTGTACCTGAAGACTGTGGTTTTAGCATTGAGGTAGTTGGACACAAAAAAGAGTTTAAATACCACACAGGTAATCCTCACGTTTACAAGCTCATAGATGGCTTGAACGTGGTAGACTGCCCAGTACCGCAAAGCCTATTAAACGATCCGCCAAACGAGTTTTATGGATGGGCTGATTCTTTTAGAAGCGAGTTAATCAATTGGATTGCATCAACTCAGAATGATTGGGTTGAGATCCCTACTTTTAGTGATGGTTTTAGATCTCAGGAAGTGTTAGAAATGTTCTTTGAGAAAGACAGCAACTCTCAACCAATGTCTGTTTCAGCAGTCAACTAGTATTTCAAAGAGAGAAGTTACTAAAAAAGCAGGAATTTACTTTCCTGCTTTTTCATATAGGGGTGTAATGAATGTTAAGAGGGACATATTTATTCGGATATGCTTTCTTTTTTACAGTAGGTATTATCCATATATCAACAGGGAGTTTGACACCATTTCTATTAGAGGCTTTTAACAAGACAACAGATGATATTTCGGTCATAATCTTCTTTCAGTTTACCGGATTTCTAAGCGGAGTATTAATCGCACCGTTAATGATTAAGAAATACAGTCATTTTAGGACACTTACTTTAGCTTTGACAATAATGCTTGTAGCGTTAAGTATCTTTTTTCTAACTAAGGATTGGTATTATATTGTTGTAATGGCTTTTCTCTTAGGATATGGGGCAGGCACATTAGAAACGACAGTTGGTTCATTTGTTATTGCTAATTTCGAAAGTAATGCAGAAAAAATGAGTAAGCTGGAAGTTCTCTTTGGATTAGGCGCTTTATCTTTCCCATTATTAATTAATTCCTTCATAGATATCAATAACTGGTTTTTACCGTATTACTGTATATTCACCTTTTTATTCGTCCTATTCGTAGGGTGGTTAATTTTCTTGTCTAAGAACCGAGAGTACGCTAAGAATGCTAACCAACAAGTGACCTTTCCAGATGGAGGAGCATTTCAATACTTTATAGGAGATAGAAAAAAATCAAAGCAATTAGGCTTTTTTGTATTTTTTGCTTTCCTATATGCCGGAATTGAAACAAATTTTGCCAATTTTTTACCTTCAATCATGATAAATCAAGACAATGAACAAATTAGTCTTATAAGTGTCTCCTTTTTCTGGGTGGGGATCATCATAGGAAGAATACTAATTGGTTTCGTAAGTAGAAGGCTTGATTTTTCCAAATACCTTCTTTTTAGTTGTAGTTGTTTAATTGTTTTGTTGATTGCCTTCTCTTATATAAGTAACCCAATACTTCAATTGAGTGGTACATTTTTGATTGGCCTAAGTATAGCGGGGATATTTCCCATCGCCTTAACACTAGCATCAATCATTATTCAGAAGTACATTGACGAAGTTACAAGTTTATTTATTGCCTCGGCAAGTTTCGGAGGAGCGATCATCTCTTTCTTAATTGGATGGAGTTTAAATCAGGATACGATCTTATTAACCATGGGAATATTTACAACTATGGCGGTCATTCTAGTAGGTATTTCTGTAAAGATTAGGAGAACTAAAACAGAAGACCCTATTTCACTTGAAAACAAAGCATCAAAAACACAGTAAAAAACGTATAAAATAAAGATACTAATAGACATATCGTATAAGCAGTGCAAATTCCTGAACATCTTGAATTTCATTCTTCAAGAGGAAATCTGATTTACGTTACAATCTTGAAAAAGAAAGAAGAAACGTGAAAAACACGCACCGCAGTGCGTGTTTTTTTATTTAAAAATGCTAGGAAGCCCCCCTTCAATTTCTTCTGACGACGGATACCATTTTGTCACCAGATCCCGAAACAGCCGTTCCGCAAAAAGAATCTCTTCCTCGGTATAGCGGTCAAAAAATGACAGAAAACGCTGTTCAGCCTTCTGATGATAATATTTGTGCAAACTGTGCAGCTTTTTTCCAGCAGGCGTCAATCGGAAGTAGACCTCCTTTTTATTATCGCTGAGCTGTGTTCTGTGAAGGAAGCCTGCGCCGAGCAATTTTGTGCAGATGCGTGATACAGTCGCTTTTGTCGTATTCATTTTTTCTGCTATCGACGTGACATTAATTGGTTCATTGTCCCCGACACAGGATAGAACATGAATTTCTGTCATCGTCAATTGAGATTTACTCCCGTGCTCTACATCCAGCTTCCTCAATTCGTCAGATAAAAAGGCTTTAATAAGCCCCTCCCATTTCTCCTGTTGATGAATGAGCTCCGCATACAATTCAAAAAGATTGCGTTTCGTATGATCTGTGTTCATCGGGTTTTCCATCCTTTTTCATTCGATTGTTTCTTCTATCATACCGTTTTGTTACAGATGAAACAATCGAATTGAATTATACTCGGCTGGTGACGGAAAACCAGCGGCTTATCCCTTTTGGAATCACCTCGGAACAATCGGGCGCTGATGCATCCACCGCCCAGGCTACATGTCCATCGGGACGAATCAATATGGTATGCACATCCCGCAACTTTTCATTCGGTTCTGCAAGCGAGGCGGTTACCATACGTAAGCCTTTCACTTCGATATGATCATCAGCTTCCTGCCTCAATGACAGCAAAACGAATGTCCCGTTTTGGAGAAAGCTGTACAGCCGTTCCGAATTGCCGTCGGAAAGAATCAGCTTCATGTCAGGGAGCCTTGCCCCGTTCAAACGATTCGGCGGCATGGTACGCTCAGCTTCATATCTGACATCGAGTGCAGAAATTTGCCCTGCTACATATCGATTCACATCAGGGAAGGCCAGCAGCTCCGACATCATGCTTCGCAAATGGAGGCCTGCTTGAGTGAAATCGATCAGCTTTGTCTGTGCCTCCGTGTTTCTGAGGAGCCCTTCAGCTGCCGGGTGCCGCTCGTCATGGTAGCTGTCCAAAAGCCATGAAGGCGCAGAGCCTTTGATGGCCGCCGCCAGTTTCCACCCAAGGTTCATTGCATCCTGAAGGCCGACATTCAGTCCTTGCCCGCCCGCCGGAAAATGAATATGCGCGGCATCACCTGCAAGAAAGATTCTGCCGTCCCGATACCGTTTCGCTTGGCGCGCGGCGTTCCCGAACCGCGACATCCACGAAGGGTCGCTTAAACCAAAGTCAGTTCCGCAAATTCGCAGGAGATCAGCTTTCAGCTCTTCCTCAGTCACAGGCACATCTTTCGGCATTTGTGTGCGATAAGGACTGATCACAACGACACGGTATCGGTCTGGAGATAACGGAACAATCATAACACCGCCCTCTTTTGTGCAAAGGGACAGCACGCCTGACGGCGGCGGAGAAAGGAGCGCCACATCCCCAAGCGCAGCGGTGACAGTGCTGTCTGTTCCCGGAAACTCAATTTTTGCCTGTTTCCGGACGGTACTCCCGGCGCCATCTGCCCCAACGGCAAACTTGCTTGTGATCGTCCGTACACTGCCGTCCCGATCCTTAAAAATCGTTTGGACCGCTTCCCCGTTTTGCGTAACCGACAGCGCCTCTGCACCCCGAAACACCTCTGTTCCCAGCCTTCGTGCATGATCTTCAAGCAGCTTTTCTGTTTTGGACTGCGGGAGCAAAAGCGTGTAAGGACAGCTCGTATCCAAGCCTGAAAAATCCAGACGGGTATCCAGCATTGAAAAATGTCCGGAAAGTATCTTGCTTCCCTTGGATACGAACCGCTCTAAAATCCCTCTCATCTCAAGGAGCTCCAGCGTTCGGGGATGCAGCGTCAACGCCTTGGAATGCGGAACAGGTTTTTCAAGCCGTTCAATCACACATGTTCCCACTCCGGCCATCGCAAGCTCAGAAGCCAGCATAAATCCAACCGGTCCTCCTCCTATAATCACTGCTTCATATTTCATCATCATTCACCACTCCTTTTGTTTCATACAAAACGAACAAAACCCAATAAAAATGGACTTTCAATCAAAAAAGTATATAATTTTTGTTACGAGCGTAACAATTTTGATTATAGCTCCTTACAAATTTTTTTTCAACACATTTTTCCAAACGGCATACAAAAAGACGCCTCTTCAGTTAGCGTCTTTTTATTCGGCATCAGAAATCACACCGACAATATTTTTTTCTCTTATTGGACCAAAATGCCGGCTGTCGAAGCTGTATATGCGATTATCTCCAACGACAAAATATTTTCCTTTCGGCACCTTGCTTGTTCCCGTCACATCTTTCAAAGAAAAATCACCCGTTACATGGCTGCCGGCAGAAACAGATTTCAAATGCTTCAAAAATGGCTCAGCAACCTGCTTTCCGTTCACATACAGCTGATCATCTTTATATTTGATCGTTTCACCGGGCAAGCCGATTACCCGTTTAATCAGCACTTTATGATCAGGGCCTTTAAAAAGGACGATGTCAAAACGATGGATGGTTTTAAATCGATGCGAAAATTTATTGACCAACAATTCGTTTCCTTCCTGGAAGGTCGGGTTCATACTGATGCCTTCTACCTTGTAATCAATAAAGACAGCATTTTTAACCTGAATGGCGAGAACAACGGACACTACACCGGCAAGAAACCAAAACCGTTTTTTCATGTTACTGTCTCCCTCCATCATGCTCACGCTGACTGACTCTTACATGCAGATACCGCTCCACTTTTTTGCCGACATACCATAAGACAGTGATCACCAATACGGCGATGACCGTTCGAATCGGCTGTGTAATCAGCGCGTGCAGATCATATCCGATGAAGCTGATCATAAAAATCATGACAAACTTCCCCGAGGCTGCCGCCAAAATAAACGGCCGCGTTCCGATCCTTGACAAACCGGCAACAACATTCACCGCGGCTGACGGTGTAAATGGAAAACAAAGCAGAAGAAACATGGGACCGAAGCCGTGTCTTTCCACCCATAACATCAGCTTTCTTACAGACGGATGACTGCGGATAAATCCAAGCAATTTTCTCTGTCCGTATTGACGGACAATCAAAAATACGAGAATGGAACCAGCAGTTGATCCCGCCCAAGACAGGATGAATCCTTCCCACAAGCCAAACGAGTTCGTATTCGCCACCACAAACACGATCAGCGGCAAAAACGGGAGAAATGCTTCAATTAAAGGCAGCAGCACAGCTATGAGCGGACCGAAAGCCCTATAGCTTTGAAATAATTCAGTTAAATGTTCTTGTGTCAAATAGGATAAAAAATGCTCCAACATTTATACTCCTTACCGGGTTTGTCTATCCTTATTCTACACATTATCAGCAGAAAACTAAAAAGTTTTGGTGATTTTTTCTGTCTTGAAACATTTCACCAGCCGATATAGAATACAAATAGAACAAACGTTCCCTTAGAAAGAAGGAGTCAATATGCCAAATCTGCAGGAGGAAATATACGATTTAATTGAACGGGCTCTCTTTTTGCCCATGGCCATTACGATTTTTAACCGTGATCTCGCCGGAATTGAAGAAAGCACATTAAAATTGAAGCATCCTTATAAACAGCTTATCAGCGAATCATTAAAAATAGCACAAAAGGATTTGATGGAGGTCAGAAAAGAACTGAGGAAAAGAAAAATTGCAATCCGCGAGACGGAACGCGATGAAGCCTTTACGCTCTATACATTTGTCATCGACGGTTATGAAGAAAACCATCGCTATTTTAATCCGCGAATCCGTGAGCAGGTCAGCGAATTATTAACATACTATCTATTTGCCCCGGACAGACTCCGAGCCTTTTGAATCATACTGCCCGTTCCCTCTTCGGGCGATTCAGAGCATTAATTTCAGACAATTCACACTATACAAACAAAATAAATTTATTTATAATTCGAACCACAGCCTTTCACCCTAAAAAGTGACATGTGCTGCCATATCTGCGACATCATTTTCATTACGCTTAGGCTTGTACACCCCAATCCTAAATAGAAGGAGGATTCTATGAAACTGATTCACGTTCTTGCCGCTTTGCCCTTTATCGGAATCTTACTCGGCATCCCTTTTGCAAATAAGGTGACCCCCTATGTGTTCGGCATGCCGTTTATTCTTGCCTATATTGTGATGTGGGCTCTTTTGACCTCTGCGCTGATGGCGATTGTGTATGTCCTCGACAAGGAAAATAAAAAGGAGGAAGCAGAATGAATGCAGCTCTCATCATCATTTTCGGTGTCCTGCTCTTGAGTATTTTTCTCGGTATACGCGCCCAAAAAGGAAAAGACATGAACCTGGAGCAGTGGACGGTCGGAGGGCGCGGCTTCGGAACTGTTTTCGTCTTCCTTTTGATGGCAGGCGAAATTTATACTACTTTTACGTTTCTCGGCGGCAGCGGCTGGGCCTACGGAAAGGGCGGTCCAGCCTTTTATATCATCGCCTACGGATGTCTGGCCTACATCCTTTCTTACTGGCTTCTTCCAGCAGTTTGGACGTACGCGAAACAGCATAAACTGATGTCGCAGTCTGATTTTTTCACAAAAAAATACAACAGTCCGCTGCTTGGCATTCTCGTTTCACTGGTCGGCATCGCCGCACTCATTCCCTATCTTGTACTGCAGCTGAAAGGCCTCGGGCTGATTGTATCGGAAACCTCGTACGGCAAAATCACCCCGACCGCCGCCATCTGGATCGGCGCTGTTTCCATCACGGTTTATGTTATGGTTTCAGGCATTCACGGGTCTGCCTGGATATCGGTTGTGAAGGACATCATGATTCTGGTTGTCGTTCTGTTTTTAGGTGTGTATTTGCCAATTCATTACTACGGCGGATTTCAAGACATGTTTCAGCAGATTGAAACGGCAAAGCCTGGCTTTCTTACGCTACCCGAATCGGGACAAAGTGTGGCCTGGTTCAGTTCAACCGTACTCTTGACAGCGCTCGGGTTTTACATGTGGCCTCACACGTTTTCCGCTTCGTATTCAGCCGAAAACCCAAAAGTGTTTCGTAAAAACGCCATCACCATGCCTTTGTACCAGCTGGTCCTGCTCTTCGTCCTTTTCGTCGGCTTCGCGGCTATCCTGCAAGTTCCAGATCTGAAAGGCGCAGACGGGGATCTATCGCTTTTGAAACTGTCTCTGCAAGCATTTGACCCTTGGTTTGTCGGAATTATCGGTGCTGCCGGACTGCTGACAGCACTTGTGCCAGGGTCTATGATCTTAATGTCCGCCTCCACGCTGTTTGCAAAAAATGTGTACAAGGTAATTGAGCCCCGCACGACAGAACAACAGGTATCGGCTCTTGCTAAGTTTTTAGTGCCGGTGATTGCGCTGATTTCGGTTTATTTTACCTTCAAAGGCGGGAATACCATCGTTACGCTGCTTTTGATGGGCTACAGCCTTGTCACACAGCTATTCCCCGCCCTTTTGTTCAGCCTGCTCAAGCATAATATGGTGACAAAACAGGGGGCCTTCGCCGGCATTATTGCAGGTGTTGGAGCAGTTACTTATATTACAATGACGGAAACGACCATCGGCACTTTATTTCCGGCGCTGCCGCAAGCCGCAAAAGACTTGAATGTCGGCATCGTCGCCCTGCTTTTGAATATCACGGTCATGATGGCAGTCAGCCTTATGACAAGGAAGGCGAAAAGCGCTGCGGCCGATCAGGCTGCATAAGCAATAGAAAAAGCAATCTGGTCATCAGATTGCTTTTTCTTGTTTAACGTTCACAGGCGATAAGATCTTTATCGCGGTCTTTATTTTTATTGGCATCATAAAGCGCCTTAGAGACGTAAGGCTTGTACTTCGTTTTTCCGCCTTTGTTTTTCACCTTCGATGTGCGGGCCACCCCGCCTTTGTATACTTTGTTTAGCTCCTTGCAGTTCTTATAGACCTTCACCTTTGTTTTGGCTTCTGCCACATGGTCAGCTCCGTATGAAAAACCGAAAACGAGACCGAGTGACAGCAAAACCGCGGCAGCTTTTTTCATGACGATTCACTCCCCCAACACCCAATATTTAGTTGATTTATAGATCGAATTTATCATAATTCATATAGTCTTATTTGACAAGATAAATATGGAAGAAGTCTTTGTTTTTTCTTGTTTTCTTTTTCCTTCACTATTCAAACTGCCAAAACATGTTTTTCTGCTTATGCTCAGGGGTACACATACGAATGTACACCAAACAGAAAAGGAGCGTTGATGATGTCTGATTCAAATCTTACGAATCCTATAAAAGCATTTTTTCATGATGAATTTCCTGAACAATATCAAGAGCCGCCAGGCCTGCAAAAGAACATGAAGCCTGTCCCTGATTGCGGAGAAAAAAGCTACAAAGGATCAGGTAAACTAACGGGTCGAAAAGCGCTTGTCACGGGCGGCGATTCCGGTATCGGCCGCGCTGCCGCGATTGCTTACGCCAGAGAAGGTGCCGATGTGGCCATTAACTACTTGCCCGAGGAACAGCCAGATGCTGAAGAGGTAAAAGAGCTGATTGAAGCAGAAGGCCGAAAAGCAGTGCTGATCCCCGGAGATTTGAGCGACGAATCCTTTTGCCAAGATCTAGTCAAACAGTCGCATCACAAACTCGGCGGACTTGATGTGCTAGCGCTCGTTGCAGGCAAACAGCAAACGGTCGAAAACATCGAAGATCTGCCTACTGAACAAATCTATAAAACATTTGAAGTGAACGTCTTTTCCCTTTACTGGGTTGTAAAAGCGGCGCTTCCGTATTTGCCGGAGGGAGCTTCAATTATCACAACTACCTCAGTTGAAGGCTATAATCCAAGCCCGATGTTGTTAGATTACGCAGCAACAAAAAACGCCATTATCGGCTTTACCGTTGGACTGGGAAAACAGCTTGCTTCCAAAGGCATCAGAGTAAATTCAGTTGCACCCGGACCAATTTGGACACCGCTGCAAATTTCCGGCGGACAGCCGACGGAAAACATCCCGAAATTCGGACAAGGCACGCCGCCAGCTCCATTAAATCGCGCTGGTCAGCCAGTGGAATTGGCCGATGTTTATGTATTTCTAGCTTCAGAGAATTCAAGCTATGTGACATCTCAGGTATATGGCATCACCGGAGGAATTCCGACAGCATAGCTTTATGAAAGGAGCTGCCCTGTTCGGTCAGCTCCTTCCTATTTTTCTAATACCGCTCCCCGAGCTCACGCAAAATAAAATCATAAATCATCTTCGTCCGCTCTTCTTTCGGGTACAGCATAAATTCCTGCCTTTTCGGAACGCGGTGGTCGATTCTGTCTTGGAATTTGGTTCTAAGCCACGCTGTCCGGTATACCTGGTTTTCGAACGAATTATAGGAAATCGGCAGCTCCATCGTTTTCCCATTCGAAAACGTCACTTCCGTATCGTCGAATTCAGTCGCTTTGAATTCTTTTACATGCACATGGGAAATCCAGCCGCATTGGGGTCTTGTCGAAGAAAGTGTAGGGAATAAAAAGATTTGGTTCGAAGGGTCCACCATGATCGGCGGCTTGTGTGAAATTTTTGTCACTTCATAAGTTCCTGCTTTTCTTCCCGCATAGCTTGATCCAAAAAATCGGCAGCTTCTGTCGACAATTTGCAGCGGCTTCATGTTGACATAAAA
This sequence comes from Bacillus sp. FSL R5-0416, assembly GCF_037975425.1. Lineage (NCBI taxonomy): Bacteria > Bacillati > Bacillota > Bacilli > Caryophanales > Bacillaceae > Bacillus > Bacillus sp. FSL R5-0416. The sequence continues at coordinate 1,093,496 of NZ_CP150252.1, read as the reverse complement.
CACGCAATCTTTTTCAATAATTCTGGAACAGATTTTGCCGTCTATTTCTTCTGGCAGCACGGCAATTGTTGCGCCGTTCACTTCATACGATTCTAAAGGTGCGTCTGTTTTCTGACTCATATTATGGCCTCCATCCTTTTTCTGCAAAATTTATACTAATAATCTATCATCTGTTTTTGTAAAACGACAGGTTTTTTTAACATTTAAGATAAAATCATCTTTTAATGATATTTACTGGTACTAAATGACTAGTAATAAACCGATTTTACTTTCATAAGATTTGCCGGTTTACGGCATTTTGCAGGATATGTCGATAGATTGCCAAGTATTAGTTGTCTAAAAATTATAAAAATTTATTGATTTTTTCGACCGTTATCCATATACTATAAAAAAGGCATTGGGGGGATTCTTTATGAAAGAGAAAAAATCGTACACTGAGCTCATGAAGTCCCGCAACACGCAAAAAACAAAAGAATTCGATGTCACAATGACGGATATTTACATTCAAATGGTGCTCGATGAATCCTTGTATAACCGTCGGCTTGCCATGCTGACGGACCAAATTAACAAAGCCTTGGACGAAAAAGATAAAGATGCGTTTCTTACGCTCTCTAAAGAATATGCAGCGCTCAAGCAGAGCGAATAAGCCAATCCTTCAAGGATTGGCTTTTTATTATCCGTTCACAATTGTTCCGCCATTGACGTGAATCGTCTGCCCTGTGACGTATGTGGAATCGTCGCTGGCAAGGTATAGATAGCTTGGCGCCACTTCGACCGGCTGTCCCGGGCGTTCCATCGGCACGTCTGAACCAAACACTTCCACGTCTTTTGCGGCAAAGCTGGCCGGGATAAGCGGTGTCCAAATGGGACCCGGTGCCACTGCATTGACCCGTATGCCCTGCTGAACAAGCGACTGGGAAAGGGACCTTGTAAACGTAACGATCGCGCCTTTTGTCGCTGAATAATCGATCAGCGTTTTATTGCCTTTATAGGCGGTAATTGAAGCGGTATTAATAATAGAGCTCCCTTTTTTTAAATGAGGCAGCACTGCCTTTGTTAAGTAAAACATGGAAAAAATGTTTGTTTGGAAGGTTCTCATCAGCTGGTGGCTGGTGATTTTTTCAATGCTGGGCTGGACATGCTGCTCAGCTGCATTGTTAACCAATATATCAATGGATGGAAACACTTGGCTTGCCTGCCCGACCACATCATTGCAAAACGCTTCATCCCCGACATCTCCTGCAATCAGCAGGCATTTTACCCCTTCCTTTTCTACATACTGCTTTGTTTCCTCGGCGTCCTGATGTTCATTCAAATACACAATGACCACATTAGCCCCTTCTTTTGCGAATAACACCGAGACAGCGCGTCCAATCCCGCTGTCTCCTCCAGTAATAATAGCGGTTTTGCCCTCTAATTTTTTCGCTTTCTTCGGCTTATCAAAAACCGGACGCGGGTCCATCAGATATTCAAAACCAGGCTGCTGGTTCTGGTGCTGAGGCGGTAATGTTTTCTTTTTTTGATTCGCCAATGAAATCACTCCTTTTCAACCTTATTATGTTATGAACAATGCCTGCTTCCTATGTATGAAAAGATAGAATATGGAAAAATTAAGAATAAATCTGATTGGAGGTATAACGGCTTGGCTAATCAACATTTTGCAAAGGAAGCACCTGAAACATACTGGAAAACATCAACTGACCTGCCTTCTTTTCCTGCGCTTCAAGAGGACACTGAATGTGACGTCACCATTATCGGAGGCGGGATTACGGGAATCACAACGGCATATGAACTTACGAAGAGAGGCTTCCGTGTCGTTTTGATTGAAGCAAATCAGGTTCTTAACGGAACCACTGCACATACAACTGCTAAAGTTACCGCACAGCATGACATGATATACGACGAATTTATCCGCCATTTCGGATTAAACCATGCGAGGCTTTATTATGAAGCAAACCAAAACGCAATTGATTACATAAAAGGCATTGTGGATGAACATCAAATTGATTGTGAATGGATCGAGCAAGACGCATATCTTTATACGGCAAATGAAAACGCTGTTCAAAAAATCCGCACCGAGCATGAGGCATACACAAAGCTCGGAATTGAAAGAGACCTTATCAAGGATCTTCCAATTCCCTTAGGTTCTAAGCTGGCGCTTGTCATGAAGAATCAAGCTCAATTTCATCCGCTTCAATACTTAAAAGCGCTTCTGGAGCAAATTGTTCAAAAAGGCGGCCGAATTTATGAAGAGACCGTTGCGCTTGATATCAAAAAAGGCGAAAGGCCCGAAGTGGTAACAAAAAGCCGGCACGCCATTAAGAGCCGCTTTATCATATGCTGTTCCCACTTCCCTTTTTATGACGGAGGCGGATTATATGCTGCGAGAATGTACTCCGACAGATCTTATGTCCTTGCCATCAAGCCGAAGATCGAGTATCCCGAGGGCATGTATTTGAGTATCGATCAGCCGTCAGTGGCGCTCCGCTATACGGTTGTAAACGGTGAAAAGCTGATTCTCTTCAGCGGAGTAAGCCATAAAACAGGCCAGGGAAAAGCCATGTCTACACATTATGAAACACTGAGACAACTGGCCGAAAGCTCCATCGGCATCGAAAGCATTCCATATTATTGGTCCACACAAGATCTAGTGACGATCGACAAAATCCCGTTTATCGGGCCGATGTCGGAAAATGAGGACAATATTCTAGTAGCGACCGGGTTCAAAAAATGGGGCATGACGTCCTCAGCAGTCGCAGCCACTCTATTGTCAGACCTTGTGGAGAAAAAAGACAATCCATACGAAAGCATTTTCACTCCGTCCCGTTTCCATCTGAATCCCGGGTTGCAGAAAGTGATTTCCTACAATGCCGATGTCGCCAAGCATTTGATTAAAGGAAAGCTTGAAAAGCCTGATGTCCAATTTGAAGACATTTCGCCAGGAGAAGGGAAAGCCGTCACCATAAACGGCAGGCGAGCGGGAGCATTTCGGGATGAGACAGGCTGCCTCCATCTCGTTGATACGACTTGTACCCATTTAGGCTGCGAGGTCGAGTGGAACGACAGTGAGCATACGTGGGATTGTCCGTGCCACGGGTCACGCTTTAAGCCATCTGGCGAAGTTGTAGAGGGTCCGGCCATTAAACCATTAAAACAAATAGATCTCGATTAAACCGTTCATTTTAATGAACGGTTTTTCAAATATTTTTCATCTGCAGCTTCATTCATGTTTCCCTTGGCCGATAAAAAAGAAAAAGGCTTAAAAAGCCAAAAAGTAAAAATTATATTTTTCCCAAGGGGGATCATTGTATTGTTATTTAAAAAAGACAGAAAACAAGAAACAGCTTACTTTTCAGATTCAAACGGACAGCAAAAAAACCGCATTCAGCTCACAAACAAACATGCAGATGTCAAAAAACAGCTCAAAATGGTCAGGTTGGGAGATGCTGAGCTTTACGTGTTAGAGCAGCTTCAGCCACTCATTCAAGAAAATATCGTAAATATCGTTGATGCGTTTTATAAAAACCTTGACCATGAAAGCTCATTGATGGATATCATTAATGATCACAGCTCAGTTGACCGCTTAAAACAAACGTTAAAACGGCATATTCAGGAAATGTTTGCAGGCGTTATCGATGATGAATTCATTGAAAAGCGTAACCGAATCGCCTCCATCCATTTAAGAATCGGCCTTTTGCCAAAATGGTATATGGGTGCGTTTCAAGAGCTTCTTTTGTCAATGATTGACATTTATGAAGCGTCCATTTCAAATCAGCAAGAACTGCTAAAAGCCATTAAAGCAACAACAAAAATCTTGAACTTAGAACAGCAGCTTGTCCTTGAAGCGTTTCAAAGCGAGTACAACCAAACCCGTGATGAACAAGAAGAAAAGAAAAACCTTCTTCATCAGAAAATTCAAGAAACCTCTGGATCGATTGCCAATCTGTTTTCAGAAACAAGCAGATCAGTTCAAGAGCTTGTGGACAAATCTGAAGGCATTTCTCAAGCATCCAAAGCCGGCACTGTAACATCCAGCACTGTTGAAGAAAAGTCGATCGGCGGAAAAAAAGAGCTAGAAGTCCAGCAAAAACAGATGAACAAAATTGACACAAGCCTTGTCCAAATCGAAAAAGAAATGGTCAAGCTGGATGAAATCGCGCAGCAAATTGAAAAAATCTTCGGCATCGTCACAGGCATAGCTGAACAAACAAACCTTCTCTCGCTCAATGCATCTATTGAATCCGCCCGCGCCGGAGAACACGGCAAAGGCTTTGCTGTCGTGGCAAATGAAGTGCGGAAGCTTTCTGAGGATACGAAAAAAACCGTCTCTACTGTTTCTGAGCTTGTGAACAATACGAATACACAAATCAACATTGTATCCAAGCATATCAAAGACGTGAATGAGCTAGTCAGCGAAAGTAAAGAAAAAATGACGCAAATTAACCGCTTATTCGATGAAATCGTCCACAGCATGAAAATCAGCAAAGAGCAATCAGGCAAAATCGACGTCGATCTGCAAGCCTTTCTTGGAGGACTTCAGGAAGTCAGCCGCGCCGTTTCCCATGTGGCCGCTTCCGTTGATTCGCTTGTCATCCTGACAGAAGAATAACCATCAAAAACCGGTCTGCGATACGGCCGGTTTTTTTGCGTTCATTATGTAAACTTAAATTAAAAATCAGTTGACATAATAATTACCTGCATTTATTGTATAACCATATTTGATTACTGTTTGGAGGATTTCACATGCTGAAATTAATCGACATGATGCATATTGCTATTTTCACCGCGCTGATGGCAGTGCTCGGCTTTATGCCCCCTCTCTTCTTATCCTTTACACCTGTTCCGATTACATTGCAAACGCTTGGTGTCATGTTGGCAGGCAGCATCCTCAGGCCAAAGTCTGCTTTCTTAAGCCAGCTTGTCTTTTTGCTGCTCGTCGCCTTCGGAGCGCCGCTGTTGCCCGGCGGACGAGGCGGTTTTGGTGTGTTTTTCGGACCGAGCGCAGGCTTTTTGATTGCTTATCCCCTCGCTTCATGGCTGATCAGTTTAGCCGCTAACAGGCTGCGGAAGGTGACAGTATTGCGTCTCTTTTTCACTCATATCGTATTCGGCATCATCTTTATTTATCTGCTTGGTATACCGGTACAAGCTTTTATCATGCATATTGATTTGTCACAGGCCGCCTTCATGAGCCTTGCATATGTGCCTGGTGATTTGATAAAAGCGGCTGTATCTGCATTTCTGGCGATAAAAATCACTCAAGCCTTGTCTCTTTCTGATACGATGTTTACAAAAGGAGGATGACACTACATGACAATTACTCATACCTATTCATCTACTGCCGAAACATCGCCCGGCCGTGTAGCGATCCAGACTGAATCGGAGCAAATCACGTACCATGATTGGGATCGGCTTGTCTCTCAAACCGCAAATTGGCTGCGGTCACAGCCGAGCATGCCGAATCGTGTGGCGATCCTGCTCCCAAATAGTCTGGCGTTTTTACAGCTGTTTGCCGGAGCCGCAGCGGCTGGATGCACAGCCATTCCCATCGACACACGCTGGAGCCCGGCTGAATGTAAGGAGCGGCTGTCCATAAGCAATGCGGATCTTGTGGTTACTTTAGCCTTTTTCAAAAACAAACTGACAGATAGCCAGACACCTGTTGTTTTGCTGGATAACTGTATGGCAGATATTTCTGAAGCAACCGCTGATCCCTTGCCTACCATTGATCCGGAGCACCCTTTTTATATGGGATTTACGTCGGGCTCGACAGGAAAACCGAAGGCCTTTACGCGATCTCACCGCTCATGGATAGAGAGCTTTACCTGTACAGAAACAGATTTTTCGATTTCATCAAATGACACGGTATTGATTCCCGGGACGTTAATGTCCTCTCACTTCTTATACGGGGCAGTCAGCACTTTGTTTCTCGGAGGAACCGTTTGTTTGCTGAAAAAGTTTTCTCCTGCCAAAGCGAAGGAATGGCTGTGCCGTGAATCCATCAGTGTTCTCTATACCGTACCGACGATGACAGACGCCCTCACAAGGATTGAGGGTTTTCCCGACAGTCCCGTCAAAATCATCTCATCCGGCGCAGACTGGCCGGCAGAATCCAAGGAGAAGCTTGCCGCTGCATGGCCTCATCTCAAGCTGTACGATTTTTACGGCACATCAGAGCTTAGTTTTGTGACGTTTTCTTCACCGGAAGACAGCAAACGGAAGCCGCATTCAGCGGGCCGCCCTTTTCATAATGTCCGGATCGAAATCCGCAACGCTGGAGGAGAGCGCTGTCAGCCAGGGGAAGTCGGAAAAATATTTGTCAAAAGCCCGATGCGGTTTTCCGGCTATGTGAACGGCAGCACACCAGATGAATGGATGACAGTGGATGATATGGGCTACGTTGATGAAGAGGGCTTTCTATACATATCAGGAAGAGAAAACGGGATGATCGTGTACGGAGGATTAAATATTTTCCCAGAAGAAATTGAACGTGTGCTTCTCGCCTGCCCAGAGGTTGAAAGCGCGGCTGTCGTTGGCATTCCCGACGAGTATTGGGGAGAAATCGCTGTAGCTGTCATTCTTGGAAACGCTAATGCCAGAACACTGAAAGCCTTGTGTAAACAGAAATTAGCCTCCTATAAAATTCCGAAAAAATGGGTGTTTGCAGACAGCTTGCCGGAAACGAGCAGCGGAAAAATTGCCCGTTCCAGAGTGAAAAAATGGCTGGAAGAGAGTGTACAGTATAAATGAATGCGGTTATTGTTGATGCAAAACGAACGATCTTTGGAAATCAAAACGGACTGCTGAAGCCCTTCCTGCCGGAGGATTTGGCGGCTCCCATCATCCGCTGTCTCAGCCGAAAGCTAGAGGATCAAGTTGACGAGGTCATTCTCGGAAACGCTACCGGCAGAGGCGGCAACCTGGCCAGGATGTCAGCCCTTCAAGCCGGACTGCCTTTATCGGTTCCCGGAATGACAATTGACAGACAGTGCGGCTCAGGCCTTGAAGCTGTGCGCTATGCCTGCAGCCTTATTCAAGCGGGAGCCGGCACGATGTATATCGCGGGCGGCTCAGAAAGCAGCAGCCAATCCCCTTTTTCAGAACGGGCCCGCTTTTCTCCAGATGCGATCGGCGATCCAGACATGGGCATTGCGGCAGAATATACGGCTGCACGCTATTCCATCAGCAGAAGCATGCAGGATGAGTACGCGCTTCTCAGCCATCAACGCAGCAGGAACGCGCATGATGAAGGATTTTACCGTGAAGAAGTTGTTGCTCTCGGGGAATTGGAGACGGACGAAGCATTTTTGAAAACGCGGCCAATAGAAGCGATTATTCCCCGTGCAAAGCCGGTTTTCGACACCAGCTCCGGAACAGTCACAGCAGCCAACAGCAGTGGCATAGCAGACGGAGCAGCGGCTCTTTTGGTAATGGAAGAAGAAAAAGCGGCAGCCCTGGGACTTAAGCCTGTTCTCCGGTTTATCGGCAGCGCTGTCAGCGGGATTCACCCCAACTATCCGCCCGCGGCACCGGTTGATGCGATCCGTAATCTCTTACATACACACGATGTAACACCTGAGGATATCGGTTTATTTGAAATCAATGAAGCCTTTGCCGTCAAAATTTGTGTCTGCTCGCAAGAACTCGGCATTCCCTTTTCAAAAATCAATGTGCGCGGCGGCGCATTAGCTCTTGGCCATCCATACGGTGCATCAGGTGCAGCTCTGGTAACCAGATTGTTTTATGAAGCGAAAAGACGGACAGACTGTCAATATGTGGTTGCAGCCATCGGAAGCGGCGGCGGAATTGGACTGGCTTTATTATTTGAAGTTCTTGCATAGGCTTTTTCATAGGACACACGCTTTCGATTTAGTATAATAGCGATATGAATAAAGTCAGGAAGGGGATTTTATGACAGCCGTTTGTTTAGTAAGACATGGAGAAACCGATTGGAACCTGCAGCAAAAATGCCAAGGCAAAACCGATATCCCGCTAAACGCAACAGGTGAACGCCAAGCAAGAGAAACCGGAGAATATGTAAAGGACTTTTCTTGGGATGTTATTGTGACGAGCCCGCTGAAAAGAGCGAAAAGAACCGCGGAAATTATTAATGAATATCTGCATCTTCCGATAGTCGAGATGGATGATTTTAAGGAACGCGATTACGGCGACGCGGAGGGCATGCCGCTGGAGGAACGGACAAAGCGCTATCCAGATAACATCTATCCGAATATGGAAACCTTAGAAGAACTCACGGACAGGCTGATGGGCGGTTTGGCAAAAGTGAACCAGGCGTATCCAAACAAGAAGGTGCTGATCGTGGCGCACGGTGCGGCAATTCACGCCCTGCTGACAGAAATATCCGGCGGTGACCCGGAGCTTCAAAGCACCCGTCTCGTCAACGCCTGCCTCAGCAACATTGAATTTGCAGAAGAAAAATGGCGGATAAAAGACTATAATATCAACAGCCACTTATCCCGCTTTATCAAATAAGAAAAAGACAGGCGTTTGCCTGTCTTTTCTTTTATTTCTTAGCAGCCGGCATCTCTTTTTGAAGCTCGTCCAAAATGGCATTCGCCCCGTCTACACTGCGGCGCAGAGACCACACCGCACGATCCACGTGGTATACATGCCCGTTTTTCACTGCCTTCAGTTTTTTCCAAAGGACATTCTTTTCGATCGGGCGTTTACCGTCGGCGTCGAGGTCATCTGTTTTTCCTGTCATCAGGATGATCACATCCGGATCTGTTTTCAGCAGCTGCTCCAGTGTCATTTTCATATTCACAGAGTCGCCGCCATTGCTTGAATCGCTATTGCCTGACGTACTGATTGCATATCGATAGCCGACCTGTGTTAAAAGTCTCGATGTAAAGAAGTTTTCATCCCTGGCCATAATGGTATCATTTGTATTTCCGATCAAAAGCACGGACTGGCTGTTCGCGCTGATTTTCTGCTTTGTCTCGCTAAGCTTTTCTTCATGCGCCGTCAGCTTTTTCTCCATTTCCTTCTCCTTGCCGACTGCTTTTGCAATCGTAAGCGAAGCGTCAATTGTATCCTGATAATCAGCATTTAAATTATTAAGTGCAATCGTCGGCGCTATTTTTTTCAGCTGATCGTACACCTTCTTATGCCGGGTCGTGTCAGCAATAATTAAATCGGGTTTTAATGAAGCGATTTTTTCCATGCTTGGCTGTGAGCGAGTGCCGACAGATGTGTAGCCGTCAATTTTCTTCAGCACATCCTTGTTGATCAGCTGCTTCGCTTTGTTGTCATCGGCAACCCCGACAGGCGTAATGCCGAGATCAAGCAGTGTATCAATAAAACCTAGCTCAAGAACAACAACCCGCTCCGGATGCTCAGGCACATTTGTCTTCCCTAAATCATGTGTTACCGCCACTTTATGGTCTTTACTGTTTTGATTGCCGCTTGAAGACGAGCAAGCAGCCGTTAAGACAGAAAGAAGTAAAACTGTAAGAATAATCAGTGTTTTTTTCATATGTTCCAGTCTCTCCTGTTGGTAGTTTCTATGGTTAAGATGTCCAAGAGTAGTATAACACGGAATGAGAATCATTATCACCAATTATTTTTTAAATGGGAAGAGAAAGTTCGGCTTACAGGAAAATCTTGTTTCACGACACAGCAGTTCAGCAGCTGAACATCCTGTCCACAAAAAAGCTTGCAGAAAAATAACATTCTCTGCAAGCTGATCCTGTTAAAGCTTCACAATCACTCTTCCTTGAATGCGATTTTGCAAAATATCTTTTAACGCACCCGGCGTTTCTTCCAATGATACTTCCCTGTCCACGATGGTCAGCAGCTGATCAGGCTTGAGATCAGAAGACATGCGCTCCCAAACAGCGGCTCTGACGTCCATCGGACAGTATACTGAATCGATTCCGAGCAGGCTTACTCCGCGAAGAATAAAAGGATACACCGTTGCCGGAACTTCTCCTCCGCCGGTTAAGCCGCTCACTGCGACAGATCCGCCGTATTGAATTTTGCTTAAAAGCGAGGCAAGCTGTTTTCCGCCGACTGGATCAACCGCTCCCTGCCATTGCTGCTTGGACAGCGCCTTAAGCGTTCCGTCATAGACATCTTCCCTGCTGATTACTTCGCTTGCACCAAGCTGTTTCAAATAATCAGCCGCCTCCCGGTTTCCGGTACTTGCCACCACATCATAGCCCCGCTTGTTCAGCATCGATACCGCAATTCCGCCGACACCGCCAGTTGCTCCTGTGACTAGCACGCTGCCTTTTTCCGGAGACAGACCGTTCTGTTCAAGCCGATGCACTGATAACGCCGCAGTAAATCCCGCCGTTCCGTACACCATCGCTTCTTTTAACGAAAGATTCTGTGGCAAAGGCACCAGCCAGTCACCAGGCACAGAAGCGTATTCACTTAATCCGCCATCACGGGAGACACCGAGCTCATAGCTTGTCGCGATCACCTCATCCCCCTCCGCAAAACGCGGATCATTGGAAGAGACGACCGTACCCGCAGCATCAATGCCTAAAATAAGCGGATACTCTCTGACGATATTGCCTCCTGCTTTTCCGGCCAGACCATCTTTGTAATTAATGCCGGAATAAGCAACTTTAATCAAGACACCATCCTTCGGCAAATCCTCTGTTGATATGGTTTTCACATGGACTGAAACATCATCGGCATTTTTTTCTGCCTGCAATGCTTGAAATAACGTTGACATTCGGCACACTCCTTTTCATTTATATCGTAACCGAAGAACGTTCAAAAAACCAAATCATCAAGCCGCCATTTTCACTTCGCCGGCACATTGAGACAATAATGGACAAATCCGGTATCCTCTTCATAGCCGTTTTGCTCATACAAGCTTCTTGCCTTCCGGTTGTGGTGCTCAGTCTGAAGTGTTAAACATTTTGCCCCGTTTTCCTCTGCATAATCCTTTGCGGCAGAAAGCAGCCGGCCGCCGGCTCCCTTTGTACGCGCATGAGGAACGACAAATAAGTCATTTAATATGTAGATCCTTTTCATTGACACAGAAGAAAACGTTGGATAGAGCTGGGTAAACCCTATGAATTCTCCATTTTCTTCTGCTATCAAAATAACAGACTCGTGATTTTCCAAACGAGCTTTCAAATAAGCCTCCGCCCCTTGCAAATCGGATGCCTGTCTATAAAATTCCCGATATTGGTTAAACAGCGGCGTAATGGCCGCCGAGTCTGATGTCTTTGCTTGGCGAATGTTCATCTTATTTCTTCCTTCCTCTCAATAATTTTTTCATTCTATCCATTTTCTGTAAAGTTTATTTTTCAGAATACTTTTATCATCATGCTTTGAAAAAATATCACGATAATATCCATTGTTCTCACGGAAGCATATGCAGGTCATTTGAACGAATTTTTTCGACAGGAATTTGCCGGGACTCAGGAGCATTTAACCTAAAAAAGCATGACATTTCAGCATAATGAACATTTACTCATGTCTATTTTCGTTCTTTTCTGTATGAAAATAGTTATTTCGAGTCTCTACGGAAATAGCGAGAGATGATATACCTAAATAGAGATAAAATCATCTCAAAAAAATGGGTCTACTAAAATATTATTCCATCTATTACAATAAATTCACAGAATAGTCTTTTAAGTAAGTCTACTCTGAATTTTTTAAAAGGAGAGGGTAAAGAGTGAGAAGCAAAAAATTGTGGATCAGCTTGTTGTTTGCGTTAACGTTAATCTTTACGATGGCGTTCAGCAACATGTCTGCGCAGGCTGCCGGAAAAAGCAGTACAGAAAAGAAATACATTGTCGGATTTAAACAGACAATGAGTGCCATGAGTTCCGCCAAGAAAAAGGATGTTATTTCTGAAAAAGGCGGAAAGGTTCAAAAGCAATTTAAGTATGTTAACGCGGCCGCAGCAACATTGGATGAAAAAGCTGTAAAAGAATTGAAAAAAGATCCGAGCGTTGCATATGTGGAAGAAGATCATATTGCACATGAATATGCGCAATCTGTTCCTTATGGCATTTCTCAAATTAAAGCGCCGGCTCTTCACTCTCAAGGCTACACAGGCTCTAACGTAAAAGTAGCTGTTATCGACAGCGGAATTGACTCTTCTCATCCTGACTTAAACGTCAGAGGCGGAGCAAGCTTCGTACCTTCTGAAACAAACCCATACCAGGACGGCAGTTCTCACGGTACGCATGTAGCCGGTACGATTGCCGCTCTTAATAACTCAATCGGTGTTCTGGGCGTAGCGCCAAGCGCATCATTATATGCAGTAAAAGTGCTTGATTCAACAGGAAGCGGCCAATATAGCTGGATTATTAACGGCATTGAATGGGCCATTTCCAACAATATGGATGTTATTAACATGAGCCTTGGCGGACCTTCTGGTTCTACAGCGCTGAAAACAGTCGTTGATAAAGCCGTTTCCAGCGGTATCGTCGTTGCTGCCGCTGCCGGAAACGAAGGTTCGTCCGGAAGCTCAAGCACAGTCGGCTACCCTGCAAAATATCCTTCCACTATTGCGGTAGGTGCGGTAAACAGCAGCAACCAAAGAGCTTCATTCTCAAGCGCAGGTTCTGAGCTTGATGTGATGGCTCCTGGCGTATCCATCCAAAGCACACTTCCTGGAGGCACTTACGGTGCTTACAACGGCACGTCCATGGCGACTCCTCACGTTGCCGGAGCAGCAGCGTTAATTCTTTCTAAGCACCCGACTTGGACAAACGCGCAAGTCCGTGATCGTTTAGAAAGCACTGCAACATATCTTGGAAACTCTTTCTACTATGGAAAAGGGTTAATCAACGTACAAGCAGCTGCACAATAATAGTAAAAAGAAGCAGGTTCCTCCATACCTGCTTCTTTTTATTTGTCAGCATCCTGATGTTCCGGCACATTCTCTTCTTTCTCCGCATGTTGAATCCGTTCCATGATCGAAGGATGGCTGCCTCTGAAAATCTTCACAAGCACCGGAGGATCAACCTGGCTCAGCCCCGTCACGGCCAAATCCTGAAACGTTTTAACAGCGGCTTCTCTGTTCTCTGTCAACTCGATCCCATACTGGTCAGCCTTATTCTCCTGATAACGCGAGACAGCATTTGAAAAAGGCGTAACCGCAAAGCTCAAAACAGAAAACAAAAGCAATAACAGCGGAAGTGCCGCAAGATCATGCCGCCCTTCTAAATGAAACATGCTGCGGGTTAGGCGAACCGTCCGCTTGTAAAGCTTATCAATGACATAAAATCCGGCGAGCGACACGAGCAAATAACCAGCCAGACCGATGTAAACGTGCTTCATGACATAATGGCCCATTTCGTGGCCCATAATAAACAGGATTTCTGAATCGTCAAGTTTGTTCAGTGTCGTATCCCACAATACAATCCGTTTGTTAGCCCCGATTCCTGTAACATAGGCATTCAGCGCATTTGTTTTTTCTGACATGTTCACTTCATATACATGATCAGCCGGAATATTGGCTTCATCTGCCAGCTCTAAAATTTTGCTTTCAAGCTCTTTGTTTTTCAGCGGATAAAATTCATTGTATAAAGGATCGATAATGACCGGCTGAATAAAAAACAGAAAAAGCGAAAACGGCACTGTTAACAGCCAGGCGTATAACCACCATTTTTTTTCATGCCTTTTGATCAGCCAATAAAAAACGAGAACGCAAAGCGTAAAGATTGGAAAGCTGATCCAAAAGCTGATAACCTGATCCTTAGCCCAGCTGGCCGTTGTCTGTGTGGAAATGTTATAGTCAAGCGATACTTGATAGCCTATCCAATCTAAAGGCAACGTCACCAATGTTGTAATCAGCGAAAGCACAAACACAAAACCAACGGTCTGCAAAAACCGAAAAGGCACGGCCGCTTCGATCCATTTCTTGATTTTCTTTGAAACACCGCTGACCAGCAGAACAAAAAACAGAAACCAATCAAGAGGTACCCCGATAAAAAATAAAAAATTCTTGATATTTGAATACTGCTCGGCCACTGCCAAATCAGACGGCTTCATGAAAGAAGCCGGATCAGCCTGCGTTCCTTTCACGGCTTCCGGTATTGCGGAATCACCCGACAGGAAAAAATACCAATAAAAAAACAGCCCGTACAGCACGTAAGCAAGTCCTGCTGCCGCTATCCACTTGCGCATAACGCCTCACTCCTCACATCAACCCGTTACTTCTATTGTAATCATAAATTCAAATTCTTAGAACCAAGCTGTGTTCCGCACTTTTCCACCCTTTTAAGCATGGAAAACCCGATCGCTGGGAAAACTAACAATGTTTGGAGTGATGCAAATGAAAAAAATAGTGGCAGCCATCGTGGTAATCGGTCTTGTGTTTATAGCATTTTTTTATCTTTACAGCCGATCAGGCGATGTGTATCAATCGGTAGACGCGGATTTGATCACACTGTCTTCAAGCGGCCAGGAAGATATCGAGATTGAAAAAAGACAGCACGTCAAAGATATGCTGGATATTATGAATCAGGGAAAACAGGTGAAGACAGAAAAAACATCAGCCCCTGATTACGAAGGGACAATCAAGTTTCATAAAGACCGGTATGACTCATTCAGACTATGGATTGACGGCAGCCAGCAAGCCGTTTTTTCGAAGGATGGCACATACTACAAATTGAGCAAAAATGATACAAAGGCGCTGCTAAATATTATTAAAAAAGAAGCAAAAGATTGAAAATGAAAAAGCGAAGCTAACCGCTTCGCTTTTTCATTTTATTGGGGCAAAATATCTCTCAGTGCCCGTCTGAGCATTTTCCCCGTCGCATTTTTCGGAATATCGTCAAGAAACGTAATGGCGGCAGGCCGCTTGTATTTTGCCAGATGCTTTTCGCAATGCTGCATGATGTCCTCCTCTGTTACCCCAGAGCGTTTCGGCACCACATATCCCTTTACCGCTTCCCCGCTTTGGGGGTCCGGCACGCCGATGACAACCGCCTCCTTGACGTCCGGATGGCTGTACAGCACCTCCTCCACCTCCCGCGGATACACATTGTATCCTCCTACAATGATCATGTCTTTTTTCCGGTCAACAATGTAAAAATAGCCGTCCTCATCCCGTCTTGCCAAGTCCCCCGTATAAAGCCACCCGTCTTTTAATGCATGCTCTGTTTCCATCGGCATTTTATAATAGCCCTTCATCACATTGGGGCCTTTCACGATCAATTCGCCGACCTGGTGAGCGGGCAGCTCGCGTCCGAGTGGATCTACGACCTTGTTTTCGACATGTAAGATACTTGTCCCGATGGAGCCCGGCTTTCTGCCCCTGTCAAACGGGTTAAAGCACGTAACGGGTGATGCTTCCGAGAGCCCGTAGCCTTCCAAAATGGTAACACCGAATTTTTCTTCAAACGCCGTCAGCAATGCGACTGGCATGGACGCGCCTCCCGAAATGCACAGCCGGATCGAAGAAAAATCATCTTTCTTTCCGTTTTCATGCTGAAACAAGTAGTTATACATTGTAGGCACACCGGCAAAAATGGTCGCCTGCTGCTGCTTAACAAGCTTAAAAACAGATGCCGGACTGAATTGAGGCTCAATCAATACAGTTGCGCCGCTCATCAGCGGTGCATTCATACAGACGGTTAAACAAAACACGTGAAACATGGGAAGAGCGCAGACCACATTGTCCCTCTCATCCATTCCCAAATAGCCTGCGACATCGTTGGCATTGCTGTACAAATTCTGATGTGTCAGCATCGCGCCTTTCGGTTTTCCAGTCGTTCCTGACGTATATAAAATAACCGCGGTATCATCAGGTACAGGTTCTTGGTTTTGTTTAGCGGCAGATGTCGGCCGCAATATTTTTGCAAACGTTGTCATTTTCATCCTGACCTCTGGGTCCGCAGCTTCCGGCTCGGCCTCCCCCGTCTGGCATAAAATGACGAGCTCAACCTTTGGCAGCGACTCATGCATGCTCTCATAAAGCGGCAAAAGCTGGCTAACGCCCACGATTGCCTTTACATCGCCATTTGTCAGCATATAACCAATTTCTGTCGGCGTGTACAACGGATTGATGGGAACAACCACGATCCCAGCTTTTAAAGCGCCAAAAAACGCGATGATAAAATCAGGCGAATTGCCAAGCAGCAAAGCTAAATGGTCCCCTTTCTCCATACCGGCTTCCTGAAGGCCGTCCGCAAATCGCTGAATATATTCATTCAGCTCTTGATACGTCATCATGTGATCTTTAAACCTGCATGCGATGCTGTCGGGCTTCTCAGATGCTGTTTCTTCCAATTTTGAAACAAGATTCATTCTCCCACCCCTTAAAGTGAATGAATAGTCATTCATTATTGAAGCCAAGCTTTCTCCTCCATTATAGAGAAACAGAAAAAAACACTCAAGAGCAAAAAGCCCTGAGTGTCAGTACTGTCATAGTTTCTTCAATGCTTCGGCAATCGGCGTATCTCCTTCTGTCAGATCAAAGGCCCGATTTTCCGTATTCTTCTCATCTAAAGAAGCAATGACCGTTTTTGCAACGTCATCACGGGAAATAAATCCCCGCTCAAGATCCTTCGCTGCTGAAACAGTTCCCGTTCCAGGCTCATTGCGAAGGCCTCCCGGACGGATAATCGTATAGGTTAAACCGCTCGCTTCCAGAATTTTATCAGCATAATGCTTGGCCACATAATAAGGCTTGAGTGCCTCATTCCAATTTTCACGGTGATGGGCTTGCAGGGCGCTGACCATAATAAACCGTTTGATTCCGGCAATGGCCGCAGCTTCAATGGCTTTTGCCGCTCCATCAAGATCCACCAGCAGTGTTTTATCATAGCCTGTACTGCCGCCGGAACCAGCTGTGAAAATGATCGCGTCACAACCTTTTGCCGCAGCGGCGATTTCTTCCGGGCTGCCCTCCAGATTCGCAAGCACAGCTTCTGCACCGGCAGCTTCAAGAGACGCTTTCTGTTCTTCTTTTCTGACCATCGCTCTGATGGAATGATCAGGATTACCTTGGAATAAAGAGACAAGTCTTTGCCCGATTTGTCCGTTCGCTCCGATTAAAAACACTTTCATGTGAATCCCTCCTGCCTCCATTATTTCAAAAACACAACCGCTCTTTCAAACGATGTGTTTTGCCTTAATAAATCAGATCAAGGAAATCCTCTTTCGTAATGTTCCCAAAGTAATGCTTGAGATTCACACCTTCGAGCACATCAGCGATGACGCTGCGTTCGTATTGTTTTCCGACCAGCAGGTTTTCAATTTCAGATACATCACCGACACCGAAGAAATCTCCGAAGATTTTGCAGTCCTCGATTTTGCCTTTCTTGACTTTCAGGCGCAAATCGATCGATCCAATCGGATAACGCTTCGAATGATTAAGGTTAAATTTCGGCGAGCGGCCGTAGTTCCAATCCCAATTCTGATAGCGCTCTTTCGAAATTTGATGAATGGTCTCCCAATCTTTTTCCGTCAGCTTATACTCCGGCACGTTTCCAATGTCGTTTGTGTTAAAAATATGGCGAAGCAAATGGCTGCGGAATTCTTCGGTGGTCATTTTATCATCGAGAAACTCACTGATGTTTGCTACTCGGCTTCTGATCGATTTGATGCCTTTTGATTCAATTTTATCCTTTTTCACCTTTAATGCTGATACAACATGATCAATGGCTGAATCAAACATGAGGGTGCCGTGGCTGAAAATACGGCCTTTCGTTGCAAACTGAGCGTTTCCGGATATTTTCCGGCCATCCACTACAATGTCGTTCCGGCCGCTTAATTCAGCCTCAACCCCAAGCTGATGTAACGCCTGAATCACCGGCTCAGTGAATTTTTTAAAGTTATGAAAGCTGTCCCCGTCATCCTTGGTAATAAAGCTGAAGTTCAAGTTCCCCAGATCATGGTACACAGCGCCCCCGCCTGATAAACGGCGGACGACGATAATCCCGTTTTCCTCAACATATTTTGTATTGATTTCTTCTATTGTATTTTGGTTTTTTCCAATGATAATAGACGGTTGATTCACATAAAAGAGCAAATATTGCTGTTCAGGGTCTAAATGCTTTACACAGTACTCCTCGATAGCAAGATTGATCCGCGGATCATTGATATTTTGATTGTCTATAAATAACATGGTGCTCCTCCTTTATCCTTCCCACACAAAACCTGATTTCGCAATATTCACTTCTCCGTTAAAAACGGTTTTCGCTTCTTTGCGAAGGTTGTCATGCACGCCAAAATGCGGCAAATGGGTCAGCAGCAGTTCTCCCGCTCCCGCTTCTTTTGCAATGCGCCCGGCTTCCAGGCTGTTCATATGGCCTGCACTTGTTCCGTCTTGATCGGCATAAAAATTGCATTCTGAGATCAATAAATCAGCATCTTTCGAAAACGGTATAAATGAATCCTGATAGCTGGAATCAGCAGTATAAACGACAGTGTGGCTGCCGTCAGTAATCCGCATGGCATAGCACGTCACCGGGTGAATCGTTTTTAAAAAGGTGATCGTAAACGGACCGGCAGTCAACGGCTGATCCGGCTGATAGGCGATCCCTTTCGTATGTGTTTTATATGTAAGCTTTTGAAACTGTTCTATATCAGCATCATGTCCGTAAATCGGAAGCGTATGCTCTCCTTTGCCGAGAAACGAACCGACTTGCTTGGCAAATTGCAGCGGTCCGATATCAGCGATATGGTCATGGTGATAATGAGACAGAACGACCGCATCCAGCTTTTCCGCCGGCACATATCCGAACAGCTTAGACAAAACGGCACTGCCGCAATCAACAAGCAGAGAGTAATCACCTGACTGAAACAAATAGCCTGACGTCGCTTCATTTGCGGCCGGAAAACCGCCATAGCATCCGATAACTGTAACTTTCATAATGTCCTCCTATCTTTTCAAAAAAATTGATCCTCCTTCAATATACCCATTTTTCTTAAAAAAAGCATGTTTTAAACATTGTATCAAAACAGTTGTTGATTTTTATAATCTGTTATATTACAATGAAATCACTACAAAGGGGAAAGAGGGATTGGTTATGCTGGGGAAAATCACAGAATTTTTTAGAAACCTGCCTTCGAAAAAGTGTGCGGAATGCGGAAAAAAGATAGAAGAGCAGCATGAGTGTTATGGTAATATCTGCAATGACTGTATAAAAGTAAACGATTTGTAATGAGCGAAAATCCCGCGCCTTACGCGTGGGATTTTCTTATTTTTTCACATATCTCTTAATTTTGAAATAATAGTCAGGTTAGGTCAAAGCTCACCTGTTTTTGATAATTCTGGTGATTATCATAATGTCATTGAATATTCTTTATTTTCGAAATATAATTTACTATAGACGAATTGATTTCTTATCTATTATAATTTGATCTAATAGTGAGATTAAATATATGTCTATTCATGATATATGTTGATACTTTGTTTTTTGGGAGGTAATCTATGAAAAGAATTAAGTTTGGATTAGCCACACAAATATTCGTTGGACTTATTCTAGGTGTCATTGTTGGCGTCATTTGGTATGGCAACCCAGCATTGCCTACTTACCTGCAGCCAATCGGGGATCTCTTTTTACGCTTAATCAAAATGATAGTGATTCCTATTGTTGTCTCCAGCTTAATCATCGGTGTAGCCGGTGCAGGAAATGGAAAGCAAGTCGGTAAATTAGGCTTCAGAACGATTCTGTACTTCGAGATCATCACGACTTTTGCCATTATTCTCGGACTAGCCCTTGCAAACATCTTCCATCCGGGTACAGGAGTTAATATACACGAAGCTCAAAAATCGGACATCAGTCAATATGTTGAAACTGAAAAAGAACAAAGTAATAAATCAGTGGCGGAAACGTTCCTCCATATTGTGCCGACAAACTTCTTCCAGTCATTGGTCGAAGGGGATCTTCTAGCCATCATCTGCTTTACAGTACTATTTGCATTGGGTATTTCCGCGATCGGTGAAAGAGGCAAGCCTGTATTAGCCTTTTTTGAAGGTGTATCCCATGCCATGTTCCACGTTGTAAACCTTGTGATGAAAGTGGCGCCATTCGGCGTTTTCGCTCTTATCGGAGTGACTGTGTCTAAATTCGGACTCGGTTCTCTTATCTCTCTCGGAAAGCTCGTCGGATTGGTTTATGTCGCGCTTGCTTTCTTCTTAATTGTTATTTTCGGGATTGTCGCAAAAATTGCCGGCATCAGCATCTTCAAGTTCCTTGCTTATATGAAGGACGAAATCTTACTGGCGTTCAGTACGTCCAGCTCTGAAACGGTTCTTCCGCGCATCATGGAAAAAATGGAGAAAATCGGATGTCCGAAAGGCATTGTTTCATTTGTCATTCCGATCGGTTACACGTTTAACTTAGACGGTTCCGTTCTCTATCAATCTATTGCCGCACTCTTTTTAGCACAGGTATATGGCATTGATTTGACGATTTGGCACCAAATTACGCTTGTGCTCGTCTTAATGGTGACATCCAAAGGGATGGCTGCCGTGCCTGGTACTTCTTTTGTTGTCTTGCTTGCAACGCTTGGCACCATCGGCGTTCCGGCTGAAGGACTTGCCTTTATTGCCGGCGTAGACCGCATCATGGATATGGCACGTACAGTTGTCAACCTGACTGGTAACGCGCTTGCTGCCGTTGTGATGTCTAAATGGGAAGGCATGTTTAATCCTGCGAAAGCAGAAACTGTTATGTCCCAATCGAAAACAGAACAAAACGCAACCATTTCTGGTTAATGAAAAGCCTGCGGGGTTCTTGCCCCGCAGGCTTTTTTAATCTTTAACAAGCACAAACAGTTCTGTAATCAAAACAGTATCCTCATTCAGCTCCAGTTTACCGCTTTTGATCAGTTCCGCCCATGCCATCCGATGATCCTCTTGAAACTCCTCAATTCGGTCTCCATTGCCCTCTCCTTTGACTAACCTCATATCAGGCGCACCAAAGGTGGTTTCAAAGACATCTGTCACTTTTATATTGCATCTTGGATTGTCATGTTTATCATAAACGGTAACAAGCTGACCCGCTGTTTGATAAACGTCCCTCAATTCATCTTTTGAATACAATGATCTCGGCCTGCACGTGGCGGTTTTTTCTCCGGCAAGGATCTGCTGAATCAGCTGTTCTCCCAACCCATCATCACCTTCCCAGCCGAATGTGCTTTTCAGCTTATAAATCTTCATTGGTCCTCCCCCTTATACCATTGGTGACTGTACATAGTAATACAGAAGCTTAGCGGTATGGCGAAGAGATGATTTATGGGTGCGTTCAAATGCATGGGAAGCGTCAATTCCCGGCCCTATGAGGCCATGCACAATATCATGCCCGGATTTGATCGCTGCTGACGCATCAGACCCGTAGTACGGATATATATCAAGCTTATAGTCAATATGATGCTTCTCGGCTAATTGAACTAAATGCTTTCTGAGCTGATAATGATACGGCCCGCTCGCATCCTTCACACAGATTGATACTGAATATTCATCTGTCGCCTGCCCGTCACCGATAGCGCCCATATCAACCGCCAAATATTCAACTGTTTCAGGAGGAATATTCGAATTCCCGCCGTAACCGATTTCTTCATTATTGGAAATAAGAAAATGGGTTGTATACGGCAGCTCAATGTCTTCTGTTTGAATTTCATGAATTAAGCGGAGCAATAAGGCGACGCTTGCTTTGTCATCCAAATGGCGCGATTTAATAAATCCGCTTGATGTGATCTCGACACGTGGATCAAACGACACAAAGTCTCCGACGCCAATGCCAAGCTCCTCCGTATCTTTCCGGCAGTGAACAGGTTCATCTAGGCGGATCTCCATATTCTCTTGATTCCGCTCAGCCTTTCCCGCGTCTTTGTATACGTGCACAGACGTTTGATGCATTAAGATTGTGCCTGTGTACGTTTTTCCTGAGGCGGTTTCAATTTGGCAATACTCCCCCTCAATCGAGTTGTAGCGGAACCCGCCGATTAAATCGATTTTCAGCCGGCCGTCCGCTTTAATTTCCTTTACCATAGCGCCGAGGGTGTCAACGTGCGCAGTCAGCATGCGATGCCGGGATGTGTCGCGTCCTGGAAGCGTTGCAATTAAGCCGCCCTTGTGGTTCCGAACCGTTTCTACCTTCCATTCTTTTAAAAGGCTTTCAATATAATTGATCACCTCATATGTATTTCCGGTCGGGCTTGGGATCGATACCAGTTCTTTAATGAGCTCCATCGTTTTACGTACAGACGTCATAGGGCATTCCTCCTTTTATTTTCTACTTAAAATATACTCTTTTCCCGAGGGACCCGTCCAATCTTTTCCTATCAATCTCTCATATGCTGTAGAGAGCATGGGAAGAGGAGGGATTTCTATGTGCTGTCGTCATTCACATGAACAGAAATGTCGTTGTCACGATTGGTTCGATGATTTTTGGTTCTTTGACGAGTGGTTCGATAAAGATTTCCACGACCATTGCAAGAAAAAGAAAGAATGCCATGACCCTTGCGAGAAGAAGAAAAAGAAACACCATTGTTTCTCTTGTAAAAAACACAGACATTCTTGCTGTCATTGTAAAGACTGAATCAGAAATATTCTGATGACCCATGCTTAATGAATATTTCCATTCACATTTTTCCAAGCGGGCATTGCTGCTGCTTGGACCTTTTATTGAAACACCCTTTTTGCTTTTACAATCCAATAAACTGATAAAGCCGCTATAAGAGCAATAATGATTTCAACAGCTGCAGCATGCTCTATGATTCCTCTCTGATATAAAACCGCCGGTACATTAAACAGTGCATGTAAAAGAATAGAATACAACAAAAACAGCGGCCGGCGGCTTTTAACCGCGTACAGAACAAGCAGAGACAGCCCAATTTGGACGGCAATGGCACTGATTCTTTCTATTCCGCCCAGCATCCATTCATACGAAGGAGTATGCAGCAGCTGCTCCTGTATCGGCAAAAGCGCCCGTTTGACGTCGCCATTGACCAAAAGCTGTTCAAACGTCCCGCTATTGATTGCAAATGCGTATACAATAAGTGAGATAGAGGACAAGCCTGTAATCAGGATGGCTTCAAGCCCGCCATGGCCTGCCCCGAAAGCCAGACCATCCGCCCAAGTATGATGGCGCTTCATAAAAAATCGCATCATCATATACCTTCCGCACTCCTCAAAAATTCCGGCCATCAAGCAGCCGTAAACGCCATACCATAATGGATGTTGCATCACTTCTTTCGTGATTTCATTCACTTGCAGTACATAAACATGAACGCCGCCTTCCAGCAGCTGAGCGAAGACAAAAAACGTGAGAGCGCCAATAAAAAACACTTTAAGCGAGGCGCCATACTTTCGCTTAAACCATACAATCAGCCCGATTGGCAACAGAAACGCAATAGCCCCGGATAATGCCAAAAAGACTACTGCTTCTTGACTGACCATTTTTCAGCCTCCTTTTTCTTTTTCAAAGATTCCCTATTCTACACTTCTCTTTTTTTGTAAAAAAACCTTCTTTTTAGTACCAGATACTAATATCTAGTGTTATAATCTGACCATAAGGAGTGATTCATATGTCAAAAGCAAAAATTACAGCTATCGGCACCTATGCGCCGAGCAGACGTTTAACCAATGCAGATTTAGAAAAGATCGTTGATACCTCTGATGAATGGATCGTTCAGCGCACAGGAATGAGAGAACGCCGGATTGCAGATGAACATCAATTTACCTCTGATTTATGCATAGAAGCGGTGAAGAATCTCAAGAGCCGTTATAAAGGAACACTTGATGATGTCGATATGATCCTCGTTGCCACAACCACATCCGATTACGCCTTTCCGAGTACGGCATGCCGCGTACAGGAATATTTCGGCTGGGAAAGCACCGGCGCGCTGGATATTAATGCGACATGCGCCGGGCTGACTTACGGCCTCCATTTGGCAAATGGATTGATCACATCTGGCCTTCATCAAAAAATTCTCGTGATCGCCGGAGAGACGTTATCAAAGGTAACGGATTATACCGATCGAACGACATGCGTTCTGTTCGGCGATGCCGCTGGTGCGCTGTTAGTGGAACGAGATGAAGAGACGCCGGGATTTCTTGCGTCTGTACAAGGAACAAGCGGGAACGGCGGCGATATTTTGTATCGTGCCGGACTGCGAAATGAAATAAACGGTGTGCAGCTTGTCGGTTCTGGAAAAATGGTGCAAAACGGACGCGAGGTATATAAATGGGCCGCAAGAACCGTCCCTGGCGAATTTGAACGGCTTTTACATAAAGCAGGACTCAGCTCTGATGATCTCGATTGGTTTGTTCCTCACAGCGCCAACTTGCGCATGATCGAGTCAATTTGTGAAAAAACACCGTTCCCGATTGAAAAAACGCTCACTAGTGTTGAGCATTACGGAAACACGTCTTCGGTTTCAATTGTTTTGGCGCTCGATCTCGCAGTGAAAGCCGGGAAGCTGCAAAAAGATCAAATTGTTTTGCTTTTCGGGTTTGGCGGCGGATTAACCTATACAGGATTGCTTATTAAATGGGGAATGTAACAAAAAAAGAACTTGTTTCCAAGGAAACAAGTTCTTTTTCTTTATGAAGCCGGCTGTTCTTCTGATGATTCTTCCTTCCGGCTTAACATTGTAAAGTAAGTAATGCTTAGTGCAATCATGACGAGGGCGATGCCGATTAAGACGCCGGCCATCTGCCACATGTAGCCAAAGTCACCGTTTGAAATGACCGCTCTGAATCCGTTAATGCTGTAGGTCATCGGCAACGCGCCATGGATGACCTGATAGAAATTCGGGAGCAATTCAAGCGGGAAGGTTCCTCCGCTCGCTCCCAGCTGCAGCACTAAAATAATGACTGCGATAAAACGTCCAGGGTTGCCCATCGTGGTAGCCAAAAATTGAATCATCGCCAGGAAAGCGAGACTCGTAATGATCGTAAACACGTAAAATCTCCACGTGCTCTCTACCTCGAGACCAATTCCCAATAGAAGAACCGTCGCCACAATCAATGATTGAATGATTCCTACAAGCATCATGACATTGAATTTGCTGAAGAACCACTCAAAACCGTTTCTCGGACGTCCTGACGCTTCCTTCAGCGGGAAGACAACCGTCAGCATGATGCCGCCGACATACAAGCCCATTGACAGGATATAAGGTGTCAGCCCTGTTCCATAGTTAGGAACGGAATGAATGGCATCATCTTTGGTTTTAACCGGATCCGCAAACATGCCGTATGTTTGATCATCAGCATCGATATCTCCTGTTTGGTCAGCCGCATCCTTCAGCTTACTAGACAGCTCTCCTGTGCCGTCCAATAGCTTGCCTAAACCTGTATCAAGTGATGCAGATCCGTCTGCAAGTTTTGATGATCCGCTTTGGACCTGTTTAGACCCGTCTAACAGCTTAAACAATCCGCCGGATACTTGGCTGCTTCCTGTCACCAATTGCTCTGAGCCCGCTTTTGCTTTTGCGAACTGCTTATTATATTCACCGATGCCCGCTGTCAGTTTATTTTGGTTTTCTGTCAGCTGCTGTGAACCATTGTATATCTTCTCAGATCCAGCAGTTAATTTGTCAATCGCATCTTGAGTGGCTTTTGCGCCATTATAAAGCTTAGAGGTAGCTTCCGGCAATGCCTTCACCTGGGCAACCTCCGCTTTCACATCTTCCAATGAGCTTTTTATCGTTGCGATGTCAGGCAGCTGATCAGCTGAAGGAAGCCCACTTAAAATTTCATCAAAATCAGGCGCATCAACTTTCGGAAGCTGCTTTTCAACAGAATTGATCAGCTGGCTTTTTTGCTCCGCTGTTAAGAAATCACTCGAGTTGATGAGATTTTTGAATGCCTGATCACGGTTTTTCAAGCTGTTTTCAAAGTCAGACAGCTGTTTTTTAAATTCCTTCATCGCAGTTTCTGACTTTTCCAGATTGTTCACAGCTGTTTCAAGCTGTGTTAAATCAAGCGCATTTATGAGTTTTTCCGCTTTTGCTGCTTTCTCCGACTCTTCTTGTGCTTTACTGTTGAGCTGATTCAGCCCGTTTGTAAGATCAGGTAAGCCCTGCTGCACCTTTTGAAGGCCGGCATTCAGTTCATTTAGTTTGCCCGTCAGCTTGCCTGATCCTGCTGCAAGTTGACCAGATTTATCATAAATCTGGTTGCTGCTGTCCTGGAATTTACCGAGCGAGCTGTCAAGTGATTGGATGCCGCTCGTCACCTGAGCCGCTCCATCTGCAAGCTGCGCTGTTTTGTCACTGATGGTAGCGGTGCTTTCCTTCAGCTTCGCCAGATTTTCTTTCAGCTGTGCGCTTCCGTTTTTCGCATCCTTTGTGCCGTCATCAATTTTTTTCGCGCCGCTGCTCGCGTCGCTCAAACCTTTTGCGATATCTTTAAAGTTATCAAAAATAACTTTCGTATATTGCTCGGTCACTTCTTTTGAAACAGAGGCTTTCAGTTTATCAATCGCTTTTTCGCCGATCGTTGCCCCTACATAGTTAGAACCTGCATTTGTGTGGTATTTCAGATCCAATTTTTTCGGATTTTTGTCTAATACAGTGCTGGCATTCTTAGAAAAATCCTCAGGAATCTCGACAACTAAATAATATTTTTGATTCAATAAGTCCTTTAACGATTGGTCGAGATCATTGGAAAAATGCCAATCAAAGTTGTTATTATCCTTTAATTCTTTGACCAGATCATCACCGATTTGAAGTTTTTCTCCTTCATACGTTGCTCCCTTGTCTTGGTTGACGACAACGACAGGCAGCTGGTCAACTGTGCCGTACGGGTCCCAATAAGCCTTTAAGAATACGCCGCTGTAAATAAGCGGGACAAACAAAATGGCGATGATGGGAATCAATAATTTTTTACTTGTTACGATGTCTTTCCACTGACTTCGTATTGTGTTCATCCTGATGCCTCCATTCTAAAACTGACTCATCATGAAAAATGGTCATTTTCTTGCAAAGAGAAAGGATTATCTAGTTCGCTGACAATCCTTTGACAACATACAATTCAAGCAGTCCCGCAATTGTCTCTTTATCAAGCGGGGGGTGTTGTTTTTCCCAGTCAAAAATGAGCGCGATATAAAGCTTCAGCATCACAAAGGCTGTCAGTTCAGGGTCGCACGGCTTGATTGCGCCGCTTTTGATCCCGTCTTCAATCTTACTTTTGATATAAGACAGTATGGCTCGCTCCATTTTCTGGATCACTTCCTGAACTGCCATTGTACCAATCTCGGCATTCTCTTGGAAAATTTTAATCGTCAGCTGATGTGTTTTCCTGAACTCCAGAATGGCAAACAGCGCTCTGTGCACATTTTCATGGAACGGAAGGTTCGGCTCCATCGCTTCATCCGCTTTTTGCTTCATTTCCTTTAATAAAGTAGTGAAAATCTCGTCAAACAGCTCTTCTTTGTTTTTGAAAAAAGTATAAATGGTTCCCTTCCCCACGTTCGCAAGTTTTGCGACAAGATCCATTGTCGTCGCTTTATACCCGAACTGCGTGAAAGACTTTGTAGCCGCCTCCAAAATGAGCTTTTTTCGATCTATTGACATTGTATTCACCTCGAAACTGACCGTTTGAACATTTTAGTCATTAAGTACATATGCAAATGTATCATAACCCGCTGTTCAATTCAATCATTTTTTACACAATATTGCCATTGCACATCAAAAAAACCTCCGCGATAAAGCGGAGGTTTTAGCTGAATAAATAGGTAAGCGCGTCAGACACGGCAGCTTTTCCTTGATCAATGCAGTCGGGAATGCCGACACCTTCGAAAGAAGCGCCTGTCATATAAACACCCGGATACGCAGATGCAAGTGCTTCACGCAGCTCCTTGATACGCTGCTTATGGCCGACATGGTACTGCGGCATGCTTTCATGCCATCGGGTGACACATGTCATTTCCGGCTCGCCGTTTATGTTCATGACTTTCTTTAAGTCTTCTAACACAATGTTGATAATGTCATTATCTGATAGATCGACAATGGATTCGTCTCCAGCTTTTCCGACATATGCTCGAAGCAGCGTTTTGCCTTCCGGCGCTGCGTGCGGCCATTTTTTATTCGTCCACGTACAGGCTGTGATCGCAAAGTCACTGTTTCTTGAAATGACAAAACCCGTGCCCTCATGCTCCATTTGGACGGAGCCTTCAAGGAAACCTAAAGCGACGTTTGCCACGGATGTGGAGTGCATATTTTTCAAATGAGAAATGGCAGGAAGCTCAGAAAGCATTCCCGCAGCCGCTTTATGCGGAGCAGTCACAATTACTGAATCAGCATCAAGTGTGACGCCGTTATCCAGTTCGAGCGAATAGCCAGAGCCGCTATGGCTGAGTTTGGTCACTTTTGTGCCTTTATACACCTTCGTCAGCTTTAACTGCTTTTCGATCTCTTCTACAAGGGTCTGCAAACCGGTTGACAGAGTCTGGAACTGCCCTTGTTTTTTTGCCGTCAGCTGCTGGCCTGAGCCTTGAGGCCTTGTTTTTTTCATGCCGAGAATCAGGCTTCTATGCTTTTGTTCCGTCTGGTAAAATTGCGGGAATGTCGACATCAGGCTGAGCTTGTCAATGTCGCCTGCGTAGATCCCTGATAGAAGCGGCTCGATTAAGTTCTCGACCACTTCATCTCCGACACGTCTGCGGAAGAATTCTCCCAATGACTGATCATCCTTTGTTTTGCTAGCAGGCAGGATGAAATCCATAGCAGCTCTCGCCTTCCCAGACAAAGAAAACAGACCCGTAGAAACAAACGGCGCAATTTTTGTCGGTATCCCCATTACAGCGCCCTTCGGCATTGGATGCAGAGTGCGGTTTACAAGCACATAGGATTGTCCGGTCGCATTGTTGACAAGCAAATGCTCAAGACCTAAGTCTTTAACAAGCTGCGGGGCGCTTTTCTTTCGTTCCAGAAATGAGTCTGGCCCTCTTTCGATGATATAGCCGTCCTTCTTGACAGTCTGGATTTTTCCGCCGACTCTCGGACTTGCCTCAACAAGCGTCAGTTCAAGCGGCAGATTCTTTTCTTTGATTTCTTTTTCCATATAGAAGGCGGCGGCTAAACCGGTAATGCCGCCGCCGATGATGACTACATGTTTTTTGCCGTCACTCATGTTCATCGCCTTCTTTAACGTCCTAATTTTTTTAATACGACTGTTGCCAAAGCATCAATAAATTCAGGCTTGGCATTTGGCATTTCCGGCCGGTAATAGCTTGCGCCGATATCGTCAGTCACCACTTTGCATTCATAATCATTATCATAAAGCACTTCTAAGTGATCCGCGACAAACCCAACAGGAACATATACAAATGCTTGATATCCTTTTTGTTCGAATAAATCACGTGTTAAATCCTGAACATCGGGTCCGAGCCAAGGATCAGGCGTGTTCCCTTCACTTTGCCAGCCGACAGCATATTCGGAAACGCCTGCGCCTTCAGCAATCAATTTCGCCGATTCATGCAGCTGGTCCGGATACGGGTCTCCAAATTCTTTGATTTTTTCCGGCAGGCTGTGTGCGGATACGATGAGCATCGCGTTTTCTCTTTCATCCTCAGGCATTGACGCATATGTTTCCTTCACTCGGTCAACCCAATATTTCACGAACTTCGGTTCATCGTACCAGCTTTCAACTGACGTAATCGTTAAGCCGCCGAGTTTTTCAGCCTCTTCTTTGGCACGTTTGTTGTAGGACTGAACGCTGAACGTGGAGAAATGCGGCGCCAGCACGATGCTGACTGCTTCTGTAATGCCATCCTTATGCATCTCTGCTACGGCGTCTTCAATAAACGGCTCGATATGCTTCAGTCCGATATACGCTTTAAACGTAATCTCATCCTGAATTTCATTCAAGTGCTGTTCCAGATTATGCGCCTGCTCTTCTGTGATTTTGGCAAGCGGTGAAATGCCGCCAATCGCTTCGTATCTGTCTTTCAAATCTTGAAGCATTTCAGGTTCAGGCTTTCTGCCTCTTCTGATATGTGTATAATAACGTTCAATATCTTCTTCCTTATAAGGCGTGCCGTACGCCATAACGAGAAGCCCCATTTTCTTTCTACTCACTGTTTACACCCTCTTTAATGATCTGATACAAACATTTTGACAGGATATCATTAAGATACCAAAAGATATGCTTAGGAATATTGACCCATTTTTTTGTTTTGTGAATATTCATGGACAAACGCTGTCAGTTTTTTCAAAACCTCGGGACTGACATCAGGAAATACCCCATGGCCAAGATTGAAAATGAAGCCATCTGATTTCATACCCTGATCAAGTATTTCCTTCGTTTTCTTCTCAATGACTTCCCATGGCGCAAGCAAAATGGACGGGTCCAGGTTGCCCTGCACTGTTTTAGTGATTCCTTTTGATCTGGCTTCATCAATGCCGAGTCTCCAGTCAAGCCCGACAACATCGAGAGGAAGGTCATGCCAATCATCTGCGAGATGGCTTGCGCCGACGCCAAACATGATCAGCGGCACATTCTCCTTTGCGAGCTCTGAAAAAATCCGGTTCATTACGGGTTTGATGTATGTTCTGTAATCTGCCTGATTCAATGCGCCGACCCACGAATCAAAGATTTGAATCGCTTTTGCGCCTGCTTTAATCTGCGCTTTCACATACACAATGATCATGTCGGCAAGCTTGGACATCAGCAGATTCCATGCATCCGGCATGCTGTACATGAAGGCTTTTGTTTTATTGTAGTTTTTCGACGGGCCGCCTTCGATCATATAGCTTGCTAGCGTAAAAGGCGCACCTGAGAAACCGATGAGCGGGACGTTCAGCTGCTCATTGACAAGCAGTTTAATTGTCTCAAGCACGTACGGCACGTCCTGTTCCGGATCAATTTGGCCGAGTTTTTCAATGTCCGCCAGAGACCGGATTGGCTGATCAATCACAGGACCGACCCCGTTTTTGATTTCAACATCCACACCGATTGACGGCAGCGGCGTCATGATATCTTTATAAAGGATTGCAGCATCGACTCCGTATTGCTCAACCGGCAGTCTTGTGACATACGCACAAAGTTCGGGCTGATGTGTGATCTCAAACAATCCGTACTTTTCCTTCAGCTTGCGGTATTCCGGCTGTGAGCGCCCTGCTTGCCTCATATACCACACAGGCGTGTGATCCGCTTTTTCTCCCCGCGCAGCTTTTAAAAACGTCTCGTTAAACGTTTCTCGTTTACTCATCTGATTTCCACCTTTCATACGGCAACCATACGTTCGTATTTCTTGACTTATTACACTATACCTTGTTTTAGGCAAATGGTATAGAAATGTAGCTCAAAGTTCAAAAAATCGCCGAATTCCATTAAGAGGAAAACAATTTTGGCTGAACGTAATCGGTTCCTTCCCCTTCTCTTTTTGTCTGTGTATTATAAGGCACAATTTTATAAGACGCGCCCGAAAATAAGTTGGCATAAGGAATTTCATAGCTTCCCTTCCCTTCAACCGAATCAAGAAGCGACTCCTCGCCGTCCTTGTTTACATAAATTCTGTATACGGCCCGATCATCCTCTTGAGCGTCCCACTTTAATTCAATAGTAAAGAGCCCCGCTGCTTTAAATGTGTAATCGGCTGTGAGTGTTTTGACCGGCTTC
Organism: Bacillus sp. FSL R5-0416; assembly: GCF_037975425.1. Lineage (NCBI taxonomy): Bacteria > Bacillati > Bacillota > Bacilli > Caryophanales > Bacillaceae > Bacillus > Bacillus sp. FSL R5-0416. Next base: position 1,061,974 of record NZ_CP150252.1, on the reverse strand, counting down.
AGCTCAATCGGGCTTTCCAGTTCTTTAACGTTTTTAAGCTTTGTGAACACATGACCGGTTTCTCCTGCCTGTGTCAAAATATCCTTAAACAGCCGCGTCGGGTATGAGCTCCCGGCTTTCAAATAATGGTTTTGATCCGTTTTGTCATAGCCCATCCAGACTGCCCCGGTTATTTTCGGCGTATAGCCTGCAAACCAGGCGTCCTTTGTCGCGCCGGAGACGCCTGTATAAGATGTAGAACCTGTTTTTCCCGCCAGGTCGCCGTGATAGGTGCCGGACGTGGCCGTTCCCTTTTTGACTACCTGCTGCAGCATTCTCGTCATATTCCAAGACGTCTGCTTGCTGAAAACCCGCTTTCCTTCCTCTTTATGATCGGCTATTGTTTCTCCGTCTTCATCTATTATGCTCGAGATAAAGAAGGGTTCAGTATACGTTCCATTCGCGGCAAATGTATGAAACGCGCCGGCAAGCTGGAGCGGCGAAACACCTTTTTCCAAGCCGCCTAGAGCAAGAGCAAGGCCTTCATCAGGGATATCAATGCCGTTTGCTTTCAAATAAGATTTTCCTGTTTCAACGCCGATCTCATTCAGCGTCCAGACAGCCGGCGCGTTTTTGCTGTGCGTAATGGCGTCAGACATAGTGACTTCGCCCTCATACCGGCTGTCGTAGTTTTTCGGCGTATAATCTCCGTAGGACTGCAACTCATCCTTCAATAGAGAATATGGCTTAAATTTCTTTTCCTGCATCGCCGGTCCGTATACAGCAAGCGGCTTAAATGTGGAACCCGGCTGGCGGACAGCTGTGACACGGTTATATCCTTTGGATGTGTAATCCCTTCCGCCGATGGCCGCTTCTACACCGCCTGTCTTGTTATTAATAAAGACCGCGCTTCCCTCGGCATTCTGATCTGTTCCGGGATAATAGCTTCCCTCTTTCATCACCTGGTAAGCCGTCTTCTGCAGCTTCGAATCGAGCGGCACCTTGATCGTGTATCCGCCTTGAAGAAGTTGCTCCCCAGAAATGGAATACTTGTCCTCCGCTTCTTTGATCACAAGGTCAATGTAGCTGTCAAACCAAGGTGTTTCCGACTGTTTCTTCACATGCAGTCCAAGCGTTCGGCCTTGCGCGGTGACAGCCTCTTTCGCACTGATATAGCCTTGGTCATTCATCATGCCTAGAATTGTATCACGCCGCTCCTTATTTTTATCAGGGTGCAAAATCGGAGAGTACGTAGAAGGCGCCTTCGGAATAGCGGCCAAAACAGCGCCTTCAGATACAGTCAAATCTTTTACTTCTTTATTAAAATAATAGTGGGACGCCGCTTGTATGCCGTAAACCCCGTGTCCGAAGTAAAGCTGGTTTAAATACATTTCAAGCAGCTTGTCCTTGCTGTAATCCCGTTCAAGATTGATCGCAATGATCACTTCTTTTGTTTTTCTTAGAAACGTTTTGTCATGTGTCAGAAAAATATTTTTGGCAAGCTGCTGGGTGATCGTGCTTCCGCCTTCCACCTTTCCGCCTGCTAATATATCGCGATACACTGCCCTTCCGACAGATTTTGCATCAATGCCGTGATGCTCATAGAACCTTTTATCCTCAACAGCGATAAACGCTTCTCTGACCTGCTTTGGAATCTCATTGATCGAGACCGGCTCGCGATTTTCTGTATACAGGCTTGCAACCTCATCTCCGTTTTGATCAACAATTTTTGAAGAAGCATGAAGAATAAGCTTTTTTTCATCTATGACATAATGGCCGAGAAAAATAATTGAAATATATCCTATTAAAGCGAGAAAAGCAGTTAACACTAAAATAATGATAGGTATAAAAAGTTTCTTTTTCTTTATCTTAAACATGAACTCACCTCGCCTTTCTAAAGGTAGTATGGGAAAAATTGTTTGGAATTATGTTCGAAGCACTCGCCAATAGAAACTTATACCATTGTTTTGATATACTAGCAAGCAGGAGGTGGCTGATATGAAGGTTTATATTACATATGGGACAGCCGATTTTTTAAAAACGATCGTACAGAAGCATCCCTCAGAAAATATCCTTTTGATGCAGGGGCAGGAAAACGCCATTTTAATTCATGAAACAAACGGAGATACCGTTTTCCAGGCACCACACGCTTATGAAGTCATTGACCAAGTCGGAGAGATCAAACATCCCGGTTTTGCAGTATTGAACAATATTGCCGTTACTCAGGAAGGGCGTCCGCTGTTTGAAAACAGATTTAAAAACAGAGCGGGAAAAGTCGAAAACGAGCCTGGCTTTGAAGCAATTCGAGTGCTCCGTCCGCTTGACAGTGACACCTATGTCATTCTGACCTTGTGGGAAACGGAAAGCGCCTTTCAAGACTGGCAGCAGTCCGGTTCTTACAAAGAAGCCCACAAAAAACGCGATACATCTGCCGGAATTGACACAACGTCGATCTTCTCCCGGCCTTCCTATGTCACCACATATTTCGCTGTCGAATAGCTGCCGGCATGTCCGGCAGCTTATTTTATTGGGAGGAAAGCAAAATGAAGCATACTTGCCCAGTCTGCGGGTTTAAGGGATTGGCTGAACCGCCATATGATCATGAAGGCAATCATTCTCATGAAATCTGCCCGTGCTGCGGTTTTCAGTTCGGATTTGATGATTACGAGATGCAGCACGAGGATGATTCATATTTAGAGCCATCGGAAAGCATCATCGCCTATAGAAAAAACTGGCTTGCTGAAGGGTGCGTCATTTTTTCTCCTGAATGCTTCCCAAAACATCTGCAAAAAGCGAATAGAGTATTAAGGCATCATCTGATTGAGCAGCTGAAACAGATCAATGTTCATCTTCCATCATAACCCTCCCCTCTGTCCCGGCACCTTCCGCCCGCCTATGAATAATCTGTAAGCGGAAGGAGTGATCGATGATGGAAGTCGGGATTTTGTCTGTCCATGTTCTGTATGTGTTTTTTATCGGTGCAATTATCCTATTTATGCTGCTGAGAAAAGACACGACATTTATTTCTCTATTCGGCATTTTTATCATATCGCTATGGGCCAGCCATTCACTTTCAGCTTCTGTCAGCAGTTTATTCCACAGCTTTATCTATGCGGCCGGCGAACTGCTGCCCACGATTTTCATCATTTGCTTTATCGTTTCAATGAGTGATTTGTTAACAAAAACAGGGATAAATGAAGCGATGATTTCTCCCTTTGCAAGCCTTGTGAGAGGGCCTGTGACTGCCTATTGGCTGATTGGGGGCCTGATGTTCGCCATTTCTCTCTTCTTCTGGCCTTCTCCGGGTGTCGCTTTAATCGGCGCCGTCCTGCTCCCCGCAGCCGCACGTGCCGGTTTGACGCCTCTTGCCGCGGCCATGGCCATGAACTTATTCGGACACGGTTTTGCCCTGTCAGGCGACTTTGTCATTCAGGCGGCGCCAAAGCTGACTGCAGATGCAGCAGGCATTCCAGTCGGTGATGTCGTCTCAGCCAGCATTCCGCTTGTGCTGATTATGGGTGCGACAACAACAACCGCTGCCTTTATCATGATTCAGCGCGAACGCAAAAAACAGGAGCATCCCGCTTCTTTTTCCCCCGTTCTTTCCGGCGAACAAGACAACTCGCTGTACTTGCCAAAACGCCTGCGGTCCATACTGGCTTTTTTGATTCCGCTTGCCTTTCTTGCAGATATCGCCTGCATGCTCTTGTTTAACCTACAAGGAAATGATGCAACCGCGTTAATTGGCGGGTCTGCAATTTGTATCCTCTTTACCGTTCATTTTTTCGTGTATAAGCATAAAGGGCTTGAAAAAATCACCGGCTATTTTATTGACGGATTTAAATTCGGTTTTAAGGTTTTCGGCCCCGTCATCCCGATTGCCGCTTTCTTTTATCTTGGCGACTCAGGCTATGAAAGCATACTGGGCACTTCACTCCCTAAAGGTTCCCACGGCATTGTCAACGATCTTGGCATTGCTTTATCCCATATGATGCCTATGTCAAAGGAACTTGCCGCCGCTGCATTAACTGCCGCTGGAGCCATAACAGGCCTTGACGGCTCAGGATTTTCTGGCATTTCTCTCGCCGGCTCCATCGCAAAGCTCTTTTCGTCCGCTCTCCATGCCGATCCCGCCGTTCTGACCGCGCTCGGACAAATCTCTGCCATCTGGGTGGGCGGAGGAACACTGGTCCCATGGGCGTTGATTCCCGCGGCGGCCATTTGCAAAGTTGATCCTTTTGAGCTTGCCAGAAAAAACTTCATTCCCGTCGCGATTGGCCTTTTGGTGACAACCCTCGCAGCTGTGATGATGCTTTAAAACAGCACGAGTTGAAATATTCAGACTTTTTCTATACAATCATGGAAAACATAGAAAAGGGGGAAGCGGCTTTGTCCATATCCACACTGCAGAAAGAGATAAACAAACAGCTCGACGGCTGTTTTGAAGAAATGGTTGAGATCAGGCGCCATTTTCATATGTATCCTGAGCTTTCATTTCAAGAAGAAAAAACCGCCGCATTTATTGCTTCCTATTATGAATCGTTAGGAGTCCCAATCCGCACAAACGTTGGCGGCAGAGGGGTTTTAGCATATATAGAAGGAAGCGAACCCGGCCCTACAGTCGCTTTGAGGGCCGACTTTGACGCTCTCCCCATTCAAGATGAAAAAGATGTCCCTTACGCCTCCAAAGTGCCTGGTGTCATGCATGCATGCGGCCACGACGGCCACACCGCAGCTCTTCTCGCAGTGGCCAAGGTCCTTCACCAAAACAGACATGAACTGAAGGGAACATTTGTGATGATCCACCAGCATGCAGAAGAATATTATCCGGGAGGCGCAAAGCCAATGATCGATGACGGCTGTCTAGAAAACACGGATGTGATATTCGGCACTCATCTTTGGGCAACTGAGCCGCTCGGAACTATTCTCTGCCGCCCCGGCGCCGTAATGGCGGCGGCAGACCGATTTACGATTAAAGTCTTCGGAAAGGGCGGCCACGGCGCTCATCCGCATGATACTAAAGACGCCGTCCTGATCGGTTCGCAAATCGTTTCCTCTTTGCAGCACATTGTCAGCCGCAAAGTCAATCCGATTCAATCCGCCGTCATTTCGACAGGCTCCTTCATCGCCGACAATCCGTTTAATGTCATCGCAGACCAAGCAGTACTCATCGGCACAGCGCGTTCTTTTGATGAAAATGTCCGGGACATTCTGGAGAAAGAAATTGAAGCGGTTGTAAAAGGAATATGCAGCATGCACGGCGCGTCCTATGAGTACACCTATGAACAGGGTTATCCGGCGGTTGTGAACCATCCTGCCGAAACGAGCCACTTGGTGAGCACCGCAAAGAATACCGAGGGCGTTCAGCAGGTCATTGACGGTGAACCGCAAATGGGCGGCGAGGATTTTGCTTATTACTTACAAAACGTGAAAGGCACTTTTTTCTTTACAGGTGCCGCTCCCGAACAGCCAGATCGAGTTTATTCCCACCACCATCCGAAATTTGATATCAACGAAAAAGCCATGCTGACAGCGGCCAAGGTCCTTGCCGGCGCTGCGATCACCTATCATCAGCTATAAAAAAACAGCCGGAGTGTTTATTCTCCGGCTGTTTCCTTTAATATCCTCAGATGAAAAACATGTCTTGCCGTTTCTCCAAGCTGAGCAAGCAGCTTATAATTGGCAATTCCGCCGACTGCCGCTCCTACGCCCGGCAAAAGCTGAAAAAGCTTCACGACGTCGATATAATCGCGATATTCCTGCTGGAACACTCTCCAGTCGATGCTCTTTTTCTCCGTCTCCCAATTTTCGATGACAGAAAAAAGCGATTTACGGCCATCATCACTCGAAAACGCAAGCTGAAACACGAGCAGCAAAAACATTCTTTCTTGTGCATCCTTGACATCAAAGCCGTAAATGGAAGACAAGGTAAATAAACACTTCATCTTAATTGAAAGCAGCAGCGGAAAATCAGCAATGCCTAAAAAAATGCCGCCCGCTCCGGTTCCGACTCCCTCAGCAGCCGCCACCTTCTGATAAGAAATAATCGTTTTTTTCGCCAATTCGTTTTTTTCACTGAGCGACAGTGCACTTGTATCCTTTTTATAAGTAATGATATTGGAGCCGGTCATTGTCGCTTCTACCATTTTTTTCACACTCTCGGTGACGACCGTATGGATTTTTTCAGGAATCCGTTCATTCACCTTCGTCTGGACACGCTTCGAAAAGCGTTCAAACATGGAATCCTTTCGCAAAAAATGCATTTTCCATTGCAAAGCTTCCTGCATCAGCAGCTGATTATCTGTCATTTGATTACCCCTTTTCAGTTCACAGCTTTCCGTGCTTTTTCAGCCTGGTTGTCATATAAGAAGGCAAAACAACAAAAATCAGAACGGCAGAACCGATCAGCGCGTACAGAAAACCGGTCAAGCCGGCTGCATAGGCAGACGCAACAGACATCAGCAGCGCTTGAATACTAAGTGAAGTTTTTAATAGAGAGAAATAGCTTTTCAGCTTTGTTTCTTTTTTCACAGGGTACAGCTCTTGAAGCGCCAGATGGTCAAAGTGGCCGAAGAGCGGCAGAAGCTGAATGCCGGTAATGAAAATGGCAAACACAGTCAAAACCGCTGCAATCAGCGGGCTAGCTGAGACATACATAATGATCAGCGCGAAAACGATCGTTAATCTGACAAGAATGCCCAAATAATCACTCGAACGCAAAAAGGCGCGGGTGAACATATAGGCAAATGTTTTGCGCTGTTCAAACGGCACAAGCCGCAGCAAAAAGTCGAGATAAGCTCTGCGTTTGGCTTGCTTTCGCAAATGCGGCACATCAGTAAACAGGTTGGCAATCCGATAGAAACGCTGCTTTCGTCTCAATTCGGACTCAATATGGCTCTCCCATTTAAATGTTTTCCGTTTTGCTGCGGAAGACATATACAGATAAAGAACAGCCATAATGACATAGACGAGAAGCGCATACATATAAACAGATTGGAAAACAAAATAAAGAACGAGTGTATTCGCCGCAAAGCGAATGATGACGTCCATCCGTTTCATGCTGCGGTCGTTTTGGAAAGTCGTTCGCCATTCCATTACCTGATTCCACGCTTTCAGCAGCAACAGTTGGACAAAGACCGCGGCATACGATACGAGCGAAGCCCCCGGTGTGACTGCGAAATAAAGCGGCATCGCAACGATGCTCAGCGCAATAAGCGGAAACAGCTGAGACACATAGCTGTAGACAAACGCCTGCTTCAAGTAAGGCTCCATTTTTGCTTCAAGAGGCAATAAGAAAACAAGGTCAGCCTCCTTCAAAAGCGTTCGCACATAAGAGCTTGTCAACACGAGCGAAAACAGCCCGGCCATCACCCAAAAGGATGGAAAGTGAGCGGGAATGTCCCGTATCCATTTGCTGTACCAGCTTGCAGCGCCCGCTAGAAAAAAAATCAAAACAATGACGAGGTGATCATTGAGCATATATTTCATGTATGTTCTTGTTTCTTTGATATGCTCCTGCAGCCGCGACTGCCAAATATCAAGCATATTATTCATGGCCAGCGTCTTCCTTTGTAAGCTCAAGATACAAATCGTCCAGCGCCGCGTCCTTCATTCCAAACTGCTCTCTGAGCTCTGACAGCGTGCCGCGCGCCCGCACCTCGCCGTTATGTAAAATAATAAACGAATCGCAATAGCGTTCTGCCGTTGCCAAAATGTGCGTTGACATCAGCACGCTTGCCCCGCCTTTTTTCGCTTCATTCATCCGTTCAAGCAGCGCGTTAATGGCAAGCGGATCAAGCCCTAGAAAAGGCTCATCAATAATGTAGAGCGCAGGCTCTGCCAAAAAGGCGCACATAATCATAACCTTCTGCTTCATTCCTTTAGAAAAATGGGCCGGGAACCACTTCAGCCTCTTTTCCATTCGGAATTCCTTTAAAAGCGGAGGCAGCCTTTTCTCCATCGTTTCTTTTGACAGTCCATATGCCATGGCTGTTAGTTCAAGATGCTCCATCAGCGTCAATTCTTCGTATAAAACAGGTGTTTCAGGTATATAGGTAAATTGTGAACGGTAGCCTTCCGGATCCTCAGCAAACGTTTTACCGTTTAATTCGATTGAACCTTTATGCGGGTCCATCAGCCCGATGATATGTCTGATTGTTGTACTTTTACCAGCACCATTCAGCCCGATTAAGCCGACAATTTGATTCGGTTCAAGGGTGAATGATACGTTTTTTAAAACCGGATTCCTTGTATATCCGCCGGTTAAGTCTTTTACCGATAGCAGAGACATAGTTTCTCCCCTTATAGTGTTTTTCTTCATAGTACCAAAAACAAGGCCTGATTTGAAACAATTCCCTTTTAACAAATGATGAATTTGCTGTCATAAAGAGACAGGGTTCTGGACATCATAATAGTTGTAGAGGAAAAGCATATCAACTGAAAAATGAGGTGTTTGTCAAAGACGTCTTAGAAACAGTTGGATAGAAAATAAACATGTCCAATGCTCAAACCATTTCTCTTCACTGAATTGATGAATTCTTCATGTATGAAGCAAATTGTCAAATGAGGTGTTTATCGCAGGAATCGTTAGGCATTAAACAAGTCTTCATTTTATTGACAAATGAGGTGCTTACCAAAGGCATAACACATTTTCTTCATATAAGCTCTTCCTCTGCATTCAGGGTGAACGCTCGCCGTTCATCCTGTTTTCTATTTTCTGCATTTCTGTGGTACGATGAGTGTATACATACTAAACAATTTCATAAGGAGGAACCCTCATGCATTGTGCAGAGAATTGTATCTTTTGTAAAATTATTGCCGGCGACATTCCATCCGCGAAGGTGTATGAAGATGAACATGTACTTGCCTTTCTTGATATCAGCCAAGTGACAAAAGGCCATACGCTTGTCATTCCGAAAACACATATTGAGAATGTATATGAATTTACAGATGAATTAGCAAAACAATATTTCCATGCGGTTCCGAAAATCGCCCGCGCTATCCGGGATGAATTTGAACCGATCGGCTTAAATACGCTGAACAATAACGGCGAAAAAGCTGGACAATCTGTGTTCCACTACCATATGCATATTATCCCTCGCTACGGAAAAGGAGATGGATTCGGAGCGGTTTGGAAAACGCATGCTGATGATTATAAACTGGAAGATCTGCAGAACATCTCTTCCTCTATCGCAAAACGCCTGGCCTCATCATAAGATGAGGTTATTTTATTTTGTGAACATTCCGCAAACATCCGTCAATTTCTTTTGATAATTCTAATTTTTTATCAAAAAACTGAATTTTTGTGATAGGATAATTGTATTATTTTATACATTAACGTGGAAAACAGGGAGAGATCATAATGGAACGTACAACGAATTTTAACGCAGGTCCTGCAGCGCTGCCACTGGAAGTTCTGGAAAAAGCACAGAAAGAATTTATTGATTTTAACGAATCCGGCATGTCTGTTATGGAGCTTTCCCACCGCAGCAAAGAGTATGAAGCGGTGCACCAAAAAGCGAAAAGCCTCTTAATCGAACTGATGGGCATTCCGGAAGATTACGATATATTGTTTCTTCAAGGCGGGGCAAGCCTTCAATTCTCAATGCTTCCGATGAACTTTTTAACACCTGAAAAAACCGCACATTTTGTCATGACAGGCGCTTGGTCTGAAAAAGCACTGGCAGAAACGAAATTGTTCGGGAACACGTCTATCACCGCTACAAGTGAAACAGACAATTACAGCTATATTCCTGAGGTTGACCTTACGGATGTAAAAGACGGCGCATATTTACATATCACATCCAACAATACAATTTTCGGCACTCAGTGGCAGGAGTTTCCGAATTCTCCAATTCCGCTCGTAGCCGACATGTCCAGCGATATTTTAAGCAGAAAAATCGATGTGTCTAAATTTGACGTGATCTACGGAGGCGCCCAAAAGAACCTCGGTCCTTCCGGCGTGACTGTAGTCATCATGAAAAAAAACTGGCTGAAAAATGAAAATGCGAACGTCCCAAAAATCCTGAAATATTCCACGCATGTCAAAGCGGACTCACTCTACAACACTCCGCCGACTTTTGCGATTTATATGCTGAGCCTTGTTCTGGAATGGCTCAAGGAAAACGGCGGTGTGGAAGCTGCTGAACAGCGCAATGAACAAAAAGCGCAGGTTCTCTACAACTGTATTGATGAAAGCAACGGCTTCTATAAAGGACATGCCAGAAAGGACAGCCGCTCACGCATGAATGTCACCTTCACGCTTCGGGATGACGAATTAACGAAAACATTCGTCCAGAAAGCAAAAGATGCGAAGATGATCGGCCTTGGCGGACACCGTTCGGTGGGAGGCTGCCGCGCTTCTATTTATAACGCGGTCTCTCTCGAAGACTGTGAAAAATTAGCTGCGTTCATGAAGAAATTCCAGCAGGAAAATGAGTAAAAAGTCTGGCTATGCAAACCGTCCGTTTGGTATACTGTTTGCATAACACATTCTGTAAAGCCTTCGCAATAAATGATGAGCATATTATTGGAGGGCAAAAAGCTTAGCAGAGGAGAGCATAGTTATGAAAACAAAAGAGTTAGTCATTATGGCTCTGTTTGCCGCAATCGGCGCAGCGCTTCATTCCATTATTCCGCCCTTTTTAGGCGGCATGAAACCAGATATGATGCTGATCATGATGTTCATGGGCATTCTGCTGTTCCCGCGGGTGCAAAATGTACTCGTCATCGGGATCGTGACCGGAATCATTTCCGCGCTTACAACCGCGTTTCCAGCTGGACAGATCCCTAACATCATTGATAAACCGGTATCAGCGTTTCTGTTCTTCTCCCTGTTTCTTTTGTTCAGAAAGAGCCGAAAAACAGGTGCAGCCGCTGTGCTGACAGTGATCGGGACCATCTTATCAGGAATTGTGTTTCTATCGTCAGCTTTATTGATCGTCGGTTTACCGGGCGGTTTCGCCGCATTGTTCGCGGCTGTTGTTCTGCCGGCCGCTGTGCTGAATACAATCTCAATGATCATTATTTATCCGATTGTGCAAACCATTTTAAGGCGTTCAAGCTTTATGGAAGCTGCTAAATAATTGTCACACAAAACCTCTTCCGCTTCCGGGAGAGGTTTTTTTGAACAGAGCGCTCGCAGCATGTCAGCATGTTTTAAGCGAGGAGTTTTGTGAAAAAGATAAGACATAGTGTAAAGGCGGTTCCGGTTGAACAAACAAGCGCTTTCTGCCGGATGACTTTCTTGGGCGGATAAGAAGCAGCCTGGCTGAGAAGTCTGATATAGTAAACAGCGCCTGAAGCGAAGGCAAGGGTGATGCAGGATAACACAATCAAAAAGACAGACAACCTTCTCCCTCCTTTTCACTTAAAAAATATGCTAAAATAAAGCAAGCTATGTATAGAAGTTCAGGCTTTCAACAAAAATGAAAAATGCTGAATGAATCCTATTTGAAGAAAAAGACGGGGTGATTGTAATGGCGAGCGGACGTTCTCTATTAACAGGACTATTCGTAGGCGGCATCATCGGAGGAGCAGCGGTTCTTCTTACTGCACCTTCCTCAGGAAAGCAGCTGCGTGAAAAAATGAAAACCAATTATGATTCTTTTGAAGAAACAATCAAACGCTTAAAGTCAGACGGGCTTGCTTTAAAAGACCAGCTGATCAAAGCGGCAAAAGAAAGCACGGATGTTATTAAAGACGTGGGCGGCGAGCTCCAAACGTCAATTAAAAAATGGCAGGAAGAGATCAAGCCTCACCAGCAGGATCTGCAAAAAGAAATTGCCGATATCGAAGAGAAAATCAGACAGCTGGAGAAAACCTTACAAAACTAATATCCTATTCAAAAGAAAAAAATGCGGGCCAAAATTGGACCCGTATTTTTTTTGGCCGAAAAACCCTTCCGCCGCAATGGTTTGTGAATTTATTAAAAAATTCTTACATTTTCATCTTTATTAATCTTTATTTTATTGGCATAATAGAGAAAAAGAAAAAGAGAAGCAGGTGACGTAATGAATCGAGTGGAACCGCCCTATGATGTGAAAGAAGCTCTGGTCTTCACCCAGAAAATGGCTCAGCTTAGCAAGGCGCTTTGGAAATCAATCGAGAAGGATTGGCAGCAATGGCTCAAACCGTATGACCTGAATATTAATGAGCATCATATTTTATGGATTGCGTATCAATTGAATGGAGCTTCCATTTCTGAAATCGCGAAGTTCGGGGTCATGCACGTATCAACCGCATTCAACTTTTCAAAAAAGCTGGAAGAACGGGGATATTTAAGGTTCTCCAAACGGCTGAATGATAAAAGGAACACATATGTCCAATTGACTGAGGAAGGTACCGAGGTATTCTGGAGCTTGCTTGAGGAATTTGATCCGACACGCAACGCTGTTTTTAAAGGGTCACAGCCTTTGTATCATTTATTCGGAAAATTTCCTGAAGTGGCAGAAATGATGTGTATGATACGCCATATCTACGGCGATGATTTTATGGAAATTTTCGAAACGTCACTCACCAATATTGACAATGACTTTGAAAGCGTAAACGGAAAATTGAAGAAAAAAGCAAAGGACAGTGCGGCGGATGAACCGGCTGAAGAGCTCGAACCTGTAAACAGTTAATCAAAATGCTTCATGATGTCGATAAAGACTTCCATCAGCTCTTGATAAAGCCCCTGCTCATACAGGGCAAAAATCGTTTCATGAACATCTAATTTTTCATTCAGCTGTCCGGCAAAAAGCGCAAGGAGCTTATCAAAGGTTACAAATCCTTGCGCTTTTTGTGTTGCCAGCTCTTCCGACAATTCATCGCATATCCTCATAACCGCTTCCCCTTCTTCCTTGCTCAGCCCTTTATCAATGAGAAGCGCATAGAAGGGGTACCTGTCCATATCTACTGTTTTCACTAATAATTGTATGTAATATTCTAATCGCTCAATGCGATGATCCATCGAATCCATCCACACCACTTCTTTCTATCTTTAATCTTATTTTAGCTGATAATTCACTGAGAAGAAAGTTCTAACCCCATATTTCGCAGTTTGTTTGCTTGTTTCAAAAAAATACCTGCCGGATGATATTTTTTCTTAAAAAAGCATTGATTTTTTCTCTTGGGAGGAGTAAATTATTTTGAGATTCTATTCAAGATGTATGGAAGGATGACTTTGATGAATTGCTGGAAGACCATAAATCTCATGAAGGATTATGGCGCCGTTCGCATAATATTAACTGCTGTATGTTTTATGATTTTGGTTTTTATATCTACCTTTTTAGCTTTTGAGCTGCTGCGGCCTGGCACAAGCTTAAGCGATGAATATGTATCTTTATTCGGCGGTTTGCTCGTCGTTATTTTATTTGTACATAAAGTCATCCATGTCCTGCCAATCATCTGCAAAAAAAGAAAAATAGAAAAAAAGTTTTACATATTGCGCATGCGCACATGGAAACGTATACCAAAAACAACAATGCTGATTTCACTCGTCAGCCCGTTCTTGCTGATTACACCGGTATTGTTTTACGCAGCACTGGCATTTCCGAATCACGCTCATTATTTTTGCATGATCTCGGGCATTCACGCCGGCTACTGTCTGCCTGATTTCCTGCTGGCTCTCAAGCTGATAAAAGCACCGAAAACCGCTTTTATTGATCAGGAAGCTGACGGCTTGGATATTCTTGTTGAAAAGTAGTCAAACCCTGGTGCTGGTGGCGATTTTTCAATTTGCATTCTATCTTTTTTAATAAATATTTGGTAATGTAATATGGGACAGTTCAGAGAGAGGGGGAATCTCCCATCATTTTATTCTACTTTATCGTGGCTGCCGTGTTTATTTTATATTTCATAAACAGGCTCACCAATACATTATGCCTTGTCAGAGAGATTCCTGAAGAGCGGCAAGATAAGGTATTCCGATTTATTAATGTATCTATATTAATTTTACTGATCTCTTCGTTTGTGGAGATCTCCTTTACAGTGTAAATACGAAAGAAAGCATAGCTGCTGATTAAGCAGCTATGCTTTTTTATGTTGATTAGTACAGCCAAGAAGCGCCGATGATAATCAATAAAATAAATAACACAACCAATAAAGCGAATCCGCCTGCAAATACTTCACCCATCTTAAAAAGCACCTCCTGTAATAAGCTTTATTTACCAATTACATGTTATGCAATTCATGTTTGAAACGATTAGGCGCTAGTGAAAATAAAGGATCGCTTATGTTGCAAGCGATCCTCGGGCTGCTTAGTAGATGTAAGCTGCACCTACGATGATAAGCAAAATGAACAGTACTACGAGCAACGCGAATCCGTTAGAGTATCCTCCGCTCATGTTACATACCTCCTTTTCTTGATCAATATATAAGTATGTCATCAGCAAAAGTTTGACTAGACGAATGCCCTTTATTTAAAATCTTTTTACAGAAAGCCACAATATGTTATGATACGCATAGGTAATTTAATTTGGAATGATTAGGAGTGTTTGAAAACAATGAAGAAAATCGCAATAGCAGCTATCACTGCTACAAGCATCCTCGCTCTCAGTGCTTGCAGCAGCGGCGACAAAGAAGTCATCGCAAAAACAGACGCAGGCGATGTAACAAAAGGCGAGCTTTACACAAACATGAAGAAAACAGCTGGCGCAAGCGTACTGACACAACTAGTGCAAGAAAAAGTATTGGACAAGAAGTATAAAGTTTCGGATAAAGAAATTGACAACAAGCTGAAAGAATACAAAACGCAGCTTGGCGATCAATATACTGCCCTCGAAAAGCAATATGGCAAGGATTACCTGAAAGAACAAGTAAAATATGAATTGCTGACACAAAAAGCGGCTAAAGATAACATCAAAGTTACAGACGCCGATATCAAAGAGTACTGGGAAGGCTTAAAAGGCAAAATCCGTGCAAGCCACATTCTTGTTGCTGATAAAAAGACAGCTGAAGAAGTAGAGAAAAAGCTGAAAAAAGGCGAGAAGTTTGAAGACCTTGCGAAAGAATACTCAACAGACAGCTCTGCTTCAAAAGGCGGGGATCTTGGCTGGTTCGCAAAAGAAGGCCAAATGGACGAAACATTCAGCAAAGCTGCATTCAAATTAAAAACAGGTGAAGTCAGTGATCCTGTCAAAACGCAATACGGCTACCATATCATTAAAAAGACAGAAGAACGCGGCAAATATGATGATATGAAAAAAGAACTGAAATCTGAAGTGCTTGAACAAAAATTAAATGACAACGCAGCTGTTCAGGAAGCTGTTCAAAAAGTCATGAAGAAAGCTGACATCGAAGTAAAAGATAAAGATCTGAAAGACACATTTAATACATCTTCAACAAGCAACAGCACTTCTTCATCTTCAAGCAATTCTAAATAATAAAAAGCTGTGCGGCTCATTGAGCCGCACAGCTTTTTTTATGCGATGGAATGGTTTTGATTTTCTTCTTCATGCTGCTGAGAACTGCGGCGTTCTCGCTCCTTTTCCATCCTCTCCATATAAATCTGCCCTTCTTTTTCAATAAAAGCCTGGTCTACTTTTTCTTCCTCTTTGGCTGCCGCCACAAGTTTATATGCGCTGAAAATGATGCCTACAATACAAAGATACACCCACCATGGAAAAAATAACACGGACTCCTCCCCCTTTTGCATAGATTCTTTATTCTTAACCATATGCGGGAATGAGACGAGTTATGTGCGGGAAAGACGCATCAAAAAGGACTGAGCTGAATATGTCAGCATCAGTCCTTTTTACGTTATTTATGAAATGTCGGTTTATAAAAGGAACGGTTTTCCAGTGCGAATACACGTTCAGTATACTCGCCCGGCTTCACGCGCTCAAGCGCTCTGTCCATCATATTCATTTTTGCATCCAGATTGTCTATATAGTGAAGAATTTCCGCTTCTTTCACCATCGGCGGTTTTGGGCTGCCCCATTCTGCTTTGCCGTGATGACTCAAAATCAAATGCTGAAGAATTAACACCTCTTCAGAATCGATTTGAAGCTCCTCAGCCGCTTTTGAAAGCTCTGTCACCATGATGGAAATATGGCCGAGCAAATTGCCTTCAACCGTATATGAAGTGGAAACAGGGCCGGACAGCTCCTTCACTTTTCCAAGATCATGCAGGATGACACCGGCGTAAAGCAGATCACGATCGAGAGACGGATATAAATCTGCTATTGCTTTCGCCAGGTTCAGCATAGAGACAACATGATACGCCAAACCTGAGACAAACTCATGGTGGTTTTTCGTAGCCGCCGGATAATCCATAAACTCAGCTTCGTGTTTTTTAACCAAAAACCTTGTGATTCGCTGGATATTCGGATTTTTCATTTCAAATATATATTGAGTGATGGTATCCATCATTTCATTTTTCGGAATCGGCGCGGTTTCTAAAAAATCATCTATATTGACGTTTTCTTGCTCGCTTACCGGTCTGATATTTCTTAGCTTCAGCTGGGTGCGCCCGCGATAATGATGAACATCGCCGACGACCTTGACAATCGTCTGCGGCGCATAGGTCACTTCATCACTTTGCTTGGCATCCCACAGCTTCGCTTCAATATCGCCTGACTGGTCTTGCAGCATCAGCGTCAAAAACGGTTTTCCATTGCTTGCAATCCCTTTCGTCGAGGATTTAATCAATAGATACTGGTCCACCTGTTCGCCAACCTCATGTAGCATAATCCCTTTAGCCATTCTATTAAAGCTCCCTCCGTATCTTACATAATACCAGTATATCACATACCGATTTTCAGCTATAGAACCTCTTTTATGACACCAAATGGATGATTTGGCTGCTATGAAATGCATCTTTTACGTGCTCATGGCATGTAAAATACAAAATCTGCCTACCGCCTTCAGATAAATCATACAGAACATGTAATACACGTTTCAGCCTTTCCTGATCAAAATGAACAAAACTGTCGTCAAGCTGGAACGGAAGCTTTGACCCACCCTGGCGCGTAACGGCCAAAGCAAATCGGATCGCTGTATACAGCTGTTCACACGTCCCTTGTGACAGCTCTTCCGCATGATAGACAGTTCCATCGCGATGCATAACCATGATCGAATCATCCGTTTCGGAAAAATAAATGGTTTGGTAGTTTCCGTCAGTCAGAGGGCGGAAGAATTCTCCTGCCGTCTCTAGAAGGCGCGGAAGCTCGATTTTTTTATGCCGCTCCAATTTGTTTCTGATCACCTGTTTGACCATTTGTATCGAGGCCCATTTTTTAACCGTTTCTTTTACACGTTCTTTTTGCATTTCGGTTTGAAGCTTGAGGTCTGAGACCAATCCCGAAGCCTCTAATTGTTCCTGTTTGACTGAGAGCAGTGCGATTTGGCTGCGGAGCTGCTCGATCTCCTCAGTCAGCCGCTCTTTTCTTTCATTCTCAACAAATTGCTTATCTTTCAATTCAGAAAGCGTATTGGAATCCGCCAGTTCAAGTTCCTCCGGGTACCCGCCTTGAAGCTGTGCGTTTACGTGATGAAGCTTGTTCTCCGTATCCTTCAATTGCCTGCTGATGTCGGCTATGGCAAAAAACGCATCTCTGTCTTTTGCAGCAGCCGCGGCAAATAACTGTTCAATCTGTGCGTGGAAATACTGTATTTCTTGCTCAAGTTCAAGCATCTGTTCCTTTGTATAATGAATATCTGTTTCAATTTCCTTTTTTTGCTTCTCAATTTCTTTTTCACGTTCAATGTTTTTCCGCAATGTGTGAAGGGCGTCCGAAATGGAGATATCCTGACTCTGATTCACGGGAAGAAGCATACTGACGCGTTCTTCGAATGTTCTCCGGTGCTTTTTCAGCCTGCCTGCTTCAATGGTCAGCTCATGCTTTTTCTTCACTTCTTTTTTAACATCCTTCATTAAGCTGTATGCATCAAGCAAAAATGATGGATCTTCCTTAAATCCGAGCTCATTCATAAAACGCTCAACCTGTGTAAAGGACGGCGCCATTTCGGCTTCCCACTGTTCAAACTGCTGGATGACCCTTTCATACGCCGCCTCCTTTTGCTGGAGCGCTGCACGCTGTGTGAGAAGGTGCTGCTTATTGCGGTCATCCTCCCATAACGCTTCTCTAAGCATTTCAGCTTCTGCTGGTGAAATATCCGTCATGGGCTGTCTTGTCTCTCGGCTGTTTCGAGAAGACGATTTTCCTGATACAAGCCAATACACAATAAGTGCAGCGCCGAAACTTATGGCGGGAATCCATTGCTGCAGCAGAGAAAAGAGTACGATGAACAACATACCAGCTGCAATGACAGTCTTTTTCTGTTTAGCCTGCTGTCTTTCAAAAAACGTTAGCTGTTCTCTGAGCTTCGCTTGCTCTTGGTGCTGCCCCTGTGTTTCATCATATGCTCTAAGAGCAGCTTCTTTATCTTTTCTTTGGCTATCTTCAAGAATCGCGGACGAAGCGGCACGAACGGCCTTTTCCGTGTCTTCCAGCTCTTGCCGGGCAAGTTCAAATGTCTCGTCAAGCTGCCGTTTTCTGTCTCTTGCCTGTACATATTGCTGCACCGCTTGCTGAAGCTGCCATTCATAATCATATGAGGTGTTCATATTCAGGAGCTCATTTTCATCCGTTTTATTGAGCTGTTCCAGCCCTGCCGCTGTCTGCGCAGACGCCTGGCGCAGCTGTGCCTGAATGGCTGCCAGCTGTTCTCCACAGGATTGGTACATATGAAACGCTGCCGAAAGCTCTTGTATCAGCGTTTCTTTCGCCAATAGTTCTTTATCGGGGATAAGCTTTTGCCTCTGTTTGTCCAACTCCGCCATCTTCACCCGAAGCGCCTCAAGCTGTGCTGATTTCGGGTGAAGATGGGATTCATATTTTTCCAGCTGATGCAGTCCGTC
This sequence comes from Bacillus sp. FSL R5-0416, assembly GCF_037975425.1. Taxonomy (NCBI): domain Bacteria; kingdom Bacillati; phylum Bacillota; class Bacilli; order Caryophanales; family Bacillaceae; genus Bacillus; species Bacillus sp. FSL R5-0416. Next base: position 1,043,151 of record NZ_CP150252.1, on the reverse strand, counting down.
AGCAGGAAATTGTCCTGCATGTTCCGGAAATTCTGCAATCACCTGTTCGAGTGTCGCTTTTTCATTTAACAATGGTTTTCGCTCAATCGCTCCCTCAATCATTCGGATATGTCCCGCCGTCTCTTTCAATTCGGTTTCCGCGGCTGCAAGGCGGGCTTCAAGCATTCGTTTTTCCCCGAGAAGCTGATGATAGCCCGCTTCCTCTGCTTCAGCCTGTTTTAGCTTCACTGCCAGCTGCTTAAGCGTTTCCAGTTCCTGATTCAATTGAGGGTTTCGCCCATTTGGTTTATAGAGCCTTTCGCTTTCCTTCGTCAGCCTTGAATCAAGCTTCGATACGGCTTCAGCACCAAACAAGCTGGAAAAGAGCAAAAATTCCCCTATCTTGTCCCGATTAAAGGCGTGAATTTCCTGCAGCCCGAATACGTCGAACGAATATATGGCTTTGTACAACGACCTGTCTGTGCCCTGGAACAGCTGCTTTAAAACATCTCCCTGCTTTACTTCGCCCTTTTCTGTGTACACGCTTAGTTTTTCGGCAGTCCCTTTCGTCCGTTCGATCTTCAGCACCCCATACTCAGGATGTTCAGCTTCAAGAACACCGCCGTAGACACCGCCTGTTTTCGGTTCATATTTTTTCGTTTTCGGAAAACCGAACAGCATACTTTCAATGAATGACATCATCGTCGTTTTTCCTGCCTCATTTAATCCGTAGATGACTTGGACAGGAGAGGCGGAAAAGTGAAAGGTCCGATTGGAAAATTTTCCGTATTGGTAGATATGTAAAGATATAATTCGCAAAGCTGTCACCGCCTCATGTATCAAGCACCTTAAGCTGTCTTTTCAATAATATCTGTGCCTGCTCTTTTATTTCCTTTACCTCCTCTTGGCTAAACCGGTCCGCGTGCCTTCTATACACTGGATGCCGCTCAAGCCCTTCCAGCACGTCTGACAGATCGCTGCGATCAATGTCTTCAAATAAACCGCCAAAAAAAGGATCAAGGTTTGTTAGGTTTGCTTCGTTTTCTGTCTCATCGTCCAATCTAAGAGGCCAAACGAAATGTTCCTCTTCCGCTTCTTGTTCCTGAAGAGCTTCAAGAAACTCATCCAAGGTGCCTTTTGGCGCCTCCAGCAGCCATTCCGGCGCCGTCCCTTGTAAAACAAGCCTTACACAAACAGGGCTCCCCTTTTTCCGCAGCTTCGAAAACGTGTCCTCCACCATTTGGAAGAGGGCTGTCATATTCTTTGCCTCCGTCACATCAACCGCCGCTTTTTCCCACAGGACATCATGCGCTCTCTGAAATTCATAAGATATATCTCCGTTTGTCACATGAACGAGATAATAGCCTTTATCTCCCGCCTCCTTTATATGGCGTGCTTGCGTGTTTCCCGGGTAAATGACTGCCGGATGCTCGGCAGATAGAACCTGGCGTTTATGTATATGGCCAAGCGCCCAATAATCCATCCCGCTTTTCACGAGGTCGTCATGTGTAAACGGGCAATACGGATCGTGTCCTTCAGATCCTGACAGCGTGCCGTGGAGCATGCCGATATGAAACGGTGCGTCAGTTGATCTCCGATAGCGGGCGGCTTGGTTTTCCGTCACTGCTCTGGCTTGATAGCTGAAGCCGTAAATGCTTGCTATGCGCCTGCCTTCTTTAAAAAACGATTTTTCTTCTGGAACAGCGGACGAAAAAATATGGACATTCTCAGGCCATTCAATCGGTGTCCACTCCCCGCCAAGATGATCGTGATTCCCAAAGATGACGTATACCGAAATCCCGCACTCTCTGAGTCTTTCAAACTGTTTTTTCAAAAAGAGCTGAGCCTTTAAGCTTCGATTGGCTTCATCAAACAGATCTCCCGCCAGCAAAATGAAATCAACGTGCTCTCTCACTGCGGCGTCTATCATATGTCTCACGCTTGCAAACGTGCTTTCTTTAATCCGGGCAAAAATCGGCTCCGGCAGATGCGATATCCCGTAAAACGGGCTGTCAAGATGAAGATCTGCCGCATGAATAAAGGTTAGATCAGTCAACATTCTGCTCCTTTCCAGGATGAAGTACCCTTATTTTAGCACCGAATTCTTGCGAATGCACGTTCTGTCAAAAAAGAAACAGCCTGAGAATCCCCAGGCTGTTTTCCAATCAGTTTTTCGCTAAACGTAGCGCTTGTTTGATCGCTTTGAACGCGCTTGAATTGCCGTAAATTAATACACCGCCTTTATAAATTCTGGCGCCGATAACGGCCAGTATGACAATGGTGAGCAGTGTGATTCCGATTCCGACAGCCGCCTGCCAGAACGGAATATCAAGCATGCCGACGCGCAGGAACATAATCATTGGCGTAAAGAACGGAATAAACGAAGTTACCGTAATAAATCCTGCGTCAGGCGCATTCAAACCGAACATCGCGATCATAAAACCGGCGACAACCAAAAGCGTCATCGGCGTGATCGTTTGCTGCACGTCCTCTATTCTGCTGACGACACTGCCAAGAAACGCGGCAAGTGTCGCGTACAAAAAGTATCCGAGCAAAAAGAAAATGACAGCATAGATGACAGTGGTTGCAGATACGTCGGTCAAATTAAGGAATCCGCCGACAGATGAAGCCGTTTCGCTCTTTTGGTTCAGCTTAAGCGACAGAGAGCCGGCTCCTATAATAATAGCAAGCTGTGTGATCCCGACAAGCCCAATACCAAGCAGCTTTGCAAACATTTGCTGGATCGGCGGCATACTTGAGATCAGGATTTCCATAACTCGCGAAGATTTTTCTGTAGCGACCTCCATCGCAATCATGCTGGCATACATAATCACCGAAAAATAAATGACGAACAGCATAATGTAAACAAGCCCTACCGTCTGGCCAAGCTCTTCCTCAGACTTTGCCCCTTCTTTCAGCGCCTTCTGCCCCACAGTAACGGGCGCATAAAGGCTGCTGATCGTTTCCTGCGACACGCCGAGCTCCGCTGTTCCGACAGCTGTTTTGGTTTGCGTCAGCGCCTGCTGCAGCGTTTGATACGTGCTTTCATCAGAAATCGTTAACGCTTTATATGTTCCTGAAATGGTCCCTTTTTCATCTCGTTTGATGATGAGCATGCCATCGAGTGATTCATCTTTGACTTGCTTTGTGACCTCATCCTCCGATTGCTTCGACAGCTTCACATCAAGATCGCCGTCAGTATCCACCGCTTTCAGCTGCTTTGAAAAAACCGGATATAATTCGTTTGTTTCATCAACAACGGCGATTTTTTCTTTCGCATCGTCACCTTGAAACAAAGAAATGATCGACTCCAGATTCGTTACAACTAAAACAAGCAGCACCGTGATGACAGTCGAAATAATAAAGGATTTTGCCATAATCTTATTTTTGTATGTATGAGAAAGCATGATCCAAAATTTATTCATAGACGGCCCCCACCTTTTCTATAAAAATATCATGCAGTGACGGCTCTTCAAGCTCAAACTTTCTGATAAACCCTTTTCCCTGTAGCATCGCAAAAATCTCTTGAGAAATGTCTTCATTGGCAATCTGCAGCTTGACGCCGTCGGCCGTCTCCTTCCATTGTAGAATGCCTTCATGAGACTGCAAAAAGCTTAGATCGTCATCGGAGTGAATGGTGACGTTCTTTTTGCCAAAGGAGCGCTTGATCTCCTTCAGCTTGCCTTGCACGACCGGTCTTCCTTTCTGCAATATGCAAAGGTTCTCACAAAGCTCCTCCACATGTTCCATCCGGTGGCTTGAAAATAAAATAGAAACGCCGCTGTTTTTCAGCGAGATCACAGCCTCTTTTAGCAGCTCAACATTGACAGGGTCCAGGCCGCTGAAAGGTTCATCGAGAATAAGCAGCTCCGGCTTATGCAAAACTGCCGAAATGAATTGGATTTTTTGCTGATTCCCCTTTGAAAGCTCTTCCACCTTCTTATTCTCGTAATCTGTAATATTGAAGCGTTCAAGCCATGTCCCGAGCTCTTTTACAGCCTCCCGCTTCTCCATCCCTTTTAATCTGGCGAGATAGACAAGCTGATCCTTTACCTTCATTTTCGGATAAAGGCCCCGCTCTTCCGGCAAATAACCGATTTTGTTGCTGATATGATAATTCACAGGTCGGCCCTTCCAGCTGATTGAGCCCTCCGTAATGCTTAATAATCCTAGGATCATGCGAAACGTCGTCGTTTTTCCCGCTCCATTTGCGCCTAACAGACCGAACATTTGCTGTTCCGGAATATCTAAGTCCAATCCGTCAACGGCTTTATAATCTCCAAATGTCTTCGTTACGTGATCAATTGTAAGCACTGAATCTCCTCCTTCCCTGACCCATTATATACTAATTTTGGATAAAGCATAATAAAGGATTTTGATTTCCTTTTTAGAATATAAATGAAGAAAGACTGATAAACCTTAAAATGGAGGAGAAACCTGATGGCTGATTATTTCCTTACCGTATTTGATCCTTCGGGGAACACGCTGGTAAACGAGCGATTCGAGGCAGAACATGAAGAAGCGGCAAAAACGCATGGTGAAGCCCTCTTAAAAGAAAAAGAGCTTCATAGTCATACTCATCGTTTAGTCAATGCAGCCGGAAAGCTGATTTTGTTTCACAGATGATCAGCTTCTGGCTGATCTGTTACGCTTGAAACTTCGGCTCCCGTTTTTCTAAAAAGGCACGGATTCCTTCTTGGTGATCCTTGGTCCTTCTCATTCTCTCTTGGGCGCTGCGCTCAAGGGATAGCACTTTTTTCAGTTCTTCAATCTGGAGGCTTTGAAAAATAGCTTTCGTTTCGATCATCGCCAAAAGAGGGGAGGCCAACAGGGTTTCGATAATGGGTCTTGCGCCTTCGGCAGGGTCTCCGGCAAATGTCCCATCAAGAAGCCCCATATCGGCAGCTTCTGAGGCAGATAGTTTTTTTCCGCTCCAAATCAGTTTTTTCGCTTTTGCTTCACCGATTCTTTTCTTCAGCAAATAATGTCCTCCGCCGTCCGGAACAAGCCCAATGCCGATAAAATTCATCGCGAGGACGGCGTTTTTTTCAGCGAGCACAATGTCCGCACAAAGCGCCAAACTCAGGCCCAGTCCCGCAGCAGCGCCATGAATGGCTGCCATTGTCACTTTCTTCATCTGATATAAATTCAGGGTGACAGCCTCAATCGTATCCATCAGCCGTTTAAATTGGTCAGGGTCATGCTCTGACGTCATCATCCTGATATCACCGCCGGCCGAAAAGCCTTTCCCGCTTCCTCTCAGGAGAACGATGAGCGCCTCGCTTGCAGCCGCCATTTCGACTGCCTCCTTCAATTCAGACAGCATCTGTTCATTCAGGGCGTGATGGGCATCAGGCCGATTCAGGATAATCTCTGCAACGGCCCCATTACATGCATATTGAACAAACTCCATATAAAGCACCTCCATGTATGCGCTTACTTTTTTTCTTTCTCCTATACATTCCCCGCCATCCTCAAATAAACCTTTTTATTTTTCAAGGTCAATAGATACTGAAAAATGCATATTGTTTGAATGGAAACATAAAGTTTTATATAGTGAAAAAGAAGGGATATCTTGATGAGAAGGGAGGAAAGGAACATGGATAAATTGCTGATCAGTTTTCTGTTAAGTTTATTTATGGTGTACTTTCCCCCTTCGGACGTGGTTCTGCCTTCCCAGTTTGAAGCAAGCACTGACAGCTATGTGCCTATGACTTCATATCCGCAGGAAACACAATCGGCAAAAACCCCGTCGCCGGGCAGCATGCACCCGGCTGAGCTGATCAAAGAGTACAGCCCGCTGGCGCAGTCTGTCAGGCAGCTCTCTGTCAAACCACTTGACGAACCGCTAATAAACAGGCTGGAAAAGGCTTTGGCCGTCCCTGTCAAATACCAGTCTAATTACCTCCGAATATAATTTGCTCAAGTTTTATTTGTAACTCACCCCATACTGCCAACACTACATTCGGAGGGATTTTCATTGAATATTAAAGAAAACGATCTGCCGGGCATCGGCAAAAAGTTTGAAATCGAAACAAGAAGCCACGAAAAAATGACGATTATCATTCATGATGACGGAAGAAGGGAAATTTACCGGTTTAATGACCGGGACCCGGATGAGCTTCTTTCAAATATTTCATTGGATGATTCTGAAGCAAGGCAAATTGCAGCTATTCTCGGGGGCATGGTCTATAAACCGCAAGCTCTGGAGTCCATTGAAATGGCCTTCAGCGATCTTATTATTGAATGGTTTAAGGTCGAAAAAGGCGCCAAATCGATCGGGCGCACACTCGGAGAGCTTGATGTCCGCCAGAATTACGATGTCACTGTGATTGCCATTATCAAACACAACCAGGAAAAACTCCTAAATCCCGGAGCCGATTCGATTATTGAAGAAAATGACACCCTTGTCCTCTCAGGTGAGAGAAAGCATCTGAAGAAACTGATTCACGATTTTCTTTCTGGAGAGGGCGTGTGAGCCCCGATGGACCATCTTGTATTTGAAGTCGGAACTGCACTTGTGCTTGTGGCAATCGCCAGTGTGATCGCCAATAAAATTAAATTTTCGATTATTCCGTTTCTGATTGTGCTGGGAATGCTTGTTGGACCGCACGCGCCGAAAATGGGGATTATTGATCTAACATTTATTCAAAGCAGTGAAATCATCGAGTTTTTCGGGCGAATGGGCGTACTGTTCCTCCTCTTCTATCTCGGACTCGAATTCTCTGTCGGGAAGTTAATCAAATCAGGAAAATCAATCGCGGTCGGCGGAACGATTTATATTTTGATTAACTTCAGCCTCGGACTGCTTTACGGATTTATCACCGGATTTTCCTTTCTGGAAGTCCTCATCCTCGCAGGCGTCATCACAATCTCGTCAAGTGCGATTGTCGCAAAAGTGCTCGTTGATTTAAAAAGAACCGCCAATCCGGAAACCGAATTGATTCTCGGCATCATCATGTTTGAAGATATTTTCCTTGCCGTATATCTGTCCGTTGTTTCCGGCCTTGTACTAGGTGATGCGACATCCGTAGGGAGTGCACTCTTGTCCATTTTGATCGCCTTCGGTTATATGCTGCTGTTTTTTATCGCAGCAAGAAAACTCCCGCCGCTGTTGAACAAACTGTTGGACATTCGCTCAAACGAAGTGTTTATTATCGTCATTTTCGCAGCACTCTTTTTTATCGCCGGGTTTTCAGAGACGATTCATGTAGCAGAAGCAATCGGCGCGCTGCTGCTCGGTTTGGTCTTTTCAGAAACAGAGCATTCCGATAGGATTGAACACCTCGTTGTTCCGTTTCGCGACTTCTTCGGTGCGATGTTCTTTTTCAGCTTCGGCCTCAGCATCGATCCGTTTTCGCTTGGTGAAGCGGTTTGGCTTGCGTTGGGTGCAGTGATTTTGACCATTCTGGGAAATTTTATCGCCGGAATGGTGGCAGGACGACGCGCAGGGCTTTCTCATAAGGCTTCATCGAATATCGGGCTGACGATCGTATCGCGGGGAGAATTTTCGATTATCGTTGCGAATCTCGGAATAGCCGGCGGACTGTCGGCCACATTAAAGCCGTTTGCCGCATTATATGTCCTCATTCTGGCGATTTTGGGACCGCTTGTCACAAAGGAATCAAAACGAATTTACCGCTTGCTGAACAAGGTATTTAAATGGAAGCCTGAGGTTCAGCCCGCAAAAAAACAGGGATAAAAAAAGCAGCACTGTAATCAGTGCTGCTTTGTCGTTTTTTCAAAAATCTGCTCTAAATATTTGATTTTTTCGTCCGTGTAGTGCTCGAAGCGGTCATTGTACGATTTCGGATCTTTCGGATTCGCAAAATGCGTAATTTTCCCTGTATCCCGATCAATAAATTTACTAGCAGCGCCGCAGCCGATGCCAATAATCGTCTGCACCTCTTCCATAATCATAATGTTGTAGATGCTTTCTTGTCCCGGCAAAGAGTATCCGACGTTTTCAAGGTTTCCAAGAATGTTTTTCTGGCGGTATAAATAATAAGGCACGTACCCATGCTCTTTCGTCCAGGCTACCGCGTCTTCCATCATTTGAGAAACCTCTTCCCTGCCGGCAACTTTGTACTTATGCTTGTTTCTCGTCATTTCTGACGCCCGTTTAAATGAAAGAGTATGAACGGTAAGGGATTCCGGCATCAGTTTTTCTGTTTCTGAAAGACTGTGCCTGAACTCCTTCACGCCCTCCCCAGGCAAACCAATAATCAAGTCCATGTTGATATTATTCATGCCATGCTGGCGTGACAGATGATATTTCTCAATGGTCTCTTCAACCGTATGGTGCCGCCCGATCGCCCTTAGCGTTTCGTTTTCATAGGATTGCGGATTGATGCTGATCCGATCAATGTCATATTTGTTTAAAACGGCGAGTTTTTCTTCTGTAATCGTATCAGGGCGACCGGCCTCCACCGTAATCTCACGAATGTTTTTCACATCCGGGAAGGAGCGGACCATTTCTTCATACAACAGATCCATCTCCTCCGCTGTAATGCTTGTCGGCGTCCCGCCGCCAAAGTAAATGGTTGTAACCTTAACATCATGCTCCTTCAGCCATTCACCGATCTTCTGCATTTCATAATGCAGTCCCCATAGGAATGAGCCGACTCTGCCCGCCTGTCCCTGGATGGCATACGCAGGGAATGTGCAATACGCGCATTTTGTCGGGCAGAACGGAATGCCGATATAAATGCTGACTTCATCCTTTACTCGGTACAAATCCGGCACTGCCGCAAGCTGACGGTCAACAATTTCCTGCATTAGCATGATTTTTTCATCATGAATTAAATAGTCTTTTTTCAACTCAGCATGCGCTTGCTCCTTGGACATTCCGCTTTGCAGTTTTTTATGAAGCAGCTTTGTGGGCCGGATTCCTGTGAGGATTCCCCACTTCTGCGTAATGCCCGTATGCGCCTGAAGAAGATTGAGATACACATAAGAAATTGTGTTTTTCACTTGCTTAAAAGCTTCTTTTTCATTCATGCCGGGAGAAAAGAATTTTGTATGCTGTTCCTTTATGCCAGTTCCCTTCACTTCTCCCGAAACCGTCACATGCTCATCCGTTTGTGACAACGCTAAAGAAATGACAAAATCTGCGGGCTCCTCTCCGCCATACGCAAGCTCGCACTCTTCATAAAACAAATTTGCAATATTTTGCAGAGGCCGATGCAGGCGGTCATCATGTATGCCTTCTATTTTAATTTGCAACTTCATCACCTAATTTATCAGATTCAAAACTTTCTTTAGTGTACAGAAATAAACTGCTAAAATCAATCCGGCAAAAAAGCCGCCGCACCTGTCAGGGTGCGAGCGGCTTTTTTACACACGTTTCATGTGGAACTTATCAAGAAATCCTTTTCGCTGCTGCATTCGGAAATATTCCTTCATCATATAAGCGACACCTTGCTCGTCATTGGACCTTGTAACCCAATCTGCCTTTCTCTTAATTTCCGGAACGGCATTCCCCATCGCTACCCCAAGACCGGCAAGTTCGATCATCGGCAGATCGTCATACTGATGCCCAATGGCCACGACATCATCCATACTAAGGCCCAGCTCTGAAGCGACGAGGGCCAAACCCGCTTCCTTCGAGACACCTTTCGGGACGATATTCAGCTTCTCATCGTTTACGCGAATCACGTCCACCGCAGGGAAGGCTTTTGTAATCGTTTCTGTAATGTCATGCTGAATGTCGTGCTCCGTGTACACCTCGATGACGGGTGCACTCACCGGCTCATCCATGAGGAGATCGCTTAATGATTCAACGAACTGGACTGGATAAAAGATCGGGTCAGACGGATGAATGAGTGCTTTCCCCAATAAATTCGAATTCACCTTTTTCTTGTTTCCGATGGAATACTTTTCGTGAAGAAGCCGAATATTACATTGATAGCTCTCCAGCACTTGAACAATGTTAAAGGTATGATCATCAGAAATTCTTTTTTCAAAAAACGGGGCGTCAATTTTCTCAGCGATATATGCCCCGCTATGGGTGATCAGCTTGGCATCAAGCTTTAGCGATTTCGCTATTTTCTGTGCTGAGCGAAAATGACGGTTGGTCACAAGTGTGACGTAAATCCCTTTTTTCTTTACATATTCAATCGCGTCTTTCGTTGCCTGATGAATCTTCCCGTTCGACCGAAGCAGCGCTCCATCTATATTTAAGGCAAGCAATTGTTTTGACACAGAGATGTCCCCCTCCTTGATGACTGTACTTGTGTATAGGATATGACCCTGTCTCTGTGTTTAGAACAACCTTTTCTTAAAGCAAAAAAAGCCTGGCTCAGCAGACTTTATGTATGGCTTGTTGATAGGATACGATCGAAGCAGCCATTCTCCCTAATATCGTTATTTCGATTTACGAAAAATCATGTATCAGGAACCCCTTGTTTGACCAATGATGCGCTCCGAACACTTACTCTCTGTTGCTTATCCCCTCTATATAACGGCATGATATGCGACCGTATCCATTTGAAATAGGTAAGTGTAGGCGCTTTCAATGTTATTATCTCAGTTTTCCTTTCCGATGACAAGGGTTTTTTTAACTAAAAAAAGTAACCAACTTTTGTATATCCGTGGTAGGATCAGTTGTTAATTTTTAGGACTATACACTTGATCCAGAACGTACATTCCCATACAATATAAATAATAAACGAAAAAGCGGTGTTTATATGGCTGATTTAAAAGAAATATATAATGAAGAACTGATATCTCAGTTGATCCATCATGTAAGGTCATCCTATCCTGATTTTAACAAAAACAGATTCTTGGATACATTACGGCTGGAGGACTGGCCTGAACTCACTTTAAAAGAGCGGATGCGCCGCGTGACAGTTTCTTTATACGAAACTTTGCCAAAACAATACGTTGAAGCGCTCACAATTTTACGGGATACAGCCCCTCATTTTAAAGGACTCAGCGGAATTTTATTTCCAGATTATGTGGAACAGTACGGGTTAGCGCATTGGGAAGAATCAATAAAGGCATTGGAATACTTTACGCAATATTCGACCTCAGAATTTGCTGTAAGGCCTTTTTTGCTGTTAGATCAAGAAAAGATGATTGCACAATTGCTTGCATGGTCTGAGCATAAAAATGAACACGTGAGAAGACTAGCGAGCGAAGGCAGCAGGCCCCGCCTGCCATGGGGAAAATCGATACCGGCTTTGAAATCGGACCCTTCCCCCGTATTGCCGATCCTTGAGAAGCTGATGCAGGACGAGTCCTTATATGTAAGGAAAAGCGTGGCCAACAACCTTAATGATATATCAAAAACGCATCCTCATTTACTGAGTAAAGTCGCAGATCAATGGTACGGAACACATCCCCATACAGACTGGATTATCAAACACGCCTATCGGACCTTATTAAAAAAGGGTGATAAACAGGCCTTAGCGCTTTTTGGTTATGAAAATGCTGATTCGATACAACTACATGATTTAACATGCCAGCCCAAACGTATAGTTATTGGCGAAAGCCTTGAATTTTCTTTCTATATTCATTCAGACAGGGATCAAAAAGTAAGAATTGAGTACGCAATTGATTTTGTAAAAGCAAGAGGCCAGCGTCATCAGAAAGTATTTAAAATAACAGAAACAAATTTACGAAAAAACGAAACGAAATCATACACAAGAATCCAATCCTTTAAGGATTTAACCACCAGAAAGCATTACAAAGGAATTCATACATTATCAGTCATCATCAATGGAGAGGTAAAAGATTCATTGGATTTCCAAGTTTGCTGAATGAATAAAAAATCCCTTCTTATCCAAGAAGGGATTTTGCTTATTAGCCTTCAACACTGCCGTAAAGCTCTTCCAAAGGCTTCATAATGATTTTGTTCAATTCACCAATCAGCATGCTCATGCGCTGCTCCGCTTCCATCAGCTGAGAAATTTTTTCGTGTTGCTGTACAAGCGCAACTGTTTTTTGAGCCTGCGTCACTTCTTCTTGTGTAATCTCTTCTCCTGCCATTTGTTTTTGCTGGAGTCTAAGCTGTACATCACGGAAGTTTTCGAACATGCGCTTCGCTGATTCATCTGCGTTAACTTCGTCGTAAAGGTTTTTTAAACGGGTGAACTCTTCGCTCCCGCGTAATGCATTTTCCAGATCATACGCTACATCATAAAAATTAACAGCCATTGTAAATAGCTCCTTTCATCATTGCCGTTTGACATACCACTCCACTATAACAGACTATGGAGATCCTTTCATTAATCAAAACCCATTTCTTCTTAAAAAAGGATGACAAACAGTGCTTGAATCGCGCCTATAATTCCGCCGAGAAGCCCCCCCAAATAGGTAATCATTTTAAATTCTTTTTTTGAAATGGACAGCACCATTTCTTCAAGACGCTCCACCGGGAACTGATCCACCTGCTCCTTGACGATTTCCTCAAGACGCAACCGTTTTAAGACACTTTCAAGGTTGGACGAAATCCCTTCAAGCAATTTGTCTAACAGTGCCGGCAGCATTTGCTGGGTCAGCTCAGATTCATAGCGGACGGTAAGCGTGCCAATCGTATTGTTGAAGAAAGGGGCAGTCGAAAATGCTTGCAGCATTCTTCGTTTCAAACTGAAAATGAGCGCCTTTGCATTCCATTTTTCGTCTGCTTCATTAAACGTATACTCCCTCAGCTTGCCCCATTCGTTTTTTAAGAGATCAGAAAGCAATTTATTTGTTTCCTCATTCCGCAAGAATTTCAGCAGCTCCGGCAGCACGCGATCCGCAAGGCTTGAATTGCCAAGAAACATTTGCACCATGCTTCCAAGCATGCCGCGCTCTTTTAAAAAGTCATCAATCATATTGCCAAGACGGATTTTTCCTTCATCACTTTCAAAATAACGGACACTCCGTGACAATATATATCCTGAAATCATCGGAATTTTTTCCTCAAGCTTTTCCTGCACCTCTATAGGCACCAGCTCTTTTAACGATTGGTCCCCGTATTGGCGGAAAAGCTCATTCAACTTATCATCGGTCCAGCTGCTGATCCATGCATCAGCAGCTTTTTCGGGGCGCTTCATCCCAGCTTTTTCAAGAGCTTCTTTTACTGTCACTTCAGAAAGTGACAGCTTTTGAATCAGCTGTTCCCCCACTCGAAGAGCCTGCGTTTTGGCTGCATCAGAGACGAGCCGCTTTTTAATGCCTTCAGGGGTTAAGAGATGATTGACTACCATCAGTCCCATTTGTTTTGCAAGCTCATCTCGCCGTCTTGGAATCAGCCCGGGCGTAAAAGGAACTCGCTTCCCAAACAAATAGTACGCTTTATACGGCCTAAACAGCATTTGAATTGCTAAATGATTGGTCACCGCTCCAATGGCAGCGCCGATCACGATCATAAAAATAAAGGTTCCTGCAATACCCATTCCTATTCATCTTCCTCCATCTGTGCTTCAGCTTTTTTCATATAGATTATGTACCTATACGTATTATAGAGGCTCATGCAATCACTTAGCAAACGAGGAGACAAATTCCTGTTCTTAGAAAATCAGCTTGTTCTTTTGGAATAGGGCAAGGTGAAGAATCGTATTCTGTAAAGTAGAATACCGTCAGCTGCGTTCGTCTTACATGTATTTAGTGTAAAGCTGCGGACACCCGCCGGCAGCTTTTGAATAAAAGGGGGAGTCTCACCATGATAACACTCGGTTTTATGTCCTTATCCCGCCAGCATGAAGCGGATTATTCCGCAGAACTGGCCAAAAGAGCACCCGAATTCGGCATACGTTTCATCCGGTTTACACCATTTGATATTTTACCTGACACTTTGCGTGTCAAAGCATCGGTCTATCATTCGGCCAGCAGCACATGGAACGAAACTGAAATGGCGATTCCAGATTATATTTATGATCGCTGTTTTTACGGCAAGGATTCACATTCCCAAAAAGCAAAACCAATCGTTGAGTGGCTCAAAAAATATCCGAAAACGGAATTTATCGGGCGGGGTCTTCCCGATAAGTGGACCGTCCTTCACGATTTGCAGCAGCACTCTGTAATCAATCCCTATATTCCCGAAACGATAAAGGTGAACCGCTACGAACAAATTCAATCCTTTTTATCCAAAGAAAAAGCCTGCATCCTTAAACCGGCATTCGGCGCGGGAGGCAGAGGCGTGATTCTTTTGAAGCTGGGCAAGAAAAACATCACTGCTACTTATCACATCGGAAAGGATAAGCAGACAAAAACGTTTTCCAACCAGACTTCTTTTAAAACATGGTGCAAAAAAGTGCTTCAGCATCAATATTTGCTTCAGCCTTACTTAAACATTCAAGATAAGGAACAATACCCTTGTGATATTCGTCTGTTTATGGAAAAAAACGAAGCAGGTGAATGGAATACAGTCGGAAAGGCAGTAAGACGCGGATACAAACACGGGCTGCTGGCCAATTTGTCAGGCGGATCTGATGCGCTGACATTTGACTCCTGGTTTGAAGATATACCGAAAAAACAGCAAGTGGTCTTACTAGATGATGTGTTTTCGATTACCCAATCGGTTCCGTATTATCTTGACGAGCGCTACGGGCCGTTATTTGAACTCGGTCTTGATATATGTCTTGCTAAGGACGGGAGAATTTGGATTTTAGATATCAATTCCAAACCTGGCAGGAAGTCAATCTTACGTGTCTCTCCCGAGCAAAAAGAACAGCTGTACACTTGTCCCCTAAAGCGCTGCCAATATCTGTTTTCTGAACAAAGCCAGAAAGGAGTTCTTCCGCGTGAATCCTAAACGGTTTTTGATCGGCATAGACAAAACCAGTGAAAATACCCTGTTTCTGCCCTCTTCGCTGAAGCGAGACGGACTTTTGCATGCCGCATTCGGAACGAAGGTTGTCAGATGCCACGTTGCTTACAGACGGCATCTGGAACAAACCGTGCTGCTCTCTGAAAATCTGTTTCATGAGCTTTTGCTCCCCCACCGAAGCAGGACTGATATACTGATTCATGATCATACAGTGCATATCGGGCCGTTAGTCGGCATCTTTACGGCAGGGTTTACTGTATCTCTTGAACGTCCATTTAAGGAGCGTTCCCTCTTTTTTTCTAAGCTTGTCACGTTACACGAGCAAGCCGGAGGCTACTGCTTCGTTTTTGGCGCGCACCAAATCAATTGGGAGGAAGGCACGATTGAAGGCCTCCTTTACAGGGAAAACGGCTGGGAGAAAAAAATCGTTCCATTGCCGAACGTCGTTTATGACCGTTTGCCGAACCGAAAAATTGAAGATTCACTTCTCTTGCAACATACAAAAAAGAGGCTGATCGATGAATATCAGATCCCATGGTTTAATAAAACGTTTTTCAATAAATGGAACGTTCATCAATTGCTCGAAAAAGATCCGAGAACGGCACCCTTTTTGCCTAGATCCGAGCTGACACCGTCTGTGGAGCTGATAGATGAGCTCTGTGGCGCATACAAAAAAGTCTATATCAAACCGGCAAATGGAGCACTCGGCACCGGCATTTATCAGCTGAAAAGAACAGATGGCGGCCTGACGGTAAAGCATACGAATGACGCCAAAACATTTACTTCGATTGATTATTCCGATGCCGCCTCATTCCTTGCAGAATTTCAAAAACAGCACAACACGTCCGACTTTCTCATTCAGCAAGGTGTTGATCTCATCGAATTTCACGGCAAACCAGCGGATTTCCGTGTCCATACCAATAAAAACAGAAAAGGAAAATGGACAGTGACAGCAATCGCCGTAAAAATTTCCGGAAAGAACAGCATTACAACACATCTTTCTAACGGCGGCACTGTAAAGACACTTGCGGAAGTATACGATGATCCCGCTGAAAGAGTTGAGGTCATAAAAAAGCTTTCTGCAGCGGCACTGACGGCAAGCCATGTCCTTCATGATCATATCGAGGGGTTTATCGGGGAGATTGGTTTCGATTTTGGCATTGATCAGAACGGTAAAGTATGGATGTTTGAAGCGAATTCGCGCCCAGGCCGAAGCATTTTTTCTCATCCAAATTTGCATCATGTTGATTCTCTTACAAAACGAAGAAGCTTTGAATACGCGTCATATTTATCTGAGAAGGCAATCACATCTCCTGAAGCATTGTGGCCTTCGTAACCTGTCCGCTTTTTTAATAAAGCGGGCTTATCTTTATCCAAATCTGGGACAATCTGCATATTAAGGCCTCTTCAATGATGTTCTGAAACAATGATACAATGAACATAAGCCGTTTTTATTCAGGTCAATTGATACCAAATGTAAGGAGCGTGGCCGTAATGATTTCTCATTTCAGCTGGAAACCTTTGTTCCCAAAAGAAAAGCTGCCCGGATGGAAAATTTCATTTTATTATAAAGGGACCCATTATGAAGGCATCTATCATAAGAGCGGTGAGATTGAATGGGGAGACTTGTTTCCCGCCCGCGCTGACGAGCCTGCTCTTACAAACGAGATACATGAACTGATGCTTTTTCATATTTATGACTAGCTTAGCCTAAACGGCTAAGCTTTTTTTGCTTTCTCAAGATTTACCACACAATTCTCCGCATGAGTTTCCGGCCATTTTAACATAATACGTAGTAACAAGCCGGCAAAGCATTGGGTTACGCCGAGGCGGCAGTGACACCCGAGAAGGGTTCACAGATTGGTGCAACTCCAGTTAACCCAACCATACTAAATAAAAAGGAGATTTTACACATGGCTAACCAAAACTCTTCAAATGACTTACTAGTTCCTGGCGCAGCTCAGGCTATCGATCAAATGAAACTTGAAATCGCTTCTGAATTCGGCGTTAACCTTGGAGCGGACACAACTTCTCGCGCTAACGGTTCTGTCGGAGGAGAAATCACAAAACGTTTAGTATCTTTCGCTCAGCAGCAAATGGGCGGCAGAGTTCAATAACAATTCAATATATGGCTATAGAGGGCGCGGTTTCCGCGCTCTCTTTATTTTGTCACCCTTTTTTCCTGCTCCACATATCCTAGAAAAAAAGGGAGGGAATCGGGGTGTCATTCATCACCATTGTGAATTGGGAGCTGGTTCAATTCGTAAGTGTATCCATGATTCATGAATATGTTTCCCATCGTTCTGTTTATTTGTACAGGTATTCTTTCCCGCGCTGTTCAAACTGAGAACATCCTTTTATAATGAAAGGCGAGGAGGTTTTTTGATGAAAATCGCTTTATTAGGAGCCAGCGGCCGCGTCGGACAAGCCTTTTTAACACAAGCTGCAGCAGATGAAAGATTTGATATTTTCGCTCTGATCAGATCTCAACATGCTGATCTTCCCCTTTCAAAAGACAGAACCGTCATGGGGAACGCCCGCCGCTTAGATGATGTGAAAAAAATAATGGAGAATGCTGAAATCGTGATCAGCTGTCTAGGCACAGATGGTGATGATACCTTGTCAACTGCTATGGCACACATTCTCTCCGCTATGGAGGAACAGCATATCAAACGGCTTATTACGATCGGCACCGCAGGGATCCTAGATTCCCGATATGAACCGGGAAAATACCGGTTTGAAACAAATGAATCGAAACGAAAGCAGACCCGCGCAGCCAAGGAGCATGCAAAAGTATACGAAATGCTTAAACAATCATCATTAGACTGGACAATCATCTGCCCCACTTACCTCCCGGACGGAACAGCAACCGGCGTTTATCGTACGGAGCGTAACGTTTTGCCTGAGGGCGGCACAAGCATTTCGGTCGGCGATACTGCGGACTTTTTATATCGTGAGCTTGTTACAGGTAAGTATGTCGGATACCGTGTCGGACTGGCTTATTGACTACATAAACCAAAAACCCAAAACACGATTGTTTTGGGTTTTTGAGCGTTATGCAATGGAATGTTTCTGTCCCTTTTGCAGTTCATACATTTGATAATATTGGCCTTCTAATGCCATCAGTTCCTCGTGGTTCCCTCTCTCAACAATTTCTCCTTTATCAAGAACCAAAATCTGATCAGCATTTCTGATTGTTGAAAGCCGGTGAGCGATGACGAAGGTGGTGCGTCCTTGTTTGACGACATCAAGCGCCTTCTGGATCACGGCCTCTGTCTCTGTATCAATATGCGCCGTTGCCTCATCTAAAATCAAGATCGCGGGATCAAACGCCAAAGCTCTAGCGAAAGAAATTAACTGCCGCTCTCCAGAGGATAGCGTGCTGCCTTTTTCAATCACGGGCTCATTAATGCCCTTCGGAAGCTTCTTAAGAAGAGGCCCAGCACCGACTTGCCGCAGTGCATTTTTTATTTCTTCTTCAGTCATTCTTTCGTCATCCAGACTTACGTTAGATCCGATTGTACCCGAGAATAAGTACGGATCCTGAAGCACAATGCCCATATGGGATCTGAGTTCCTGTCTTGACATGTTGTAAATGCTTTTTCCATCAATTAAGACATCACCTTTTTGCGCATCATAAAAACGAAACAGAAGATTCAAAATCGAGCTTTTTCCTGATCCGGTATGGCCGACGAGCGCTACGGTTTCGCCTTTTTGCGCAGTAAAGGAAATATGCTTTAATACCTCTTCACCTTCTTGATACGCAAATGACACATCACGAAATTCAACCCGCCCCAGCGCGCGCTCCTTCGCCGGTTCACCCGCTTCTTCCGTATTCTTTTCTTCAAGCAGTTCAAAAACACGCCCGGCGGAGACCCTTGCAAGCTCCAGCTTTGAAAACTGATTGACGATGCCTGTGATCGGCTGAAATAACCGGTTCAAATAATCGACAAACGCGTACAGCACACCGATAGAAACAATCCCGGCCGCATTCAGGCTCGCACCGCCAAAATGCCAGATCAGACAGACGAACGCAAGATTGCGGATGACATTGACCAAATTATGGGACATTAAGGAGTTTAAATTCAGCATCCTGTTTTGGAAATAAAAATGTGATTCATTTAATTCATCAAATTCTCTCATTGTTTCCTTTTGATGGCGGAAAGCCTGAATAATGGTCATGCCTTGAATTGACTCATTCATTTTTGCGTTAATGTCACTGTTGATCGAGCGGATTTTTTGGTTGTAATATGACGCATATCTCCGGTATATGACAGACCACAGCCAGATAATCGGCACAATTGCCAGACATACAAACGCAAGCTTCACATCAAGCAGAAACAAAGCCGTGAATATCCCAAACATATAGATTCCGCTTGTCACAAATGTTGAAAGCACTGTGACATATAAATCCCTGATAGCCTCCGTATCATTGGTAATCCGCGCAACGACTTTTCCGGCCGGAAGGTTGTCAAAATAGCGAATCGGCATACTCTGTATGTGCGAAAACACGTCCTGCCTCATCTTTTGAATAATCCGATTGGCGCTCATCTGCAGCAGATAATGCTGTCCGTATTGAAAGAATACCGAAAACACAAGCAAGCCCCCATACAGGCAGATCAGAAACACCATTCCCTTTATTTCCGGCTGATAGAACTGGAAAAGTTCCTGCTTAGTCAGCTTTTCGGCAGCATATGCCCGGCTCTTGTCTCCGTTTGTGATCGTCAGCTTCCCGTCAGAAACCGTTCTATTCCCGTCGAAGCTGACAGCCTGATCAACAAAATAGAACGCCATTCCCACTTGATAAATATGCGCTTCTTTTGCTTTTGAAACAGGCTCCTGCAACCGGTCCTCTCTGACATATGAGACGCCGTGAAACTGAACGGCATTTTTATCTTTTTCCGCAGCTTCATACCATGTTTTCTCAATGCCGAGGATATGGTCGTCTATCATTTTTTTGCCAATAAAGGGCCCAGTCAGTTCTGCACCGACGGCAACAGTTAGCAAAAGGACGGCTGTGATCAGCAATTTTCGATAAAGAAGTGCGTATCTCCATAACGTTTTTCCTATTTTCATGCCCCTGCTCCCCCTTCTTCCGCAGTGAACAGCTGCTGTCTTTCATATTGTTCCCGGTACCACCCATTATTGGCCAGCAGTTCTTGATGCGTGCCTCTCTCAGCAATGACGCCGCCGTCCATCACAAGGATCAGGTCAGCGTGCTCTACCGCGGATAATCGGTGTGTCAAAATAAATGTCGTTTTTCCTTTGCGGTTTTCTCTGATGTTCTTGATAATTGCAGCCTCTGTTTTGGCATCTACAGCGGAAAGTGAATCATCCAGAATCAAGATTTCCGGATTCGCCATGAGTGCTCTCGCAATCGAAATTCTTTGTTTCTGCCCGCCTGACAGTGCCACGCCTTTTTCACCGACCATTGTCTCCAGACCGGACGGAAGCATGTGCAAATCTTTTTCAAAATGTGCTTCGGCAATGGCTTGCTGAACCTCTTTATCAGTTGCATCCTGTTTTCCGTATAAAATATTTTCTTTTACAGTCCGTGAAAACAGTAAATGATCCTGCGGCACATATCCGATCCATCCGCGGAGCTGGTCAAGAGGGATTTGCTGAATCGGTACGCCTGAAAATGTAATGCTCCCTTCACCTGGAGGGTACTGGCGCAAAAGCTGCTTAATAATTGTCGTTTTTCCGCTCCCGGTTTTACCGGCAATCCCGACAGTCTGCCCTTTTCGCACCGTAAATGAAATATCCTGAAGATTGTCACTTGTTGAGCTTGGATATGTAAAGCTGACATGACTGAAAACGATATCTCCAGGCTCTTTAAGATCAGCGGGCTGTTTTGGATCTGTCACATCCGTTTCATAAGAAAGAGTTTCATTTACCCGATCTAATGACGCATTGCCGCGCTGCATCACGTTAATGAGTTCACCGATTGCAAACATCGGCCAAATCATCATGCCGAGATAAACGTTAAAGGACACTAACTCTCCAAGCGTCAGCTCGTTCCGGAATACAAGAAACGCTCCGTAGCCGAGCCCAATCAGATAGCTTGCGCCGACAAGCAGTTTTACCGTCGGCTCAAACAGTGAATCAATAAAAGCCACTTTCATATTTTTCTGATAAACATCAGCGGTCATTTCATTAAACCGGCGAACATCGTTTGTTTCCTGAACATACGCGCGAATCACCCGCACGCCTGAAACAGATTCCAGCACTCTGTCATTCAGCGCCCCGAACGCGTTTTGGGCCTCAGTAAACCGCTCATGAATTTTACTTCCATATAGACTGATTGCAATCGCCATGACTGGAAGCGGGATAATGGCGGCGAAGGTCAGCTTCCAGCTGATCAAAAACCCCATCGTCAAAAAGATCGTCATCATAAACATCGTAGAATCGACTAACGTCAAGATGCCAAATCCTGTCGTTAAACTGACGGCCTGAAGATCATTTGTCCCACGTGCCATTAAATCGCCTGTCCGGTTTTTTTCATAAAACGGCGGCGACATAGTCAGCAAATGCCCCATCAGCTTCGTACGAAGAATTTTCTCCATCAGATTCGCTCCGCCAAACAGCTGATGCATCCAAAAATAAGACATGATATACACGGCCGCCGTCATCACAAAAAAGATACCGATATAAAACAGCAGCCCTTCCGCAGTAAATGCCCCTGCTTTCATATCATCTATGGCGTTCCCCAAGAGCTTAGGCGGAAACATTTCAATGACATTGACTGCTAATAAAAGGACAATAGCAATCGTATAGCGCAGCCAGTACGCCTTAAAAAACCAGCCAAGCTTTTTCAAAACTGAAAACATCTATCCCCATCTCCTCATCAGCCGCCTTCTATTTTTTCCTTGCAGCTTTTTTCATCCAATTTGGCACGAACAGCCCTCGCCTCTGTATTGGTCTTCACATCCCATACACCTGTCTTTCCTTAGATTTTGTATATAAAAAAGGCATGAAGCGTCAGCTCCATGCCTTTTTTAACCGATATGTTACGCACAGCGCTTTTCAGCGCGCGGTCCGACCTAAAAAACCGTTCACGAAAACAGAACAAAAGGTTTGCCGCGCCAATATGAAACTGTTTGATAAACATGCAAATTCCTTGGCATAGCAAATCCTCCTTCCATTCTGATTTCATCTTTTTATCATCATATAAACAAAACCTTTTATTGTCAATCATTACTTGAATAGGAAAAGGTTAATGGTGCTCAAATTCGGGTAGTAGTGTTGTAAGACGCTTTGAAAGGGTGAGAAGGATGTTCCATGCTGACCGTATCATTGTTGCGTTTGACGGAAGTGAAAATAGTAAGAAAGCGCTTCAGACAGCCATTGATCTTGCTAAAACCTTAAATGCCGCTATTACCGTCGCCCATTCACATGATATGAAAGACAATCAGACCGTCATCGACCCGCCCAGACCCGCAGCTGAGGCAAGCTATATCAGCGGAGGCATGACAAGTGTTCCTGATCCGCTGATATCGGATGTAACATCACCTGAGCCAATGATCTATGAAGACCGTACGGAAGAAGTCATCGCCGAAGCCAGAATGATGCTGAATGAACAGCAGGCAGATGGAGATATCGATATATTAGAAGGCGATCCGGCTGAATCAATTATCGAGCATGCAAACCGCATTTCTGCCGATATGATCGTAACCGGAAGCAGAGACCAAAACAGGCTGAAAAAGCTAATATTCGGAAGTGTAAGTGAAAAGCTTTCAGCGAAATCGGATATACCCGTCCTGATTGTAAAGTGAGCACGCCCTGTGCTCACTTCTTTTATATTCATAATTGTGAAAAAACATAGATTTTCGTTTTTTTC
Organism: Bacillus sp. FSL R5-0416; assembly: GCF_037975425.1. Lineage (NCBI taxonomy): Bacteria > Bacillati > Bacillota > Bacilli > Caryophanales > Bacillaceae > Bacillus > Bacillus sp. FSL R5-0416. Next base: position 1,020,574 of record NZ_CP150252.1, on the reverse strand, counting down.
TGTTATAATGCTTTCGTGCCCAAAAGCACAAAAGCATTAAAGATAAATATGGGGTGTTATTTTGGATTCTCAAAAAAAGCTGACGTTTCCGTTAGCCGTCGGTTTATTTATATTGATGTTATGCATTATTATTTCTTGCTTATTCTTGCTTCATGTAGAACCTCATATCCCGCTGTTTTTAAGTGTTGTCATGCTTTCAGCAGCAGCTTTATGGTTTGGATTTTCCTGGAATAGTATTGAAAAAGGGATTGTAGATGGGATCAAAAACGGCGTACAGCCGATTATTGTTCTAGCGCTGATCGGCATCTTAATCGGCGCCTGGATGTACAGCGGCGCAATACCGACTGTGACAGTTTATGCCCTATCCTTTATTGAACCAAGCCACCTTCTGTTGACTGCTTTGTTTTCATGTATGATCATCAGCACACTTGTTGGCTCAAGCCTGACAACTGTAAGCACAATCGGAGTAGCGCTGATCGGCGTGGCGAGCGCGGCTAGCGTTCCGCTTGAATGGACAGCAGGCGCAGTCATATGCGGCGCTTGTTTTGGGGATAAAATGTCGCCGATGTCGGACACAACCAACTTTGCAGCCGGAATAGGCGAAATACCGATCTTTGAACACATTCGCCATATGATGGGCACAACCATTCCAGCTTTGCTCATCACTGTCGTTCTGTTTTACTTTCTCGGTTCATCAGTGTCAGCGGACGCTGCTTCAACCGAGAATATTCAGCAGGTCATAACCGGAATAAAAGATGCCGCAAACGTGACACCGTGGGCCCTTCTTTCTCCGCTCTTAGTCGTTTTGCTGGCAATAAAACGGGTATCAGTAATCCCCGTTCTGACTGCCGGAATTATTTCCTCGGGAATTTTGACTGCTATTTTTGTACCCGACAGCAGCCTGCAGGCGTTTATGACAGCTTTACAAAATGGCACAACTTTCGAAACTGACAATGAGGCAGCCGCTAAAATTATTAACAGAGGCGGACTGCAATCCATGATGGGCTCTGTCTCTCTCATTATGATTGCTTTTGCACTCGGCGGATTGATGGAGAAAATCGGATTGATTTCTGCACTATTGGAAGGCGTCATGAAAGGCATCCGCTCAAAAGGCCGTCTTGTTGCAGCAACTGTCTGCTCAAGCATCGGCGTCAACTTGGCAACGGGCGAACAGTATTTATCGATATTAATACCGGGACAATCATTTAAATCTTTATATGACAAACGAAACATCCAGCGAAAATTTCTGACAAGATCATTAGAGGACGGCGGAACATTAATTAACCCATTGATTCCTTGGGGCGTCAGCGGCGCATTTATGGCGAGCGCACTTGGTGTTCCAGTCATAGACTACATCCCGTTTACGTTCTTCCTCTATATATCGCCAATGATCTCCATTTTGATTGGATTTGTTAAAAAATAAAAAGAGCCCCGCTGTAAAAAGCGGGCTCTTTTCTTCGTTCATTTATGAAATGCTAGCAGCCTGTTGAATGCTTTCTTGAAAAGCAGCCTGAAGCTGTTTGGTCACCGGTCCGGGTTTCCCGCTTCCGACCGATTGTCCATCGAGCGTCACGACCGGAATAATTTCTGCCGTCGTTGACGAAATAAAGATCTCTTCCGCCTGTTTCAACTCTTCTTCACTGACAGGAGTCTCATCCAGTTTGATCCCATTCTTCTCAATCAGTCCTAAAATATTCATCCGTGTAATTCCATTGAGAATGAGCCGATTAGCCGGATGTGTTCGCACCGTGCCGTTGATAACGGCATAAACGTTAGAGGATGTACCCTCCGTAACAACGCCGTCCCTAAGTAAAATGGCTTCAAATGCTCCCGCTTCATAGGCCCTTTGCTTCGTCATGACATTATACAGTAAATTCAGACTTTTGATATCACATCTTAACCAGCGAAGATCCTCATCTGTAATGGCCGCCACTCCGTTTGCCTGCTCTTGCTCCGGTTTTTTCACCGTAAACGTATAAGCAGTAGTCTGCGGCTCTAGGCCGGCTTCATACTGGTGTTTTCGCGGGGCCACACCTCTTGTTGTCTGAATGTATACCGCTCCCTCACTGACCGCATTTTCCTGTACAAGCTTTTGCAGGTCCCACTCGAGATCTTCTATACTGAATGGCAGTGAAATTCCGATTTCAGCAGCACTTCTGAAAAAACGCTCTGCATGCTCACGTAAGCCGAACAATACTCCTTTGTACACCCTGATCACTTCATAGATGCCGTCACCAAACTGATAACCGCGATCTTCCAAATCGATTGATGCTTCACTGCGCCCAATCAGCCGGCCATTGACTAAAACCTTCATAAAAGCCCTCCCTTTTCGAGATGTCCCTGATGTCATTCAAGCTGTCATTATCACTAATTCTACCATATTGGACAAGCTGAAAAACAGAAAGATCAAGAGATCTATAGCGGAAAGGAGTTTATTTTTTCCTTAAAATCTGACATTTCGACAAATTTTCTATGTGCTTTCCAGTTTTATTCCTGTATACTTGACTGGTAATACATAGGTTGTAAACATAAGGCATCTTCATAAGCTGCCTGCTGTACAGCATTATGTAGAGATTTTATGCCAATGGAGAGATTGTTATGCGACAAACGAGAGGAGAGGCTTCTCCTTCTGCAGTTTCGCTTGCTTTTAAATTTGCAAGTTTAGCAGTTTTATGTGTGCTGCTTTTGCTTATGGTGATTTTGGGTTATTCTAACAGTTCAACGAAAGCAAAGGAAGTCACTGTCACAACTAACGGACAGCTTCGAGATGAGAAGGAAAGCCTTAAGCTGAAAAACGACTCCCCCGATCTGCTGATAAAACATCTGCAGACAAAGCAGGACATGGGAGATAAAACGGTTTACTTAACCTTCGATGACGGCCCGTCAGCCTTTACAAACCGCTTGCTCGATGTACTGAAAAGCGCTGATGTAAAAGCGACGTTTTTTATGCTGTCACCGCGGATGAACGAATTCAAACAAGCTGTGAAAAGAGCAGAAAAGGAAGGCCACGCACTCGGTTTACATGGCGTTACCCACAATAACAGATTGTTCTATCAAACACCGACATCTCCGCTAAAAGAAATGCAGGAGGCGCGTGACACGTTGCAGGACATTACAGGATATAAAACCGCTCTTGTCAGAACGCCCTACGGAAGCAAACCGTCACTAACCCCCTCACAAATCCGCAATCTTGAGAAAGACGGTTTTGTGTACTGGGATTGGACGATTGACAGCATGGACTGGAAATACCGAAATTCAAAGTATGTGACGGCCGTGTTAGAGCAGCTTGAAAATATGGAACACAGCTCTTCAGGCCGCCCGAATGTGATTCTCATGCATGATCTTCCCGCTACCGTAAACGCGCTGCCGGTACTAATCAATAAATTAAAAGAAAAAGGCTATTCCTTCGGAGTGTTAGAGGACACAATGGTTCCTGTTCATGAATAAAAAAGTGAGGCGCATAAGGCGGCTCACTTTTTTATGCCCAAACTTCGGGCAAACTCACCGATTTTTTGATGGATGACCATGTCAAACAAGCTGTCGCAATACGTTGGTTCAAGGTTTATGATGACTTTCTTCATGCCGGGAATCAGACTTGCATCCTCAGGCACAAATCTAGCCGGAGCCACTTCGAGAGACGTGCCGATAACCAATAAAAGATCTGCTTGATCCAGCTTTTCATAAAGGGTGTCAAAGTGCATGACGGCGTCGCCAAAGAGAACAACATCGGTTTTTAATACCGTTCCGCAAATGTCCCCATTGTTTCCGGCCGCCGTGCACTCCGGCACCTCCCGCTCCAGCAAATGGGGAAGATCATATCGGGCGCCGCATGCCGGACAAGCTGCTGTCTGGATAGAACCATGCAGTTCGTATACATGCCTGCTCCCCGCTTTTTTATGAAGACCGTCAATGTTTTGCGTGAAAATATCGACCTGCTTCCCTTGCTTCTCCAGCTCAGCTAAAAGCAAGTGTCCTTCATTCGGTTCAAAGCTGCCGCTCATTTTCATCTGGAACAATTCTTTGAATTTGGGCCAAAACAGACGCGGATGACTTAAAAAATAATCAAGGCTCATCGCTTCCATTCTTGAGGCATCTTCCGTCCAAATGCCCCCTGCTGAACGAAAGTCGGGAATCCCTGATTCTGTGCTCATTCCCGCTCCGGTCAGCACTACAATTCGCTGTGCTTCATGTAGAATACTTTTGAATGCTTCCAACTCAACACCGCCTTTTTCTCTTATTTTACCATGAAAAAGACTCCGCCTCTGTCAGACGAAGTCTCTCTTTTAAGCCCGTTCCTTTTCCTCTTTATTTAGATTCACCTGGAATGGGTCGCTTTCGTGCTTTTGCTTGACAACAACCATTTGGCCGGGATATGCAAACTGGACACCTTCTGCACCTAAAATCTCAATAATTTTATAGTTGATATCCTCTCTAATATTAAGGTTTTCAGCCCAAACCGTCGTTTTTGTATAGAAGTTAAAAAATAAATTGTAGTAGCTGTCGGCAAACGTATCAAAGTTGACCATGATTGTTTCATTATCAACGCCCTCATGCTCTAAGAGCATTGTTCTGAGAGAATGAATGGAGCGTTCAAGGTTCTCAATCGGCGTAGCGTAGGACACATGGATGGAAAACGTAATCTGGCGTTTGGTCATTCTTGTCCAGTTCGTGATCGCTTCCATCGACAGCGTAGAGTTCGGCACCGTTACAAGCGCCCCCTGTGCTGTTCTGAATCTCGTGCTCCTAAAGGTAATATCCTCGACTGATCCTGTTACTGTCGACGTCTCCACCCAGTCACCAATTGTAAACGGCTTTTCAGTAATAATAATAATACCGCCGAAGAAGTTGCTGATGGTATCCTTCGCGGCAAGCGCAAAAGCCAGCCCGCCAAGACCTAGGCCCGCTACAAATCCGTTGACATCATAATTGAATTCCTGAGCGATCACACTGACACTGAGCGCAATGATCACAAAACGGAGCAATTTGGATAAAAACGGGGCCAGAATGTCATCCATGTCAAGCTCAAAGCGCTGATTCACCTTATGGAAGATAAACGACGATGTTGCGGTCAAATTACAAAGACCCCAGCACAAGAGCGCCACAATCAGTGAGCGGTATATTTTGCTGATGACCGGCATTTGCTCATCTAAAAACGGTGAATACCGGATCGCTAAAAACAGCCCAAGGGCAACAAAAAACCATCTGGCCGGTTTATCAAACGCCAGAACCACCTGTTTAAAAATTTCTGTTTTCGGCCGGTTTGTCAAATTAAAAAGCAGGTTAAAGAAATATCTTGTGAATAATTTTCTAAGTATAAGAAACACCAGCAAAATCGCCAAGCTGATGCCGATTTGAATGATGATATCAAGCGTAAAATACTGCTGCAGATAATCCGGCATGACTGTCTCCCCTCTATCCCAATCAATTGTTTATTATACTAAAATATTCGTAAAGATGTTCATTTAAATGTCTTTTGCAGCACAAAACCCCGGCGAAACGCCGGGGTCATTTCTCAATTCATCTATCAGCCAGATTCAATAGGGACAGTCACTTACCTTTTTTCGTTTGTGTCTGATCAAGGAGAGTTGCTTTTTGCATTTCAGCATCCGTTTCGGCTTTAATTCTTTCCTCCACTCTGATTCTCCCTTTTCCCATGATCTCGCCTCCTTTTTTGCTATTATAAAGGATCATATTTTGTTGTGAACATGTCGAAAGACCTAATTTTCTGACGAAATGTGTTCTGATACGCTGAGTGTCTTTTTTTAGTTATACGCATTCCTCAGCCCGGACCATTCCGATATGGCAGAAAAAATTCACCAGTTTGTATCGCGGTGCATATATGGATTTGATACAATAACAGAAATGCCCATACGAGGAGCTGACTTAGCTTGTACATCATTGCCCATCGCGGAGCATCCGGCTACGCTCCGGAAAATACGATTGCAGCATTTGACCTTGCGGTGAAAATGAATGCAGATATGATCGAACTGGATGTCCAGCTTACAAAAGACAGGCAGATTGTTGTGATACACGATGACAGGGTTGACCGAACAACAAACGGATCGGGCTTTGTTAAGGATTTTACCTTGGAGGAATTGCAAAAACTCGATGCAGGAAGCTGGTACGGTCCCGCTTTTCAAGGAGAGCGTATTCCGACCCTGAAAGCGGTGCTCAAGCGCTACCACAAAAAAATCGGCCTTTTAATTGAACTAAAAGGCCATCCGTCTCAAGTCGGAATTGAAGAAGAGGTAGGACAGCTATTAGGGCAATTTTCTTTTTCTATCAATAATATTGTTCAATCCTTTCAGTTCCGCTCCGTCCAAAGGTTCCGCGAGCTTTATCCTTCGATTCCGACAGCGGTCATTACAAGGCCCAACTTTGGCATGCTGTCCAGAAATCAGATGAAGGCCTTCCGCTCTTTTGCAAACTATGTCAATATAAAATACACACGGCTCAACCGTCTGATGATCGGCTCCGTCCATAAAAATGGCTTAAACATATTTGCATGGACTGTCAACAATCAAAAGACAGCGGCAAAATTACAAGCCATGGGCGTGGACGGCATCGTTACAGATTACCCGGATTTCATCATAAAGGATGGCAAACATGAAAATATATAGCACGGTTTTTATCGGAGGCGCGCTTGGCGCCTGCCTCCGATACGGATTAAACTTATGGATACACACCGGTCAGTTCCCGGCGGCAACCTGGCTGGAAAATGCGGCAGGCAGCCTTCTATTAGGCATTTTGACCGGATTTTTTATGATCGGGGCAAAACGGCCTCTGCTGTCGGCTTTTTTAGGCACCGGCTTTTGCGGAGGCTTCACAACAATGTCCACGTTTTCTAAGGAAACAGTGATGCTTTTGCAAGGACAACCCTCATTGGCTCTTTTATATGTGGCAGCGTCATTGATATCAGGGATCATATTTGCACTGATTGGTGTTTTTGCGGGACGGCGCATAGCAGGCATTCAGCAAAGAAAGGGGCTGCAGGAAAGATGACACTAGCGGGTATTTTCATAGGGGGCGGACTTGGCGCAATGCTTCGCTTCTGGCTTGGCAATGTCATAACCGCCAAAACCAAAGGTCTGAGCCTGCCCATTGGCATACTGACAGTCAATATTCTCGGAGCTCTCGGGCTCGGAATATTTACAGGACTTCACGTTGCAAATGCTTCGGTCTCGCTTATCATCGGCACGGGGTTTTTTGGCGCCTTTACGACCTTTTCCACCTTCAGCGTTGAAAGTATTCAACTCCTTATGGCCAAACGTGTAATAGAAAGCATCTTGTACATCGCCCTGACACTTTGCGGATCGCTTTTGACATTTTGGTGCGGCTGGACAATCACAATGTAAAAAAACCTTGAGCTTATTTCTCGCTCAAGGTTGCACTGTTCAGCATCACAGGCTCAGGCAGCGGCAGCTTGTGGTGCGCCGTAATCCCGGTTGTGTTGCCGGCTTCATCTTTTATATCGATTTGCTTGATTAATCGGCCGTCCATCTTCAGCACCTTTATCGTATATGAACCGATGCGAATGGATTCACCAGCCTCAATATCGATGTTTTCTTTTAATATCAGCCCGCCGACCGTATCGACGTCTTCTTGAATCGATGCGCCAAGAAGGCTGTTCACCTGATCGATCCGAACCTTTCCATCCATCACATAATGGCCGTCGCCAAGCTTTTGGATCAGCGGCTGTTCATCTTCATCAAATTCATCTCTGATCTCTCCGACAATTTCCTCAAGAATATCCTCTGTCGTCACAAGTCCCGAGGTTCCTCCGTATTCATCCGACAATATAGCCATATGAATGCGCTCGCGCTGCATTTTAATCAGCAAGTCATGAACCGGGATCGTTTCAATCACTTCGATGACCGGCCTCACATACGGATGGATCGTCATCTTCATTCGTTCTTCTTCTGTCATAAACAGCAAATCAGAAAACAAATGCTTCGTATTGACCAAACCGATCACACTGTCTTTGTCTCCATCTGTGACTGGCCAGCGCGTGTATTTTTCCTTCAGCATGACTTCGAGCATCTCGGCCATCGTCATCTTAGTTGACACAGTAGCCATTTCCTTCCGCGGTATCATAATTTCTTTGGCGATCCGATTATCAAATTCAAAAATCTTATTCACATATTTATATTCAGACGGATTAATCTCTCCGTTTTTTAAACTCTCAGATAACAGCATCCTGAGTTCTTCCTCAGAATGGGAACCATCATGTTCTGATGCAGGCTTCAAACCGAACATCCCGCATAAAAGCCGCGCCGATCCATTGAGGATCCAAATAAACGGAAACAGGAGCAAATAGAATAAACGCAAAGGGCCCGCTATCAGTAAAGTCAGCTGTTCTGCCTTTTGAATCGCGACCGTTTTCGGGGCCAGTTCACCTACAACAACGTGCAGGAACGTGATCAAGCCGTACGCGACTGCAAAAGAGGCTGCATGTGAAACCGAGTCCGGCAAGCCGAGCGGTTCAAACAGTGGATGCAGCAGCCGTTCAAAGGCCGGTTCACCCAGTACGCCAAGTCCAATTGATGTCAATGTAATGCCCAGCTGGGATGCGGATAAATATTCATCCAAATCTGTAATGACACGCCTTGCGAGTATCGCCCGTTTGTTTCCTTCTGTGATAAGCTGATCTATTCTGGATCTCCTTACTCTAACAATCGCAAACTCGCTTGCAACGAAAAACGCGGTTAAAGCAATGAGCACGCCAATTAAAATCAGACTGTCAATATCGTCCATTTAACCCTATCCTCTCAACAAAGGATAAGGAGTCACCTCCTGATATAATCATTTTTCCTTAACATTGAGGTACGCGGTGTATTGTTGCCTAAGCAGAGGGCCCCATCATACCACCTCCAAAAGTCAAAGTTTGATTATAAATTGTATATTTTATTGTAACATAACTCATTCCAAAAATGATTTTTAATTTTTAGACTTTTATCATGAAGAAAACCTTAACTGCATGCCTGCTTGTCAATTCTGCGCCTGTCTGGATTGGAAGAGGAAGGTTTTTGCGGATATAAAAAGAAAACAGCCTTGAAAACTGTTTTCTTTTCTTTGCCTACTTAAGCAAAATCTTTATATAAAGAAATGAAAATGTCCCGTGAGTTTTTAATCTGCTCGATCGGCACACTGAAGGATAATCGGAAATGCCCGCTCATTCCAAAACCGCTGCTCGGCACAATTAATAATTTGTATTTTTGGGCGGCATGCACGCAAAATGCAACTTCATCTTCAATCGGCGATTTTGGAAAAACAAAGAAACCTCCCTTTGGCATTTCAAATTCAAAACCGGCTTCTTTTAAAATGTCTACCATTAAATCCCGGCGCTCTTTATAAGCGCTCGCGTCTACTCTTAAATCATCCATTCGTGCCACAGCCCGCTGCATCATGACAGGGGCATTCACAAATCCAAGCGTTCGATTACAATACACAAAAGCGTTGATCAAAAGGTCCGCATCCGGCATTCGGCTGTCCAATCCGATATACCCGAGCCGCTCTCCGGCTATGCCGAGATCTTTACTGAATGAGCTGGCCAATATCACACGATGGTACGATTGAAACGGATTTGCCAGCTCTTCATCATAGATTAATTGACTGTACGGTTCATCAAACAGCACATAAATCGTCTGGCCGCTCTTCTCTTCTATTTCTTTTAATAAAGCGCCTAAATTGTCTATATTTTTCTGGCTGAGAACAGTGCCTGTGGGGTTATGCGGTGTATTGAGAATCAGCCCTTTCGTCTGTGGAGTGATCGATTGCCTTACCGCTTCAATGTCGATCTCAAACCGGCTTGTCAACGGGCAGCTGACGGCCTTTCCCCCGTAGTTCTCAATATACAACTTATATTCGGCAAAATAAGGTGCGAGAATAATGACCTCTTCCCCAGGGTTTACGATGCTTTTTAACGCAACATTCAAAGCGCCTCCCGCACCCACCGTCATGACGATACGCTCCGCTGAGAAATCAGCTTCAAAACGCGACCCCAGAAATTGCGCGACTTTTTCTCTCGCTGCAGGAAGCCCTTGATTTTGTATGTATCCGTGGCTGCCTTTTTCAGCTTCCTCTATTAACGCTCTCTTAAAAGCTTCAGGCGGTTCAACAATCGGGTTGCCGAGTGAAAAATCAAATACCTGGTCTTCCCCGAACTCCTTCTTCAGCCTTGCACCTTCATCAAACAGCTTGCGAATCCATGATCCTTTATTTAAATTTTCTTCAACTTCCCGGGATAACCCAGCCAATTTCATCTGTCCCTTCCGCATATAAAAATTTGAAAATTCTATCTTCCTATGTTACTTCAATCAGATGATGAATTCCACAACTTCCAATTCCGGTCTGAAAAAAACAATAAACTTGTGCAAGACACCGTTCATATATTAAACTATTCTCATAACTATAACGTGATGGTTGGGAGGGATATAGATGGGGCTGAGACTTATCGCATCAGTGAACTAGCGGCACTCGCCGGAGTAACGAAACGGACAGTTGATTATTATACGAATCTCGGTCTGCTTACGCCGGCCAGATCCTGTTCAAATTACCGTTACTACGACGAAAATGCACTAAAACGACTTATATTTATTGTAGATTGCAAGAAGCAGCGATTGGCCCTGTCCGATATTAAAGATCGACTGGAGAACCAGTTTCCCTCTTCAGCTAAACTTGATGATGAAATTGGAAATCTGGCATTAGAAATTGATCATATGAATCAAAACATCTCCGGAATCTTGCATCGGTTTGAACGGCTGAAGCCCGAGGATCGTGACAAGCTGAAAAGCAAACTCCCGCCTGAAAAGCTCGCCGTGTTCCAATCATTTATGCTGCTGTTAAGTTAAAACCATTTTATCTAACAGGAGGTGTTACCTTCATTCTCATTGCTAGAGTGAAGGTTCTAATTGGACATAGTGAATTTGATTTTAGTTGCTGTTTTAATCGCCCTGACGGCATTTTTCGTGGCATCTGAGTTTGCCATTATCAGAATCAGAGGCTCACGGATCGATCAGCTGATCGCGGAAGGAAATAAAGCAGCAATAGCCGTAAAAAAAGTGACCACGCATCTTGATGAATATTTATCTGCGTGTCAGCTCGGAATTACATTGACTTCCATCGGATTAGGGGTTTTAGGTGAATCAACGATTGAAAGGCTGCTTCACCCGCTTTTCGTCCAAATGAACGTTCCAGGTTCCCTTTCACATGTCATATCGTTTATTTTTGCGTATGCCATTATCACGTTCTTACACGTTGTTGTCGGAGAACTTGCACCTAAGACAGTCGCTATCCAAAAGGCGGAAGCAGTGTCTATGCTGTTTGCGAAACCGCTGATTTGGTTTTACCGCATCGCGTTCCCATTCATTTGGCTTTTGAACAATTCCGCACGGTTATTGACCAAAGCATTTGGCCTGGAGACCGTTTCAGAAAACGAACTGGCACACTCAGAAGAAGAGCTGCGAATCATTTTGTCTGAAAGCTATAAAAGCGGTGAAATCAACCAATCAGAGTTTAAATATGTGAATAAAATCTTTGAATTTGACGACAGGCTCGCGAAAGAAATTATGATTCCGCGGACCGAAATTGTCAGCCTTCCGCATGATATCAAGATTTCTGAAATGATGGACATCATTCAGATTGAAAAATATACCCGCTACCCTGTGGAAGAGGGCGATAAAGATAACATTATCGGGGTTATTAACATTAAAGAAGTGCTGACAGCCTGCATAAGCGGTGAGGTATCTGTTGATTCCACCATTTCTCAATTCGTCAACCCGATCATTCATGTCATTGAATCTGCGCCGATCCAAGACCTGCTTGTCAAAATGCAAAAAGAGAGGGTCCACATGGCCATATTGTCTGATGAATACGGCGGTACTGCCGGGCTTGTGACGGTTGAGGACATCATTGAGGAAATTGTCGGTGAAATCCGCGACGAATTTGATATTGATGAAATTAGCGAAATCCGCAAAATCGGCGAAGGCCATTATATTCTTGACGGAAAAGTGTTAATTGACCAAGTAAACGACCTGCTGGGCATTCATTTAGAGAACGAAGAAGTCGATACAATCGGCGGCTGGTTCCTTACTCAAAAATACGATGTTGAAAAAGATGATTCCATCATCGAAGAGGGCTGCGAATTCATCATTAATGAAATTGACGGCCATCACGTCGCATATATTGAAGTGAAAAAGCTTCAAGAAGAAGAACTTCTGGAGACAGCTAACCAGCAGGAAGCATAATAAGAAAAGCACCTTGTATAAGGTGCTTTTCTTATTTTCACAGTTCAGGGCAATCTCTCAGAACGCCTTATAGCTGATCAAGTTTATTCTCTAGTTCTTTAATCCGCTGATTCAAAGCCTCTGTCATTGCTGCAAGTCTTTCCTTTGAAGGCAGGTGGGCAAAATCAGCCTGGTGAAGAGGCTCACCGATAATCAGCTTCATTTTTCCTTTTTTGAATAATTCTTTTCCGCTTGAAGGGCCCTGATATGCAGCGGGGACAAGCGGCGCTTTCCCCATTTGCGCAATCGTAACCGCACCTCTTTTCAAAGGCACATCCTCAGAGGTTCTTGTTCCGCTTGGGAAGATACCGACGATCTCTCCTTCTTTCAGCAGCTTAATCGGCGTTTTAATACTGCTTGGCCCGGGATTTTCCCGATCTACCGGAAAGGCATGAATTTTCTTCAGAAACGAACCGATCCATTTATTTTGAAAAAGCTCTTTTTTCGCCATGTAGTGTATTTGATAAGGAAGAATCCCGACTCCGAGTGTAATCACATCAACCCAGCCGGAATGTGTACACGCGATGACAAAACCTGAATCGGCCGGAAGGTTTTCTTTGTTATACACCTTCACTCCTCCGCGAAGAGAAAGAATAACTTTTAAAGCATTTGCACAAAACTTATACATATCGCACTTCCTTTGTCGTAATCAATGATTCTTTCTGTCATCTATTATAACAACATTTTTTATTACCTGGTACTAATTTTTAAGATTTCTCCCGTTAAAACGCCAAAAAGCTGAGGATTCGCCCTCAGCTTTTGTTATATTTCCTCTCTGGTCGGCGGGGCCATAAACTCCGGTCCGACAGGGTCTGATATCGTATTTTCCAATATAGTATTGATATCTTTCTGATCTTCACTGTTCAGCGTCCAGCCTGTAATCTCAGATAGGGCCTCAAGCTGCCCAGGCTTTCTTGCTCCCCAAAGAGCGATATCCGCTCCCGGCTGATCTAAGATCCATCTGACAGCCAAGTGAATCACTGATTTTCCATAACGTGTCTTCGCCAGCTTATCCAATTGATTCACAGCAGAAAGATACTCTTTAAAGCGGGGCTTCTGGAATTTTGGATCGTGATTACGCAGATCATCGCCCTCAAATGTATATTCTTCGGTCATTTTGCCTGTTAACAGCCCTCTGCATAAACTGCCGTATAATAATGTTGTTATCTTGTTATCTTTCGCATAAGGAAGGACACTCTCTTCCATCTCTCTTTCAAACAGATTATATGGAGGCTGAATCGTATGGAGAGGTGCGACGGCGCGAAATGTATCCATTTGCTCAATTGAAAAATTGCTGACGCCAATCGCCCGGATTTTTCCCGCATCATATAATTCCTTCATGACTTCAGCCGTTTCTTCAATTGGCACAAGCGGATCGGGCCAATGCACCTGATAAAGATCAATATAGTCTGTTTGAAGCCGCTTCAAAGAATTCTCAACTTCCTCTACAATTCTCGCTCTGTTCGCATGGCGGAACAGCTGGTTGTTCTTCCAGTCCAGAGCCGTTTTCGTTGCGAGAATCACCTGGTCTCTTTTGCCGTACTCTTTGATTGCCTTTCCGACGATTTCCTCGGACTGCCCGAAGCCGTAAGCCGGCGCGGTGTCAATCAGTGTAATCCCCTGATCAAGAGCGGCGCGGATTGTTTCAATCGATGTTTTTTCGTCAGTGCCTCCCCACATCGTTCCGCCAATGGCCCATGTGCCGAGGCCGATTCTGGAGGCTTCTATTCCTGTATCTGCTATACTGGTATATTCCATTGTGCCACTCCTTCACTTTTTCACTATCTTTTCCCCTCTGGAAAAAATGTTAAACATTTCTCCGCACTATCTTTTGCGGCCATTTTTGGGTACTATATAGTAATGGTGTTTGATTAGGTATAAAAAAGCCGTTTGCATGTAATGTGCAACTTTAAACCTTTCTTATGCGTGTATAACATAGAGGGGAGAAAAGGCAGTGACGATCGATGAAATTTACCAAATGTACATGAATGATGTTTACAGGTTCCTGCTCTCCATGACAAAAGACAAGCATCTTGCTGAAGACTTGCTGCAGGAAACCTTTATGCGGGCATACATACACATTCACTCCTATGATCACAGCAAAGTAAAGCCCTGGCTTTTTCAAGTGGCGCGAAACGCCTTCATTGATTACGTCAGAAAGCATAAGAAAGAAGTAACCATTTCTGATGACTTAATCGGAAGCCTCTTTCAAAATGCTGTTCAAAGTCCTGCCCATCAGGTAGAGATAAAGGAAGTGCTGACTGGTTATATGTCCGAGCTCCCCGATAATTATCGGGAGGCCTTAACGCTATATTATTTAAAAGAGTTAAACTACAAAGAAGCATCCCATATTATGAATATTTCAGAGGCGAATTTTAAAAGTGTTTTATTTCGTGCCAGACAGCGGCTGAAAGCACTTTATAATAGAGGTGTTAATGATGAATGAAGAATTTAAAAAGCGTTTTGATCAATATAAAAATGGGGAAATGAGCGACCAGGAAATGACTGCATTTGAGGAAGAACTTGAGAAGCTCGAAGTATATCAGGAACTGATTGACAGCGAACTAGAGGACGATAACGATTGGGATCTCAGCATCAGTCCTGAAAAACAAAAAGCGATTTTAGCCTACGGCAAACGCAAGTCTTATTTGCGAATTTCTGTGCTTGCCGTCATTTCGACATTGATGATTTTGCCGCTTTGTACGCTGGGAAGCTACCTCTATTACGGAATGGGTGGGAAACACAGCACCGGCAATGAGTTTATGGAAACTGCCGCAGTCACTGTAGCCCTGACCATGCCGAATGTTCTTGTTGATACTTCCGGACTGAAAAGCCAAGTGAAGCTATTTGGAATGAATACGGAATTCCCGCTGCAAAAGCAGATTGGCACGAAGACGGCTGCCGTAGGGAATGAACGGGTTGAAATGTTTTATAACAAAGTAAAAGCGCCGGCAGTAAACTACTATGACTTAGAAGTGAATAAAACCGGACATTACTTTACACATCCTTCAAACAAGTCTGAACAAACGACCGCAAAAGCAGAAAAAACGTTAAGCACATTGCCTGAAGGAACGGTATCAGAGGTCTACCTTTCATATGACCGTGCATATCCGACAAAAGACGTGTATAACAAATTCAAAGGCTATGATGTGAGCTTTTTGTGGAACGCAATCGAAACAGAGAAAAACACAAATAAGACAGCTTCCACAGAACCTCTTGGCTATCCTGGAAAGGATTCAAAGTTCTTGGCCGCCCTTAATACAAAAGGCAAGTCGAATGGCGATCAGTTTATCAACGCCCTAAAATTCATGTCCAAACACGAAAAATGGGCTCAGGTCATTTCAAAACGGAAAGACCTGAATGTAGATAACCGATTAGATTATGTAGAGAAAAACGGTGTCAATGTATACGGTTCGGTCGTTACAGGGCCAACCAAGGAAATCCAGCGCATGCTGAAAAATAAATCTGTAAAATCAGCGAATGTCGGCGAGGTGGAATTATGGAACTGGTAAGAATTTTTAAAGAACACAATGTATTCGGCTGGATCTCTGTCGGGACAGCGGTTCTGTCCCTGCTGTTGCTGAATTTGGCCATTATCAGCAACGTCACGTTTTATTCCTATCAAATGCTTCCGTTCGCCATGGCTGCCGTTCCGTTCGGCGTTGTTGAACTCTTCATCAAGAGAGGGCGCACAGGTCCAGGCCTGCTCGGCGTCATCCTTAATCTCTTTGTGATTATTTGTGTGTATACCATTGTATCTGTAGATACGAATTTACAGTTTGGCTTTTAAAAAAGACGCCTTTTCAGGCGTCTTTTTTTCGTTATACCGGTTTTCGGAACAAATAACTTTCTATAGTAAAACCCATTTTATCTGTATAAAATCGATGTGCGTCTTTACGCTGAAGGCCAGATGAAAGACTGACAAAACCAAGTCCGGCTTTTCTCGCCCAGTCTGAGGCATAATCCAAAAGCATTTTGCCGTATCCCTTTGATCGGCAAGGTGCCGTTGTAACAAGATCCGCAATCCACAAGTGCTCTCCTTTATGAATGGAAACTCTCGGCAGAGCCCCGCACAGCGCTCTGATTGCTGTATTTTCATATAAGGCAAACAGCATATACGATTCTTTCTGCACACAGGCTTCAAGCCTTTGTAAATACGTCTCTATATCCAGTTCTGTTCTCAATTCACTCATAATCGGATACGACTCAGCCCATTCTTCTTTCGAGGTTAATTGTTTCATATGGATCATCTTCTCAATCCCCTTTCCTTTCGTTACAATGATCATAGCTAATAAATGGCATTTGCCAAATAGCCAATCTCAGAAAAAATGACCATGCCAGATAAAAAGGAGACACGAGATGGATATCACGCCGTTTCTTGATAAAAAGAGCAAAACACCGCTGTATGAGCAGCTTTATACCTTTTTTAAACAAGAAATTTCACATGCGCGAATCACAAAGGGAACAAGACTTCCGTCAAAACGCAGGCTCTCCGGCTTGCTCGATGTCAGCACGGCAACTATAGAACGAGCTTACGAGCAATTAACTGCTGAGGGCTATGTCAAAAGCAAGCCAAAAATCGGCTGGTTCGCGGCGGAAGTAGAACCAGGCTTCCCGACAGCCCCTGACCATTTTCATCAGTCTGCACAGCCGGGATTACTTGAAAAGAACGCACCTGCTATTGACTTCCATCAGGGCAGCGTTGATCCGACCCTCTTTCCCTTTAACGCATGGAGAAAAAGCATAGTAAAAAGTCTTGAGCGCTATTCCGGATTGTTTCACACCTCTGGCGACCCTCAAGGAGAATACGAACTCAGACACATGATTGCCCGATTCGTCAGGCTGTCTCGGGGAGTAAATTGCGAGCCCGGCCAGATTATCATCGGCGCAGGAACCACCGTGCTTCTGCAAATTCTTTGCCTTTCGCTAAAGCCAGGTACAAAAATCGGTTTTGAAGAACCAGGCTTTCACCGTTCAAGAAGGATGTTTGAAGCAAATCACATGGATGTCACTCCGATTTGTTCTGATGCAGAAGGCGTCCTGCCGGATGAGCTCTACCGTCAGAATCCTTATCTCATGTATACGACTCCTTCGCATCAGTTTCCGATTGGGACCATTATGACGATTACCCGCAGACAGGAGCTGCTGGCATGGGCGGCAGAAACAAATTCATTCATTATAGAAGATGATTACGATGGAGAATTTCGCTACAGCGGCCATCCCATTCCGTCTTTACAGGGTCTTGATCCGAATGGCAGAGTCATATATCTGGGCACTTTTTCAAAGTCACTTCTGCCTTCCTTGCGGCTCAGCTTCATGATTGTGCCCCCTGAACTCATGGAACCGATCAAAAGCAATGCTCAGTTAATGAAGCAGACCGTTTCTGCCCACTCGCAATTGGCACTGGCAGACTTCATCGAAACCGGAGAGTGGCAGAAACACATAAATAGAATGAGAAGCTTATACCGAAAAAAACACGCTATCCTGTTAGAAGCCATCCGCTCTGAACTGGGTAACACCGTTGAGATTCTCGGTAAGAACTCGGGGCTTCACATCCTGCTGCGCCTTTTGTTTCCAGCAAGTGAGGAAGAAGCAATACAAGCAGCCGCAGACCACGGTGTAACCCTCTATCCCGTGTCTCCCTCATATATAGAACAGACGCCTTTTACTTCTGTCTTAATCGGTTATGGCGGTTTGTCAGAAGAGGATATCAGGCTCGGCATCCAAAAACTGAAAACGGCATGGGCACCGTTGATATCATCTTATTAAATAAAAAACAGGCCCCGGAAACGGAGCCTGTTTTTTAAAATGATAAAATTCCGATTAAATTTAAGAACACGATAATAATGGCAAGCGGCACGATAAAACGAAGCAAATAAAACCATGAGTAAAAGAATGCTTTACCTGCATTTGATCCATTTCGCATTTCAGCCAAGAGTTCGCTTTTCGAAATTTTCAGCGGGATAAATAGAGAAATTAACAGAGCGCCTGAAGGCATCAAAACATTGCTGACGGTAAAATCGGCAATATCAAAAAACGTTTTGCCAAATAGGTGCACATCACTCAAAACGCCATAAGACAAGCAGCATGGGATTCCGACCAAAAAGATCAAAAGCCCGCTCGTCCATGACAGTTTTTTTCTCTTCTTTTCGTCCCCTTTTCCGATTGTGGCAACGATAATTTCAACCATCGAAAATGCTGAGGTTAAGGCTGCAAATAAAAATGCAACGAGAAAGCCGATAAAAAACAACGTGCCGAACGGAAGCTGTTCAAAAACGGCCGGAAGCACTGTAAACAGCAATGTCGGTCCTTCATTTGGCTGAAAACCGAATGAGAAAACCGCCGGAAAAATAGCCAAACCTGCCAAGAGTGTCACAATGATATTCATCAAGACAATGGAGGCTGCCGAACGAGGGATATTTTGTGTTTTCGGCAAATAGGAGCTGTAGGTCACCATCACCGAAACCCCCAGTGTTAACGTAAAGAAGGCCTGTCCCAGCGCGAATAATATGGATTCCGGAGTCAAATCGCCGAAATGAGGCACAAGCAGAAACTTTACGCCTTCCATTGCACCATTAAGCGTAAGAGACCGAAGAACGAGCAGAATAAACAATAAAAACAAAATCGGCATCATCACCGCGCTTACCCGTTCAATCCCTTTTTGAACCCCTCTTGCGACAACGAGTACAGTCAGTGCCATAAAGACAAGCTGAGCCGCGAGCGTCTGCACCGGATTTTGGATAATAGAAGCAAAAAGAGCGCCATACTGTGCTTGAGAAAGCCCGGACAGTGATCCTGACGCTGTTTTCACGATATACAGCAAAATCCATCCCCCGATTACACTGTAAAACGACAGCACTAAGAAACACGCGGCTACGCCGATCCACCCCGTAAGAAACCAAGCTGATCGCGGCGCTTCTTTTTTATATGCATCAATGGCATTCGTCTGGTTCCGTCTTCCAAAA
Source organism: Bacillus sp. FSL R5-0416 (assembly GCF_037975425.1). Lineage (NCBI taxonomy): Bacteria > Bacillati > Bacillota > Bacilli > Caryophanales > Bacillaceae > Bacillus > Bacillus sp. FSL R5-0416. The sequence continues at coordinate 1,001,325 of NZ_CP150252.1, read as the reverse complement.
ATAAATTCCCCCACCAAAAGCGGATAGCCTAAGAGGATGGTAAATAACACGAAGATAAGAAAAAAGGCTCCTCCCCCATTGGTCCCCGCTACGTAAGGGAACTTCCAAATCGCGCCCAAGCCGATAGCCGAGCCGGCCGCTGCCATGACGAAACCGATTTTCGAAGCCCATTGGACTGGTTTTTGCTCAGACAATAAACGTCACTTCCTTTCCAGCCTATATTATCTCTTATTTTTGTCTTCTTTTCTATAGATTCATTTGCCAAGAACAGAAAAGAGAGCGGCCTGTATGGCCGCTCTCTTTATCAAAAGGTTATTGATTTAATTTTGAATGCTTTCTTGAATACAGAAAATAGATTACCAAGCCGATTAACAGCCACACTAGGAAGCGGACAATCGTCACCCATCCCAGATTTAAAATCAAGAACAGGCAGAACAGAATCGCCAGGCCTGGGATCACGGGAACTCCCGGGCATTTAAAAGCTCTCGGAAGATCAGGCTGTTTCTTTCTCAAAACGATAACTGCCACAGAAATCAGGACAAATGCCGACAACGTCCCGATGTTTACCAGCTTTGCAAGTTCATCCAGCGGAACAAGTGAGCCGAGAAGCGCCGACATCGTTCCGAAAAACCAAGTGGCTACATAAGGTGTTTTGTGCTTTGGATGCACTTTAGAAAGTGAGCCCGGCACAAGTCCGTCACGCGACATGGCAAACATGACGCGTGTCTGCCCGTAAAGCATCACGAGCATAACTGTTGTCATTCCCAACACGGCGCCAATATCAATGATGCCTGCCACCCAATTTTGTCCTGCGCTTTGAAGAACTAGAGAAACCGGATGATCCACACCCGCAAATTGAGCAAACGGGATAACCCCAGTCATGATTGCTGATACGGTGACATATAAAATCGTGCAGACCAATAAAGAGAAAATAATGCCTTTAGGCAGATCTTTCGCGGGATTTTTCGTCTCTTCCGCAGCAGAGGATACAGCGTCAAATCCGATAAAAGCAAAGAATACGAGCGCCGCTGCACTGAACACGCCGCCAAAGCCCATTGGCATAAACGGCTGCCAGTTGTGCGGCTTCACGTAAACGGCTGCCACCGCGATAAACAGCAGAACAACCAGTATCTTCAAGATAACCATGATATTGTTGACTCTTTTTGATTCTTTGATGCCTAAATAAAGCAAATATGTGATCGCCATTACAATGACGAATGCAGGAAGATTAAACAGGGTAAAGGTGCCTTTCACTGCGCCCGGTGCCGCTGTTAAAGCAACCGGAAGATGAATGCCAAGCCCTGATAAAAACGATTGGAAATAACCAGACCAGCCGACCGACACTGCACTTACCGCCAGCATGTATTCTAAAATTAAATCCCACCCGATAATAAAGGCCATAAGCTCTCCCAATGTCGCATAAGTGAATGTATACACCGAACCTGAAACAGGCACACTTGACGCAAATTCCGCGTAAGACAGGGCGGCGAATAAACAAGCCAACGCCGCCACAACAAATGAAATCGTCAGCCCGGGACCGGCCGTGACTGCGCCTGTTCCCGTCAGAACAAAAATTCCTGTGCCAATAATGGCGCCGATTCCAAGCAACGTTAAATCAAATGCTCCTAATTCTCTTTTTAAAGACTTTTCCCCGCTCGTCGCAGCGATTAAATCCTGAATGCTTTTCTTCCTAAAAACGCTCCCTTTCATTCCCCTTCAACTCCCGATCATCTATTTTTATATATATTTTATTTGAATTTTCTGAATTCATGAGCAACAATGGTCATTTTTCTTTTTTTCTACTATATTTGTACTGGTCGCGAATCATTCCTTTCTCCTACTCAATATTATATATAAAATTGCAAAAATGAAAACAAAATTGTTAGAAAAATCGACAAATTTTTTATTTTGAAATTTTTCACCACACAAAAAAACCAGCTCTTGAGCTGGTTTTTCGTTGATTACGTTGAAATAAAACGGCCGCCATTCACATGAATGGTCTGCCCTGTCATATAGGAAGATTCGTCAGACGCCAGCAGAACATAGGCGCCTGCATGCTCAACCGGCTGTCCCGGTCTTCCCATTGGGGTATCCAAGCCGTGCTGTTTCACTTTTTCCTCAGGGAATGTCGCCGGAATAAGCGGTGTCCAAATCGGACCGGGCGCCACCGCATTCACTCTGATGCCTTTATCTGCAAGCGACTTCGCCATGGAACGCGTAAAGGAAACAATCGCACCCTTTGTGCTGGAATAATCAATTAACGCCGTATCCCCTTCATAAGCGGTAATCGATGTCGTATTAATAATGGCACTCCCCTCTTGCAGGTGAGGCAAAGCTTTCTTCGTCATATGAAACATGGAAAAAATATTTGTGCGAAAGGTTTTTTCCAGCTGTTCTGTTGAAATATTGAGAATGCTGTCCTGGGGATGCTGTTCAGCGGCGTTGTTCACCAAGATATCGAGTTTACCAAAATGGTCCACTGTTTGCTGCACAGCTTGTTCACAATGGTTCTCGTCCCCGACATCTCCCGGGATAAGCAGGCAGCGGACATTCTCCTTTTCGATCCGTTTGCGTGTTTCCTCTGCGTCCGAATGCTCGTCTAAGTATAGAATGGAGATATCAGCCCCCTCTTTAGCAAAGGCAATAGCTGCTGCTCTCCCTATTCCGCTGTCGCCTCCAGTAATGATCGCAACTTTTCCTTTCAGTTTTCCGCTTCCTCGATAATCCTCGTCCTCTGACAGCGGCAGCGGATTCATTTTTGACTCAATGCCCGGCTGTCTGTCCTGATGCTGCGGTTCTTGTCCTTCTGTTTGTCTGTCCATTGGGTTCACATTCATCACTCCTAGACATGTGGTTGATACTGAACGTTACCACACGACAGAAATGAATAAACGCCAAAATATGTTATGAAAGAACTTCCTCGGGAATGGCACCGGTATATTGCGCTGACGGGCGGAAAATCATGTTGTTTTCTGCCTGTTCCAGTACATGGGCGCACCACCCTACCATTCGGCTTGCTGAAAAGGTCGGAGTAAACAATTCATCGTCAAAATCGATGGCCTTCATCACTGCAGCTGCGTAAAATTCAACATTTGTGTACAGCTTTCGTCCCGGTTTGTAGATTTCTAGCAAACGAATCGCTTCTGCTTCTACATGCAGCGCAAGATCAAGATCACGGTCATTGCCGGCCACCTCTTCTGCTTTCTGTCTCAAAGCTTCTGCCCGCGGGTCTTTTGTTTTGTACACCCTGTGGCCGAATCCCATCAAGCGCTCTCCTTTTTCGAGTTTTTCTTTCAGATATGCTTCAGCATGTTCTTTTTCTCCAATGTCTTCAAGCATTTTTGTCACCGCAGAAGGAGCGCCTCCGTGCAGCGGACCTTTCATCGTGCCGAGAGCAGACGTGACGGCTGACACTAAATCACTCTCTGTAGATAACGTGACTCGTGCCGAAAAAGTGGATGCGTTCATGCCGTGCTCCATGGCCAGAATCATATAGGTTTCAAGCGCTTTCTTTTTTGCCTCTGAAGGCTGTTCGCCTGTGAGCATATAATAGTAGTTTTCGACATGTCCGTACTGGGAAGAAGGTGCAATTGCTTGTTCACCGCGCGTCCATCTTTTTCTGTATGCAATGATGGAAGGCGTGATTGCAATCAGCCGGATTGCTTCTTCTGTTTTCGGATGGAATGTGTACGTATTTTCCCCCAATGCTGAAACAACCGTTCTCAGCACCGACATATCGTCCATGTTGTTTGGCAGTGATTGAATCAAGCGCTCAATATGTTCCGGAAGATTCCGTTCCGCAGCCAGCTTATCTTTAAATACCTGCAATTCTTCAGTTGAAGGCAGTTTTCCAAATAAAATCAAATAAGCCGCTTCTTCAAAGCTATGATTCAGTGCGATGTCTTTTGCATGATGTCCTCTGTAAATCAGATGCCCTTTTTCACCATCAATATGGCTGATGGATGTTTCCACACATGTAATTCCCTTTAATCCGTAATGTACCATTTGTATTCCCCCTATCCTTTTCTGTTATTATAGTAAATATAATATTTAAAAAATAATGAATATTTTAAAGGGAATTAATTAAAAATATTAATCAGAGGGAGAATAGAAATGGATTTCAAATGGCTTCACACCTTTGTGACCGCTGCAAAATATGAGAACTTCCGAAAAACGGCGGAAACGCTTTTCTTATCTCAGCCTACTGTGACCGTACATATCAAGCAATTAGAAAAAGAAATCAGCTGCAAGCTGTTCGAGCGTAAAGGCAGGCAAATCCAGCTGACTGATGAAGGCAGGGCGTATTTGCCGTATGCGCTCAGGCTTCTTGATGATTATGAAAACAGCATGGCAGAGCTTCACAGAGTGAGACAAGGCTACTCTCAAACCTTACAGCTCGCGGTTTCTCCGCTTATTGCAGATACTGTGCTTCCTTCTGTCATGAAACGGTACACAGCAATGAATACGGAAACAGAAATGGCGGTTACAATTTTCGAATCAGCGGAAATCGCGTCACTGATTAAAGCCGGGGAAGCAGATATCGGACTAAGCTGTTTAAAGGTACAGTCTTCTTCTTTAAGCTGCCACTGCCTATACAAAGACCCTGTCGTCCTTGTTGCCCCGCCCGATAAGCGTTTCATAGAAGACAACGAAATTGATGCCAAAGAGGTGCTCGAACAATACCTGCTTTTGACCCACAATCACCCTGATTACTGGGACGACTTGCTCCGTCAAGTCAGAATGACATTTCCATTTGTGAGAACAATGAAGGTCACTCAAACACATATAACGAAACGGTTTATCAAGGAAGGACTCGGAGTTTCATTTCTGCCTTTATCTACAGTAAAGCGTGAGTTAGCAGAGAAACAGATGATCAGAATTCCTTATCAGTCTGTACAGCTGCCCTATGCCGGCGCTTACGCGATTGCCCTTTATGAAAATAAGAAAGAAAAAAAATTCTTGGATTTTTTATCACATTTTCATTTTTAGGAGCAACCAAAACGCCTGTGCTCCGTCTAATGAAAAAAACCCGTTCCAATGAACGGGTTTTCTCTAAAAATTAGAATCTTTTCGCACCGAGGTAACGAGGCTTCCAGTAGCTGTTGTTCAGGCTGCTGATTTGTACGCCGTCAGATCCTGCATGAATGAAACTGTTGTTTCCAATGTAAATCCCCATGTGAGAAGGGCCGGATTTATATGTTGTGAAGAAGACGAAATCACCAACAGACGGGCTGGCAATGCTCTTCATAGAACTCCAGTATCCTGCAGTGCTTGTTCTGCCCACACTTGTTTGTTTATTCAGTACGTACCAAATGAATCCGCTGCAGTCAAAGCCTGAAGTTGTCGTTCCGCCCCATTTATATGGCGTTCCGACTAACGCTTTTGCATCAGAAACCAGTTTGCTCACATTAAGTGATGTAGATGACGTTTTGCTGCTTGAAGATGATGAAGATGAAGCAGGTTTTGAGCTGCTTGTGCTTGTTCCTTTCACCTTCAATACTTGGTTGACATAGATTACATCTGATTTTAAGCCGTTTAAGCTTTTTAATTTGCTAACCGTAGTACCGTATTTGCTCGCAATTTTAGAAAGGCTGTCTCCGCTCTTCACTTTATAAGTAGAAGTGGAAGACGATGACACTTTTGATGAGCTGGAGCTGCTTGAACTAGTTGAACCTTTCAGTTTCAGGACTTGTCCAACACGAAGCAAATCTGATTTTAAGCCATTCAGCTTCTTCAGTTCATTGATTGTCATGCCGTATTTTTTTGAAATTTTCCAAAGGCTGTCCCCGCTCTTTACTTTGTATGTAGAAGAAGAGGAAGAAGAACTGCTGCTTTTTGAACTTGTAGATTTGCCGTTAATCGATAAAGTTTGTCCCACATAAATAATGTCTGAACGAAGGTGGTTCTCTGATTTAATTTTACTGATCGTTGTGTCGTATTTTCTTGAAAGATCCCATAACGTGTCGCCTTTTTTCACCTTAATGCTTTGTGCAGATGCCGCTCCTGCAAATAACGTCGATCCTAAAACAACTGCTGTCGTAGCTGTAATGATTTGCTTTTTCATATTTTCCTCCCCAAATGTTAACTCTCTATATATGTATCTCTTTTTTTAAATTAATCTTATTGATTTCTATTATAAGGATAGATTCCCATCAGAAATAGTCTTGACTTCATGTGACAAATTTCTTAATTATTCGTTCTAAAAAAAAGTTTTTAAGGGTATTAAATATTTCATTTTCGTTGCAAAGGTGACAAAAAACGAGTGCTTTTGTCATGTTTTATGGGATGTTTTTCAAAATAAAGGAAATAAATGAAAAACTTTCGGGGTCGGCTCACATATCGGAAAAATGAGTGATAAAGAATATTCGAGGAGAGCTGTGGTTATCCGCAGTTTTTTTATTTAAACAAACATATCATGCAAAGACAGAGAGGTAAAGATTTTTCTGAAAAATGAATGCTTTACATCAAATAAGGCAAGATAACGAAAAGCGTTTTTTCATTTCCTTACAAGGCTTTACTTATTGTTTACATGATCAACAGCCGCATTTAACAAAATTTCCCTAACATGATAAACGGAATACATTAAAGGAGGCATGAAAATAATGAGTTTGTTTCAAAATATGAAATCAAAACTTCTGCCAATCGCCGCTGTTTCTGTCCTTACAGCTGGAATCTTTGCCGGAGCTGAGCTTCAGCAAACAGAAAAGGCCAGCGCCAAAAAACAAGACAAAGCTGAGATCAGAAATGTCATTGTGATGATAGGCGACGGCATGGGGACGCCTTACATAAAAGCCTACCGTTCTATGAAAAATAACGGTGACACACCGAATAACCCGAAGTTAACAGAATTTGACCGGAACCTGACAGGCATGATGATGACGCATCCGGATGACCCTGACTATAATATTACAGATTCAGCAGCAGCCGGAACAGCATTAGCGACAGGCGTTAAGACATATAACAATGCAATTGGTGTCGATAAAAACGGGAAAAAAGTGAAATCAGTACTTGAAGAGGCCAAACAGCAAGGCAAGTCAACAGGGCTTGTCGCCACGTCTGAAATTAACCACGCCACTCCAGCCGCATATGGTGCCCACAATGAATCACGGAAAAACATGGACCAAATCGCCAACAGCTATATGGATGACAAAATAAAAGGCAAACATAAAATAGACGTGCTGCTCGGCGGCGGAAAATCTTATTTTAACCGCAAGGACAGAAACTTGACAAAGGAATTCAAACAAGCCGGCTACAGCTATGTGACAACTAAACAAGCATTGAAAAAAAATAAAGATCAGCAGGTGCTCGGGCTTTTCGCAGATGGAGGGCTTGCTAAAGCGCTCGACCGTGACAGTAAAACACCGTCTCTCAAAGACATGACGGTTTCAGCAATTGATCGCCTGAACCAAAATAAAAAAGGATTTTTCTTGATGGTCGAAGGGAGCCAGATTGACTGGGCGGCCCATGACAATGATACAGTAGGAGCCATGAGCGAGGTTAAAGATTTTGAGCAGGCCTATAAAGCCGCGATTGAATTTGCGAAAAAAGACAAACATACACTTGTGATTGCAACTGCTGACCATACAACCGGCGGCTTTACCATTGGCGCAAACGGGGAAAAGAATTGGCACGCAGAACCGATTCTCTCCGCTAAGAAAACACCTGAATTCATGGCCAAAAAAATCAGTGAAGGCAAGCCGGCTAAAGATGTGCTCGCCCGCTATGCCAATCTGAAATTCACATCTGAAGAAATCAAAAGCGTTGAAGCAGCTGCACAGGCTGACAAAAGCAAAGGGGCCTACAAAGCCATCATCAAGATTTTTAATACTCGCTCCAACAGCGGATGGACGAGTACCGATCATACCGGCGAAGAAGTACCGGTATACGCGTACGGCCCCGGAAAAGAAAAATTCCGCGGATTGATTAATAATACGGACCAGGCAAACATCATATTTAATATTTTAAAAACTGGAAAATAAAAAGGATGCAGAACGCTGCATCCTCTTTTTTATAAATATCTGCGGTGAACACCTTTTCCGTCGTACGAAAACATGACTTCCTTATCCTCAAGCACAGACTCAATGTGCACGCTTCTTCCCCAAAGCTGGAATAAATAAGGAAGCACCTTCTCCAAATATTTCAAATCTAACTCTATTCCTTCATACCAATGCTTAATATAGAGCTCGTTATTTTTCATATAATCGCCGTCGTTTACTGTCAAATATGGAAAACCGCCATTTACCCGCATGCTTACGAGCTGGTCGCGCACCGACTTCCACTGTTTATCGATGATTTTATAATCTCGGCCCTGTTTTTGAAATAAATAAAGATCCTCGCGCATGACTAATTCTTTGGTTAAATAATTGCGGATGAAAGAGATATCGGATTCAATCTCCCTGACCTCAAACATTTTCTCCCGGCCGGAGTCAGGTTGCACGCCCATTTTCTTCATTTCCTCCGTCGGGTTGTTGTACCTCTCCTCAATGTCTTCAAATATTTTCAGCCCTAAATAATAAGGATTAATGCCTGTTTTGGACGGCTGAACGACACCTGCATTCAGCTTGGCGAACTCGATCGCTTCATCAGAGGTTAAATCAAGCTCACGTATAATTCGCTGGTGCCAATAGGAAGCCCAGCCCTCATTCATAATCTTGGTTTCCAGCTGAGGCCAGAAATAAAGCATTTCCTCTCTCATCATCGTTAATATATCACGCTGCCATGGCTCCAGCTCCCGGGAATGCTCCTCGATAAAAAGCAGGATATCTTTTTCAGGCCGCGGCGGGAACGGTTTTTTCGATTTTTTCACTTGTTTTTTCGGTTTCTTTTCATCCAAAGACCATAGATCATCGTAAGGCGTGGCTGCCTCTTCAATCTCCTCTTCCTCATCATCCACACTCCATTGAAGCTTTGGTCGGACCAACGACGGATCGATATGCTCCTGAATCGAAAGGATCGCATCTAAAAAAGATTCCACTTCTTTTATCCCGTGAACCTGTTCATAGTGTTTTATCCGTTCAGCTGTTGCCGCCATGCTTTCCACCATATCGCGCTTCGTGTTTTGGAAACGGCAGTTGTTTTTGAAGAAATCGCAATGGGCAAGAACGTGTGCGACAATCAATTTATTTTGGATCAGTGAGTTGCTGTCCAGCAAAAAAGCGTAGCATGGATCTGAGTTAATGACCAGCTCATAGATCTTACTTAACCCTAGATCATAGTGCAGCTTCATCTTATGAAACTGCTTGCCGAAGCTCCAGTGGCTGAATCTTGTCGGCATCCCGTACGCGCCAAATGTATAAATAATTTCAGCCGGGCAGATTTCATATCTCATCGGGTAGAAATCAAGGCCGAATCCTTTTGCAATTTCGGTAATTTCCTCAATTGCCCGCTGTAATCCCTTCTTCTCCTCCGCGTTCAACCGAATCCCCCCTACTTGGACTTATCTATAATGTATGAGCCCGCCATACAAAAGATGATAGTCTCACTCGGGCAAGAAAAAATTCCCCCGGCACATTCATCTGTTTGCTTATTGGATCAGTGGGTAAACACACACCATACTACGAAAAAGGAGCGATACCAATTGAATGTAGCAGACGTGCTTTCTTCTTATCTCAGTAAGCTGCCAAACGTAATCATTGCTTTACTCGTCTTATTAATCGGCTGGGCTATTGCTAAAATCATTGAAAAAGCGGTATACAAAGGACTCAGCAAAACAAAAATCGACGACAAGCTCTTTGCTGGGAAAAAGCCTTCACGCTATTCCTCGGAAAAAGTCATAAGCAAGGTCGTTTATTTTATCGCACTGATCATCGTCTTTATTTTATTCTTTAACATTTTGCACCTGACAACAGTGGCATCGCCGTTTGTCAGTATGCTTTCGGCGATTGCAGCTGCGATCCCAAGCGTGCTGAAAGCCGGACTCATTCTGCTGTTAGGATGGGCTGCAGCCTCTGTTTTGAGCTTCCTTGTCAAAAAAATCGGGATGAAGCTGAACACGAGTGACAAACTGCGCAAGTGGAATTTGGTGTCTGAAGGAAAAGATATTCACCAGGCTGTCAATACCGCTTCACAAATTGTCTTTTATCTCGTGCTGCTTGTTTTTCTGCCAGGGGTCTTATCTTCTTTGAGGATCAGCGGCATTTCAGGTCCTTTTACAAATATGATGGAAAGCGTGCTCGCTTTTCTGCCGAAATTATTTGCAGCGGCGCTTATCGTATTAATCGGCTGGCTTGTTGCCCGCCTTGTCCGTGATATCATTACGAATTTCCTTGCAAGCATCGGCACGGAAAGATTCGCGGCACGTATGGGTTTATCAATTTACTTAAAAGACACAAGCCTTTCAGCAGTCATCGGAACAATCGCTTATGTGCTCATTATGATTCCGGTGGTCATTTCAGCGCTTGATCAGCTGGATGTCGCCGGCATTTCAAAACCAGCTGTCTCTATGCTGAATACGATTTTAAACATGCTTCCGAACATCATAATTGCCATCGTGCTTGTATTAGCGGGTATCTGGGCAGGAAAATGGGTGAAATCCATGGTGTCCGGACTGCTCCATCGCGCAGGCTTTGATTCTGTCTTAGGGAAAATGGGCATGGAAGCCGGAACGCCTGCAAAGCTGTCCTTGTCTCAAGTTGTCGGTATGATTGCGCAAATCATTGTCATTCTGCTCTTTACAGCTGAGGCGCTTCAAATTGTTCGGCTGCACTTCCTCGTAGAAATTGCCACCGGCATCATCGCATATCTGCCGAATGTCCTTGTCGCAGTATTCATTCTCGGACTCGGCCTTTACGCAGGAGAATTGGTGAGAAAAGTGCTCTCAAGCATGATAAAAGGCCAGGAATTCAAGTCTTTAGCGCCTATTGCTAAATATACGATTATCGCACTTGCTTTCTTTATGGCCCTGGATCAGCTTGGTGTCGCTGCGACAATCGTCAATTCCGCGTTCATCATCGTACTTAGCGGCTTCGCACTTGCTTTTGGTTTATCCTTCGGCCTTGGCGGTAAGGATTTTGCATCACGTTATCTGTCTACATTTGAACGCAAAATGCAAAACACAGAAATCGAAAAAAACCGTAAAAACCAAAATCCGCCGAATGACATGTAAGCAAAAAACATGCACCCTGCCGGGTGCATGTTTTTTAATTCCTTTTTTTTCATTTTTCAATCGATTATGATAAGATATAGAAAATGTCTTATTCTGAGGTCTTATTATGAAGTTAACCAATTATACAGATTATTCATTAAGAGTGTTGATTTTTCTGGCTGCAGAGCGTCCCGGAGAACTTTCAAATATAAAACAGATTGCCGAAACGTATTCTATTTCAAAAAATCATCTCATGAAAGTCATATACAGGCTCGGCCAGCTCGGCTACGTAGAAACGATACGCGGACGGGGCGGCGGCATACGATTAGGCATGGACCCTGAAGACATCAACATCGGTGAGGTTGTCAGAAAAACGGAGGACGATTTTAATATTGTTGAATGTTTTGATGCGAACAAGAATCTCTGCGTTATTTCCCCGGTGTGCGGCTTAAAACATGTGCTGAATGAAGCGCTTTTAGCCTACCTCGCAGTTTTAGACAGATACACACTGCGCGACCTCGTCAAAAACAAAGAAGATATCATGAAGCTTTTAAAATTGAAGGAATGAATCAAGATTCCTTCTTTTTTTTATGCCCTTTTTCCCCCTTATTGTTAAGATAATATGGCTAATTTTATAAAAAGGCAAAACGATGAGACAAATGTGCCGATATAAAAAAGAAACAGCAAATGCAAAATCATTGGGGGAAAAAGGAGAGCTAAGATGAAAAAGAAATTAGCAGCAGGGCTGACAGCATCTGCGATTGTCGGCACAACTTTAGTAGTGACACCAGCTGAAGCAGCAACGATTAAGGTCAAAAGCGGAGATTCTTTATGGAAACTGGCCCAAACCTATAACACAAGTGTGGCGGCCCTCACATCCGCCAATCATCTTTCGACTACTGTTCTGTCGATCGGCCAGACGCTCACTATTCCAGGCAGCAAATCCAGCACTTCTTCATCTACTTCAAGCTCAACAACCAAGAAGAGCGGAAGTTCTGTTTACACAGTGAAAAGCGGAGATTCACTTTGGCTGATCGCAAATGAGTTTAAAATGACGGTGCAGGAACTGAAAAAATTAAACGGACTAAGCAGCGATTTAATTCGTGCTGGGCAGAAATTAAAGGTGTCCGGTACTGTTTCTTCAAGTTCCAGTACAAAAAGCAGTTCCAATAAGAGTTCAAGCTCAAGTTCAAAAAGCAGTTCTAATAAGAGTTCAAGTTCTTCATCTTCTACGGGAACATATAAGGTGCAGCTTGGAGATTCACTTTGGAAAATTGCAAACAAAGTCAATATGTCCATCGCTGAATTGAAGGTCTTGAACAACTTAAAATCAGACACCATTTACGTGAATCAGGTGTTGAAAACAAAATCAAGCGGCTCTGATACGTCTTCTAAAGACAATTCATCCAAATCGAACCAAACTTCAGCAACAACTAAATATACCGTTAAAAGCGGTGATTCACTTTGGAAAATCGCAAATAACTATAACCTGACTGTACAGCAAATCCGAAATATCAACAATCTGAAATCAGATGTGCTTTACGTTGGACAAGTATTGAAGCTGACAGGTAAAGCATCTTCAGGCTCTTCATCATCGTCGTCTTCTTCGTCAAATGCAAGCTCCGGCACGACGACTACATACACGGTGAAAAGCGGTGATTCCTTATGGGTGATTGCTCAAAAATTTAATGTAACAGCTCAGCGGATTCGTGAGAAAAACAATTTAAAAACGGATGTCTTGCAGGTTGGCCAAAAGCTGGTCATTTCCGGAAAAGCTTCATCATCGTCTTCATCCGGTTCTTCAAACACCACCAGCTCAACGAGTGCGAAGATTAACACAATGATTTCGGCCGCTAAAGCGCAGCTTGGGGTTCCGTATCGCTGGGGAGGCACGACACCGTCCGGGTTTGACTGCAGCGGATTCATTTACTATGTACTGAACAAAGTCACATCCGTATCTAGATTAACGGCAGCGGGATATTGGAACACAATGAAATCAGTTAGCCAGCCTGCTGTCGGAGATTTCGTTTTCTTTACAACATATAAAGCCGGCCCTTCCCACGTCGGAATTTACCTAGGCAACGGGGAATTCATAAATGCCAACGATTCCGGAGTTGTCATTTCCAATATGAATAACTCTTACTGGAAACAGCGCTATCTCGGTGCAAAACGATATTTCTAAAAACAGAAACTGTGCGGCCTTAACGGCTGTACAGTTTTTTATTAGAGCCTAAAGACGTTGATGCTGATCATATGATTTGTCACCGGATGAAAATAGACTTCGGCCCGAACAGAAAAAGTGTCATCTTTCTGTCTGACTGTCACCCGAAAGACATCTTTCGTCTGCTGATCATTCACCTCTGTACGCCCCATATAAGCATAATCAGAAAATGAAGCGCCCTTATATTCATCCTGAATTTTGCTCCAGGCAAGCTGTTCCCACTTTTGAACGGACTCGTTTGTGTCCGTTGAATGACCTTTTGCAGCCATTGACACGATAATCAATCCGCAAAAAAGAAGCGCAATGGTATACGGCAGAGATTTCATTTTTTCAGTCTCCTGTACCCAGAATATGTTCCCTCATAGGTTTACCAAAAGCGATATCTTCATTCAGGCATTTTGATTTTATGTCTCCCTCATATTGCTACCCCTTTACTGACGCAGACGGCAAGTTTTGCCCCGTCAATAACAGAAGATGCGGCATAAACTAATCATGAACTTCTCACCCAAGAAAGGAGAAGCGATTCATGGATTATGCCGATTACGATAAAGCGCTTTATTACACCCATCGTTCTCAATGGGATAATTTATTAATTTTAATGGTGCGTACAGAGGACGATTTGTTATCAAAACGAATTGAGCACTTTCTGCATGCGTATCATTTTGAACAGGATTACGCCGTTTTAGAAAAGATGCTGTATTCCCTTCTCCGTTATATTGATCATGCCACAGAGCTGACTTATGAAGATCAAATAGCCCTTCTCACATAAACAAATCCCGGCGTTTAGACGCCGGGATTTCCTGTTTTTGCGAACATGCTGAGTTCTTCGACAAGCTCTTTTATGCTTTCCTTAATGTTTTCAGCCACTGTAGCATTCTCAACATCAATATGCACCGGATCAAGCACCAGCTGCTTCGGGATGACATTGGCGTAGACACCCCGCATCACAGTTCTCATATTGTTCAGCGCATTGATGCCGCCTTTTCCGCCTCCCGCTACTGCCAATAATGCAACGGGCTTATATTTGAATTGTTCGCTGCTTAGAAAATCCAAGGCATTTTTTAAAGCGCCGCTCATGCCGCTGTGATATTCAGGCGATAATAATACAATCGCATCCGCTTTCGTAACGCGTTGCTTAAGCTCCTGTACCTTCAACAGTTCAGATTGATCCGCTTCACCGTTAAAAACCGGCAATACAAACTCGCTTAGATCAATCAAATCCGTGTGATACAGAGCTGCAATATAGGATGCTGCAATTCTTGTTCTGCCATGTTTTCTAGGCGTGCCATTTATGACTAACATGTTCATTTTAAGATCTCTCCATTCAGGTTATATTTCACTGCGAAAAGCGCTGCTTGCGTGCGATCGGCCGCTTCAAGTTTTGCTAAAAGATTCGATACATGGGTTTTTACTGTTTTTTCTGAAATAAACAAGGATGCTGCGATTTCTTTATTGCTTTTCCCGTTCGCTATTTCAGTCAGAACGTCTTTTTCCCTTCTTGTTAATTGATAGTATTTTTCTTTTTCCGGGTCGTGCTGATTTTTCATATGTGTCAGCACATGGGGCATAATAGCTGTAGAAAGCTTGTATTCGCCAGCATGCACTTGTCTTAGTGTTTTCACCAATTCCTCGGGCTCCGTATCCTTTAATTGATACGCCTTCGCGCCTGCCTGAAGCGCGGGGATGACGTGCTCCTGATCAGAGTAGCTCGTCAGCACAATGATATTCGTCTCCGGAAATTGCTGTATTGCTTTTTTAATGGCTTGAATGCCGTCCATCTCGGGCATAGACAGATCCATTAGCACAAGATCCGGCTTTGTCTCTTCGATGACACGGAGAGCTTCTATTCCAGTTGCAGCTTCTCCGACAACTTCAATATCATCCTGGGTGGCAAAGAAAAAACGCAGACCCTTTCTGACAACATGATGATCATCAGCAATGACAATTTTCATACCGCCCCTCCTTTTCGGCTTGTTAGCGGAAGCCTGATGGACAGCTTTGTTCCAGTTCCAAGCGCTGACTCAATCCAAAACTTAGCTCCGGCTTTTTCCGCTCGTTCTTTCATACCCTTGATGCCAAGTGAAGGCAGACCGGCATGCGCTTCATAGCGAAATCCTGCCCCATGATCGATGATATCCAGCTCCGCATGGCACAAAGAAGCAGTCAGACTAACATACGCCGTATCCGTTCCGGCATGCTTTTTGCAGTTATTTAAAGCTTCCTGTACGACACGCCATAACATATGCTCCTGCTCATCAGTCAGAACAGGACAGCCTTTTTGTGTAAAAATGATCTTCAATCCAATGAGCGCACCATAGCTTTTAATGGCTTCAGCCAGCCCTTTTTCCAATCCTCCGGGGCGAAGCTGCCAAATTAACGCTTTCATTTCTGCGAGCGCGTCCTGTGATAGGTTTTGGATGAAATCAATCATCTGCTGTAAATTCTCATCTTTTGTTAGTGTCTTCGCAGCTTTGGCAGTTAAACTGACGGAAAACAGCATTTGATTGACTGAATCGTGAAGCTCCTGAGCGAGGCGGTTACGCTCCATTAAAAGAGCATTTTTTTGTTGATATTCAGAAAGCCTCATACGCTGGATTGCCGTTCCGATCTGAAAGGCGACAGACTCGAGTAAATGCAGCTCTTCCTCATCAAACATGGTTTTTCCGGCCGCCGCTACATTTAACAATCCGAATCTTCTGTCCCCGTCTTCTAAAGGCACAGTTGCATGATGCGTAATTCCTTCTGTGTCAAAACAATGCAGGTTTTCTGCTGATTCGATGCGTTTGCAGTTCATGATATTTGCAGCCTTTCTAAGCCCTCCGTTATTGAATTTCGTCAGGCAGTAACACTCCCCTTCGCACATCAGCACTTTTTCCTTGCGGCTTAAAGCCGGGGGCAGATAAGCGTCGGCCGCTAACGTATAAGACCCATCTTCTTCGATCAGAAAAATCCATCCGGATTGAAGGTTTGTCAGACTCAGCAACTCTTTTAAAACCTCATCCAGTGTTGCTTTGATATCGTGCCCTTGATTTAAGGTTTCCGCAATCGTTTTCAGCGTTTTTAATTTTTCCATCCTCGTTTTGCTCACGTTTCTCACTCCGGCATTGATCTTGTATTTAAGATTATACCAGTTTTTTGTATTTCATTACTTCACTGATGGGATGATTTTCTTTCAGACTTTTGGATGAGAAAAAGAAAAAGCTGGATCATTTACAATGACCCAGCTCATACTTGAATTATTTTGCCGTCGACTCAACAATTTCATCAACCGTCTTCATTACATCTTCAGAAAGGACGGCAAGTCGCTTTTCACTGTCTTCCAAAGATGATCCTTTTACGGCGAAATAAAATTTCACCTTCGGCTCAGTTCCAGAAGGACGAAGACAGAACCAAGACCCGTCTTCCAGGAAGTATTTCAGTACATTTGATTTTGGCAAGTCGATAGCTTCTTCTTTGTTTTCAGTCAGAAGCGTCCGTTTGCTTACAGCGTAATCTTCTGCTGTGACAACCTGTTTGCCCGCCATTTTCTGCGGCGGATTTTGTCTGAAGGAAGCAAGAATCGCTTCAATTTGCTCTGCTCCTTGTTTGCCTTTCAGCGTCAGGGATTTCAGCCCTTCACGATAAAAACCATATTCGTTAAAGAGATTGATGAGCGCCTCATACAATGACATTCCCTGTTTTTTATAGAACGCGCAAACTTCAACTGCCAAAAGCGCAGCCTGAATGGCGTCCTTATCGCGGGCAAAATCCCCGATTAAATAACCGTAGCTCTCTTCATAACCGAATTGGAAGGTATACTGGCCTGATGCCTCGTATTCCTTAATCTTTTCACCGATAAACTTAAAGCCTGTCAGCGTATCAATCGTATCAAGGCCGAATGAAGAAGCTACAGCACGGCCGATTTCGCTTGTGACGATCGTTTTGAGAACAACACCATTATCAGGAAGGATGCCTTGTTTTTTCTTTTCAGAAAGCAGGTAATGAAGCAGCAGCGCTCCGGTTTGGTTTCCTGTCAGCACTGTATATTTGCCTTGATCGTTTTTCACCGCGATGCCGAGGCGGTCAGCATCAGGATCTGTCGCGATGAGAATATCTGCATTCTGCTCCTCCCCAAGCTTAATGGCATATTCGAATGCCGCATGCTCTTCGGGGTTTGGCGATGTAACAGTGGAGAAGTTTGAATCCGGCAGTTCCTGTTCTTTGACAACCGTTACATTTTTGTAGCCGAGTGCTTCAAGTCCGCGTCTGACCGGTTTATTTGCAGTTCCATGCAGCGGTGTGAAAACAACCTTTACATCTACTTCTTCCGATAATTCAGGATGTACAGAAATCGACGTCAGTTTTTCTGTATAAACTTTATCAATATCTTCACCGATGATTTTGATTAAGCCTTTTTCTTTTAACTTATTTTCTTCGTCCACTGTGATCGTCAGCTCATTTTCAATCGCGTTTACCTGCTCAATGACGATGTCCGCTTCCTTTGGAGGCAGCTGGCCGCCATCATCCCCGTATACTTTGTAGCCGTTATATTCAGGCGGGTTATGGCTTGCCGTTACCACAATTCCCCCATAAGCGTTCAGCTGTCTGACAGCGAATGACAGCTCTGGCGTCGGGCGAAGCTCATCAAACACGTATGTTTGAATGCCTTGTGTCGCAAGTGTTTTTGCCGCTTCCATCGCGAACTCCGGAGATTTATGGCGGGAATCATAAGCAATGACAACGCCCCGTTTTTCCGCTTCCTCACCTTGCTTCGAGATGTATGCCGCAAACCCGGCCGATGCTTTGCGCACAGTGTAAATATTCATCCGATTTGTCCCGGCGCCGATTTCCCCGCGCATTCCGCCGGTACCGAATTCAAGGTCTTTATAGAAACAGTCCTCAAGGGCCTGTTCATCCCCCTCTAATTCAATAAGGCGCTCTTTTAATTCCGGATCTAAATGTTCTGTCTGTTTCCAGCGTTCATAGCTCTTTCTCCAAGTCATATTCGTCCTCCTATGTATCAGCTTATGCCATTATTTTATATGAAGCGGGTGCCTCTGTCACTTGATAACCTGAGATCTGGCCCTTTCGGCACGTAAAAAGAAATAACGGGCTGCAGACAGCCCGTTATGATTTATTGCTCAAGCGGTACGACCGCATCGTGTAAAAGCTTGTTGAGGTTTTCTGTATGTTTGTTTTTCGCCTGCTCATCCCATTGGAATCGCTCGCTCATAAAATCAATAACGGCATCTTTATATGTTCTTACCCAATTGATATCGAAAAATAAACGTCCCGTTCTGCGGACAAAGAAGTCAGCAGGGGTTGCAGTCATCTCTTCTTCTATACTGTATTCTGCCTCAGCAAGAATATGAACCGGAATGTTGCGTTTCGCGGCCTCATCTTTCAGCGCTTCTACCCGGTCAAAGACGCGATCTACGTTAGAGCCGTATCTGATCGCAAGCTGTTTTGCGTCTTTTTCTGATAAACCGGCTGCAATTCCTTCTTTTGTTTTCGCGGTAACGAAGGACATAAGATTTTTCGAACCGCCGACGTGCCCGCCAGAGATTGGCATGTTTTTCGTTTTACATGGTCCAAAATCCTTTTCGCCCTCTTCTTTTAAGCGATCACGGACAAGATCAACGATGTGCTCCGCCATTTTTCTGTATCCAGTCAGTTTTCCGCCGGCAATGGTGATCAGGCCTGAGTCAGATGTCCAAATCTCGTCTTTCCGTGAAATTTCAGAAGGATCTTTGCCTTCTTCATGAATCAGCGGACGCAGCCCCGCCCAGCTGGATTCGATGTCATTCGCAGTAATATTCAGTTCCGGGAACATGTAATTGATTGATTTGATGACATAATCACGATCCTCCGTTGTCATCCGCGGATGCTCCAGCGCCTCTTTGTAAACAGTGTCTGTTGTTCCCACGTATGTTTTGCCTTCACGAGGAATCGCAAATACCATCCGGCCATCAGGTGTATCGAAATATACAGCCTGTTTCAGCGGAAAGACAGACTGGTCAAATACAAGGTGAATGCCTTTTGTATGCTGCAAATGCTTTCCGTTTTTCGAATGGTCTTTTTCTCTGAGCTGATCGACCCAAGGGCCTGTAGCATTGACAATTTTTTTCGCATACACTTTATATTCTTTCTTTGTCAGCACATCTTCAATTAATACGCCGACGGCTTTGCCTTTTTCGTAAAGAAGCTCCTTCACTTTGGAGTAATTCACAGGCTCTGCCCCGAATTTCACCGCTTCCTTCATGACTTCAATGGTCAGTCTCGCATCGTCAGTGCGGTATTCCACATAGTACCCGCCGCCTTTTAAGCCGTCTTTTTTCACCAAAGGCTCTTTTTGCAGCGTTTCTTTTGCTGAAAGCATGCTTCTTCGTTCTGACTTTTTCACACCTGCAAGGAAGTCATAAACCCTTAACCCAATAGATGTTGTAAATGAACCGAATGTGCCGCCTTTATGAAACGGAAGCAGCATCCATTCCGGTGTAGTGACATGCGGGCCGTTTTCATACACAATCGCCCGCTCTTTTCCTACCTCAGCGACCATTTTGACTTCAAATTGTTTTAAATAGCGCAAGCCGCCATGTACCAGCTTCGTTGATCGGCTTGATGTTCCCGCCGCAAAGTCCTGCATTTCGCTTAGTGCGACCTTCATTCCCCTTGATGCCGCGTCAAGAGCTGTTCCGGCTCCTGTAATTCCTCCTCCGATAATAAATAGGTCATATGTTTTTTTCGTCATGTCTGTCAGCATGCGATCTCTTTCAAGACTTGAAAATTGATGTTTCATCATTACGTTTCCTCCTTGTTGTCACGGTAAATAGAAAAAGAGACCACAACAGCCAAAGTGCATGCTTACACTTTGGTGCTGTGGTCTCTCCTCATCTCAGGACCGTTCTTATTAACTTGTAACCATTATACCATAGTATTACTTTATTTAAAAGCCATAGCTGCTTTTACGGCTTTTTGCCAGCCTTTATACAGCTCATTTCGTTTTTCTTCTTCTAATTCAGGTTCAAACCGTTTATCCAGATTCCACTGGTTCGCGATTTCAGAACGGTCCTTCCAGAATCCCACAGCGATACCTGCCAAATAAGCCGCGCCAAGTGCAGTCGTTTCATTAATTTCCGGGCGCTCCACAGGAACATTCAACAGGTCTCCTTGGAACTGCATTAGGAAATTGTTTTTTACAGCTCCTCCGTCTACACGAAGCGTCTTTAATGAAATGTTTGAATCTGCTTCCATTGCGTCAAGCACATCTTTTGTCTGATAAGCCAATGACTCCAGTGTCGCACGGATAAAGTGCTCTTTTGTTGTCCCTCTTGTCAGGCCGAAAACCGAACCGCGCACATCGCTGTCCCAGTAAGGCGTTCCCAGTCCGACAAAGGCCGGAACGACATACACGCCGTCAGTTGAATCCACTTTTTCTGCATAAGATTCGCTTAGCGATGAATCCTGGAACATTCTCAAACCGTCTCTAAGCCACTGGATGGCAGAGCCTGCGACAAAAATGCTTCCTTCTAACGCATAGTTCACTTTTCCGTCAATGCCCCAAGCGATTGTTGTCAAAAGCCCATGTTCGGACTTAATTGCTTTTTCCCCGGTATTCATCAGCATGAAACATCCTGTGCCGTAAGTGTTTTTCCCCATGCCTTCTTCAAAGCATGCCTGGCCGAACAATGCGGACTGCTGGTCGCCTGCCGCTCCAGCAATCGGGATATTTTTTCCGAAGAAGTGATAATCAACAGTCTCCGCATACACATGAGAGGACGGCTTCACTTCAGGGAGCATGGATTTCGGTACGCTTAGAATGTCGAGCAGTTCATCGTCCCATTTTAAATCGTAAATATTAAACATCAGTGTTCTTGAGGCATTGGAGTAATCGGTCACATGCGCTTTTCCGCCTGACATTTTCCAAATGAGCCACGTATCAATCGTTCCAAACAGCAGCTCGCCTTTTTCCGCTTTTTCTCTCGCGCCTTCCACATTGTCTAAAATCCACTTCACCTTCGTGCCGGAGAAGTATGGATCGATTAAAAGCCCAGTTTTTTCTCTGAATTTATCATTATATCCTTTTTCACGAAGTTCCTCACAAATGCCGGACGTCTGTCTGGACTGCCAAACGATTGCATTATAGACAGGACTTCCTGTATCTTTATCCCACACAACCGTCGTCTCGCGCTGGTTCGTGATGCCGATGCCGGCAATTTGAGAAGCGCTGATTCCTGATTCAGAGATGACTGAGGCGATAACCGCGAGGACAGAGCCCCAAATTTCATTGGCATTATGCTCAACCCAGCCAGGATGCGGGAAGTATTGTGTAAATTCCTTTTGAGCAGAGTGGACAATTTTGCCTTCTTTATTAAACAGAATCGCTCTTGAACTTGTCGTCCCCTGATCTAAGGATAAAATGTACGTTTCCATAAGATGTCTCCCCTTTGTTTAAATATATTTAGAATTTGATAATGTTTTAGCAGAATGTGATTTCGTATAAACATAGAGTCCTAACAATACCACAACCAATATAACGCTTACAATCCAGAAGCTGCTTGTGATGTGCCCTTTAAATGCAGCGTTGTAAAATACGCCGCCGAATGATCCGCCTAAAATCGGGCCGACTACCGGAACCCATGCGTATTTCCAGTTTGATGAGCCCTTCCCCGGAATCGGAAGAAAAGCGTGGGCTATCCGCGGACCTAAGTCACGTGCAGGATTGATAGCATAGCCGGTGGTGCCTCCCAGAGAAATACCGATTGCTACAATGAGGAAACCGACGATTAAAGGATTAAGTCCTTCTGTAAATTGATTTGCCCCAATGGCCAAGATTCCAAGTACAAGGACAAATGTCCCAATCACTTCGCTTAAAACGTTTGCAAATGTATGCGGAATGCTGGGCCCTGTTGAGAAAACACCCAGCTTGGCAGCGGGATCATCCGTTGACTTCCAGTGCGGGAGGTAATGCAGGTAAATAATCACCGCACCGATGATCGCTCCGATCATTTGCGCCGCAATATAAACCGGAACCTCTGTCCAAGGAAAATCTCCTACAAATGCAAGCGCTATCGTTAGCGCCGGATTCAAATGGGCACCGCTGATGCCGCCAACCGCGTATGCCGCCATGGCAACACCCAATCCCCATCCAAATACAACAACAATCCAGCCAGACTGGAATGAAAGCGATTTCTTTAAATTGACACCTGCACAAACACCTGCACCAAAAATGATAAGCAGCATCGTACCGATGACTTCTCCCCAAAATGCTGTCATAGCACATTCCTCCTAAAGTCACGATTAAAAAGCATGATAGAGAAGAAGAGAATAAAAAAACCACAACAAACCGCTTTACGGGTGCATAAACATTTGCCGTAAAGAGCTGCTGTGGTCTCCGAGTTCTCCATCACAATGTATTAACCTAGTGCAATTGTATCAGTGCATGAAAGCGGTGTCAATCACTTTCCGTCAAAAAGTTTTCATATTTTTTCCACAATTTGGTATTAGATGTTGTGACAGCTACAGCCCCCGCTTTCAATGCCTGCTCTACATCCTCTTCCGTACGGATGAAACCCCCGGCAAAGATGGGAATCCCTGTTTTCTCTTTTATTTCCTGAATGAGTGACGGAACGATGCCGGGAAGCACTTCGATGAAGTCAGGCTTATGCTTGCCGATAAACTCCATGCTTTTCTCCATCGCGCTTGTATCAAGCAAAAACAGGCGCTGAATGGCATAAATTTTCTTCTGCTTCGCTTTGGCAATCACGTTCGATCTTGTGGAAATAATCCCAGCGGGCTTGATATCCTGACATATAAATTCCGCACCGTATTCGTCATGCTTAATCCCTTGAATGAGATCGACGTGCACCATCATGTTCTTTCCGTGCTTTTGCGCTTCTTTGATCACGCCCTTCAGCTGCCCGAGATGAATATCAAGAATAACACCGTAAGAGAACGAACTGCTCAAAAACTCATCAAATTGCTTCATATTGCGAATAGCCGGTAAGATCGGCTGGTTGTGAAAACTCATCATGTGCTCCTTTAATAATTCACTTTTATATTATATCGTTTGAAAGCTTTCTTTCACCGTTTTCACGATAAAGGAAAGGTCCTCTTCTGTCAGACAAAATGGCGGCGCAAGCTGGATGACATTGTTGTAGCCGGCGACTGTATCGCCGTTTTTGCCGATGATCAGCCCTTTTTCTTTGCACGCCGCAACCACTTGGTTTACTTTGGCGGCATCAGCTGGCTCTTTAGTCAATTTGTCTTTGACGAGTTCGATTCCGATCAGCAGCCCTTTTCCTCTAACATCCCCGACTGCCGGGTGTTCTCTCAGAGCTTGAAGCTCACCTAAAAGCTTTGCTCCAAGATCGCGGGATCGCTGAATCAGCTGTTCGTCCTCCATAATTTGCAGGTTTTTCAACGCCAAAGCACAGGCAGCCGGGCTTCCGCCGAACGTGTTTACGTGGCGGAAACGGTCATAAGGAGCTTCCCCTTGATACGCTTCGAAAATGTCCCGTTTCACAGCAGTCGCTGACAATGGCAGATACGCGCTTGTGATTCCCTTTGCCATCGTAATGATATCAGGCTTCACACCGTAGTGCATAAACCCGAACGGCTCACCTGTCCGTCCAAACCCGCAGATCACTTCATCGCAAATCAAAAGGGCTCCGTGGCGCCGGCAAATGTCCTCCACCTTTTTCATATATCCGTCCGGCGGCATTAGGATGCCCCCGCCTGTAATGATGGGCTCCATAATGACCCCGGCAATCGTTTCGCTTAATTCCCATGTCATGATGCGGTCGATTTCATTTGCGCTTTCAAGCGTGTCTGCATCATCAGGATTCCGGTATATATCTGGCGGAGCTGCATGCAGAAATCCTTGGCTCAAAGGCTCGTATTTATATTTCCGCTGCGCCTGTCCGGTAGCTGAGAGCGCTCCCAATGTATTGCCGTGGTATGCCCGATATCTTGAGATGAATTTATAACGGCTGTGGTCGCCGTTTTGCAGATGGTACTGGCGGGCAATTTTAAAAGCAGTTTCGTTTGCTTCCGATCCGCTGTTGGAAAAAAAGATAACATAATCGCCGCCAAGCCATTCATTCAGCTTTTCCGCCAGTTGAATTGCGGGTGCGTGACTTTGCGTTAACGGGTAGTAAGGCAGCTCCTTTAGTTGCTCATAGGCAGCCTCCGCAAGCTCCTTTCTGCCGTAACCAATGTTGACGCACCACAAACCGGACATCGCATCCAAATAGCGGCGTCCGTCTATGTCGGTTACCCAGGCCCCCTCGGCCTTCTGGGCTATCAGGCTGT
Organism: Bacillus sp. FSL R5-0416; assembly: GCF_037975425.1. Classification (NCBI taxonomy): domain Bacteria; kingdom Bacillati; phylum Bacillota; class Bacilli; order Caryophanales; family Bacillaceae; genus Bacillus; species Bacillus sp. FSL R5-0416. The sequence goes on along the minus strand of NZ_CP150252.1, from coordinate 976,729 downwards.
CTGCTTGATGCGCTCCCTTCATGGCATGCCACACAAATTGCTCATCTTTTTGCTTTAATCCCTGATTTTGCTGAATGTTTTCCATCCCCATCATCTCCATTTCATTAGCGTTCCCTATAATGCCAATTCAATTGAAACAGACCTTCTCTTTATGTGATGTCTTGGTGATGATTTCCCTGCCTTCAATATAAAGCCAGACCGGGTCAGAGTCAATAAACCGCGTAAATAATAAAACATCCCCTTTCTCAAGAAGAAAGAGGATGCAGCTTCCAAAGCAAAACAGGCAAAGTGACAATGCTCAGCATCGTACTGATAAAGGTCGCACTCGAAACAACTTGGACAGCCATTGCAATAGCAATGTGAAGCCTAGCCGTTTTCTGTATGATATAGGAAATGGCGAAAATACAGAAACTCTATAAGGCACCTCCACTATACCTACTTTTATTTTAAAGATAGCACCTAAACAATTCCGCTTTTGTTTTAAAAAACCCGCCAATTCAGGCAGGTTTTTTGGGAATTATTTTTTATATTGAATATGATAAATATCACGCCGTCTGTCTTTTAGCTGGCGCACTGTACCGTTTTGGCGCTGTCTTCTGAGAATTTCCAGGTCAACATCGCCGATGACGACCATTTCAATATTCGGGTTTGTTTCGCCGACAATGCCGTCACGAGCGAATTCAAAATCAGACGGGGCAAAGATGCCTGACTGGGCGTATTGGATATCCATGTTTTCCGTTTGCGGAAGGTTTCCGACCGTTCCAGAGATAACCGTATATATTTGATTTTCAACCGCTCTAGCCTGCGAACAGTATCTGACACGCAGATAGCCTTGACGGTCTTCTGTACAAAATGGCGTAAAGATGATTTTGGCTCCTTTATCAGCCGCAATCCGGGCAAGCTCAGGAAATTCAATGTCATAACAGATCTGGATCGCGATTTTCCCGCAGTCCGTATCAAACACACGAACTTGGTCTCCTGCGCTGATCCCCCACCATTTGCGTTCATTCGGCGTAATATGGAGTTTGTATTGCTTCTCGATCGTTCCGTCCCGTCTGAACAGGTAAGCGATATTATAGATCTTGCCTTCCTCTTCGACGAAATGAGATCCGCCGATAATGTTGACGTTATACTTCACAGCCAAGTCAGTAAACAGGCTGATGTAATCTTCTGTATACTCGGTAATTCTCTGCACCGCCAAGCTCGGTGACCGTTCCTCAAGGAAGGACATCAGCTGGGTTGTAAAAATTTCCGGGAACACCGCAAAATCAGATCTTGCGTCGGAAGCAACATCGACATAGTATTCTACTTGATTCGCAAATTCCTCAAAGGAATAAATTTTCTTCATTTCGTATTGGATCACACAAATTCTAACAGGGAACGCCGATTTATAATAGCGTTTTGTCTGCTGCGGTAGATAATCCACATTATTCCATTCCATCAGCGTCGCATACTTGATCGAAGCTGTATCATCCGGGAGATAGTTCGGGTTAATTCGCATAAGGGTAAAGCCGTTCATCAGCTGAAAAGAAAGAACCGGATCGTAAATTTGGTGGCGTGTCACCTGTTCAACATACTCTCTCGCTGTCATTTCCTCTGCATATTTGTGATAGTTTGGAATCCGTCCGCCTATGATGATGCTTTTCAGGTTTAAGCGTCTGGCTAAGTCCTTTCTCGCCTCGTACAAACGGTGGCCAATCTTCATTCGTCTGTACTTCGGGTCCACCATGACTTCAATTCCATACATATTCAAGCCGTCAGGATTATGGTTGGTGATATAACCGTCATCTGTAATGTCCTGCCATGTATGACGGTCATCATATTCATCAAAGTTAATCAGGAGACTTGAGCACGAACCGATAATTTCACCTTCGAATTCTGCACAAAACTGCCCTTCTGGAAAATGCTCCAAATGGCTGATTAAATGCTCCCGCTTCCAAGGCTCCATTCCTGGAAAGCAGTCCTTTTGAAGATCGATAATCTTGTCGATGTCTTTCTCTTCGATATTGCGGATCACCATTTTCTTTTCAAACCGGGTCAAATCTAATTTCTCAGACAACCTACTCGCTCCTTTCTAGTTTTGTGAGTTCAGATGATCAAGCAATAGGGCGAGCTCCATCTCCGCCATTGATTCAAGCCTGTGATCATAGTCTTCAAACATCAAGGTACCCGTTACTTTATTCGGGACAATGACACACTTCATGCCTGCACGTTTCGCAGCAATCGAACCATTGACAGAATCCTCAAACGCGAGACATTCCGCTGGCGATACCCCGAGGTTCTTTGCCGCCAATAAATAGAGTTCAGGATTCGGCTTCACCTCTTCCACATCATCAGCCGTTTGAATAACTTCAAAATCATCAAACAGGCCGATTTGCTTCAAATGGCCGGAAACCCATTTATAATCAGAGCTGGAGGCAAGGCCTATTTTTAAGCCTAAATCCTTTGCCGCATTCAAATACGCTTCGACACCAGGTCTCGCTTTTTCTGTTTCCATGCGTTTGGCGAACCGCTCTCTTCTCAATTGTGTGAGCTCTTCATGGTTCAGCTTTTTCCCGATCTGCTCTTCTAAATAGTCAAATGGCCGGAAACCCGCAGCAGTTCCGATGACCTTCCCCCAGACAGATAGCGGCAGCACTGAGCCGTGCTCTTCAAATATTTCCTGAAGAACCTCATATTCGTGTGTTTCTGTATCTAGAATAAGCCCGTCAAAATCAAAAATTAACGCTTTAATCACTGGGTACAACTCCTTTAGTCCGAATTGAGACATATGTATACACTCAACTATACCCCGAAACAAGTCTGCTTTCAAAAAGTAAGGTTTTATGTGAAGAAAGAGCCTGCACACTGCAAGCTCTTTCTTATTAATGAATGTTTTGGTGAGAAATGTTTGTCAGCGCTGATCCCGCAGACTCGTTCGACATCTGATTGACTGCCAGGTCTCCAAGCGCAACGATCCCGACTAGATTGTTTTGATCTACAATAGGAAGGCGGCGGATTTGGTGCTGGGCCATCAGCTGCGACGCGTCTTCCAGACTCATATTAGGGTTTCCTGATACGAGTTCTGTTGACATCACTTCTGAAACGGGTGTCTGGCCATCACGGCCCTGAGCTGTAGTTCTTAATGCAATGTCACGGTCAGTCAGCATTCCTTTTAAAACACCTTGCTCTACAACGGGGATCGCCCCGACGTTATGCTGTTTCATTAGAGAAGCCGCTTCCTGAATCGTTTGATTCGGAGAAACGGTTGCCACCTGCGTTGTCATTGTATCTTTAACTGAACTCATTGTCAGCACCCCTTTCAATCATTAGTATGTTCAGACACGAGCCGTTTAAAAAGGGAGTTAGAGGAAAGGTTTTATGATATGATTTCTCTGATACAAAAAGAGCTTTTCTAAAAATAGAAAAGCTCTTGCCACATGATTATATCAGCCTTCTTTGACCGAAAAAGGCTTTGTTAGTCTTCTTTTGAAAGTCAGAAAAAGCAAACGGAAAATAAATCCCAAAATCATTCAGCATCTTGCTGTTTTTTTCAAAAATCGCCTGATCACTCAAATCAGAGTGCGGCGAAGGCTTGGTCAGGATAATATGTATCATTTGCAGACAAGCCATAATTTGAAATGCTTCTTTTAATGTTCCTTGGTAATAATGGTTATTTAAAGACAGAACGCCTTTCTTTTTAAAGCGCTGAATGTCCAGTTCGGAGAAATAAAGAGGAAATACATCATGGATCAGCTCCATAGACAGCTCCTTGATAAAGCTCTCCTGTTCTGCAGTTGCTGCGTTCACAATTCTCACGTCAATCACCTTTCTTGCCATCGAATATCCTAAGTCTTACTCAAGAATAGCACAGAAAAAAACGCGAAAGCTAAGGTAAGTGTTTCCTATGAGAAACAGCAGCCTTCCGCTTCGAAAAGGAGCCATTTAACATGAACCAAAAAGGCAGAGGGCTTGAGATCCTCATCAATGAAAAACAGGACGGCCAATGGCTGTTTTCCGTACTCAAAACAGCGCTCAAAGCTTCTAAACCAGTGATACAAGACTGGATGTCCCATCAACAGATAAAGGTCAATCACGAATCCGTCTTAAACAATATGATTGTAAAAAAGGGAGACCGTGTGTTCATTGATCTTCAGGAAAGTGAAGCATCTTCGGTCATTCCGGAGTATGGCGAGCTTGATATTTTATATGAGGACAATCATATGCTCATCGTCAATAAACCCGCTGGCATCGCGACGCATCCGAATGAGGATGGGCAAACCGGCACACTGGCTAATTTGATCGCTTATCATTATCAGATAAATGGCGAAACATGTAAGGTGCGCCACGTCCATCGTCTTGATCAGGATACATCTGGCGCTATCGTTTTTGCCAAGCATCGTTTGGCACACGCCATCTTAGACCAGCAGTTAGAGAAAAAGACGCTGAAGCGTACGTATACCGCCATCGCTGAAGGTAAGCTACGGACGAAAAAAGGGACAATTAATTCACCAATCGGCAGAGACCGATCACACCCGACAAGACGCCGGGTTTCACCAGGCGGGCAAACAGCCGTCACTCATTTCAAGGTAATGGCCAGCAATGCGAAAGAACGGCTGTCGCTCGTTGAATTAGAGCTGGAAACAGGCAGAACACACCAAATCCGTGTTCATCTGGCGAGCCTCGGCCATCCGTTGACAGGAGACTCGCTTTACGGAGGCGGGAGCAAGCTGCTAAACAGGCAGGCACTGCACGCCAATAAAGTACAAGCGGTTCACCCGATAACAGACGAGCTCATAGTTGCTGAAGCCCCTTTCCCTGCTGATATGAAAAACCTTTGTCGCACATATTTTTCATGAAGAAAAGCCGCAGGCACTGCCTCGGCTTTTTAAGTCACTCGTTTTCCATATATAATATAGCGCTTCGGGGCATTTCCGACGTATGAAAACGGATAACAGGTCGTCAGAATCAGCTCTTCCTTTTCATGCTGGAGCGTGATAATAGATGTGTCATCCTTATCGACAATTTTTGTTTTTACAATTTCATATGTGAATTCTCCATATGACAGGAGAATGCGGAGCCGATCCCCCTTTTCCAGCTCTCCCGTCCGGCGAAACACGGTATCCCGATGCCCCGACAGCACAATTTGTCCGTTTTCATCAGGATAATAGCTGTCCTTGTAATGCCCGACACCTTTTTCTAAATCATCAGCATCAGTGCCCTCCACGATCGGAAGCTCTGCATTGATTTTCGGTATTTCCAAAATGCCGCTCGCTTGGCCGGTCTCAGGCTTAAATGATGCTTTGTTCTTTGCTTGATCTGTGCTATTTTTCGTCCCCAAAAGTTCCTGCGGCTTTTCAGCCGCCAGTTTTGCTTCTTTTAATGTCTGTTCTGTTTTCATATTCGTATCGATCAATTTAAAGCCTCCATAGCCTGCGATCAATAGGCCGGCAGCAATGATGAATAGTGGAATAACTTTTTTCACGTTCTGGAGGCGCTCCTTTTTCTTCTGACATATAGATAAGTTCCTGACAATGTCACCGCCGCACCGATTACGATAAAGTTATAGTAGTTTGCTGATGTATCTGGAAGCGGATGCTCAGACCCGCTTTCCCCGCCCTCGTTTCGTAACGGCAATGTGCTGATGCTATTAGCAGTATCAGCGTTTTTTGTGTTGTTGATTGGTATTTCATTGAATCTCGAAATGGCTGAAGGCGGCAGCTGATGAACCGGTGCTGTTCCCGGAGTTTCTTTTATATCAGGCAAATCTTCACCTGGCCTTGGATCCTCTTTAATCGGATCCTCCGTCACCGGATCATCTCCAGGCTCTTCCGTAATAGGGTCTTCTGTTACAGGGTCTTCAATATCACTGGCTTCAGCAAGCTTAATTCTTCCCTCTTTTGTATACGCAATTGGCTCATCAAAACTTTTCACGTACTCAACTGTCGCTTCCAAATCCTCAGGCCCTGTCACCGGATTTTTTCCCAGCAGTCCGATTGGCTGATATTTGGTCCCTGTCGCCGTCGCCATAAAGTTGTTGACAGTCAATGTATATGTGGCATCGGGCTGGATCTCGGTGCCATCTGCCATTTTTAAATCAACTGCTTTTCCGGTTTCTTTATCCCACGTATACGTAAACCCGCTGATGCTGTAGTCAGGCCCAAAAACCGGCGAGATTTGAGCATTGATAATCTCTCTTAAATCTTTTCCTTTAATCTCAAGCTTCGTTAACACATTTCCAAATGGCTGAATATTGTAAAGATCTCCCCACGTAATTGGGCCCTTCTTCAGCGCTTCACGTATGCCGCCGCCATTCATAAGGGCAAAATCCGTTTTCATGGCAGTTCTCATACCATCCGCAATCAGGTTTCCAAGAGGTGTATCGCCGTCATTTGAATACCCCCCTTCCATATCAACAGCGGCTTCGCCGACTACCTCGCTGATAATCGGTTCCGCAATTGTTTCGTATTTCTTTAAAATGTCTGACGCGCTGACATCCGGTTCGATTTTACTTTGATCAACATATACGATTTCCGCGGACTTTTTGACAATGTCTTTTGTCGTTTTATCGATCTCTACATCAACGACACCTATCGCTTTTCCATATTCAAACGCTTGAACAATCAGTTTTCCATTCACTTCACCGTTAACAACCTGATGATTATGCGCGGCAAAAATCACGTCAATTTCAGAATCTGTTTTGTTTGCAAGATCAGCGGACTCACCGGTAATGGCGTTGCCGTTTTGTTCAGCTGACATATGTGCGAGAACCGCGATGGCCTTCACGCCTTTTTTCTTCAGCTCTTTGGCCGCCTTATTCACCGCTGTTGCTTCATCTGTAAACTTGATATTTTTTATTCCTTCAGGCATAACCATGCCAGCTGCCGACTGTGTGACAACTCCGATAAAAGCAACGGGTACGCCCTCCACATTTATGATGTCATAAGCCGGCAAAAAGGGCTCTCCAGTTGATTTCATTTTACAATTGGCACATACAAGGGGAAAGTTCTGTCCATCATAACCGCTTGTGCCTTTCGGATGATCACCGCCATTTAAGATCCTCAGCAGTTCATCCGTGCCTTCATCAAATTCGTGGTTTCCCACGGTTCCGACATCAAATCCGATGTCCTCCATCAGTTCTACAGTCGGTTCATCCTGAAGAAGAGAGGAAACTGGAGAGCTTCCGCCGATCATATCTCCTGCGTGCACAATCAGCGAGTTTTTCTTTTCAGCCTTTTTTTCTTTTAAATATGCGGCGGCATAATCCATGCGTCCAAACGTGCCGTCTACAGTTCCATTTCCATCAAGATCAAGCTCATATTGCTGATCAATTTTGCCATGCAAATCATTCATGCTGAGAATTCTAAGCGGCACATGTTCTTGAGGTGCCGTTTGCCTTTTTTTATATCCCGCGCTCTCCGCTTCACTTGCTGAAGCGAAGAAAATTCTGTTTTCCACAGCTACCTTCTTCCAGTCAGCTGGCTGCACATATGTTTTATTCGACGAATCCCCTACATATCTTGTCAAGCCTTTCCTTTGCTCTCTGGCTCTGAATTCAAACGGCATTTCCATGAGCGGATCGTTTTCATTCCAGATTCCTTTTTGGTCTTTTTTTGCAGTGGCTACTGCGGCCTGAAACTGCTGGTAATCCTCTTCATTGTCAACCGGCCAAATAAAATACGTCGGAGCATATCCATTTTTCACAAGCTCTAAGTTCACGTTTGATCCTGATTCGGTTATGACTTGTCCGAGAAGTCTGCCATAGCTGTCCTTGGCTTCACTTCCGACCTTGACAGTAATTTTATCACCTGGGGACAGAACCGTTTTTAGATAGTCAGATGCTTTTTTGCCAAATCTTAATTGATTTTCATCTGCGTCATTTTTTGGTGTGTGATATGTTTCGGGTGTATCTACATTTACAAACCGGATTTTTGTCGTGCCAAGCACCGGAGATTTGAGATGAATGGTATCGCCGTCAACGACCCGGTCAACAATCCCTTCATATTCTCCCTCCGCAGACGGAGGTGCAGGCTGCTCTTCAAGCAGCTTCAGGTCAGCCGATTTTCGCGGAAGCAGCTGAAAGGTTTGGTATCTGCTTAACACACCGGTAAAGTCATACCATTTGCCCTCATCAAGCTCGTTTATCACCCCTGTTTCATTCATAACCCGGAGCGTCATTGCATGATGGTCGTCATCAATCATTGTTACATTGTAACCGCCGCCGGCAGGAGAACTTGGAATTGAGGAAACAAAAGCGGTTAGTTTTACAAGGCGTCCTTCATACTGATCACCTAGGCTGCCGTTAATAAGTTCATTGATTGTTAAGTGTTTGGGGGCGGGGAGGGATTGGTTTGACTGGTTGATTTTGATGCCTGATGAGCTTGGAACGATTTCTTTCAGCCCCTGGTAAGACGCGATTTTCCCTGTCACCGTGACATCCATACCCTCTTTTAATTCGGGAAATTGTTCAGGGGATGGCGAATAAATGTTAATGCCTCCGGTTTCATCTTGCAAAAAGGTCGACAGCTTCCCGCCTCCGATTGCGTTTTGATCAGCTGTAATGATCCCTTTTATCGTTACTTCTTCATTCAGCCTTCCCCGGGCTTCATTTATGGTCACTGGCTGTTCAGCCGGCGGAGTTTTCGTGTCATCGGTTACGTTCATCGACTGAACGTTTTTAAGTCCTGTCGTGTTAAAGTAATTTTCAAGCTTTCCTTGAACCGTTATCTTTTTCCCAAGAAGAAGCGGATTGGTTTGCAGCCCAAATTGGCTTCTGAAGGCGGAGGGGATTTGCACAGGAAGGATGTGATCAGGCGATGTCTCGTTTTTACGGTCTGCCAGCGCGACATTATAATCATTTGAAAAAGGACTTGTCAGCTTATAATGCTGCGGGGAAACAGCCTGGCCGACTGCATATCCTTCGATAAGCGCCTGTCCTTCTTTTTGCTGTATTGCCTTCTCAACTGATATAGGCTGCTGCGGTTCAGCTGCTATTACAGCTTCGCACGTGTACATTACATTTAAGAACATCAATGCTGTGATCAACACAATATGCAGAATACGCCTCATCATATTTCCTCCCTTAATATACACATAATGACAATGACTTTGTCTGTCTATCATTTCGACAGACAGCATATAATTCCTTTCAGGCTTCTGCATAATAAGCGGCAGACTGACACAAAATACAGCTGATCTGAAAAAAAAGGAGGAATTCGGTTTGGATCAGTTCAATCAGCAGCAGCAATCCCAAATGAACAAAGGTATTCCTGGCAAACCGCATAAAAACCATGGCGGACATGAAATGTTTGATATGCATGAGGTGCTTTCCGGAACACTTACTGTGCTTGATCAGTTTATGATGCTGAGACAATTCTGTAAGGATCAAGAATTATTAAACATCCTTGATCGTCAACATCAATTCATCACATCTCAATACAATATAACTGCAGAATGCTTCAAAACAGGAAGCGAACCTTCACAAAAAACAGCAACTTATATGATGAAGGAAGACAACCAGACTGTTTACGGCATGCAGCCGTCACAGCCTAAAAAACCTGTTCAATCCATGAATGATATTGATGACAGCATCATCAGCCGACAAATGCTTTGCGCGATTAAAGCACAAGCTTCTATGCTGACGATGGCTTCTCTGGAAATGACAAATCCGGCCGTAAGACGCGTACTGTCTGCGCAAATTCAGGAGTATGTTGAAATGGCATTTGAAATTTTCCTATACCAAAACAAACACGGCTATTACCAGGTTCCTCAGCTTGATGCGCAGGATATGGAACAGCTGAGAAATTCATTCGCCCCTGCCCAAGGACAAATGCCTCCGACACAAGGCGGAATGGGTCAGCAAGGACTTCACTAATAACAAAGGCATTGGATAGATACTATCCAATGCCGCACTGTTTTTTTCAAATTTCTTCTTAAAATCCTTTTCAAAATGATCAAGACTTTCCTTTGTTGCTGATTTAAACCCTTTTTCAAAGTCCCCTTTTTTTGCTGTTTCCTTAATCATTTCTGAAATAATGTCTTTCCCATATTTGCCGGTCAGCTCATCGATCATATAAAAGCTTTGCAAATAGACATCAGTGTCATATTCGGCTCTGGCTTCCTGCCAGTCTCGATCAGTCTGCAAACGGTCAAAGGGCACGACAGAAAACGTGATCGGATCTATGAGCAATTCATAGTTCGCAATCCACTCGCTTAACCCTTCATGAAACCATAACGGAAACTCATCGGGATCCGTCTCAAGCTCCTTCAATTTCTGATGAAACGCATGGTGCGAGTATTCATGAATCAACAATCTCTGGTACAAATAAACCGCTACCTCGTCCCCTTCTAACAGTTTCTTTTTCTCTTCAGGCAACAGTCCAATCAACTGCTCCCGCTCAGAATAAAAACCGACTACATCCAATAAACCGGAGTAAGCCTCCATCTGTTTTTCATTAGGAAAAAAAATAATGTCAATAGGCTTTTGATTCGAATATCCAATCATAATCTGATTAATACTGACCGCATATTCAAGCGTTTCTTTCGTCAATGGCAGTAAGGACTTTTCCTTAGAAGTGTAATAAATATCGGCCTGTTTGAATGACTCTTTCTTCATGTGCTTCGTCACTTGTTCTTTTGTTATTCCAGATGCCTGACCTGGAAAAGACAGGATATACATCGCGCTTGATACGATGGCTGAGCTTACAGCCAGCATCACAAGGACTCCGCACAGGAATAGAGCGGATGCCGCACGCTTTCCTATGCCATCCCGCAAACGTCTCCCTCCCTGAGCCGGTCCGTCTTGTACCTTTTTATTTTTACTCTATGCAGCCTGAGTTCGCAGTGTGTCATTAACGCAAAGAAAAAGCCGCACAAATTGTGCGGCTTTTTTTATTTATTCAGCGTTAGGGAATACGCGCTGTACAGTTTGTGTAAATTCATCAAATAATCCGGCGATTGGGTCACCATTTTGAATGCGCTTTCCATATCCTTGCATACGCTCTACAAAATCAGGGTTAGCTGAAACGTAAACATTATCAATGTTTTTGTCAGTAGATCTTACCTTTTTGGCTATTTTTTTCTTCAAATTGTCTTCTACTGCACCTTTATTTCCATTAGTTAAAACGACTGCAACGTAAGCTTGATTTCCAGCAACAATGACATCGGCATGTTTTACTTCTTTTAGGTCTGTTACTTTATCAGCTGCTTCATCAGCAACCTCGAGTTTCCGGTCGTTGTTATTATCGTCATTTACACGATTGTTATTGTTATTGACATTATCAGTAACATTGTTGTCAACATTATCCCGGTTGTTTACATTGCGCATATCGTCATTGGCCGGATTTCGATAATTTACATTTCTTACATCATTATTATCACGTCTGCCCTCACCTTGGTCGGCCACACCGCAGCCAGTCATAAGCAAAGGGATAAGAAGCACAGACGCAAGGACTTGTTTTTTTCCAAGCATGTGAATTCCTCCTTTATCACTTTACGTATAGGTTTTTCTAACTGGCTTTAATTATGCATGCAAATCTGGAGGAAATGCTTTCCCGGGAAATATAACGGTTAATTTGTCTAATGAGGGGGAAAATATGAATACACTGCAAAGGAGGGATCATGTTGTTCAACCAGCGAAGAGGAATCAGCCCCGCAGCATTGATCATAGGATCAACTATGCTTATTGCTGCATTATCACCTCAGATCCGCCACAGAATCAGCGGGTTTATCACAGGACAAATGAACAGACGAAATTCAGAAAATAACACGTTTGATGCTTCTAATGTAGGAAACATAGTCAAACAAGCATTTGGCGGCGGCAGCGGTGATAACCAGGACCGTTCGCAGCATCAAAGCCAGCGGCAAAATGGCCGTCAGCACCAGCACGCAGGACAGCAGCAACCACAGCATCAGCATACACAGTCTCAAACTAGGCAAACTGAGACAGCCGCGAAAAAAAGACAGCCGCATTATGCTGAACCCATCCATTTTGAACAAAGCGCAATGAATGTCATGGACGACAACACGATGATGGAAATGCTGGAGGACTTAGAACCCGGCCGTTAAAAAAACGTGTAACCTGTCGGATTGCATAAGGGCTCAAATAGATATTGCCTTTAAGGTGTTTTTTTCTAAACTTCTTGTTTTCTATATTTTTCCGCCTATTTGGAGTACAATTGATGAGCTAAAAAAATCCTTCTTTCGTTCAATGAGAACGTTTGAAGGATTTTTTTGTTTGTGCTGCCACTCTATCCGAAGCAATCTTTATTGATTCATTACTCATCTAAAGCTGAAAAAGGCAGAATACTTTTCATTTTGTTTCTTGCTTCAACACTCAACATTAAGAATTTACTCGAGCGTTGTAAAATGCTATTGACTATTCAGTTGAACTGTATTACATTATTATTAAGTTGAACTATATAGTCGAACTGAATAGAGGGTGCAGATATGAAACACAAATTATTACCATTGTCTGAAACCATGCATTATATTTTATTAGCTCTGCGTGAGCCGCTCCATGGCTATGCCGTAATGCAGAAGATAGAAAAGATAAGTAACGGTACTGTTATTTTAGCAGCGGGTACATTATACGGTGCAATTGAAAACTTGAATAAGCATGGTTGGATTGAACCTGTTGGAGAGTCAGGCCGGAGAAAAGTTTACATGATAACTGAAGAAGGAAGCGCCATTTTAAAAATGGAACAAGATAGGTTATTGCATATTTTATCCTTGTACGAAGGAAGTGAATCGAATGAAGAAATTTAAGATGTTTTTTGATATTGAAAAAGAGGAACAATGGCTGAACGAGCAATTACAAAAAGGCTATCGTTGTACAAATATTAGTGGATTAGGAATATACACTTTCGTAAAAACCGACAAGAGATATGTGATCAGACTGGATTACCAAGATATTTTACCAAAGAAAAAGTTCAAAGATTACAAAGCGATATATGAAGACTTCGGTTGGAATTATATAAATGGCCCTTGGCTTAGTGGGATTCGATATTGGCAAAAAGAAGATGATGGTCAAAATGAAATCTTCTCGGATCGCCAATCAAAGAGTAATTATTATAAAAGATTGATGAATTATTCTTCTGGTTTAGGTTTCATGTGTTTGTTTTTTTCTTATATGATCTATAAGGATTCAGGTTTATATTTAACTGAAGGTCTTTGGAGTATGAAAGGTGAATGGTTTTGGAAAGCATTTTTATTTGAAACTCCATTTGCTCTTTTGAGGTCGCTTCCCGCCCTTATGGTTGTTTTATTTGCGGCCAGTTTCTATAAAGTGTATCGAAAGTATTCAATGTTAATAGAAAAATAATGCGAAGAGGTTCATTATGAACTTTTTTAATTCAATGAAGCACGATTGAATTAGATTTGGATACTCATCGTCTAGCAGGAATCTTTTATGTGTGCCTCAGATTAGTTGGCGTCTTCCAAGATACCATGAATACTCGTTAAAAAAGCAATTTTCATTTCAATTAAATCAATCCATTGATCAGCAATGCCGGCTGATCTTCCCCAAAAATGAGAAAAAGAAACCCATGAAACCTTTATATTACAAGGTTCATGGGTCTTATTAACGTGTAATCCCTGTCGGATTACACGTTTTCATATGTTACGCTTCTTCAGCTTCAATCACTCTGGATTGATCATGAAATGCCCCTTGATCAATTTCTTTTGTGACCTTACTTGTAATAAGACCGGATGTCATGCTTCCGCTGACATTCAAAGCAGTACGCCCCATGTCGATTAACGGTTCAATTGAGATTAACAAACCGGCGAGCGCGACAGGCATGTTTAATGATGATAAAACAAGAAGCGCCGCGAATGTCGCTCCGCCGCCGACTCCGGCAACCCCGAAGGAGCTGATGGCAACGACTGCGATAACAGTGATAATAAACACCGGGTCAAATGGATTTTGGCCGACAGTCGGAGCAATCATCATCGCCAGCATCGCAGGATAAATGCCGGCACATCCATTTTGGCCGATCGAAAGACCAAATGAACCGGCAAAGTTTGCGATTCCCTCCGGTACACCCATGCTTCTCTGTGTTTTAATATTCAGCGGTAAAGCACCTGCGCTAGACCTTGACGTAAATGCAAATACAAGTACAGGCACCGCTTTTTTCAAATAAATCACCGGATTCAAGCCGCTGAACGTCAGCAACAGCAAATGAATGATAAACATAGTGATTAACGCGGCATATGAAGCAATCACGAACATGCCCAGTTTTAGAATGCTGTCAAGATCACTCGTTGCAATTGTTTTTGTCATGATGGCCAGCACCCCATAAGGCGTCAGTCTCAAAATGAGTGTGACAACACGCATAACAATGGCATAAACGGCATCAACCAGTTTTTTAAATGTTTCTGCCTGTTCCGGCTGTTTGTGTTTTACGCCGAGGAATGCCACTCCAAGGAAAGCGGCAAAAATAACGACAGCGATCGTTGAAGTCGGTCTAGCTCCCGTGAAATCTAAAAACGGGTTTCCAGGCAGCAGTTCAACAATCTGCTGCGGCAGCGTTTTCGCTGTCATATCCTCTGATTTCTGCTGAAGCTCCTGTCCCCGTGAAAGCTCTGTACTTCCTTGGTCAACCTGAATCGCCTGCAGATCAAATGAAAGTGCGGACGCGATACCGACAGCTGCAGCAACAGCTGTTGTTGCTACTAAAATCCCGATAATCAAACCGCTGATTTTCCCAAGATTTTTTGTCAGCTTCAGCTTTGTAAATGCGCCGAGAATCGAAATAAAGACGAGCGGCATGACAACCATTTGAAGCAATTTGACATATCCGCCCCCGGCAATATTAAACCAGTCGGCTGTTTGAATGACTATATTTGAAGTCGGGCCGTAAATCAGCTGAAGAGCAAATCCGAATACAATCCCCAGCCCCAGCGCAGTAAATACACGTTTAGAGAAGGAAACATGTTTTTTCTGCATAACAAAGAGCCCTAAGATAAGTAAAAATAAAATAAATACATGTAATACAACCAGTAAAGTCTCCAAAGCAGGTAACTCTCCCTTCAAATTTTCTCATTTACTATATTACACTAATTCCGATGGGTCAAGTGCGAATTATTTTAACTTATCAATTCAAGTAAAAAAACCTTATATAATGCCTTTTTTGTTCTTTTCTTTCCCTTCCATCTTTAGTACCTTATATAAGGGTGATAATATTTGCTGAAAGAACTGTTTGTAAATTTGACCATTTTAATCACATTTAATTATCTCTTCACCCACCTGTTTAAAGAAAGGCTAGTACATAAAAAAGACAGCATATCCTTTCAAGCTGTTAAAGGACTGGCCTGCGGTTTGCTCGGGGTTATTCTGATGGTTTTTGGATTTACCTATCAGCATTCAATTATTGATCTTCGAAATATCCCTATTATGATTGCCGCTCTTTATGGAGGCTGGGTATCAACGGCAACGGCCCTGGCCATGATCACTGCAGGCCGCTTGCTGATTACGATGAACACATCTGCACTATACTCGGTTATTATCATTTGTATCGCTGCCATTCCGTCACTCATTGTTTCTAGAAGAAAAAAAGTTCAACTAAAACATGCTTTCTATCTTTTAATCATCACAAATAGCTTGATCTCCTTTTCCTTTTATTTTCTTATAGATTTACATTCATACGAACTTCATTTGTATTTTTGGATCATATCAATAGCGGGCGGCATGCTCAGTTTATATATTATTGATCATGAAACAAATGCACATCTTCTTTTTAAACAATATAAGTTTCAGGCGCACTTTGACTTTTTAACAGGCGTGTATAACCGAAGAAAGTTTGAAGAAACCACAAAAGCTCTGTATCAGCAGGCGGCCGATACCCCGCATTTTCAATTTGCACTGATTTATATGGATATCGATCATTTTAAGACCATCAATGACCAATATGGCCATCATGAAGGAGATCAGGTGCTCAAAGAGCTGGGGTTACGTCTGAAGCAGAGCATCCGAAATACAGATCCTGCCGCTCGGATCGGCGGTGAAGAATTTGCCGTTCTCCTGCCGAACTGTTCTCTTGATAAAGCAGCCCGAATCGCTGAACGGATCAGGAGCGCTGTAAGCGATGCACCGATTGTATTAACAAACGGCGAAGAGCTTTCAGTTACGATATCACTAGGAGCCGCTCATTACCCCAATAATACGGAACAGCCAGGATCCTTGCCCATTCTTGCCGATCAAATGCTTTACAAAGCGAAAGAAACGGGACGGAACAGAGTGTGTTTTTCAGAAAAAAAAGAATGAATTCAATGTTCGAATTCATTCTTCCAATCTGAAAGACGTTTCAAAGGCAGAAAAGCCGGGACAAGATCTCCCTGATATTCTTTTTCTATAAATGCCGCTGTATCATCAGCTTGATAAAGCTCAAGAATGGTTTGCAGCGCTTCCCGGTCTTGATCCTCCGCTCTGACAACAATCAAATTCATCTCTTCCTCAGACATGAGTCCGCCGCTCTTTAGCGTATGCTTTTTCGGGTTCAGGCCCGCTTTTTTTGCTTCTGATGGTTTCATGACAAACACGTCGGCACCGCTCACTGCATCCTGTTGCCGGACAGCTTTTAATTTCAGGTGTCTCGGATTATCTTTAATCATATCAACTGAACCTGTTCCGTTAAATCCGTTTTTCAGCGTTAGCAAACCCGCTTCCTGGAGCACCGTAAGCGCCCTGCCAAAATCGAACGCTCTATCCGGAACAGAAACGACAGCTCCTCGCGGTATATCTTGGATTCGGTCATATCGTTTTGAATAAATGCCCATAGGCGTTATGTATGTCGTCCCGAGCGACGTCAAATTAAGTTTGTATTTTTGGGTGAACGACTGAAAATATGAAATGGTTTGAAAGGCGTTGGCATCAATTTCTTTGTTAGCAAGTGCGATATCAGACTCCGCATAATCAGAAAAAGGGATCAGCTGAATATCCAGCCCTGCCTCTTCAGCCTTTTGAGCAATATAGTTCCATATTGCCCCGTCAGACTCAGCAATCCCGATTTTTATCGATTCATGTTCTGCAGACGGTGAACATGCAGTAAATGAAACGAGAAGAACAAGGACGAAACTGCATATAAGCCACTTTTTCATTGTGACCATACTCCTATCTATGTATTAGAGCATGCAAGCAATATCAGACATAAAAATCATACGCTCTCTTAGTTGATAAACGTTGTCATTTGTAATATTGATTAACTTTTACCTTACTCATATCCAATAAGGTTGTCAATTCCTATTACTTATCTTCCCAAAATGAAGGAATACTAAGGCAAACGTATGATCACATATCGAGAAAGCAGATGAATTACCGCAAATAAATATCAAATTGAAAAATAAATATGGTATTTTCCGAAAAAAGTTTCAATAAGCAGTTGTTTTTTCTGAAGATTACTGGTAGAGTAAAGGTAATTATTTTTGTTCGAACTATCTTTAAGAAGAAAGTTTTGTAAGAGTTTTCGTCTTGAAAGTTTGTTAAGAGCAAGAATAGTGAATTTAAGCGTTATGATCGCTTTAGGAGGAAATTTCATGTTAGAAGGTAAAGTAAAATGGTTCAACTCTGAAAAAGGTTTCGGATTCATCGAAGTAGAAGGTCAAGACGATGTATTCGTTCATTTCTCTGCTATTCAAGGCGAAGGCTTCAAAACTTTAGAAGAAGGCCAAGCTGTTTCTTTTGAAATCGTTGAAGGAAACCGCGGACCACAAGCTGCTAACGTTACT
Organism: Bacillus sp. FSL R5-0416; assembly: GCF_037975425.1. Classification (NCBI taxonomy): domain Bacteria; kingdom Bacillati; phylum Bacillota; class Bacilli; order Caryophanales; family Bacillaceae; genus Bacillus; species Bacillus sp. FSL R5-0416. The sequence goes on along the minus strand of NZ_CP150252.1, from coordinate 959,029 downwards.
AAAGAAGCGTAAGCATAAATTGATATGAAAAACTGCAGGTGCAAACCTGCAGTTTTTATTTTGACAAAAAAGCTGTTTTGCTTATGCAAAACAGCTTTCTTTATTAGTTTGCAATATCCCGCTTCATGAAGATTCCGAAAGCAAGCAACAAGAAGATGATAAAGTAGATCGCCAGCATGACGATAGAAAACGTCATAGTCATCCCTTTTATTAACGGTGTGCCATCCACATACTGAGTCAAGTCGACATTAGCAAACAATATATACTTTGCCCAGTCAAATTTCGCTGCAATAAATGCAGTTGCAGTCGTACCGGCAACCAATAAGAAGATGGAAAAACCAACCGCAAGAGAGCTGTTTCTGAATACCGCAGACAGCATAAATGCCATCGTCGCCACCATTAAAGCCGAGACGGATTCAGAAAGATACGTTGTGGCCAAATGCCCCATCATGTTTTGCTCAATGACATGGCCATCCTTATAGATTAAATGAATATTCGCGGCGGTTTCACCACCCGTCCCGAAGAAGATCAACCCTAATAAAGTAGAACCGATAAATAAAATCAACAGCAACAGGAGCCCAAACAGGAGAACTGTAATATATTTGGACATCAAAATTTGAAAACGGCTGAGCGGCCGAATCATTAATAGCTTAATCGTTCCCCAATTAAATTCGTTCGCGACAATTCCGGCCGCGATGATAATAGTAAACAGACCGGTAAGGATGGTAAAGTTTGCTGAATCCGTTACATAAGACCATACCGTATAGCCCGTGTCACTAGGGATATTATGCTCGATGCGATAGTCGTTGAGTGTGATTGTTTCTTTATACCCATCTTTCAGTGAAGGATCTTCTTTGATTTCTTTCTTTAATTCGGCGTTTTGTGCTTGAAGTTCTTGTTTCCAATGGGAATTTGATTCACCAGCAGAAAAATGATTCGCCAAAAATGCAAATCCAACCATTGTCAGCCCTAGAATTCCGATCATCACCCATGTTCCGGCACGGCTGAAAATTTTGAGCCACTCATTATAAATCAAATTAAGCATGTTGAACCTCCTCTTTTGTTTCACCTGTCATTTCTAAGAAACGGTCCTCTAATGATTTTGTTATGACCTTGACCTCATAAATACGGATTTGCTGCATCACCAGCAATTCAATAACCGCAGGAACTTCGTCTTTAGCCAGTTTGATTTCTACACCATTTGTCTTACTCAGCAAATCGTACTGATTTAAAACAGCAGCGGCTTCATTCGGCTGCTCAACCTGGAAGAAATATGTATCGTTCTCATCAATGTTTTCATCTTTTACATTTTGAATATCGATCAGCTTTCCTTTTTGCAGAATCGCAATTCGATCACACATCAGTTCCATTTCTGACAGCAGGTGGCTTGAAACGATGACAGCCATTCCTCTTTCTCGGGTCAGCTTCTTTAAATGATCTCTGATTTCTCTGATCCCCGCCGGATCAAGGCCGTTTGTCGGTTCATCCAAAATCAGCACTTTCGGATCGTGGAGAAGGCATTGTGCCAAGCCAAGACGCTGTCTCATCCCCAGAGAATATGTTTTCACCTTGTCGTGGATTCTGTCTGTTAAACCGACCAGTTCAACAACTTCATCAATTTTTTCCTTCGTGACACCCTTGACCATCCTTGCGTATTGCTGGAGATTTTTATATCCGCTCAAAAATTTATACAGCTCGGGATTCTCAACGATTGCTCCAATATGCTTAATTGCCTTGGCATATTCTTTCGTAATTGATTGGCCGCAAATGAGGACATCACCTTTCGACAGCTTCATTAACCCCACCATCATCCGGATGGTTGTCGTTTTCCCCGCTCCGTTTGGTCCCAAAAAACCGAATACCTCGCCTTCACGAATCGTAAAACTGAGATCATCAATGATCGTTCGGCCTCTGATGTTTTTAGTCACGTTTTTCAATTCCAACACTGTTTTCATCATATTCCTCCTCTTTTCTAGCAAACTTCCATTTTTGATTTAAACCATTGCAACACAGACATGCCTTCCTGTTCACGAATATCTTCTACTTCACGCTGCGCAACTTTTTCTCCATTGGCGAGGATGATTACTTCGTCTAACAAAGTCTCAATTTCATCAATTTCATGTGTCGCGATCACGACAATCTGCTGCTCAAAATCAATGTACGACACAAGGCTGTTTACGATGGAATCCCTGACCATCGGATCAAGCCCGGAAAAAGGTTCATCAAGCAAGATGACGTCTGCCCGTCTCGCTAAAGCAAGAACGATTTTCAGCCGGCCCCGATTTCCTTTTGATAGCTTTTTGATCTTTTTTTCCGGATTCAGCTGCATCTCATTCAATAGCTTATAAGCCTGTTCTGTTTGAAAATCAGGAAACTGCGACTGATAAAAATTCACCATATCTTTAACAGTGAAATGCGGATAAAACATATCAAGCTCAGTAAGATAAGCCGTTTGACGCACCATTTCTCTCGTAACCTGCTCTTCATCAACTTTCACAAATCCTGAAGTCGGAAACAGAAGGCCAGCCATCATTTTCAGGGTCGTTGACTTGCCGCTGCCGTTCGGTCCGATCAGGCCATAAATCCGTCCGGATGATAGGGTGATTGACACATCATTGACGGCCGTATGGCGGCCGTATTTTTTTGATACATGTTCTAGCTTGATTTCCATTTTAGCCTCCCTCTGTGAATGTTTTAATCCCTTCTAACATTTCCTCTTTCGTTAGCCCTAGCTCTTTCATTTGCTTGACAAAGCCTTCCAGCACCTCTCGTGTCAGCTTGTCTTTCAGCTCGTCTACGATTTCTGCTTTTTCCGCAATAAACGTCCCTTGACCTCTTCTTGTCTCCACAATACCCAGCCTTTCCATCTCACTGTACGTTCTTTGAATTGTATTGGGATTTACCTTAGTTTGAATCGCCATTTCTCTTACTGAAGGAAGCTTGTCTCCTGGGAGCAGCTCCTTCCTGACCAGCCTATAAAAGATCTGATCAGCGATCTGCAGATAAATCGGTTTCGAGGATTGGAATTGATTGTCCATATTTACACCTCTACTTTACGATCAAGCAGTTTTGAAGCCATGATGAGCAGCAAGAACGTGATGACTATAGCAATAGGAAACCCTAGCACAGACAGATGGATAGGTTTTAGTTCCAATCTCCAAACATTGTGGAAGTGGAAATCAAAATTGCAATAGACTGTTACAGGCCAGAAATGCTTTTGAGATTCAACCAAAGGGCTTATGATGTATTCATCGAAGAATAACCACACTGCAACCAACAGAACCATCGCAGCCCACCGCATTCCGCGCCAATTTCTGAGAGAGTGAAAAACAGTCCAAAATACAATGACTGTTACTGACATATCTAACGAAGAAATAAGCCCATACATATTCAGCAAAGCCACTGTACTCGTTATATCAACTTGATGCTCCAGCAGATTTTTTACAGAGAGCATATGATACATCCATATGCCATAGGCTGTTAATGCCAACTGAATCACAAATTGATAGAGCAAAGATGCTGCCAATTTAGAAGAAAACAGCCATAAGCCGCCATTTGGATTGTACAGCCAAAGCTGTGATTTCCCTTCCTTGCGAAGGTGATAAAACACAAAAACAGGAGATAAGAAAAGCAGAAAAAAAGCAACTGCAACAAAAAAACCAAAAATGACTAGAGGTTCTTTCGTGCGAGAAGCTATAATATGGCCTGTTCCCAATAAGAAAATGATTCCGCATATCCATACTAGCAGCCACATTCTTGAAAGCTTGATATCTTTCTTTAATAAACCTAAAAAAGAATTCATGTCTTTACCTCCCGGAAAAAATCCTCGGTGTATGAGTAACATAGTACACTAGATCAAGGTGGAATACAACATATTCCATGGATTTATTTGATAAAAACATAATTGATGGAAACAGCAAAAAAGGCAAACCCGCATGAGTAAACGGATTTGCCTTTTTCATTACTTTTTCTTATTTTTCATAGAGAGCAGCGCATCACGATAGCTGCGGTCCTGCATTTTGTCACTTTCCTCAGTGACCTCTTCTTCTGCATGAACTTCATCAGAATGCTTAAACTTTTGCAGCGCCTGCCTGTAAATATCATCACCCATTGTGTCACGCTTCTCTTTTGGAGAATCGTTTTTGACAACGGATGGCGTATGCTCGGCATCCCTTGCTTCAGCAGGGTAATGCGCTTCGTTTTTTTCCTCTTCTGGAGGTGCGATTCTATCGGTTGCTTCTTGCTTCTCAGGTCCAGGTGAGGCGTTGCGGACGTTAAATGTAATAAGGGCCGCAATGACAATGACAGCAGCAATTATTGCTATAATAATGGCCATTTCAACCTCTCCTTACTGTCCTGCTGTTAGGTTTCCTGTGACTTGGCTGACACGTCTTCCCAACGCGCGTCCAAGCTGAATACCTTCCTCAGACATTAACTCATCACTGTCTACCGGACAAGTGACACCTGCTCCGTAATAAGAGCCATAAAGTGCGTTTTCAGGCACGTTGCCAGGCAGTCCGACAACAATCATGCCTTGGTGGAACATCGGCGTGATTAAATTGTGCATTGTCATTTCCAAGCCGCCGTGTGTTGTTGCCGTTGTGCAGAAGACAGCACCGACTTTGTTGATCAGCTCGCCTTCAGCCCACAAGTAGCCAAGTCTGTCGATCCAAGTTTTAAGACCGGAGCTGATTGTTCCGAAATGCCCTGGGCATCCCCAAATAATCGCATCCATATCTTTAAGCTTGCGGATATCAGCCTGATCTACATGGTCGATGAACACTTCAGCCGCGTCGTTTTCTCGCGCGCCTTCAGCAATTGCTTCTGCAAGCACTTTAGTATGTTCGCCTTCACTATCATACACTACATAAATTTTCATTCAGGAAACCTCCCTGTACAGATTAAGATTCCTTAGCTTCTTTTGGAGCAGGAAGTAATGAAAGCTCCTCTTTTTTCTTCTTACGCAATTTATCTTTTCTGACGTCACGCAGGAAGATACTTAAAATCAAACCTGCTACACAGAATAAGGTTGCCCACATAAAGGCATCATTTATCCCCATGACATTGGAATCGAGTGACGCGTGTTTATAAATATGTGAGTACACATATGTTTTCGCCGTATCATAAGACACATTCATATTCACCATTAAATTCGAAACTGCATTTTGGAACGCATGGAGGAAGTTCGGGTCCGCCGTGCTTGTTTTATCTGCAATTTGTGAATAATGGAATGTCGTCCGGTTTGTATAAATCGTCGTAATTAAACTTGTTCCGATTGATCCGCTGATTTGGCGAAGCGTGTTGCTCATCGCCGTTCCGTGGCTGTTCAGACGGGCAGGAAGCTGGTTCATCCCGGCTGTCATGACTGGCATCATTAAGAGAGACATACCAAATGCACGAATTGAATAGATCAGCATGATGTGTGTATATGGTGTATCAATTGTCAATTGCGTGTATTGATATGTTGTTACCACTGTCACGAGAAGCCCGATAATCGCAAGCGGTCTCGGTCCGAATTTATCGAACAAAATACCTGAGATCGGTGACATAATCAGCATAACGATCGCACCCGGAAGCAGAAGCAGACCGGATTGAAGCGCCGTAAAGCCGACCAGGTTTTGCAGATAGATCGGTAAAAGGAACATACCAGTGTAAAGTGCCACTGTTATAATGATATTAATGACACTCGAGAGTGAGAAAATGTCATATTTAAACACTCTGAAATCAAGCATCGGATCATCATGACGCAATTGCTGAACAACAAAAGCAACAATTGCAATGGCTCCGATAATAACTGTAGACAATACAATCGGGTCGGTCCAGCCGTCAGACCCGGCTTCACTGACTCCGTATAATAAGGAGGCGAATCCGACAATCGAGAGGATCGCTCCCAGTGTATCGAGTTTGATTTTTTGCGGCTCTACCAAATTCTTAAAAATGAAGAAAGCCACGATGATAACAATTGCGCCGACCGGCACAAGTCCGTAAAACATAATGCGCCATGTATAATGCTCAATAATCCACCCGGAAAGAGTCGGGCCGACCGCTGGAGCAAACATCATCGCTAGCCCGAAAATCCCCATTCCTTTCCCCCTGCTTTCAGGTGGGAAAATTAACAGAATGGTTGTCATAACGAGCGGCTGCAAGATACCTCCGCCCACGGCCTGAATCAAACGGCCGATCAGCATTGTAGAGAAGTTAGGTGCGATACCGCAGACTAACGTACCGAGCGTAAAACAAAACATCGCGACGAGAAAGAGACTCCGTTGGCCAAATCGAGTAATCAGGAAAGCAGATAACGGAATCAATACACCGTTAACAAGCATGTAACCTGTTGTCAGCCATTGAATCGTGGTTGCACTTACGCCAAATTCAGTCATTAAGTGCGGCATTGCGACGTTAAGCAGTGTTTGGTTTAGTATTGCCAAAAATAAACCCGCCATTAGCACAATCAGCAATGTCATAGGGCTTTTTGTATTTTTTTCTTTGCCTGTAGCCATCTAAGACAACCTCCTTTCATGGTTTGATGACTGATCTGTTTTACTCAGAAATTTTAACAGATGCATTCATTCCAGGAAGCACCTTATCAGATGGGTTTTTGATTGAAATTTTCACAGGAATTTTTTGTGTTACTTTTGTGTAGTTTCCGCTTGAATTTGTAGAAGGAAGCATATCAAAAGTTGAGTTAGTCGCATAGCCAATTTCTTCTACAGTACCGTCAAATGTAGTATCAGGGTCTCCGTCAACTACTACGTCTACACTATTTCCTACTTCAATATCCGCAATATCTGTTTCTTTAATATTTGCTGTGATGTATAGGTTGTCCATGTCAATCGTTTGTGCAATTGTTGTACCAGCTTGTACGGTTTGTCCGTTTTTCACTTCGTTTTTCACAATTGTTCCATCCATAATGGATTTTACGTCAACAGTTTGTTCGCCTTTGATTTTTGCAACTGTGTCGCCTTTTTTCACTGTTTTTCCTTCGTCCAGATCCCAGTCAGATACTTTACCTGCTGCTGGAGCAGTAATAGCAGCCATATCGCCCGCTACTTTTGCTTCATCTGTTTTTACGTAGTTTGTGCTTTGATAATAGTAGTAAGCACCTCCAGCTATAATTGCAAGAACAACAATCAAACCGATAATGTTGGTCAGAATTAAACGTCCTCTGTTCATTTTGTTTTCTCCTTTCGTTTCATCCTCTATCATTTTGCGGAAAGCTGGTGAAAATATGTGAGAAGTTTTTAATTACCGCTTTTTTCTGAACAGCCTTCAGCAAGCTTCGTTAAGCTTCCGGCTAGTTTGCGCAAATACTGCAGCTGGGAGGTATCAAGCTTTTGGTACAAGCCGGCACCCATTTTTGCATATTGCACAGCGGCTTTTTCTATCAGTTCTTCCCCCTCTTCGGTTAACTGAATCATGACGATACGGCGGTCATCCGGACTGTCATATCGATTCATCAATTGGCGCTTATACAGAATATCTGTCATCCGCGTCACAGAAGCAGGCTTAAGATCAAGCGACATTGCCAGCTTGCTTAGCGGGGTGCTTCCGCTTTGATGAATTTTAAACATCAGCAAATATTGAAGGACTGTAATATCAAAAGGCTCAAGCACAATCTCCAATATCTTCTTCTGTTTTTTATATATCGCCCGAGACGTATCGAAGAGCTGTTCAAAAGTGAGCAAAGCACGTTCTGATTCAGTCAACTCCTTTTCACCTCATTCCTCAATAATAGTTCACAAGATAAAATATTAATAAATGAAAGAAGATTTGTCAAAGGAAAAATTTCTTTTTCTCCCGTATTTTTTTCGCAAGCGTTTTCTTGCTTTTATTAAATAAAAAAAAGCCCTGAAATGGGCTTTTCATTACGAAAATTGATGGCTTACACCAGACTCTTCATTTCTGAAAAAGTTCTTTAGAGCCTGAAAAACATCAGATTTCTGTTTTAAAATATAGTACTTAAATTTCTCATCTTTTACATTTTTATATGCAGACATTAACGTTGAATGCCTGTTGTACTGATTGACCTCGCCGTAGCAAAACAGATTGGCCTTCTTCATAATATCATTGACCAGCTTCACACAGCGCGCGTTATCAGATGTCAGGTTGTCACCGTCAGAAAAATGAAACGGATAAATGTTATAGCGGGCGGGATTGTACTTTTCATCAATAAGCTCAAGCGACTTCCGATATACGGAAGAACAAATGGTTCCGCCGCTTTCTCCCTTTGAGAAAAAATCCTCCTCCGAGACCACTCTTGCTTCTGTATGATGGGCAATAAATTCAATTTCCACAGTCTCGTATTTTGTCCGCAAAAAACGGGTCATCCAGAAAAAGAAGCTTCTGGCCATGTATTTTTCCCAAACCCCCATACTGCCGCTTGTATCCATCATGGCTAAAACGACGGCTTTTGATTCGGGCTTTGTGATGTCATTCCACGTCTTATATTTCAGGTCCTCCGGATAAATTGGGTAGAACGACGGTTTTCCTGACATTGCGTTTCGTTTAAAGGCTGACATCATCGTTCTTTTCTTATCAATATTACCGGTTAACCCTGTTTTACGGATATCATTAAACTCGATATCTGTATGAATGATATTGTCCCGCTCTTTTTGCTGGAGATTCGGAAGCTCTAATTCTTTAAAAAGCGCTTCTTCTAAATCCATTAATGAAACTTCCGCTTCATAATAATCCTCGCCTGCCTGATCACCGGCACCCTGCCCTTTTCCAGGCCCTTGTTTTTTGTCTGATCCATCCCGGGCCACAACATCTCCAACCTGGCTCTCGCCGTCTCCTTGCCCTACATGTTTATTTTTATCATAGTTATAACGGATTTTATACTCATCAAGTGAACGGATTGGGATCTTCACTACATCTTTTCCATTAGACATAATAATGCTTTCCTCAGTTACGAGGTCCGGAAGATTGTTTTTGATCGCTTCCTGCACTTTTTTCTGGTGGCGCTGCTGGTCATCGAAGCCTTTGCGATGGAGGGACCAGTTTTCCTCAGAAATCAAAAAATGGCCGCTGTCATTTTGGGACATGAATTCCCCTCCTTAACCATTTGTGGTCGTGATACATACGTATTCCGGCTTGTGCCAGATTATGAAACAAGTCTTTTGAAAAGATTTATATTCATCATATGCACATATGCACGTTTAATTGACAAACTATTTAGAAAATGGGACAAAATAACCCGCCCTATTCGGACGGGTCACGTTGCTTATCGGTTCAGCAGGCTGCCGACATATTTCAGCAGCTCATTGGCGCTCGTCGAGTTGTAGCCGTGCTCATCAATTAAACGGGCCACGACTTCATTTACCTTTTTCAGCTGCTGCTCATCCGGCGTTTTTGTTGAGGTCGTAATTTTAACGACATCCTTCAGATCAGCAAACAGCTTTTTCTGAATAGCTTCACGCAGTCTTTCATGGGAATTGTAATCAAACCGCTTGCCTTTTCTCGCATAGGCCGAGATGCGGATTAAAATTTCTTCGCGGAACGCTTTTTTGGCGTTTTCCGAAATGCCGATCTGCTCTTCGATGGATCTCATCAGCTTTTCGTCAGGGTTCATTTCCTCTCCTGTCAAAGGATCACGAAGCTTATTTTTATTGCAATAAGCCTCTACGTTATCGAGGTAATTGTCCATAAGTGTTTTTGCTGATTCTTCATACGAATACACAAACGCTTTTTGAACTTCCTTTTTCGCAATGTCGTCATATTCCTTGCGAGCGGCAGAAATAAAATTCAAATACCGCTCTCTGTCCTCGCTTGAAATTGATGGGTGCTGATCAAGACCTTCTTTTAAGGAACGAAGGACATCGAGAGAATTAATCGATTCCATATTTTTTCTGATAATCGTTGAAGAAATCCGGTTGATCACGTACCGCGGATCAATTCCGCTCATGCCTTCATCATTATATTCTTTTTTCATATCCTCAACGTCGACAGAATTATATCCTTCCACACTTTCTCCATCATACAGTCTCATTTTCTTGACCAGATCAATATCCGACCGCTTCGGCTCTTTTAACCGGGTAAGGATTGAGAACATCGCGGCGACCTTCAACGTATGCGGGGCAATATGAACATCCGCCACATCGCTTTCTGCGATCATTTTTTCATAAATTCTCTCTTCCTCAGACACTTTTAAATTATAAGGAACCGGCATCACGATGATTCTTGAGTGCAGGGCTTCATTCTTTTTATTAGAAATAAATGAGCGATACTCCGTTTCATTCGTGTGAGCCACGATCAGCTCATCAGCAGAAATTAACGCAAACCGCCCAGCTTTAAAATTCCCTTCCTGTGTCAAGGAAAGCAAATGCCAGAGAAATTTCTCATCACATTTCAGCATCTCCTGAAACTCCATCATCCCGCGGTTCGCTTTATTCAGCTCTCCGTCAAACCGGTAAGCACGCGGATCTGATTCTGAACCGTACTCGGCGATTGTTGAGAAATCAATACTCCCCGTCAAATCGGCAATATCCTGAGATTTCGGATCAGAGGGACTGAATGTTCCAATTCCCGTACGCTTATCTTCTGAAAAGAAGATGCGCTCCACCTTCACATCCTCAATTCTTCCTCCGTACTCTTCCTCCAGCCTCATGACATTTAAAGGAGAAAGACTTCCTTCTATTCTAATGCCGTATTCCCTGTAAAAGTCATCGCGTAAATGATGGGGGATTAAATGTAGAGGGTCCTCGTGCATCGGGCAGCCTTTAATCGCATATACAGCGCCATTATCTGTCAGCGTGTACGCTTCGAGACCTTTTTTAAGCATTGTGACCAGCGTGGATTTACCGCCGCTCACAGGCCCCATCAGCAATAAAATCCGCTTTCTGACATCTAGACGTTTGGCAGCCGGATGAAAATACTCTTCCACAAGACGCTCCAGAGATTCTTCAAGCCCGAACAGCTCGCGGTCAAAAAAACTGTACTTCTTGCGTCCGTCAATCTCCTCTATCCCGCTGTCTTTTATCATATTAAAAACTCGAGAATGAGCAGATTGCGCGACCATCGGATTTTCTTTAATAATCTCCAAATAATCGGCGAAAGTTCCTTCCCATTTCAGCCGCTGCTCTTCCTCTCTGTACTGTTCAATTTTCTTTAATATATCCATAAGGACCTCCTCTATCATGTTTGATACACTATGCAAATAAGGTACTTTGATACAATCTATGCCGCCATCTCGTGATACATGCTTTGGTTTCTTAAAAATAAAGATACTTATACATCGTTGACAAGGCAGACAGCGACCGTTCATAATAAAGAAAAATACAGAATCATCCAGACTCGGACAGCACGGAAAAATTGAAGAGGGGGAGAGACGGTGAAAACAATCATCATGATGGGTGTCATTGTCACTTTTTTAGTATCAATTTTTACCGCAGGATACGATAGCAAGCCTGGAAAAGAATAAAAAAGGGTGCTCCTGAAAGAGCACCTTTTTGTATAACAGAACAATGTTTTACAGTTTTGTTTTTTCTTTAATCTGTGAATGCGGATCGCATTCACATTTGTTTTCGTACTCAATCGTTCCGATGCTGCATCCCGGCCCGATGATCACTTCTTTTCCCCTGACAACTGCCGCTTCGGTATTCTCCAAATAAACCCGATCTCCTTCTATGACATCGGCGATCAGCTTCCCTTTCTTCCGGCTAAAAAAACTCGCGCGTCTTTTCACTGTAATTGTTGTTCCGCCGATTTCCTGCACATGGCTTATATCATGGCTCAATCTCAGCTTGATCTCACCCGAATTTAATAACCCCGATACATCAACACAGCCTGTGACATGGAACATTTCTGTTTCACAATCACCTATTACGCTAAGCTTCCCTTTCACATCGCAGGATTCTCCAGTCATATTCCCGCCAATTTCAGTCTGGCCTTTCAGATTGAATCGATCAAATTGAAGTGAGCCGCTGACTTTCATTGTCCCATATATATTGATTTTGCCGGCTGTCAGATCGCCTTTACATTCACTTTCTCCGAGCACACGCAGCCGCTCAGTCTCTGCTTTTCCGAGAAAAAGGCCCGTTCCGTATATGCGGCAGCCTACAGCAGACAGCCCTTCTCCAACTACACCTTCTCCTTTGATGCTGACATTGTGATACGCGCCTCCTGCGGCATGCCCAGCGCCATATAATTTTAAATTTCCCAGTTTTGTTGTCTCCATTACGATCCTCCTTACAACTTTGTGGATGTTTCAACCGACGCGCTTGGATCACAGGTATAGTCCCCGCTGTATTCGACGGTTTCAATCTGGCAATCCGGGCCGATGACCACTTTATTTCCGCGCACGGTTTTCGCCTTTGTATTTGTCAATTCAATCACGTCACCTTCGATCAGCTCTGCTGTTAGAACAGGCTGCGGCATTAATCTGAGCAATGTCAGCATTCCTTTTCTGCAGGTCACTTGAAGATGGCGGCAGCCGATCTCCCGCACATAGCTTTCCCCTGCAGAAAGCTTAATGATCACCTGGTCTGCATTTAAAAGCCCGCTGATTTTGCATTTCCCTTCTGATTGAAAGGTTTCTGTTTCACAATCTGCTTCCATGACAGCTTTTCCGCTAATGTCAATGCCATCAGCCTTGACAGTGCCGCCAAATGTTGATGATCCAGCGATTTTCAATTGTTTTGCAGATACCTCTCCTTGAATAAAACCAGTGCCATTCATCCGGATAGATTCTGCTTCAACGTCTCCATGTATCTTTCCTGAACCGCTGATGGTTACCGCTTTCGCTTTGACGCTGCCGTCGGCTTTTCCGTTTCCATTAAAAGAAAAAGTGTCACACTCCACGTCCCCGGCCACTGTCCCGCTGCCATTAATCTCAACAGATTGAAATGTTCCTCCCTTTGAACTTCCTGATCCGTTTATCACCAGCTTTTCCACTACATCCATTGATGGCCCTCCTGCATAAATGTTGTTTTTAATTCCTCTGAAGCTTTTAATAAATCTACCCGTTCCACAACCTTTACGGATGATTCAAACAAAATGCTGTCCGCCGCAGCCGCTATAAAACAAGTTGTGACACCGAGCTTGCGGAGCACAATCAGCTCCGTCTGTTTTTCAATCTCTTCAGTATCATGCTTCTTTAATACCTCTGCAGCCATTTTTGCTTCTGCAAGGCTGACATTTCCAGACTGCAGCAGGCCCTCAAGCACAAACAGCGAAAGCAAATCGCTGGATGAAAAAACCGGACTTCCTCCGTCTTCTGAATAGGCTTCAAGAGCAGGCCTTGAAACCAAACCTTTATGAAGCAATTCATCAGCGGTCATGCTGACATCCTTCATTTTCGGCGACAGCATTTCCCTCATTTCATCCAAAGACAAATTTTCTTTCATCTTTTGAATCATTGATATACGTTTTAAAATCTCCTCTCTCGGAAAAAACGTCTCTTGCCCTGTAAATGTGGATTTACGAATAAACCATTCCTCAGGTATTAAGTTTTTCCGCTTCCATCGATACAGCTGACCGTATGAAATCGATGTTCTTTCAAGTAATTCTTTTTTAGAGATTAATTGTTCTTCCATAAGTCCAGCTCCTTTGATGGGTACATTGTAACATAACACTGTTACGTTGTTAAGCCCAAAAACGAAACAAAGCATTTCAACATCCGCAAAAAAACCCGCCCATCATCGATGAGCGGGTTTTTTCACTATTTTAAATCACGGTAATTTTGCTGGCGCAGCGCTTCATAAACAAGAATCGCGGCAGTATTGGACAGATTTAACGATCTGACGTGCTCTGTCATCGGAAGACGCAGGCAGCGGTCCATATTATTTTGAATTAAATCCTTTGGCAAACCGCTTGTTTCTCTTCCGAACACGAAGAAATAATCCTCGTCAAGATCAGTGTAATCAAATGATGTATGAGGCTGCTGGCCAAATTTTGTAATAAAGAAAAACTTGCCTTTTTTATATGCCTCAAACAATTCTTCTAACGAATCATGATACACAACGTTAACAAACTCCCAATAATCGAGTCCGGCACGCTTCAGCATTTTATCATCCGTTGAAAAGCCGAGCGGACGAATCAGGTGTAGCGTTGTATTGGTTGCTGCACAAGTACGTGCAATATTCCCTGTGTTAGCGGGAATTTCTGGTTGATATAAAACGACATGTAATGCCACAATGTTCACCTCTGTTTTTCTTATCCGCCCATCATTATAACATTAATTACTCTTTTGTCGTATCATCAACGATATGAAAAAAGGCATATCGTATTGACGGCGTGTATGCCGTAGAATCCTCATATGACCAATACCTCATCCGGCTGTCATAGGTCTGGGCGTTGACAAGCGGCATATTGCCTTTGTCCTTTGCCACGACAATCGTTGTATGATTAAACCGGCCGTCTCCTTCGAAGTCATAGCAAATCACATCGCCCGGCATCAGTTCTTCCGCTGATTTCACCCGCACCGCACGCAGTCCGGCCTTTGAATTCGACAAATACATTTTCATAGAGTGAGCCACCGTCCAGCTGTAGCTCCATGAGCTTTGTTTCATCCACCAGCCTGATCCCCTGTTCGGATGACCGCGCATCGGCGCGCCTCCTGCATGAAGACACTGAGAAATAAAATTTGTACAGTTATCGCTGAAATTTTTATAAGCAGGATTGCGCTTGTTCCAAAATTTCTCGGCATATTGGACAGCGCCGAGACGATCGTATTGAAAAGCCCTGCCAAACGCTTCTCTTTCCTCTTCAGCTTCAGAATAGTCAATAATACTGGTCCCTTCATGAAATCCAGCCGGCTTTTTCGCAATTTCCTGATCACTAATCAAAATGTGATCATACAGGAAAGCCATTCGCTCCTCTATGTGCTCTTCTATATACAAGCTGTCATCTTGTTCCTTACACACGTATTCGTAATGGATGGTATACGAAAGGCAGGTCGTTCCGTCATCCTCAACCCGCACATGATTAATCACGGCCTTTGCTTTCGCTTTTATGATGTCAACTTTACGTTTTTCCAGAAGCTTTTTCTTACGCTCCATGACTTTAAGGTCTCCGACTTGAGACTCCTGTCTCATAGCATGCCCGTTAACCAGAAAGCCCAGCCGCTCCTCCGCTAATTGTTCTAAAATGTGCTTCAAGCTCACCCCACCCGCCATACTTTTTTATAGAGAAAAAACACTTGGATGATCTCAAGTGTTTTTTCCTTCTGCTCTATACGTATGTCAGGACAAGCCTTGTTTAGTCATGCCTGAAGCTTTTAGCAACTCAATTCCTTTTTCAATTTCCAGCTTTGCCTCTTCATCCTTCTCTTTTTCCAGCGCTTTTTCAAGCTCTTCCGCGTATGCGGGGTCTCCGATTTTTCCGATTGCCCATGCGGCTGTCCCCCTGATGACAGGACGCGGATCCTTATGCATCAGTTCCGCCAATTCAGGCAGTGCGGAAGCATCCTTAAAATGCGCTAGCGCGAGAATGGCGTTTCGCTGAATCGGTTTTTTCCCGCGCCAAGAACCTGAGACATGCCCGAATTTCTCCTTAAATTCCCGATTGCTGATGGTCAAAAGCGGCTTCAATAACGGTTTGGCAATCTCAGGATCAGGCTCCATTTCCGGATGAAGATGAAAATCCTTCCCTTTATTGAGAGGGCATACCGTTTGGCACGTATCGCACCCGTACAGGCGGTTTCCGATTTTTGTCCGGAATTCATCAGGTAAAAATCCTTTTGTCTGGGTTAGAAAAGAGATGCAGCGCTGCGCATTAAGCTGCCCGGGATTAACCAGGGCTCCCGTCGGACAGGCATCCAAGCATTTCGTGCAGGACCCGCACATATCTTCAATCGGCACATCAGGCTCAAAAGGGATATTTGTGATCATTTCCGCCAAATACACATAAGAGCCATACTCGGGTGTTGTGATCATACAGTTTTTCGCACTGAATCCAATTCCGGCACGTTCCGCAACGGCGCGATCAGACAATTCACCTGTATCAACCATTGACTTCGTTCTGATATCCTCATGCTTGCTTTTTAGAAATTCCTCCAGCAGATCAAGCTTTTCCCTCAACACATCATGATAGTCTTTTCCCCAGGAAGCTCTGCAAAAAATGCCCCTGCGCTCAGTTCTCGTGCTTCTCGGCGCATCCTTCATTCTGGAAGGATATGCGAGAGCAATTGCAACTATAGATTTCGCTTTCGGCAAAAGAAGCTTCGGCGTCACCCTTTTTTCGATATCTGGCTCTTCAAAGCCGGAGAGATAGCCGAGCGATTCTTGAAGAATCAAACGGTCTTTTAAACTGTCAAAAGTATCAGCGGTCGTAAAACCAATCTTGTCCACGCCAATGCTTTTCGCGTATTCAATTAATTCTTCTTTGAGCTGATAAACGTTCATGTTTTGCACAGCCTCCTTTCTTTGTGATAAAACGATACAGCGTTTATAATAGGTTGATATCACGTAACTGGAGTGAATGCTAGTGAATATCAAACTTGATTCTGTTATTACTGAACGTGCGGCCGGCTTACATGCAGCTGCTGTCATTTATGAGAATATCGAAGTCGGCTCCTCACCGCAAATGCTGAAAGGCAGACTCCGCCTGTTTCAAGAATCCTTGTTTTTCGACTATGCGGACGGCGGTATATCCGATGAATCCTTCGTCAAGGAATGGCAGGAACTCTTTAAACAGCTTAACCCTTCATTTGAGGGAGAAACAACCCCAATGGAGGACATGCTGGTCCCGATATCCAAGGAACAATTCATGGAAAGTAAAGACTCGGCCCATGACACAATCGATTTTTTCGCATTAAAATATTCTCTGCCTATTATGATTTATGATGCCGGAAAGCTTCATGAGCCGGTCCGGATCTCATTGGGAGAAAAAGAAAACATACTGCTTTTCTCTGATGAAAACGGCATTTTTGGCGATTTCAAAAACAACGTCAACCACTATCCCGTTTCAAACGAGACTAAGAATATGCTGCAAATCATTTTTTTCCCGCCATCGATTGAGAATAGCAGCGCTGTTAACCTCTTATCATCATTAACGAAAATGTTTGAACAAATTCACGGCGGCACCCATACAGTACATTGGCTTACGTAAAAGAACACGAATGTCGTGTTCTTTTTTACATAAAAAAACGCAATACTTCGTTTATCTGAGAAACGAAACACTGCGTTAATAACGTATGTATGGAGCGGGTGATGAGAATCGAACTCACGACATCAGCTTGGAAGGCTGAGGTTTTACCACTAAACTACACCCGCATTTGTGATTGTCAGCAACAGTACCGCTCTGACTTTTTTTATATTACATGTTTATTTATTTTTCGTCAAGGGCATATAAAAATTTTGTCGAAAAAAAGTTATCTTTTTGTAAAGTTGTTAAGTTCCATTTACATAATGTTAAGTATACTATACAATATAATCAATCGAGATTGTGAAGGGGACAGACGTCATGATGAAAAATAAAGTAAAAGAGCTGAGGGCACGCTTCGGCTATTCTCAGGAAAAACTAGGAGAAACAGTCGGCGTCACAAGACAGACTGTGGCTGCTATCGAAAAAGGCGATTATGTTCCCTCACTGCTGTTAGCACTGAAAATCTGCAAAGCCTTCTCCATGAAAATGGAGGATGTCTTTTGGTTAGAGGAGGAAAACTAAGATGAGCATGAAAACAAAAGCAGCTTTTCACCTTGTGTTATTTGGCCTTGCATGCTGGACGCTGATTGCATACTTTGAAGCGTCAGAAGGAATTGCATCTTTTTTCGGCACAAAGAGCGGCGGGATGGTGTTTGAATTAAACCTCACCCCCTTTATTCTGTTTGTTGCGGCGTCTGCGGTTTATTTGTACTTACAGAAAAAAAGCTGCCCTGCCAGAAAGCAGCTTCTTCTGCCTGATGAGTTTGAAGAGCAGGATGAAAGAGAGCAGATGATGACGGCAAAAGCATGTCGCGCGTCATATATCGCTGTCTACTTCTCGCTGCCTGCCGCAGCGGTTCTTCTCATTTTTTATCCGCTATTTCAATCGCGCATTCCGTTTTTCCCTATTATTATTGTGTTTATCATCATGATCATCCAGCACCTTTCCTACGTCATCTCTTTCAAGAAAAACGAAAAAAACTCCGGCGCGCTGTAATCGGCCGGAGTTTTTTCTTACCAGCTTGCTTTTTTCACACCGGGAATCTGGCCTTTATGGGCCAGCTCCCTGAAAGCGATTCTGGACATTTTAAACTTCCTCATATATGCTCTCGGGCGCCCCGTTACCATGCAGCGGTTGTGAAGCCTTCCCGGTGCTGAATCTCTTGGCAGCTTGCTGAGTGCCTCGTAATCTCCTTTTTCCTTCAACTCGCGTCTAATACCAGCGTATTGCTCAACAAGCTGTTGGCGTTTTAACTCTTTTGCCACTTTTGATTTTTTAGCCAAGTCACATAGCCTCCCTTTAAATCGAAATTGTTACGATTTAAAATGTATCATGCACCATTCAAAAAAGCAAGCATACCGCTTTGTAAAACAGACGGCTTGAAGCCGCCCACTCTAATGATGCAATTCCACATAATACAGTAACGCATCTTGATGCTTAATGAGCTCTTTTTTATGTTCAGAGGTGTGCATTGTCTCGTCAGTCCCTCTAATACTGCTGCCGATCAAAGCAGGCTTCTCGAAAGTAATCGGTTCCGGCGATGAAATATTCTGAGTCATTTCCTGTGTTGTGCTATCGTCGCGTTTCACCGATGAATCAGCCGCTATATTTCCCTGTTTATCCACAATGCCAAAATGAATGGTGGTATGTTTATTCTTTCCTTCCCCCTCTTCATTCTCAAAATAAACAAATTGTATGGTATCGGGTTTTTCCTCTGAATAATCTGCACGAACCGGTCCAAACCTCTCAACAAGCTTTCCCTTTTGATAATGTTCGATGTACATGTCAGCTGAAGAAATACCTTCACCGATATTGACGGCTTCGGCAGTGAATGCCTGTGAAGCTGCGACATCCATTCTGTTTTTTTCAAGATCTGATATGTCCGCCGCTTTGATTTCCATCTGTTTTGAATGTCCGCATGCAGACAGCATAGCTATGAGGCAAATGACTGCCGCGCTTCTCAATGTTTTCAGAAAAAAAGCCCCCTTTTTTTGAATATCATACCATGTTCGGGGGGGCTGTATTTTAGTTAAACTCATGCATTTTTCTCTTTGACAAAATAAGTGTTTCCTACCGCTTCTCCCCTTTTGTTCTGAAGCTTTCTCGTCCGATCATTTTCAAACGGCAAAAGCGGAAATACAAGCTCTGCAAAATAATACGCTTCTTCTAAATGCGGATAGCCGGAGAATATAAACGATTCTATGCCGAGTGCCTGGTACTCCGCTATCCGGTCGGCAATCGTCTGCGGATCACCGACAAGAGCTGTTCCTGCCCCTCCTCTGACCAGGCCGATCCCCGCCCACAGATTCGGGCTGATTTCAAGCTTCGTCCGATCGCCTTGATGAAGGACGGCCATCCGCTGCTGGCCTGAAGAGTCGTAACGGCTCAAAGCTGCCTGCGCTTTGGCAATGGTGTCATCATCCAAGTGGCTGATCAAGCGCTCTGCCGCTTCCCATGCCTCTTGTTCAGTTTCACGGGCAATGACATGCAGCCTAATGCCAAATCGAACGGATCTCCCTTCTTTTGCCGCTTGCTTTTTGACTCTTTCTATTTTTTCTTTTACTTGTTCAGGCGGCTCACCCCATGTCAAGTACACGTCTGTATGCTTTGCGGCAGCTTCAATCCCAGCCTGTGACGAACCACCGAAATAGATGGGCGGATGCGGCTCTTGCTGCGGCGGGAAAAGCAGATTGCTGTTTTCCACTTTTATATGCTTTCCTTCATAGGAAACCGTTTCTCCCTGCAAAAGTCTCCGCCAAACGGTTAAAAATTCGTCTGTTGCCTCGTAGCGCTCATCATGGCTGATAAACAGGCCATCGCCTGCCAGCTCATACGGATCGCCCCCAGCCACAACGTTGATCAGCAGCCGGCCGTCTGAAATGCGGTCTAGAGTGGACGTCATTCTGGCTGCCAGAGAAGGCTGCATTAAACCAGGTCTTACCGCGACTAAAAACTTTAAGTCCTTTGTTTCTCCTGCCAGTGCCGACGCTGTAAGCCACGGGTCCTCGCACGATCTTCCCGTCGGCAGAAGAACTCCTGTATATCCCAGCCTGTCTGCCGCCTGCGCGACTTGTTTAAAGTAAAGATGATCCGCAGTCCGTCCATCACTTTCAGATCCTAAATATCTCGCGTCTCCATGAGTCGGTATAAACCAAAGAATTTCCATATTCATCTCCCCTTGATATCTTTTATCCTTCGTAGCTGTTTCTCCACTTTAACAGCTTTCGTTCAAGCAGCCTGACGAAGGAATCCGTCAGCTTTCCAACCACTGCAAAAATGATAATCCCTGCAAAGACTTTATTCGTTTGTGAAAACTGTCTCGCATCCATGATCATATAGCCGACTCCCGAGCTTGAGCCCATCAGCTCTGCCACAACGAGCCCGAGCCATGCAATGCCGAGCGATAAGCGAATGCCTAGCAATATATTGGGCAGGGCTGCCGGCAATATCACTTTGGATATCTGCTGATGCCATTTAAATTCAAGCACCCGGGCGACTTCAAACAGCTTCGCGTCAACCCCGCGGATGCCGTTAAACGTATTGATATAGACAGGAAAGAAGGCACCGAGCGCAATCAGCAAAATTTTAGATACTTCGTCAAATCCGAACCATAAAATAAACAGCGGCGTGACGGCCAGATGAGGTACGGTTCTAAGCATTTGCAACGACGGATCAAGATACAGCTCCGTCCGTTTGGAGAATCCGGCCAAAATCCCGATCATCAATCCAAGCCCTGCGCCAAGCAAAAAACCAAGCGCCGCCCGATAAATGCTGATTTGCAGATGGCCGAACAGTTCGCCGGACAAAATAAGCTCCTTAAAGGTCAGAACAATCGTAACAGGTGTAGGCAGCACTGTAGCGGACACAACTCCCAGCCCGCCGATGATCTGCCAGATGGCAATGATGACAGCGGGCAGTAAAAGCCCCTTCATCCAGCCGTATCTCTTCCTTCCGGGCTTTTTTCGCACCGCTTCCGCATTCGTTTTGGGCAGCGAGCCCGCAGCCTCTGCTTTCATCATTGGTCACCTCCTGAGGAATGTTCCTCTAATGCTTTTTTGATAAAAGTGTTATCGACAACATCCTTCACATCAATCTTCTTATCTATCGCCTTTGTTCGAAATTGAAAATCTGCTGTTTCCTGCTGCGCTTTCACAATGTCGTCACTGATGACCTCATTCAGAGGTTCAGTATTTTTCAGCACATTTTCGACGACCTTTTTATCGAGATCTTTAATGTCAGAATACAAGTCCGCTGCTTCATCCAGATGTTCCTTTTGCCATACAACGGCTTTATTAAACACCTTCAGAAAACGGACCACTTCGTCTGGATGCTCTTCTGAAAACTTTGTTCTTACTAAAGTAAAACCCGGTGAATATAAATCTGTGCTTTCTCCGTTCACAAGGATTTTTGCTCCGTGTTTCATTGTTTCTAAGGACAAGTACGGCTCCCAAATGGACCAGGCATCAACAGATCCGTTTTCAAATGCGGAAGCTGCTTCATCAGGCTGAAGCTGAATAATTGTCACATCGTTAGCTGACAACCCCACTTGATCAAGCGCTTTATACAAAAAATCAAACCCGCTGCTGCCTTTGGCGACTGCAATTTTCTTCCCCTTTAAGCCCTTAACGTCTTGAATGCCGCTGTTTCGATTGACAAGGATGCCGTTTGCTTTCAAGCCGTCCTGAGACAAACCGATTTCTTTAAAGTCAATGCCTGCCGCCTGTCCAGCGATCACAGGCGAATTACCGACTTGAGAAAAATCAAGTTTGTCTGCCGCAAGGCCTTCAAATTGGGGCGGACCGCTTTGAAACTCCACCCATTTCACTTTGATGCCTTCTTTTTCAAATGCATCTTCGAACCAGCCTTTTTCTTTTGCGATCAAAAGCGGGCTTAAGCTTTGCTGAATACCAATACGAATTTCCTTCAATTGTTTGTGGTCACCGCTGGCTCCATTTGCTCCACAGCCTGCGAGCAGAAAAATAACGGCAACCAATACAATGAGTCCTTTTTTCATTTCCGCTTCCGCCCTTTCTATATCCCTGATCCTTCTGCGTACTCCAAATCTTCTGTTTTCTCGAATTCCGACAGCACTCTCTGTCTGATCGCTTGGAAATCCGGAGTCGTCCGGTTCCGCGGATACGCCAGGTGAATGGGCATCAGCTTATGGATTTTCCCCGGTTTGGCCTTAAGGATCGCAAGCTCATTTCCTAAATAAACAGATTCATCTATATCATGAGTCACGAGAATCATCGTTGTTTTTTTCCTCCTCCATATATCCAGCAGCACGTCCTGCAGGTGTTTTCTTGTAAAAGCGTCGAGTGCACCAAACGGTTCATCTAAAAGTAGCACCTCAGGCTCCCGCAGAAGGGCCCGGGCGATGGCTACTCTTTGTGACATGCCGCCTGACAGCTCGCGCGGATATGCTTTTTCCGATCCTTTCAATCTGACAATCTCGATCAGTTCATCCACCTTTTGTTTGACTTTTGGGTCATTCAAATTCAAGTCGGCTGCAATATTCTGCTCAACAGTCAGCCAAGGAAAGAGGCGGTGTTCCTGAAAAATAAATCCTTGCTGAATACCCGGAGCTGTTACGCTGCGGCCGTTAATTTCCACACTCCCGTCATATTCAGAATCAAGCCCTGCAATAATCTTTAACAGGGTGCTTTTTCCACACCCGCTCGGTCCGATAAGCGTTAGAAATTCGCCTGGTGCGATTGATAATTCTATGTTCTCTAAGACCGTGTTTTTGCGGCCCTCTTGAACAAATGCCTTTTCTTTGATGCTGATGGTCACAGCCACTTTTATCCCTCTCTTTCTGCCAACCCCGCCTTCAAAAAAACAAAAAGGCCCCCATCTCTGTTCTTGTAGAGATGAGAGCCTTCGGCGGTCCGATCAGCTGCCCAATTGTTTTTTTGTTTGAATAACATGTTAATTCAAATTATTCCGATATGTCAACTCTTTTTTAAATACGATTTTTGATATCCTTGTTTATCACTTACTCTGCTTGTTTCGCAAATAGAGAAGGAAAAATTATTTCTCCAAAAATTATTAAGTGTCATAAAAAGCTGTTACAACAAGGTTTTTCAACACTTTCGATACTAGATATCGATTAATAGAGATAACTATTTTATAATAATTATAAAATAATATTGACTTTTTACTTAGAGATGATATTATGTTCTTATAAATTCCAAGAGGTGATAACATGAGTTCAAATAAACTGACAACTAGCTGGGGCGCTCCGGTTGGAGATAATCAAAACTCAATGACTGCCGGTTCTCGCGGACCAACTTTAATTCAAGATGTACATTTACTCGAAAAATTGGCCCATTTCAACCGAGAACGTGTTCCTGAACGTGTTGTTCACGCCAAAGGAGCAGGCGCACACGGATATTTTGAAGTGACAAACGACGTAACTAAATACACGAAAGCCGCTTTCCTTTCTGAAGTCGGCAAACGCACACCGTTGTTCATCCGTTTCTCAACAGTTGCCGGTGAACTTGGCTCTGCTGACACAGTTCGCGACCCGCGCGGATTTGCTGTTAAATTTTATACTGAAGAAGGAAACTACGACATCGTCGGCAACAATACGCCTGTATTCTTTATCCGCGATGCGATTAAGTTCCCTGATTTCATCCATACACAAAAAAGAGATCCTAAAACACACCTGAAAAACCCTACGGCTGTATGGGATTTCTGGTCACTTTCACCAGAGTCACTTCACCAAGTGACAATCCTGATGTCTGACCGCGGAATTCCTGCAACACTTCGCCACATGCACGGCTTCGGAAGCCATACATTCAAATGGACAAATGCCGAAGGCGAAGGCGTATGGATTAAATATCACTTTAAAACGGAACAAGGCGTGAAAAACCTTGATGTCAATACGGCAGCAAAAATTGCCGGTGAAAACCCTGATTACCATACAGAAGACCTTTTCAATGCAATCGAAAACGGTGATTATCCTGCATGGAAACTATATGTGCAAATCATGCCTTTAGAAGATGCAAACACGTACCGTTTCGATCCGTTTGATGTCACAAAAGTTTGGTCTCAAAAAGACTACCCGTTAATCGAGGTCGGACGCATGGTTCTAGACAGAAATCCGGAAAACTACTTTGCAGAGGTAGAACAAGCGACATTTTCACCTGGAACACTCGTGCCTGGTATTGATGTTTCACCGGATAAAATGCTTCAAGGCCGACTGTTTGCTTATCATGATGCACACCGCTACCGTGTCGGTGCAAACCATCAAGCGCTGCCAATCAACCGCGCACGCAACAAAGTAAACAATTATCAGCGTGATGGACAAATGCGCTTTGATGATAACGGCGGCGGATCTGTGTATTACGAGCCTAACAGCTTCGGCGGTCCAAAAGAGTCACCTGAGGATAAGCAAGCAGCATATCCGGTACAAGGCATCGCTGACAGCGTAAGCTACGATCACAACGATCACTACACTCAAGCCGGTGATCTGTATCGTTTAATGAGTGAAGATGAACGTACCCGCCTTGTTGAAAATATCGTTAATGCTATGAAGCCGGTAGAAAAAGAAGAAATCAAACTGCGCCAAATCGAGCACTTCTACAAAGCGGATCCTGAATACGGAAAACGCGTGGCAGAAGGCCTTGGATTGCCGATTAAAAAAGATGCTTAATGTAGAAATGCAAAAACCCGCTGTAGTCAGCGGGTTTTTTTATATTTAGTTACACATTGCGTATGCTTCTCATCAATCTTCATATAAATTTCTTCCATGAGTTCCGCGCTGTTTATAATCTCTCGTTTGTTTTTTTCAATCAGCAGCTCAAGCGGCAAAATCTGATTCCCGTAGGTTTTTCGCTTCCTGAATCGTTTTCTCCCCTTTTCTTTTTTGACTCCCATCAATAATCCCTCCTTTTTCATACAAAAAAGGCCCTTATCTAAACGATAAGAGCCTTCGGTGTTCCGATCAGCAAATACTGGAAATGGATATTAGCTATATTAAAACGCATTCCATTTCGACTGTCAATCTATTATTTATACAGCTTGCTGCCTTGATTCACAAATTCTTCAGCTTTTTCTTTCATCCCCTCTTCAATAGCATCCCATTCACTAATCTCTTTGTCCTTCGCATAATCCCGAATATCCTGTGAAATTCTCATGCTGCAAAATTTCGGACCGCACATGGAACAAAAGTGAGCGGTTTTTGCTCCTTCGGCAGGCAGTGTTTCATCATGGTATTCAAGGGCTCTCTCCGGATCAAGAGATAAATTAAACTGATCCCGCCAGCGGAATTCAAAACGGGCTTTCGATAACGCATCATCCCGGATTTGCGCTCCGGGATGCCCTTTTGCAAGGTCCGCAGCGTGCGTAGCGATCTTATATGTAATGACTCCTTCACGAACATCATCACGGTTTGGCAGCCCCAAATGCTCCTTCGGCGTTACATAACAAAGCATTGCTGTCCCATACCAACCGATCATCGCCGCTCCGATCGCTGAAGTAATATGGTCATATCCCGGCGCAATATCCGTTGTCAACGGCCCCAATGTGTAAAAAGGCGCTTCTTTACAAATGTCCATTTGTTTATCGACGTTCTCTTTGATTTTATGCATCGGAACATGTCCAGGACCCTCAATCATCACCTGAACATCATGCTTCCAGGCAATTTGCGTCAGCTCTCCAAGCGTCTCTAATTCAGCAAACTGCGCTTCGTCATTGGCATCAGCAATTGATCCGGGACGCAAACCATCCCCAAGTGAGAAAGCAATATCATACATTTTCATAATCTCACATATTTCTTCAAAATGTGTGTATAAAAAGCTTTCTTGATGATGAGCCAGACACCACTGCGCCATAATCGCTCCCCCGCGTGACACAATACCAGTTGTCCGTTTGGCAGTCAGCGGTACATACCTAAGCAAAACACCCGCGTGAATCGTAAAATAATCCACTCCCTGCTCTGCCTGCTCGATTAGCGTATCACGATAAATCTCCCACGTTAAATCCTCCGCTACGCCGTTTACTTTTTCAAGCGCCTGATAAATCGGAACAGTTCCCACAGGCACGGGGCAATTGCGGATAATCCATTCACGCGTCGTATGAATATCTTTTCCGGTAGAGAGATCCATCATCGTATCCGCTCCCCAGCGGATGGCCCACGTCATTTTTTCCACTTCTTCTTCAATGGATGACGTAACCGCTGAATTCCCGATATTCGCATTAATCTTCACATGAAAATTCCGGCCGATAATCATTGGCTCACTTTCAGGGTGATTAATGTTTGAAGGAATAATCGCCCGGCCGCTAGCTACCTCGTCTCTGACGAATTCAGGAGACACATGCTCACGAATGGCGATAAATTCCATCTCAGGTGTAATGATCCCCTTTTTTGCATAGTGCATTTGTGTGACATTTTGACCTGCCTTCGCCCTCAGCGGTTTCCGCTTTAATCCTGGGTAGCTTACGTTTGGATTTGCTTTTTTATAACCGTTATCTTCTGGTTTTATAGCCCGACCTTCATACTCTTCCACGTCACCGCGCTCTGTGATCCATTTTTGGCGGAGCGGCTTTAATCCTTCTTGAATATTAATGGTTACTTCAGGGTCCGTATACGGTCCGCTTGTATCATAGACACGCACAGGCGCGTTTTCCTCTTCGCCGAACGATCCCGTCGTCGGACTCAATAGGATCTCCCTCATCGGCACTTGGATGTCCGAAGAAGAACCCTCCACGTATACCTTCTTGCTGCCTGAAAAACTTGACATAATGGAAATGTTGGCTTGCTGCACTGAATTGTTTTGCATTACTTTTCCTTCCCCTCTCTACGTTTGAAAGGACAAAATCAAGCCCATAACCAGCACAAAAAACCGGATTCATATAAATGAACCCGGTTACAGTCAGAAAGAAACATATTATTGCCCAGCAAGACAATAACAAAAACAATTCCTCTACTTCCCCACGCTGGTACGAACCAGATCAGGTCCAAAGGGTTAAGAAGCTTACCTTCTCTCTCAGCCCGAAAGCGGGCACCCCCAGTAACTATTGATTTCGCACTCATCTTATCATAAAATCAATCTGAAAAAAAGAGGAATATAGATAATATTCAGCCAATTTCACCCTAAATATTTGACCGGCAACGGGATTTCAGCTATTTCATGTTCAGCCATCATCACCCGATATGCCTTTCCTTCCGACCTTGAACTCACAGTCTGAAACAGCTGATCATTTATGAAATGGAGAGCAGCCCCATCATCCGCTGCATAGCCACTGCATAAGAACTTGTTAGATATCAGCTGGTGGTATGCCGGTCTCCGATCCTTTTCCCCGTCATAATGGGGACAAAAGCTCCCTTGCAAAAAACCTAAACTTTTCAAACTTGTCAGCGGTCCGGCTGAATCCGTCACCCCTTCTTCAAACCAGCAGATCGCACCGGCACTTAATCCAGCTAAAACCACACCGTTCTTCCATGCTTCCCTAAGAATCTGGTCAAGCCCCCACTCTTTCCATAACACAAGTAAATTCCGCGTATTTCCCCCGCCAACATAAATCACGTCCATTTCCATAACAAAAGAAGTTAAATCTGTTGATGGCGGCTTAAACAAAGATAAGTGAGACGGCACACAATCCAGTGTTTGAAATGCATGATAAAACCGCTGGAATCTCCGCTCGCCGTCGGCAAAAAACAAATACGAGGCTGCTCTCGTTTTGATTGATTGAGGATATATTGATCGAGGGACAAATTATCCGGCTCCATCGAAAAACCCCCGCCCCCCATCGCAATAATCTGCTTCATCATCACACCCCCCAACAAAATTTGTTGCTTATTATAGCATTTTGTATAGAAGCAAGAAACAAAGCCAAATACTTTCTTATCAGGAGCTGCTATAAAAACAAAGGGGGTGGTTTCCCATTGAACAAAGTCTTTGTCCCAAAGATATTCTTGATTTGTTAACAACAATAAAAACCAGCATTAACAAATACTCTGTCGCAATAACAGAAGCCGAAAATCCCCACATCAGAATAGCATTGCATGATCAATTAGATACAACTGTTTATCTCCATGATGAACTGTCAGATCTTCTGTTAGAAAAGGGATGGCTCGGGTGAGCAATTCCAAATCAAATCGATTAGATTTATCTTACAGCAAAGACCACAAAAAGAGACGGGATCTCAAAGATGAGATGCCGTCTCTTTTTTATTGCTCCACTCTTCTTAAAGCCTCATTTACCGTTTCTTTTATAAACGCGTCTTCACCGCTTAATCGGTCTAAACTGAGATCGCCGTTTCTCAGCCTTTCGGAAATATTGTTTATATCCTCCTCTACTGTGATTTGCAGCTCACCAGCCAAAAACATTCTGTGTAATTCATCTGCAACCAAACTTTCTTTATTCACTTCCATCCACTCCTTTATTTTCAATATTATTCTTAGTCTGTCCCTAGGCCGAGACGAATAATAGGAAAAAAGTATGAATCAAACGAATCTTTTTTCCTCCTTCTTGCGTATATCTGTTGAGAAAAAAGAAAAAGGGGAAGATCTAACATGTCATTTTTTAAGAAACTTGCGGCAAGTGCCGGAATTGGAGCTGCAAAAGTAGATACAATTTTAGAAAAAGACGCATATTTTCCAGGAGAAGAAGTACAGGGAACGGTACATGTCAAAGGCGGAAAAATCGCTCAGGACATCCGTTATATCGATTTACAGCTTAGCACACGGTATGTCATTGTAAAAGACGATGAAGAGCACCGGAAATACGCTACAATTCATTCTTTCCGGGTCACTGGTTCATTTACCATACAGCCTGGTGAAGAGCATCAATTTCCGTTTACATTCACTCTGCCTCTAGATACGCCGATGACTGTAGGGAAAGTAGAGGTTGCCGTGGTGACAGACCTTGACATTCAAGGCGGTATCGATAAATCCGATCATGACCGCATTTTCGTTGAAGCGCACCCTTGGATTGAAAATGTGCTGG
The DNA here is from genome assembly GCF_037975425.1 of Bacillus sp. FSL R5-0416. Classification (NCBI taxonomy): domain Bacteria; kingdom Bacillati; phylum Bacillota; class Bacilli; order Caryophanales; family Bacillaceae; genus Bacillus; species Bacillus sp. FSL R5-0416. The sequence goes on along the minus strand of NZ_CP150252.1, from coordinate 929,992 downwards.
AAGCAATCGAAAACCTGGGCTTCCGTCTTAACGAAGCAGACTGTGAACAAGCGCCCTACTTCCGACGCCGCCTTCCGTTCGTTCAAGAATTCGAATTCGTTCCGACTTCCGGATATTATCGTCAGATGCTTGATGAATTAGAGCTCATTTTCCTTTTAGACGAAGACGGTTTGGAAATCATTTTCGAAGTCGACCGCAGGGCAAGAGGACTGCGAGGATGGCTGGAAGAGATGTATAATGACGGAGAACAGCTTGTACGCGTCCGTTTCAGCCAATCAGAGCTTGAAGATGCAGAAGAGCTTGAAGAGGTGTTAGAAGAGATCTTAGACCAATACGCTGAGTAAGTATAAAAAGGAGCCTCGGCTCCTTTTCTTTAATAAAAAATAAAAACCCGTGTCTATTAAGAAACGGGTTTTTCAGTATACCGGTGGTCGGGGTCGAACCGACACTCCAGAAGGAACACGATTTTGAGTCGTGCGCGTCTGCCAATTCCGCCACACCGGCAAGTTTTACGTCGTATCTAACCGACGAATATAACTATATCATGGATCTCATAAAGTGTCAACGTATTTCAAAAAAGTTTTTTTGGAAATAAAAATAAAAGTGTTGAAAGACTAGCTATACAGCCGCTTTATAATAGGCCTCGGAACTTAACTTGTTATGATAAAACAAAGCATTAAAAAAATGATCTACTTATGTAGATCATTAATATGATTAGTTATAATGATAAAACACAAACACCAATTCAACTTACCATGTAAGTAAAATTGGTGCCGAGGGCCGGACTTGAACCGGCACGGTAGTCACCTACCGCAGGATTTTAAGTCCTGTGTGTCTGCCAATTCCACCACCCCGGCAATAAGAAGGCGACACCCGGATTCGAACCGGGGATAAAGGTTTTGCAGACCTCTGCCTTACCACTTGGCTATGCCGCCGTAATTGGAGCGGAAGACGGGATTCGAACCCGCGACCCCCACCTTGGCAAGGTGGTGTTCTACCACTGAACTACTTCCGCATTTTAAATGGACTTAATACATTATATGCAGTTGATATAAAAAGTGAGACTGGGCTAGCTGGATTCGAACCAACGCATGACGGAGTCAAAGTCCGTTGCCTTACCGCTTGGCTATAGCCCAATGATAATATGGGGCGATTGATGGGAATCGAACCCACGAGTGCCAGAGCCACAATCTGGTGCGTTAACCACTTCGCCACAACCGCCATAATCTCAAGATGTCATAAATTTGGCAGGGGCAGTAGGAATCGAACCCACACCGGAGGTTTTGGAGACCTCTGTTCTACCGTTAAACTATGCCCCTATAAATGGTGGAGGGGGGCAGATTCGAACTGCCGAACCCTGAGGGAGCGGATTTACAGTCCGCCGCGTTTAGCCACTTCGCTACCCCTCCACATTAAATTTAGAAAAAACAGTGCCGGCAAGAGGACTTGAACCCCCAACCTACTGATTACAAGTCAGTTGCTCTACCAATTGAGCTACACCGGCATAGGTGGTGGCTCGGGACGGAATCGAACCGCCGACACACGGATTTTCAGTCCGTTGCTCTACCAACTGAGCTACCGAGCCTAAGTATTTAAATGGCGGTCCGGACGGGACTCGAACCCGCGACCTCCTGCGTGACAGGCAGGCATTCTAACCAACTGAACTACCGGACCATTTTGAAATTTGGTTGCGGGGGCAGGATTTGAACCTGCGACCTTCGGGTTATGAGCCCGACGAGCTACCGAACTGCTCCACCCCGCGATGATATAATGGTGGAGGATGACGGGCTCGAACCGCCGACCCTCTGCTTGTAAGGCAGATGCTCTCCCAGCTGAGCTAATCCTCCATCATATAATGACCCGTACGGGATTCGAACCCGTGTTACCGCCGTGAAAGGGCGGTGTCTTAACCGCTTGACCAACGGGCCCAGACTTTCAATTGTAATTATGTATAAGTATCAGTGGCGGAGAGCAAGGGATTCGAACCCTTGAGACGGAGTTGACCGCCTACACGATTTCCAATCGTGCTCCTTCGACCACTCGGACAGCTCTCCAATAATGGCTCCGCAGGTAGGATTCGAACCTACGACCGATCGGTTAACAGCCGATAGCTCTACCACTGAGCTACTGCGGAATGAAGTCTGCCTGGCGATGTCCTACTCTCACAGGGGGAAACCCCCGACTACCATCGGCGCTGAAGAGCTTAACTTCCGTGTTCGGCATGGGAACGGGTGTGACCTCTTCGCCATCATCACCAGACAATTTCAGTGACATTTAACATTATACTATGTATTCTTGAGAAAATCAAGTGTTTTTTCGAAAAACTTATTCTCTCAAAACTAGATAACAGGTGTGCCATCATTCAAAAATATGGTTAAGTCCTCGATCGATTAGTATCTGTCAGCTCCATGTGTCGCCACACTTCCACCTCAGACCTATCAACCTGATCATCTTTCAGGGATCTTACTTCCTTGCGGAATGGGAAATCTCAT
>NZ_CP150252.1:177500-925000 GCF_037975425.1 Bacillus sp. FSL R5-0416 | reverse complement strand
GTCCTACAACCCCAAGAGGCAAGCCTCTTGGTTTGGGCTAATCCCGTTTCGCTCGCCGCTACTCAGGGAATCGCATTTGCTTTCTCTTCCTCCGGGTACTTAGATGTTTCAGTTCCCCGGGTCTGCCTTCTCATATCCTATGAATTCAGATATGGATACCACTCCATTACGAGTGGTGGGTTTCCCCATTCGGAAATCTCCGGATCAAAGCTTGCTTACAGCTCCCCGAAGCATATCGGTGTTCGTCCCGTCCTTCATCGGCTCCTAGTGCCAAGGCATCCACCGTGCGCCCTTTCTAACTTAACCGTTAAAAAGAATCACTATGTGATATCTTGTGTTACTAATTGAATGTGATGTCTACTGTTATCTAGTTTTCAAAGAACACGTTTCGAAGGAATGATCCTTCAAAACTAAACAAGACAGGGAACGTTCTGTTTATAAGACCCAAGGTCTTATATTCCGTATAATATCCTTAGAAAGGAGGTGATCCAGCCGCACCTTCCGATACGGCTACCTTGTTACGACTTCACCCCAATCATCTGTCCCACCTTCGGCGGCTGGCTCCTAAAAGGTTACCTCACCGACTTCGGGTGTTACAAACTCTCGTGGTGTGACGGGCGGTGTGTACAAGGCCCGGGAACGTATTCACCGCGGCATGCTGATCCGCGATTACTAGCGATTCCAGCTTCACGCAGTCGAGTTGCAGACTGCGATCCGAACTGAGAACAGATTTGTGGGATTGGCTTAACCTCGCGGTTTCGCTGCCCTTTGTTCTGTCCATTGTAGCACGTGTGTAGCCCAGGTCATAAGGGGCATGATGATTTGACGTCATCCCCACCTTCCTCCGGTTTGTCACCGGCAGTCACCTTAGAGTGCCCAACTGAATGCTGGCAACTAAGATCAAGGGTTGCGCTCGTTGCGGGACTTAACCCAACATCTCACGACACGAGCTGACGACAACCATGCACCACCTGTCACTCTGCCCCCGAAGGGGACGTCCTATCTCTAGGATTGTCAGAGGATGTCAAGACCTGGTAAGGTTCTTCGCGTTGCTTCGAATTAAACCACATGCTCCACCGCTTGTGCGGGCCCCCGTCAATTCCTTTGAGTTTCAGTCTTGCGACCGTACTCCCCAGGCGGAGTGCTTAATGCGTTAGCTGCAGCACTAAGGGGCGGAAACCCCCTAACACTTAGCACTCATCGTTTACGGCGTGGACTACCAGGGTATCTAATCCTGTTCGCTCCCCACGCTTTCGCTCCTCAGCGTCAGTTACAGACCAGAGAGTCGCCTTCGCCACTGGTGTTCCTCCACATCTCTACGCATTTCACCGCTACACGTGGAATTCCACTCTCCTCTTCTGCACTCAAGTTCCCCAGTTTCCAATGACCCTCCCCGGTTGAGCCGGGGGCTTTCACATCAGACTTAAGAAACCGCCTGCGAGCCCTTTACGCCCAATAATTCCGGACAACGCTTGCCACCTACGTATTACCGCGGCTGCTGGCACGTAGTTAGCCGTGGCTTTCTGGTTAGGTACCGTCAAGGTACCGCCCTATTCGAACGGTACTTGTTCTTCCCTAACAACAGAGCTTTACGATCCGAAAACCTTCATCACTCACGCGGCGTTGCTCCGTCAGACTTTCGTCCATTGCGGAAGATTCCCTACTGCTGCCTCCCGTAGGAGTCTGGGCCGTGTCTCAGTCCCAGTGTGGCCGATCACCCTCTCAGGTCGGCTACGCATCGTTGCCTTGGTGAGCCGTTACCTCACCAACTAGCTAATGCGCCGCGGGTCCATCTGTAAGTGGTAGCCGAAGCCACCTTTTATGTTTGAACCATGCGGTTCAAACAACCATCCGGTATTAGCCCCGGTTTCCCGGAGTTATCCCAGTCTTACAGGCAGGTTACCCACGTGTTACTCACCCGTCCGCCGCTAACATCAGGGAGCAAGCTCCCATCTGTCCGCTCGACTTGCATGTATTAGGCACGCCGCCAGCGTTCGTCCTGAGCCAGGATCAAACTCTCCGATAAATGGATCACAGGTTAAATTCACCGCTTCCTGCGGCGACACCTGTGTGACCTGCGTCGTGCAGGCCCTAGTTTGACTGACTACGCACATCGCTGTGCGATTTTTTTAAAAACTGAATTAACAGGTACGTTTTGTCTTGTTTAGTTTTCAAAGATCATTTTCACTTCTTGTTGAAGAGACTTTATTAATATAACATTTTGACTTTCTTTTGTCAAATGTTTTTTTGATTTATTTTCCCGCCGCTGTGAGCTTGTTTTCTCAGAAGCGCATCAGCGACGTTTAATAATATAACACGGTCAAGAATCAGAGTCAACACCTTTTTTAAAAGAATATCCTCGGTGATAGACAGCCTGTCCTTTCGTTTCTATCTGGCAGACGTTGATAAGTCCCTTTTCTGTCAAGTAATCAAGCATAACGCCAAGATCTTGGGTAAAGTGCTTTAGGTCATGATGTTGAAGAAGCTCACCGAATTGCCAAATGTCTTTTTCTTTCATTACTTCGAAAAGATGCGCCGAACCGATCTCGGCTTTGGAATGGATGAGAAAATCATTTGCTAAGAATAATAATTCAAGTCTTTTTTCCAGGCTCTCGTGACTTTCAATCAGCTCGGAATATAACTTGTACACTTGCGGCTCCATCTGGCGCACTTGGCTCCACACCGTGGTTTCGGGATGGAATCCTCTGTCGATTACTTCAATACGTGCTAAATGATGCAGCGCATGAACAACGGCGTTGTAGGCATCTAAAAATTGATTGGCTTCAAAAAAAGCTTTCCCTTCAACATACCTTCTGATTAATTTGCCGTATTCGAGTCCGATCTTCAGTTTACGTTCGGCAAACGGAAATGTATTCAGCCTGTCAATCAGTTCAACTACGTATTCATTACGGTCAAACAAAACTCTGCCATTTACAATCCAATCTATGATTCTTCTATTTGTTCCGAGCAAAATCCATTCTTGAATCTGAGAATCTGTTACCACATGCAAAGAAGCTGTTTGATGATCAAATTCATAATGCTTTATAAAAACTGGCTCATCAGCATCCTTTACAATCACCAGCAAAGCTGCATCAAAGTTATCTGTTAAGGAAGATGTTTTGTTTCTTCTCTCAATCATAATGACAGCCAATGTGTTGGGATGACTTGCTCTTTCTTGGTAAATTGGACGGAGAAGATTTTCCATCACTATTCCTCCAATGCAATTGTTCAAATTTTTTTATTCTCTATTTGATTCAATTCTATGGTTAAAACGAAATTCCTTTTTTCTAAACACATTGAACTATTATAAACAATTTCACAGTAACTCTCCATATGTAAATTCCAGTTCAACCGAAAACATGAAGAAAATCCCATCGGGTTTGTGCTATAGTTAAATCAGAGGGGGATGGACATGGCGAAATACTCCAGCAAAATTAATAAAATCAGAACATTTGCGTTAAGTTTGGTTTTCGTTGGGTTTATCATTATGTACATCGGGATCTTTTTCAAAGAGTCAGTTTTGCTATCTAGTTTGTTTATGATACTTGGACTTTTATCCATCGGTCTCAGCACGGTTGTTTACTTTTGGATCGGAATGCTTTCGACCAAAGCGGTTCGCGTCATTTGTCCGGGCTGTGAAAAAGAGACAAAGGTTTTAGGAAGAGTCGATATGTGCATGCATTGCCGAGAGCCGCTGACTTTAGATAAGGGATTAGAAGGAAAAGAATTTGATGAGTCTTATAATAAAAAGAAAATGTCGAAATAAAATAAGCTGACCGTTTCGTGCGGTCAGCTTATTTTTAATGATTTTCTTTTTTCGAACACTCTTGGCAGACGCCGTAAATTTCTAAACGGTGGTGGCTTACCTTGAAGCCCGTGACGTGGGCAGCGAGCTGTTCCACTTCATCAAGGCCCGGGTAGTGGAAGTCCACAATTTTACCGCAGTTTTCGCAAATCGCGTGATAGTGATCAGATGTCACAAAATCGAATCTGCTGGAAGCATCACCGTATGTGAGCTCTTTTACCAAACCTGATTCCCGGAACACACGCAAATTGTTATATACCGTCGCTACGCTCATGTTAGGAAATTTCCCTTCCAGAGCTTTATATATATCGTCCGCTGTTGGATGAGCCATAGAGTTAACGAGATATTCCAGAATCGCATGACGTTGAGGAGTAATGCGAACTCCGGTTTCCTTCAACGTTTCTAAGGCTTCTTTTAGTTCATGTGCAGCCATCCGTCATGCACCTCTCTTCTAAAAAAAATTCTTACATTGTAATGTTTATAATTAGTGTAACTCTTTCTACGATAATTTGTCAATTGATATCAGGGTAAAAGTAAGCATAGGCTCATAGAGACTTACTTTTCCGACATATCTTTGAGGGTTTGAAGCGCTTCGGCTACATGGTCCTTTACTTTTACTTTTCTCCATTCTTTAATGAGCCGGCCTTCTTTATCAATTAAAAAAGTGGAACGCTCGATTCCCATATACTCTTTTCCGAAGTTTTTCTTCAGCTTCCACACATCAAACGCTTCCGCCAGCTCATGCTCGTCATCTACAAGAAGCAGAAATGGCAGGTTATGCTTCTCTTTAAATTTTCCGTGTTTTTCCTGGCTGTCCGGGCTGACGCCAATAATGACGGCATCCAGTTCGGCGAAGCTCTCGTGACTGTCCCGAAAATCGCATGCTTCAGTTGTACATCCCGGTGTCATGTCCTTTGGATAAAAATAAAGCACGATGTACTTTCCTTTATAATCCGATAATTTTACTGTTTCCCCATGATCGCCTTTTAACTCAAGATCAGGCGCTTTTTGTCCGATTTCTATAGTCATTACGTTACCTCCGGATGTTTTTTTATTAAGCGTATCCAATTCTTGTCCGGATTACAACCATCTCAGCTGAATCTGAAGCCCGAAGCCATTGTTCTTGTTCGGAAGCATGCTACAATAGAAAGGACGCATGGAGATATAGGAGGTTTTTATTCTTGCATACAAAATCAATTGAACTTCACAATGAGGCATTACAGCACATTGTCGGCGGTGTAAACAGCCCGTCTAGATCATATAAAGCAGTCGGCGGCGGTTCTCCTGTTGCAATGGAGAAAGCAAGCGGCGCTTATTTTTGGGATGTGGACGGCAACAAATACATCGATTATTTAGCGGCGTACGGTCCGATTATTACAGGACATGCCCACCCGCATATTACAGAAGCGATTAAAAAAGCGGCAGAGAACGGTGTATTGTATGGAACACCAACGAAACACGAGGTTACATTTGCAAAGATGCTCAAAGAAGCCATTCCCGCTATGGACAAAGTAAGATTCGTCAATTCGGGTACAGAAGCCGTTATGACGACCATCCGCGTGGCTCGCGCATATACAGGCCGGACAAAAATCATTAAATTTGCGGGCTGCTATCACGGGCATTCGGACCTTGTGCTTGTCGCCGCAGGCTCCGGCCCGTCTACTCTCGGCACACCAGACTCAGCCGGTGTACCGAAAAGCATTGCAAACGAAGTGATCACAGTACCATTTAATGATATCGATAGCTATAAAGCGGCTCTTGATAAATGGGGCAGTGAAATCGCGGCGGTTCTCGTTGAACCGATTGTCGGCAACTTCGGTATCGTCGAGCCTAAAGAGGGCTTCTTAGAAAAAGTAAATGAATTGACACATAATGCAGGCGCTCTCGTTATTTACGATGAAGTCATTACGGCTTTCCGCTTTATGTATGGCGGCGCGCAGGATCTCTTACAGGTGAAACCAGATTTAACAGCACTCGGGAAAATTATCGGCGGCGGACTTCCGATTGGCGCCTATGGCGGCAAACAAGAAATCATGGAGCAGGTAGCTCCGCTAGGGCCTGCTTATCAGGCAGGAACAATGGCAGGGAACCCCGCTTCCATCCTATCAGGCATCGCTTGTCTAGAAGTGCTCAAAGAAAAAGGCGTGTATGAAAAGCTTGATCACCTTGGCGCTATGCTTGAGGAAGGCATTTTGAAGCACGCAGAAACACACGGCATCACCATTACGGTCAACCGGTTAAAAGGTGCGCTCACGGTATACTTCTCTGATGAGAAAGTGGAAAATTACGAGCAGGCTGAACGGAGTGACGGAGAAACATTCGCTACGTTTTTCAAGCTGATGCTGGAACGCGGAATTAATTTAGCACCTTCTAAGTATGAAGCTTGGTTTATTACCACAGCACATACAGAGCAGGATATTAAAGACACGCTTGCAGCGGTCGAGGATGCTTTTAAACATCTTAAAAACTAGAATCAGATACTTTGAACAGGAGCTTTGGGCTCCTGTTTTTTTATGGAATCAAACAACGTGTAAGATTTTGGTCTTTTTCTAGAAAAATAGCTTGAATATTTGTATCGATCCCTGTATATTACTTAATTGTTTAGCAAATAAACTAACCGGGAATTTTAAGGATTAGCCCATTTGCTATGTCACACAATTTACTATAGAAAGGAATGCACGCACAAACCAATGAAACTTGGTGCCCGCATTTTCAAAACCGGGATTGCGATTACACTTGCTCTTTATTTGGCTTCGTGGATCGGGCTTCCCGCGCCGATTTTCGCTGGAATTGCAGCGATATTTGCGATCCAGCCGTCGATTTACCGCTCTTTTCTCATTATTATTGACCAGGTTCAAGCAAATATCATCGGAGCTGTGATTGCCACAGTGTTCGGCCTTATTTTCGGACCCAGCCCGATTATGATCGGGTTAACAGCAGTTATTGTCATTACAATCATGCTGAAACTTAAAATTGAACATACAATTTCAATTGCTCTTGTAACAGTCATTGCGATATTAGAATCTGCCGGTGACGACTTTTTAATGTTCGCGCTGATCAGAACAAGCACAGTCATCTTAGGGGTGCTTTCTTCCTTTATCGTCAACCTTGTGTTTTTGCCTCCTAAGTACGAAACAAAACTGATTCATAATACCGTCGAAAACACCGAAGAAATTATGAAGTGGATCAGATTGTCCATGCGGCAGTCGACAGAGCATTCGATTTTGAAAGAGGATATTGAAAAACTGAAAGAAAAAATGATCAAGCTTGATCAGACATATCTTCTATATAAAGAAGAAAGAAGTTACTTTAAGAAAACGACTTATGTGAAATCAAGAAAGCTTGTCCTGTTCAGACAGGCCATTATTACTGCAAATCGGGCGCTTGATACATTGAAGAAGCTGCATCGTCTGGAAAACGAGATCTATCATATGCCGGAAGAGTTTCAGGAAACATTGACTGAAGAACTTGATTACCTGCTTTACTGGCACGAACGGATTTTGATGAGGTTTGTCGGAAAAATCAAGCCGCATGATGACGCGGTTGAAGAAGGCATCCGGTATAAGCAGCTTTTAACAAAGTCATTTTTAAAAAATCAGCAGAATACGGATGAGGAGCTTATTGATTACAACATGCTCAATATTATGGCAAGCGCCGTGGAATATCGCGAGCAGCTTGAACATTTAGAAACACTTATCACAAGTTTTCAAACGTATCATCCGAAAGACTGCGAAATAGAAACAGAAGAGTAACCCGGTTAAACAGCCGGGTTTTTTTATATACAAAAAAATCTTATATCCTTCGTTAAAAGGATATAAGATTGGTTTTAGTTCAAATTTTGAATGGTAAATAAGTGCTTGTACTGGCTCTCATAGTCCATGAGTTCATCATGGGTTCCGATTTCAATGATTGTGCCGTTTTCCATGACAACAATCTTATCCGCATGGGTGATTGTCGATAAACGGTGGGCGACAACAAAAGTTGTTCTATCCTTCGCCAGTTTGTCCATTGCTTCTTGAATGTAATGCTCACTTTCCAAATCCAGAGCTGATGTAGCTTCATCTAAAATGAGGAGCGGCGGATTTTTCAGGAATACCCGCGCAATTGAGATCCGCTGCTTTTGTCCGCCTGAAAGCTTAACGCCACGTTCTCCCACCCGGGTCTCATATCCTTCTGGAAAACTCATGATAAATTCATGGGCATTTGCAGCTTTGGCGGCTTCGATTATCTCTTCAAGTGTGGCATCAGGCTTGCCGATCGCGATATTTTCCCGAATCGTTTCACTAAATAAAAAGGTATCCTGAAGCACCATACCAACCTGGTTGCGAAGGCTTCTTGCTTCATAATCGCGAATATCCGTCCCATCAATCAGCAGTCTGCCGCTTGTTACATCATAAAATCTTGGGATCAGGCTGACGAGCGTTGATTTTCCTCCTCCGCTCATGCCGACGAGAGCTACAGTTTCTCCTCTATTTACTTTTAAGGATACATCATGAAGAATATTTTCTTTGTCCTTCTCATATTGAAACGAAACGTTTTGAAACTCCACTCCTCCGCGAATCTGATCGGCCTTTATCGCATTTGGTTTGTCAGTGAGTTCATAGGGCTCGTCAATAAATTCAAATACCCTGTCCATTGATGCGATTGACTGTGTCAAAGTTGTAGAGGAATTGATCAGCCTTCTAACAGGGTTGTACATTCTGTCAATATATCCGACAAACGCGACCATTGTTCCGACTGTCAGCGGTCCATTAATGACAAAATACCCGGCGCACGCTATGACGATGAGCGGCGCCAAATCTGTAATGGTATTAACGACCGCAAAGGTTTTGGCGTTCCAATTCGTGTGTCGGATGGCTTTATCTAAGAAATGACCGTTTTTCTCATTAAATTGAGCCTGTTCATGATCTTCTATCGCAAAGCTTCTGATGACAGGCATGCCTTGAATGCGTTCGTGCAAATGCCCCTGCACTTGAGCAAGAGCCTGTGAGCGCTCCCTTGTCAGCTTTCGTAAACGGCCGTAAAAATACTTCACTGATATTCCGTATAATGGGAATAATACGATAGAGATCAGCGTTAATTTAACGTCCAGTGTGAGCATGATCGAGATTACAATCAAAATCGTCAGCATATCGAGCCATATATTCATCAGCCCTGTGATGACGAAATCCTTTGTTTGTTCTACATCATTAATCACTCGGGAAATGACTTCCCCTGTTCTTGTATTCGCGTAAAAACGCAGGCTCAGTTTTTGTATATGGTCAAACAGCTTAGCTCTTATATCATAAAGCACCTTGCTGGCAGTCCACTGGGCAAAATATTGCCGGTAATATTCAACAGGCGGGCGCAAAATTAAAAATAAGGCGAACATGATCGCCATAATCGTGAACAATGACGTTGTTTTGTCACTAGCCGTGCCGCCTCCTTGAATAATGTCGTCAACTACGTACTTCAGAAGCAATGGGAGAGCAAGCGGAATGGAGAATTTTACGATCCCGATTAACACTGTAACGAAAATTTGCTTCTTATAAGGTTTGACGAATTGCATGTAGCGTTTCATAACCCCCACGTTGATTCCCCCTCTCTCTTTATCATGATGTGTGTGAGCCCATGTGAAAAACCTGTTGTACCCCGCAACAGGTTTTTACGTAACCATTATTTTGTGTAGCGCAAATACCGTTCATACCACATATCGACAAACTCGGGCGCAAACGGTCCCTGACGCTGGTGAATCCAATGGAGCAGCGTATTTAAGTAGTCTCTTAAAATACTGTCGATTTCTTTTGGATAATTCATGGCTTTCCGATGATCATCATATTCGTCTTCATCGAGAATATTGTAGGTCATGTCAGGAAAAACCTTAACATCTAAGTCATAATCAATATATTTAATTGCTTCGCCATCATAGGCAAACGGAGAACTGATGTTGCAATAATAATGAACCCCGTCTTCCCTCAGCATCCCGATGACATTAAACCATTGTCTTGCGTGAAAATAACAGATTGCGGGCTCTCTGGTTATCCATGTCCGGCCGTCTGATTCGGTTACCATCGTCCGGTCATTGGCTCCGATGACACACATTTCTGTACTTTTTAAGATTGTTGTCTCATTCCAAATTCTATGAATCAGCCCGTTGTGCTTATAGCTGTGAATTTGAATGGTTTCTCCTTCCTTGGGATAGCCCATATTTCTCCCCTACTTTCTATAAAGCCCTACAGTTAGTATGTCCAAATTTGCTTACCGACAACGTCTTTTACCTATTATAACGTTACAAATTGAAAAATGAAAATAAAAGAGCCATTCCGGCCGGGGAATGGCACATTCCTGCACTACACAAAGGAAGACGGCTTTTCTGAGCTGCGATATGAACGAATGACCTGCTCTGTCTGCTTTTGAAACATATCCTGTATATCGGCAAGGTGTTTCCGTTTTACCGCAATTTCAGCCTGAATCCCACGCAGCTTTGCATCCCTTTCCAAATGCCGTAGTTCCGCCTCAATTTGTTTGCAGCGGTCGAGCTCTGATTGGAGATCGAGAAGCTTATCCATCGTTTTCATCTGTTCACTTACCAGCTTTTCAAATTCCGTCATCGGTTCCTCCTTCAGCCTGATGAAAGTATAAACATTTCCTCCTTTAATCATTTCGATCTCCATAAAGCAAACCCTTTGACTCATTCTGTAGACCTTCCACAAGTTTTGTCGTTTTTCAAACAGAAAAAAGCACTTCCACCCGAAGATGAAGTGCTTTTTTCTGTTTCAGTGATTAGCTGTTTTGTTGTTTGTTTTGTTCAGCAGATTGGTTTTGCTGTCTTACCTGCTGTACGTCAGTTTCACTAGCGAATTCAGTGCCGAATTGACCTTGTTGGCCAGCTGATTGCTGGTTTTGTTTTCTGACTTGCTGAGCGTTTGTTTCGCTAGCAAATTCAGTGCCAAATTGACCTTGACCAGCAGCTGATTGTTGGTTTTGTTTTCTAACTTGTTGAGCGTTTGTTTTGCTGAAGTTATTTGAGTTAGCCATTGTTATCACCTCCACGGTCATTAGAATGTGCAGGTGATCGTATAGCTATTCCTCTTTTTTAAAAATTTTTAAACGAGCAGTGAACGTCCGCCGTCAACGATAATTGTCTGTCCGCGGATCATGTCAGCCTTGGAAGACACTAGAAACTCAACAGTATCAACCATGTCTTTAATTTCGACCATGCGTCCCGCCGGCGTGTTTTGGCGCGCATCCTCAAGCAGATCTTCTCTATTCGGGAAGTGTTTCAGCGCATCTGTGTCGATCGCTCCGCCTGAAACAGCATTGACGATAATTTGTTTTGGTGAAAGCTCAACGGCAAGATAACGGGTTAAAGCCTCTAACGCTGCTTTTGATACACCGACCGTGGTGTAGTTTTCAAGATAGCGGATAGAGCCTAATGAACTGATGCTGACAATATGCCCGCCTCCGTTCTTCTCCATTAGCTTGGCAGCTTCCTGAGCGCAGAAAAGCAATGCTTTCGCATTAATGTTCATCGTCCAGTCCCAGTGTGTTTCTTCTAATTCCATGACAGGTCTTAGGACTCCTGAAGCGGCATTATTGACAAAAACATCAAGTCTGCCGAACGTTTCATCAATTTGCTGAAACATTTCTTTGATTTTTGCAGGCTGTCCTACGTTTGCTTTTACGACAAGCACTTTAACGCCAAGCTTTTCAATTTCTTCCGCTGTTTCTAATGCTGCTTTTTTGCTGCGTGCATAGTTAATGACGATGTTATAGCCGTTCTCAGCAAGTCTGATCGCGGCCGCTTTTCCGACACCGCGGCTGCTTCCTGTTACGAGTGCACATTTATTTTGTTCCATTTTTCCTCATCTCCTTGTAGCGTATAGTTCTTTTATTTCCACAAACAATAATGGCAAGAACTTTAAAGGGGGTCTTCTGTTATGTATGTCGGACGTGATATGAGCGAATTGAACATGGTTTCCAAAAAAGATTGGAAGAACAGTGAACTCGCTTATTTTCATCATGCCTTTCAGCAAATTATGCCTTATTTGAACGAAGAAGGCCAATCAAAATACCGGGAGTTAACGCAAGAAATTGAAGCGCGCGGCGGAATGAAGCGCAATGAAGCGGACTACAGCCACGGCACGCGCGTCTCTTACGATTAAGAATGGTTTACGGAGCAGCCGAGATGGCGGCTGCTTCTACTGCCATCTTCCAGATTTTTTGATGTGACACCGGGAACGCAAATTGTTCGAGCTCTTCTTTCGTTACTTTTTTCAGCTTGCTGGTATCCGACACTTGTTTTACTTTACCGAAAAACACTGAAATATTCCATACCAGGTGGGTGAAAACATGCTCGACTACACCTTGCAGATCACTGATATCAGCTTGTATGCCATATTCGTTTTCTAAGAAAGCAATGAGCTGTTCACGCTCAGTTTTGATCCCTTTTTGTGTTTCAAGATTAGGGAATTCCCACAGGTTGGCGAGCAAACCTTTAGACGGCCGTTTGTGGATATACACTTGTCCGTCTTCATCAGTCAGTACGATCGCGGCCATGGTTTTGATCCCGGGCTTTTTCTTTTTGCTTTTTACCGGAAGCTCCCGTTCAGTGCCTTCTTCAAATGCTGAGCAATGCTGCTGAACCGGGCATAGCAGGCATGAGGGTGATTTTGGCGTACAGATCAAGGCTCCAAGCTCCATCAAGCCCTGATTAAATTCAGATGGTTTTTCTTTGGAAATAAAAGCTCGTATGGCGTCTTCAAAGATCGTTCTTGTTTTTGGTTTGGCAATATCATCCCAAATAGAAAGAATTCTGGACATGACACGCATCACATTTCCGTCAACTGCGGGAATGGGTTTATTGTAGGCAATGCTGAGCACCGCTCCCTTTGTATAAGGGCCGACGCCTTTTAACCCGCCAAAATCTTTCTCGTCTGGAGGGACAATGCCGCCGTATTCCTGTTTCACTTCTTTTACCGCGCTTTGCAGGTTTCTAACTCGCGAATAATAGCCGAGCCCTTCCCATGCTTTCAGCACCTTTTCTTCATCAGCATCAGCGAGCGCTTCCACTGTCGGGAATTGTTCCACAAACCGGAGAAAGTAAGGAATCACTGTCTCTACTCTTGTTTGCTGTAGCATCACTTCAGATACCCACACCTTATATGGATCTTGGTCCTCTCTCCACGGCAGAACGCGCTGCTCTCGTTCAAACCATGAGATTAAATCATCGCGAAATTGCTGTATGTCTTTTTGTTTTAATTTGTCTTCAAGTACGTTCATATGTGTTTCTCCCCAGTCTTTCGCGCCCCGCTTTTCTTTAGACTGTTTTTTGTTGTACACTAAGGGCACAGTACGATAATATGTTACATTAAATAGTAATAAAGAAAAAGCGGAAACATATGAGAACGATTGAATCAGTTTAAAAATTGGGTATATGAAAATGGGGAATTTCTTACAAAGTGAATGTGCAGGATCATCCTGCAAGGAGGTCACCTATGGATACGGGCACACATGTCGTTATGGGCATCGCACTGGGCGGTATTGCGACGCTTGATCCTGTTGTCGGATCAGATCCGGCAATGGCTCACGCTGTTATGATCGCAACGCTTGCGGGCTCTCAGGCTCCGGATATTGATACTGTGTTAAAGCTTAAAAACAATGCTGTTTATATAAGGAATCACAGAGGATTTACCCATTCAATTCCCGCCGTTTTGTTTTGGTCTGTCATCATCCCGGCGATTCTGTATTTATTTTATCCTCAGGCCGATTTTCTGCACCTGTGGCTGTGGACACTGCTGGCAGTCGTTCTGCATGTCTTTGTTGATATATTCAACGCCTATGGAACACAAGCCATTCGTCCGTTTTCGAAAAAATGGGTTGCGCTCGGGCTGATTAATACGTTTGATCCGTTTATTTTTATCAGCCATCTGGCAGCTATCGCGATTTGGTATGCAGGCGGGAGTCCCGGCATCACGTTTCTCAGCTTATATATCATATTGGCAGGCTATTATTTGGTGCGCCTGATCATGCAGCTGAGAATTAAACGGAAGCTTCATGAGATGATTCATGATGAGATCGAAAGCATTATTATTTCTCCAACGATGAAATTCAGGCAATGGCGAATCGCAGTGACGACAGCACATGCTTTCTATGTAGGAAGAAGCATGGAAGGACATGTCGTGATTCTGGATACATTTAATCGGGTGCCTGTTCCTGAAACCGATGTAATGCATGCGGCAAAGCAGGATGATAACATCGCGGCGTTTCTGTCCTTTTCTCCGGTTTACCGGTGGGAAGTGGATACGTTTAAAGATCATTATGAGGTGAGATTTATCGACCTGCGTTATCGGAGCAAAGGCCATTATCCGTTTGTCGCGATTGTTCATATCGGCCATGATCTCACGATCCGTTCGTCCTATACGGGATGGATATTCAGCGAAGAAAAACTTCAGAAAAAATTAAAGCTCGGCTCTATATAGAGCCGGGCTTTTTACGTCTTATATAGAAAACAGCAAGCAGCAGACTGACGAGAGATATGATCGCCGATATTTTGAAGTATGGCGGATAGTAAGTCAGCTCAATGTGATTGTCTCCCTTTTGCGCCTTGAAGCCTATAAAAGCATAATCCGCTTTTTCGATCTTCTGTGTTTTTCCGTTGATCTTCAGCTCCCAGCCTTTTTCATATGGGATCGGAAGCATGATGTACTGGTCTTTTGACAGATGATAGGCAAAGGTCAGTCGATTTTTGTTCCAATTCAGTTTGTCTGCTTTCTCTGTTTTATTTTGCATTACAGCGTTTTTCAGCGTTTGGTAATTTTCTTCATAGAGCGCTAAGTTTCTCAGCTCATAGGTTCCTTTCGGAAGATTGATTGAGATATGGCCTGATTTAGGCACTCTTACCGTTATATTATTTACTCCGGTTTTATATATCGATTTGTTCGATTTCCTTGTTGTGACATAATCATTTACCTTTAACGTAAATCCTCTGTCTTTTGCTTTGCTTTTCAAATAAAAGCTGACATAGTAGTCTCCCGGAGCGGATGATGGCTGTTTCGGGGTGATGATCAGCTCTCCTCCGTTTTCTCCAGTTACGGTTAGCAGCCCGTTTTGATACTGGGCTTGTTTTGCGGTAATGTCCGACTTGGTGATCATATTGGACGGTTTTGGTGTCTGCTCCGTTTTTCCTGATGGATCTTTTAATATGATTCCTTTCAACATCGCCTGTTCTTTCGCAAGAGCGGGCAATCGGTCCAGCTCACTTTCGCTGTATATGGCATCCGCTGTTTTGACGAATGGAAGCATGTACTGATTCTCATAAACTGCATAATGCTCTGTTTCTAAATGCTTTTTGAAGCCGTACGGAACGCTGGCTTCGTTTGTTTTTTCGGTCATATAATATTTGCCGTAAAGCAGGCTGTATAAATTCGCCCTGTCTCCCAATGACGCGTAACGGCTGACGCTTTCCCTGCCCATATCGATGCTTAAATCATTCCAATAGAAGGCCAGCAGATCTTTGTTTAAAATGCTGGAATAGGCGCTGAAGCCATTAAACCCGTAAATGATTGGCGTATTATTGCGGACCCCGTTCATCCAGTCGATTCTCATGAGCGGATCATCGTTTTCCTTCTGTAAACGTCTGATGAGCTCAGATGATTCCCGCCCTCTGTATTCCTCACTTGTAAGATATTCTTTTGTCACACTATCCAAATCGCCGCCTTCTGAGAGCGCGTATTTTTGATAGGAGTTGGCGACAAACAGCGAAGAAAGAATGATTATACCGTACACAGCCATTTTTGCCCGTTTTTTCGCAAAAGCTGCAGCAAACAAGGCTGCGATTGTCATGAGTAAGAGCAATAGAATACTTTCATTCGCAGGCTTCCATATATCGAGCTTATACCTTTGAATATGATACAAGTAAAGAAGCAGGACGACAGCTGCGGCCGGGAGCAGTTCTTTCCGTTTCAATTCAGACAGCTGTGACAAACCAGCCGCAGCTGCTCCCGCAATGGTAAAGGCCAGAATATATTCAAACCGGTTTTGCGGGGCGGAAAAACCGTTAAAGACGCTTGCCGCATACGGACTGAAATGAAACAGAATAAACAGCAGGCTCAACCCGGCAAAGAGACGAAACACACGGTTTTTGTAAAAAGAAATCATAAACAAAAACAGCAGAAAAGCGGCCGGCACAATGATGATCCGGCTCGAAAATAAGATATTATCATCGAAATTGAGCCACTCTATTTTCTGGCTGTATGGAGGGCGCAGGTTGTTTAAAAAACCGTATACTACCGGCACAAACGCCGCCGCACTGATGCCAAAAGAAATGAAGCCTGAAACGAGAAATAATCTGATTTGAATCCATCTTTTCTCTTCATGTGGTTCCAAACTAATCAGCCATCTGAACAGCACATAGATTCCGATGAATATAAGGTTTATGTATGCAAAGTAAAAATTGTTGATTAACGTCAGCGAACACGCAACGATAAACCACGCCGGACGCCGCTCTCTAATAATTTTTTCTGCGCCAAGCACAAGCAGCGGAAGCCAAACCATTGTATCGGTGAAAAATTCCCAATACGCTTCGTGACGGAAATAAATAATTGAGACGCCGTATAACACGGCTCCCGTGAACGATGCCGCCCTGTGCTTAATAAGATAATGAAAAACAGAAGCGGACGTAAAGATGATCAAGCTCAATTTGAAAATACTGATAAAAACAGCTGACTCAGCCCAAAAAAGCGTATCCGCTTCTCCGATCAGCTGGACGGCTTGAAGCATCCAAACAGCGGCGGATACAGCAAGAAAAAGAAAAGACGCAGAAAAATAATAGCCGAGCTGACTGAATGTGCCGCCGCCAAGTCCGAATGAATAATTGTAGAAAAAATTCCCGTGTGTATATTGGTCAAATAATAATTTTTTAAATACGATCATTTGCGCAAGCCCGTCACCCGGACCTGTCATATACCTGCCTTCCGTCCATTCTTTCACAAAAAAAGCGTGTGCCAGAACGGACACCAGCAAACTGGCCGCATAGATCATGATATGTTTTCTTTTCATATGAATTCTCCAGTCTTGCTTTTAAGATAATAGACACGCAAAAAAAGCACTGCCAATGGCGCTTGGTATTTTCAGTGCATTTTTGTCAGACGCCGCATGCTTTTTAATTCGTTCGTTTCAGGCAGGTCTTTGTTCGGGATATTCGCTTCTTTGATCAAATAATGCGGGCGTTTTTTTGTTTCATAATAGATTCGGCCGATATATTCGCCTATAATTCCGAGGCTTAACAGCTGTACTCCGCCGAGAAATAACACTGCTGAGATAATGGTGAAATACCCAGGCACAGAAATACCGTTAGTCAGAATTTTAACGAATGTGGCAATGATATAAATGATGGAAAGCAGCAGGATGAAAATGCCTGTATAAAAACATAATCTCAGCGGCTTATGATTAAATGAAACGACGCCGTCCATTCCGTAGTTAAACAGACTGCTGAACGACCATTTGGAAGTGCCGTTTTTTCGTTCGACATTTTCATAAAATACAATTTTCTGATCAAAGCCAATCCAGCAAAAAAGGCCTTTTGAAAAGCGGTTTCCTTCGCTCAGCTTCAAAAGTGCATTCACAGCTTGGCGGCTTAACAATCTGAAGTCACCGACACCGTCACGCAAATCGACTTCCACCGCTTTATTAATGAACTTGTAATACATAGATGATAAGAGTGAGCGGACAAAGCTGTCCCCTTTTCTGTTCCTTTGGGCAATGACTTGGTCATACCCTTCTTCGTAGCCTTTGATAAATTCCTTCAGCAAATATGTCGGATGCTGCAGATCGGCATCCATTACAATAACCGCCTCGCCCTGAACATGCTCAAAGCCCGCCAAAATTGCGGCTTCTTTTCCAAAGTTTCGAGAAAAAGATATATATTTTACCCGGCTGCACGTCGCTGCCAAGTCTTTGATCTGCTGAAGCGTGTCATCAACACTTCCGTCGTTTATGAAGAATATTTCATAGTCATAATGAATGTTTTTAAATTCCTTTTTTAAAGATTCATGAATGAGTTTGACATTATACCCTTCATTGTAAGACGGGATAATAATCGAGATTAATCCTTGCTTCATTAAGGCACCTTCTTTTTATTATTCTTTTTAAGTATTGCCTTAGGGGAGTTTTACACAAATCTTCAGTAAGGCTATTCCTTTTTTTAAAGTCGTTTAAACCTGTTTTTTGTTACAATTTTATGGTGACATTCATGATTTTTAATGTTATTTTGTCATGTTTAAAACAGACTATGAAAAAAACGCACAGAAAAAGTCTGCCATTATGACAGACGGATGGAGAGAAATTTTAGCTTATTGGTTCTTAAGATATTCCAAAATCAGCTGATTGACGATGGCTGGCTTTTCGTGGTTAATCCAATGGGAAGCTTCATCAACAAAGATGAGATGTCCATTCGGGCAATGCCTTTCCGTCTCTTTCGCAAGCTTCCTGCTCAAAAAGCGGTCTTCCATTCCCCAGATCATTCGGTAAGGTACTGTTTCGTAAGAGGGTTTCTCTGCCAAGCTTCCTTTTCTGAGGGCTCTGTACCAGTTCAGCATAGCTGTCAGCGCGCCCGGCTGTTTCCACGCTTCTTTGTACCTGCTGACATCCTCGGATGTAAAAAGCGCAGGACGGTCGGATAATCCAATCGCTTTGTCTAATGTTTCATAATCATTTTCCCTTAGTGATGCCTCCGGTATATCGGGGAGCTGGAAGTATGCGATATACGAGCTTTTCAGCCATTGCGGCGGATAAAGCGGCGTTACGGTTTTCATGACGTGCGGGTGCGGGATATTGATCGCGATCAGTTTTTCAAGATATTCCGGGCGTGTGGAAGCCAAATGCCATGCAACAGCCCCTCCCCAGTCATGACCGATGACAATTGCTTTTTCATCAGTGAATTGCGTAATAAGCCCGATGATATCATCTCTTAATGTATCAATCCGATATGAATCAATTCCTTCCGGTTTGTCACTGAGATTGTAGCCCCGCTGATCAGGAGCAATGACCCGGTAACCCGCATCAACAAGCGGTTTGATTTGATTTTTCCAGCCGTACCAAAACTCAGGAAATCCATGGAGCAGGACAATTAACGGGCCGTCTTCCGGTCCTGCGGCTGCAACGTGGAGCGTGATTCCGTTCGTATTGACAAACTGGCATTTAACTCCGTCCACTTCAATCTCCTCCTTGACTGTGCGTCATGATTTTCAGCCTTTTCTCCGTTAGCATAAATGTTATGACACAGGCGGCAATCAGCAGGATAAGCTGAAGAATAATCAAGTTTGATCCCAGCAGCAAACCCATTCCCGCAATCACCAAGCCTGACAGGATCATTAATGATGCACTGTAACGGTTCGCTTCATTCCATAATCTTTGATCTGACATTGAGCGTCTCGTTCTGTATCCATACACACTGTTGATCGATTTGGGAGGAAACAGTTTGATCAGTATGCCCGCAATGATCATAAGCCCTCCGCCGACTAAACCCGTCATATCATCATCTCCTTTCTCATTGTTACGTGCAGAAAGAAGAAATGTTTCATGCATAGGCAAAAAGACAAGCCTCGGCCTGCCTTTTTATCGCATTTGTAAATCCTTTGTGTGAATATAGCCTATTACACCGCCATAATCCACGAACGCCCAAGTGAAGTCAAATCCTCCGTTTTCACTAAATCCCCACCCGAGTATTGTCACCTCTGTTCCAGATGAGAGCTGTTTAGCTTTTCCATTTTCGGGCGTCGGTGCATAGAAGGCTGTCTGTTTCATTGTTTTCGCTTGGCTTGCGGTTTTCATTAAAAAGTGGGTTGAAATATACGCTTTTTTTCCTTTGAAATGAATTTGAGCCCAATCGGCATTTACGAACCTATCGACTTTTACCTTTTGTTCTGATGATACAGTGCCGAGAATATCACCTTCATGATTTGGCTCAGTCCGGACATTCAGTTTTCCTGCTTTTATGATGTAAGTATCGGATGATGGCATGCTGACAGATATGTCGTGAAGGGGCGCAGCTTTTGCTGCGGGAGCGGAATGAAGTGCTGTCAAACCCAGTCCTGCGGCAGCTGTTAAAGCGAGCATTACTTGTTTCTTTTTCATATAAAGCTCCTCCTCGCATTTTGACAAGATATTAGTGGTATTCCCTGATTGACAGGCTGGTGAAACATGTTTTGTTTATGATTTCTTCCTTTTAAGGTAATTTTAAGAAAATGAAAAAACCTGCCGGTCGTTAACGGCAGGTTTTTAGTGCAAAAGGCCTCTGCTTTGATTTAAGTAATCATTCACGTCGTTACGGGAGCTTTGAAAAAGGTGGAGCTGGCCGCCATAGTTTTCAATCCATTGTGTGACGATTTTTTCAGTCATTTTTTCACCTTGATAGGCGTGTCCGGCTTTTGCATAGGTTGCTTCGAAATCGCTCCATAACAATTCCACCCACGTTTTTGCCTGTATATAGCTGATCATCTCGTTCTTTTCCAGAAGCAGATTAGTCAGTTTCTCAATGTACATATTCATGTGTGCAGTCTCCTTTCTTCAGGAAAAAAATAACGCTTTATTACGTGGTGTTCTCCATATACTAACCTTACGTCTTCATCTGGAAAGACGCAACTTTTTGATCTCGAACCTAGGGGGATATGACATGGTCCGAAATAAAGAAAAAGGATTTCCTTACGAAAACGAAAACAAATTTCAGGGTGAACCGAGAGCAAAGGACGACTATGCTTCAAAGCGTGCTGACGGATCTATCAATCAGCATCCTCAAGAAAGAATGAGAGCCTCAGGCAAACGGTAAAGAAGAACAGCTGCATACACTGCAGCTGTTTTTACCCTTTATTGACTTGATATTCGTAGACGCTTTTCTTTTCTGATAAGTGTGCGAAGGTAGAAAGCACAAGTCCGCATGCGGTCATAAGCGCACCTCCTGCAAACAGCCAGGAATAAGAGCCTGTTCCGTTTAAAATCATTCCGCCGATCCATGCACCAAGGGCATTGGCAAGGTTAAATGCTGATACGCTGACAGCTGCGGCAATGGTTGTGCCGCCCTCAGATGAGGAAATGACCTTTGTTTGCAGAAGAGGCGGCGTGCCGAATGCGCATGCCCCGAATAGGAACGTTGCCACAATGGCTGCAGCCGGGTAAATGGCGATGTAAGGAAATACAGCCAGAACACCAATTAAACCGATCATTACGCCGATCATCGTCCGAGTCAGCAAAGGCAGCGGTACTTTTCCAGCAAAGAAATTCCCGGCAACGCCTCCCAATCCATACGCAAAGAGAGCACCTGTAATGCCAACCGTGCTGAATCCGGCTGAATGCCTTAAAATGGGTTCGATAAAGGTGTAGGCGATAAAGACACCGGAATAGCCTAAAATGGTAATCGCGAAGGAAAACAGCACTTGTTTGTGTTTAAAAACCCCCCACTCATTCATAAGCATTGGGATCACTTTTGGTTTTCTGTTCGGCACGGCAGCCATAAGGCCTAAAAATCCGATGACACCAAGTGCCCCGTAATGATGGAAAACACCGCTCTCCAATTCAGGACATCTCCGAGATAAGAGCCGAATGGAACACCAAGCATTAGAGCCACTGTCAGTCCGCCGTTCATTGAAGCAGCAGCTGCAGCACGCTTTTCCGGCGGAACCATTTCACTTGCGAATACCATGGCAATCGCGAAGAAAGCGCCGTGAATGGACGCAGATAAAATTCTTGAAATGGCCAATACCGCAAAATTCGGCGCCAGTGCGCTCATCAGGTTTGAAAGGATAAATATCGCCATAAGCCCAAGAAGCACAGGCTTTCTCGGAAGCTTGACGGAAATGATGGTGACGAGCGGTCCTGTCAAACAAACGCTTGCCGCATAAGCCGTGACAAGAAGCCCTGCGGATGAAACCTGTATATGAAAGTCATTGGCAATCGACGTCAAAATACCCATCACCGCGTATTCTGTATAGCCGATTGAAAATGTACAAATCATAAGAACAAATATAATAAATTTTACAGATGGGTTTTTGATACTCAACGTCATCGCCTCCTTTGATTTTAAAAAACAACGAGTTTCATCTTAAAAGATTTTTCAAGTGAATTCAATGATTTTTTCTTTAAGAATTCGTGTAAATGTGCTGCAAACAAAAAGAGGCTGATCATCAGCCTCCTGTTACGCTTTATTCTTTTTCTTGCAATACTGAGATTGGCAGAGCTTCCTCTTGCTGGGGGGAAGAGGTCCTGTATCCCCATGCGAAAACGCCATTTAAATAACTGATGGTAAACTCGTCCTCAGTGTTTTCCACACGATATGTTTCTCCCGGTGAGTAATCTTCCGGGTTCAGCAAATATGCTTTTGCCATCGTAATTTTCCGTTCGAGCACTGCCAGTTCGTTTATGATTCCATGCTGTTCGGCTTTTCTTGCTTTTTCAGAAAGTAATGCGATTTCGGTATTGAGTTCGTGAGGTGTCATTTGACTGTATCGTTTCTCCATTTCAGTACTCCTCTTCCTGCAGTAATTGCTCGATTAAATCGAGTGAGAATCCTTTGCGGAATAAAAATTGTTTGACCTTCATGGCGCTTTCATATGAGCCGTCATAGCGGTATTTTCTAAACGCTTTTTCCGCGTGAAGGCGCAGCGCTTCTTTCTCTGTGTCTTCATCATTTTCATATTCAATCTGATCCATCGCCGCGCTGATAACATCAAATGAGAAGCCCTTGCGCTGAAGCTGCAGCTGGGCGCGCTGTTTGAGTTCTTTCGTCGAAAGCTTTTTATCTTTTTTGAGAAGCTTTTCAACATGCTTGACCGCTTCTCTTATCTGATCTTCAAAGGAAAAGGAACTTAGCGCCTCCTTAATTGTATCGTCATCAATTCCCTTCGCTCTTAGCTCTCTGAACAAAACATCAGGGCCTTTTCCGTTTGTTTTTTTGTGAGTGCTGACATAGGCTGCGGCAAATTCCTGGTCGTTTAAGTACTTGTAATCGTTAAGCCTATGGATGACTTCCGCAATGACGGGGGGCGAGGTTTCTTTTTTCTTTAAATAGTCCTCGACCTCTTTCGTCGACCGCATTCGATAGGATAAAAAGTCAAGCGCACGGTTGAAGCCTTTCTTCACTTCATCGCCGTATTGAATCTCAATGATGTCAAGATCATCGAGTTCTTTTCCCTTCTTGAGCTCAAATTTCACGAGCACATCCGCGTCCACACTGAAGGCGTATTTATCATCCAGAAAAATATTGAAGCGTTCCGTATTCTTTTTTTGCGTTGATATTTTTGTAATAAACGGCATCTTAATCTCCCTTCTCAGGCCTGAAACGCGTTTTCTTTTATTACAATGAGGTAAAAGTATATTTATTAGAACGATGAGGAGAGATGTTCATGAATATCGCAATGACGGGCGGAACCGGTTTTCTCGGCCAGCATCTGACAGGCGTTCTTACCCGCCAGGGACACCATGTTTATATTTTATCAAGAAACGCAAGGGAAACTGAACAAAAAAATATGACATATGTCCAATGGCTGACGGAAGGAGCCGCCCCGGAGCAGGAACTTCCTCATATTGATGTCTGGATAAACCTTGCGGGAAAATCGATTTTTGGCCGCTGGACAGAAAAAACGAAGCAGCACATTCTCTCCAGCCGTATCAATGCGACGCGTGAAGTGCAGCGGCTTATTCAGAAACAGAAGGAGAAGCCGAAGACATTGATCCAAGCCAGTGCCGTGGGCATTTACGGCACAAGCCTTGAGAAAACTTTCACAGAGGATTCTGCAACGTCAGATGAGGATTTTCTCAGCCATACTGCACACCTGTGGGAAAAGGAAGGACAGCATATTGAAGCGATGGATATCCGGACAGTTTATGCGAGATTTGGCGTGATGCTTGGAGAAAAAGGCGCTTTACCGCTTATGGTTCTCCCCTATAAGTTTCTGGCCGGCGGAACGATTGGAACGGGAAGGCAGTGGCTGTCATGGATTCATGTCGAGGATGCGGCCCAGTTGATCCGATATGCGGTGGAAAACGCCGGCATCTCAGGCCCAATGAATGTCACCGCGCCCAATCCTGTGGACATGAAGCAATTCGGAAAAGCGATTGCACGGGTGAAGCACCGCCCGCACTGGCTCCCCGTCCCGGAATTCTTTTTATCAAAAGCATTGGGTGAAATGAGTCTTTTGATTGTGAAAGGACAGCGCGCTCTTCCGAAAAAAGCGATAACCTCTGGATTTCGTTTTACATATTCGGATCTTGAATTTGCACTCTCACAGCTGATAGCGGACCGAAAGACTGTATAAAAACAGCAGGAAGCGTCAACCTTAAGAATAACATGGTTGAAGGAGGTCCTTTTTATGGAAAAAAAGAGGGAGAAGCACCAGCAAGGCGCCAACCTGAAAAAAATGCAGGAAGTTCTTTATTCAGGCGAATTTAAAAAAGCGGAAAAAGCTGCTAAGCGGAAGTAGGAATACATAGCCCCTTAAAACCAAATACTATCTTTGTTTGATATCACTTTTTAGGGGGAATTTGATATGGGCAGAAATCATATCCACAAAAACCGTGATAAAAACAAACAAAAGCTTCCACAAGTTCCCGATGCATTAAAAAGGGAAACTGACGGCGTTTACGAAGAATATTCAACCGAGCTTGCTGATGCAGATGACCGCGAAGCGCAAGAGCGTGCGAAAGCAGCCGACAACAGAGCGAAAAAGAAATCTCGTTAATGAAAAACCCCTTGTCTCCGTTTGAGACAAGGGGTTTTTTACATTTCAGTGAACCGGTCGCGGATCGGTGTGCGTTTTTTCACTTCCGGCGCCTCGTCAGGATAACCTGTTTGTATGATGGCGGCGAAACGCTCATTATCCTGCAAACCAAAGGCCTGATGGACTTCTTTGTCATAAAGGATTTTTCCGCTTTTCCAAACCATGCCGATTCCTTTTTCCCAAGCAAGAAGCTGAAGATTTTGAATCAACGAGCTTGTTGCCGCAAAATCGTCGTCCCGCACTCTTTCGTTTTCATCTTCCTGAAACACGACGAGGAGAAATCCCGGAACGCGCCCAAGTGTGTTTTTGAAATTTTGAAGCTTTTCCTCTGTCATATCCGGCTTGGATTTCTTAGAGAACGCTGCAAATGTATTGATGAGGTTCGCTTTACCTGTCTCACTGGAAACGTAAATAAATCTCCATGGCTCTGTCACTCTGTGATTTGGCGCATATTTTGCCGTTTCAAGCATGTCAAGAATGACTGCTGAAGGTACTGGCTCTTGTTTAAACTTTCGAATCGATCTTCTGCTGCGTATGATGTCCCGCAGTACTGAATGCTGATGTATTTGTTCGGTTTGAGGCATACCGTCTCACCTTCCTATGCAATTGAAAATGATTATCATTTCATAATGATAACGGTTAGTGCATCTTTTTGTAAACCATCATCCGTATTAGATTTTAAGAATACGGGTTTCTGAGTAAACGGCTGTTCCTGTCATGTTCACTTTCACATGGCCGCCGGCTTCGTTCATTTCGATCTCCACTTTTCCGTCTTTTCCAATTTCCTGCCCTTGTTCAATGATAAATTTATGCTGCTCGGCATTGCCATAATGTTTCATATAAGCCCCCATCACGCCGGATGCTGTGCCGGTCACGGGGTCTTCAATCGTTCCCGAATACGGGGATGAAAAGTGGCGTCCGTGCAGGTCGCTGTCGGGATGAACGGTTTCAAAGGTAAACGGATGTACTGAAGCTTTTGGCAGATCAATTAGCACTTCCGAAAATTGTTTGTTATCTGGCACCATTTTTTTGGAAGCCTCCAATGATTTAAGCGGAACGATGGCTGTCCATATGCCAGTGCTGCCAAACACAATCGGAAGGTCTTCATGAAAATCCTCTTCGGTGATACCCAGTGCGTCCGCAAGTTTTCTCCGATCTCCTGTAAATGGTTTGAATTGCGGAGAGGCCTGTTCAAGCGTGATATGAATACGGCCATCTTTTTCAGAAATCTTCACAGGCAGGATACCGGCCTTCGTTTGGATGCTGTACGTTTTACCGCTCTCCAGCATTCCTTTCTCACATAATGCGTAAAGAGACGCAACTGTCGCATGACCGCACAAATTCATTTCGTGTCCAGGTGTAAAGTAACGGAGTTCAAGATCGGCCGACTCGCTTTTTCGGATAAAGGAGGTTTCTGAATACCCGGCACGCTCAGCTATGATCTGCATCTCGTCTTCCGTATAAACGTCTCCCCGCAAAACGACGCCTGCGGGGTTTCCTTTACCGGGACTGCTTGTAAATGCTTCATATTTTAATACCTCTGCTTCTTTCATTCATCTGCCGCCCTTTCTTTATCAATGTCTCTGTCAGTATAGCAAAAATAATTACGAATCTTCAGTCATTATAAAAAAAACCCATTTTCTTTTTTAAGAAAATGGGTGTAACGATCAAGAATTTCTTGTTTTATAGAGCAAATAAATAAAATAAGGTGCGCCGATAGCCGCTGTAAAGACGCCGGCCGGCACTTCCACCGGAGCAAATAAGGTTCTGCCGACGATATCAGCTGTTAAAACGAGCAGAGCTCCAATAAGTGCCGACGCTGGGAGCAGCGCGCCATAAGATGAGCCGACAAGCCGTCTTGCAATATGGGGCGCCATCAGTCCGACAAAACCGATTGTGCCGGCAACTGAAACTGCACAACCAGTAAGAGCCGTACTCAAAAGTAGCAAGAAAAAACGATTTCGCTGCACAGCGCTTCCTGCACCCGCCGCAATATCTTCACCCAGCACCTGTATATTCATATTTTTTAGCGCGACAAAACAAATGAATAAGAGAATGACAGATAAGATAATAGCTATTTTTACATGCTGCCAGTTTGACCCATAAACTGACCCAGTGATATATACATTGGCTTGTGATGCCCGGTAAATCGGGCCTTTGATCATCAACAGGGTAGTCATCGCCTGCGCCGACATTGAAAATCCGATTCCGATAAGCACCAGCCGAAATGTGGAGGCGCCATTTTTGTATGCCAGTAAATAGACGATGAGCCCGACAGCCGATGCGCCGATAAATGCGGCTGCTGGAAGCCATGACAGACTGATCGTAAGTGAACTGCTGCGGTCTGAGAAGAACATCATTAAAAGCACGACCGCTACCGCCGCTCCTCCTGTTATTCCGATAATATCCGGAGATGCGAGAGGGTTTCTGACGAGCCCCTGCAATATCGCGCCTGCCGCTGCCAAGCAGACACCGGCGCATAAAGCCGTCAAAATTCTTGGCATGCGGAACGACATGATCATCAGTTCATCCAGCTTGGAACCTGCACCAAAGAATGTTTTTGCTACATCCCAGGGAGGAATAAACCTTTGTCCGAGACCAGCGCTTATGATGAGTACAGCAGCTGTTAACCCCAGTAAAACCAAAAAGACGATCCATGCTTTCTTTTCAGCCGCAGTAACGCCAAAACGAAGTTTCATAGCTTCGCCCCCCTTCTTGCGATGTACACAAACACAGGCATTCCGATGATGGCGGTCATGACCCCGACAGGAACCTCCTGAGGCATAATGATATATCGCGCACCGATATCCGCGCAAACAAGCAAAATGGCACCCAAAACAGCGGAAAATGGCAGAACCCAGCGATAATCATTACCAACGACAAAGCGGGCAAAATGCGGAATAATGATGCCGATAAAAGAAATCGGCCCGGCAATGGCAACAGCGGACCCTGCAAGCATGACAACACAAAGCGCCATCACAAATTTCAGCAGGCCTGTTTTTTGGCCGAGTCCTTTTGCCACATCTTCTCCCATAACGAGGAGATTAATTTTTTGGCCGAGAAAGAAGCAGATTACCAGCGCTGCCGCTGCATATGGAAACATCGTCATCAACAGATCCAGACTCCGGCCCTGCACAGAGCCAGTCAGCCAAAAAAGCACCTGGGCAAGCTCGAGTTCGTTGACAGACAGCAAGCCCTGTGTCAGAGAAGAAAACATGGCTGCCATGGCAGCTCCCGCCAGCGTCAGTTTGATTGGCGTCAGCCCTTCCCTCCCAAGCGAGCCTGCTGCATAGACGATCGCGGCGGTAAATGCTGCCCCCAGAAACGAGCTCCATACTAATGCCTGAGGTGACTGAATATGCAGAAAAAACGATCCGGCAACAATAAAAAAACCTGCACCGGCGTTAATCCCGAAAATCCCCGGTGACGCAAGCGGATTTTTTGTGAGCGCCTGCATGAGAACGCCTGCGGCTGCAAGCGAGGCGCCGACGACTGTCGCAACCAAAGCGCGCGGAAGCCTGACATCCTTGATGATGACATGCTCATTTGTTCCGTTGAAGGAAGTAAACGCCTGATAGACCTGTCTCCATGACGTACCTGTATAGCCGTACACGACGCTTGCGCAGACAGCCGCCAGTAAAATGAAAATCAGACATACTAACACAATCCATTTTGAAGATGCCTTTTTGCAGATCATGATCTAATTCTCCTAGTTATTTACTATGTAATGTTTGTTTTTGAGAATAATCCTCAATTAGGGATTGACACTCTTAACACTGCTTATTATGATCTAAATGATAATGAATTTCAATATTGGGAGGAAAAAGATGAAAAAGCATATCAGCATGCTATTCGTATTTTTAATGGCCGTTATGGTACTTTCTGCCTGTAATAGTTCAGAAAGTTCAAGCAACAGCGAGGGGTCAAGCAGCAAAACAAGAACGGTCAAACATGCAATGGGGACATCAGACAACATTCCCGCCAATCCAAAACGGATTGTTGTTTTAACTAATGAAGGAACAGAGGCGCTCTTAGCGCTTGGCATTAAGCCGGTCGGAGCCGTAAAGTCATGGAAGGGCGACCCGTGGTATGACTATCTGAAAGATGACATGAAAGGTGTTAAAAACGTCGGTCTTGAAACGGAACCGAATGTGGAAGCCATCGCAGAATTAAAGCCTGATTTGATTATTGGAAACAAAGTGCGCCAGGAAAAAATTTATGATCAGTTAAATGCGATTGCGCCGACTGTTTTTGCTGAATCTTTGGCCGGGAACTGGAAGGATAACCTGACTCTATACGCCAACGCTGTGAATAAGGCGGACAAAGGCAAGGAAGTCATTGCCGATTTTGATAAACGCGTTTCTGATTTTAAAAACAAGCTGGGCGACCAGACAAACAAAACCGTTTCAGTCGTACGCTTTTTATCCGGTGAATCAAGAATCTATTATACCGATTCATTCTCAGGGATTATTTTAGACCAGCTTGGCTTCAAACGCCCTGAAAAACAAGTAGAACTGTTCAAGAAACAAAAGGACCAATTTACGTTCTCAACTGACAGTAAAGAATCTATTCCTGATATGGATGCTGATGTGCTGTTTTATTTCACTTATAAAGCCGATAATGCAAAGGAAAATGAAAAATGGGCCAATCAGTGGACAAGCAGTTCACTATGGAAAAACCTAAAGGCCGTGAAATCAGGTAATGCGCATGAAGTCGATGACGTCGTATGGACAACCGCAGGCGGAATTAAAGCCGCAAACTACCTGCTTGATGATATTGAAACCTACTTCTTAAAAACGAAATAAAAAAAAGACTCCGTCTTATTAGACGGAGTCTTTTTTGCTTTTGCCAATCAGACGTGTAACGAGGAACATGGTGACAGAAAGAGATCTGTTTTTCCGATACGCTAAGTATTTCCCTCGCCACTCCGGTTTGTATTTTTCTTTAAAAGCTCTTAGGCCGCTGAAGCTGTACATGTATCTGACATTATTAAAAATGACAGCGGCAAACCTTTCGGACCAGAAAGATGTAAAGGCAGTGCCAACATTGGCCAAGGGTGCCATTCCCATATTAAAAGACGTGCAGCCCTCTTCCTTTGCCCATAAAAACATGCGGATGAACAATGCGTCCATAATGCCATTTGGAGCGTCGCCGCGATAGCGCATTAGGTCAACCGATATCTCTCCCTCCTGGTACATCGGCATGACATTTGCGAATGCAACGATCTCTCCTTCTGCATTTTTCATATAGGCGATCGGCGCTTTCTGTAAATAGGAAGGATCAAAAAATCCGAGCGAGAATCCCTTCTCCTTTTTCGAGCCGAGCCATTCGTCTGAGATTTGCTTCAGCTCCTCCAAAAACGCATCAGAAAATGGGGGATGATCCACATGGAAAGTATACTCCTCCCGCTCAAAGCGGTTATTGATTGCCCGAAGGCCGGCTTTTTTCTTCCCAGTCAAGGTAAATGTATTTAAATCTACATATGCTTCCTCGCCAAGTTTAAAGAAGTTGTAGCCAAAATCGTGATACAGCGCCATGTCCTCTCGTTCAATTTGATAGAACAAAACACTGAATCCCTTCTGATGCGCTTCGTTTAGAAATTCTTCCAGCACGAGCGGGAATGATTCTCTTTGGCCAGATGGATCGCCGAGCACGACCAGCCTTCTGGCGATTTTCCCAAATAGAAGCAGTGCATTCCCATCGCTGGAAAAATAAAACCGCTTATCTCCAAGAAAACCAAGATGGCTCAGCGCGTTGCCGCCTTTTTCATTAAGAAACGCAGCAAGACGCTCAGGGTCAGCTTGCTCTCCGATCGGTTTCGTTCTCTTATGATAGACCACTGTAAATATCAAGAAGAACAGCGGCACAATGATGATCGCCATGATGGTTGCATGTGTAATATGCGAGGTGCTGTGGACGAAATATTCGTGACGCAGCACCTTCTTCATCCGGTCCCAAATAAAGCCCGCGATCAGATTGTAGTTAAAGAGCGCCACAGTAAACAGCGCCACAGCGAATATCAATTGTCCCAGTGTATAGGATGCCTGTTCGCGGACAAATTGTTTTTTCAATAGCACAAGCAATACGATAATCATCGGCAGTACGAATATCGCGCTGATGTTAAGCCCTTTTAAAAAGCTGAACACAAAGCCGCCGACAAGCGCTGTAATGGCCATCGTATAGGAACGTTTTGTCCGTTTATAAAGCTCGATCGGCAAAATCAGCAGAATGAGCGCTGAGCTTAAGGACAGGCCGTTGAACAGCAAAAGCGCCGGGCGCGGAATGTGCGGTATAACCGTCAGCCTGTCAATCGGCAAGGAAACTGAGGCCAAGACAATCAGACCTGCTACGAACACAATAAGGGAAAGCGAGCCTTGCAAAATTCTCACTAATACCGCACGCTGAACAACAAGCAGAACGTTTGTCGTCTCAATTGCCGGTGCGATGCGCGGGTTCGTTTCGAGCCGCTTCATTGTATTTTCCGTCAGGTCGCCGGCGGCAAAGAACAGTCCCAAGATAAATGGGATAAATGAGTAGGCGAGCCTGTACAACACAATAGAAGTAACGATGGCCTCTTGATGATAGCCAAGCTGCTCCATCCCCAGCAAAAATAAAAGGTCAAACGAGCCGAAGCCGCCCGGCACGAGGCTGATCATTCCTCCGATCGCCGCAATGACGAACACCCCGAACACATACCTGATATCTGCATGAATGCCCATAGCGAACAAAGCAAAATAGATGACGATCCCGGCCATGAGCCATTCAACAACTGAAGCTCCAATATATGCGAAAATCGGATTTTTCACTTTATCCGCATTCTCTTCGTCCCCAGCTTTGCGGTCTTTTATTTTGGACACCGCCAAAGACAGCGGCAATATCAGCGCAAAACCGATAACGACCGCCCATAGCCAAGGCTTTTCATGAATCACTTCATCCACTGGCAGCACTCTCGCAGCGACGAAAATGCTGAAAACAGATAATCCGAGCAGCATAGATGATGTGAGCCAGGCGATTCCTTTCACGAGTGCCTTATGGTCTTTCGTATGCTCCTTATAGAACATCATTCTTAACCCGACGCCGGCTAAACCGCCGAAGCCCAGCACATTATTAAATGAATTGGCGATCCAGGAAACCCTGAATACTTTTCCGTTTGTGATCGATAGGCGCAGTGAGTATTTTAGGACGTAATCATACAGCGACATGGCCGCAACAGCCAGCAAGCCGATCAACACAAGCATGAATAAGTCCGTTCGTTCCAGTCCGTTGATGACCATGAGCGTACGTTTGAAAGACAGATTTGTCAGTTCTTTTTTCGATTGATAAATAACAAATAGCAAAACAGCAATAGGAAAAACGATTTTTAATATTGATAAAGCATTCTTTTTAATCAGCAATGGTCTCTCCAATCATATTCTAGTTCGATCCTCTCCCCCAATAATCTCCAACTCATTATACACTACCGTTATTTTTCGGACAAAGTCCCGCATGCGGTTTCTGCTCACTTTCTTTCTGGAGTGAAAATCGAGTAATATGGTAAGAGGAGTGAATGATGAGGAAGTGATGAAATGGAATATAATTTACACGATACAACAGTCTTAAACGAAAACATTCTTTCATCGGAGGAACGGGAAATATGGGTGCTCTATATGAAAGTCTTAACGTCCGCCGGGCTCGGTGATGTGTCCGAGTGGATGAAGCTGGATATGAGCATGCCGCAAATGAAGGTGCTGATGCTATTAAACAACCATGGAACATTGAAAGTGAGCGACATTGCTGAAAAAATGGGGGCTTCCCTGTCCAATACAACTGGGCTGCTTGACCGGCTTGAAAAATCAGGATTTGTCAAACGCTCACATTCTGAAGAGGACCGCCGCTCTGTAGTTGTTCAGTTGACAGAGAATGCGAAAAAGATTTTCCGGGGTTTGTATGAAAAAGGCCACCTGAAATTGAAGCGTTCATTAGAGCTGCTGTCCCCTGAAGAAAAGCAGGCTGTTTCCGAAGGGCTGTCTATCCTTTCAAGAGCATTAGAGAAAGCGAAAAAAGAATAAATCTGTAAGTCTGTCATCCGCAAACTGCGGGAGCAGGCTTTTTTTATTTGACATTTAGTTCATTTAAAATGAATAATATACTTTGAATGAATAAAAAAGGGGTTGATGAATATGTCTGAAGCATTAACAGAGCAGAAAGGCCAAAAGTGGGCGATCAGCCTGTTTACGATTGGTGTATTTATGGCTGCGCTAGATAACGGAATTATTTCAGCTGCCTTAACAACGATAAACGAGTCGTTTTCCGTCTCTCCTTCCTGGGGATCATGGGGCATTACCCTTTATACGCTTGGTCTTAGCGTCAGTGTGCCAATCGTCGGAAAGCTTTCCGACCGCTACGGCAGAAAAAAACTCTTTCTCATTGAGGTTTGCCTGTTCGGACTTGGTTCTTTGCTTGTTGCTTTGAGCCAAAGCTTCCCGCTCTTTCTGATATCGCGGCTGATTCAGGCGCTTGGAGGCGGCGGGATTTTCATCATCGGCAGCTCTCACATTCTCGCGACTCTCCCAAAGGAAAAACAGGGGAAGGCCCTTGGGCTGCTTGGCGCAATGAACGGGATGGCGGCTGTGCTCGGGCCAAATATCGGAAGCTTTCTGCTTGATTGGACCGGGTCTTGGCATTGGCTGTTTTTGATTAATTTGCCGATTGCCGTGCTATTGGTTGTTTTCGGCGCATACTTTATCGCGGAAACAAAAGCACCTGAAGCTAAGCGCCTCGACACGGCCGGAATCTTCCTTCTATCCCTGTCGATTTTAGCCGTGATGTACGGCATGACGAACCTTGACGGGGCAAATCTCTTACACAGCTTGGGGAATCCGGAGGTTTATGGATGTATTATTTTTGGCACACTTTGTTTTGCAGCGCTTATCTCGTATGAAAAGAGAGTTGAAATGCGAGGAGGCGATCCCATTTTGGCGTATTCTCTGCTGCGAAACCATATGTTTCAGCGCACGCTTATCATCGGTTTGTTATCCGGGGGGCTCTTGGCGGCAGTTATTTTTATCCCATCATATGTCGAGCAGTATTTGGGTGTCCCTGCCGCAAAAGCAGGCTATTGGATGACACCGCTTGCGTTGGCTTCCGGAATCGGCGCTTGGCTTGGCGGAGCGCTTACCGACAAAAAAGGTCCTGTAAAAACCGTTATTCTTTCGGGAATCATCTCATGTGCGGGGTTTGCTTTATTTCCGCTCTGGGTGACGGAAAAATGGGAGTTTGTGATCGCAAGTGTGGCAGCTGGGATCGGTTTTGGCTTTCTGTTAGGCGCTCCGCTGAACGTCCTTGTATCAGAAGCGGCAAAAACAAATAAGGGTACAGCTCTTGGCACGCTTTCATTAGTAAGACAAATTGGACTGACCTTGGCGCCTACTCTTTATGCAGGTTTTATCACAGCCGGGTTTGACCAAATAGGTGATGAGATCAACAGCCGCTTATCGGACAGCGGATATTCAGAAAAGGCGATGCAGATGATGCCGGAGATCGACAGTTCTGATGTTTCTTCTTTACAAGAACAAATCGAACGCATTCCCGTTCCTGAAGTCAAAACCGCGATAAGCGACGCCATTCATGCGAGTGTCGCCAGCGGCTATGATCATTTATATGCAGCGGCTGCTGTGATCTCACTTCTGGTGATTGCTGCTATCAGTATTCCGGCTTTCCGCCGGCAAAAGCGTTAAGACCACCCCATCCGTCTGGAAAGCTCCGTAATATGAGCGATATGGTGATGTGAGTGCCAGACATACAGGCCGAGCGCGTTCTCCAGGGTAATGATCTCCTTTGTATCAGGGTGATAAAATCCGCGCTTAAATTGCTGATCCGTCAGGGTGCGGAGCAGAGCCGTCCATCTTCCGTGAAGCTCCTGCAAAAGCGAAAGTGAGCCGCTCGGATCTGCCGTTTTCGAGTCTTTTAGCTCCGACCATGCTTTTTCATCATACGGACGGATAGCCGGTGTCTCTTCCGTCAAGCTCAATTTAAAACGAATATAGCTGTTCATATGACTGTCAGCCAGATGATGAATAACTTGCCGAACGGTCCATCCACCGTCCCGGTACGGTGTGTCAAGCTGGCTGTCCGTCATGCCCTCTACAGCTTGTTTCAATTTTGCCGGCACTTCTTCAAGCACTTGAATCCATTTATCTTTTTGCTCCTTCGATATGGATTCCCTCGGCTTGTATTCTCCTATTGGGTAGCTTAGATTGACTGATGTCATGCATGTTCTCCCTTCTATTCAAGCTTCTCCTTTATTTTACAAGAAAAAGATTGTGTATACTGTATGATTTAATACACAACAAGTGGCAGGAGCCCTCCTGCCGCTTGTTTTTCACCCTGCGTGATCACGCACTTCGACTGTTACCTTCTTCTGTTTCGGCTGATAAATTTTCCCCACAAATAAATACCCATATTTGAACTTATTCAGCGCCCATGAGGTCATAATCGGGCCGGCTGTGCACACGGCAAACAACAGGAGAACAGCTGGTACGGCAGGAATTTCGGGCATATTCAAAAGCAACACGTAGCCTATAATCATAAAATAAGCATGAAGCAGATAAATCGAAAAGGAATAGTTGCTGATAAACATCATGATTTTCGGCACATGCTTCATTTTGGAAAACAAGTGAAAACACAGGAAAATCATGCTTGTTGAATACAGCATGATATCAGGCCGCTTCGAGCTGATCATGCCGATTTCACCGACATAAGAAACAGTGACAACCAGCGCCCCAGAAGCAATTGCGGCGCCGTACACCACCCAGCGGTATTGGTTCAGCAGCGCTAAAAAACGCTTGTATTCTTTTCCGCAATAGTAGGCTAGACAAAAGTAGAAAAGCCAGCCTGCGAACGGAACCCAGAAGAACGGAAATGCCCCTCCCTCTTCAGAAGCAGGAGCCGGGCTGGCTGCGGAGAAATAGCCTAAATAAGCGGCTGTCACCACAAATGAGATAGACAGCACCCATTTCGGCGATGCTTTTTTCAAATACTCATGAAACATCATATGCAGCATGTAAAATTGAAAGATGACGAGAATGAAGTATCCGATAAAGTTTCCTAAGAATACGTTCGCCAGATATTTTTGCACAAACGCGAGAAAGGTTACCTCTCCCCCCATCGCACTGGTCATCAGCAGCGCATCGATGGCCGCGATAAATAAAAAAGGAACAAAAATCACTTTTCCCCGCTTCTTTAAAAAACCGTCCGGCACCCCATCAGGATAAGAACGGGCCAGTAAAAATTCAGAGATGAAAATAAAAGCGGGCGTGCTGAACATCAGGAGTGTGCGGAAAGAATCAACGGTGTGAGAAATATCTGCAAGAGCTTCTGCCTGAAGCATCAGGACCATTGAAATGATATGGAGCAAGACGACACTTAAGCACGAAATGCAGCGGATCATAAAAATTTCTTTAATTTGCATAACAGCGCTCCTTTTATTTCAAATTGATAGAAATCGATGGTTGTACCTTAACATGTCCGCTCTATTTGAAAAAGTGCCTGATGTCATAAATTGACGTATGCATGATAGACTAAGGTCATAAATCCCTCTGGCTTATTGGTGTATTTTTCTCAGACGAGATTGCTAGAAAATTGCAAAAAACCTGCCGTAACGGAGACTGCAGGTTTTTTATGAAGATATTAATTTGTATTGAGGCCTCCGCCATTCAGCCCTTCTTTGATATAGCCGTTCACTTGGCTATTAGAGAGCAAGCCAATATGACCGATGCCATAAAGCTGGATGTTTCGCGCTCCTTGTAACCGAGACAAGCTATTGATGACAATTTGATCATTGAGACTGTAAATAGATGTATAGAGGATCTTTTGATTAGGATCTGTACCCGGCAGCGCGGTTGATGACACTAAACCATTAGCCCCTCCAAGCGTTACGACATTTTGAATCTTATTGCCTCCGCCTAAATATTTAATATAGTACAGCGTATTGGCGCCTCCCATACTATGAGCCACAATATCTACTTTTTTTGCCCCCGTCTCTTTTAAAACACGGTCAACATATGAAGCAAGCTGCGGGCCGTTATTTAGGTTATTTCCTGTTTTATCATAAAAATCAATTGCGTACAGTTTGTTGCTTTGCCAGCCTTGAGAAATTAAGTAGTTTTTAATAGCGAAAAAGTTGTATGATGCACCACTTATTCCATGAACAAGAACGACAGGATTATGTACTGATTCAGCTTTTGCGCCAGACGGCGGAGCGGCTAAAACAGATAGAATCAGCGATAAACAAATAATGAATGCCATAAGTACTTTTTTCACGTTTATTCCCCCTTAAAATGTTGATACCACCAATTTCCTATTATACATAAAAAATCAATATGGTTAATATTTTTTCTGAAAATTAAATTTAAATCTCTTTTATATTGACGGAGATAAATCGGATACCTGCTGACAAACCTTTTATCTTCATTTCCAAAGAGCCCGGTTGTGTTCCCTTCCTCCCTTTTCTATAATAAGGGGAATAGGCAGTTAGAATCACAGTTGAGCACCGGCTCATCTGTTTTGCGAAACAGCCAGACACGGAGGATAGCATGAGAGTATTAAAATACGCCATATTAGGGCTTTTGCGAAAAGGCGAATTGAGTGGATACGATATTACGAGTTATTTTAAAGAGGAGCTCGGCCAGTTTTGGAGCGCCAAGCACAGCCAGATTTACCCTGAGCTCAAAAAGCTGACGGATGAAGGATTTATCACGTTCCGGACAACGATTCAGGGCACAAAGCTGGAGAAAAAGATGTACACCCTGACAGACAGCGGAAAGCAGGAGCTGCATGACTGGCTGATCCGCCACCAGCCGATACCCGAGACGGTGAAGGATGAATTTATGCTGAAGGCTTATTTCATTTCTTGTCTATCGCGCCAGGAGGCTTCTGATTTGTTCAAAGACCAGCTGCAAAAACGCCAGGCCAAGCTTTCTGACTTACAGGGAAGCTATGAAAAGCTTATGGCTTCAGCAGAGCCGATGTCATTTTCTTCACCGGACTTCGGCCACTATCTTGTGCTGACGAAAGCGCTGGAGCGGGAGAAAAATTACGTTTCTTGGCTGGAATCAATTTTAGCTATGATAGATAAGGATTAACCGCAGTTCAGGCTGCACCCATACGAATGTACCCACATGCAAAAAAACATCTGCCTAAACGGCAGATGTTTTTTAGGCTCGGAGCGCCTTAAGCCCCGCTGCGAAAGTGATTGCTGCAAAAGCAAGCAAGATGCCGCAGATTCCGAGAATATCTGTGACGCGGGCACCGTTAGCGATAATCTCCGTCAGCCCGCTCATCGCCCACTTTTGCGGAAGAAATTCAGCGATGGATTGCATAAATTTCGGTTCAATGTCGATCGGCCAATACATCCCGCTCACCATACATGTTGCGATGACAAACAAGTTGCCGAACGCAAGCTGCTGTTCTGGCGTTCTGACATTGGCCGCAATCATCAATCCAATGCCGACAACGGTCAGCAGAAAAAGCGACACCAACACCATAACCGCAGCCGGATTCCCCCAGTTGATGCCAAACAGCCAATGGGTTGCGAGAAGCAATATGCCAAATTGAATCCAGCCAATGACAAAGAAGGACAGCACATACCCAGCACCGATTTCGGCTCGGCTGACAGAGGCTGTAAGCAATCTGGACCATACGCCGTTTTTTCTTGCTTCTAAAATGGTTCCAGCCGCTCCCATCATGGTCAGCATGACAAACAGGATGGAAAACCCTGCTGCTCTGGAGGCTGTGTCACTTGCTTCCGCACCCTCTTTTTTATCACTGAGCGTCTGTCGTGTTACAGCCGGAACTGTATCTTCATGTTTTTTGGCGAAAACGGTTTTATACGCAGCCTTCCAGTTCTCTCCAGCTGTCTGCGATGCCGTTTTTGCCGCGGTCACCTGAATATTGAGCGTTGCCAATGTGCTTTCTGCATATTGTTTGACCATCGGCGCTTCCGACAGCTCAGGGCCGTGACGGAAAATCAGTTCAGGATGTTTGTCTTTTTCCAGCTGTGTCTGGAACGAGCGGGAAATGACGATGATCCCGGCAATTTTCTTTTGTTTCAGCTTTTCTGACGCTTTGCTTTCAGACATGTTTTCGAATACATACATATCATCGTGTGCCTTCAGCTGCCGAATATAATGCTGTGAGAGAATCGTATCGTCCTGATCAACGATTGCAAGCCGCACCTTATCATCATTGCCGCTGAGCATACTCCCAAATACAAAGGTAAGCAAAAGCGGGGCAGCAAACATGATCAAATAGTTCTGTGGCTTCTTAAAAATGAGAGAAAGCTCAATGCCGCAAATGGCTAGAATTTTTTTCACCTTTTGTACCTCCTTATCTTGTATGAAGCCGTCTGATACCAATTACAAGTGAACAAAAGCCGATCGCCGCAAAAAGAAGCACAGGCTTTTGAAGGTCAGCCCAGCCTCCCCCTTCCATTAAAGAAAGAAAGCCGTCAAGCGCCCAGCGATTTGGCACCGCTTTGGATACAGACTGCAAGACGTCCGGAAATTGGTACAGCGGCAGCATGGACCCGCCGAGAACCGCAAGCAATTGAATGCCGAAGCCGCCTATCGCATCTGCAGTTTTCATATCGCTGATGCACGACGCAAGCAGCATTGAAATACCAGATACAGCTGCGGCGTAAGAAAGCCCGACACTCACGAACAGCAGATTACCGCCCCAGTCCACACCAAATACATTGATTGTGACGATCAGAAATATGAAAAATTGTATGATGGCAAACAGATACGTCCCAAGCCATTTTCCGAAGAGAATGACGGATTTTTGCGCAGGCGTCATCAGCATTCTGGCAAGCGTCTCCGTATCCTTTTCCTGTAAAAATGATTTCGCCCCGACTGTGATATGAAACAGCATAAACATGCAAAGCATTGCCGCCGAATAGTATTGAAAACTGTTAACGGCTTTGCTGCCCACAGATTTTTCCGCAATAGTCAGCTTGTCACCTGTTTCTTTTTCTAGCGTCTTTGCCAGCTTTTCTGCAAACTGTGCAGGGTCAAGTTTTCCTTGCTGTACAGCTTCCGTTTTGCTGATGTAGTCCATTGAGGCTGACGCGGCTTCCTTTACCGCTTTATATTGCTCTATAAAAGAGCTTGCAGCTGTTTCGATGATGGAAGTTTTCAATGTTTGATCAGGAGCGGCATAAACAACAGCTGAGGTTTTGCCGGCTTCCCAATTTTTTGGGATGACGATACCTACATCGATTTTCTTTTCATCAAGCAGTTTTTTCATCTTGTCTTCGCTGCCGGCTTTTGTGGCCTTTATCGACTTCATTTTTTTGAGAACATCTTTTGTAAACATGTTTGCTGCATCTGACTGGTCTGATTGAATGTAGCCGACTTTGATGTCATCAATCCGGCTGCCTCCGTCAACAACTGATCCGAGCGCCGCCCCTAAAATACACGTTAGGATCAGCGGCATTAGGATAAGCATCATAAACCCTTTTCTGTCCGTGATTCTGATTTTGACATCTTTCCATGCGATCCATATGCTTTTTTTCATGGCCGTCCCTCCTCAATCCCGCAACGTGCGGCCGGTCAGATTCAGAAACAGGCGCTCCAGATTCGGTTCCTGCACCTGAAGGGACAGCAGGCTTATATGATGAGCAGCGGCTTCAGCAAGCAGACTTGTGACGACTTTCTCATGATGGGCCGCAGAAATGTCAATTTTGAGCTCTGACTCTTGGACTGTTACATCATTCACATGAGCCAGGGAACGGATCGCCAAAAGAAACGCTTCATCGATCCCGCTGACCGTGAGCTGAATGATGGTATCGCCCCCAAGGCGGCTGCACAAATCAGTTTTTGTGCCAATCGCAATCATTTCCCCCTGATCAATTATCCCGATCCTGTCGCATAAAAACTCAACTTCTTCCATGTAATGACTCGTATAGATCACCGTCATGCCCGTTTCGTTGAGCTGTTTAACCGTTTCTAAAATGTGATTTCTCGATTGAGGGTCAATACCGACAGTAGGTTCATCCATAATCAGCAGCTCGGGCTTATGCATTAAAGCCGCACCAATGTTGATTCTTCGTTTCATCCCCCCGGAGAATGTTTCAATCTTATCTTTAGCCCGCTCAGTCAGACCGACATATTCAAGGACCTCTGCCGATCTTTTTTTGGCCTCACCGTGCGTAAGTCCGTACATTTTCCCCCAAAACATAAGATTCTCATGAGCCGTCAGCGTCGGATATAATGCAATTTCCTGCGGAACAATGCCGATTTTTTGTTTCGCTTTGGCCGTTTCTTTTCCGATGACATAGCCGCCCACCGTGATGTTCCCGCTGTCATGCGGCACAAGGCCGGAAATCATCGAGATGGTTGTGGACTTCCCCGCACCGTTTGGCCCGAGCAGACCGAACGACTCCCCCTTTTGGAGGGAAAAAGAAATGCCTTTCACGATTGTTTTTTTCCCATATGCCTTTTTGATATTTTCTGCTTGCAGCACGTCGTCTCACTCCTTTTTTGATCCATTGCCATTGTAGAAGAAAGAAAGGCGTGCGGCATGTAGCGGCAGATAGAACATAGGGCATGAAAAAAAGGCCTGTAAAAGGCCTTTTCAGAGAAGCGTATATGCAAAAC
Organism: Bacillus sp. FSL R5-0416; assembly: GCF_037975425.1. NCBI lineage: Bacteria > Bacillati > Bacillota > Bacilli > Caryophanales > Bacillaceae > Bacillus > Bacillus sp. FSL R5-0416. Next base: position 883,814 of record NZ_CP150252.1, on the reverse strand, counting down.
GTCATATGTCAAAAGACAGATACACCATATCTGACCGAGTAAATGGCGGCTTGGGTTCTGTCCCTGACAGCCAGCTTGCTGATAATATTTGAAACGTGGTTTTTGACTGTGCCTTCTGTAATGTAAAGCTTTTCGGCAATTTCTTTGTTATTCAGCCCGTACCCCAGCTCAGCCAGAACTTCGATTTCGCGCTCGGTCAGGCCGAGCAGCTCCTTAGGTTTTTCTATCTCATTTATTCCTTTCAGCTGTTTTTCACGCTTCCATTCATTCAGCATTTGAGCAGTCAATTCCGGCGGAAGCACCATTCCGCCAGAATGAACAGTCATCACCGCTTTTACAATCGTATCTGCCGACATATCCTTCAGCAGGTACCCGCTTGCTCCTTCTTCAAGCGCTTCAGCAATCAGCGCTGAATCCTTAAAGGTTGTCAGCATCAAAACCTTTACGCCTGGCAGCGAGCTTGTGATTAATTTTGTTCCCTCCACCCCGTTGGAAACCGGCATGCGGATGTCCATTAACACGATATCCGGCTCCAGCTCTTTCGCCTTTTCGAAGGCTTCCTGTCCGTTTCGCGCCGTTGCGATCACATCGAGCTCTTCTCGGAGCTGGAGCAGGGATGCCAGCCCTTCTCTGACGATATCCTGATCGTCGGTAATGATGATCTTAATCATGATAAACTCTCCTTTTGCTGCACGGGCCTGAAGCTCCATTTTTTATTGGCAAGTGAAAATTCTGCATTCACAGTAAATCCTTGATCCTGTTCGCTTTCAAAGCGGATCATTCCGCCATGTTCCGCTGCCCGCTTTTTCATATTCAAGAGACCAAAACCAAGTGCTGCCTCGGGATTGCCTTTGCCGTCATCCTTAATGACAAGGCTGATGCTGTCCGTTGTGCAGGCAAGCTGTATCGAACAGGCTGTGGCGCCGCCGTGCCGTTTGGCATTGGTCAGTGCTTCCTGCACCGTTCTGATCAGGGTCGGATGGAGAGACAGCGGGATGATTGCTGGATCACCGCTGACCGCAAATTCTGTTGTGACTCCTGCATTTTTGCAAAAGTCCTCTGTCAGCTGTTTCAGCGATTCGATTAGCGAAGGATCGTTTTCAGTTTGCAGAGTGCGTACTGATAAGCGGACATCATCAAGCGCTTCACGAGCAAGTGTTTCACAGACACCTACTGTCTCATCCGCTTTTTGGCTGTCTCTTTTTTGCCATTCACGCAAAAGCTGCAGCTGGACAAGAAGGGCCGTCATTTTATGCCCCACTGTATCATGGATTTCCCGCGCCATTCTGTTCCGCTCGTAAATGGCAGTCAGCTCTTCAACTTGCTTCGCATATAAATGGAGCTCCTGATGTGCGGCAGAAAGCGCCAGATGGGACTCCGTCAGTTCCTGAAACTGCTGTTTTGCCGTATCCTGAGCCTCCAACAGCTTGCGGATTAATTTGCCCACGACACCGCAGAAGACAACGAATGTCATGCTGATGCAATGATCCATCACATATTCATCACCAAGCATATGATATGTGCGTAATAGAACAATCAGCCACATCATAAAACAAAAACACAGGACAGACCATACCGTTTTTCGGTCAAATCCCTTCAGAAAAAAGGTAACAGCAACCGGGCTGAGCAATGTAATATATAAACCTGTACCCGGAAACATGAAACCGAACGAAAAGCCAACTGCAATATCAATTAGACAAAAAATAATTGCATATTTCTGTACCCTTAATAAGAGATGATTTGCTAAGAATACACTCGCACCGCCAGCGATGAACAAATACTCAAACCAGCTGTCATCCTCTACAAGAAAAAAATAAACCGAACAGCTTACCATTAAGGTGAAAATCCTAGTAAAAAAAAGAGCCTTCACGCTCATCACTCCCGATGCCCAATTCCCTTCTTATCATACCTGCCTGAGGGCATTTTTGACAGGAGTTTCTGGAAAATAAAAAATCCCTCTGCCGTTTTTTCGGCAAGGGGATTGCAGTTAAATCACAAATGTAATATAGGCGCCGGAAACAGGGTCTTTCACACGAAAACTGTTTTCCGTCTCTTCAATCGAATACCCGGCATGTTTGACTCGGTTCGCCACTAAAACCAGCTCCTCTTGGTGAGGCAGGACAACAGTGTAATAGTCTAGTCCGCTGGCATTTGTCGGTTTAGGCGGCGCATTTCTTCCCGCCCAAATGTTTAAGCCGATATGATGGTGGTACCCCCCGGCTGAAACGAAGAGGGCGGACATGCCCGCATAGTTTCCGACAATGTCAAAGCCCAGTACATCTGTATAAAACGCCTTTGCTTCTTTCAAATCACTGACATGCAGATGAATGTGTCCGATGATTGTATCGTTCGGAAGCGATGTTTTCCGCTCATCTCCTGCCTCTTCCAGAAGGCCCTCAATGTCAACAGCGGTTGTCGTCATGACATAGTTTCCTTCCAGATCACGCTGCCACGTGCTGCGGGGGCGGTCAGCATACATTTCAATGCCGTTTCCGTCAGGATCAGACAGGTAGAGCGCTTCGCTGACAGCATGGTCCCCATGTCCGATAGCAATGCCGTGTTCAATCAAGCGGGCGAGCGCGATCCCAAGTTCCTTCCTGTCCGGAAGAAGAATCGCAAAGTGATAAAGGCCTGTCACAGACCGTTCAGGCAAGACGACAGCGCTCGGATTTTCTTCAAGAATAAGCAGTACGCGTTTCCCGTCAGCCGTTAATTCAGCTTGGCGATCCGTCTTTTTTAAGACTTGAAAACCGATGACGTTACAGTAGAACTGAAGCGAACGCTCCAGACTGCGAATTGTGAGTTTGGCATAGCCAATGTGTGTATCCTCATGAATGCTGGTCATGCTGCATGCCTCTTTTCTTATGCTGAAACGTTTCCGTTCTTTTTTCCTTTAAACACAAATGGGTCCAGCGCCAGGAATCGACTTCCAGTAAGCGCCAGGTGAATGGATGTCAAAAGCAGAAGGTAATCAAATTCTGCATTGCCCATGAATGGCGCTTTCAGCTTAACAGTGATGATGGCGCCGATCAGTGTAAGAGCGAACAGTACACCGACAATACGTGTAGCCAATCCGAAGAAGACCAGCACTCCGCCAATGAGTTCAATCGCTGCGATGACATACGCCATAAAGCTTGGAAGGCCTATGCTGCCGAAAAATTGGATGGTGCCCTCCATTCCCTGAAACTTTGATAAACCGTGAACAAAAAAGATAATACCTGTAATAATCCTTAAAAGTAATGTGCCAATTTCAAATGATTTATTCATTTTATCCTCCTTGATAAATGTTATCACTTACTTAATGTAAGCTAGTATATATACATAACTTGTTTACGTCAAGTAATTTTGTTACATTTTACGAAAATGAAATAAAAGTACTATAAATCTGTAACAAAAAAGACCTCTGTGCAGGACAAAGGTCTATTTCTCAAATTGGCTTTCATATAAGTCACCGTAAAATCCTTTTTGCCGAATCAGCTCGTCATGGCTGCCTTTTTCAATCATTTCACCGTCTTTTAGCACCACAATCTGGTCCGCTCTTTGAATGGTGTTCAGCCTGTGGGCAATGATGACGCTTGTTCTTCCTTCCATTAAACGGGCGAGCGCTTCTTGAATGTTGACTTCTGTTACGGTATCAATGTTGCTTGTCGCTTCATCCAAAATGAGAAGAACCGGATCGGCAAGCACCGCCCGCGCTATAGAAATCAACTGCTTCTGTCCTTGACTGATGCCCGAACCGTTTTGCGTCAGCACGGTGTCATACCCTTTTGGCAGCCTTTCAATAAAACTATGGGCATTCGCTGTTTTTGCAGCGGCTTCGACTTCCTGATCAGAAGCATCGAGCCTGCCATAGCGAATGTTTTCTCTGATCGTTCCCTGAAATAAGAAAGAATCCTGAAAAACAAACCCCATGTTTTTTCTGAGGCTTGCTCTAGTAAGGGTTTTAATATCTGTACCGTCGATTAAAATTTTTCCTTCGTTAGGCTCGTAAAAACGGGCGAGAAGGTTAGTGACGGTTGTCTTCCCCGCCCCCGTCGGCCCGACAAACGCGATGGACTGCCCGGCAGGCACGGTAAACTGTAAATGCTTCAGCGTCTGCTGCCCTTTATCGTAACCGAAGGACACATCCCGGAATTCAATGCTGCCTGTTTGGATGGGCTGATGCACGGCGTTCTTTTCATCCTCGCGCTCTTCTTTTTCATCAAGCACGTCAAACACCCGTTCAGCGCCGGCGATTGCGGACAGCATCGTATTAAACTGGTTGGCCAGATCGTTTAAAGGGCGTGTAAATTGTCTTGAATACTCGGCAAAGACGACGATGGAGCCGATCGAGATCCAGCCTTTCAGCGCAAACAAACCGCCGATTGCCGCTATCATTGTAAAGCTTAAGTTATTCAAAGAGTTCATGACCTTCGGGATAAACCCGGAAATCGTCTGCGCCCAAAAGCCCGACGTCTTGAGTGCAGCGTTTTTTTCGAGAAATTCAGCAGTAATCTGCTTCTCACGTGAATATGCTTTGATGACCTTTGCGCCTGAAACAGATTCCTCAATATACCCATTCAGATCACCAAGGTTTTTCTGCTGTTCTTTAAACAGCTTTCCCGTTCGGTTGGTGATCCATTTCAGGCTCGCTGCCATCACCGGAATAATGGTCAGCGTAATCAATGTAAGGAGCGGGCTCATGTACAGCATCACCGCAATCGTCCCGACAAAGGTGATCACGCTTGACAAAATTTGAATGACTGACGTGTTTAAGGTAGAACTGACATTTTCGATGTCATTCGTCACCCGGCTCATCAGCTCGCCGTGCCGCTGTTTATCAAAAAATGGAATCGGCAGCTCATGCAGATGGGTGAACAATTCGCTTCTCATTCTGAAAACCGTGCCCTGCGAGATCGTAATCATCCAATAGTTTTGAAACCAAAGCGACAGGGACTGAATGATATAGATAGCGAGCAGAAGAAGCAAAACGGGAATCAAGCCGCTGACCGTTTTCCCGACGATAAAATGGTCAATGGCCTTTCCGATCACAAAGGGGCCAAGGAGCCCGAATATCGCGCTGATGACAACCATCAGCATGACAAGTATGAGCAGTCCTTTTCTTTCAGCCAAGTAAGACCAGATTCGTCTCAGTGTGCCCTTTGTATCCTTTGCTTTCGCCCGCTTTTTCGCGCCTTCTTTTTTGTCAATTGGCAGTTTGGGATATTGGAAAGGCTTGCGGATGTCTTTTAGCATGACTCGCTCCCCTCCCTTCCGAATTGTGACTCGTAAATGCGCTTGTATAACTGAGATGCAGAAAGCAGCTCACTATGAGTGCCTTTTTCAATCAGTTCGCCGTCCTCAAGCAGCAAAATCTGATCAGCTTTCATCGCCGTGGTTATTTTTTGTGTAATGATCAAAGTTGTGCAATGGTATGTGCTGATTGCTTCAAGCAGCTTCGCCTCCGTTTGCAGATCAAGCGCGCTTGTGCTGTCATCTAATAGAAGGATAGCCGGTTTTCGAATCAGTGCCCGCCCAATGGAAATTCGCTGTTTTTGGCCGCCGGACAGGTTGACGCCTCTTTGCCCCAAAACTGTGTCATATCCATTTGGGAGCTTCAAAATCGTTTCATGAATTTGCGCATGTTTGGCCGCATCCATTATTTCATCTAGTGAAGCATTTTCTTTGCCCCAAGCGATGTTTTCTTTGATTGTGCCGGAAAACAAGAGGACTTCCTGAGGTACATATCCAATTTGCCTGCGCAGCCCTTCAGCCGGAAAATCTTGAACCGGCTTTTTATCTATGTAAATGCGGCCTGAATCCGGCTGATAAAGCCGCGGAATGAGCTGAAAAAGCGTGGACTTGCCCGAGCCCGTCGCACCGAGAATCGCGATCGTTTCTCTTGGTTTTACAGAAAATGAGACATCCCTGAGCGCTTCTCTGTCCATTTCAGGATAGCGAAAGGATACATGCTGAAACTCAATCCGTCCTGACAAACGATCAGATATGATGCCTTCCTCCCGCTCATCGCCTTCTGTTTCAAGCACCTCGCCGATTCTATCCCCTGAAGCTTTCGCCCTGGTGAAAATCATAATCAAAAATGGAAACATCGAAAGCGCGCCTGTAATTCGTGTTGCGTAGTTAATTATCGCAACAACATCGCCAACCTGAGTGCTTCCGCTCGTGATACTGTAGGACCCCGCCCACAAAATCAAAAGGATGCAGAGATTCATCAAAAGCATCAGTACAGGCATCGTGAATTCCACAAGCTGAAAGGCCGAAACCGTTTTTTCCATCAGCCTTGTGTTGGCTTTGATAAATCGTTTGACTTCGTGGCTGCCGCGAAGCAGCGCTTTGATCAGCTTGATTGCAATTAAATTTTCCTGCATGATAGTGTTCACTTGATCCAGCCTTTTCTGCACTGAGCGGAACAGTGCCCCGCCTTTCCTTAATACCCATAGCAAAAACAAGATCAGGATCGGAATGGTCACAAGCAGAAAAAAGCCGAGTTTCACATTAACGGCAAGCGATAGCACAATGCCGCCTGCAATCATTAAGGGAGCCCGCAGCATAAACCGCAAACTCATAAAAATCATATTTTGAACCTGTGTGACGTCGTTCGTCAGCCTTGTAATATAAGAAGAGGACGAAAACTGTCCAAATGTGGAATAGGAGAAGGACTGGATTTTTTGAAAAAGCCCTTTTCTCGTATCATAGGAAAAGCTTTGGCTGACATGGGCGGCATAAAAGGAATTCAGCATCCCCGCCGCAAAGGATAACACGGTCAGCCCGATCATGACCGTGCCCCATATCCATACATGCCGCAGATCTTGCTTCAATATCCCATCGTCGATGATTTTTGCAATCAATAAAGGCTGCATCAGTTCAACTGCAAGCTCCGTCAACATAAGAATCAGAGCAATTCCCGCCAGCAATGAATATGGTTTTAAAAACGACAAAGCCTTTTGCATGTAAAAGCCTCCAAACCCCTTTTTACTCGATTGTCTCTTTCTTTACTTTACTATGGCGGTCTTTTTGACGGCAAACGAAAACCCTCCCGAAAAGGAGGGCAGTCTTTATTGATTCAATATTTTTTCCACACGCTCCCGCATCTGCGGTACGCTTAATCCGATAATTACCTGAAACGCCTTCCCGTTCCTGACAACGCCGTGTGCGCCAAGCGCGCGGAATACGCTGTCGGGTTCAACCTTTGTTTCATCCTTGACACTGACTCTGAGGCGGGTGGCGCAGTTTGTGACTTCAGTGATGTTGTCTTTTCCGCCCAGCGCTTCAATATACAGAAAAGCGGTGTCATCAGCCGTTTCAGCAGCGGAGGCCGTTTCATCCTTGTTTTTTCGTTCTCTGTATTCCTTTTTCGAATACAGCTTTGTTTCCTGCTGTTCATCCTTTTCCCGTCCTGGTGTAGCGATATTGAATTTGAGGATTAAAAATCTGAAGACGAAAAAATAAATTGCTGTAAACGAGAGCCCGATCAAAATTTGATACACATATGTCATACCGTGGCTGCCAAAGAGCGGAATCCAGTTCAAGGTCACCGCCTCAATCAGTCCGCCTCCCATATTTCCGACGACGCCGGCCATATACATAACTGTCGACATTGTGGCGGCAAGCACGGCGTGAACCGCAAATAAGAAAGGTGAAATGAATAAGAACGTAAACTCAATTGGCTCTGTAATACCGGCGACAATCGCTGTCAGTGTGACAGGAATCAGCAGCCCTGCGACGAGTTTTTTCTTTTCCTTTTTGGCTGTCACATAAAAAGCCAGGGCGATACCCGGAATACCGAAGATTTTCGAGTTGCCGTGAAGCGCGAATCCGCCTTGCGGAAAGAGCTCCTTCAGCGGTTTGGCGCTTTGCGAATATTCGCCGAGATGCTGTGCCCAATACGTGACGATCCCGCCTTCCGCTACAGCCGGGCCATAAATAAACGGCGTGTAAATAAAGTGATGAAGGCCGGTCGGAATTAAAATCCGTTCCAAAAACGTGTATATCCAAACGCCCACCGCCCCAGAAGCAACCAGGAAGCTTTGAAGCGAGCCGATTCCCGATTGAACCATCGGCCAAATATAAGACACAGCCAAGGCAATTGGGATCATAATAAAGAAGGAAATCATCACGATATATGTTGAGCCTTGAAAGATGCCGAGAAAATCGGGCAGTTTTTTATCAAAATAGCGATTATGCAAAAAGACGACAATCGAAGAAATAAAGATCGCTCCGATAATGTTGGTATCGAGCGTTTTTATGCCCGCAATCATCGTTAACCCGCTCGTTCCGCCGACCTCTTGATTCATGTCGACGCCAAATGCTCCTCCCCATACCGTCAATATCGCGCTGACAAAATAGTTGAATGTCAGGTAGACAGTAAGCGCTTCCAAACAAGCGCGTGCCTGAGCTTTCTTCGCCAAAGCAACCGGGATGCCAATGGCGAATAAGAGCGGCATTTGGTTAAAGACAGTCCAGCCGCCCTGCTCAATGATATACCAGCACTGATACCAAAAACCGTCAGGATCGGCGAGCGGTCCCATGAGGGTTTTATTTTTAAAGAGCGTGCTGATACCGACGATAATGCCGGCGAACGCGAATAATAAAACAGGCACAAACATCGCGCTTCCAAAGCGCTGAATTTTTTGCATCATACCAGAACCCCCTGCTACTCATTGTCTTTTTTTTCTGCCTCTTTGTAATCAACATATGCGCGGAACAATGCTTCGCCAACGAGAAAAAACGGTGCAAAAGCGACAATTTCCGTTTTATCGCTTAATGTCACAGGTTTGCTTGTCGCATAAAGATTATGCGGAGTCAGCTGGGCGAGGACATTGTTTTTTAAATTCGTAATGGAAATAAAGGGAATACCCTTTGCAGAAAGCATTCTTGCCTGAGGAATCAGCTCCGGTGTTTCTCCGGAAAGAGAAATGATGATAAACAGATCGTTCACTTTAAAATCCCCGCGCATCAGATTAAATTCATTCGTGTCTTCAATCAAAATAAGATAGCGATGACGCGGAATAAACATTCTTTGCAGGTCGCGGGCGCATATCTTTTGCGCATTTCCAGAACCGTAGACGAAAATGCGGTCAGCTTCATCAATCAGCTGGCACATGTCCGTCATGTCCTTTGTCCTTAAGAACTTCAAATTTGCTTCAATATCATCAAGCAGCTTTTCAAAACTCATACTCTCGCCTTCTTCCGGCTGATCTTCCCACTTTAAAAAGACGCGAAATTCACTGTAGCCACTGAAACCGAGCTTTTGGGCAAGCCGTAAAATTGAGGAACGCGATACACTGCAAGCTTTGGCCAGCGCATCGATTCCAAGGTGATAGCATGTGTGCTTATGATTCAATATATATTTTAAAATATGAAAATCGTTGTCATTCAATTTGCTGTAGTGCTGATTGATCAGTTCTTCGAGCTGCATATCAGATCCCCCCATTTTCTTTCTATTATATACAATTACAGATTCGAAAATGGGGGAATTTCAGTTATGATATACGGGTCGGGCTTTGATCAAGCTCAGGCCAGAAGTCTTTGTTGGCCTCCATTAAATCCTCGAGAATGAGTCTTGCCACACGCGCGTTCGGCACTGTTTTTGACAAAATTAGCGCCTGCCACAGCTTTTGGAACGATTTCTCCGCCCATGCTTCAACAGTCAGCTTCTCAACGGATACCTGCTGCTCCATAAGCCCTTTTTGGAATTGCGGAATGGTGCCGACGGTAATCGGTTCAGGCCCATTTGAGCCGACAATGCATGGCACCTCGACCATCGCAGTCGGGTCAAAGTTCGCAATTGCGCCGTTATTTTCAACGATCAACAGCATTCTTTCACCTGTGTTGTAGGCAATCGCCCGGGCAAGATCAACGATATATGATGCGTGGTCATCGATTTTGATTTCGCTGTTTCCCGTGGACTGCTCACGTGTAATCATGTCACATTGGCTGAAAATAAAAGCTTCGCGACCTTCCATCACTTCATTTGCCCGCGTATGATTCGGATTTGATTTTTTCACCATATCATCCGGGAACAAATAATATTGCAAATACGTATTCGGCAGTGTGTCAGGATCTGCGGCCTGCACGTCACGCGCTTTGGCGAATGTGTCATTCCAGCTCGCCTCCACCGCTTCAGCCTCTGTTTTCGGAATATAGCCGTATTGAGATACATGCTCCTTCAGCTTCGGCATTAAATCGTTGCCCTCTTGATCCTGAATTGATGTCCACCAGCCGAAATGATTTAATCCGTAATAGCGGACCTTCATTTCTTTTCTTGAAGCTAAGCCAAGAATTTGCGCCATCCGGTCTTCGATCCCAACCGGCATATCACAGATATTGAGAATTTTAGAATTCGGTCTAAGGCGTCTCGTAGCTTCAGCCACAATCGCCGCCGGATTGGAATAATTGAGCATCCACGCATCAGGCGAGTATTTTTCCATGTAATCTAATATCTCAAGCACACCGCCGATCGAACGCATACCGTATGCGATCCCGCCCGGCCCGCACGTCTCCTGGCCGACAACTCCGTACTTTAACGGAATTTGCTCATCAAGCGCACGCATCGCGTATTTCCCTACTCTGATGTGCGCCATAACAAAATCGACATCTGTAAAAGCTTCTTCCGGGTCAGTCGTCGCTTCAAATTCAATATCCGGCGCTTTTTCTCTGATAAAAACATCACAGGCGCCTGCAATTCGATCCTGTCTCTCCTTATCATTATCATACAGCTTCAGCTTTCTGATCGGAAACTCCCCCAAATGGTCCAAGAGCATGAGTACGATCCCTGGAGTGAAAGTGCTCCCTCCGCCCGCTATTACGATTGAGAATGATTTTTTCTTCATATGACGACCTCCTTGATAACGTTTACAATTCCATTTATACCATGAGATAGCCCGTCCCGTAACACGTTTGGCGCACTTAGGTCATTTGATCAACTTTAGTGTTTTTTCCCATAGAGCGGGAAATTTCTCATTTGCCTTATGTCTGAGAGATTTGGTTTTTTTACCTTTTTTGTAATCTTAAAGTCTCACCAATTGTGAATTTTAAGTGAATATACGCCCTTCCAATTCTTATGAAAAGGTTCTTTTGTACGATTCGGATACATGCCGAATTATTTATAATCATTTATATAAAACATCCAATTGTGCGTGAATTTAGAAAAGGCAGGGGACAAAAGTTGGACTCATATAAAGTCATTGAGCTGGCAAACAAGTATAGTGCGGCCGCAGAAGAGGTCAGAAGCTCCAAAATGCTGCTTGAATCCCGGTTATCTGCATTGGGAGATGCTTGGCAGGGCAAAGCAAGAGATTCGTTTGACCAGGATTTCGAGGAAACGAAAGCCGCCTACGATCAATTCGAACAGGAGCTGCTTGAAACAAGCCAAGAGCTGAAGGCTGCCGCTGTCAAAATAGAAGAACGAAAAGCTGAAATTGCCAGAATGGAAGAACTGGAGCGTAAAGCAAGAGAGGAAAGACATAAACTCGGGAGGTGAACGGTGTGTCAGGAAACATTGCAGTTGATCCGGATAAGCTCGAACAGCTTGCAAATGATGTAGTCACTGAATTAACTGATATGGAAAACAAATATAAGGACCTGCATGTGGAGCTGGGGCAGATGATTTTGCAATGCGATCCCCGCTACAGCAGCTGTTTTTCCGGAGTGGGCGATGCGTGGAGCTCAGGAAAGGCGCTCGTCACCAAGCTGAGTGACAATGAGATTTTCATCAGAAAAACGGGCGATAAATTTGTGGAACAAGATGATATTTTGCGAAAGCTCTACAATGCCTACGACAAATACGGTACGTTGACAAGCTTAACCGCCCTTATGCTGACGCAGGGAAAATATTACGGATTAGGGCTTACGAAATTTGTGAAACAGCCAAGCGGCTTGCATACAGCACAGCACTCAAAACTGCTCTTGGATATTTCCAGGGCCGTTGACAGCTCACGTTATCAAAAAGCGGCAAGAGTGCTTTTGAATCCTAAATATTTGTTGAAAAAGACAAACCGTCCTTTTTCAGATTTGGTACATAAAAAGTTTACAAAATACTTCCCTCAGGACACGGTGGATTTTTCAAACAGCGTCAGAAGCTACACAAAAGGATTTCTTAATGAAGCCGGCGTACGCTCCACTTTGAAGGATGTGGGAAAAACGGGCTTGAGATTCGCGAAAGGAAATGCCATTACCGCCACACTGATTACCGGTGCGACCGAAACATTCGGAGCAGGCGTGAAAATTGCTGAAAATTATGCAAAATACCAGGACAAACCCGAAGTTCTCAAGCGTGAAAACGCCAAGGCCGTCGGGAATGCTGTGAATAATACGATTTTTGTTGCCGGCGGTGCCACAGCTGGTGCTGTCATCGGCGGTGCAATCGGAAGCTTTGCAGGACCTGTGGGTACTGTCCTTCTTGGGGCAGCAGGTTCATACATTGGCGGAGTCGTCGGAGAACAAATCGCCAAATATACAGCCGGTTTTGCCGAAAAAGCAGCCTTAAAGCTGAAAGAACCGATCCATGCTTTCGTTGATACAGCCAAAAAAGGGCTGGAATCGGCCGGCAAAGTCGTCAAATCAGTGAATGACGGCATAGATGCGGCGAATAAATCGATACATAAAGGGATAGACAGCGCGAAAAAAGGAATGGAAAAAGCAAAGAAAACAGCGGATTCGCTCATACACGGCGCAACCCATTTCCTTAAAGGGAAATTTTCATTTGGATAGGAGAATAAACAATGAAGCAGTTTACAATTAGCATAGAAGAACTCTTATTTTGCTTTTACAGCGAAGGGTTTTTTGAACAGGGGATGGCCTTGAAGCAGGCCTATTTTCCGGAAATAGAAGATGAACAGCTCGGCGCTTTGTTCGAAGCAGCTTGCCGCTCACTCTTAGCTAAGGATGCAGCGGAATATCGGAACCATCAATATCGGTTAAAGGACGAGTACTGTCCGTTTATCCATGTATTAAACGACGCTGACTATACAGTGAAGCTTTCTAAATTTAACGGGCAAGGCGCCGAACAGAATGTGTCCTGCCATGTATCAAAATTCGGCACCTACTCTCACGAACTCCTTTTTGATGAACAAGTCCATCGCATTACAAAAATGGAATCAAGTGAAGGGTTACTTGCTAAGACAGATGAGTTTTTACATATAATAGATACAGAGGATAAAAGAGAATCGATTGTGACATTGACATCAAATGAATTTGAAAAACTCTTGGAGGGCGCTTCAGACAACCCTTCATATCTAAAAGAGTTCCTTGAAAAACATGACCACCAAGAGGACGTTACCCGATTTGCAAATGATCTGGCTTTGCGGAAAGGGAAAATGGATACACTTATGCGTCTGGCATATGGCAAAGATAACACTCCTGAAGTGGCTGACATGGCATTTGTCCTGCCGGGGGCCCACCATACTTGGCTTGTCACAGGCATCACCCAGAATGAATTTTCTATCCTCCCTGCTCATAAGGATGTTGTAAATCAAATCATTTCAAAATGATAAGAATTGAATTAACAAAAGGAGAAAAGCATTGAAAAACCAAGAAATCATTGAAGTCAAAAGCAAAATGTTCCTGAGAATATGGGCTTTTGTCGGATCTGCCGGTATGGGATTAGCATGTTTGTGGCTCTTTTATATGGGTATTACGTTTCAAACGAAATATTACCTATTAGCCATTCCTGCTGGCTTTCTGTTCACCTTGTTTTGTTTATATTTATTTATCATCTTCTTTCCGGCTTTCACCCCGCGGGGAAATACCATTTTCCGCATCAAGACAGGAAAAAATGGAGAAGTGTTCACTGACAAAGTGTCTGTTACGTTTACTGATATCAAGAAAATTGAGATGAGCCGCCATAAATTTAGTCTAAAAGGAATTTTCCAAGAAGATATATTGATCCAAACCGTTGATCAGAAGACCATTCGCATTCCCACTTGGAACATCATTCCGAATCCGTTGTTTTTCGAAGCGGTTGAACGCTATATCCTTCCCCATCTGAATAAAGAGGCGAAAAGCAATTGGATCGGACAGTTTACAGACATCCAACGCAGTGCGTATTTGAAGGAATTTGAGAATCATCCGAAGCTTTAGGGGCAGCACATGATTGAAGTAAAAAGCATGATGTTTCTAAGAGCTTGGCTGTTCCTCGCTACAGGGTGCGCCTTTATTGTGGGCGTCTGGCTGGTGTCTGAAGCCCTCACGTTTGAATCTAAATATGCCCTGCTTTATTTGGGCGGCGGATTACTGGCGATGATTTATGGATTGATCACATTCTTTATGGCTTTTCCTGCGTTCACAAGCCGTGGAAATGTCATTTTCACCATAAAGACCGGACCTAGTGGCGAAATCTTCTCGAGAAAGCGCAGCGTGCTGTTTTCCGAGGTGAAGCGGCTTTATATGGGGCGCCATCAATACAGTTTGAAAGGGATCTTTTTTGAGGATATTATCATCGAGAAAACAGACGGCAAAATCGTTCGAATCCCGACCTGGAACATCATCGCGAATCCGCTGTTTTTCGAAGCGGTTGAACGCTATATCCTTCCCCATTTGAATGAAGAGGCTCAAAACAATTGGATCAGCCAATTTACAGAGGTTCAGCGAAAAGCGTATTTGAAGGAATTTGAGAATCATCCGAAGCTTTAAAAGCTCTCCTCCTCTATAATGAAAGATAAATGCAAATTGAGGAGTGCTCATGATGCTGATTACCATTCTTTTATTTCTCGCGGCAGGGCTTGCTGAAATTGGCGGCGGATATCTGGTTTGGCTATGGCTGAGAGAGGCAAAGCCAGCCGGCTACGGAATTGCCGGGGCGCTGATCCTCATTGTATACGGCATTCTTCCGACGTTTCAGTCCTTCCCATCTTTCGGCCGTGTATACGCCGCTTATGGCGGAGTATTCATCGTGCTTGCGGTCCTGTGGGGATGGCTTGTTGACCGGAAAACACCTGATCTGTATGACTGGATCGGCGCATTCATTTGTCTCATCGGTGTCTGTGTTATTTTATTTGCGCCGCGCGGATAACAAAATGGCCTGCTTATGAAGCGGGCCATTTTTGTTTAATCCTCTTTTAAGCTGTTCAGCTGCACTTCATGCTCCTCTTGCGGTTCGTCAAGCGGATAAATTCTTGCTGTTCCAGTTTCTTCATTTACGTGCTGAATGTAAATAGGAACGCCGTTGTATGTTACTTTCTTCATGTCGGGAGATTCTACAATTTCTTTCGCCCTTTGAATATTCATCGTAACACCCTCCTTCAATACATAACGTTTCCATTTCCTGAAGGAAGTATGCTTTATGATTCAGCGGACAAGTTGAATTTTTTCAGGCGTTTGTAGAAAGTGCTACGGGGGATCCCGCTGATTTTGGCAGCTTGAGAGACGTTTCCTTTTGCAGATTCAAGCGCTTTGATCATCATATCCTTTTGGATTTGCTCACGAAAGGTAAGCACGCCGGCAGCAGCCGGCTTTTTTTCTGCAGAGCTGGCCGGCAATCCAGCGGCTTCCAGTAAAGCGGGTAGCGGTTCATCCCTCAGCTTGCCGTCCGGAAATCTGATAGAAAGACGTTCAAACACATTAAACAGCTCACGGATATTCCCCGGCCACTTCCATTGCTTCAGCACATCACAAAAATCAGAAGGAAGTTCGCCGGGCCAATGATTCTTCTGTTTGTAGTACTCAAAGAGGTCCGGGATATCCTCGGTGCGATCGCGTAATGGAGGGAGTTCAATTGGATAGACATGAAGACGGTAAAACAAGTCCTCTCTGATTTTTCCGTTTTCGGCAAGCTCGCGTAAATCACAATGTGTGGCGGCAATAACTCTGATATCAACCGGAATTTCTTTCGTCCCGCCGATTGGCGTTATCTTGCGTTCCTGAAGCACTCGTAAAAGCGCAACCTGCATCGAGTGGGAAATTTCTCCGATTTCATCTAAAAATAATGTGCCTTGATTCGCTTTTTGAAAGGCGCCTTTATAGCCATTTCGTTTCGCTCCCGTAAAAGCGCCCTCTGCATATCCGAATAGTTCGCTTTCAATCAAATCAGACGGAATCGCTCCGCAATTGACAGCAACAAACGGACCGTGCCGTCTCTCACTGTTCTCATGAAGCGCGCGAGCCGCGACTTCCTTTCCCGTACCAGTTTCGCCCGACAAACAGACCGTTGCATCTGCCGCAGCTGCACGTTCAAGGTTCATCAGCATCGCTTGCGATCGACCGCTTTTCCCGATCACTCCATTGAATCGAAACACCTTCTTTTTCTTATGTTCCGAAAGATAAAAACAAGTGCCGCCATCTCCTATGGTGACAGCTTTTTCGATTGAGTAGCCCCGTTCCTTCAACTCATACAGGTGCCGGCCCTGCCAATCAGGCATTGAGGTTCGAATCGGTATGCTCGCACTGATGATGTGCTGCTTGTTATTGCATAGGACCATCGGCACACTGGATGCAGCCCTCTCTCCAAAACGGCTGATCAGCTCGAGCTCTTTCTCACGGCTTTTAGCTGCGAGTTCCCGTTCAGCTGCATAGGCGATCGCAGTGGCAATACCGAGCATATGAGGATGAGCGCCTGCCGCCGGACACGATATGTCAATCACACCCGCAAGGCTGCCATCCTCATGGTGAATCGGAGCGGCTGAACAGTTCCAAAGATGGGAAGCAATGGAGTAATGCTCTGATCCTTGTATCGCAACCGGCTCGCTAATGTGGAGCGCCGTGCCAATCGCATTTGTTCCGACAGCCGTTTCCGTCCAGCATGCCCCTTCGACAAAGTTGATGCGTTTGGCTTCATAGAGCGCGCGGGAATGGCCGTCCAATGCCAGAACAACACCGTCTGAATCAATTAGCAGCGCCATCATTTCCATTTCTTTTATGGCAGGCAGCAGTTTTTCGAGGTAAGGCTTTGCGGTCGTCAAGAAGAATGAATGTTTTTTTGACTGCTGATCCAGCTCCGTTTGCTGTAAAACCTTCGGGCCTTTTTCTAAATAAGGATTGACCTCAGCTTTTTTGCAGCGATGCCATGACTCGGCAATCCGTTTTCTTAATCGGGCTTCGTCAAGCACACCGTCTTTCACAAAACGTTTCCAGGTTTGCAAATCGTTTGGGACCGAATTCATTTCCTTGATCGCTCCTCCCTTACACGCCGTTTTCATCTATTGTAGGGGAAAAATAAAGCGCTTTCAACAATAAAAAAAGCAGGCGCCTTATATCCATGCGCCTGCTTTTTCCTTTATTATGCATGTACTGCAAGCCCGATCGTGCTTAACAGCGCCTCATGCAATGTTTCCGATAAAGTCGGATGCGCAGCGATAAAATGCTCCGCCATATCTGCCGTCATCTCACCATTCATGATCGCTGCCGCTTGGCCGATGAGCTCGGTTACATCCGGGCCAATCATCGAGACACCCACGATTTCGCCGAATTCCGGTTCAGCCATGATTTTGACCTTTCCTTCCGCTTGCTGTTTAATGAGCGCCTTGCCGTTTGCGGAAAAAGGAAATTCGCCAATTTTCACATCGCCGTATATGCTTCTTGCCTGTCGTTCTGTCATTCCGATACACGCGATTTCCGGGGACGTATAGATGCAGCGCGGCACATGTTTCTCATTGATTTTGACATCCCTTCCGGAAGCATGCGAAGCAGCGATGATGCCCTCATGAAAAGCGGCATGCGCCAGCTGAATGCCCCCTATAGCATCTCCGCACGCGTAAATATGTGGCACGTTCGTCTGCATGTGCCCATTCACCGGAATGCCCTTTGGAGAAAAATCAACTCCGGCCTGTTCCAGCTGTAACCCGTCAAGACGGGGTTTTCTGCCGATCGCCACCAGCACATAATCGGCCTTCGTTTTAAACTCTCGCTGACCGCTTTTCCATATTGCCGTTTTGGCCGTCCGATCCACCCGCTCTAATCTGGATGAGGTATGCACTTCGACACCGTCTTCCTCAAGTTTCTCCTGAAAAAGACGGGCAATATCTTCGTCTTCAGCCGGGATCAGCTGGTCCGCTGTTTCAATGATGGTCACCTTCGATCCCAATCTGGCGAACAGCCCTGCATACTCACACCCGATGACACCGCCGCCGACAATGACTAGTGAAGACGGAATCTCGGAAAGAGAAAGCGCGTCTTTGCTGTCGAGGATCCATTCGCCGTCAAACGGGGCGAAAGGCAGCTCGATTGGCTCTGATCCGGAGGCAATCAATACTTGGTCCGCCTCTCTGATTTCTTTTCCTTTTTCTCCTTCGATTAAGAGCTTTCTTTCAGAAAGAAAGGAGGCTGTTCCCTTTACAACCTGTATTTGATTTTTCTTCATTAGGTACTGAACGCCTTGGACAAGCTGACTGACAACCTGTTGTTTTCGGCTTTGCATTTTACTCCAATCGACTGATATCGCACCTGCCGGAAGTTCGATCCCAAAGCTGTCGGCATGCTTGATTTTATCAAGAACGTTTGCGCTTTCTAACAAAGACTTTGTCGGGATGCAGCCTTCATTCAGGCAGGTCCCCCCAAGCTTGCCTTTGTCAATAAGCAGCACGTTTCTGCCCTGCTGTGCCGCGGAAACCGCAGCCGCATAGCCTGCAGGTCCCCCGCCGATAATGGCTAATGTCATGTCGTTTTCACCTGCTTTTCCTATAAAATTAATGCTGCGGGTTCTTCCAAATATGTTTTCATCGCCTTCAGGAATGCAGCGGCAGGGGCGCCGTCACACGCTCTGTGATCAAATGTCAGGCTGAGTGGCAGGATCGTGCTTCTGACGATCTCCTCCCCTTGATACACCGGCGTGTCATAGCTTGCTCCGATGCCGAGAATGCCTGTTTCCGGCGGATTTAGTATCGGTGTGAAATGCTCAACTCCAAACGCGCCAAGGTTTGTAATGGAGAAGGTAGAGCCTTGCAGTTCTTCGCTTCCCGCACGTCCCTCGCGTGCTTTTTTGGCATTTTCTGAGATGGATTGAGCCAGTTCAATCAGCGATAGCTTTTCAGCATGGCGGATGACAGGCACCACTAAGCCATTTTCCAAGGCTACAGCCATACCAAGGTGTACATGGGGATGTGTGATGATGCGCTCATTTTGATAAAAGCTGTTCAGCACAGGGTGAGCTTGCAGAGCGAGAACGGCGGCTCTTGAGACAAAATGAGTGATCGTCAGTTTTGTGCCGTATCTCTCTTCCGCAGTTGGTGAAAGCTGTTTTTGAAGAGTGGCAAGCTTGGTGATATCAGCTTTCATTGTGATCGTCAGCTGCGCGCTGTTTGCCAAGCTTTCCTGCATTCGGGCAGCGATGACCTTTCTCATGCCTGTCACCGGGATTTCCTGCGCTTTCTGCTCCGACACAGGCTTTGCCTGATCTTTTTTCCGTTCAGCAAGGGCCTTTGTCACGTCATCCTTCACGATTCGTCCGCCTGGTCCAGTTCCTTTCAGCTGTTTTAGGTCTAATCCTGCTTTTTCTGCTATTTTCCTGGCGACTGGAGATATTTTCATTCGATCTTTTTTGGAGGCTGCGGGTTTGTTTTCTTGTTTGACGGGCTGAATGGCTTGCGGCACACTGTCTTCAGCAACAGGCGCGCTCGCCTCTTCCTGCACCGACTCATTGGCGTCCCCGATATAGCAGATTGCTGTGCCGGGCGGAACCTCTTCTCCCTCTTTCACTTTGATATCGATCAGCGTTCCTTTTTCAGGCGCTTCGATCTCCATTTCAATTTTCTCCGATTGAATGCTGGCAATGCTTTCTCCCTTTTCAACCGGGTCGCCTACTTTTTTATTCCATATCGATACTTCCCCTTGTTTCATGGCCATTCCCAATTTTGGCATCACTACTTTTACCGCCATTTGTGTCCCCCCTTTAATTCATTGCCGGCTCGCCAAGCAATTCAAGCGTGACGCTGACAATTTTATCTGGTGTCGGCAAATATTGATCTTCAAGCACTGGTGAAAACGGAACCGGTGTATGCGGCGCTGTAATCCGTTTAATCGGCGCATCAAGCAAATCAAAGCCCTTGTCAGCGACAATCGCAGCAATATCCGTGGCAATGCTGCATCGCGGATTGGCTTCATCAATGATGATCAGACGATTTGTTTTTTCTAACGATGTGAAAATCGCATCCTCATCCAGAGGGGACAGACTGCGCGGATCAAGGACCTCGGCTTCGATGCCCCTCTCTGAAAGCTGTGCAGCCGCTTCAAGCGCAGTATTGACCTGCTTGCCGACTGCAAAGAGCGTAACATCATTGCCCTCGCGTTTGATATCCGCTTTTCCGAGGGGAATTGTATAATAATCTTCCGGCACCTCGCCCTTCATGTTGTAGGACGTTTTGTCTTCAAAGAAGAACACCGGATCATTATCTTCTATTGCTGCAAGCAGAAGACCTTTGGCATCATACGGATTGGATGGAACAACCGTCTTCAGTCCAGGGATGCTCGTGAAAAGGCCATATAGCGCTTGTGAATGCTGGGCAGCGGCCCGGAACCCTGCTCCGTATGTGGTGCGGACGGTAATCGGCACTTGCGCTTTTCCGCCAAACATATAACGGAATTTCGCCCCTTGGTTGATCACCTGATCAAAGCACGTGCCGATAAAATCGTTAAACATCAGCTCGGCAATCGGTCTCAAACCGGTTGATGCCGCAGCCATAGCCGCTCCCATATAGCCCGCCTCAGAAATCGGAGTGTCCAGCACTCTTGTACGCCCGAATTCCTGTACGAGTCCCTTTGTGACCCCTAATACACCGCCCCATGCTTCATCATCCTGCAAATGATCGACCGCCGCTCCCCCGGCGACATCCTCACCGATCAAAAGCACATTTTCGTCTTTTCTCATCGCAAGCTTCATTGCTTCATTGATCGCGTCTGACATGCTTATGACTCTCGCCATCTCTTACATTCCTCCTTTTTCATATGACACATACACATCTGTCAGCAGCTCCGAATCTTTTGGATATGGGCTGTCTTCGCTGAACGAGACGGCTTTTTCAATCGATTCGCTGACACGCTGTTCAATGTCTGACAGCTTATTAGCATCTGTTTCTTTTAAAAGGTAGTTTTTAAAACCTTGAATGGCATCCTTTTCTTCAAGGTGCTCAACTCTTTCATCCTTCGTTTTATAGGTTTGGGCATCTCCTTCGAAATGGCCGTAGTTTCTGTAGGTCATACATTCAATCAAAGACGGGCCGCCGCCGTTTCTTGCTCTTTCTATCGCTTCCTCGGCGGCCTGGTAAACTGCTAAAATATCTTTGCCGTCAACTGTAACCCCCGGCATGTTATAAGCAGCCGCCCGATCGGCGATTGAATCACAGGCTGATGCGTACTCAAATGGGGTGGCTTCGCCATAGCCGTTATTTTCGGCGACAAACACGACAGGAAGGTTCCATACAGCCGCTAAATTCAGCCCTTCGTGGAAGGTGCCTTGGTTATTTGCCCCGTCTCCGAAAAAGCAAACGCTTACATTTTTAGTCTGTTTATATTTAGCCGTGAGCGCTGATCCGCATGCGAGCGTAAAGCCGCCCCCGACGATTCCATTTGCGCCTAACATGCCTTTATCAAGATCCGCAATGTGCATAGAACCGCCCTTGCCTTTGCACAATCCGGTCGCTTTCCCGAAAATTTCCGCCATCATGCCGTCCAGATCACAGCCTTTGGCGATACAATGTCCATGTCCCCTGTGGGTGCTTGTAATGCTGTCGCCATCATGTAAATGAGCGCACACCCCTACAGCCACGGCTTCCTCACCGGCATATAAATGAACGAATCCGGGAAGCACTCCCTGGGCGAACAGTTCATGCACTTTGTCTTCAAAGCCCCTGATCTCCAGCATCTTTTGGTACATCCACAGCGCTTTTTCCTCAGTTAATGACAAGCCTTCTCGTTTTAACAATTTCATTTTGTGCGCCTCCTTCTATTTAGGGTTCACCATTATAAATGCAAGAAGTGTGCCAGTCTTTTGAGCCCGTAAAATCAGTCTTCTCGTCTTCACTTTGGAGACAGTTTGAGACGTGTGTCTCGTTTTGTCTCAAACTGATTCATTTGTCTCGTTTTACAGCATGCAAAAAAGACCGGATATCACCCGGCCTTTGACAATGATCGACGTATTTATTTCCTTGGAAATCTTTTTAACTTCCTAGTTTCTCTGCCTCGTTTGACTGAATAGCTGCTTTTGAAAGAAAATCAATTGAATATTTGACATATGCGATACCGCCATCTTTTCGGCATCTGTTTTTGATAACCCGCTGGCACACATGTTCACACTCTTTTCTACATATGTGCGTGCTACAGTTCATGCTTTTCTTCAACAGCCCGGTTCAGCGCTTGGAGCATGTAGCCTATGCCTTTGTAAGATGATAGCGGCCAGCTGATATGCTGGTGTTCTCCGATGACGGCGTTTAGAACGCTTCGATATTTTTTTCCGCCAAGCATGACTAGCTCTTCGATATCAGAAAAGCCTTTTTCGTGAAATTGGCGGCTCAGCTCGTCCGCTGTCATGATTTCCGGATGACCGGTGCCAAAAGTGACATCGTAATTTCCCGAAACGAGATCATTAGGGCGGAGGAACCCGTGCTTCGCAGACAAAATCACCCACTCATCGAAAAATGCTTTCGCATACCACTCGCACGCCTGATGAAACGGGCTGAGATAAGCGTCCTCTGCTCTTACCGGCCCGGCATCAGGCTGGACGTCCCAGATTTTTTTCTTGCCGCAGGGGATGATGCATAGCCGTTTCATTTTTCTCTCCCCC
Organism: Bacillus sp. FSL R5-0416; assembly: GCF_037975425.1. Taxonomy (NCBI): domain Bacteria; kingdom Bacillati; phylum Bacillota; class Bacilli; order Caryophanales; family Bacillaceae; genus Bacillus; species Bacillus sp. FSL R5-0416. Next base: position 861,109 of record NZ_CP150252.1, on the reverse strand, counting down.
TTTATAAGATATCTCCACTAAATATACCATTGTTTTCTTGCAATAAATTAGAGAAAAGACAGGCTGAGTAAAGCTGCGTACAAAAAAGACCCGGATTTACCGAAAATCCAGGTATTTTAGTCAAGAATTGTGTTAGCCTTTTTTGAATCAAGCACTGCAGTTACTCTATCCCATCAAGATACTTTCTCTCAAAGTCGTCGAGCAATGCACGCACTTCATCTGTTGACTTTGTGTTCATGCATTGATTTCTTAATTCACTTGCCCCTCGGAACCCGCGGAGGTAAATCTTGAAAAAGCGAGGAAGAGGCTTGTACGGACGCGCTTCTAATGCTGAATATTTGTCATGGAGATCCAGATGCAGCCTTAAGAGATCAAGCAATTCCTTGCTGCTATGCTCTTTTGGCTCCTTTTCAAAGGCATATGGATTTGTAAAAATACCGCGCCCTATCATAATTCCATCAACACCGTATTGTTCAGCAAGTTTCAAGCCGGTTTGGCGGTCAGGGATATCTCCATTGATTGTCAACAGTGTATCTGGTGCCACCTCATCACGAAGTTTCTTAATCTCCGGGATGAGCTCCCAATGCGCATCTACTTTGCTCATTTCTGCCCTTGTACGCAGATGAATAGAAAGATTCGCAATATCCTGTTTCAAAATGTGTGTCAGCCACTCGCGCCATTCATCTACATCCGTGTATCCAAGTCTTGTCTTCACGCTTACAGGCAATCCCCCTGCTTTTGCAGCTTGTATTAATTCTGCCGCAACTGCAGGACGGCAAATTAGGCCGCTTCCCTTTCCATTCCCCGCCACATTAGGCACAGGGCAGCCCATATTGATATCTAAGCCTTTAAATCCTAACTCTGCCATGCCAATACTCATTTTACGGAAGTTTTCAGGCTTATCCCCCCATATATGGGCTACCATTGGCTGTTCATCCTCTGTAAACGTCAAACGGCCGCGCACACTATCCTTCCCATCCGGGTGGCAATAGCTCTCTGAGTTTGTGAACTCTGTAAAAAATACATCCGGTCTGCCTGCTTCACTTACTACATGCCGGAAAACAACATCTGTCACATCTTCCATTGGTGCCAGTACAAAAAATGGCCGTGGTAATTCACGCCAGAAATTTTCTGTCATAACAAAAATCAAATCCTTTCATTAGGGGATACGGCTATACCTGTATCTCAATATTAAAAAACTGACCATGCTTCTTTTCGCATGCGAAAGCATTTCTTATCAATCTATAGTAAATTTTGAACATTTTCACATGGGATGATTATCTACACCATTTTTTATATTGTGGTTAACACTGGCGCTGACCTTCGTCTTTCTTTGTGGCCTTACTTTTGAACTTTTTGGATAAAAAGAATTCCAACCTAAATAGAATATCATATGAGTTCTCCATATTACCAACGCAAACTAATTGTCCTGTTATTGAGGATAAGATATTTAACGCTACACCATATCCTTATCTCAATATCATATTTGCGGAAAAACTAATTTCAAGAGATAAACTTTGATTAAGCAAATTGAGTTGGGGATGGTATAACTGAGTACTTTAGAGAATAAAAAAACCTCTACTTAAGCTGCTACTACTTATGAATCACATGGAGTAAAGAGGATGAGAAGAGAAAATAAATCCTTATTTAAAAGAATTCAAGAACTTCAATCTGAATCATTTGGGATTTGCTCATGATTTAGAAAATAACCAACGCAGCAAGTGGCAACCTACTATATATTTGTATAGGGTTATAATTCGGTAATCCTGATCCAGAACCAATAAAATAGACTGCTGACTAAGTGTCGCAGTCTTCACTCATAAGATAATTAAGAAAGTGTTCATTTTCTTTCATCATTAAATAAGGCATCAGAGGTTATTGCTTTAATTTCCGAATATCCTTTGTTATCCCTGTAATTATTTGTATAATAGTGAAAACTCCCAAGAAAACAGTAATAATATTAAACCATGGATTATCATAGAATGAAAGATATGTTTGAAAGAAATCTAGTTCAACTATGTTTGCTGGGAATCCATTCATTTCTCTATACTTAGGACCCCATCCCGTTAATTCTACAAAATTAAAATAAAACTGAGATACTAAAAATGCCAAAAATGTTTGAAACCAACTTCTTTTATATAGCGGTCGTTTTTTGTATACTTTATCCATTTAATTATCCATTTCCTTCTCTGCAATACTTTTTAGCCAAGTGTCAATCTAAATTATTATGAAGCATGATTGTCGCAAGGATATAACCATTGTAGGTATTACTGTAATAGTTGTTATCGTCGGCACTATTATTTAATTGTTGTAGTGCTCATACGTTATTCATTTTAAAATGGGGTTGGCCATCATTTTCACCTCTTTCGTTTATTACAATGTTTCAACTTTTTACATCGAATGACTCTTGAAATGATATACGCCATACCTTTCCTTATATTCCTATAATCAATATTTCACACGTAATAACTGCAAGTCAATATATAATTTTACAAATTATGAAAAATATATCTATGATTTCACATCATTCTTCTCATGTATTTTAATCATACTTGAAGGAAATTTTTCCGGTTAAATAACGCTTTTTTTCACCCGCTTTTCAACACGTTTTTTCAATTCTTTTCGCCAGTTAAAATAAAGATCTCCGAGAAAAGAAGGAAGATAAAATTGGGGAAAGACAGTTAGGACAAGGGCTGCGCACGAAAAAGACCCGGAAATCGGAATTGTTTATTTTACCGAAATCCAGGTCTTATTAGGAAAACTATTTTATGACTGGGAAATGTTCTTTTTAGTTAGACGATTTCAATACAAGTCTCGCCACTGCTTCCACATGCGCCGTCTGCGGAAACATATCGACAGGCTGAATATAGTCCACGCGATAGTCCTTCGACAGCGTCTGCAAATCCTTCGCGAGCGTGGATGGATTGCAGGATACGTAGACGAAGCGTTTCGGTTTGACTTGTTTGATCGTGTCCAGGAACGTGCTGTCACAGCCGATTCTTGGCGGGTCTACGATGACGACGTCCGGGCGGAAGCCTTCTTTCGTCCATTTCGGGAGCCAGTGCTCGGCTGTTCCTGTTACGTATGTGGCATTTGCCATGCCGTGTTTTTTGGCGTTTTTCTTAGCATCGTCAATTGATTCCTTGATGACGTCCATGCCGCGGACTTCCTTCGCTCCGTCCGCCACCCACATGCCGATAGTGCCGACGCCGCAATACGCATCAACGACTTTTTCTTTTCCGGTCAGCTGCGCCGCTTTTTTCACTTCATCATACAGCTTGACGGTCTGTTCCGGATTGAGCTGGAAGAAAGCGCGGGCGCTCAATTCAAAAGATACGTCGCCGAGCACTTCTTGAATTACTGTTTTTCCGGCGAGCTGTTTTGTTTTCTCGCCAAAAATCACTGAAGTTTTCGCCCCGTTTACATTCTGAATAATGGATTTGACCTCTGGCAATCGCTTTTGAATCGCTTTGACGATTTCTTCCTTGTGCGGAAGCGTTTCTTTTGCGGTTACAAGCACGACCTGCACTTCGCCTGTTTCAAAGCCGACTCTCGTCACGATCGTGCGAACGTCGCCTTTTCGTTTTCTTTCATTATAAACAGACACATTGAAGTCCTCTAAAATGCGGCGGACGATGCCTGTTGTTTTGTTCGTTGCCGGATGCTGAACGATACAGTCTTTAATCGGCACGATATCATGAGAATCAAGGCCGTATAAGCCGGCGATGATGCTGCCGCTTTGCGAGCGCCCGATCTGGAATTGGCTTTTATTGCGGTAATTCCACGGGTTGTCCATGCCGATCGTTTCTTTGATTTCCATGTTTTCAACTTTAAACTTCGTATGGCGTTCAAGAGACTGAATGACGATATCGCGTTTTTCCCGAAGCTGCTGGCTGTATGCAAGGTGCTGAAGCTGACATCCGCCGCATTGTTCATAAACAGGGCAAGGCGGTGCCACCCGGTGCTCAGATGCCTTGCGGATTTTCTTAATGCGGCCCTCCGAAAACTTCGGCTGGACCTTTGTGGCCTGCACAACAACTTCTTCGCCAGGAAGCGCGCCGGGCACGAAGACGACTTTTTTCTTAAAATAGCCGACACCTTCTCCGTTAATGCCGAGACGCTTAATCGTCAGCGGAAAGGTTTGTCCGACCTTCAGTTCGACAGGCGCCTGTTTCTTTTGTTGGTTCACGTTGTTCTCTCCGTTTCTATATAAAGCTTTCTGCAGATGGCAGAAAGTGAAATGGTTTTTTCACATCTTTCTAGTATAACACGTTTGCAGGATTTCCTTCATTGTCAGATGAATTATTCTATACTTCTCCACAAATACAAAGACGCATAGCTTAAATAAGGCTCCCACTCCTTGCTCATCGCCAGCATGACATCCTTTGCCGGCTTATCGTCCAGCTGAAAATGGCGTTTGATCGCATTTTGGAGGCCGATATCGGCAAGCGGGAATAAATTGGGACGGCCAAGTCCGAACATGAGGACGTTTTGCACAGTCCACGGGCCGATACCCCTGATTTTGATCAGTTTCTTCATAATGTCTTCATCCGCCATATGCGGCAGCTCTGACAAGCTGAGTGTGCCTTCTGTGATCATCCTTGATGTATCAATGGTGTATTCCGCTTTTCTCATGCTGAATTGCAGATCACGCAGATCCTGATAATCGAGTTCTGCAATCGTTTCCGGCTTTGGGTAGCACCACACGCCATCCTTCTGCTCGCCAAACGCATGAACAAACCGTTCTGTTAGCGTGTAAGCGAAGGAAAGATTGAGCTGCTGGTGGATAATGCATTTCATCATGCAGTTGTACACGCTGTAGTCCAGAACAAGCGGCGTCCCGGCATGCTCTTCAAAAATGGCGGACAGGCTCGTTTTTGAAAAATGATCCAGAACGTGCTGCAAATGATTTTCCCATTGAAAAATCCGCTTGATTTCCTTCATCATTTCTCCCTGATCCGTTTCCCCGCTGACGAGGAACTCAGGCTCGCCCGCATGGCCTAACGCCTGTACCTTTACAATACATACGTCCCCCGCTTGATTTCTGATTGGCACACGGACTTCCCTAGCCTCTCGATCAACAGCATTGAGGGGGTCTAAAGACAGCCTGTCCAGCACGCGGTCAAAATGATACGGAGGCGTGACAGATACTTTTTCCTTCCACATGAGATCCACCCTTTTTCCGTTTTTGTTCAGTATAACATGCCGCTTGAATTAGGCAGAGAATACCGTATACTTTTCTCATAAAGACCGCATGATATAATGGCAGGTGGAGGGTTGTTTATGATCAACATTACCGCAATCACAACAGAGCATCAGCTGCTGAAAAATATACCGATCGAACGAGTGGAACAGCCTGATATTGCATGGTACTGGGTTGATTTTTACGGCCCGGAGGATACGGAAACGGCGTTATTGAGAGATTTTTTTCATTTTCACCCGCTTGCCATTGAGGATTGCTTCCAGCATATGCAGCGGCCGAAGCTTGACCATTATGACGGCTATCGTTTTTACGTGATTCATGCGCTGAATAAGGAAACACTTGAGACGGAGGAAGTCGATATCTTTCAAGGCGAAAAATTTGTCGTCACCTTTCATTTACACGAAACGCCCGGTATCGCTAAAGTCCGGGAGCGTTTGTATGCTTCACCGGATATATTGAAAAAAGGGCCCGGGCATATTTCTTATATGATCATGGATCAGCTTGTTGATGAATATTTTCCTCTCGTGTATAAAATTGAAGACCGGCTGAATGAAATTGAAGAAAGCCGTCCCCACAAAACGTATGGAACGCTGATGAACGAGGTGTTTGATCTCAGAACAGACCTATTGCATTTGAGACGGACGATTATCCCGATGCGTGATTTGCTCTACCGGATTTTAAGCCTTGACCATGTGAAAGAGCAGCGGGAAACGAAAGCCTATTTCAGCGACATATATGATCATTTGTTAAAGTTGTCTGAAATTGTGGAATCCAACCGTGACATGACGTCCGACTTGCGTGACAGCTACGTGACGCTAAACTCAAACCGGATGAATGCGATTATGATGACACTGACGATCGTATCAACCATTTTCATCCCGCTCACCTTTATTGCCGGTGTATACGGTATGAACTTCGACTTCATGCCGGAGCTGCATTGGAAATACGGATATTTTGCTGTACTTGGCCTGATGGCCGCGCTTGTGATCGGGATGCTGATTTGGTTTGTACATAAAGGATGGTTCAATATTTTTAAATGAGGACAGCGAGCAGCTGTTCTTTTTTGTTGTAAGCCGATCGCTATGCATATTCTGTTCATATTGTTTATAATGGAAAAAATATTCAGGGAGTGATCAGATTGAAAATTGCTGTCATCGGACTCGGCAATATGGGACAGCCCATTGCCCGAAATGTTCTTCAAGCAGGCTACGAATTGACTGTCTATAACCGGACGAAACAAAAGACAGAAGAATTTGTCACAAAAGGCGCACAGGCAGCTGATACGCCGCGGCTGGCGGCAAAGTCCGCTGATATTGTAATTACTATGCTTGCAGATGATGATTCTGTCAGCGCCGTGACATTCGGAGAAGACGGGCTGCTTGAAGGATTAGCAGAGAACGGCATTCACATCTCGATGAGCACAATCAGTGTTGAGTTCTCAGAAAAGCTCGCAGCAGCTCATGCAGAGAAAGGACAATTTTTTCTCGCCGCTCCTGTTCTTGGCAGACCGGATGCCGCAGCCAAAGCCGCGCTCCGTATCATAACAGCCGGACCGGCGGAAGCAAAGCAAGCTGCCAAGCCTCTGCTCGACAGCCTGAGCCAGCAGGTATTTGACGTCGGCGAAGAAAGCAAGACGGCAAATGCAGCCAAAATCAGCATCAATTTCTTGCTTGTGTCCATGCTGGAGGCGTTATCTGAATCCTTTTTAATGATGGAGAAATACGGCTTAGAACAAAAACAATTTTTAGAAATCGCCAGCGCGCTCTTTGGTTCTCCAGTCTATCAAAATTACGGAACCATTATGGCCGAGCAGAAATTTGAGCCGGCCGGCTTCAAAATGTCTTTAGGGCTGAAGGATACCAACCTGGCACTCGCCGCCGCAAAACAGGTTTCTGCAAATCTTCCTCTTGCCGAGCTGGCCAAGAGCCATTTTGAAAGCGGGATTGAGAAAGGCTTCGGGGATCTGGACTGGGCCGCACTGATTAAATGTTTAAAATAATAAAAAGCCTCTCCGTTTAAGGAGAGGTTTTTCTCTTTTACAAAGACGGCAGCCTCATTTCTTTCTCAAACATCAGATCATCAATGCTTTTAAAAGTGTAGCCCTGTTTTTTCAGATCTGTAATCGCGTCATCCAGCGCTTCTGCATTGTCCCTCGATACGGTGTGAAGCAGGTAAATGGCTCCCGGGTGCGCCTGCTTGATCATATGATCGTAGGCATATTTCTTTCCCTTTTGGTTGTTGATTTTCCAATCAACAAAAGCGACCGACCAGAAAACGGTTTGATAGCCGAGGCGTTTCGTTTCTTTCAGTACGTACTCACTGAACACGCCGCGCGGCGGACGCAAGTACAGATTGTCCTGCTTTCCCGTAATTTTATAAACCTCTTCGTTGACTGAATCAAGTTCATCCTGAATCTGATCAGCTGTTTTTGTCGTTAAATCCGGATGGTGAAAGGAATGGTTGCCGATAATATGGCCCTCATCTGACATACGTTTGATCAGCTGAGGCTGGTCCTTTACGAAATGCCCGGTGACAAAAAACGTTCCTGTTACGCGATGTTTTTTTAAGACATCAAGCACTTTTGGCGTATAGCCATTTTCATATCCGTTATCAAACGTTAAGTAGATCGTTTTTTCCTTTGTATTCCCTAAATAAAACGCGTCATATTTTTCAATTAAACTGTTCAGCTGCTTCCCGGCATCTGGCGGCTGATGATTGACACTTCGTTTAAAGCCCCAATTAATCGGCTCATTCGGCACCGCTTCCGCCTGTGCTGCACCTCCGGCAAGCAATACGGCGGCGCAGCATATTGAACACATCCACTTCATGGCCAGCGCTCCTTCTGCATTTTTTCTTATTTTACAGATAGGGGCTTTGTTTTATACTGTTGCTTTATGCCAATAAAAAAACCGCGGCGGGCGCGCGGTTTTATTCCCAATCTTTTTTAAAACGTTCGTATTTGGCTTCCAGGTCATCAAGCATGCTGATAAGCCTGTCTATATCTTCAACGTCGGTTGCTTCAGGGTCTAATGAATCGATGACGTTCATAAACATGTCAAGTCTGTTCTTTAAATAATCAATCTGCTGAACTTTATTGTTTACGGCGTTCCCCATTCTGTTCCTCCATTCATTTTTTAATATGGTAGCTCATTTTTTGCCGTTTTTCAATCACCGCGCTACTTGCGATCTTGGCAAATCAGGTCTAAAATTAACTGTTGGCAGCGTTAGTATGCCCATTTATAAAGGAGTTAGATAGTCATGACACAAAACACGAAGCTGCGTCCGATTACGCCCGAGTTTGACCCTTGGGAAGCCTATATGGATGTTGACCAATACGGAGACATGCAGCTGACAAACGTTGAATTCACAACGACGACACTGTGCAATATGAGATGCGAGCATTGTGCTGTAGGCTATACATTGCAGCCTAAAGACCCGAATGCTCTGCCAATAGATCTTCTGTTAAAACGGCTGGAGGAAATCCCGCGCCTCAGATCCATCAGCATCACAGGCGGAGAGCCGATGCTTTCGTTGAAATCAGTAAAAGAATATGTTGTTCCTTTATTGAAATATGCCCATGAACGGGGTGTGCGGACACAAATTAATTCAAATCTGACCCTCGACATCGAGCGGTACGAATGGATCATTCCGTATCTCGATGTGCTACATATTTCTCATAACTGGGGTACAGTTGAAGATTTTGCTGAAATCGGCTTTGCCATGATGGACAGAAAACCGACCTTCGAACAGCGCGCGCGCTATTTTGAAAAAATGATCGAAAACAGCCGCACGCTCGTGGATGCCGGAGTAATGGTATCTGCGGAAACGATGCTGAACAAACGAACACTTCCGCATATTGAGCATATTCACCGCCAAATCACAGAAGATATGAAATGTCAGCGTCACGAGGTCCACCCAATGTATCCAAGCGATTTCGCAAGCGCTCTTGAATCCCTCAGCCTGAAAGAGATGAGACAGGCCATTCACCGCTTGCTGGATATTCGTGATGAAAATACGTGGATGCTGTTCGGAACGCTGCCGTTTTATGCCTGCAGTCCGGACGAAGACGATCAAAAGCTGCTTCGCCGGCTTCGCGCGGCGAAAAACGTCACAGTGCGAAATGACCCTGATGGCCGGTCCCGCCTGAATGTGAACATTTTCGACGGAAACATTATCGTGACCGATTTCGGTGATACCCCGCCGCTTGGCAACATTCAGACGGACAGCCTCCCTTCCGCCTATGAAAAGTGGAGAGAGACCAAACTTGCGAAAGAACTAAGTTGCCACTGCCCGAATGTCCGGTGCCTCGGACCGAATGTTCTTGTCAAAAACAGTTATTATCAGGATACAGACTTCACAAAACGTCAAGCCAGGAGTTAGATGCGGATGAAAGAAACACTTACGGAGATTTTTCAAAATAAAATCGTCGATATTCTCCTCGTTGCCGTTATCCTTTGGATCGGTGTCTTTATCATCAACCGGCTGGTACAGCTGTTTTTTAAACGGACGGATTTTATTGAAGAAAAAAAGGAAAAAACGATTGAAAGCCTTGTCCGTTCTGTCACCCAGTATACGGCGACAATTGGTTTTATCTTTTACGTTATTTCTTTATTTGTGCATGATTTCGGCAAGATATTGGCCGGGGCGGGCGTAGCAGGTATCGTGATCGGTTTTGGCGCCCAATCGCTGATCAAAGATGTGCTGGCTGGTGTGTTCTTAATATATGAACGCCAGCTGCACAAAGGCGATTATGTCACCGTCAACAACTTGTTCAACGGGACAGTGGAGGAAATCGGCCTCCGCTCGCTGCAAATCCGGGAATGGAGCGGGAAGCTGCTCACCATCAGCAACGGCGAGGTCAGACAAATAGAGAACTATAATATTGATTTTATGCGGATTACCGAATCCTTTCTTATCAGCTTTAAAGAAGATCCGGACCGCGTGTACAGCGTGTTGGAAGAGGCATGTGACATGCTGAATGAAGAGCTTCGTGATTCATTGAAGCGGGATGAATTCGGCAATCCGACAGAACCGTTTCAAATCCACGGCATCACCGCATTGAATAAAATCAATCGCGGCGTCGAATTTACGGTTAAAGGCATGGTGAAAGATGATGATTATTTCAGTGCCAGCCTTGCAGTCAGACGGGTTCTCGTTCGCCAGCTCTACCAAAACAATGTGCAAATGCTTGAGGAAGCGGTCCGAATCGAGAGAACCCAATAAACAAAAAAACTGATTCCGAGTTGGAATCAGTTTTTTATTTATCTTGGCAGTGAGGAAAGCTGAAAGCCAAATGTGACATGATCTTGAACCGGAATCCACGCGCCGATGCCCTGTGACGTGACATTTTTCACGACGAGTTTTCGTTTATTTCCTTTCAGCACTAAGTACACTTCTCCGTAAGTCACTTTTCCTTTTTCATTCACAGCCGGTGCATATGCATGTAAATAACCGATTTTTTTAGGAGCGACTTTATAAATCTGATCCCGTTTTGTGCCAGCCCCAATGACCGTCTCAAATGCAAGCGGAAGGTTCGTTTTCTTCATTGCTTTTTGCATCATCATGCTTTTGACATCTTCAGCATTTGGAACTTTAGCTGTCAAGCCGCCCTTCACTCTGTACTGCTGTTCCTGGGCATAATGCATTTCAGCAGTTTCTTTCCCGCCGCGGTTATCCGCACGGTTTGTATTGATTTTTTTATATTCCCAGTTTGCGACTGTTTCATTTGATTCATAGCCGAGCGCCCATTTCCCGAGAAATATTGTCGCCCGGTACCCTACTGCAAGCGGTGTGCCGGATATGTTGGATTCATTCAGCATTTTGATGAGATGCGGATTTTCAATCTTTACCTCAGAATGATCGAGCAATTCCTTTGCCAGCTTGCTCGGCTGAAGCATTGGCTGATCCTGTGAAGCATTCGGATACGTGTTTTCCTTTGAAATGCTTGCGACAGAATTAGGAACCTTAAACTGCTTTTTCGCGTGGATGGGCTGAACGCCGAAAAAACTAAAGAATAACAACACGATAAGTGTGGAATGAAATAGCTTTTTCATCATATCACTCTTTCTATGGCATTTTCCCTTAGTCTTTTCATCCCGCTTTGTTGTTATCCATCATTTTTTCAGGTTAAAGAAGGAAAAAGCCGATCGCCATAATGACATATGCAGCAAGCAGTGTCGCCCCTTCAAACCAGTTGGAATCCCCGTCATTCGAAATCGCGATCATCAAGAGAACCGCTGATACCATCGCGACAAGCTCAGGCAATGTAAATACAAGCGGCATGCTTGTCGGAAAAAAGATAGAACAGATGACGAGAACCGGTGCGACAAACATAGCGATCTGCAGCGTAGAGCCGACTGCAATTTCAACCGCAATGTCCATTTTATTTTTGAAGGCCATAATAATCGCTGACGCGTGCTCCGCCGCATTTCCTACAATCGCCACGATGATGACCCCGATAAACAGCTCGCTCCACCCGAACTGTTCAGCCACCGAGTGAAAGGTATGGACCAGGTTTTCGGATATGTATGCAACCACAATCGTTGCCGCAAACAAGACAATCGTCGCAACCTTCCCTGACCATTCCGGCTCTTCCTCTTCTTCAGTCTGAGCGGCATTATTCGGCTGATAAACGCCCCGATGCGTGACAAGTTTAAAGTACAGCGCCGCCACATATAACAGAATCATAATGATGCTGATGCCGATGCTTAAATTGAGCTTGCTGGCGTTTCCCATACCAACAGAGAATACCTCCGGAATCACAAAGGCGACAATGATGGCAAAAATCAGAAGCCCGGAGTTATGGCGGGCATCATGGATATTAAATTCCTGCCGCTTATATTTTAAACCGCCGACAAAAAACGATAGGCCCGCTACCAGCAGCAGGTTCCCCAGCACTGAACCGGTTAAAGAGGCAAGCACGATTCCTGTCAGGCCTTCTTTTAATGCAAAAAGGGAAATAATCAGCTCCACCGCATTCCCGAAGGTTGCATTCAACAAACCGCCGATACGCGGTCCTGCAATGATGGACAGTGATTCTGTCGCCCTCCCCATATAGCTTGCAAGCGCGATAATCGTCACGCAATAAACGGCAAATAGAACCGCGGAAGGCCAATGCATCAAACTGCCAATCACAGAAAGCGGAACACCGGCCGCCACTAAAATAAAAAAGATACGATTCATGGTGAAATAGCTCCTTTTTTATGACTTGTTTTATTTTTATTCTTCACAAAAACCTTCATGATTACACGAGGGCAAATGTATAGCGTGATATAGGCTTTTTTCAGGTTGCCTGCTTTTGGAAAACATTGTACGATCAACATAGATTCCACATAAGGAGAACTGACACGATGTCACGATTTCATTTCTTTATCCTTGTCTTGCTCGTATCCATTTCCGGGTTTTCACAAGGCATGCTGCTGCCTGTCATTTCAATCATTTTTGAAACAAATGGAGAATCCGCTGCTATCAACGGCCTGCACGCGACCGGGCTGTATATCGGTGTGCTTTTGGCTTCGCCGTTTATGGAAGCGCCGCTCAGAAAGCTCGGGTTCAAGCCGCTGATCGTCATGGGCGGAAGCATTGTCATTTTAAGCTTATTCGGATTTATTTGGCTTCAGTCAGTTTGGGTCTGGTTCCTGCTTCGCCTGTTCATTGGAATCGGCGACCACATGCTTCACTTTTCTACGCAAACGTGGGTGACCTCCATGTCATCAAAACAAAATCGCGGAAGAAACCTGTCTATTTACGGGCTTTCCTTTGGCCTTGGCTTTGCCGCAGGCCCGTTCATGGTGCCGCTTGTCAAGCTGAGTCCGTCGCTTCCTTTTATCGTGTCCGGCTGCATCAGTCTGTTTGCGTGGCTTTTTGTTTTCTTTCTACAAAATGCATACCCGGAAACCAGTCCTCATGAAACCAAATCAGACAATAGTTTCAGGCGATTTTATCAGGCCATGCTGTTTGGGTGGGTTGCCTTTATGCCTACATTTGGCTACGGCTTTCTGGAAACGGCGCTGAACGGAAGCTTTCCGGTGTACGCGCTCCGTTTGGGGATATCAGTAGACGCAGTAGCGATCATCCTTCCCGCATTTGCGATTGGAAGCATTATCTTTCAGTTTCCGCTCGGCATCCTCAGCGATAAATACGGCAGGCGGAATGTGCTGCTGGTGATTTTACTGACTGGGGCTCTTTGCTTTTTCATCGCCGGTGTATTTCCTTCGCCTTACGTGATCGGCGGCTGCTTTTTTATTGCAGGAATGGCAGTAGGATCAACCTTTACACTTGGCATCAGCTATATGACAGATCTTCTTCCGCCTCATCTCCTGCCGGCGGGAAACCTGCTTTGCGGCATTACATTCAGTCTCGGCAGCATCCTCGGTCCGGTTGCCGGCGGCTGGTATATGCAGACATTTGAAAGCGCAAACTTGTTCTACTTCATTACTCTCACGCTTAGCGCTGTGTGGCTGGCCCTTGTGCTGGGCAAACCGAAAAGCTGGTCACCGGCTGAAACCTATTCTTCATCTTCTTAATCAAAAAGCCTCCCGACATCATGTCAGGAGGCTTTTATGCTAATGGTAGCCGTTTTGTCCGTTGGCGCTTCCGCTTGTTTTATGGCTCGATTTGCTTTTCGAATTTTGTTTGTTATGGCTTCCGCCTTTTTTCGTATGCTTGGTCATCACGATATCCCCCCGACTTCTTTTTGAACCGAAGTTCGTTTATAGGGTGCGCTAATGGTAGGGATTTTCATCAGGAAGCTTTTTACGTTTATGTAAAAGAGCGTTGATTTCTCCGCCTAGGATAATTAAAATGCCGCTCAAGTAAAACCAAATCATCAGAACGATGATTCCCCCGATGCTCCCGTAAGTGGCGCTATAGTTCGCAAACGTGCTGACGTAAAATGAAAACAATGTGCTGACAACGATCCAGCCGATGGTCGCAAAGACCGCACCCGGCATGACAAACCGGAGAGACAGCTTTTTGTTCGGCGCAATCACATACAGCGCGGAAAAAACAATCAAAAGCACAAGCGGGCTGACACCCCAGCGAATGGTGGCCCAGACGGATAAAAACAGATCCGACGCGCCGACAAAGTCAGAAGCGAGCCTTCCAATCTCCCGGCCAAATACCGGCAGAAGCAAAGCCACTAAAATCGTAAATACCATGGCAATCGTCAAAAAAATAGAGGTTAGACGAACAATGATAAAAGAGCGGTTTTCTTCCACATCATACGCGTGGTTCAGCGACCGGACGATCGCGTTCATTCCATTAGACGCAGACCATAATGCGGCGATAATCCCGAATGACAGCAAACCGCCATTTCGATTATTTAAGGTTTGATGGGTAATGGATTCAACGAGAGACATCGCACTGGCGGGAGCATATTGTTCTATGACTCCTAAAACATCATCGGTAGAAAGCGGAAGATACGCGGTGAGCGTCAGCATAAAAATCAAAAACGGAAACAGTGACAATAGAAAAAAATACGCCAGCTCCGCTGATTTACTTTGTCCTTCATGAAGGGTGTATCTGCTGAAAAGCTCTTTCAAAAAACTCATGTCGTCTCACCTCGCATGTTTGATCATTTTTTTGAAAAATGCTCTTTCGTTTCTTGCACGAGTTCCATCACTTGCGGCGTTGTTTTCTTCAGCTCTTTCACCTGCTGGTTCACAAAGTCGACTTCCTTTGAAAGCGTTTGGGCGAGCTTTTTGGCCTCATCCACTTTTGTGATGACAGTGTTTTTTAACAGCTCCGGATTGCTTTTATACAGTGAAAGTTTATGCTTGCATGTCAGCCATCTCATGCCGCACGCCTGTCTTGTCGGCTTATGGAGCAGTGATAACGCCGCGCCTGCCACAGCTCCGAGAAATATCCCTTTCAGCATTAAACGTTCGTTGTTCATGCAAATTCTCCTTTCACTCACAATTGTTTTTCTTTTTGAATAGACGCAAGCAGATGCTCACAGCCCGATTTGATTAATTGGCAGACTTCTTCAAAATTCCCTGTGTAGTAAGGATCGGGAACGTCGGCAAGATCTGAATCTTCAACATAGTCCAAAAGCCTTTTGATATGTGAGGTGTTTTTAAATCCCGCCATGCTTCTGAGACTTCCGATATTTTCTGCATCCATTGCAATGATGTAATCAAAATCGGCCAGATCCTGTTCGCTGACTTGTCGCGCCAGCATGCCATCAAAGCTGATTCCTTCTCTGCGCAATATCTCCTGCGTTCCCTCATGCGGCGGATTGCCGATGTGCCAGCCGCCGATTCCCGCTGAGTCCGCCTTGATTTTCTCCTCTAATCCTTTTTTGGCTGCAAGGTCCCGAAAAATCGCTTCCGCCATCGGAGACCGGCAAATGTTTCCTAAACAAACAAATAACACGCTTATCATGTTGTCCAACCTCCCTATTCTTTGCCCCTATTTCTCTAAAAAGAAACCTTCATGATTATCTTAGTAGGATGTTCATTTCCTTTTCAACTGATGTCTTCACTTTTTTGGAATAAACAGCCTGCTTTTAGAATAGGGTTTTTTTCTGATGAAATTCTGTTAGAATAAAACATACCTATATTGCGCATAGAAAGGATGGAACCATTTGTCCAGCCCAAATACAGAAACATTAACTCAAATGATTGAAGAGATTTCCCAAAAGCTGAACATGCTGAACGTCGGCGTAATCAAAGCGGAGGATTTCAGTGATGAGAAGATTGAAGACCTCACGTACCTTCACAGCATGGTGATGAAAAAAGAATCATTCAGCCCAAGTGAAATGCAGGCGATTGCTCAAGAATTAGCCTCGCTTCGTAAATAATGAGACTGGCCGGAATCTCGGCGAGTCTTTTTTATCATTTCCCCAAACCAAAACAGCAAAGTGTTCGAATAAGATTTGAAGGAGTACAAGCATGCAAACGACATCTATCAAAACAGCATCCGGAATGTATATCAACTACTTCTTTCTGGGGATGGTCAACATCATTCTCGCATCCAATATGTCTTCATTAACAAAACAGTGGAATACCGATCCGACCGGCATCAGTTATGTCATTGCCGCTATCGGGTTTGGCAAACTGCTGACATACGGCATTTCCGGAGTTCTATCAGATAAAATCGGCAGAAAGCCGCTTGTTGTCGCTTCTGCGGGAATTATGGCCGTCTTTTTAGTCGGTATTCCTTTATCACCGAGCTATGAGCTGGCGTTTGTGTTCGCCTTATTAGCCGGAGTAGCAAATTCAGCGATGGATGCCGGAACATATCCGGCCCTAACCGAGCTCTTTCCATCTGCTTCCGGTTCGGCGAATGTCTTGGTCAAAGCCTTTATGTCTGTCGGGGCCGCACTTTTGCCGCTTTTGATCACATTTTTAGCAGACCACAGCATGTTTTACGGATTTGCTTTTTATCTGCCGGCAGCGGTCTATCTCCTGAATATTATTTATTTATCAACGCTTTCGTTTCCTAAAAAACATAAGAAACCAACTAATAGCGGCCAACAGGAATCTCCCGTTTTCTTGTCTGAACCCGTTTTTCAGAAAGAAGGCACCGCACTGATTATCATCGGTTTTACATCCACGGCTTTATTTACGGTTTCTCAAATCTGGCTCCCGAGCTACGCGCAAAAGGCAGCCGGTTTAGCTGAATCAGCATCTGTACAATTGCTGAGCTATTATAGTATAGGATCTCTGGCATCTGTTTTATTATTAGCCGTTTTGCTGAACAGATGGGTCAAACCTGTCTTCATAACGCTCTTATATCCTATTATTACTTTATGTACGCTCGCAGTCATGCTGACCGTTCATATCCCAGTTGTGCTGGACATCACTGCCTTTTTCTTAGGCTTTTCAACTGCGGGTGTGTTTCAAATTACCATTACGTTAATGACAGAGCTTTTCTGGAAGCGAAAAGGAACCGTTACCGGAATTGTAGCGACCGCTTCAAGCCTTGCATCGATTCTGCTGCCGATTGCAACAGGGCTTATCGCAAAAGCGGGGGGCATCGCCCATATTTTCATATTCGACTTCGGCATTGCGGTCATCGGAACGGCTGCAGCTGCTTTCTTGTATTACAGGTACAAGAAACTGACAGGTCCCCAGGCCTAAGCAACAAAAAAACGGACGCCCAAGAGCGTCCGTTTTTTCTTATTTCTCAAGCAATGCCAATGACTCGCGGTTAAATGCCGGTATATCGTCCGGTGTGCGGCTAGTGACCAATTGATCCTGGCAAACAACCACTTCCTTGTCCACAACGTCGGCACCGGCGTTTTCCATGTCAACACGAATGGACGTATAGCCCGTCGCTTTTCGGCCGTCGAGCGCTTTCGCATTGATTAAAAGCTGCGGGCCGTGGCAAATGGCGAATACCAGTTTTTTGTCAGTCATAAACGCTTTTGTAAATTGGACGAAACGATCGTCAGCGCGAAGCTGGTCTGGTGAAAATCCTCCGGGAATCAAAAGCGCATCAAAGTCTGAAGGGTTTACGTCGTCAATGGACGCGTCAACCGTCACTTCCGCTGTTCCCTGCTTGCCTTTTACTGTTTTTCCTTTTTCTTTTTCGATGACAGTCAGTTCATGTCCCGCTTCTTTAAAGGCTTTCGCAGGCTCAGTGTACTCGCTGTCCTCAAAATAATCTGTTAAAACAACTGCAATTTTTTTCCCCATGATTCATAACCTCCCGCTTTATATGTCTACATAAAACACTCTACCCCAGCCACACTAAAATAAACATTCCGCGATTGTGACAAACGATAAGTATAAATACCCAGTATTTGTCGCTTGATACTGCTACATAATACTCATTTTTCTCCCTTTTACAATAATCATAAAGAAACACCTACAAATAGTTACAAAATATTCTTACAATAGGAGCTGTAACACAAATTTCGTTGAAAGGTGGAGAACTGGTGAGAATACAGAAAAGACGAACACACGTCGAAAACATTCTCCGTATTCTTTTGCCCCCAATTATGATACTTAGCCTAATCCTCCCAACACCACCCATTCATGCAGAAGAAAGCGCGGCTCCTCAGGTGCATCTGAATATTTTGGCTACGACTGATATTCATGCCAACATGATGGATTACGATTACTACAGCGACAAAGAAACGGCGGATTTCGGTCTGGCGAGAACAGCGCAATTGATCCAAAAGCACCGCGAGCAAAACCCTAACACCCTGCTTGTGGATAACGGCGACTTGATTCAAGGGAATCCGCTGGGTGAATACGCGGTGAAATATCAAAAAGACGACATTATCTCCGGCACGAAAACCCATCCGATTATCAGCATCATGAATGCGCTGAAATACGACGCCGGAACGCTTGGCAATCATGAATTCAACTACGGGCTCGACTTTCTCGACGGCACAATCAAAGGAGCCGATTTCCCGATTGTAAATGCCAACGTCAAAACAACTAGCGGTAAAAACCGTTATACGCCGTATGTGATTAATGAAAAAAACCTCATTGATGAAAACGGTAATGAGCAGAAAGTAAAAGTCGGTTACATAGGCTTTGTCCCGCCGCAAATCATGACATGGGACAAAAAGAATCTCGAGGGGCAGGTTCAGGTGCAGGATATCGTAGAATCCGCCAATGAAACGATCCCGAAAATGAAGGCGGAAGGCGCAGATGTCATTATTGCCCTCGCCCACACCGGCATTGAAAAGCAGTCACAATCATCAGGTGCAGAAAACGCCGTGTTTGACCTTGCCACCAAAACGAAAGGCATTGACGCGATTATCTCGGGCCATCAGCACGGACTCTTTCCTTCCGCCGAGTATGCGGGTGTTGCTCAGTTCAATGTGGAAAAGGGAACAATAAACGGCATTCCTGTCGTCATGCCAAGCAGCTGGGGCAAATATTTAGGCGTGATTGACCTCAAGCTTGAAAAGGCGGACGGCTCATGGAAGGTAGCAGATTCCAAAGGAAGTATTGAATCTATTGCTGGCAACGTCACATCAAGAAACGAGACCGTTACAAACACCATTCAGCAAACACACCAAAACACACTGGAGTATGTCCGAAAGCCAGTCGGCAAAACCGAAGCAGATATTAACAGCTTCTTTGCACAGGTCAAAGATGATCCTTCCATTCAGATCGTGACTGACGCGCAAAAATGGTATGCCCAAAAAGAAATGAAGGATACTGAGTACAAGGACCTTCCAATTTTGTCTGCGGGGGCGCCGTTTAAAGCAGGCGGCAGAAACGGAGCCAATTACTATACAAACATTCCAGCCGGAGATCTTGCGATTAAAAATGTCGGTGACTTGTACCTTTACGATAATACTGTTCAAATCGTCAAGCTGACAGGCAGCGAAGTGAAGGACTGGCTGGAGATGTCAGCAGGCCAATTCAACCAAATTGATCCAGCCAAAGGCGGCGATCAGGCCTTGCTGAACGAGAATTTCCGCTCCTATAATTTTGACGTGATTGACGGTGTCACATATCAGGTCGATGTGACAAAACCGGCTAAATACAATGAGAACGGAAAAGTGATCAATGCGGATTCATCCCGGATCATCAACCTTTCCTATGAAGGCAAGCCGATCAGCCCAAGCCAGGAATTTCTCGTGGTCACCAATAACTATCGTGCGTCCGGAGGCGGCGGGTTCCCTCATCTGACGAGCGATAAAATTGTCCACGGCTCTGCAGTTGAAAATAGGCAGGTGCTGATGGATTACATTATTGAACAAAAAACAGTCAATCCAAAGGCAGACAACAACTGGTCAATCGCGCCTGTTTCCGGCACGAATCTGACGTTTGAATCCTCGCTTTTGGCCAAGCCATTTGCCGATAAAGCAGACGACGTCGCTTATGTAGGCAAGTCTGCGAATGAAGGCTATGGTGTGTATAAGCTGCAATTCGATGATGATTCAAATCCAGATCCTCCTAAAGACGGACTGTGGGACCTGACCGTCATGCACACCAATGATACGCACGCACATCTCGATGATGCAGCGAGACGAATGACGAAAATCAACGAAGTACGCAGCGAAACAAATCACAACATTCTCCTTGATGCGGGAGATGTGTTTTCCGGCGATCTGTATTTTACTAAATGGAACGGTTTGGCCGATCTGAAAATGATGAACATGATGGGCTATGACGCCATGACCTTCGGGAACCATGAATTTGATAAAGGCCCGACAGTGCTTTCTGATTTTCTAAGCGGAAACAGCGCAACCGTTGATCCGGCGAACCGCTATCACTTTGAAGCGCCGGAATTTCCGATTGTCAGCGCAAACGTAGATGTGTCAAATGAGCCCAAACTGAAATCATTTGTCAAAAAGCCGCAAACCTTTACCGCAGGTGAAAAGAAAGAGGCCGGCATCCACCCTTACATTCTGTTAGACGTTGACGGGGAGAAAGTCGCCGTATTCGGCCTGACAACGGAAGATACGGCCACCACATCAAGCCCGGGCAAAAGCATCGTATTCAATGATGCCTTTGAAACAGCACAAAACACCGTCAAAGCGATTCAGGAAGAAGAACAGGTAAATAAAATTATTGCTTTAACCCATATCGGTCATAACCGTGATCTTGAGCTAGCCAAAAAAGTAAAAGGCATTGACTTGATCATCGGCGGACACACTCACACCCTCGTTGACAAAATGGAGGTCGTAAACAGCGAAGAACCGACGATCGTGGCGCAGGCAAAAGAATACGGCCAATTCTTGGGGCGCGTTGATGTCGCGTTTGATGAAAAAGGCGTTGTGCAAACAGATAAATCAAATCTGAGCGTGCTGCCAATTGATGAACATACAGAAGAAAACCCAGAAGCAAAACAAGAGCTCGATCAGTTCAAAAATGAATTAGAAGACGTAAAAAATGAAAAAGTCGGCTACACGGATGTGGCGCTTGACGGCCAGCGTGAGCATGTGCGCACGAAGGAAACAAATCTCGGAAACTTCATTGCGGACGGTATGCTGGCAAAAGCGAAAGAAGCAGCCGGCGCCAGAATAGCGATAACAAATGGCGGCGGCATCAGAGCCGGCATTGACAAAGGTGATATCACACTCGGCGAGGTGCTCAACGTGATGCCGTTCGGCAATACGCTTTACGTGGCCGATTTAACCGGAAAACAAATTAAAGAAGCCCTTGAACAAGGCTTAAGCAATGTGGAAAATGGCGGCGGCGCTTTCCCTCAGGTGGCCGGAATCGAATATACCTTTACATTAAACAACGAACCTGGACACCGTGTGTTAGAAGTGAAAATTGAATCGCCTAACGGAGACAAAGTTGCTATAAATACGGATGATACCTACCGCGTGGCAACAAATAATTTTGTCGGTGCCGGAGGAGACGGATATTCTGTCTTTACAGAAGCCTCCCATGGTGAAGACCTTGGCTACGTTGATTATGAGATTTTCACCGAACAGCTGAAAAAACTAGGAAACAAGGTCTCTCCTAAGCTTGAAGGACGGATCAAAGAAGTATTCCTGCCGACAAAGCAGAAGGACGGCAGCTGGACACTTGATGAAGACAAATTTGCGATTTACGCTAAAAATGCCAACACGCCGTTTGTCTATTATGGAACACATGAAGGATCTCAAGAGAAGCCTATCAATCTTAAAATGAAAAAAGATCAGGTCAAACTTTTGAAAGAAAGAGAATCAGATCCTTCATTGACGGTGTTCAACTACTGGTACAGCATGAAGATGCCAATGGCGAACCTTAAATCAGCAGACACTGCAATCGGAATCAAGTCGACAGGAGAATTGGATGTGTCACTGGCAGATGTATATGACTTTACAGTGATGCAAAAAGGAAAAGAAATAAAATCATTCAAGGAGCCCGTTCAGCTTTCGCTTCGCATGTTTGATATTGAAGAAGCCCATAACCCTGCCATTTATCATGTCGACAGGAAAAAGAAAGCTTTCATAAAGACAGATCACGGATCAGTCGACGATGATATGGTGACAGGATATACAAACCACTTCAGCGAATACACGATCTTAAATTCCGGAGAGAACAACAAACCGCCTGCATTCCCGTCAGATCAACCGACAGGCGGTGATGACGGCAATCATGGCGGCGGCTCCGACAAACCAGGCGGAAAACAGCCAACTGACGGAAACGGAGGAAATGATACGCCTCCCGGCACTCAACCGACTAACGGCTCTGGAGGAAACGGTTCGGGCGGATCAGGAACAGACGGTCCGGCTGGCGGCCTGCTTCCGGACACTGCCACATCCATGTACTCGATCCTGTTGGCCGGATTTCTGATCAGCGCACTCGGCACCGCAATGTACTTACATCAGAGGAGAAAACAGAATAGAGCGAATCAGGCATAAAAAAGAGCTGCTCGCTAAGCGAGCAGCTTTCTTTATTTAAACCCACTTCACAACATCTTCAACAGCAGATCTTGTTTTCGGACGAGGGTCTCTCACTCGGTAGCCAAATGCCACCATCACAGAAATATCGAAGCTTCCGTTTTCCAGAAGGCCTTCTTCTTCAAGAATACGGTGAATGTGATCGTACTGGAAGCCTTCTATCGGGCAGGAATCAACACCGATTTGCGCAGCGGCAGTCATCATGTTGCCAAGCGCGATATAGGTTTGTTTTGATGCCCAGTCAAACAATGTTCTGTCACTTTCAAGCAAATGCAAATCGTTTTTCTGGAATTCTTCTGTTTTGCTTAAATAGCCTTCGTACACGTCTTGCGGCATTTGTTTTACTTCTTTTAAATGACGTTTGATGTAGTCCGCGTTATATTTGATATCCTTCGCTGTACGCGCAAGAATCAGGACGAAATGGCTTGCGGTCGGCAGCTGCTTTTGCGCGCCCCATGTGTATTCACGAAGCTTCTCGCGGAACTCCGGATTTTGGACGACGACAAATTTCCAAGGCTCAAGGCCGAGTGAGCTCGGAGACAGTCTTCCTGTTTCTAAAATAAATTCAAAATCGCTGTCTGACACTTTTTTATTCGGGTCAAATTCCTTAGTCGCATGCCTGAAATTGTATGCATCCAGAATTTGTTTCTTTAGATCTGCCATGTAAAACACCTCTCCTTTAGGTTACTCTCATCTCTATTGTAGCCATTATGATAAAAAGTAAAAGTACGCACATTTTTGTTGGATAGTATCAATTTTGATACCAAACAAAAAAGCGCGCTGCCGCAGGCAGGCGCCTCTCTCATTTCCCCCGCCGCGCAAAATCAACAAATCGGAATTTGTCGAGACGGTGTCTGCTTTCCGTATATTGAAACAAACTGGTATCCTCCAAAAAGACGTAGTTTCTCACCACGACCATATGGTCATAGCCGCGTAAATCGAGCAGCTCTCTGTCCTCGTCCGTACACGGCTCGGCGACAATTTCTTTTTGGGCGTAACTGATCGAAAGACCGAGCTCTCCTTCTATATATTCATAAATGGAGTTTTCACAAATTTCTTTCGTCAGGTGAGGGACATGCTTTCTGAAAAAGTAATCCTTGTCCAAAATCACATGTTCCCCGTCAATCTTTCTAGACCTGATGACTTCCCAGATGTCGTCATCCAGATTGGCCCGGAGCTGTTTTTGGATCAGCTCTGACGGAGGCTCCAGCCCGAATTTGTGTACAGTTGTTTTCGTTTCTTTGCCAAGCGTTTGCGCGAGCTCCTTGAAGCTGACAAGGCCCGAAACGGGAAACTGCATTTTTTCACGATTGAGCACGACGGAGCCTTTTCCCCTGATTTTCTGGATATAACCGTTTTGCGCGAGCATATGAAGCGCCTTTCGGACCGTTTCTCTTGATGTACCGTACTGTGCGGTCAACTCATGTTCAGACGGAAGAATCTCCTCCGCTTTCCATCGGCCGCCTTCAATTTGCTGTGCGATGTCTTTATAAATTGTGATGAATTTATTCACCTTCATTATGGACCACCCAGCTTAGTTTAACACGGTTTCGTTAAACGATAAACAATGGACTCATACGGGCGAAGCGTCATGTTCTGAAGCCCTTCCCTTGCTTCATCGTTCGTCAACAGCACCTCTGCCTTCCATTCGTCAGGCGCTAAAGAGTCCGGCAGTGTAAAGGCCGCCTCTGTCCCGTAAAAATTATTGATCACGAGCAGCTTTTCATTGCTGCCGTGTCTGAGATACGCAAAAATGTTCGGGTCATCCTTTGCAATTATCTCATACGTACCCTCTGTCACAATGTCATACATTTTGCGAATCTGAATCAATTTTTGATAATGGTAAAACACCGAATTCTGATCTCTCAGCGCCGCTTCAGCATTGATTTCCCGGTAATTTCCTGCAACCGGTATCCATGGTGTGCCCGTTGTAAAACCACCATTTTCCGTAGCATCCCACTGAACGGGGGTTCTGGAATTGTCACGGGATTTCGCCTGTAAAATGGCTGTAATCTCTTGATCAGCCATTCCTTTTTCCTTAAAGGCGTGATACATGTTCAGCGATTCGACATCCCGATAGGAGCTTATGTCAGTGAACTTCGGATTCGTCATCCCCAGCTCCTCACCCTGATAAATATAAGGCGTGCCCTGCATCATATGAATGGCCGTAGCAAGCATTTTCGCCGATTTCACCCTATATGCGCCATCATCTCCATATCTTGATACAACGCGCGGCTGATCATGATTGCACCAGAACAGAGCGTTCCATCCTCCTCCTGCGTGCATCCCCGTTTGCCAGTCGGATAGGATCTCCTTCAGCTTCAAAAAATCAAACGGCGCCAAGGCCCATTTTTCGCCGTTAGGATAGTCAACCTTGAGATGATGGAAGCTGAATGTCATATCAAGTTCTTTATTGTCAGGATTCGTATACCGGATGCAGTGGTCTACGGTTGTTGAAGACATCTCACCGACCGTCATGCTGTCGTAATGTGAAAACACCTTTTCGTTCATTTCATGCAGAAATTCGTGCACCCGCGGCCCGTCAGTGTAAAAAGAGCGGCCGTCGCCTTCCTCCGCATTCGGAAAGCGCTGATCTTTAGAAATCAGGTTGATGACATCAAGCCTAAAGCCGTCTATTCCCTTTTCAAACCAAAAATGCATCATGTCATAGACATGCTTTCTGACCTCTTCATTTTCCCAATTCAAATCAGCCTGCGTCACATCAAACAGATGCAAATAGTATTGGCCCGATGCTTCGTCAAGCTCCCATGCCGAGCCGCCGAATTTCGATTCCCAGTTCGTCGGAACAGAACCGTTTTCCTGCGGGTCTTTCCATATATAAAAATCACGGTACGGGCTGTCTATTGAAGAGATCGCCTCGCGAAACCATTTGTGCTCTGTTGACGTATGATTGACAACAAGATCCATGACGACTTTCAGGTCTCTTTTATGTGCTTCGGACACTAGCCGCTCAAAATCCTCCATCGTTCCGTATTCAGGATAAATCGAGTAATAATCACGAATATCGTACCCATTATCATGCTGCGGAGAATCATAAATCGGCGTCAGCCAAAGCACATCCACCTGAAGTGTTTTTAAGTAATCAAGCTTTTCAATAATGCCGTTCAGATCGCCGACACCATTTCCTGTCGTATCGTTAAAGCTTTTCGGATAAATTTGATAAACCACAGCTTTTTTCCACCATGGCGTTTGTTCTGTTTTCATCTGTTTCCACCACCATATTTAAATTGAAAACGGGAAAAGGGAACGTTCAACACGTCCCGCTCCCCATTTGTTATTTATGTTTGAATCTCGCATACGCGTATGTTCCGGCAAACGGCACGATCAATACAATAGCCATCCCGATTGCAAACGCGCCCCAGTACTGGCTCATGATTGAGAAAATCCCCGGCACGCCGCCGACACCGACGGAGCTTGCCAGCACACCTTGAGAAGAAATATACATTCCGGCCAGGCCAGAGCTGACCATTGCAATGATAAACGGGAATCTGTATCGCAGATTCACCCCAAAGATGGCAGGCTCTGTAATGCCAAGATAAGCAGAAATCCCTGATGTGAGGGAGAGGCCTTTTTGTTTCTCATCCTTCACGATAAACATCATGGCTAGAGCGGCCGAACCTTGTGCGATATTAGAAAGCGCCAGCATCGGCCATAAAAAGGTGCCGCCGAGCTTTGAACCGATGAGCTGCAGGTCGACTGCAAGAAACGTGTGATGCATACCGGTAATCACGAGCGCTGAGTAGAAACCGCCATATAACAGACCGCCCAGTGCGGCAAAAGAACCAAACACCGAGATAAGCCCTGAAGTCAGTACATTACCGATCGCAAATGTAATCGGGCCGATAATGATAAAAGAGGCAAATCCTGTTAAGAGAAGCGTAATTGGTGCGACAACGAGCAGCTGTATGCCCTCAGGTGTGCGTTTTGTTAAAAATACCTCAATCTTCGCCAGCATATAAGAAGCAAGCAAAATTGGGAGTACCTGGCCCTGATAGCCGACTTTCTGCACCTCTAGGCCGAATAGATTCCATACCGGGATCTCTCCGCTTTGTTCTGCCGCGCCATATCCCCACGCATTCAGCAAATCAGGATGCACGAGCATAACTCCGAGCACAATGCCGAGAAGCGGATTGCCGCCGAACCGCTTGACGGCAGACCATCCGATTAACGCAGGCAAAAACGTAAAGGCCGTGCCTGCAATCAGGTTAATCATATTAGCAAGATCCGCCCACTGCGGATAAACCTGCACAATCGATTTTGTGCTGAAGAAAATGCCTTCCGCCGTTAAAATGTTATTGATCCCCATTAAAAGACCCGCCGTGACAATCGCAGGCAATATTGGAATAAAAATATCTGCAAGCGTTTTCACAGCACGCTGCAAAGGATTCATATTTTTTTCTGAGGCCTTTTTCACTTCATCCTTTGTTGACTCGCCAATTCCCGTTTCCTTGACCAGTTCAGCATATACTTTGTTGACAGTTCCCTGGCCGATTACGACCTGAAACTGTCCGTTTGTCGAGAATGATCCCTTTACCACATCAATTTGATCAAGCATCTCTTGGTCAACCTTGCTTTCATCTATTAAAGCAAAACGCAAACGTGTAACACAATGAGTTGCCGCTGCAATATTTTCAGCACCGCCGACTGCTTCGACAATCTGACGTGCCGATTTGTTCAGTTCCCCCATGCCAACCCCTCCGTATCCGTTTTTATAACTTGTATATACAACTTATAATCATATTGTATTCCTGTATATACAGGTAGTCAACACTTTTTTATAGCGCTTTCATCCTAGTCTGGAATATATGAAACAGACAAGGTTACCCTAAAAGTCACAAGCACTTATTGTGACATTAAAAAGCAGGGTGAGTCTCTATGAATAAACGCGACAAAGCGCTTCAGCTCATCAAAGAGCTTGAAGACAATCAGGACAGACCGATCTCTCTCAATTTGAAGGAAAACCTCGATAATCTGATCTTATTAACAGAAGGCTGCTCAGACATCGTATTTAGACAATTTGACTTTGGAAACGGGCTGTGCGGATTTATTGTTTATATCGAAGGAATTGTAAAATCTGAACATATTCAGGATCACGCCCTCCGCCCTTTCTTAATGCATTTGACGGATCAAATAGATGAACATGAAGAGGCGCTGCAAAATACTCTATCAATTTCAAGTGTTGCAATAGAAACGAGTATGAGTAAAGTGGCTGCATCCATCATTGAGGGGAACGCGGTTTTATTTGCCGACGGGCACTCAAAAGGCCTGATCTTAAATATAAAAGGCGGACAAAGAAGAAGCATTGAAGAGCCGATAACAGAATCGACCATCAGAGGGTCAAGAGAGGGCTTCACTGAAAGCCTCAGGGTCAATACCGCTCTTGTGCGGTTTCGCGTCAAAACGTTTCAGCTTAAAATGATCTCATTTAAAATCGGCACAAAAACCAAAACAGATGTTGTCTTGGCCTATATTGACGGGCTTGCCGATCCAAAGGTCATTGACAAAGCAAAAAAAAGAATCAAAAAGATAAAGATTGATGCTGTCTTAGAAAGCGGATATATTGAAGAATTTATCGAAGACGACACGTACTCGCCATTCCCCCAGCTGCAATACACAGAAAGGCCGGACACCGTCGCCGCCCAGCTTCTCGAAGGCCGATTTGCCATTTTCACAGATAATACGCCCTTTGTCTTAACAGGCCCGATTACGTTTTGGCAGCTTATGCAGGCCAGTGAAGATTACTATGAGCGTTATTTGATGTCTAACTTAATCCGCTGGCTTCGCTATATGTTTTTATTCGTTGCTTTATATTTGCCGGCTATTTATGTTGCCGTTATTACATACCATCAGGACTTAATGCCGACAAACTTAATGTTCAGTGTGGCCTCCGCGCGTGAACCGATTCCTTTCCCCGCCATCATAGAAGCATTGATTATGGAAATTTCTTTTGAGGCTCTCCGTGAGGCGGGAGTGCGCCTGCCTAAAACCATCGGCCAGACCGTCAGTATTCTCGGGGCCCTAGTCATTGGGACAGCCGCTGTTGAAGCGGGAATTGTGTCTGCCCCCATGGTGATCATCGTATCGTTAACAGGGATCGCGTCATTTACAATTCCGCGGTTTAACTTAGCTATCTCCATCAGGATGCTTCGTTTCCCGCTTATGTTTTTGGCAAGTATTTTTGGGATATTCGGCATTATGCTCGGCACGATTATCTTAGTGCTTCATTTATGCAAGCTGCAATCTTTCGGCATTCCTTATTTATCCGGGATTTCTCCGTTTAAACGAGATGAAGTAAAAGATATTTTTGTCAGGGCGCCTTGGTGGACGATGACCAGAAGGCCGGGCACGTATTCGCGCGGCAACGGACAGAAGGGAGCGAAAAGAGAGGACCCAAAAGATGAAGAAAACAATATATAAGTGTGTTTTGCCGCTTCTCATTTGTATCCTTCTAACGGGGTGCTGGGACCGGACAGAAATCAATGACATTGCATTTGTTGTCAGCTCAGCCATTGATAAGAAAAAAGATCAGTATCGAGTGGCCATGCAGATTCCCTTGGTCGGTCAATTAGGCGGACAAACAGGGGGCGGCGGCGGAACTGCCGGTTCAAAAACATGGTATGTTGATTCAGCTTCCGGCACTACGATCAGAGAAGCAAACAACAAGCTGCAAACCTCCTTGTCACGGACAATCAATACGTCCCACAGACGTACAGTCATTATTGGAGAGGATATGGCGAGAGACGGCGTTGCCCCAGTCTTTGATATTTTAACGCGAAATCCGCAGAACAGATTAACGGCGCTCATTTTAGTCAGCCGGGGAGAAGCGCGGGACATTTTAAACACCGATGTTCAGCTTGAACAGTTTCCGGCGGAAATGATTCGGGAGCTGGCCATTATCGCAACGAGCCGCCCCGTTTTTTTAAGCAGATTCATGTCTGATCTAGTAGAAATAGGCAGTGATCCGTATGCACCGGTCATCTCTGCATCTAAAACAAAACCTGGAGGGAAAGGCAAATCTAATTTGAAAATTGACGGGCTTGCGATCTTTAAAAAGGACAGATTGATGGATATTTTCAAAGATGAACACATGACAGCAGCCCTGATGTTGCTTAATCAAGCCCGCCAGCCAGAATTCATAGTAGACCTGCCGAATCAAATGGGACAAGCATCCATTCAGCTTCAAAAGTCCAATGCATCCTTTCATGCCGCTGAAAAAAACGGAAAGCTGTCAATGACAATCGAGATCAGAGCCAAAGGAATTATTATGGAAAACCAATCAACCTATGAGACGAGAGAAACTGACCAGTATTACATCATTCAAAAAGCATTAAACAGAACCATAAAGAAGGACGTGATCAGCACCGTTCATCGTTTGCAAAAGCTAAAGGCGGACCCGGCCGGCTTTCAAGACAGGACCATCAGAAGCACGGCAACCACGAAGAATCTGCTGAAAAAGGAATGGGAAGAGGTATATAAGGATATGGAGGTTCACGTCGTCCCAATTGTGACGATTGAGCAGGGCGGTGTCCTATACAAAACGATCAGCCATTAATGGAGGTGCGTCAGCATGATCAGCTATATCGTACAGACATTGATTGTGTGCATTGCCATATACGCATATGAATGGAAGAATTTTCGTTCCGCTAACAATCTAACAAAATGGGCCTTCAGCCTGCTAATTGCAGGAAGTGCTTTTCTATGGATTTATATGAGAGTGAATCCCCTGCTTCCGCGGCTGGGGCACCTGTTTAAATATATTCCGTTTTGAACATGACAGAAAGGATGTGCTTTATGGACAAGACCTCTGCATACCAAGGATTATTTTTCGGAGCTCTGTATACGTTAGCGGTCGGATTAAAGCATGCTCCGATTCTCATGATCGAATCAGCAAAACAAAATGCCTGGCACAGCTACATCCTCGGCGTTGTCATCGTGATTCCGGCACTCTGGCTCATGCATAGGCTGATGAAAAAGCATCAGGATAAAAATATCTATGAGCTGCTGAGCGATTCCTCACCAATCGCAGGCCGGATTATCATTTTACTGTTTTCTTTGTATTTCCTGTTAATCAATGCTCATGATATACGTTTTTTCATCAATTTGATTAACATTTTATTTCTCCCGAGAACACCAATGGCTGTTCTGGGCGGTGTTATTATCTTTGTGGCGATCTGTATTGCCAGAGAGGGAAAAGAAACATTGACCAGAATGGCGCAGATATTCTTATTTCCATTCGGCACCCTGGTCTTGTTCCTTCCATTCACGCTGGCCACACAAATTGAGCTTCAAAACTTGACGCCTGTTTTTGAAGGTCTAATCCCATATCTTCAATCAGGCTATTACGCGTTTGGGACAATGGGGGAATTGATTATCCTTCCGCTTCTCTTCTCAAACCAGAGCGTCCCGCTAAAATACACCATTTTCGCGATACTGCTGGGTGCTTTATTGCTGGCCGTGATGTTATTTTCTTCAATTTCTGTCTTTGGTCCCAACCTGACATCTACTTTCTTTGATCCTGCTTATATGGTCATCAGGCAGATCCGCATTACGGATTTTCTGGATCGCTCAGACCTGGTCATCGCGGCTTTTTGGATTCCGGTCATTATGGTGAAGATAGCAGGTTCCCTATATATCGTGGTATACGGCCTTTCGTTTTTACACTCAAAAATCGACCCGAAAGCCATGTATACACCAACCGGCATGTTCTCAGTCGTATGCAGCTTTTGGTTCTTTTTAAATACAAATCAGCTAATCGACTTTAACAGAATCAAACCAATCATTAATGTAGTGATTTCTCTTTTGCTGCCTTTACTCATTTATTTGATCATAAAAAGCAAAGCGTTGTTCGGCGCCAAAGCAAAGCACTAGGAGTTTTTAGCTTCTTTTGTTTGATAAACAGGATTCTGTTTTGTTTTTCTTATATCTTTCAGGTAGTACTGTTCAGATGTAAAGAATTCGGTGTACAGCGCTTTTACCTTTCTGCTCAATAACAACAGCGCAATCACATTTGGGACGAGAATAAAAGCCAATGCTAAGTCCAAAAAGCCCCAAATGGCTTTTGCTCCGCCTGCGGCACCTATGATAATAGCCGCTAAATAAACGAATTTAATCACGTGTCCTGCCAGCCGCCCGAACAGAAATTCAGCTTGCTTTACGCCGTAAAAAATGACAACCATAATGGTTGATACGACAAAGAAGACTAGGGAAACCGAAACGAAGTACCCTCCGCCAGAACCGAAATAATGCTGAAATGCAGCCGTCGTCAGTGCTGCCGGATCAATTGAGGCGTTCTTCCCTGTCCAGACACCAGATGCAAGAACGACAAAAGCGGTGGTCGTGCAGATGATCAAGGTGTCAATGACAATGCCGATCACAGACCAAAACCCTTGCCGCACAGGATGATCAGTCATTGCTGCCGCATGTGCAATCGGGGCTGTTCCCATTCCGGCTTCATTAGAATAAAGCCCGCGGGCAAATCCCCAGCGAACGGTTTCCGCCAACGCAGCACCTGCGAACCCTCCAACTGCTGAAGAAGAGGTAAACGCATTTGAAAAAACGAGAGAGAAAAACGCCGGCACTGATGATAGATTCATGAGAACAATTAGGAGACCGGCACCTGCGTATGCCCCTGCCATAAGAGGCACGACAAACTCTGTTACTTTTCCGATCCGCTTTACCCCTCCTATCACCACTAACCCAATCAAAAACGCAATTCCGATTCCTGCGTATATTTTATTGAAAGAAAACGTCTCAGCAAGCGAGACTGAAACCGAATTTCCCTGAACCATAATGCTGGGGATCAGCTCCACAATCAGCGCAACAGAGAAGAATACGCCGAGCCATTTCATGCGCAGCCCTTTTGTTATGTAATACATCGGTCCCCCGACGTATTCACCCTGCTCATTTTTTTCTCTGTAATGAACAGCAAGAACACTTTCAGAAAACTTAATCGCCATGGCAAATAAGGCAATCAGCCACATCCAAAAAACCGCTCCTGGTCCTCCAAACATAATAGCGGCGGGCACACCGACAATGTTCGCTGCACCGATCGTTGAACTGAGGGCTGAGGTCAATGCCTGAAGCGGTGTGACTGTGCCCTCTCCCTTCGGTTTTTTTCCTACGCTGCCGATTGTCTGTTTGAAAATGTATAAAGGATAGCGAAATTGAAAACCTTTCAGCAAAATAGTGAAATACAACCCCGTCCCCGTCAGCAGGATGATTAGCGGCGGACCCCACAGCCAATCAGATATATGCTCTATCCATACTAATAGTCGTTCCATCCCATCACCCTTTTTTCGTTTATGAATCATTTCCCATAGATGGAAAAACATAAACCTTTTGACATAGAACTTGGAACATAAAAAGGATGGCTTTTATCAATCGCCATCCTGCAGAAAAGACAAATCAGCTGGAAGAAGGTCTGTTTCGTCCAAGCCGGTCATATACTTTATTCTTATAAAAAGCGGATGCTGGCTTTGAAAACATGCCTTTTTTGTCGACAAGCTTATCAAGCAGCAATTGCTTTTCAGATTTTTTTCTGATTAATTGCTCGCGTTCTTTTTCGTCATAGCACTTTTCGATTAAATGGTCGATGGTCATAAGCTCTTTTTTGAGCGCGCCCTCGTCCTCTGCCATTCCCGCGTTTTTCAAAATACGATAGCCCATGCGCAGCGATTCCGGCAAGTGTGCCGCGTCATCCTTCGGCAGCGGCTTCCCCATTCCCGGGAGGTTTTGAAAGTCCCCGTCTTTGATGGCGCGCTTAATTTTATCTTCAGACACAATATGGGAAAAATCCATCATTTCACCTCTTTTTATCTATACCTTATATTTTATCATACAATTCTCAACGTACCATTTTATTCCTTTATTTCTAGAAAGATACCTTGTTTTACATTTGGTAATATCAAAGCGAAACGTTGATTCGACGGCGTTTTTCGCCACTTTCTCCATCATACGATTTTCACTTTTCTAATCTGCTGATTCGTGTTATATTGGATACGTTCGTTTTTTCTATCGTTTCGCTCGAACTGGATCGGAAAAAAGGAGTGTAACAATGAAAACATTTATAAAAGAAAGAGGACTGGCCTTCTTCTTAATTGCGGTCGTCCTGTTATGGATCAAAACGTATGTCGGTTATGTCCTGAACTTCAACTTAGGAATAGACAACACGATACAAAAAATATTGCTTTTTGTGAATCCTCTTAGCTCAAGCTTGTTCTTTCTTGGCTTTGGACTCTTGTTCAAGAAAAAATTACAGCAGACAGCCATTATAGTGATTCATTTTTTAATGTCTTTTTTACTGTACGCAAACATTGTGTACTACAGATTTTTCAATGATTTTATTACAATTCCGGTCATTATGCAGGCTAAAACAAACGGCGGCCAACTCGGTGACAGCGCATTTTCGCTGATGAGACCGACTGACGCCTTTTACTTTATCGATACGATCATCCTGATCATCTTGGCGATCAAAGTAAACAAGCCTGCCGAAACGTCAAGCAAAAAATCGTTCCGAATTATTTTTGCGTCTTCAATTCTTGTGTTCTTGATCAACCTGGCAGTTGCGGAATCAGACCGTCCTGAATTGCTGACAAGATCATTCGACCGGAACTATCTTGTGAAATACTTGGGAACATACAATTTCACGATTTATGACGCTGTACAGAATATCAAGTCCAACAGCCAGCGCGCGCTTGCCGATTCCAGCGACGTGACGGAAGTGGAAAACTACATGAAAGCCAATTACGATGTGCCGAATAACGTGTATTTCGGCAAAGCGGAAGGAAAAAACGTCATTTACGTTTCACTTGAATCTTTGCAGTCATTTATCATCGACTATAAAATTGACGGCAAAGAAGTGACACCGTTCTTAAATAAACTGGCACATGATAACGAAACGTTCTACTTTGATAACTTTTTCCACCAAACGGGACAAGGTAAAACATCTGATGCTGAATTTATGATGGAAAACTCTCTGTACCCGCTGGCTCAAGGTTCAGTTTTCGTAAACAAAGCGCAAAACACGCTGCAATCCGTTCCGGCGATTCTGAAGTCTAAGAATTACACATCTGCTACTTTCCACGGGAACACGCAGACGTTCTGGAACCGTAACGAAATGTACAAAGCGGAAGGCATTGATAAATTCTTTGATTCTGCTTACTATGACATGAACGAAGAAAACACGAAAAACTACGGCATGAAAGACAAACCGTTCTTCAAAGAATCAATGCCGCTGCTGGAAAGCCTGCCGCAGCCGTTCTATACGAAGTTCATTACCCTGTCTAACCACTTCCCATTCGGAATGGATGAGGGGGATACAGACTTCCCGGCTGGAGACTTTGGTGACTCTGTCGTCGATAACTACTTCCAGTCAGCCCATTACCTTGATCAGTCCATTGAACAATTCTTCAATGATCTGAAAAAAGACGGGTTATATGATAAATCGATTATTGTGATGTACGGAGACCACTACGGCATCTCTGAAAACCACAATAAAGCGATGGCGAAAGTGCTTGGCAAAGATGAAATCACTGATTACGACAACGCCCAGCTTCAACGGGTGCCGCTCTTTATCCACGCTGCCGGCGTGAAGGGCGAGAAAGTTCATAAATATGCCGGAGACGTTGATGTGGCTCCTACCATTCTGCATCTGCTCGGAGTGGATACGAAGGACTATCTGATGTCCGGTTCTGATATTTTATCGAAAGAACACCGTGAAGTAATTCCGTTCCGAAACGGAGACTTTATTTCACCGAAGTACACGAAAATATCCGGTAAGTATTACGACACGAAAACCGGTAAAGAACTCGATGAATCCGAAGTCGACAAGTCAGAAGACTCGCTCGTCAAGAAGGAACTTGAAATGTCCGATAAAATCATAAACGGAGACCTGCTGCGGTTCTACGAGCCGAAAGGTTTTAAGAAGGTGAATCCTTCTGATTATGATTACACAAAACATGACGAAGATTCTTCCGAAACGTCAAAGGATAACGAAGATAAATAAGAAAAAGCGGAGAGGTTGCCCTCTCCGCTTTTTTATTTGACAGCAGCCCTCAATTCTTCCGCCGCAAATTCCACATTCGGGCCAATAATGACTTGAACCGATTGCCCGCCTGATTTGACAACCCCTTTTGCGCCTGCTTTCTTTAGCAGCGCTTCATCCACCAAAGCGGTATCCTTCACAGTCAGTCGCAGCCTTGTGGCGCAATGATCAATGGTTTGAAGGTTTTCTTTTCCGCCGAGCCCTTTCAGCATGATGTTTTCATTTACATCCTGGACAGTATTTTCATCCAGCACTTCATCCACATCATCGTCTTCCCGTCCAGGCGTTTTTAAATTCAAAGCCTTAATCAGTACATAAAACACGATAAAGTATACTGCCGCATAGCATATACCTACCAAAAGCAGAAGCAGCGGTTTTTCTGCGATTCCATAGCTGAGCACATAATCGATAGCTCCAGCTGAAAAAGAAAAGCCTGAACGGATGCCGAGCCAGTTGACGATAAATAAAGATAACCCGGTTAAGACCGCGTGAACAGCGTATAAAAGCGGAGATAAAAACATAAATGCAAACTCAATCGGCTCCGTAATCCCTGTGATAAACGCTGTTAAAGCAAATCCAATCATCATTCCAGCCGTCGCTTTCCGTTTAGACGGCTTCGCAGTCACAACCATAGCCAGACAAGCCGCCGGAAGACCGAACATCATGATTGGGAAGAATCCGGTCATATATGTGCCCGCTGTCGGATCTTTCGCGAAAAAGCGCGCCAGATCCCCTGTCACTCCGTTATATTCTCCGAATTGGAACCAGAAAATATTGTTCAGCACATGGTGAAGGCCAAGCGGAATTAACAGCCTGTTGAATAGGCCGAATATGCCTGCCCCGATGCCGCCGAGCCCGAGCATCCACTCTCCAAACGAGTTTATACACGATTGAATCGGCGGCCAGACGACTCCGAATATGCCCGCTAAAATGATCGTAATAATGGCTGTTAAAATCGGCACAAGCCGTCTGCCACTGAAGAACCCGAGATATTCAGGCAGCTTGGTATCCTTGAAGCGGTTATAGGTGTAACCGGCAATTAAACCGGCAATAATTCCCCCAAACACCGCCATGTTATTTGTTTTATCAATTGTCTTTGTTGCCGCGTCAAGCATCAGATACGATATCGCCCCTGATAAACCCGCGGCCCCATTGCTGTCTTTTGAAATGCCGATGGCAATTCCGATCGCAAAAATAAGCGGCAGATGATCAAAAACCGCCGTCCCCGCCTGATAGACAAACGGGATATTAAATACATCCTCTCTGCCAAGCGCAAGGATAATTCCAACCGCAGGCAGAACCGCAATCGGGAGCATAAATGACTTCCCGAGTTTTTGTAAAAATGAAAGCATACCCATCCCCCTCATACCCTTTTTTTTCAAATATACCATATAAGATATCTAGTGATCTATACCAATTTTCCCGGGGGTATTTCTTTTTTCCCAGGCCCGTGTGTTTCCTATTTTTAAGACAGTTGTGGTAAGCTTAATCTAGATTATTTAAAAAGAAAGCGGGAATGACAGATGATTGTAACAAACGATCAAGAATTAGAAGGCCTGAAAAAAATCGGAAGAATCGTCGCGCTTGCGCGTGAAGAAATGAAGCGGAAGGCAGAGCCCGGCATGAGCACAAAAGACCTTGACCTTATCGGAAAAGCTGTGCTTGATGAGCACGGCGCCGTTTCAGCTCCTGAGAAGGAATACGATTTTCCAGGTGTGACATGCATCAGCGTAAATGATGAAGTGGCTCACGGCATACCAAGCACATCCAAAATTTTAAAAGCAGGGGACCTTGTCAACATCGACATCTCCGCTGAATTTGGCGGCTTCTATTCCGACACAGGCATCTCATTTGTGCTCGGTGAAGGAGAAGAACGCCTTCATAAGCTTTGCCAATGCGCGGAAAACGCATTTCAAAAGGGGCTTCAGCAGGCAAAAGCGGGCAAGCGCCAAAACCAGATCGGAAGAGCCGTTTATCATGAAGCACGCTCTCAAGGCTTTACCGTCATCAAAACCCTGACCGGCCACGGAATCGGCCGAAGCCTGCATGAAGCGCCGAACCACATCATGAACTATTATGATCCGTTTGATAACGCACTGTTCAAAAATGGCACAGTCATCGCGCTTGAACCGTTTATTTCAACGAAAGCAGAAACGATTGTTGAAGCTGGAGACG
The DNA here is from genome assembly GCF_037975425.1 of Bacillus sp. FSL R5-0416. NCBI lineage: Bacteria > Bacillati > Bacillota > Bacilli > Caryophanales > Bacillaceae > Bacillus > Bacillus sp. FSL R5-0416. Next base: position 823,357 of record NZ_CP150252.1, on the reverse strand, counting down.
GCTGGACGTTCAAGACGCCGGATAAAAGCATGGTTGCCCAAGTTGAACACACGATCGTCATCACAAAAGATGAACCGATTATCCTGACAAAACTGTAAAACACATTCCAGGCTTCCGGCAGGTTTAACCTCCTCCAATAGCAGGTAAAACATCATTATTCTGCACGAGGAGGTCTTGCAATGCACAGAGATCAAGAAAAAATCCAAATTGAAAACGAAATGAACGCGATGCATGGCACAATAAAAGAAGACATTTTAAAAGACTTTGAGGAATTTAAAGGCTACCTGAAAAAACAAGTCAACCGAGGCAAAAAGCTGGGATTGGATGACGGCAAGCTTGTGAAAAGCGCTGCGATCCTGGGAGACTACCTCGCAAAGCATGAAGAGCCGCAAAACGGTGAAGAAATGCTGCTGCAAGAGCTTTGGAGCGTTGCAGACGAAGATGAGAAAGAACATTTGGCACAGCTTCTGGTCAAACTGGTTGATAAACAATAAAACATGAGCCGGGCGGTATGCGCCCGGCTTTCTTGATATTGTCACAGCCCGGCTCTTTCAGATATGCTACACTACTATTATGTCTGTGAAAGGAGCCTTTATCTGCATGTGGTTTATTATTTTCGGCATCATTTTTTTCATTGAAGGCATCATTATGACCGTTTACGGCGTTAAGAAAAAAAACGGGATGCTCACATATATCGGCATTGTTTTCGCCATTATGACATTTGGCGTTGTCATGATCAAACTAACCGGCCATTAAATCATATTCGGCTTTTGCTCCGCATATACATACAGAAGAACATTCGTACATCTAGTGCGAAAGGCTCAGTTTTCCCCGCATCTCTTTTCAGCATCTTTTTATAGATGTTACAATGCCAATCGTTTCGAAATCAGATAGGGAAAGGAGTTTTCTGACATGCATTACGGCAGTAAAGGCTGGTATGTGGCAGAACTAAAAAAGCAGGGGATCACGCACCATGAGGGAAGAAAGCTTCAAAGCTATAAAACCTATTTTCTTGCCAACCTGCTTGAAACAAAGAAAAAACAATCTTAAATATGGCAAAGCCGCGCACGTTGATATGCGCGGCTTTTTTCTATTCAACCGGCAGCAGCCTGTCCTTTTTTTTCATAAAGGACGCTCTCCAGCTTTCCGATAGTGCAGCCTCACTTAAAATCAGTTCAATGGCGGTGAGATTTTTTGCATCATGGTAGTTGATGCGGTTGGCGAACTGGACGGAGATGCCCTTCTCTCCTCTGGACAGCAATTCAAGGTTCGCGCCGGGAGACACCCTGCCCTCCTCCAGCACGCGAAAATAAAACCCTGTATAGCCGGTTTGCTGGACCTTCAGCACCATTTCTTTTACACCAAACTTTTTCGCCAGCTTTACACACGGCTGGCGCGGCTGGCTGACCTGAACAACAGCTTCATCAAGCCTGAACACATCCCCGATGCAAACATTCTCCTCAGTCAGGCCCGCGACCGTCAAATTTTCTCCAAATGCGGCATTTGACAGCGGTCTTGAGAGGAACTCTTCCCAAAACGGATAATGCTCCGCCGGGTAGACACAGACAGCCTTATCAGGTCCGCCGTGGTTGACGAGGTCCGCCTGTCCGTCTCCTTCAAAATTCTCCCGATACAGCATGACGGCTGATTCAGCCGGCCGCTTCATGATGCCGGTTTCGATTTTCTTTCCGTCATATTCAAGCGTCTGCGGTTTTCCCAGATTAAGAGAAAGAACTGAATAGCGCTCTGGTTTCATACAAACACATCCCCTTTACAGGTTGTAAAATGATTGATTATCATAAAAAGAAAAGGTGGTTTTTACATGCTTCAATACCGAATCATTGTAAACGGCCGGGTTCAAGGTGTGGGCTTTCGCTATTTTGTTCAAATGGAAGCTGATAAGCGAAAACTGGCCGGCTGGGTCAAAAACCGTGATGACGGGCGTGTCGAGATTTTGGCAGAGGGTCCGGAAAACGCCCTGCAATCGTTTGTTGAGGCTGTAAAGAACGGAAGCCCTTTCTCAAAGGTTACCGACATCTCTGTGACTGAATCCCGCAGCCTTGAAGGCCATCATCGATTTTCTATTGTTTACTCATAAGGCTTATCTTGATAAAAGTAATTCGGCTTAACGATTGAGTTATCATAGGATCGGTGGAAGATATGAGTGGCAGCGGGTGAAATTGGCGGAATCAGCCACGTCCAGTCCCCCGTCAGCTTTCTGCCCGCTTCTTCCTCCTGTTCTTCAAACCGTTTAAACTGGCTTGCCGCTGTATGATGGTCAACGATGCTGACACCCTGCTTTTTATACGAGTGCAGCACTGCTTTATTCAATTCAACTAGCGCTTGATCCTTCCATAAATCCGTATTGTAATCAGCGGCGATGCCGATCACGGACGCTACTTTTTTCAGCTTGTCGTACCGCTTTTCATCTGCGAGGTTTCTCGCTCCGATCTCCGTGCCCATATACCAGCCGTTAAATGGCGCGGCATTATAATGAATGCCCCCGACCTCAAGCTTCATATCAGAGATGATAGGCACGCCGTACCACTTCAGCTCCAAATCAGAAAACGCCTCGATGTCCGGATGTATGATTGGAACCTCGATCACAAGTGAACGCGGCAGCTCATACCAGACAGGCTGTTCGTCTCCTTTCATGCGAAAAATGAGCGGTAGCAGGTCAAAATCCGTTCGTTCTCCGCGCCAGCCGAGCTCTTCGCAGGCTGCTGTCAGGGAACAGGAAGCCGGGTCTCCGATTCTTTCTCCGTCTGACTCATATCCAGCGTACCGGATCAGCTGATGATTCCAGATCTCGACTTGCTTTTCACCCTTCTCTTCCGAAGGGAAAATCGTAATGGTCGGTCTGATTTTCCCGTTATTGGTGGCGGTTTCAATATGGTGAAAGAGGGCGTCACGCACTTCCTCCTTCGTCCGGACGTCTCGTCTGTCAATAACATTCAGCGAATTCCAGAACAATCTGCCGATGCAGCGGTTGCTGTTTCTCCAAGCCATTTTCGCTCCGTGCTCCAGCTCTTCCTTCGTATGTACATAGCTTCCGGTCAGGTCAATTTCGCTTTTAATGTCCTCGAGACGGTCTTTCACTTCCTCCTCCTTTCCCAATTCCTGATAGCATGCGGCAATAAATGCTTTCGCTTCGTTCCAGAGTATTTCTTTTTCTTCCAACAAACTCTCCCCTTCACATCACTTCATGCTTTTCATTGTATCGTTTTTAAGCGGCAAGACAAATGATTTTTCTGCAACTTCCTGGAAAACAATAAAAAACACCCGCGTAATGCGGGTGTCAAATAGACGATAATCGATTTGCCAATTCAGTTAAGTCACTTCGAAAGTTTTTGCCGGTCATCGGTATGCCGTGCCCTGTCAATAACGCTTCCGGTTCAAGACCGGCCAGCTTCAGAATGGACTCAGCGGCCGTCTCTGTGTCAGGCGTGAAATAAGCCGGCGGACCGTGAAGCTCCTGTTTTTGTATTAAGACGTCAGCCATTTTCTCCTGTTCCACTGTAATAACAGCATCACCTGCAACAAGCACGCGGCCGTCATCGCGGAATAACGAAATATGGCCCGGCGTGTGTCCTGGTGTCGCAATCCACATCCACTCGTCAAGAAAAGGGACTGAACCGTCTTCCGGCAGTGCCTGGACATGTGAGGAAATATCGATGGAGTGCCGCGGAAACAGCGGCGACAGCTTGGCGACCAGCCCGCTCTTGCTGTCAGGACGAGCCGGAGGATAATCCTCTTTACCTGTTACATAGGGCATTTCCCGAGAATGGACATAAACAGGCACATCCCAATGCTCAAGGATCTCTTCGATTGCCCCAATATGGTCAAAGTGCCCGTGTGTGAGGATAATCGCCTTCAGCTGAAACCCTTCACCGAATCTTTGTTTGGCTTCATTGACAATCATGCCGGCTGATTGAGGCATGCCGGCATCAATTAAAACAAATGAGTGAGGTTCAGAAGGCAGCTGAATAAAATAGACATTCGCAATTTGCACAGTCAGGCCGTGCACCCCTTTTGCCGCTTCGAACCCCGTTCCGCTTCTGACTGAAGTCAGCGGCATATAAGGATCACTCATAATGACACCTCCGGAATGTTATATGCCGTTAGTGTGTGTCATTACGCCTGAATTATCATACGGAAATAGAGATCGCACCGATCAATAGAGCGATAGCCGTCATGACGATCACTGCGAGAACCGCCCATTTCAATGCGAATTTTTGATGGTCATCAATAGAAACTCCGACGAGTCCGACAAGCAAATGAGTGGATGGCACAAGCGGACTCAGCATATGAATCGGCTGGCCGATAATAGAGGCTCTGGCAATTTCCACTTTATCCACACCGTATGCGACAGCTGTTTCTGATAAAATCGGCAGCACCCCGTAGAAATACGCGTCATTCGGCATCAAAAATGTGAAAATACCGCTTGTTAAGGCAACAATCGCTGGGATCAATCCGCCCATTTGTTCCGGTATCATGGACACGAGTGAGATCGCCATTTCATCAACCATTTTCGTGCCTGTCAAAATCCCCGTGAACACCCCCGCGGCAAAAATCATTGAACCGATAGCCAGCACGTTGCTGGAATGCGCCGCGATGCGCTGTCTCTGATGCTCGAGATTGGGATAATTCACAATCAGTGCAATACAAAACGCAATGACAAACAGTACGGTTAAACTGACTTTACCCGATACTAAACATCCTATTAAAGAAAGCGTTAACAATAAATTGAACCACCAAAGCTTCGGCCGCTTCCACTCATCTTCAACCGCTGCCGCCGGTTCATTGGCATTAGCTGGCTGTTTCAGTTCAATCACACCAAGGCGCTTTCGTTCCGCTTTTCCAAGCACATACGCAACCGCCACCATACAAAGCATCCCGCTTGCAATGACAGGAATCATCGGCCCTGTTAGCTCAGCTGGATCAACTCCCAGCGCACTCGCCGCCCTCGGCGTCGCACCGCCCCATGGAATCGTGTTCATGATTCCCATGCCGACTCCCGCGATTCCTGCCAAGATAATTGGCCGGATGCCTAGCAGCAAATAGAGCGGAAGCATGGCGCTTGTCGTAATCATGTACGTTGTCGAGCCATCTCCGTCCAAGGCGACGAGCATTGTAAGAACCGCTGTCCCGACAACAATTTTTAAAGGGTCTCCTTTGACCATGTTTAAAATTTTGCCAACCATTGGATCAAACAGGCCTGTATCAATCATAATTCCAAAATATAAGATCGCAAACATAATCATGACCGCAGTCGGCGCGACTTGCTGAATCCCCGAAATCATCATGTCCCCAACTTCAGTAAATCCAAATCCGGCGATAAGCGCAAACACAATCGGCGTCAAAACTAATGCTGTTAAAACAGAAAGCCGTTTTGTCATGATCAATGCCATAAACACAAGCATCATGAGAAAGCCTAAGATTGCTAACACATCCATTCCCCCTTAAATGAATCCGCTTACATTTTTTCTCCCTTACTCCCCTTTTTGTCTTACCTTTTTGCCATCGTATGGGAAAACCAACCGCAAGTAAATAATTTGTTTTTTTTGTATTTTTAATTTTTTAAAACCGTTTTGTTCTTTTTGATCAATTTTCGGCATGAAAAAGATCCCGGGTGCCGGGATCTTAATTTCCTGTCATGATGCTTTGATAAAAAGCAGATTGCTCTTCTAAAAACCGTTTCGTTTCCCTGCTGTTCAAATAAAAGCTTTCCCAGTCCTGTTCGTTTATTTTCCGCTTCCATTCAGGTGAAGAGGTGACCTTCTTTAGCGCTTGATCCCAGTAAGAAATCTCTTCCTCAGACATATTTTTCGGGCCCAAAATCCCTCTCCAATGAGAAAAAACAAACGGGATTCCCTGCTCCTTCCACGTCGGTACATTTGGAAAACCGGGAAGCCTTTTATCAGACGTTACAGCGGCTAACGTGATATCGCCGTTTCGTTCATATGGTTTCGCTTCAGAAAGTGTCATGGAAGCCGCTTCTATCTCATGTCTGATCAGCGCCTGAATGAGCTGTTCGCTGCTGTCATACTGTGAGAATTGAATGTCAAACGGGTCAATGCCGTACATATCTGCCGCTCTGACGAACGAGAGCTGATCATCATTGCCAAACCCCGGGGCAAAGCCGATTCTCACCTTGCCGGGATGCATGTTGATCTCATTCAGCACATCCTTGCCATTTGTTAACGCTGATCCTTTTGGCAATGCAACCGTCTGCCATTCCTTGGAGAGAATGGCGAGCGGCGTAAAATCGGACATTTTTAATTTACTTTGCCCGAGAAGATCATTGCTCAATATTAGGCTGGACGTCATGCTGATGGTTTGTTTGCTGCTTTTGTTGACATATTTCCAGCCTTTCTCTCCCCCGCCGCCGGATTTATAGACGATATGAACATCTCCCTTCACGATCTGCTTCTGCCTCAAAACTGATTGGATCGCCTGCGCTGTGACATCCCAGCCGCCAGAAGGTTCGGCAGGGACAACAATTTCTATCGGCCCGTCCGGCAGGCGCGGCGCAGCCGCCTGCCTGATATCACCCTGCATAAAGATCAATAGTAAAATCAATAGGATTATAGATTTTTTCATATCTAATCCGCCGCCAAATAATATTTTCTCTCCGGCCTGCCGATAATCCCGTATTCAAGCTCGGCTCTTGCTTCTTCCTTTGACACAAGATACTCGGCATAACGGCGGGCAGTTGTTCGTGACGCCCCCATTTTTTCCCCAAGTTCCTCCGCTGTCAATCCTTCTGACGCAGTCTGAAGCGCTTCCTTAATTTTTCGCAGTGTAATCGAATTAATGCCAGTCGGCAAATCCTCTGCCGGCAAAGCTGTCTTCACACTGTTCCCAAAAATATGGTCGATCATGGATTGGCTGACCTCCGGCTGAGACATGAGCAGCTTCCTTTTTTCTTTATACTGAAGCAGCACCTGCCTGAACTTGTCAGCCGTTACGGGTTTGATCAAATAGTGGGCAATTCCTGCTCTTAGCGCTTCCTGCAAATGCCGGGTTTCTGTTGCCGCTGTGATAATCATAATGTCCACTTCAGGAAATCGGCTTCGTATATCAGGAATCAACGCGGTCCCAAGCTCGTCCGGCATATAAATATCCAGCAGAAGCAAATCAACCTTGTGTTCCTTCAAAAGCGCCAATGTCTCTTTTGCGTTAGCCGCCTTGCCGATAATCTTGAATCCATCAAGCTGTTTAATCAATCTCTCATGGATTTGCGCAACTCGAAAATCATCCTCCGCAATCGCGATGTGAATCAAATGGATTCCCCCTTTGTTTCTCCTTCGGTATAAACACAGTGAATACCGCCCCGCCAGTTTTTTGATTCGCCAGTTCGATCCAGCCGCCCAGTTCACGCACTGAGTCTTTCACATTGGCCAGACCGTAGCCTCTCCTCATCCCCTTTGAAGAATAGCCTCTCTCAAACACAGCTTCTATTTTCTCTGGCGGCACACCGGGCCCTGTGTCTGATACTTCAATGACAATGTCATGGCCCATATCCGTGATAAAAAACAAAACTTCCTTCACGCTTTGCTCCGCTACAGCTTCGAAAGCGTTATCAATTAAATTGCCAATAATCGTAATAAGATGGGACAAGCCGATATGCGCAGGAAGAGGCGCGAGTGAGCTGTTCTCATCAATCACCAGCTTGACCTTCTTTTCCGATGCCTTGCTTATTTTCCCTAACAAAATGGCCTGCACCTGCTGCGAATGGATGTTATGGAATAAAAGATCATGCTGTTCATTTTGCATCGCATATTCCTCTTTAATCAGATCAATGGCTTCATCATACTCCCCAAGCTCAAGCAGCCCTAAAATCGCATAAAGCTTATTTGAAAATTCATGAGTCTGCGCCCTGAGATCCTCTGAATATTTGCGAACCTCTGTCAATGTGTCGATCAGCTTCTTCAGCTCTGTTTTCTCCCTGAAGCTGACGACAATCCCATACGCCTGCCCGCCTTGATTCATCACTTTCGTATTGATAATAAACACTTGATCGTTGACGCTTACCTCCTGGTTCGGCAGCATTTCTCCTTGTTCAAGCACAGACATCAGCCCTGCTCCCGGCATGACGTCATCTATAGGAAGATGGATCACAGGCTCGGGCAGCTTCAGCATCTCGGCCGCCGATACGTTCATCATGGTGACGACGCCTTCACGATTGGTGGCAATAATCCCTTCTCGAATCGCGAAAAGCATTGCGTTTCTCTCACGATATAGAGCCGCGATCTCATGCGGCTCAAGCCCAAGCGTATCCTTTCTGATGCTTTTCGCCAGCACGGCGGCGCCAATAAATCCGAGCAGCAGTACAAGCACAGCAATCACACTCAAATTTCTCAAATGCTTTTTGATGCTTTGCTCTGTCTCCGTTTGCAGAAAATCAACAGACACGCTGCCGATCACTTGGCTGTATCCCTTCTGTTCTTTTATGATCGGCGCGCTTCCTCTGATCACTCTTCGTCCATCCGCTTTTGTTTCAGAAACATGCGAACCACCAAACAAAATTTCTCTGCTGCGCTCCAGTTTCTTTAATCCGCTTTTTCCAGAGGCGCTGCGAATGTCTCCTTTTTCGTCCAAAACATAAATGGCAAACGCGCCAGTCTGTTCTTTCATTTGTTCAATGACCTCTTGCGTCTCAGCCGCATGTCCGCCTTTTCTCTCAATGAGCTCTTTAACCGGCGGCATATAGGAAATGGTTCTCGCCGTTTGAACCGCCAGCTGCTCTGCCTGTCTCCGTTCTCCCTGTGTATGCTGAACGGCTAACGTAATGGTCAGCACACCAATGACAAAGACCAGCAGAGCCGCAATCAGCCCCATTATTTTTGTTTGCAGGGAAAAATGGAACCGCTTTTTCACCACAGCACCAGCCGTCCTTTCTACCTAGATCATACCATTTTTCACAGGCAATTTTCTCATTTTTCAAAATCCGTTTTCTTGCGAAGGAGTGAAAATAAAAAAAAGGCAGACCGCGTCTGCCTTTTTCTTTCTACCATATTCCTAGTACTTTCCACCATAATCCGCCGATCACAAGCCATACGATGATATGAACAATCGACAGAATAAATCCGATGGACCACCATTTGCCTTGTGGGATGTAGCCTGCTCCGAAGAAGACCGGAGCCGCTCCAGAACCGTAGTGAGTCGTTGACCCGAACAGGTTGCTGATGAACGCGAGGCTCAGCGCTGCTAAAAGCGGCGGTGCGCCCGCTGCCACGACGACAGCCAAAAATGCTGAATACATCGCACTGATGTGGGCTGTCGCACTTGCAAAGAAATAGTGAGAGTAATAATACACAACAATTAAAATGATGAATGCCACAATCCAAGAGAACCCTGATACGGATGATTTCATGGCATTACTGAACCAAGACACCATGCCTAATTCATTCAAGAAGTTGGCGAGCATGACAAGCGCCGCAAACCAAGTGAGCGTATCCCAAGCGCCCTGTTCTTTCTTGATATCATCCCAAGTCAGAACTTGTGATAATAAGAGAACGGACAAACCGATCAATGCGGTTGTGGTTGCGTCGATGTTGAAGCTGCCGCCAAAAATCCACAGCACAAGCACCAAAAGAAACACGATAACCATGGAAAGCTCTGATTTTTTGAACGGTCCCATTTCTTTCAGTTTTTCTGTTGCGATTTTCGCCGCATCCGGTGTTTCTTTGATTTCCGGCGGATACAGCTTGTAAATCACAAGCGGCGTGATGATTAAGCTTACAAGTCCCGGTACAATCGCGGCAATTGCCCAGCTTGTCCATGTTAAGTCCACCCCTGCGACATCATGGGCCAGCTTGGCAATCAGCGGGTTCGCCGCCATCGCTGTCAGGAACATAGCAGATGTGATCAGATTCCCCTGAAAACCGGTTTTTAATAAGAATGCACCGATTTTTCTCTCTGTTCCATTTGCCGGGCTTGATCCGAATGTTTCGGATAATGATCTGATAATAGGAAATATAATGCCTCCTGCACGCGCCGTATTACTTGGAATAGCAGGTGAAAGTATTAAATCACTGAATAGCAGTGAATAAGAAAGTCCAAGGGTTTTTTTCCCGAATTTCTGAACGAATACATACGAAATTCTAGCACCGAGCCCGGTTTTGATAAATCCCCGGGAAATAAAGAATGCGATAACGATAAGCCAAATGGTCTTATTCCCGAATCCGCTTAATGTATCCTCAATTGATAGTGTTCCAGTTAGTGCAGTAACCGCCAATGCAAAAATTGCAATTGCACCCATTGGCAAGGGCTTGGAGATAAAGCCGATAATTGTTGCGACAAAAATCGCAAACAAATGCCAAGCTTTAGGTTCAAGTCCGGACGGAGCGGGAATAAACCAGATGATTAGTCCCACAGCGACAGTAATAAGCAATGGAACAAGCTTTACTGCTGACTGTTTTCCTGCGTCTTTTTCTGAAGCCATAAATAGGTCTCCTCCTATATACTTGTTTTCCGATCCCCTTTTCCATTCTACTCCTTAACTAAGTTAATAAACATTTTAATTAATTAAAAAACACAAAGGTTAGCACCCTTTGTGTTTTTCACTTTCTTAATTTAATTTACCCGCACCCGCTTGATTTATGACATTTGATTTCACATTAGCAGAAGCATCAATCGATCCATGCAGAGACGGCCTCCAGCCGACAGAAGAGCTCAGCCCGTTTGCAGCCGATGCGTTGATCTGTGTGCCGTTCAGCAACGTGCCGGAGTCATATAAAGCCGTTCCCCCGCTGAATACGCTGATCGTTTTAGCAGCTGACAGTCCCGGTACGTCAATGACATTGTTTTGGGCATAGATTTTAGATGACTTTCCGATTCCCCATGCATAGCTGAAAGGATAACTTGAAGAGCTTGTGCTTCCTTCATAATAGTTGTTGTATACGTGCACTTGCCCGAAACGGACTCTCGGCGCGCGCTGGACAATATTTTTATAGCGGTTATGATGGAGCGTAATTTTTAATTTGCCGTCATCGGAGGTTTTGCTGTCACTTGATCCGAAAATGGAGCTTTTATCATGATCGTGATAATAGTTGTAGGACATCGTGATATAGTTAGCGCCGTTGGACGCATCCGTTTGGCCGTCATGGTGCTGATATTTTCTTCCATAATATTTCGGTGATGTGCTGTCCGGACGCGAACCGTCGTTAAATGTACAGTGATCAATCCAGATGTGTGTGCCGCCGTTTATCGTGATGTTGTCGTATTGTGAGTTCCAGTTTCCTGAGCTTCCGTCAGTCGGATCCCATTGCGGAAAATAATCATAGGCATCCTGGAATTCAATGTTGCGAATAATGACGTTATCACTCTTGATTTGGAAGTTTCCTCCCACGACTTTAGCGTTAGTCCCTGAACCGACGATCGTCGTGTTTGCAGGGATATCCACCATAACCCGTGCTTTTTGGTTTTTCTGAGAGCGTGCTCTCGCTTCTTCTTGTGTTCCCGACGGCTCTTTTTTGCCCCATGTGCTAGGATCATAGGCTTTCAAATATTTGTCCAAATCATACTCCGGATCTTTATAGTCATTTAGACCAAGCGGCTTCAGATTGTCATCTACGTTCATGTCAATCGTTCCCTTGATATAAATGATTTTTGGCGTTGTGTTCGTTTCCTTCCCTAATGCCGAGACAAGCTGGTTTCTGTTGCTGACGGTATACACATTTGAGGACGATGCTTTTGCCCCGCCTGTCGTGCCGGTCGAGTACGCGCCCCAGCCATCATTGGATCCCAACGTCTGGTGGCCTAAATCAGCTGCGTTCACGCCAGCTGGAGTCAATCCTAAAAACAAAGCCGTAGCTAACATCACTTTTTTCATCCACTATGTACCCCCATTTTCTATTTTGTGAGATTTTATTCCAATTTATCACAAAAATATAATAGCAAATTGAGGGACATTCAGAACCGAAAATGTTCCGCTATCCTATTGCGGCATTCTGCAAAATGCCACCGCAAAGACCGCAAAAAAACCAAAAGGCCGTCATAGCCTTTTGGTTTTTTCCTTGCTTTATGCCCAAGCTTTCACTTTTTCGTTATCTGTCACAAAGAGAAGTACTTTTCCTTCATCTAAGCGTTTTTCAAATTGAGCGGCTTCATCTTCAGAAAAACCGATTTCGTGAATTTTATTGCGGAGCTCATCTCCTTTTTTATTGAAGATATTTCCCACCGCGTGCTTGAAACCTGTTTCTTTGGCTCCGATCGTATTAGCATTCGTGTTGTCTGCCAGGCGTTCCGTTCTGTCATCGTCGTGAGCTAAGACGTATACATCCTCTTTCGCAACACCCATTTTCTGTAATTCCTCTACATCCTTCATGAGCTGTTCGTCATTTGTATACTCTTTTACAACTGGTTTCATGTCGATATTCCTCCTTCATGTTTTCTATATTTCTTTCATACCCGATCGTCTGTACCTGAAACAGATTCCAGAACATTAAAGAGAAAAACAGGAGGAATGGTAGTAGCTATTTGTTTTCCGTCCATGGTAAAGTGATAGGAACGGGACCTATTTTCAGAAAAATCAAAATTAAAGAGAAGCCGCTGCACGGAGCACACGACCATGAAACGCTGCCTTTATCCGTACGAGCAGGAGGTATGTCTAATGCAATACTTTTCACCAGAACAGCAATACAATGCTTGGATTGTGAGTGATTTAGTCAAACAGATTTTCCATAAGCGTGCCGGATGTTCACCAGGAATTCACGAGCTTGCGGTTTTTGCCGAGGAACATTTTCATATCGATATCGACTTTGTTTTCTCGATTATCATGAATATCGGCGACATTGAATTTGCACTAACAGATGAAATAGAAAAGAAATTGTCCGGTTATCTCAGCACTCTCCTTCCTTATGTCACTGCTGATATGTTCGAAACCTCTAAAGCCAACGCCCATGCGTTTTTGTCTCGAAGACACGGTAACGCTGCATACCACTTATTTGTGTCTGATGATGCTTTCATGAGAAAGCAGTAAAAACGCAGCTTTCTTTACTAAAAAAATATTGACATGATAAGCCATGCTATTATAGTGTTACATGTGATAATGATTCTCATTACTAAATCTGAAAAAAGGAAGAATGACATGCGCACCTATTCTAACAAGTTGATTGCCATCATGAGTGTTTTATTGCTCGCCTGCCTCATTGTATCTGGCTGTTCATCAAGCCAGAATAACAACGGAAGCGGCAAAAGCGAGTCTAAGGATTCCAGAGTGATCCATGACGAAGAAGGAAAAACGACAGTAAGCGGCACACCTAAGCGGGTGGTTGTGCTTGAGCTTTCATTCTTGGATGCCGTTCGCAATCTCGGCATTACGCCGGTGGGCATAGCCGATGACAACAAAAAAGATATGATTAAAAAGCTTGTCGGCAGCTCCATTGATTACACATCTGTAGGCACACGCAGCGAACCCAATCTTGAGGTTATCAGTTCCTTGAAGCCTGATTTAATCATCGCTGACGCTGAGCGCCATAAAAACATTTATAAACAGCTGAAACAAATCGCTCCGACGATTGAATTAAAAAGCCGTGAAGCGACATATGACGAAACGATCGACAGCTTTACGACCATTGCTAAAGCATTAAATAAAGAAGATGAAGGAAAAGAAAAGCTTGCCGAGCACAAAAAAGTCATCAACGATCTAAAAGCCGAACTTCCGAAAGATGAAAACCGCAACATCGTTCTCGGCGTTGCAAGAGCGGATTCCTTCCAGCTTCATACATCATCATCCTATGACGGAGAAATCTTTAAAATGCTCGGCTTTACACACGCCGTGAAGTCAGATAACGCCTATCAAGAGGTCAGCCTCGAGCAATTGAGCAAAATCGATCCTGATATTTTGTTCATCTCAGCCAACGAAGGCAAAACCATTGTAGACGAGTGGAAAACGAACCCGCTCTGGAAAAATCTCAAAGCGGTGAAAAATGGACAAGTCTATGATGCGGACCGTGACACTTGGACAAGATTCAGAGGCATCAAGTCTAGTGAAACAAGCGCCAAAGATGTGCTTAAAAAAGTGTATAATAAATAGGACAAATGAGAAGCGAGGGGAAATCCTTGCTTCTTCGTTTTTGCAACCAGACGCAGTAAGGAAGTGAGACTGTTGTATCATTCAGCCAAACGGCGCTCATCATCAAGACTGATGATGTTCATCATTGCACTGATTATTTTTATATTTGGGCTTGGGCTGAATCTTTCAGTAGGAGCCTCAGACATCGGCATCATAGATTCATTGAAATATCTTTTTGTATGGGACGGTTCAAAGGAACAGCTCATCATCTCTACTCTTCGCCTTCCCCGCACTTTAATCGGCGTTTTTGTCGGCGCCAGCCTAGCTGTAGCAGGGGCGCTGATGCAGGCTATGACCAGAAATCCTCTGGCTTCACCCCAAATTTTCGGTGTGAATGCGGGTGCATCGCTTTTTGTCGTTGCTTCTCTCGTCATTCTGCCGGCATCGCCCTATTCATCTGTTATATTCGCTTTTGCGGGTGCGGCAGCAGGCGGCGCGATTGTGTATATGATTGCCTCATCCGGCGGAATGACGCCTGTTAAGCTGGCGCTGTCAGGAATGGCCGTGCATTTGTTCCTCTCCTCTATGACACAGGCCATCATTATTTTAAATGAGTCAGGTGAGGATGTTCTGTACTGGATGACAGGCGCAATCGACGGCAGCAACTGGCAGGATGTCATAACCATCGCTCCGTTTTCTGTCATTGGCATCGGGCTTGCCCTCGTATTTTCCGGTTCTGTTTCTGTTCTCGGTCTCGGAGACGAAACAGCAAAAGGGCTTGGACAAAATATGAACGGCATCCGGATTCTGATCAGTTTGATTATTTTAATCCTTTCCGGCGCTTCCGTAGCCGTCGCCGGGCCGATTGGCTTTGTCGGGCTGCTCGTCCCGCATATTGTCCGCAAGCTGATCGGAGAACATTATCAATACGTGCTTCCGTTTTCGGCACTGTTCGGTGCCATTTTGCTGGTGTACGCAGATGTACTGGCCAGATGGATTGCATTTCCTTATGAATCACCGGTCGGCATTGTCACCGCGATTATCGGAACGCCGTTTTTCTTATATTTGGCAAGGAAAGGGCGAAACCTGAAATGAAGAAAACAACCAGAAAACAAAAACGCCCCTTACTGGCGATACTCATATTGGCCGTGATTTTAATCGTTCTGTCCGTCATCAGCATTGGAATCGGTGCATTATACATTTCACCTGATGCGGTAGTGACGAATCTGCTGGGACTGGATCATTCCTTTGAATTTATCATCCAGCAATATCGCCTTCCCCGCATTATATTAGCGATTTTGGCCGGTGCTGGACTTGCCGCTGCCGGAGCGATTTTACAGGGTGTGATCCGAAATCCGCTCGCTTCCCCGGACGTTGTCGGCATTTCAAAAGGCTCCGGACTTGCGGCGATGGCTGTGATTCTCATCTTTCCTGAGTCGCCGGTATACGTGCTTCCGTTCTCCGCATTTGCCGGAGCCGCCATTATTGCTGTACTATTATTAATGATAGCCCGAAAAAAGAGCATTCAGCCCTCTTCACTGGCTTTATCAGGCATTGCTTTAGGCGCGGTCTGCCACGCCGGAATGCAATATATGATGGTCAAGTTTCCGGGCGACGTGAATGCTGCACTCATTTGGCTGACAGGAAGCCTCTGGGGAAGAAACTGGGAAGAAGTCAAGCTGCTTGCGCCATGGCTTTTAATTCTTTTTCCGATCGTCTGCATACTCATACCGAAGCTGGATCTTATGTCACTCGGGGATGAGCTTGCACAGGGTCTCGGAGAAAACGCAAACCGGCTGAGATTCATCCTGATTTTCACCGCGGTGGCGCTGGCGGGAAGCTGTGTAGCCGTCGTCGGCTCAATCGGTTTTATCGGCTTGCTTGCTCCGCATATCGCCAGACGGCTTACCGGAGAAAAAGCTAAATATTTACTGCCTGCATCGGCATTGATTGGTGCTATTATATTATTAATTGCAGATACGTTAGGGCGCGGCATCATGCCTCCGGTTGAAATACCTGCCGGAATACTGACAGCCGTGATCGGCGCGCCTTATTTCTTATATTTATTGAAATTCGAAGCGAGGAAACAGTAGGGAGAGGATACCATGGGAAAACTGGCTGCAGACCAGCTCACTCTTTCATATGACAGTACAGTGATTATTGACGGAGTCGACTTAAAGATAGAAGAAGGAAAAATCACTGCGCTCATCGGCGCTAATGGCTGCGGTAAATCAACAATCCTCAAATCGCTCGCCAGGCTGATGGCCCCGAAAAGCGGTACAGTGCTACTAGAAGGAAAAGACATCCACCGCCAGCCATCAAAAGAAGTCGCAAAAAAACTGGCCATTCTTCCACAATCTCCTCAGGCTCCTGAAGGATTGACGGTAGAGGAATTATGCTATTTTGGCAGACATCCTCACAAAAAGCTGTTATCCAAGCATACCCAAGAGGATCATGACATGGTAGAGTGGGCGCTGGAAGCAACGGGCATGATTGAACTGAAGGATCGGACGCTGGATGCCCTCTCAGGCGGCCAAAGACAAAGAGCCTGGATTTCAATGGCACTTGCGCAAGGCACTGATTTGCTTTTGCTTGATGAGCCGACCACGTATTTAGACATCTCACACCAGATTGAAGTGCTTGAACTGCTGAAAAAGCTGAACCGCGACCATGGCCGCACCGTTGTCATGGTGCTCCATGATTTAAACCAAGCCGCTCAATATGCTGACTATCTAATCAGTGTGCTGGACGGAAAAATATACAACGCCGGAACACCGGAAGATGTGTTCACCCAGCCATTTTTCCGTGAAGTCTTCGGCTTGGAATGCTGCATCATGAGAAGCCCGATCGACCAGAAGCCAATGTGCCTGCCGACGGGACTGTGCCCGAAATTACGGGCGAAATGAAAAGGAGAGGAGCCCCCTCTCCTTTTTTGTATGCCAGCTTACCTTTTGTATTTCCTCTCCTGTCCATGTTACAGTGGTGTCAACCAAGTGATAGGAGGATGAAAATGACAGCATCTCAGCAGCAAATTCAATTAGCAAGACGTCCACAAGGTATTCCTGTTCATGAAGACTTTCGCTTTGAAACCATTCCGGTTCCTGAACCCCAGCAAGGGGAAGTGCTTGTCAAAACGCTTTATGTTTCGGTTGACCCTTATATGCGCGGCCGTATGCAGGATACGAAGTCATATGTTGAGCCGTTCGCCTTGGATGAAGCGCTTTCTGGCGGGGTTATCGCTGAAGTCGTGTCAGACGGCGACCAATTGAAAAAAGGCGATATCGTCATCGGAAATCTCAGCTGGCAGGAATTTTCCGCTGTGAGCGAGTCTGCCTTGCGAAAAATTGATACAAGCCTTGCTCCCGCTTCGGCCTATCTCGGCATTTTGGGAATGACCGGCTTAACAGCATACTTCGGATTGCTGGACATCGGACGCCCGAAGGAAGGCGAAACCGTGGTTGTCTCCGGAGCTGCGGGAGCCGTCGGTTCAACAGTCGGGCAAATTGCCAAAATCAAAGGCGCGCGAGTTGTCGGTATCGCGGGTTCTGATGAAAAAATCGACTATTTAAAACAGGAGCTTCAGTTTGACGAAGCCATCAATTACAAAACAGCGGATGATATCCAAAAAGCGCTTCAAAACGCTTGTCCTGACGGTGTCGATGTGTATTTTGACAATGTCGGCGGACCGATTTCAGACGCGGTGATGAATCTGCTCAATGAATTTGCCCGCATTCCGGTGTGCGGCGCCATTTCTTCCTATAACGCAGAAAGCGAAGCAGATGACATGGGCCCTCGTGTCCAATCAAAACTCATTAAAACGAAGTCGCTGATGCAAGGCTTTATCGTAAGCGACTACTCCGATCGTTTTTCTGAGGGAGCAAAACAGCTGGCCGAATGGCTGAAGGCTGGTAAACTCCATTACGAGGAAACCATCACAGAAGGCTTCGAAAACATTCCTGACGCGTTTCTCGGTTTATTTAAGGGAGAAAATAAAGGGAAACAGCTGATCAAGGTCAGTGATCCGAGCTGAATGAAGATGAAAACGGGAGGGCTTTTTGCCCTCCTTTTATGTTTCGATGAGATCAGCTGCGAAGAATCAGCGTAAGAAAACCATCTTCATCAGGTTCTGTATCTTCCAAAGTGAATCCTGCTGCTTGAAAGCAAGCTAAACTGATTCGATTGTCTTCTTCAATGCATGCCACCCATTCCCGCACGCTAGTAAAATCAGGTTCGGTCATCAGCTTTTGCAATATCCGTTTTCCGTACCCTTGAAGCCGGTACAAAGGATTGACGATCAATCCAATATATGTCCGCTTCTCCCCGAACTCAATAACGACCATCCCTGCCGGCAGCTGTCCATCATACGCCATGATGACAGTATCGTGTTTATCTTTATTTACTCGTGCATACCACTCATCTAATGGCAGCATCCCATCCATTCTCCGTCTGGTATCCTCATTCTCAAACCAGCGTTCAAGAATTTTCAGCTCTGACTCCTTCACTGCTTGAAACCTGTCTATTGAAACCACCTTCCCACCCCCTGTGCGAAACTTTTTCTATTATTTTACAACAAAAAAAGGGCTTTTCGCCCTTCTTTTTATTTCGTCTTCAGTTTTCCGCCTGCATACACAGCTTCACTCAGCTCAACACCAAGCTTCTTCGCCATTTTTTTCAGCTTAGATTCCTCCAATTTTGTCACAAGGCTCAGCACGTTGCCTTCTTTTCCGGCCCGGCCTGTTCGTCCTGATCTGTGGACATAGCCATCTTCATCTGGAATATCAGCATGAATCACGTATGGCAGGTTTTCAATGTCTAAACCGCGTGCGGCAATGTCAGTCGCCAATAAAAGAGGAAACTCTCCGTCTTCGAATGCGGCAATGATTTTTGCCCGCTCCATTTTTTTCGCTTCACTGTGCAAAACGCCGAGTTCAACGTGGTGATATGCCAGTTTTTCCGCATATACACTCAGGTTGCCAATGTCTCTCACAAATACGAGTGCCTGCATGCCTTCAAGCCTTGACAGCTTTTGCAGCAGCTTCACTTTGTCGCGCTGGTCGCAAATCAGGTATTGATGTTTCACTTTCCCTGCCTCCGCCTTGCTTCGCTGCACCTTCAACACCTCAGGCTCTTGCGCCAATTCGCGGAGCACATCCTCTGTTTCCTTTTTAAGCGTGGCAGAGAAACATAGAAGCTGGCGGTCTCTTAATGTCGTTTTAATAATTTGTTTGATCGTCTCGCGATGCTCCGGCAGGATAAGCTGATCCGCTTCATCAAGTACAATCGTTTTCACTTCATGCATTTTGAGTTTCTTTGCTTTAATCAGTTCAAATACCCTGCCTGGCGTGCCGACAATGATATGCGGATGTTTCTTTAGCTTTTCGACCTGCTTCTTCACATTCGCCCCGCCGATTAAGGAAGCCGCGCGCAGCTCTGAGCCCGCTTTCCAATCCTGAATCACCTGAAAAATCTGCATCACCAGCTCACGGGAAGGCGCTAAAATCACCGCCTGCGGATGCTTTTGCTCTGGTTTGATCCGCTCCAAGACCGGCAGCGCATACGCCAGCGTCTTGCCTGTGCCTGTCGGCGATTCCGCGATGACATCCTTTCCGTCCATGATCAGCTGGGCTGCCTGCTCTTGAACAGGGGTTGGCGTTTGAAAGCCGGAAGCATTCCAATTCTCTTGTATAAATGATTGTGCATTATGTAAAAATGGCCAAGTTTGCGTCATTTTGTTCTCCTCAATTCCTGAAATCTATTCCATAGTATCTCAAAACCTCGCCCGGAACGCAATTTTTCTTTTTCTTTCCTATACCTTTCAACATTCCGAATCCTCCTTTATAATCAAAAGGGTGAATATTACACGCCGATTGTGCGTGTTTGATAACGATAGAGGTGTAAACATGAGTATTTTATCTGTAAAGGATTTAAGCCACGGCTTCGGGGACCGGGCCATTTTTAATAACGTTTCCTTCCGCCTGTTAAAAGGCGAGCACGTCGGCTTGATCGGCGCAAACGGTGAAGGAAAATCAACCTTCATGAATATTATTACCGGAAAGCTTGAACCTGATGAGGGAAAAGTCGAATGGTCAAAAAATGTCCGTGTCGGCTATCTGGATCAGCATACCGTGCTGGAAAAAGGAAAATCTATTCGCGACGTCCTGAAAGACGCGTTCCATTATCTATTTGCGATGGAAGAGGAAATGAACGAGATTTACAACAAAATGGGTGAAGCAGATCCCGACGAGCTCGAAAAGCTGCTTGAAGAAGTCGGCGTCATTCAAGACGCGCTGACAAACAATGATTTTTATGTCATTGATTCCAAGGTGGAGGAAATTGCCCGCGGTCTCGGTTTGAGCGATATCGGATTAGAGCGAGATGTCACCGATTTGAGCGGCGGACAGCGCACAAAGGTCCTTCTCGCTAAGCTTCTCCTTGAAAAGCCGGAAATTCTGCTTCTCGATGAGCCGACCAACTATCTTGATGAACAGCATATTGAATGGCTGAAACGCTACCTGCAGGAATACGAGAACGCGTTCATCTT
This sequence comes from Bacillus sp. FSL R5-0416, assembly GCF_037975425.1. Classification (NCBI taxonomy): domain Bacteria; kingdom Bacillati; phylum Bacillota; class Bacilli; order Caryophanales; family Bacillaceae; genus Bacillus; species Bacillus sp. FSL R5-0416. The sequence continues at coordinate 802,793 of NZ_CP150252.1, read as the reverse complement.
GATTTCCCATGACATTCCGTTCTTAAACAGCGTCATCAACCTGATTTATCACGTAGAAAATCAAGAGCTGACACGCTATGTCGGCGACTACCATCAGTTTATGGAAGTCTACGAGGTGAAGAAACAGCAGCTTGAAGCGGCGTACAAAAAGCAGCAGCAGGAAGTCGCAGAGCTGAAGGATTTCGTTGCCCGCAACAAAGCCCGCGTCAGCACAAGAAACATGGCGATGTCCCGCCAAAAGAAACTCGATAAGATGGATATGATTGAGCTGGCGGCAGAAAAGCCAAAACCGGAATTCCACTTCAAGCCGGCGAGAACGTCAGGCAAGCTGATTTTTGAAACGAAGGATCTGGTGATCGGTTACGATTCCCCGCTGTCACGTCCGCTGAACCTCCGCATGGAGCGCGGCCAAAAAATCGCCCTTTACGGCGCGAACGGGATCGGAAAAACGACATTGCTGAAAAGCCTGCTTGGCGAAATCCAGCCGCTTGAAGGCTCGGTTGAACGCGGCGAGCATCTCTTTACCGGCTATTTTGAGCAAGAGGTCAAGGAAACAAACAACAATACGTGCATCGAAGAGGTATGGAGCGAATTCCCTTCGTATACGCAGTATGAAATCCGGGCCGCTCTGGCGAAATGCGGACTGACGACAAAGCATATCGAAAGCCGCGTCTCCGTATTAAGCGGGGGCGAAAAAGCGAAAGTCAGATTGTGCAAGCTGATCAATTCGGAAACAAACCTGCTGGTGCTCGATGAGCCGACAAACCACTTGGATGTCGATGCGAAAGAAGAGCTTAAGCGCGCACTCAAAGAATACAAAGGTTCCATTCTGCTCATTTCTCATGAGCCAGATTTTTATATGGATATCGCGACAGAAACGTGGAACTGCGAGTCTTGGACGACGAAAGTGCTTTAATTTATAAAAAAACCCGCCTGCTGAAGGGCGGGTTTTTTTACTGCCATTTTTTCTGAACGATTCTCAGGAGCTCTCTGTCTTTTAAAATGAGCTGCAATGGAGATGTGAATTCATCAAGTGTCAGCTCTCTTTTGGCAGACAGCTCAAAGTCTTCCTCATCAGCCCATGCGGTGAACCATTCAACCGAAAAGCTGTTTTTCATGACGCTGTGTATGTATTGATAGAGCGTTTCTAAACATTTTAAATCTAACTCTGTAGGTACTGGTTTGTCCATTGCAAAAGTGCCTAAATATTCATGAATTTGTACTTGATAAGGTAAAGTGAGATTATTAGAAACATTTCCGATTTCTTCAACATAAATACCAGCTGCCTCAGGCCCTGTCCTTACTGGATGACCTTTATTAGTTGTAGCTTTTGTATGACCAAAAAAACCTGTTTTTAATGGTTTTTTTGCAGCTAGGTAATAAAATTGAGTCATTTTTTCTCTTTTCCTTCCTGTTTTAATACTATAATATAAATTAATGACATCAACTATTCATAAAATAGACATTAATCCATTGTGCAAAATAAATGTGCCAAAAAACTAATGCCTTGTCAACTATTTACTAAAATATATTTTAGGTCAACTAGTGTATCTAAGTAATATTGAAATTTTTGATTAGTTATTTTTTTCTTTTTCAAGAATCCCTCTAATAAACACTAATTCTTTCTCAATTTTTTCTACATTACCTTGTACTGTAAAATTACTAATATAGTTACCATCTTTACTTTCAAAAATTTTGTTTACTCTTTTACCATTTTGAATTGATTCCCACATTAAAGCTCTTCTGTAATCCTTATTATTATTGTACTCACTTCTTTGAATATTTTCATGGCGAGACTCAGAGATGGTTTCCTGAACTTCAAATTCTTCTCTTTTACTTCGTAAACTTTTTAATAAAGCTTCGTCTTGAATAGCAAAACATTTTATTATTTTCTTAAAATTAACTATATGATCTTTTTTAAGTCGGCGATTTCTTCTTTATTAAATTCAATTGCATTATATTTATCAATTAAGACTTGACTAGCTTGTTTAATATTAAGAGCTAATGGAATATTAGTACTTTCAAATCGTTTAATTATCTGTTTTCGAAAAAATTATCAACCGCATACCCCCATATCAATAGAATGAATGTCCGCCTTTTCTATTGTATGTATGGTAATGATAATAATAAGTACCCTTCTTTATTTTACCATCTTTCTTATTATGAATTTCTGGGCCAACAGGTTTTCTTCCACCGCCCGCAGTTTGTGCAACATTTTTTGCTTTGCTTTTAGAAACTGACCATACGTCTCCCTTTCTTAGTCTAGAAACTGCTTGTTTTTTCGATAGTGCTGGTCCAATATACATATTTGTTTTATTCTTATTTAGAGTCGCAGCATAATAATAGTACTTTTTCTTTTTCTTTAATTTGCTTCTTACTTTAGTAGCAACAGTATACGTTACACCCGCTATAACTATAGCCAAAGAAGCAGCAACCAAATGCTCAACTAAAGCGCCACCAACTACAACAGCAATTGGAACTAAAAAAGCGAAAGACGCTTGTGCTTCTTTAGTATTTACATCATAAACTTGATTGGTATCAAGGTCTTTGAAAGTAGCCACAATATCATCGCCATCAGCTTCTTCGATATCAACTTCATATTTTTTTTCGATATCTTTTCCATCTTCATCTTTTTCCACAGATGTTACAATAGCTGTCGCGTCCTCTTTATCAACTTCTGCAGTTACTGTTTCAGAACTACTTTCATCTAAATCTTCATCAATCAGTGATTCTGAGTCACTCCCATCTAAATCTTGATCAATTCCGAAATCATCTGTTTGGACGTCCACTTCAGCTTTAATCGTGTCTTCATTATTTTTAACTATTTCAACTGAATCCGGATCCACTATATCTCCATTTTCCACCAATGCTCTTTGTAGGTCTTCATTTGTAATCTCTACTGGTGTTTCAGCACCTGCACTCGCTACATTTTTTTCAGGGATAATAGATACAATTATGGCGAATATTAGTGAAATCGCTATAAATTTAATTGATTTTTTCATTGTTCGTCTCCTTTTTTAGACTAATTAAGCCATTCCCCAAAGATTTCATATCTGACTTTTCAGATAAATAAGGCGTTGAGTATTTTTTTAAAGTTTTATAAATGGAAGTAAAGCGGCTCTTTGTTTTACTATATTTAACTGGTTCTTGCATTATTATATTAGCAATAACTCCACTAACAAAAGGAGTTGCCATGGATGTTCCACTAACATTGATATAATTATCCTTAGGAGAAGTTGTAAGAATATCTTCACCTGGAGCAACAAAATCTATTTTTCCCCTTGCAGAGTATTTTGCTCTTTTCATTTTTTTATTTATAGCTCCAACTGAAATTACATTTTGATATCTTGCAGGATAATCAGCATTTAATCCATAATTATTTCCAGCAGCAGCTACTACAATAACTCCCTTTTCGTTAGCCTCATCTATAACTCTTTTTAATTTTTGATCACTTTTTTTCAATCCAACACTAATGTTAACAATATCTACATTATTATCTATTGACCATTCAATCCCCTTAACAATAGACTCTACACTACCACGTCCTTTATCATCCAATACTTTGACCGAATAAATATCTGCATAGGGAGCTATTCCTAATGTACCAATCTTATTATCATTAGAAGCTATGATTCCAGCTACTGCAGTTCCGTGGCCAAACTTATCCTCGATAACACCTTTACTAGGTTCAAGAGCATTATATTCTTTCTTTACAACACCTTTTAAATCTTCATGATTTGAATCTATTCCACTATCAAGAATGGCTATAGATATGTTGGATTTTTTCTCTATTTTTTCATTCTTCCCAATTAGCCTTAATCCCCAAGACTCGACTTGTTGAGTCTTATAATCTTTTGTTTCTTGCCCCTTTTTTCTTAGCACTTTACTCCCTTGGGATTGATTTAAATCAATGAAAAATAGTAATATTATAATGGATAATATGGAAATAAAAATAAAAATATACCTTTTCAGTTAATTACACCTCCTTTTTCCAATAGTATTCTACTACAAAATGTAATCTCCCTCAATATATATTTCCCATAAATATAAAAATACAAGAGAAAAAATAGTTAAATAAACTCATTAAACCCCCAGAACGTTCTCTTGTTATAAAAATTAAATAGAACCTCACGAGTGATATAATTCCCTTCTTCAGATAGATTGATTTAAAAAGCTTTTAATGTTTTTAAGGGAATAACCTTATGGTGAAATCTCGTTTAAGAGAAAGATTGGCACAGAGATTTTGAATGAAGAAGAGAAAGGTACAAACATCGTCGTAGGAATTCAATACCTCCATAGGCTTTGTTGGGTAAAAGCTGCTTTAGAGGAAAGAAGAGGTAAGCCAAGGATCCCCAAAGAAAAGACCTGTAGGTAAATCCTGAAGTTCCCATTATACAAGAGATGGCCGCTGGGGAATATGCGAGGTCATGAAAGTCTCAAGAGGTGGCTTTTATAAGTGGTGGAAAGATTGGAATGCCTTCGGAGAAAACATTGGAAGCCCAGGATTAAAAATATCCTGAACGATGCCCCCGGAAACTGAAAGGGAGCAATAGTTACAGACGTGTAAAAGGTACTTTAATATCGTGATTCCAATAGAAATTAAACGACCTGAGCCCGTCATGTACATATAGGACTCAGGTCGTTTAAAACCTTTTTATTCCTGCCTACTTGACAGGAATAACTATTCCTTTTTAATGACCCGCCTTAATTCCGGCAAGATGTTTACGTCCCATGAGAAGGACAAGCATGCCGACAAAAACGACGATCCCGCCTACTGTATATGGTGTGCTTGCGGTGAAGTGCTCTGACAGCATTCCCGCAATCCACGGAGCGAGCGCACCGCCGATGAAGCGGACTGAGCTGTAGGCTGAAGACGCGATTGAACGTTCAACCGGCGCAGAACCCATCACAGCGGTTGTCATGATCGTATTCACCATACCGAGGACAGCACCAGCGACAACGATACATGTAATAATCAATGTCTGATGCTCTGTCCAGATCCCCATGATCATGAGAATGACTGCAAAGGCGATAAAGAGAACAACCAAGGAACGCACTGTGCCCAGCGCTTTGTGCACGAGCGGCGCAGTAAAGACTGACGTAACAGCCAGCAGAAGACCCCAGCCAAAGAAGACATATCCGAGACCGTGTTCATCTAAATCCAGTACGAACGGAGAATAAGCAAGCAAAATAAAAAATCCAAAGTTGTATAAGAACGCAGATACCGCCATCGTCAGCAGACCTTTATATTTGAGCGCCTTCATCGCATCAAACACACCGACGCGTTTCGCCGGTTTCGGCAATTTCGGCAGCATGAAAGAAATCGCGATTAACGCAATAAACATCAGGACAGATACCCCAAAAAACGGTGCGCGCCATGAAATGCTTCCAAGCTCTCCGCCTGCAAGCGGCCCGACGGAAATCCCAAGACCGAGCGCAGCTTCATACAAAATAATCGCTTGGGCGCTGCCCCCGACTGACACGCCGACGATAACCGCAAGCGCTGTTGAAATAAACAAAGCATTACCTAATCCCCAGCCGCCGCGATAGCCGACTAGCTGAGCAATTGAGCTTGAACTGCCGCCAAGCCCCGCAAACACAATAATAAAAATAAGTCCGAGAATTAACGTCCATTTCGCGCCGATGCGGCTGGAAATGGCTCCTGAGAAAAACATCATAAATCCGGTTACAAGCAAATAACTTGTAAACAAGAGTGATACTTCACTAGGTGAAGCATGTAGTTGTGCGGCAATGGCCGGAAGAATTGGATCGACCAGCCCGATTCCCATAAAGGAAATCACACAGGCAAATGCGACAGCCCATACCGCTTTTGGCTGGCTGAGCAAACCCGTTTTCTGATTCACTTGTGTTGTCTTATCCATTTGACCTAACCTCCATCTTTATTCCATTAAAAGAAACGCTACAAAAATAGCGTTTAACAAACTTTTCATTCGATTGATTGAATGGCGCGTTCCGCTTTGCCTTTCATGCCTTGCAGGCGTTCTTTAAAGCTTTGGAATGTGCGGATTTTCTCATCAATCAAACTCAGCTGGTGATTCAGGGTTTCCTGAATTTCCTCCAGTTTTTCTTTCCGTTCCTTAGGATCCAGTGACAACAAATACCCCTCTTTGTTTAACTCTAGCTGGCGGCTGGTTTCCATGAAATGCTGAAGCTCCTGAAGGGAAAAACCGAGCACCTCTTTTGTGCTGATGACTTTCTCAAGCTCCTCCATATCATCCTCTGAATAAAGCCTTACGCCGCCGTCTGTCCGTTTCGGCGCCGGAATCAAGCCGATTTCTTCATAAAACCGGATGGTCCGCTTTGTCAGTCCGCTTCTTTTGGCCACTTGATCAATCTTCATCCATTCCAAGGTAAATCCCCCTTCGCCGTTTCTGTTACCATTATACACCTTTTAAACCTTAACGTAAACGTTAAGGTTTAAAAAACAATAAAAAGACGAGTAGCATACAGCACCCGTCTTTCACTTTCCTGTTTAAGCTAAACTCCCCGCCACTGACAGAGACTCTTTTTGAAGGCTTTCAGAAAGCACTCGATACGCGATCACTTTCTTCTTGTACTGTTTCACGACGTCGATATGGTCGTCGTAGCGGTACACGAACAGCTTCACGTCTTTTTTTCCTTTTTTTGTATCTATCACCAGCGGCGTGCCGCCGTTTGCCGGATGTAAATAACGCTCTTCATCACCTGGATAGATATAATATTTCTCCAGGAAGACAGCTTCGTTAAATTGATCAATCACTTTCTGCTTCTCTGTACCCTCGAGACGTTTTCCATCTAGAGAGAGACTCGCATTTTCGCCACTAAGCTTGGCGTGCACTTCAAATTTGCCGAGCAGCCATTCTATGACGCCTGTAGGAAGACAGGTTAATACGATTTTCACCAGACTCATGAGAATTAACATCACGATCGCCCATGTCATACTTCATCATCTCCGTTAGTTTTCCATGTGCCGCTGACACACAATTTTATCCTAACATAAGCAGGCCGGTTCGTTTTTGTCCATTATGTGAAAAAAAGCGCGGCCTGCTGCGGCCACGCTTTTTAGCTTTCCAGTTCTTCGATCATGAGGGACAATTCTGTCCAGCGGTCCATCGCAGCCTCAAGCTCTTCAGCAGTTTTCGCCTGCTCGGCCATCAGCTCTTGGATTTTGCCAAAATCACTGCCTGCTGCGGCGATGTCAGCTTCGAGCTGCTCATGCTTTTCTTCCAGCTGGGCAATTTTATCTTCGATGCCGTCCCATTCCAGCTGGTCTTTGTAAGAAAGCTTTTTCCGTTTTTTCTTCGGCTCGGCTTCAGCCGTTTTTTCCTCAGCTGTCAGTTTTGGGGCCGCTTTTTTCGCTTTTGACTCCTCCATATAGTCGCTATAGGAGCCTTGAAAGCGGGAAATGACGCCATTTCCTTCAAATACAATCAAACGGTCGACGACGCGGTCAAGGAAATAGCGGTCATGGGATACGGTGATGACGACGCCAGGGAACTGGTCAATATAATCCTCAAGAACGCTTAATGTTTCAGTATCCAAATCGTTCGTCGGCTCATCGAGAAACAGGACATTCGGCTCCTGCATGAGAACCTGAAGCAAGTATAAACGGCGTTTTTCCCCGCCGGACAGCTTGCGGATATACGTCTGCTGCATCGAACGCGGGAAGAGGAAACGCTCGAGCATTTGTTCAGCTGTAATCATATCGCCATCTGCCGTTTTTACGACCTCCGCCGTTTCTTTTATATAGTCAATGACCTTTAACTCACCGTTCATTTCACTATGATCCTGAGTATAGTAGCCGATTCTGACCGTCTGTCCGATCGTAATATCGCCTCCGTCCGGCGTATGACGGCCGGCAAGGGCATTTAACAGCGTTGTTTTCCCGATGCCGTTCGGCCCGATGATCCCGATCCGTTCACCTGGTATGACAAGTTCATTAAAACGGTCGACGAGCATGCGGCCGTCATAAGCGATTATGACGTTCTCCGCTTCAATAACCTGTTTTCCGAGACGGTGCGAGCCAATGGCAAAATCGAGTGAACCTGATGACTGAGGGCCTTTCTGCTCTTTAAGCGTCTCTACCCGGTCAATTCTCGCCTTTTGTTTTGTTGAGCGGGCTTTCGCTCCTCGTCTGAGCCAGGCCAGCTCGCGGCGCAGCAGGTTTTGCCGCTTCGTTTCCTTTTGCTCAGCCTGCGCTTCCCGTTCCGCGCGTTTTTCTAAAAACACTTCATAGTTGCCTTTGTACGTGTAGAGGCTGCCTCTTTCAAGCTCATAAATGCGGTTGGTGACACGGTTTAAGAAATATCTATCGTGCGTCACCAGCATGACGGCGCCGGGATATTGGCTTAAATACCCTTCAAGCCACTCAATCGTTTCATTATCCAAATGGTTTGTCGGCTCGTCCAAAATGAGCAGATCAGCGGGCTGAATTAAGTTTTTGGCAATGACTACCCGTTTTTTCTGGCCGCCTGAGAGCTCATTGACCGGTTTTGTTACGTCGTTGACGCCCAGCTTAGACAATACGGTTTTTGCCAAGGTGTTTGCATCCCATGCATTGTTTGCGTCCATTTTCGCTTGTGCTGCCAGCAGGTGTTTCTGGCGCTGTTCATTTTCGGGATCTTTCCCCAGTTCATACAGCGCTTTTTCATATTCACGCAAGGTTTTCATCACAGCCGATTCACCGGAATAGATATGCTCCAGCACTGTTTGCCCCGCAGGCAGCTCCGGGTCTTGATGAAGAAATTCGACCTGCACGCTTCCAGATTTCGTGATTTCTCCTTCTTCGATAGATTCCAAGCCGGCAATCACTTTCAGCAGCGTTGATTTTCCTGTTCCGTTCGGCCCGATCAATCCGATTCTCTCATTCTCTTCAATATGAAAGGAGATATGGTCAAATAATGTTTTATCTCCGTATGTTTTATAAAGATTTTCCGCTTTTAATATGCTCATGGTTCCTATCAATCCTCACGTAAGTTCATGTGTACATTTTAAATCAGCCGCTGGAATAAAACTAGTAAAACGTCAGACGAATTTCATGGAAATGCAGGATAGAAAAAGACCGGGGACATTTGTCCCCGGTCTTTTACTCTTCCTCAAGCGCTTTTTCGGCCATTTTTGCAAGATGCTGTGCGCTTCCTGAAATCTCCTGCATTGTGGCGGAAATTTGTTCAACAGCAGCGGCTTGTCCGTCTGTATGCTGGTTAATCGACTCAATGGATTCCTCCAGCCCTTTCAGCAGGCTGTGGATTTTTTTCGTAATCTGGTCAATTTGGCCGACATTTTCTTTTGAATGCGTTGCTAGCTTTCTGATCTCATCTGCGACGACAGAGAAGCCTTTTCCGGACTCCCCTGCTCTTGCCGCTTCGATCGCGGCGTTCAAGCCGAGCAGATTGCTTTGGTCAGAGATGCCTTTAACAGTTACTGAAATATCGGCGATTTCACCGGCGCTTTCGCTTACTTTTTTCGCCTGAGAGGAAATGCCCGACATTTGAGTTGAAAACCCGTTAATTGATTCAGAAATGTCGGAAATAGCCGCGGCTGTTTGTTCAACGACAGCTGATAAGCTTTCCGCGACATCATGCAGCTTTGACGACTCCTCAAGGCTCGTTCCGAGGCCGACGCCTCCAATGACTCTTCCATTCTCGTCGTGCAGCGGGATGGCACGCGCGATCAATGGGAAGCCGAACAATTCTTTCGGAACCATGCTCGTCTTCTTCTGATTGCTTCGGATGGCATCTGTGATGATATCCCCTTCCTGCAGCGGATCGCCGGCTTTTACGTTCAGCGAAAAGGTTTTGGCCGGTATATTCACGAGCAGTTTTTCCGTATCATAAATGCCGATTGTAATATCATCCTGAACCAGGCTGTTTAAATAAGGGGCTACTTTGATAAATGCGTCCAGAATATCTGCGGTTTCTTTTTCCGTATTTATGGTCAATTCCATTCACTCCTTTTCATTAATAAGGGAAGCTGCGTTTTTCGTGCTGGACCGAGATCCATTTCAGCGTTGTAAATTCTTCGAGGCTCCACTCACCGTTTAAACGGCCGAGGCCTGATTGCTTTTCACCGCCGAAGGCTACATTCGGTTCATCATTGATGGTCGTGTCATTGACGTGAATCATGCCTGTTTCAATGCGTTTCGCAAAAGCCACGCCGCGCTCAAGATTTGACGTATGTACGGCACCGCTCAAGCCAAACGGGGTTTCGTTTGCGATATCCACCGCTTCGTCTTCTGAATCAAACTTCATAAAGGAGACGACTGGTCCGAACAGCTCTTCCTTGGCAATGCTCATGAACGGTTTGACGTCTTTTAAGATCGTCGGTTCCACGATCGTCCCGTTAAATCCGCCAAGCTTCACTGGTACAGCGCCTTCTTCAATTGCTTGCTCAACAGTCTTCATCAGCCCGTCCGTCTGTCTGCTGTTGATTAATGGCCCGATAATCGTATCAGGATCCATTGGGTCGCCGACTTTCAGCGATTCTACTTTTGCCTGGTACAGCTCAAGGAACTTGTCATAAATAGAAGAATGAACTAGCACGCGGTTGGCTGACATGCAAATCTGTCCTTGATGTGTAAATCGGCTGAACACCGCCGCATTGACCGCATATTCTATATCTGCATCCTCAAGTACGATGAAGGCGCTGTTTCCGCCAAGCTCAAGAAGCGGCTTTTTAAAATGCTTCATCGCAAGCTGTCCGATGTAGCTGCCGACTTTCGTAGAACCGGTAAATGAGATGATCCGCGGCACTGGATGCTCAACGAAGCTGTCGCCGATTTCAGCAATGTCTGTGACAACAACATTCAGCAGCCCCGCTGGAATTCCCGCGTTCTCAAAAATTTTCGCAATCAGCGTTCCGCCGCAAATCGGCGTTTCCTCATGCGGCTTTAGCACAACGCCATTGCCGGCTCCGAGTGCAGGCGCCACTGATTTCATAGATAAAAAGAATGGGAAGTTAAACGGACTGATGACACCGACAACGCCTGCCGGCACACGATATAATCTGTTTTCCTTGCCATCTATTGTGGACGGAAGAATTTTCCCCTCCATGCGGATTGGGAACGTTGCCGCTTCTTTCATGATGTTTTTGACAAGTCCGATTTCAAAAGCCGCTTTGAGCCTTGTACCGCCTAGCTCCTCCATAATCAAATAAATAATGGCTTCTTCATTTTCTTCAATATACGTGACGGCTTTTTCTAAAATGGTTCTTTTCTCAAACGGATTGACCGCATCCCATTTTTTCTTTGCCAGCGCCGCTGCCCGATACGCTTCATCTACATCGTCAGCAGTCGCTTTACGGAATGTTGTGAATGTTTTTTGAGTATAAGGATTTTTGTTTTCCAATACATTTGGGCTGCTGCCCTCCTGCCATTTCCCGCCGATAAACTGTTTATTCAACTCTTCATATTGAAACATGGTCAGCATCTCCTTTATAACCGCAAATCAAAATATGGGCGAATCTATTTTTTCTATCGGTTCATCTTGCATAAAATTGAATATACGATTAGTAAAAATTACTATCCTATGATACGACAACGCTGTTTCGCTTCTATCATTTAAAGCAGAAAAATATTTTATTGACTGCGTCAAATTTCGACAATATAATACAACAAGAACTGTATATAATGATTAGAATATTTTGAATATTTACAGGAGGAACTTTTGATGAGTTCATTATTTAGAAAAAAACCGCTTGAAACATTGAGTGCGCAGAGCAAGTCAAAAAGCCTTGCCCGTACGTTAAGCGCATTTGATTTAACCTTGCTCGGTATCGGTTGTGTCATCGGTACAGGGATTTTTGTCATTACAGGAACAGTGGCAGCGACCGGTGCAGGTCCCGCCCTCATCATATCGTTTATTTTAGCGGGGCTCGCCTGTGCGCTGGCTGCTTTCTGTTATGCTGAATTTTCGTCTTCCATTCCGATTTCGGGAAGCGTGTACTCATACTCATACGTGACACTTGGAGAGCTGCTCGCCTTTTTGATCGGATGGGATCTCATGCTTGAATATGTCATTGCACTGTCGGCGGTTGCCACCGGCTGGTCTTCATACTTTCAATCACTGCTTGCCGGCTTCAATCTTCATATTCCGGCTGCACTGACAGGAGCGCCGGGAAGCACGGCGGGCGCCGTATTTAACCTTCCGGCTGCGGTGATCATTCTCCTCATCACTGCGATTGTCAGCAGAGGCGTCAAGGAAAGCACACGCTTTAACAACGTCATCGTACTGATGAAAATCGCGATCATATTATTGTTCATTATTGTCGGCATCGGCTATGTGAAACCGGATAACTGGTCTCCTTTTATGCCTTTCGGGATGAAAGGCGTCATACTTAGCGCCGCCACTGTATTCTTCGCGTACCTTGGGTTTGACGCGGTTTCTAACGCGTCAGAGGAAGTGAAAAATCCGCAAAAAAACATGCCCGTCGGCATTATTTCAGCTCTAGCCGTCTGCACGGTTCTGTACATCGCGGTATCGCTTGTGCTGACAGGCATGATGCCTTATGCCAAATTGAATGTCGGAGATCCTGTATCCTTTGCTCTGAAATTCGTCGGACAGGACGCTGTTGCCGGAATTATTTCTGTCGGTGCGATTATCGGGATTACGACGGTGATGCTCGCTTTGCTGTACGCTCAGGTTCGTTTGACATTTGCCATGAGCAGAGACGGCCTTCTGCCTGGATTGTTCGCAAAGGTTCATCCGTCATTTAAAACCCCGTTCCGCAACACATGGCTGACAGGGATCGTTGCAGCGGGAATCGCCGGCTTTATTAACCTCGGAACGCTGGCCCATCTGGTGAACATGGGAACACTTGCCGCGTTTACGGTCATATCTATTGCTGTCATTGTGCTAAGAAAGAAACATCCTGAAATCAAGGCGTCCTTCAGAGTGCCGTTCGTTCCGGTTGTGCCGATTATCAGCGCAGGCATCTGCCTCTGGTTCATGTACAGCCTTCCCGGCGTCACATGGCTTTCATTTGTCATCTGGATCGCTGTCGGAACACTGGTTTACTTCCTATATTCGAGAAAACACAGCTTATTAAACAAATAATCTCTTTTCAGCCGGTGGTGCCTCACCCGCCGGCTTTTTCCTTTTTTTATGTGCTATACTTTGAATACATATGAGAAAGGGAGACACACAGATGAAACGATACCGCACTTTATTATTTGATGTAGATGATACCATCCTTGATTTTCAAGCGGCAGAAGCTTTAGCCCTGCGTTTGCTGTTTGAAGATCAGAACATTCCTTTAACAAATGACATGAAGGCGCAGTATAAAACCATCAATCAAGGTCTCTGGAGAGCCTTTGAAGAAGGTAAGATGACACGGGATGAAGTCGTAAACACACGTTTCTCCGCTTTGCTTAAAGAATACGGCTATGAGACTGACGGAACCAAACTTGAGCAAAAATACCGCCGCTTTCTTGAAGAAGGACATCAGCTTATTGACGGTGCATTTGATCTCATCTCAAATCTGCAGCAACAGTTTGATTTGTACATCGTGACAAACGGCGTGTCTCACACACAATATAAGCGTCTCCGTGATTCAGGATTATGTCCATTCTTCAAGGACATTTTCGTTTCTGAAGACACAGGCTTCCAAAAGCCGATGAAGGAATATTTCGATTACGTATTTGAACGGATTCCTCAATTTTCAGCAGAGCACACATTAATCATTGGGGATTCACTGACTGCTGATATCAAAGGCGGACAGCTCGCCGGACTTGATACTTGTTGGATGAACCCTGACATGAAGCCGAATGTGCCAGAGATCATACCAACCTATGAGATTCGTAAGCTTGAAGAGCTATATCACATTTTGAATATCGAAAATACCGTCAGCTCCTAATCAGGCTGACGGTATTTCTTTCATAAGAATCTTTTTTCCTCTTGATAAATTCTTCACCTTATGAATAATATGGTGGTATGCTTTGGTTATATATGTAAGGAGGAGACTCAATTGGCTATCGCCGCCCCGTTAAAAGAAAAAACAGTTCAAAAACCAGGCACCACGGTGTATCCGATTTTGATTATTATCGGAATTTGCCATATGCTCAACGATTCGCTTCAGGCTGTGATTCCGGCCATGTTCCCTATTTTGGAACGCTCCATGAGCCTGACGTTTACACAGCTCGGCATCATCGCTTTCACATTAAACATGGTGTCATCCGTCATGCAGCCTGTTGTCGGCTGGTATACCGATAAACGGCCGCGGCCGTATGCGCTGCCAGTCGGTTTGACCGCCAGCATGCTTGGCATTTTAGGCCTTGCATTTGCCCCGTCATTCATAACGATCCTATGCTGTGTGTTTTTCATTGGATTAGGCTCGGCCATTTTCCACCCGGAGGGCTCCCGTGTGGCGTATATGGCCGCCGGCACAAAACGCGGGCTCGCCCAGTCGATTTATCAGGTGGGCGGAAACTCAGGCCAGGCGATGGCGCCGCTGATCACCGCGCTGATCCTTGTACCGCTCGGGCAATTCGGCGCTGTTTGGTTCACGCTTGTCGCCGCGCTTGCTGTTTTGTTTCTCATGTATATTGCGAAATGGTACGCCTCACGTCTCGGCAGCCTTGCCCAGAAATCAGGCAAACAAAAGAAAACGGCTGAAAACACGGCCATCACCAAATCTGTTGTATCTGCTCTTATTATTATTATATTTCTCATTTTTGCTCGTTCTTGGTATACGAGTGCGATCGGTAACTTTTACACGTTTTACGCGATGGATACCTATCACGTAAGCATTCAGCAGGCACAAAGCTATATTTTTGTCTTCTTGCTGTTCGGTGCAATCGGCACGTTTCTCGGCGGCCCGCTTGCAGACCGTTTTGGAAAACGCTTCGTTATCCTCGGTTCGCTGTTATGCTCGGCGCCGCTGGCGATTGTGCTGCCATTTGCCGGCCCGGTTCTCGCCTATGGCGTGCTCGCATTGATTGGCTTGGTTCTGATGTCGAGCTTTTCTGTAACGGTCGTCTACGCACAGGAGCTAGTTCCTGGAAAAATCGGCACAATGTCCGGTTTAACCGTCGGGCTTGCCTTCGGGATGGGCGCGATCGGCGCTGTGGCGCTGGGCGCTCTGATTGACGCAGCGGGACTGACCCCGACGATGATCGCCATTGCCTTTCTCCCTGTTCTCGGCATCCTTGCCTTCCTATTGCCAAGTGACCAGAAGCTGAGAGAATGGCATAGCTGAAAAAACCCCTGCCAGGCGGCAGGGGTTTTTTAATCCAGCTGGATAAAATGAGTGTCAGGCACTGCGTGCTTCGGGATAAAGCCATCCGCAAAGTCCGGAAACGCCGACTGTATTTCATCAATCCATCTTTTCAGATTTAATATATACGGCATATAAATCATCTCAATTGTCGCTTCGTCTTCAATCCGGTAGTACCAGCAAAGATTAAACTCTTTTTCTGTCACCAGTGTAAACCCAGAGAAATGATAGAAAATCAGCGGCGTTTCATCTATATACACGCGGCCGTCCTTTTGCCCGACCTTATAGTTTTCGATATTCCAAAGCGCTGTATTGGCTCCTATTGATTTGACAACATGAACACCTTTAACCTGCTCCGGCCATTTCTCCACATATCTTTGATCACCGTATGTCTTGCGTTCCGTATCCATTTCGACCGTGCAAAATTCAATACAGTCCTGTCTCCACTGCCACACCGCTTCATATGCTTCCTTTGTATTACCGGCACCGACAAAGCCTGTATTAAAGCGTCCGGTTCGGTCGTAGTAGGACATGAAGCGCGGCGAATTACGATGATCAGTCAAATACAGAGACGCCGTTGGGTTTTCTGCAAAAATACGCGCCGGATCAGAAAAGAAAAATAGATCCGTATCCATATGGGCAAAGTACTCAGCGTCATCCCACTTGCTCATCACATGAAACAAAAAGGCGGGCTTTAACGTCCAGCAATATTCATGAAACGTTCTGTTGCTTTTCGCTTTCAACAGCTCCGGGTCTTCCATTTCATGCAGCTGCACAAAGGTTACATGCTCCCATGGCACGTGCTGAAGCAATTCATACGCTTTCTGGTCGACACACAGCACATATAAATGAAAATCATCGCAATGCTCATGGAGAGAATGAATCATAGGCATGAGCTTAAAGATATGTGTCCTTGACACTATCGTTGAAAAATGAAATGTACTCACTTATACCACATCCAATGATCTAAGATCCACGTGCAGCAAATCGTTGACAAGCGCATACAGTGCGTTGGCAAAATCGTTCACGCCTAGCTTTTTCTTCGCTTTTGGCAGAAGCTTGCGGACAGTTTGTAAATCAAAGCTTTTCGCCGTCACCCTTGGGGCTTTCTTTCGCCAATCCGGATCAATGTTGCGCTCTTTAACAACATGCAGAAGCTCAAGAAACAGATTCAGCAGCATATCATATTTCTGAGACTCCAGCAGCTTTTGAATATCAGTCATGATTCTGTTCGTCATGTCAGGCGGGAACGGCCCGTTAAAAGCGAGATGAACGTCTAAGGAGCGGATGTTATTGTATTTATCGCACATATAGGCAATGTTGGCCCGAATATCATCTACAGACTTACAATTGCTTGGATGTTCCTGATGAACACTGACAATATCGCGGCGAAGCCTGAAGGTCAATCCGGCCTGATGAAGCCTGATCCCGAGGTCATAATCCTCAAACCCGTACCGCACAATGCCTTCGTCAAATAAACCGAGGTCAACCACATGCTTGCGTTTCACAGAGGAATTATTCGTGATAAAAAAGCGCCATGGCATATGATAGCCTTTCAAGTCATCGCCGTACTCATCTAAAATCTTCTTGAGCACGTCTATAAAGTCGGTATCGAGGTCAAAGCTTTTATCAAGAAAGCTTCCGTTTTTGATGTCCGCCTCCTCCAGCAGCTTTTGTTTGTCTTTCTTCGGCATTTCACCTGTGAGCTTTGCGAGCTGTTCCTTATGTTCTTCTTCAAACCGTTCATAATAAAAACTGTAGATCCGTTTCCAAAACAACCCGCACACGACGAGATTCTCTTCGTTCTCATGGGCTTTAATATGTTTTGCCACAAGGTCCTTTGCCGCAAGCATATCGCTGTCATGGAAAATCAGGATGTCTCCTCTGGCATTGCGAAGCGCCTGATTTCGTCCGTACGCAATGCCCCTGTTTTCTTTAATCCGTGTAAAGATCAGCGGAAAATCAGCTTGAAATGACTCAAGCATCGAGAGCGTCCCGTCCTCAGAGCCATTGTCCGCTACAATGACTTCGAATTCTTCATCGCACTCCTGCTGGTTTAATGACAGAAGGCTGTTGTAAAGACGCTCCTTCGAATTATATGCAGGAATAATAACGCTTGCTTTCACTTCATTTTCACTTCCTGTATTTACTCATTTATTTGTTGTCATCTTTTGAAGCAAAACCGTTAAATTCAGGGTCTAACGTTTTGATGTGCTGAATGATATGCGGCAGTGTCTCTTGATACAGTTCATGCACAAACGGCAGATCTGTGCGGGTTGTTTCATGAATCTGTTTGATTTCATTGATGCTGACGATTCGGTATCCGCTGAAATGATAAAAGATCAGCGGACTGCCATCCTCCAGCACGATCCGGCCATCTTTCCAGGAAAACGTATGCTGCCCATAATTCCAATGCCCGATGTTCACGCCGGGTGTTGTAATGTCACACACATTCGGAAACAGCTCAGACATATAATCCAAATAGCCCTGATCACCGAATTTTCCTTCACCCGGTGCATTTTTGCATTCCTCAAGACAGCGTTCCTTCCACCACTCCAAGCAATCCGTGCCTGCATCATCATGCTTGAAGCTGATAAACCCGGAATTATATCTGCCTAAAAGACGCTGCAGCATGTCAATCTGCTCTTTCTCAAAAGAAGGGATTACAATATCCCCCCGTGAAAGCAGCACCGAGCAGTCCGGCTGGTTTTCAAAAATCGGCGATGGATCTGCATAGAAAAAGAGATCCCCGTCAATATACGTCACACGCTCCAGCCCGGGATTGCTGTTCAGCACAGCTTGCAGAAAGATCGGCTTCATCGTCCAGCAATACTCACTTTGATCTCTAGTTTCCTTCAGCTTCAATAGCAATTCATTTTCAAGAGCGGCCACCGGCACAAGGTTCAGCTGCTTCATCTTCAGCTTCTGTAACACGCGGTGCGTATCTTCATCCATGCAAAGTATAAAAATGGGACTGTCTTGATCAACTAGCTCTAACGACTTAAACAAAGCGACTGCCTGATATAATCTTCCTTTTGATAAAACGGTGCAATACGCGCTGGTCACAGTCTTGTTCACCTCGTTTCACATTACTTTTTGAAGAATTCCGTATACCACTCAATCGTTTTTTCAAGTCCCTCATCAATGGTGTAGGCCGGTGTCCAATTCAGCAGCTTTCTTGCTTTTTCCGCGGATAAATATTGATGTTTGATTTCATTGCTTCCCTGATTCAGCACCTTAGGTTTCAGATTACTGTTCATTTTCTTTAATATTTTCTCTACCAGTTCAAGTACGGTCAGCTGGATCTCATTGCTGAAGTTAAAGGCCTCTCCGGCAAGATTGTTTTCTTCCATTTTTTCTGCAAGAAGCAGATAAGCCTGAACGGCGTCTTCAATATAGAAATAGTCCCGTACAAATGTGCCGTCGCTTCGGATTTCCGGCGCTTCCCCGTTCAGCACAAGCTGAATCGTCTGAGGAATGATGCGATTGAAGTTCAAATCTCCGCCGCCGTATAAGTTTCCGCAGCGCGTAATGCAGACCGGAAGCCCGTACGTGTGAAAATAGGTGTGGCTGATCAGATCTGCACAGCTTTTTGAGACGTCGTACGGGTGCTTGCCTTGCAGCGGCATGTTTTCATCGTATGGAAGGTTTTCTTGATCGCCGTAAGCTTTATCACTTGAAGCGACAATGACCCGCTTAATTAACGGATGCTTGCGGCAGGCTTCGAGAATATTCCAGGTACCGAGGATATTCGCTTCAAAGGTAGAAATCGGGTTGCGGTTTGCTACGCCGACAATCGCTTGTGCAGCGAGATGAAAGACAGTGTCGATCTCATACTCGCCAAGCGCGCGTTCAATCACAGCCAAGTCCTCAAGAGAGCCCCGCACGATATTCATTTTCTTGATATGTTCTCCCTGATAAAGATTGGATTGAGGCACATGATCCCTGACAAGCCCCGTAACATTTGCGCCCTGATCGATCAGCTCTTTCACCAAATAGCTTCCTAAAAGACCTGTGCATCCCGTGACAAATACGTTTTTATTTTTCCAGAAACTCAAATCGATTCACCATACCTTCCATACTTGTTGTCCTTGATTCCACATTTTGTTGACTTCTAAGAGATTTTTATACGTATCGATGGCCGTCCAAAATCCATAATGGCGGTACACAGCAAGCTCCCCGTCTTTGGCAAGGTTCTTCAGCGGTTCATCTTCGAACATCGCGTTCCCGTCCTTCGGCAAATACTCGAAAACCTTTGGACTGAGAACGAAGAATCCGCCGTTGATGATTCCGTCACTTGATGTCTTCTCAGAAAATGTTTTCGCCATGCCGTCCTCAACCGTCAAGGTGCCAAACTGCGAGACTTTGTCAATGCCGGTGACAGTCGCGGCAACACCTTTTGTCTGATGATAGCTGATGAGATGGAAAAGATTGATATTGGCCAGCCCGTCCCCATAGGTGAGCAGAAATGTTTCATCACCGATATAGTCTTTCGCCTGCAAGATTCTTCCGGCTGTCAGCGTATCTTCCCCAGTCTCCAAAAACGTAATTTTCCACGTTTCAGGCTGCCCCAGGATCTGTACCTCTCCCGTAGAGCTGTCGAGTGTCAGGCTGTTGTGCTTCCATTCATAGTCGAGAAAGTATTCCTTGATTTTTTCTCCTTTATAGCCCAACAGCAGAATAAACTCGTTTACTCCGTAGTACTGATAAATTTTCATAATATGCCATAGAATCGGTTTGCCGCCTATCATGGCGAGCGGTTTAGGAATGTCATTCGTGACTTCACTCATTCTCGTTCCTTTTCCGCCGCAGAGAATGACCGCTTTCATCTCTACCCCTCATCTCTATGAATATTGAGTTCGAAACCTGGTACATCTTCACAATCTATCAAGGCATTTCCCCGATAATTTGTCCGATTTCAATACCGGTTTCAAAATCTACTGTAATGATATGAGAGAAAGCCAGCCTTGGTGACCAAATGGAATCTATTTTTTCAAGTTGGTTGTATAACCAAAAAAAGAGCCTTGAGCGAAGGCAATGCGCCCGCTCAAGGCTCTTTTTCATCTTATTTGATTTCTTTCTCCTTGCCGTAATGATAGTCTGACGGATCAACGGCTTTGAAATCATTTAGTTTATGGAACCTCAGCAAGTCTTTGTACAGGACACTGTCTGAAAGGCTCAGCTGCTGGTTCACTCTTGTTTTCAGATTCTTCGTTTCTTCATTCGCTTTCAGTTTTTCACCAGTCTTCGTATCATAAATGACATTGTCGACTGATGTGTACTTCGGCGTTACGAAGTCTCCGTTTCTGAATGCCACTGTATCGTCGTGGTCTTTAGAGAATAAGTCAGTACCAAAGTTGATGTATTTCTGAGAATCAATTCCTTCTAAGTGCAGAATTGTCGGCATGACGTCAATTTCGCCGCCATACGTATGGTTCACTCCGCCTTTTTTGCCAGGAACGCGGATCATCAGCGGCACACGCTGGTTCTGTGCGTTTTGATAATCTGTGATCTCTTTTCCAAGAATCTCTTTCATCGCTCGGTTATGGTTTTCAGAAATACCGTTATGGTCACCGTAAATCATGATGACTGAGTTGTCATACAGGCCGGCTTCCTTCAGCTCCTTGAAGAATTGCTCAAGCGCTTCGTCAAGGTAACGCGCTGTCTGGAAGTAGCTGTCAACTGTGTTATCGCCAGTTGTCGCTTTTTTAAGAGACGCGTCTTTTTCATCCAGGTTAAACGGATAATGGTTTGTCAAAGTAATCAAATGCGCGTAAAACGGCTGTTTAAGAGACTCAAGCTTTGGAATCGATTCTGTAAAGAACGGCTTATCCTTAAGTCCCATGTTAATCACATTTTCATCTGACATATCATACGTGCTTGCGTCGAAGAACTTGTCATATCCGATATGTTTGTAAATCTGGTCACGGTTCCAGAACGATTTGTAATCACCATGCAGGACGGCGCTTGTATAGCCTTCCTTCTGGTCTAAAATCGCAGGAAGCGATTGGTAAGTGTTTTCGCCTTTCGTCACAAACGCGGAGCCTTCAGGAAGACCGAAGATCGAGTTATCCATTGTCAGCTCGGCATCAGATGTTTTTCCCTGGCCTGTCTGATGGAAGAAGTTATCAAAATACGTCACATCTTCCCCGCCGTGCGCAAGTTTATTTAAGAAAGGCGTCACCTCTTCACCGTTTAGCTTGTAGTCAATCAGGAATGACTGGAAGCTTTCGAGGTGAATTTTAATGATATTTTTGCCTTTGGCAGAGCCGAAGTACTCGGCGTTTGGTTTCGCATAATGAGACGTCGTGTAATTCTCGACGCTTGTTAAATCATCGCTGCTTGCATAGGCCCGTTGCGTTTCTGTTTGAGCCGTCTGCACACCGTCATAAATGGTGTAGTTGTACAGACCTAAATACTTCACGATATAATTGCGGTCAAACGTTCTTGTCAGCAGCTGCGGACGGTCTTTTTCCGCATAGTGCAGGTTGATGAAAAACAGTGCGATCCCAGAAAGGATCACTAAAGACGCAAAGCGTTTTTTCATTTTGTATTCTTTTAATTCAGGTCTCCAGATCAATACCGCAATCAAAATGATAATATCTAAGAAATAGAAAATATCATGACCGGCCATGATACTGAAAATCCCGTCTCCCATGTTTCCAACGTTTCCGGACTGTTTAATGTTCGGGAACGTCAAGAAATCGTCAAAGAAACGATAGAATAAAATATTTGCATATAACACAAATGTCATCAAGAAATCGATAATCAGCATAATAATGGCTGATTTACGCCCTTTCGCCAGCAAAGCCAGTCCTAAAAAGAAGACGGCGCTTGAGAATGGGTTAAATATCAGGAGGATCTCCTGAGTTGTGCCTTTTACCCCAAGATTAAACTCAGTCTTGTAGGATAAATACGTTTTTGCCCAAAACAGTATAACAGCCAGCACAAAAAAGCTAAGTTTGTAAGAAAAAAGTTTCTTCATGGCAACCTCTACTTTCTTAAACACTTTAAGTTCTTCATTCATATTTACCTGCTCTTTATATCCTGCCTTCCAATTCCTTCTTTCCAAACAAAATCAAGGCATCACACAACAATAAATACACCGCGGCAAGCCGGAATATTTATGTTTCGCACCATATCATTTTTATTACAACCATTTGGAAACCAATCACTGGACGAAAGAAACCTTCATTTCGTTTCACATTTTTTTCTCAGAAATAAAAAAAGGATTTCTTTTGTCATGTGTGCCTTTGAAAAAAGAAATAGATACCGAGTATAAGAATAACATAAACTAGCAAAAACGAAAAATAGGTTTTGCAGACAGCCCGCCCTTCCGGCGGACTGAAGTTATTGTATGCATCAATGTTTAGCGCGATCACCATTTTTTCTAAAGGACAAAAAAGACTGGATGTCTCCAGTCTTCTTTATCTATATCCCTGCCCAGACATCCTTAGCGTACATACCGGTATCCTGCAGATGTCTCAGCCAGTTTTGCGCTTCTTGCTCCCCGGTGCCATGAACAGACTGATACGCCTTTTGCAGTGCCGCCTCCACATCCGGGGCCATTTTGCTGCCGTCACCGCATACATAAAGCCTGCCTCCGCGGTCAAGGATCGATATTAACGTTTCTGCATGGTCAGCCATGACATGCTGGACATACGTTTTCGGCATGCCTTCTTTGCGGGAAAAGGCTGTGTGGACAGTGACAATTCCGTCTTTTTCAAACTGCTCAAGCTCATCGCGGTATATAAAATCACGATCGTTTCTGCATCCAAAATAGAGATGAGCTTCACCGAGCGTTTTCCCCTCCCGCTTTAAAACTTCGCGGGCTTGAAGGAAACCGCGGAATGGCGCGACTCCCGTGCCAGGTCCGACCATAATGATTGGCGTTTCAGGGTCTTCTGGAAGCTGAAACCGAGATTCTGGTGTGCGTACAAACATCACGAGATCATCACCGGCTTGGCGCTCAGCTAAATCATTTGAAGCCACGCCCCTGTATTCGCCACGGCCGCTCCACGCAGGGCCGCGCACGACACCGACTGTGATCGATGCTTGCCGCGGATTCACTCTTGGAGAGCTTGAAATTGAATAATATCTCGGTTTTAACGGACGTAAAAGCTCTAAAAATCGTTCAAACGGCATGTCGCACGCTTCATACTTTTCAAGCAGATCCAGCATGGAAATTCGTTTTTTCAATATTTGCTCCTGATAAACACCCTCTGCTGACAGTTCTTCTAATTCACGCCTATGCGGCGGACACACTGTAAATGCCGCCAGTTCACGTATTTGCGCTCTTGTGGCTGCTTCCTGCACCTCGACGCTGTAGCTAAGAAGATCATGCAGGCTGACAGGCCGGCCCAATGGCAGATGCCCCGCACTGTGGCCGCTTGCCGACAATGTCACTTGGTCGGTTCCCTTCAGGCCGAATCTGTGGAGAATCCGGCTGACATTGGTTTGGCTGTTTTTTGGCAATACGCCAAGATGGTCGCCCTCTTGATATTCAACATCCGGCGGCAATGCAATTTCGATATGGCGGGTGCTTCGATCGCTGTCTGCGGACTGGAGTTCACGATTTTCGGCAATGGATGCGTGAGAGGCTTCGTACGATCTAGCGAGCGGAGACTCGCCCAGCCCTCTGACAAACTGAAGGCTCAGCGTGCTTCGTTCCTTATCAGCGTTTTCATTAAGCTCAAGTCCGAATGCCTTAATGGCATCCGCCCACATGCTTTTTTTCCACTCGTCAAGCTGCCCTTCAAAATCACCGCTGACATCACCTTCCCCGCGCGCAGAAAACCGAGTCGCGCCTTTCTTCGCAAGCTGCTCATCAATGAATCTCGGCACGTCTTGATACGTGCTCGCCCAATTGTGGTCGCCGCAGCCAAATACCGCGTAATGGACGCCCTCAAGCTCACCCGGTTTGATTTCTTGAAGCCACTGGACAAACTGTCCGGCGTTGCTTGGCGGTTTTCCGTTATAGGACGAGGTCACAATGACAACCGCTCCCTCTTTCGGCAGCTTGCCAATCCGGTCGTTCAAAGGTGCCGTCTCTGTCCTTACGCCGTGAAGACTGGCAGTATCAGCAAGCTCCCGTGCGACGCCTTCTGCAGTGCCGGTATCAGAGCCGTACAGTAAGAGAAGCGGGCGGTTGTTAAGACCGATGACCGATGCACCCTTTGCTTCCATTTTCTCCTTTTGCTCATCAGGCGCGGCTTTTTCAGCTGCCTGGACGTCCGCATGAATGGCTTCCTGATGACGGCTTTGAACCCTAATGTGAAAATCGCCCGGCTTAAGTGTTAAGGTTTGTTTGATATCAAGCTCATAATTCTCATGATCAATCAGTGTGAAATATTTTAAAATCATCCCCAGCACAAGTGTGGCTTCATGAAGGGCAAACTGCATGCCGATACAGGCCCGTTGTCCATTTCCGAATGGTTTGTACGCATGATGAGGCACTTGGTCCTGATGCTCGAACCGTTCCGGCCGGAATTCCTCAGCGTCCTTTCCCCAAGCGTCTCGATCACGATGAAGCTGCGGAATCAGCACAGAAATTCTGTCTTTCGTCGTGATCGGAAATTTCCCGCCAATGACTGTGTCTTCTTTTGGATAAAGGCTGAAAGCCGGAGCTGTCGGCCATAAGCGCAGTGATTCATTTAAAATCATCCGTATGTATGTAAGCTCCAGCACTTGTTTATAGGTCGGCGCTGCATCTGTCAGCACCCGATCGACCTCTTCATACGCCTTTTTCAGTTTGTCAGGGTGCTTCAATAAAAAGTAGGTCGCAAAGGAAAGCAGGCCGCTCGTCGTTTCATGGCCGGCAATCAAAAACGTGATGATCTGAAAACGGATATTTTCGTCGTCGAGCTTTTCACCCGTTTCCGGATCTTCCACATTCAGCATGCGGGCGAGCAAATCTTTTTCATCCTGGTCTCCATTCGATCTGCGCTCTGCAATAATGCTGTCGACTAACGAAAACATCGTTTGAATATCATGGTGGAATTGCCGCTTTGTTCTGACCATAAGCTTATCTTGAACATCAAGCCGTTGCATTTGATGCATCGCTTCATCAAGCGCCCGCACCATGCTGTTGATAAACGGGTGGGGCGTTTCTCTGTAGTAACTGTTAAAGCGGTAGTTAAACCCGCATAGCCCAATGGTGTCGAGCGTCAGCCGGGTCATATCTCCCGGGACATCGACTGCTTCATTCGGGTTGAGCCTTGCCCATTTTTGAATGAGCTGAACAGCGATATCGACCATTTTCTCATGATAGTCCTTCATGGCCCGCTGGCTGAACGTCGGCATCAGAATGTTGTGCGCTTTTCTCCAGTTAGGCTCATGCGTCCAGCTCGTAAACAATCCGTCACCGGAAAATGCGCGAACCTTTTCCAAGGCGCCTTCAATGCTTTTATCAAACCGTTCTTCATCACAAACCTCTTTCACCAATTCGTGGCCGGACACTACAATGGTCGTGCCCGCGGGTGTATGGATTTGAAAAATCGGGCCCTGTTCTTCCGCCAGTTTGATCAGCGAAAGCGTCGGCTTGTCTTTATCGATTAAAGGCAAATTGCCGAGCGGCCCAAACGTCTTCGGCTGAGGAATCGGGCTTGTTTCCTTCATCGAACCATTCCTTTCCGTATGAGATGCCTTCTATTTGACTACATTTCCCTTTCATGGTCATGATTATTCCGTTCTCCCAATTGACGCATGATTGCTGTTTTTTCTATACTTGAGAAGCTGTACAATACGCGAATAAGGTGAGTTTATATATGGATTTTGAAATTCGGTTTTTATCCTTTTATGTCATACAGGTGGAAGGCAAAGATGAGCAGGCGAACAAGCAGTTCAAGCACTTCCAGACCCTTGATACGGGCGAATTTGAAGAAAGCGAGCTGAAGGACTTTCTCGACGGGGAACTGAAAAAAATCGTCAAACGGAAAGCAGACCGCCATCCGCAGTCCGAGCAGGTGCCGACGAAAATCGGCCATTTTATCGTCGAGCCCGGCCACGAGCTTGATTCCAACCCAAACTACAACATGTTCAACCGCGCGCGTCTGGCGGAAACAATAGAAGACTTCAATGAGCTGAGCGAGCAGTTCGTCCGCACGTACCTTGACACAAGCGCGGTTCGCGGCGGCGTGTTTCTCGTCGCTTCGGCCGTGCCGAGAAAATACTTTGACGAGTCATTTGTCTTCATTATGAAATGTGATTTTGAGCCGAAGGTCGCCCGCATCTCTGACGCGTCTTCTCTCATTAAAAAAGTCGAAATGGCGATCACGACAAAAAACATGAAAAGCATCCAATATCCATACATGCCCGAGGAAGGAATGGTCGAGGAAGGCGAGCTGAAAATCCACCAGGCCTCGCACGCCCGCTATTTTGAGGACTTTCTGAAATTCGTCGAGTACGGCGAATCGATGCCGGAAATCATGAAAAACCAGGTCATGAACATGGTGCAGGAGCACGTCTACGAGACATTTGAAGACAACAGCGAAGAGCTCAAGCAGTTCGAGCACGACATTGAAATTTGGGAAGCAAGCGAAAAGCGGGAAATCCAAGAGCGCCTCGACACCCATCAAGTCATCGAAGCCTCCGCCCAAATCATCGAGCACACGCCAGAGGCCCAGCTGAAAATGAAAGTCGGAGAAACAGAGATTAAGGGATTGCTAGCGGATTTTGGCGATTCTATTCATCTCGCAAAAGTAAACGGGCGCTATGTCGCGCTGATTGAAGCCGAGACGATTTCGTTTGAGAAAGGCAGTTCACCGGTGGAGTTTTATAAGCCTGAGGGGCTGCATGAGGTGATTGAGCGGATAAGGAATAAAACAGAGCAAGAATAAAAAAGTCCAGAAATCACTTTCTGGACTTTTCCTATTTAATACCCTTCCCTCAACACCGCATAGCACTCCCCAATCAGTTCTTCCGCTCCCGGCTCTCCTTTCAGCCCGCGGCGGACGATTTCCGATGATAGGTTCTGGACTTTGAGCGCTCGTGGGGCTCTTCTTTTGTAGTACGCCTGTAATGCTGTTTCGTGGTCGGCGTGGTTTTGGAGTTCTTCGGCGAGGACGATGGCATCCTCGATCGCCATTGCCGCTCCTTGCGCCAGGGTCGGCGCGCCGACGTGGGCAGCGTCTCCTCCGATGACAACGCGGCCTTTATGCCATGGCTCCTGCACGGCGACCTGCTCCAGTTTGTTAAAGATGACAGGATGCTGTTTTGACATGTGCTTTGTGACAAAATCCAGCCCCCGAAAACCAGAAAGAATCTCTTTTACTCTATCAAACCGGGTATCTTCCTCATCCCAGTAATCGCTCGTGCAAGGCTGGAGGACGAAGACATAGCCAGCGTGTTCTGCCAATGGCACCACCCCGATTTGTGTGTCTCCGCTTCTATACATGAATGTTGCGTCCTCGAATGTGTAATCAGGAAGTTCGATATAAAAGCGCCACGCTCCCATGCCGAGATGCTCTTTTTCCGTCTCCTTTTGCAGCATTATATCGCGAACAACGGAGTGAATGCCGTCAAAGCCCGCCAGAATGTCAGCCTGCATCTTTTCCCCATCTTCACATACGGCAGTGACCGATTCAGCTGTTTCTTCATAAGCGACAACCTTTTTCCCCCACTTGATGTCTACACCCGCCGCCTCGGCATGCTTCATGAGAATGTCATTTAACGTTTTGCGCAGGATATTATTGCGTCCCGGAAGTGAATCGTCTAAAAAGGATTCACTGACTTGAAACAGCAAATTCCCCTGTTCATCAAACGTTTTAAACCATTCTGTTTGAAAGCCGTGCTTACAGCACTCTTCGAATACGCCCAGTTCTTTTAACACCGCCAGTGCGTTTTGCGGCTGAAGAATCCCCGCACCTGTTTTTCGGTTTTCTGAAGCCGCTTCACATAAGGTGACGGAAAACCCTGCCTTACGGAGAGAAATGGCCGCTGACAAGCCGCCGATGCCGCCTCCTGCAATTAACATATGTTTCATATCAATAACCACCTTTTCAGCTCTATATGTATTAGTTAGGCACCTAACTATATTACCTTACTATGTCCCAAGAAAATCTGTCAATCATCTCCAAGCCAAGTTGCGTTATGGTTTTCCCTCCTTTATAATCGTGTCACAACGAATGTACGGGAGCTACTTGCGATGGAATTAAAACATTTACCGAAATATAAGCATATAACAGAGCACGCCGAAACGTATGCCAATATTGACGCCGGCTCTCTTGAATTGTTTTTATCTCTTTTTGATATTTCAAAAAAAATGAATCATGTGATGGAGCATTACTTTGCTGGCCGAGGGCTGTCAGAAGGAAAATTCAAAATCCTGATGCTGCTCTTTGATGCCAAGGATCATAGGTTAAGTCCGACAGAGCTTGCCAAACAGTCAAACGTCACGAAAGCGACAATTACAGGCCTGCTGGACGGGCTGGCGAGAGACGGTTTTGTCAGCCGCAGGCATCACACAGAGGATAAACGAAAAATCAGCATTGAACTGACAACGGAAGGCAAAGCACGCCTTGAGCAATTTCTGCCCGGCCATTTCAGCAAAATATCCGCTGTCATGGAAAACTACAGCGACGAGGAAAAAGACATGTTCGTGAAGATGCTTGGTGATCTTTTTGAAAGGCTGAGCGTGTTTAAAGACTAAAAAACCCGTCCGATCTGGACAGGCTACAGCGTCTTTCTGCAGCTGGATACGCATTGGCTGTTTTTTCTTTATGGCCGTCACAAATATGCCGCCGATGACACATGCAATGTGCACAAGCTCAAACGGCTCCTTCAATAGCACGCCTGACAACATGACAGACGCACGACTCCACCTGCCTTTTTGTGTATGGCAAAAAACGCCTATCCAATGACAGGCGCTTTTTCATTAATCATCACTGCTCAAAATGCCGAAGAAGCGGAGCAGGTTGATGAATAAGTTGATAAAGTCAAGGTACAGCGATAATGCCATAACGGGAATCAAGTCTTCCGTAATGTGGCGGTGTTTGATTTGGTTCAAATCATACAAAATGTAAAGGGAAAAGACGATGGTTCCGATCACGGAATACGCCATCATCGCCGCTGAGTTTAACGGGCTGAAAATGTTGAAAATCCCTACCACTGCGAGGGCGAGCACCGCAACCAGCAGAAATGACCATAGGAAGGATAAATCCTTCTTCATTTTTGCGCCGATTGTGCCCAAGACGGCAAAAATGACAAATGTAGAGCCAAAGGCTTCGAGCACGACATAGGCGCCGGCGATGGAAGCGTAATGGCTGACGATCGGAAATAAGGTAATGCCGGAAACGAACGCGAATGTATATACAAACGCATACCCGACCGCTTTTCTTCTGCGCATCCAGAAGGCCAGAATAATCATCGCCACTTCAAGAATAGAAAGCGGCAGCATCAAAGCGGCAGGAACAAATTGGCCGATAAAAAGGCCGACAGTCGCGATCAGCAATGTGAAGACAAAGACTGTCAAAATGCGTTGCATGATCGATTGCTTACTCTCGTGAACCGTAGCTTGCATGTCAAAAATCCTCCTAAAAAATGATCTTAAAGGTCTATTATATAAAAATTGGATGAAATATGTATATGTTTTAAGGAGAATTTAATGAAAACAAACGCCCTTTACATTATCATTTTGATTCTTTCCTTTTCAGCGAAAAACGGTGCTTTTCTATTTTCTCAATTTGGGTAATCTGAGAATCATGAACCGTAATCTGAACCGTGCCGAAATCGAGTGTTTCCAGCGAGCTGATGATTTTTTTAATCACTTCCGGATCAATCGTTGATTTAGAAACCAAAAGACCTTCCCCCCTGTTGAATAGGTTTTAATTCACAGTATTCTTATAAGAATTATAATATTATGTTTTTTTTGATAAATCAATGGTGATTTCTGTTCAAATCAAAAAGGCATATGATCACCCGGTGACGGACAATCATATGCCTGGAAACTTCCTATTTGTTTTCTTCCAATTCCTCAACAATACAGCGGACACCCATGTTTTCTAATGCCTGCTTCAGCGTGCCGTACGTTTCATATTCACTAAAATCAAGCCCCAATTGAATCGATGTTTGGGCCACATCCGGGCGAATCCCTGAAAATACGGCTTTGACGCCTAATAAGAAAAGTGTTTTAGACAGGTTGTACAATTGCTGAGCCACCATGGTATCCACAATCGGAACACCCGAAAGATCAACGACGAGGCTTGTGATTTTTCTCTCGACACAGCGGACCGGCACTGTTTCTAAAATGACCTGTGCCCGTTTTGTATCAATGGAGCCGATAAGCGGCAATATCCCGATTCCATCGGCAATCGAAATAACCGGGCAGCCAAGCTCTGAGATCAATTCCTGCTGAGATGTGAGCCTCATCAGCATGAATTTTTGGTACTGCTCGGAGAATTCAATAATCAGCTTATCGAACGACTGATTCACAATGCGGTTCCATCGGTCTGCATCCTCATTTGTCACAATCTCCTGATTCTCTTTTATAAATGTGACGACTGCGTCCCAGAATGAGATTCTTGAATTGGATATGGCTTCTACGACCTCATGAACTTGAACATCCTGCTCTACCCTGTTTTTCGCAACGTTTTGCGCCCATTTTGTCATGTTTTCTTGAAAATCGGTTTGATCCTCCAGAAATGCGCTTGCGATTGTTATATTGGTAAATGTATGCTGCTCGGTTAAAAGTGTTTTCGTTTCTTCACTTAAATGGCTGGCGGAATATAGCTCGCCTTTTAGCTGGCAACGCAAACTGAACCATTTCTCAGTAATATCCGCAGTGTTGTCTATGATATATTGATATAATAATTGATCGATATTCACGGTCTGTCTCCTTTTTCGTAATAGAAGCACTTTCATTATAAAATGATAAATCGGAATTGTGAATAAGACTAGAGAAAAATCAAATGATTCTGCTCTCTGAGAGCATTCCTGCTTCATATCCTTAGGCGAATGCACCAATAAGAGTCCGCCCGCATAAACTGCAATGTACAGTTTACAATGAGAAAGGACGTTATCACATGTATTATGTTGATCCTTATATGTTTGCGGGGCATTTTTATGAGCCTTGGCCTGCTTTTGAATATGAATACCGATATCCATGGCCTGGCATTGGCAGCGGCGCTGTTCCGGGCTTCGGCGGCGGCTCCGGCCCTGGCATTGGCGGTGGCGCTGTTCCAGGCTTTGGCGGCGGCTCCGGCCCTGGTATTGGCAGCGGTGCCAGCCCAGGCTTCAGCGGTGCGCCACAGGGACCTCCTCCTTCCCAAATACCAGCGAAACCCCCAAAACCGCAGGGTTCTCAAGGAGCCGTTTTGTTAGTTGAACCAATCACCATTCGTCCTTGCCTTTTCCGATTTACCTATGTTTGGTTAACCAATGGCCGCTCATTTTGGTTTTACCCGATCATCCTTGGCAGAAGGTCTGTCGGCGGCTTTTATTGGGATTCCTCACGGCGCCGCTGGGTTTATTTCGCCTTAGACACAAATCACATCGATGTTGTCAGCTGCTCATTTTAAAAATCAGCCGGTTTCCCGGCTGATTTTTTTATGTTACTTCGGCCGTAAACAGGTTATAGTATTATTATCTTTTCAACTTGGAGGTTTCCCTATGATCAAACAAATTGGCACTGTTGCTGTATATGTCGAGGACCAGCAGAAAGCGAAGCAATTTTGGACAGAGAAGGTAGGCTTTGATATTGCAGCGGACCACCCAATGGGACCTGAAGCAAGCTGGCTGGAGGTTGCGCCAAAAGGGGCCGAGACTCGTTTAGTCATTTACCCGAAAGCCATGATGAAAGGCTCAGAGCAAATGAAGGCTTCTATTGTGTTTGAATGCGAAGACATCTTTGGTACATACGAGAAAATGAAGACAAACGGTGTAGAATTTCTCGGTGAGCCCAATCAAATGGAGTGGGGCACCTTCGTTCAATTTAAGGACGAAGACGGAAATGTGTTTTTATTAAAAGAATAAACTGTTGCGCACGGCGGTTCGATTCCGTCCTGCGCTTTCTTTGACATTGAGAATGAATTTCATTTACAATTATTCATATGTGAGAATGATTGGAGTGAGACAAATGTTTGTACAGTTGAGAAAAATGACGGTTAAAGAAGGCTTTGCAGATAAAGTTATAGAACGTTTCAGCGCTGAAGGAATCATTGAAAAACAAGAAGGTTTAATTGATGTGACAGTGCTTGAGAAAAATGTGCGCCGCGGTGATGAAGAAGTTGTTGTCATGATTCGCTGGGAATCAGAGGATCACTGGAAGCAATGGGAAAAAAGCGATGCGCATATCGCCGGCCATAAAGCAAACAAAGGCAAACCAAAGCCTGACTATCTGATCAGCACTGAAGTGAGCATGTACCATGTACGTGCTGTCAAACAAGGGACATACAATCAATAAAAAGCTTGCGCCTTGCTGCAAGCTTTTTTCTAAGAGTCATGTTGATCTGCTTTGTTCGTACGTTACAGTATACAGCGGCTTATTTTTATGCCATTCTGCAAATAACACGTCCTCTGTCTTATCAATGTTCTTCTTTTTCAATTCTTGTTTCAGCCACTGTTCATCCACACCTGCTTCCTTCAAATTATCCCGCACAATCTCTCCATCTATGATTAACGTGATCGGCAGAGAAACGGACTTCGAAGGAATCTGCAAATCCTTATTTGTCGGTTTGTCAAAGTCTGATTTTGGAAGCACGCTGACCATCCCGTTTGTTTCCAAAATCGCATATTCTACTTCTTGGATGGAAAAACTCCCCGCTTGCCTCAATAGGCTTTGCAGCTGGTTAATGTCTATCTTATTTTTCTTCATTACTTTATATTGAAGCTCTCCTTTGCGGATGACGATATTCGGCTCACCCTCCAAGAACTTTCGCGATGATTTCATTTTTTGCGTGATAAATTCAATAACATAAATCAGCACGCCCCACAGCAGCGAAGCAAAAATGATTTCTTTGATTTTGATATCATGATCGTAGACGGCATTTCCGACCAATTCTCCTAAAATTAAAGCAGAAATAAAGTCAAACGGCGTAATTTGAGAAAATTGGGTTTTCCCGAGAAGCTTTAAGATAATAAATAAAATGCCTAAACCGCAGACCAATTCTACCGCAACACTTAAATAATCTCCCATATTGATAGCACCTACTTCTTGATTATACTATCAGTATGGTCAATGGTTTCTTTTCTAAACCGGAAAAGCTCCGCTCAACGTTGCATGGTGCATTGGAGCATGTCATTGAAAAGCTGCTCTGCATCACTGCGGTCAATCCTGACAAGCGGGTCATTGAGGAAAGCTTGAAACGCGAGGCCAGTATCCTTTGTTAGACCTGCTTCCGACACTGCCTCTTGATTGGATATATGCCTAGCTGCCAGCATTTCCACACCTTTCGGAAGCGCTCCGGAAAAAATCGGCTGGACACGGTTCCTTGTGATGAATGCGTTTGTTTCGACAATGGCTTGTATAGGAAGGTTTGAGACCTGGCCTTGATTCGGCATATTTACATTTGTGACGAGTTCACCCAATCCGAGAAGAGCCGCTATGATGTTCACGCCTTCTTCTCCCGAAGCTTTCTCAGCAACGCCCCGTTGTTGCACGATCAACCGTTCTGTTTCTTGTCGTTTCTCAGCTCTGTCTTTTTTTCTGAATGATATAGGTGTGAGATGAAATTTCCATACTTCAGGCTGTTTGAGGTATGGGCCGGGAAGAAACTCTGCCAGATGCCTGTCTCCTGCAGCAGGGATGGCGCCATACGTTTCAAATAAATTAAACGCAACACGGTGTGCCGAACAAAAGACGCTGTCCCTCCAGCTTTCCGCCTCCAGCTCATATCCTGATTCCCCATAGTGCGCGCTGAATTCACGGAATATAGGCAGCAGGTCAATATGGCGGTAAGAGGCTTTTGTGATCCATGTAAAATGGTTAATGCCGAGCACATTAACGCGGATATCCTCACGCCGCGGCACCTCTATCCCCAGCCTTTCCGTGACCATTTCCGCCAATAGCTTTTGCGTCCCGAATACCTCGTGGCAGCAGCCAATCGCTTTGATTCCGGGAAACACTTTATACAGCACTCTTGTACAGACAGACATCGGGTTTGTATAATTAATGACCCATGATTCAGGTGCGTAGTCTCTTATTGCCCGGGCAATTTCCGCAAATATCGGCACAGCACGCAAGCCCCTGATGATCCCTCCAGGCCCGACAGTATCACCTACAGACTGATAAATACCGCAGCGCTCAGGCAAGTGGACATCGACTTCCATATCATCCAGTGATCCCGGCAAAATGGAAATAATGACGATATCAGCGGCTGATAACGCCTTTTTCAAAGTAGAAACAGCCTCATATCTCCATCTGCCGTTCCCGCTGTGATTGCCGATCACTTCATTTTTCTGAGCGGCTTCAAAATCAAGATCATAGAGCGCCACCGTGCCTGACATCCGTTCATCAATCGACAAATCACTCATCAGGCTTCTGGCCCAGCCTTGGGACCCCCCGCCGATATAGGCAATCTTAATCTGATCTAATGTACTGATATGAAACACTCCCTTTCTCAGCCTTTCACCGAACCGATCAGCATTCCTTTTGCAAAGTGTTTTTGTAAAAATGGATAGACCGCCAAAATCGGCAGCGTCGCAATGACAATGACAGCGAGTTTAATTCCCTGCTCCGGCGGAACTGCATTTTGCATCGTATCACCATTGGTCGCCGTTAAATCCGATAAAATTGTGACTTGGCGAAGCACCATTTGCAGCGGCCATTTTGCACTGTCATTGATATATAAGAGAGCGTGGAAGAAATCATTCCAAATCCCGACCGCATAAAACAGCGCAAAGGTCGCAATAACTGGCTTTGACAGTGGCAGGGCGATCCGCCAGAAGACGCCGATTTCGGAACAGCCGTCAATTTTTGCTGATTCCTCCAGCTCGCGCGGCAGCTGCTGAAAGAAGTTTTTGATAATAATAAGGTTGAACGGATTAATCGCCATCGGCAGAATCAATGCCCAATACGTATCCAAAAGGCCAAGTGATTTTACGACAAGGTACGTCGGAATCATGCCGCCTGAAAACAGCATGGAGAAAATCACCAGATTCAACAGCAGATTCCGTCCCTTCACATGCCGCTTCGCCAGCGGATACGCCATCGTGAAGGTGAAAAACAGCTGTACAGCCGTCCCAACAACCGTGATGAAGATGGACACACCCATGCTTCGAAGGAACGTTGGTGTCGAAAACACATACTTGTAAGCATCAAGCGTAAAGGTTTTCGGGAAAATAAAGAAGCTCCGCTGGGCGAGTTCCGCTTCTGTCGCAAAGGAACCGGCGATAATATATAAAAACGGCAAAATGGTAATCGCGCCGACACCGCCGAGAAACAGAATGTTGCAGACGTCAAACACCCGTCCGGCTTTGGTGTTGTGCATCGTGTGAATTTCAGCCATACCTCTCCCTCCTCTAAAACAATCCTTCCTGATCAAACTTTTTCGCAATGTAATTGGCGCCAAAAATCAAGATAATCCCGACAACTGATTTAAACAAACCGACCGCCGTGCTGTAGCTATACGCCCCTTGGGTAATCCCCATCATGTACACATACGTGTCGAAGATGTCAGCCACACTGCGGTTGAGTGAGTTCGTCATCAAATACACCTGTTCAAAGCCAAGATTCAAAAAGCTGCCGATTCTTAAAATCAACAAAACGATAATGGTGCTTCTGATCGCCGGCAGCGTAATATGCCACATTCTCCTGAACCGCCCCGCTCCGTCCATGATGGCCGCTTCATACTGCTCTTGATCAACCGTAGCAAGCGCTGCCAAAAATAGAATCGTTCCCCAGCCTGTTTCCTTCCAAATGCTTTGCATCACAATCATCGGCCGGAACCAGTCTGCATCCGACAAGAAAGAAATCTGCTCACCTGTCAGGCTCATGATCATTTTGTTGATCACACCTGTATCGACAGTAAAGAAAACGAAGGTGATGCTGACCACAATTGTCCATGATACAAAATGGGGTACGTAAATGAAGGTTTGGATACATCTTTTATACACGGCCTTTCTTACCTCATTCAAAAGCAGGGCTAAAATGAGAGGCGCGGGAAAGGCAAACAAAAGATCCAGGCTCGCCAGCATGAGGGTGTTGCGCAGCAGCCGGAAAAAATCCGGATTCATAAAAAAGTCTTTGAAATAATCAAAGCCGACCCATTCGCTTTTCCAGAAGCCAAGATATGGCGAGTAGTCTTTAAAAGCGATCAGCACGCCCCACATCGGCAAGTATTTAAAAATCAAAAAATAAAGCAGACCGGGAATAAGAAGAAGATAAAGCCATTTGTCCCGTTTGAGCGCAGCCATCCAGCTGATGCCTTTTCCAGCGGTGAGAACAGGTGAATCTCCCTTCTTCGGCACTGTTTCCATATCTGTTCTCCTTTCGTGTTACCGGGGCGCCCGCCGAAAGGCAGGCGCATCGGTTTATTTTGACGATTGGTACAATTTGTTCAAGTCCTTCATCAGGTCATTGCCGCCGCTTTTTTTCCAAAGCTCCACTGCATCAGCGAACCCTTTTTCATCAATTTCTCCAATGATAAATTGTGTTCTCGCGTCGAGGATGATGTTGTCAAGCTGGGCACCTTTTTGGGTATAGACATCAGATACAAGCGACTCAGCCGGGTTAAAGACGGCTATTTTTTCTCCTTCGGTTATGATGTCCTTGCGATGCTGGAAGAGCTTGGTTTTCTGGTCTTCGATGTAATACTCGCTTTTCGGAATCGACATGCTGAACTGTGCCAAGCCTTCATGCTCATACAGGAGAGATTTGTTATTTTTTTCAAGTGAAGTGAATACGCCGTCCTTGAGCTCGTAATTGCGGCCCTTCACTCCGTTGTTCGTGAGAATCTGCGCTTCCTTATCATTCATCTTATCGAGGAAGGACAGCACCTCTTTCAGCTCTTTTTCAGTTTTGACGCTTGATTTTGGTATCGTGATCATGCCTGAATAACCAGATGTCGGGAAAGTGCGCTTGCCATTCGGTCCCTCAAGCGAGCCGACGATATCAATGATATCCTTGTTCGACTCATCCGCCTCCTCCATCGCGCTTTGGATTTGAGACGCTCTTGAGCCTGTATCAACGATGACACCCGCTTTTCCTTTTACAACCGGATCATTCCACTTCGCAGAATCCATGACAGCAAAATCCTTATTAATCAATCCCTCATCATAGAGCTTTTTAAAAAACGTGAGCGCATTCATGTATTCCTTCGTTGTAAAATCTGGAATCAGCTTTCCGTTTTCAACACCGTAGCGGTTCGGAGCGCCGAACCAGATTTGCAGAACATCCCATGGGCTTCCGTTGCCGAGTCCCATCCATTTCGGCACGACCATGCCGTACGTATCATCCTTGCCGTTTCCGTCAGGATCTTTTTCCTTAAAGGCTTTCAGCACTTCATAGAAATCATCAAGCGTTTCCGGCATATCCAGACCGACATTTTTCAGCCAGTCGGTTCTGATGATCATACACGCCCTGATCAGATCCCTCGTTCTGTAGATTCCGTACACCTCGGCGTTCACCGAGCTGTTCTTCAAAATCTTTTCATCTGCCTGGCTTAAATTCTTGTAGTCTTTTAAATAAGGAGACAGTTCCCAAAACGCCCCTGCTTTGACAGACTTGATAAAGCCGGCTGACTTATCTTTAATGACAATCGCGTGAGGCATCTCTCCTGAAGCCATGACGATGTTGAATTTGTCGTTGTAGGATGAATCAGGCACCCATGTGACCTTAATCTCTTTGCCTGTGTATTTTTCGAGCGCTTTTAATGAAGGGCTCTTATCACTCGGGCTTTCCGGCGATAAAAGCGGCGCCATAATTTTGATCGTATCTTTCGAACCGCTTGCTGAATTGGATGTTTCCGAATGGCTGCATCCGGCGATCATCATGGCAGCAAGCGGCAAGGCGATCCATTTTTTTCGCATTCTTATTTTCATGTTGCGTAAGTCCCCCTTTTTTCAATTTGCATTTCCCCTTTGCCCCTCTCAATATAAAGCGCTTACATAAATTCTTGCAATCTTCATTTTTTGCACCATTTCTCCTATGAAATTCCGGCTGTTATCCTTTTTTGTCCGATGTTTCTTTTTTTGCCGGAAGGGAATCTCCGATCAGTTCCAGCGCCGCTATGACATTTAAACACCATTGAGAGACAGTGTTCGTTGTCACCCATGGAAGCTCCTCTAGCTGCGTCCATGTCTCGATGCGCTCCGGTTTGATCGGAAGCGGCGTATGGCTGAGCTTATCTTCTAGCAAAAGATTCCACGCTTTGGCGGCGAGATGAGGATCTTGTTTTTTTCTTGCGGCGTAGGCTGTCATACCGGCGGCGAACATCGGCCAGTGAAAATGCCCGTCATGAAGAGCGCCTCCGCTTTTTTTTCGTTTTTCCTCATCACTGAGTGTGTAAAATTCGCCGAATTCACTCAGCATATCCTCCCATTCCCGGTCATCAAGAAGCTCAGCCAGCTCCATCCACACTTGCGGCGCGCCGAAGGCAATGATCATATGATATCCGCCCGCAATGCCGTCTCCTATATGATGAAGCATCGAGGTCGCCGGATCATATTCAAATGTCGGGCCAGATAATAAGCGGAGCGGCAGCCGCTTCAGACAGTTGATTCCCGTTTCGATTTTTTTGAGATATTCCGGATTTTCGGTCCGCTCCCATTCCGCCAGCCAGTTCGAGCAAAACGCCGCCCAGTCCGGTCCCGTTCTGGCGTGAGTCGGGTGCTTGCCTTTCTCGTAAAAAGCGCGCATCGGATCGGTTTTGACGAGGGCATAATCGGCATCCTTCACTTCTGTCAAAAGATCTCCCGTCCGCTCATCACCCGTCAGATAATAATAGAATTTATAAAGCCCGGCCATGCTGATTCTCGCTTCCTTGCAGCCGCATCCCCAGTGCACAACGTTATGCCGTGAGCCAAGCCCGGCGTATTCACCGAGGTGAAAGCTGTCCGTTTCGCTCGTATGGCGGGTCATGGCTTCTGCCATGCGAAAGATATCCTCTCTGCCTGAGCGGAAAAACGCCTGCCACAGCCATAGGGTCGGAACGAGCTCATTGTTTTGCCATGCGTATCCGCCGAGATCGTACCGCCACATATGCCGAATCGGGTCATACGTATGCATGACATCGCCATAATGCCAAAAACCGTACCATCTGCGTTGCTCTACTTCCTTTTTATAAAACAGAAAGGCCGCATCAAGCTGTTCTTCCAGCTCTTTTTTGAGCGGATGGGATGTGTCAATGATGCTCCATACCCCGAGTGCTTTTGATTCGTAATAGACGTCCGGCTCGCATACAATGAGCGGCGGCGCCTGCCATTTGTCAGCCAGCGCATTGAGGACTTCGTCAGACGGCATGTGCGAAAAGCACGCCAGGCTGATTTCATTTGTGTTCGCAATGCCTGTCGGATCAGAGCGCATTTCATCAAAGCCTTCATACGCGCTGGCCACGTGGGTGTTTCCTGTATAATGCCGCAAATCCATCGCTTCGCCGTCCGGAGGCCAAAGCCAGATAGTCATTTTGGGGCGGCTGCCGGCAAGACCTGTGATTTCCAGTGCTGAAGGGTATTTCTCAAAGAAATACCGCAGGCCGAGAGCCACACCGCCATTTTTTCCGCCCGCATAGCAAAGCCCCTTCGCCCGGCTGCCATGCAGCATTCCAACCCACGCATAATCTTTTCCGGTCCGTTTTGACAGGCTGTAATGATCGCTGGAATCTTGCACGAGCTTGACATCGTCCCAAACCGCATTCTGTGTGCCATGTGCAAACCATTCCTTATGCTCTTCATCTGGAGACAGCATTTCGCCATTGATTTGTTTTTCATAAAGCGGATATCGTTCATTGAATTTACGTGTGCCAAACAGTTGGGCGGGTTCTTTGTACATCCCTTTCTCTCCCGCAAAGCGGAAATGGCGGTTGTACGGCTCTCCCTCCAAAAAAAGGTCGAATTCGATGCCGAGCCCCTTAACGAATTCTAGTTTACCGCTCCTGTCAATCAGCTGCGTGTGCACAAGGCCGATCTCAGACAGCCCGGCATAAAACGTTAATCGGATGACAAACGGCAGCCATTCCTCATACGTTTTATGGAGCACATGCACTCCCTCGATTTTGACTACTGCTTTGACAGGACCACTCTGCTCAATCGCCGCCCGTTTGATAAAGCTGGCAGACCTTTCATGCAAAAAAACCGTTTCCGCCGCCGACTCTTTTCTCGTTTCTCTTATTGCAACGAGCCTCCCGCCTGCGGCGATCGGCTTTCCGTTGATCTGCAATGATTGAATGAAATCAGATCCTGTTTTATGAATGGTACAAACGAGTGCTCCTGTATTCACTTGGATGTCATGCTCTGTCTCAAGAATGCTGAGCGATTCAGTTGGCTGCGGCACTTCTCTTTTGCGAACTGTA
Organism: Bacillus sp. FSL R5-0416; assembly: GCF_037975425.1. Lineage (NCBI taxonomy): Bacteria > Bacillati > Bacillota > Bacilli > Caryophanales > Bacillaceae > Bacillus > Bacillus sp. FSL R5-0416. The sequence continues at coordinate 762,141 of NZ_CP150252.1, read as the reverse complement.
AAGCTTTGGTTTTCCTGACCGCCAAACACCGCCGCGTGCTTCGTCCACTTGATGCTCCCGTCCGGCCAATAGGCCGACGGTTCGCTTTGCACATATCGCGTTTCCGCGTTTTCATTCATAAGCGCCAGACGGTCTCCCTTTTTTAATTCTCCTTTTTTCCATGGCACGCCCCACGTCACGCCGCTTGTCAACTTTGGCTGTTCTGATAACCATTTGATCTTTTTCATCGGTCTCTCCCTCCATAGAAAAAAGCTGATTCGATGCAAAGAATCAGCTGTGATTGTCAAATTGAATCACACGGTATTCATGCGGTCCGACCGCCAGCCTCCCCGCCTTTTCCAAACGGTTCGTCAACAGATCTGTTCCCGCTTCCGGCAGTGTCACACTTCCTCCTTTTCCATCCATATTCACGATGATCCACACAAGGCCGTTATCGCCTTTGCGCGGGGCAACGATCGTGCCGGGTGTTACATCCGAGCGGACAGAAATGGCTGCCTCAGCGGCGTAATGCCTGACAAGCGCCTCCAGCATCGCATCCCCTTCTTTCCCGGATGGAAGCGAGCCCAGCATGACAATTTTCCCCTCGCCGTAATTCCGTTCCGTCAGAAATGCATGGCCCGCCCCCGGTCCTGATTCAACCGTGCCAAGGGTGTTTCCGCTCTCTGTGTCAAACACCGCGCTCCATAGTCCGAGCGGCGCCGTGATGCCAAACGCTTTTCCTGTATTCACGTTCTCATTCATCGGAAAGGTAAAAAGTGTTTTGATCCCTGACGTTTTCTCAAGTTCGCCAAGTCCGCAATCGGTATGAATGGTATGCTCGCATGTGCGCCCTCCTGTCAGCGGCCCGGTGATCCAGATGCCGCCCGCTTCAGCGAATGCCGAAGCTTTTTTGATAAATTCAGAAGACAAATACGGCACAAATGGCGTAAACAGCAAGCGATAGCCGTCCAGTGGAGCGCCTTCCGGAATAAGGTCACGGTGAATCCCCGTGTTGAGAATACGTTCATAAAAATGCGTCACAAGCGAACGATGCCGGAGTCCCCGGTGAGGCTCAGTTTTAATAAATGCTTTTGCTCTGTCAGAGTAAGTCATCGCCGCCTCGGCTTGAACGGGTTCAGTCGATAGAATAATAGGCTCGATTTCCTTTCTTGCCCGCTCAACCGCCAGCACATTTTGATAGCCGATGGTGGGTTCGCCCCAGGCACTGAGAACCGAACCGTGGGAAATCTCGCTGCCTGAACGCTGCTGTCGCCATAGCCAGTAGCAAAACCCCTGGCTCCCTAAGGCGTAGGACGATACGGCTTCGGCCTGCAAATACCCGTCTGCGTGCGGGTAAGCGGAGCTTTCAAGCGAGGCGGCATACGACGGACTCGTTTCCAAAATCCAAAACGGGCGCCCTTGTTTCAGATTTCTCCATAAATCACAGTTCAATAAAAAGGCAGAGGCGTTTTCCTGCGAAGCGTACGTGTCATAGGAGGCAAAATCGAGATTCTGAAACATTCGCTCATTGTCCACGCTGAACATGACTGATCCGTTATGCGTGATCGGCGCATCTGAATAGCAGCGGATGATTTTGGCCTGTTCATCCGCAAACGAAGCGATCATCTCCATCGAAAACATCTGATACATAGTGCGTAGAGAGGCATGATGCAGAAACGGGGCCGGTCCCGGCTGCGGGACTTGCTCAAACGTCTGATAGGTCTCGCTCCACACATCGGTTCCCCAAGCTTCATTCAAGCGCTCAATTACCCCGTAGCAATTTTTGAGCCAGTCATGCCATAGGCGCAAGCATGTCTCACACATGCATTCTGCAACATGGCATTTAAACTCATTGTCTAGCTGCCAGCCGATCAGCCCCGGGAGCCGGCCAAGCTCCTTGGCGATGGCTGTGGTGATGATGGCGGCTTTTTTTCGGAAATACGGGTTGTTCGTACAGGCATGCTGACGGGAGCCATGCCCCATGATCTCTCTTTTTTCATTGGCATGCATGCGTTCGGGCCGGCCATGTGAGAACCAAATCGGCGGTGTAGGCGTCGGCGTGCACATAATCGTTTCGATCCCGCTATCATACAGCCGGGCGATGATTTCTTTGAAAAAACCGACGTCAATTTTTCCTTCTTCAGGTTCCATGACAGACCAGGCAAATTCGCCGATCCGCACAACATTTACGCCAACTTCACGCATGATGTCAATGTCCTGCTGAATCGTCTCTTCATCCCATAATTCCGGATAATAGCAAGCGCCATGATACAGTTTTCTCATCATATTTTCACCTTTCTTTGATGATCGATTCTGTCAATGGCAGGCCGAGCTCCTTTATGCCTTTTGCCACAAGTTTCGCCATTTCATTTGCGCCTTTTTTTGTAAAATGCGTGTAATCGTTAATCCCTTCTGAAATCATAAAATAGGTGTATACTTTTTCCTCGCCCTTCTCAGTAAAGAAAGCAAGGCTTTTCTCCATCAGATCAATGAGCTGGACATTTTCCTCTTCAGCCGTCTGCTTCATGGCAATGCAGTAATCTGGAAAATCGTTCAAAAACACGCCGTTTTCGTAATGAAAGCGGGCTACGGGGGTAATGAGAAGCGGATGGGCGCCTTTTTCCCGCGCGCCTGCGATATACTGCTTTAAATATTGTTTATAAGTAGTGTAGGGCTCGGTGTAGCGCTCCGGCTTATTTTTCGACGCGTCATTATGGCCCATCTGCACGAACAGCCAATCATCCGGCTCGATCACATCAAGGATTGCCTGAAGCCTGCCCTCTTCCACAAATGTTTTCGAGCTTCTTCCCCCGATCGCTCTGTTGATCACCTGAATATGCTCCGGCAGATGCGAGCCGAGAAACTGCCCCCAGCCCCCTTGATTTGTGCTGTCTCCATACGTTTGAACAGTCGAATCGCCGGCAAGATAAATATGATTTGCCATTTTTCATTCCCCCTCGTTTTTATACAGCTTCCATCACGGATAGCTCTTCCCTTGAAAAAACCGGTGCGTACAGCGTTTGTGCATTGGTTCGTCCTGCCCGTTCTCTAATCATCTTGTCGTAGCGTTCAGCCTTTACGTCTTATCCCTTAGTCCTCCTACAGCGGCGCCTCCGCTTTGCTTCCCGCTATGTACAGGGCGGGCTTCGGCGGTTTTTTCATTCCCGTTCCGAGGTAAAAGCTCGTGTGCGGCGGCTGGTTGTAGGCGGTATTCTGCCAGGCGATGCCGAGCCTGTAAACCGGATCATGCATCAGCGTGTAAAAGCGGTGGCGGGTGAGATGTGTCGTTGTATAGATACGGAGCGCGCTGCTGTCTTCCGTTCTCCATATCACTTCTTCCCGCCAGTCTCCGAACAGGTTGGCCTGAAGAACCGGGTTTCCTTTCGTGCCGTTGTTGGACAGCACGCCGGCCGGCTGAAATATCGTCTTCAGACAGCCGTTTTCAGCATCCCATTTTTCAATCTTTGGCCTGCCGATCGTTCCGTCCCAGTCATGATCAAGCAGTTCTCTGACCAAATCACCGTCCCACCAGATGGCGAAATTGGCTGAAGAGGGCGCTTTGTCGCTGATTTTTTCGCCTTTGCTCGTAAAAAGCCCATACGACATGCCATCATTGCCCGGCGGATCAATTCCCCAGACGAGCGACCCTTTGTAGCTTGGGTCAATATGAGCCGCCATGCCCCGGCCAACGTCAGTTCCAGCATGGACGCCCCATAATATCTCACCGGTTCCGGCATCTCGCAGCGACAGTCCGTACGGCTTCGTGGCGTCCTCATGCACCTGGAACACTTCAAGCCCTTTTCGTGACGGGTCCAGATCCCCTACATGCATCGCGTCTCCGTGCCCGAGCCCCGTTGAGTACAGGCCGGTTCCGTCATGATCGACAGCCATTGCGCCGTATATGATTTCATCTTTTCCGTCTCCGTCGATATCCGCCACGCTTAAGCTGTGGTTCCCCTGTCCTGCGTACGCTTCATGTCCCGGCTGGTTGGAGTCAAATACCCAGCGTTTTTTGAGCCTTCCGTTTCTGAAATCGTATGCCACGAGCACGGCTCTCGTATAGTAGCCGCGTGCCATTACAAGGCTCGGCCGCTCCCCATCCAAATAAGCGATCCCGGCGAGAAAACGGTCCATCCGGTTTCCATAGCCGTCTCCCCAATCCTCCAGCTTGCCGCGGGGCGGTTCATATTCCACGGTTGTGAGCGCCTCACCGGTTTCTCCTTTAAACACCGTCAAATATTCCGGACCGGACATAATTCTGCCCTGTTCGTTTCTAAAATCGGCATGCTCATCACCGATGATATGTCCTTTCCCGTCTGTTGTGCCGTCAGCTGTTTTCATGGCGATTTCTGCTTTTCCGTCACCATCCAGGTCATACACCATAAATTGCGTGTAATGAGCGCCCGCCCTGATGTTTCTGCCGAGGTTGATGCGCCACAAAAAGGTGCCGTCCAGTTTATAGGCATCTATGAGCACCTCCCCGGTATAACCGTCATGAGCGTTGTCTTTTGAATTGGATGGGTCCCACTTCAGGATCATTTCATATTCTCCATCCCCGTCTACATCCCCGACACTGGCATCATTGGCGCTGTAAGTGTACGGCTTTCCGTCCGGCGTCACACCGCCTTCCGGTCTGGCAAGCGGAACCTCCAGAACATTTTCCTGCCAAACACGAGCTTCCTTGGAAAGCTTTTCTTCCCGTCCTTTATTGACAGCCGCCACTTGATAAACAGAGTCAGCCGTTCCGTTTTGATCGAGAAAATTAGTGCTTTCAGCGATTGGATCGCGGGTGATCCGCTTTCCATCTCGATAAAGGTGAAAAGCCGTCGTCTCATGATCCGTGCCGAGAAAACGCCAGCTGACAAACACGCCCTGTTCTGTCTTTACCGCAATCAAACCTCTGGTCAAGTATTCCATTTGCCTCTTTTTTGGTTTCATTTGATGGGAACGGGCTGCGCGCAGCCCGTTCCTTCCCCCTTTCAGTTAAGGCGTATACATATTTGGTTTTGGCTGTTCCGCCATGCCGTCTCCTAAAAAGAAGCTTGTGTGCGGCGGCTGGTTATAGGCGACATTTTGCCAGGCGATGCCAAGCCGGTACACCGGATCGTGCATCAACGTATACAGCCTGTGCTCAGTCGGAATGGTCGTCGTGTAAATGCGCAGAGCACTGCTGTCCTCCGTTCTCCACACGACTTCCTCGCGCCAGTCACCGAGCAGATCATCCTGAAGCGCCGGTGTTGCTTTTGTGCCGTTGTTAGCCGCTGCGCCTGATGCAGTCAGCACATTTTTCGATACGCCGTTTTGATAATCCCACTTATCAATTCGGTTGCTGTCCAGCTGTTCCCGGAGCAGATCGCCGTCCCACCAGATGCCGAAGTTGGTCGAGGACGGAACCCCGCTTCCGATTTTGACTCCTTTCGCTGAGTAGAGAGAACCGTTTGCCCACACTTCCTGTCCCGGATAACGCGGGTCAATATCAGCAGCCATTCCCCGGCCTACATCCTTGCCGGCATAAACGCCCCAAAGGATTTTTCCGGTTGCAGCATCCCGGAAAGATAAGCCGTATTTTGCATTTTTGTCCTCATGAACTTGAAACACCTCAAGCCCCGGCCGGCCCGGATCAAGATCTCCTGTATGGAGGGCATCCCCATGGCCTAAGCCGGTCGAGTACATGCCTTTCCCGTCATGATCAACAGCCATTGAGCCGAAAATAATCTCATCTTTTCCATCCCCGTCAACGTCCGCGATGCTCAGGTTGTGATTCCCCTGTCCGGCAAACGCTTCATTTCCTGACTTTGAGGAGTCCAGCGTCCAAAGCTTTGACAGCTTTCCATCCCTGAAGTTATAGGCAACTAGCATGGTTTTAGCGTAATACCCTCTGGTCATGATCAGGCTCGGCCGCTGTCCATCAAGGTAGGCAATGCCGGCGAGAAAACGGTCAACACGGTTGCCGTAGCTGTCTCCCCAATCCGACACATTGCCGCGCGCCGGTTCAAAATTTGCGGTGACAAGCTCTTTCCCGGTTGAACCTTGAAACACAGTGAGATATTCAGGGCCTGAAAGCACACGCCCCTGTTCATTTCTGTAATCTGCATTGGCATCTCCAATTACTTTGCCCGTGCCGTCTTTTGTCCCGTCTGCCGTTTTCATTGCCACTTCCGCTTTTCCGTCACCATCAAGGTCATACACCATAAACTGGGTGTAGTGCGCGCCCGCTCTGATGTTTTTGCCAAGATTGATCCGCCATAACTTTGTGCCGTCCAGTTTATACGCGTCAATCAGCACGTCACCCGTATAGCCATCCTGTGAATTGTCTTTTGAGTTGGACGGGTCCCATTTCAGGATCAGCTCGTATTGCCCGTCACCATCCACATCGCCAACACTTGCGTCATTAGCGCTGTACGTGTAACCTTCACCCTTTGGCGTCGTGCCGCCAGCCGGTTTATCCAGCGGAACGGAATGATACGGCTGCGCCCATACGGAGGCTTTTTCAGAAGCCGGCTGTTCGGTACCGTTTACAACAGCCCGGACCGTATACGTCGAACCCGCCGATCCATTTTTATCCACATAGTTCGTGGTTTTGACAGGCGCAGCATTCAGTTTTTGCCCGTCTCTGTACACATTGAACAAAACAGATGCGTTTTCGGTTCCAAGAAACCGCCAGCTGACAAAAATGCCCCCGTCCGTCTTGACCGCTACAAGCCCCCGGTTCAGCGCTTCCATCTGCCGCGCTGCCCCTTCAGCTTTCACAGGACATACAGAGGCTCCCATCACCAACAAGACCAGCAACGTAACAGCGGTAAACATGCGTTTCCTTCGTGTAATCATCAGACAGCTCCTTCTCATTTATCTGTAAGCGCTTACTTAAATTGGATTTTATGCGCTGTGTGAGCTGTCTTCAATTTCACTTTTTTGCATCTGCCTATTTCGGACACTGCACTTTTTTGCATATTTGTCATTTTTTTGTTACCCGGCTTGATGATGCTGGGCCTCCGTCTTTTGAAATCCCCTAAGAGCAAAAAACATCAACACAAGCCCAAATAAACACGGGCCGTAAAATGGGATCAGGCCAGGAAGCGTATAAAGCAAATAAAGGACAAATCCGCACCCGATCAGCATACAGCCGGTTGTCAGCGGTCTCATGGCGCCAAACAGCAGTGCCTGCGGAATATATTTGCGAAGCGGGAGCTGGTAATGCACATAAAGGGGAAACACATACATCAGCGCGATGATATACAAAAGCCCTGCAAGCAGCGTGCAGTTTGTTACGGCAAAGGACAGCCAATTCGTACTGGCAGAAAAATAATGATAGTTGGCAGACAATATGATCAAAAGAGCCGAAAACGCCAATCCGATCGCATTAATCTTGAGAAACTCTTTTTTATAGGTATCGAGAAATAACGGAAATATCGGGACATCCTTTTGCCCCATCAGCCATTTCCTTATAACGGCACACATCGCGGCTGTGCTGGGCGCCCATCCGAAAAGAACGCCGCCCAAAAGTGTAAACAACAGCCACAGCCCGTTGAGCCATGCTATTTTCACCACCGCTTCGCAGCCTGCATAAAGCGCATCCGTTACAGTCGTCTTCATCTTCTCACCGCTTGATGCACGGCAAAATCCCTGTAAACGGCTTTCATGGGGGCCATCTGCCGGAACCCGATTTTTCCTTTTGTTAACACAGGCCCATATGTGCTGCCGTCGTCCATCCACTCAAGAATGGGCAGACCATTGATTGAAAAGTGCACATAGCCTTTGTCTTTGATCAGCTTCATACGATACGGAGAATCAGCGTCGTCTGGAGAAGGCAGCGGATCGGCCCCCATTGCGGCGAGGTGGAAACCGCGGCTTTTTCTTAAATTGCAGGTGCGGAACGCTCTTTCCTCCGGGTATTTTCTGCGGAAATACGACAGGTGGAGCGCATTGATGTCCCCCGAATGATACTCGGGGTATTTTCCTGTTCTTTTCTGGAGACTTGGATCAAACAAATCCTCGCCTCCCATTCCCGCAGCAGAAAAAAACAGCATACACAATCCCGGCTGCTCGATCGGAGAGAAGTCCCATGTCACAATGATGCCGTCTGGAAAGGTTTCCGGACACCAAAAGACAAAGTGCACATCGTCCTGGACATGTGACAGGTGCAAGCTGTGATCGTCAAATGAGATCTGTCCGCCTCCCTCCATCCGCCAGTCCTTCACATCGCTTTTAGACCGGAGCGGATTGCGGTACAGGCACGCGCCTTCCTTATACATGTTCTTTTCCCTCCCGGCTCACAAGGTGGTCCTTAAGCGGAAGTCCGAGCTCTTCAATGCCTTCTGCCACAAGATTCGCAACCTCCATTGCACCTTTTTCCGAAAAATGCGTATTGTCCTCAATGCCGTCCGGGTAATTCGGATGTTCATTCGGCTGAAACCAAACGAACAATCGCTTCGACTCCTCCGGCCCGTATTCTTCATACAGCACCTTTGTTTTCGCAAGCAGATCAATCACAGGTACATCGAGCTCCTTCGCCAGTGCTTTCATCGCATCGGGATACTCACCGAGGGAATGCTCGATCCGTCCGTTTTCATCAAAGCGGCGGCGCTGCACCGATGTGACGAACACAGGATGCGCGCCCTTTTCGCGTGCCGTATCTGCAAACAAGGTAAGAAACTGCTGAAATGTGGAGTACGGCTTCGTCCCCCGCGGTTTTTGGTCATTGTGGCCGAATTGAATCAACAAATAATCGCCTTGTGTGATGCATTCGGCAATTGCTTGAAGCCTTCCTTCCTCCACAAAAGAATTGGTGCTCGCTCCTCCTTTGGCATGATTGTGCACCACTACCTCTTCAGAAAACAATTGCCCGAATACCTGCCCCCACCCCGCCATCGGCGCTTCATGAGGCGGGCAGTCACTCACAGTGGAATCCCCCGCTAAAAATACTTGAATCGGTTTCTTCATCACATGTTCTCTCCTTTCACGGCGTTTCCTGATACATTTGCCTGAAGACACCCGGCGGCATGCCGACCTGTTTTTTAAAAATCCGGTTAAAGTAATTGTGGCGGTAGCCGACTTCTTCTGACACGTCATGAATTTTTTTATTCGTATTGACCAGCAGTTCTTTCGCCTTTTCGATTCTGATCTGGGTCACATAATCGATAAAATTAATGCCGGTCACTTGCTTAAATGCCTTGCTTAACGTATATGAATTCATGCCAAGCGCATCGGCACAGCTTTCCAATGAAATGTCCGCCATATACTGTTCGTGAATCATCGCAATCACACGTTCTGCCAGCTGCTTTTGCTGTCTGTTTTTTCTGCCCTCAAGCTTGGAAAGGTAAGGCGTCACCACTGCATCCATCAGCCAGGCCGCCGCTTCATTAGGTTCGCGCAATTCTGAAATATCAAGAAACGGATTCCGGTGCTGAAATAGTTCGCTGGGATTGAGCCCGGAATGCAAAATATCCTCCTGAATGCGGGAAAACAGCTGAATCAGGGCGGAATGCACATGCCTGTCTATGGCTGCCTTTTCCGCCAGTTCCCTCATACATCCATCTATCAGTTCCTTGGCTTCCTGTTTTCTTTCCAGCCGGATGGCCTGAACAATTTGTTTTTCCAGCTCAAAGGGGTAATAAGGAGCGAACTGCTCATTCTGAGGAAAGTCGGCCTGCAAATCAATGACCTGATCCCGGTTAGCAAACTGCCTGCGGGATTTGCCGCTTTTCACATTCTGAAATAAAGAAGGGATTTCCGTGATACGCTCCGTTTTGCTGCTCAATGTCGAGGTCAGGCATAGTCCGGTTACATCCCCAAATTGGCGTGCCAGCTCCGTTATATACGCCTTCAGATCAGAGCTGTTTGTTTTCATCACAAGAACGGTGATAGAAAGCCGGCCGATATCAAGTATGGAGAGCTGAAAAACGCGTTTATCCGCCAATTCCTCAGCGATATTAGTCAGTGTAAACACAGCGAGCTGTTCATCATCGCAACAGAAGATGCTTTTTTCACAGCGGAGTCCTGTCACCTGTAGATCAAGCACATGAAACACGTTTCCGCCGATGTTCCAGCCGGCCTCCTCCATCCGAGATCTGAGACTGTCCTCGTTGTCATAGTAAAAATCCCCCTGCAAGAGGTGCTGCAAAAAACTTTTTTTCATATGGGGCGTCTGCCGCAGGAGCTGCTCTTGGAGCTTCCGGCTTTCAAGGGATAGATCCTGCCATCTCTTTTCAATCCACTTGAATTCATCCTGCCCGGACGCCTGCCATACTTTCTTCTCTCCTCCGGTAAACAAGCCAAGCAAATGCTGAATGGGACGATAGATTTTTTTTGATGCATACCATGTCATGCATACCGCCAAACCGATGCAAATGACCAGCATCACGATGATCACTTTTGATAAAAACACCATCGGCGCTGTAATAGCTGAAAGAGGCGCCGCTGACACAAAGGTCCATTGCTGATGCATCCGGTTCATTTCTCCAAAGGAGACAGAATACACCTTGCCTTCCCATTCCAACTGAAAATGGCCGTTCTCAGCAGGCTGTTTTTTTATCTCTTGAAGTAAAGTCTTTTCAAAATCTTTTTCCCCTTCATGAAACAGCACCTCTTGATTTTGATCTAAAAGCAGCGCACTGCCATCAGGATAGGGGGACAAGCTTTGCAGGATTGATTCCATTTCTTTCGGATCAACCGCCAGCATGATCGCGCCGAACGGTTTCTCCGCCGCGCCCGGAATGAGCTGGATCAGCATCGCTTGGTTTCCCGACCGTTTCCAATAAATGCTGTGGTCTGAGGCAAGCAGCGAGCGATACTTGCGAAGCGCCTCCTGTTCTGTCAAAGCGCTGTATTCAGGGCTCAGCACAAGTGGCCGGGGGCTGTTCAGAAAGATGGAAGCCTGCTCGATCAGCGGCTGCTGGTCCCGCAAAAGAAACAGTTTTTTCGTTAATTGATAGGAGAACGTAAAGTCTTTCTCCAAATCCCTCTCGGCCAATCCGTTCATCAGTGAAGAATCGTAGGCCATCTGGGTGAGTGCCAGTTCAAGCACTCCCAGCTTCTCATCCATTCGGCTGACCTCACGCGCCACCTGTGTTTCATGCGATCTCTGCAGCTCTTTCTCCACCTTGTCGATCGAAAGAAAGTAGATTGCGCCGCCAGTCAGCAATCCGGGAATACAGGCAATCAGCAAAATGAAGACAAAGTTTCTTTTGAAATACGTTCCCTTCCAGCGAGAAACCCGTTCCTTCTGTTGAGGCTGTTTTTTCATCCCTTTCCCCCCGCCGCTGTCTTTACTGATACACGCGTTTTTTCGTTTTCAAAACATCAGCAAGAAACGTCAGCGCAAGTCCCTGCCCCCATCCTTGTATTCGTTTGTAAGGCACCTGTTTGTATCCTTCGGCATTTTTCATGACGGCTGTCCCGGCCGATACCTTGCTGACCCGTCCGTCCTCTTCCACTGCATCCAAAATGGCGGCAAGCGATTTCTGCACATATTTTGTATACAGCTTTCCGCTCGATATCAGAGCAGAAGCAATACCCGCTGATGCCGAAACCTCCAGATAAGAATCCGGATCATCCAAAATCGTATGCCACAGCCCTGATTCATCCTGAAGCCGGGCAAGCGCGCTCAGCTGGTCTCTGAGCGATCCGTCGATGATCATAAAGGAAGGATGTGTCACCTCAATGAGCGGGAGCGCCTTTGCCATCGTGAGTGCCGCCCAGCCGTTCGCCCTGCCCCAATAAATCCCCGACAGATGATTTTGCGCTTTATTGTCCCAGGCGTGGTAGTACAAATTCGTGACAGGGTCCTGAAGCACATCCTCATGTCCGTGAAACTGGCGCAGGCCGTCTTCAAAATAATCCTCACGCTCCATGACCCGCCCAATTCTCAGCATAAACAGCCCAGCCATCATCAGCGTATCCGCCCATGCCTGCTCAGGAAACACATATTCTGCCGCATTCACCGTATGCTGAAGGATACCCTCGCCAAAGCGCGGCGCCTTATGCAGCACATATTCCGCCATCTCGGCCGCTGTTTCCAAATACACGTCATCACCCGTCACCTTGTGGAGGAACAAAAGCGTATGCCCGATGGAAACTCCGTTGATTGATAGCGGCGGCAGCCCATCCTCCAGCTGTTCATCCACCCACGTTTTTAACAGATTGATATATTCCTCGTTTTCCGTCGCTTCATAGGCCTCCGCCACGCCGTAAAACGCGACGCCGCCCGGCCAATCCCACGCAAAATCCATCTGAAATGTCCGTTTCACGATCCGGTCAATAACCGACGTCACCTTTTCTTCATCAAAGATAAGCTGTGCCATCTGCAACACTCCTTTTTATTTTAATCCGGTCGTACTGATGCCCTGAACGATATATTTCTGAAACAAAAAGAAAACAAGAATCACAGGCAATAACGAGACGGCTGACATGGCAAACATCGCGCCCCAGTTCGAAGCCGACTCTGTATCGAGAAAAAGCTTCAGCGCAAGTGAAACAGGGTAAAGCTCCGGCTTATTCAAATACAAGAGCGGCTGAATCAGCTCCTCCCACTTCCAATAGAAGGAGAAAATCGCAGACGTCGCAAGCGCGGGGGCAATCAGCGGGAGAATGATCCGCCAAAAGCAGGCAAAGCGTCCGCATCCGTCGATTCGCGCGGCTTCATCCAGCTCCTCGGGAATCGTCCGGATAAACTGGATCATCAGAAAGATAAAAAACGCATGCCCGAAAAATTGCGGAACGACAATTGGTTTAAAGGAATTCAGCCAGTCTAATTTCGCAAACATAATATACTGCGGAATCATCAACACTTCATGAGGCAGCATTAACGTCCCCATCATGCACGCAAACCAAAATTTTTTTCCCTTAAACGGAATACGCGCAAATCCGTACGCAATGACAGCCGATGACAGGACGGCACCGATTGTTGACAGTCCGACAATGATCGCCGAGTTTTTAATAAACGTCAGAAACGGCTGTCCCGCGATACCCTTCCACCCTTCAGCATAGTTACTGAGAATAAAAGGGTCGGGAATGAGAGAATGTGAGGTTGTAAAAATACTGGCGCTTTCTTTAAACGAGCTGACAAACAGCCAAATGACCGGGTACAGCAGTAACACCGCCAGCGTTGCCGTAAAAACATGGAACAGTATGCGTTTGGGACTGACGCGACCGGCTTTTTTTCTTTCTAAAACCGGGGCTTTTCTGACAGGCTCGTTGACCGGCTCCATCCGTCATTCCTCCTTTGACTCGTAATGAACCCAATATGATGATGTTTTAAACAATATGAGCGTAATCAGCCCGACAATGACAAGCATGACCCACGCCATCGCCGATGCGTAGCCCATTTGAAAATAGTTAAACGCACGCTGGAACAAATAGAGCGAATAGAGAAGTGTCCCGTCAAGCGGCCCGCCCTCGCCCTTCGAAATGATATAGGCAGGTGTAAATGTCATAAAAGCAGAAATCGTCTGCATCACAAGATTAAAGAAAATAATCGGTGTAAGAATCGGAAGCGTGATCTTGAAGAAACGCTGCACCCGATTTGCCCCATCCACACTTGCCGCTTCCAAATACGAAGACGGAATGTTTTTCAGCCCGGCCAGAAAAATCAGCATTGACGACCCGAACTGCCAGACGGACAGCAGAATCAATGTCCACAGCGCACTTGTCGGATTCTGGTACCAAAGAATTTTTTGATCAATCCCGACAAAAAACAGCAGCGCATTGATGACCCCGTCATTGCCAAAAATATTGCGCCACATAATTGCCACGGCGACGCTCCCGCCGATGATCGAAGGCAGATAAAAGAGCGTTCTGTAAATGGCCGTTCCTTTTGCTGCATTGTTTAAAATGACAGCGATAAAAAGCGCGAAGCCGAGGCGGAGCGGAACCCCGGCAAGCACATACGTAAATGTCACCTTCAGAGACTGCCAATACTTTTCGTCACCCGTAAACATTTCCTTAAAGTTGTCGAGCCCGATCCATTTCGGCGCCGTAAACAAGTCATAGCTCGTGAAGGACAGAAACAGGGACGCCCCCATCGGGATCACCGTAAAGCATAGGAACCCGATGATAAACGGAGAAATAAAAGCATATCCCGCCAGATTGTCTTTTCTTATACTCCGGCTTTTTTTCATTGCGTCAGCCCCATTTCCCGTCAATTATTCCTCTCTAATATCTCATTGGCCTTTTTTCGGAACGTTTTGGCGGCTTTTTCCGGCGATACCTTCTGATACAGAATCTGATCTGACGTATCCTTCAGCAGCTTGATGACCTCCGCGCTTCCCACAGGCTCTGGCGGATCGGCTTTGCTGATGTTTTTTGACGCGGTTTCTACATACTCCACGATGTTGGCTTCTTCCTCATTCAGCTTCGGTTTAATCGCATCCGCCACCTTGTCGGAGACTGGAACGCCTCGCTCGCCTTTAATCAGCTGGTTCGCTTCCTCATTATTCACGAAGAAATTAATAAATTTCGCTGCCTCTTTTTTATGCTCAGAGCTTTTCGGAATGGAAAACAGCATACTCGGCTTCAATGTCAGCGCCTTTTCCTTCATTTGCTCCGGCGGCAGATAGAGAGACAGCGGCGAGTCTGTCAGCCGGGCAAAGCCCAAATATTGATTGGAGTAGTTCCATGTAATCGCTGATTTGCCTTTGACGATAAAATCGTCTTCCATCCCTTTAATCTGTGCGCTTTCATCAGGTGTTGGGGACGTTTTCGCTTTCACCAGCCTCAGCTGCCGTTCAAAGTAATCGACAAACATCTGATCATCTTGATACGCGAGGCCAGTGCCGTCTTCTTTATAAAAGCGCTCACCCTTTGTGCGCAAATAATACGGGAAGAAAATATCAGGCGGATGCATTCCGTTAGAACCGTAGACACCGGCTTTTTCCTGAAGATCATACGCCAGCTTCTCGTAATCCTCCCACGTCCAGTTTTCCTGATTGATAGACACACCGGCTTTTTTCAGCAAATCTTCATTGGCAATCACAGACAGCACGTTGACACCTAGCGTAAATCCATATAGCTTATTGTCGATTTTTCCGCCCGACAGCATATTCTCGTCGATTGAACTGACGTCAATCGTTCCATCCTTTGTATACGGCGTTAAATCCTCCAGCTGGTTCTTCTTTCCGTATTGGGCTAAGTAAGCGGTATCCATTTGAATGACATCAGGAAGCTGGCCGGCGGCAGACATGGGCGCAAGCTTTTTCCAGTAGTCATCCCAGTTCGCAAATTCCGCTTCAATATGGACGTGCGGATTCTTTTTCTCGTATAGTTCAATTACCTTTGTTGTATAATCATGTCTTGGCTGCCCGCCCCACCACGCGATTCTGAGTGTAACGTCTTCTTTTTTTCCTGAGGCCTCTTCACCCGCTGAACATCCGCTGAAAAAAAAGACGCAGACAAGGGATAACAGCACGTAACAAATCTTCTTCAAACCAATCCCCCCTTTAATGTAAGTGCTTACATTTTATTTTAAAGCGTTCGGATAGGGCGAAACACTCAAAAAACAGTGGCGAAAGTCAAAAAAACAGAGATGGCTATCCTGCGGAAGCGCCTCCCTGTTTTCTTCTGAATTCTGACGGTGTCAGACCGGTATATTTTTTAAAAACAAGACTGAAATACTTCGGATTATCGCCAAATCCGATTTCTTCAGCAATTTCTGATACACTCGCGTCCCGCCTCATTTTCATCTGTTTCATCGCATGTTCAAGACGCACTCGTGTAACATATTGGGAAAATTTCTCGCCTGTTTCCTGCTTAAATAACTTCCCGAGATAATCAGGATTCATAAACAGCATATCCTTCGCCGCCCATTTTAAGGACAGATTCGGATTTCCGAGCTCGTCGGCAATGAGCCTGATCATTTTTGAAATCACTGCGCTCCCGTGCAGGTCACCAGACGCTTCGGCTGTGTCACGAAACAGCTGCCCCGCGTTCCGGAGTTCTCCCGCCTGACTGATGGCCATCTTGCGGTCCGCAAAAACCTCCGCCGCCTTTTCAGTGGCGTTCTCCACTACGGCGAGCACGGTCCATTCTCCGCTGCTGCTAACCGCTGTCAGTGCCGACCCGAGTGCCTCTCTGGCTGTGGCATCAATAGATTGTTCCCCTTTTAAGATCAAGAGGCGGATCTTTTTTCCGGCAAGTGAAGGCGGCGGAGACAGCTGGGCCACACCGGCGATCAAGCCTTCCAAGTATTGATCAGCTGCAAAGGAACGGATATGGTCCAGCTCGTGTTTCAGATGGGCTGTTTTCTTTTTGTGCACATCTTGCCGCTTCAGCTCAGCAATGATTTCCTCCAGCGAGCTGATAATCTGCTGTTCATTGCAGGGTTTCAGCAAATAATGCTTCACCCCATATTTCATGGCTTCCTTTGCGTACTCAAACTCTCCAAACCCGGACAGGACGATAAATTGCACCGACGGACTGATGGCTGACACCTTTTTGATCAACTCAAGCCCGTCCATGCCGGGCATTTTGACGTCTGTGATGACGATATGCGGCTGCTTATGTACAATCTTTTCATATGCTTCATGTCCGTTCTGCGCTTTACCGATCAATGAGGCGCCAAGCGACTCCCACTCAATGATTCCTGCCATTCCATCAAGGATAATCCTCTCATCATCAGCCAGCAGTATTTTATACATCACACCACCTCATTTCGGCACGGTATTGTGATCACAATCCTCGTCCCCTTTTCATGCTCACTATGAATCCGCAAGCCGTATGGCTCTCCGAATGTCAGGCTGATGCGCTCGCGAATATTCCAAAGTCCGATTCCTCTTCCGCCCGTTGATTCAAGAATCCGTCCATCCATGCCAGGGCCGTTATCTTCGACCGTAATACAGACACATTCCTTTGCCTTTTTCGCCTGAATCCGGATGGCGCATGGCCTTGTAAAGGGTTCAAGCGCGTATTGAATCGCATTTTCCGCAAGCGGCTGGAGCGTCAGTTTCGGAATGAGGCAATGCTTCACCTCATCGTCAATATCCAACGTGAAATTCAGGCGCTCTTCAAATCGAAATCGCTGAATGGTCATATAGTGACGTAAAATGTCCGCCTCCTCCTGAATGGTCACGATATCCTTTTTCATATGTATGCTGTTTCTCAGAAGAAAACCGAGCGATTCCACCATTTTTGAGATTTGCTTTTGCTGATTCGCCTTGGCCAGCCAATTGATGGACTCGAGCGTGTTATATAAAAAATGCGGATTGATCTGGGCTTGCAGTGCTTTCAATTCGGTTTCTTTAATAATGAGCTGTTTTTCCACATTTTCTTCCATCAGCTCATTAATCCGTTTCATCATGACAGTGAAATGGCGGTTCAGCATGCCGGCCTCATCCTGTGTATGTTCCGGCAGAGAAAGCGACACACCTGCTTCAATACCGCCGTGCTGTACCGATTTCATCGCGGTCACAAGCTGTTCAATCGGCTCCGTGATGCTGTTGGCGATTTTCCTTCCGAAAAGCAAAACCACACAGAAAAAGAGGAGAAAGCATGTGCCGATCACTGTTTTCATAAAGGAAATTTTCGCGAACATCTGATCAAAGGGGATAACGTTATAGTAGCTCCAATTTTGGTAGGATGATTGAAGATAAGAAATAAAGTAACGTTTGCCATTCTTTTTTATCAAGTCATAACCGGGGTGCTTCAGCGTCTCTTTTGCTGCCTCAGGAACATGCGCTGATGCATGTGCCGTATACACCAAATTCCCGCCTTGGTCGGCAATCATAATGTCTCCGACTGAATCGCCCCAATCCTTCGGCACATCACGAATCATTTGTTTTACATTGACTTGGATCAGCACCATGCCCAAGCCGTTCAGACTCAGCTGGTGATATGACCTGATCTGCCGTGCTGAAATCAGGACAGGATCTGACCCGCCGAGCGTCATCCAAAGATTTCTTCCATTTTTCGCTTTCGCTCGCTTAAATACCTCTTCCTGCTCCTGCTGCAAAAGATCTGAAGAACTGCTTCCGGCTGAATACTCTGAGCCGCGGGCATCAATCAAATGAATGGAATCGATGTACTTTTCATCACTGGCATATCCCGCAAGCTGATCCCAAAGCTCCTGCTTCATTTGATATTGATCATACGTATCATCCCGATTTTGCATGCTCAGGATGCGCTGAATCTGTTCGTCTGTAATGATTTCATATGACACATCCTCTATCTTCTTCAGCTCGTCTTCGATCCTTTCAGAAGACATGCGAAGCACCTCCGAGGACTTGCGGTAAATCTGCTCATCATACACATGAAAGGCATACTGGACCCCGCTGTATACAAATAGAAAGGATACGGCCATAATCAACGATAGAAACACAAACAGCTTATCCTTAATCTTCATCCGCCTGTACCAGCCAGCAACTCTTTTCTTCATGCCGCCTTTTCTTTCTCCTGCCGCTGATCCATTGACCGAAACGCTTTAAAGGACAGCTTCGTTAAGATCAGGCTGAGTAAACTCCCGCTGAAAAACAATAGAAACGTGACATGAAACAGAACGAGACAAAGCACACCGACAGCGCCCGCTGCCATTAAAAGTGTCACCGCCGGACGGCTGAAAGCAATCAAAAAGCTGATGCTCAGCACCTCTCTGATTTTTACGTCAAAATGAGAAAATACCGGGAACACATACAGCACAACAAACGCGAAAATCAAACTAATGCTCAGGAATACATTGACGAGCACAGGCTGGTCCATCTGAGCCGCTATCCGCATATCCGCAAACAGAAACAGGGCAGCCGTCACAACGATAAGCCCGAGGATCTGTGATGCCCGCCATTCCTTTTTAAACGTCCGAAAAAAGACAGAAAACACCGGGGCATCTGTATTCCCCTTCGCCCATTCTCTCGCCACTGTAAACATCGCGGCAGTAGCGGGCATCAGCCCAAACACAACCAGGCCTGCAAGAGAAAACAAAATCCAAAGCACATTCAAATAGGCCAGTCTCATCACCCACGTACAAAAACGATTCAGCCCATTTGTCACACTGTGTATCATCAACATCACCTTCCTGCTTTGGAAAACGCTTTCATTTTAAAGTAATATGTATTTCTCCTTTCGAAAGAAAATTCCTGCCGGTCTGTGAAAATTTCGACATGATGAGAGACGGCAGCAGCCTTATCTTTTCCTGTAACGCCGAATGGCCTTATCGATCAAATATCCGGCAATGGCTCCAAAAATGACATTGAATCCAAGCATTCCGAGCGCAGCCCCTTCCCAGCCGCGTACATACACGAGGCTGTACCAGATCGCAAACACACCAAGGACGATCAGCCCGGCCAACATCCATTCCGGCCGACTTTTGTCAGGAAATCTCATCCGCATCAAAACGGATACGCCAGCAAACAGACAAGCCGTCACAATCCCTGTCACAAATAATATTGGCCACACATCGCCTGCCCTCCCTTTTAGAAAAGACAAAAAAGCCCCCTGCAAAGGACGCTTATTCTGCCGTAATCTCTTTCTCAAACAAATGATATCCGGACGCATCAGCACCCATGAATTCATATCCCATACGCCGATAAAAGGAATGCAGGGCGTCGCTATCAGCGACACAGTCAAGCCGGATCCGCGTTTTTTCCGGAAAGTGTATGCCCGTCTCCGCCCACTGAAGGACGCGGGCTCCTAGCCCCTGTCCCGCAAACCGGCGGCTTACTGCGAGGCGATGCAAATAAATGGACTCCTCATGCCCATCGTCTCCCCAAAGCGTCCGGTCCCACTCGCTCGGTTCAGGCAGCAGCATCACGACAGCCGCAAGCTCATCATCTTTTTTAAACACAAACACATGTCCCTTTTCAATTGACCCCGTAATATCATGTATATCTTGCCCTTTCAGAAGTCCGCTCCATTGGTTAGAACCCCGATCCCGGAGCCATTCAGCTGTTCGGACGAGCAACCCGGTAATCGATTCTGCATCCTCATAGACGGCCGGACACGCGTAAAATCCATCTGCAATCGTTTCGTTCTCAATCTTAAAAGCTGACATAAAGGCCTCCCAATCAAAAAGTAAGCTTGCACACACACCTTGATTATAATGCAGACCAAACTGCAAAAACAGACCATTTTCTCTGTATGTAAAAGGGTGTATGAAAGAGAGGCCAATCTGCCTATTAGAAAATCTTCTTTTTATCCCGTTCTTCTTTTAAAATTTCAACCGCTTCTCTGAAGCGCATAGAGTGTACGATTTCACGCTCTCGCAAAAAACGCAGGGAGTCGTTTAAATCAGGATCATCCGAAATATCAATCAGCCATTGATACGTCGCCCGCGCCTTTTCTTCTGCGGCAATATCTTCGTATAAATCGGCAATCGGATCGCCCTTCGCTTGGATATAGCTCGCGGTAAACGGCACGCCCGCCGCATTATGATAAAAAAGCGCGCTGTCGTGATTGACGTAATGATCGCCAAGCCCAGCTTCACGCAGCTGCTCCGGTGTGGCGTCTTTCGTCAACTTATAGACCATGGTCGCAATCATTTCCAAATGGGCAAACTCCTCCGTGCCGATATCTGTTAAAAGGCCGATGACCTTATCAGGAATCGTATAACGCTGGTTCAAATACCGGAGAGCTGCGGCCAGCTCTCCGTCCGCTCCGCCATACTGCTCAATCAAATACTTCGCCAGCGTCGGGTTGCACGTACTGACCTTGACAGGGTATTGCAGCTTCTTTTCATACACCCACATTCAGGCATTCCTCCTTATACTTGCCACGGCCATGGCCCTTTTCCCCAATCCCAATCCTTGCCCGCGGGGCTGTTGCCGAACTGCAGAAGCGGTCCGTAAGAGGATTCGAACTGTCTTTTTAAGTGCCTTGAATAGCCGGAATATTGATTGAATTGCTTCAGCGCATCTTCATCATGAGGATGTGTATTTAAATAAAGACTCAGCTCAACAAGCACAAAATCAGCAGCCTGTATTTGCTCAAGCTGACGATAATATTCGGCGTCAACCTTTTTTGCCATGTGCGTCTCCCCCTCGATAAGGGTTTTCATAAAAATCATAGAGATCCTTCCAAAGGGTGCCTTTCCTCAAAGCCTCCATCGGCGAAAACTGCTCCATGTGCTCAGGCTGAAAGGTCATATAAAGGTTAGGGGGCGTTCTGTAATATTTCTTCCCTATGGGCGGACAGGGATCAAAACGGCTGTGAAAGGGCGTATATGATTTGACAGGCGTAAACGGCTGCATATCCTTCATTCCGGCTCCTCCTTTCTCAAAAACAATGACCTTAATAGGTATGAGGCAGGAGGCATGATTATGACTAAAACACGACTTAGCTTTTTCAATAAGAAGACCTTCGGAAGCGCCGAAGGTCTTTCTAGACTATTTAGTCCAAAATGAGATCAGTGTTTCCAATACGCAGCATGAGCAGCCGCAAACTCTGACAGCGAACGAGGTTCTTTTCCCGTCACACGCATCACTGTATCCGTTACCCGATGTTCCGCACCATGGCTGATTGCCTCATCAAGCTTCGCCATAAAATGGGCATAATCCGCGGGCAAACCTCCTGCCTCCATTTTATGCTGCAGCTCGGAACGAGAAATGCTGACATGCTCCACCCGGCGTCCCGCCGCAGCTCCAATGATCTCCGCCGCTTCGGCA
The DNA here is from genome assembly GCF_037975425.1 of Bacillus sp. FSL R5-0416. Taxonomy (NCBI): domain Bacteria; kingdom Bacillati; phylum Bacillota; class Bacilli; order Caryophanales; family Bacillaceae; genus Bacillus; species Bacillus sp. FSL R5-0416. The sequence goes on along the minus strand of NZ_CP150252.1, from coordinate 740,584 downwards.
TAGCTCAGCGCCTCGGGACCTGTCAGAATATGATGTGTTTGATGAGGAACATCATCAATCAAAGCCCTGACGGCTGTTTCTGCGATGTCATCAGCTTCAATAAACCCAAGTTTTCCTTCACCCGAAGCCGTTGTGATGCGCCCCTCCGTTTGAATAGACATGCGATGCTGGACATTGATGAAATTTTGCATAAAGTATGAGGGCCGTAGCACCGTCCATTCTGGAAACTCGCGCACTGCCTGGTGAAGCGCGCCAAACACGGGACCGTTCTCGGAGACAACAGACGCACTTTGCATCACTACCCGCTTTGCGCCGAGACGCTTTGCTTCCTTTAAAAAGGGAAGCACATAGGGAGCCGGATCAAGTACACCGACCGGAGCAACAAGATAGATGTCTTTTACCTGTTCTAGAGCAGGCGTAAAACTGGAGGCATCCTTCCAATCAAAATACACATGCTCCGCACTTGCAAGCGCGCCCTTTTTTCGGCTTGCAATACGCACTCTGTATCCCAGCTTTATTAAACGGCTGGCGATTCGGCTGCCGACTGTGCCGGTCCCGCCCGTGATTAAAATCGTATTTTGTTTCATCATTTCCCACTCTCCTCTGTTTGCAAAAATGATCCTCCAAAGGCCTCTTTTACAACAAGCGGATTCCAATAATCCCTATAACGCACAATGCGGCCGTCTCTCGTTTCGATGACACTGATATAGCTTTGGCGATAAGGCAGTCCAGTCTCAATCACATGGCCGTCACATTGAAACTCCGCAATCACCGTATTCGAGTCTGCTGAACGGTACACTGTCGGAGTGGTAAATGAAGAAAGATGGATCTGCTTAGGATAATCCTTAATATAGTTGTAAATGGCCGCTTTTCCTTCTATTCTTTTTGGTGATCCCTCCGGCGCATAAGGAAACTCAAATACAGCATTCTCATCCCAAAGCTCCATCCAGCTCTTCATGTCCTTCTCAAGCATATAAGCCATAAACTTTCTCAATGTTTCACATGCTTTTTCAAATTCATTCATCAACATTCATCATCACCTCTTTTTTTATTTCCAGACCATTCAGTCCAAAAAATACACACATGGGCAAAGAATTCTTTACCACATGTTAATCAAGCACTGATAAACTCACGTCAACATGGTCCTGAAGACGATCCATATCTGCCGTCACTTTTGCAATAAATGTCAGTGACAGCCTGCTCTGATTCAGGTACCGGGCGAGCGCAGATATATCAGAATCTTCGCCATTCAATTCTCCTTGATCCTTCGCCCTTAAAAGCGCCTGATAAAAAGCGTCCTCAAGCTGCTTGGATTGTCTTTCAAAATACCGGGCAAGCTCAGGGTCATGCGGGATCTGTTCAATCGCACTGTTCACAATGTAGCACGCCTTCGCCCGTTCCGGATCCCTCAGGGCATTGACACCCTCCTGAAAAATATCACGAATGGCTTCCTTTACAGATCCTGGCGCTTCAAGCCTTTCCATAACTGCAGCGTTTTTCCCTTCAAGATACGATTTCACCGCGGACAAAAACAAATCACGCTTCGTGCCATACGTATCATACAAGCTCTGGCGCGCAATGCCTAAATGAGAGAGCAGATCCTGAAGAGACGTTCCTTCGTAGCCATACTCTCCAAAAACCTCTATCGCCCTGTGAAGAACAAGTGCCGTATCAAATTCTTTATTCCTCCCCAAAAGACGATCACCTCCTGAAACAAATGTTACCAGTTTCCAGACTGAACAGTCAAGAAAAAAGATAAAAAACACTCTTGATCTGCAAGAGTGTCCTCTTTATACCATCATCTTCTTTATTTATAACCGTCTTTTCCCCAGTGGCCCATATGGTGGTGATGGTGGCCATAATGACCATCATGATGGTGGTGATAATTATCCTTTCCAACATGGTGATGATGGTGATGAAGATTATCTTTTCCATCATGATGATGGTGATAATAGTGGTGATGGCCATCATTTTCATGGTGCATGTTCGGATAACTTACAGTTCCCGGAGAGCCTCCATAGCCGCCGCTTGGGTAACCGCCGGATCCTCCGTATCCTCCGTACGTTCCATATCCCGGATAGCCGCCGACACCTCCATGTATGCCGTGATCTGGGTAGCCTTCATACATGCCAAAGCCCGGGTGGCCTCCATACATGCCATAACCCGGGTGGCCAATACCAAAGCCCTGATAATGACCAAAACCAGGTCCGCCATACATATGTCTTGTATCAGTCATATTCACTCTCTCCTTCACATAGGTTACAGTCCAGAGTATGAGAATATCTTATAGATCGTATAGGCGGCCGCCTACAGACAGCTAAAACAATTTCCAGGACAAAAAAGCAGGCCATAACAGCCTGCTCACTCCTTACTCACCTAAATCAACGTTATGATATACCTGTTGAACATCTTCCAAATCTTCTAATGCATCAATCAATTTTTCAAACTGTTCCTTTGCATCATCCGGAAGCGTTACTTCACTTTGCGCAAGCATTGTCAGCTCCGCTACTGTAAATTCCTCGACACCCGCGTTTTTAAACGCCTCTTGCACCGCATGGAATTGATCAGGCTCAGCATATACGATCACGCTGTCATCCTCTTCTAAAATGTCACGTACATCAACATCCGCTTCCATCAAGATTTCAAGCGCTTCGTCAGCAGTTTTGCCTTCCACACCGATTACAGCCGTCGCGTCAAACATGTAAGCAACAGATCCGCTCACACCCATGTTTCCGCCGTTTTTCCCGAACGCCGCACGCACTTCCGGCGCCGTACGGTTTACATTATTCGTCAGCGCATCAACGATAATCATTGATCCGTTCGGCCCGAAGCCCTCATAACGAAGCTCATCGTAATTCTCTTCCGCTCCGCCCTTCGCCTTCTCGATCGCACGTTCAATGATGTTTTTCGGCACGCTGTAAGTCTTCGCACGCTCAAGCACAACCTTCAGCGCCTGGTTGGATTCCGGATCAGGCTCGCCCTGTTTCGCCGCCACATAAATCTCACGGCCAAACTTCGCATAAATTCGACTCGTATTTGCGTCCTTAGACGCCTTCTTCTCTTTAATATTGTTCCACTTACGGCCCATGATGTTCCACTCTCTTTCATATATATCAATCTAAATACTGTTATTCACTTTATCCATTATACCTCAAATGGTTTGGTTGTTTCGAGTGTCTTGCGTTAGAAATAGAAGGAATGCCGCGATGTGAAAAATGGAACGTCTTCCGTAAAGCAAGAAAAAGCCCTAGCTAAGGGCTTTCTTCTGATCACTAAGTTTGTAAGGGGAATGATCGATATACGTCGTATTTCGATCTGTTGATTCCTTAAATCCGCCGGAGTTTGTCAGGGTTGGAAACGACATGCTTCCCAAAACTAGAGTAATAGCCAGACACATCATCACTTTTTTCTTAATAGGCATATAAACACTCTCCTTTTAGAATATCTTCTTGGGCTTTCAGCACTTTCCGATAAAACGCAGCGGCTTGTTCAAAGTGACAGCTGCTTTCAAAAACAGCGGCAGCACTCCGGGCACATGCTTCAATGTAAGCGTGCAGGTTCTTTTTTTCGAAATAGCTTAAAAGATCATGAATTTTTCGTTCGTCAACAGTCTCCTTGTACACGGCCTGCAAGAACAGAAACAATTCTTTATAAAATTTGTGAGAACGTGCTGTGATATGGTCTAATCCTTCCTCTATGAACTGAAACGCCTTCTGTGTTTGGCCCGCTTTACATAATGTCCAGCTTAATCCAAACAAGACTTTCGGAAGCAGATCAGGCACTTTCTCTCTGCTTACTTTCGCCGCTTTTTGGAAATGTTCTACAGCCATCTGATCGTCTCCTGATCTGTCATAGCTGTTCGCGATGTTCAATAGAGAAATGGCGATAAACCTGTCATTTTGAATGTCCATTGCCAATTCCAGCGCCGCCTCTAAATGCGGGAGCGCTTTATCATAATGTTTGAAATCATCATAGTTGCCGGCGATCACAAACAAGCTTTGTATCGTTCTAATGCTGTATAGGGGATTGTTTTGATAAATGTCTAAGGCTTGAAGAATATGATGCATCGACACATGGGTTTGCTTCATGTGATAATACGCTTCGGCCACTTTAAAATGGAATTCCGCTTTCTCAATTTCATCTGACACAAACGGCAGTTCTTTCTCCGCCTCGCGATAATACCCGATCGCTTCCACATATTCTTTTTGATCAAATTCATACATGCCGCGGAAAAACAAAGAGTAGTATTTCAAAAGGCCTGTGAGTTTTTTCTGAGGGGTCTCAATCGTTTCAAGAAGCTCTGTCACTGTAGGGCGATTCCCGTATGTTTGTCCCGGCTCCAAATAATCAAGCATCAGCTGGTGACGAAAACACATCAGAGAATAATAGATCAGCAAATCCTGATCCTCTTCCATCCTCTGAATGTCCTGCTCCACCTCCGCTTTCAGAACCTCAGCATCCGGAACACTGAACTGGCGAATCATTTTATACCATTCATTAATCTTAACACCTACACGCGAAGACGGTATGGCTTGACTCAACGGCTTCCCTCCTTCTCTATGAGATATGTCATATTCTATCAATCCCAAATTTTGAAAACAATACGAAAGGAAGAAATTGTTTTTTCATCCTGTCAATTTGTTTTTCTACGCAAAAAAGACCCTTTACGCAAGGGTCCATTCTTATTTCATATACGCATTCACTAGCTCGTAACAGCGCTGATTCTTCGTTTTACTTGTTCTATAAAAGCAAACACATCTTCAGCAGGCATCAGGTTTTCCAGCAATTGAATGACATTCTCTTTCCCCACAATTAACTCCTGATCTTTTAACATCACAGGCGTTTCCTTAAACACATGCCAAGGATAAAATAACCTGAGAAAAGGATCTGAAAAATAAATCCCTTTGTCCGTTAATGTGATGCCATCTGTTTGCTTCACGGGAAAAGTACTCCAGAAGGAGATCATCTCTTGATCCTTAGGAATGTGCAGCCGTTTTCTCAATCGCACCTCTCTCTTTTCAGAAATCTCGTTACCGACAAGTAGCCCATTGGTCAAACCGAACATCTTGTCATGGCTGTTCTGAAACAAAGTACTGATTTCCTTCAATTCACTGGCAGAAACAGATACATGATCTCTCCAGGCTTCTGTAAGCAAATCCGAGCCATTTTCACTGAGAAATTGCTGAATCATCCTCAACAGCTCTGCCAACAGATCCGCAGGATATGAACTGAAGCCGACATCAAAAACCTCTTCTCCCTCAAACCAAATCTCATAATCATCCGTAGATTTAATCGATTGGATATCAGTGAATGCTTCCCAGGTCACACATCCCTCTTGTTCTCCAAATCTCTTCCAGTACAGTCCCTTACTCGTAAACATAACAAAGCTTTTCGCTTTATTTCCCATGGAACAATTCAATAAGGCCGTCACCGTTTCTTTCTCCGATAACGGGAATAGCTCACACGCATATGTCAAAAGCTCATCAGGAACAAACCCGGTAAAGAACTTATCTTTTTGATACATTGAACACAAATCACTCAAATATGAACCACCCATCGCTTCATCGTCCTCCTTTTGTTTCATATACGAGTACTTTGAATGAAAGTTTCACAGAATTTCGACACCGTTATCAGCAAAGATCAACTCTCGAACAAAAAAGAAAAAGACGCTAAGAGCTTTGATGAGCTTTCAGAATCTATAGCTTTAATCAACCACAACAAAATCCTGCACCTTCACCTGTTCCTCAGGCAAATCAAACTGATAAAGCATCTTCTTAGAATGGATATCAAACACACCCACATACCCGCCGATGCCCTTTTTATGCTCTTCCTGGGCAACTATATACAATAGATTCCCCTTAAACTTTGCTTCCATATAAGGGAAATTCAAACTATATGTATGAAAAGAAAATTCCTTCCCATACTCCAGCAAGTTCGCCTCACCCTTTTTGTCCTCGTACGTAACGTAAAAACTGCCGCTTTCTTTGTCATAATACACAGTATCTGCATATTCAAGATCTTCAGGATACGCAATATATGTCGCCTTCCATGTCCCTTTTTCAATCACAGTCAATTCATGCTCCGAGCTCGCAACAATAAATTCCTTCGAGTCTGCGAATTGATCAGCGTATGAGGCTAAGCTCAGGGTCTCAATCATTTCCTCTGTTTTTCTGTCAATCACGTAAATAGCCATGCTTTGAATGATATAAATATAGTTCTCATCACTGGCCCCCATCGTGACAAGCGAAGGCAAGGTAAGGGTATATTCCTTCTTCATTTTTTTATCATTTATGCGGATCTCATTCCCCGTCGTATCAACATTATAGGCCTTAACAGACACATCCTTCCCCTCATGCCAAAACGCAAATGGATCTGAAAGCGGATGCTCTTTGATCGCATCCTTCTCCAGCGTGTAGTAAAAAGGCTCGTGTTCCGCCAATAATACAAGGTCTGTGGATTTGTATGACTTCATTTGAATATAAGGAACATCCGCCACCTTAAACGTACGCCTGTTAAACCGTTCGCCTGTTGAGGTTGAAAGCAGCACGCTTTCTTTTATGAAAAGATTGGAGTAGATAAAAAAGATCCGGTCTTCTTCGGGGTGGATGACGGGAGATTGGACAGGATGCGTATTCTTATTTTGAAAGGAAATATAGACAGCCAACATAAAAACACTTGCGAACAAACCCAATAATATAAAACGCTTCTTCATATAAACAACTCCCAATATATGGTCCGAAACTCTATATCGTTTTCAACATGCCCTGTACATATCCCTTGTAACCCAATAAAAAAAAGAACTTCTCAATGGAAGTTCTCACTTATTTTTCTCATAGGATTGTTTGATCAACCCCATAATATATTCAATGTTTTCTTCATCTTTTATGAAAATCTCATAGTCGCCATTTCCCCAGTGGCCGGTCTCAGAGACATCGCGCATTCTCTCCTCGGGATCATGCAATTCTCCCTTTTTCATATTCACCCACAGCTTAAGTCCGCTTTTTAAAAGAAGAATGTCAGTGAAATTTCGCTTATTTGATGTAAACGCAATATAAAGCTTTGTCGGTTTGATTGAAATATGATCGTCCAAATTAAAAATGAATTCCTTTAGCTGCTGATAAAGCTCTATGATGTCAAACGGTTTATCTGCAAGATGATCCTCTTCAGAAAACACTTTAATTTCTTTGCTGACCTCTTGAATGGTCTCACTTTGCTGCGAAATGGTCTTAATCGACTCGGAGACGCCATCAGCCTTCATTTGATTCAACTGGATCAGATCATTTTCGTACCTTTTAACCTCCCACAATTCAATTGGCAGATCTTTAAAATGGATCGATTGCTTTTGATACACTGTAAATACAGGTGAGATAAAAATGACCTTCGACTGCGACCAGTCTACATCATCCCGCTTTAACGGAAGATCATGATTTTCATTGTACTCAAGAATGAAATCTGCTTTATGATTGAGCATTGCCGCTAAGTAGGCGTAGCCCTGATCAACAACACTGAAGTTTTTCGTATTTTTATACTCGATAATCACAAAAGATTTCGTCTCAGCATCAAACGCTAACGTATCAATGCGGAAATTACTGATTCTGAATTCAGATTTCACAAACCCTAGCCCCAACATTTGCTGAAGATTGGCTTCACATAAATCCTGAATCTCTTTTTCTTTTTTAAACGGTTTCTCGCGAATATCTTCGATTTGATTTTGATTGTTTACTTTATAGAGATACATGCTGGACCCCTTTTATTTTACTAGTTCCATTAAGGTTTCTAAGGATAGACTCGAAACCGGATTTTGCGTTTTTGTTTTCAGCGTACCGCCAATCAAATAAGAATAGTCTCGGCACTCTGCCAATTGAAACCGGACTCTATTGTTCGTTTTAGTGATTTTGGCTGGTTCATCAGATTCCCAAGCGTCAACGATCTTGTAAACATTTAAAATCACACCGCTCCGAACAACAATTGCCCGTTTACATTCCTTTGCTCTGGACAATTTCATATCCCAGTTCCCGCAAGCGCGGTTCGTTAGCGTGTCACCTTTTTGAATATCCTTGATCTTTATGATTAAGAAGTCTTTATCCAAATGAGCTCTTCCCCTTTTTATTGATCTATCATCATCTTATCAAAACCATGCACTTAGACACATGCCAAATGACTCATTTTTCCACCAAAACACGTTCTCACCCCCACCCTCATCCCGCCCCGTGGTAAAATTTTGATATTGAGTGAACAAAAGAAGGGAAATGGTCATGAAAGTATTTGAAGCGAAAACACTGCTTTCGGAAGCGACAGACCGTGCAAAAGAGTACAAAGAACTAAGAACGCAAATGGTCAACTTGAGAAAAGCGTTAAAAAGTGTCGCTGATCTCAGTGACAGCGAATTTTCAGGAAAAGGCGCCAGCAACATCAAAGCCTTCTATCACGACCACGTCGGCGTCACCGACCAATGGATCGACTACATCGACATGAAAATCGCATTTTTCAATAGCATCGCCGGAGCCGCGGAGGACAAAGCCCTCTCTGACGCATACATCGAAGAATCCTTCCTGGAGCACGAACTGGCAAATGCCAATAAAAAATCAAAATCCATCATGTCCGAACAGAAAAAAGCGATGAAAGACATCCTGAACGATATCGACGACATCCTCCCGCTCGACCTGTTTTCAACAGAAACCTTCAAAGACGAGCTGGCCGATGCCAACGACAAACGCAAAAAAACACTGGAAAAATTGGACGCCTTGGACGAAGACCTGAAGACAGAATACGCCCTGTCAGAACCAAACGAACAATTCATCAAGTCCGACTTCCAAAAGCTCCAAGAAGCAACAGGCAAAGGCAAAAACGCCACACCCATCCACTACAACGCCAAGGCTTACCGTGAGAGCGACATACATAAGAAAAAAGGCGACATTGAAACGCGGACTGAGGCTTACTTGAAGATTAAGAAAGAGGAAGCGAAGGAACGCGAGATTGAGAAACTGAAAGAAAGACTGAAAAACTACGATTATGCAGATGCCGATGAATTCTACGAAATGGCAAAAACGATCGGCTATGAAAATCTGACAGCTGAACAACAGAGATACTTCACCCAAATTGAAAACACGCGTGAGCTTGAAGCAGGCTTCAAAGGGGTTGCCGTCGGCCTTTATGATTCCGGGAAAGACGCGGTCGTAGGCCTGTGGGATATGGTCACAGATCCGGGAGGAACCGTTGAAGCGATTACCGGAGCGATGGCTCACCCGATCAAAACGTATGAAGCCATTTCAGCGGCAATCGAAGAATCGTATCAAAAAGACATGGTGAATGGTGACACCTACTCAAGAGCAAGATGGGTGTCATATGCGGTTGGCACTGTTGTCACATCAATTGTCGGCACAAAAGGCGTAGGAGCCGTCTCAAAAACTGGCACAGCCGCCAAAGTGACGACCAAAGTCAAAACAGCAGCAAGCAAATCAGCAACAGCCCAAAAAGCCATAACAGTCTCAAAACAAACCGTTGATCACATCAAACAAAAAGTAAACACAGGCATTGAAGTATCAAAAAAACACGTCAAAACCAAGTTAAATCAAATCGGAGATCTCACACTTGCGGATATTCTCCCGTATCATCCCCGTCATGATTTAGTGCCGGCAGGCGTTCCTTACAACGCAGTCAACGGGGTCACGCTTAAAGAAGGACTGCAAAAATTCGCCAAGGTCATCCTGCCGAAACCATACGGAACGTCATCAAGCGGAAGACGAACTCCAGCGCCACATGTACCGCCGGTAACCGTCAAATACGGCGAGCACTACGCAAAATGGAGCAGAAAGAAAGTGCTGAAGCCGAATGTCGAATATAAAACAAAAGAGGGCTACACATACAATACAGACAACTATGGTAGAATTACAAAAGTTGAAGCTGATTTACAATTAGGAGAAGCAAAGCGAAATCAATATGCGCAATCAAACGCTGGAAAGCCTCAAGATCGATTACCTGATGACGATGGCGGACATTTGATAGGCTCACAATTCAGAGGTTCAGGGGAACTAGATAACTTAGTTGCTCAAAATAGTCAAATTAACCGTTCTGGCGGAGAATGGTACAAAATGGAGACCGAATGGGCGGCGGCTCTAAAAGAGGAACCACCGAGAAAAGTCTCAGTAAGAATTCGACCGAAATATTTAGGAGACTCTCTAAGACCAGACTCTTTTGAGGTTATTTACAGAATTGAAGGCAAAGGATTATTTAAGAAATTTATAAAAAATCAAGCTGGAGGTTGATTCTTTTTGGAAAATGAATTAAATGCATTATATAGAAGTATAGCTGAAACCGTTAACGAAATGATACCAGAACCATGGGAGAAATTTTTGTTCTATGCTCAGGTTTCAGAGACAGGCGGAGGCACTTACTTTTTTTATAATTCTCAAAATGAACCTAATCATTTTAAGTACAGTCTTGAAATTCCGTTTGAATTTGATATTGACGAAAATGAATTCGATCAGTATGAGATGGAATTATTTAAACTAAGCGAAAAAATGAGAGATGTTTTCAAAGATCATGATCAAGAGTTATTTTACTCCTTCACTCTTAGCCTAGAAAGATCAGGAAAATTAACTGTCAACTTTGATTATACAGATTGGTTTAAGACAGATTATAGTTTCAGTGATCAGCTTATCATCTGGAAATTTAAATATTTAGGGGAAGAACCTAAGGATCCATCATTACAAAAATTAATAAAAAAATATTTAGAAGAATATCCTGAAAATCCAATTTAATAAAGTTGGGTTAATGATGTTAGAAAGCACTTATTTACAAATAACTGATGTCATAGGAAAAATAATTCCTGCTGATTGGAGTAAAATTGTTCTTTATGCCGAAATACTAGACGGCTCCAGAGAAGTGTATTTTTTCTTTCAAACACCAGAAAACGATGAATATATATACTCTCACGACATTCCAGAACAATTTCAAGTCAGTAAAAAGATTTATACCGAACTATTAATAGATCTTCAAGAGTTATTTAAACAGTTACACAATGAGTTTAAAGAAAATAATCCTGAAGCATGGACAAATTTGACACTGAATCTTGAAAGCAATGGAACGTTCTCAATTGATTATAATTATGATGATGTTTTATCCTCTGAACTTGATGACCTTCAAAGACGAGATGTTTGGAAATGTTAAAATTTAGGGATATTGCCTAAAGATGAAGACGATAAAGAATTTGTAAACTACTTCGGTCTATAAATTTAAAAATAGCTCAGCTCTCTCTGCTGGGCTATTTTTTTATAAACCCATCTAATATAAAAATTTAAACTATTATATGTATTGCCGTAATAATTTAAGCACACACGAAAAGCGACAACCTATTGTGAATTAATAACATTCGGATTATAGAGCCAAATTTTCAGGTAAAATGGCTCATTTAATCTTTTCATCCGCTGAGACCAAGATTGATAAACTTCTATCATTGCCTCAAGAATTAAACGAGAATACCACATCGGAGAATTGCGTCAGTTACCAGTAGAAATAGGGACATCCATAACTTTACATTGTCTCTATTGTTACGACATACACGGACTTTCTTTTTGTTTGAAATGGATTTGCCATAATTATACCCTCGACTATTCGGGAGCATTACTCCATTTATACAATACTTTCTCTGCAACATACTTGATAAGTGATATTTCCTTATCTATTATTTCATCATTAAGATTAGGTATGAAATTAACATCATTAGGTGCTTCTTTTGAATGAACCAACGAACACCTTATTAAATAAATCCGTTTTGCTACTGACTCAACAATTTCTGTAGCTTCCAAAGGAAAAAGTGCAGGGTATTTCTCCGAAGGTTTTGTATAGTGCTTACCCCTGCTCTTAATGTCGTCAAGCCATGTAACTACTTCTAATTCAGTTATTGAATTAGTTGCTATGTATTTTACTATTAAGAGTTCGTTTGGTTGAGGAAACCTCGCTTTCCTGACGGCTCTTGTAAAGAAAAATTCAATAACCTGATAATAAGCTAAGTATTTATGTCGTGGTATCTTAGTATAGTTAGCAAAGTTAAAATATCTTAGGGGGGTTTCCTCTAATTCAATATTACTTAAGCATAGTTTAGTATTAGACGTATGCCCTTTTAATTTACTTTCATTTTCAAATCTTGACATTTTGAAACCAAAGCCTAGATTAACATTACATTCAAACAAAATCTGTTCAATGAATTTGTAAAACTGCTCTGTATTTTCAAAAACTTTGTCATTCCAAATTTGTAGGGTAATATCCTTGCCATTGTTTCTCGCATGCTCTATTGCACCATAATCCTCTACAATATACTGGTCATAAAACGTTTGCCAAAAAAGGTCACTCATTTGACCAATATGTCCTATCACTTCACCATTCTTTTCTAATGTTATCCCGCCTGTTTGTACATAGTCATAGCCCTTAATTAACTTTTTCTTAGTTAATTCATCAGCAAATTCAATCAACACTTCATAATAATTACCACAATAAGCAGTTGAACTGTCATATCTAAAATAGCAATAAAACATTTCAGGAGTCATATATTTCATGACTTCATCGAACAAGTATCTATCCTTTGAAACAGTGATACTTGAAGACTCTTGTATCACTAGTTCAACTTGCTTAGCCAAAGAGTCGTTAAACTCAGCGTTCATTCCGACTCCGTAATAATTACAAAAAAAATGAATGTAATTCTCCGCTTTCCACGTTTTTATCCATTCCTTTAATCGCTCATCTTCAATATTTCTGTGTCCATATAAACCGCCGCCCATGTGTACCACTCCTAACTCATTTACATTATAATTCCCTACACAAACATAGAACCCTTCCACTATGTTGGAAGGGTTCTGACACTGTGACATCTCGTTTAATCTTTTCTCACTAGCAGTGAACAACACTCCACATGATTCGTATGCGGAAACATATCCACAGGCTGCACTTCGAGCGTCTGATACCCGCCATCCTCAAGCACCCGCAGGTCTCTCGCAAGCGTGCCAGGATTACAGGACACATACACCACCCGCTTCGGTTTCATCTCCACAATCGTCCGCAGGAGGGCTTCGTCGCAGCCTTTTCTTGGCGGGTCTACGACTAGCGTATCGGCCGTGATGCCTTCTTCATACCACTTTGGAATCACGGTTTCCGCTTCACCGACCGCGAACTCAGCGTTTGTGATGCCGTTTAGCTCAGCGTTGCGTTTGGCATCCTCAATTGCCTCTGGTACAATTTCTACGCCGTACACTTTTTTCGCCTGCTTTGCCAGGAAGAGAGAAATCGTTCCGATGCCGCAGTAAGCGTCAATGACGGTTTCTTCCCCTTGAAGCTCAGCGTACTCAAGCGCTTTGTCGTAGAGCACCTTTGTCTGCTCCGGGTTGACCTGATAGAACGATCTGGCGGAAATGGCGAATTTGACGTCTCCGATGAGGTCGTAGATGTATTCTTCGCCCCAGATGACGTTTGTTTCGTTGCCAAAAATGACGTTTGTTTTGTTTCGGTTGATGTTTTGCACGATGGATTTGACGTGCGGGAATTGCGCTGTGATGTCTTCGATGATCTTCGCTTTATGCGGGAAATCGTTTGTTCTTGTGATGAAAACGATCATCATTTCGCCCGTAACAACGCCGTATCTGACCATGATGTGGCGGAGCCAGCCTTTGTGGCGTTCTTCGTTGTAGGCTTTGACACCGTAGTTTGCGCAAATGTCTTTGACAGCTTGAACGGCTTCGTCGTTTTTGGATTGCTGGATCAGGCAGGCGCTCATGTCGATGATGTCATGGCTTCTTTGCTGATAGAATCCCGCGACGAGTCCGCCTTCCCGTTCTCCTACCGGCACCTGTGCTTTGTTTCTGTAGTTCCACGGGTCTTCCATGCCGAGTGTCGGGTGGACGGTGACTTTTGAAAGGTCCAGCTTGCCGATGCGTTCTAAGACGTCTTTGACTTGTTTCTGTTTAAACAGGAGCTGTCCTTCGTAGGTCATGTGCTGAAGCTGACAGCCTCCGCATTGCTTGTAAATCGGGCATGGGGCGTCCGTTCTATGCGGGCTTTCTTCCTTCAGCTCAATCAGACGGCCGAAGGCGAACCCTTTTTTGACGCGTGTCACTTTGATTTGGGCTTTTTCCTCCGGCAGGGCGTTCGGCACGAAGATCGGAAAGCCTTGGACCTTTGCGACACCCGCTCCTTCGTGGGTCAAATCCTCAAATGTCACGTCATAGTATTCGTTTTTTTCTACTGGGGGTTTCATTTTCATCTATAATCACCTCTAGTTTTAAGCGAAAGAAAAACTTGGCCTATTCAAGCCAAGTTTCAGCGTGTAGGCAAACCTTCGCATTCGTTGTCAGTCCTGTGCTTCGGTGCTCACGTAAAAAGACCAGCGGCTAAAAACTAGAGCGTCCTGCTCAAACGCCGCTGTCACCGCATCCTGCGGAAGTACGCTCCAATGCTCGTCCTTCCTAGACTTCAAAGGTTTTCAATCACGCTGAAAAGATGACAAAATCCTAAAACGAAAACTGTTTTAGGATTTTGTCAACATTCTGAGCTTGGCTTACAAAGCCAAGTTTTAGTCATCCAGCTGTTCCGCTTTCTCCTTCGGCATGACGACGTGAATGTGTCGATACAGATTCACGAATTCGCCCGGCAGCATGCCGCCGTACTCGCCGTCCAGGTTCAGCTGCATCTTTTCTGATACATTGACTTTCACGCGGTTCGCTTTTGTATAAATAATGTGCTGGTCGTTGATATGTTCGCCGCGAAGCGCCATCGTAGCGACCCTGATAAATTCAGCAAGGTTTGCTTTCTTTAATATCATCAAATCAAACATGCCGTCATTCAGGCTGGAATCCGGCGCGAGCTTTTCAAACCCGCCGACGGAGTTTGTCAGCGTGACCAAAAACAGCATGATTTCACCTTGAAACAGCTTGCCGTCATATTCAATCTCGACTTCTGTCGGACGAAGTGAAGGCAGCATTTCCATTCCTTTTAAATAATAAGCAAGCTGGCCGAGCATTGTTTTGAGTTTGCTTGGCACGTCGTACGTCAGCTCCGTCAGACGGCCTCCTCCGGCGATATTGATAAAATACTGGCCGTTGACCTGTCCGATATCGATCGGGCGGGCAACGCCGTTAATGACCGTATCTGCCGCTTTTAAAATATCCTCGCGTGGGATTCCGAGCGCTCTGGCGAAGTCGTTTGTTGTGCCGACTGGAATCACACCGAGTGTCGGACGGTTGTCTAAAGGCGCAAGCCCGTTGACGACCTCATTAATCGTTCCGTCTCCGCCTGCCGCAATGATCAGGTCAAACTCACGCAATGCCGCTTCCTTGGCAGCGTGTGTAGCGTCTCCTGCGCATGTCGTCGCATGGGTGGAGGTTTCATAGCCGGCTTGTTCAAATTTTTGCAGGACCTGGGCAAGATGCTTTTTAAAGATCTCCCGTCCTGAAGTCGGATTGTATATTATGCGTGCACGTTTCATTATCTCATCATCCTACTTAAGAGTATCCGATCCATTTTTACACTAACAACCTTTAATTATACTATGAGTTAAAAAAATCGCAACAAAATGTACATAATCTTACAGGTGAAAACGCACAAAAGCCTCAGCAGAGCTGAGGCTTTTAGTTTTTTACTCTTCTTCCGTTCCCGGTTTTTTCTTGCGGAACTTCGCCAATACTTCATATACGATTGGCACGATCAAGAGCGTCAGAAGCGTTGAACTGATCAAGCCGCCGATAACCGTGACGCCGAGTCCTTTTGAAATGACCTGGCTTCCGCCTTCGAAGCCGAGGGCTAATGGAATCAAGGCGCCGATTGTCGCAATGGCTGTCATCAGGATCGGACGGAGTCGTGTAGAGCCGGCTTCCAGGAGCGCTTCTCTCGTCGACAGGCCTTCCGCTTCCTTATGAATCACGCGGTCAATTAAGACAATCGCATTCGTGACAACGATACCGATCAGCATGAGCATACCGATCATTGCGTTCAGACTGATCGTTTCACCTGATACGTAAAGTCCGACCAGGGCACCGATGACTGTGAACGGCAATGAGAACAGAATAGCAAATGGCGCTAGTGCTCCGCCGAAGGTAATCACGAGCACAAGGTAAACGATCGCTATTGCTGCCAGCATCGCTAAACCGAGCTTCGTGAAGGAATCAGCGATATCCGCTGATACGCCGCCTGTGTCAATCGATACGTTATCAGGATGGTCTAGCTTATCGATTTTCTTCTGGATAGCAGCTGATACGGCTGTGACGTTGTCAGACGTAACCTCACCTGTGACATCCGCATAGACTTTTCCATCACGTTTTGACACGGTATCTGATGTTGATCCTTCCTTCACTTTTGCCACATCGCCGATTTTGACTTCCTGGCCAGTCGCGGAAGTGATCTTTTTATTCTCTAAATCTTTCACACTCTTATACTCGTCTTTTTCTGTCTTAATGTTCACATCAAGCTCTTTGCCGTCTTTTTTCACAGTTGTGAGCGGTTCTTGTGATGTTTGTGACATTAAGGCCTGAGAAATTTGAGACGCAGTTAAACCGAGTTTGCTTAGTTTTTCTTGGTCAGCGACAAATGTGTACTCATCATATGTGCTGGAAAGGCCTGAGTTTACGTTTTTCAGATCCTTTTCATCCTTCATGATTTTTTCAATATCTTTGACCGTGTCTTTAATATCGTTTTCAGAATCGCCATACACATAGTATGTTAATTCGTTGTTATTGCCTGAAGAGCTGAAGTCCTGTGACTTCCATTCTCCGCGGTCAGATTGCTTTTGGATTTCCTTCAGAACGTTATCTTTTTCTTTATCAAAGTCAGGTGTGTCGCTTTCATATTTGATATAGAATAACGCGCCGTTAGAATCTCCTCCCGCAAGCGGGCTGCCAGAGCCTAATGAATACTGAACCGTATCGACATGCTTGCGGTCAAGCAGGATTTTTTCCGCTTTTTCAGCTTCATTTTCGGCTTCTTTTTTCGTTTCACCCGGTTCTGGGCTGTATGTGAGCTGCATCGTTTTTTCTTCCTCGGACGGCAGGTAGCTGGCACCGATTAACGGTACGAGGAACAAGCTTCCAAGGAGCATCAGAACAGCGATGATAGACGTGATCCATTTGTGGCTCAGCGCCCAGTTCAATACTTTTTTATAGATGTTTGCAAGTCTGCCTGGTTTGTGTTCTTTCGCTTTAATCGGCGCACCGGTTAATGATTTTTTGAACAGGCTGTGTGCGAGCATCGGCACAAGCGTGATTGAAATCACCAGTGATGCGGCAAGCGCAAAAACAATCGTTAAGGCAAATGGAATAAACAATTCACCGATTTGTCCGCCTACAAGTGCGAGCGGCAGGAATACCGCGATTGTCACGATCGTCGATGACATGATCGGTTTAAACATTTCCTTCGTCGCTTCACGAACCAAGGCTTTTCCGCGGAGCGGCTCGTCTTTGAGTCTCATTCGGCGATAAATGTTCTCGATGACAACGATGGAGTCATCGACTACACGTCCGATGGCAACGGTCATTGCGCCGAGCGTCATAATATTCAATGTGATATCAAGCTGCTGCAGCACAAGGAGTGCGATCAGCAATGATAATGGAATTGAAACAACCGAAATTAATGTTGATTTGATATCTCTTAAGAATAAGAGAATAATCACAATCGCAAAAATAGCACCGAAGATGGCTTTGCTTAACATCGTGTCAACTGACTGTGTGATCGGCTCCGCCATGTCGAGAGTTGCGCTGTAATTGAAGCCTTTATGGTCTTCTTTGAACTTCTTCAGCTCAGCTTTGACATTGTCGGCAACCTCTACCGTATTCGCATCGTTTGCTTTGACGATGTTGATGCCGATGCTGTCTTTGCCATTTGTGCGTGAAACGGATTCAGCTTTTTTCACATCTTTAATTGTAGCAATGTCAGAAAGCTTGACCGTCGGCACTGCTGTGCTTGCGCTTTGCTGCGCCTGTGCTGCCGCTTGTGCGCTTTGGGCTGCCTGTGCACTCTGCGCCGCCGCTTGAGATGCTGCACTGCTGCCTGCACTTGAAGCTGATGCCGTCGGGATTCTCATATTCTTCAAATCTTTAATTGTTTCAATATCGCCGCTGACGACGACAGATTTTTCTTCATTTCCGAATGTGTACAATCCAAGCGGAGTTGTCACATCTGAACCTTGAATCACTTTCTTCACAGTATCTTCATCAAGGCCGTATTCCTTCAGTTTGTCTTCTTTGAAAGAGAATTCAACCTCTTCCACCTGCTGGCCCGATACTTGGACGGACGCAACGCCTTCTATGCCTTCAAGCTTAGAAACGAGGCTGTCCTCCACTTTTTTCGTCAGCTCTTGCAGGTTATCTTTATCACTGGACACACTTAACGTCAGAATCGGGAATGAGTTCAAGCTGTAGCGTGAAATCTCCGGATCCTTCGCGTCATCAGGCAGGCTGACGTTTTCTAACGCTTCAGCTGCTTCTGTTTTCGCTTTGTCCATATCTTTCTCATAATCATATTCAATCATGACCGACGATGCGTTTTCATAGGACGTCGACGTCACAACGCTGACACCGTCCAAGTTCTGCACGGCTTGTTCAACCGGTTTGGTCACTTCATCAGCCACTTGGCTTGGTGTCGCACCCGGATATGTCGTGCTGATCGTCAAGTAAGGCATATTCACGTCAGGAATAGACTCTTGCTTCATATTCATACCCGCATATAAGCCGGCTGCCGTTACAATAATCGTCATCAGCCATACGGCGAATTTGTTTTTCAGAACGAAATTAATAACGTGGTTCATCATATCCTCCATTACATTTTTTATTGACTGACTGGTCATTCTATATAATACTAAACGTTATAACGCAACAACGTCAACTCATATACCAGAAAATTTTACTAAATTTTTCAAGGATTAAGGGGAAGCACGTCATGAATGAAAAAAAAGAGAAAATCATAAAAACCAGCATTCGTTTATTTGCGAAAAAAGGATTCGCAGCTACGACGATCCAAGAAATCGCCAGTGAATGCGGCATTTCGAAGGGCGCTTTTTATTTGCACTTCAAATCGAAAGAAGCGCTGCTGTTATCTGCCTGTGAATATTATATCGGTATGTCTATGAACAAAATGAAAAATATAGAAGAAGATCTCGCTGGAAAGCCGCCTAAAGAAGTTTTGAAAAAACAAATTGGCGCTCAATTTGAGGATTTTCGTGATCATAAAGATTTTATCGTACTTTTGCTTACCGAAAATATCATTCCGGAAAATCAAGAAATCAAGCAATACTTTTACAAAGTAACCATGGAGACGGATAAGCTGTACCGGAACGCCTTGCTGTCGTCCTATGGAAAAGGAATCGAGCCGTACGTCGCAGATCTGTCCATCATGGCAAGAGGCATTGTACATTCTTATATGAACGTGATGGTATTTAACGGTGAGCTTAATATCGATGCAGAAGAAATCTCAGCCTTTATTATTGAAAGACTGGATGATCTTGTACAGGGGCTGAGCCGTTCAGCACTCAATCCGATTGTGCCAAAAGACATTTTCAACCCGATGCCTGCGGGGAAAGACCAGCTGCTTGAGGACATTCAGAAAGTGAAAGAAAACAGCACGCTGCCCGAGGATATCACCGTGTCACTTGATGTTATCGAGGAAGAATTGACTCAGGATAAACCGCGCAAACCGATTATTAAAGGCATGCTGTCCAATTTGACCGGAACCAACGACAAAGAAGTTGAAAGGCTTCGAGCCCTCATCTCTGTCTTTATCTCAATTTGACCATAAAAAAAGCAGCCTCTAAGGGCTGCTTTTTTATTAGCGTTTTTTAATTTCTTCAAGCAGAATTTTGTTGACCATCGGCGGGTTGGCTTGTCCTTTGGACGCTTTCATAATCTGTCCGACTAGGAAGCCGATCGCGCGGTCTTTTCCGTTTTTAAAGTCTTCGATTGATTGAGGATTGTTGTCAAGCGCCTCAGTGACAAGCTTCAGAAGCACGCCTTCGTCAGAAATCTGAACAAGGCCTTTCTCTTTCACAATCTTCTCAGCGTCGCCGCCTTTTTCAATCAATTCTTTAAACACTTTCTTCGCGATCTTAGAAGAAATGGTGCCTTTTTCAATCAATTTGATCATGCCGGCAAGGCCTTCAGGTGTCAGGGCAACGTCGGCAAGCTCTTTTTGTTCTGCGTTTAGGTAAGCTGACACTTCACCCATCAGCCAGTTAGACGCTTGTTTGGCTTCAGCGCCTTTTTGAACGGTTTCTTCGAAGAAATCAGCCATTTCTTTTGTCAGCGTCAGAACCATCGCGTCATATGCAGGCAAGCCAAGCTCTTCGATATAACGCTTGCGGCGCTCATCCGGAAGCTCAGGAATGCTTGCTTTTACGCGTTCCTTCCATTCATCATCAATGTAGAGCTCGACTAGATCTGGCTCTGGGAAGTAACGGTAGTCGTCAGATCCCTCTTTGACACGCATAAGAATGGTTTTCTTCGTTGCTTCATCATAACGGCGAGTTTCTTGCTGGATGACGCCGCCGGAAAGAAGAACCTGCTCTTGGCGTTTTTCTTCATGCTCAAGGCCTTTTTGAACAAACGCAAAGGAGTTCAAGTTTTTCAATTCTGTTTTTGTGCCGAATTCCTCTTGGCCGATCGGACGAAGAGAGATATTGGCGTCACAGCGAAGTGAGCCTTCTTCCATTTTACAGTCAGAAACGCCTGTATATTGGATGATGGATTTCAGCTTTTCAAGATACGCGTACGCTTCTTCCGGCGTGCGGATGTCCGGCTCTGATACGATCTCAACAAGCGGCGTTCCTTGACGGTTGAAGTCAACAAGAGAATAGCCGTCGCCTGTATGCGTCAGCTTTCCGGCATCCTCTTCAAGGTGAAGGCGCGTGATGCCGATGCGTTTTGTTTTGCCGCCGACTTCAATTTCGATCCAGCCGTTTTCGCCGATTGGCTTATCAAATTGAGAAATCTGATACGCTTTCGGGTTGTCAGGATAGAAATAGTTTTTGCGGTCAAACTTCGTATCCGTTGCGATCTCACAGTTGAGCGCCATAGCGGCTTTCATTGCGAATTCAACGGCTTCTTTGTTCAGGACAGGCAGGACGCCCGGGTATCCGAGGTCAATGACGCTTGTCTGCGTATTCGCCTCCGCGCCGAATGGCGTTGGAGAGCTTGAGAAAATTTTTGATTTTGTTTTTAACTCAACGTGGACTTCAAGTCCGATTACCGTTTCAAAGTTCAATTCTTTTCACCCCTTACAGTTCAGGTTTTGCTTTATGATGGTCTGTCGCTTGTTCAAATGCATGAGCAACGCGGTATACAGTGCTTTCATCAAAGTGTTTTCCGATGATTTGCAGGCCGAGCGGAAGTCCGTCTGCTAAACCGCATGGCACGCTGATTCCCGGTACGCCGGCAAGGTTGACCGGAATCGTTAAGATATCGTTTGCGTACATTGTGAGCGGATCCTTCGTGTTTTCACCGATTTTAAACGCAGGTGTCGGTGTAGTCGGTCCAACAATAACATCATATTTTTCAAATACGTCCTCGAAATCCTTCTTAATCAACGTACGCACTTTTTGCGCTTTTTTGTAGTACGCATCGTAGTAGCCTGAGCTTAAAGCAAACGTTCCAAGCATGATGCGGCGTTTGACTTCATTTCCGAAACCTTCAGCGCGCGTTTGCTTGTAAAGGTCGATCAGGTTATCCGCGTTGTCTGTGCGGTAGCCGTAGCGGATGCCGTCAAAGCGTGCAAGGTTCGCTGACGCTTCAGAAGATGACAGCAGGTAATATGTCGCAAGCGCGTATTTACTGTGCGGAAGAGACACTTCTTCCCATGTAGCGCCGAGGCCTTCAAGGACTTTCAGCGCTGCCAAGACAGATTCTCTCGCTTCTTTGCCGACACCTTCACCAAGGTATTCTTTCGGAACGGCGATTTTCAGTCCTTTGATGTCGCCAGTTAATGAAGAAAGAAAATCAGGCACGTCCACATTTGCACTCGTGGAGTCCATTTTGTCTACGCCGGAAATCGCTTGAAGTAAAAACGCGTTATCCTCAACCGTACGTGTAATCGGTCCGATTTGGTCTAATGAAGACGCAAATGCGACCAGTCCGTAACGAGATACACGTCCGTATGTAGGTTTTAAACCGACAACGCCACAGAAAGATGCCGGCTGACGGATGGAGCCGCCTGTGTCAGATCCAAGAGAAAACGGAACTTCTCCCGCAGCAACCGCAGCTGCAGATCCGCCGCTTGAACCGCCGGGAACTGTTTCTAAGTTCCAAGGGTTTTTCGTCAGCTTGTAAGCTGAGTTTTCGGTAGATGACCCCATGGCGAATTCGTCCATGTTCAGTTTTCCGATTGTGACCGCTTCAGCGTCTTGAAGGCGCTGAACGACAGTAGCGTCATAGATCGGATCAAAGTTTTCGAGAATTTTGCTGGAGCATGTTGTGCGCAGCCCTTTTGTTACGATATTATCTTTTACGCCGATCGGCATACCGAAAAGAAGACCGTGCTCAGAACGCCCGTCAACCGCCTCATCAAGCTCCTTCGCGTATGCCCGTGCTCTTTCTTCATCTAATGCCAAAAAGGCTTGTACCTTATCATCAACCGCTTGGATGCGTTTATAAGATTCATCAACCAGATCAGAAATCTTAATCTCTTTTTTATGTATGAGCTGTTTTAATTCTGTGATTTTATGATCAAATAATGACATTCTTGTGTCCCTCCTTTAGTCCAGAATTGATGGCACACGAATATAGCCGTCTTTATGGTCAGGCGCATTTTTCATGACATCCTCAACCGGAAGACCTTTACCCGCTTCATCTTCTCTCATGACATTTTTCATTTTCAGCACGTGAGTTGTAGGTTCCACATTGTCTGTGTTAACCTCATTAAGCTCCTCAGCAAATGAAATGATACTGTCGAGCTGTTCAGTGAACATTTTTGCTTCTTCTTCAGTAATCGCAAGTCTTGCAAGGTGCGCAACGTGCTTTACTTCTTCTATTGAAATTCGTGACATATGATCCACCTCCACATATTTCTCCGTTAAGTCATATAATACTGATCATATCAAAAACAAGCCCCTTAAAGCAACAAAACGCCTTGAGACAGGCCTGTGTTTTCGAAACAATACCCTATATATTTTATACTAAAATGAGGAGAAGGAGAAACGAAATATTTTTCTGAATATTTTTACTTTAATTATTTTTTGAAAGCGTTTTATTCTTTATTCCCTTCTAGGTTTGCAACGGTATTTCCAGCTTATGATCAATGTTTCATCGCTTGAATGGCCGGGAATACTTTGTTAGGTTAAGTTACCAAGTGCACCCGCAAAAGAATTTCTTTTGTTTTGCACTTACGCCAGGCTGCTTAACTGGCACCATCAATTTGAGAGGTGATGCAACATTATTAGAAATGAAGAGAGGGTAAAACGTGAGTATTGAAATTATTATATCTTTAGGAATTTACTTTATTGCCATGCTGTTAATCGGCTGGTATGCATTCAAGAAAACCACTGACATCAATGATTACATGCTTGGAGGAAGAGGCCTCGGACCCTTCGTTACTGCTTTGTCTGCCGGCGCGGCCGATATGAGCGGATGGATGCTGATGGGTGTTCCCGGCGCGATGTTTGCGACAGGGCTGTCCACCTTATGGCTTGCTTTAGGTCTTACAATCGGGGCGTACTCAAATTACTTGCTGCTGGCTCCAAGGCTGCGTGCTTATACGGAAGCGGCGGATGATGCGATTACGATTCCTGATTTCTTTGATAAACGATTCCAGCATTCTTCATCACTGCTGAAAATCGTATCTGCATTGATCATCATGATCTTTTTCACATTGTATACCTCTTCCGGTATGGTATCTGGCGGACGGCTGTTTGAATCTGCTTTTGGTGCGGATTACAAATTAGGCTTGTTTCTGACCACCGCAGTTGTAGTATTATACACACTGTTTGGCGGTTTCCTTGCTGTCAGTCTGACTGACTTCGTGCAGGGTGCGATCATGTTTGCAGCACTAGTGCTTGTGCCGATCGTTGCTTTTACCCATGTGGGCGGCGTTGCTCCGACTCTCCATGAAATCGGCGCTGTTAACCCACACTTATTGGATATTTTTAAAGGCGCGAGCGTCATTAGCATTATTTCCTATTTAGCCTGGGGCTTGGGCTACTACGGCCAGCCTCATATCATCGTCCGATTTATGGCGATTAAAAACATTAAAGATTTGAAGCCTGCACGCCGAATCGGCATGAGCTGGATGATCATTACAGTTCTAGGTTCCGTGCTGACGGGTTTAATCGGTGTTGCATACGCCCATAAATTCGGAGTTGCTGTAAAAGATCCGGAGATGATTTTCATTATCTTCTCTAAAATCTTGTTCCACCCATTAATTACAGGGTTCTTATTGTCAGCTATTTTGGCTGCCATCATGAGTTCGATTTCCTCACAGCTTTTGGTCACAGCAAGTGCTGTTACAGAGGATTTATACCGGTCATTTTTCAGACGAAAAGCTTCTGATAAAGAATTGGTCATGATCGGGCGATTGTCCGTCTTAGTCATTGCCGTTATCGCGGTACTCTTGTCATTGAACCCGAACAGCACCATTCTTGATTTGGTCGGATACGCTTGGGCCGGCTTCGGTTCAGCTTTCGGACCTGCGATTCTGCTCAGTCTGTATTGGAAGCGAATGAACGAATGGGGCGCGCTTGCTGCCATGATTGTCGGGGCTGCGACCGTGTTGATTTGGATTACAACCGGCCTGGCAAAATCAACCGGTGTGTACGAAATCATCCCTGGGTTTATTCTCAGTATGATTGCCGGCATCATTGTCAGCATGATCACAAAACGTCCTGCAAAAGCCTCTTACCGATTATTCGGTGTCATGGAAAAGCTGTTAAAACGCAAAAAGTAAGCAATAAGCCATCAAGCGCAGCTTGGTGGCTTTTGTGCCCTTGTTTTGCTATAAATACTGTGAGAAAATCATATTTATTTAAAAACACCATAGAGAAGGGGGAAGTTTGCTGTTGAGCTGGTATATTGATCCTGATATTTTATTGAAATTGGGCATTGCCACATTGATTGGCATGGTCATCGGGCTTGAACGCGAATTAAAAAATAAGCCGCTCGGATTAAAAACCTGTATTGTCATCGCAGTCAGCTCATGCATGCTGACGATCGTCAGTATTAATGCGGCATATCATTTCCCTAAATACTACCGCATCATGATGGATCCGCTTCGTCTGCCGGCACAAATCATCTCCGGCGTCGGGTTTATCGGCGCCGGTGTCATCCTGCGAAAAAGCAATGATGTCATTTCCGGCCTGACGACATCGGCCATGATCTGGGGGGCAGCGGGGCTCGGGCTTGCTACGGGAGCCGGTTTTTATAAAGAAGCGTTTGCCAGTCTTCTGTTCATCCTGATCAGCGTGGAATTTCTCCCATGGGTGGTCAGAAAAATCGGCCCCGACCGCCTGCAGGAAAAAGACATCCGCATCAGAATGTCGCTTTCTGATAAAGACAAAATGACAGAGATTTTAAAAGAAATGAAAAGAAGAGATATCAAAGCACACTCCGTTCGGATCGACGACCTGGGCGAAAAGGATTTTCCAATTATGGAAGTGAAGGTCCGCGTCCATAAAAACAGATACACGACCGATGTCTACTATGACATTAAAGCCATTGAAGGCGTAGTCGGCGTGAAGTGTGATACATTATAAAAGCCAATGGGACTGGAATCCCATTGGCTTTTTCTATCTACACCAGTGCTGAAAAATCAAATGCTGTAATCGGCGTGCCATTCTCTATATCTCTTCTGAAACCGGCCAGCATTTCTTTTTCTTCTTCTCCTATTGTGTTAAGGTCAAACATCTGATGCAGCAATCCGTAAATCAGCATATGGCGAAGGCGGAGGAAATCAGGTATTATCATCAGCCATGCAGGGTCAAGCTCATTTTCCTCCCAGTACCCTTTCATAAAATGCGTCATAAATTCTTCTGTAAACGCAGCTTTATCATCATATGGCACAACAGGATACCACAGGACATTGTAGAGAAGAATGCTAATATCGTTAACAAACCAGTTGTAGCCGATATCATCAAAATCAAATGCCGTGATTTTGCCATGATCCCAGTTAAAATTGCCATGGTGCAGATCCGCATGCACCAAGCCGTAGCTGTCCTGGCTTTTCGGGAGCCTCCGCAGTTCATTCATCAAAGAATCGGCTTGCTGAAACACCTTTATCTGATCTTCAGGCACATATTTTCTCAGCTTTAATTGCTCCTCTTCATCCCATTCCTGTCTTTTGAAAGCGGGATTGCTCAATTTGTAGCTTTTTGTCAGGCTGTGCATGCTGCCTGTGTATCTGCCAAGCTCATAAAATAGCGTTTCATTCCAGTCCGATTCATCCACTTTTTGCCCCGGCGCTTTCTCATACACTCTCAATAAAAATGACCCGCCGTTTCCGTCCGGCACTGCTTCTACGTCTTTTCCGTTCAGCGATGGGAGCGGTTTGGCTACTGAAATTCCCCCTATTGCAAGGTGACGGAGCCATTCCATCTCTCCCATTATATAATCAGAAGATCTCCGAATCGTATGGGTAATCTTTAAAATATAAGGTTGATTGTCTTTCATACATTCATATACATAGTTTTCCGCATCAGCCAGAAAACGCACCTGATCTTTTGAGAAACCGTATCTCGCTGCAGCTTCTGCCAAAACCTGCTCTTCCTCAAATATTTTTTTGATATCTTTATGCATGTCTAACATCCTTTCATTGCTATAGATTTGATAATGATTGTTTTCACACGATTTCCAGCATCAACATACCTCCCCTTGATTTGTGTTTCGGCAGAAGCGGAAATATTTTCCCTTTTCCTGTTAATTATAACATAAAAACCCTTGTGCCAATATGGCACAAGGGTTTTCTATCAGTCATAAATGTGAACAGTCGGCTCTTTATCTCCAGCATTGCGGATAATGACCGCTTCCTGTCCGTCTGAGGACGTGATATTGACTTCGACATCAACTGAGCTCTTAGAGTAGTAGTCCATCACTTCACCCGTTAAGAACTGGGTAAACGCGACAACTTCACTTTTTCCGTAGAATTGCATTGGTATGTCAATCTTCATTTTCTTCATTTCATCATTTTCATACAGCGCTGTACCGACAACGCCTGTATAGTTCGGGAAATATTCTTCAATTGAGTTTTTGAACCGCTTAAAGACCTCGGTGTCATCCGGGTACTTTTCTGCTGTGGTTGTATCCGCCGGATAGAATACATATTTTTCATTGATGTCATCCCAATTTGAGATATCAGTAGAGCCTGCTTTGACCTCTGTTTTGGCGATGAAGTTCCCCGGCACAATCGATGTTTTTGACGCCTGCTTGTAGAGTGCGACGGTAATCGGCACATTCTTCAAGTTATCTTTTTTACGGAGGCGGTTAATAACCTCCTGTGCAATTTTTTCTCCCTGCTGGCGGAGCGTGCTGTCCTTAATCTCCACTTCTTTTTGCGGGTCGCCAGTTTTTTCACGATAGTAATACACGGAGTTTAACGCCAGTCCGATCATGACGCCGCCAAGCTGGATAGAATTCTTGTCTTTTCTGACTAAATAATCGTGCTCAAGCATGGATGCTAAATAAATCGGGCTGCTTTCGTTCTTTTCTTCTGTTGAACCAGAACTCGGGAGCGCCGGGTTCAAGCCTTCATTTTTGAAGTTCTTATCTTCTTTTTCGGCTTTTTTCAAATCAGAGCCCGTTTTTTTCCGTGCCAGCCAGCTTAATACTGTATCCTCATCTAAATATTGTCCTTCTTGGAACAGATAATCGTCAGTCGAGAAAGAATCTTGGGCAAGACGCATCAGCCCTGTTTCAAACTCGTCAATGTCCAGCCTAGTGTTCAGCTGTTCCGTTGTTAAGCCGCGCGCTTTGCCTGCCTTAAACGGCAGCACCATTTTGTAATAGGAGTCAGAGATATTATATTTCGGGACAATCGCTTTTTCTGACGATTTCGCCGTCTTTTGCGTAATCTCTTCCTCCTTCTCCCCCCCAAAACCTGACGAGCAGGCAGACAGCATTAATACTGCCGCCGTTGCCGCCAATGCCAACGTCTTTTTCAATAGAAAACACTCCTCTTATTTCTTTAGCTCTCCCATTAACTGTTCTTCATTCCACACTTCAATGTTCAGCTCTTGTGCTTTTGTCAGCTTGCTTCCCGCCGCTTCTCCGGCGATGACTAAGTCTGTGTTTTTGCTGACGCTTCCAGTCAGCTTTCCGCCCAGCGCTTCGATTTGCGCTTTGGCTTCGTTTCTTGACAGCTCTTCCAGCTTTCCTGTCAGAACAATTGTTTTACCGGCAAAGTAAGAGTCGCTGTCCTCTGCTTTTACTTTTTTCGGGCCTTTGTAGAGCGTGTTTACGCCCAGCTCCTGAAGTTCATTCAAGAGTTCAAGCATTTCTTCTTTATGAAAATAGGTGATCACAGCATCAGCCATTTTTTCACCGATTTCATCTACCGCGAGAAGTTCCTCTTTAGAGGCTTTTTTCAGGTTCTCCAAGCTTTCAAAATGCATGGCAAGCGTCTTTGCGGCCTTTGATCCGATAAAACGGATGCCAAGCCCAAACAGCAGGCGCTCTAACGAATTTTCTTTTGATTTTTGGATGGAGCTGATCAGGTTTTCAGTGGACTTTTCGCCCATGCGCTCGAGCTGGATGACTCGTTCCTTCGTCAGCTTATATAAATCTGCCACATTGCGGACAAGGTTTTCCTCAAACAGCTGTGTGATCACTCGTTCGCCGAGCCCATCAATGTTCATGGCATTGCGGGAAACGAAATGGATCAGCCCTTCCCGGATTTGCGCCGGACATTCAGGGTTAATGCAGCGAAGCGCCACTTCTCCTTCGATCCGGACGAGCTCACTGCCGCATTCAGGACATTCCGTCGGCATGCTGAATTCCTTTTCTTCTCCTGTGCGCTGTTCAACGAGGACATTCACAACTTCCGGGATGATATCGCCCGCTTTTTTGACGACAACCTTATCCAAAATCCGAATGTCCTTCTCTTTAATTAAATCTTCGTTATGAAGGGATGCTCTTGAGACCGTTGTGCCGGCAACTTTTACCGGCTCAAGAATCGCGGTCGGCGTGATCACACCCGTTCTGCCGACATTTAATTCGATATCGAGAAGCTTCGTCACGACCTCTTCAGCAGGAAACTTATACGCGATGGCCCAGCGCGGGCTTTTCGCCGTAAAACCGAGCTCCTCCTGCTGATCGAGAGAATCGACTTTAATGACAATGCCGTCTATTTCATACGGCAGGTCAGCGCGCTTCGCCTGAAGCTCATCGATCAGCGTAATGACTTCTTCTATGTCGCCGCATTTTTTTCGTTCCTGATTCGTTTTAAATCCGAGTTCGTCGAGAAAATCAAGCCCTTGGCTTTGCGTCTCCACACCCATCTCGTCAAGCTCCGCTATACTGTAGACGAAGATATCGAGGTTTCGTTTCGCTGCAATTTTCGGATCGAGCTGTCTAAGAGATCCTGCCGCGGCATTTCGCGGATTGGCGAACGGCTCTTCCTCATTTTTAATCCGTTCCTCATTGAGTGCTTCAAACGAACGCTTCGGCATATACGCCTCGCCGCGCACTTCGATTGACAGCTCACGGTTCATTTTAAGGGGGATATTGCGGATCGTCTTCAGATTCTCCGTGATATCCTCTCCCGTCGTCCCGTCACCTCTTGTGGCCCCTCTGACAAAATAACCGTCTTCATAACGGAGAGAAACAGCAAGACCGTCTATTTTCAGCTCCACATTATACGCCACATCATCGCCGACGGCTTGGCGCACACGGCGGTCGAAATCACGAAGATCATCAGCATTAAAGGCGTTGCCCAGACTGAGCATCGGTGTGCCGTGGGTGACTTTTTGAAACGCTTCAAGCACGGCTCCGCCGACGCGCTGCGTAGGAGAGTCAGGCGTTCTGAGGTCTGGATGCTCCTCCTCGATCGCGATCAGCTCCTGCATCAATCTGTCATATTCCGCATCAGGGACGCTCGGTTCATCTAGGGTGTAATATTCATAGCTATACTTGTTGATGGTGCGGCGCAGTTCTTCTGCCCGCTGCTTCGCTGTTTCTTTGTCCATCTGCTTCTTCCTTTCCTCTTCGATTACTGCTTTTCAATAGGAGCAAATGCTGCTAACAGGCGTTTCACGCCAACAGGGCTCGGGAAGGCAATATCGAGCTCCGTCCCTTCTCCTTCGCCTTTCACGCTGACGACAGTTCCTGTTCCCCATTTTTTATGGCCCGCCTTATCTCCGACTGCCCAGTTCAAGGTGTCGCCGCCTGTTTTGCTGGCGTAGGATACGGGGCGTGAAACAGGGCCGCGTCTCGGCTGCATTTTTCTCGCAGACGTCGCTCTCGTTTCTTTTTTCTCATTTAGGTTTTCCAATAAATCATCCGGTATTTCAGCAATGAAGCGAGATTCCGGGTTCATATTTGTCCGGCCAAACAAGGTGCGCATTTTAGCATTGGTCATATAAAGCTCCTGTTCAGCCCTTGTAATCCCAACGTACGCAAGGCGGCGTTCTTCTTCCATTTCCGCTTCCTCCATGAGTGAACGGCTATGCGGGAAGACGCCTTCTTCAAGCCCCATCAAGAAAACAACCGGGAACTCCAGTCCTTTCGCGGCGTGCAGTGTCATCAGGGTGATCGCATCCTTGCCGCCTGACTCTTCCTCCTTCTGATCGAGCTGATCAATATCTGCGATTAACGCCAAGTCTGTCAGGAACGCAACGAGTGTCTTGTCTTCACTTTTCTGTTCAAAGTTTTTCGTAACAGACAGGAACTCGTCGATATTTTCTAAACGGCTTTGGGCTTCGATCGATTTCTCAGCCTTCAGCATTTCTCTGTATTCCGTCTTATCAAGAATTTCTTCTGTCAGCTCTGTAATGGATAAGTAATCCTGCATATTGGTCAGGTTTTCAATCATCTGTCTAAAGCTGTCAAGCGCGTTTGCCGCTTTGGCACTGACGCCGATAAAATCAACCTGCTGAATCGCTTGGAAAAAGGACAAGCCGTTTATGGCCGCATACGAAGCGATTTTTTCAAGTGATGTCGCGCCGACTCCGCGCTTCGGCACATTGACAATGCGCGTGAAACTGATATCGTCATCCGGATTGGATACGAGGCGCAGGTACGCAAGAATGTCTTTAATTTCTTTTCTGTCATAGAACTTTGTGCCGCCGACAATGTTATAGTTCAAACCCGCTTTGAGAAGCGTTTCCTCAATCACACGGGACTGCGCGTTTGTCCGGTATAAAATGGCGATATCCGACAGCTTCCGCTTGCCTGTGCTGTGAAGCTGATGAATTTTGCCGGCCACAAACTGTCCTTCACCGAACTCATTATCACCGCGATAATAGGAAATCTTGATGCCTTCATCGTTTTCCGTCCACAAATTTTTCGGTTTGCGGTTAGAGTTGTTTTTAATGACCTCGTTAGCCGCGCGCAAAATCCGTTTCGTTGAACGATAGTTTTGTTCTAGCAAAATCACGCTTGCATTCGGATAATCTTTTTCAAATGAAAGAATGTTGGTGATATCCGCGCCGCGCCATCTGTAGATTGACTGATCAGAATCCCCCACAACGCAAAGGTTCTGGAAACGCTCGGCAAGCTGCTTAACGAGCATGTATTGCGCCCTGTTCGTATCCTGATACTCATCAACGTGAATGTACTGGAATTTGCGCTGATAAAATTCAAGCACTTCCGGCACTCGGTCAAACAGTTTAATCGTCGTCATAATCAAATCGTCAAAATCGAGCGACTGGTTTTTCAATAGCTTCTTCTGATAATCAGCATATACATCGCTGACCACCTGATCGTAGTAGCCGCCGGCAACTTTAGAGAATTCCTCCGGTTCGGTCAATTCATTTTTTGCACTGCTGATCGTACCGAGGATGCTTCTCGGGTCAAACTTCTTCGGATCAAGATTGCGCTCCTTCAAAATCCCCTTGATCACTGAAAGCTGGTCAGCCGTATCAAGGATGGAGAAATTTCGGTTGATCCCAATCCGGTCGATATCTCTGCGCAAGATCCGCACGCACATGCTATGGAATGTGGAAATCCAGATATCGTCCGCGCCGGGTCCAAGGATGCTTTCCACACGTTCTTTCATTTCGCGTGCCGCTTTATTTGTAAATGTGATCGCCAGAATGTTCCACGGCGCCACATGCTTTTCTGCCATTAAATAAGCAATTCTGTGTGTCAGGACACGCGTCTTTCCGCTTCCCGCTCCCGCCATCAGCAAAAGGGGCCCGTCCGTTGTTTTGACTGCTTCCTGCTGAACGGGGTTTAAACCGCTTAGTAATTGATTGCTAATATAATTCAAAATTTGTTCACCCGCCTATACAAAACATATGTTCTATCATAAACCAAATCCGTACAATTTACTACTCGCCTTTCACAGCCGCTACTGTTTTCAAAGCCCTGTCAAAATCTTCATACACAGCATTGCCTACGACGATCACGTCCGCATGCTCTGCATACTGTTTGGCCGTTTCCGCATCCTTGATGCCGCCGCCGTAAAACAAGGTGGACGTTTCCAATACAGCCTTCGTTTTCTTGACAGCTTCTATGTCTCCAAGCACGCCGCTGTATTCTAAATAAAAAATCGGCAGTTGCAGCAGCTCCGACACACGCGCATAGGCGACAATATCATCCATATTCAGATCGGCGTCCGCTTCAGTCAGTGCCGCGGCTTTGCAATCTGGATTTGCGATGCAGTAGCCCTCCGCCACGATTTCTTCCATAGACATCAGTTCTCCGTATTCCTTCATGGCTTTCTGGTGCATTCCGACAATCCAATCCGCGTTTTTGCTGTTTAATACACTCGGAATAAAATATAAGTCAAAGCCGGGAACGATCGCTTCAATCGCTGATACCTCAAGGACACACGGTACCAAAAACCGTCTTACCTTAGACATCATCCGCAGGACATTATCCTCTGTCACACCATCACTGCCTCCGATAATGACCGCATCCGTTCCTGATTCGCAAAGAATCTCCAGCTGTTCGTCAGGCAAATCTTTATTTGGATCGAGTTTAAAGACATGCTTCCACTCTGTTACATCGTACACGTCATACGTTCCTCCATTCGTTTGTTACCATTTAAACATTATAACAAATTCACATAGCGCGGAAAAACGGAAAAAGCCGTTAATCTCGTTATTCACTGAAAAAGGTGTTTTGATTCTATTTTCATAAAAAAAGAGAGCATATGGCAGTACCTGCATGGTGAGTCCTGTATCGGCAGGAGCACACATTTTTCACCAGATTCCTTCTGCTATTGTTTGGAAAGTGTTCAACTGTGGAAATGGTTACATAAAAAGGGAGGCTGAGAGATGGAAACCATCATAATAGCACTCATCGCATTTATCATTGGGATCATCGCTATCCCGATCGTCTTGTTTGCCTGGATCTACATAAAGGATGAAAAACAGCAGGAGCACTCAATTCTTCGCAACTATCCCGTCATCGGAAGGTTTCGGTATATCCTTGAAAAAATCGGGCCGGAGCTCAGACAGTATTTATACAGCAATGACAATGAAGAGCAGCCATTTTCACGAAAGGAATATGAGCAAACCGTCATCTCCGGCAAATACAAAAGCAGAATGATGGGCTTTGGATCTGTAAGAGATTTTGATAAACCTGGCTATTATATCCGTAACGCTATGTTTCCAAAACAAAGGGAAGAAATGCACGTAAATCAAACGCCAAAAATTGATACCCAAATCTATAAAATGGATGCTGACAATCTATTCAAACGCAAGGAGCATGCCGAACATATCAAGGCAGACCCGTATTTTCTCCATCCTGATGATGTACAGGTGATTGGCGAGCATACATGCGAGAAGCCATTTTATGTGAAGGGATTAGTCGGCCAGTCTGCCATGAGCTACGGTTCTCTTGGAGAACGGGCTGTTACGGCGCTCTCAAAAGGGCTCCATCAGGCAGGCGGCACCTGGATGAATACAGGTGAGGGAGGATTGTCTGAGTATCACTTAAAGGGCGGCGCCGATATCATTTGCCAAATCGGGCCGGGCCTATTCGGCGTGCGCAAAAGAAACGGGGAATTTTCATGGGAGGAATTTAAAAGAAAAAGCAGGATTGACCAAATTAAAGCGTTTGAGCTAAAGCTGGCACAAGGAGCGAAAACCCGCGGCGGCCATGTGGACGGCGCCAAAGTATCAGAGGAAGTGGCAGATATTCGGAATGTCGAACCTGGAAAGTCGATTGACAGCCCGAACCGCTTTTATGAATTCTCAAACCCTCCTGAAATGCTCGACTTTATTGAAAAACTTAGAGATGTCGGACAAAAGCCAGTCGGCATCAAACTGGTCGCAGGGCATCCTGAAGAATTGCATGAGCTTTTCTCTCATATGCAGAAAAGCGGAAAGCAGCCGGATTTTATCACGATCGACGGAAGTGAAGGCGGTACCGGAGCTTCCTTTTACGAGCTCGCGGATACAGTCGGCCTTCCGATTATGACAGCGCTGCCTATTGTTGACACGCTTCTTAAACAGTACGGCTTGCGCAGCCAGCTGAAAATCTTTGCTTCCGGAAAGCTCCTGACTCCTGATAAAATCGCGGTCGCCTTAGCCCTCGGCGCTGACTTTGTCAACATCGCACGCGGCATGATGTTTTCCGTTGGCTGCATCCGCGCTCTCGTCTGCCACACCAACACCTGTCCGGCAGGTGTGGCGACGACAGATCCGAAATTGCAAAAAGCATTGAGCGTTGAGGAAAAACAGCATCGTGTCTGCAACTACGTTATTTCATTGCGCGAGGGACTATTTAACCTCGCAGCCGCAGCAGGGATTAATTCGCCGATTCACTTTTCCAAGGAGCATGTTGTCTATCGGAAAGAGGATGGCAGTATCATCGATATCGACAACCTGATCCATCAATTTGTTTCATAAAGAAACCGCCCTTGCCGAACGGCAGGGCGGTTCTATGTTATTTTGAAGAAGACTCAGTTTCCGTTTCCTTCACACGGTCAAGCGCCATTTCATAAGCGTCATTTCCGTAATTTAAGCAGCGTTTCACACGGGAAATCGTAGCCGTGGAAGCGCCTGTTTCTGTTTCAATCTTATGATACGTGTTTCCTTCGCGAAGCATGCGCGCCACTTCAAGGCGCTGAGCCAGCGATTGAATTTCGTTAATTGTGCATAGATCATCGAAGAATCGGTAACATTCCTCCAGGTCTTTCAGCGATAAGATCGAGTTAAATAACTGGTCCAGCTCTTTGCCGCGTAATTTATCGATTTGCATCGTTACACACCTTCTCCTTTACTAATGGAAGCCGCATCAAGATCAGGTACGATATTGATCCAAGTCTTTCCTGGCACAAACGGAAGCCACTTGCCGTCTTTTACCGGCACAATTCTGCCATTCACTTGTTTCCAGTCTGTTTCAATGACGTTTCCGTGCTGAAACAACAGACCTTTTCCTCCTGATTCCAAGTCGATGTCCCGCCTTCCATCTTGATCAATAATATGATGGCTGGCTTCAACAATGAAAATATTTTGCATTGCAACCGGCTTTCCGGTTTCCCGGTCTGTCGTTATGACACCATCAGAGCTTCTTGTATAAGATTCAGCTTTTTTATCATAGTTGTATTCGACAAGATTTGTAACGTTATTTGTTCCATAATCTACCCGAACATTGTAAGATTCATTTGCAGGTTTTGCATCTGATGTTTGAAACAGCAGCGGATTTGTTTCCTGCTTCAGCTTATAACCCTTTTGTTCTGCCGCCTTTTTTATGTAATCATAAGACGTATAGGAATTGTGGGGCGGTTTGCTGAAATCAGCTCTCCAAAATAAGCTTCCGTCAAAATCTAATCCGTTCATATAATCAGCAGCTCCGGATTCTAGCTGCTCTTTGGCGCCGGGACTCCAGCCGTGATGGACAAATATGCTGTCAAAGCCATTGCTGAGAGTGACGAAATATTCCCGCGCGCTCCGCACAGGTCCGACAGTTTCAGGCATCTGGCTTTGGAAAATGGCCAGAAATCTTGTGATTTGCCCTTCGGCTAGCGCTTCTATGACAATGTCGGCTTTAGACAGACCCGACTGCGGCCTCGCCTTCGGGTGATTGTTCACCACAACAGCAACAGGCCGGCGTTCAGTCACCTTCTGTTCAGTCTTTAGCCCCGTTAAAGGAGCTTTCAGCTTCTTTGCAGTATCCGGGCCAG
Source organism: Bacillus sp. FSL R5-0416 (assembly GCF_037975425.1). NCBI lineage: Bacteria > Bacillati > Bacillota > Bacilli > Caryophanales > Bacillaceae > Bacillus > Bacillus sp. FSL R5-0416. The sequence goes on along the minus strand of NZ_CP150252.1, from coordinate 704,350 downwards.
CATCCTTCTGCTGGCAGGATACCAGCAGAAAAAACACGAAACACAGCGCGCAAACTGTCATCCATTTTTTCATATGTCGGCTCCCTGCTCTTTTATATTTTAACGCATTATCGATGGAAAGAGTACAGTTTTTTTCATGACGTCGAAGATTCCTCTTGGCGTAATGCGTATATACGGAAGGTGCGTACTTTGCAAAAAGAGCAGCGTATAGATAGGATCGCAAAACTCATAGCCTCTTTCAGTCAAAAGATCTCTCAGCTTTTGTTCCTTCTCAAGCACGTCTTCATATGCTTCCGAAGAGGCGCAGCCGCACAGCGCAAGCGGGATTTCATGCAGAATGTTTCCGTTCTCCGCTAAAACAATTCCTCCTCCGATTTCTTTCATGCGGGCAAAAGCGAGCAGCATATCCGCTTTATTTTTTCCAATCGCGACAATGTCGCCCGTCGTCGTAAAGGAGCTTACAAATCCCTGCACGCTTGAGGCAAACCCTTTTATCATCGTATTGACGCGCCATTTCCCGTGTCTGTCGAGCATCGTCAAATAACTTTCATCATGGTCAAACGAGAGCTGTTCCATCGAATTGTCGATCTCAATCATATACGGCTCCATAATGACCGCATTCCGCATTTTCACGCCCATCGGCATAGAAAACTGCAAGTCATCCATCGTCATATCATATGAAAGCTCAAGCGGGACAAGACCGCCTTTGTGCCAGTCCGTCTTTGTAAACGCCTTCAAATCACAGCCGTCTTCACGCAGAATGGTCCCTTTTGACAGAACAGTCACGGGATTCGGATTTAACGGATCTTCCAGTATGTTGAGCGATGCCAGTCTACCCGGTCCGACAACTCCTAAATAATCATCCATTTGGTAATACTTTGCGATATTAAATGATGCCATATTGTAGGCGTCGATTGCAGGTACGCCTTCTTCTAAAGCGATGCGAATCAGCTCGTTTGTCATGCCGCCTTTATAGAAATTCGGGGTTGCGCCATCTGTCGTGTAAAAGAAGTGGTCATAATAGCGGAAGCCCTTCTCATGCAGCTCCTGCAAGATTTTTCTTACATCAGGGCGAATGGAAGAGTTCCGAAGGGAAACATAATAGCCCAGTTCCAGCCTTCTCATCACTTCATCACCTGTCATCGCTTCATGATCACAATCCGCTCCGAACAGCTTCATTTTTGTAAGCGTTTTATCAGAAGCGCCGGGAAAATGCCCTTCAATGCGTTTTCTCTGTTTCTTTGTAGCTTGCATGCAGTGGAGCATTAAATCATCACCATCTACCAAGCGAGGCCACCCGGTCATTTCTCCGCCTTGAATCACATCCGGATGTTCAATCCACTGTTTTCTGACGTCAAATGGAAGGACGTGGTCCTCGTTCAGAACCTCGGTCTGGAGGTCATAGCGTGACCACCAAAAATACTGGACAGGCTGCTTTTTGAGTTCATTCAAAATCGTAAGCGCTTTCTTTTTTCCGCTTTGCAAAAGCAAAAATAAGTTATCATTCACGAATGTCGTTGTTCCGTATTGAGACACATATTCCGCCAGTGTTTGGGGATTATATATTTGAAAAGGATGTGCGTGCGGTTCAATATAACCTGGCACAATGTATTTTCCTTCACAATCAATCGTATGAATTTCTTCGGCTCTATTCGGAAGTTCATGACCCACATAAACAATGCGGTCCTGATAAATCCAAATGTTTTTTTTCAGCCATTGTTTTACATATGGATTTAAGACGAGAGCATTCCGTAAAAGGAGCGTTGGAAGCAGCTTTGAGTCTACAACATCAACCTGTGCCCTGATGTCTTTGTTTTTCCAGTTAAAGGTGCGTTCGGACATTCACATACTCTCCTTTACATGTATTAGACTCATGGTATCACATCCTTCCTCATCACGCACGATAAAAACGTTACAAATTTTTGAAGGTTCGGTTAAAAAACTTTTTTAAGTAAAAGGAGCGGATTTCCTTGAAGCCAAACATCAGTCTCATCAATGCCGTGTTCAGAATCGCCTGCGGATTGACGATTATGTCAGCCGCCAGTGCAAAGTTTACGAAAAAACCTTGGTGCAGAATGCATCTCTTTTACATCTTTATGGGGGCCATGAAAGCGGGTTCGGGAATCTTGCGCTTCTGTCCTGTGACCTACATGTTTCAACACAGTGATTCTGGAAATAACGAGCATCAAAACGGATAAATGGAAAAGCTTGATCACAAAACGTGATCAAGCTTTTTTTTATGCCCACCCTTTGTTTTCATATAGAAATATCCTGCAGCTGCCAGCACTGCCGGATAAAGCAGTGCCCAGCCGCTGAATGAATAAATCACCGCGCACACGACAAATGCCCCGAGCGCCATCCACCAGCCTATATCTCTCCTGCCCAGCAGTTTCAGTGCTGCCGCCATTGTACATATGTAAGATGCGATAAAAGCCGCGCTCGGCCCTTTCAACAGAGTCGTCAAATCGATTTGAAACAGACCATGCGCCGCAAGCACTAAGCCAAACACTGCGGCCATCGCTGTCAAAACGCGAATAGGCGTACGTTTTGTCGCACTGAGTTTTCCAAAAAATACGGGTATGTGCCCCTCTCTCGCCAATGCGTACACCATTCTTGAAAAACCAGCAATATTGGCATGGTTGGTGGCGAATGTAATAAACAGCGCTAAGCATACCGTGACGTATACACCGCTTTCCCCTGCTCCTTTTGAGATGAGCATGGCGAGCGATGCAATTTCTCCATTCTCTCCATATGAATGAGTCCCCACCGTCACAAATGACAGCATGATATACAGCCCTGCCACACAAGACGCTCCCAAGAACAAGCTGATTGGGACATCTTTTTCAGGGCGATGAAATTCCTCAGCCAATGGAGTAATCATTTCCCAGCCTACAAAAGAGAAAAAAATCATAACAGAAACAGATCCAGCAACAGACCAGCCATGCGGAAGAAACGGCTTGAATTCTGCTATCGTGACGTGTGGCAATGACACAGCAATAGAAGTGACAAGCAGAAATACGATGACACATATGACGAGTGTACTGATGTTTGCTGATAGTTGAATCCCTTTCATATGAAGCAAAATAGATATAGCCAGCATACAACCAGCAATCGATGTAACCTGCCAATCCGCCGCCTCTGTGACGTAACTGACGTAATGCGCGCCAGTCAAAGCGATGATGGGAACGCCGATCGGAACGGACCCTAACATGATCCAGCCCAAAATCGCTCCGGCTTTTTTTCGAAAGGCCAGCTGCACATAAGCAGTGATTCCTCCCGCACTAGGCGCAATTTTCACAAGCCGTGCCAGCGTGCCGACGAGAAGAAAAGATAAAAAAGACATGAATACCCAGACAAATAAAGAAGCCGGACCGGCCGTATCCGCGGTAACAGACGGCAAAATTAATATCCCGCATCCTAAAACCGCCCCAATCGTTAACGCCGTCCCTTGTATCCAAGTAATAGAGCGCTGTAATTCTGGCAACATGATGCCTCCTCTCTGATTGATGGCTTTATTATAGAAAAAATAAGACGGCATCCATATGCTACAATGAAGGTAAGTCAACAGCATTGCCTTATGATCAAAGGAATTTTCATTCATTCGCCTAAATATGTAAAGGAGCCGGACAAATGGACGATACAGACCTTCAGATTCTCTCGCATTTGCAGCGAAACGGCAGATTAACGATGGTTGAGCTGGGAAAGCTTGTCGGACTCAGTTCGCCAAGCGCGGCGGAGCGTGTCAGGAAGCTTGAAGACAAAGGAGTGATTACCGGCTACAGCGCGAATATCTGTTACGAAAAACTAAACAAGCATGTCACCGCTTTTATTCTCATGGAGCCAAAAAGCTGTAAGCACTACGCCGCCTTTGCAACATCGCATCCTGATGTAGCAGAAAATCACCGCATCACAGGGATGTACAGCTATGTGACAAAGGTCGTGACTGAATCGGTACATACGCTTGAGGATTTTATTGACGCCTCGATGGCCCATGGAAAACCAACCACACTCGTTGTGCTTTCTTCTTCCAGCTGCCATCCCGCTTTTTGATAACAAAAAAACCCGCAGCTAATCTGCGGGTTTTCCTCAGTTATTTTTGAGCAGCCTTTAAAGCGCGTGCCCCAATGTCTTTTCTGAAAAAGAGTCCCGGTTTGAAAATTTCATCAACCGCTTTGTACACTCGGTCTCTAGCCGCTTCAAACGATTCATCAAAAGCTGTCACATTGGCGACGCGCCCCCCGTTTGTAACGAACTCTCCGCCTTCTGCTTTCGTTCCGGCATGGAAGACCACGACCTGCTCAGTTTCCGCAGCAAGGCTGCCGATCGGCGTGCCTTTTGCGTAGCTTTCCGGATATCCTTCAGAAGCAAGCACCACACTAACAGCAGCGGTATCCTTCCATCTTAAGTCAACTTCCTTATCATCTAAAAGATCAAGAAGCACCTGTACCAGATCAGATTCCATGCGCGGAAGCACGACCTGTGTTTCCGGATCGCCGAAACGGGCATTAAATTCAATGACCTTCGAGCCGTTTTCAGTAAGCATCAATCCAGCGTACAAAACGCCAGTGAAGGAACGGCCTTCTTGTACCATTGCTTTTGCGGCCGGCTTAACGATCGTTTCTACAGCATGGCGGACCGTTTCTTCCGAAATTTGCGGAACTGGAGAGTAAGCGCCCATTCCGCCCGTATTCGGGCCTTTGTCTCCGTCAAACGCACGCTTGTGATCCTGGGCAATCACCATTGGATACACTTTTTCTCCTTTGACGAAGGCCATTAGAGAAAATTCTTCACCAGAAAGGTATTCTTCAATGACAACGGACGCGCTCGCATCACCGAACTTTTCATCTTCAAGAAAGTCATGCAGACACGCAATTGCTTCTTCCTCTGTCATAGCAACAGTAACGCCTTTTCCAGCCGCAAGTCCATCTGCTTTTATCACAATCGGAGCACCTTTTTCCTGCACATATGCCTTCGCCTCATCAAAGGATGTAAACGTGTCGTATTCTGCGGTCGGAATGTCGTATTTCTTCATTAAATCCTTAGCGAACTGTTTGCTTCCTTCGATGATCGCCGCGGCTTTTGACGGGCCGAACACGCGCAGACCCGCTTTTTCAAATTCATCCACCAGACCTTCAATTAAAGGAACCTCAGGGCCGACAATGGTTAGGCCGACCTGGTTTTCTTTTGCAAACGAGACAAGCCCTGCGTGGTCGCTTTCCTCAATGTTTACAAGCTGTGCGGAAGCTTCCATGCCGTCATTTCCAGGAGCTGCAAATACATTCTCGACGAGGCTGCTTTGCGCTGCCTTCCACGCCAGCGTATGTTCTCTTCCGCCTTTACCGATAATTAATACATTCACGTCGTTTTCATCCCCTTAATGTTTGAAGTGTCTGATGCCGGTGAATACCATGGCAATGCCGTATTCATCCGCTTTTTTGATGGAATCCTCGTCACGCACAGATCCCCCCGGCTGAATGATAGCCGTAACGCCCGCTTTTGCCGCTTCTTCAACAGTATCCGGCATTGGGAAAAATGCATCAGATCCGAGCGCGCTGCCTTTCGCTTTTTCCCCTGCTTGCTCGATTGCGATTTTTGCCGATCCGACGCGGTTCATTTGGCCTGCTCCCACGCCGACTGTCATGTTGTCCTTTGCGAGAACGATCGCATTTGATTTCACATGCTTCACGACTTTCCAAGCAAGCTTCAAGTCTTCCCACTCTTGCTCATTCGGCTCTCTTTTTGTCGGGATGCTGATCTCAGCATCATCAAAGCCGTGCATATCTAAATCTTGAATCAATAGCCCGCCTTGAACGGATGTCAGCTGTTTTTCCTTTTGAACAGCAGCAGATACGTCAAGCGTCAGCAGACGGAGATTTTTCTTCGCAGTCAGGACGTCGAGCGCTTCTTGGCTGAATGAAGGTGCAATGATGATTTCTAAGAAAATGTTGTGAAGCGCTTCGGCAGTTGCCTTGTCCACTTCACGGTTCAGCGCGATAATGCCGCCGAAGATAGATGTTTTATCCGCTTCAAACGCTCTGTCAAACGCTTCGGCGATCGTTTTTCCTGTTCCCACGCCGCACGGGTTCATATGCTTCACGGCAACCGCAGCCGGTTCAGTGAATTCACGAACGATTTGAACTGCCGCATCCGCGTCTTTAATGTTGTTGTAAGAAAGCTCTTTTCCGTGAAGCTGTTCTGCTTGCGCAATGGAGCCTTTGACAGGAAGAGCTGTTTGATAGAAAGTTGCTTCCTGATGCGGGTTTTCTCCATAGCGAAGCGATTGTTTTTTCTCAAATGTCACAGTGAATTGCTCTGGTTCTTTTTCACCGACAACATTTGTCAGATAGTCAGCGATCAGTGCATCATATGCCGCAGTATGACGGAATACCTTTGCCGCGAGCTCGCGTTTTTTCTGAAGAGATACGCTGCCTTCTTCTTTGATTTGATTTAGCACTGGGCTGTAATCGGCCGGATCGACGATAACCGTGACATCCTGATGGTTCTTTGATGCCGCACGCAGCATGCCCGGTCCGCCGATGTCGATATTTTCGATCGCTTCTTCATATGTGACGTCTTCCTTAGAAATCGTTTCTTTAAATGGATAGAGGTTGACGACAACGAGGTCAATCGGCTGAATCCCGTGTTCATTGATCTGCGCCATATGCTCTTCATTGCCGCGAACCGCCAGAAGGCCGCCGTGAATATTCGGGTGAAGGGTTTTTAACCGGCCGTCCATAATTTCAGGGAAGCCTGTCACTTCCGAAATTCCGATCACATCCACACCGTTTTCTTGAAGAAGCTTTTTCGTTCCGCCTGTGGAGATGACTTCAACGCCAAGCTCTGTCAGTTCTTTTACGAAAGGAACGAGATTTGTTTTATCTGAAACACTGATTAACGCACGTTTAATGGTCATGCCTTTTCACCTCTGTTATTTAATCGTAATAGCTGTTTAATCACACTCGGATACCATTTATGCTCAAGCTTGTGAATCCGCTGTTCGATTGTTTCCAATGTATCATGTTCATCAATTTCGATTGCCTTTTGAGCGATGATCGGACCTGTATCCATTCCTTCATCGACATAATGCACGGTGATTCCGGCCACCTTCACACCCGCCCGGTATGCCTGTCCGACTGCGTCGATTCCAGGAAACGCCGGAAGAAGCGAAGGGTGAATGTTAATGATTTTTCCTCCATATGCTTGAAGGAGCGTATCACCGATCAGCCTCATATAGCCGGCAAGAACAATCAATTCAACCTCGTGAAGACGAAGCTGTTCAATGATGGCTTGTTCAAATGCAGCCTTGTTTTCATAAGACTTGGGCTCAAATGCAAAGGAAGGAATATGGAATGCTTCCGCCCGTTCGATGACTTTCGCCTGCGGTTTGTCGCAAACGAGTAGCGCTGCTGACGCATCCCAGTTCTCCTCCTTTAAACGCGTAACGATGGCTTCGAAGTTTGAACCGTTTCCTGATGCAAATACCGCAAACTTTTTCATGAAAGTGCCGCACCGCCGAATGTGACGCCTTCACCTTTTTTCACACGCCCGATTAAATAGGCTTTTTCGCCATGGCTTTCAAGCGTTCCGATCACATCTGTCAGATGCTCTTCTTTGACAGCCAAAACAAAACCAATACCCATATTAAAGACGTTGAACATGTCTTCTTCCTTTAGCTGGCCGTACTCTTGCAAGAAAGAGAAAATCGGCGGGATCGGCCATGAGCCATGATCAATTTCCGCACTTAAGCCTTCCGGAAGCATACGCGGAATATTTTCAATAAATCCTCCGCCTGTCACGTGCGCCATGCCGTCGATTTTTCCGCTTTTGACCGCGGCAAGCACAGGCTTCACGTAAATCCTCGTCGGTTCAAGCAATTCCTCGCCAAGCGGGCGTTCAAACGGCTCATATGTTGTATCGAGGTCCAGCTCCGCATCATCCAGAAGCACTTTTCTGACAAGGGAAAAGCCGTTGCTGTGAAGGCCGCTGGAGCTGAGGCCGATCAACAGATGGCCCTCTTCGATATTTTCTCCAGTCACGATTTCGTCCTTTTCTGCCACTCCGACTGAGAAACCGGCAATATCGTATTCATCAGCTGTATAGAGTCCCGGCATTTCAGCCGTTTCACCGCCGACTAAGGCTGAACCTGATTGCTCACAGCCTTCCGCAACACCTTGTACAATCTGTTCAATTTTCACTGGGTCCGCTTTGCCGACCGCTAAATAATCGAGGAAAAACAGCGGCTCTGCACCTTGTGCCAGCACGTCGTTGACACACATTGCAACAGCGTCCACACCAATCGTGTCATGCTTATCCATGGAAAAAGCGAGCTTTAATTTTGTGCCGACACCGTCCGTTCCCGAAATGAGAACTGGTTTTTGATAAGAAAGCTCAGACAGGTCAAACATGCCGCCAAAACCGCCAAGGCTGCCCATAACGCCAAGCCGTTTCGTGCGCTCCACGTGTTTTTTCATTCGTTTTACAGCTTCATATCCGGCTTCGATGTCAACTCCTGCGTTTTTATATGCTTCAGACATCCTATTCACTCCTTTAAGGCGCTTTTCAAAATATCTCCCCGAAAGAGGGCAGAAAGAGAAAGGCAGCCGAACTGCGCTGCCTTTATGTCATTTTTCAAGTTTTATTTGGTTAATACTGCTTCTTTTACGTGAGGAAGCACTGTATCCTGGTAAATTTCAGTCGGATATTTTCCTGTAAAGCAAGCGAGACACTGTCCGCAATTCGAGTCATCGTATTTTCTGCCGATGCCTTTCAGCAGCCCTTCCACACTCAAAAATGAGAGGGTATCGGCTCCGATTTCCTGACGGATTTCTTCAACAGAATGCGAAGACGCGATTAATTCTTCATGTGTGGAAGTATCAATGCCGTAAAAGCACGGATGAGCGATCGGCGGTGAACTGATTTTCACATGCACCTCTGTCGCACCCGCTTCTCTAAGCATCGTGACAATCCGGCGGCTAGTTGTTCCGCGTACGATAGAGTCATCCACCATCACGACGCGTTTGCCTTCTACAACCCCGCGCACCGCAGACAGCTTCATTCTGACGCCTTGCTCACGCAGAGCCTGGGACGGCTGAATAAACGTTCTGCCAACATAACGGTTTTTGATTAAGCCAAGCTCATACGGAATGCCTGTTGCCTCTGCATAGCCGATCGCCGCTGAAATACTGGAATCCGGAACCCCGGTTACGACGTCAGCTTCAACTGCGGATTCCTGAGCCAGCATTTTCCCAAGGTTTTTACGGGCACTGTGCACATTAATACCGTCAATATTGCTGTCTGGTCTGGAGAAATAAATGTACTCCATGCTGCAAATGGAACGGTTGATATTCATGGAAAAACGCTCTGATTTCATGCCTTCATCATTAATGATCAGCATTTCCCCCGGCTCTACCTCGCGAAGGTACGTTGCGCCGACGACGTCAAATGCGCATGTTTCTGATGCGACCACATAAGCGTCGCCCATCATGCCGATGGATAGCGGTCTCAGCCCGTTTGGATCAAGTGCGACAATCATTTCTGTTTCGGTCATGATCAGGAACGCGTAGGCGCCTTTCAGCATAGAAAGCGAGTTTTTAATTTGGTCCTTCAGCGTGAAATGTCCGCTTCTTTTGATCAGGTGAGCCAAAACCTCTGTATCCGAAGAGGTTTGAAAAATGCTCCCTTGATTTTCGAGCTGCTGCTTCAGCTGAGTGGCGTTGACAAGGTTTCCGTTATGAGCAAGCGCCAGGCTGCCGTTGTTTTGGGAACGGAAGAGGAGCGGCTGAACATTTTCGTATCCGCCGCCTCCAGCCGTTGCGTACCGAACGTGCCCGATAGCGCCTTTTCCCTTTACTTTGCTGAGTTCGCCGTTTTGAAATACTTCAGTGATCAGACCTTGGCCTTTGTGAGCCGTCAGCTTTTCACCGTCAGTCGCTACGATGCCCGCACCCTCCTGTCCTCGGTGCTGAAGGCTGTGGAGACCGTAATACGTGATTTGCGGGGCTTCTTCATGTCCCCAAATCCCAAAAACGCCGCATTCTTCATTTAAGCCTTTGATTTCAGCAAGCATGGGATAGCTCCTTTCCATACGCGTTCAAGCTCTTTCGTTTGCGCATGAATAATTTGTTGTCCGTCTTGGTTTTGAATCGCCAGAATTCCGTCAGCTGTTACCTCACCAATATGAACCGCATCTTTGACAGTTGCTTCAAACGCTTCTTGATGTTCTTTTTTCACTGAAACAACGAAGCGGGATTGAGATTCAGAGAATAATAATGCCGCTTCCCCTTCTACAGTCACAATAGCGCCAAGGTTTTCCGTCGTCATGACACTTTCCGCAATCGCTACGCCTAAGCCGCCTTCAGACACATCATGCGCAGATTGAACGAAGCCTTTTTTAATCGCGTCAAGCAGTGCTTTTTGACGAGACAGCTCTACATCAAGATCGATTTGCGGCGCTTTGCCGTAAATACGGCCTTCTGTCATTTTTTGCAGCTCGCTTCCGGCAAACTCTGGTTTTGTTTCGCCTATCACATATACGAGATCTCCCGCTTGTTTGAAATGCTGTGTTGTAATGTGTGCTGTATCTTCAATTAAGCCAACCATGCCGATAACTGGTGTCGGATAGATCGCCGTGCCGTTTGATTCGTTATAAAGCGATACGTTACCGCCGATAACCGGTGTGCTGAGAACATTGCATGCTTCGCTTATGCCGTCTGCCGCTTTTTCGATCTGCCAGAAGATTTCCGGCTTCTCCGGGTTTCCGAAGTTAAGGTTATCTGTGACCGCAAGCGGTTCTGCGCCTGAGCAAATGATGTTGCGCGCTGCTTCAGCGACAGCAATTTTCCCTCCGACTTCAGGATCAAGATAGAGATAACGCGCGTTACAGTCTGTCGTCATCGCCAGCGCCTTTTTCGTTCCGCGGATTCTGAGAACACCAGCATCAGACCCAGGAGCGACAACTGTATTCGTGCGCACCATGTAGTCATACTGATCATAAACCCACTCTTTACTCGCAATCGTCGGCTGCTGAAGAAGGGCCTTCAGCGTTTCATTCGCATCTTCAATTTGCGGAGCCGGAACGTCCGTTTCCAAAAACTCGCGATAGTAAGCAGGCTCTTGAGAAGGCTTATGGTAAACCGGTGCTTCTTCTGCCAAGGCATCAACAGGCAGCTCGCATACAACCTCTCCTTTGTGTGTCAGGCGAAGCATTTTATCATCTGTCACATGTCCGACAGAAACCGCTTCAAGATCGTACTTGTCAAAAATATCGATAATTTCCTGCTCACGTCCTCGCTCAATAACCAAAAGCATCCGTTCTTGTGATTCAGAAAGCATCATTTCATACGCGGTCATGCCTGTTTCGCGCTGAGGAATCAGGTCAAGATTCATTTCAATGCCAGAACCGGCTTTACTTGCCATTTCTGCACTTGAGCTTGTTAAACCGGCAGCTCCCATATCCTGAATGCCGACTAAGGCGTCGCATTGGATGACTTCCAGACATGCTTCAAGCAAAAGCTTCTCCATAAACGGATCGCCGACTTGGACAGCAGAACGCTTTTCTTCAGACGAGTCTGACATTTCTTCAGAAGCAAACGTAGCGCCGTGGATGCCGTCACGCCCTGTTTTCGCTCCTACGTACATTACTGTGTTGCCGACACCCTTCGCCTGGCCTTTTTTGATGTCTTCATGGTTGATTAAACCGACGCACATGGCGTTGACGAGCGGATTTCCTTCATAGCTGCTGTCAAACTGCACCTCTCCGCCGACTGTCGGGATACCGATACAGTTGCCGTATCCGGCGATACCCGCTACTACTTCTTCAAACAAGTACTTCACGCGTGGTGAAGTCAGTTCACCAAATCGAAGAGAGTTCAATACAGCGATTGGGCGTGCACCCATTGAGAATACATCACGGATAATTCCGCCTACGCCAGTCGCAGCGCCTTGGTAAGGCTCGAGAGCTGATGGGTGGTTATGGGATTCAATTTTGAACACAACCGCTTGGTTATCACCGATATCAACGATTCCGGCGCCTTCCCCCGGCCCCTGCAGCACACGCTCACCGCTTGTCGGGAATTTACGCAGAATCGGCTTTGAGTTTTTATAGCTGCAATGCTCAGACCACATGACAGAAAAAATTCCGATTTCTGTGTAGTTCGGCAATCTTCCAAGAATGGATTCTATCAATGCAAACTCATCATCACTGACACCCATTTGCTGATACAGTTTCTCTTCTTTTATTTGTTCTTTACTTGGTTCAAGCAGTAGTGACATGAGTTTCCCTCCAATTTTTCACGATAGACTGGAACAATTTAAGACCGTCGGCGCTTCCAAGCAGTTCATCGACCGCGCGCTCAGGGTGAGGCATCATGCCTAATACATTGCCTTTCTCATTCACGACACCGGCAATGTCGCTGACACTTCCATTAATATTAGAGCCGTATGTGAAAGCAATTTGATTGTTTTCCTTTAATGTAGCAAGCGTCTCGTCATCACAGTAGAAATTCCCTTCACCATGGGCAACCGGGATTGTAATCGATTCTCCCTTTTCGTAGGAAGCAGTGAATAAGGTTTCGTCGTTCTGAACAATCAATTCAACCGGACGGCAAATGAACTTCAGATCTTTGTTGCGTCTCATTGCGCCTGGCAGCAGCCCAAGCTCCTGTAAAATCTGGAATCCGTTACAGACGCCAAGAACAGGTTTTCCTTCAGCCGCTGCTTGTTTGACAGCTGGCATAATATTCGCAAATCGGGCGATAGCGCCGCATCTCAAGTAATCGCCGTAAGAAAACCCTCCCGGAATTAACACGCCGTCGAATCCGTCAAGGCTTGTTTCCTCATGCCAGACGTATTCCACTTCATGGCCGAGCTCATCCTTTACAGCATGATACATATCGATATCACAGTTGGAGCCGGGTAACACAATCACCGCAAATTTCACTGTGCGACTACCTCCTCAACCTCGTATCTGTAATCTTCAATCACTGTGTTCGCAAGAAGTTTTTCGCACATTTCTTTCACTAGCACGTCAAGATCACGGTCAGATTTTTCAATGGTAAGCTCCAGGTATTTCCCGATGCGCACATCTTGAACTTCGTTATAAGTCATACTGTGCAAGGCATGCTGGACAGCGCTCCCTTGTGGATCTAGTACACTTTCTTTTAAGCTGACATAAACTTTTACTTTATACATGATGAATGCCTCCCAGTCTTTTGAAAATCTCTTCGTATGCGTCGGTTAAGCTTCCCAGATTGCGTCTGAATAAATCTTTATCCAGCTTTTCGTTCGTGTCTTTATCCCACAAGCGGCATGTGTCAGGAGAAATTTCATCCGCCAAAAGCACTTGCCCTTCTGCATCTAAACCGAATTCAAGCTTGAAATCTATTAATCTGACATGACAATCGTCGAAGATGCTTTGAAGCTCTTCATTTACTGTTTTTGTAATGGACTTAATGGTTTCTACCTGCTCAGGAGTCGCCGCCTTCAAAAGCCAAATATGATCTTCTGTGATGAGCGGATCACCCAGCGCGTCATCCTTGTAGTAAAACTCGATAATCGGCTGCTCAAGCTCCGTGCCTTCTGGAATGCCGAGACGTTTGGACATGCTTCCTGCCACAACATTTCTGACCACGACTTCAAGCGGCACGATCGTTACCTTTTTAATGAGCTGTTCTGTTTCAGAAATGCGCTCGATAAAGTGATTGTTAATGCCCTTTGTATGAAGATGTTTGAAAATCAAGCTTGAAATCTCGTTATTTAAGCGCCCTTTCCCGCTGATTTCTGCTTTTTTCTCGCCGTTAAAGGCAGTGGCGGAGTCTTTATACACGACATACAGCGTGTTTTCGTCATCGGTTTTGTAGATCTTTTTTGCTTTTCCTTCGTATAAAAGTTCATTCTTCACAATATTCACGGAAGGCCTCCTAACCCGAATGTTGGGAATTTTCAAACTGCGGCGGCTTAGAAGAAGCCGCTAAAAGCTTCTTCTATGCTAAACCTAAACGTTCAAAGATCAGATCAACATTTTTCAGATGGTAATTGTAATCAAAGCAGTCAGCAATTTTTTCCGGAGAAAGACGTGACGTGATTTTCTCTTCCGCTTCCACAAGCTCGCGGAACGGCACTTGTTTTTCCCACGCTTCCATTGCCTTCGGCTGCACTGTATCATAGGCTTCTTCACGAGTCAGGCCTGTGTCAATCAAAGCAAGCAGCACGCGCTGAGAATAGATAAGGCCGAGAGTGCGGTCCATGTTGCGTTTCATGTTTTCCGGGAAGACCGTTAAGTTCTTCACGATGTTGGAGAAGCGGTTCAGCATGTAGTTCAGCGCAATTGTCGCATCCGGAAGAATAATGCGTTCTGCTGAAGAGTGAGAAATATCGCGCTCATGCCATAATGGAACATTTTCGTAAGCTGTCATCATGTAGCCGCGGATCACGCGCGCCATGCCTGTCATGTTTTCAGAGCCAATCGGATTTCGTTTATGCGGCATTGCAGATGAACCCTTTTGCCCTTTCGCGAAAAATTCTTCAACTTCACGTGTTTCACTCTTTTGCAGTCCGCGGATTTCCACAGCAAATTTCTCGATGCTTGTCGCGATCAAAGCAAGTGTTGCCATATAGTCAGCATGGCGGTCACGCTGAAGGGTTTGAGTTGAAATCGGTGCTGCTTTCAATCCGAGCTTCTCACAGACATATTGTTCAACAAATGGATCAATGTTCGCATATGTGCCGACAGCGCCGGAAATCTTTCCAACCTCAATGCCTGCTTTCGCTTGTTTAAAACGCTCAAGATTACGTTTCATTTCTTCATGCCAAAGCGCAAGTTTTAAGCCGAAAGTTGTAGGCTCAGCGTGTACGCCGTGCGTGCGCCCCATCATGACTGTGTATTTATGTTCTTTCGCTTTTTCTTTTATAATGTCAACAAATCTCTCAAGATCCTTGAGCAGAATATCGTTTGCCTGTTTTAATAAGTAGGAAAGTGCCGTATCAACAACGTCAGTTGACGTTAATCCGTAGTGCACCCATTTTCTTTCTTCGCCCAGTGATTCGGAAACGGCGCGTGTAAAAGCGACAACGTCATGGCGCGTGTCCTGTTCGATTTCTAAAATGCGGTTGATGTCAAATGACGCGTTCTCACGCATAACCTTTACATCTTCTTTCGGAATGACGCCAAGCTCCGCCCACGCTTCACAGGCAAGAATCTCTACCTCCAGCCATGCTTGAAATCTGTTTTCATCCGTCCAAATCGCGGACATTTCAGGTCTTGAATAACGTTCGATCATTCTGCTTGTCCTCCATCTCTATTCATCCATTTATTTGTGATCTCCTGAATCCATTCGTCTTCAGGCTGCTTCATAAATGTAATATGCCCCATTTTGCGGCCTTTTTTGATTTCATGTTTTCCGTATATATATAGCTTTGCCTCTTTTAAAAGCTCCGGGTCTTCCTCAACAAGCTTTACTTCATCGCCGAGAAGATTCACCATCATGCCCGGCTTCAGCAAATCTGTCTTCCCAAGCGGAAGCCCGCATACCGCTCTGATATGCTGCTCAAACTGGCTCGACTCGCAAAGGTCCAGCGTATAATGCCCAGAATTGTGCGGTCTTGGCGCCAGTTCATTGACCAAAAGCTCTCCGTCCTCTGTCAGGAACATCTCAACAGCAAGCGGTCCGACAAGGTTAAGCTCATCTGCAAGCTTAACTGCGAGATCAGCAGCCTTCTGCTGAATCCCTTTCTCTACCCGTGCGGGCACGATGCTTTGGAAAAGAATATTGTTGTGGTGAATGTTTTCAGCTGTCGGAAACGTTGAAATTTCACCGTTTACCGATCTGACGACGATCACCGACAGTTCCATTTTAAAAGAAACCCAGCTTTCAAGAATGCAAGTTCCGTGTTCTAACAGAGCGGCTGCCTGCTCCATTTGCGCCTCTTCTTTTATCACAAATTGGCCTTTGCCGTCGTACCCGCCGCGGCATGTCTTCAGAACTGCGGGTAACCCGAGCTCTTGTACCGCCTGTTTCAATTCATTCTTTGTTTTGACGATGCTGTACGGTGCGACTTCACAGCCCGCGGATTGAATTGCTTTTTTCTCTGTTTCACGGTTTTGGGTAATGAGCAGCAGCTCACTTCCTTGCGGGAGATACGCATGATCTTTCAGCCAATGCAGCGCATCATAGTCGATGTTTTCAAACTCATATGTGATGATATCGCTGATTTCTGCCAATTTTCGAATCGCTTTACGGTCATTATAATGAGCGGTAATTTCGACATCCGCAACCTGCCCGCACGGCGAATCTTTCACCGGATCAACGACCGCGACTTTATACCCCATTTGTTTGGCGGACACAGCCATCATTTTCCCAAGCTGGCCGCCGCCGATAATGCCGATTACAGCTCCCGGATAGATGATTTGTTTAGACAAGCTGATCACTGCTTTCTAACACTGTCTGTTTTGTATTTTCTCTTCTCTCATCCAGCTTACGGGCAAGGTCTTCGTCAAATGCTGACAAAATTTGCGCCGCTAACAGGCCTGCGTTCACAGCACCCGCTTTGCCGATGGATGTTGTCGCAACAGGCACGCCTCCAGGCATTTGGACGATGGAAAGAAGTGAATCCATTCCGTTCAGCGCCTTGGACTGAACCGGAACTCCAATGACTGGCAGTGTTGTTTTCGCAGCCGTCATCCCTGGCAGATGCGCCGCTCCTCCGGCACCGGCAATAATCACCTTGATGCCTCTTTCTCTAGCAGTTTCAGCATATTCAAACATGAAATCAGGCGTCCGGTGAGCGGAAACGACCTTTTTTTCGTACGGAACATTGAGTTCGTCAAGTATGTCGCATGCGTGTTTCATTGTCTCCCAATCGGAAGTGCTTCCCATGATGATTCCTACTAGCGGCTGCATTCTGTTCCCCACCTTCTAATGCTTTTGTTTTCAGAAAATAAAAAATACCCGCTCTGCATTGCACTTATGAGGAAGCAATACAAACCGGGCATGGTACATGTATCGTCAGTCGTTCGCTTCTGCGATATATCCATGTCAGTTTTATCGATCACTTTCCTGCATAGTCCGGCAATTTACGGTTGCCGGGTAGAAACTTATGGGCCATATTCCCAAGATTATATGAGGTCGTGTTTTGATTTCATGTTTATCTTAACAACGGACATGGATAATGTCAACGATATTATCGAACGATACAAAAATTCATTCTACTAATGTTCGTGTTTTAGATCAATTTCCCTTCAAATACGATTTTTTTCCCGCACGGAACGATCTGAATTGACCCATTTTCCTTTTTTTCCATAAAAATAGGCTCTTCCATTCGCCTTACAGGCAGATATCCTTCTTCTTTCATTTGCTGAAGCACCGCATCAATCGTTTGCTGCTCTGTCACTTCAAACTTTTTCTTCTTCGGCTTTGCCATTATTCTTTAATTCTCCTCTTCTTTACCGCTTTGACCCAGAAGCCGCCGTGGATTGTTTTTGGTTCGTACGCAATAATAAAGGCTTTTGAATCAAGTGTTTTAATCGTATCATATAGCTGGAGTTCATATTTTCTCGGCGTCAGGATCTGAAGGGCTGTGCGGTCGCCTTCAAGCCCGCCTGCCACCCAATTTGTCACGCCGTAGCCTTTTTCACGGAGCTGCTTCGGAAGATCAAGATCGAGCTCCTTCGTAATCACATTGACCATAATATAGCCAAGCGCCAATTTTTCTTCTATTTTCATGCCGACAATTACGCCTAGACCGTAACCGAGCGCATACGCGATCACATTTTGAATCTGGTCTAAGTTATCGAGCACCAGACTCAGCCCTGTCACATAAACCAGTATTTCAATCGTACTGATGCCGGCCGCTAAATAACGCTGTCCTTTCAGCGTTAAAATCATTCTTATCGTAAAAAATGACACATAGACAATATTAATAATGAGAATTATGAGAACCATGGCTATCCCATTTGATAAGATGGTTTGCATCATTTTATTCATCCCCCTACTCTTCAGCTTGCACAAAGCATTCATATTCTACTAGAGAAATGAGCCGTTTACAATCAGCTTCGCCCGTAAGTTTAAGCAAAATATTTCGACATGCTTTTATGAGTTGAACAGTAGTAGTTTACCCTCTTTCTCGCCTTTTCAAAATCAAAACAAAAAAGCCCGCTTTTCAGCAGACTCACCTCTTTATATCTATTGTCAGATCTCTTTTTTCATTTTCTGAAGGGACTTGTATTCTTTCTCAAGCTCACTCAGCGTGTAGTCAGCAAGCTGTTCCCCTCTTCCTTGATAAAATTCCGAGAGCAGTAATTTGGTTTTTAAAAATTGTTTCTTTTGATTAATTGCTCGGCGAAGCACATCAGCCATGTCCATCATCCTCCTTAAACATAAAGGTTTTTCGCTGGACGTTTTCAGCATTTTCCCCATCATACACGGGTTAATCCTACAAATCAACTATGTTTTTTAGATATATTTGTAAAAAGTGTGACATAAAAAAACCGGCTAGGATTAGCCGGTTTTTTCATTAAAGCGGAATCAGCGACGCCGTAAAATATTCCGAAATAAAAGGCCAAGTCACTGCCGTAAACAGCAGCGCTATCGCAACCACTGCAAATACACAATAGATATAATCAATTGGTGCATCTTGTGCCGCCTGGTACACACGCTGTACATACAGCGCGATGATAAAAAAGATGGAAAACAAGATCAGCACCGTAAACAGTACTGTCAGCATTGGGATATTTACGATCGCAAAGATCAGCCAAAGGATTGAAACAGCAATTATCGGTACAAGCAATGAACCCAATACGGCAGCTGCTTCTCTGAACGTCACCTTCTGCTTCATCATATAGCGGGAGACAGCCCATATAGCAAAGACCATTACCGCGAAAAAGATCAGCAAATACACAAGAACAACTAAAAACCCGTCATAGAAAGCATGATGGCGTTCTCCGAAACCGAGCGGCCGATTCCAGCTTGCCTTTAACTGAAACCAATTCCCAATTGAAAAAATGATACTGAATATAAGCATTGAAATCAGACCGTACTTATAATGAGAAAAACCATCCGTTACGACAGTTTTCGCCGGAGATTTTAAAATCGAGAACGCAAATCCGCAATATCTGTTGATGGCTGCCCAAACAGACGCAAGCTTGTCTTTAACAGTTGATTCACCGCGTTCCTGGCGCGGTTTCTGCTTTTGTTTTTGCTTCTGCTTGCTTTGCCGGCTCGCCTTTCTGGACATTCTCGATAGCGGTTCTTCATCTGCATCTATTCTTTCACTCTGGTTAATTTCTTCTTCAAACGTTTCTTTTCTTTCTTCCGTCATGTCAGCAACTCCTATCAAAAAAATACGGCGGAATACCATTCAGCAAGAAAATAAAACACTTATATAAGGTACCGAAGCCTTCCTGAACAGTCAAGTCATTTCCATTTAAGTAAAGCATGGCGGCACATCTACATGACGGTATATCGTATGAAATGGTTTTATCTTTTGCAACAAAAAAACCAGCTGCCTGTGCAGCTGGTTTTTCATTCCTTATTTTAAGAAGATAAAGTACAGGATAAATACGATAAACAGCCCGTACATGATTGGATGAACCTCTTTGGCTTTTCCTTTGCACACCATTGTAATCGGATAGAAAATAAATCCGATGGCAATACCAGTCGCGATGCTGTACGTTAACGGCATCATGATCATGGTAAGGAAAGCAGGAACGGCCACTTCGAACTTATCCCAAGCGATTTTGCCAAGCGGCGCCACCATCAATGCACCAACAATAATAAGCGCCGGCGCTGTTACATTTGACGTAACGACTGATAGGAGCGGAGAGAAAAACGTAGCCAGTAAAAAGAGAATCCCTGTTACAATTGCGGCAAATCCTGAACGGGCACCCGCAGCGACACCTGAGCTTGATTCCACGTAAGAAGTTGTTGTAGACGTACCAAGCACGGCACCGATCACAATAGAAGATGAATCAGCTAAAAGCGCACGGCCCGCACGCGGCAATTTGTTTTCCTTCATTAAACCAGCTTGTGTTGCCACAGCAACAAGTGTACCAGCTGTATCAAAAAATCCGACAAACAAGAATGTTAAAATAACGATCAGCATTTGTACGGAGAAAATATCCGGGAGGTGAATCCACGCTTGTCCGAAAGTCGGCGCAAGGCTTGGCACACTGCCGACAATTTGAGTCGGAACCGGAACCAAACCGAAAATCATGCCGGCAACCGCTGTTAACAGCATCCCGATAAACACGCCTGCGTTCACGCGAAGCACCATTAAAATAACCGTGACAATCACACCGAAAATCGTTAACAGCACAGGACCGCTGTGAATGTTTCCGATCGTGACGAGCGTAGAAGGATTCGCTGTAATGATTCCTGAACCTTGTAATCCAACAAATGTAATAAACAGGCCGATCCCCGCGCCGACTGCCAATTTCAGCTCAGGCGGAATGGCGTTGATGATTTTTTCACGAAAACCTGTTAAAGAAAGAGCAACGAAAATAAGACCTGAAATAAAAACACCAGACAAAGCTGCCTGCCATGAAATACCCATACCAAGGACAACAGAAAACGCAAAAAACGCGTTCAGCCCCATACCCGGCGCGATGGCAATCGGATATCTCGCTATTAATCCCATTAAGATACAGCCTGCTGCAGACGCCAGCGCTGTCGCCGTAAAGACCGCACCCTGGTCAATTCTCAGCGCCTCCGGAAAATCTTTCACGCTCTCCAAAGCAAGCGTAATCGGATTGACGAACAGAATATATGCCATAGATAAAAAAGTCGTTAATCCGCCAATGATTTCATTGCGATAGCTGGTGCCCAGCTCATCAAACTGAAAAAACGTTTTCAAGCTATTTGACTCCCTTCACTCTTTGCTATTTATTCTGTCCTGAAAACGCCAAATAAAAAACGCCCCAATACATTTTGGGACGCTTGACTACAGACGGATTTCAGTTCGAATAAATAAACGTGTTTTATTTATATCAAACGAAAGAAATGTTTACGTAGTCAAGCCATTTACGGTAGCTTGGTAGAGACTTGCGAGCCATATTCCCGCGATTATACGAATTCATCTTATTTGATTTCTGTGTCTATTGTACCAAGTTCATTTTGAATTGACAATATAAACAACGAACATTACTTATTAAAAAAATTGGTTTATTCGTCTATTGACTAAATTGGCAACAATGATAAAAACCGTATGCATGACTTCATACGGCTTTTCAACTTATGATTATTTTATCTTGAAGGCTGACTCACCTGGTGCACTGGTACAGTAAACGAGAATGGCTTTAGTTGAATCAGATCATTTAAAACGCCCTTATCAATATACAGGCCATACTCATTAAACGCAAAATGCTTTAAAGACAGCTTATCAAGATAAGCGTCATCCAGTTCAAAAGTTGATACCATTTCGGCTGTGTCCATATTCTTCACTTCAGCTTTATTCCATTTCAAATAATAACCTTCTTCATAATAAGCCATTGGATCAGACCATGATTGCATTTTTTTCATATCACCAAGGCCAATCATTTCACCTATATTCACTAAGTCATCTTTTGACATATTTGAAGTATCAACTCCAGTGAAACGGTAATGAACCAATACTTCCCTCCCCTCTTGTTTAATGTTATTGATTTCTATCCCTATGTTTTGATGCTTTGTTTCCGAAAGACGATACGGCATCTCTGCATTTAGAGGGACGATTTCACTGCCCTCAGCCTCAGATCTAATATCTGCAATTAATGTTAGCTTTTTCGCTTTTGGATTGATTGGTGATTCTAACTGTGTTTGTCCTTTTGCTCTTACCGTTCTCTCGTTTACCTTTATGCGGTCTCCAAGTTCGATGTTTGATGCTGACATCTCATATGTGTTTCCTAAATCATCTTTAACTTCGTTAATTTCAACCGTATCATGCTTTGCTATGCCTTGATAATCGATTGTAAATTGAAGGACAGATCCAAGTTTCCCGTTTTCCACTTGAATATTGGAAAATTGATAACGATTATGATAAGCCGATATAACTTTTGAGCTTTCTAAATAACCCGCATTCTTTTTGGTAATAGGCAGTTTGAATCTCCAATTTCCCTGTATTTCATTGATATGAGTAATTACAAAGGGCACGGTTTCCCCATTTTTTATTTCAGTACCATTTGTATAAATCCTTAATTGTCCTGCGTATTGCTTGTTATTTAATTTTTTAAGCATTAAGGAATCGTAGTTGATTGAAAAGTTGTCGCTATAACTCGTTTCGTCGACATCATACATGATCTCTTTTTCATCAGAGTGGAAGTTATCAACAGTGAAGTTATAAACAAGCTGTCCGGCATCGTAATAGGAGCTGTTTACATAAACAGTGATTCCCCTGGAGTCTGCTTTTTCATTTAAAGCTGTGACCAAATTGCTTTTAAACAATGATAGACCAACTTTATCTTGAAAATCCTTATAAATTTGTCCGACAATGGGTATGCTCCCCATCGCTTTGTTTACAGAGGGAAGAAAAAGACCAGATGATAAATACAATATACATACCACAGCAGCAATAGCCATTCCATTTGTAATAGTTCGTGCCCATTTAAAACGGCGCCTTGTGTTACTTTCATTTTCAGCACGAACGACAGCTTGATGTATTGCCTTTTTGAGTGCTTTCTTTGGCACTGCTATGTCATCATACATCTGCTTCATTTGGTGTTTGTCCATTTGTTTTGATCCTCCTTTTCCAGCTCCTGTTTCAATGCTTTTCTCGCTCTATGTAAATGGGTTTTAATTGTGCCTTCTGCCATTCCTGTTTGTTCAGCTATCATTGAAATCGAATAATCTTGAAAATAATAGAGCTGAATTGTTAACTGAACATGTTCATCAAGTAAATCAATCGCATTTCGCAAGTCTATGTATTCCTCAATATTTGCTTGATTAGTTCCAGCATCATGATGTTTCTCAAACGGAACCAAATCTCCTTTCTTTTTATTCATGGCAAAAATGGTATGAATCAATATTCGAGTAAGCCACGTTAAAAAATACTTTGGCTCTTTTAGTTTTTCTATACTGATAAAAGCTTTATAAGCTGTTTCCTGTACAGCATCAAGTGCATCTTCTTTATTTCTTAAATAGAGATAAGCTGTTTTATATAAAGTCTCCTGATGTGCCAGCATAAGCTTTTCAAAGGCCCGAGCATTTCCTTTTCTCGCCTTTGTAATCAATCTTTCTTCCTTCACCTTATCCACCTCCTATGTTGTTAGATACAAAAATTGTCGAAACGGTTTCAAAAAGTTAACAAAAAAAACGCCCCTTTTGAAAAAGGGACGTTTTTCTCATTGTTATTTACTTATTCCCACTCAATCGTCGCAGGCGGCTTACTTGTAATATCGTACACCACGCGGTTAATGTGCTTCACTTCGTTTACGATACGTGTCGAAATGACTTCAAGCACATCCCACGGGATACGCGCCCAGTCAGATGTCATGCCGTCGATTGATGTAACGGCGCGGATTCCGATTGTGTAATCATATGTTCTTGCGTCACCCATAACACCAACGCTGCGGATGTCAGGAAGAACAGTGAAGTATTGCCAGATATCACGCTCTAAGCCGTGATTTGCAATTTCTTCACGCAAGATTGCATCTGATTCACGAACGATTTCCAGTTTTTCTTCTGTTACTTCGCCAAGAACACGGATTCCGAGGCCCGGTCCTGGGAACGGCTGACGCCATACGATTTCATCCGGAATGCCGAGCTCTGTGCCAAGCGCGCGCACTTCGTCTTTGAAGAGCGTGTTTAACGGCTCGATCAGCTCAAACTGCATGTCTTCAGGAAGTCCGCCGACATTGTGGTGAGATTTGATCGTTTGCGCCGTTGCTGTACCGCTCTCGATGATATCTGTGTAAAGCGTACCTTGTGCAAGGTAGTCGATGCCTTTGAGCTTGTCCGCTTCATCATCAAACACGTAAATGAATTCATTACCGATGATTTTGCGTTTTTGTTCAGGATCAGAAACGCCTTTTAGTTTGTTTAAGAATCGATCTTTTGCGTCTACTTTAATCACATTCATGTTAAAGCCTTCGCTGAATGTTTTCATAACACCCTCAGCTTCGCCTTTACGGAGAAGACCATGGTCTACAAAGATACAAGTCAGCTGGTCGCCGATCGCTTTATGAATCAAAACAGCAACAACAGAGGAATCAACGCCGCCGCTTAGCGCGCAAAGAACCTGTTTGTCTCCGACCGTTTCACGGATTTTTTGCATTTCGATTTCGATAAAGTTCTCCATTGACCATTCGCCTTCGCATTCGCAAACACCGAATACAAAGTTTTTCAGAAGATCATTGCCGTATTCAGAGTGGCGCACTTCCGGGTGGAACTGAACGCCGTACCATTTTTTGTCCGCTTTGCTCATTGCTGAGTTCGGGCAGTGATGGCTTGTCGCGTCAACAGTGAAGCCTTCAGGAACTTCTACAACCAAATCACCGTGGCTCATCCAAACCACTTGTTCATTTGGAAGATCTTTGAACAAATCAGGTGTGCCTTCGATGCGGATATTTGCTTTTCCGTATTCACGCTGGCTTGCTGCTTCAACTTTACCGCCAAGGTAATGAGTCATCAACTGCATGCCGTAGCAAATTCCCAAAACAGGAATATCAAGCTCGAAGATTTTCTCGTCACAGCGGAAAGAGTTTTCATCATACACACTGTTTGGACCGCCGGATAAAATAATTCCTTTTGGATTCATTTTTTTAATTTCTTCAGCCGTCAATGTATGTGGATGCAGCTCGCTGTAAACACCGAATTCACGGATACGGCGTGTAATCAGCTGGTTATACTGACTGCCGAAATCAAGGACAAGAATCATTTCATTCACTAACTTTGTCATGGTTGTCACCTAATCTCCTCTAAGTTTTTTGACACAGAAAAAAACGAGGACAGATATGAAGCTCGCTCCGCCCTCTTTGGCAAGGCCGTTTGCCGGAGTCAGGCCAACTCGCTCCCAGACTCCGATAATATTCACTAATTCTAACAACACGTTGATAAGCGGTCAAGACCATCTTCTTTTAATTAAATTTTCCCATAACTCTCTGGAATCATTCCAAAGCGCTGAAGAATCTTCATTTCTGTAAAGCGCCCTTTCATAGCTTAATGTCAGCTTTGACATGTCTTCTATGTCGTATTTTTCATCGATTCGTTTTGCATAATCACGCAGCGTTTCACTGCCTCGTTTCGGCAGCCCTTTTCTCTTCAGTTGTTTCAGCAGCGCGTCATATGCCTCAAAAAACGCGTGCTGATCGCTGCGCCGCTTCAATTTCCTCACGGCGAAAACAGGAATCCATAACGAGCGGAAAACATACAGCAATACAGCTGCCACCAGGAGGACTGCAAGAACCGCAAGCGCTGCATACAAGCCCGCATCGGCATTAGTATGCGAAGCGGACGGCTTTTTAGAAACAGCTGGCTCCCGTTTTTCCTTTTGTTTTTCTTCTTTTTGCGGCTGTTTTTTCTCTTCTTTCTGTTTCTCTTGTGCTTTCTTCGGCGAGCTGCTGTTATCACTGCCGGAGTCCTTTGTGTCAGAAGAAGTAAATTGAGCCGGATTTGTAAACCCTTTAGTCGGCTCAAATGTAACCCAGCCCTGTTCCGGGAAATACACCTCTACCCAGGAATGGGCATTGTTATTTGTCACTTCGTAAATGCTGCCATTTTTGTTCCCTGCTTCTTTGTATTCGCCGGACGTATAACCCTTTACCCAGCGGGCCGGAATGCCGGCCGAGCGCAAGAGCACCACCATGGCGGAAGAAAAGTTATCACAATAACCCATTTTCGTTTCAAAGAGAAATTGATCGACATAATCTTCATCATTCTTCGGAATGGTCACGTTTTCTGTTTCATATGTGAACGCATTTGACCCTAAATAGTCCTCAACCGCTTTCACCTTATCAAACATATTGTCGTGATCCTGAGTCAGTTTGATCGCAAGGGTTCTCACCCGCTCTGGCAGTGAATCTGGAAGCTGCATGTAGCGATCGCTGAATGTGTACTCCTCACTGTTTTTTCTCACTTTTACCTTTCTCAGTTCATCCAGCTTATAGACCGGGGAATTGTACGTTACAGTATAATTCCCCATATTTCTGATTTCACCGGCTTGTTCACTGATCGGAGAAATTTGCTCCGTGTTGCCGTTCATTTCAAGTGAGACAGCCTGCTTTGGCTGAATGGTTTCCGCACCAATCGGATACATCAAATGGTTATACCCGTAGTGCTTATCGACTTTTACACGGACGGTGCGGCGCTCTGTCGCAACCTTATGATCAAACCACAGATTTTCAACTTTTCCATTGCTAAGCTGATACGACATGCCTGTGTCTGTTTCAATCCAGCCTTTTCCGGTATACGTGTCCTTCGTTTCCACACGGAAATACGTACGCTCTTTTCCCTGCCATGTAAAAACAGGTGTAGCATCCTGCTGGAACGGGCCGCCGAGTGATTCATCATGATTCCCGTATCCGATTTTGCTTTCCCCTGCAGACACGCGGTCTTGATGAGTGATTTTTTTAAGAAAAGGCACCGGATCAGGCCAGGCCGGCTCTGATTTTGGAGCGGCGAGTCCGAATCCCGTTGTGGCCAAAACCAATACAGATAAAGGAAGAAACCATTTCAGGACAGATGTTTTTGGCAGTGTGATTCTTTCCATCAGCTTAATGCGTTCCAAGTATAAAAGGCCCAGCATAAAGAAGCCGATCAGCACGATACGGATGACGGCAAAAGTGGCATCATATGGCGTAAAGGTATCAAGAATCGTAATATACGCTACTGTCATCAAAAAGAAAAACAAAATTCTTCTCTGGTAAATCACCCAATAATGCAGGAGATAGACCAGCAGCCACAGCAGCACAAAAAACAGCAGGGTCCGAAATGAAGGAAT
Organism: Bacillus sp. FSL R5-0416; assembly: GCF_037975425.1. Classification (NCBI taxonomy): domain Bacteria; kingdom Bacillati; phylum Bacillota; class Bacilli; order Caryophanales; family Bacillaceae; genus Bacillus; species Bacillus sp. FSL R5-0416. Next base: position 677,449 of record NZ_CP150252.1, on the reverse strand, counting down.
CATGTCATTCCATTGCCCAGATTGAATCAGCGTGATATTCAGATAGACATCCTGCAAAAAAGAGCTGACCCAGTTCAAGTCGAATATAGATCCTTGATAAAACAGGATGTGTATCGAGATCAATGTAAATATGACACAAAAAGGAACGGTGACAAACCACCTCATCCTGAAAAAAGTCAGCAGAAACGTCAAACCGATAAAGACACTAAAAAAGCCTGTATGTTTCGTTTCAGTAAAACTGTCAAGCGGCCTGAGCCACTCCCACAGCAATAAAAAAGCCAGAAAATAAAATAACAGCAAGCTCAAACGGCTTCCCTTGTGATCATCGTGCGGCATGTGAACCAGTCACCTCTCTTTCTAAACAACACGCGAAACTCGCCCGCCCCTCATGACCCGAACTCTGATTTGGCGTTTCATCATGCGTTCAATCATGGCATTTTCAGCTTGAGAGAGCTCAGCATCTTTCTCTTTTGCCAGTATCACCGTAACCCGGCCGCCTCCTATTTCTGCGAGGTGCAGCATATCTTCCGTTAACTGTCCCGTGACAACAACTTGATCAGCTTGGCGAACAGATGGCTTTCCCAGCTCTTCCCGTGCATATCGGCTTATCGGGTCTGCCGCATCACAATGAGCGATGGCTAAATGCCGAAGCATGTGCTTAAAATGCTGATCCCCTTCCTGAATAGGGAAAATGTTTTTTTCCTTCCCGATGGAAGCCAGACCAGCACCCGCGCCGTTTTTTAAAACAGAATGAAGAATCGAAGCTGTCACTGAAACGACCTCTTCGAATGCGTCTGAGGAAAAACGGTCCATCAGCAGAAACAGATTTTTGCTGCGAGAAGGCTCAAATTCCTTCGTCATCAGCTGGCTCCGCCGTGCAGATGTCTTCCAATCTAACGCAGCAAACCGGTCTCCCGGCTGATAATTCCGCACACTTGCTGCGACTGAGGAATGGTGCTGATGAATTGGAGAAGAACCGCTTACACCGTCTTCCTGATGCCTCTCATTCACCTGATAGGAAAAACGCTGATAGAATGGATAAACAAACAGGGTATCATCCAGCTCAAAAAATGCAGTTTTTTCAATCAAGCCAAGAACATCCCCGGTTCGCACCCTGACAGAATGAAAGTGATGCTCTCCGCGCGGTACCCGAGCTAATTCATACGACATCGTCATGCTCCGTTTAAACCAAGGAAAAACGAGCCGTTTGGCCGCGGCTCCGTCTCGATTTAATGACTCGATACCTTCTGGCAGGCAATCTTCAATCACCATATACATCAGGGGAAATGGCAGCTTTCTTCTCAGCGTAACCGTTACGCCCAGCCTGTCCCCCGCATGCAATTGTGTTTTATCCATTTGCCTTGAAGCCTGAAAAGAACGGAGCGGATACAAGGCCAACAGCCCGGCATACAAGACAAAAGGGAGAAACGCGTAAAACAAAAACCAGCTGACAAAGCCGCCCTGAAACATCGCATAAGAAAAAACAGCAGCCGTCAATAAAGTTAATATAATCAGCTTCCAACCATATACGAGCCATTGCCATTTCTTATTCATCAGCGGACCGACGACCTTTGAACCGGCACCTTCACAGCTGACATGATCTCCCTTACGATCGCTTCTGCCTGAATCCCTTCAAATTTTGCCTCAGGATGAAGCATCATCCGGTGCGGCAGCGTGAAAGGAGCTAAATATTGAATATCATCCGGTATGACATAGTCGCGATGATGCAGCAGCGCGTATGCCTGTGCCGCTTTCATGAGGGCGATTGAGCCGCGCGGGCTGACGCCTAATTGAACAGAAGGATGCTGTCTCGTTTTCTGCACGATTTCAACGATATATTCCTTAATGCTGTCATCAGCACGGACATTTTGCACTTCCCGCTGTAAACGGATGAAGTCTTCTTTTGCAATAATCGGCTCAAGCGTCTCAATCGGATGGCTTTTTTCCTGAAGAGATAAGACGTCAAGCTCTTCATTAAAGGACGGATAACCCATCCGAAGTTTGAATAAAAAACGGTCAAGCTGAGCTTCCGGCAAAGGATAGGTCCCTTCATATTCGACCGGGTTTTGCGTTGCCATCACAAAAAACGGATCGGCAAGCTGCATCGTATGGCCATCTACCGTGACGCTCCCCTCTTCCATCGCTTCGAGCAAAGCCGACTGTGTCTTCGGAGAGGTACGGTTGATTTCATCGGCCAGCACGATATTTCCCATAATCGGGCCGGGACGATATTCAAATTCCATCGTTTTCGCATTATAGATAGATACCCCTGTTACATCAGATGGCAGCAAATCCGGAGTGAATTGGATTCTTTTGAAATCTGCGCCGATTGACTTTGCCAGCGCGCGGACCATCATCGTTTTTCCGACTCCGGGTACATCCTCAAGCAGCACATGCCCTTTGGCAAGAAGGGCTGCTAAGCTGAGTATGGCGATGTCTCGTTTTCCAACCATTACTCTATTAATATGTTCAACTGCTTTCCCCAGCAAAGGATGCAGGTCTTCTTGATATGCCATTCTTTTCCTCCTAGTCATCTACAAAATTCATCATAATGTAACCTAACTTTACCACAAAAAGCAATCTGTATAAAAAAACGATTCTAGCAAATTGTTTCCAATAAAGCTGGCCAAAACACACAAATAATTGAGCTTCCTGTGGCAGGAAGCTCAATTATTTGTGTTCTAAAGGCTCCATATGAACATGCGAATAATCAATCGCATGCTCCTCCTTCATTCTCCGCTCAATTTCATTGGCTATATCGTGGCTTTCCGTAATATTTAAATCTGCCGATACCTCAACCACCACATCAACATGAACCGTACTGCCCAAGTATCTTGCTTTTATGTCTTTTAAACGGCTCACACCGGAGATTTTTTCGATTGTCTGCTTATAAGCGGAAATGTCCTTTGTGTCGAATCCATCTGTCAAAGAGTGAGATGATTCTTTAAAAATATCCCATGCGGTCTTGCAAATAAGCAGGCCGATCACAAACGCAGTGACCGTATCAATCCAAGCAAGATGGAATTGAGCAGCCACAATGCCGATAAATGTGCCGATACTGACGAATGCGTCTGATTTATTATCAGCAGCCGCAGCAAGGAGCGCCTGGCTCTTCACCTTTTTGGCCAGCCTTTTATTGTACCGGTAAACGATCAGCATCAGGACTGCCCCGCCCGCTGCCGTCCAAGCCGCAATCATATCCGGCGTCTCTTGTTTAGCAGAAAAAATAGATTCTCCGGCGCTGAACAGCACTTGCAGGCCGACAACCATCATAATAAACGATGCGATAAGCGATGCAATCGTTTCCGCTCGAAAGTGGCCGTATGGATGATCTTCGTCAGGAGGCTTTTGAGAGATGCGCAGGCCAATCAGCACAGCAACAGAAGCAATAATGTCAGTTGTGTTATTTAACCCGTCTGCCGTAAGTGCTTCCGAGTGAAAAAGATAACCGATGATCAGTTTAATTGCGGAAAGAACTAGATACGCGGCAATGCTGACCAGCGCTCCGGATTCTCCCTTTTTCAGTTCATCATATCTCTCCATACAAAACCTCCTCCCCGCTCACATTTTCCTATTATTATCTTACAAAGCTGATCCGCAGTGGGTCTACAGAAACATGATTCACCCGCCACAGAAAAATAGTGACGATGGAACACTTTTTCTCTCATCCAATTTATTTGCTCCGCCAAAAAGCCCATCAGATCCAATGACACCAGCGCTTCTCGCATTCTATCGAATTGTAAATAGTACACAAAATCACACAGCAAATAAAAAACGAAACATTTTTTCCACACATTCGCTGAAAGCGCAAACAAAACACTACAAATTTGAAATAAGCTGGTATATTTTCTTACACGAATTTTCGACAAACTGTATATTTATGATAGAGTTTCAATTATCATAATATTCAGTAATGATTGCATTTTAAAAGGAGGTAACTTATGAACCAATCTCAATCAGGATTAAAAAAGGAATTAAAGACCCGCCATATGACAATGATTTCGATTGCCGGTGTAATCGGAGCCGGCCTATTTGTAGGCAGCGGTTCAGTGATTCACTCGACCGGTCCGGGTGCCGTTGTTTCTTACGCGTTAGCCGGATTATTGGTGATTTTTATTATGAGAATGCTCGGTGAGATGTCTGCCGTAAACCCGACGAGCGGATCGTTTTCTCAATACGCTCACGACGCCATCGGACCGTGGGCAGGATTTACAATCGGCTGGCTGTACTGGTTTTTCTGGGTGATCGTCATCGCGATCGAAGCCATTGCCGGTGCTGGCATTATTCAATACTGGTTCCATGATATTCCGCTGTGGCTGACAAGTTTGATCTTGACCATTGTGCTCACCCTGACAAACGTCTACTCCGTTAAGTCTTTCGGTGAGTTTGAATATTGGTTCTCCCTTATTAAAGTTGTGACTATCATTGCTTTTCTAATCGTTGGTTTTGCCTTTATTTTTGGCTTTGCACCGGGCAGTGAGCCAGTCGGTTTTTCGAATCTTACAGGCAAAGGCGGATTTTTCCCGGAGGGCATCAGCTCCGTATTGCTCGGCATTGTCGTTGTCATCTTCTCTTTTATGGGAACTGAAATCGTTGCCATTGCAGCAGGGGAAACATCCAACCCGATCGAATCTGTGACAAAAGCCACCAGATCCGTTGTATGGCGCATCATCGTCTTTTACGTGGGCTCAATCGCCATTGTCGTAGCGCTGTTGCCATGGAATTCAGCAAATATTTTAGAAAGCCCTTTCGTCGCTGTACTTGAGCATATAGGAGTGCCCGCAGCCGCACAGATTATGAACTTTATCGTCCTCACAGCCGTACTCTCTTGCCTGAATTCAGGTTTGTACACCACATCCAGAATGCTGTATTCTCTTGCAGAAAGAAACGAAGCGCCGCGCCGTTTTATGAAATTGAGCAAAAAAGGCGTTCCCGTACAAGCCATTGTGGCCGGGACATTTTTCTCTTATATCGCGGTCGTAATGAACTATTTTTCACCGGATACCGTCTTTTTATTCTTAGTCAACTCATCAGGCGCAATCGCTTTACTCGTCTATCTTGTCATCGCTGTTTCCCAGCTGAAAATGCGGAAAAAACTCGAAAAAACAAACCCAGAAGCATTGAAGATCAAAATGTGGCTCTTCCCTTTCCTAACCTACTTGACCATCATCGCCATTTGCGGAATTTTAGTGTCCATGGCGTTTATTGATTCCATGAGAGACGAGCTGCTGCTTACAGGCGTCATCACGGGAATCGTTCTGATTTCTTACCTTGTGTTCAGAAAACGCAAGGTGAGCGAGAAAGCGGCTGCCAACCCAGTCACACAGCAGCAGCCCGATATCCTGCCTTAATGCTGATCAAATCCTAAACGGCCAGCCGTTTAGGATTTTGTTATTTTCTTTCTCGGGCAGTCTGCAGCACGAAGATTTTTTGTAACCATCACGTCCTTATTGTCATTAACTATAATACCAATTTGGAAAATTTAGATAAGGACAGATGAAAATGACACTTGAAAAATTTGTGGATGCTCTCCCAATCCCAGATACACTAAAGCCAGTACAGCAATCAAAAGAAAAAACATACTACGAAGTCACCATGGAGGAATGCACCCATCAGCTCCATCGCGATCTCCCTCCAACCCGCCTGTGGGGCTACAACGGCTTATTTCCGGGGCCGACCATTGAGGTTAAAAGAAATGAAAACGTATATGTAAAATGGATGAATAACCTACCTTCCACGCATTTCCTTCCGATTGATCACACCATTCATCACAGTGACAGCCAGCATGAAGAGCCCGAGGTAAAGACTGTTGTTCATTTACACGGCGGTGTCACGCCAGATGACAGTGACGGGTATCCAGAGGCTTGGTTTTCCAAAGACTTTGAACAAACAGGACCTTATTTCAAAAGAGAGGTTTATCATTATCCAAACCAGCAGCGCGGGGCTATATTGTGGTATCACGATCACGCCATGGCGCTCACCAGGCTAAATGTCTATGCCGGACTTGTCGGTGCTTATATCATTCATGACCCAAAGGAAAAACGCTTAAAACTGCCTTCAGACGAATACGATGTGCCGCTTCTTATCACAGACCGCACGATCAATGAGGATGGTTCTTTGTTTTATCCGAGCGCACCGGAAAACCCTTCTCCGTCACTGCCTAATCCTTCAATCGTTCCGGCTTTTTGCGGAGAAACCATACTCGTCAACGGGAAGGTATGGCCATACTTGGAAGTCGAGCCAAGGAAATACCGATTCCGTGTCATCAACGCCTCCAATACAAGAACCTATAATCTGTCACTCGATAATGGCGGAGAGTTTATTCAGGTTGGTTCAGATGGAGGGCTCCTGCCGCGATCTGTTAAACTGAATTCTTTCAGCCTTGCGCCTGCTGAACGTTATGATATCATCATTGACTTCACAGCATATGAAGGAGAATCGATCATTTTGGCAAACAGCGCGGGCTGCGGCGGTGACGTCAATCCTGAAACAGATGCGAATATCATGCAATTCAGAGTCACAAAACCATTGGCACAAAAAGACGAAAGCAGAAAGCCGAAGTACCTCGCCTCATACCCTTCGGTACAGCATGAAAGAATACAAAACATCAGAACGTTAAAACTGGCAGGCACCCAGGACGAATACGGCAGACCCGTCCTTCTGCTTAATAACAAACGCTGGCACGATCCCGTCACAGAAGCACCAAAAGTCGGCACAACTGAAATATGGTCCATTATCAACCCAACACGCGGAACACATCCGATTCACCTGCATCTAGTCTCCTTCCGTGTATTAGACCGGCGGCCGTTTGATATCGCCCGTTATCAAGAAAGCGGGGAATTGTCCTATACCGGTCCGGCTGTCCCGCCGCCGCCAAGTGAAAAGGGCTGGAAAGACACCATTCAAGCGCATGCAGGTGAAGTCCTGAGAATCGCGGCGACATTCGGTCCGTACAGCGGACGATACGTATGGCATTGCCATATTCTAGAGCATGAAGACTATGACATGATGAGACCGATGGATATAACAGATCCCCATAAATAATCCGACAAACTTGCCTCTAGCAGGCAAGTTTTTTCTTTATGAAACCTTTGGCCCTATTTATCGTATTACGTAAAAACAGCAAAAAGGAGCTGCTTTTTATGCTGACACACAACCTACATGAAAAAATAAAGCAATACATTTCCATTTATGCTGAATTAAAACCAAAATTAAAATGGAAAGTTTCACACGATCAGATATTAATGCTCATTTCTTCTGCATATATTGTGAATAAAAGAGAGTTTGATTTTCAGCGCTTTTATGATTTGAGCAGCTATATCAAATCAAACATCGGCAGCTTCTCAACACTCAATTCACACCACCGCTTTACTATTGCATCTATTCTGGACATTCATTTTCAGCATGAGGCAAAACAAACATTTCATACTTTTATCGATGTATACAATGAAATGGTGAAGCTAGGATACAAGCGGGATATGTTCACATACCTTTCCGCTCTAATCTTGCTCACCGGCAAATCTGAAACGACAAACCAAAAAGAACAGATGAACATGGGGCTAGCAGTTTATCAGCAGATGAAGAAAAATCATTATTTCCTCACTTCAACTCAGAATGTTCCGCTTGCCGTACTGCTTGGAGAAAACGGAGAAGGTTTGCAGGCGCTACAGAAGGCGGAAACATGCTATCAGCTGCTGGCAGCCAACGGCTTTAAAAAAGGACAGTACTTACATCAGGTCAGCCATATTCTGGCCTTGCAAAGTGAAAAAGAGCCCGAAATGCTTGTTTCCGCTTGCAAACAGATATATCAATCGATCACTGAATCTGTCAAAAAACCAAAGGATTATCATTATCCAGACCTTGCTCTCCTCACATTTCTGGAAGAGCCAGATATCAAAACCGTTTTGTGCATCACTGACGAATTAAACCAGGAAAAAGCTTTTAAACGGCAAAAGGAAATGAATTTTAAAATTGCTGTCAGCCTCTATCTCAGTGAGCATATGGAGAAAAATCTGCTGATGGAATCAGGACTATACACCTCTATCGAAACAGTCATTCAAGCGCAGCAGGCAGCCGCGACAGCTGCCATCATCAGCTCAACAGCAGCCAGCCATACTCATGATGGAAACTAAAGGAGGAGAAACATGCCATACATCACATTAGAAGATCAGACACGCCTTTACTATGAAACACACGGGAGCGGGACGCCGATCCTGTTTATACATGGGGTGCTGATGAGCGGACAATTTTTCCACAAACAATTTTCGGCGCTTTCTGCCAATTATCAATGTATTCGTCTTGATCTTAGAGGACACGGCGAATCTGACAAAGTGCTTCACGGCCACACCATTTCCCAATATGCCCGTGACATAAGGGAATTTCTAAATGTAATGGAGCTTGATCATGTCGTTCTTGCCGGCTGGTCAATGGGCGCTTTTGTCGTATGGGATTATCTCAATCAATTTGGGAATGATAACATTCAAGCCGCTGTGATCATCGATCAATCCGCTTCCGACTATCAATGGGAGGGCTGGGAACACGGTCCATTTGATTTTAACGGCTTAAAAACAGCGATGCACGCCATTCAAACTGACCCGCTGCCTTTCTACGAAAGCTTCATCCAGAATATGTTCGCAGAACCGCCTGCCGAGACCGAAACAGAATGGATGCTGGCAGAAATCCTCAAACAGCCGGCTGCCATTTCTAGCACGATTTTATTTAACCAAACGGCCGCTGATTACCGGGGCACCCTCCAAAACATCAATGTGCCGACATTGCTGTGCTTCGGGGAAGACAAGAAATTTTTCTCTACAGCAGCTGGAGAACACTTGCGCAGCAATATTCCAAACGCGACACTCGTTACCTTTTCTAAAAGCAGCCATTGCCCGTTTTTAGAAGAGCCAGATGCTTTTAACAGCACACTCCTCTCCTTTTTAGATGGGGTTATTGGAAAGTCATAAAGAAAAAGGAATTAGGAGATTAGGGAAAAGTATGAGACAATAAGAAATGTGCAGTAAAATACATGAGGGAAGAAGTGACTTTATGTCTTACTATAACAAACGAAATCAAGAACCGCTGCCAAAAGAAGATGTGAGTACTTGGGAATGCACAAAAGAAGACTGTAATGGCTGGACCCGAAAAAACTTCGCCAGCAGTGATACGCCATTGTGCCCTTTGTGCGGAAGTAAAATGGTCGACGGCATCCGTTCATTAGTGAATCTCCAAAACAACAGCCAAACGAAAACAAGCTAGTTCTTCCCTATAACAAATGCAGTCTCCTGCAAGCAAACAAACCCCGAACGGAGACAAAATTCTATATTTCAGAATAAAAGCCTCTTATTGCAAGAGGCCAAATACGAAGAAAGAAGCCCAAAACTGTAAACGTTTAGGGCTTTTTTGTCTGTTTTAATGGTATAATATGGATATAAGAGGAGGGATAACGTGATCTCAAACCAGCAGCAAAAAGACTTGAAAAAAAGAGCTGCGTTCAAAAAGCTGAATGTTGCAATGAACTTCTATGTTGAACTTCTGTTTTTGTCGGTCCCTCTGATTCATATCTTTAAATGGCTCGGATCATTAGCCCTGCACCTCATCCATTAAAAAAGCCACTCAGCTCATGCCGAGTGGTCTTTATTAGTTAATCACAGAAAAGCTGTTGATGATGCCGTTCGGATTTTCCCATACTTTTTTGAAGGTCTTATTTTCAAGGCTATAGGAATAAATCGTCCGCACCTTAGCTTCACGCCCTGTTTCGTCCTTCAGCTTTTTAGCCCCCTTGGCTTCGGCAAGAAAATAAATGTTCTTCCCATCCTTAGAAAACTGAGGCTGTGCGTCAATTAACAGCTTAAATGATTTCTGATTTGAGATGATGCTTTCATATTTTTTCGTATCCGCATTGAGCATTTGAATAGAAGCGGTTTGCTCCGTTCCTTTTTGCGTATATGATGTGAATAAAATACGTTTATCATCATCAGAAACAGCAATATCGCTGATAAATTGGTTCAGGCTTTTCAGCTCATTAAATTTATGTTGACGGCCTTCCGCAAAATGAATCGTTGTCGGTTCAGGGTCGATGCCCTTTTCGTTTGCTTCATCTGTTTTCTTGTAGTCTTCTTCTACAGAATAATGAAGCAATGCAAATGAATCGTTTTTTTGGTTATAAAAGAAGCTGCTGACGGTGTTATCCTGATCATTAGCGGCAGGATAAAGATTTTTGTACTTTTTCGTTTTCAGATCAAAAGCGGCGATCCGAAAATTGCTTTCGTCCGCTTTTCCTAAGCGGAAATAGATGGTTGAACGGTCCTTAGATAAAAACAAACTGTCCGCACTCTCCGCGCCTTTATAAAGCACCGTCTTTTTATTAGACTTTAGATCCAGTTTAAAAAGCCTCATTTCATTCTGTTCATTATTGCCCGTATAATAGAGCACCTGCTGTTTTTGATCCAAGGCAAATGCCGGATAGCTGGTCAGCTTCTCCTCATGGATCACCTTGTCATTTTCATAATACTTTGTCAGCAGATCCGTATCTGTAATTGAAACCAGCAGCTCATCACCGCTTTCGGTATTGACTGAAACATCAGCAGCCTTCTCATGGCCTTTATCCTTTGCAACATAAAACGCAACCCCCGCGCCAGCTGCCGCTATTATCACTGCTAACAATAATATGATTCTTTTTTTCATCTTTTATCTCCACCAATAGAAAAAGCAAGAATGTGACTTCTTGCTTTCCAGATTATATATGTACATTAATAGCTGTAATGCCCCGCTACTTTACCTTTGCTTAATGGATATCCAAGCGCTTTAAACGCTTTAGGGCTAACATCCAGCACTGCATTAGGCATTCTGCCAACATCATTTTTATAAACCGTAATCACCTTTTTAGGCTTCGCTTTTGCATAAGCTCTGATTTTTGTCCCGTTTCTAGGAACATCAAATCCGATTTTGGTCGCACAATCCCAATGTCCAAGTTTCTTACCTGAAGAGCCTTTTTTCCCGACTCCATTATACCAAGTAATATTTCCGTTCACATGTTTCGCACTGGCATCTGATGAAAAACTAAAAGCTCCCAAAGTACTTCCTACTAAGATAAAAGCGGCTAAAATGACTTTCTTCAACATTTCGTCCCCCTGTTTGTTAACATCTAGGAAGATTATACACGATCAACCAGCTATTTTTTATTTCAATATCCTTACAGTAATGTTACAAAGTCAAAAAAGTTACCTCTGTTAAATTAAACCATGGAAGATTATCCTATTATAATAGCAGTATTAGCGTTATAATTATTGATAGAGTAGTTGTCGCATTCAATATGAACGAACCATTACCGTATTGTTCAAACCAAATTCATAGCTATGTAAACGATTGATACTCTCATATAAAGAAAAAAGAGTGTGCGAGACCCTTTTTTCTTCAAAGTTTCTTTTTTCAAAAAAACGTAGATTATATTATATAAAAATTTCATTTCTTTTTTGGTTTTAAAAATGGCGATTTTGTGAACAGTTCATATTGACCGGTGCGGAATTACTCACATCAAAAGCTATAGGAGTGGTAATCCATGAAGGCAGCAAGATGGCATAACCAAAAGGATATCCGTATTGAACATATCGAAGAGCCAAAAACGGAGCCGGGAAAAGTAAAGATCAAAGTCAAATGGTGCGGCATCTGCGGAAGTGATTTACACGAATATCTGGGCGGCCCGATCTTTATTCCGGTTGACAAACCGCACCCATTAACAAATGAAACGGCACCTGTCACAATGGGGCATGAATTCTCCGGTGAAGTTGTCGAAGTCGGAGAAGGCGTTGAAAATTATAAAGTTGGAGACCGCGTTGTAGTCGAGCCGATTTTTGCTACACACGGCCACCAAGGCGCCTACAACCTTGATGAACAAATGGGATTCCTCGGCTTAGCCGGCGGAGGCGGCGGTTTCTCTGAATACGTCTCTGTAGATGAAGAGCTTTTGTTCAAACTTCCTGATGAATTATCATATGAACAAGGCGCGCTCGTTGAACCTTCTGCAGTTGCTCTATACGCTGTCCGCTCAAGCAAACTCAAAGCAGGCGACAAAGCGGCTGTATTCGGCTGCGGCCCGATCGGACTTCTTGTCATTGAAGCGCTGAAGGCTGCCGGTGCAACTGATATTTACGCTGTTGAGCTTTCTCCTGAACGCCAGCAAAAAGCTGAGGAGCTTGGCGCGATCATCGTTGATCCGTCTAAAACAGACGATGTAGTCGCTGAGATTGCAGAACGTACAGGAGGCGGTGTTGACGTAGCATTCGAAGTCACGGGTGTCCCAGTGGTGTTACGACAAGCCATCCAGTCCACTACAATTGCCGGTGAAACCGTCATCGTCAGCATTTGGGAAAAAGGTGCTGAAATCCATCCGAACGATATCGTAATCAAAGAACGTACAGTAAAAGGAATTATCGGATACCGCGACATCTTCCCGGCTGTATTGTCATTAATGAAAGAAGGCTATTTCTCAGCCGACAAACTCGTAACGAAAAAAATCGTACTAGATGATTTGATCGAGGAAGGCTTCGGGGCTCTTATTAAAGAGAAAAGCCAAGTCAAAATCCTTGTCAGACCTAACTAATTTGAAACCAAAAAGAATCCGCACTCGGGTGCGGATTCTTTTTTTAATTATCCAATCACTTCAGCCCCAGAATCCTTCTTTGCCCCGCCGTGATCATAAGCGCGGAAGTTTTCCTCCAGTTGCTCAAGCGAAAGCCCTTTCGTTTCCGGCAAAAACCTCTTCACAAACAAGACAGAGCAAATTCCTAATCCAACGAAGATAAAGAACGTTGTGGACAGCCCGATGGCTGCCAGCAATATTGGAAACGTGAAACTGACTGCAAAATTCACCATCCACAGACAGAATACCGTAACACCCATTCCCAGTCCGCGAAGGCGAAGCGGGAAAATTTCAGATAGCATCAGCCAAGTCACTGGTGAAATGGCGCCCTGCTGAAAAGCAAGAAATGTGACCGTTAATGACAGGACTACATACGGAAGTGCCGGTGATCCTTCAAGTACAAGTGAGAATATCCCGATTAGCAATAACGCTGTTGTCGTACCGATCAAGCCTGTCATCAGCATCGGCCGGCGCCCCACTCTTCCCAGCAGCCAGATTCCGACGAATGTTGCCAATACCGAAATCACACCATTCGCAATATTTCCGATTAAAGCGGCTTCCGTTTGGAAACCGGAATTTCTTAGAATTTCAGTCCCATAATACATAATCGAATTCACACCTGTAATTTGCTGTACAATCGCAATCCCTAATCCAATAAACACAATACGCCGCACCCATGGGACTGAAAGATCTTTAAACGTCGCTTTTTCAAGCTGATCTTCTTTTTTGAAAGCGAATTCAATTTCTTGCAGCTCAGCTGCTGCCCGTTTTTCATCCCTGATTTTTTTCAATACACGCAAAGCATCTTCTTTTCTTCCTTTAGAAACAAGCCAGCGGGGACTCTCGGGCATTCTGATCATGCCGAAAAACAGGAACAAGGCTGGAAGTGACGCAATGACCAGCATAAACCTCCACACATGGGAGTTGTCTCCCATTGTTGTTCCAAGGATCGCATTAAAAACAAAGGCCAAAAGCTGTCCTGATACAATCATCAATTCGTTCTGCGTCACCATCCGTCCCCTGCTTTCCATAGGAGACATCTCTGCTAAATAGGCAGGCACCGTTACGGATGCACCCCCAACCGCAATACCGAGCACAAAACGGGAAATAATCATGACCGTAACATTTGGAGCAAACGTACACCCAATCGTTGAAATAAAAAATATAACAGCGAGGAACAAAATATTTTTGCGGCGGCCGTTAAAATCAGACATCCTGCCGCCAAACACAGCACCCAGTGCCGCTCCAAAAAGAAGTGAACTGGTGACAAGACCCTCTGTGAAGGCATTGAGATTAAGCTGATCCGGCTCTCCCATATACGGCAAAGCTCCATTGAGCACACCGGTATCATAGCCAAAAAGAAGCCCGCCGAAAGTGGAGACTAAAATAATTGTACGTAAAAATGACATTTGATTGCCTTGTTTATTCATACTGTTTCCCCCAGTCTTTTTCAAAATGCGTATGTCAAAAACTTATTCCAGGGCTGCTGCCTTCCTCACATTTCGTAAGCAGGCTTCAGAAAATAGTTGTTCATGTTTTTATCCAATAACCTCATAACCTTCCCTTCTTTTTAGCATGTCAGTCCCAATGGAAGCGATTTCATTTCTCGCTAAAAGAGCAATGGTCATTTCTTTGTGCATAACCTTGTAAATTTGGCATTTAATAGTCACTTGATAGTTCAATTGTAGTGATATGATAGTGATATTTTTGTTATATCTGATATTATCATAATTATAAAAACGCTTTCAGTCAATATAAATTTCTGAAAATTTTTTACTCTATAAAAGGAAAATCACCAATTCAAGGGGAAAATGAACGTTTTTCTTCATGAAAATGTGTGAATCAAGTCAAAAATCCTGTGATTTTCTGTTCATACCGATAAATGAGTAAGTGTTGGGTAACTTCACCTATTTTTCTCTGTAAAATCAAACATTCGTTCAATTGTTTCAGACTCAAGATAAAAGGAAATAGAGAAGAAAATAAAAGGAGGCTGACTTAAGGGAGGCAACCAAAATGAATGAGGGTTATATCATTGCAGGCCTTTTATTATTGACAGCGGGGATGATTGATTTTTTATGGACCACGTTATGGTTAGAGAGCGGTGCAGGCCCGATCACAAGATGCCTGTCTGCCTGGCTGTGGAAGGGCTGCCGCAAAATCAGCGGTGACCACGCAAAGGTTCTAAGTATGGCTGGTCCTCTGCTGTTATGCCTGACGTTAGTGATATGGATCAGTCTATTTTGGGGCGGGTGGGTTTTGATTTACTCGAGTGACCCTCACTCACTTATGGAAACTCAATCAAAAGAACCGGCTTCCTGGTCAGACCGAATTTATTTTTCCGGCTATGTCATGTTTACATTAGGAAATGGCGACCTCGCTCCGAACGGAGGCCTATGGAAGCTTGTCACGATTATTGAAACAGCTCAAGGACTGCTTACCATCACGTTTTCTGTCACGTATTTGATTTCCGTCTTGAGTGCGGTTAATCAAAAACGCTCCTTTGCCCAAAGTGTATTAAGTCTAGGGCATAACGGAACAGAAATCGTCCATAATGCATGGAATGGCAAAGATTTTCACGACATTGATTTTCTTCTTGTCGCTGCCTCATCAGAACTGGGAAAGCTGACCGCTCAGCATAACGCCTTCCCCATCCTTCATTTTTACCACAGCACGCAGCATCAGGAATCATCCATTATAGCTGTTGCTGTATTGGATGAAGCTCTAACCATTTTCAAATACGGAATTCCTGAACAATATCAGCCGAATCAGCTTCATATCAAAGAAGCGCGCTCAAGTATCAAAAACTATCTGGATACCGTTCATACTGCCTATATCCATCCTGCAGAACAAGCGCCGCCGGAACCAGACATCTCAAAGCTTCAACAATCAGGCATACCGGCTTTATCAAAGCAAACATTTCAAATTGCCGTCAATTCAATAAAGGAACGTCGTCAATTGCTGCTGGGAATTATCCAAGCGGGTGCTCGAAAATGGCCTGTTCAGGAGCAAGCAATAGGTAACGCTTATTCTTCTAAATAAAAAAGTCCCGAGCGCTGATCACTCCGGACTTTTCACTGTATGAGTCTTACACAAGCTTCTGGCCGCAATTCGGACAAAAATTGGCTTCGCCCGTTTTTGTTCCGCAGTTTGGACAGAAATTCGGTTTGCTTCCGCTGCCAGTTGACTGTGGGCCTGATGACTGTGCCTGCTGATTTTGATTCATTTGGTTCATCATCTGATTGGCCATATTCATTCCCATCATCATTCCAGCCATATCCGAAGCCGCTCCGCCTCCGCTCATCTTTCCGGATGCCATTCCATCCGTCATTGATATTTGCTGGTATCTGTTCACATCCCCAACCATACCGTAGGAAGCGTTCTTTGTAATCATATCTTGAACCTCTTGAGGGTAATTAAAGCTCATGATTTGAAAACCAGTGACCGTCATCCCGTCGCTTATTAATTGCATATCTAAGTCCTCTTGAATTCCCTTGGCAATATCAAAAGCGTTTGCTTGAAGATTAAACATATCTTTCCCTTCTCTTGTGATCCACTTCATGAGAAGCTGATCCAGAATAGAAATGATACGGGTTTTAATATCCTCTACAAAATATTGATCTTTCACGCCAGCGATTTTATCAATCAGGCTGATATAGTCCTGCACCTTGAAATTAAATGTGCCGTTTGCGCGAATGGGCATCCCGCCTGGCATTCCCGCTGCCGGAATATTTATCGCCTGTTTTGTTCCCCATCTTACGGTAAATTCCTTCGTATTGACAAACAGCACCTCAGCTCGCATGCCGCTGTTAAAGCCAAACTTAAAGCCCTTTAACGTTGAAAGGAATGGAATAATTTCTGATTCAATATCATAATCGCCATCATCTTGAAAGACTCCTTCAACCCGCCCATTGTTCAAAAAGACAGCATCCTGTCCGGGACGAATGATTAAACGGCTCCCTTTTTTGATTTCACGATTTTTCCATTTATAAAAAATCATATCATCTCTAAATTCTTCCCACTCTACTACATTCGCTAATTGATTTCTGAAAAACGACATTACGCCTCTCCCTTTCTCTATTTCTTACATTTAAAAACTGCCCCGGCTCCCACTGTATGACGTGCCGCCTTTCGTAACACCGCCATCGCTGCCGCTGTCTTTATCTGATGGTTTTCTTTCTCTTGTTACAGTCGTTCTAATATAAGTGTCGTATTGATCAATCACATCAGACGTACGCTGATCCATATATGTATTTCCATTAACCGTTACTTTGCCGCCTGCATGATAAAGCATGATTGAAACCGCAATTCCCCCGACTGCGATGGCAGCAATCAGCTGAAACCACCATGTAAAGAATATGTTGTCGGGGTTTACTCCCGGTTTTATGCCCATATCTTTATAGGAAAGCTGAATATATGTCTCAAAAGCTTCAAAATAATTTTCATTGGATAAATCAGATGAAATCGTATTTCTGATGCTATTGAGCCTGCTGTTGTCCAAATACTGTTCGGCTTTTTTGAAGCCTGCGATAAACACTTCTCTGTTTGTCATATCAATGGTCAGAATGGCTGTACTGCCTTTTCCGTAACGATCATAAAAATCGCCGGTATAGTCTGCAATATCTTCACCGTTTGTGCTTTTGATCGTAATAATGATGAAATCAGTGTCTCTCTTTGCACCCAGCTCTGCCGAGAGAGATTCAAGTTTTCCGATCTCCGTTTTTGACAATAGATGAGCGCGATCGTACACATGCTGCTGCGATTCAGAGGCTCTTGCCGCTTCGATACTCAGTAAAGGCATCATGATGAAAACAGCCAGCACAACAAAGATCGCTTTTCCAAAAAATCTACGCATCAAAATCCGCCTCCCATCATCAATGAGACGAGCTTCAACGCAAGAAATGTCCCGCCTGCTATTCCGCTAAACCATGCCGCCACTTTTCCTCGACTGATCGGCGGCTTTCCAACAACCTTTCCTGTTTGCCCGTTCATCGCAAAGATATGCTCCGCTCTTTCATAATCGTAACTGACCATCCAAACAGGAAGCAAAACGTAAAAGCTGTTCACGTTTTTCGTGTGAATATGTTTTTCCCTCACATTGACTGACGTATATCCGGAAAAAGTAGAATGGATGTATGAATCTATATAACTGCTGATTTTCTCTTTTGCCCTCGGAAAAAGCTCCTCATCGGTATAATTGTACTTTTCCGCAATATAACCGGCCAAATATGCCGTTTGAAAGTCCTTCAGCTCTTCGTATGAATAAGGCTCCAATTTGTCCATTAATTCGTCTTTCATTTTTTCAGAGGCATCGACAGGGATTTTCAAATAATCGAGATTGATATCACGAAACGCTTCAAAGTGCTCTGTTTCCGTGCAAATATAATCCCCTTCTTCATACCGGTGGACCCTGGTACAGTTTGCTCTCACCTGTACTTCACTATTTAAATCAAACATCCAAAACGGAATATACATGCCGGTGATGCTTTTAATGCGATCGGCAGACATGAAACCTCTTGGTGTCAGAAGGCCTTTTTTGCACCACTTTCGAAATGCCTGCTCCGCTTCTTGCTTGCTGATTGTAAATGGAATGACCTTCGCCGGCGCCAAATGTCCTGATAAACGATCGGCAAGTATTGCAGCACCTCCGCAGAAGCTGCACGTCGTTGCTGTCGTTTCAGCTTCCGTGATCAAAACGGCACCGCAGTTTTCACATTGATATTCTTTTGCTTCATCATCAGAAAACCGTGCCGCAATGTTTTCTTTCGGAAGGCTTTCAATATTGTCCTGTCTTCCGCAGCTGCTGCAGGATAACGAGCCGGTTTCACTGTCAAATGCCATATCACTGCCGCAGTTCGGACACTTATAAGATATTATCATTACCGTTCCCTCTCACATCTTATGATAAAATGACGCCGCAGCCGAGAGCTGCGGCCTCCTATGTATTACTTATCGAGCATCATTTTCGCTTTTAACGCTGCAAGTTCATCATCAATCTGGCTTGAACCGCCAGTGTCATACTTTGCAGTCAGATCAGCCATCTCATCCTGCGGAGCGCTGTTCAGTTCAGCCATTGCATTGGCCTGATCAAGTGCCTTATTTACTTTGTCCTCCATTCGGCCGAATGCAGACATTGATTGGCTTGTACTTGAAACAGAAGCGCCCAGTTTGTTCATTCTTTCTTGCGTTTTCGCTACTGCCCACTTCGCCTTGATCATATTTTTACGTGCTTCCAGCTCTCCAATGTCAGATACCAATTTGTCATGCATCTTTCTCATCTGTGCGGCATTGGTTGCAGCAATTTGATTCGCCGCCTGCAGCTCAGAAAGCTTTGACTCCAAAGATGTTTTTCTTTCAAGAAATTTTCTCGCATCGCTCTCATTCCCGGCTTGCAGCGCCTTCATTGCATAGCTTTCCATCTTTTCCATATCCGCCTGGCATTCGTGATATTCTCTTTTTGCTCTCTGCTCCTCGGCCATAACAGCTGCTGTTTCTGCCTTAACCTTAGCCAAATCGCTATTCATATTTCTTAAATATTGATCTACCATTTTCTCCGGATTTTCAGCCTTGTCCAATAAAGCATTGATATTCGCAGACATAATATCTTTAAATCTTCCAATTATACTCATTATATCGTTCCTCCTAAAGCTAATTCGGTAACCCTTGTTACATATACTATCTATTATCGTTAAAAGTTTCACTTTTTTAATAAAAAATGACATATCAAACGAAAAATATACAACTTTTTACCCGAACAAAAATGTAAGCAATAAAAAAAGATGCCTCCAAAAGTCCAAAGACTTTCAAGAAACATCTTCAATGATTTACAAAGAAACTTCGATCTCATCCAAGCTCGGCAGTGCATCAATCGCTCCAATTTTAGTACACACAAGAGCTCCAACCTTATTGGCAAACGCCACAATCTCACGCAGTTTCACAAAATCAGCATCTACAGATTGAATCTGATCCGTATTTGCCAATTGATATAAAGCCGCACCGACAAAAGCATCTCCCGCCCCTGTTGAGTCAATTGATGTCACAGGAATGCTTGGAATGATTTCACGGTCTTTTCCATTGGAAAGAAGCGTTCCGCTTTTCCCAAGTGTCACAGCGACAATGTTGGCTCCGATCTCATGAAGGATCGCAACTCCCTTTTCATGATCCTTCACACCGCTTATAATCTCAAGCTCCTCGTCACTGACTTTCACAAAATCACTTACAGCGATCGCTTTTTTCGCAACACTTACAAACTCTGAGACTCTTCCCCTCCATAAATCTTCACGGTAGTTAGGGTCAAACGAAATAAACTGTCCATTGTCTTTCGCAATCGACATCAGCCGTAAATAGGCTGAGCAAAACGGATCCGATAACAGTGCCGTCGCAGAGCCGAAATGAAGAATTTTCGCTTCGTTTAGTTTTTCCTGGTCAATATCCTCCAGCGTAAACAAAGCGTCCGCGCCTCTATTAAAAACAAAGTCACGCTCTCCATTTTGTTTTAATGAAACAAAAGCAAGCGTTGTAGGCGCTTTCTCATCCATCACCAGCATAGAGGTATCGACATGTACAGCGTCCAATGTTTGCTTCAGAAAATACCCAAACGGATCCTTTCCTACTTTTCCGCTGAAAGCGGCGTCTCCGCCCAGCTTGGCAATCGCTGCTGACACATTCGCCGGTGCACCCCCGGCACTTTTCAGGAATTGGCGCCCTTCCATTAAATCAACGTCAACATCGGTACAAAAGAAATCAATCAACAATTCCCCAATACAAACTACAGAATGACTACGCATATTATCACACTCATTTATAAAGTCTAGATTACAGTCTCAGTATATTACTTTCTGCCATAAATACAACATTGAATATTAAAAATTTTACATATATTTATCTCGCAGACCTTTGCTCCAGCTCAGAGATGATGTGTTTATATCTTTTTTCCGTTAAAGGATAGAAGGCGATAAGAATAATAGAAAGCAAAATGAAAAATCCCGGAATCAAAGCATTCATATTTTTAATCGCATTCAATGACGCAACTGTCTGGTCTGTATTCGCCACATACCCGGCGATTCCTAAGTAAATGGCCGAAAATGACCCGGCTAACGCAACACCCAGCTTATTAATAAAGCTCATGCTCGAAATCACAACACCATCCGCGCGAACTCCGGTTTTCCATTCCGCATAATCGACGCAATCAGCCACCATTCCCCAAGCAAGCGTATTTAAAGGCGTTGTGAAAAATCCCGAAACGAAAAGCCAAATGAAAATGAGTGGAATGGAAGAATACGGCGTAAAATGCAGGCCGGAATAAGAAATAAGCGATAGAGCTGCCGTGATGATCATGACTTGTTTTCTGCCCCACTTCTCAGAAAAGAAAGGAATAAACAAATTGCTGATCAGCGCTGCTCCGAAAAATAAAACGGTGCCCATAAATACGAACTCTTTATGGTTGACGTTATACGTAAAATAATACACCATCGTGCTGAGCTTAATATTAAACCCGATCGCAAAAGCCAAAAATGATGAAATTAACATAAGCAAGGGTTTGTTTCGGAATAAAACGGATAACGTCTTTTTGATCCCTTGTTTTTTTCTCTTTTTAGGCTGAATTCGCTCCCGTACAGTAAAGAAACTAAATAGATTCAAAACGATGCTGACAGCCGCATAGATGAGCGCCGTCATCTGAAATCCAAACGCCTGATCCTCTCCTCCGATAGCAGTTGCAAGCGGTGTCGCACAGGAAATGGATAAAAGAATGCCGATATACACCAAAATCATCCGGGTTGTGGTCAGAACCGTTCGTTCCTCCACCGAATTCGTCATCCGCCCCGTTAAGCTGTTCACCGGGATCGTTTGCATACTAAAGGACATCCCAAGCAGAATATAAGTGACATACGCATATACCATATTTCCGGTCTCACCAAAATGAGGCGTCGTGAAACATAAGAATGTGAATAGCGCAAAAGGAAATGCCACCCACAGCAAATATGGTCTTGCTTTTCCCCACCTTGTATTCGTTTTATCTAAAATCAATCCCATGATCGGGTCAAAAATAGCATCCAGCACACGCACAACAAGAAACAAAGTTGCGATCACCGCAGGCTGAATGCCGCCGACGTCTGTATAATAAAATAATAAGTATGCGTTTACAAACTGAAAGATAATATTATACGACATATCGCCGAATCCATAACCGATTCGTTCAAACCAGGACAGTCCGGTACTGGATTTTGACTGATGCTTCACTTTCATTGCCGTTACTTTTTCTGTTTCAATCATCATTTCCCACCCCAAGAATCCGTTTTCATTTCCAGTAAACAAGAGGGAGAATACGAAGATCCTCCCTGTTCACTCAGCGATTTGGATACACCATCACTTTTAAACATTCATTCTTAAATTGAAGCGCCCGCTCCATCGCATCTTGCGTCTGCTCCAGCGAATATTGGTCCGTTACTAGATGCTTCGTGTCCACAATGCCTGAAGCAAGAAATTCGATTCCCTTTGGATACGTATTGGCATAACGGAAGATCCCGTAAATATCAATCTCATTATCCGCAATAAACGGTACGTTGAGCGGAATCTCGTTCTGTGAAGGCAAACCGACAATCGCCAATTTTCCGCCCCGGCGCACAGAAGCCAGTGCGGATTGCAATGCCGCTGGATTCCCTGCTGTTTCCCAAGCAACATCAACGCCTCTATCATTCGTGATCGTTTTAATCTCTTCAAGTGCATCCTGTTCACGTATATTAATAATGTGAGTCGCTCCCATTTTTTTCGCAGCTTCTAACCGCAGCGGCTCTAAGTCGGTAACAATGATTGTGCCTGCCCCAAATGCTTTAGCTGCGGCAACAGCCATTAACCCAACAGGGCCCATCCCCATAATCGCAATCGTTGATCCGGGCTGTAGCTTCGTTCTGGCCGCCGCATGGATGCCGACAGAAAACGGCTCGATCAAAGCAGCATCTTCATAAGAAAGTGAGTCTGGGATTAAAAAAACAAAGTCCTGACGCATTTTAATATATTGGACAAACGCGCCGTCTACCGGCGGTGTAGCCAAAAACTGTACATCCGGGCAAAGATTATAGCGCCCTTCTTTGCACGCTTCACAGCGTCCGCACGTAACACCCGGTTCTACAGCGACGCGGTCTCCCACCTTGAATTGATCGACAGATGATCCGACAGCGGCAATTTCACCCGCACATTCATGCCCAAGGATAAATGGTTTTTCCACAACATAGTTGCCGATTCGGCCATTTGTATAGTAATGCAGATCAGATCCGCAAATTCCGACAGCCATCACCTTAATCAACACTTCATCATGATTGATATCAGGCACAGGCAATGTTTCAATTTTGATCTCTCTTGTGTTGTGCATAACAGCCGCTTTCATGTTTTGAGGTACTGTGTGAGTCATTTGGCAAGTTCCTTTCTTTAGAAAATAAAATGTAAGTGCATACATTTTTGTTTTCTCTGTTACTGCCCCCATTTTATCTGCTTTTCAACACGTTCAACAGCCTTTCCTGCTGTATAAAAGGACAGCGGCACTGTACTTTTATTTTTTCATATACAAAAAACGCTGGATTGATAAAATAGTACTAATAGGAGGTGCAGGCTTATGGCTGAACTTGAAAACCGAAAAAAATTTGCACAACTGCTGGCACCTGGCGTCAAAACGCTAAAACTTCATCCTGATTATAAAGTCAGAAGGAAAAAGAACGAAAAAACAGGACAGTCTTACATAGATAAAATCGCACTCCAGCTGGGAGTCTCCCCAAACACGATCAAAAGCTGGATCGGACAGATGGGGGCAAACTACATTCCCGGAAGAATCGACGACGGAAAACTGTTCGGAATGATCTGGATCATTCTCGAAAAGACCGACTTGGATATCGAGTGGTTGACCGACTTGCTGGAAGCCACCACTATCCCAGTCATCAAACCCGCATTGCCTGTATGGGCAGCATCCTGTTTGAAAAAAGCGAAAATACTGCGAAAAGACGGATTATTCGGGGCTCCGAGTGAAGGCGAAATTGAAAATGTAGTAAAACGGCTGTTTCATGACAGACCCGGCCATGAAACGAATGCGCTTACAGAACAGCCTATCACTCATAATTTACCCTCACGCTGGTCCGGACGCTTTATCGGACGCAGCTTTGATATGGAAGCGATACGGCAATGGATGCTTTCTCCGTCACCAGTCTGTTTAATCACCGGCTGGGCTGGTATGGGTAAAACCACAATCGCTCTTGAAGCCGCCTATTCCTGTGTCGACGATACTTCAGATTGGCCCGCATTCAACAGCATCATCTGGGTCAGCGCTGACTGGAAAGGATTGAGCTTTAGCGATTTTTTAAATACGATCGCCTATCAGCTCGGGCGCACAGAACAAATCGATAAATCAATCAATGAAAAACGGTTCGTCGTCCGCAATGCGTTAGCTAATTACACTAGAGAAAAACCGATCCTGCTGATCGTTGACAGCATTGATACTGCAGAACGTGACATTCATGAATTTATCACCAGCCTTCCGCAAGGCGTGAAAGTTCTCCTCACAGCGCGGGAAAACGTAAAGCAAACCTATCGGGAAAGCTTCGGAGAAATGACAGCTATTCAGCTGAGCGGCCTTGACCAAACAGATGCCTTGGATTTTTTTCAGCAAGAAGTGCACCGATGCTTACAAACATGCAACATTCAAAATAAACGGGAAAAGCTGGAGCAGCTGTTACATCTATCATCTGACCTGAAAAACGAATTCATTTCAGCGACTGCCGGAAACCCGAAAGCCATGGCACTCAGCATCGCCTATATGTCAGACGATGACATCCCCGCTCAGCAGCTGATTCATGAGCTTGGAAAAGCAGGCTACTCACTGCTGGAATTGTTTGAATTCCTCTTTGGCCGCACCTGGGATAGATGCAATGAAGATACGCGAAAGCTATGGCAGACGCTTTGCTTTTTCAGCAAGCCGCCTGATGAAAAAAGCCTGGCGGCAGCAGCCGGATTAGACGCCCGCCGTTTTCATTACGCTATGGAACAAATGCGGTCATATGCGCTGATTCAGCCGGAACGAAGCGAAGGAAGGACACAATACTTAGCGCACCAAACCGTTGTCGCTTACGGAGAACGGCACTTGTCCGAACAGCACGAATATGAAAAAGAAGCCCGCAATCGCTGGGCTTACTATTATATTGATTATGCTGAAACCCATTTAAAGCGGGAACAGCCAAACTCTATCTATTGGAGCTACCTGCTGGGACGGAATTTAGATCAAATGAAACAAGATTGGCCAAACATCTTAAAGGTCATCCAATGGGCAAGCGACACCGATCAAAAAGAAATCCTAATCGAACTCATCACCCGAATTAGCCATTTTCTAAGCAGAATCAACCTTCCCCTGCGAATCGAATACGGACGTAAAGCGGCCGACGCCGCCCATCAATTAGGCCAACACACACGAGAAGCGTTCTTCCGAATCGACACCTCAGGCTGGGCATTGATGGAAGTCAATGATTTAGACGGAGCGCTTCAGCAAATAGAAGCCGGGCTGAAGATTCTTGAACAATCAGACGCTCACGATGCCTATGATCTAAAGGTTTGGGGACACGCACTCAAAGCAAGGCTTTTTTTAAAAGACGGGCAACAGGAAATAGCAGAGACCATTTTAAACGAAATCGAAAATCAACCGATTTCCCCTACCATTCAACACAGAGTTCTATTGGTTCGCGGTGACTTAAGCTTTGCGAGAGGTCATCATGAAGAAGCCATTCAATTATACGAAGCGGCAAATGAAATCAGCTCCACGTACGGCGGCGAAAAAACGATAGAAGCCTATTTCAATCTGGGTGTCGCTTACGTGAAATGTGGTCAATTTGAGAAAGCGGAAGAAGCCTTTGAGCAAATGCTCTATGACAAACATAACGCCAATCAGGTTGAGTTGATCTATTATTTTTACGGGATGGCGCAGCTGTTGAACCGTAAAGGAGAGAAAACGAAAGCGATGGAAGCTAATCAGAGAGCGATTCGTTTGATTGATTCGTGGGAGCCTGCGATTGGGATTCGGAGAGAGGTGGAACTTTTGGCAAGGGTGACTAAAGAAAACGAGTAGTACGTAGTTCTGTCAGCACTCTCACTCAATAAATAGGAAAGGCCAACTGAAGTTGCAGTTGGCCTTTCCTTTCTTATTAAGGGCTACAAATGTACTGAACCAGGTTTTCCCGTATTTATCCTTTCTCTTATAAAGGAA
The DNA here is from genome assembly GCF_037975425.1 of Bacillus sp. FSL R5-0416. Classification (NCBI taxonomy): domain Bacteria; kingdom Bacillati; phylum Bacillota; class Bacilli; order Caryophanales; family Bacillaceae; genus Bacillus; species Bacillus sp. FSL R5-0416. The sequence goes on along the minus strand of NZ_CP150252.1, from coordinate 651,581 downwards.
AGCGTATCATTTGCCAGCTTTTTGCGACAAAGAACAATACCGGAATGACCACAATTGTAGACATATCTTGTGGGTTTCCCCCAACTTTCCCATAAATAATCTGCTTCTTTCAAGTCAATATACTGATCATGTTTAGCAGAAATCAGCAGAATGTTATCTTTATTAACTTTCGGCAAGGCTTGACTAGGATCTGTGATATTCCAATATTTTGTTAAATCTTCATAGGTCACACCATTTTGTTCTAATTCTTCTCTTATGAATTTACCTGGGATCGTGTACCATATTGAATAAGAAAGGCGATTGGCATAAAAGATTGATACCATTACATCAATTTGAGATTCTAGGGTAGCAATTAGATTAGTGACCCATCCTCCTAAGCTTACCCCCACTATGATAACAGGGCCTTTTTTATTTGCTTTTATCCAGTGAATTAATGCCCGTAAATCGACAATGGCCTGTCTTGTCGACTCAATTGTACGATCAATATTTGCACTAATCATCAACTCGCCACTATACAGTGAATTTTCCGGTTCTCTTTCAAAATGGTATGGAAGAGAATAATAATACATATTCCAGCCTAAATCGTTCATTATACGTTTATGAAATATTTTTTTGATTCTATCGAACGAATCCATGCGCCAGCCGTGTACAAAGATGACATTGGGTTGATCTATATCATTTTTATTTAAAAAAACCTCCCCTTTTAAAGTATCATTAACAGGATTCCCAGTTTGAATTAAGGATTCATAACAAAATGTTCCAACCCTATAATTTTTTTTAGATTCATTCAAGTCAATTGAAACATCAGCTATATTTGCACTGTAAAATTCCTCTCTATCATCGATATCGGGTGCAATAGCAGCAGAAAAATGTTTATCTTTGCTTCTTTTTCTGTGTAAATCATATAAAGCCAAGCGATCTATCATTTCTGAAAAATGCACTATTAAGTCCTCCTTGGTAATCATAAAAAACTAATATTAGATTTAATAATTGGAATGTCGGTCTCCATAGAGTAGGGATCAATATTATCAAGATGTTGGTGGAAGAACCTAACTACTTCGCCAGTGAATTTACATACATCGTCTTAGTAGCTAAAAAGCAGCACAAATAGACATTTTAATAGGATTTCTTTTTACAATGTTTTCCTTGGGGAAACGTCTAAGAGTGTTGGTGACACTATTTATTTAGATAACTGGGGCTTTTTTATCTTATGAGAGGATACCATCTCCTGTCTGCAATAGGGAGAGAAGTAACAGAGGATTTGCACGAATAATTTTTAAACCCTTTTTATAATCATAACAGAAATGCAGTTTACTGAAGTTACAGTAAGCCGTTTGTTAAAGGTAAACAGGAATCTGAGCCTGTGGAATTTTGTATTTTGGTCAATTGAATAGTTCATATCGGGATTATCAAAACTATTGAAAATCGATATAGAACAGTGCTGAAAAAATCAAACTACGAAAGACAGAAAAAAGAAGCTTCTCACAAGTTCGGTGAACTCATGAGAAGCCTCGAAATTTACAAATGGCATCAAAAGGGCATCAAAAATGACGTCCATTGCCGACAAACCTTTGTAAATCAAGGTTTTTTTGTCGGTTTTACATCATGCCGCCCATACCGCCCATGCCGCCCATGTCAGGCATTCCGCCGCCAGCGTTTTCTTCTGGCTTGTCAGCGACAACGGCTTCAGTTGTTAAGAACATTGCAGCTACAGACGCAGCGTTTTGAAGAGCTGAGCGTGTAACTTTCGTTGGGTCAACGATACCTTTTTCGATCATGTTTACCCATTCGCCAGTTGCAGCGTTGAAGCCTACGCCGATTTCTTCGTTTTTGAGGCGCTCAACGATGACAGATCCTTCAAGACCAGCGTTATGTGCGATTTGACGGATTGGCTCTTCAAGCGCGCGAAGCACGATGTTGATACCTGTTTGAGCATCGCCTTCAGCTTCAACTGCAGCGACTTTGTTATATACGTTTACAAGCGCTGTACCACCACCGGATACGATGCCTTCTTCAACAGCTGCGCGAGTTGAGTTCAGGGCGTCTTCGATGCGAAGTTTACGCTCTTTCAGTTCAGTTTCAGTCGCAGCGCCGACTTTGATGACAGCTACGCCGCCAGCAAGTTTAGCAAGACGCTCTTGTAATTTTTCTCTGTCGAATTCAGAAGTTGTTTCTTCCACTTGAGCGCGGATTTGAGTCACGCGGGCAGAAATTTTGTCTGTTTCGCCAGCGCCTTCAACGATTGTTGTGTTTTCTTTAGTAACGACAACTTTAGAAGCGCGTCCCAATTGAGCGATTTGAGTAGATTTCAGGTCAAGGCCAAGATCTTCTGTGATGACTTCTCCGCCAGTAAGGACAGCGATGTCTTCAAGCATTGCTTTACGGCGGTCACCGAAGCCAGGAGCTTTAACAGCAACTGCGTTGAATGTGCCGCGAAGTTTGTTCACAACAAGTGTTGCAAGTGCTTCGCCTTCAACGTCTTCTGCGATCAAAAGCAATGGTTTGCCTTGCTGAACAACCTGCTCAAGCACAGGAAGGATTTCTTGAATGTTTGTGATTTTTTTGTCTGTGATTAAGATGTAAGGATTGTCAAGAACCGCTTCCATCTTATCAGAGTCAGTTACCATGTAAGGAGACGCATATCCGCGGTCGAATTGCATACCTTCAACAACTTCAAGCTCAGTTGTGAAGCCTTTAGACTCTTCGATTGTGATAACGCCGTCGTTTCCTACGCGCTCCATTGCTTCAGCGATAAGGCTTCCGACTTCCTCGTCAGCAGCAGAGATCGCAGCAACCTGAGCGATAGACTCTTTGCCTTCGATTGGCTTAGAAATTTCTTTTAAGTTTTCGATCGCAACCGCTACAGCTTGTTCCATCCCTTTACGCACGCCTACAGGGTTAGCGCCTGCTGTTACGTTTTTAAGGCCTTCACGGATCATTGCTTGCGCAAGAACTGTTGCAGTTGTTGTACCGTCACCGGCAACGTCGTTTGTTTTGCTGGCTACTTCAGCAACAAGCTTAGCACCCATGTTTTCAAAAGCGTCTTCTAGCTCGATTTCTTTAGCGATTGTTACACCGTCATTTGTGATTAACGGAGAACCGAATTTTTTCTCTAGAACCACGTTGCGTCCTTTTGGTCCTAAAGTTACTTTAACAGCATCAGCAAGTGCATCGACACCGCGAAGCATTGCGCGGCGAGCTTCTTCACTAAACTTAATTTCTTTTGCCATGTTTACAAGACCTCCTCAAATGTTTTAAATATTGTTTATTTAAGAATTAGCCAATAACAGCTAAAATGTCGCTTTCACGTAAGATTAAGTATTCAGTACCTTCGTATTTCACTTCAGTACCTGCGTATTTTGAGAAGATAATGCGGTCGCCCTCTTTTACTTCTAAAGCAACGCGCTCTCCGCTTTCTAACACGCGACCTGAACCAGCTGCCACGATTTTGCCTTCTTGCGGTTTTTCTTTTGCAGAATCCGGCAACACAATTCCGCTGGCAGTTTTTTCTTCAGATTCTACGAGTTCAATGACAACGCGATCACCTAATGGCTTTAACAATGTAATAACCTCCTCAATAGTATGAATATGTAATTTTAGCACTCAGCACTAAAGAGTGCTAACACAATTCTTATAATAAAGAATCTCCCTTCCAATTTCAAGTGATAAGATAAAAATTTTTTCACGCTTACATCATTCTTTTCCGCTCCCTTTTCCGTTAGCTTTTTCACCCCCGTACCGATTATGTTACAATAGCTGTAGATGAACGAAACCCACTTAACAAAGGAGTACAGACCATTTGAGAAAACAGTATTGGTTTATTATTTTGACATATATCATCATGCAGTTTTCCGCATTAATCGCGATTCCCTTGTTATTTAAATTCGGTTATGCCGGAGGACAGCCTACAGATGAAAATATGCTGCATGCACAAGGATTATGGTCCGTTATCAGCTTTATCGCCTGTCTCGTTGTTGTTCTGCTCATTCTGAGAACCGTTCCGAAAGAAACGCTGCGAAACGGACAGAAGGACTCAATCGGACTTTCTATCCTTTGGGCGATAGCCGGTTTTTTCATTGCCCTTTTCTCTCAAGGAATAGCAGGCTCTATTGAATATTATGTTTTTGGCATCGGAAGAGAATCAGAAAATACACAAGCGATTCTGGATGTCATTCAGGCAGTCCCGCTCATGATTATCGTTTCTTCCATCGTCGGGCCTATATTAGAAGAAATCATCTTCAGAAAAATCATTTTCGGCACGCTGTACGAAAAAACGAATTTCTTTTTCGCAGGACTGATCAGCTCGGTTATCTTCGGTATTGTTCACGCTGATTTGAAGCATCTCCTTCTATATACAGCAATGGGCTTTACCTTTGCCTTTTTATATGCGAGAACAAAACGGATATGGGTGCCGATTTTCGCCCATTTAATGATGAATACATTCGTCGTCATCATGCAGCTTGAGCCTGTTCGGAATTACCTTGAACAGCAGAGCACACAAATGCAATTGATTATTGGAGGATTATTTTTATGAGAAACCCGGTAGTTTGGGGAATGATCTACTTTGCCGTAGGGTGCATCTTTACTTATCTTGCCGCAAGCTCGCCAGGCAGCATGTGGTCATTTTACTCCATCCTGCTGATGGTGTTCGCCGCTTACAACATCAGCATTTCTTTTAAGATGTTCGCCTTTTCATTTAAAATCAAAAAGAACCAGAAATAAAGAAAATCCATTTCTCGCATGAGAAATGGATTTTTTATTATTGCCCAGAAGACACGTCCCGATCGGCTGCACTGCTTTTCTGTGCTTTCCGATAAGCGGCCTTCGATATAAGGATACTGATTTCATATAAAATCAAAAGCGGGACTGTGACCATCATATGGGACAGAAGCTCAGGCGGTGTAATCAGGGCTGCGATCACCAGCAGCGTAAAATACGCATACTTTCTGATTTTCGCCAAGAACATCGGTGTCACAATTCCGAGCCTTGTCAAAAACATGAGGATGACCGGCATTTGGAACAGCAGTCCAAACGGAATCGTCAGCTGCAGAAGAAAATGAAAATATTCATTAATTCCGATCACCTGATTGACATTCAAGTCCTGAGAAATTCGCTTCATAAAATCAACAACAAAAGGAAATAAAATATAATATGAAAAAGATAAGCCCGCTAAAAACAGCAAAATAGAGATCGGAATGTAGCTGAGCGTTACTTTGCGCTCTTTCTCATAGAGGCCCGGGCTCACAAAAGCCCAAAGCTGATAAAGAATAACCGGCGAGGTCAAGACTATGCCGATGATAAATGCAAATTGCATAAACACATAAAGCGGGTCTGTCAGGTTAAACGCGTTAAGCGTAAGCTGCTTCGCTTCATCTGTTTCTTGCAGGTACACAATAATCGGCTTTGCTAAAAAAAATCCAGCAATAAAGAAAACGACAAACGCCAGCGCTACAATCAGCAACCGTTTTCGAAGCTCAGCAATATGCTCCAGCAGCGACATTTGATTCACTTTCATTCGTGTCATCCTAACTTACTGATCTTCTTTCTTTTTTTCCTCTTCATCACTCGTTAATCCTTTAGTAGCGTTTTTGAATTCACGAAGTGTGTCTCCCGCTGCTTTCCCCAATTCAGGCAGCTTTTTGGGACCGAAGATAATCAGAGCAACGATTGCGATAACAGCAAGGCTTCCAGGACCGATCGGCATATTTGGGCTCCTCCTTTCCCTCTATTCGATTTCCTCTAAAACTGAATAATGCTTCAAAAAATAAACCAGTGACTGAAGCTCAACTGCTAAATCTATATGATGAATTCGAATGTGTTCCGGCACATTCAAACGGGCCGGCGTAAAATTAAGGATTCCCTTGATTCCTAATGCGACCAATCTGTCTGTAATGGATTGAGCGGCAACTGCTGGCACTGTAAGAATGGCAACTGATTCATCTTTTACGTGTTGTTCAAGGTCATCAAGGTTATAGACGGGCACGCCGCCTACCTCAGTTCCTATTTTACTCTCATTTATATCAAAAGCCATAGAAATTTTTGTGTTATTATTTTTTGTGAAATTATAGTGAAGAAATGCCGTTCCCAAGTTCCCGACACCAATCAAGATGACGTCTGTCATCTCATCCTGATCAAGCGTTTTTCGGAAAAAAGACAGCAAATAATCCACATTATATCCGTATCCTTTTTTGCCAAGAGCTCCAAAATAGGAAAAATCCCTCCGAATCGTGGCAGAATCAACCTTTACGGCATCACTGAGTTCAGCGGATGATACACGCTGTTTTCCTGACGCATGCAGATTCTTTAAAAAGCGATAGTAAAGCGGCAGCCGTTTCGCCGTCGCCTGCGGAATTTTTGATTGATCCTTATTCATTTTTGGTCCTCCAAATTATACTCGGATAGTTCTCTTTTAAAGTCACCGTTTTTCCCGCCTGTCTTCTCCAGCAAGAAAGTAGGGCCGATGACCATCCCCTTATCAAGGGCCTTGCACATATCGTAAACGGTAAGAGCGCACACCGATGCAGAAGTGAGCGCTTCCATTTCCACACCTGTACTCCCTTTCGTTTTGACCTGTGCTTTTATATGAAGTATAACTTCTGCTTCTTTTATTTTCCAGTCAAACGATATATCTACCCCGCTCAGTGAAAGGGGGTGGCACATCGGAATGATATTCGACGTTTGCTTTGCGGCCATAATGCCTGCCACCTGTGCGACAGCCAGTACATCTCCTTTGCCGATATCGTGACTTTGTATTTTCTCGTACACTTCATTCTTCATGTGTACGCTTGAAACAGCCGCCGCAGTACGGACAGTCGAAGATTTTTCGCTGATATCCACCATCTGGGCTCTGCCCTGTTCATTAAAATGAGAAAATCCATTCATATTAAAACGCTCCTTAAACAGATCATACACTATTTTCTTCTCTATGTCTTATATGGCCAATGTATTGTTTGCTGACTTCTGGTTCATAAGCTACACTTAACTTATTATAGCAGAGGTGAAATAATATGATGATCTTACAAGTTAATCAGCTGTCCAAATCGTTTGGTGCTGATACTATTTTAAACAATATAAAGCTGGAAGTCAGAAATCGTGATCGCATCGCCATTGTAGGAAGAAATGGCGCCGGAAAATCCACGCTCCTTAAAATTATCGCAGGCCAGCTTTCGTATGAAAAGGGCGAAATTATTAAACCGAAAGATATTACAATGGGATATCTCGCCCAGCATACTGGCTTGGATTCTAAGCTTACCATAAAAGAAGAGCTGCTGACTGTTTTTGACCACTTAAAAGCAATGGAAAAGGAAATGCGGGCTATGGAAGAAAAAATGGCGGCAGCTGACCCGGGTGAATTAGAAAGCATCATGAAAACCTACGACCGCCTTCAGCAGGAATTCAAAGATAAAGGCGGCTATCAATATGAAGCGGATGTAAGATCTGTGCTGCATGGTCTCGGCTTCAGCCATTTTGACGATTCTACACAGGTTCAAAGCCTTAGCGGAGGCCAGAAAACAAGACTGGCTTTAGGTAAGCTTCTGTTAACACAGCCTGATTTGCTCATTCTCGATGAGCCGACAAACCATCTGGATATTGATACGCTTACTTGGCTTGAGCATTATTTACAAGGCTATTCAGGCGCCATTCTCATCGTTTCGCATGACCGCTACTTTTTGGACAAAGTAGTAAACCAGGTATACGAGGTATCAAGAGCAGAAAGCAAAAAGTATCACGGCAACTACAGCGCTTATCTCGACCAAAAAGCCGCGCAGTATGAAAAAGATCTGAAAATGTATGAAAAGCAGCAGGACGAAATTGCAAAGCTGCAGGACTTCGTAGACCGAAATCTGGCGAGAGCCTCTACCACCAAAAGGGCGCAAAGCCGCAGAAAGCAGCTGGAGCGAATGGAAGTCATGTCAAAACCGCTTGGCGATGAAAAATCCGCAAACTTTCATTTTGATATTACAAAACAGAGCGGAAATGAAGTCCTTCGTGTTCATGATCTCACAATCAGCTATGAAAACCAGCCGCCGCTTTTAACAGAAGTGTCATTCATGCTCACAAGAGGAGAAAGCGCAGCGCTTGTCGGCCCTAACGGAATTGGTAAATCGACATTACTGAAAACATTGATAGACACCCTAAAACCAGATCAAGGAACGATCTCATACGGCTCAAATGTCAGTGTCGGCTATTATGATCAGGAACAGGCTGAGCTGACTTCCTCTAAACGTGTCCTTGATGAGCTGTGGGACGAGTACCCCGGGCTCCCAGAAAAAGAAATCAGAACGTGTCTCGGAAATTTCTTATTCTCCGGAGATGATGTGCTGAAACCAGTTCATTCACTGAGCGGAGGCGAAAAAGCAAGATTGGCTCTAGCTAAGCTGATGCTTCAAAAAGCCAACTTTCTCATCCTTGATGAACCGACGAACCATCTGGATTTAGACAGCAAAGAAGTTCTCGAAAACGCGCTGATTGATTATCCAGGCACACTGTTATTTGTCTCACATGACAGATATTTTATTAACAGAATCGCCACAAGAGTATTGGAGCTTTCTTCAAGCCATATAGAGGAGTATCTGGGAGATTACGATTATTATACAGAGAAAAAAACAGAGCAGCTTGAATTGGAGAAAATAAATCAGCAAGAGGAAACTGAAAAAACGCCAGCTACAGTGAAGTCTGACTCCAAACGTTCCTACGAGGAAGAAAAAGAATGGAAAAAGAAAGAGCGCCAACGACTCCGTCGGATTGAAGAAATTGAAACCACTGTTCAAACCATTGAAGAAAACATCAGCCGCAATGATGAATTGCTATGTGACCCTGAAGTCTATCAGGATCATGAAAAAGTACAAGCTATCCATGCAGACAATGAGAAGCTTAATCAGGAGCTGGAATCTCTTTTGTCCGAATGGGAAGAACTATCCACAGAAGAAGATTAAAAAAGTCAAGCACCTCTTTTTAGAGGTGCTTTTTATCCACAGAACATACCCTAATAAGCAAAACAAAGTAAGCGCTTTATACACAATATCCACAAAATATTCTGAATTTATCCACTTTATTAACAGCGACTTCAGCCCTTTATCCATCTATATCTCTATAATTACTCACAGACATGTGGATAAATTGTGAATTATCTGTTAATAACAAACAGATAAAAAGTCTCACGCTATTATCTCGTGAGACTTTGATAAGAAGTCAATTCAAGGCCGGGCTGGCCATTCATATCATACGCACCGCGAATTCCTTTTTCAAAAGCAATTGTACCAGCAGCAGCAATCATCGCAGCATTATCCGTGCATAAAGCTAATGGAGGAATGACAAGCGTAATCCCTTCATGCTGGGCAAATTCCTTTTCTAATGCAGCTCTGAGGCCTCTGTTTGCAGCTACTCCTCCGGCTAAAAGGACCTGTTTGACATCATATTCCTTTGCCGCGCGCGCCGTTTTGGTGACCAAGACATCGATCACACTATTTTGGAAGCTGGCAGACAAATCTTCCGGAGCAATCTCTTGCCCTTTTTGGGATGCATTATGAAGCGTATTGATCACCGCAGACTTCAATCCGCTAAAGCTGAAGTTGTAAGAGCCTTCTTCAAGCCATGCGCGAGGAAGCGGAATATTGTCATTCCCTTTTTCAGCTAGCTTGTCAATTTGCGGTCCACCCGGATATGGCAATCCCATCGTCCGCGCCACTTTGTCGTAGGCTTCTCCTGCCGCATCATCAAGGGTTTCCCCAATGACTTCAAATGATCCATGTTCCTTCATATAAACCAGTTCTGTATGGCCTCCTGAAACGACCAATGCCAGTGCCGGGAACACGATGTCTTCTACAAGACGGTTCGCGTATATATGACCGGCTATATGATGAACGCCTACTAACGGAATGTTATGTGCAAAGCTCAATGCTTTAGCGGCATTCACTCCAATAAGAAGCGCCCCCACCAGTCCCGGACCTTCTGTTACTGCAATCGCATCAATATCACTATACGTCATGCCAGCTTTGCGAAACGCCTCTTCTATAACCAAAGTGATTTGTTCAACATGATGTCTTGAAGCAATTTCCGGAACAACGCCTCCGAAGCGCTTATGGCTTTCAATTTGAGAGGCTACTACGTTTGAAATGATCTCTTTCCCGTTTTTCACAATAGCTGCAGCAGTCTCATCACAGCTTGTTTCAATTCCTAATACGTACATGTCTTTTTGCTCATTCATTTATCGTCACCCACATAATTAACGCATCTTCCCCGTTATCAGTATAATAGTTCTTTCTTATTCCGCCGGGCTGCATCCCGAATTTCTTATATAAGCCTTGAGCAGGATGATTCGAAACCCTCACTTCAAGCGAAAGCCGCCTTGCGTCTTTTTCTTTGCACAGTTCAACAGCTGAGCGAAAAAGCGTTTCTCCTAAAGACTGGCCGCGATACTCTGGTTTTATCGCTATATTTGTAATCTGGGCATCATCCATCACAATCCAAATCCCGCAATACCCAACAACATGGCCGTCCTTTTCAATCACGAGATAATGAGCATACGGATTTTCCAGCAGCTCATGATAAAACGAATCCTTCGTCCAAGGAGACGTAAAGGAGGATGCTTCGATTTCGTATACGTGATCTATATCTTCAAGCCGCATATTTCTGACCGCTGCTTTTGTTTTCATCCTATCACCCTACTTTTGACTTTCAATCCATTTCGCTTCAGCTTCTGCCAGCCGCAAGTAATCCGGGACAAGCCCATGAACATCAGCTGCTTCCTTTTCCTTCCCGAGAAAAGCCAATTCTGAAGGACGCGGGTTATGCTGGGCAGCAGTTCCAATGAATCCTTTTGTTCTAAGAACATCCTTTATCATTTGCTTGTGAATAGAAGTGTCATGACCTAAAAACAAAACAGGACGATCCTTTTCTTTTAGCATCTCCAGCCAATCTGCCAGCATCACATTTTGATCTGGAACAGCTTGCTCTAAAAGTCCATTTTTATATTGATACAGACCTGTGTACACCTGTCCCCGTCTAGCATCAAAGATTGGGCTGATCAGACCGTCAAAATGCCGGCCATTTGCCGCAAGCGTCTCAAGACTTGATACAGCACTTATTGGAATGTCTAAAGACCAGGCAAGTGTTTTAGCCAACGTCACACCTATTCTTACTCCTGTGTATGAACCAGGGCCTTTTGCAACGACAATTTTAGAAAGGTCCTGCGGTGCCATATCACAATCATTCAGCAATGAATGAACAGCAGGCATCGCTCTTACAGAGTGGTTCTTTTTCAAATATGTAATGTATTCTGCTATAACAGTGTCTTCTCGAAGCAGCGCAATGCCCAATGTATAATTTGATGTATCAATTGCTAATATTGTCATGTCTACTTAACTCCTCACAAAGCATTTCATACCGATTCCCGACAGCAGTAAAGGTAATTTCCCGCTCATCATCACCAGCTCTTTTGATGACAATTTGCAGTCGCTCCTGCGGCAGCTGTTCTTCAATTAAATGAGCCCATTCAACGAGACAGACACCTTGTCCGTGAAAATATTCATCAAGTCCCAAATCTTCACTTTCATCTTCCATTCTATACACATCCATATGATAAAGAGGAAGTACGCCATCGTTATATTCTTTTATAATTGTAAAAGTCGGACTGTTTACAATACGTGTAATTCCCAGCCCTTCTGCAAAACCTTTCGTAAAAGTCGTTTTTCCTGCACCTAAATCGCCCTCTAATGTCAGGACGTCTCCCGGTTTAGCAAACGATGCCGTCAGCTTGGCAATTGCTTTTGTTTCTTCTGGATTTACAGTTCTCCATTTTAATTGCTTCACACGAGTCACCCGTCTTATTTAAAATGATTATATCCCTTTTTCTCTAAGATCATTGATGTTTGATCTGTTTTTAGGATCACTTTAGATTTTGTTTTTTCCCTGACATGGCCAATCTTTGTAATGGGAAGTTGACGTGCTGCGCACTGCTGCTTCAACACTTCCCACTCCTCTTTTGAAACCGTCCCTGTCAGCTCAAAATCCTCACCGCCAAACAAAGCCCATTCTTTCCAGTTAGGATGAAGCTTAGGTAAATCAGAATGAATTGGAAGCATGCTTTCAACAATTTCAATTGAAACACAGCTGGCTTCTGCAATCTCGTTCAGTTCACTAGCCAATCCGTCACTAACATCATTTAAAGCTGCCCGTTTAAGACTCGAGCATAATCTGCCGACACTTACTCTTGGCTCAGGCCGTTTATGCCTGTGGATAAAGTAATCCGTGTCAATAGAAGAATTTTGAGGATGAGTCTCCTCTAATAATAAAGAAAGTCCTGCTGCAGAAGAACCGATTTCACCGGTTACAAACACAATATCATTCGGTTTTGCTAAGCTGCGCAAACAGGCCTGTCCCTTTTCAATTTCACCGATCACAGTGACTGTAACGACTAATTTGTCAGCGGTAGAAACTGTATCGCCGCCAATCAGATCCATATGATATAGTTTCGCCAGTTCATTCATTCCTTCATACATCGCCTTGATTTCAGATTCAGTCCATTTTGAAGGTACCGCAAGTGATACCAGATAAAACTTAGGAATGCCTCCCATCGCGGCAATATCACTTATATTAACGGCTAACGCCTTATACCCGATATCTTCAGGTGAGGAATAGTGTAATTTGAAGTGCACGTCTTCTACCATAGTATCAACACAAACAATTTCCTGAACGCCGTGTTTCGCAGTGTAGAGCGCTGCATCATCACCTATTCCTACATCAACGGAAGAATGGTGAATGGTCCGCGGAGTAATGCTATGTATCAAATCAAATTCATCCATGAACCAAAATCTCCTTTCACCCCTGCATATGCCTATATGTGCTCTTCCTAGTTTATCGAATTTTGCTGGAATATCCAAGATGTTCCCGATATAAAGAAAGCTTGGCTATGACACCAAGCAGAAGATACAGTAAAAGAAAACACAAAAAAAACGAAAACATGATCGTTTCGTTTACATTAATGGCGGTCCGGACGGGACTCGAACCCGCGACCTCCTGCGTGACAGGCAGGCATTCTAACCAACTGAACTACCGGACCATATTTGTATAATATTATTTTAGTTGTACCCTTAGGGCACTCCTTATTTAATCATATATTTGGTTGCGGGGGCAGGATTTGAACCTGCGACCTTCGGGTTATGAGCCCGACGAGCTACCGAACTGCTCCACCCCGCGATGATAAAAGTAATGCTTGGCGGCGTCCTACTCTCACAGGGGGAAACCCCCGACTACCATCGGCGCTGAAGAGCTTAACTTCCGTGTTCGGTATGGGAACGGGTGTGACCTCTTCGCTATCGCCACCAAACAAATTGAGAGTGTTCTCTCAAAACTAGATAACAGGTGTGACATCATTCAAAATATGGTTAAGTCCTCGATCGATTAGTATCTGTCAGCTCCATGTGTCGCCACACTTCCACCTCAGACCTATCAACCTGATCATCTTTCAGGGATCTTACTTCCTTGCGGAATGGGAAATCTCATCTTGAGGGGGGCTTCATGCTTAGATGCTTTCAGCACTTATCCCGTCCGCACATAGCTACCCAGCGATGCCCTTGGCAGAACAACTGGTACACCAGCGGTGCGTCCATCCCGGTCCTCTCGTACTAAGGACAGCTCCTCTCAAATTTCCTGCGCCCGCGACGGATAGGGACCGAACTGTCTCACGACGTTCTGAACCCAGCTCGCGTACCGCTTTAATGGGCGAACAGCCCAACCCTTGGGACCGACTACAGCCCCAGGATGCGATGAGCCGACATCGAGGTGCCAAACCTCCCCGTCGATGTGGACTCTTGGGGGAGATAAGCCTGTTATCCCCGGGGTAGCTTTTATCCGTTGAGCGATGGCCCTTCCATGCGGAACCACCGGATCACTAAGCCCGACTTTCGTCCCTGCTCGACTTGTAGGTCTCGCAGTCAAGCTCCCTTGTGCCTTTACACTCTGCGAATGATTTCCAACCATTCTGAGGGAACCTTTGGGCGCCTCCGTTACCTTTTAGGAGGCGACCGCCCCAGTCAAACTGCCCACCTGACACTGTCTCCCCGCCCGATAAGGGCGGCGGGTTAGAAGGTCAATACAGCCAGGGTAGTATCCCACCGATGCCTCCACCGAAGCTGGCGCTCCGGTTTCCAAGGCTCCTACCTATCCTGTACAAGCTGTACCAACATTCAATATCAGGCTGCAGTAAAGCTCCACGGGGTCTTTCCGTCCTGTCGCGGGTAACCTGCATCTTCACAGGTACTATAATTTCACCGAGTCTCTCGTTGAGACAGTGCCCAGATCGTTGCGCCTTTCGTGCGGGTCGGAACTTACCCGACAAGGAATTTCGCTACCTTAGGACCGTTATAGTTACGGCCGCCGTTTACTGGGGCTTCAATTCGCACCTTCGCTTACGCTAAGCGCTCCTCTTAACCTTCCAGCACCGGGCAGGCGTCAGCCCCTATACTTCGCCTTACGGCTTCGCAGAGACCTGTGTTTTTGCTAAACAGTCGCCTGGGCCTATTCACTGCGGCTCTCTCGGGCTTGCACCCTAACAGAGCACCCCTTCTCCCGAAGTTACGGGGTCATTTTGCCGAGTTCCTTAACGAGAGTTCTCTCGATCACCTTAGGATTCTCTCCTCGCCTACCTGTGTCGGTTTGCGGTACGGGCACCTCTCACCTCGCTAGAGGCTTTTCTTGGCAGTGTGGAATCAGGAACTTCGCTACTATATTTCGCTCGCCATCACAGCTCAGCCTTATGGGAAACGGATTTGCCTATTTCCCAGCCTAACTGCTTGGACGCGGATATCCAATACCGCGCTTACCCTATCCTCCTGCGTCCCCCCATTGCTCAAATGGTGAGGAGGTGGTACAGGAATATCAACCTGTTGTCCATCGCCTACGCCTTTCGGCCTCGGCTTAGGTCCCGACTAACCCTGAGCGGACGAGCCTTCCTCAGGAAACCTTAGGCATTCGGTGGAGGGGATTCTCACCCCTCTTTCGCTACTCATACCGGCATTCTCACTTCTAAGCGCTCCACCAGTCCTTCCGGTCTGGCTTCACAGCCCTTAGAACGCTCTCCTACCACTGTTCGAAGAACAGTCCGCAGCTTCGGTGATACGTTTAGCCCCGGTACATTTTCGGCGCAGAGTCACTCGACCAGTGAGCTATTACGCACTCTTTAAATGGTGGCTGCTTCTAAGCCAACATCCTGGTTGTCTAAGCAACTCCACATCCTTTTCCACTTAACGTATACTTTGGGACCTTAGCTGGCGGTCTGGGCTGTTTCCCTTTCGACTACGGATCTTATCACTCGCAGTCTGACTCCCAAGGATAAGTCATTGGCATTCGGAGTTTGACTGAATTCGGTAACCCGGTAGGGGCCCCTAGTCCAATCAGTGCTCTACCTCCAAGACTCTTACCTTGAGGCTAGCCCTAAAGCTATTTCGGAGAGAACCAGCTATCTCCAGGTTCGATTGGCATTTCACCCCTACCCACACCTCATCCCCGCACTTTTCAACGTGCGTGGGTTCGGGCCTCCATTCAGTGTTACCTGAACTTCACCCTGGACATGGGTAGATCACCTGGTTTCGGGTCTACGACCACGTACTCATGCGCCCTATTCAGACTCGCTTTCGCTGCGGCTCCGCATCTTCTGCTTAACCTTGCACGGGATCGTAACTCGCCGGTTCATTCTACAAAAGGCACGCCATCACCCGTTAACGGGCTCTGACTACTTGTAGGCACACGGTTTCAGGATCTCTTTCACTCCCCTTCCGGGGTGCTTTTCACCTTTCCCTCACGGTACTGGTTCACTATCGGTCACTAGGGAGTATTTAGCCTTGGGAGATGGTCCTCCCGGATTCCGACGGAATTTCACGTGTTCCGCCGTACTCAGGATCCACTCAGGAGAGAACGAAGTTTTGACTACAGGGCTGTTACCTCCTATGGCGGGCCTTTCCAGACCTCTTCATCTACCTCGTTCTTTTGTAACTCCGTACAGAGTGTCCTACAACCCCAAGAGGCAAGCCTCTTGGTTTGGGCTAATCCCGTTTCGCTCGCCGCTACTCAGGGAATCGCATTTGCTTTCTCTTCCTCCGGGTACTTAGATGTTTCAGTTCCCCGGGTCTGCCTTCTCATATCCTATGAATTCAGATATGGATACCACTCCATTACGAGTGGTGGGTTTCCCCATTCGGAAATCTCCGGATCAAAGCTTGCTTACAGCTCCCCGAAGCATATCGGTGTTCGTCCCGTCCTTCATCGGCTCCTAGTGCCAAGGCATCCACCGTGCGCCCTTTCTAACTTAACCGTTAAAAAGAATCACTATGTGATATCTTGTGTTACTAATTGAATGTGATGTCTACTGTTATCTAGTTTTCAAAGAACACGTTTCGAAGGAATGATCCTTCAAAACTAAACAAGACAGGGAACGTTCTGTTTATAAGACCCAAGGTCTTATATTCCGTATAATATCCTTAGAAAGGAGGTGATCCAGCCGCACCTTCCGATACGGCTACCTTGTTACGACTTCACCCCAATCATCTGTCCCACCTTCGGCGGCTGGCTCCTAAAAGGTTACCTCACCGACTTCGGGTGTTACAAACTCTCGTGGTGTGACGGGCGGTGTGTACAAGGCCCGGGAACGTATTCACCGCGGCATGCTGATCCGCGATTACTAGCGATTCCAGCTTCACGCAGTCGAGTTGCAGACTGCGATCCGAACTGAGAACAGATTTGTGGGATTGGCTTAACCTCGCGGTTTCGCTGCCCTTTGTTCTGTCCATTGTAGCACGTGTGTAGCCCAGGTCATAAGGGGCATGATGATTTGACGTCATCCCCACCTTCCTCCGGTTTGTCACCGGCAGTCACCTTAGAGTGCCCAACTGAATGCTGGCAACTAAGATCAAGGGTTGCGCTCGTTGCGGGACTTAACCCAACATCTCACGACACGAGCTGACGACAACCATGCACCACCTGTCACTCTGCCCCCGAAGGGGACGTCCTATCTCTAGGATTGTCAGAGGATGTCAAGACCTGGTAAGGTTCTTCGCGTTGCTTCGAATTAAACCACATGCTCCACCGCTTGTGCGGGCCCCCGTCAATTCCTTTGAGTTTCAGTCTTGCGACCGTACTCCCCAGGCGGAGTGCTTAATGCGTTAGCTGCAGCACTAAGGGGCGGAAACCCCCTAACACTTAGCACTCATCGTTTACGGCGTGGACTACCAGGGTATCTAATCCTGTTCGCTCCCCACGCTTTCGCTCCTCAGCGTCAGTTACAGACCAGAGAGTCGCCTTCGCCACTGGTGTTCCTCCACATCTCTACGCATTTCACCGCTACACGTGGAATTCCACTCTCCTCTTCTGCACTCAAGTTCCCCAGTTTCCAATGACCCTCCCCGGTTGAGCCGGGGGCTTTCACATCAGACTTAAGAAACCGCCTGCGAGCCCTTTACGCCCAATAATTCCGGACAACGCTTGCCACCTACGTATTACCGCGGCTGCTGGCACGTAGTTAGCCGTGGCTTTCTGGTTAGGTACCGTCAAGGTACCGCCCTATTCGAACGGTACTTGTTCTTCCCTAACAACAGAGCTTTACGATCCGAAAACCTTCATCACTCACGCGGCGTTGCTCCGTCAGACTTTCGTCCATTGCGGAAGATTCCCTACTGCTGCCTCCCGTAGGAGTCTGGGCCGTGTCTCAGTCCCAGTGTGGCCGATCACCCTCTCAGGTCGGCTACGCATCGTTGCCTTGGTGAGCCGTTACCTCACCAACTAGCTAATGCGCCGCGGGTCCATCTGTAAGTGGTAGCCGAAGCCACCTTTTATGTTTGAACCATGCGGTTCAAACAACCATCCGGTATTAGCCCCGGTTTCCCGGAGTTATCCCAGTCTTACAGGCAGGTTACCCACGTGTTACTCACCCGTCCGCCGCTAACATCAGGGAGCAAGCTCCCATCTGTCCGCTCGACTTGCATGTATTAGGCACGCCGCCAGCGTTCGTCCTGAGCCAGGATCAAACTCTCCGATAAATGGATCACAAGTTAAGTTCACCGCATCCTGCGGCGACACCTGTGTGACCTGCGTCGTGCAGGCCCTAGTTTGACTGACTACGCACATCGCTGTGCGATTTTTAAAAATGAATTAACAGGTACGTTTTGTCTTGTTTAGTTTTCAAAGATCATTCAATAATGGAGCGGGTGATGAGAATCGAACTCACGACATCAGCTTGGAAGGCTGAGGTTTTACCACTAAACTACACCCGCGTAAAATCTTGTATTGGCGCGCCCGAGAGGAGTCGAACCCCTAACCTTTTGATCCGTAGTCAAACGCTCTATCCAATTGAGCTACGGGCGCTTATCAAGCGACTTAACTATCATACTATCATTTGATGGTGAAGTCAAGAAGTTTTTTTAAAATGTTTTTTCGAATCTTTTTCAATTCGACTTTTCTTATTATACACATTTTTAAAATCTTGTAAACACCTTAGAAAAACTTTTTTTGTTTTTCGTTTTGTTTCACGCTGTTCATCAGCGACGTTTAATAATATACCATGCCTGTTTTATTTGGTCAACACTTTTTCTGTATTTTTTTATTCTCTTCTTTCACCCCTTCTCATGTATATATTTTATCTCATCTTACAAATAATATAAGAAAATCTCTTAAGAAGAAATGAGGCGTGTTATGTATTACTACAAAGAGGAACTGATTAATATCATTAAACCGGACAAACCAGACCCGGCAGCTGCTAAGGTCCTGCAGGAGATATTAGGCGGTCATTACGGAGAAATGCGTACAATGATGCAGTTTTTTTTCCAAAGCTCTAATTTCAGAGGAAAGCAGAAACAGTACCGCGATCTGCTTCGCGGCATTTTTTTAGAGGAGATTGCCCACGTTGAACTGGTTCAAAACACAATCAATGCTTTATTAGATGAATCAGGCGGTGAAGGTGTCGGCAGTCAAGGTGCAGATCAAGCACCACTTAATGAAGCCGTTAAACATGCTAATCCTCATCATTATATTATTGGTGCGCAAAGTTCCCTTCCCGTTGATGCAGGGGGCAATCCGTGGAACGGGTCGTGGGTGTATAACCACGGAAACTTAATTACTGACCTGCTGGATAACCTGCTTCTTGAGTCGACAGGTGTGCTGCAAAAAACAAGAATTTATGAAATGAGCTCTAATCAGACGTTCCGCGAAACACTTGCTTTTCTGATTGTACGCGACAATGCTCACCAGAATGCATTCGCGAAAGCGCTCGAGACATTGGGCGTTGAGTGGGCGAAGCTCCTCCCTGTACCGAATTATGACATTAATAAATATCCTGAGTGCAGAAAGTATGTCGAATTAGGCTACCATAATGCACAGTTTAACTTTAGGTTGGATGAAACGAGAATCGGTGAAATCTATCAAGGGAAATCTCCAAGCCGAAATGGCGGAGAGTTGCAAGTAATAGATCCTCCGGCAGGGTTTCCCGTACCAGTGCTTCCTGAAATACCAAATGAACACAGTCCTGGGTTAGGCGATATGAATGCTTAATCCAGTGGGAAGGTGCTCAAGAAACTTCTTGAGCACCTTCTTATTGTACATTACTGATTCATTCAACGATTGGCGTTAAAGAATCGCCGTTCCATATTTCTCCCTTATTGAGTGTCCAGCTGTCATGATATAAAGCCGAAGCACCCTTGTTTACAGCTGGGCTCCATTCATCATTCCATGCCAGAAAGTAAATGGTTTTAGGATATTTTTGTTTTATAGCATTGATGAACAGGCTGTAATCGAAGCTGCCGTTTGCTGTTTGCGGGCCGACTTCTGTAAAAGCAAATGGTTTATTAAGCGTTGTTAGCTGATCGTATCCATTGATCGAGTAGGCATCTTGAAAATACGCATCTAATCCGACAATATCCACGTAAGACGCGCCCGGGTAAAAATCAGTTTTAAAATCTCGGTTGGCGTCGGGAGAGTAAACCCAAATCAAATGATCAAGTCCTCTTGTGTCGGTCATATAATGATAGATTTTCTTGTAGAGCTGTTTATATAGAGAGATTCTTTCATTATCCTTTTGGTTATATGATGTAAGTCCCCACCAAAACCATTCGCCGTTCATTTCATGCAGCGGCCTGAACAGAACAGGCACACCTTGGTTCTCCAGCTCTTGAAGTCCGTCAGCAATTTTGCTGAGCATGGCATTTAGCCGCTTTCCTTCTGCTGTTGAAGAATCTAGTATTTTTTTATACTGATCATTTGTAATCGGTGTTTTAAAATGCCCTGACTGAAAAGCAGGGTTCGCCAGGTGCAAACTGATTTGCGGAATTCCGCCATTTTTCCAATACGACATTAAATCGCTGTTGCAGCTTACATCTATTGAATCTTCAATATTTGCTGTTTCAAGCCATCCTCTGGCATAATCGCAGCCGTAAATAGCAGGCGATTGCCCGGTGGCGCTTCGGATTCTATCAGCCTCAGCCATAGAAAAAGTGTCATGACTGTAACCTCCGAACGCTCCGGAAAGGACTCTGTTTTCCGTTCGGTTCGGCAGGTGCGCAAGCCAGTTCATCACTGCTTTTGTTGTCTGCTGTGCATTAGGATTCACAGGCGACACAGTATGCGCTTCAATTGGTTTTGCTAAAACAGCAGACGCAAGTAAAAATAAAATGAGCAAAGAGATCGTATGTTTCTTAAACAAATGCAACTCCCCCATTCATTAAGGATGAGATATCATGAATTCACATGTTCCTTCTATTGAAAACTCGCCAAAATGCGCAGGCAAGACAAAGTGTGAGCCTGCATTGCATTCATACTGACTACCATTATTTATGATTCGTCCTGATCCGCTCAGAACACTCCCCAGCAAATAGGTTTGATATGAAGGAAAAGCAGCTCGGCCGCTAATCTTCCATTTGTACACTGAGAAATAATCTGATTGCACATAAACAGTGATCTCGGCGTTACCAACTTCTTTCACTTCCGGTGTATGCACTTTATCGATATGCGGTATCGTTATGACTTCCATGGCTTTTTCTATATGAAGAGTTCTTTTTTGGCCCTGGTCATTACAGCGGTCATAATCGTATACGCGATACGTTGTATCAGAGTTTTGCTGGATTTCAAGGACAAGGGTTCCCTCACATAAAGCATGGAGTGTACCGCTTGGCACATAAAAGAAATCTCCGGGCTTGATTTTGATTCGCCTCAGCAGCCCGTTCCAATCACCGCTTTCTATTCGTTGTTTGAATTCCTCCTTTGTGCTTGCGTGATGTCCCAAAATCAGTTCGGCGTCATCTTTGCAATCAATGATATACCAGCACTCCGTTTTACCAAGGTCGCCATTTTCATGCAGTTTTGCATAATCATCATCAGGATGGACTTGCACGGAGAGATCCATATTGGCGTCCAGCAGCTTTACCAGCAGCGGAAACACCTTACCATCCGGAAACCCGAATATCTCTGGGTGATCTTGCCATACTTGATCTAGTGTCTTTCCTGCCAGCGGGCCGTTCTTTACAGCCGACGGGCCATGGGCATGTGCAGAAACGGCCCAGCACTCACCTGTTTTTTGTGAGGGTATTGCGTAGCCAAAAGCGTCACGAAGCTTCGTCCCTCCCCATAGTCTTTCTTTAAAGACAGGCTCTAAAAATAATGGATGCGTCATGATCGCACCTCCCCGGATGCTGCCTCTGCTTGTAAGGCCTGATGCGCTAAAACTAGCGTGCCGATGATTCCGGCGTTACTGCCTAAACGTGGAGGTACAATATAATCACTTATATCATCTGATAATTCAGAAAAATCTAAGTAGCTGTTCATGATTTTTGGTACATATTGATAGATATAAGAAAACACTTGTTTCTGTTGCATGACGCCGCCGCCAAGAATGATTTTTTTAGGTGCAAGGATCAAAATATACTGAGCCAGTGCTTGGGCAATATAGTACCCTTCCAGTTCCCAGACTTGGGCTATATCTGATAAATCCGCGGCTTTTTTTCCCCAGCGCGCTTCAATGGCGGGACCGGAAGCCAAGCCTTCAAAGCAATCTCCATGATAAGGACACTTCCCTTGGTATGCGTCATCCGGGTGCCTCCGGATATAAATATGGCCCATCTCTGGGTGCGACAGCCCCTGAAGGAGCCTGCCCCCTACAATTGCGCCCGCACCGATGCCAGTACCAATCGTTATATACAGGCAGCTGTCGAGACCCTTCGCTTCACCGAAAAGGAATTCACCCAGCGCCGCAGCGTTGACATCTGTACTAAATCCGACTGGGATTTTCATTTCGTTCTTAACGGTTTGCAAAAAGGGGTAGTGTCTCCAGCCCGCTTTCGGCGTGGCCATAATGGTACCGTATGTTTGACTGGTTTTATCGTTATCAACGGGACCAAAGGAACCGATGCCGATTGCCTGTAATGAAAATTGGCGAAAATATTGAATTACTTTCTCTATCGTTTCATCCGGCATCTTTGTGGGGAATTCTATTCGGTCAATGATTGTTCCATCTTCCTTACCGACAGCACAAACAATCTTTGTGCCGCCTGCTTCAATACCGCCAAGCATGCAGATGGCCTCCTTGTTGTCTCCGCAATCAGCGCCGTATGTTTACAGAAGTCACAACAAACTTGTCATGCCGATGACGTGAAAAGGAATATTCAAATGGAATGCCGTTATCTAAGAAGCCCACATGTTCAACTTCAAGAATTGGATCATCCTTTTTACAGCCCAGATGCTGCTGGTCAATATGATCAGATTTGCAGGCTCTGATTTTCCGATGTGAGCCGGCGATTTTGAGCTGCAGCACATTTGTAATATGATTGTAGATCGAATCATGAAGGACATCGTCATTAATGCCCGGTATTAAATGAGTCGGCATATATGTTTTTTCCAATACATAGGGTTCACCTTCTACAATTCGCAGCCGAACGACATAATAAACCGGTGTTTTCTGATCAATAGACAAATGGGCGGCCACTTCCTCAGTGGGAAATTGCACTTCAAACTGAATGACCTTGCTTTGGATTTTTTTATCTTTCAGCAAGTTGGTCAATCCGAGAATCTCATTGCTGACTACATGGACATGGTCATCCTGTATTGCAGATTGAATAATAAACGTGCCATGGCCTCGTTTTCTGAACAGCAGACCCTCGGCAACTAAATTATCCAAGGCTCTCTTCATCGTCATGCGGCTTGAGTTAAATTCTTTTGCAAGAGATACTTCATCAGGAATGGGCTGATCGATCGGATATACGTTATTTTTAATTCTATTTCTCATTTCATTTGCAATAATTTCGTATTTATTCATTGGCATCCTCCGGCAGCTGTTAGAGTCTGATATCACATAAGCTTTTACGGATATCATAAGTTCTTTTCCCTATTTCATCAATGTTGCGGATTTTCGTCATCTCTATTCGTTATGATGATTGCCGGAAGATCTTGACCTTTAGGAAAACCTAGAAACCGTGTTGCTCAGCAACCTTTTTGAACCATTTTCCGCTCTTTTTGACGGTTCTTTCTCCGTCTTTCTCAAGATTGACTGATACAAACCCGTATCGGTTTTTATAGGCATTTGTCCAAGACCAGTTGTCCATGAACGTCCATAAGTGATAGCCTTTTACGTTCGAGCCTTCCTGTATGGCGCGGTGAATCCATTTGAGGTGCTCTTTTATAAATTCAATCCGGTAATCATCTTGAATGATGCCTTGTTCATCCCTGAATCGCTCTTCACCTTCAACCCCCATACCGTTTTCAGAGATAAAACACTCGATGTTGCCGTAGTTTTCTTTTAAATTAATCAAAATATCATAAACGCCTTTTTCATAGATCTCCCAGCCGCGATGCGGATTCATTTTGCGGCCCGGCATGACGTAGGAATCAAAATACCTGTCAGGCAAAAAAGGAGCGTCGGGATTCGGAAGATGTTCTTTCGCTTTCACACGTCTCGGCTGGTAATAATTCACTCCCAACAGGTCAACCGTGTTCTTTTTGATGATGTCAAGATCTTCAGCGTTGTAATCTGGCATAAAGCCTTCATGCTTCAAAATGTCAACCAGCTCTTTGGGAAATTCGCCTTTGACAGATGGGTCTAAAAAAGATCTGTTAAAAAACGCGTCTGCGATTTCCCCGGCTTTTACATCCGCCGGATGGCTGCTTCTCGGGTATGATGGAGTCAAATTTAAGATGATACCGATTTTTCCGTCCTGCTCCATCTCCCTGTAAGCCTGAATGGCGCGGGCACTTGATAACATCGTATGAAATCCAACTTGGACGGCCTCTTTAAAGTCGACCTTGTTTGGATAATGAAAATCATATAAGTAGCCGCCTTCTACGGGAACGATTGGTTCATTATGCGTGAACCATTTTTTCACCCGGCCGCCAAACAAACGGAAGCACGTTCTCGCATAGTTTTCATACGCGTCAACCGTCTCTCTGTTGACCCAGCCGCCGATTTTTTGAAGCGCCATCGGCATATCGAAATGAAACAAATTGACAAATGGTTCAATTCCGTTAGCGATCAACTCATCAATGACATTGTTATAGAAATTTGCGGCTTTATCGTTGATCTCGCCCGTTCCGTTTGGTATTAAACGTGACCAGGAAATCGACATCCGGAACGAGTTGTGGCCAAGCTCCTTCATCAGCCTGATATCTTCTTTATAGTTGTCGTAAAATTGGGATGTGTCTGCGGGTCCGACATGATCAAAAAAACGATGCGGTTCTTTTTCAAACCAATAATCCCATATATTCTGGCCTTTTCCGTCTCTGTCGGCGGCACCCTCCGTTTGTGTTGCTGAAGCGGATGATCCCCACCAAAAATCCTTTGGAAAACGATATTGTTCTGTTTGTGCCAAGTCTCTCTCCCCTTATGTCACATTTTTATGCTGTTATCATTTTGCTGAGCAGCTGTCTCCTGCACAGCCTGTTCTTTTTCTTTTGCCAGATTTAATTTATCCATTGCTTTTAGGAACGGAAACCAGATCACGAAGACAATCAGCAGATTGATAAGCTGCATCACGCCCCCCATGATTGAGTTCGTCGCCATGATACCATTAATGAATAATGGAACCGTCCACGGCACTGTCACACCAGTCGGAGGCGGAACGAGCCCTGCTGACATAGCCAGATAGGTGACGAGCGTAACAACCATCGGTGCCAGCACCCAAGGCACAATAATGATCGGATTCATGACAATCGGAAGCCCGAAGATAATCGGTTCGTTGACGTTAAAAATACCGGGAGCGAGGCCAAGTTTTGATACTTGCTTCATCTGCCTGCTTTTCATGAATATGAGAATGGTAAACACAATCGCAAGCGTCATCCCGGTTCCGCCCATCCCTACTGTATAAATCTCCATAAACGGTTTTGAAATAATATGAGGGATTTCTTTTCCCGCCGTGTAAGCAGAAAGGTTTTCTACCTGCAGTGTATTCCAAATCGGGTCCATCACGGAGTTGATAATGATCTGTCCATGCAGTCCGAAAAACCAAAGAATTTGAATGAAAAACACGGCAATAAGCGTCGGAATGATACCGCTTCCAAGTCCGACAAGCGGAGCCTGAATTGCGTGATAAATGACGTCGTGCATATTTGTTTTAAAAAACAGAGTCACCATTACGTTAATCAGCAAAAATACGGTCAATGTGATAAAAGCCGGAATAAGTGCGGCGAATGATTTTGCTACAGCAGGCGGAACGCCGGCTGGCATTTTGATTGTCAGGTTTTTTTGAACGATTCTTCTGTAGATTTCTCCAGAAAGAAATGCCGTAATCATCCCAAGAAACATCCCTTTTGCACCGAGACGATCGACCGGGATAACCCCTGTAATGGCATCTCCTGTTTCTGGCTGAATGATAAATGGCGTTAAGAGCAAAAAGGAAACCAAAGCGATCGCTCCGCCAAATACAGCTTCGACCTGATAGCTTTTTGACAGGTAATAGCCTATCCCGAACACAACAAAGACAGACATAATGCCCATTGTCGCCGTGGAGGCAATGCCGAAATGAGACTGAAACGACGTAAGCATTGAGGCGTTCATGATTTTGTTTAGAAACGGCAAATTCGTTAACACGACAAAAATGGACCCGAATATCGTCAGCGGGAAAGCCAGCATAAATGCATCACGCAGTACTTGCAAATAGCGGTTATTGTTTAACCTCCCTGCAATTGGAACAAGGAATTGGCTGATTTTCTCGAACACCCTATCCACCCCGATTATTTATAGATTCTTGGTTTTAAAGAGATCAAGCATCTCTTTCACTAATTCTTTCATGGATAATGTTGACATCAGATGATCCTCTGCATGCATAAGCAGCAATGAGAAAGCTTGTGCTTCTCCGCCGGATTCCTTCTGTATCATTTGAAAGTGAATGTCATGGGCCGCGGATAAATCCTGCTCAGCCTTGGCAATGAGGGCATCCGCCTCATCCTTGTTCCCTTCTTTGTAGGCGCGCAGTGATTGTATGATGCAGCTGCGGGCATTGCCGCTGTGCAGGATAAGCTGAAAACTGATTTGTTCGTCTGTTAAGTTCGTGATTTTCACCTGTTCCATTATTGATTCTCCATTAAGGACAATGCCTGCTCATACGCTTTTTTCCCATCTGCCATTCCGTAGGCCATCATGTCAATGACTTCAACCCGAATGTTGTATTGATCCGCTTCTTTTTGGAGTTCGCTTTTCAGAAAGCTCATTTGCGGACCGATCAAAACGGCATCCGCTTTTCTCATGTCTTCTTTTGCTTTATCCTGGCCAACAGCCCAAATCTCTGCTTCCTCACCGATAGACTGTGCGTATTCCTTCATTTTTGTCACCAATAAACTGGTAGACATTCCTGAGCTGCACGCGAGTAATATTTTTTTCAACTGCTATCCCCCCTTGAGATTAAAACGCTTACATGGATTATTATAGTCATTTATTTTTAAATGTCTATACTTTTATAAAATAAATATAATCATACACTTGTCCGGTTCATCACTTTGTAAATTTTTCTATGGAAGATTCATTCATAATGTGGTACACTCATCAACGGAAACGAATCAATTAAATAGCTATTATCACTTGTATAACCTCAATAATATGGTTTGAGGGTGTCTACCAGGAACCGTAAAATCCTGATTACAAAATTTGTTTATGACATTTTTTGTAATCAGGATTTTTTTTATTTATCAAAACATTTAAGTAAAGGAGTTTGTTATGAATTTCAAAGTTTTCCTGCTTGCAGCTTCTACGATTGCAGTCGGATTGGTTGAGTTAATTGTGGGGGGGATTCTTCCTCAGATCGCAAATGATTTAGACATTTCCATTGTTTCAGCCGGACAGCTGATCAGTGTGTTTGCGCTGGGATATGCAGTATCTGGGCCGCTGCTTTTGGCATTGACTGCGAAGATTGAGCGGAAGCGCTTATATCTAATTGCTTTATTTGTTTTCTTCCTTAGCAATCTTGTCGCCTATTTCAGCCCTAATTTCGCCACATTGATGGTATCTAGGGTATTGGCAGCAATGAGTACAGGGCTGATTGTTGTGCTTTCTTTAACAATTGCCCCGAAAATTGTAGCGCCTGAATACAGAGCCCGCGCAATCGGAATTATTTTTATGGGTTTCAGCTCTGCTATCGCATTAGGCGTGCCGCTCGGAATCTTAATCAGCGATTCCTTCGGGTGGCGGATTTTGTTCCTTGGCATCGGCCTGTTGGCGCTGATCTCCATGCTGATTATTTCAATTTTCTTTGAAAGAATACCGGCGGAGAAAATGATTCCTTTCCGGGAACAGCTCAAGACGATCGGTAATCTGAAAATCGCGAGTTCACACCTCGTCACGATGTTTACATTAGCTGGCCACTACACGCTTTACGCTTACTTTGCACCGTTTTTAGAAGAGACTCTTCACCTGAGCTCTTTCTGGGTCAGCATTTGTTATTTCCTTTTCGGGATATCTGCTGTATGCGGAGGCCCTTTCGGAGGAGCGCTATCTGACCGGCTTGGTTCCTTTAAGAGCATTTTGCTGGTGACGGGTTCCTTTGCCATCATTATGTTCTTACTGCCGCTGTCTACATCGTCTATGATTTTCTTTTTGCCTGTCATGGTGATTTGGGGTCTTCTGAGCTGGAGCCTCGCCCCGGCTCAGCAAAGCTATTTAATTGAAATTGCACCTGATTCGTCTGACATTCAGCAAAGCTTTAACACGTCGGCCCTCCAAGTCGGAATTGCCCTTGGCTCAGCCATTGGCGGTGTTGTTTTGGATCAGACGGGTACTGTAGTGTCAACAGCATGGTGCGGCGGGTCAATTGTGATCATCGCTGTCCTGTTTGCTTTCATTTCTTTAACAAGACCTGTTCAAACAGCAAAAAAATCCTCCTTGTAAAAGGAGGATTTTTTATTATTTAGCTGAAAGCTCATCTTCTGTGACCCATTTGTGGTTTTTCACTTTTTCGCCGCTCGTTGTCGATGTATAGTCAACCATGTATACAGTTGTTTTTTCCGCGGAATCGATCTCGGCTGTTGCTCCTTTCATGCCTTTCATATGAGAAGCCTCTAAAATCACCTGATCTCCGGGCTGTAACGTTTTATCTCCAGCATCTTTGATTTCTTCTTGGATCACCCATTTGTGATGATCCACACGCTGTCCCCCATTAGTCGGAGTATAAGAAACAACATACGCCGTTGTATCATAGGCGCCTGTTACCGTAGCTTCGGCACCTTTCATGCCTTTCATATGGGAAGTATTGATGGTTACCTGGCTGCCTACTTTGTATTTCGGATTTTTAGATTCCTGTAATCCCTCTGGAACGTCAGCTGATCCAGAATGGTCCATCTCTTCATGTGTTGAGGAGTCTGAATGATTGTCATGTGTGCTTTGTTTCGTACTGTTGTTATTGCCGCATGCTGATAAAACTAAAACAAGAGATAACATCAGAATTCCCAGTGCATTTTTAGAGATTTTCATGTTCATTCTCCTTTGCTTCATTTTTTTCCTGTAACTTTTGCCCGCAGATAATGAAAACATGCCCTCTCGATAATACTATACCCCCGAATGGTATGTAAATACGCTGATATTCTCATAAAGCGTTCCCGCAGTTTGTCCTATTCCCCTTTGTTTGCAAAGCCAAACATGAAAAAAAGCCGCTGTCAGGCGGCAATTACTGATTTAAGATTTTTATATACACACCTTTTTTTGCTTTTTGATAAGCAGCCTCACCCATTTTCCTCACCTTTTCAGAAGCATCTGAGGATTTGATCCATTCGCCATCAAGAAAAATGGATGGATCGATTAGGCGCATTTTCTTCTTTTGATGGAAATCGTACTGGATGTCATCCTCTATTACTTGTATGCCGGGATGAATGGATGTAAGCAAGCTCAGGACTTCTTCATTTTTTGATGCACGCATGATGTTCAGTACCTCTTGGTCCGTTTTCAGGAGATCCTCTGCGGATATGACATCATGCCGCAGCGCTGCCTTCAATGCTCGCGCTAAATATTCATATCCATATACATTCACGGGATTCAAAAAGAAATCAATCACTTCCTTATAGTACACATTGACAAACCATTCGGCGGCTTCAATACTATTAGGAAACATCCTTCCGTTTCTCACAATAAGATGATCCAAAAAGGTTTGCGCTTCGTGCAGGTTAATGTGTCCATATCGGTACATATCACGCAGCGTATAGTCTGTCCGATCAGCACACAGCTCCGGTGCGGGCTGTTCGAGCAATGTCCACCTTGAATCGTCAGATAAAAATTCTTCAGTATGATAGCCGTATTTTTTTAGAATGTCCGGGATTTCAGAGTGAACAATGACTTGTTGAAAGATGTTTTCATGATAGTCTTCTGCTTGATTTTCAAAGACAATATCGACCACATGAGAAAAAGCTGTGTGTGATACGTCGTGGAGCAGACCCGCAATCTGTTCTTCAATCGTTCCTCCGAGCTTTTTGATGAGGAGCATTACGCCGATGGAGTGCTCATACCTGGTCACATTCCACTTTCGATTGACTAAAAAGCTTGCTCCGCCTTGATAGATTCCTTTTAATCTTTGCACAGGAGCGCTTTTGATAAGCTCTTCCAGCACTCCGTCTATATGGTGCTGCCCGTAAATGACATCGCTGATTTCCATGCCGTCACCTCAACATCTATTTTTTTTGTTATATATTGTTTATATTGATAGTACATATGCAATCTTTCAATAGAGGAGTGTTATGATGATCATCATCCCAAACAATGAGATAGCGAAACATATGTTGACCGATTTTTTTGCCAAGCATTGGGGTACACCCGAGATGGCGATTTCCAGCGGCATTTTTCGGTGTGATGAATTAGATGGATTTGCCGCAGTAAATGAAAGCGGCGAAATCATTGGCTGTATTACATACTTGATAGATGGGAAAGATTGTGAAATTATTTCATTAGATAGTATGATTGAAAATAAAGGAATCGGCACAGCTTTACTTCAGCAGGTTGAAGAGACGGCTAAACATGCACATTGTCAACGAATAAAGCTTATCACAACGAATGATAATGTACATGCGATGGCGTTTTATCAAAAGAGAGGCTATCAATTCGCCGAAGTGTTTCCGAACGCAGTTGAAAAAGCGCGCCGACTCAAGCCAGAGATTCCCGAGGTGGCTGAAAACGGCATTTTGATTCGGGATGAAATTCTATTTTCGAAGGTAATTGATTAAACGAATAGGAGTCTTTTATGTCCAGTCATTATAAATACCCTCTCATTTTCACGGCATTCCTATTAATCGCTTTCTGCTTGATCTTTTTTTCCTATCACCTGATTCATCATGTTCGTTTGGAGTATCCGAATTGGCAGGGAGAAAGCAAAGATCAGAATTGGGAAGCTGTTTTCACAAAAAATGAAGATGCACCGAATGAATACAGCGGCAAACTTTATTGGATCGGTGATACAATTGAAATAGACAACACTTATTTGGAATCCCTGATTGTAAAAAAGGATGATGAAATTCTGCTGAGTTCTGACACGGAAATCCCGATGCATGATTATGCTGGAGGCACTTTTTCTGATGGAAGCGCAAAAGAAAAGTCCGTTTCTTTTTTAGAGCGGTTAGATGAACATGAGCTTGAAGGCCATGATATTACGATTGAAGTGAAATGGAAACAAGGTAATCATTATTCTGCGAGCCAGCTTACGCTCAATGAAAAGACCTTGTTTGAAGAAAAGCAGCAATAGATGATCAAAACGAAAAATAGACAAATGAAAAGGTGTAACATATTTTATACAGCTCATATGTTATGCCTTTTTCCTTCATTTTCGCCAAAAAGTGGAGCAGTCTGCCTTATCCCGAATATTAAACTCAATCATTTTCTCAAGTAGCGTGTAATCAACTGGATCGTTCCAAGGGATACGTATCAGCTGCTCGGTGTAGTCATATCCTGCCTTCACAATATCATCCTCTACGTGCGCTATCGTTACTTTTTCAGGAGCGACAGCTAAATGCTTTTTAGAAACACTAAAGCCAATAATAAATGTACCGTGATCCGTAAACATCGGTTGGTTCCATTTTATTTCTGTATGTAAATTTGGATATTTATTTTTTATCCAAGTTAACACCTCTTCCGTTCTTTCTCGGTGGAACGGGTCATCAATCCCCGCTAAATACTCAGAAAAAACGTCCATGTTGTTCCCTCCTAAAATAAAATGATGCCACTCCATATGAACTGCTCAGACATGTGCTTACACAATACCTCTTCCAACATAATACTTAATTGTTCAAGATGTAAGCGGGTTGCTTCTATGCGACTATAGCAGATTTCAGTCCGCCTATCCACGGCCAGTATCTATTCCTCCAATTTATTTCTTTAGTACTATCACTCTTTCCTTCTAAAACTTCTCATAAAAGAATAACCATTATTTAAGGGTGCCAGTTCATTTCTTGTAAATCCAATCTTTAAAATCCATTAATACTAGCTTAACAGTTTAAAAATATAATTGGGTTGTCATTGAGATTTATCTATTTTTAGGAGGTTATCCAGTTGAAAAAATTCCCGAAGAAATTACTGCCTATTGCGGTTTTATCATCAATTGCGTTCAGCAGCTTAGCCAGCGGCAGTGTGCCTGAAGCCAGCGCCCAGGAAAAGAAAAAGGGGAACCACGACGAAATTAAGAATGTTATTGTTCTGATTGGTGATGGTATGGGTGTGTCTTATACGTCTGCTTATCGATACTTAAAGGATAATAAAAAGACAAAAGTTGTGGAGCCTACGGCTTTTGATCAGTATCTTGTCGGCCAGCAAACAACTTACCCCGATGATCCTGAACAAAATGTAACGGATTCTGCAGCGGCGGCAACGGCTATGTCTGCGGGAATTAAAACATACAATAATGCCATAGCGGTGGATAACGACGGATCAGAAGCCAAAACGGTGCTTGAAGCTGCGAAAGAAAAAGGAAAAGCAACAGGACTTGTGGCCACTTCAGAAATTACACACGCCACTCCGGCCTCTTTCGGTTCCCACGACCACAGCCGAAAAAATATGAACTCAATTGCGGATGATTATTTTGATGAGATGGTCAACGGCAAGCACAAAATTGATGTCCTTCTAGGCGGAGGAAAGAGCAATTTTGACCGTAAGGACCGTAATTTGATCAAGGAATTCAAAAAAGCGGGATACAGCTATGTGGATAACCGCAAGGACATGCTGAAAAACAAAGACAGCCAAGTTCTCGGCCTATTCGCTGACGGCGGCCTGCCTAAAAAGATTGACCGGACGAAGGATGTTCCATCACTTAAAGACATGACAAACACAGCCATAAAAAAATTAAACAAGGATAAAGACGGATTCTTCCTCATGGTGGAAGGCAGCCAAATTGACTGGGCGGGCCATGACAATGATATCGTCGGCGCCATGAGCGAGATGGAAGACTTCGAACAAGCTTATAAGGCGGCTATTGATTTCGCTAAAAAAGACAAGCACACATTGGTTGTCGCAACGGCTGACCACTCAACCGGCGGATATTCCATCGGTGCGGACGGCATCTACAATTGGTTCAGTGAACCCATTAAAGCCGCAAAGCGCACACCAGACTTTATGGCAGAAAAGATCGCTGACGGCGCGGATGTTGAAAAAACGTTGAAAACATATATCGATCAAAAAAAATTGGCTTTAACAAAAGCCGAAATTCAATCTGTTGAAGAAGCGGCAAAATCGAAGGAAGTACTGGATATCGATAACGCAATCGAGAACATCTTTAACAAACGCTCTCACACTGGATGGACCACAGGCGGACATACCGGTGAAGATGTGCCCGTCTATGCATACGGTCCGTCTAGTGAGACATTTGCCGGCCAAATCGACAATACAGAAATCGCCAAAAATGTCTTCAAGGCTTTACAATACAACATTAAGATTAACGATAAGTAAAAGAATACAAGGTGTCCCGTTGCTTGTATGAAGTAACGGGATCTCTTTTTAATGGAGGAATCATCATGAGAAGAATTCTTTCAATTTTCGTTTTTGCTATCATGCTTGCGGGCTGCTCATCAAACGCCAGTACTGAAAAACAGCATGCAGGCGGGGAGAAAACAGTAAAAGCTGAGCCGCAAAGCACTTCATCCCAGAAGGACAGCACAGATGATTATCAGCCTAATTCCCAGGTAACTGATGACCGGTCACTGCTTAAGGTCGGCCAAACGTTTTCAGATGATAAAGGAAAAGCTGTCTTAAAAGATATCAAACAAGTGAACAAAACCTATAAGATTGGCGACGTGGAGTTAACAGTAAAAGAAATGAAGCTGATCCACTTGCGCCCGGACTACAGCATGATTGATTACTTTCATGAGTTAACACACGATGAAGAGTTTGATTTCGTTAAGGTTTTCGTTGATATCAAGAACACCTCTTCAAAAAAAGTAAATGTTGCGCCGATTGCATTGATGAAAACAAATACGGGCGAAACCTTTGATTGGAACAAAGATATTTATCTTGAAGAGTTAAACGGCGAATTGGAAGGCGGCGCCGAAAAGTCCGGAAATCTCGGCTTTATTGTGAACGCATCAAGCGGCCATGCTCATGATAAGGCCGCGGATGCTGAGAAGAAAACAAAAAAGATCAAGTGGATCGAAATCACGACAAGTGACGTCTTTGACCATAACCATAAGAAAATCAGCGATGCTCAAAAAATCAAAATCAAGTTTTAAATCAAGAACTCCCGTACAAGGTACGGGAGTTCTTTTTCTTATTTGTTTTTTTGGCGAATTAACTCATCAATCCGCTCCATCACTTCTTCCATGTCCATACATTCTTTGAAGCTTTGATTGATTTTTTTAATGCCTGCCGTATACTGATCGTTGCGCAAAACCTCATCTACGGCCTGTTTTAATATTTGGGCATTGACTTCATCTTTAGAGATGACATAGCCTGCATGGAGTTCAGAGAGACGCTGCGCCACCATCGGCTGATCCTTGTCATGAGGCATGACAACCAGTGGCACGCTGAAATGAATGCCTTCGTTTACGCTGTTCATTCCGCCGTGTGTAATGAAAACATCCGATTGCTCCAGCACTTCCAGCTGAGGGACATACGGAGCAATGATAAAGTTTTCCGGCGCCTGCTTTAATTTGGTCAGATCCGCTTTTTCTCCGGCAGCGATGACGACTTTTCCGTTAAAGCCTGAAAATGCATCAATACAAAGGTTGAAGAAATCCTCTGTATGATCCAGTACAGTCCCCATTGAAATATAAATGACCTTCTCATCTTTTAGCTGTTCAATCGGGAAATCTGTTTTTTCCGCTCTCTTTGGAAAGCTCGGCCCGATAAATAGACATTCATCCCCGAAACGATCACTTTCTGGCTGAAAATAACGGCTTGTATACACTACATTCAATTCCCCTTTATTGTTCATGAATTGAACCAGGTTTTTCGGGGCAACACCGTACGTTTCTTTCATTTTTGCCAAAAGATCTTCGCACTCTTGATCCAATTCAAGCGGCGCTCCAGACTCCGGATGCAGCGGCAGGATTTTCAGGTGCTCCTCGCCAAACAAGAAAGACGCCGATGAAGAGACTCCTGGAATATCTAAGTAATCCCTTACCAATTCCCCCGCGCCGAATTTATCATAATAAACAAAATCAAATTGAATGCTCTTAGATAAGTCTTTGACAATCTGTAAAATGTCCAATGACGTTTTGATATGGATTTTCACGAAATCAAGAATGCCATTGGGCGAACCGACATGAATAGGTGTCGTTCGCAGCAGATCCCGGTGAAGATGGACCGTTGCTCCCGCTGCTTCTAATCGTTTTTTATATTTTTCAGTGGATATATAATGGACATCATATCCCTTATCGGAAAACGCTTTCGTAATGCCTAAAGTAGGATTCACATGGCCTTCCGCAGGAAAATTCAAAATCAATACTGTCTTCATGTAGACAACTCCCTCTCAAATCGTATTCTGACTCTTTGTTTGATCAGACTACTACTAATCGTAAAATGGGAACACAACCCATGCAAGGTACAAATGAATGAACTATTCTGCTGCTCTGGACTTAATCAAAAAAAAGACACCCCAGCTCTGGTGTCTTTTTTTACACTTTTCTGATCGTAAAAAATTTCCGCAGAAGCCATGGGCCCGGCGTAAAGCCCAGCGTTAACTGCCAAGCGCCAATAGCCTGCAATCTGTATTCACGGACGATCTGCATCTTCCGGCTCATGCTTCTGACATCCTCAAACCATACCTCATGCGTCCGCCCCTGCTGATCACTGTACCGGAAAAACGGTGATTGATATTCGGCTGAATATTGTATCGGAGCTTGGTACCTCATCGCTCTTTCGATTGCGTTTTGATTTGAAATCGCTGAAGCAACTGTGCCCGGCTGGTACGGTATGATCCAGTCGTACCCGTAGAGCGGGACTCCGATAATGATTTTTCTGCTCGGCACCTGCGCAATCGTAAACTCAATGGTTCTCCTTATTTCAGTAATCGGCGCTACAGGACCCGGCTCACTTCCGGCATGATGCCAATCATAAGCCATGATAAACATATAATTGACAACCGCTCCTATCCCCCCGTAATCGTAGCCCCTCAGCCATGGGATATTATCACTTGTTTTTGCAGGAACAGCTATCGTCAGCACATACCCTCCCGCCTGAAGTCGATCTCTCAGCTGGCGTAAAAATCCAGTGAAAAGATCGCGATCCGCGGCGCTCACCTGCTCAAAATCGATTGTGACACCGCCATATCCCCTTGTGGAAACTAAGTCATAAATGTTGTTGACCAGATTGGTTCTCGCTGTCGGATTGTTTAGCACTTGGTGAACAATCTCCGTACTGAAGCCTCCTGATGTAAGGTTCGTTATTGTTGCCAGCGGCGTGACTCGTCTTTGCCAAGTTGTCTCAATAGCGGCCGCATCATTCAATTGGTTTGCAATGTCGCCGTTCGGTGCAATATGGTATTCGAAAATTGAAATCGAAGACGAGTATGGCGCATAATCATTGATTAATTCTCGATCGAGGTCTGGGTTTCGGAGCACATAAAAACTTAACGTTCCCGCAATGTAATTTGAGATCGAAGGAATCGTTATTTTTGCTCCCGCTTGTAAAGCATTTGGGTTGATGCCCGGATTGGCGGCTCGCAGTCGCTCTAATGGCACAAACGCTTTGGCTGCAATGGCGGTAAGCGTATCTCCAGGCTGGACTGTATATACATAAAGAGGGATAAGCAGAGCCTGCCCCGGCACGATATTCGTTTCATCTAAACCATTCACACCCCGTATTTGATCAACAGAAGCACCGTATCTTCTGCCTATCGAAAACAAAGAATCACCAGGCCCGACGATATGGATAAACATGTTTAACCCCCATTATTCGTTAGTCAAACCATCATAAAATCTTATTAACGGGGCCTCTTAGATATGTGGTGAATACATAAAAAAATACCAAGGGTTCTGCTCCCCCTTGGTACCGGATCATAGAAATCAATTCTCTTTACCTTCTTCAAGCACATGCTTCAAATGCTCACAGTCATGATTGAAATGAGCCAGCACATGTTGTTTGGCTGCTTCTTTGTTTTTCTTTTTCACTTCTTCAAATATCCTGCGGTGCTCACTCAGTATCGTTTCTGCACGGTGGTCGCCGGTATAATTAAGGATTCTGCAAAAATGAATCAGGTCATTTACATGCTCAAGCAAATTTTTCAAATGTCTGTTATGGCTGAAATCAACCAGCAGCTCATGAAATTTTTGGTTTAAACGAATGATTTCCGTATCTTCCGTGCCGTTGTGAATGGCTTTCTCTGTTTCTTCAAGCTGTTTTTCGAGTATGGTCAGCTCTTCTTCGTCCGCTTCGTCTATGACTAATTCGACTGCCAGCTGCTCCAGCGGAATTCTGATTTTATAAATCTCATCTACATCTTTTGCCGTTAACGACGTGATCGAAAACCCATTTCGGTCATCTGCTTTTAACAAACCATCTTTCTCAAGCAATCGCATGGCTTCCCTTATCGGAGAGCGGCTGACGCCAAAGCTTTTCGCCAGCTGTGTTTCGTTTATCCGTTCCCCAGGCTTAAAAGTCCCGTTGAAGATCATTTTTTTTAGCTGGTTATAAAATTGCAGGTAGTAGGGAGTCGGCTTATCTAATTTAAAATCGTCCATATATAATACCTCTTTTGAATATATTCAAGGGCTTTTCTTCATCAAAATCATATAACAGATGGTAATGGGA
The DNA here is from genome assembly GCF_037975425.1 of Bacillus sp. FSL R5-0416. NCBI lineage: Bacteria > Bacillati > Bacillota > Bacilli > Caryophanales > Bacillaceae > Bacillus > Bacillus sp. FSL R5-0416. Next base: position 613,921 of record NZ_CP150252.1, on the reverse strand, counting down.
AGCAACAAACTGCCTTGTCAGATCCCAGAATTTGAGGTACGATATGTTTGCTGAACGACGGTCGACGGACTACTGGCAACTGAAAAAACGGCGTGTTTTTCTTCGTCAATAGGACACCATACCTCCGCCAGAATAGCGCACGATTACATTTTTACATCTTTTCAATGGAGGAAAAAATATGCTCATTATTCTTGTTATGTTTCTTCTAGGAATTATTTTAGGCTTTATTGGCGCCGGTGGAGCCGGCTTTGTCATTGCCCTTTTAACGCTTCTTTTCCATATCCCGATTCATACGGCTTTAGGCACTTCGCTTGCCGGCATGGCTTTTACAAGCTTATCAGGGGCATATAGCCACTATCGCGAGGGCAACATTCAAATGAAAATCGGCTTAATAGTCGGAGGCTTTGCTGCGGTTGGCTCATTTTTCGGCGCCAAGCTGACATCTTTTATTCCGGCTGATTTGCTTCATTATTTGACGGCTGGAATGTTATTTTTATCAGCAATTCTCATTTTAATCAGATTATTTATTTTAAAAGAGAAGGCTCAAGTGAATCAAAGCACTCTTTCAACGTATACGAGAGCGGTCATCTTAGGAATTGTAGCCGGCGTTCTTTCCGGCACATTCGGCATTGGGTCGGCACCTTTTATTCAAATTGGTTTAATGATTATGCTGAATCTGTCCATTCGCCATTCTGTCGGAACGACGATGCTTGTGATCATCCCTCTGGCTGTAGGTGGAGGGATCGGATATATCACAGAAGGTTTTGTTGATTACGTTTTGCTTGTCAAAGTTCTGGTCGGGACAATGTGCGGTGCCTATGTAGGCGCGAAATTCACCAACCTCATGCCAAAGGTGGTTTTGAAATCAGCCATCTTTTTGACTCCGGCGATTGCAGGCCTGCTGTTGTTATTCTAAATAAAACAAAAAACCTGACGTCATGTCAGGTTTTTTTATGAATTCTGCCCTACTCGTTCTTTCGTTAATCCAAAAAACGCCAGTGAGCCGATGACAGCTGTCACAAACATGATGGCTCCCATCGGAACGGCTGTTGTCTCATTAATGCCTACAAGCGGTGACACGATTGAACCAAGGAGCAGCGGGAGCATCCCAAGCAGCGCACTTGCACTTCCGGCGCGGTGCCCCTGCTTTTCCATGGCTAGGGTAAACGTGCTGGTCAGAACCATGCCGATCGTAATCATGTAAATGAAAATGGATATGACTAATGTAGCAAGAGGACCGTGAATCATGGTCATGGTTAATAGCACAGCCGTCGCAATCACAGCCGTAATGACCGCTATACGAAGCAGGCTTTTTTCATGAATGATTCCGCCAAAGCGTCCGATGATAAAGCTGCCCGATATAATCGCCAGCCCGTTAATGCCAAAAAGAATACTAAATACCTGCGGAGACACCCCGTAGATATCCTGGTATACAAAAGGCGTACCAGACACATATGCAAAGCTTCCCCCGTGAATAAATCCGACAGTTAACGCGTACCCCATAAAGGATCGATCCTTCAGCAGGCTGCCCATCGTTTTGACGGATGTTCCGATTGAGCTTGGAATCCGTTTTTCCGGCGGAAGCGTTTCTTTTAACCTCAATGCAATCAGAAGAACTAGTAAAAATCCGATGATCATTAAGACGTGAAAAATTGTATGCCACGTTGCGAACGGCAAAAGCAAAATGGCACCGCCTGTCATAGGCGCAACCATTGGCGCCACCGCGGTAATGACCATTAACAGCGAGAAAAATTTAGAAAGCTCTCTTCCGGTAAACACATCGCGGACGATTGCGCGAGACAGCACAAGCCCTGCAGAAGCAGTGAAGCCCTGTAAAAAACGCGCAGCCACTAAAGTTGTTATATTGGGCGACAGTGCACAAAACAGAGAAGATAACGCAAATAAAAAAATACAGATTAATAGCGGTTTTCGTCTTCCCTGCGCATCGCTGACCGGCCCGACAATCAGCTGGCCGATCGTAAGCCCGACCAGACAGGCTGTTAAACTTAACTGAACAAGTGAAGCACTTGCTGATAAATCTTCCGCGATTTCAGGAAAACTTGGCAAATACATATCTATATTAAGCGGGCCCAATATAGCAAGCATGCCGAGCAGAAACGCTAGTGCCAAGCGTTCTTTTCCAGTTGGATTGTGCAGCATGTTATCAAACCTTCCCTTCAACCTAGTCCCTTATATAATGGATGTCAGCTCCAACTATGGATTGAAGCTGTGAAACATTTGTATATTGTATCATAACTTTCAGCCTGTGAAAGCCGCTTGAGCATGGGCTCGGCAAAGTGATATTCCGAACACCTATAAATGGGAATGATGCAGGGAATCATCGTGACCAGCATCATCTGAAGAAGCGGCCAGCTTTTTATCTAAGTTCTAGCCTAGCGAATTTTATGCGCTGGGAGGTTTTTCTAGAGTGCAAATGGCTTGCAAGATGAAATCAATCGTTGTATATTAATTGACGTGTCAATCATTGATATATCAATTAATAGTTTTGACAGGAAAGAAGGGATGGGTTTTGGCGTCATTTTGTTCAGAGGAAGCCGAGATTTTATATCAGCTGCAAGGCGTGAACAAGGTGATTGGCGTGAAGTTCGAGGCATGCACGGGCATCAGCCAATCTCGTTTGGAATTGCTGACATTGCTTTATCATGCAGATGAGATCAGTCAAAGCGACCTTCAAAAGAAAGTAAATATCGATAGCGCAGCCGTTACCAGACACCTGAAACAGCTGGAAGCCAAAGGCATGGTATCAAGGCGGCGCAAGCCTGAGGACAACCGCATCACCCTTGTTCGGTTAACAGACCAAGGAAGAGAGCGAATTGAGTCTTCTAAGAAGGAAAAGGAGCGTTTCATGAAGGAAATGCTCGCAAATGTAAGCGCAGAAGAACGCCGCCTGCTCATTGATGTGCTGGCGCGCATGCGAAACAATATAAATAATATCGAAGCTTAAGAGGAGTGTATCAACATGATCAAAACAAACGATTTTATGGAAATTATGAAAGGCCGCCGTTCGATTCGCAACTATGATCCGGCAGTAAAAATCAGCAAAGAAGAAATGACAGAGATCTTAGAGGAAGCAACTACTGCCCCATCTTCTGTTAACGCGCAGCCATGGCGTTTTCTTGTCATTGACAGCCCGGAAGGAAAAGAAAAGCTCGCACCGCTTGCAAGCTTTAACCAAACACAGGTCACAACATCATCTGCTGTCATCGCTGTATTTGCAGACATGAACAATGCAGACTACTTAGAAGAAATCTATTCAAAAGCCGTGGAACTTGGTTACATGCCGCAGGAGGTCAAAGACAGGCAAATCGCTGCGCTGACCGCACATTTTGAAAAGCTTCCGGCACAGGTCAACCGTGAAACGATCCTGATTGATGGAGGTCTTGTTTCCATGCAGCTGATGCTGACTGCACGCGCGCATGGCTACGATACAAACCCGATCGGCGGATACGATAAAGAAAACATCGCGGAAACCTTCGGATTAGATAAAGAACGTTATGTACCGGTTATGCTACTTTCTATCGGAAAAGCAGCAGACGAAGGCTATGCTTCCTACCGTCTGCCGATTGATACAATTGCAGAATGGAAATAAAACAAAGAGCCCGGGAATGTTTTCCGGGCTCTTTGTTTGTAAGTACAGCCGCCGTTTGATCGTCTGACCTTTTTTGGGTAACACGTCTGAAGTTAGTTGTTTAGTCATGAAAAAAGAGTGATGACCATTCATCACTCTTCTCTCGATTACTCTTTTCCTTTCTTCCTGCCGAACGGCCACCAGTTTCCTTCTCCAAAGGTTGCAATGATTGCCGGGATGAAGAGCGGAAGTATGACAAGGCCGTAAAGCAAGAGCCCGATGATGATAACACTTGCCACCTGCATCAGTGTATTGACACCTGAAGGCATCATCGCCGCGAACGTACCGGCCAATATAATGGCAGCTGTAATAATGACAGATCCCATTTTGCTCATTGACCTGACGACACCTTGCTCAATGCCAAGGTGCACCTCTTCCTTAAATCGATCCAGCAAGAAGATCGAATAATCTACCCCTAACGCGATCAAGATGACAAAGCTGAAGAATGGCACTGCCCAGCTGACACCCGCGTTTCCTAAGCCGTTTACAAAAATTAATTCTGTTATGGATATCGACGTATAGTACGTCAGCAGCAATGACGCGATCATATAAATCGGCATGATCATTGAGCGGAACAAAATGGTTAACACGATAAACAGGCCTATAATCATAATCACCATTGTTCTGGAGAAGTCCGTTGTGGACAGCTCCTTTAAGTCCGCATTCATACTCGTAACCCCGCCGTATACGATCTGTGCATCCTCCAAAGGAGTGCCGTCAACTTCGTTTGCGACAGCTTTTTTGATTTGGTTTATTGTCGCAATAGCTTGTTCTGAGTACGGATTTGAATCCAGAACGACACTTAATTGAACACCTTTGCCGTCTGCAAAGGAATACTGGTCAATTGACTTCTTAAAGTCTTTGTCCTTCATTACTTGATCAGGAATGAATATGCCTGTATCTCTTACAGTTGGACTTTTGCTCATGTCCTCTAACATATCACTGGAAGCTGTAATACCGTCAGAGACTTTCGTCAGGCCCTGATTTGCGCTCCTCACGCCTTCGGACAGCTTCTTCAGGCTTTCTGTCAGCGTTCCGGCTTGTGCCTGCTGGCCTGAGAGCTGCTGGTTCGCTTGTTCAAGACCGGTTTGAATCTGGCCAAGCTGTCCGCTGATTGCCGTAAGCTGCTGCACGGTCTGTGCGGTATTGCCGGTTTGGGAAATCTGTTTGCTCACGAGCTGCAGCTGCTGATTGATTTTGCCCAAGCCATCTGCCGCATCGCCCAGTGAACCGTCAGACCCTCCATTTGAGGCCGAGCCGGTTTGCCCTGCCATTTGATTCAGTCCGTTTTCTATATCCGTTAATCCGCTTTGGACATCGGCAATCCCTTTTACCGTCTTATCCAGCCCGTCTGAAACCGATCCTAGCTGGTTATCAATATATAAATCTTTGATTTTTTCACCAGTCGGCTGCGTAATGGTCATCACAGAGTCAACATGATCAACTTTCTCGATCGCTTTGCTGATATTTCCTAGATAGGGAATTGTATCAGCTGTTGTAAGATCTTTGTCTCCTTTTACGACAACATTGATCGGGAACGCTTTTCCTTCCCCGAATCCATCCTTAATGACCTCGAGAGCTTTTATAGATTTATAATCGCTGCTGATTTCCGCAGTTGAGTCGAATGAAATCTGGTCATCATAGGTCAATATGAACGGAAGCGTAATTACCACCGTGATGACAATGAACAGAAACGGACGCGCAACGGAGTGTCTGCCGAGAAACGCCCATAGTTTGTTATCACTGTGTGACAGCACTTTCTTAGAAGGCCAGAATAATTTTTCACCCAGCGTCACCATAAATAATGGCAGCAGTGTGTAGAGGATGATCATTAAAATTCCCACACCGACTGCTACCCCCACTGCGGATTGGAAAATCGCAAACTTCGCAAATCCTAAGGCGGAAAATCCGATCAATACCGCAAATCCGCTGATAAATAAGGTTTTTCCCCCTGTGCGGTAAGCGATAAGCGCCGCTTCTTTTTTATCATGCCCGTTTGCCAATTCTTCACGGAATCGTGTAAGAAGCAGTATGCAGTAATCTGTTCCAATGCCGAACAAGATCGCGACTAAGAAGGTTTGCGTAAACGTCGAGATAGGAAAATCAACATTGTATACAAGGATGCCCAGTATGGATTGACTGATCAGATAAGAAAAACCGACAACCACAATCGGGATAAAAGGCGTCACAACAGATCGGAACACGATCAACAGTAAACCGATGATCAGGCAGACTGTGATCACTTCCGTTTTCTTAAGCCCTTCCTCTGAGCTGTGAGCGAAATCCTGGTTGATAAGGGAAGCTCCCGTAATATATGCCGTCAAGTCATCAGGAACGATTTGATAAATCTCGTCCGCAATTTTTTCCGCCTTTTTATCAGAACCTGTAATCGTGATAGGCATGAGAACGGTTTTCTTGTCTTTCGACATCAACTGGTCTTTGACTTCTTTTTCCGCTGACAGAGGAGATGTTACCTCTTCTACACCGTCGATCTTTTTGATTTTATCAATCATTATCCGGAGCTGATTCTCTGTTTCTTTCTTTATAGCGTTGTCTAATGTAAAGACAACACTGATCGAATTATTGTCTTCTCCCGCTTGTTTTAAAATGGCGTTTGCTCTTTCTGAAACGGCATCAGCGGGAAGCTGGGCCTGCCCCTTTTGATTGGCCAGCTCCGTTAAGTTCGGAGAAAACAAACTCAAAACGACGGTAAGTGCTAATACTATGGCTGCAATTGCCCACTTGAATTTGATGATTGCTCTCATTCGGCAGAATCTCCTCCTTTAAATTTGCTTTTTAAAATGGTGAATATCTCGATGATGGAATGTAAGTGTTCCTCCTCTATATCATCGATCAGCGGTTTGAGCGCGTTAAAGATGGCAGAATCTAATTCTTCTAGTATGTGTTCACCACTGGGTGTAATGTTAATAAGCTTAGAGCGCCTATCACTTTTTTCCGGACAGTCGCCCCATTGAACCAATCCCTTTTCGAGCAGCTTTTTCAGTCTGTTAGAGATCGCGCTCTTATGTACATTTTGGTACATGGCCAGGCTGCCGGGAGATGTTGGGCCCTTGACTTTTAAAATTTTCAACAGGTCTGCCTGTTCCCTTGAGATATGCTTGAAGACATCCTGATTGATTTCACGATGCACAAATTCTGTCCCTTCAAGCAGGACTTCCACAAACAGGTTTATCGCCTGACATAGCTTTTGTTCATTCAATATCTTCCCCTCCTCATTATAGTTTACCCCGCTAAACTTTATGTTCAATGTCAATTAGTTTATTCCCCTAAACTATATATGTCAACAAATTTTATTCACGAGCACTCTACATAAGAACGCACGTTCGTGTATAATAGAAGCTATACACACGAAAGGGGGAATTTTAACATGTCAGATTTTGCATTCAAATTGTATGAATATAACGTCTGGGCCAATCAACAAATATTCAACCGATTAAAAGAGCTTCCAAAAGAGGTATACCATCAAGAAATTCAAAGCGTGTTTCCGTCAATATCCCATGTATTGTCTCATGTTTATCTTTCTGATCTCGGCTGGATTGAAGTGTTTTCCGGCAAAAACTTGAGCGATGCTTTGGCTTTAGCTGAACAGCTTAAAGAACAGACAGAGGCTAAAGAAATAGAGGAAATGGAAGACCTTTTTCTGAGGTTATCCGAGCGCTATATACTATTTTTACAGCAAAAAGAACAGCTCAATAAGCCACTCCAGATTCAAAATCCCTCAAGCGGAATCATGGAAACAACTGTTTCCGAACTGCTTCCCCACGTTGTCAACCACGGGACATACCACCGCGGCAATATCACAGCAATGCTGCGGCAGGCAGGCTACGCATCCGCACCGACAGATTACGGGCTCTACCTGTTTATGAAAAAAACTGAAAAAGCATAAAAAAGCGGCTCCCTAAATGGAGCCGCTTTTTTCGGGAAATAGTCCAAATCACATTAAAATTCTTTTCATCAATCCTTTTTTAGTAAAAAAGATAGAAATTTTAGTGTTATAATAATCATTAAAAATAGATTGCTGACTCAATAAACAATTTTCAATGGAGGAACACATAAAGTGACAGACGACATGACGAAAGACAATATAAATCAGCAAACGTTGCAGAGAGGCTTGAAAAACAGGCATATCCAGCTCATCGCCATCGGCGGAGCCATTGGGACAGGCTTATTTCTCGGCTCGGGCAAATCGATTCATTTTGCCGGACCTTCGATTTTATTTGCTTATATGATCACAGGGATCATTTGCTTCTTAATTATGAGATCGCTGGGTGAATTGCTGTTATCAAACTTGAACTATCACTCTTTTGTGGATTTTGTACAAGACTACCTAGGCGATATGGCAGCATTTATCACTGGCTGGACATATTGGTTCTGCTGGATTTCCATTGCGATGGCTGATCTGACAGCAGTCGGGCTCTACACTCAATATTGGCTCCCGGGTGTGCCGCAATGGGTGCCTGGCTTAATCGCTCTTATTATTTTACTGATTATGAACCTGGCGACAGTCAAGCTTTTTGGAGAATTAGAATTTTGGTTTGCTTTGATTAAAGTCATTGCCATTTTGGCGTTAATCGTCATTGGCCTTGTGATGATTTTCAAAGGCTTTTCCACAAGCTCAGGAGTGTCCAGCTTCACAAACCTCTGGAGCCACGGAGGCCTGTTCCCGAATGGCATGCACGGGTTTATCCTCTCGTTCCAGATGGTTGTGTTTGCTTTTGTCGGCATTGAGCTTGTCGGGCTTACGGCCGGTGAAACAGAAAACCCTGAAAAAGTAATCCCTAAGGCGATCAACAATATTCCTGTCCGTGTGCTGCTTTTTTATATCGGGGCTCTTCTCGTGATTATGAGCATCTATCCTTGGGATGTCATCAATCCCAGCGAAAGCCCATTCGTACAAGTATTTGTCGCTGTTGGCATCGTCGGGGCTGCAAGTATTATCAACTTTGTTGTGTTGACATCCGCTGCTTCAGCATGCAACAGCGCTGTATTCAGTACAAGCCGTATGGTCTATTCCCTGGCGAAAGATCACAATGCACCTGAGTCAATGGCGAAACTGACTCAGCGTAAAGTGCCTAGAAATGCTTTATTCTTTTCGGCTATCGTGATTTTAATAGGTGTTACGTTAAACTACATCATGCCAGAAGGCGTATTCACCCTGATCACAAGCATTTCAACCGTATGCTTTATCTACATTTGGGGGATTACGGTCATCTGCCATATGAAATACCGCAAAACAAGACCTGAATTAGCGAAAACAAACAAGTTTAAGCTTCCGCTTTATCCGTTTACAAATTACCTGATTCTTGCGTTCCTGGCGTTTGTTCTGGTTGTGCTGGCACTGGCACAGGACACTCGTGTTTCCTTATTTGTCACACCGGTTTGGTTTATTTTGCTGATTGTGATTTATAAAGTGAGAAAAGCGAAGCATCAATAACACTCGAAACTCCTGCCTCAAAAATGAGAGCAGGGGTTTTTTTGATGAAAATGACCTTTGCTTTTGAATTTGAAGATATGCTATAGTGTTTGTAATCAAAACAAGAAGGGATGATGGGTGGACAATGATTAACTAATCTTATTTTTACCGTTTGAAATCAATATTTCAAATCAAAAAATAGGATTAGTCTGCCCATTTTCTATATATACGACACTGCTATTTATAAAAAATAGCTTATTTGATCATGCACAGGCACGGCTAATCCTTCCAACACATTTGGGAGGATTTTTTTATTCTCCCTTTAAAGCGAGGGATATGGATGAAAGAGATCGTAACATTAACAAACGTTAGCTATGAAGTAAAGGATCAAACTGTTTTTAAACATGTAAACGCCAGTGTTCAGCAAGGAGATATCATTGGGATTATCGGAAAAAACGGCGCTGGGAAATCTACGCTGCTGCACCTCATTCACAATGACTTAGCCCCTGCACAGGGTCAAATCCTTCGGAAGGATATAAAACTGGCTTTGGTTGAACAGGAAACCGCGGCGTATTCCTTTGCGGACCAGACACCTGCCGAAAAGAAGTTACTGGAGAAATGGCATGTGCCTCTTCGTGATTTTCATCAGTTAAGCGGCGGTGAAAAACTGAAAGCGCGGCTGGCGAAAGGACTATCAGAGGATGCAGATCTGCTGCTGTTAGATGAACCGACAAACCACCTTGATGAAAAAAGCTTGCAATTTCTCATCCAACAGCTGAAACATTATAACGGCACTGTGATTCTCGTTTCTCACGATCGATATTTTTTAGACGAAGCCGCAACAAAAATATGGTCGCTTGAGGATCAGACGCTGATTGAATTCAAAGGGAATTACTCCGGGTATATGAAGTTCCGGGAGAAGAAAAGACTCATCCAGCAGCGTGAATATGAAAAGCAGCAAAAAATGGTCGAACGGATTGAAGCACAAATGAATGAGCTCGCTTCTTGGTCGGAAAAAGCCCATGCTCAATCGACGAAAAAGGAAGGGTTTAAAGAATATCACCGGGTAAAAGCGAAGCGTACGGATGCCCAGATAAAATCCAAGCAGAAGCGGCTTGAAAAAGAGCTGGAAAAAGCAAAGGCGGAACCCGTTACCCCAGAATATACAGTCCGCTTTTCAATCGATACAACCCACAAAACAGGAAAACGTTTTTTAGAAGTTCAGAATGTAACAAAAGCGTTTGGAGAAAGGACCCTCTTTAAAAACGCAAACTTTACGATTCAGCACGGCGAAAAGGTTGCGATCATAGGCCCCAATGGCAGCGGAAAAACGACATTGCTGAATATCATTCTTGGACAGGAAACAGCAGAAGGAAGCGTATGGGTGTCGCCGTCCGCAAACATCGGCTATTTAACGCAGGAGGTGTTTGATTTGCCTTTAGAACAAACACCGGAAGAGTTATTTGAGAATGAAACATTCAAAGCAAGGGGGCACGTTCAAAATCTGATGAGGCACTTAGGTTTTACAGCCGCCCAATGGACTGAACCGATCAAGCATATGAGTATGGGTGAGCGTGTAAAGATCAAGCTGATGGCCTATATTCTGGAGGAAAAAGACGTGCTGATTTTAGATGAGCCGACAAACCATCTCGACCTGCCGTCACGCGAACAGCTGGAAGAAACACTGTCACAATACAGCGGCACATTGCTGGCGGTTTCACATGACCGATACTTTCTCGAAAAAACAACAAACAGTAAACTCGTCATCTCAAACAACGGCATCGAAAAGCAGTTAAATGACGCCGCTCCTTCAGAAAGAAATGAGCGGGAAGAGCTTCGCTTAAAGCTTGAGACAGAAAGACAAGAAGTGCTGGGAAAACTCAGTTTTATGACGCCAAATGATAAAGGGTATAAGGAGCTTGATCAGGCTTTCAATGAGCTTACGAAACGAATAAAAGAGCTGGATCATCAAGACAAAAAAGACTGAGGGAGAAAGTTCAAGCGGCATTGAAAAGGACAACAGCTGTTGTCCTTTTTCTTTATATGTTCAAGCCTTCCAATGACATTAATGTTTCTAATGATGACTTATAGTACCCTGCCACTGCTTCCAGATAGGCATGTTGTGTTTGGGTAACGTAAGCAACTTTTCAGCACAGCTGTTTCCGCATACGAATATTGGTCATGGCATAGCCCATCTTCTGATAAAGATAGACGGCTGTCTCGTTGTGTGCAAATACATGTAGGGCCAGCCTTTCCGCACCAAGCTCTCTTGCTTTTTCATCAAGCGTTTGAAGCGCCAATTGAGCAAGTCCTTTTCCGCGAAAGGCTTCATACAATCCAAAGGAATAGATAAACGCTTCCTTTTGCGGATGTAATGGATCAGCATACAGCCAGAGCCAGCCCATTCTTTCTCGTTGGTCATTTGTGATGTTCCAAAAATAATGATTGCTGCTGTCTCGCCCATTCGGAATCATGTTCTCATATGCCTGCTCCGATTTCTCAAACGCCTCTTTTTCCGTCCAAGTTCCTGACGTTGTGTTTTGTTTCGCATAATTTTGCACGGACATCCCGCGAAAGGTTTCGAACTCTTCCTCAGTCATGTCTTCCAAAGTGAATGCCATCCTGTATTCCTCCTTTATAAAAAAAGCCCAGCTGATGCCGGACGAATAATGCAGAAATGGATCTCTATTTTAATGATTCAGTTAATTCCTGGACTTTCTATTATTCGATAAGAAAAGGAGATTTCCTGCAAATGGGCTTGTTCTTAAACATTAGTGTAAAGCTTACGTGTAACTCCCCATGATGATCATGATAGAAACAATCAAACAGATCATCGCTGGTATCGCCATGATGACCGATTGTCTTGCTCGAAACATATGCGCATGAATGGCTCCCGCCATGAGAACGACAAACAGAATACCTGCTCCAATCGCTGCATACCGATTCCAAATTCCCGCAGTCATAGAAAGTGCCCCGGCTATTTCGAGAATGCCGGTAACAGTCAGAAACCATAATGGATATTGATAATGCCGCCAATGCTCAACTTGAAAGGGAACACGGCTTACCTTTATGATGCCTCCCGCAAACATAAAAACTGCCAAACTGACTTTCATAATAATAGATATCATCTTACGTCATTCCCTTTCGGAAGCATCCCGTATATTAAAAGATTCACAACCTCTGCTGCGAGGCTTGCCGGATCTTTGATTCCGGTTAACAAAAATGAATCGGTTAAATGTTCAATCATGCCGATCAAACACTCAGCGACAGTTTTCATATCCAGTTCAGAGTGAAAATAGCCAAGCCGCTGTTCTGCTTCTAAGTTCTCTTTCAAAACCATCGCCAAGTCTTTTTTCATTTGTTGTGCTTCCGGGTTGAGAAAAAAGCCGATCTTGGTTAAATCCTTGTCCTCAGCCAAAAATTGAAAAACAGTCTCTACAGCTAGCAGTACCCGTTTTGATACATCCTCCGTGTTTAATCCGTTTTCCAGAAGAAGTGACTCTGTCAGCTTTCTGACTCGAGAGTGAAAATCGGTTATTAACTCGGCAAAGATGGCTTCTTTGCTTTGAAAGTACAGGTAAAATGAAGGCTGCGTGAACCCAGCTTTTTTCACAATTTCACTTACCTTCGCGTCATGGAATCCCCGAATCGAAAATTCATTAGCGGCAGCTTTGAGTAACCGTTTCCGGCTTTCTTCTCCTTTACGTCCTTTTTTGCTTTTCAACGAGGACCACCCCCAAAAATAATACTCGCAAGTAATGTTACTCACGAGTATTATTTCATGGCATTAGCTTCATTGTCAATGATTTCAAACTGATCCTGTTTGCCAGCTTCCTTTATTAAAGGGTCTCATGTATTTCGAATAACTGAATCAATTCATTGATTACTATATTCAATGGCTTTTCATTCAACTGATAAGTATTTGCCAAATAGATTGACATTCAGGCTGTGACAAACTTTATTCTTTTTTCTAACGAGCATCACTCCAGGGCCAGATAGAGTTTTGCCCGCAAATGCAAGGAACAATTGGGTGCAGCAACGCATAATGTACTGTACAGAATGATGGAAGGGTGTGATGGGATGCCGTCTACAATAATCAACCTATATTATTTAAAGATCAACAGCATTTCGGGCAATGGTTCAATTACAATAGGTGAAGCCGCGCATAACAGCCATACCGCAAATAATAAATCCCAAGGGATCAACTCCTCTTTCGGTGATACATCACCTGCAGAATCAATCATGGAAAACTTCTTAAATGATCCTGATGTCAACGATCAGACAGAACTCGGAAACTCTGATACTACCAATATGAATGCTCCTCCGCTTCCAGTACCGCCAATTTTAGATTAAAAGGAGTTTCGCTATGCCATACCAAATTAACATCGCAAATATTAAGGTGAACGGCGTCACACAAAACGGAAATATTGATGTCGGTCCAACCGTACACAACAGCCATACAGCGAACAGCAAATACTTTGGGGCAAACTTTTCTCTAGGGGATTTTTCGCCTTCTTCTTCTCTTTTAAATACTGGGAACCTCGATACTGATATCAGTGATCAAGACCAAATTGGAAACCCTTCTGCACCGATTTCAAACCAAATTTAAGGAGGATCCTAGATGGATCTCGAAAAAATGAGAAAGTGGCTTGAGATTACAAATGAATATAAGCAAAATGACTTTTGGACAAATGTGCTCAAGTATAAAGCCCCGGAACAATTTTTTAATACCAACACCTATACGCTCGTTTACGACTTTTATCAAGATGAAGAAGATAATTTTATCATTGTGGAAATGCCCGGTGTGTATGAGGAAGAATTAACGATCCGTTTACTATCTAAAACCCAGCTGCTGATCAAAGGAACGATCACGCCTGTTTTTCCAGCCGAAATGGAAGTGCTGCGTGAACGGTATTACGGAGAAATTGAGCGAATCATTCAGCTTCCCGAAGCCACTGAATCTCATTTGTTACAGATTCAGCTGTTAAACGGGCTTCTGCACATTTCGTACCCAAGACAAGTTGGAACCATTGCGTTCAATAAGGGGCTTTAAGATTGATTTTCCTTCATTCCTTATCCATAGGGACTGATATATGGTCTTTATATTGATCCACATAAATATCCCCATTACCCAGCAGCACTGCGTACACGGTCTCTTTCACCTTTATGTCTCTTTTTCGCAATTCCTCCAAAAGCCAGGATTCCGTCAAACGATTCTGCTTTAAATTATTCTCAATGATTTCTCCGTCCATAATAAGCTCTATCGGAAGCCTGTGTTCTTGGTTTACCGCAATCATTAAATCCTGTTTGGTCACATACCGGAATTGCGGTTTTCTTAACACAGTCAGCTGACCATTCGTTTCAAGAATGGCAAAAAGAACTTCTTCGATATTAAATATTTCTTTTTCCCGTAATTGCTGATTTAAATAATCAAGTGTGTAACGCATTTTCCTCATATTTGATTCAAGTATCTTCCCGTTTTGAATCAGCACTGTTGGATCTCCGGCAAAAAATTTCCTCAGCTTCCTGTTCTTTATCGACAGAAACGAAATTAGAAAAATGGTTAGCACAAAAATACTAAACGAAATGGCCATATTGTGCGGTTTTATTGAAGTATTGTAAGCTAATCCGGCAGCAATCGCCCCTAGTGTGATCGCCGCAATAAAATCAAAAATCGTCATTTGAGAGATTGTCTGTTTGCCTAAAATTCGTTCTGCGATTAACAGCAAGCCAAAGCTGGCAACCGTTCTAATGACAACTTCAAGTTCAATCATCTTATGGCGCTCCCCGCTTCCCAGATTGTTTCGCCCAAAAAACTCCTGCTGCTATCATTGTTTGGCTTAATATATCCATCTATACCAAAAATAATGTTCGGTTTAGGACAGAATGAAAAACTGCCTTTCGGATATATTAAATTGCGATTGCCCGGAAGGAAAGCCAGTCCCATGACAAAGCTAATTCATCATTGGTCAGGTGGTAACATGAATTTCACTTGGGAATCTCTCTTGTTCTCATTGTAGCCGGAGTCATTTTGCTGAGAGTTTCAGGAATGAAATCAATCGCACAAATGCCTTCAACTCAAACGGTTGTCATGATTTCAATCGGAACTATTATCGTGCAGCCAATCATCAAGTACAGCCTCTTCAAAACATTAATTGCGGCGGCAATTTTCACAATAACACTCATCGTAATAGAATGGATCCAAATGAGATCGAACTTCATTGAAAAGATGTTGACCGGAAAAGCAAAAGTTGTTATTGAAAACGGACAGCTTCATATCGAAAACTTAAAGAAGATGAGACTTACAGTTGATCAACTTGAAATGCATCTAAGGCTTCACGGCGTTACGGCTATACAAGATGTCAAAATTGCGACATTAGAGGCAAACGGGCAATTAGGAATAGAATTAACTGATGACGCCAAACCCTTAACAGTCAGGGATCTGAAAAAACTCATTCACCCGGATTTCATAAATAAGGACGGACAAGCCCATTTGTCTAGCAATCAGAATATTTTTGATGAAATTGGTAAAAAGAATAAAAAAAACATCCCAAAAAAACTGCATTAACAGGCACTTGTGGAATTTTGCAGGTTTTTGTCTCTCGCTGAATGTTTTTGCCGTTTTGTTTAAGCAATTGCTGCTCACACACCATATTGTATAAACAGTCATAACAGAGAGGAGAGATGAATGATGAAATTCCCAGTATATATTCATTCGATATCCGGAAACAGCATTTTTAATAACGGTTTTGCATTCTCCATCAGCCCTTTCTCTGTTTCTAAAGAGACAGATGGTTCCGGAGGGAATAATACAGGTTTGGTTTTTGAATCCAATGCTTTAAGCCAAACAAGCTCCGCCAATCAAGCCCTACATGTTACAAATGCGGTCCAAGAACTGCTTTCCAAGCTTTTAGCGTAAACATAAGAAATGAACACTTCATGAGGTGCCGTATGGATTTTCCAATTATTCACACAAACTTTTGGGATGCTGTGATAGCTGTTCCAATCATCATACTGATAACCCAAATCCTCAAAATATTATTGAAAATCCCCAAAACTTTTGTACCATCAGTTGCCTTAATAACAGGCCTTGTCATTTCTGTTTTCATAAGCCATCGACACAGCCTCTTTTCTGGCGTATTTATGGGCTGGTTTTATGGCTACGCTGCTATAGGCTCCTACTCATCATTAAAAACGACCATTCTATCCTTTAGGCAAACGAAAAACGATACATCAAATTCATAGATGACATATAACGATCTGCCGCCTCTTTATCAGGCGGCTTTATTTCTGCTGATAGGTTGATCATCTTCAAAAGACTCATTCACTCGCTATTATTTTTACCATTATGTTGATGCAATGATATAAAAACGCAATACAATAGAAGTAAATAGACTGCCAGCGTCCTCTATGACGGCTACTTCTGAGTGAAAGGAGTTTTTGAAGCATGCGATCTCAAATCAACATCTCAAATCTCACGATAAATGGAATGACACAAAACGCCAATACAGATATCGGACAAAACTTGCAAAACAGCCATACTGCGAACAGCAAAAATTACGGAGTTAATTTCACATTAGGAGATTATTCTCCTTCTCATTCAATTATTATTTCAGCAAGTTGTGATAATGATACAAGTGATCAAGGGCAGGTTGATAACCCTTCTTCGCCTAGTGAAGAATAAATTGATGCAAAAAAAAGAACCCATTTGAGTTCTTTTTTTTGCCTTATTTCTTTATTCGCCTTCATATAATCGATAAACCCTTTTCAACTTTTGTTCAAGCTGTTCAAAATGAACAAAACGGGCTTCTCTTAGAAACTCAGTCCCATCAATGAACAAAAGAAGCACAGGAACGGTGAAAACTGAAAATCTGCCGGCGACCTCTGCTACATCGTCAGCATTGATATGCCCCAATTTGATGTTTGGAAACTGATCCAATACTATTCTGAGCTGGGGCAGAACTGCGTGACATACTGTACAGCCAGGCCTTGATATATAAATAAAACTGAATTTGTGCTGTTTGATAAAATTTTCTATAGAAACTAATGAATGTAATTCTGTCATCTCTTTCATCCATTTACTCCTTCAAATAGGTCTGTTTTTCATGACCAAGCTCATCAATACGTATCATTCACTATACAGATTTTTATTTATGATATCCGCTTTTTTGCTTTGCAGAGTACCTGTAAGCTTGCCGGAAAATGTAAAAACAAAAGAACAGTTACTGACAAGCAGCAACTGTTCTTACATACTTTCTTATTAAAAATGCAAAGCGTAAGCTCCTGAACCGATGAGTGCAACCCCTACGGAAACTGCAATGAGCACCAGGTTATATTCAAAACCTCCCGCGCCATTCGCAAAACCTTTCGCTCCATGGACTTTTACGATGGCACCTAACATAATGATCGTTATGATAGCAGCTCCAAGCGGGAGGAATACGCCTAAAATAAATAGAATTCCGCTTACTAACTCCCCAAGACCTGATAGAGCGGCCGCAACGTTTCCTGGTTTCACCCCAATTGACTCGAACCATTGTCCGGTTCCTTTAATCCCGTATCCGCCAAACCAGCCGAATAATTTTTGTGTGCCATAAAACAAAAACACCACACCAATCATTATACGAATAAGCAACAGTCCTGCATCTTCCATTTGTATCTCTCCTCATCTTTGATTTTATCTAATTCTTTGCTGACAGTATCCAGCAATCATCAATTGAATATATGTTTCTTTATTTTTTATGTGTCAAATCAATCTAACTCTCTTACTTCAAACGGCAGCAGCCCTTGTTCAATTTGTGTGCGATGCGGTTCATATTGCACAGGCAGCATCAGTTTTTCGCCCATTGTATCCTGTGTTTCATCATGTGCAAAGCCCGGGGGATCAGTTGCGATTTCAAACAGGATTTCCCCATGTTCCCTGAAGTAAATGGCATTAAAATAGTTTCTATCCCGAACAGGAGTTACACCATATCCGTGGGAAGCAATATATCTTTGCCAATCTAACTGATCTTCATCATCGTTAGCCCGCCAAGCGATGTGATGCACCGTTCCGGCCCCCATTTGCCCGCGGCCAATAGGCGTTAACTTAAGGTCAATCACATTTCCGATATCACCGGCGGAACGATAACGAACGAAGTCCCCTTCTTTGCCGACTCGCTCCAGCCCCATGATGTTTTCTAAAAGGTCAGCGGTTTTGTCAGGCTGCGCTGATAATAGGGTTGCACCCCCAAAACCTTTAATGGCAACATCGGGCGTTACTTCTCCGAAAGTCCACGTATTAGCCTCTCCTTCTTCTCTTTCCACGATTTCTAAGTGCAGTCCATGAGGATCATCAAATTCTACATATTGTTCCCCAAAGCGCTCGATTTTGGTGTATGGAACGTTGAACTTTTCTAGTCTCTTTTCCCAAAATGCCATAGCCCCTTTCGGCACGACATACGAAGTCACACCAACTTGACCGTCTCCAATGACGCCTTGGCGGGCTCCGGCCCACGGAAAGAAGGTAATGATTGTTCCCGGCTTCCCGCCTTCATTCCCAAAATAAAGATGATACGTACCTGGGTCATCAAAATTGACAGTTTGCTTGACCAAACGAAGCCCAAGCACTCCTGCGTAGAAATCTGTGTTCTCTTGAGGGTGACCGACAATCGCTGTAATATGATGAATTCCCATCGTTTTTTTAGCCATTTTTATCCGCTCCTTTACATATACTCAACAAACTCATTCACAGGCTTCCGGTAGCCGCGAGGTCTTCTGCTCTCTGTTTTTTCTTTTCCAATCGTAATCATCATGACAACCTCAAATTGGGCGTCTATGTTCAAAATCCGTTTTACGGCTTCCGCATCAAAGCCGATCATCGGGCAGGTATCCCAGCCTTTTTCCTTAGCACTCAGCATAAACATCATCGCAGAAAGTGAAGCATTCCTTATCGCCTCATCTCTCTTAAATTGTTCTCCCCTGTTTTCATAAAACGAAACAGTGTCGTGCACCATGTGGTCATACTCTTGCTTATTTAATATCCCCAATACCTTTAAACCTTCATAGATATCGGACGCTTGTTGATATGCCTGCTTATCCCCTAATACCAAGAGAACCGCAGATGAGCTAACCACTTTATATTGTCCGTTTGCGGCCTGCTTCAGCTTTTCTTTTACGTCCTGGTCAAGAACCGCAACATATTTTGTATGCTGCAAATTAAAAGCCGATGGCGCCAATGCAACCAATTCAAACATTTCATTGAGGTCTTCTTTTGTGATTGGATGACCTGAAAGAAAATTGCTTGCAGATCGTCTTTCATTGACTAACTGTATAAATTCAGCCATTACGATACACTCCCTTTTATCTCGAATTCGAGATATTATATTATAAAAAATCCATATTGAATATTGTGTAAAAGAAATGACAACGGATTGAACACTTAGAGTTGCGCTTGATCGCTGATCTTTTCGACCAAATATCTCAAATTAAAATATCTTGAATATGAGATAATAGTAAAATACAGATCCTCTCATGTCAAGAGGTTTTTGAAAATTAGTGGGAATTTTTCACTGACGGCAGCATTTTAATAGCGAATCATCACTGTTGTTACATAAGAACTCATTTGTTTGCTTTATGACCTTTTAGCATAGCTCCAACTTTTTTTCTGTCACCTTATTTATTAGTAAACAGGAAACAACGTTGCTATAGACCCACTCGAAATTGAATTGGTATGATAAGCAAAGTGATTACACAGGAAAGGATACGGAGAGCGTATATAGAGCACTCCTATTTTTTTGTGCAGTTTTATAGGAGGAAAAAATGGCAAGTGAAAGAGAACAAATAAGCAGAAAAGTTGCTTTGATTGCATTGATCGCCAATCTGATCTTAATGGCAGGAAAGGTCTTTTTTGGGCTGGTAGGCGATAGTGAAGCCGTGTTTGCAGACGGAATACATTCCGCGGCAGATGTCGTTGCTTCGATTGCAGTCTTGGCAGTGATCGGCATTTCCAATAAACCGCCCGATCAAGACCATCCTTTTGGTCACGGAAAAGCTGAAGTCATTAGTGAGGCGATTGTAGGAATTATCTTAGTGATCGTATCCGTTTATATCCTCATAGAAGCGATTCTGTCCTTTGTTAAAGGGCCAAGCGTTCCCCAATACAGCGCATTGTTTGCGGCTCTGATTTCGTACGTGGCTAAGGAAATCTTATATCGTTATTCTATAAAGCAAGGGGAAAAATGGAACAGCAAAGCAATTATAGCGATTGCGTACGATCACAAAGGCGATATCGTTGCCTCTCTTGCCGCTTTTATCGGCGTCCTGTTGGCTATCATCGGAAACACCCGCGGATGGCCCTATCTGTTGTACGCCGATGCCATTGCCAGTGCAATCGTTGCTTACCTCATTTTTAAGATTTCAATGGAATTAATCAGGCCGTCTGTTGATGTGCTCATGGAAAAGAGTGTTGACCCCGAGCTGATAGAGGAATATAAAGCTGTTATTTTTCAATGTGATCAAGTAAAACGAATTGATAGAATCCGCGCGCGAGAACATGGCCACTATAAATTGCTTGATGTCCGTTTATCTTTGGATCATGATTTGACAATTAAGCAGGGACACGATATTGCCCGCGAAATTCGAAATGAAATCAAAAGACAGTTTTCAGATGTAGAAGAAGTGCTCATCCATGTGAATCCTTATTTCGAAGAATGAAAAGCTCCTTTTTAGAAGGAGTTTTTTCTTTATGCTGCAAACTTTACCTTTAGTACTCGCCGTACTATATAATGTGGATGTATATCAATCATAGGGACAGAAAGGTTGTTAGAATGAAGGAATTTTTTTCGATTGGAGAAGTGTCAAAGTTATTCAATGTGAAAATCTCTGCTCTTCGGTATTATGATGACATCGGCCTTTTGAAACCGGAATATAAAGATGAGCAAACGAACTATAGATATTATTCTACCCAACAGTTTGAGCGGCTTGATACCATCAAGTATTTGAGGGCCCTAGGCCTGCCAATCAATAAGCTTCTTGATTTTTATAACTCTCAAAATACAAACACTCTTCTTCATTTACTAAAAAGCCAGCAGGCTGAAATTGATCGCAAAAAGAAAGAATTGGAACGCATTGAACGAAAGATCTCCCGGCGCATCACACATATAGAAGATGCCGTTAACATGCCGTTACATCAAATTTCAAAAATCAAACTTCCCGCAATGCGTGTGGCTTACTTGCAGCATGAATATGTTCTCGGCCATGATATCGAACATTCGTTAGCTGAATTGAGAACCCACCTGAATGTAAACGAAGATATATTCATAGGCAAGATCGGTTTATCCATTTCTGCAGCAAATGTGAAAGCAAAACAGTTTGACAAATATTCCAGTATATTTATGATTCTTGAAGATGAAAATGAAAAAACTTCTTCAGAAATCATCTTTCCTTCAAGAGAATATCTGCAAATTCGGTTTAAAGGGTCACATCCAGAAGCCGAACCATACTACAAAAAATTACTGGCATATATGAAAAAACATCATTATGAGGTAGCAGGGGACTCAATCGAAATCACACTCATTGATTATGGCATTACGAATAACCTAGATAATTATGTGACTGAAATCCTGCTGCCCATCAAATAATCTCATGAATATGTTTTGATCTCCCTTGACTCTCTACTAACTAGAGGGTTTATTTTTTATGCAGGAATGATTTTTGGAGGAGAAAGCTTATGTTTGGAACGATTTTTAACACAGTGATGATCATTGCAGGAAGCATAATCGGGGGGATATTCAAAAAAGGCATTAAAGATGAATACCAGGATATTTTGATGCAGGCAATGGGATTCGCTGCAGTCGCGCTGGGGATCAACGCCATTACACAGCATTTGCCTGATAGTAAATACCCCATTCTATTCATTGTGAGTTTAGCCATTGGAGGTTTGCTAGGCCAGATCATCAATTTAGAATTACGATTCAACAAGCTGGTGAACAAATTTTCTAAAAGCAATTTAGCAGAGGGCTTATCTACTGCGGTCTTATTATTTTGTATAGGTTCGCTGTCAATATTGGGCCCTGTTGAAGCCGCTTTGCATGGAGATTATACATACCTCCTGACAAACGGGATGTTAGATGGGATCACCTCTATTGTGCTCGCTTCAACTTTTGGTTTTGGAATAGCAGCTGCTGCCATTGTATTATTTGTTTGGCAGGGCTCCATCTATTTATTTGCTAAAGTAATGGAGAGCGCAATCAATACAGACCTTATTAATGAAATCACCATTGTGGGTGGCATACTCATCCTCAGTTCAGGTCTAAGCATTCTTGGAATCAAGAAGTTCAAAACATTGAATTTGCTGCCTTCCCTCTTGATCCCTCCTGTTGTGATTTTTGTGATTCATGCATTTGGATTGCGGTTTTAATGCTATTACTTTAACTATTTAACAAAAAAGCAGATCATAAAAGATCTGCTTTTTCTATTACATGATTTGCTTCTTTTGTTCATGATCTATTTCTGGCTGTATTTCCTTTGTCAGTTGATGCCCTTCTATATCCACGTTCGGAATCATCTTGTCCAGCCATTTCGGCAAATACCAGGCTGCATTCCCCATCAGCTTCATGACACTTGGAATCAGTGTCATTCTTACAATAAAGGCATCAAAGAGCACACCAAAGGAAAGTGCTAATCCGTTGGCTTTAATAGAAGCTTCGCCTGCAAAGATAAATCCTGCAAAAACGAAGATCATGATCAAGCCGGCTGCTGTAACAACAGGACCACTGTGTTTTAATCCAGCCTGAATGGCTTGTACTGGATTCTTTGTTTTTACATATTCTTCACGCATTCTGCTGACAAGGAATACTTGATAATCCATGGCTAACCCGAACAGAATCCCAATCGATAAAATCGGCAGGAACGCGAGTATCGGCCCTCTTTCAGGTATTTTGAAAAAGTCGATGAGATTCCCGTCTTGCAAGACAAATACACAGATTCCAAGAGTGGCTGTCATCGTCAACATGAAACCTGCAACAGCAACAAGCGGCACAAGCAGCGAACGGAAAACGATGGTCAGCAATACAAACGCAAAGCCAACAATAAGTACAGCAAACACCGGTATCGCATCATTCAATCGATCTGAAATGTCAATATTCACTGCAGTCGATCCAGTAACAAGCAAATCTACTCCGTTTTTATCTGACAAACTGCGTACATCGTGTACCAAATCTTTCGTTGTGACATCATTTGGACCTGTTTCCGGAACGACAGTAATGATAGCAAAGTTCCCTTCTTTATTAGACATTGCAGGGGTGACACTTGCTACATGGTCTAAGCCCTTTATTTCTTTCGCTGCATCTGCGAAAGCCTCCGCCTTATTTTCTGTAGCATTTGTGGCATCCGCTACGATTGTTAATTGGCCATTAAATCCTTCTCCAAAGCCTTCGGCAAGCAAGTCATATGCCCGGCGATCCGGATTATCCTTAGCTTTCATCCCAGCATCAGGCAAGCCCAGTTCCAAATGCATAGATGGGATACTAATGACGATCAAAATCAGAATGCTGCATACACTTAGCATGATAGGATTTTTGGTGACAAAGCGTCCCCAGACATTTGTTTCAGTGCTTTGTTTTTCTATTTTCTTGTTTGATTTCGGAATCATCCGCTTCCCTGCAATCGATAAGACCGCAGGCACAAGTGTGATTGAAGCCAAAACAGCCATCAGTACACTAAGCCCTGCTGTCAGCCCCATCGCAGACATAAAAGGAATGTTAACGACAGTCAATCCGCAAAGTGCAACGATAACAGTAAGTCCGGCAAAAACGACTGCGCTTCCCGCTGTTCCCACGGCTCTCGCAATTGATTCATTCTTTTGTATGCCTTCGCCTAAAAACTGGCGGTGTTTCGTAAAAATAAATAAAGCATAATCAATACCAACAGCAAGGCCAATCATTCCGGCTAATGAAAGACTGACGGAAGCAATATCAAATACTTGTGTCCCAATCAAAACCAGTCCAATACTTACACCTAAACCAATCAGTGCAGTTAAAATCGGCAAACCTGCTATTAATAAAGAACCGAATGTAATGGCTAAAACGACAAAAGCCAAGATAATGCCGACAATTTCAGAGACACCGCCTATCTCCATCTCGGCTCCCGGTACATCTCCGCTTAGCTCAGTTTGCAATCCTTCATCATCAGCCATTTTCAAACTGTCTTTTAAGTGTTTGATAGAGTAATCCTTTATATCATCTGCTGATGATTTATACTTGATATCAGCATAGGCAACTGTGCCATCTTTCGCGATTGTCCCTGTCACAAAAGGACTTGCAATCGAGTCAACAGAATCATCTTTACTGATTTCTTTGAGCGTATCTTCTATTGCTTTTTTTGCTGGCTTCCCAGTAAGTTTCTCCCCATCACCAGCACCGAAAATAACCCGTATGCTCCCTTTATCAGGACCGTGAGGAAATTCTTTCTGAATCACATCCATCGCTTTTTCCGAAGGTGTGTCGGGTATGGACATATCCTCAGAAAAACTTGGTTTCAAGGTGACTGCAAGGCCTATCGCAGCAACTAACACAACGATCCACGCACAAATTGCTTTTATGCGATTGCGAGCAACCCATCCTCCTAATGTATATAACATTTTTGACATGATAATCTCCTTTCAACACATTGCTTGATCACATTCTTTCTCATTGTAGTTGACAATGAAATGAAAAAAACGTACATTCGGGCATGTACGTTTGGGCAATTTTCAAATATCCAGTTTAGTTGTCTATTGTCAGAATACCTTTTTGCATGGCAATCGTTACTGCCTCAGTTCTTGAATTCGCGCCTAATTTATTGTAAATGGACGTTAATCTGGACTTTACTGTTCGCTCAGAGACGCCCAAATCAAAGGCAATCGCTTTGCTTTTAAGACCTTTAGCAATTGCTTTTAGAACAATGACTTCCTTTTCTGTCAGCTGCGTCTCATTGCGCTGCTTTTTCATCCGCTCAAATTGGATTTCTTGCAAACGTTTGAGGATATCAGGCTGCAACAGCACATTTCCTCTGATCGCTGCATCCATTGTGTGAAAAAGGGTTTCTGAACTCGTATCCTTTAACAGATATCCTTTCGCTCCTAATTCAATTCCTTCGATCATTAAGTGATCTTCATTATATGTAGTCAAAATAATGATGGGGGTATCGTGTTTTTCTTTTATTTGTTTAATGGCCTCTAACCCGCTCATCTCCGGCATATACAAATCCATCAGAATGATATCCGGTTCTAATTCATCTGCAAGACGGACTGCGACTTTTCCATTTTCCGCCTCTCCTATAATGGTGTATTGATCATTCGTTTCAATTAAAAGCTTCAGACCTTCCCTCACGACAAGATGGTCATCAACGATTAAAACCTTATTCATCTTGCATCTCTCCCTGAATTGGTACAGTGATCTCAATTTGTGTTCCTTTCAATTTTGTACTCTTGATATTGAATTGGCCATTTATTGCCCTGACACGTTCTTGTATGCCAAGAAGCCCATAATGTCCTCTCTTTTTCTTTCCTTTTTCAACATCAAATCCCTTGCCGTTATCCTTAACTGTTAAATGGAGCCTTCCCTTTTCATCATCCCAAATGGATATCCAGATTGTTTTCGCCTCAGCATGCTTTGCCGCATTCGTCATACATTCTCCAATGATGTAATAACAGTTTTCAGCTGTACGCACATCCAGCACCTGGTGCAATCTGTAATCTAATAAACAAGCCATGCCTGTCGACTCTATAAAATGATCCATTAGCGAGGTAATTCTTTCTTTTAAAACACCGATTTCTTCTGATTTGCTGCGGAGATCGTCAATAGCTGAACGTGCATCAGCTAATGTGCTTTTTACTCTTTTCATCGATTGTTGTATGATTTCCTTCGCTCTCTCTGTGTTGCCTTTGGCGAGATAAACATGAATCGCATCCAGCTGCATATTTAAACTGACAAGACCTTGAGCAAGCGTATCGTGTAAGTCTCGGGCCATCCGCTGTCTTTCGTTCTGCAGCGTCAGCTGTTCTACCTGCTGATGAGCCAGCTCCAGCCTTTCAAGAGTCAATTGAGCTTTTATTTTTTCATCGACTTGGGCAAAAAATGTTGCGGCATAAGTGATGATGACAATCATGATCGGCGCAGCAATAACAATAAAATGCAAAACTTCACCTTTATGAAGGTGATACGCCGAATTTATGACCAGCAGCAGCAATAGATAAAGAATGAGAAAAGTCCTTCTTCTGTCTGCCATTCCTATAATTTGTCCAATTAAAAATGCATAAAGGCCGATAATCACAAGTATAAAGAAGCCAGTCATGAGATTAGCAAGTGCAAAGGTGATCAAACCTTGTACCGCGAAATACAGAATCACTCTTTTCTTAACCCAGCGATATGAGTGCCAATGAAGCAAAGCAAAAATGGCGATTAATATGGTAAACGCATAAAGCAATAAAATGGACCAGCCCCCAGAAACAAATTGCAGCACGATAGAGGCTATATAGATCATGAGAATAAAAGCCAGGCCCGGCACTCTGAGTGCAAGCATGTTTAATGCCCGCCTATCATGTGAGTAATATTTATCTTTGAAAGGATTCCTTATAAGCAAACCTTATCCACTTCCTTTACCTGTTTCACCGAATAGAGATTCATGAAAATCGAACCCATATTTCAACGTGCAAACATACATGTATCCAATCATTTTATAGGAAGAGAAGGAACACAACAATATCAGGTGCAGGGAAACATTAGAGTTTCCAATAAGTGATCATTGCCCAAACGTACATGAACGTTCTGCCTCTATGTACGTTTTATCTTTTCAAATTTACCTTTAAAATCATAAGGAACTTACTATTCATTGAAGGAATGATCATCATTGAAATCGATTGATCTCACAATTTTATCATTAAAGAGAAAAGGAATCCGGACTGAGAAGGTATTAAAAAATCAGAACCCTGATCGATTAAGCCATATGACAGACAAAAATGCGCAACCAAAAAGCAAGGAAAAAGAGGATTGAACATGTATTGGTTTCTAGGTGCTTTATTATATTTTCTGATCGGTACTTATATATTCATTAGAGTCACTAGAGACAGCCAATCAGGCTCATGGATACTGCTTGCATTAGCAGCTCCACTCATCATTGCTGGCTACCCTTATTTTTATTCAAAGAAACTTCTTTCCAAAAGACGGTGATACAGCTGTCATTCAAACCGCACATTGGTAAAATGATCAATACCGGGATACAATCTAGGTATTCTATGGAAAGGAGTCTTGCCTTATGAGTCAAAGAGTGTCCTACTATGAGATTGCACCTGAAGGTATGAAAATCATGATGGATATGGAGAAATACACGAAACAATCCTCAATTAACCGAACGACGAGAGAACTAATCAAAATCAGAGTCTCTCAAATGAACGGCTGTGCCTTCTGCATAGATATGCATACGTCCGATGCCCGCAAAATGGGAGAAACTGAACAGCGAATTTACTGTTTACATGCTTGGAATGAATGTGATTTTTACTCACCTGAAGAGAAAGCGGCTCTCGAACTATCTGAACACATCACGCTCATTCCATCTAAAAGGGTTCCTGATGAGCTATATCATCGGGTGCGGGAACATTATGATGAAAAACAATATGTTGACCTTGTTCTGATCATTAATCAAATAAACAGTTGGAACCGCATCTCGATTGCAATGGGGAATCGAGCTGCTTCAAAATAAGAAGAAGGAGTAAGATTAGAACAAATCTTACTCCTACTCCTGGATATCGTGCCTTCGCTTCAACATCCTAAATCTTCACGTTTAGGTGCTTTTCAAACGCGATTTTCCCGCTTTGTGTAATCCTAATCGCTCTCGTTTTAGGCATACGAACGATCCACTCTTCTTCTAACATGCGCACCAATAGGGCGTTTCCTAATGCTCCTGCAATATGATGCTGCCGTTCACTCCAATCCAAACAGCAGCGGGCAAAGGCTCTCCTCTTATTCCGTTGTTGCTCTTCATTGATGCCTAACTTTGAAAAGAATAAAGCACCCTCTGAAGTCACCTCAAAGTTTAAATCAACTTTTTTTAACATCCCCTGCTCAACTAATGAATGTGCCATTTGCACGCCCACATAACCTGCCAAATGATCATAACAGGTACGGGCGAAATGCAAGTCCTTTTTCTCTTTTGACTCTTTTAAAGATTTGACTTTTGCTTTAGGCGCAATATGAAGCAATTGTTCGATCACATTTGCAGCATCTGAGTCAGACAATCTGTAATACCGATGTCTCCCATGCTTCTCTACGCTAATCAGCTTTGCTTCAAGCAATTTATTCAGGTGAAAACTGGCGGTTTGAGGTTTAATGTTAGCGAGATATGCAAGCTCTCCCGCAGGGTGTATCCTGCCATCCATCAGACTGAGAAGAATGGAAGAACGCGAGGGATCTGATAGCAACGAAGAGATTTTTGCAATATTAGGATTCATGATTTTCCTCCTTACATTCATATTTCGATGATAGTTGAAATGTTAATCCTTTACAATATAAATGTAAGCGTGACAAGGAGGAAAAAACGTTGGACATCAAAAAACAAGACACTCGTCGATTTAAGGAAATCAAACCCAAGATCATGTATTATGGTACCTCGACATTTCTTCTAACCACATTGAATGAGGATGGAACCACTAATATTAGTCCTATGTCATCTTCTTGGGCTCTTGGACATTATATAATCCTTGGAGTAGGACTGGGAGGAAAAGCCATCGACAATTTGGAAAGACACAAAGAATGTGTCATAAACTTGCCTGGCCCGGAATTATGGGAAAACATTGAAAGAATTTCATCTTATAGCGGAAAAAAGAGTATACCGCCTTTAAAGAAGCAGCTCGGATTTACATATAAAAAAGAAAAATACGAGGCAGCAGGGTTAACGCCTTTACAATCAAAAACAGTATCACCAACACGAATTAAAGAATGCCCTATCCAAATCGAAGCCGAAGTGAAACATATTCGGATTCCAGAATATGACCAGTCATTTGCCATTGTAGAGACGCAGGCACTGCACTTTCATGCCGATGAAAGTATTATACTGGATGAAAACCATATCAACCCCTCTAAATGGAGCCCGCTTATCTATAATTTCAGACACTACTTTGGTTTAGGAAGAGAAGTCGGAAAGACCTTTCGTTCAGAGACATGATCATTTTAAGACCGAACCATGATTTGGTCTATTCTAGTAACCCTTGTTATTATCAGATCAAGCGATCATTAGGCTTGATCTCTTTTTTAGTGAAACATCCATTTAAGGATATAAAAGTTACCTGCTTGCCAATTCTTTAATCATTAAACCCAACTCATAAATCCCCTTTTGAAGGTCTTCAAGAGATGCATAAGCATATGATAAGCGAATATAATTCCCTTTTTCCTGAGCATAGATACTGCCGAGATTGAGCAGAATCCCTTTTGATAAGGCTTTAGTATAAAGTAATTTCATTGATATGGAAGGCAATATTTTTATCCAGACAAAAAATCCTCCTTTTGGGATATTCCATGTCGCCACATCTTTCAAATGAGTTTCTAAAGCACTCAAGGCCAATTCTCTTCTCACCTTTAATTGCTGCCTAACCTTTTCTACATGCTGCTGGTAGTGGCCGGAAGTAAACCACTCTGCCGCTACTCTCTGGGATAGCGAACTGGATCCGTAATCTGTTTGCATTTTAATGTCAGATAAACGTTCAATCACCGGTTCCGGCCCGACGATCCATCCAATCCTCAAACCTGGGCTTAATGTTTTCGATAAACTTCCTATGTACAGTACGTGTCCATTTTTATCAATTGTTTTAATAGGATATGGCGGAATTTCATCGATCCATAACTCACGATAAATGTCATCTTCAATAATAGGAAGCTGTGTATTCTCACTTACTGCTAGGATCTCTTCACGCCGCTTTTTAGACATAAGAATACCAGTCGGATTGTGAAAACATGGATTTGTATATAAGATAGCCCTTCCCCGCTCTCCTCTTGTTAAATGAACATTTTCAGGCAAAAGTCCTTCATTATCCATAGGAAGTCCAGTCAGCTTCATACCAGCTGATTGAAATACGTGTAATGAATAAAGGTAGGAGGGCTGATCAAGATAAACGGTTGATCCTCTTTGTAACAGCCCCATTGATATCAGCTGCAAGGCTTGCAACGCTCCTGAGACAATCAGAATGGAAGAAGATGAGACGTTGATTCCAATGGTTTTTAAATAGTTGCTTAATGCCTCCCTCAAAGGTAAGTAACCTTTTGGCTCTTCATAACCGAATGCCTCCATGTGATGAGATACCCTCCCCATCATCTCTTTCATAACAGCCAAAGGAAAAATCTCAGCTGAAAGTTCACCTTTACTGAGCTGTATAAGGTCTGTATTTGATTCTGATTGATTTATCTCTTGAACGATTTTTCGGCTTGGCATCTGAATGCCAGAGGTGACATATTGATCCCAATCGGGAGCAGAATTCTTAGCCATCAGTGTCCATGTGTTGTTGATAACAACTGTGCCTTTCCCCATTGTGCCTTCTATTAACCCATCGGCCATCAATTCCTCTAACGCTGTAATCACTGTGCTCCGATTTACCTGAAAATCTTTTGCAAGCGTGCGCTGGCTTGGAATCTTGCTTCCAATCGGCCACTCTCCATTTCCTATTTTCTCTTTAATAAAATGAACGATTTGTCTGTACTTAGGGAGCTTTTTCATCTTTTTTTCTTCTGGAAAGCTCATAGAATCGGTCTCCTTAAAATAAATTGGTTGGGTCAAAATCCGTTTAACTGGTTGAAGCCATATCACCAAATCTTTATTAATATAAAAACACATTAAATAACTGGTTGGTTTTTGTAAAGAGGAGTGAGAGGAATGCGAAAGAAAACAGTTCAAATAATTATATCTCATAGTCTCATGATTGGTTTATGGGCATCTGCTTTTCCGGGAATTCGCGCAGGACTAGAAGGGTACACACCAGAACACCTTGCTTTATGTCGTTTGTTAATCGGCTCTATGGCATTATTGCTTTTTGCTGTTTTGACTCAGATGCGCCTACCCGACTTGAAAGACATTCCTGCCATTTTTCTTTTAGGGTTTTTAGGATTTGCACTCTATCACATTTTGCTGAACATCGGTGAAAAAACAGTTAGTGCCGGAGTTGCAAGCTTACTCGTTACTACGGCACCGATCTTCTCAGCCATGCTATCCCGCCTGTTTTATAAAGAGCATTTTGGATTTACGAAATGGCTTGGCTCTATGATCAGTTTATTGGGTGTATTATTGATTGCATTTGGGGCGGGAGACTTTACATATTCAATGAGCGGTATCTTGGTCATCCTGCTGGCAGCATTTTCGGAGAGTATTTATTTCGTTTTTCAAGCCCGCTATATAAAAAAATATGGTTTTATTCCATTCGTTACATTCACCATTTGGGGCGGAACAATACCTATGCTTGTGTTTCTGCCAGGCTTAGGCGAAGAGATGATGAACGCTTCAATAAGCGCAACTTTGTCTATCGTTTACTTAGGATTATTGCCGACGGTTATTCCTTACTTCGCACTAGCATATGTCACTTCACTCGTCGGTGCTTCAGAAGCAACCCTTTCACTTTATGTTACACCGGCTTTAGCCTTGATCATATCTTGGCTCTGGATCGGCGAGATACTCACATTGATCTCTCTGCTAGGCGGAGTGGTTACAGTTGGCGGGGTATGTTTTACCTATTTAACACCCAATAAAATCAAACGATATGGAAACGCTCTTATACATAAATAAAGAAGATACCCGCATCTCTTTTTAATAAGCTCATTTATCAATTAAAATTGTTTACCATAGTCCTCTAATCCAACGATAGCTCAATTCCCCCGATTTTGTTGACGATGGTGAAAATATATCCAATTATAGTTTGATCTGAAGTTCTGAATAACCGCTATTAAAAAGGATGCTATAATGAGTGATATTGCAGACTCTAAGATAGATATATTCAATTTAATCATGAAACAGGGAATGAATGAAATAATGGATAAAACGAAAATACTTATTATTGAAGATGATGGAGCAATAGCAGATCTGCTTTCATACGGGCTTACGCAGGAAGGTTTTCAAACATGTACTGAATCTAACGGAGCTTTAGGGATGAAACAGCTAGACCAATTTAAACCCGATCTTCTGCTGCTTGATTGGATGCTGCCAGATTGCAGCGGATTGGATATCTGTAAAAAAGTGACCCAACGCTATAATATCCCTATACTTATGATCACCGCAAAGTCAGATATCACTGATAAAGTCCTTGGGTTGGAATTTGGGGCTGACGATTATATTACAAAGCCATTTGACTTGCGTGAAGTTATCGCCAGAATTCGTACAATACTCAGGCGTCTTGAACAAGCTAACCACGTGAATGATCGAGGATCGTCTAATGAGGATCACATTCAATTAAAAAATATTGTGATGATCCCAGACGAAAGAATAGTAAAAAAAGATGGGATCATTGTTGATTTGACTCCTAAAGAATTTGATCTGCTTAAGACATTGATTGACCATCGTGGAAAAATCTTTACACGTTCAGAGCTGTTGGAATTCGTTTGGGGCTACGATTTTGCCGGGGATACACGTACGGTAGATACTCATATCCAAAGACTCCGTAAAAAACTGGATGCAAGCGACCTCATTAAAACAGTGTTTGGCATTGGATATAAATTCGAGAAACAGGAGGAGTAGAGAGTGTTACGGACGATCAAGGGTAAATTTATTATTGGTTTTTTTCTGATTTTTTCTCTCTCTTTCCTAGTGCTCAATCAAACGGTCAAAAGCGTCATTTGGTCAAGCAATGAAAAAATTGTCACCTCAGATTTAATAGACTTAAAAAAAAACAGCATCATGTATATCAATCAAGCATTTTTAATCAATCATTATAAAAACAATGAACTATACTTCGGCGATATGGCTGATGAAATAGTGGATAGTTTAACTCATTCAACAGGAAGCAATGTAGGCGTTTATACCGTAGATGGCACTTTGTTGTCTTCTTCTAATAAAACAGTGTTTTCGCAAGGCATTGACGAGGACCTAGCAAAAGCAATTAACGGAAAAAATGCTTATCATATCACCTATGATCGAAATCAAGCACAGGTGTTTTTTTCTTATCCAGTTGTCATTGATGGTGCAAAAGTTGGCATATTGCGTTTTTCTAAAGATTTTAATTTGCTTTACAAACAAAGCGGAGAGATTTTAAATATTATTTTTTATATCGCTCTTGCGATATTTGTGGCGGCGTTTCTTTTCTCTTATATACTCTCCAGACACATCACGATTCCAATCGTCAAGCTGACAGAGGCCACCTCAGAAGTCAAAAAGGGAAAGCTGGATGTGGATATCCATTTTTCTAGAAAAGATGAAATTGGCCAGCTTACGGTTAATTTCAATGATATGATCACCAGAATTAGGGATCAAATTTCAACTATCGAAAAAGATCGGGACAGGTTAAAGGAACTTAATGAACAGGAAAAACGTTTTTTTGACAATATGACCCATGAACTGAAAACACCTCTGACTTCTATTCAAGGCTATGCTGAAATCATAAAACAAAAAGGGGAATCAGATCAGGCGTTTTTTGATAAAGGAATGAATCATATTGTTGAAGAAAGCCGGCGTCTGCACAATTTGGTTATAAAACTTCTTGAGGTATCTAGAGAAACCTCTAAAGAACAATTCGATAGGATTGATGCAGGAACGATTTTGAAAGATGTATGCGAATCTATGAAATTTCGTGCAGAACGATATAAAAAGAAGATCACCTATGAGATAGAAGACAGTCTCTATGTGTATGGTCAAAAGAATAGAGTGCGCCAACTCTTTATTAATCTTTTGGACAATGCGATCAAATACAGTTTATCTCATTCTGAAATCATGATTCAGGCTAAAGTTACGGGAGATCAGGTTCTTTTTATGTTCAAAAATCCAAGTGATCCATATGACGACAACCAATACACAAAAGTGTTTCAGCCTTTTTATTCAATAAACCAAAAGGTGACGGAAGAAGGAAGTTTAGGGTTGGGGTTAAGCATAGTTAAAACAATTGTCGAAAAACATGGAGGAACAATCAAGATGTTCTACGAAGAAAACCATACAATCATCACTATTGAACTAGCTTACATGAAGGTTGAGAAATGATCATGAAGAACAAACGGTTTATTATATTGTCAGGGATATTATTGATTTCCTTGATTTTTGTATCCAGCTATAATATGGGCAAGCGATCTGAAACCATTATCATTCCAAACAAGGAAGAGAGCCAGATTGATGACGATCAGAAGTCGGACTCCTTTCAGGTGAAGAAGATATATCGCCTCCCTCAAGCTGACCAGTTGCTTGGCTGGTCTTCATCAAACTCTGTAGTTGGTTTTTTCAAAGGAAATGACACAACGGAAGGTAAAGCGCAGCATCTTCAGAATGTCTCCTATCCTTTTGAAAAACCTGAAACTCTGCAGAGCATTGACCGCAATACTTCCAACCTTAAGTTGTCTCCCGACGGGAAAAGTATCGCCGGATTAACGATGTCATCAAATAAGATAACACTAAATCTAATATCACTGACGAACAGAAACAAAAAGGAAGTAGCCAGCTTTTCTTCTAGCAAGGATGCCTTTGTACAGGATATTTCATGGTCAAATAATAGCAAATACATTTGTTATCTTGTCATTGACACGGCAAAAAGTGACCAGACTGCGGTCAATGTATTCAACATAGATTCCGGAACCCTCAAAACGTATCCATTGAAGAATGTTGATGAAAAGGATTCGCTTACGGCAGTTTCCATTTCAGATGATGGACGTAGTTTGCTGCTAACCATGTTACAAGGGCAACAATATCGCATTATGACGGGGACCATCAGCGGTGACAGCATCACTATTCAAAATAAGCGGCAGATTAGCCCCTATGGTGAACCTGTTTGGTTAAACAATGACCAATTTGTATTTTTAGGTATCGGAGAAACCTTATACGAATACGACCTCAGAAACAGTGAGCTCTCTGTTCTGCTCGAAAATGTAGCTGTTTTTACCATATCTAATGATCGAAAGAAGATCGCTTACTCTTTATATGACAAGGACAATACTTATGCAGGAAAGCTGCAAGGGAAAAATGTCCTCTACGCAGAACCTATATACCACGGCACCAGCCCATCAGAAATATATTGGAGTCCAGATGGCAGCAACCTGCTCGTTTATGAACAAAACCGGTATATTTCTATGGAAAACTCATCAGCCCGATTTTTTGACGATCGCTCTTATATCATATCCTTCAAGTAAACCTTATTTCTATTGAAATAAGGTTTTTTCTTATACCTGCAAGATATTACATAACAATGATTCCTTCATTTGTTGACATTTTGTTTACAAGTTGATCAAACTTCTGCGATAACTCTCATCTATATTAAAAGAGCATCATTTTTACCGGGCTTTGTCTCCATTGGTCCTTCTAATTTATGTGACTCGTTCGCGAGAAAACTAGTTTTGATATCTACAATTGAGGAGTTGGAAAAAGTGTCAAATTCACCAAGAAGGGATCGTAAGTTGAATCAAATAGGAAAAATAGGTTTTGGGATATTGATTATTCTAGGTGTAACGTTACTATGCATTTCCTGGAAGGCACTTGCCGGCCCAAAGCAGGAACCAATAAAAGAAAGTACAAACGCTTCTGAGCAGGCGCATATAGAAACACACAAAAATTCAGCACAGAAAAAAGAACAAAAAAAACCTGCTGAAATCGGGAAGGTCGTTTATTTAACATTTGATGACGGACCAAACCCTGCTGCTTCAGAGAAAATTATGGATTTGCTTCATAAATACAATGCAAAGGGAACGTTTTTTATGTTAAAACCAAATATCGAGCGAAATCCTAATATTGTGAGAAAAATGGCGGAAAACGGTCATTCTGTTGGGTCTCACGGCGTGACGCACCAGGTTTCCGAAATCTATAAATCCCCTGAAAGCTTTGCTGCAGAAATGAACGATACATTGGACTACATTAAAGAAACAACCAAAGTCAACACGCATTTAATAAGAGCACCTTACGGGTCAAAGCCTTACATTACTGGCCCTTTTAGAGATGTTGTGGAGCGTGATCATTTTAACCTGTGGGATTGGACAGTTGACTCAGAGGACTGGAAGTACACTCATGGAGAGTTTGTTAAGAGTGTCATTCAGCAAGTCAAAACCCTTGAAGGAAAAGAGCCGCTTATTGTATTAATGCATGAAAAGCCGACTACCGCGGCGTATTTGGAACAATTATTAAAATATTTCCGGGAAAGCGGATACGAAATGAAAGCAATTCATGATTCAATCAAACCGGTACAATTCAGATTCAATTGAAGTATAAATTTAAAGTATCTTATATGAACTACAAAATATCACGAAGATAAAAGAATTATTTATTAGAGAACCGTTAAGAACCAGTACAACATATAAATATTCAACTTGATCAGGAAGGAATTTGATAGTGAAAATCGGGAGAAGGAAACTGAAAATGCAGAGTATTTTATTGTTTGTTCTAGCCCTCTTGTTAACCATTGGAGGCCTGACCTGCTATAGCATTTACCGAAACGTAGCAAAATCGGTCAACCATATGTATGAACCTCTGCAAAGAGATTCTAAGCAACAAGATGCTAGTCTTGGGCATGATCCTATATCGATTCTTTTGCTGGGAGTAGATGAACGCCCCGGTGATAAAGGACGACCTGATTCGATGATCGTACTGACTTTAAATCCAGAGACGAAAACATCGACGATGGTAAGTATACCGCGTGATACCAGAGTATTTATGCGATCAAAGAATACCAATATTAAAATGAACGCAGCATATACTTACGAGGGTATTGAAGGTGCCGTTCAAACCGTTGAACAATTTTTAAACATC
Organism: Bacillus sp. FSL R5-0416; assembly: GCF_037975425.1. Classification (NCBI taxonomy): domain Bacteria; kingdom Bacillati; phylum Bacillota; class Bacilli; order Caryophanales; family Bacillaceae; genus Bacillus; species Bacillus sp. FSL R5-0416. The sequence continues at coordinate 576,923 of NZ_CP150252.1, read as the reverse complement.
CCAATCAATTATTATATCAAAGTCAATATGGAAGGGTTTAAAGATATTGTAGATGAGATTGGCGGAATCACAGTGAATAATGATTTCCCTTTTACCCTTGAAGGGGTGCATATACCAAAAGGGGAACAGCACCTGGATGGAAAGGTTGCCCTTAAATACGCACGGATGAGAAAAGAAGATCCTCGCGGTGATTTTGGGCGGCAGCAGCGGCAGCGAGAAATCATTAACCAAATTATTCACGAAGGAGCACAATTAAAATCATTAAAAAACTATCAAGGAATTTTGGCTGCCTTAGAAAAAAATATACAAACAAACTTAACACTTGATAAAATGATTGATATTCAACGCTCTTATAAAGAAGCCGTTCAACATGTCAAACAGATCGAAATAAAAGGTGAGGATAAAAAGATAGATCACTTATGGTATCATGTTGTAACTGATGAAACGAGAAAGGACTTATCGAAGAAACTTCGCCAGCAATTAAATCTAGATTCTTAATAAAATAAAAACCGGTATTCACCAACCGCTTACTCATGTAAAGAGAAGAGTTCTTGCCTCTTCTCTTTTTTATGATTTCCCGGAATAAAAAAGAGAGTATTCGATTATTTTCTTAAACCCTAGTTTAGCTGCTAATGCAATGGACGAATTGTTGCAGATATCACAATCCCAGCTAGGAACTATCCCATTTTCCATACAAAACGCTATAAACCTATTTGCTACGCAATAAGCTAACCCCAGTCCTCTATATTCTTCAAGTGTATAGATATCCATTTCCGCTCGATTATGCCCTAAAAATATAGAAGTACACTCACTTACTACATGATTGCCATGTAATACGGCAAATCCAAAACCTTTTGAAGCAAACTGTGAGACAGAATCCCAATACTCCTCATAATACGCGCTGTTAAACGCTGTGCTGTGTGAAATGATGTCTTCGTCTATTCTTTTCAATACAAGACCCTTTGGCAGTTGCAAAGTCCTTTTGGAATATTTTGGTTGATAAGAAAATGCAGCTCTTCTCATTTGGTTTAAGTCATCTTTCAGTATGGGTTTCAGTACGCTATCCCATGTATCACTGGAAGAAAACAAGGTAAATCGTTTTGATGATTTCACTTGTTCTTCATAATATCCTGCAATGAAATCATGAAAATCCCGATTCCCTTGGTCTCCCGCAATAAAATAAATGCCTGATTCAGTTCCTATAAAAAACGATTTAGGAAAGGTTTGATCATCTGCATAAACAGCTCCCGGAATGGTTTGGTCTAATATTGAATAGACAAATGTGGGACAATATTTGTCATCAAACATTGTTTTTAAGCTACTATACTTTTCTTTTGTTAATTCCTGCAAAACAGACAACTCCTTTAAAACACCGTCTTCTTCTTGATTCTGTTCACAAAATCAATTTTCCTCTGTCACTAGCTAAATAACTTCCCTGTTACGAATCTCAGACAAATAAAAAACAAAAACAGGTGTCTGCACTCAGCCCGCAGACACCTGTTGAACAACACATAGCATTATATAAACCCAAGAAAACGCTGAGTATATCGATTCTTTATTCCCCAGTTACAGCAAACTGTTTTAAACGGTCACCAATTTCAGCACGGACCCTTTGGAAACACTTCTTCTGTTCCGTGTGCTTTTGCCGGATCATCAAATTTATCCGATGTTTGATTTGAAATATCAATCCCTGCTTCTTTCATTGCTTTGACAGCACTCGATGTCATCCATGAGCTTCGATTCCTGCGCTGTACACATTCCACTTGTCCCCAAGGTATTTTCTCCCCCACCCTTCAGCCATTTGACTGCGGCAAGAGTTACCTGTGCATTGTTTTCCTTGATATAGTGACCTTGTCCTTTTAGAAACAAGAATGGATTATCAGCAGCCAAATATACAGGCCGACAAGTGTGATCAATAAAGTGGGTATCGTGAGGATAATTCCTGTTTTAAAATACGTGCCCCAGGAAATTTTCATACCTTTGTGCGAAAGAACATGAAGCCATAATAATGTCGCCAAGGAACCAATCGGTGTTATTTTAGGTCCTAAATCTGAACCGATCACATTTGCATAAATAAGCGCTTCTCTCATCATCCCATGTGTATCTGTACCGGCAATAGCCAATGCGTCAATCATAACAGTCGGCAAGTTATTCATAATGGAAGAAAGAATCGCCGCAATAAAGCCCATTCCAATTGTCCCAGCAAACAATCCTTGATCAGCTGCGGCTTGAATCACATCTGAAAGGACATCCGTTAATCCGGCATTTCGGACACCATACACAACAACGTACATGCCAATTGAAAAGAATACGATAGCCCATGGCGCCTCTTTCACCACTTTCTTTGTATGGACGGCCGGACTCTTTTGCGCAGCGATTAAGAAAATGATCGCAATGCTGCCCGCTACCACTGATACAGGGATAGAAAAAAATTCACTTGCAAAATATCCAATTAACAGCAGCCCTAAGATATACCATGACAGTCTGAACATGTTTTGATCTTTAATTGCTTCAACAGGTTTTTTAACCTCAGTCAGATCATAGCGTTTTGGTATGCTTTTTCTAAAGAAAAGGTAAAGTACAATGATGCTCGCCAGCAGCGAAAACAAGTACGGGACAACCATTCTGGATGCATAATCAATAAACGTAATATGAAAATAGTCCGCTGAAACAATGTTGACCAAATTGCTCACTACTAAAGGAAGCGAAGTGGTATCCGCAATAAATCCGCTGGCAATGATAAAAGGAAAAACTAATTTTTCATTAAAATGTAATGCTCTGACCATCGCTAATACAATTGGTGTCAATATAAGAGCTGCACCGTCATTTGCAAATAACGCGGCGACGATAGCCCCTAATAGAGATACATAAACGAACATCCGCACACCGTTTCCTTTTGCAGCCTTAGCCATATGAAGCGCTGCCCATTCAAAGAAACCGATATTATCAAGAATTAACGATATCAGTATGATGGCCACAAAAGCCAAGGTCGCATTCCAAACAATCCCTGTCACAGTTAACACATCATGAAAATTGACAACACCTGCTATTAGAGCTAAAACTGCGCCTCCACAGGCTGACCACCCTATAGATAAATTTTTCGGCTGCCATATGACCAATACTAGAGTTAATAAAAAGATGAATACTGCCAAAATCATTGATGTCAATCTAATGCCTCCTTACTGGCAACACGCTTGAGTTTTCTTTTGTTTGATATGGTTTAACAATTCATCCTCCTGATCGATTTGATGTAAGATCAATTGCAATGTATCAAACTCAGGACAGGAACCATTTATTGAATAATAACGCCATTGGCCTCTTCTGTCCTCATTCACAAAACCTGCGTTTCTTAATTTCCGCAAATGCTGGCTTATGGCGGGCTGGCTCATTTCGAACATATCAACCAATTGACAGACACAATATTCTTTTTCAAGAAATAATCTCATCATTATAAGCCTAGTTTGATCACTAAGTGTTTTCAAACAACGAGTCATCGCCGCAACATCAATCGTCATATGAGCTCCTCCTTCCCAAATCAATATATAAGCAAATCGTTATATACACGCCAAACGTTTATACATTCCCTTTTGCGTTTCCATATGCAGAGCTCCGTTTATCTTAAGGATCAAAATTTCAAAAACGAAAACCTGAGTCGCTCCCCGCGTTTCCTTAGCGCCACCGTCATTATATAAACTTTTATTTATATAAACAATCCCTTATATTCGGAACATCAAATATGTTTGATTCAATTAATATCAATCTCTTTATTTGCCTTTACCCATTGTACATTGAACCGAGTACGGCAATATAGCTTGTATTTGCTTTTGGCAGGAAGGATGACCAGGACAACACTTATGGCGGACAAAGCATTTCATTCCCAAATCAGTAACTGAAATGGATATCGGACGGGAAAGCATCATACAATAAGCAATCAGCAAAATACAAAAAATACCAAGGGTTTTGATACCCTTGGTATTTATGATCGAGACCTTCACCGGTTATTCACCCACAAGCCTCAAAAAAGTGTTTTTGATTACATGTACCGGCGGCATGTCAGTACCGTTGTTTTTCTAGTGATGATTAAGATTTCTAAAATTGCTGCCCTTCACTTCAGCTACGTCATATACGGTGACAAAGGCGGATTTATCAATATCATTAATAATTTCCTTTAGTTTGGTTTCTTCTAAACGATTGATGACACATGTGATTTCTTTAAATTTCTCGTGGGAAAAACCCCCGTAAGCTTCTTTATATGTGGCGCTTCGGCCTAATTGTTCACGTATTGTCTCTACCATTAATGCGGGTTCTGTTGTAATGATTTGGAAGGTTTTGGACCCGCTTAAGCCTTCCTCAACAACATGAATCACTTTGGATGCAATGTAGTAAGCAATGACTGAAAGCAATGCCCCTTGTAAGCCAAATACTGTGGAAACAAAAATAAACACAAAAAGGTTTAAGAATAGGATGAGATCGCTCGTTCCAAACGGCAGTTTTCGGGATAGCAGCACAGCAAGCATGTCAATACCATCTAATGCGCCGCCATTACGCAGCGCCAGCCCCATTCCAAATCCAAGGATAATCCCGCCGACAACGGTAATTAACAGGGTATCTCCTTCTATGATTGCGGGTGTGTGGTGGAAAAAGCTTGTCCCCGCGGCAAGCGATACGATTCCGATAATTGATAATAATGCAAAGCTTTTCCCAATTTGCTTATATCCTAACCAGACAAATGGAATGTTGATCACAGCAATCAAAATCCCCAGCGGCAAGTTGAATAGCTGTGAACCAACGATGCTAAGACCCGTCACTCCTCCATCAGATACACTGTTTGGAATGAGCACTGTTTCTAGTCCATATGCCGCTATGATTCCTCCAATGATAACCATGATGATTTGGAAAATCATTTTCGCTTTAAATTTCTTACGTTTTTTGGGTGTATTCATACCATTCCTCATTTCTCAAATATTTCGTTATATTTAAATATACCATAATAGATATTTTCAGCTAAAAACATGCGTTTTTTTAAATAAAGTAATTAACAGTAAGGTAACCCTCTTTGACTTAGAACATTCATGTACCGTGCCGCCTGTTGAGCAAGCGGCCCCTTTCACTTCAGATCGTGAATCGCCCTCAAACTTCAACACCGAAAATCCTAATTTATTCTGATATGATACTTAAAAAAGGAGGTTTGATTACAATGAATAACCTGTGCCGCAGTAAACAAGCCCCATTTGAATACACCTTATCTCTTATAGGGGGCAAATGGAAAATGAGAATTCTCTATGAGTTAGGGTGTGAAAAAACGATGAGATACGGCGAGCTGAAAAGGGCTATGCCCTTCATCACCCATAAAATGTTAAGCGCACAGCTTAAGGAATTGCAAACTGACGGCCTTATTCATCGGTATGAGGTTTCTCAAACCCCACTGAAAGTAGAGTATTCGTTATCTGACAGAGGGCGATCTTTGTACCCCCTCATAGATGAAATGTGTAAGTGGGGAATGGCACAAGGAATGCCTCATATGTAAAGCTACTTACAAAAAAGTGCGTACTTGTTTCCCAATGAGAGGAATTTTATACTGAATGAAAATGCTTCTTGTGGAGGAAAAAATGACAAAACAAGTCTATATCATTCATGGCTACGGAGCCTCCTCAACAAATCATTGGTTCCCTTGGCTGAAAAAACGCCTGCTCGCAGATGGGGTCAAAGCAGACATTTTAAACATGCCTAATCCGCTCCAGCCAAGACTTGAGGATTGGCTGGATACACTCTCTTTATATCAGCACACTTTACATGAAAATACGTATTTGGTTGCGCATAGCTTAGGTTGCCCCGCCATTTTGAGATTTTTGGAACATATTCAATTACGAAAACAGCTTGGCGGAATCATACTTGTTTCCGGCTTTGCCAAATCATTGCCCACTTTAAAGATGTTAGATGAATTTACACAGGAATCGTTTGATCATCAAACAATCATTAAGTCCGCGAAGCACCGTGCTGTCATTGCTTCTAAGGACGACCAAATTGTGCCTTTTTCATTCAGCAAGGATCTGGCACAACAAATTGATGCTGCGTTATATGAAGTTCAGCACGGAGGTCATTTTCTAGAAGATGAGGGATTTACTTCTTTGCCTATTGTCTATGATGTTTTAACCTCTTATTTTTCAAAGGAAACTCGCTAACATCTTTCACCCATCTGCTTCAATCGAGCCCGCGAAAAGCGGGCTTTCTGAGTTATCGTTTGATCAATACAGATAACTCACCTTCAAACACTTTTACTTCTTTTTGATTATAAGTAGATAGCAATACAGTGAGTATTCCCAATTCATTTCTCTTTGGCTGCTTATCAAGAACCTCAACAATTGTAAACAATTCATCATCCGGATATACGGGTTTTATGAATGTCATATGATTCATCTCTGTTCCGGCTATAATATCGTCTCCATAGAAACCTTCTTCAATCCAAAGTTTAAAAGATATGGCCAGTGTTTGTATGCCGGAAGCGATAATTCCATTAAATCTGCCTTTATTCGCTTTTTCTTCATCTACATGCATATACTGAGGGTCAAATTCACCCGCAAACCGCATAATATCATCTTTTGATACTTTTAATGATTTCGTTTTGAAGACCTGGCCAATTGTAAACTCATCTAACTTCATTCTTACACCTCTATTTTTCAATTGTCTATTTTGTTTATTTTAGCACTGTGATGAGCAAATAAAAAATTCTGTTTTCGCTAAACAGACGTATCGTGGCCTGGACTGCTGGCACTCATCATATACTTAAAAAGTATTGAACAGCTCTCAACACTTAGTCGTCACTTGGCCTTTTTGCTAAACTGAAAGCTCCCTCATATCTTCCAGGCAGCCTTCAGTTTTTTTATGCCTTCTCTTATGTCGGATTCAGAAACCCCTGCAAACCCGAGCGAGACCGTATTTGTAGGAGGATGATGTTGATAAGAAAGAGAAACAGGATAAATTTTTACTCCATGTTTTTTCGCCTTCTCAATTAACTCTTTTTCACCAAATGGCAAATAAACGTCAAGTAAGATACGAAGCCCAGAGTTTTCTCCGCGAATTCTGACATGCTCTCCTAATTGCCTTTGCACTGCCTCTAATACAATGGCTCTTTTTTTGCGGTAAAGTTTTCTCATTCTGTTGATGTGTTTTTGCCACTCTCCATTTTTTATAAATTCAGCTAGGGTTAGCTGACTGTGGCAGGACACTGTTTGCTTATATAAGGACGTGATTTCATGCCCCTTTTTTAAAAGAGGCGAAGGAAGAATCATATAGCTGATACGCAGCGAGGGCAAAAGAGACTTAGAAAAAGTGCCCATATAAATGACACGGTTATGCTGATCAAGCCCTTGCAGAGAAGGAACCGGCTGTCCTGTGTACCTAAATTCCCCGTCATAATCATCCTCTATGATAAAGGATTGATGTTCAGCCGCCCATTTGAGCAGCTGAATTCTTCTGTTGATCGTCATGATGGTTCCCAGCGTAAATTGATGGGAAGGTGTGACATATACAAGGTTTGGCTGCTGTTCTTTGATCTTCTGTATACAGATTCCTTCATCATCGACTGGTATCGGAACAATATTCATGCGGTTGGCTTCAAAAATTTTGCGTGCTCTTGGATAACCAGGATCCTCATACCCTATAGAAATATTCGGCTCAAAAACTTGGCACAAGATTTGCAGCAGAATAGGGTTCCCGGCACCTATAATCACTTGTTCAGGGCCGCAATGAACACCCCGAGATTGATACAGGTACTCTGCAATGAGTGTTCTCAGCTCAAACTCTCCTAAAACATGTCCCGGCCGATAAAGCTCGTGTCCATATTGGTCTAAGCTATTGACCATGCTTTTTCGCCATGCGGAAAAAGGGAAGTAAGAAGAATCTACATTCCCATAATGAAAATCAATCGATTGTTTATTTTCTTCTGCTTCTTGTTGAATGGGTGTTGTGCTTGGCATTCTATCATAAGCAAAATCAGAATCATGATAATCAGCAAACCACCCGCTTCTTGGCTTGCTCACAATATAGCCCTCAGCAGCGAGCTGTTCATAGGCACGTTCAACAGTCGTTTGGCTGATGGAAAGCTGATTCGCCAGGAGTCTTTTTGAAGGAAGCTTCATTCCTTTTTGAATATGGCCCCGATGCATATTTTCTTTAAAATATCGATAAAGCTGCTGATAAAGCGGAATATCCAGATTTCTATCCAAAAAAGGCGTGATATCCATTTGCGCGTTGTTCTCCTAACTGGTATGCATTTTTTTATGAAAACTGGCTGTTTATAAAAGGCCAATTCCAGTTTATAGTCATTGTAATCCTTAGCTACTGGTTTTGTTAAGAAAATACAGACAATGAACAAGAAAGATATGTGGAGTGATTGTAATGAACAAACGAACAAATGGCTGGATAAATGGTTTTATAGGCGTACTCATTTTCAGCGGCTCGCTGCCTGCGACCCGTTTGGCTGTGTCGGACTTCGATCCGCTGTTCCTCACCGTATGCCGCGCTGCGATAGCTGGTGTACTGGCGGGAGGTCTCCTTCTCATCTTCCGGCAGCAGCATCCTTCCAAAAGAGACCTCATTTCATTATTAGTGGTAGCGTTTGGCGTAGTGATTGGTTTCCCGTTGCTGACAGCTTTAGCGCTTCAGCATGTCACTTCCGCACACGCCATTGTCTTCATTGGACTTCTTCCGCTTGCAACGGCGGTCTTCGGCGTACTGCGCGGGGGTGAACGCCCCCGCCCCGTTTTCTGGATTTTCTCAGCCGTTGGCAGCTTGTTAGTAGCAGGTTTCGCCCTCATTCAGGGGGGAGGTTCATCCCCGCTTGGCGACGCGTACATGCTGGCTTCTATTGTCGTATGCGGTCTTGGTTATGCAGAAGGGGCAAGGCTTTCACGTCGTCTGGGGAATTGGCAGGTGATCTCATGGGCACTCGTTCTGTCGCTTCCTCTTATGTTGCCATTGTCGTTCATTTTTACGCCGGACTCATGGTCGGACATCGGCGTTCCCGCACTGCTCAGTCTTGCATATGTATCCTTATTCAGCATGCTGATCGGCTTTGTGTTCTGGTATCGAGGTCTTGCCCAAGGAGGAATTGCGGCGGTTGGGCAGCTCCAGCTTCTCCAGCCTTTTTTTGGGCTGCTGCTTGCCTCAGTGATTCTGCACGAGAAAGTGGGCTGGGCACTCGTAGCAGTAAATATCGCCGTTATCATGTGCGTTGCTGCTGCACGGCGATTTGCAAAGTAAGGCAGACCTTTATCGTAAACTTCAAAAATGCATGAAGGTATAAAAATACCAAGGGTTGCTGGCCCTTGGTATTTTGCACGCGATCGAGCAGACTTGAGTCTCCCGCTTAGACATATAAGTCAACACCCATTTCCTGCCTCCATTATCAAATCCTCTCTAATAAATCCCCCACTTTTTCTGCCATGACACGAGGCGGATAAGGCATTTCGTTTTTGTTTGCATTTATATCCCACTTTACATTCAAAACCTGAAGAAAAAGGGGCAAAACTTCTTAAGAATTCTTAGGTTTTCTCGATGCTATTCAAGATCGTTTCCTCTTCTTAAACAGTTTTCAATATCATCCTATCTATTCCATGGTAATATTTAGATACATAAACTTATATATGAAGCTGACCTGAATTAATAGAGAGGAATGAAAAAATGAAGAAACGCAGAAAGATATGTTATTGCAATACTGCCCTGCTGCTTATGATTTTGCTTGCTGGATGTACGGACAGTAAGGATGGAGAAGCACAACAACCTTCAAATCAAGCTTCTGCTGTACAATCTGACGAAAAACACACTGAGCCTGAAGAGAGCACCAAAATACGCAAGGATGAAGCGGAGCCAATAACAGAATCAGAAGAATCCGCAACAAAAGCTGCAAATGATACCTCTTCAGCAGAAGAGAAAAGCAAAGAAGACAATGTATTGGCAGCATACTCTTCGGAAAAAATTGAATATGCCAGAGTTTGGCTTCAACTTGGACCTAATCAAGAGATAGATGAATTAAATGTTCGACATATTTCGGCTGGCGAGCCAATTAATCCTAATGATGATACAAGTGCCAGCTATCCAGAAGATGTAACCCAGTTAGCAGGTTCTCGTTTAGTGGATGGATCAGTCACTTATCATGGCAATGGGGATGGCACGATTCATGTATATAATGTGCCTTTACGATGGGATTCTGCTGATGATGTAGAAAAAGGCGTCATGAGGGAAGTGACTGAGAATATCATAAAAAACAGAAAAACAGTGTATGTTGATACAGGTGACAATGAAAAAATCAAGCGGATCATCGATATCATGATGATTCATTAATCAGTATTCGTTTGTCTGCACCTGACTAAAAACAATGGTTAATAAGGTATATTAATACAAAAAACAAAGTTTGGAGTGTAGTAACTTGCTAAAAATCTTCCGGTTCTAGGTTCTATTAGTTCTCCTAGGCATTCTAAATGTGATGAGCCGTGCCATTGAGCTATTTCTAGGTGTTGCATTAATATTTTATAACGCTGTCTAGTGGCATACAATGTTAATCAAAAGAAGCATTTCAGCAGTAAGTGAATGTTGTCCTAAGAAAAACAAGCATCTTACTATGCTTGTTTTTCTTCTATAGAAAGGATCTTATTACGCTATGATGCTATTCCTTTAGCCTGAACCTTGGCGTGCCTAATCCTTTAATCCCTTTCCATCGAGAATTTTTTGCACATATTTTTCGACTCTCGATTCTCGGGTTTTGGATTGTTTGGCTTGAGAAAAATAAAGAGTGTACGCTCTTTGCCGTCCCGGGGTCAAAGCTTCAAAAGCAATTTTCAATGCAGGGATTTCATCGAATTTTTTTTGAAGTTCTTCAGGAATGTTCAATTCAATATTTTTGTTAACTTCCACTTTCAAACCGGCTTTTTCAACTTCAATGGCTTCGTGAATATAGGCTTTCAAAATGTTTTCTAGCTCATTTATTTCCTGAACATTTGTAAACCGAATCTGGCGCGCCGCCTGTACATTCTCCGTTTGTTGAATGAGAATTCCATGGGCATCCTGTAATAGGGCACCTTTGTGAAACAGAAGCGCACAATATTCTTTAAACCCATGTATTAAAACGACATTTTTATTATTGTATGTGTAACAAGGATGCATCCACTTAAAATCTTCAGTCAGCTCACAGTCAAGAATGATGGTTCTCAACTTCTCAAATTCTTCCTTCCACTTTTTCGCTTCACTTAAAAATTCATCAACCTTCGGATTTGTTCTGCTATTTGTCATGAAGGAATTCCCCTCTTTCCAATCTTTTTACTTTTACGTGAATTCACAATAATGAAGTCCAGTTTTATTTTTGACATCTCGGTATTTATTTTATTCTTCTATAGGTTCCTTCTCTTATTATTCAATAGATTAAGCTTAAAGTGGGGATGATGCAACAACAAAAAATATCATAGGCTATATCCATGTCCACAACATAAAAAGAGAAGGCCCACATGCCTTCTCATCTTGTTTTAATATTTCACTGACAATCTAAAAAAATAACAATACAATTATTATATATCTTTTTTATTCTTGCCAATGCATAAGGTTACGGCAACACTAGCTATACTGACTAAAGTTCCTGCAATAGAAACTAGAATTGTCAAAAAGCCATTGGGAATAAGAAATCCAATTGGAATGAGCCCCAGAAAAGTGAAAACGATAAAACATTGGTATACACCAGATATTATTCTTACAACCAAATTGCCAAAAAAGGACATGACTAATGGAGGGATAAATAAAAATACAACGATTCCAATTGAGATCATCAAGATAAGAGGTTCATCAAATGAGATGACATAATCTCCAGGCGACTCTTTAGCGGCCGCTAAAACAACAACGATAGACATCATTAGTGTAACAAAAACAAGAGAAAACCTTTTTAACAACGTGATGACTCCTTTACCTAAAGCGAGTAATCCTGCCTTTTTCAAATCCGATAACCATTTTATGTGATTCAATTAAAGAATATGCAGTGAGTGACACAGCTATAAGGAATCCTGGTCAAATCTTTATAATAGATTTAATGGAGCAACTATAGTTCGTTAGAATATTAGATGCTGCAATATACTTTATCTAACAATATAACAAATTAATGTAAATTAAACAATCCTACCCTTTAGCGGCCCCTAGACCATACCACCACCGGAATGAGTAATAAGGACAAAATCCCTCCAATAAGTGATAATGCGAGGTAACTTGAACCTGCCACAATCATTCCAGATAATGCTCCGCCAGCAGCTCCTGACAACGCAATCAGAACATCCACTGTCCCCTGCGTTTTAGCTCGTGTGACAGTATCAGTTGAATCTACAATAAGGGCAGTCCCGCTTATCAAACCAAAATTCCACCCTAATCCCAGTAAAGAAAGAGCAATGACGAGAAGAACCATAGAATCTCCCGGAGCAAATGCTGCTATTACACCTGCCAAAAGCAACGTTGTTCCAGAGGAAATAGCCATTGCGGTACGTCCCAACCTATCTACAAGAACACCTGTAACCAGTGAAGGGAGATACATAGCACCTATATGAAAACCAATAACAAGACCGACTGCACCCAAGTCATGGCCATGATGTCTCATATAAACCGGTGTCATTGTCATAATAGCTACCATTACTATTTGGGTAAGAACCATAACCGTTGCCCCAACAATGATGCCTTTTTTGTTTTCTGTATGCTCAGCTGCCGCCAAATATCCTTTATCATCATGCTCTTCATTTGCCGCTTCTATTGTTCTTGCTATAACTAATGGATCTGGACGAAGCATAATGAAAAGGACCACACCTGCTAAAATATATGCTGCTGCGGCTAAAATGAAAGGGCCAGCAAGTGATGGAACACCAATAGAAAGAGCGAAATCCCCCATCACATTCACTAAGCTTGGACCTGCCACTGCGCCAAATGTAGTAAAAACCATGGTTATACTAACAGCAGTCGCTCGCTGCTTATGATTTGCTAAGTCTGTACCTGCATAACGGGCCTGTAAATTAGTGGCTGTACCTGCACCGTAAATAAGCAACGAAATAAATAACAAGAAAATACTATTTATGATTGCTGCCATAATAACGCCTATTGCTCCAAGTCCGCCAATCATAAAGCCAGCCGAAAGACCTGTTCGACGGCCATAACGTTGAGAAAGTCTTCCAACAATTAATGCAGATCCTGCTGACCCTAAAGTAAATAAAGCAGAAGGAAGACCAGCAAACGCATCAGTGCCAAGCATTTGCTGTGCAATAAGCGCACCGACAGTCACTCCTGCCGCCAGCCCCGCACCGCCAAAAATTTGTGAGATACTCACAACGAATAGTGTACGCTTGTATAACGATTTTTGTTTTTCTGGTGAACTGATGTAGCTTTGTAATGAAGCAGTTTGAACATCTATTGCTTTTACGCTGTCCTTGTCTAACATCATCTGACCTTCCTTTCTAAAAGCCAATTTTGTATAAACCTCCCTCTAGATGTGGATCATCATAACACGCACAAAAAAGCCATACAATGTCATAATTGTATGGCAAACAATATTTAGGTAAGATCGTCTAGCAAACGTCTCAGGATCATTAATCCTTGTTCAAGCTCTTCAAGTGTTTTTGGTGCACAGACAGAAACCCTTACAGCCCTTTCAGGACAACTATTTCCCACTACAAAGCGTTCAGCCGCATACACTTGCACGCCATGTCGAGCAGCCAACTCTTCAAATTGAGCGCCAGTTATTTTACCCGGTAACATCAACCAACGAAAAATGCCTGTTTCAACACCTAAACATGTATATCCCGCAACATAACGGTTTACGATTTGATTTCTGCGAATGGTTTGTTCACGATGACTCTCAATTAAGACTTCAAACTGATTTGATACAATCGTGCGAGCAGTAAGTTCAGCTAATAGCGGGGAAACGGTTATATTTAAATTATAAAGCGCCTTTGATATTGGCTCCTTATATTGTCTCGGCACTGCTACATAAGCCAAACGCAGGCCTGGCGCTAACGATTTTGATAAACTTGCAATATGAATAACCTGTTGCGGTGCGAATGAGGCGAGTGCCGGAAGCGGCTTTTTGCTAAGAAGATGGTACGATGCATCCTCAATAACAAACAGATTATATTTCTTTGCAATGTCTGCAACCATTCTTCGATTCTCAACAGACATAAAGGAAGTCGTCGGATTATGATAATCCGGGATTAAATACAAACCTTTAATATTTTCGTTTTTACACGCATATTCAAGTGACTCCGGACTCATTTCATCGTTTTCTGATTTTATCGGTACGATTTGCACACTAAGCAATGATGCAACAGTTTTTAATCCAGGGTACGTATGATGGTCAACACCGATGCGGTCTCCAGGCTTACAAAGACTCGCCAAAGTCGCTGCAATCGCATTTTGCCCTCCATTTGCAAATAAAATGTGATCAACGGATGTTTCAAATCCGCCTCTTTGGATGAGCTTTACAGCTGCATCTTTTTGCCAAAGGCTTTCGCCTGCCCGGCCGTAGCTAAACCATTTTTCATAATCCTCCTCCTGAACCATGTTTTTCAGTTGGAGTAACAAGGGTTCATATGAAGCGTGATCTGGAAGTGTCGCTCCCATTTCAATTAAATGTGTCGGCTTTGTATCCTCAAGTAAATACGCATTCGACAACGCATCATACGATACAAATGTGCCGCTCCCTACAGTCGCACTCAGCAGCCCCTTTAACTCACACACTTTAAATGATTTGGAAATCGTACTCACATTTAAATCTAAATAATCGGCCAATTCTCGCTGCGGAGGAAGTTTTGTTCCAGGTATTAAAACTCCGTTTATAATATCCTGTTCCAATTGCCCTGCAAGTGCTTTATAGATAGGCTTTTCAGCTTTATCAATTGATGGCTTCCAGCTCATCGGATAGTTTTCAAAAGAATTGATAGGCATGATACGCATCCTTTTTCACTCAATTATATGAATGTGCCGTTTATAAGACAATTATAACTTTCTTTTATTGATGCCTTTTTATGAACAGCATGCTTCAATAAAACCTGTACAAATACAAGTGAATCACTTACTTTATTTCATATAAGTCATCCTGCAAAACTGTGCACAGAATGTCGGATAAATACATTTCACTCCTGTTATTCTTTGGTTAAAGGAGGCCAAATAAATGGATTTGCTTAAAAGTATGAATAGGGCGTTAAAGTATATTGAAGAAAACCTCACTAATGATATTGATTTTCAAGAGGCAGCAAAGCTTGCTTTCTGCTCTGAATATCATTTTAAAAGGATGTTTTCCTTCCTTGCAGGTATTTCATTATCGGAATATATTCGTCGCAGACGTCTTACTCTTGCAGCTTTTGAACTGAAAGACAGCAATGTAAAAGTGATTGATATTGCAATAAAGTACGGTTATAACTCACCAGATTCTTTTGCACGGGCATTCCAAAATTTACATGGCATAAACCCATCAAAAGCCAGACTTAATGGCCATTCCCTTAAAGCTTATCCACGAATGACCTTCCAGCTAACAATTAAAGGAGGAAATGAAATGAACTACCGTATTGAAGAAAAAGAGGCATTTCGCATCGTTGGCATTAAAAAAAGAGTTCCTATTATTTTTAAAGGGATTAATCCGGAAATTGCATCTATGTGGGAAAGTTTAGATGAAAAAGCAATAAATAAACTAAAAGAGCTTTCTAATGTAGCACCATCAGGCCTCATTAGTGCATCCACGAATTTTTCTGAAGGTCGGACAGAGGAAAACGGAGAGCTCGATCACTATATTGGCGCAGCCACAACGAAACGGTGTCCAGATAACTTCTCACGGCTTGAAGTTCCTGCCTCAACGTGGGCTGTATTCGAATCAATCGGACCATTTCCGGATACACTGCAAGAAGTATGGGGACGTATTTATTCCGAATGGTTTCCATCGTCAAATTACGAACAAATAGAAGGTCCAGAAATATTGTGGAACGAGCATAAGGATGTAACATCACCATCTTTTAAAAGTGAAATTTGGATACCAATTACAAAAAAGTAATACGTATTTTGATCAGAGAAGAAAAATTGAAGGTTCTTGAAGAAAAAATACCAAGGGCGTCAAAACCCTTGGTATTTTTGATATTGCCGAGAGGGCTCAAACTCCACCAGTGTTTTTCATTGCCGGACCGGTCATGTAAGCAAAAAAAGCCCCTATATATCCCGATTTGCATGATTCCTAATCTTTAATATCGATTTTTCACTCTGCATAGAAGGCTCTTTATTTAAAGCCAATATTAAAGTTATCCCTATAATACAAATAGCACCAATCCATTGAAAAGAACCAAATGGCGCTTTTAACCAAACGACAGTTGTCACAACAGCTGATAGAGGCTCTAGACTGCCTAGTAGGCTTGTTTCTTTGGGAGAGAGGCTTTCCAAGCTTTTTATGAAGAACCAAAACGCAATCATTGTTCCAAATAATATCACGAATAAGATATATGCATACGCCTCAGCAGTTAATCGTTGAAAATCCAGTTGCCATGGCGGATGGATAAAACCCAATGCAAAACCGCCAATAATCATAGCCCAACCTACAACGACAAGAGAATCAAATTTATTTAATAAACCAACGGCATACAAAGTATAAAAAGCTGCCGCGAATCCTGATAAAACTCCCCATACTACTGCAGCTGCCGGCACTGAAAGTTGAGACATTGAACCATTTGTTAACAAAAAAAAGCAACCCACTAAAGCAAGTACAACAGTTATGATATCTTGTTTGGTAAGAACCGTTTGTTTTCGCAACAGCGTGTAGATAATGACGATTACTGGGGATAAATATTGCAATAATGTAGCAACGGCAGCATTCCCATGTTGAATGGATGCCATATATGTGTACTGCACAGCTAGCATTCCCAATAGGCCAAAAATAAGAAGCTGGCCAGCCGACGCTTTGTTTTTCCAAACCTCAATAACCTGAGACCGTTCCTTTCTGAACAGTTGCAGCATTAAAAGTAACATTCCAGCCGTAAGCAAGCGTGTCGTTACAAGCCAATTGACATCAATTTGATATTCTTGAAAAAGCTTTTTGGCTACTGTGCCTCCAATTCCCCAACATGTCGCCCCTGTTATAACATAGAACAATCCCATTTTTCTATTGGAAGTAATCATACATGACTCCTCACTAATAAATATAATAATAGTGTTATAATAAATACAAAACATGATAAAAAATACTCAAATCGAATGAAAAAATATAAATATATTGAGGTGAGAAGTCAGAATGAAGAATTTTTTGATCGATCAAAATTTAAAAGAATTAACAGAGCACCGAACGGTAGAATTACCAGTTGCCTGCTACAAGACAAAGATCAATCAAAATATAAATGGCTATATTCCGCTTCATTGGCATGATGAAATCCAATTTGTTTTGATACTAAAAGGGATAGCTGTCTTTCAAATAAATGAAGAAAAAATAGAGGTTCACGAAGGGGATGGATTATTTATCAATAGCGGCTGCCTGCACATGGCAGAAGAAAAGGGTGGCTCGGATTGTACGTATATTTGCTTAAATGTGTCACCCCATTTCGTTTTATCTCAGGAACTGTATTCAAGCTATGTTCAGCCCTATATGTTTTCAACCAATTTGCCCTATTTATTTTTGGATGGAAATCAACAGTGGGCAAAAAATATTCTAGATGCTGTTAAAAAAATAAATCAATTGATTCAACAAAAGACATCGCTCTATGAGATTGACATTACGATGCAATTAACGTTAATGTGGAAAAACCTGGTCGTTAATGGTTTTCAATTAGAGTACGATCAATCTGAAATGATAAAAAGTCATCGAATGAAACAAATGTTAAACTGGATCCATCTCCATTATGCTGAAAAAATCACATTAGAGGACATTGCAAAAGCTGGCCAACTGAGCCGTTCTGAGTGCTGCCGTTATTTTAAACGAATGCTGAATAAGACGCCATTACGTTATGTAATGGATTATAGAATTCAAAAAAGCTTATTATTACTGCAACACCCTGAATCCAATGTGACAGAAGTGTCTTATCAAGTTGGATTTAACAGTACCAGTTATTTCATAAGTAAATTTCAACAAGCGATGAATATGACGCCATTATCATACAAAAAAATGAATTCATAAAGTTTATTCTATTAATAAATGGAGTCCCTGTTAATGGTACTCCCCTAGCACGATTTTTACGCCACAACTGCATGACCCTAAAATTCTAGGTTGCCTTTTGTATTTGGGAATTGTTTCAACCGCTTGTGCTTTTTTATTGTGGAACCGTGGCTTACAATTATTAAATGCTTCAAGTGGAGGCCTCTTTTTCTTTTTTCAGCCTCTAGTTGGAACCTTACTCGGATGGATTCTGCTTGGAGAACAAATAGGCGGGACATTTTGGATAGGTTCGTTTTTAATTCTTAGCGGTGTTTTATTAGTCATTAAAGAGTAAGAAAAAGAAGTGAATTCATAACAAAAAAAAGCAAACTATTTTATATAGTTTGCTTTTCAATTAACCTTGTTCTTTCCCCTTCACTTCTTTATGTTCTGGTCTTCATTTATAATCTCTCCTTTCTTTATTTTTCTTTTCACCTCAATACCCTTTTGAAGGTTGTCAATTTCCCTGAAAATAATGCCAATTTGGTGGCTAAATGTTTATCAACAAACCTTTATCTGTTCGCAAGATAAGTGAAAATGCATCATTAAGTAAGTGGGCCGTTATCCATAGCAAATCGGTAAAGAAATTAGAACTTAATCATGTGCTTTTAATATTTTTAGCTGACATTTCACAAATATCGTTCCTTCTTATTTCTACTCAAATCATTTCTGTAATGTCATGGAGCCAAGTCATGAATTCCTAAAGGAAATGGAATAACCCATTTTCAATGAAAAACTGATCTATGTTAATTAGTCGAAGTTTTAGGATATACACGGATCAATTGACCTTTTCCTTGATTGGAAATCCGTCACGTTCCCTATTGTTTTTCTCGATCTGTTTTTTAAAAAAGTTATTGACATCAAAAATTCGATCATGTTATTATTAAAATTTTGATATTACACCTCCACATATGGTAATCTTAAGAAGGTTACCATATATGGAGGTGGATGATATGTTTCAAATTGGCGATAACATTGTTTATCCAATGCACGGAGCAGGTATAATTGAAGCCATAGAAGAAAAAGAATTCTTAGAGGAAAAACAACAGTATTATGTCATAAGAATGTCAATCAGTAATATG
This sequence comes from Bacillus sp. FSL R5-0416, assembly GCF_037975425.1. NCBI lineage: Bacteria > Bacillati > Bacillota > Bacilli > Caryophanales > Bacillaceae > Bacillus > Bacillus sp. FSL R5-0416. The sequence continues at coordinate 557,669 of NZ_CP150252.1, read as the reverse complement.
ACAGTTATGATTCCAACGCGTAAAATATTGAATTCGAATATACGACCAGTTACCGATATACTTGCATTAAAACACATTATGCACATTTTTCAGCATGGAGAATCAGATAGGCTACTGCCATGGAAGCAAAGGTATAAAATAAACACGGACAAAATAAAAACGGGTGAAATACAAGAAGGTGCTGAAGTTGTACGTGATTTAATGCGTATGAAGAAAGAAAAAGCACTTAATGCAAGCGAAAAAAAAATGCTGGATAATGCATATGAATTTTTGATTAGTGAACTGGAAGTAATTAAAGGAATCACTGAAAAACAAATAAAAAGTTTCTGTTAGATAGTGTATTTCATCCCAAAAGATATTTCGGAATATTATGATGAAAAGCAAAACTTCTCCAACTTATTTTTAGAACATTAACGACCTCTTTTGTTATTCCTACATTCTAATCCATTTTTATTATTTACATTTTCTTCTGCGAAGATTGAAGTTTTACCAAAAAACTCAATAAAATAGTTACTTTTTTTAGTATCCTGATTCACACTGGCACGGACAAGGAGCCGTAAGGATGGAAGAGAGGTAGGGCTTTCATTGTTTTAGGTATCTCTAAGTGATTATTTCCAGGAGAAAAAAACAATCGATCTCCTCATTATTTTTAAGAATTTCTGATATCCACTGCCACATTGAATAATAATTGTTTATCTTCTTCTCATAAAAAGATATGCGAGTTGATAACATTTAGATGAAACCATTTTTATAATTCATCTAATCTTACTTAAATGAACGAACAGGTTAGTGAAAAAAAAGAGTTATCTATATTTCAACAAAAAATTAAATATTTTATATACATTCCGCATATTGTCAATCCAGTATGTTATACTGTAAACAAACCTTTGAAGTTTTAATCTTTTTCTATACCTTGTAGCATCTCCCTACTCGAACGTTGAGTAGGGTTTTTTATTGAGTATGATATAGACATAAAAAAACAGGCCCTATATAAAGAGCCTGTTTGTATAAACGATTGAAGATTAAGCTTTTTGAACGTTAGCAGCTTGAGCTCCACGAGCACCTTGCTCAACGTCAAACGATACTTTTTGACCTTCGTCTAAAGATTTGAATCCGTCACTTTGGATTGCAGAAAAGTGTACGAATACATCGTCTCCATTTTCGCGTTCGATAAAGCCAAAACCTTTTTCTGCATTAAACCATTTAACTGTACCTTGTTCCATTTTTGTTGCCTCCTAGTGTGTAACCACACAGTATATACTATCCTTGCCCAAAGTATCATCAAGACGAAAAGTCAATCTTCATACTATCCTTTACACCGAACAAAAATAATTCTTCTTTATTATATCAGGAATCGGAAATAACTGCAAATTATATTTATGATTTATTCATGGCATTATTTGTTAAACATGTGTATACCAGCGCAGAATAAGAGGCCTATTAAAAACTTTGGTTTGAAAACATCGTGAAAAATGAATCACGAGTTGTCTTCAAACCGTTTTCTTTGCTTAATAGTACTTAGCTCAGCTGTTTCTTGTTCAAGAGCAAGATAATCTTTTAAAAGCAGGGCTGTTCACTTGTAAAACTTTGTTTCTGCAGATGTTTCCAAACAGTCACTCATGGATATACCCATTACTTCATTCCTTTTTTCCTCAAACAATCAATGTTCACGGTCAAATAAATCGATCCCCATGGGGGAGCATTGAGAGAGTTTGATCTAATAAAGTGCTGGGTATAATCTTCATACGCCTTTTGTATCCCGGCTGACTCTGCTAATAATAAACTGGAAATCAGTTTATTATTTCCAATAATTTTACAGGTGAATGGGAAGAATACTTATCATATATGGGGTGTATAACGTTGGACCTCCAAAGGCTATAAAACGTTTTCTACACTTAGAAGATCACCAGGGAAGGGGAAACTTTTGAATATGAAAGAACAAAACCTAAGGACTTTGAGAAAACTGGTTACACCTTATGAAAAGTCCGATTTACACAAAAGCATTTGTCAAATCATTAACACATTGGTACCATTTTTCCTATTATGGTGTTTGGCATATAAGAGCTTGTCGATTTCTTATTTCCTTACGTTAGCGATTTCTGTTGTTGCGGCAGGTTTTTTAGTGAGAACCTTCATCATCTTTCATGATTGCTGCCACTATTCCTTTTTTAAGAACAGAAAGGCGAATCGAATCCTTGGAACATTAACAGGAATTCTGACTCTGCATCCGTTTGATCATTGGGCACACGACCATTCTGTCCATCATGCGACAAGCAGCAATCTGGACAAACGCGGTACAGGCGATATTTGGGTACTGACGGTAGAGGAATATAAAGAAGCCTCAACTAAGACAAAAATAATGTACCGTTTGTACAGAAATCCGTTTGTTATGTTTATTATTGGGCCGATTTACGTCTTCGGGATTGCCAATCGTTTTAATCGAAAAGGGGCAAAACGCAAAGAACGGATGAATACGTATGTAACGAACCTGGGGATCGTCGCTTTGGCAGCACTTTTATGTTGGGCTGTCGGCTGGCAAAACTTCTTGCTGGTTCAAGTGCCGATTTTTATGATATCGGGCTCTCTCGGAATTTGGATGTTTTATATTCAGCATACGTTTGAGGATTCTTATTTTGAAGAAGATGAGCATTGGGAATATGTAAAAGCAGCAGTTGAAGGAAGCTCTTTTTATAAGCTTCCAAAAGTCATGCAGTGGCTAACAGGCAATATCGGTTTTCATCATGTTCATCATTTAAGCCCGAGAGTCCCAAACTATAAGCTTGAAAAAGTGCATAACAACACTGAACCATTGCAAAACGTTCCGACCATTACACTGACAACAAGCCTTAAGTCGTTAAAGTTCCGCCTATGGAATGAAGAAGGCAAAAAATTTGTTGGTTTTAGCCACTTAAAAAAAGCTTCTAAAAGCCAAGTATCGGCGCGGCTAACAACGGATTAAAATAAACTCCCCATAATCGCAGAATAAAAAGTGCAGACTCGCGCAACGATGTTGTGCAGAGGTCAGCACTTTTTTAGTGGACTCCACAATGCGGTACATTTGTTGCCGTATTTTCCGCAAAAGAATAACGCCAAAGATGGTTAAACCCTTGGTATTATTGGGGGTGCGGCCGAGAGAACTTGAACCTTTACGGGTTATTCACCCCACTGGGCCCTCAATAAAGTGAATCTTTGTTTTCTGTTATAAAACCTTTATATATCAGTGTTTATTTATATTGATTATAAAGTTTTATAATGATTTATTCATATTGAGGAGTAAAATTGGAGTAGCGGTCTTTTTAAAAAAATTACCTTATTATTGATGTTTACTTAGTAACAGCCCTGCTCGAAGTAATCAGTTAAGGTGAAAAATTAAGATTAAACACGAAAAAGCAGGCGCTATTTACCTGCTTTTTAAAAATTTTTATGCCATGAGAGTATTTTAGCTTTATCCTAAACTTAAAATTCTTTTTATTACATTAGGAATAACAAAAGACCGCTTGATTTCTTTATTTACTTGTATAATGTCTTTTTGTGTTTTCCCATTCTCTTCCCAAGTAACTTCTACTGTATAATCATTATTCATATTTGGTGGATCTCCCATTATCGCTACTGCTATTTTTTTAGCATTCTTAGGTTCATCTGTTGCGTCACCTGATGCCTCAACAACACCATTTTCTTTAAACACAACCTCTTTTATTGAAAACTCAGAATCCCTTTTCCATGTAATATGAACCGCCCATAAGTCTTGCCTTGCAAGATCTATGTCTTTTTCAGGAGAATAGATAACACTCCATTTTCCATCTTTTGAATTACCCTTCAAAATAGGAGGTTGGTGGGTGCCAGCATAAATAAACCATGCTAAAAAAACTAGCAGCCCAACAGAAACAATACTCGCTAAAATAAAGTTACTTTTTTTCATTGTTAACTCCAATCTCTATATGTAATAAATGGGATGTAAGCTTATTTTACACCAATGAATTCTCATTTCGTTCAATTCATTACCTATCCTTAAATAATTTTTTCGAACTTCATAACTTATCCACGGTAATATTTAGATATAAAATCACTGAAAGGATTGGACAATGAAGGTATTTGAAGCTAAGTCTTTGTTATCTGAAGCTGAAAATCGAGCAAAAAATTATAAAGAATTGAAAAATCAAATGATTAAGCTAAGAAAAGCATTTAAGGCTGTTGCTGATCTGGATGACAGTGAGTTCTCTGGCAAGGGAGCAAACAATATCAAAGCATTTTATCACGATCATGTGGGTGTCACTGATCAATGGATTGATTTAATTGAAATGAAGATCGCTTTCCTTACTAGTATCTCCGGTGTTCTAGAAGATGCCAGCTTATCTGATGCATATATCGAAGAATCCTTCTTAGAACATGAATTAGCAAACGCATATAAAAAATCAAAATCAATTATGTCTGAGCAAGAGAAAGCAATGAAAGATATTCTGAATAATATCGATGACATTCTTCCACTTGATTTATTTTCAACAGAGACTTTTAAGGATGAGCTCTCTTCTACCGAAAACAAACGGAAAAAGACTGTTGATAAAATATGCGATGTGGACGAAAACTTAAAAACTGAATATGCAATAACTGAACCTAACGAACAATTCATTAAAGCAGACTTTCAAAAGTTACAGGAATCAACAGGTAAGGGCAAGAATGCTACACCCTTTCACTATAATACCAAGGCATATCGTGAGAGCGATATACATAAGAAAAAAAGCGATATCAAGAAGCAATCTGAAGCTTATTTGAAGATCAAAAAAGAAGAAGCTAAAAAACACGAAATAAAAGATTTGAAAAGACAGCTTGTAAAGGTAACAGATCCAGACGAGTATTTAAAAATTGCGAAGAAAATAGGATACGAGAATTTGGAACCTGAGCAGCAAGTTTATTTCCGCCAACTCGAAGAACTCCAACAAAAAGCTGAAATTGGAAAAGGTATTGCAATGGGAATGTATGAAGCAGGTAAAGATACAGTGATGGGTCTCTATCAACTTGCAAGACACCCGATTGAAACGCTTTCTGGAACTGTGAACGCAGCCTTACATCCAATCGATACTTATAAGATCATAGCAAAAGACATAGAAGACACATTTCAACGTGATATGATTAATGGAGATAGCTACAACAGAGCAAAATGGGTTTCCTATGTAGGCAGTACTGTTGTTCTTGCAATAGTTGGTCCGAAAGGTATTGATAAAGTATCCAAAGTTGCAAAAGCCGGTTCAAAAGTTGCTGCAATTAAGGCACTTGAAGCTTCAAAAGCAGGAATAAAAAAAGGTATTGAATACGTTAAAATACCAAATGTTTTTGAACAACATTATGCAATGGCTGGTGGTTCAGGGACTTTTCCTTTCAATGTGATTGATGGAGAGAATTATAAAAGCTCTGCACTTGAAATATTCAAGACCTCATCTACTGTACAAGGATTAAAGAAAGCTAAGCGGCATGAAGTTGTAAACGAATTAAAAACTTTCCAAAGCAGAAAATACACTTTTGGAGGACAATCATTCCTCATTGATAAGCGAGGAATGAAACATATTTTAGAGCGCCATCATCCTAATTTATGGGATGGTTCAATTAAGTCTCAACAATCTTTTCTTAATAAAGAGATGACTGTTAACGATGTTGCAGATGCGATAGAATCAATTATGAAACAAAACCGTGAAGAGTTAACAAAAAAAGGAACTAAATTTAGTTATCAAATTCGAGGAACATATGAGGGTCAAAAATATGTTGTTGGCTTTCAAAAAGGAAGAGTAGGACAATTCTATCCGGAAAAATAGGAGAGGTAAAATGTTTTATATTGAATCATTAATTCTTAGGCCAAATAAGAAGATAAACGATCTTTCAATCTTAAAAAATAATATTGACGATTACTTTGTTCCACTTAGCAATATAGAGGGACTAAAGAACATAAAACCACAGTTAGACTCTTACTATTTATCTGGGGCGATTATTTTAAAATATGGTGAACAAGATTTGCTTGATGTCACTATGTGGGACTTGGTTGACCAATTGTGGGCTTATTTTTTAAATCTAATTGAAGAAGCTATTGAAACAGGAAAAAGCGAAACTTATTTTCCAGATCAACCCCTTCTATTGAAAATGAAATCAATATCGAATGATATGTTGTTATTTGAAATTGACCAAAAACAAAAAGTATTACTACCGAAACTTGATTTTTTTGAATCACTCTTAAAGAATGCGAGAAGTTTCTTTAAAACTATGAATTTTGTTTTAGAAGAAAACTGTGATTATGAGTATGAACTTAATAAGATCGATGAATTGCAAACCAAAATCAAATGTATGTGAGGCTAAATGTGAATTACTCTAGAGTGAAAAAATTCTTTGATGAGAATAAAGAATATTCAATTCTTACTGGAGGCGTCACTGACAAACATATTAAAGAGATAGAAAAAGATCTCAAAGTAACCCTACCAGACAGTTATAAGTGGTTTTTAACTGAGTATGGTTCAGGAGGCGCGTTCGGGACCATGATACTCGGTTATGACTCTCATGGAGCTGAAGTTGTAGAGCAAACCAAAGAATACAGAACGTTCTACAATGTTATACCAGGTCTTGTTGTTATTGAGTATATAGATGAATTCTCTTATTGTCTTGATACAAATAAAATGGTAGATGGAGAATGTCCTGTTATCCTTTGGGACAACCATGAAGGATATGGTTATACTGCTGCAAATAGTTTTCTTGAATTCCTTCTTCAGCAACTTAAAAATGGTAAAGAGGATTTTGACGAAGATGAGGGTTGGGAAGAATAATCTTTCCATTCCAAAGTTGTTTTGGGAATTGAATAATTGTAATAAAAAAAACCATACCGAGATGTTTTGGTATGGTTTTCTAAGCTAGACCTTCAACCTAATAAAAACATATCATGGTTTACAAAAGCTTTTATTCAAAGCGTCTAGTTTATTTTATTTATACCTATTTTCATCATTTTTCACGAATTCGGGGCACAAAATGGGCACTATTTTTAGACCGTCAACGAACAACTAAATAATTGTGTAGTTATACACATGCCACTAATGCCATGTCAACTCCTTACTATAATAAATAGAAAAAGGAGGTTCCGGTAAAGTAATGTCTACTTAGGTTCTTCAAAGACAGTTATATAAGCTTATGCTTTTATCTGGTTGCCTCTAAAATACCAAATAACTACTGGAATGAGTAACAATGATAAAACGGCTCCAGAAATTGATAGTATTGTATAACTAGAATGTGCAACAACCATTCCTGACAAGGCTCCACCTGCTGCTCCTGATAGTGCTAATAAAACATCGAATGTTCCCTGTGTTTTTGCACGTAGAGATGGATGTGTTGAATCTATAATAAGGGCAGTTCCCGTTAGTAAACCAAAGTTCCAACCTACCCCTAGTAATACTAGTGCTAGGATTAGCAATGATAATGAGTCTGCCGGTGCAATAGCTGCCACCAACCCAGCGGCAAGAAGTGTGGCACCTGAAGCAATAGCCATAGTTGTGCGACCAAACTTATCTACTAATAAACCAGTCAATGGTGAAGGAAGATACATCGCTGCAATATGGAGTCCTATAACTAATCCCACTTCGCTTAAACCATGACCGTGATGACCCATGTGAACCGGTGTCATTGTCATAATAGCTGTCATGATTAGTTGAGCTAAAATCATAATGACAGCTCCTACCATTATTCCTTTTTTGTCTATAGCAGGATTTTTTAGACTTCCTCCTATTTGTACTTTATCGTCTTTTTTCTCAGCATTCGCAATAGCTGTTGATACAAACAGCGGATCTGGACGAAGAAAAATTAAGAGAATAATTCCAGCAATTATAAAAGCTGCTCCTGACATAATAAACGGACCAGCTAAATTGGGAACACCAATTGAATCTGCAAATTCCCCCATTGTATTAACTAAGTTAGGACCTACTACAGCTCCTAAAGTAGTAGAAACTAAGGCCATACTTGCAGCAGTTGCCCGTTGTTTCTCATTTGCAAGGTCTGTCCCAGCATACCGAACTTGAAGATTAGAAGCCATACCTGCTCCATAAATAAGAAGAGAAACAAATAATAGGGCAACGCTGTTAATTAAAGCCGCGATTATCACACCTATAGCACCTAATCCGCCTATAAGGAAACCACCTGCAAGTCCAGCTCTGCGACCAAAACGTTGTGAGGATGCTCCTATAAGCAGGGCAGCTACGGCAGATCCAAAAGTAAAGAGGGCAGTTGGAATTCCTGCTACATTTTCCGATCCTATCATATCTTGTGCAAGAAGCGCCCCAACTGTTATCCCAGCTCCAAGTCCTGCTCCCCCAAATATTTGTGAAAAAATCAAGATTTTTAATGTTTTTTTATAAAGTTGGTTTTGTTTTTCTGGTGAATCAATATAACCTTGTAACCAAAGAGGCTGCTGTGTTGATATATTTGTATCTTTTTTTGTCATTACCATGAATTCTACCTCCTAACGACACATCTTTGTTGCTTTTCAAGTTTTTTTGTCATCATTGGAACATTCCATCTTTGTTATTCCGTATATTTAGGAATTTCGATATATTTAAAATTTAAAATATTCATTATTAGAAGAAGCTCATGATTAGTTTTTATAATTATGAGCTTCTTCTATTTATTTGTCGGTGTTCATATTAAAATGTGTAAGACTCGCCATCTTCTGGCACTAAAATATTACTTGAGAATCCTTTTTCTTTACTAAAGTTTTTTAATTCTTCTCTAGATAGTGTCCAATGGTTAACAGCTTCCATATGAACAGATATAATCTTAGCATGAGGAGCAGCCTTGTGAACTTCATAGATGTCTTCTTTTCCCATGATGAGTGAACCTAAATCTAATCTTTGATTGTCTCCACCATTAACCACAATGATTTCTGGTTGATGTGTATGAATCTCGTCTTCGATAGCATCATACCAAACTGTATCCCCAGCTACATATAAAACTTTTTCACTTGGGTGCTTGAATACTAATCCACAAACATCACCCATTAAGTTTAATAACTCTTCCCCTCTGCCATGTTCACCTTTTGTTTTTACTAATTGGATCCCTTCAAAAACAGTGTCTTGATGTAGCACTTCTACATTTTTGAAACCACTTGCTTTTACTTCTTTTGCATCTGCTTCATTTTGAACAAACATTTTGATGTTTTTTGGCAATACGTTTTTTGCCACATCATCAAAGTGATCTAGGTGTAGATGAGTAACAATTACCGCATCTACTCCATCCAGAATGTTATCAATTGATGTTGGCAAACTCACCAAAGGATTAAATAGATCTTGTCTGATCGTTTCAGGGAAAGTAGCGTACGTACCTTTCTCTGCTAACATAGGATCTATCAAAAATTTTTTATTTGCGTATTTTACAACAATTGTTGCATTTCGAATTTGTGTAATATTCATATTTACAACTCACTTTCTTTTTTTATTTGTCTTAGATCGACAGAGTTAAGTGTATAATATCAGCAGCGTTCGAATACATAGATAAAAAAAAGTGTTTTAACTCTTTGACTTTATTTTCGAAAGGAATTAACGTTCAAATAGATCAAACAGATAAAAAATTATAGAGAAATTATGTATAATAGCCGAATTCAATGAAAGATCTGGGAGAGAGTACATTTAACATGCCCATCAGCTACAGCTAGAGTAGAGAAATTAGAAGAGAATGGAGTTATTGAGGGATCTAACATTAAAGTAAATCAAGCAATTAGGTGCTTTATGTAAACCTTCATCAATATCTATATTTATGGCAAAAACAATCCCTGTACATGGTCTTACTATGGATCAAAAACAGGACATCTTGATCTTTTATCAGATGGGAATAATGATACTGAAAAACAATAAAAGATAATGAATAAAGGATGTCCAGAAGTATTTTTCTGAACATCCTTTTTTAAGTTGTTGAATCATCTTTCTTGTGAAAAGAAAGACGTTATGTTCGCACAGGAAATTCTTTTATTTTAAAAATGCCTCTGTGGTTTTTACTGTTGCATAGACACCATTTAATGCGGCCATAAATGCGTAATGGACATGCTCAGCAGGAACGATTTTATCTTCAATTTGCAATGTTGTTGTTGCGCAAGCATCTTCTACCACTTGGCATACATAACCATGTTCAACTGCAGAACGAACTGTTGCATCAATACACATATGGGACATCATACCGCAAACAACTAATTCTTTAACCCCTTCTTCTTGTAGCTTTCCATTTAAATCTGTATTGAAAAAGCTATTCGGCATATGTTTTACAATGACTGTCTCTTTCTCTAATGGACGTACTGACTCATGAATTTCGACACCTTCTGTATTTGGATGGAAAAAATGAGCGATGTTACCTTCTGTGATATGCTGTACATGAAAGACAGGTGCGCCTGTGTTTCTAAAGTGTGAAAGTAGTTTAGCCGCATTTTGTGCTGCTTTCTCTGGGTTTGTTAAAGCCATCTTCCCATTTGGAAAGTAATCATTTTGAATATCAATCACTAATAAAGCTGTTGTCATTTTTTCACCTCTTAAAATTTTTATACTGTATAAGGATATATAATTTCCATTGAATTTTCGATGGTCTCATGAAATACTATTATGTAAAACTTTTTCACTGTGAAAGGAGTTACTATGCAAATTGATTCAATTGATTTTCAAATTCTCCAATTATTAAATAAAAATGCTCGGATACAATGGAAAGAAATCGGTGAAAAAATTCATATGACAGGACAAGCGGTAGGCAATCGCATCAAAAAAATGGAGGATAACGGTATCATTAAAGCATATTCGATTGTGGTTGATGAATTGAAGATGGGGTTTTCTTTTACAGCCTTTGTCTTCTTTTTCATGAATGCATATACGCATGATGATTTATTGAAATTTATTGCTACTCGTAATGAAATTAGCGAAGCTCATCGTATTTCGGGAGATGCATGTTATCTTCTGAAGGTAACGGTTCATTCACAAGAAGTTTTAAATCACCTTCTGAATGATTTATTGAAGTATGGAAACTATCAGCTTTATTTGTCTATTAAGGAAGTAAAAAAGCATTATAATACTTCATTAATGTCTGATGAATAATGCGCTTGTTATTATAATGTATAAAAAGGCCCCAGCTTGGTAAATTCCATATCCAACCTAGGGCTTTTTTAGAGCATATATATCATGTTATATGACCGCACATCTCCGTTTTATAAAGTTAACTATTTACCAATAACAATCGACACTTTATAGTTTGCATGTTTATTTAAGTCATTTAAAAATTGATCTAATACCTCGTTTGAAGGAAATTTACATTCAAGCAAATAGCAACCGTCTCCACTAACTTTATAATTGTTTATTACATAGTTATCTTGTGTTTCTATAAAAGCTAAATAGGGTTGATGATGGATTTTTTCGATATAAATATTAAGAAAAGCATGTATAGAGAAGCCTAATTTCACTTGATTCACTTCGATACTACATCCTTTTATTATGCCATTGTCTATTAACTTTACTACTCTTGATGCGGTTGCTGGTGCAGTGAGATGTACTTTTTCCCCTAATTTTTTCATTGTAAGGCGACTATTTTTAGACAGCTCATCGAGTATTTTTTTATCTATTTCATCAATCATTTTCTTGTATCCTTTCTGAAAAAATAAGATGTATTTTACATAGTTTGTTCACTGAACATTTTTTTATGTTTGCTTAAAACTTTAAAAGTAAAGTGAAATTGTGAAATAACTTTATTTTGCCTATGTATTGATCGTTTGAGAAAGTATATATTTATTTGCATGCAAATCAAAGAGGAATGTACACCATTTAATATGAGACAATTTTTCAAAATGTTTTTTCCATTGATCTTGTATAAGTTCATTATTTTAGAGGTGAAATTATGAAAAAATTTGATATATCTGTTTTATCAGTTGCTCCATTAAGACAAGGAGAAACAATGAAACAAGGGATTGATTCTGCAGTGTCATTAGCTAAAGCTGTAGATAATATGGGCTATAAACGGATTTGGTTTGCAGAGCATCATAATCACGACGCTTATGCAAGTGCAGCAACCGTATCAATTGTACAACATATATTAGCAAATACAAAAGACATTCGCGTAGGTTCAGGGGGTATTATGTTGCCAAATCATTCCCCATTAATCGTAGCGGAGCAATTTGGAACACTTGAAACATTATATCCAAATCGTGTAGATTTGGCATTAGGACGCGCACCCGGAACGGATCAAAAAACGGCCGATGTGATTCGTCGTTCCAACCATAATGGAGTGTTTTTCTTTGAAAGAGAAGTAAATGATATTTTGCGTTTTGTCGGGGATAAGAGTGTACAGGGGGAGGTTCGCGCTTATCCGGGTATTGGAACGCATGTGCCTGTTTTTGTGTTAGGATCCTCAACGGATTCAGCGGAAATTGCTGCAAAGCTTGGTTTACCCTATGCATTTGGCGCTCAATTTTCACCCCATTCGATGGAAGAAGCGCTCTCTATTTATCGAGAAAATTTCCAACCGTCTTCTTATTTACAAGAACCTTATGTGATCGCTTGCATTAATGTGATTGCAGCAGAATCTATGGACGAGGCATCTTTTATTTCTGCAAGTCATTTGCAGGTGTATATTGATATTTATACAAATAATTTAAGTAAGCTTATTCCACCCACTGAAAACTTCCTAGAATCGTTATCACAGTTTGAATTAGAAATTCTCCACAGTCGACTGGGGTATACAATCATGGGTGATCGAGAAACAATTCGTCGCGAACTAATTGATTTCCAACAAATGTATCAAGCAGATGAATTAATTGTGTTATCTAATATTTACGAATTGAGCAAGGAAATTCAGTCGTACGAGATTTTAAAACAGGTTGTGGATGAGTTGTTTAAAAAAAGAATGGAGCAACTTTAGAAATCGAGTCAGTTGTATTAGCTTATGTTCTCCTCAAGCGCGATTGTTGAACAAGAAAGAAATGGGTGATACATATTAATCATGTATAATATGTATCACCCATTAGTTTTTTTGAACGAATAGGGCATGGTTCGTTTCTTTTACAATGAACGGATATCTTTTTCCTAATAAACAGAAGGAACTGCCTACCGTTTGGATGATTACTTTAAGCAACTGGTGAGTTTTGGTGAGCAACTCTTCTCTCATAGCCGTATTTCCGCACAAAAAAATAATACCAAAGGTGGTTAAACCCTTGGTATTATTGAGATGCGGCCGAGAGGACTTGAACCTCCACGGGTTATTCACCCACTAGGCCCTCAACCTAGTGAAAACGTATCATGGGTTACAAAAGCTTTTAACCAAAGCATCTGTTTATTTTATTTACACCTATTTTCATCATTTTTCATGAATTCTGGGCACTAATTGGGCACCAAAATTCAATGATGACTTAAGAGAGTGTTTTGTAAAAATTCGATATAACAGAATAATCCTCTGAATAATCCCAGGAGTATTCCCCATCTTTTGAGTTACCAATCGGAAGAGGTTTAAACAACTCATTTAATGTAGGTCTGATCCACTGAGCTCTCATTATCCAATTTGCATTTTTGTAGTCTTCACCATTTTTCGCTATGTATATCCAAATAACATCTTGTGACTGTTGATAACCATTGAATATAGTTTTACAAATATCTTTAATTTGCTCTATGTCCTGAGGCTTTTCCAACACTACCATCAGTGAAAGCCGTTTTGCAGCACCCGTGGATACATCCATAGTATTAACAATTGTATAAATATTTTCCTTAGCATAGTTTCTGTATTTGTATTTTTCTCTTACATAATCCCCTACTGACGGTAATTCAGGGTATATAAAAGCTTTATTTATCCCTTCATTATCTAACTCTTGTTTAACTACTTTTTTATATTCATATGGGATTCGGATTTTAACTTTAATGTCACTTACTAAAGGCATAATATTTTGTCCTAGCGTACCATCAGGAGACATTTCGTTACAACAAATAGCGAATGTACCTTTTTGATTTGTGATTCGAATATTTGTTTTATCTTCATTTTGACTATATTTTATAAACGCTGGTTTTGTTGAATATTGAGTTATTTCAGGAATGGTAATGATTTCGCCATAATGTTCTTCATATTTTTTCTGTATAACAGAGAAGGTATAATCATCAATTTTAGCTAACAATGAAAGTAGACGTACATGTTTACAATCTTTCATTTCACCATTTTTATTAAAAATATAAACGATACCATCATTTTCATCATCAACATTCTCTACTGCAAAAAATAAAGCTATAAGTGGGTTTACAGTCATATCAATTAAACGAGTTGGAATATTATAATGTTGCATTTTAGCCAAATAATCAATAGGTTCATGAATGTGTTCGAATTCGTTTGGCATTATCAAAACTGACTCGGTAAAAATTTTATCTTCATTTAATACATATCCCTTATCTCTCGAAATACTTGAATTGATATCAGTATAATGAGATAGTTGACCTCTATAATATGTTTCTCCAGTTGAATGTTTTTGTACCATCTCTTTAAATTGTGACAAATTATTAACCTGTTCCATGTCTATTGATTGACTCCTTTGATTGATTACATTTATAGCCCAAAAAAGCTTAACCTTTTAATAAAGATTAAGCCTTTTTAGTACCCTTATGCCCCTACCCTATCTGCAGCCACTTTGATTTCTGTACTATGATCACTTTGCAAATAAGTTATTGAAAATACACTACTTAAAATCACTGCTGCCAATAGAATCCGGCTGATTTTCATCAATAATCTCCCCTTTTTTAATTTTTCGTCTTGCTTCAATACTCATACGATAATATTCATTAGAGAGCATTAAATTTCCTTGTTCATGAAAATAATCAGCGACTTCAATCGAAAAATTTTCAACATCAGCAAACATTTTTCTCGAAGCCAGATATGAAAATGCATTCTTTATTAATTGAGTCTCACCATCAGAAAAAAATAATCCCTCTAATATTTTGAATTTCGCTGAGTATTCCTTATCATCACTTTTATCGGCAATAAATCGCCCTTTCCTAAAGTATATCAAAGCAACATCATAATTTTGTTGTTTTGCTTCTACATAGGTTAGAGTGAATAAAGTCTTTGTTAGGAAACTGTGTTTTGATTTTTCGAAAATTTCCAACGCTAAAATTAAATGTTGTGAAGCCTTTTTATATTCTTTCAATTCATCATAACAAATCCCAATATTCATGTGTGACATTGCAATTAAATGCTCTATGTTACTTCCCTTAGAAACTTTCAAAGAATTCAGAAATTGTTCCAAGGCTCTTTCATATTCTAAAGAATCGATCAGGTTACCTGCTACGATAAATTGACAACGCACAGTTTGGACCGCATACTCTTCATACTCTCTAAATATTTTGAGAGCACGATTTGCATAATTCATGGAGAAATATGTTTGTTTCATATAATAATATACATAGGACACTTTGAAAAAAAACTCTGCTTTTTCTATTTCATCCTCAACTTCCGACAACTTTGATTCAGCTATTCGATAGGCACTTATCGCCGAAGTTAATTCTTTTCGCCTAAACTCATACATCCCCTTAAAAAAGTAAAAATAATATTCCAACATGCCAGTTAATTGCCCTTGTTTCTCAATTTCTTTTATAGTCTCATAAGCATTATTGAGATCTTCTATTTCCTTAGATTTCATATAACTCAGCATTATCTCGTGCCTAAAATCTAATAACTGATAATATAACAAGGCATCTTGGTTTTCTTCCATGTTTAGCAATTCTTTCTCTACTTCTATTTTTATAATCTCTGCCTGCTCAACTTGATCATCTTTTATTAATGTATACCAATCATTTAACTTTTTTGTGACTATGTCGTACGGAATTTTATCTTTATCTAAGAAAACACCCCGCAAGAAAATTCCCCCATCCTTACATAAATTGTGCGAATATTTACATTAATTGTATTATGTCAGAACACCCTTTATTTTACAAAGATGAATTACAAAAAGGTACGTTATATCTACTCCTTTGCGGTTTTTTTGCGGTTATACCAATACTTTTGCGACTTGACACCAATTTACAAACTTTTAGAATCATTGAATAAAATTAACAGTTCACAATAATAGTGCTATAATACGAGTAAAAAAGTTGTAGAAGGTGCTTAAAATGGTGACAATTCTTACTTGTCCACACTGCGGAAATAAGACTCCTATGAATCTGTTAAATAGATATGAAAAAGAAACTTTTGTTCCATTAGGTTTTGGTGATGATCAAGCTCAATATAATGACATATTCGAGGTGTTTGAGTGTCCGGTTTGTAACGATTTTCAACTATATCATACTCATTGGAATACTGAAGAAGCATACTTTGAGGATTATGATATCTATGAAGATGGTCAAGTTTTATTCCCTCTTTCTGAAAAGGTGAATTCATTCAGACTTCCTAAAAGTGTTAAAAGTGCATATGAATCAGCTCTAAGAGTTAGAAAGATTGATGACGTTATTTGTCTGATTTCTCTTCGTAGAACTTTAGAAATGGTATGTAAAGATAAAGGGGCTGTTAAAGGACAGCTTCATCAAAAACTTAATCAGTTACAACAACAAAACATTTTACCCCCTTTAATGGGTGACATTTCAAAGGTAATAAAAGATTTTGGAAATATGGCTGCTCATGGAGATCAAGTAGATATTGATAGTTATATAGTTGATGCTATGTTTAGATTAACAAACAAAATACTTGAATATGTCTACATATTGCCAGGGGAAATGAACGAAGCAAGATTTATATTTGAAATGAAAACTGCCAAAACATCTAGTTCAGAAGATTCGCCTCCAAATATGAATACACAGCAAAAAAAGGAGTAGAACGCAGGTCTACTCCTTTAACTTTGTTTCTTTACCTTTGGCTTCTTCATAGTCAGGTGTTTTCTTTGATAAGCCAAGACGATCATTTTCACCATTTCCAGGCATGTCGCTCATTTCTTTATACTCGTCTCCAAGTTTTTCATAGTATTTAAAAGTAGTTAATTCACGAGAAGAATCATCAGGCATATAAAATGCGAACTGAATATATTTTCCTCCATCGTAAACCCGAACTATAGAATTAGCCCTCGAAACATTTATTTTAGTATCATCACCTTTATATTCTTTATATTGATTGATTACATCATCAATCGCATCATTATATTTATTGCCGCCGCACGCAGTTAAAACGAACATCATCATCAAACTAAGGAAAATAAAAAGGTTTTTCAAAATAAACATTACCTCCTTTTTCAATATTTAGTATAAACAAACAATTCGACCTTTTCCACCTTTTATCCATTTCCCTTGACCTGCACATTATCAACTAACCAACCATCTTTCTCTTTTTTCATAGTCGTTTGAACAATCAACACTTGATTCGTAGTAACTGAATTTGCGGTTGTGGCAATTTCGACAATGTTTAAAAACAATTCATGAGATTCATCTAACGGCTTTGAATAACTCTCTAGTGAAAGTAACTCACTTTGCACACTGACTGTGTGCTTTTGATCAGAACGAGAAGGGAATGCATAGTCAAACCCTTTTCCGGTTGTGTGCTTCTTAACTGTCTCATATCGCTTATCTATATCCGAGTAATTAAAAAACGCTTCAAGAAATGCCTTGTTTTCTGAAGCGCTGCTTGTTGATTCTATATGGTTCAATTCCTTAATTATTTCTGTTAAAACTTCATTTTTATCCTTTAACTTTTCAATCTTATACGTTTGCTGTCCATTCGTAAAAAATCCAGTCAGCAATATCAATGATAAACAAGCTGTAGCCCATGCAATATGTGTTTTCATATTTTCACTCCTAGTTATTTAATACGCCCAAAGGATACAAGGTGATCTCTCCAATAACCAGATTTCAGATCAGAATATTCAATCCCACTGTCATTTGAATTAAACATTCTGCCATTGCCTACATAGATGCCGACGTGAGTAATGGCTTTTCCTTCATATGTGCCGCCAAAGAACACTAAGTCACCCGCAGTCGCTTCTTTTTCACTTATTTTCTTTGTTGCCCCATGTTGTTCTTGTGCTGTTCTCGGAAGAGTGATTCCAGCTTTCGCAAAAGACCACTGAACAAGGCCCGAACAATCAAATCCAGTTTTCGGGTTTGAACCACCCCAGGCATACGGTTGCCCTTCATATTTCAAAGCTTCTTTCATGACTGTTTCATAGAAATCCATAGAACCATTCACAGGCTTCACATTTTTATCAGAGCCTTTCACATACCTCATGACATGGTCAACGTAACTTGGGTCACCATAGCTTTTCCAGCCCATTTTAAAAGCTTGCAATCGGCTGAAATCAAGTGCCAATTTCTTTGTGTATTTCCCGCCATTCTTTTTGACATAGTCTATAAAACCAGAACCAAAGTTGTATGCCTGTAAGGTTAAACGAATATCACCGCCAGCCTGTTTAAAAACCTTCTTAAAATGTTTAATGCCGACTTCAATCGAACGTTCTGGGTCAGTTATGGAGTTGGGAGGTAAGCCGATACTTTCGGAACTTTGCATGATATCTAAAGAACGCCCACCACTTTCTTGCATGGTGAGCGCCATAATAATATTGACTTGATCAAAAACACCTTCCTGACGTGCGTACTTCTCAAATACAGCCCTAAATCGTTCGACTTCCGGTGCAATCCCGACCGTTTCATATTCGCCATCCCCGCCGCCTATAAAATCGTCTCCAACTTGATTTTCCCTTGAAATCGTCATAACCACTACGATACATAAAACAAAAAAGAAGATAAAAGGGGCCGAGAACACCAAAGGAAGAACTACCTTTTTACTTATCATCTTGTTCTTTCATCCCTTCTCAGTCGATCTTCAACTTTTGACGAGGTGCGCCTTCCAATATCATTTAAAGACACTTGTTCAAATGTATTTACGTTTTGTTCAGTTCGCTTAATCGTTTGTGATGAAGGCTGATTTTCTCTTAAAACAGCCTTACTTTCAGCAGGTGCATCCGTCTGTTTTTTCTCAGCACGAATACCATCTGAATGAACTTTTGCGGGTTCAGATGGTCTGGCTTTTCGTTCATTATTGACAACAGGTTGGTTCTCTACTTTTGTAGGTTGAGAGCTTTCAAAGCCATTCTGTGGTTCAGATTGACTCGTTATGACTTTTTGGTCTGAACGTTTGATGTCTGCTAATCTCTCTTGTGCTACAGGTTCACTTTTTGAAACAGAATCATCTTTCTGGACTTCAAAATCTTTTTGCATATCTGTTTCAGGATTCTGGTTTTGTTCTTCATAAACATACGCTTTTTGATCAGTACGTTCTGTGTCTTTATCACTCTCTTGTAAGACTGGTGCTCGATCAGAAGCAGTTTCTTCTTCATGTTGTAATGATGCATCATCAGTTTGTTGCTGGTTATCGGGCTGTTTAAGAAGCTGTTCAACATATTCTTTTTGATCTGTTCTAGCTGATTCATCCTTTTTATCCTGTAATATAGGCGCTCTTTTGGATAACTCTTCATTACCTTCTTGCAAAACGTCCTTCAGCATAGGAGAGTTTATTCCGTCTTTTCTCAATCTGTCTAAATGGGATTGCTGTTTATTTTCTTTTGCGTTCGCAAATGCTTCTTTTTGTTTCTCTTGTTCTTTCGACAGAGTTTGAGGATTTCGTTTTAAGTTTCGGCTATTATGATTAGATATTCCGTTAGCAGTCTCTTTTTGCGGGGTTCTTGAAATAGCATGAGTATTATCATACCCTATAGCAGCACCACTCGGTGAATTACCACCACTTCCACTTGAAGCAGCATTTACGCCATCAGCATTCGAACCATCTTTTCTCCCCTTAAAATTCTTTGCAAAGTCAGTAAATACGCCCCCACCGTTACCCAATGTTCCACCTATTTTTTTTGCTTGTTCCCAAGCAGGCTGAACAATGTTTTGTCTCATATTTTCCATCATATTATTATCAACTGAAACAACTTTTCCAGCAGTCACAAACTTGATAATGGCATCCCTCTTGTGAAAACCAATCCACAAGATTGAGGCAAGGACAGCAACATTTAAAAGATACATTCCAAAACCATTTGGCGGTATTAACTTGTCAACGATAAAACAAGTCACATACACAAACAGAACGATAACCCCTAACATTGCTTTCAGTAGGTAAACACTCCCCAAGCGTCCAAGGGTGACAAATCCCGAGTAAGCTAATTGGGGAACATACGCTAAGATGAAAGCGAATGGTACAAAGAATACAATCACTAGAGCGATTATTTGGAGCAAGAAGTTAAAGAAAGCTAATGCTAAAAATGGTATCCCAATGACAATAGAAGCGACCACAGCAATAAAAGATTCTCCAAGTTGATTAAAAACATTCCCAGAGGTCATAGACTCATTTTCATATTCTTCAATTTCAGTATCCTTTATATGCTTCTGTTTTTCTTTTTCTCCGTCTTTTGACAGCTTGTATGAAAGCAATTTATCGACCCTTGATAATTTCTCTTTCGAATCACCTTTTTCATTAATTTTTGCTTCACTTGTTTCTCCAAAATTCACGATTAGAAATGGCTTCATCAAAGCAATGTCAAAGTATAGATTACGCATAACTGCGACTGTGCCTTCCATTTCCTTTCCTTTTTCAATAGCAGAACTGTCAGCAAAATTCCCTTCATCTTGAACAATGCCCACCAATCCATTTCCCGCAGTTAAAAGCTTTCCTTGTGCTTCTACAGACAAGGCATTCAACGCTTTCATGTAATAACCAGCGTTTGACATCCAAAGCCCGCCGATCACCATTACACAAATAAATAGAATACTCCGTCGCATTGCTTCTTTTACGCTACCTCTCACACAGAACAGGTAGACAACATAGGCGCACGTGAAGATGAATAAGGCTTCACCGAAATTCTTTTTCAGGGTTTTATAAACTGTTTTAGAGACGTTTGTAATGGAGTTTGCGAACTCGTCTATCGGTTGCAAGTTATACAAAATATCCATCCCCGCATCAACCACACGAACAATGTTTCCCGCAAAAGAAAAAGTGACGTTTGTCAGCCCAACAAACGCCCCCTTGATTAAATCGTCAGATGCTTCATTATTCGCTTGATAGCGTGAGATAGGAAACCTTTTCACCTTCAATTCCACGCCGCCAGCTTTTTCGACTTTTGGCTGCGTCGTTGTATCTCCATCAGCCGAAAATACCGTTACAGCTGAAGCGACAGTTAAAAACAGCAACACGATAGCTGACACAATTAGAATCCTTTTTTTCTTCATCACAGCCACCTCCTAATCTAACCGAGTTAATAAATAAAATTGATATCTGGCTTTCTCTAAGTCTCTTTGCGTTAGCAGCACGTTTTCGGGATATCGTTCATACAAGGAAAAACAGATTGCTTTTTGATATTTCATATGCCTAAAAGTCTTTCGGTTTTGTTCAATCTTGATGCCTAATAATTTTTGCAGGAACTGTGCCGTTGATTTATGTCCGATAAAACTTTTGTATCGACCATCATAATGCTTTAGCCATTGTTTAACTTCTTCCAATGTAATCTTTTCAGCTTTATAAAAGCCTGGACTCGTGACCACAAGAGAGTTTAAGAAAGCTATTTCCATGTACGATTCAACCCCTTTTACAAATATTTTTCTTCCGCATATGCGACAGCTTTTTTCTCTACTGTTTTTAAAGCGCCCTGCCATTCTACGAATAGGCATTCAATCGAAATTTTGGAGGTGCGGCCATAGTAATCTTTAAATAAGCATTGACCTTGAAACATGGATTCCATCATTTTTTTGTTTTCTTTTGTGACCTCCATGTTCATCCATTTCAACACTTCTTCTCGCTCATTCGGTTCATCAAAGGCAAAGGCAACACCGAAGTTTCCAGAATCCTCTTCTTTTAAAGCGTCTTTTGTGGATTGGGAAATGAAGTATTCCGCATTGTTGTATGAGCGACCAATCCGGCGCATTTGTCTTTCAACTTTTTTTCCTTGTTGTGACGTTGTAAATATCCAAGCTTCGTCTATAAATTCAACTGTCTGTTCATCTGGATTCATACCGAATAGTTCGCAGAACTTACCAAGCGCAAACATGACAGCACTAGATTTTAGTTGTGATATGGTGTAGTTTTCAAGTCGTTCAGCATGATCTGGCAAATCCATATTTTCAACCTCTAAAATGGTGATTCGTTTTTCAAGTGACAATGCAGGGTTTGAACCATCATGAATACAAAGTTTTAAAATTGAATCTGATACAACCTCATTTAAGTAGTCGCCAGCCTTTTGTACAGCTTCTTCGGGATGGTTCTGCATCTTCCGAATAATATCCAGTGAGCCGACCTGTTCGCCTTTTTGTTTTGCCTCAATTACTTCTGATGTAGCACGAAGGAAAGCTGTGTTCACATCGTCTTTTCCTTTAAAGTCATATACTTGTTCAAAAATGACTTGAACTAGCTCTTTTGCTTTCATAGGAGGGAGGAAGGAGATAGGATCAAGCGCTCCCCAGTTGTGCGTGTTTTCATGATCTAGTGTGATATAGTTGTATTTTTCTAAATGTGCAATATATAAGGGAAAGTTCTCTCTAATGTCCTCATCATTCAGTACTCTTTGAATCCACTTTCTCATTTCCTTTTTAGGGTCTATATACAGAGATTTGATGTTTAACATGGTGATATAGATAAAAATCAATTTCGCCAGATACGACTTGCCGTTTCCTGTATCTCCTGAAATTAAACAATGGGGAGAACGTGTCTTTGAACCCTTTAACTGCTGATTGGCTAAGAACGGGTGAAATAAGACAAAATCACGACTGGACATAATGGCATTTTCTAAATCGGTGTGCTCTTGAAAACGGTCAACCCAGCCAAGAAAGAACCCGATTTTCGAACCTATATCAGAGTTAACAGCGAAAAGACCCTCTGCCACGCCGTCTTGTGTCGTTTTTTGAATCCAGTTCTTATCCGTTATGTCTAACTTTTCACCAGGAAGCATTTTGTAAAAAAGGTTCAGTTGATCAGCCACTGGAAGTCGACAAGTAATGCCAGCGCCTTTTAAATGCCTTTTGACAATCGTTGCTTTCCCCACACATTCTTTTTTTGTCTTTCCATGAA
Source organism: Bacillus sp. FSL R5-0416 (assembly GCF_037975425.1). Classification (NCBI taxonomy): domain Bacteria; kingdom Bacillati; phylum Bacillota; class Bacilli; order Caryophanales; family Bacillaceae; genus Bacillus; species Bacillus sp. FSL R5-0416. Next base: position 534,626 of record NZ_CP150252.1, on the reverse strand, counting down.
CGACTATCACAGACAGCCAGTTCATCATGTGTACATCTTCTTTCTTTATTTCATCTTGTAAATGCCTTATCATTGTGGCGCTTGTGACAGTGGAAACATCACTTCGATCGCCTGTGCTTTGTTGTTCTTTTTGTTCTTCTTTCAATTGCTGTCTTTTAAGGTTGAGGGCAGGTTTTGTAATTGATTTTGATTCCGTTTGAATTTTCATCTGCACTTCGACAGGGAAAGGAAGGGACTGCGCTTCATAAAACAGATCACTTTCTGACATGTTGTGGAGAAATTCATCAATCACCACAAAAGCCGTATAGCCTTCATCTTGGTCACTATGCAGATGTAAAACTGATGGGTCAGTGGGGTCTATGATCGTGTTTGTTATTGAACGAACATCCTTTATCTCACTTTCTTCATTCGTTTGGTGCTTTAACCCACGCACAAAGTGATAACGATTAATGTATGTCATTTCTGATTCTGAAAGCCGTTCTCCGCGAACAGAAGCCATGATATTAGCTAGTGTTTCTTCGACTTCCTCATACTTTTCAAAAAAAGAGGTGGAAACATTTTGTTCCCACCCGAGCATTTTCACAACTGTATCAGTCGCCGTATTGAAAAAAGATAGTATATTGTCTTTAAGTTCCACACTAATATTTACAAGACTGCTTTTCAGTTTTACACCAAAAATGAAATCATACTTTGTTAGCCTTCCTAATCGCTGTTCTAACAGCCTTACCGTTTCTTCATTGTAGTAACGTGCCACATCCATTGCATCTGATGCAATATCTGTTTCTAAATCCTTAAATCGTTTTTCTAATTCATACTCACTTGGATACATCATCAAGTGAAAATCCTCATAGGATGTAATTTCTTCAAAAAGATGCTGCCATTTCTTTTTGTAAGACTCAACTTTTTCTTTATTTTGCATAGGAATCGAATTGCTTTTTATTCTGTAGTACGCCCACACGTCGCCCGTTCTTGTTAACAGCAAATTCTGGTGTATTGCCTTCATAGGCGTTTTTAGTCTCATTTGAATAATCCACCACCTTCACAAGTTTTCGAAACTCAATTTGTTTTTCGTTACTCAAATCAATCTTTCGATCATTGCAATACTTCTTTTGTGGGAGCTTGATGAAGAAGTAATATTTTGCGAAATCAAAGAAATATATATAGATGTTTTTGCCTTCCGGCTTTATTTTCGTTACAAGCATCGTTAAAAAAAATGGTATTCCAAAAATCACGATGACGTAACTGTTATCAAAAGCGTGAGGGAAAATCATCCTCACGCCGTACCAGAATCCAAAGCAGAGACCAACAAAAATGAAATAGTTAATAGCCGGTATTAACTCAACTGCAAAGGGTAACGAATAATTTTCAGTTAATTGCTGAATTTTCTTCGGCTCTCTCATTGCCTTCCGGTAGTTGAACACCAGACGCCCCATTCAGATGCCCCCTTACAATTTTTCCATTAGTGCATTGATCCAGCCGGAGAATTCTGACCAGTGTTTAATAACCCACGTTACCGCACTGCCAATACAGCAAACAAAGATAATGCCGCCCATTTTTAATTTCATAAGATTCTTTGCTGCTATAAACATGACTACGATCGTAATGAATTGGATAACAACATCTGATGCCCAACCTTTTACCCCTCCAAGTGTTGGAAGGTCTGCGCCAAGAATAAAGAAATTCATGAAATCCATATTTAATCCTCCTATTGATGTTTGAGTTTATTTACATAAAACTGACCGCTGTTTTCCGTAATCTCTAAACTAAATTTTTCATTTACGGGAATATCATTTTCTTTTTCCTTAAATCGAACAGCACAAAAAACCTCGAAACCTTTTTTCGTCTCGAAGATTTTCATTAACTGCACTTCCCCAAATAACAAGTTTCCTTCCAACGCTTCCGGCTTTTTCATCATATAAACCATTTCTTCTTTCTTTTCAGAAGCGTATTTCTCGAAGAAAGTATGAAGAAATGATTCGATAGATTCTTTTTTCTCGCCTGCATATTCGTCTCTAGTGTCTTCTTTGCCCTCAGAAGCAATATTGCCTTTCAGATCATAAATCTGTGTAAAGTAAGGAACAGCAGACACCGCAAAGGAATCACCTTTATTTGTGACTGGAATATTCAGCAACATTTGTTTTTCAGATTTCTCGTTTGTTTTAACCTTTTCTTTCACCTTCTTTTTTTTCTTTCCGTCTTTAACTTCTTTTTCAACTTCCTTCTCTACAGGGTAGAGATTTTCATATGTGACCTTATATTGAAAAAGGCTGTTTTTATCACCTTCTTTCACGTTATATAAGCTGTAACCCTTTAACTCTCGATCACCTTTTAAGCCATCCACATTAAAACGATCTTCATCCTCAAAATGGTTATCTTCCTGTTTCACCATGTAGCTTTCAAGACTCTGCATGCGTTTTTCAATAGATTCTTGATCGTTCTTCACATTCACATATTCATTGATAAACCCTGACAGAAAGTTTTCAGCAGCAGTCACCGAAATTTTTTGTTTATCTTCATTTGTTGGCTTATTCGCTTCGTCTTTCATGTTATTAAGTTGGGAGCGAGTATTAATTGACAGAAGCACAGCAAGCATACAGATAAACAGCAAGCCCCCTACACAAGACCACAATGTGACGGCTATCAGCTTTGACCTGTCACGAGGTACTTTTTGTTTGTCTTTTTCCGGTCTTTCAATGCGTTTCAGTTTTTGAAAGGCAGACCGAAAAAAAGACTCTTCTTTTTTATCCGAGCCAATTTCTTTATGGAGCAATTCGATTCACTCTCCTTTCATATATTTCTAAGCACTTTCCTCCTGGTTAACTTTCATGTTTCTTGTCATTTTCAAAATGGCTCTCGCCATTTTTTCATAGTTCGGTTCGTTTAACTCCGTCACAATCACTTCCACTGGCTTACCTTTAATTTCAACGACCTCAACACTCTGTTTCATGAAAGACCTCGCTTTCTTCAAACCTGTTTTGTTTTTTCAAGGAATAATAAAAAGGATGCTACACATGTAACATCCTTCTTTAGCAACTTTTATTGAATTATTGGAATATGTTTTTTATCTTTATGACTTTTAATTTGCTTGCTGTGTTTGTTTTACTGGTTCTTTGCTAAAAAGTCCAACAATGTTCCACAAGACAATTACAGAAGCTATTATTAAACGAGTGGTGCTGACTTCTTGGTTAGTAAATAATTTATAACCATATACTGATCCCAATGCAACTATGCAAAAAATATTGAACCATTTACTCCAACGCAATTAGAAAACTCCTTTTAAATTAATTACATTTCCAGACAATCTATATACGTTTATAATAGTACCAGTATTTTATTGAAAATATATAAAATTTTTCAATATTCAACCTTAAATCTTTCTTAACTGATTCTATAATACAAATCATTACTTTCACACTTGTTTCGTTTTTTCTAGGAACAGTAAAAAGGATGCTACACGATGTAACACCCTTTTTATGCTTTGATTCTCCATATAAACTTTTAAACTAGTCATTCGACCGTCCGGCAAATACCTTGTCTTGTAGAATGTGTAACGATATTCGGCAAATCCTTTTAAACGTTCACCTTCGACAACTAACATGCAATCTCTGCTTAAACTTCTCACAAAAACTAAAGAGGGGATACCCACATTAAAACCCAAGCTTTTGAAACGTTTGTCTACAGCAGACATTACACTTTCTCACCCCGATTCCCTCTATAAATAATGGATAACAAGGAAAAAAGTATGGTATATTAAATTTGACAATGTTTGGAGAGTGATAACTTGATTAAAAATCAACCTATCTTATTAGCATTATTATCAGTTGGAAGCATTCTAAATTTCATTGCAAATACTATTGAATTACCAGTTATTTTGAATTGGATAGTGTTATTACTAGGTGTTGCTATGACATTTTATAGTGCAGTGTGTCTTGTGGCAAACACAATGCAATTAAAAAAGAAAAAATTAAGTAGTGACTCATGATGTCTCAAATAAAAACAAGCATATGACAGTATGCTTGTTTTTCATCTACATATAGTAGCTAATTCCTTCAAACTCCACAATTCTTTCATCTGTCTCAGCATCTTCATCCTCCAGTATGTTGAATGTGGCATGAAGTTTGGCATTCACATTATCTATAACCGCAAGAGTTTGAACTATGACTCTTTGAGCAACATCACTGTAAAAGACATCTTCCATCATTCTTTCGATCAATTCCTCAACAATATCCAAACAGCCAAGAGACTCCAAATCACTCTCTAGTCGGGCCTGATTCAACAGATTAATGTTAAACATCTTATCCCTCCGATTTAAGTTCTTGGGTTTCACCCAAACCCACCAACGGAAGCCCGTTGGATTGCTGTTAATCTAGCCCCCTATTCCCCCGAATCATCGGGGGACTCCCTCGCCGGTAGGCAGAAACAAACGGTTGTTTGTTCAATGCCAAGAGGGTTTGGGTAGCGCTGAATATGTCAACTCCTTATCCTCACTTCGTTCCGGTACCGTTGACACATACGTTTAATCGCATCACCTGTGTTTATAAAGCTTTAGCAGCTTGTTTTTAAACGACCATGTCAGCAACATCAGCTATAAACACATCTAGCATTTTTTTGTGTTTTTCCGCCAGTTCAGCTTCTGCGATCATATCTGACAGATCAGTTTTCCCTAAGTGCTGATCAGCTTCCAGCACCATTTTCATAGTGGGAGCGCAAGAGTTACGAAGCCAGTTTCTTGATTTTTGATAGAAGTCTTTTTGTGGTTTGACATACAAAGGAAGTCTCCCAACATCACCTATAAATTCAAACCAAAAAAGGCTCGTTTTCCAATGCTCTCTAGTGATGTTTTCATCAGCATCCACGAACCTTACATAGTTATTAATAATCTGCATAGCGATTAAGGTTAAATCCTTTGTTTTCAATAAAGCATCTATAGCCACTTGTGCACGTTCATTTTTCAACCGCAATTCATAACGATTCCAATCGCCTAGTTCTTCTAACGGAATGTTATACTTTTCTGCTTGTTCATAGTTTTTCTCATAAAAGCAAAGGTACGCTTCTGACTTTTTAGAACCGAAATATATTGTCGTCCCGCCTGTAATGCCATCAGATAGATCAAAGGAGCCATTGAAGTCGGATTTTCTAAAGCGTGAAATACATTCGCCCTTTTGGGCTTTCTTTAACAATTCCGGTATAGAAAAGTACGTCTTTTTATCATCAATCGCCAAATCAAAGCGAGTAAATGAACCGCCTTGCGCCATGCAATCTTGAAAGAAGTCGTACCATGTTTTCTTCCGGCATTCCAAGAAGGATTCAAATTGACGGCAACCTTGACCGGACATTTCTATCAAAACACCTCTATTATCATCTGGCGCAGAATAAAAGACTTTGATATAGTCCAGTTCGTACGTACCAACGTAGCCATAGAAACCAGATTGTTTCTCCGTCATAAAGTCTTTGCTAAGGTGAAGAACCTCTTCAATAATTCGGTCAACATCATGAGTTTTAAAAGAGACTCGAATATAGTCAACCATTGATACCAAAGGACTTTCAACGGTTTCACTTTTTTCTTTTACGATTACTACCCCCCTGTTAGCGTGGGGGGGTTGTTTTAGCTCATCCATTCGCTTCGCTCACTCCTTCGCCACTGGCCGTCTGGTCGCTTACGCTGCCGCTGGCGACTGCCGTCGCCTGCGCTCCCTCGACTCCAACCAGCGCATTTTTAATAGATGACATAAAATCATATCCTTTCGGCACGATAGGGCTGTAAAACTCCAACACTGAACCTGTTCCCACATTGGCATATCCTCGTCCCGTCTCTTTTTTATTCACATATGCTTTATCAACATCACCAAACATCATCCCGTAGCCCGTATCTGACATTAAACCTAGCGACACACGGAAGCTAAACTGATCACGAATACCATCAGCTAAATATTTTGCATCTGGACGTTGTGCGCCTAAAACGAGAAAATAACCCGCCTGTCTCCCCAACATGACTAACTGTTTCATGTAAGAAAGAGCTTCATTTCTTTCTTTCATATCCAACAAATCCATAAATGCCACATATTCATCAAAGAAGATAAAAACAGGTTTTAAGCCTAAATAGGCATAATTTTCACCTGTCTTATAGTTAGGCATCTGTTTCATTTCATCCATTCGTTCCATCATGCCATCTACAGACTTTCTTAGGCACATAAGAATGCCGTTCTTTTGGGAATATACCTTTTTCGGAAGGACTTCTTCCAAGTCTGCTAAATCTGCATTTTTAGGGTCCAATATTCTTACATCTGCCCCCAGTCCAACACATGCTTTAATAATCGTTAGCATGAAGTATGTTTTTCCTCCACCTGTACCACCTGCAATAAGCATGTGCGGCAACTTATCAAATTGCCATGAAATATGCTTCATTAACGGAAGGACTCCATTCTCAGCTACTGCATCATCAATGGAAATACGATTCTTCTTCACATCGTAAAGAAGCTTAAAGCATACAAAACCTTCTTCCATTTGCTTATCCACCAGGTCACAAAATAAGCCGTTTTCCAAATCCTTTCCTAAGTCTAGGAAGCGATTCTGAAAACGGCTCATGTCCATAGCAATACGAATATAAATGTGATTGTTTTTTACCTGATAATACATTCTAGGAAAATAAGTGATCTTTTCCTTTGTGTCAGTTTCATTTGAGAAGAGTTTTCTTACTTTCACATTTTCTCTTTCGTAAAACTTATTCGAGAAAATCATTTTTGCAATCTTTTGCCTGTGAAGAGTTTTCTTATAGCTGTCAAAGAAAAGAAAGTAAGATGCAGCTATACTTCCAACAGCAATTAACAGAGAGCATAAAACGCTTTTAATAATTAACGGCACATTCCACTCAAAGTGTTTTATTACTCGAGATATATCAAAATGAATGAGTTGTTCTCTCCAAAAGAGGAACATAGACAATAAAAAAACAGGCACAAATATAATTGCGCCTGTTATCTTAATATTATTCCTCATTCTCGGCTTTATCCGAATGCCTCTATATTTCCACAGCATATTATTAAGTTGCCTGTAAATAAATAATCCCCCCTTAAGATTAATTTAACTTGCATCTTAATAAACTTTGACAGTTTTAGACTTACTCTTATTTCCTGCAGCATCTTTTAAATAGATGGTAAGCCTTACGTTTTTCTTTTGCTTCTTAATTTTCACTTTATACTGTCCTTTTTTATCTAATTTTGCCGTTCCCACTTTTTTGCTTTTATTATAGACATAAACAGTAGTGTACTTTTCACCCTTACCAGTGATAGTCGTAGTCTTAGTCGTGACTTTATTAACACTTGGTGCTGAAGGTACTGTTTTATCAAGGACTTTTAATGATTTTGTTCCGCTTTTATTTCCAGCACTATCAACTGCATATACCTTAATTACACTGTTTGCCTTTTGTTTCGAGATTTTCATTGAATACTTTCCACTTTTAGCTGTAGCTACACCTAGCTTCTTGCTGCCAATCCAAGCATATACCTTGGCATTTATTTCAGCATTTCCGGCAATTGTTGTTGAATGATCCGTAACAGCATTAACAGTTGGGGTTTTAGGTGATGTCTTGTCTAATACTTTTGCAATTTTGCTACCACTCTTGATGCCTTTTGAATCAATTAAATAAATTTGGATAGATGTACCGGCTTTTTGCTTTGAAATCTTAATTGTATACTTTCCATTTTTAGATGTAGCCGTCCCTAATTGTTTACTCCCAGCATAAGCATAAACCTTAGCGTTCGTTTCTGCATTTCCGGTAATTGTTGTAGAGTGATCTGTTATCGAGCTCACAGTTGGTGTTTTATCAGGATAAGAAGCTTTTATGCGATATGTTTGACTAGTTACCCCATCCCAACTTTCAGGTTCTAGAACGATATAATATTTACCTTTTTTGAGACTTTCACTAATAACAGCTGTTTTATCACCGTCGTTAAATGCATAGTCCGTTCCTATTTCATTACCATTTCCATCACATAAAGCAATTTCGGCGCCTTCCGAAACTTGATCTAAAGTTATAGTTACTTTCCCGTCTTTGATAGTTGTAAATTGATAGACATCTCTATCTATTTCAGACTCATGTTTTGATTTGTAATATTGATTGGATATAATCGAATATGCAGTTTCAAATGTATCGTTTGTTTCATATGTGGATAAGTCTCTTTTAATAGAACCTGGGTATGTCACCTTGAAACGATAAGTGGCACTTGTAATTCCATCCCAAACATAAGATTCAGGCTTAACTACAACATAATACTTTCCTTTTTTAACTTTCTCGTGAATTACTCTGTTTTCACCAGCGCTCCATGATGTTTCAGATGTTATTTCATTACCGTTCCCATCATACAACGATACTTCTAACCCAGCTGTCACCTGATCTAGCGTCAGATAAACTTCACCATCTTTGTTTGTGGAAAATTGATAAGTGTCTTTATCAATTACATTTTCAATTTTTGATTTATAATACGTACCTGATGAAATTCCCATGCCCGTTTCAAAAGTATCGTTTGGCTCAAAAGTTGTTGCATCCCTCTTAAAAGAACCTGGATAAGTAACTTTTAGCTGATAAGTACCTTTTGACACACCATCCCATCTATAGGATTTTATTTCAACATAGTATTTCCCTTTTTTTAGTTTTTCATCAAGAACTGCAGTTTCACCAGCATATGAAGCTTCATTACTAGTAATCTCATTGCCATATGCATCGTATAAAACGACACTGAAAGAAGCAGTCGTTTTATCAAGCCCAATATATACTTCGCCGTCCGCAGTTGTTGTAAAGCTGTATTTATTAATCGAGCCCTCAGAATTAAGAACTCCTTGTACAGGGACTCCCGAAGACAGATTAGACTCTTGCGCATGAGTCAATTCGCTAAAAGAACAACTTAAAACTAGAACTAAGAATAAAGCTCCTATAATACGTTTCATCAGATTAACCTCACCTATTAAATTTTTATGTTACTTATCATGACAAATAATTCAACATTTGCTTTAGCCCTTTAATATTTGTCAACTGAATTATTTTACCATGACTTTACTAATAAGTGAGTATTTATTCCTAAAAAATCACACAAAAAGTAAATCCTTTGACTTATTATTCATTTAACTAAATGTCAAGAGACACATCAATAAATGCCTCTAAGATTCAAATCATCTTATTTCTTTTTGTTATTTCCGTCTATTAAAGTTTCATTCTGCTTCATAGCAGATTCTGCGCCTTTTAATACAAGATCTTCAGCTTCAACAGTCCAGTTAACATTAGCAAAGTTTCCGTTTGCTCTAGCAGAAGCCATGATTTTCGGGTTTTTCAGTTCAACATCCTTGAAGAAATCAAATTCCTTTAAATCCACATAAGCAGGAATTGTCACTTCGATCTGCCCGCCTTGCACACTTGATCCTAGATTATAAACCCTTGATTCCAAAGTATCCGTTCTTTTCCCATCCACATATGCATAGCGCTCACGGTTTAACCCCAAAAATTTCAGTTCTCCAAAAGTCATGTTAATATCCGGTACAATAAAATTTAAATTCATTTTCATTTCCCCATTTCTTTTTTTATTATTTATTTTCAAACGACCATAAACTTCAGTTTATATTTATAGACTCGCTCAGGTTCTGTATCCATCTTGGCGCTTATCAGTTGCTAACGGCTTTATGCCCTCATGGCAACCTAGTAGGCTATTTATAGCCATCAAGCTGACTACAGCTATTCCGCACGCTTATTCTAGCCTGCTACAGCATTTAAAGTGATTGCTGGTTCATCACTCAAATACTCACGCATGACATTTCAACAAGAATACCGTATAATAAAAGTGTCTAGTTTTTATTTTCCGGCGTTCTTGATGATTATTCGTCAAGGCGCTTTCTTTGTTTATATGTAGTTTTCAAAGAACAAACACTCCTAGCGACATAAGTTATACAGATCATCGTTATATAAAGTAAACACCTGATTCTCCTTCTTACTCATTGGTCGAGTAGACCAGATACACCACCAATCCCAGCCTTTTAACAGCTCAGATATTTCTTTATTAGCCTTCAAATAATTATCAGCTTCAACAACGAATGTTTCACAAGTGGCATAGTCTTTAAAATGATTCAAATCCTTGTCAGCCTTTAAAGCTTCAACATCAGTGATGATTGTTGCATTCACCCTTATTTTCATTGCATCCCCCCTTTCAAAGGATTCTTAACGGCTCCCTATAGTGGTATATAACGTCACACTATGGATGATTGCCGCAGCTTTTCAATGTCTTTTCTTCCAATGCCGTAATGCTTACATATCCTGCGATATGAAACGCCTTTTCGCAGTAATTCATTCACATTTTCATTTGTTAACGGAAGGTTTAAATAATGATTTATGATGACCGAATTAAGAGCAATTTTCATTCGTGCCATTCAATCACCCTCCATTTGTCTGGCTAAAGGAACAGCTTCTTTCATAAACGAGTTTGTTATATCAATGTTTATAAAAATCACCCCGTTTGAGATTTTGGACCTTTGTAACAATAACACTCTTCAAACTTAGCTCTACTCACCTTACCTTGAATGACCATATATCCTTCTTCTTTCATTTGAGCATTCAAAGTTCTAATGATGTCATAAGATTTAGCCTGTTTAACTCCAAGAATTTTTTGAATATCTCTCGCAGTTAAAAACTCTCCTTTCAAAATATCACCTCCTCGTTAACTCAACTCTTTGTGAATTAACTTTATTATAAAACTCCTTTTCGTGTAAATCAACACAAAATTCACCTTAAAGTGTATTTTTTTGAACATATATGGAAATATTGATAATTAAACTCTCCATAAAGAAGAAATAAACACTCCTAAAAGGAGAATTTTGAATTATTTATTTAACTTATAGGTGAAATTAATGAATTCTCCAAAAAATGTTGTTATTATTTTTATAAAAATCAACTCTTTGTGAAATGGATGATAAAAATGAGCCTAGGCAAACGATTAAAAGAAGCTCGACAAAAAGCTGGATACACTCAGAAAGAAGCCGCAGAGAAACTTAACATCGGTAACAATAACTTGTCTAATTACGAAAGAGATTACAGAGATCCTGATACAGACACACTCTTAAAATTGAGCAACTTATATAACGTATCTACAGACTATTTATTAGGAAAGGATGAAGTAAGCAAGAAAAACGAAACTGATTTACTCAATAAAACAATTAATGAAGCCATACAGGAATTAAAGGATGAAGATACACTCCTTTTTATGAATGATGGTGAATTTGATGAGGAAACTGCACGCCTTGTCAAAAAAGCATTAAAAAACGGAATTAAATTCATTGACGAATTAAAGAAGAAAGAGTGATAACAATTTATACAAGCAAAGGAATTAAACATAAAGTCCAATCAGTAATTAAGACACATGGTACAAATAATGTCTATGAAATTTGTGACATCCAAAAAATTTATATACTCAAAAATGATCTTGGACAAGCAAACGGTTTACTACAACATGACAAAGCCACAGATCAATATTTAATTCATATCAACGAGAACCTCCAACATCAACAATTTGTAATTGCCCATGAATTAGGGCATTACTTTCTCCATAAAAGATTGAACACTTTTAAAGTTGTGAATTGCTCTAAAGTTCTAAAAGAGAAACTTGAGCATCAAGCAAGCCTATTTGCATCAGAATTAATACTGACAGATAAAATGCTTAATGAAGCCCTTCCATATATACAGGGTTTTAGCAAAGAACAAATAGCAACATACTTCAACGTACCATCATTTGTTACTGATTATAAACTTTCTCAAATTGGCTCATTTAGTAACAGAATCTATTCACACGAAATAAGCGCTTTTGGTTAAAGGAGAAATAAAATGTCTGTAAAAAAACTTGAAAATGGTCAATATCAAGTTGACGTTAGCTTTGGATTTGACCCGATTACTGGAGAAAGAATTAGGACGAGACCAGTAGCATCAACCAGAAAAGAGGCTTTAGAATTAGAAGCAAAATTAAGAAGAGAATTTCAAGAAGAAAGAGCAAGAAAGTTCAGATCAGTAAGCTTTCCGACTCTAATTTCAATTTATTTAGCAAATTGTGAAATAGATAGTAAACCAAACTATTATCAGAATCAGAAATACATTATAAACAAACATATATCTGATTACTTTTTGAAATCTGATATACAAAAAATCACACATAGAGAAATAACTGATTTCAGAAAACATTTAATGGAAACAGGTCTAAGCAATAAATCGGTTAATAATATAATGACTAGTCTAAGCAAAATTTTTGATACAGCTGTACATGAAGAAATCTTAAAAAGAAATCCGTGTGACAACGTTAAACGATTACCTTTAACAAGAAAGAAAATGAAGTTTTGGAGACCAGAAGAATTCAAAAAATTTATTAGTTTAATTCCTCAAGATCAATTATTGTTTAAAACATTTTATACCGTTGCTTTTTTAACTGGACTAAGATGTGGTGAAATGCTCGCCCTGCAATGGAAAGATATTGACAAAATCTTATTAGAAATAGATGTGCATAAATCGTGTACCTGGCTTGATGGTCAATTTGTTGTTACTACTCCAAAAACCAAAAATTCGATTCGGCGAGTTAGCATCAATAAAAAATTGCTTAAGCTACTAGAACGCTGGAAAGAAGCACAAGAAGAGTTGTTTAATGAATTAGGAATTAGACATTCACATGACACCTATATCTTTCAATATAAAGATACACCTTCAAGAAAAGACATTTTCAGTAGGAAGATTAAATACTTTTGCAAGGATAGCGATCTTACTCCTATACGTTTACATGATTTTAGACATTCACACGTTGCACTATTAATACACCAAGGAGAAGATTACATAACAATTAAAGAGCGTTTAGGACATGGTTCTGTAAAAACAACAATTGATGTTTATGGACACCTATATCCAAACAAGCAAAAGGAAATGGCTGATAAATTAGATGACTTACTTTAGGTAAGTGGGCAGTTTGTGGGCAGTAAATCATTTGAAAATAAACACAAAAAAAATACCAAGGGCGTCAAAACCCTTGGTATCATTGATGCGGCCGAGAGGACTTGAACCTCCACGGGTTATTCACCCACTAGGCCCTCAACCTAGCGCGTCTGCCATTCCGCCACGACCGCGTGATCATTAAATTGTGTTTGTGCTGGTTTAGTAGGCTCTTAACCTAGTAAAACCGATTTGCGTGCACTTTGTAAATAAAGTGCGGGTGAAGGGACTCGAACCCCCACGTCGTAAGACACTAGATCCTAAGTCTAGCGCGTCTGCCAATTCCGCCACACCCGCAAAAAGACAAATGGTGAGCCATGAAGGACTCGAACCTTCGACCCTCTGATTAAAAGTCAGATGCTCTACCAACTGAGCTAATGGCTCTTACTATTAGATTTCAAAAATAAAAATGGCTGGGCTAGCTGGATTCGAACCAACGCATGACGGAGTCAAAGTCCGTTGCCTTACCGCTTGGCTATAGCCCAACGAAATGGAATGACCCGTACGGGATTCGAACCCGTGTTACCGCCGTGAAAGGGCGGTGTCTTAACCGCTTGACCAACGGGCCGATGGTTGAGAACTTATATCGAAATCTTATGGCGGAGAAGGAGGGATTTGAACCCTCGCGCCGCTTACGCGACCTACACCCTTAGCAGGGGCGCCTCTTCAGCCACTTGAGTACTTCTCCAATATGGCTCCACAGGCAGGATTCGAACCTGCGACCGATCGGTTAACAGCCGATAGCTCTACCACTGAGCTACTGTGGAATAATGAGACAAGACTTATTATATCAGCCTTGATTTGCAGTGTCAAGAGGTAAATGTTTTTATTTATCTCTCGTGACGACTTTTATAATGTAACATAGGCTTGCCATATTCGTCAACCTTTTTCACGAAAAAATTCTTTTTATTTTTCCGCGGCATTTTCCGCATCTGTATCTGTCAGGGTTCATGGCGCGCTTCTTTATATACTGTTGGCCGCAGGCCGTACAGATATACATATAAGTTTTTTTGTTTTCCGCTTTTTTCTTAAGGGGTGTACAGAACCTCGGCGCGTTGACCTGCTGCAGTAGCATTCTAAAATCTCTGTCTCTGTGCTTGTACCCTTTTCCTTCAAGGTGGAGATGATAATGGCAGAGCTCGTGCTTGATGATGCCGATCAGCTCCTCCCTGCCGTGTTCAATCAGATATTTTCTGTTCAATTCAATGTTATGAGAGGTTAACAGGTACCTTCCGCCCGTGGTTTTAAGCCTGTCATTAAAAAGCGCCTGATGGCGGAACGGCTTTTTAAAATATGTTTTAGAAATATCCTCTGTCAGCTTTTGAAGCTCTATATTATCCATAGTGCACCTCACTTAAAAAACATTGAACGGGACAATTCACCGTTCGCATACAATATGGTAATCACCGTCCCTCTTATGATAAAAGCTGAGGAGGAATGAGCCTATGCCAAATTGGCTTAAAAAGCAGATGCAAAAAGCGTTCCTTGAAAAAGATAATTACCAAATTAAACTGCTGAATCAATGCTGGTATTTCTATAGGAAAAAACACTGCTCGTAAGCAGTGCTTTTATTTTACCATAGACAGCGATACTCTGCCTTTTTGTACATCTACGCCGTCAACCCAAACTGTCACAATATCGCCGACAGATACGACATCAAGAGGATGCTTGACGAATTGATTGCTCAATTTTGAGATATGCACAAGCCCGTCTTGTTTGACTCCGATATCAACAAACGCTCCGAAGTCCACTACATTGCGCACGGTGCCCTGCAGTTCCATTCCCTCTTTCAAATCTTCCAGCTGAAGGACGTCTGTTTTCAGCAAAGGCTTAGGCACCTCATCGCGCGGATCGCGTTCCGGCCTTGTCAGCTGTTCACAAATGTCTTTCAGAGTGATTTCGCCGATTCCCAGCTCTTTTGCCGTTTCAGAAAGCGCCAGCTGATTGATTTTGTCCTTCAATTCCGCCGTGCCGATATGTTCTGTTGAAAGTCCAAGTTTTTTCAAAAGCGCTTTTGTTTCTTTATAGCTTTCCGGGTGAATGCCTGTTCTATCCAAAGGCTCTGTCCCTTCCTGCACTCTTAAGAAACCGATACATTGCTCATAGGTTTTCGCACCGAGCCTTGGGATGTCCTTCAGTTCTTTTCGATTTGAAAACTTTCCGATTTCCTCACGTTTTTTGACAACGTTGCCTGCTACAGACTTCGATAATCCAGCTACATATTGAAGCAGCGCGGCGGAGGCTGTGTTGACGTTTACTCCCACCTGGTTTACGACCGTTTCGACGACAAACCGCAGAGATTCATTTAAGCGTTTTTGGCTGACGTCATGCTGATACTGTCCGACACCAACAGACTTCGGATCGATCTTAACGAGCTCCGCGAGCGGGTCTTGAAGTCTTCGCGCAATAGACACGGCACTGCGCTCTTCAACCTTAAGGTCAGGGAATTCTTCTCGGGCCAGCTCTGAAGCCGAATAGACGCTTGCACCCGCTTCATTGACGATCACATAATAAATTTTGCGCGGCATGTCTTTCAGTACATTGACGATGAATTGTTCTGTTTCTCTGGATGCTGTGCCGTTTCCGATCGCCACCATCTCGACTTGATACTGCTCAAGAATCTTTTTCACTTTTTCATGGGCTTCTTTTGTTTCGTTGACTGGCGCATGCGGATAGATCACATCAATTTTCAAGACTTTTCCAGTCTCATCTGACACAGCGAGCTTACAGCCGGTTCGAAAGGCTGGGTCAACACCGAGAACGGTTTTGCCTTTCATCGGCGGCTGCAAAAGAAGCTTTCTCAAGTTCTCTGAGAAAATATGGATCGCCTGTTCATCAGCTTTTTCTGAGAGCTCTTTCCTGATTTCACGCTCGATTGCCGGCTGGATCAGCCTTTTATAGCTGTCTTCAATTGTCTCCTGCAAAATCTCTCTTACGGATGTTGAGCGATTTTTGATGATTTGTTTTTCTAAATACGCCTTAATGTGATCCGCAGGCGGTTCAATCGCTACCTTTAAAATGTCTTCTTTTTCGCCGCGGTTCATTGCCAGCACCCTATGCGGAACAACTTTTGCAATTGGCTCTTCATACTCGTAATACATTTCATACACATTTTTCTCATCGGTGTCTGCCGACTTTCCGGCTGCAGACTTAATGGTTCCTCTTTTGAAGGTTTCCTGGCGAATCCACTTTCTGAAGGTCGGCTCGTCTGAAATTTGTTCCGCAATAATGTGCTTGGCGCCTTCAATCGCTTCTTCTCGTGTGAACACTTCTTTTTCTTCGCTGATGTATTGGTCTGCAGTTGCTGCCAGACGATCATCTTGGGGAAGTGTCAGGATATAGTCGGCAAGCGGCTCAAGGCCTTTGCTTTTGGCGACTGTCGCCTTTGTTTTACGTTTTTGTTTATAAGGGCGGTAAAGGTCTTCCACTTCCTGAAGCTTCACCGATTGCTCGATTTTACGTTTTAGATCATCTGTCAGTTTATCCTGCTCTGCAATCAGCCTGATGACTTCTTCTTTTCGCTGATTCAGGTTTTGTATGTATTGCCAGCGTTCAGAAATCGTTTGAATCTGAACCTCATCCATTGAACCCGTCTGCTCTTTTCGATACCGGGCAATAAACGGGACTGTGTTGCCGTCCTCAAGCAGACGGATAACACTTTCAACATGTTTTTGTGATAAACCTATTTCTTTCGCAATTTGCTGTTTTAAAAGGGCTGACGTTTCCATGTAACCAAAGCCTCCAATTTTGTCGTTCTGTCTCTAGTGTATCAAAAACCGAAAAAAACACATAAAAAAAGAAGCCGGCATTCCGGCTTCTTCTTGTTCTTATTCTCTAGGACAGCTGTCCGAGAATATAGGTCAGGTCATCTTTTCTCGATGTCGTATACATTTTCAGCGAATTCGATATTTCTTCTACCGATTGGCCTTTTTTTAAATGGGAGCGGATATCAGGTACGTTGAGTCCATCTGTATGTATAATGAACTTTGAACCCTTTTCATAGGTGGCGGTGTGCGTTTTGTATTTTTGCGGCTTGCCTGATAAATAGCCCGAAATCGGCAGAGGATAAAAGCTTTCACCAGACGGGGAATGCAGAATAAACCGTACATTTCCGACAGAGCAGTACGTAAACTGCCTTTGCTCAAAATTGATTTTCAGGATAGATGCTGTAGCGCCTCTTTTGTTTTTCATCGCCTGATTACAGCGTTCGATAATTGTTTCTACGTCTTCACTCGCATAGTTTTCCACTAAGTCTTTGATGGCTGCAGAGGATTCGTTAGCAAGTGATCCGCTTCCCAGTCCGTCAGCAACCGCGCAAATTAACTCCTTATCATCAGCTTTCATAAAAAAGCTGTCACCGCAAATCGATTTCCCTTCTTTATTCAGTTGATATACTAGAGTTTGAATATGCTCGTTTTCTTCAACCTGGATCATTACATTAACTCCATCGAGGGATCTTCAATCAAGGCCTCTCTGAGCTTCTTTACAGCTTTGCGCTGCAAGCGCGAGACGTGCATTTGAGATATACCGAGAATGTCCCCAGTTTCTTTTTGGCTTTTGTTTTGAATATACGTAAGGTCTATGATTTGTTTTTCACGATCTGAAAGGACATGAAGCACGCTTTGCAGCATCAATTGCTGGTTGACCCGCTCATATCCGTCCTCCTGTGATCCGACGATATCAAGAATCGTGACGGTGCTTCCGTCCGAATCCGCTTCAATGCTGTGGTCAACGGATAAGGCTTGGTAGCTTTTGCCCATTTCCATCGTTTCAAGAACCTCTTCTTCAGAAACATCGAGGAATTCGGCAATCTCTTCTACTTTCGGCGATCTTTGTGTTTCAGTGGTCAGCTGATCAACCGCCATTTTGATTCTTGGACCCAGTTCTTTAATTCGTCTCGGCACATGAACGCTCCATGTTTTATCTCTGAGGAAACGTTTAATTTCACCGATGATTGTCGGAATTGCAAAAGCTTCAAACGATTTGCCGACAACAGGATCGTATCGCTTAATCGCGCCTAGCAGCCCGATCATGCCGACCTGGCGGAGATCCTCGTGGAAGCTTTTTCCTTTTGAGTATTTTTTCGCAAGCATGTCAACCAGATTTGTATACACCCGCACAAGCGTTTCCTGCGCTTGTTCATCTTGCTTTGTTTGGTAATCGCTTATGAGCCGATCGACTTCATCTTTAGTTAGTTTCGTAGTTTTTGATGGTTGTGTCATGATCAACTCGCTCCCCATTTAAATACTTTGTCATCGCTACGGTGACGCCGGAGTGGTTTTGCACTCTGACTTCATCCATGAGCGTTTCCATTAAATATAGACCGAGCCCTCCTTCTGATAATTGATCAACTGTGTGCGAAGGTGTGTACGGCCCTAGATCCTGCTGCTTTTGATCAAAGTCAAAGCTGTCTCCTTCATCCGCCACAATAATCTCTAAACGGTCTTCAAACACACCGAATCGTATTGACACTTCCCCAGTTTTATCTTCTTTGTAAGCGTGCTGAACCGCATTTGTGCACGCTTCACTGACTGCGATTTTCAAATCTTCAATTTCATCGTACGTATAGCCCATTCTGCTTGCGACCCCTGATAGCGTCAGTCTTATAATTCCAACATATTCAGGTTGGGCCGGCACTTTCATTTCGATGTAATCAACATTATTCTTCATTGCACTCCACCTTCTGACTTTGCAGAAATATCAATGATGTCCTTCAAGCCTGTAATGTCAAACAGTCGGATCAGCCGGTCAGAAAGATTTTCAAGTTTCAGCGACCCGCCTTGTTTTTTCACCATTTTAAAGGTCCCTACAAAAACGCCCAATCCGGTACTGTCCATGTAGCTGACATCTTTCAGGCAAATTCTTAAGTCAGCTCCTTGTTCTGCCAGAGGAACGAGCTTCTCTCTAAGCACCGGGGCTGAGTATACATCAATTTCTCCTGCAATGTTTACTTGTATATCATTCTCGTTTTGCTTCACATCAACATTTATATTCATTCGTATCACCTCAAATTTTCCTTCAAATCACTAATCACTAGTTGCTTTATACCCTCGTCTGGCAGACGTTAAACCTTTCTCCGCAAAACAATTAACGTAAAATCATCGTGAAGCTGAAAATCCTGCAATTTGAGGAGGCTGTCATAAATGTTTTTGACCATTTCCTGCGCGGAGGAACACATATGTTCCTCAATGAGTTTCTGCAGATCAGGACGCTCCAAGAAACCGTTTTCCGTTCTGCATTCTGTGACGCCATCAGAAAATAAAACAATCATATCGCCCGTTTCCAGATGCTGATCGAATTGTTTGTAGTCATAGTCCTGCGAGATGCCGAGAACGAGTCCTTTGGCCTCTAAATCGTAAAACGTGTTGTCCTTTTGAGAATAATAGAATCCCGGTTCATGTCCCGCTGAAGCATATGTAAATTGATGATTGTCCATATTGTAATTCGCATAAAACATCGTAATAAACATACTGGCATCAACGTTTTGTTCAACAACACGATTCAAATTTTTCAGCACTTGAGAAGGGTGTATGCCCGTTTCCGGCAAAGAGTCCATCGCGTATTTAATCATGGACATGCATAAAGCCGCTGGAATGCCTTTTCCGATCACGTCCGCGATTGCGATATTGATGGATTCCTTGTCTTTGACGAAGTGGTAGTAATCACCGCTCATCTGTTTAGCGGGAACACTGATGGCGCCGATATCCAGCGCTTCCTCCTGAGGAACTTTAGTTCCGAGCAGCGTCTGCTGGACATTTGCCGCGATTTCAATTTCTGATTTGATTTCCTGCTGTATCCCTCTAAGGGTTTGATGCTCCTGATAAGCCATTCCATAACCAATCATGACTTCTATTAAAAAATCCAGCGAATGAAACACATCTTCCGGGAGACTTGGATACAGCTCCTTCAGCACTTTTCTGTGAATGCTGATGATTTCTTCCGGAGGAATTTGGTGCTCGATTGTTTTTCGGCTGAATTTTTGGGCTTGATATAAAGATGTTTCTGTTAATTCGGCTATATATCGGCTAAGCAGCTGATGATACCGCTGCTCAATAACCTCCCTAAAATCCACGTTCTTACCTCCTACCGAAGCCATTTGATGGCTTGTATCTCTGTTCCTTCCCCCGCTACGGAATTTAAGCTGAATTCATCCATCAGCCTTTTGACCCCGGGAAGTCCCGCACCAAGTCCTC
Source organism: Bacillus sp. FSL R5-0416 (assembly GCF_037975425.1). NCBI lineage: Bacteria > Bacillati > Bacillota > Bacilli > Caryophanales > Bacillaceae > Bacillus > Bacillus sp. FSL R5-0416. The sequence continues at coordinate 514,436 of NZ_CP150252.1, read as the reverse complement.
CAGACGTTGAAAACCCGTCTTCCATGACTTTTCGGATATCAGGAATTCCCGGCCCTTGGTCTTCCGCTATAATTTTCAGGCCTTTTTTTCCTCTGTCTGCGACCTGTTCAATTCCAATCTGCCCTTTGCCGGCATATAAATAAATATTCCTGGCTAATTCTGAAATAGCCGTTGTAATTCTAGCCTGGTCTACCGTGCCGAAACCCAGTTCTTTCGCAACGTTTCGTCCCAGCTGTCTGGCGGCCACAATATCCCATTCTGTCATGATTCTTACACAGGATTGGTCGTTCATTCGCTATTCCCCCAATTCCCGCTTCAATGTCTCAAGCCCCTGCTCTAAGTCGAGCGCAGTTTCGATTTCCTCAAGTGCGATTCCAAGTTCAATCAGCGTCACTGCCACAGCAGGCTGAATGCCGGTCAAGACGACTTTAGCCCCCATTAACTTAGACATTGTAATGACGTCGCCCAGCACTTTCGCGATAAATGAATCAATCATATCCACAGATGTCAGGTCAATGACGACTCCGTTAGCACCTGTTTCGTATATTTTATTTAATAAGTCTTCTTGAAAGGTTAATGCTGTTTGGTCATCAAGTTCCCACTGAATGGACACTAATAAGCAATTATACAGTTTCAAGATCGGGATTTTCGGATGTCTCAAAATGTTATTCCCCCAATGAAACGATTTTTCGATCCGTCATTTCCAATGCTGTTTGAATTCCTTTTTGCAGGGTATTCTTAGTTATAACTTGGGATAAATCAATCCCCAAATTGACGATGGTTTGAGCAATTTCCGGGCGGATTCCGGCCAGCAGGCATTTTGCTCCGACAAGCCTTACTGCTTCTGATGCCTGAATAATATGATGGGCAACCATCGTATCGACGACAGGGACACCTGTAATGTCAATCAGCACGACTTGGGAACGGTGTTTGACAACGCCATTAAGAAGATTTTCCATAATTCGTTTCGCGCGTTCAGTATCAATTGTTCCGACAAGAGGCATCACAGTGATATTTTCAAACACCGGGATAAGCGGCGCAGACAGCTCTTGCAGCGCGATTTTTTGCAGGGATACTGTTTTTTCCCATGAGATTGAGTATTGATTAAAAATTTCTGTGTTAATCGGGCTGAAAAAGCGGTCAATCTGCCAGATTAATTCCGTGCTCTCTTGATCTGGCAATCTCTTATCATTCATTTTCGTGTAGAGACGCTTCCAGAATTCAGCAAGTGCAGTAGCCAAAAACTTCATAGACAGTCCGATTTGGACCGCTCGAAGCGCCAGTTCGCTGATTTGGCTTTCAGCAGCGTTTTCGTCCTTAACAGACAGCAGCAGAATGTCGATATATTCTTTAGATATATTTTCATACACTTGGTCAGTCAGCTGATAGGATTCTTGCTCGCTTAATTCTTTTAGTGTGTCAGTCCACAGTTGGAGCAGTTCATTTTGATTTTCGGCAATGAACTGGTATACAGTCTGATTCGACATCAAATTCGCTTACCTCCCAATAAAAAACAACATATTTTTTCGTTATTTCACTATTATATCGTTTATGTTTTTTGAAAACAAAAAAAGTTGCTCTATTTGAGCAACCTGCAAATATGTCTAAAAATCAATGAGTGCCAAACTGATTTGTAAGGCTTCATCAACCTTATCCATCATTTCATCATCCAGATGAGTAATCTTATCCGTTAACCTTTGCTTGTCAATCGTCCGAATTTGCTCCAGCAAAATAACGGAATCTCTTTCAAAACCGTAGCGTTTTGCATCGATTTCGACGTGGGTTGGTAATTTCGCTTTCTGTATTTGTGCTGTTATGGCTGCAACAATAGCAGTTGGGCTGAAGCGATTTCCGATGTCATTTTGGATCACTAAAACCGGGCGCACCCCGCCTTGCTCTGAGCCAACAACAGGAGATAAATCAGCAAAATAAACATCGCCGCGTTTCACAATCAAATGATTATCCTCCGCTGACTAAGCGCTCAACTGTCGTTTCAGCCTCGCACTCCGCAAAGTGAGCCTCAGAAGAAATATTCAGGTTGATTTTCGCCATTTCCATATAGCCGCGTCTCATCAAATCACGGTTGTGACGAGTTGTTCGTTCGCTGACATACGCTCTCACTGCTTGTGATATCAGTTCGTTTCTGCTTCGTTTCTCCCGCATCGCTACACCATCCAATTCAGCTACTAGGTTTTCGGGCAAGCTGATTTTCATTTCGGTTCTTGCGCTGGATTCAGACAAAAAACATACACCTCCACCAAACTTACGGATACGACTCTTTTATCCATCCAGTGATAATGATACCATTATTCACTCTTCAAGCAAAGCTGTTTTATGAATTCTCCATTTAGGTAAGTTAATTGCTTGTATTTACCTGCAATAAAGGATTTCTTACTTCCATTATACTCCCATTTTCCAAAAACATACGGGGAACACGGGAACTTATTGTACAGGCCACCTCATAGTTAATGGTTTCGAGCCTTCCTGCAATCTCATCCATGGAAATATATTCATCCCCCTGCCGGCCTATTAATGTGACTTTTGTGCCCGGCGGATATTCCTGATCCAGCTCCACCATAAATTGGTCCATGCAAATTCTGCCGGCAATTTTCAAGCGTTTTCCCTTCACAAGGATGTCAGTCCCTTTCAATTGTCGGAGCCAGCCGTCCGCATAGCCTACAGGCACCGTCCCGATCCATGTGTCTTTTTCTGCTGTGTACTCGGCTCCGTAGCTGACGCTCTCGCCTTTTCTGATCAGTTTGACATGTGACAGCGTCGAATGCAGGGTAAATGCCGGACGCAGCTGAAACGGTATCTCGTCCGAAATGTCAGCAGACGGGCGAAGGCCATACATGCCGATGCCGAATCTGACTGCATTAAAAAAGCCTTTTTTCAGCCGGAGTCCGGCGGCGCTGTTCGCGCAGTGGACCATCAGATTCTTTAACGGCAGCGGAGCAATCAGCTCTTTAAAACGCTCAAACTGCATTAAGAAATAGCCTCTTTCTTTTTCATCCGCTGTCGCAAAATGGGTAAATACCCCTTTGCACTTTAAACGAGGGTTGCGGTCAAGAATGGCCATCACGTTCTGAACTTCTTCCTCTGTTTTTACACCAAGCCTGTTCATCCCCGTATCGACCTTCAGATGAAAATGAAGAGAACCTTTTTTCGTGTGGCGGGCTGCCTCCTGAAGCCATTCAACAGAATAACCCGTTAAGGTCACGTCATACTCGGCAGCGATTGCCACATACTCCGGGGGAACCGCGCCAAGCACCAATATAGGTGCCTTCAAGCCCTTTTTGCGCAGTGAAATCGCTTCATCCAAAATGGCCACCGCCAAGCATGAAGCACCTGCGTCAAGAGCAGCCTTTGCTGTTTCTGCATCACCATGCCCGTAGGCGTTTGCTTTCACAACTGCCATCAGGTGGACATGTTCACCGATATGTTTTTTCATATTGCTGACATTTTCCTTTATCGCGGACAAGTCAATTTCCGCCCACGTATCTCTGTAAAAAGGTTTTGTGCTCATTACGACACTTCCTAGCTTTTATTCAATATCATTTACATATCATACTAAAATTAAAGGCTAAAGGGAAACGATGTCTAACGAAAAAAAGGCCAAATCATGTTTGGCCTTTGTTGTTATTTCGATGATTGTCCCTGCATGCTTTTTGCTACTGTCACCATTTCCTCTTTAGAAAGATCTTTAGAAGAGAGAAGGTAATCTACGCCGTCATATGTCCATGATAATGATGCATCCGACAGGGCGCCGATGGTGTAGCCGAGATTTACCGGTTCGCCGTTCAGCGTAACGGAGGAGGAAGCCTTGGCAATCTGGGCTTTTTCCTGAATTAACGTAAATGATTTTTCTCCTCCGTACGTCATGATGATGCGCTTCCCGTCTTCAGTAGATATATCTTTTTCTTCAAGCAGCTTGACGCCAAGCGGCAGTTCCAGCGGCGTTTTGACCGCAAATGTATCGGAAGGCTTCGCGCTTGTGGCGACATCCATTTGAGAAAGGGTCATATTTTTCTTTTCATCAAATGATTCTTTATCAAATTGTTTATTAAATTCAAAGCTGCTGAATTCTACTTTGACCATTACTTTCCGGTCAGTATCCATCACTTTGACAGATGACGGGCTCATATCTTTTTTGTTAAATGTGATTTCTTGCGTAGGCAGCATTTTGTTATGCTGATAATTTGTTTTTGTTTCAAATACGTATTTCTTTTCTTTCGCTGTGAAAACTGCATCCGAATCGTTTTGAACATCCTTTACGAGCGATTCAAACAGATAAACCTGGCTGCTGTTGTTCGGCCAATCGCTTTGAAATCTGAAGCTCTTATTTAAAGACGGCGTGAGAACGAATACTCCGTTTTCATTTCGTAAAATGACTTGGTTTTGGTCCTTTTTCGGATTTTCTAAATAAACCCTGTACAGAGACGGCTTTTTGTGCCAGATTTCCACATTGTATACTTGAGGCTCACTCCCTGTCTCGATGGTCATTTTCGCTTTTGCTTTGTACGAGGTGTATTCTTTCGCCTTTTCATCTAACCCGGCCACAATATCTTGCTGTGTTTTTTGCCCGCAGGCAGAAAGAATAAGAACAGCAAGCAGTCCCGTTAAAAGCAAAACAAAGCTTTTTCTCACCTTTTTCAACCCCTTTTTCTCAATTGATGTAAAAGGAAGAAATCGCTTGTTTGACTTTAACGGTACGCTCGGTACACGTTTAGGCAGAACAGATGCGTACCATAAAAGCCTCAAACAACTTGTCTCCCTTAATGCACTATCAAATATATGAGTGGGGTTTCCCTAATATGCAGACTAGCTTGACAACCTTTCAATCACAACCTGCGCGGCAGCGTATTCTTTTGTATGAGTGATTGATACGTGAACGGCAGCCTGGCTCAGTTTCGTGCAAATGATATAGGGCTTGCCATTTTGGTCTTTCCTAATTTCAATGTCCTGAAAGCTGAGCTGCCTCCCAATGCCGGTGCCAAATGCTTTCGAGAACGCTTCTTTTGCCGCGAATCTGCCCGCGAGAAATTCGTTTTTTCTTTTCTCTGAAAGCTCATAGTATTGGTCAAGCTCGCTTCGCGTCAAAATCCGCTCGGCAAACCTTTTCTGGCGCCCAGCCATAGAGGCGATCCGTTTAAGCTCGGTAATGTCCAGCCCAATGCCGTAAATCATGTATGATAACCTCCTTTGCGTACGTACTATTTAAATGGTTTGTCTCATAAACGTGTTACTATAGATATACCAAAATGAAGAAAAGGGGCTCGGAATGTTTATACGGACTGAAAATTTTCAAACATTTATCAGGCTTTACCCCGTTGTCACCTTTATATTGGCTTTGCAAGCTGTTCTCTGGCTGTTTTTTTCACTTCCTGCCCATTCAGTCGTGTTATGGAGGGATACCGTCACAGGCTATAATCTAGGTGTCGCAAACGGTGAATGGTGGCGGCTTATCACACCGATTTTGCTGCACGCCGGTTTCACACATCTGCTGTTTAATTCCATGTCCATCTTTTTATTTGCCCCGGCTTTGGAACGCATGCTGGGAAAAGCGCGTTTCCTTCTTGTATACGCCGGCTCCGGCATCATCGGCAATATCGGCACTTATGTTACAGAGCCGCTTGATTACGTGCATGTCGGGGCTTCAGGCGCCATTTTCGGGCTATTTGGCGTATACCTGTTTATGGTTCTTTTTCGCAATGAGTTAATTGGGCAGGAGCATTCCAAAATGATCATCACACTGCTCGCATTTGCCGTTCTCATGTCGTTTATCAACTCCAATATTAACATGATGGCCCATTTGTTTGGACTATGCGGCGGGTTTCTTCTTTCGTTTTTATGCGTGCAAAAAAAAGAGCGGCGGTATTAACCGCCGCTTCAGATTGTTGACAAAATCCTAAAATGGTTTTCATTTTAGGATTTTGTCATCTTTTCAGCGTGATTGAAAACCCTTGAAGTCTAGGAAGGACGAGCATAGGAGCGGACTTTCACAGGATGTGATGACGACGGCGTTTAGGCAGGACGCCTGAGAATTTAGCCGTTGATCCACTTCGCATTGAGCACCGAAGCGCAGTCCTGACAACGAATGCGAGGGTTTGCCGACACGCTGGAGCGGCGGTATTAACCGTCCGCTTTTTCATATGAGTACCACTTTAAAATGAAGGCTGCATCCTCTTCACCTACATCCCTCACCGTTAATTCTTCCATATGGCTCGATGATTTCACCGAAGTAGAAATGGTATACAAGCGGCCTTTCTTTTGGAAATAGGATTGGCTGAACTTGCAGACCTGCATTCGTTTTTTCAGTACAATGGCGGTTGTTCTGCCTATAAATCTAGACGTCAGCTGAAGACGGTCCCCGTTGATCGTCCATGCAGCCTCTTTATACGCGAGATAGCCGAAGAGCAATTCTATCGGCAGCAGGATCACTGACAGATAGCCCCATGGCTGAAAGAAGATACATAACGGGATGATCAAAAAGAGTGAAAAAATGACAGAACGGAACAAATAGCGTTTCAACGTGCGCCGCGGCAGGCGGCGGCAGTTTTCTTCCAGCGTATATTCCGGTGTAAATGTTCGGAGCATGTGCGGAAGCTTTTTTTTATGAATCATTGGAAAGAGAATGGTCAAAGCGCCTTCTTCTTTTTCCCGGTCGCCGCCTCCTGCGCTGACGATGGACACCGTTACAAAGCCGAAAAGCTGGCGAATGATATTTTCTTTGATTTTAATGGCTTGTATTTTTCGCAGCGGAATCGTGACTTGATGTTTTTCAATAATTCCCCTTGAAATCACCAGTTCCTGCTCTTTTTTTATGATTTGAAAGTTCGCGTATCTAAACATCATGCCCGCGATGCTGAAAATCCAGGCGATAAATAAACCGATAAAAATGAGTACCGCATAAATACCGATGCTGGCGTGCTGAAGGAAGGAAAATTTATCGAATAACCAATCCATCGGCAGCACTTCATCAAGCTGGGAAATAAGTGCAAATACAGCGGAGATAATGACTCCGATTCCGCCGGAGGTAGAAGCGGCCATGAGCAATTCTTTCGCGTTCATGCGATAGTGCTCTTGCACCTCAACGGACGGATCCAACTCCTCTTCAGCTTCAAGCCGTTCTTCATCAAGTTCATTTTCTCGTCTTTGCGCTTTTTTCTTAAAGACAGCTTCTTTGATGCGTTCCGCTTCTTCAACAGAAATAGCAGAAAGGACGGCTTCTGCCTCTTTGCCTCCTCCTGCTGTTTCAATTTGCAGCTTCACAAGCTTAAAGATTTGCTGGACAAGGCCTGCGCTCGTATTCATCGTTTGAATCCGATCAATCGATATGTATCGCTTTTTTTTAACAAATAAGCCTTCTTCGATTCTAAATTCATCATCTTCAATTCGATAGGTGAACCTTCTCCATTTGATAATGCTTGCCACTACAAGCCAGATGAACAGCACACCGAGCGCAATGGCTCCGTAAAAACGGACAGTATGGTTTGAATTGACAATATACACAAAAAAGAATGGCAGAATGATATTTTTTATCGTTTGAATAATGGTATGGCATAAATTCAAAATGACTGCCGCCGGGTGCAGGCGTTTCGGTTCAGACATCATCGTCAGTCACCCTCGCCAGACGGGAAATGGAGTCTCTCAGCCGATCCGCTTCCTCCATCTCTAAAGCGGGGATCGAATGAACGGTCGCGGCCGTGGAAATTTTCACCGTTGCCAGGTTGTATTTTTTTAATAATGGCCCTTGTGACGTATCGACGTGCTGAACTCTGACCATCGGAACAATCACACGTGTCACCACAAAAATACCTGACTGAATATCTATTTCATGTTCATGGACTTCATATCGCCACACCTTATGACGGACCTTCGGAATGATAAAGACCGTCACAATCGATCCCAGCAGCCAAACAGCGCCGAGCACGCCGCTGATCCAGTACGGCCAATGAAAATAATAGCTTAACACTGCAACTGCAATGACAATAAGCAAGCAAACAGCGGATATGATGATCTCTTGAAGTCGCCAAACCTTTAATCCGTCTGGACTGATTTGGTTTTTTGGCTGCTCTCTCAAAAATACCTACCTCCCTTTTTTTCGTCATTATTTATACGTCTCTTTTACAGAAAGGTTTCATTCTTAAGCATACAGAGAAAAATGGCTTCCGTCAGCTGAAAGTTTGCTGAATAACAAATCGCGAACATAAAAAAGCCCAAAACATCATGTTTTGGGCTCTCGATCGATCAAATTAGTAAGATTTTTTCTGGCGTCTGTCACCTGAAGAACGGCGATCGTTTGAACGCTTTTTGTCATAGGAAGAACGGTTGTTGCTTTTCCCTTTTCCGCCGCGGTAGCCGCCGCCTTGACCGTCTCTGCGTTTAGAAGAGCGCTGGTTCTTGTAGCGTTTGCTGACCATCGGCGCTTCGTCTGTTAAGCGAACCGGTGTGTCGTCTGGCTCTTTAGTAGCCATTTTGATAGCCGCCGCAACCACTGTTACTGCATCATGATCTTCAAGCAGCTCAGCTGCCGCTGTCATGTAGAAGTTCAGGTTGTTTTCACTGATTGTTGTGCGAAGACGTTCAACAGTAACCTGTTGCTGGCCTTCTAACGCTTCATCAAGTGTAGGCTCCTTCATGCGGTCCATTTTGCGTTTTGTTGTTTGTTCAATTGCGCGAAGCATGCTTTTCTCACGCGGTGTAATGAACGTCATCGCCATACCTGTTTTTCCTGCACGGCCCGTTCTTCCGATACGGTGAACGTAGCTTTCAGGATCTTGAGGCACGTCGAAGTTGTATACGTGTGTAACACCTGAGATATCAAGTCCGCGAGCGGCAACATCAGTTGCGACTAGAACTTCGATTGCGCCTTCTTTAAATTTACGAAGCGCAACCATACGTTTCGCCTGCGTTAAGTCACCGTGAATTCCTTCAGCTGCATATCCGCGAAGGTTCAGGGCTTCTGCCAGCTCATCGACACGGCGTTTTGTACGTCCGAATACGATCGCAAGCTCAGGAGACTGAATGTCAAGAAGGCGAGTCAGTGTATCGAATTTTTTGCGTTCTTGCACTTCCAAATAGAACTGCTGAATGTTAGAAACCGTCATTTCTTTCGCTTTTACTTTTACGTGTTCCGGCTCAGTCATAAAGCGCTCTGCAATGCGTTTGATCGGCGCAGGCATTGTGGCAGAGAACAGAAGTGTCTGATGCTCGCTTGGCACGTTTGAAAGGATAGATTCAATATCGTCAATGAATCCCATGTTCAGCATTTCATCCGCTTCATCCATTACAACGGTATTTACATTGTTTAAACGAATGGTGCGGCGGTTGATGTGGTCAAGAAGACGTCCAGGTGTTCCGACAATAATATTCGGATTCTTCTTTAACGCCCGGATTTGCCGTCCAATATCCTGTCCGCCGTAAATAGGAAGAACCTTCGCACGTTTATCTTGTCCGATTTTATACAATTCTTCAGATACTTGAATGGCTAATTCACGGGTTGGCGCGATTACGATTGCTTGAATATTAGGAGACTCGGGGTTAATTTTTTCAACAAGGGGTATACCAAACGCAGCTGTTTTACCTGTACCTGTTTGCGCTTGTCCAATGACGTCTTTATTTGAAAGTCCGAGCGGTATCGTTTGTGCCTGAATCGGTGTTGCTTCTTCAAATCCCATACGATTAATTGCTTTCATGAGATCAGAACTTAAATTAAAATCTTGAAACGTTATAGTCAAATTATTCAAACTCCTTCTAATTGCTGTTTCAGTAATGTCGTGATTTACCACTTATAAAACTGCCCTTTAGACAAGAAGGACAGGATCCATCCGTATACAAAGCCCGAATTACTTTAAGTTTTATCTTACCATTACACTATTTGTTTTTCAATAAGATGAGAAGCAGATCGGCATCTCGAATATGCCGGCTGCTGCTCCATCCGCTCCCAAGAATCCAGCGGAGAACTTCGGGTCACGATGAAAAGTCCGGACGAATATGTTCGTATCGCGAAATAACCTATATATATTGTATCATAGCCGCAGCCGGCCAGATATACATAATTTTCGGCCGGCATACATTAGTGTTTGCATATCATGTTATTTTATGATGCAATATGTGTTTTTTCGCAAAATATTTTCTTATGAAAGCGGGCTCTCTATTAAATCTTTAACGATTTCTTCAAGCTTCATACCTCTGGACGCTTTGAATAAAATCAAATCGCCTTTTGATGCGTTTTCCTTCACAGCTTGGAGGAGATCTTTTTTCTCAGTGTAATGGCTGACGCGGTCTTTCTCAAAGTGTTTCAGGGCGCCTTCCGCGATAAAAGCTCCCAGTTTTCCGTACGTAAAGACGCGGTCAATTTTATCAGGGCTGATCACAGCGCCGCACTCTTTATGGAACGTTTCTTCAAGATCGCCGAGCTCAAGCATATCACCGAGCACGAGCATTTTTTTGCCGTAGCCTTCAAGGCTTTCTGTCAATTGAATTGCAGCTTTCATGGAAGTCGGGCTCGCATTATAAGCGTCATTGATTATCGAAAGGCCGCTGTCTGTTTTGATGAGTTCAAGTCTCATACCGGTTACCTTAAGGCCGCTCAGTCCTTTTGCCGCATCCTCAGGCGCGATGCCAAAATAAGCCCCTGCAGCAATTGCAGCCATGGCGTTCATCACATTGTGCTTGCCGAGTATCGGAATAAAAAACGTTTTTTCTATCCCTTTGATTGTAAAATGGGTTCCTTCCTCACTCTGGCTGACATCCTGAAGCTGATAATCATTATGCGTTCCCGTACCGTACGTTTTCGTCTGGCAGCTGTATGCATTTTGAAGAAGCGGTTCGTCCCCGATATAAATTAGCACTCCGTCTTCTTTAAGCCCGTTTATGATTTCAAGCTTCGCCTCCGCGATGCCCTCTCTAGAGCCGAGGTCTTGCATATGCGATTCGCCGATATTCGTAATCACTGCCGCATCCGGGTTTGCCAGTCGGCTCAAGAGGTCAATTTCTCCTTTGGCGCTCATTCCCATCTCCAATACGGCGATCTCCGTATTTTCAGGCATCGCTAAAACCGTCAGCGGCAGACCGATGTGATTATTGAAGTTTCCTCCAGTTTTGTGGACACGGTACTGGGTACCCAATACGGCGTGAATCATATCTTTTGTTGTCGTTTTGCCATTGCTTCCGGTTACTCCGATGACACGCGTGCCAAGCTCCTGCAAATAGGCTTTTGCAAGCTGCTGAAGTGCAGTAAGGGTATCATCCACTAAAATGACGGCGTGATTCTCTGGCGGATTTGGTACTGACCGATCCCAAAGAACAGCCGCTACACCAGCTTCAAAAGCCTGCTCCACAAAAGAGTGGCCGTCAAAACGTTCCCCTTTCAGCGGAATGAAGAGCTGATGTTGTTCCAGTTTTCTTGTATCGGTTGCCACTCCATGAATGACTGTTTGTTCATATTGCGGATTTGTTAGTCTGCCATTAACCATTTCGGCAATGTTTTTTACTGTTCGCTTAATCAAGTAAGGTCCCTCTCTTTCTTTGTATATACGGGAAAAAACACTGCCCTTTTACCGGCAGTGTCCTTCTTCATTAGAATGTATGCTTAATCAATTGTTTTTCAGTGTGGCGTTCTTTTGCAAGCTCCACAAGCTGTTCAATCAGATCAGCATATTCCACTCCGGCTTCTTTCCAGAGCAGCGGGAACATGCTGAAAGGCGTAAAGCCAGGCATTGTGTTGACTTCATTGATCAGAACTTCGCCGTCAGCTGTCAGGAAAAAGTCCGCTCTGACGAGTCCTGAACCATCGATCGCTTTAAACGCCTTGATCGCCATATCACTGATTGTAGCGTATTCCTCATCAGTCACAATCGCCGGAATCATCAGATCAGTATCTCCATCCTCATATTTCGCTTTGTAATCGTAGAAATCTGTCTTCGGTGCGATTTCTCCCACAACAGAGCATTTAGGATCATCATTTCCAAGAACGCCGATCTCAATCTCGCGGCCGTTAATTCCTTCTTCAACGACGACTTTACGATCATATTGGAAAGCAAGCTCAAACGCTTTTTGCAGTTCTTCACGGTTTCGGCATTTGCTGATTCCGACACTTGAGCCGAGGTTCGCCGGTTTTACGAAGCAAGGGTAGCCTAATTCCTGTTCAACCTGCTCACAGCTTTCTTTCGGAGAACGAGTCCAGTCTTTCTTAAGGAAAGCTGCGTATTTAGCCTGAGCAAGGCCGGCCTGAGCAAATAAATGTTTCATGACAACTTTATCCATGCCGGCTGAGGAAGCAAGCACTCCGTTGCCGACATAAGGAATGTTCAACAGTTCGAGCATTCCCTGGATCGTACCGTCTTCTCCGTTCGGTCCGTGGAGGAGCGGGAATACGACGTCGATGGCTTCATTTTGCTGTGACGCTTCCTGCGGAAACATCTCCTGGTTCAGGGCAGCTGGAGAAAAAGCACTGCCTCCTTGCTCAAATTGAAGCATTTTCACGTTTGAAACAGGTTCAGTTAAACGGGCGCCTCTAACCCATTCGCCTTTTTCTGTTATATAAATCGGATGTATATCAAACTTCTCAGTATTTAGCGCTTTGATTACAGCCAGAGCTGTCTGCAGGGAAACATTATGTTCTGCCGACTTTCCTCCGTACACTAATCCTAGACTTGTTTTCAATGGATACTCCCCCCACTACAATTCATCTTTACTATCTTATCATTTTCACCGGAAAATGATCTAATTATTTTTGGGCATGCTGATGTTGAATGCATTTGTATGTAATTCCTTTTTATTTTATATTAAAATGGCATTGAAAAGGAGATGTGACATATGAAAAAAATCACAACAAACGAACAATTTAATGAACTGATTCAATCCGATAAAGAAATCATTGTAAAGTTTTATGCTGATTGGTGCCCAGACTGCACACGCATGAATATGTTCATCGGCGATATTTTGGAAGAGTACAACCAAAACGATTGGTATGAGCTGAATAAGGACGAGCTTCCTGACCTGGCTGAAAAATACCAAGTAATGGGCATTCCCAGCCTGCTTATTTTCAAGAACGGTGAAAAAACAGCTCACCTTCACAGCGCCAATGCCAAAACGCCTGAAGAAGTGACTGAATTTTTATCTGAACATATAAGCTAATTCGTTAAACAGCCTTATTTTATGTCGTCAGGCTCTACATGAACATGAACATGAGTGACATCGTGTTCATGTTTTATTTTGTCTTCTACTTCATCCGCCACTCCATGGCCTTCTTCTACTGTAAGCTTCGGATCAACCGTAATGACCATCTCGATATGAACTGTACTGCCTAAATACCTCGCTTTCACATCCTTTAGGCGATGCACATTTTCGATCCTGCCGACGGTCTGTTTGTAAGGCTCAAGATCTTTTAAATGGAAGCCGTCTGTTAAGGAATGTGAAGCGTCTTTAAAGATATCCCACGCAGTTTTGCAAATGATGATGCCGATGATAAAAGCCGTTACCGGATCAATCCACGGCAGCTTCAGCTGGGACGAAAAAACACCGATAAACGCGCCGGCACTTACAAAAGCGTCTGACCTGCTGTCCTTTGCCGCTGCCATCAGGGCAGAGCTTTTAATGGACGCTGCCAGCCTTTTGTTATATAAATAGATGCCATACATAAACACAGCACTGCCTAACGCCGTCCATGCCGCGATAAGATTTGGCGTTTCCGTTGTGCCGCCCGCAATCGCTTTTCCTCCGCCGATTAACACTTCAATGCCGACTGCCATCATAATAAAAGACGCAACAAGAGACGAAATTGTTTCAGCCCGATAATGGCCGTATGGATGATCGCTGTCTGCCGGTCTTTGAGAAATCCGCAATCCTATCAGCACCGCTACTGACGCAACAATATCTGTTCCATTATTTAACCCGTCTGCTCTCAGCGCTTCAGAATGATATAGAATCCCGATAACTAGCTTTACAACAGCAAGGATGACATATGCAAAAATATTGAGGAGCGCCCCTTTTTCTCCCTTTTTCAGATTTTCTGTCCGCTCCATTGAATACCAGCCTCCATTCTATTACATAGTATGGTTCAAAACATGAAAAATAGCAGGGTGCGTTCAATGAAGCGGAATATTTCGACAGCAAATTATTGCCCGGGAAACTTTTTGTCGATTTGTTGAATGTTTGTAAATTGGCCAAGAATAGGACTCTTTTCATCTTTACAGGCTATTGCGGACATTGTATACTGAAGTTAATTGATAATGATTATCAATATCGTTTGATTGGAGGTTGGTGACACAATGACACCTCAGTCTGCAGAAATCAGAAAAAAACAGCTCATTCATCTGTTAATACAGAATGGTATATACAAAAAGTCAAAGCGTCATCTGTATGAATTGTCGCTGACGGAGTTAGAAAGTGAATACAAACATGTCAGGAGGGCGCCGGAGCATGCCGAAGCGTAAAGTGAAAACTTACCAACAGCTGATCCAGGAAAACAAAGAGGCGATTATGGGCAATACAAAGCTGATGAACGTTATTTATGACAGAATTGACCGCAAGCATCAAAAAAATCTGCAAGAGCAAAACAATACATAAAAAGAGCCGGTAAGGCTCTTTTTTTATGACTCAAATGCTTCAGCTGCCAGCTTGTGTATCACGGCGTCATCCATCGGCGGGTTGTGAAGACCGGCGCGCACATCACGGTAATAGCGCTGAAGCGGGTTGGTTCGTTCCAGGCTTTTGGCCCCGACAATTCTCATCGCTTTATCAACAACAGACAGCGCAGCGTTTGTGACGATATGTTTCGCCGCACCGAGCTCGCTTGTCAAGTGTGGACGCCGCTCCGGATCGTCATACAATTGAGCGATATGGAAAAGAAAGTGTCTGGCATTGAGCAGTTCAAGCTCCATTTCGCCTGTTCTTTGCTGTACGGCCGGGACATTCTTGATCGGTCCATTCAAGCTGTTTGGAGAATACTCAGATGCAAATTGCACTGCATAGTCACGAGCAGCTTGAGCCACACCAAGATAAATCGCAGGAATGTGAAGCAGCCAGCCATTGGGCTTAGCTCCACGAGGCCCTTGAAGCAGTTCCACCAGCTTATTCTCATCAAGCATTACTTCGTTCAGTACAAGGTCATGGCTCCCAGTCGCCCGCATCGCCATCATATCCCACGTTTCTTCAATCGACAAGCCGGGATCATCTTTATGAATGAGAAACACGCCTGTTGTTTGTTTGTCTTCAATCCATGCGGTTACTAAAAAATAATCCAGAGCTTGTGACATCGTCGTAAAGGTTTTTCTCCCGTTCACTGCCCATTTGCCATCCTTTTTGACGGCGTGTGTACCGGGACGCCCTCCTCTTGTCGGGCTTCCGGTTTTCGCTTCAGTCGCCGCCCTGTTAATGACAGCTCCGTTTTGGACTTCCTTGGCAACAAATGCAAATACGTCTTCATCCCAGCTGTTGCCTTCTCCAAGCTCCCCGATCACGCTCAAATGCCAGCCGATGCTAAGAGCCGTCGGAGCATCTCCCCGTGCAAGCCGTTCTTGAAACAGGAGCATATCGTAAACAGAAATGCCCCCTCCGCCATGAGATGCCGGCAATGTTAATGCTGTATACCCAGCATCACGCAGTTTTTGTATTTTCTCTGCAGGAAAACGTCCCTGTTCGTCATCTTCAGCAGCTGTTTGCTGAAATTCATCCGCAATCCGTCCGATTTTCTCCATCCATTGCCGCTGTTGATCGTTTTGTATAAATAATGACATCCGGCAGCCCCCCAAGTTTTAATTCCGATAAATTTAATATGTATTATAGATTTCCTGCCATTTTTCCGCAACTGTTAACCTTTTGTCCAGTATAGAAAAACACGCCGTTCCCCAAGGGAACAGCGCGATTACACAGGATTTGCATCCCGGTCTTGTTTCATGCCGAGATAAATCAGCATATATGTCAGGTAACCCATCGTCATCACCAGGCCGCCAAAGAAAAAGCTTGAGAAAATCGGCTCTTCAAAAGCGGTCACTGCGGCCAACACAATCCAGCTGGCATACAGATAGATGATAAAATAGCGGATGCCCGTCTTCATTTTATATATCATGTACAGTCCCACGAGAGAAAACAACCCAAGCGCGAGCCTGAAATAAACAAGATGTTCAAACTGAAACATGAATGACACAAATGAGAATCCAAGCAGCAATACGATCGGTAAAGCGGTAATAAAGTTCCTCAATCGAGACACCTCCGTCAGTACCTTTAGTATAAACCAAAATATCAAATGATATTGATTTACGTGAGCTTTTTCACAAAAATGTCATTCCTTGCCTTTAGACCCGAACATCCCGTTTACAGAAGCACCACCAGCCAACAACGATGAAGAATATGGCATGTATGATGAGAATTCCAATTGAAAACAATGGCGTCATGCCTGAAAACAACGCTGTCTCTCCGCTTCTGTATTGCGTAAAGTCAGTGTTCGCAAAAAGCAAAAAGCTGCCCCACTTGTTTTCAAACAACTTCATGAGCTGAACAAGTGTACTCGCTCCGTATAAAACGACAAAAGAAACAACAACTGCTACCGCGCTGTTGCGGAACAGCGAAGAACAAAGCAGCCCGAATAATCCCATCATTACAGCTTCAAGCCAGTTTGACCCGATCAGCGCCAAGGTGTTGACCAGCAATGTCTTTGATTCCGCAGTCACCGATGTGCCAAAAAACACAAGACCGAATAATAATGCCAGAATGTAGTATGCCAGATACAAATAGAAGCTGACCATCACGACTGTGATTAATTTTGACCAAAAGACCTTTTGGCGTTTAACCGGACGAATGAGCAAAAATTTGATCGTCTTTTTATCAAATTCCATCGAAACAATTGTTGCTGCAATTACGATCGTTAAAGCCTGCAGCAAAATGTTCAGGCTCGGTGTATACGATAAATAGCCGATGAAGTTTTCATCTGTTCCGGCACTGATGACAATCCGTTTAATGATCAAAGCCATGAAGAATTGAAAGACAGCCATCAGGATAAGGGAAACCAAAGTGACCTTCCGATTAAAAAGTTTCATATGTTCATTCCAAATTAATTTAGACAAGCTCTTCTCCCTCCTCTTGATGAGCGGTCGTCGCTTTTATAAATTCGTCTTCCAGTGATTGCGTGTAAGGCGTAATGGAAAATACATTCAGATCTTGTCCGACAAGTGATCGGTTCAGCTCCGGTATGTTTTCTTTTGCCACCTCAACTACAATCGTCCCGTCTTGGCTCTCAGCTTGATATTGATTGCCTGTCAGCCAATTGAGCGCTTTTTCTTGCGGCTGCACTTCTATAATCGCTTTTTCTGTGGTTTGATCAGTTCCTTGTAAGCTGACTTCCGCTTTGATCTCACCTTTTTGAATGATGATGACACGGTCGCACAAGTCTTCAACCTCGCGCAATAAATGAGTGGCAAACAGGACAGCTGTTCCTTCCATTTCTGCGAGTTCCTTAATATGATCGCGAAAATCCTTCATCCCCGCAGGATCGAGGCCGTTTGTCGGTTCATCTAGAATGAGAAGCTTCGGCCGGTGAAGAATTGCCTGGGCAATTCCCAGACGCTGGCGCATCCCAAGGGAATAGGTTTTCACCTTATCATGAATCGCTGACGTCAGCCCGACACGTTCCACCACTTCATCAAGCCGTTCATCCGCTATTTTTTTGTGCATATTCGCAAAGTGCTTGAGGTTTTCCCAGCCTGTCAGGTACGGATAGAACTCAGGGTTCTCAACAATTGCTCCAACCGCTTCCATCGCTTTTTCAAACTCTGTATCATGCTGGAATCCGCTGATTGTCACGCTTCCGCTGTTTTGTTTCAGCAGCCCGACGATAATACGGATGAGTGTTGTTTTTCCGGAACCATTTGGACCAAGCAGGCCGATGATTTCACCCTCCATGACGTCCATGCTGATCTGTTTTAAAATCTGTTTAGACCCAATCTTTTTATCGAGGCCTTCAATATGTAAAATCGGCTCAGCCATAAAGCCTTCCTCCTTTTTCGACAAAAAATAAACAGTGCCCAACATTAGGCACTGTTTGTATTATAGCATTTGTTGCTTCCAAATGTTTGGTTAAACCGATGATGAGCGTTTGCTCCGACTGTTTGTTCTTTTCAGGTTTTGTAATGATGACAGGCATTGTCACCTGTTGTGTTCACCACTGTGCGAAGCAATGCCAAGCTCCGATTCCGAGTCTTAATTCCATGCCCTGAACAGGCAGGCCGGCAGATCGAGGCGCACTCATTATTCGATTTTAAACTTTATCGCTATTCTCTCGGGGTCCTTTAGACCTATCTTCCTTGTTGGTGACATCCAGAATATCAAGGAGAAACACAAAGATCGGAATCCCGATAATTAAACCCCAAATGCCGAAAAAGTGTTCAGAGAAAATGAGTACTGTGAAGGTGAAAAAGATTGGCAGCTCTGTTTTCGCCGACATCAGCTTCGGATTTAAGAAATATGTTTCGATCGCATGAATGGCGAATATGACAAGGACAATGTAGAGCACATACATTCCACCGCCAGTGCTGTAGGCGATAATGCTGAGCGGAATCAGGGAAATGACGACGCCTGCTACAGGGATCAATCCAAGGAAGAACACCATAATCGAAAGCCCAAACAGCTGCGGAAAATGCATAATCCAAAGCGCGATAAACGTCAGAATACAGTTGACGAGCGCAATGATAAATTGAGCCTCGAGCACCTTGCCGAACGTTCTTGCAAATTTGCTTCCGAAAAAAGCAATCTCCTCATAAAAGACCCTCAGTTTGCTCGTTTTAAATTTCGCCATGAATTCAGAAAGCCGTTTTTTCTCAAATAAGAAAAACATGCTAAGAATGAGCGCCATCACGACCTGCAAGCCGAATGTGCTGATATCGGCCAGATACGTATACACTACATTGAAGCCCTCTTTGACATATGAACTGATGTTAATATCTCCGAAGACACTGGTGATCTCATCAAAGAAAGGGATGCTGTCAGGATGATACGCAATATGTTTAATCTGCTTTACCAGCTGCTGGATCTGCGCCGCGACGACCGGATAAAACACAAAGCCCCCGACTGTAAGCAGCACAGCCAGCAACATGTAAAGAAACGTAATGACAACCCGCTGGCTCACGCGGAAGAACTGGCTTACAAACTGCCGCACGACAAGCTCCAAACGATCCATTAGAAATGTGAAAATGAAGGTAAGCAATATTAAGTTGATCATGCTCTTAAATAGATATAACACACCAGTTAACACGACAAAGATGGAGAAACGCCTTACTCCCGGGTGCTGAAAAAATTTAACTAAAGCGGCCATTTATACACTCCTGTTAGGACAAACGTCCTTCATTCAATATAGTATCCATTTGTAAATTATATAACAAAAAAATGCTGAGGTCTCTGTCCTTACCTTAATAATTCTTAAACAATTAAAAAAACGGCCCATGGATGGGCCGTTCTTTTTTCAGACTGCTGTTTTCATTTTTTTCATGCCTTCAACAGCCTCTACGCTTTTTGCTTCATCAAATTCATTTTCGCTTTTGGCAACAATGATCGTGGCGATTCCGTTTCCGATCAGGTTCACAATGGCTCTTCCTTCACTCATGAAACGGTCAACCCCGAGCAGGAGTGCAAGCCCCTCCAGCGGAATGACCTGCAGCGCTGACAGCGTTGAGGCAAGGACGATAAATCCGCTTCCCGTCACACCTGCCGCTCCCTTCGATGTCAGCATCAGAACGAGGATAATCGTAATTTGCTGGCCGATGCTGAGGTCTACTCCAAACACCTGTGCCAAAAAGACAGTCGCCATTGATAAATAGATGGATGTGCCGTCGAGGTTAAACGAATAGCCCGTCGGAATAACAAGCCCGACAACGGATTTGGAACAGCCGTAGCGCTCCATTTTATCCATCATACGCGGAAGCACCGATTCGGAAGAGCTTGTGCCAAGCACGATCAAAAGCTCATCCTTAATGAAGCGAAGGTAATTCCACAGGCTGAATCCGTAAAGCTTGCAGATGATATTTAAAGCAACAAATACGAACAGGAACATCGTAATATAAACAGACATCATTAAGCTTGCCAGCGGTTTGATGGAATCGAGCCCGAAGTGTCCGATTGTATACGCCATCGCCCCGAATGCCCCGATTGGCGCGGCACGCATAATGTAGCCGATAATTTTGAAAAAAACGTGAGAAACCTTGTCGAAGAAATCAATGACGCTTTTTCCTTTTTCGCCTAATGCCGCAAGACCCACTCCGAAAAGAATAGAAAAGAATAAGACCTGCAAAATGTCCCCTTTTGCGAAGGCATCAACCATGTTGGACGGAACAATGTGTGTAATAAATTCAATCCAGTCGATTCCCTGACCGCCATTTTGCGTGTATTGTGATACATCTCCTTTTTCAAGCTTGCTGTAATCAAGACCCGCACCCGGCTTCATAATATTGACGACAAATAAACCGATAATGAGTGCGAGGGTGGTGACAACCTCGAAATAGATAAACGCTTTTCCCCCTACTTTTCCAACCTTCTTCATATCGCCCATTTTTGCAATCCCGAGAACGATTGTGAAGAAAATGATTGGTGCGATCACCATTTTAACAGCGTTGATAAATGTATCGCCAAGCGGTTTCATTTCTTTGCCGACATCCGGCCAGACCAGCCCGACAATGACCCCAATGATGACCGCGGTTATGACCTGAACTGTTAAATTTTTAAACAGTTTCATATCCTTCATCCCCCTGTCCTATTCGCCTTTTGTGTCTTTCTTACTAGAATGATAGCGTTTTCATATCATCTGGGGAAGTTTATGATCATAACGGACATTTTGGTCTTTTTGGTCTCAGGTTTATCCTTTTAACACGTAGCGGTTGACCGGCCGGCCGACTCCGCCGTATTGAACGTCCAATTTGATGATCCCGGTTTTTTCTAAGTAATCAAGATATCGTCTGGCTGTCACTCTGGCGATGCCGAGCGCCTTGGCAACCTCTTCAGCAGAAAGGGATGCGGTTTGCTGTTTCAAAAAAGCAGTGACTTCATTCATCGTGAAGTGATTCAACCCTTTCGGCAGATCCTGTACGGCCTGCTGCGGAATATTCAGGATCGCATCGAGCTGTTCCTGGGACAGCGTATCATTCGCTTCGATTTTTTGTTTATATTGCTTGTACTTTTCGAGCGCCTGTCTCATTCGCTCAAGCTTAAACGGCTTTAAGATATAGTCAATCGCCCCGTTTTGCAGCATGAGTGAGATCGTTTCCTTGTCTTTTGCAGCGGAGACGACAATGACATCTACTTCAAGCTTTTGCTTTCTGATCTCCTGCAAGGTCTTGATGCCGTCTTTTTTCGGCATGTACACATCGAGAATGACGAGATCCGGCTGTTCTTCTTTAATCAGCTTCATGCCTTCCTCTCCGTTTCCTGCCGTTGCACAGACAGTAACGCCTTTAACAGTTGTAATGAAATCCTTATTGACCTCTTGAACCATCGGATCGTCTTCAATGAGCAGAACCTTCCATTCTTTACGAGCCATGCTGTGCTTCCTCCCCCTTCATTGGAAAAACGATAGAAAAAGATGTCCCCTGCCCCGCATGTGAATCAACTTCTATCGTGCCCGATCCTTTGTCTATGATTTGTTTCACTAAATACAGGCCATAGCCTGTGCCGCCAGTTTTATTGACCGTAAAACCTTTGTCATAAAGGCGAGGCATATGTGCCGGTTCAATTCCGCAGCCGTTATCTTCTATTAAAATAGCAAGGATATCATCTGTTTGTTCGATACTAATGTCAATTCGTTTGTCTTCAGATTGAACGGTTTCAAATGAGCCGAAGGCATTTTCAATCAGATTCCCCAAAAGCACGACAATATCATGCTGATCAACATGCTCGGGAAATTGCTGAAGACTGCTGTTTTCATCTATATGAACAGCAATGCCGAGCTCTCTTCCCCTTCTGATTTTACTTAATAGAAGGCCTGCCGCAGCGTCATTTTGAATCGAGCGGTGCAGAAATTCAGTCACATTTTCCTGCTCAGTTGACGCCTGGAATGCAAGCTGCAAGGCTTTTTCAGATTTCCCCAGCTGGATGAGGCCGGCGATCGTGTGCAGCTTATTCATATGCTCATGGTTTTGGACACGGAGCGCCTCCACAAAGTTTCTGACACCAGTCAATTCCTCTGCCATCTTGGCCGCTTCCGTTCTGTCCTGAAAAATCGCAACGGCGCCGATCACTTTCTTCTTCATGACGATCGGAATTCTGCTGCTCATGATGACTTTTCCGCTGACACGAATTTCTTCATTATAAACCGCTTTGTTCCGCTCCACGATTTCGGGCAGGCGCGAATCCTTGAGAACCTCCCAAATCACCTTGCCGATGAGATCCCCCTGCACTTCAAAGATCTGTTTCGCTTTTTCATTGAAGATCGTAATGATGAGACGATTGTCAATGGCAATCACCCCTTCATTCATCGAGTGAAACGTCGCTGTCCGTTCTTCATACATTCGGACAATCTCATGGGGTTCAAGCTGAAACATTTGTTTTTTGATATGGCGGGCCAGCAAAAAGGAACCAGCAAGGCCGAAGCCGAGTGTCAGCACAACGATGAAGGCGATATCACGCTTTAAATGAAGCAGGATGTCAGCGATCCCCGGCAGCGTTTTTCCGACAAGCACCACGCCTATTTGGTTCAGGTCTTGATCCTTAACCGGATAAAAAGCGCGAACCGCCGTGCCGAGCTCGCCCTTTGCTTCAGAGAAATAAATGTGCTCCGCAAACGCTGCCTCCTCGTCTGCACCTTCTGATTTCTTGCCAATGCTTGTGCTGACAGGATGCGTATATCGGATGTGATTCATATCCATGACGACAATATAGTCTGCTTCATTAATCATCCTGATTTCTTCAACCGCATGGCGAACAGCTTCTGTTTGTTTTTTTCGCGCCAAGGCTTCTTTCACTTCTGTCATCTCTGACACCGTCCGGGCCGTATTCATCAGCCGCTTTTTCAGCTCCCGCTCCTCTGTATGCTGAATGTTGCCGATGAGCACAATGCCGCCGATCAAAAAGGAGAAAATGACGAGTATATAGGATAAGATCGTGATTTTCCAACGGATTGAGAGCTTCTTTTTGTTCATCAGCTTCTCCTTTCAGGTCTTTACGAATGTCATTGCCCCCATTATCCTTAACATAGGGGGAGGGCTTTTCATGAAGAGTTTGCTTGCATGTCTCGCACTGATGATCGCTGGAATTGCAACCGCTTTATTTATCGGATTCCATGATCATACCTGCAATAAAAAGATTGTTTATGATGACGACCAGGAAGGCCTGCAGGATCAAATCGTGTTCAAATTCAGCCACGTGGTTGCTGAAAATACGCCAAAAGGGCTGGCCGCCAATAAATTCGCTGATCTGGTGAACGAAAAATCAGGCGGGAAAATAAAAATAGAAGTATTTCCGAATGGAAGCCTGTACTCGGACATTGAAGAAATTGAAGCATTGCGAAACGGCGATGTTCAATTTATCGCCCCCTCCACATCGAAGCTCGGCATGCTCTCGCCTGAATGGGGAGTGCTGGATCTGCCGTATGCATTTACAGATTACAACGCCGTCAAAAAAGGGCTGAACGGAAGCATCGGCACACAGCTGTTTGATTCTCTAAAGAAAAACCAATTGAAAGGATTGGCCTATTGGACGAACGGCTTTAAGCAAATCACAACAAATCAAGGGCCGGTCAAAACACCGGATGACTTAAAAGGGCAGGATCTGCGCATTATGCAAAGCGATGTGATTGAGGATCAGTTCAAGCTGCTTGGCGCAACACCTCATCAGGAATCCTTCAATTCTACCTTTCAGCTGTTAGAAAACAATGTAGTCGATGGCGAAGAAAATACAATTTCAAACATCTATTCTAAAAAATTTTATAATGTTCAGGACTATTTGACAATAAGCAGCCACGGTTATCTCGGCTACGCTGTCATGACTGATGAACACTTCTGGAAGGCGCAAACACCAGAAACAAGACGCATTTTGACTGAAGCGATGAAGGAGACAACGGAGTGGAATGAAACGTATGCCGAACAAATGAACAAGGAGCAGCTGGAAGAAATCAAAAAGAATTCTGCTATACATATTTATGAGCTGTCAGATAAAGAGAAACAAGAATGGATGAAGCGTCTTGACCCTGTTTACCGGCAGTATGAGCCCATCTTTGGCCGGGAGCTGATCTGGGAACTGTTGGAGCTGCGAAAAGATTCATAGTTCCCATCTCGATACGCTGTTTTCCGTTTATCTTTCTATCGATCGGAAATATAAAAAGAGATAAACGAAAAAGGAGATGGGTACATGTTTAAGCACACAAAAATGCTGCAGCATCCTGCTAAACCAGATCGTCCAGATCCATTATTCGCTAAAAAAATGCAAGAAATTTTAGGCGGGCAATTCGGAGAAATTTCAGTTGCCATGCAGTACTTATTTCAAGGCTGGAACACAAGAGGAAATGAAAAATACAAGGACTTGCTGATGGATACTGCAACTGAGGAGCTCGGGCATGTTGAAATGATCGCAACGATGATTGCCAGACTTCTTGAGGATGCCCCTCTTGATCAGCAGGAAAAAGCTGCTGAAGATCCGGTCATCGGCTCCATCCTAGGCGGCATGAACCCTCACCATGCGATTGTATCAGGACTTGGCGCCATGCCGGAAAGCAGTACAGGCGTACCTTGGAGCGGCGGTTATATCGTAGCAAGCGGAAACCTGCTGGCAGACTTCCGCGCCAACCTGAATGCGGAATCTCAGGGCCGTCTGCAGGTCGCACGCCTGTTTGAAATGACGGATGACAAAGGCGTCAAAGATATGCTCAGCTTCCTGCTGGCGCGTGACACGATGCACCAGAACCAATGGCTCGCCGCCATTAAAGAATTAGAAGCACAGGAAGGTCCGGTTGTGCCGGGTACATTCCCGAAAGCGCTCGAAAAACAAGAGTTCTCACATCAGCTTATCAATTTCTCTGAAGGCGAAGAAAGCGCCCAGCAAAACTGGCTGAATGAAAAAGCGCCGGACGGAGAAGCCTTTGAATATGTGAAAGAAGCAAAAACGTTTGGAGAAAAACCGGAGTTAAAACCAGCACCGCCTTTTGTTCATAATACACTTCCGGGACGCGAGTAAAGAGACAAGCCCAAAACATGATGTTTTGGGCTTTGATTATGCCTTCAGAACCGTCCAGTCTGGTTCGTACCGGATATCAGGGTTATGTAACAGATCGTGAACGAACGGTTTATCCTCTTCGTACACCGTCACCTCTATCGAAAGAATTACAGCCTTCTGATCGTTTTCCTCGTATATGCTGTCATGTTCGTTCTCCATAAAATGATCATAGGCTTCTCTGTTTTCCCATACACTGATGATTTCTGCGGTGAGCGGCTCGTCTATCGTTTTTCGCCAGCCGCCGGCCTGTTTGATAAAGCCGCTTATATACGATAATGCTCCCCACTGTAACTGCGCTTTTGCAAATGCTTCAGCGTTTGCAGCGTCTACTTCACATATCATCTTTTTGATTAGCATGGCTACTCCTCTATGATGACGGTTTCGGCTTGTTTATGCTCCACACAGAGATTTACCGTTCTGACGTAAGAGCGTGTGCGGTGAACCGTGCCTTTCGGGATCAGCAGGCTGTCATTTGCTTTGAGCACCGCGGTTTCTTTGTCCTTAAAATCGATCAGCAGCTCCCCTTCAAGAACAATAAACAATTCGTCTGAGTCAGGGTGATGGTGCCAGTCATATTCTCCCGTAAAAACCGCAATGCGCACGCAGTGGTCGTTGACCTCTGAGATTGAAAAATTGGCGTGCTTTTCTTTGACTTCATTTGCGATGGCGAGCAAGTTTTGTATCTTGGACATTAGCGAAAACCCCTTTTTCACTTATTGTATCTCAATAGCGGCATAAATTGAGAAGATTCCAAAAAAAGCGATCCAGCTGATGTGCCGGATCGCTTTTTTATTTACAGGTTGTCTGCCTTTATGCTTTTGATTAGTCGTTGTTGCGGGCGTTTCCGCCTTTTGAGCCGATTTCTTGGTAGAATTCTTTATCATGATTTTTGCTTGTTGCCTCTCCGCCTTTTCGGCCGATTTCTTGATAGAATTCTTTATCATGATTTTCGCTAGTGGCTTCTCCGCCTTTTTCACCGATTTCTTGATAGAACTCTTTGTCATGGTTCTTGCTAGTGGCTTCTCCGCCTTTTTCGCCGATTTCTTGATAGAATTCTTTGTCATGGTTTTTGCTAGTGGCTTCTCCGCCTTTTTGACCAATCTCTTGATAGAATTCTTTGTCATGGTTCTTGCTTGTTGTTTCTCCGCCTTTTCTACCTGCTTCTTCTCTGCTCATTTTGTTATCGTCTGCCATTTTGAATTCCTCCTTTAATTGGTGTTGGTTGTTGTATTCCCGCTCACAATTCTTTTAAACAAACAAAACACATTGGGTATGTTTCCACTAAAAAAAGCAGGCGGATCGCGGTGTCCGTCTGCTTTCTGCTATTCCATCTCTCGTTCTGTTTCTTTCAGTCGTTCAAGAATGCGCCTCTTTTTGTACAGCATCATGCCTGTCTCGGTAATGTCGTTTAATGTTGAGCGATTGGCAGCGGCGCCAAAAACCATTCCGGCAACCGGCACCATCTGGAAAAGTTTTTTCCAGCCAAACGTGTCTCGATAGCCCAAAACGACTTCTCGCCAGCCTTGGATTTGAGAAGCGACATTCTTATATGTACGGTCTTGATCGTAGTGTTTTAATTCCTGCAAAATCGATCTTTTGCCGACAACATCAGCCGACGTCAGCTGCAGGCATTTCACAATGAAGACGCGTTCTTTTTTCTCCTTTGGGTCATAGCCGTATGCGACTGCGATATCCTGTAATGTTTTTAGTGATAAGCCAAGCACTGCCGGAATGTCTGCCGCCAGCGTAAACACGCCGCCCACACCGGTTGTCGCACCTTGAACGGTTGCTGCGTTGGTTCTGTTTTTGCCCATTCCTTCCGCAATTTCATCCATGACAGGAAGAGGAGCTTTCCGGATGTCCTCCAGCGATTCAAAGATCTCCCCCGGCAGTTTCTTTTGAAACATCCTGATAATCTGTTTTTCAGATGTCAGGTACTGTCCGCCTGTTTGAACAAAGCTGCCGACCTCATCCAAGAGCTTGCCGATCTTTTTCTGGATGAATTCTGGTGTCAGCTTGTCCAGCAGTTGAAACGGGAGACGGCTGAGCTTTTCCCAAAACCAGACTTTTTGCTGATCTTTTTCCCATTTCTCTATCTCTTTTAATTGCTGATGTAAGTCTTCTTTTCGTTCTGTTGGCACCCAACCCGCACTTCCCTTCCGTTTTTTCTACTATATAGTATACCTTCATTTTTTCGGATGCGTTTTTATTTTTCACCTGCGGGTACCATTTTTATAAAAGGAAAAGGAGTGATGGACATGCCTTGGTCGATGAAGGATTATCCTGCTTCATTAAAAAATCTTGAGAAGCCGGTGAGAAAAAAGGCGATAGACATTGCGAATGCGATGATTGATGAAGGCTATGAGGAAGGGCGCGCGATTCCAATTGCGACAAGCAAAGCGAAGGAATGGGCGGAAAACGCCTCTACAGATGAAATTGATGATTTCCTGACGCATGATGATGAGACAGAACGCGATGCTGATCCAAGCAGCGGCAGCGGGCCCGAGCTCATGAACAAAGCAGAACATGTTATTAAGCATAAAAAAGGCTGGGCAGTCAAAGCCGAGGGCGCCAAACGCGTGTCTGAAATCAAGGATACAAAGAAAGAAGCGATTGAACGGGCAAAGGAAATCGCGGCGCATAAAGGCACTGAGGTCATTGTTCATTTAGCTGACGGCAGTGTGCAGAGAAAGATTAAAACAGGGTCATAAAGGAATATGCTTTTAGGTGTTTCGAAATGATCAGAAGCGGTTATTGATTGGTAAATCATTTATGAGAGGTGATCATGATGCTTAGCTTTTTGGTTTCATTAGTTGTTGCTATTGTTATCGGATTAATTGGGAGCGCCATTGTAGGAAACCGGCTGCCGGGAGGAATTTTCGGCTCTATGATTGCCGGGCTGATCGGCGCTTGGATCGGGCACGGACTTCTTGGCACATGGGGACCGAGCCTCGCCGGCTTTGCTATTTTCCCCGCCATCATCGGGGCAGCCATCTTCGTATTCTTGCTGGGCCTTATATTCCGCGGGCTGCGGAAGGAAGCCTAGACTCATTAGATACAGAAGGCATCGTTTCGAACTGAAACGATGTCTTTTTATATGGGACCTTATCCCGAATCCCTACATATCATGTTACATAACAGGGAAAAATTCAGAAGTGTATTTTGAACATTTTCGGTTGACAAGAAACCGGGATGGTCATATGATGTAGATAAAATAATTTGCCTTAAGGAAACTCTTTGTTGTACGGCAAAAACAAACAGAATTCAGGTGAGACATGATGAACAAGGACATCACAGCACAATCTCCCCGTTCCAAAGCCGTCCAAGATGCGCTTGACGGGAAAATCAGAGGATTCAGAGGGCTGCTCCCTTTTCTCGGCCCTGCATTTATAGCAGCCATTGCCTATATTGATCCCGGCAACTTCGCAACGAATATTTCGGCGGGTTCTAAATACGGATATATGCTCTTATGGGTGATCTTATTTTCTAATATCATGGCCCTTTTAATTCAATCCCTATCCGCCAAACTCGGTATTGCGACAGGCAAAAATTTGCCTGAGGTTGCCCGTGAAGAATTCCCGAAGCCTGTCTCGATCGGATTATGGATTCAGGGCGAGCTGGTCATTATCGCAACTGATCTGGCGGAATTTATCGGAGCGGCTCTGGGACTGTATTTGCTGTTCGGCATTCCGATGCTTGAAGCGTCTATTATAGCTGCGATCGGTTCTTTCGCGATATTGGAGCTTCAGCGCCGCGGTTATCGCTCACTTGAAGCCGGTATTGCCGGTATGCTGTTTGTGGTCGTGATCGCCTTTGCGCTGCAGACCTTTTTCGCAAAACCTGATGCCGTGTCAGTGATGAAGGGCCTTTTTGTCCCGGCGTTTCATGGCACCGACAGTGTGCTTCTTGCAGCGGGTATTCTTGGCGCAACTGTTATGCCGCACGCCATTTATTTACACTCTGCCCTTACACAGCGGCGGGTGGTTGGCAAAACTGATGCAGAACGAAAAAAAATCTTTAGGTTTGAATTTATTGATATTTTAATAGCGATGCTGATTGCAGGGGCTATTAATGCAAGTATGCTGATTGTGGCTGCTGCATTATTCTTCAAAAACGGCCTGTTTGTTGAGGATCTTGACGTCGCATTTCAGCAATTCGGACATCTTGTCAGCCCTATGTCTGCGGCTTTATTCGGGATCGGGCTGCTCGTTGCCGGTCTATCCAGTTCGTCTGTCGGCACACTTTCAGGCGACGTGATTATGCAAGGATTTATCAACTACCGCATTCCGCTGTATGTACGGCGTTTTATCACGATCATTCCGC
Organism: Bacillus sp. FSL R5-0416; assembly: GCF_037975425.1. Taxonomy (NCBI): domain Bacteria; kingdom Bacillati; phylum Bacillota; class Bacilli; order Caryophanales; family Bacillaceae; genus Bacillus; species Bacillus sp. FSL R5-0416. Next base: position 484,922 of record NZ_CP150252.1, on the reverse strand, counting down.
CGATCTTGATCATCGCGTCAGGTGTTAATCCGACGACCGCTCTCGTACTGAGCCAAGTCGTGCTGTCCTTCGGGATCGCCTTTGCCCTCATTCCGCTTATTATGTTTACAAGCAATAAACGGATCATGGGATCTCTGATCAACGCCAAATGGGTCACAGTGGTGTCTTGGCTGATTGCTGTATTGATCGTTGCTTTGAATGTGTTTTTAATTGTAGATACGTTTCGATAAAAAAACCCGGCTTCTAAAGCCGGTTTTTATTTTTTCGCAAAAGCTCATTGATACCCTTTTTGACAGAAATTTGTTATGATAGAAGAAAAATCGGAGTTTTGATGATGTCAGTATTTATTTTGTTTTATTTGTGGATTGTTCCTATTGTCATCGGCATTATATGTTCTGTCGCTGCCTATAAATCCAAGGGGAAAATGAGAGTCGCGCCCGGCATTGCCATGATCGTGCTCAGTATCATTTCCTTAATCACGGCGTTTACGGCCGGACACACAAATTTCCACGTGTTTATCGGCGGCATGTTTTTATTCGGCACCTTCTTGGTCGGTTCTGCTTTTCCTTTCTTTTTCGGGCTGAAGAAAAAAGAGAAATAAGCTTATAATGAGAAGAGTTCTGTAAGATTTGATAAGAATAAGCATGCAAGGACAAATGCATCTTCCTTTGAAACAAGATGCATTTGCCCTTTTGTCTGTTTCGAGTATGGCGAAATCAGTTCCTAATACATACACCGATCATTTTATGAATTCAAACATGTTATAGCTGAAAATACGTTTGTTTCCAACAAAAAACAGAGGCCTTTTGGGGCCTCTGTTTTTTTAGAATAACCGTTTCAAACTTTTCTTCAGTGACGGCATTTCAAATTTTTGGTTTTCGAAGAAGTTTTTCAGCATGTACTTGCTAAAGCCTTTCGCCTGCCCGTAGGTGATTTTGCCAGGCAGCGGCGGTTCGTTTCCAATCATGACATCCACAACAACAGGTTGGTCAGAGTGCAGCGCCTCATGGAATGCCGGCGCAAGCTCTTCCGCTTTGGTCACTTTGATGCCCTTTGCTCCGCAGCTTTCTGCAAATGCGGCATAGTCGACATTTTGAAGTTTTGTGACATAGTCGATATTGCCTTTGACCTGCTGCTCGTACTCAATCATGCCAAGATTTTCGTTGTTTAAAATGACGACTGTGATCGGGAGCTTATATTTGACAGCGGTCGGAAGATCCTGCATGACCATGGAAAATCCCCCGTCACCACAGACGGCGATCGCCTGGCGTTCCGGTTCGGACAAGCTTGCGGCGATCGCTCCCGGCAGGCCGCAGCCCATTGTCGCAAGCCAGCTGGAGACGATGAAATCCTGGTTCGCGTTCATTTTGAAATGACGCGCCATCCAGACTGTCACAGTGCCGACATCGACAGAGAGCACCGCATCATCGGCTGCCGCTTCCTGAAGACGGGCCACGACCTGCTGAGGTTTAAGCGGTGTTGTTGCCTCTGTCTCATCTTTTTCAATTTCGTTCCACCAATGCTGCATATGTTCTGTGCAGGCATTCAGGAATCTTCTGTCTTCCTTGCGTTCAATATACTCTGTCAATTCGCGCAGACCGAGAGCCGAATCGCAGACAAGGCCCGCTGTCACCGGATACCGTTTTCCGATTTTTGCCGGGTCTGAATCGAGCTGGATTGCCGGCGTGTCATCAGGCAAATAATCACGGTACGGGAATGATGTTCCGAGCATGATTAATAAATCACATTCCTCCATTGCCTCGTAAGCCGGCTTTGTTCCGATCTGCCCGAGGTTGCCGAGAAAATGCGGGTGCTTATCGGGAACGACACCTTTTGCCGGGAGTGTAACAACGATCGGAGCGGCGGCTTTGTCCGCAAATTCTAAGAGCTCCCGTTTCGCCTTTTTCATTCCCTGCCCTGCCAGGATAATCGGTTTCTTAGCGTTATTAATATATTGGGCGCAGGTGACGAGCTGTTCTTTTTTCGGTTCAAGGTTCCCTTCAATATACACCGGTGAAGTATACACGGGCTCCCGTTTGATTTTCTCCGCAAACAAATCATCTGACACGCTCAATACCGCAACGCCTTTTTTGCTGTAGGCGGTCCTGATCGCCTGATTTAAGAGATCCGGAAGTGATTCTGCGCTATGTACCTCTCTGTTGAACACAGCCACGTCCTCAAACATTTGCTCCAGCTTAATCTCCTGGAAATAGTCCCGTCCGACTTCGCCAGAAGAAACCTGTCCTGCAATCGCCAGCACAGGGGCGCCGTCCGCTTTTGCATCATATAAACCATTTAATAAGTGCACCGCTCCCGGCCCTGCGATTGACAGACAGACTCCGATCTTGCCGGTGAGTTTTGCTTCAGCTGCGGCTGCCAGTGCCGCTACCTCTTCGTGGCGGGTTTGAATGAACTTCAGTTGATTTCTTTCGTGTCTTAATTCTTCAATAAACTCATTTATACTGTCTCCGGGGATGCCGTATACATGATCAACTCCCCATTGCTCAAGCAGCTCTGTCATTACTTGTCCTGCAGTTTTATGTGCCATAACGTATCCTCCTTTTTCCTTTTTTCAATACCACAGGAGAAAGGCTTTAAAACCCGGAGACCTGAATCACTTGCCAAGTCTTCTTTTCAACAGGTCGATCGCCGCGAGCAACCCTCTATCCTTGACGGTGACATTTACATCTTGAGCGCCGTTCTTGAAATCATTGATCTGCCTTTTTCGATTCGGCACCATAAAAAGCGGCAAACGCCCCGGGGAAACCCACTTTAATCCCGCTGTCTCTGTGCCGTCAGCCACTGCTTGTCCGCCTGTTATGCTTCCGAAAAACAGATGCTGTTCATCTTGAAACTTTGGCCTTTGGTAAACACCTATTTTCGCAGAAAGCGCTGCATTGTATCCCGTTTCTTCCAATACCTCCCGCACTGCCGCTTCCTCAGCCGATTCCCCGGGATCAACCCTGCCGCCCGGCAAATCCCATAGAGGACATCTTTTCGTTTCACCAGCAGAATTTGCTGACTTTCGTTCAATACGATCACAAAAGCACCTTGTGTATACACGCCATACCTCCTTTTCCCGCAAAAAAGGACCAAGGTGATTCCCTTGGTCCTAGAGCTTTACTTTTTAAAATGATACGGCAGTGTGGCAACCATTATGTCCTTTTTCCAGAACAGCCGGACTCTGAGGAGGAAGGCCGATTGGTTGTGAAGGATGGTGTGCCAGCGTTTTTTCGTTATAAATTGCGGAAACAGCACCATAACGGAAAACTGCTCCTTCTTCGCTTTTGCCTCAACTGTTTCCAAAAACTTATCAAACGGATGGACAAGGCTTCTGTACGAGGAGTGAAGCGTAACGAGACGCACTCCGTTATTAAGCTCTTCCCAGCGTTTTTCGAATTTCTTTTCCTGTTCTCTGTCAAATGACACGTGAACGGCGATCACTTGATCGGACAGTGATTTCGCATAGTGAATCGATTTTTGCACGACGGTGGTGACACCGGCCACAGGCACAATCACAACGGTGCCTTTGATTTCTTCCGGCTCTTTGTCTACGATGCGAAGCTGTTCACCAACCGCTGTATAGTGATTTTTAATCGCAAAAAACAGCAAAACGACGATAGGCATAAAGATTAACACAGGCCATACGACATTAAACTTCGTCACAAACAGAATGGATAGAACCATAAACGATATCAGAGCACCGCAGGAGTTGATCAGCATTTTTCCGATCCAGCCTTTTGGTTTTTGCTTGATCCATTTCATGCACATGCCGGTTTGTGAAAGCGTAAATGGAATAAATACGCCCACAGCATATAACGGGATTAAGTGCTCCGTCTGTCCTCCGAATAAGATAATGAGAACAATGGAGGCAAAGCCTAAAAAGATAATCCCATTTGAGAAGCCTAAGCGGTCGCCCCTGACTGTAAACATTCGCGGCATATACTGGTCTCTCGCCAGGTTGAAGGCAAGCTGCGGGAAGGCTGAAAATCCCGTATTTGCCGCAAGAACCAAAATAAGCGATGTGACACCTTGGATGACATAGTAGAACACATTCCGCCCGAAGGTTTCGGATGCAATTTGTGAAACCACTGTTTCATCAGGCTTCGGCGCCGTACCATACCCGTACGCGAGCACCGTGATGCCGGAGAACAGAATCGCCAGCAAAATCCCCATCATCGCAAGCGTTCTTGCCGCGTTTCGCGCAGGCGGGTTTTTGAATGCAGGTATCGCGTTAGAAATGGCCTCAACCCCGGTCAACGCTGAGCATCCGGAGGAAAAAGCCTTAAGCAGCAAAAACAGCGTAATGCCGGCTACAGGTGTGCCGAGCGGTGTATGATGGGCTGGCTGGTCTATTTGTCCTGTCATGAGTTTAAACAACCCGACTGCAATGAGAACCAAAAGCGCCACCACAAACAGATAAACCGGGTAGGCAAGAATGGATGCCGATTCCGAAAGACCGCGCAGGTTCAAAATCATAATCACTAACACGAGAAAAATAGCGATCGGCACATGATAATCATGCAATGCAGGAAAGGCTGACGTGATGGCGTCCGTGCCTGCGGAAATACTTACCGCTACTGTTAAAATATAATCAACAAGCAATGAACCGCCCGCAATCAATCCCGGTTTTTCACCGAGATTTTCTTTAGAAACGACATACGCCCCGCCGCCCTGCGGATAAGCGTAAATAATTTGCCTGTATGAAAGAATCAGCGCGAGCAGTAATATGAGAACGCCAACCGCAATCGGAATGGAGTACCAAAATGCGGCAGCACTGATTGTTGCCAAAATGATTAGAATTTGTTCTGTCCCATATGCAACAGATGACAGCGCATCTGAGGAAAGCATAGCCAAGGCTTTTAATTTCGTCAGTTTTTGCTCTCCAGCTGCTTGGGATTTTAGTGGTTTCCCAATCAAAAAACGTTTGATTGAATGATACATCGATGTCTTCCCCTTTTAATTTCTCATTTTTCAATTAAAACAATAAAACATCAGTGTCTTGCTCTCACATGTTGTTGATAGTCCTTTCTGCTATGATGTCTCTGTATGCGATTTGCATTCAAAAATGAACAACAAAAAACACAGAGGCAAACGGATGCCCCTGTGCCATAACATCGAACACAGGTTTCATTCATCTCCTCTCACGAACGCTTACGAGGTTAGCTGACGGATTCGGGCATATGAGAGTTAGCCCTACCTAAAAAGGATTCACCCCAACGGCAAAAAGCCGTTCTATTGGGTCCCCCGCTCTGATTTCAGATTAAGCGATTTGTTTTCTAAAAGAGATCATACTCCCGTTCCCGCACGTTGTAAAGAGGCTTATTGGCTGAGAGAAAAAAATAAAATGACAGGTTCCACAAATGGAATTTACTTACCAAAAATAAAAAAACAGAGGCTAAAATCGCCTCTGTTTTATTCTGTATCTGTCTTTCTTTTTCTGCGTCTTACGGCAATCCAAATGAACACTGCCGCAATCACCATAATGAGTGCCAGCACACCAATATACATCCATTTCTGGCTATGATCCTGTGTTAGTTGTTCTGCATCGGAACTGTTTGTTTCCGATTTGAGCTGCTGGTGGTTTGTAAACACCTGCTGGCTGTTTGTTTCATTAAGGACGGTTGCCGACTCATCGTTGCTGTTCAGATAACTGATGATCTCTTTTGTGACAGCCGCGCCATCTCCTTTTGACGGTGCAAAGACAGCCATTGTATAGCGTGAATCCCAAACCGATGCTTGGGTAAATACCACTTGTTTTGTCGTCTCATTCAGCATCTCGAAACCAGATACATCAAACGATCCGTTCTTTTCCTGCGGCACAAGCAGATCTGATGATTTCTCCTTCAGAAGAGAAAATTGATTGATCCCTCCTATGAAAATGAGGTTTCGTCCTTTCGCATCATTTGCTGTAACGTCAGATGATTTCTTTACCGTATATGAATGCTGTGCTTCGCTGCCAAAGGATTCCGTCACGAGAGAAAGCTCCTCTAGCTTCGATTGGCTTACGGTGTCAGGAAGCACGATTAACGTTGTTTGATCCTGGTTTCCGGCGTAAGGCAGCGGCCACTCTTGAAAATCCGCTGACGGAGACATGCCTTTGATGGCGTATGATAATGTACTGTTTTTATCGATAAAAACCCACTTTTCTTCATCAGTGGTGTTGCAAGGGTTGTTTTCCTTTAAACCGGTCGTGACGAACTGAATATCAATGTAGCGGTTTTTTTGCAGCAGCTTAGGGTCCACTTTCACTGTGACATGATAGAATCCGTTTTTATCTTCTTTTCCTAATTCATCAAGCCGGACCGAGTGCGGCTGGCCGTTGATCATCACTTTCAGTTCTGCGGCCTGAGAGGCTGACTCGTTTTCAGCCGTTGAGGCTTGAATCGTTTCAGACTTTTTCAGTTTAAGCGACAGCTTCGCCGATTGGTTTTCATCTAAAACAGCCGAAGCCGGATAAAAATAATGTGCTGAAGATGTTTTGTCAGCTCCAATTGTGATATCGCCCGCTCCAAAATTCTCAAGGGTCAGCTTATCGCTTTCCTTTTTTTCAGTCTGCTGAAGCTTGCTGATTGAAAGTGTATCGCCGCTGAGCTGGCCTGTATATGTCTGATCTGTCATCACGCTGATTTTTTTAGTGAGCGCGTCCTCGGACGCCGCTTGCGCAAACAGAACCGGCTGCTGTTTGCCCTCTGCTTTCAGCACCCGCTCCGCAAGCAGAAGGTTTTCTCCTTTTGCCTGTAGCCCGGCTTGTTTCAACAGGTTTTTCACTTTGCCGTTCCAATGCTTGTCCACGCCGATAACAATCGTCGGCTTATCGATTTTTTTCAGTTCAGATTCCGTGACATACGCAATACTGACACTGCTGTCCACCGTTTTCAAATAGCCTTCTGTTTTAACAGCAGCTTCTATTTCTGCTGAACTTGAGTTATCCGGAATGACGATAGCTGTTTCTTCCGCTGTATTTCCAGATTGGGCGAAAGGATACGGATAATGGTCCAGCGACGTTCCCTTCGCTTCACTGCTGTCAGCAAGTGTCAGCCGGCTGTCCGGATAAATTTTGATCCAGTTGCCTGATGTATCCTGTCTGACGCACACGCCCTCTTTCATTACGCCGTAGAATTTCAACGATACGTTGTGATAGCCTTGCGCAGACTGGCTTTTATTCAAATTCAGCTTCACTGTTTTCCGTTTGGAATCACCATCAAGCTTTAACGTCTTGACCGGTTCATCATCAATGATAGCCGTTAACGATGATGGAGAAATTAAAAGATTTGATGCCTCGTATTCGATTACCAATTGCTGATTGCCTGAAGAAGCGCCTGCCGGGATCTGATACGTCAGCTCTGCGCTGTCTTTTGATCCATACAGTGTAATCAGCTCGCTTGTAAGCACCTGCTGTTTGGCTTGTTCTTGGCTGCTTTTCCCGAGGAGCGAACCGCTGACCTGTACGTCTTTGGCAAGAGCCGTTTGTCCAGTCATCGCCAGCAGCATGAAGCTTGTGAGAAAAATCATTATTTGTTTCAAAAAGGTCACCCGCTTTTATGTTGATTGTATCGTTCTGTCTTGTACCATTTGACCTCTTGCTTGAATAAACGGTGCTTGATTTCTACAAATAAAGAGTAGATAACAAGCACAATCCATGCCTGCGAGTATGTGAAGTACATGAGAAATACGATAAAAAAGTTTTGCTTGTTCATTTCTGTTTTTTCAATGCTCAACGTAATCATGACCTCTGTCATAAATAAGAAAAATGCCAAAATCCAGAGAATCATTGCCAAAAATCCAACCGATAAATGCAAATCATAAAACAAATTCACAACAAAAATCGTATTCGACATGATCACGCCAAAGAAAAACAGGAAGTACGTAAAGAAAAAATAAAACAAATCAAAGATAATCCGTTTTCGTTTCAGCTTAAAAAACTGCGCCAAAAATTTGAGCACGACATATTGATTGCCGCGCGCCCATCGGGTGCGCTGGCGCCACCATACCTTCCATGTTTCAGGTTCCTGCTCCCACGTGATGGCGGCAGGGAAAAAGCGGATGTGATAGCCGAGATTATACACCCTGATGGTCAGTTCAGTGTCCTCAGCGAGCGCTTTGTCATCCCAGCCTCCGAGCTTTTCGATAATGCTTCTGCGGATCGCGAAGTTGGTGCCTGGGATCGTGGCGATTTTGAACCACTTCCATCTGCCTCCCTGGGCCATCCACTGAAAACAGATCGTTTCGATATTAATAAACCTCGTCAGCAGCGTCTTCGCTGCATTGATGACGCGGAATTTCCCTACCACGGCGCCTGCCTTTTCGTCATTCATCAGGCCGAGCACGAGGTAATACACGGCCATTTTCTCAGGCGTGTTGTCGGCGTCATACACACAGATCACATCGCCGTTTGATTCGGCAAAACCTGAGTTAAGTGCAGAGGATTTTCCTTTTCCTGCATTTGGCGGCTTCGTAATCACCATTTTGATAAAATCGTATTTCTCGGAAAATTCATTGACGATATCACCCGTCCGGTCTGATGAATTATCGTTAACGACGATAATCTCCAGCCGGTCCTTCGGATAATAAAGGTTGACCATGGCCTTCAGCGTCTGCCGAATCACAACCTCTTCGTTATGCGCCGGGATAAGGACGCTGACCTTCGGCAGTTCCTTCATGTTTTCTCTCCACTTTGGGATATTCCGTTCGAAGGTCATATAGTGGCGAAACCCGCCCTGCATGAGGAACATGTGGTAGAGAAGCATAACCCATATTAAACTTAGCGAGATAAAGAACAGCGTATTACCCAAGGCTTCTTCTCTCCTTAAAAATTCGTTTTTTCAATGTGGCTCTCAAGTAAAACGTATAACTGACAAACATGATGACAAATAAGAGCACAACAGCGGAGAGAATCCATAACGCCTTTTCCAGAGGGGTTTGCCGGTGATGATCGAAAAACTCGTAAATGGGGCTTACACCGTTTTTCACCTGAATCGTTCCGTCACCGCTTGTATGAATTTCCACTTTGTCTGTTTTGACGGTTTGTTTCGTTTTCTTTAAATCAAGCCATTCACTGTCTGGAATGCGTTCCATCTGATCAACCAGCTCAGGCAGATATTTCATCCCAAGGTACGGGTGATAAAATCCTCCGGCTACTCCGCCTTCAAAATCAATCATCTGGGAGATGCGCTCCTCCATCTCACCGAGCGGGTTTTGCTTTGATGTGTCGACAAAGCCGATCGTTTCCGGATAAAGCGTCATTCCGTGCAACATCGAAGGAGCAGTCACAAACGGAGGTGCACCGGATGTTTTCCATGTTGTGCTGCTGAGCTGGACCTGGCCGAAAATGCTTGTAAAATACTGCGAGGCGATTTGATAGCCATATTCGGACATCGTGTAATGCGGCGCTTCAAACGCCAGCGGGTAAAGACCCGATGATGTCAAATCCTCAATGGCACGCGTCAGTTTTTGTTTTGTATACGTTTCTTCCTTTTCCCGAAATGGTTCGAGATAGCTGTGATAGGCTTGTTCGTTCGGGAAGTCCTGTTCTTTCTCCAAAATGGACGGGGGGTCTTCGGCATTTCCGGATGTAATCGGCTGATCCGCCTTTGCATCCCAAAATTCAAAGCCCTCTCCTGTTTCACTGTAGCGATAAGCGTGAGTATAGCCGTGAACTATGATACTGCCGCCCATGCTTTGCAGCTTCTTCAGCACCTTGACCATCTTCGGTTGATCAGACAAATACACTTTGTCGCCTGTTTCCGGATTCAAGTAAACTGGAATGACCGCCAGGATAAAAGGAATATGCCGCTTATGCAGGTATGTACCGGCTTGAAGCAGCAGTTTTTCATCAGACATCGGGCTGATATCCTCGAGACGCAAATACAATAACGTCGTCCCCGATTTCTCTCCGAAAGCTTCTCTGAGCTGTTTTGCCACGATCAAATTGTCATTTAACAAATTTGTTAATCCAATGTACACATTCCCTTTTTTTGTTTTCCATATAAAAGAATGCGTTGTGCCTTCATCGGCTTTGAAGGTGTAAAGCGCCGTTCCTTTCAGGCCTGATACACTCAGCACGTTAAGCCCGCTTTCCAGAGACACATCGGCCTTTTCCGAACTGCTGTGAACCTGAAACACATTTTCTTTGCGGGCTAATGAAAGCCCGGAAAATTGGCTGATTTGGCCTGCATTATAGCCAATGGCGACAACCGGTTTTTTTACGCCGCTGATAAGAGACAGCAATTTTTTGCTGAGCTTTCTTTTCGTTTGGCCGTAATAAATCACATGGTCTTTCCCTTTGAAATCCGACGCTTCAACGTCTGAATCTTTTTTGACTGTCACATGGGATGTAAAGTGGCCCGCAAGCAAATCGAGCATTTTGACTTGTGACGACTCTTTGCCGTCCAAGGTTGAGTAGATGATGAGAATGCCGGCATCCTGATCTTTCGCTTGCGCAGAAACGGGAAAAGACGCAATAGCTGAAAATAGAAGCATCATGACGCATAGCAATGTGATTCCTTTATAGTTCATTCATCATCATCTCGTTTTCCAGTTCTTCTAAAAATTGATCAGCTGTTTTGATATCGTTGCGGTAGGGCAAATAGCAAACGTGGAACGTAAGCGACACATACTTTCCATTTTCCAGCTGATATGTATCCAATTGTTTCTTCAGCTTGGTCAGAACGGCCGGCATATGTTCAGCAGGCGTGTGCGTCAGCACGATCCCGATACGCTCGTCAGAGGGACGGAATTTCTTATCCGTTTCCCGAACGCTTGTCCTGATTTGCTGACCGACATATTGGAAGAGGCGGTCCGTTTCTTTTTCACCGTACAAAGACTTAAACTCTTTGAAATAATGCATATGGAGCAGCAAAAACACAAAAGAATTGCCATAGCGCTCCGCCCGCTTGATTTCTTCTGAAAGTTCCAGCTTCATCCTTTGCTTGTTATCAAAACCGGTCACTCTGTCAACAGCAACAAAGCTTTTGATTTCGGATTGAAGCCGTGTCATTGAGCGCCGAAGCTCTGCCGTAATATCGTGGATTCGTCCAGAAATAAAAGAAAACAGCAAAAGCGCGATTCCCCACACGACAAGCATTCGCAGCCCTTCCTCAGCCGGAAAGAGCGATGTCTGTCCAGTCTGGAAAAACATCATTAAGGTGCCGAGAACAAAGAGTACGATTAAGGTCACTGCCAGCGCGTAAATCGGGCCGAACCAGATGCCTGCGGCGATGACGACAAATGTGATGCAAAGGATCAGAGCACCTTCCGATTGCTGGGCTGACACATAATAAATAAACAGAGACAGGGCCGCGATGAGCCCTGAAAAATAAGCAAATAATTTTTGTGATTCACTGAATGATATTTTCATTAAAAAGCTTCCTTTCGGCTAACAGCGGCAGCAGATTGTCAAATGAATGCGTCTGAGTGCCGCTCATATAGCCTCCATAATACGATTTCACCGGATCATGAATTTCAAAGTCATTCATTCTGTCATATATGGCTTTGATGACAGAACTGTTTTCATGCTGTTTTGTCAAAAACAATACGGCTAATGCATATACGGATGGAGACTCATATTGGACGGCAGGCTCCTTCGTATCTGCCGAATACCGCCCGTACAGCTTTCCGTTTTTCTGAAATTCCTGCTTGATCCAGTCCGCTAAAACAGATGCTTTTTCATCCCCTTCCGGCAAATGCCAAGCAGTGTAAAGCTGATCAATCAGGTTGATTTCACTGTCGTATGTGTATTCCTTCGTCTCCGAGCTGTATGTTTTCGGCAGAAAGCCATTTTTTAAAGGAGCTGAATAGAGAACATTGGCATTCCGCTGTTCTGTGTCTTCGTCTATGATTCCATTCTTCTTTAAGACAGCTAAGGCGTCAGGCATGACGTATGAAAGCGTCACATCCTTTGAAGCGGCCTGTGAGTCGTAATAGTCTGTAAATAACCCATTGTTCATATTGTATGTCTTCAAAGACGTGCCGATATCCCTAGCCGTTTGCGCGTAGTCGCTGCGGCCCCATTTTGCGGCGGCTTGGTCAAGAGACAGCATAATTCTCATATCATCTATCAGCGCATTCGTCCCGCTCGCTTGGCCATTTTGAATCTTCCACGTCACCAAGTGATTGCTCAGCAGAAATGAATCAGTAAGATGCTGATATTGATCCTGGAAATGCGGTGCATCATTTTTGCTGAGCAGAAACTCCATCCACAGGCCGAGAGATTCCGACAAGTAAGAAGGCTGGTCTGAAAAATCGGTTTTGATCAGCCCTTGGTCATTCATTAAATTGTGATAGATGAAATATTCCGCCGGCTGGAGCGGGCTGGCATTCACTTCTGTTGCCGACTGATTTTGGGTCTTGTTTCCAGCTTCAGCACACCCTGCGGAAAGTCCGATAGATAAGAAGAATAAGATGACAGCAATTAGTACATGCCTCACAGGCAAATCCCCCTTTGTCGCCTGAAGCAAATCAGACGCTCACAAATAGTTATAGACGAAAATATGACTGCCACGTTACAAAGTACATTTACTATAAAAGAAAAAAATGCAGATTGCTAGCTTTTTTTTCCCTTTTTGGACATTAAAAAAACAGGACCTAAGTCCAATAGAAAAACCTGTGCGATATGCACAGGTTTTTTTATTATTTATCCAAACCAAGTTTTTTCAGCTGTTCTGCCAGCGCGTTGTTAATCGGCTCATCTTTATTTTGTTTTTTCATATAAGAGGATACGTCCCGTTTGGTAGCACGCGCTTTGTCTTTGTTTTTTCGTTTTTCAAATACAGAGAGCTTTTCACGGTGACCGCACACACACGCAAAGGTTTGGCCCTCGCCTTGGCCGCGAAGCTCCATTCTTTTATGGCAATTCGGGCAGCGTGCGTTTGTTTTTCGGGCAATCGTTTTTCTGCTTCCGCATTCACGATCTTGGCACACGAGCATCGTCCCGCGTTTGCCGTTTACTTTCAGCATCATTTTGCCGCATTCCGGACATGCCGTTCCCGTGATGTTGTCATGTCGGAAGGTTTGGCTGCTGTTTTTGATTTCTTTTACCGTTTGGTGAGCGTAAGCCTTCATATCTTTAATAAAAACAGCCGATTTCAATTTGCCGGCCGCGATCGCAGACAGCTTTTGCTCCCATTCTGCTGTTAAGGCCGGTGATTTCAGATCCTCCGGAACAAGCTGCAGGAGCTGTTTTCCTTTAGACGTGATAAAAATATCTTGGCCTTTTTTCTCGATTAAAAAGCTGTTGAACAGTTTTTCAATAATGTCGGCACGCGTTGCCACCGTGCCGAGGCCGCCTGTTTCTCCAAGCGTTTTGACGAGGTCTTTTTCTTCTCCCTGCATAAATGCGCTTGGGTTTTCCATCGCTGACAGCAAGGTCCCTTCGTTAAAGCGGGCAGGCGGCTTCGTTTGACCGCTTGTTTCCGTTAACGTGCGGACGGCAAGTGTGTCGCCTTTTTGAAGCGCAGGAAGTGTCTGGTCTCTGTCATCCTCCTGCTCATCATCCTCATCCGCCATATCATAAACGGCTTTCCACCCTTGCGACTGCACGGTTTTGCCTTTCGCCGTAAAGGTTTCTCCGCCGATTTCTGCGATGACCTTTGTTTCCTCATATTCGAATGCAGGCATTAATACAGCCAGGAAACGTTTCGCAATCAGGTCATACAGCTTTCGTTCTTTATCACTCAGACTGCTGAGAACGAGCGGCTCTTCGGTCGGGATAATCGCGTGGTGGTCTGACACCTTCGCGTCATTGACATATCCTTTATGAGATTTAATGCCGCGTTTTTTAATTTGGCTGACATATTGGGCATACGGTTTTACTTCCATGCCTTCCAGACGGTCTTTTAACGTCGGGACGATGTCACTGGATAAAAATCTAGAGTCCGTCCGCGGATATGTGACGAGCTTATGCTGCTCATATAGCTTTTGTAGGACAGAAAGCGTTTCTTTAGCAGAAAAACCGAAGCGCTTGTGAGCGTCACGCTGCAGCTCCGTTAAATCATAAAGCGCAGGCGCAAAGCTTTTTTTCGCTGTTTTTTTCAGCTCAGCTACGACCGCTTGCTTTCCTTGGAGATTTTTTAGCAGACGGCTTGTTACATCTTGATTGAACGTTCTCGTCTGCTTTGATTTCTTATCCTGCCACGTCAGCGCCATGCCGTCGACTGCAGCACGTATACCGTAATAAGGAACGGGCGTAAACGCCTGAATGTCTGCCTCGCGCTTTGCAATCATGGCTAGCGTCGGAGTCTGCACACGACCGCATGAGAGCTGGGCATTGAATTTTGTGGTAAGTGCACGGGTGGCGTTGATCCCCACAATCCAATCCGCTTCCGCTCTGGCAACGGCAGAATGGTACAGGTTTTCATATTCTTTGCCGCTGCGCAGCTTCTGAAAACCTTCCTTGATCGCTTTATCCGTCACAGATGAAATCCACAGCCGCTTGATTGGTTTTCGGACATTCACTTTCTCAATGATCCAGCGCGCAACAAGCTCACCTTCCCGGCCTGCGTCAGTCGCGATGACAATCTGATTGACGTCTTTACGGGTAAGCTGGGATTTGACTGCATTGAACTGCTTTCCGGTTTTTTTTATTACCACAAGCTTTAAGGGTTCTGGGATAATCGGCAGATCCTCCAGGCGCCATGATTGAAATTCTTTTCCGTAGCCTTCTGGATCAGCAAGCGTCACCAAATGGCCTAAAGCCCAGGTCACAATATATTGATCGCCTTCGAGATAACCGTTTCCTTTTTTATGGCACTTCAGCACCCGGGCTAAATCCCGGCCGACTGAAGGTTTTTCAGCTAATACAACTGTTTTTGACATGCTTGATCACTTCTCTTTCTTTCGCGCTCATCCTGTTATTATAACAGACTTCACGCGGCACTCTCTAACCGCGCCCGTTTTTCGTGTCAATTTCTGAGAAAATGACGTGAGTGACGGTTTGCGCGTAGGGCGATGTTTTGTTAATGAAATCTTCTACCGCTTCGAGGCTTTCGGCATTAATTTTCAGCATATAGCAGGCTGCACCCGCAATCCGGTAGCAAAATTCAATATTCGGCAATGTTTGAATATAGCTTTTGAACCGCTCGTAATCCGCGTTTTTAACGGTTGCTTCCACAATGCAGGAAACGGGAAGCCCCAGTTTTTTCTGGTCGACCTCCAGCGTGTATTGCTTAATGATGCCAAACGATTCAAGCTGTCTTACCCGTTCTGTCACAGATGGAGGCGACAGCTTAATTTTTCTGCCTAATTCCCTCATCGACAAACGGCTGTCCTTCTTCAGCTCCTCAATGATATTCAGATCAATCTGGTCAAGTTTCATTTCAACATCCTTCTTTTTTGATTTTGTACACATTATCTCGGGTATTTTTGTAAATGACAAGTACAGTTCCCTAGAAAAGGCATGTAAAAATGAATGTTTTCCGAACATTTTTTAAAAGCTGTCATATGCCCCCCCCAGATTGTTTATAGTATAAAATGAAAACGTGTCCACAAGGAGGGCGATTTATGCTGCAAACGCCGATCGGAAGACTTCGCACGATGGGTTTTATTGAAGGAATGTCACTCTTAATCCTGTTGTTCATCGCTATGCCGCTTAAATATTGGGCAGGCCTTCCGCTTGCGGTGACAATTGTCGGTTCGGTTCACGGCGGGTTGTTCATTTTGTATTTGCTTGTCTTGGCTTATGCAACCTTCTCTGTCAAATGGCCGCTGAAATGGTCAGCTGCCGGCTTCGTCGCCGCTTTCGTCCCATTCGGAAATTTTTTGTACGACCGCGGATTAAGGAAATATAAATAAGGGAACGCAAAAAAGGCTGGATTTTTATGATCCAGCCTTTTTTATTAAAACCACTTTGTCAGCCACGCGATATAGTAGGCCCCCGGAATAAACATGAGCTGGGCGAGGAGTGTGCCCGCCACCCTTGATGTGACCATTGTGACAGAGGTCCATTTTAAATAGATATAGCTTCGTTTTCCTTTTGCCACATCATCAGCTAGAACGGATACCTTAGGATCAACAAAAATGGCCAGCAGCATCGTCGCAATTCCGTTGATTAAACCCGAAGCCATGACGGCTGTCGTACTGCGCTCCGGAGCCAGAAGGCCTGCGTATAAAGCCGAAAGCACGCCAATCGTATAAATCGATGTGATCAGCATGTTGATGACAAACAAACGCTTCGGAATCAAGCGCATATGAAATCCTTTTACATATGAAATAGACGGCAGACGCAAATAGGAAAGGGCATTTTTGAATCCTTGTTTCGAGAATCCCTTTCGGAACACTTGAAAAACGGAGCCGCCGCCGCCCGCCAAGTGAATAATCGCCCGTGAAAAAAGAGCGACAAAAGACGGGAGCAGGATAATGCCCAAAATGGTGCCGACTGTCGATCCGAAAATTAAAAAGCGGAACTGCTCCCCTACAATCGCCAGTGCGTTTTTTCCAGCATCATCAATTAAATGCCCGGTAAAGGGCTGCTGCACCATGTTCGACATTCTGGATACGATGACCATGACATTAAACAGAGAAAGCGCGGACGCAATAAATCCAACGCGGGCCCCGGAAAGCCTTGTAGCATAGGCTAAGGTTTCTATCGAGTGAATCAGCAATAAAAAACAAAAAATAAAAAGTACTTGTGTTGTAATGACATGCACGTTATTCTTCCTCCAATTTCATCCTAGAGATAAGACTGGAAAGAAGACAAGGAGGTTTCAGTACGATGTGTTTTTTGCAATAAAAAAACCGTCCGGCGTACGCCGGGCGGTTTGTCTTATTCTTTTCTATACGCAAATAAAGATTATATCATCCGCCAAGTCAGGCGGGTTAGATTCATAAAGCATTGTTCCGAAGAATCATTCTGGAAAGTAAACACCATGGAAATTTCTTGAACACAAGACAACGAAAGCCCTACCTCTCAATCGTCACTGCGGCTCCGAAGCCGCGCCGGTGTGAATTGTAAAACAAAAAAGTCTTTTTTCCATCTCATCGTTAGGGGCGATTTGTTATGAAGGAAAAGAATAAGGGCAGCTAATTATGCTGCTTGGGAAGCGGTAAGCTTCTCTCTCAAAACAGAAAAAAGAAGTTTACTTTCTTTTTTATTTGCTTATTTTTCTTACTAGCTATTCATAATAACATATCGCCCCTGAAAACACAAATTTTTTATAGTTCGAGTGAGACCGGTGTTTTCTCCCCGGCATTCATTAATCTGATATCCTCCGGTTCAATTTCAAGAATCACCAGATTCGGATCATCCTTGCCGTCAAACCAGCGCTCTAATTTGGAACTCCATATTTTGTCCTTGAGTTCTGCCGAATTGTTGATTTTGGCTTTTCCGGCAACTTCGACATATGCGTCGCCAAAGCCTTCACAATCATAGCCTAATAAAATGTGGACATTGGGGTTGTTCTCAATTTCTTCCGCTTTATGAGTTTCCTTGCTTGTCGGTGTGTAAATCGTCAGCCCGTCATGGAAAAAAGTCATGTAGCGGGAATGCGGTTTGCCCTTTTGAACTGTTGCGAGCGAACCTACTTTATGGTGATCTAGAACATCAAGCACTTTTTGTTTAATGTCTTGCTGATTCATCTCGAATCACTCCTTTTTAACGTCTCCGCTGTTACTTTTCCACATCCGGGGAAGATTTAAACAAGAAAGTGTGCTCTTTATTTTTCGCCTTCCCATTCACGCTTTAACAGACTGTAGTAGACGAGGTCGTGATGCATGCCATTTACGTATAAGCCGTCCCGTGCCCTGCCTTCCTCTAGAAACCCGAGCCGCTCCGGAACCGCTCTGCTTTTTTCGTTTCCGACAGCCGCACAGATCGCCACACGATTCAGCTCAAGCTCTTCAAAAGCATACGTAATGAGTTTTCGGCAGGCAGCTGTAATAATGCCTTTCCCTTCAAATTCTTTGGCAATCCAATATCCGATTTCCGCCTTACGATTCACTTGATCAAGGTTATGCAGGCTGATCATGCCGCATAGGCTGCCGTCATAAAGGAGCCCCGCCTCAATGCCGTTCAGGTCGGCATACTGGCGCCGCCAATCTGGAATGATTGTTTCTCGGTACGTTTCAGCGCTGCTTGGATTTTCCGCAAAAAACAGCCACTTGCCAAGCCGCTGCTGATTTTGGATAATGAGTTCGGCCAGCCGCTCCGCATCCTTCGGCTCCAATAATCGGATGGTGATGTGCTCATTTACCTTGCAAGTGAACATTGCCTCGCCCTCTTTCCTTTTTTACCCATTATAGCGATGATTCTGTTTTTTTCAATACAAAAAGGATGGGCTGTTAAGCCCATCCTTATATTCTTGGATCGGTAAAGATATCATGTTTATCCGTGCTCGTCGATGACATCTCCGTCACGACGGCACCTTCTTCCCCGGCCTGGAACCAATGCTTTGTGTTTGGTGGAATCGTGTATTGCCCGCCCGGTTCTAGCTCAATTTCGTGCCAGACCGTATAGTGTTCTCTGTCTTCCTGAGGAGGGAGAACCTTTGGAAGCGGCGTTTTTTCTCCTTCTACGTAAAGATACACTTTTCCGTAGCGGCAGCGGAAGGTCTCCTGCTTGCCTTCCTGGCCGTCGACCGGCGGATGGCGGTGTTCCGGGCAAGTCTGTCCCGGAAACAGCACCAATTCCTTTGAACAATAACGGTCTGTATTGACGTAGACGAAGAGCTGGAGCCCGACTTTTCTTTCTTTTCCTAAGCCGTAATCCATCAGCTGGATTTGGTCTACTTCCTCGTCCGTTAATACAATCCCTGCTTTTTGATAGTAGCTGTTCACTTCTTCTTTCGTGATGCCCATATGTCTCACTCCCTCTTATGTCGTCACAAAGTTTCCGCCGTTGACATGCAGGGTCTGTCCTGTCATGTAAGAGGACTCATCTGATGCCAGGAGCACATAACAGCCGACGTGCTCAACAGGCTGTCCAGGACGGCCCATCGGCGTATCTTGCCCAAATTGAGCAACTGTTTCTTCAGGGAACGTAGCTGGGATTAGTGGCGTCCAGATTGGACCCGGCGCGACTGCATTTACACGGATGCCATCTTTAACAAGCGCCTGCGCCATTGTTCTTGTAAAGGCGTTGATCGCCCCTTTTGTCGCTGTATAATCAATCAGTGTCGGGTTCCCTACGTACGGGTTGATGGATGTCGTATTGATGATGGCGCTGCCCGGTTTCAGGTAATCAATTGCTTTTTTAGTCAAATAAAATTGAGAATAAAAGTTTGTTTTGAATGTGCGGTGAAGCTGTTCGCTCGTAATATCTTTGATGCTTTCCTTCGGATGCTGTTCACCTGCATTGTTGACAAGGATGTCAAGGCCGCCTAGTTCCTTGACCGTTTTTTCAACCGCTTCATTGCAGAATTCCTCTTCACCTACGTCACCAGCAATCAGCAGGCATTTTACGCCTTCTTGTTCAACACGTTTCTTCGTCTTCTCAGCGTCTTCATGCTCATCCTTATACACAATGGCGATGTCAGCGCCTTCCTTTGCGTAAGCGACGGAAACCGCGCGTCCGATCCCGCTGTCGCCGCCTGTAATAAGAGCTACTTTTCCTTTTAATTTGTCTGCTCCTTTATAATCCTCGTACTCATACACCGGACTCGGATTCATTTCGCTTTCAATTCCCGGCTGGCGACTTTGAGTTTGTGCCGGCAGTTCTTTTGGATAATTTTCCATGATGATTCTCCTCCTTTGTTTTCATGTCTATTTGTTGTGTACCTCACACACTCTTTGGATAAACATGGCTTGGCACCTTCGCATTGCTTTATCAGAAAAATGTTTCACATGGAACGCTGGGAGGAAATTAACTCAAAAAGGGGGTTGGTTGCTGAATGATTAACATGCTTTCTAGAAGATTCAGCAGGCCAAAGGGCGTCATCGGCATGATTGCCGGGTACATCATGGCTGCTGAAAATCAAACACTGAATCAGTGGACAATCAATCAGCTGGGTATCACGCGCGGGGACAGCATTTTAGAAGTCGGGTTTGGCCCGGGATACTGCATGCAGCAGATGCTGAAACGCGAGAAGGATGTTCATCTCCATGGGATTGATGTGTCAGAGGCCATGCTGAAGCTGGCCGCCCGCAGAGTGAAACCAAAGGGCGTACGCCTGATACAAGGAAGCATCGAGACATTTCCTCTCCCCGCCTCGTTTTATGATAAAGTGATTTCCGTTAATAACTACACCATTTGGAATGACCAAACAAAAGGCATGAAACAGATTTATCGGGCATTAAAGCCAGGCGGCAAAGCAGCCATTACGATGCAGCCGCGGGAAGCGGATGCCAGTCCTGAAAAAACCAAATCATTTGGAAGACAGATGATTGCTGACTTTAAAGCAGCCGGCTTCGAAGACATTGATATACAATTTAAGAACATTAAGCCTGAGCTTTCCGTCTGTGCAACTGCAAAGAAGCCCGCCACATAAAGTGGACGGGCTTCTTCTTTTATGAATGTACAGCCTGATTGCGCAGGACGTCTTTTTTCACCTTGCCAAGGTTGTTTTTCGGCAGTTCGTTAACAAATTCAACTTCAGGTATTTTGTAAGCGGACAGGCGTTCTTTACAAAATGCGATGACATCCTCTTCCGTGATGCGCTGGCCGCCATTTTTCACGATAAAAGCTTTCGGTTTTTCACCGTAAAGCGGGTCTGGAATACCGACCACAGCCGTTTCAAGGATTCCCGGGATCTGCTGGATAACTTCTTCAACCTGATCAGGATATACGTTATCGCCTCCGTAAATAATGACATCCTTGTAGCGTCCCGTGATGAAAATAAAGCCATCTTCATCTACATATCCTGAATCTCCGGTTCTAAACCATCCATTTTGCAGCACTTTCGCTGTTGCTTCAGGATTGTCTTCATAGCCTTTAAATAAGAATGGAGTATGAACAACGATTTCGCCGATTTCTCCTTGAGGAAGTTCTTCTCCGGTCAGAGGATCTTCCACTTTGACTTTAACACCTGCCACAGGTTTTCCTGCAGATGCCGCTTTATCCATTCCCATATCAGGCGTCCATGTGCTGATGCCCCAAGCCTCAGTACTTCCATAGCCATGCGCAAGCGGAATGCCAATATCAAGATAGCGGCGGATTAGGCTGCTCGGCACTTTTGTTCCGCCTGTCATTAAAATAACAAGCGAAGATAAGTCAGTTTGGTGCGTTTCCCACGCCTCAAGCAAATACGTGTAGAACACAGGAAGAGCCATCACTGTCTGAATTTTCTCTTCTTCAATGACCTTCAGCATGTGAACAGGATCTTGATCCTTTGTAAACACAAAGGTTGTTTCTGCAAACGTTCCAAGCATGATGCAAATGAGCGCACTCGTATGATAAATCGGATGGCACGCGAGAAAGCGAAGACCCTTCATGCGTGCTATTGAGCTGTTGGATTTTTTAACATATCTGTATATGCCGCCATGTGTAATCATGCATCTTTTCGGGTTTCCCGTTGTTCCAGATGTAAACATCAGAAGTGCTGTATCATCAGGGGAAACCATTTCCGTCTCTGGCAAATGATCAGGACCTGCAAACAGCGCTTCAAATTCAGCAGATGTTTCGTAAGCTGTTCCTGTTTCCATTGTTACACACAGTGAGGACAATTCAGGAAGAACTTCATCTAGTGTCTCTTTAAACTCCGCTCCGTAAAACATTGCTTTCGGTTCACTTGCTTTTAAAATGCCTGTCATTTCATATGGTTTCAGCTGCCAGCTGACAGGTACGACAACAGCACCTATTTCAAGTGCGGCGAACATAACAGTTGAGGCGGGATGGCCGTTTTTGCAAAGCAATGCAACACGGTCGCCCTTTTGAATTCCTTTTTGAAGCATGGCATTCGCCAGCTGATTAATCCGTTTACGGTAACCTTTATATGTCAGTGTATGGTCTCCGCTTTTTACAGCCTCTATATCTTCGCTATTCGGCATGTCATGCAGAATCAGATGCTGTAATGTTTCCATATCGTCATCTCCTATATTCTCTTGAATCTTCAATAATTTGTTAGATTTTCTTCCTTACCTCACCCATTTTAACCCAAAAAAGATAACTTGTAAAACTATTTCATTTTGGAATTATTCCAATACTGAATGATAAAATAGTCCCACATTTTCTTATTTTGTTCCCCATCCACAGAAAAACACACGCCAAATTTTTGACGTGTGCCATGCAGGTTTACAGTATGTTTTTTTCTTTCATCCATGTGAAAAATATGCGGTTTAACCGCTGATACAATTCTTGTTCTCCTTCTTCTTGAAACCCCGCCATGCTTTCTCCGCTCTCGATAATTGCCGAGCTGATCGCGCTTAAAATCTCCGAGCCTTCAGCAGATAATGAGTTAGGCGCCATCATGACGAGAATGCGTGTCATCCTGAGGGTATTTCCGTCCATGCCATCCACTTCATAGGAGGTGCTGAGATCAAACATTTTGAAAAAAGGCAGGACGATTTCATCATTTTTGAGATGATAAAGCGCCATGTTTGTTCCGGGGATTCCCAATCCCCCTTGTTTCTCCCGCTCAGCCAGGCAAACCGCGGCTTTTTCCGGATTACGGATCAGGCCATCCTTCTTCAGCTGTTGAAAAAGCTCTAGCAGAAGCATGCTATGGTCCGGGTTTGTTTTGAGTGGAGCTAGCGTAAAATGGCGCAGAACATCTTGGATAACCTCCATATACCGCCCTATGCTTTCCGCCGCCTCTAGCATGTCAGGTACATCAGCTTGCTGCGCCTCTTCCTTCGGGCTTCTTTTTTTGTTAAGAATAAGGGGAATCTTCCGCTTGATATACTGCTTGACCTGGTTTGCGTCTTCCTCATTTAATAGTGGGCTGACCATGATGTAATCAATGTTTTCATAAGGAATCGGTACAGTGGACACAATCATATCATAGGCTTGAACATCCTTCCCCTTTAGCTCGATCAGGGATGACATATCAAACGATTCAATTTCCGGCAGCTCTTTTTTCAGTCTGGAGGCAAGCATTTTCGAGGAGCCGATCCCGCTTGAGCAGACGACAAGCGCTTTCACTTTTGCTTCTTCTTTTTTGATTTCAAGAGCCGAGCCAAAGTGAAGAACGATAAAAGCGATTTCATCATCAGAAAAGGACATGCCCGGAAAATACTTTTCGACGCCTTCTTCGATCGCCATATAAAGCAGAAAATAATCGCGCTTGATCTGTTCCTTCATCGGATTGTATATCTCAATATTTTCTTTTATGCGGCTGACGGCCGGCTCCAAATGGGCAATCAAGCCTTCATATAAAGAGTAGTTTTTCGTCAGATCCATTCTGATTTTGTCTGAAATAAAAGCAATGAGCCGCTTTGTTTGCAGGGCTGTTTCCAGCTCAATTTCCTGCGCTTTGTATTCTGTTTTGTATTTTCGATTGGCGCTTCGAAGATGGATTGTAATATAGCCGACCTCCGCCTCTGGAATCGTCACGCCGAAGGCACGTTCAAGCTCGCCCGCGATTTCAAGAGCGGAACTGTATTCTTTCGCATTCATCAGTTCCTCAAGCTCATTTTGCTCCATGGTGATGGTTTCCCCAAGCTTAATTCGTTCGATCGCATACGTCAGATGGACGACGAGCGCTATATAGGAGCTGTCGGACAATGAAAAAGCGATTTTTTCTTTGAGCTGAAATAAGATGCGCTCCATTTTTAACAGCTCACCTTTGCTGACAACCCCGAACATTTTCTCTGAAGAATCGGTTTTTCCTTTGATGTTTAATTCAACCGCTTCCAAAAACATTTGGATGTCGAGACGGTTCACAATCAAGTTGCCGACAATTTTCCGTTTCGCATTCTCCGGCCCTATAAGCTGGATGCCAAAACCTCTTTTGCGGATCAGTGTCAGTCCGAAGGGAGAAATCCACTTCTCGAGCTCATCTAAGTCATAGCTGACCGTGGCATTCGTCACCTGGAGATCATGAGCAAGCGTGTACAGTTTGACTGGCTCCTGAGACTCTAATAACGAACAAAGAATGAGCAGTTTCCGTTCGTCGGCGCTGTATTCATGCTGTTCATATGATAAATCAGTAAGCAGCTTTTGTTTATCTTCGGGACTTCCCACTGCTTTCAACCCTTTACCGGGCTGTTTATCTAACGTAAGCCCCACGGTTTCCATCAGCGGTTTAATTGATTTGAGTTCCCTGTGAATGGTTCTCGTGCTGACTTGCATCAGCTCAGCAAGCTCAGTTACGGTTATATATCTGTTTTGTAATAATAAGTGCTTTAACAGCTTTTGTTCTCTGGCAGTCATATACATAAAAAAGACCTCCTAGACTATCTTGATGTGCGGATGAAGTCGCAAGGAGATGCAGTAGAGGATATAGAGAGGTTTCCTTTTAATATAAAACGCTTTCAAGCAAGAATCAATCACTTATAAATGGTAATTTGGCACTATGCGGTGTGACAATATTGAAAAAGCATCAGCTGGTAAGCTGATGCTTTTTATGGAATATCGTAACCCTGTACGGCTGTAAAAATGCGGAACCATTGATCCTGGTCAAGCTTGTATGACAACGCATTTATCGCGGCGGAAATCCGCTCACGCTTTCCGCTTCCGACAATCGGCATGATGCCGGCCGGATGCGTGAACAGCCATGCGTACATGACCTCGTCCAATGAAGCAACGCCGATTTCCCCTTGGACGGATTCAAGCGCCGTGCGGACACGCTGGTCTTTATCCGTGTTTCCAGTGAATACTTTGCCGCCTGCCAGAGGCGACCAAGCCATCGGCGGAATCCGTTTTTCCTGGCACAGGTTCAAAGTGCCGTCGAGCATATTTTCTAATTCGTATGCGGAAAGCTCAATCTGGTTGGTTACGAGCTGCTCAGGCAAATATGATTCCAGCATCCGATACTGGTGATCTTTAAAATTTGAAACGCCAAAGTACCTGACCTTGCCAGAGCATTTCAAGGCCTGAAACGCCTCTGCTACCCCCTCCGGATCCATGAGCGGGTCCGGTCTGTGAATCAACAGCACATCGATATAATCCGTCCTAAGGTTCATAAGCGATTGCTCAACGGATGCCAAAATATGCGATTTGCTTGTGTTATAATGATGCGATCTGTGAGCTGGCCGTTCAGGCGATTCAAGAACGATACCGCATTTTGTGACCAGCTCTATGTTTTCTCTTAATCCAGGCGAAAGGGCAAGGGCGTTTCCAAACAGCTTTTCGCACGTATAGCCTCCATAAATATCCGCATGATCAAAGGTCGTGATGCCGTGATCGATACACCATTCAATGAGGCTCAGAAGTTCAGCATCTGAATAGTTCCATTCATTCAGCCGCCAAAGCCCGTGTATGACTCTTGAAAATTGAAGATCCTCCGCCAATTGAATACGCTGCATGCAAAATCCCTCTTTTCTTTGTATAAACCGGGTTTTGCCCCTTACTAGTTCATTCGGCCTCAGATCCCCTTTTTCCTTTCGCTCCTTTTAAAAAGACATTTTAATTCGATTGAAATTGCTTTTTCGCTTTCTCAACGACATAGTGGCTGCCGCCGCGGTCCTGCACATTTTGGATCATCATGGCGACAAGCAGGTCTTTGTTTTTGTAATCGTAGCCGACAAACCAGCCATTTTCCGTGCCGTCTTTATCATCTTTTGATGTTTTCAGCTCGGCTGTTCCTGTTTTCCCGGCCACTGTGATTCCTTTCACGACAGGCTGATACGCTGATCCGCGCTCATCTTCCACAACGCCTTTCAGACCTTTTGTAATGTCTGCTGCTCCTTCCTTGGTGACCACTTGCTTGTGCCAAACATCAGCTGTTTGTGAATCTTTTTTGATCAGCGTCGGTTTGACAAGGTCTCCATTGTCAACAAATGGCGTGTAAGCAGTTGCCAAGTGAAGCGGAGACATTTGCATTTGCCCTTGTCCGTAGCCTGTATCCGCAAGCAAAATGTCTGAATCAAGCTTGTCATTTGCAATAGACGATTTCTGGATCGGGAATTCGTACGGAACGTCCTCTGAAAAACCGAATGTCTTCAAGCCTTTTGTGAAGGTGTCCGCTCCCATATCAAGCGCATTCTGGGCAAAATAAATATTGTCTGACGTAATAAGGGCGTTTTCCAAATCGACTTGTTGAAGTCTCTCAGACACACGTGTCACTGAATAGCCGCCCCAGCTCGAATCTTTTTGCCACTCCTTGCCTTTGATTGTTTTCTTCTCATCGGCTTTAAGGGCGCCGTTTTTGATTCCAATAGCAGCCGCAATCGGTTTAATGGTAGAACCTGGCGCGTATGTCTTATTGAATTTCGCTGAAAACGGATTGTTTTTATCTTTGTTTAGCTTTTTCCATTCCTTATCGCTCCAGCCGAAAATAAATCCGTTTGGATCGTAGGAAGGCGCGCTGACAAGGGCGAGTGTTTCGCCTGTCTTCGGCTGCAGCGCGACTGCCGCCCCGCTGTCATCCTTCAGTTCATCATACAGCTTCGTTTGCGTTTTGATATCAATTGTGAGGTGAAGATCCTCGCCGTCCTTTGCTTTCTTTTCAGCGATGACTTCCCCGGTTTGCGGCACGTAGATTTTCCAGCCAGTTGTGCCTCTTAGCTTGTCTTCATACACATTTTCAAGTCCGGCGATACCGATGTTAGACGTATCGCTGTACGTTCCTTCTTTCTTTTTCTTCAGTTCTTCCGCTGTAATGGCGCGGACATAGCCTGTTAAATGGGCTGTCTTTTCGCCATACGGATAGTAGCGGGAGCTGACATTCGTTCTTGTTACGCCTTGTAATGACGTCGCTTCTGAAACTAACTTCTCCTGGTCAGGCTTGACCTTTTTGAGCGGCACAAACGAATCGTCTTTTACCCAGCCTTGATCCAGCTTTTTCTTGATGTCGTCTTCAGTCAAATCAAGTTTTTTGGCGAGTTCTTTTATAACTTTCTCTTTTTTATCGCCAAGCTCTCCGGGAACAATTCCAATTTCCGGAACATCTGTATTGACAGCTAAACCTTTTCCATTTTTATCGTAAATTTGGCCTCGTTTCGGTTCAATGCTCATAATTTGCACGGTTTTGTCGTCAGCCAGCTGCTTGAAAATAAACGATGGGTCCCAATCTATATTCCATGACTCCTCGTCATCTGTTTTTTCTAATTTCAGCACAGCAGTATTCTTGAAGCTGACTTTGCCGGCATTTGTGTTCATGCTGACTTTATACGGGATATGTTTCATTGTCTTGTTGTCTTGATCGTCCTTATCTACTTCTCCCGCAGTGACTTTCAAATTTTTTACGCCGGCCTGCTCATA
The DNA here is from genome assembly GCF_037975425.1 of Bacillus sp. FSL R5-0416. Classification (NCBI taxonomy): domain Bacteria; kingdom Bacillati; phylum Bacillota; class Bacilli; order Caryophanales; family Bacillaceae; genus Bacillus; species Bacillus sp. FSL R5-0416. Next base: position 457,693 of record NZ_CP150252.1, on the reverse strand, counting down.
GATGGCTTTATACCTGTTGACGAAATCTTTTTTGGAGATTTCTTTTTTGACATCTTTAGTCAGGCTTTGATACATGTCATCGAATTGCTGATCGTTCCACTGTTTCACGAATGCTTCCATGCGATCCTGTGGTGAATCTGTTTTGGAGCATCCGATTAACCCAATCAATCCGACGCATAGAAATACTAGTAGAATACACTTTTTTAACATGACTTTCCCCTGCCTTCCACTTGTTATTTTCTCTTAATTGAATTGGTGCGTGCAAGATTTTTTTGAAAATGAAGGAAAAGTTCACCGATTTTGCAGAAATCTCCTATCGTTTGCTGTAGACTATTTGAAAAGACAGAAAGAAGGGATAGCATGGTCAGAGAGGCAGCAATGCTTCACATTAAAGAAGGCCTTGAACAAGAGTTTGAGGATGCATTCCGGCAAGCGGCGCCGATTATTTCCGGCATGAAGGGCTATATCACTCACTCGTTATCAAAATGCATGGAGGAAACGCATAAATATCTGCTTCTTGTGGAGTGGGAAACACTTGAGAACCATACGGAAGGCTTTCGCGGTTCTTCAGAGTATCAAGAGTGGAAAGCCTTGCTTCATCGATTCTATACCCCGTTCCCGACGGTCGAGCATTTTCAGGATGTGTAATAGATTTATATAATATGAAGTGTAAAACCGATAAGGGAGACAGACCATACAAAAACGGCGGTATAAATATTAAAAGCGCCTGAGCCGTCATTTTCTTTTTTGCGTTCTTCAAGCCCCTGCATAAACATGACCGCGCCAAGAAAGACGAGCATGACCGATTGGATAACAGAGGTGTGTTCCGTATAGTTAAAAGCAATAAGCGCCAGTATAATAATGATAACCGCAAAAGACATTTTAAAAATCCGAAACAAAAGGACCATCCTTCCTTATATACGAAATATTGAACGTTATGGCTATATTTGCCTACGTCCTCCATTATTCTAGCGCACTTTGTTTGTCTGTAGAACAGAAGACAGAGAATTTTAAGTTTCTTTTAATATTTCGATCACACATAAAAAACGCGCCTGTCATGAGGCGCGTTTTTTATGAAACTGATAGTTCTTTATAGCCTAGCTTGTGAACGGCTTCAGCCATCGCTTGATAGCCTTTGCAGTTCGGATGGACACCGTCAAAGGACAGATATTCCCGCTCCTTGCCTTTGAAGATGCTATAGGCATCCGCGATTTTGACATGGGGTGCTGATGCAAGTGTTTCTAAATGTGAATTAAAGGATGTGATCCATTTGCCGGCGATTTCAATGCCGGGAAACGGATTGTATAAGTTGAACACTCGGATGGCGTACGGGGAAGGTTTTTCTCCTTTAATCTCGGCGATTTTGGCAATCATCTTTTCAAAATTCTCATGGCAATGGGCGGATACACGGCTGAAAATCGTTTCATCCTTAGAGGTTTGGTAGGCTAAGACCGAATCGATGAGATCGTTTCCGCACCCTGTGATCGTTATCATATCAGCATCTCGAATGCATTTTTGCACATAGGGATTTGACAGGAGTCCCAAAATCTCTTCTGTATTCAGGCCTGATCTGGCAAATATGTTTATTGCCGTTCTTGTTTTCAAGTCAGCTTCCATCATGTCCCCAAAACGCTGGACGAAGCCGGGTGAAAACAGCCCGGAGCCTCTCCCTGTCGTCAAGGAATCGCCCAGAGCTGTATATCGAAGCACCATGTTCTTTCCTCCACTCTTGAACGTCGATACGTTAATGTACGCAGCAGAGAAAAGATTGGCTACTTATGTATATCCTATTTTTCTTGAAATCTGTAAAGCGGCGTCCTTCACCTTTTCTGTTAAATAGGGCAGCCTGTCTTCTGTAAATCTCGCTTCAAAGCCTGCAATGCTAATGCCGGCTGCCACCTGGCGCTCATGGTTAAAGATCGGGGCGCCGATCGCCGCCGTATAGTTTTCGAGCTCTGAATAGCTGACAGTATAGCCATTTTGCACAGAGGCATCAATCTCCTGAAGCAGTTTTTCGGGATCGGTAATCGTTCCGGAGCCAATCGAAATGAGCTCGGTTTGTTTGATGTATGCTTCGATTTCTTCACGGGGAAGAAAGGACAGAATGCTTCTGGCGCACGCTCCCGCGTATAGGGGAGAACGCCTGCCGATCGCTGTATACAGCCGCACAGTCTGTGTCCCTTCTATTTTCTCAACGTATATCGCTTCATTGCCGTCCCTCATGATCAACTGCACGGCCTCATCCACTTCCCGGCACAGCTCTTCCATCACCGGTTTCGCTATTTTTCTGATATCCAGCCTGTCAGCGACAAGCTGTCCGAATTCCAAAAACACCAATCCCAGCGAATAAGCGCCGGACGCATCCCGACTGAGGAACCCCATTTCCTCCAAGGAGCTGACCATCCGGTGAACAGAGGTCTTCGGCATTCCCGTCAGCGACACCAGTTCACTTAAGGTTAGGCTTGGTTTATGCAAAAACAAATTAAGCAGCGCCATAGATTTGACTACGGTTTTATTTTTATTCTGCATCATTCATCCCCTTTGCTATGTCAGCCATTCCATCTTCATTCTCGTTTTCAGTTCTTTTATATGCTGTTCCCGTTCTACCGCAAGCGCTTCTGCCTCCTGAAGGGACACAGGCTCAAACTGAACGTGCTCGCCCGGCATGATTTGGGAAACAATCGGAAGATCAGCGGATATGATGTGCGCGATCCTCGGATAGCCGCCAGTCGTCTGCCGGTCTGCAAGCAGGATAATCGGGTTGCCGTCAGGCGGCACCTGAACTGTTCCGAATGAAACCGCTTCCGACACCATCTCAAGCGGGGCCTTCAGTTCGAGCGGTTCTCCTTTGAGCCTGTAGCCCATACGGTCGGACTGCGGTGTGACACGAAATGCTTCTTCATAAAAACGCGTTTTTGATTCTTCTGTGAAAAAGGCAAATTGCTTTCCTTCCAGCACCCGAATGACGGGATTCTTCTTCAATGGCAGAAATCTGCCGCGGCTGACTGACCACTTCGGTGCTGCAAATCCCTGATTTCCAAGCTGCGAACTTAAGCGGGAAAGGATGGTTTGCGAAAGAGCTGACATCTCTCCAATGTTCAGTTCATCTTCTTTTTGAAGCGCTCTGCCATGAAGTCCGCCGATGTTTCCTCTGACGTATGTGCTTTTACTTTCCATGACGGCAGGCACCTCAATGCCGCCGGCTGCCGCCAAATAAGCACGGCTGCCGAGTTTGCAGGGGCCAAAGCTGACCGTGCTGTTTTCCTTGATGAGCACAGGCTTCCATAAAGGCGCTTCCTCGTCATTAATACGCAGCGTGAAGTCCGCCCCTGTCACAGCAATCAGTGTCTGTTTTGAAAAATGAAACGACGGACCGGGCCCCATCATCGTTATTTCGAGACCTGCTTCATTTTCGCCGTTTCCTATCAACAGATTGGCAATGCGCAGTGAAACCGTATCCATAGCGCCGCTGGCCAGAACGCCGTATTTTTGGTAACCCGTTCTGCCTATATCCTGAACCGTTGTGAGCAGTCCGGGCTTTAATACTTTCATGCTCAATTGGACTCCTCCTTATAGGCGTGATAGTCTTTTTCTGAGATGCGAACGAATTTCACAATATCTCCCGCCCGCAGCAATGTCGGCGGGTTTTCCTGCGGCCGGAAAAGAGCGAGCGGCGTTTTGCCGATCAGCTGCCAGCCGCCCGGCGTTGAAATCGGATAAACGCCTGTCTGCAATCCCGCAATACCGACCGAACCTGCGGGAATCGACGGTCTTGGCGATGATTTTCTCGGAGCTGCAATGCGTTTTGACATCCCGCCTAGAAAAGGAAAACCGGGCGCGAAGCCAAGCATATACACCACATATTCCCCGTTTGTATGAATGTCGATTACTTCCTCCGGTGACAGTTGATTGATCTTCGCCACCTCTTCTAAATCCGGACCGAATTCACCGCCATAGCAAACGGGAATTTCTACAATACGGCGGTTGACCTCATAGTCTTCGGCTATTTCTACCAGCCGCTCTTCGACATCGCGCTTGACCTTCTCAAAAGGTGAGCTTATGCCTTGAGGCAAATGCTTGTACACTTCATACATATCATAAAATACGGTTAGACTTGTAAAAGCCGGGATACATTCAATGAATCCCGGAAATGGCTGTTCTTCTATATAAGCGGCCGCGGCATGGACAATGCCGTTGACCTGTTCGTTGATTTCTTCTCCGAATCGGATCATCATTGCAGAATCACCGAGCTGTTCGATTTGATATCGTACAGTCATCTTTCTCACCTCTTTTATTTCTCGTTCATCAGGATGACGAGAGGTTACAGCACCGCAAGCGACTCGTCTCGAATATCTGTGATGAGCATATGCCCCGGCGCATGTGTGATGACCATTTCAGGCTTTACATTCATAGCCACGGCTTGCGGGGTCACCCCGCATGCCCAAAAAACAGGAACCTCGCCGTCACGAATGGAAACGGCATCTCCGAAATCCGGTTTCCTGAGATCGCGAATCCCGATTGCTCCCGGATTGCCGATATGGATCGGCCCTCCGTGCACAGCCGGAAAACGCGAGGTCACTTGCGCGGCACGTACAGCCAGCCGTTCAGGAACCGGCCTCATGCTGACAACCATCTGTCCGTGAAACGCCCCCGCCGGAACACAATCGATATTCGTTTTATACATCGAGACGTTTGTCCCCTCATCAATATGCCGGACAGCTATCCCATTATTGATCAGTGCCTGTTCAAAGGAGAAACTGCATCCGATCAGAAAGCCGACAAAATCGTCCTCCCAGTATGGCGTAATATCAGATACTTCTTCCGATAAGATACCGTGCCTGTAAATACGGTATTTCGGAAAGTCCGTTCTGATATCAGCATCAGGCGCAGCCAGAGACGGCACAGGCGAACCTGCTTCAGTCACATCCAGCACGGGGCAGGGCTTTTGATTTCGCTGGCAAAACAGCAGAAAATCAAAAGCAAGGTCCTTTTTCAAAACCACAAGATTCGCTTGGGCGTAGCCGCCGGACATGCCTGCGGTCGGCCCGTTTATTTTCCCCTCTCGTATCAGGGCGCGTACATCCTTTGGCGCCATTTTGTTTAATTGCTCCACTTATATCAGCTCCACAATTGAGGAAGTTGTGTACATAACGTGTAGATTCCCATAACTGCCATTACAATCACTACAAGCGCGCCTGTGCTTGTCAGCCAAAGCGGATGCTTATAATCACCGACAATGTTTTTCTTATAGGCGGCAACAAGCAGCGTTCCGAGCGCAATCGGCAGAATTAAGCCGTTCAGTGAACCGACAAGGACGAGGATCTTCGCAGGCTGGCCGATTGTGACAAAAGCTAACGTAGAAACCACAATAAATCCGATAATAATACCGCGTGAATTCTTTTCAATTTTTGGAGAAAAGGTTTTGAAAAATGAAACAGATGTATAGGCTGCTCCAATAACAGACGTAATCGCCGCAGACCACATGATCAATCCGAAAATTTTATAACCGACATTTCCAGCAGCCAGCTTGAAGACAGAAGCCGCCGGGTTGCTTTCATCGATGTGCAGGCCTTTCGATACAACGCCTAGAACCGCAAGAAAAAGAGCGATACGCATGACAGATGTAATTAAAATGCCGACAACCGAGCTTTTTGTCACCTGCGGAATGGATTCCTTCCCTTTAATTCCGGCATCAAGCAAACGGTGTCCCCCGGCAAATGTGATATAACCGCCGACGGTTCCGCCCACTAGGGTGACAATGGCAAATATGCTGATGTGTTCCGGGACGAATGTATTTGCGACTGCCTGTCCGACCGGAGGAGCTGTCGTCGCCGCAACGTAGACCGTTAAAATAATCATCACGAACCCCGCGATTTGCGTAAAACGGTCCATCGCTTTTCCTGCTTCCTTGATGACAAAAATCAAAATGGCGATAACGGCACTGATTAAAGCGCCTGTTTCAGGTGTAATGCCGAACAGCACCTGAAGTCCCAGCCCGGCCCCTCCGATATTCCCAATATTAAAAGCTAGTCCGCCAAGCACGACGAGAATGGCGATGAAATACCCCAGTCCGGGAAGCACCATATTCGCAATTTCCTGACCTCGTTTTCCAGAAACTGCGATGATGCGCCACACATTGGTTTGGGCGAAAATATCTAAAATAATAGAGATTAAGATGACAAAACCGAAGCTTGCTGCGAGTGTGTTTGTGAATGTTGCGGTTTGGGTGAGGAAACCCGGTCCGATTGCTGATGTCGCCATTAAAAAGGCGGCGCCCATCAGCAATGACCAGCTGCCCGCTTTTTTTCCTGCTGTCTTTTTCTGCTGCTCCATCTATTGTTCCTCCTTTATGTTGACTTCTGTTCTGAAATAGCTGTCACTTCAATTCCAGCCGCTTTGAGCTGTTTTCTGATTTTTTGCGCAAATCTCAGCGCATGGGCTCCATCTCCATGAATGCAGACTGTATCTGCTTTTAATGACACATCATGTCCTTGCTGAGATTTGACCGCCCCTTCTTTCACCATTTTGATGACCTGGGTGACGGCGGCATCATCACTTTCAATGAGTGCGTCCGGCTGGGAGCGCGGTGTCAGCGTGCCGTCCGATTGGTATGTTCTGTCGGCGAACACTTCATTTGCGGTCTGAAGTCCGATCCGTTCTCCCGCTTTTACAAGCTCACTCTCAGCAAGACCGAAAAGAATCAGGCCTGGATCAATCTTATAGACAGCTTTCGCGATAGCATCCGACAGTTTTTGATCGACTGCCGCCATATTGTATAAAGCGCCATGCGGCTTGACGTGCTGCATGTGAAGTCCCTCTGCTTTTAGAAAGCCAGAGAGCGCGCCAATTTGATAAACGACAAGATCATACGCTTCCTCAGGAGAAATCGCCATATTGCGGCGCCCAAAACCGAGTAAATCCGGCAAGCCCGGATGCGCACCGATTTTTACGCCTTTTTCCGCTGCAAGCGCGACGGTTTTTCGCATAACACTAGGATCTCCTGCATGAAATCCGCATGCGATATTCGCTGATGTCACATACTCTAAAATATCTTGGTCAAGACCTATCTTGTAGGATCCGAAGCTTTCTCCTAAATCACAGTTTAAATCAATCTGAAACACAGAATCCCTCCTGCCAAAGCAAACGATATGCTTTATGTCATTTATTGTCCCGAAATTCGGAACGACTATTCCGAATTTTTGAACTTTATTTCATTATAAGTGAATCATATCAGTTTGTGAAATACTTTTGTCAGAAAACCTACCATGGTCCCAGAAGAAAACCTGCCAAACTAAAAAAGAGAGTCCATCTTAGGACTCTCTTTTTTTATAGTACCCAATGGCGAATCGCTTTAGCGACACCATCCTCAATATTTGTATCCGTGATATAATCAGCCGTTTCTTTTACGATGTCTTGCGCATTGCCCATTGCGACGCCAAGACCCGCTTCTTTGATCATCGCAATGTCATTAAGGCTGTCGCCCATCGCCATCACATTCTCCATTGTAAAGCCGAGTTTTTCCGTAACCTTGGCAAGGGCTGCAGCTTTGTTGATGCCAAGCGCGTTGACTTCAATGTTTGTCGGACTTGAATTTGTGATTTCGAGCTCTTTGTTTTTTCTCAGCTCCTCAAGCACTTCGTTTCGGATATCGTCATCCTCAATGTCAAAGCCGAATTTGAGCCATTCATGATCCGTAATGTTTTCCGGAAACTCGCCTCTCCATACTTTATTCACCGTAGAAGCCCAGAAATTAGTGTTGTGCTTATTCCGCAAATCCCACATCATTTGAATATGGTCCGTATGAAGCAGCTTCCGTTCCACCAAATTAAAATTCGAATCCCAAATTTCACTGCCGTTTGCCGTGATTAGAAAGGATGACAGCTTTAGCGATTCCGCCAGCTCCCGGCACGTCATCAGCGTCCGGCCCGTGCTGATCACCACATACACACCTTTATCCTCCGCTTCACGAATGGCTTTGCGGTTTTCATCCGAGATCAGCTGCTCGTCGTTCAGCAGTGTACCATCCATATCAATTGCGATCAGCTTGATATCTACATCTTCTCTTTGAACAGACATATATGTACCTCTCTTTATCTTTTTGTTGTGCTTCTCTATATTCTAATACATTATACCCAGCGGGACAAAAAAGCGATTTCCTATGTTTGAGGAGAATGGATAAGAGGAAAACAAACGGTGAGGTGATCAAACATGACAGAAAAAAAACAGCAAAACAAACCAAATGAAAACCCCGAGCACAACGACTTAACCGATCCGATTCCTAATGAAGAGCTGAAGGAAAATATGAATGATGAAAAACACAAACGCCAGCAAAGAGATAACTCTCAAAGCGAACGGGATTACGACACAAAATAGAACCCCTCACAAAATGTTGTGAAGGGTTTTTTTCATTTTTCAATATAGATGCCGATTTCAGCTTCAGCAACAGGCTGCTCTCCAACTGACGCCTTGGCATGTCCGAACACAAACCCGCGCCGATTGCGCTGGACTTCAAACGTAAGATCAAGCCGGTCACCAGGCACAGCTTCTCCCAGCTTTTCCGCTTTCTTCACCGAAGACAATAATCCCAAGCTGTTCTCATCTGTAATTCCTGTAAAAGCCGCGGTTTGCGCAAGCGCTTCAATCACAAGTGAAAACGGCATTTCTGTTTGCGTATCAGTAATAAACCAATCGTTCTCACTAATCAGCTTATAAGCTGCCGCATGTTTGCCGGGCTCGCTGTCCGTCACGCCATCAATAAACAAAAATGGATAGCGGTGAGGCAAAGATAATGAGTTCATTTTATATCTCCTTTTTTTGACCATTATATCTCAGCCTAAAGTGAAACGATAGGATATAATGGAAAAAACACAAAAGGAGGCCGTTATGTCCCCAAAACCGCTTGTCATTCTCGTACACGAAATATACGGTGTAAACAGCCATATGAAAAAGATGGGCCGGCTGATCAAAATGGCTGGATATGATGTGTTGACGCCCAACCTGCTCGGCGAGGATGAAGTCTACACACTGCAAGAAGAAAAAACGGCATACGAACAATTTACAAAACACGAACGGCTGAAAACGGGAGAAACCATCATCCAGAATTTGATCAGACAAAACGCCGGACGGCACATCTTTGTGATTGGATTCAGCGTGGGGGCTACTATCGCATGGAAATGCAGCAGTATGCCTGAGGTGAGCGGATCGGTTTGTTATTACGGTTCCCGGATACGCGACTCTCTTCATCACGTGCCAGCCTGCCCGGTCCTATTGTTTTTCTCTAATTATGAGCCGTCGTTTGACGTAGCGCTTCTTATCAAAAAACTGCGGGAAAAACAGCATACCCATCTTGAGATTTATCAATTCGATGCGCTTCACGGCTTCGCCAATCCTGATTCTGTTTATTTCAACAGGGCCCTTTTCTTCAAAACGCTCTCTATCATAAAAAACGGGGCGGAAAAAAGGCTCCGCCCTGTTTCATCAGAAATTTTTTAATCGCTTACAGTGCTTTATTATCGCGTGTTTTGGTTCCTTACGTCCCATGTTCTTTGTTGCACTGAGTTTTATTTTGCCTGTCTCATCTCACCGAATGGATAAAAGACGAGAGATTCAGTACCGATGATATCGTCCTCAGAAGGCATGCCCATTCCGTTTCTGCTATCCAGTGAATTGAGACGGTTATCTCCCATCACAAAATATTTACCGGTAGGAACCTCAACCTCGAAGTCACCCGTTAAGGTTACACCCGACTCTTTGACCTCCTGTTTATATTCCTTTAAGTATGGTTCTTCCACCTTTTTATCATTTATGTATAGCTGATCATTTTTCATTTTAATGCTGTCACCAGGCAAACCGATTAAACGTTTGACAAATGAGCGGCCGCTCTTTTTGTCATGAATGACTATGATGTCGCCTCTGTGAAACCCGCCAGTCCATTTGACTGCTTTATCAACCAGTATTCTTTCTGAGTCTTTAAGCGTTGGGGCCATTGATGATCCTTCAATAAGAAAAGGCTTGTAAAACACCAATCTGATCGTAAAAATGAGAGCTGCGATCATAATGATACTGAGTACAACGATCGTTTTGATTTTTCTTTTTTTCTTTAACGTGATTGTTTTTGCATTCAACTTCCTTCACCCGATGCTTTCCTAAGAATTCCAAATTATTATACAGCATTTGGATCTGCTTGGTTAGACTTTCGTGGAAATTTTCGTAAGGAAATGGACAGGCCCGGGCAGCCATCTGCCCCGGCCTGATTCATCAGAGCTTTCTTAAGCGCGAACAGATTTCATCAGTGACCTCAGCCGTTGTGCTTTGTCCCCCAATGTCGCGTGTTTTGATGCCGTCGGCAGTCACTTGCTCCATTACATCCAGAATTTTCGCCCCCAGCTCTTCCTCTCCGAAGTGGTCGAGCATCAGCTTCGCTGTCCAAATCTGGCCAATCGGATTGGCAAGGCCCTGTCCGGCAATGTCAGGAGCTGAGCCGTGAACCGGTTCAAACATGGACGGATATTTGCCGGATGGATTGATGTTCGCAGAAGGCGCAATGCCGATGCTTCCCATCAGGCTTGAGCTGATGTCGGTTAAAATATCACCGAACAAGTTGCTCGCCACAATGACATCAAACGTTTCCGGACGCGTCACAAAAAAAGCGGCCAGCGCATCAATATGCTGAGATGATGTTTCGATTCCGCTATAATCAGCGGCTGTCTGCTGAAAGACTTCATCCCAAAACGGCATCGCGTGATAAATGCCGTTAGACTTTGTGGCGCTTGTCACATGGCTGCGCCGTTTTTTCGCCAATTCGAAGGCAAAGCGCATGACACGTTCTGTCGCTTTTCTCGTAAACACGGCATTCTGGATGGCGATTTCATCATCGCCTCTGTGAATGCGCCCGCCGACTTCACTGTATTCACCTTCACTGTTCTCGCGAATCACCACGAAGTCAAAATCATTTGGATGCAGAAGCGGCGACGTAATGCCTGCCATTTGTTTGGCGGGTCTCATATTAATGGAAAGCTCAAGCTCCCTCCGGATTTTCAGTAGCAGTCCCCATAACGATATATGATCGGGAACCAGCTTCGGATTTCCGACGGCTCCCAAAAAAACCGCTTCAAATTGAGTAAGCGTATGTATTCCATCTTCGGGCATCATTTTGCCGTGCTCCAAGTAATAATCACAGCTCCATGGAAAAGCCGTGAATGAGAATGACAAACCTCCGTGTACCTCAGCCGCTGTATGAAGCACTTTCTCAGCAGCCGCTACAACCTCTTTTCCTACACCGTCTCCCGGTATTGCCGCAATCTCGAATTGTTTCATTGTCATTCTCCTTCCCCTGTTTTCGTAAGCGCTTTCTATTATACTAGATTGCGAGATAGTAAAAAAAGCCCGTGACATTGTGTCACGGGTGATCGGTTATTGATTAAGTTTCTTTAAAATGATGGCGTGCAACGGTTCATGGGACTGAATGCCGCACACCTCTTGAAGTACGCCGCTGTATCCTTTTTCTTCGATCAGCGCTTGCAGTTCAACCGCTTCAGGGTCACCGGTGAAATCGAAGCGCAGTGCTGCGGCAATTCCTTCCGCCAGTGCATTCGGTTCTTTTATTTTCTTTGCCGGGCCTACAAGCCTATCATTTTCTCCCAGTTTTCTGAGAGGTGACCTCGCTACGCGGGTCACATCGTCCGAAATGAAAGGATTTTCAAAGCGACCGATGATTTTTTTGATATATTGTTCGTGTTCAGTTTGCTTAAAGCCATACGATTTGACGAGATAGTCACCAGTTTCAAGCAGCGCCGAATGAACGACACGGCGGATTTCCGGATGATCGATTGCTTCTTTGACCGTCTTGAGTCCGCGCTGATAGCCGACATACGCTGTCACCGCGTGTCCGGTATTGACCGTAAACAGCTTCCGTTCGATGTACGGCGTTAAATCATCAACAAACAGTGCGCCGTTTATGACTGGTGTTTTCCCTTTAAAGCCTGATTCATCAATGACCCATTCGAAAAATGGTTCAACTGATACTTTCAGCGGGTCTTCATGATGTTGAATCGGCACGATCCGGTCAACGGCAGAATTCGGAAAACCTACCGTTTCACTGATGGATTTCTGCTCTGCTTCCGTTAAATGGCTGTATATCTCTTTCTTTAAGAAGCTGCTTCCGCCAATCATATTTTCGCAGGCAATGATATTCAGTGTGTTTCCAGCGTTTCTCCGTCTTAATCCTTCTGCGATAGACGGAGCAATCAGCTTCAGCACGTTCGGGCCGACAGCTGTTGTGATGAGCGCCGCCTCATTCATCAGCCGGTACAGCTCCTCGGGCTGACTGCCGCTGTTAATCGCGCTGACCGGGCCAATGACCTCTGATGAACGTCCCTCTTCCGCCAGTTCCACTGTGTATTCTTTTTTTTCATTGAGGAGACTGACCATCGTGTCGTTCACATCTGCAAACACCACATCATAGCCGGAGTGGTGAAGCAGCGCGCCGATAAACCCTCTCCCGATATTTCCCGCACCGAAATGTAAGGCGATCATGTCAGTTCACCTCGTTGAAAATGGCGATCAAATCTTCTTCGCTTTTAGCGGAGATCAGGCGTTCAATGTTTTCTTCTTCTGAACAGATAATGGCGATATTAGACAAAATGTCTAAATGCTCATTATTTTTACCCGCAATGCCGAATACCACTTTTGCCGTGTTGCCTTCTCCGTACTCAACGCCCTCTGGAATCTGTATGATTGAAATCCCAGAGTGAAGCACCTCGCTTTTCGCTTCTTCTGTGCCGTGTGGAATGGCAATGAAATTCCCCATAAACGTAGAAGACGTTTCTTCACGTTCAAACATTTTGCTAATGTAATCCTCTGTCACGTAGCCGTTGTCAATCAGCGTCTGGCCTGCCAATTTGATGGCCTCTTCTTTTGATGATACCGTTTGATTGAGTTTAATATTTTCCTTTGCGAGTACTTGCATGAGTATCACTCTCTTTCTATAAGATTACTTTTTCAGCTTTTCAATCAGCTCGTCGTATTTTGGGCTGTTTAAGAAGTTATCCACTGATATGTGCGTCGCGTTCGGCAGCTTTGCTTTCGCGCGGTCTGTTAAATCTTTGTGGGTGATAACAATATCCGCATCGCTTGGCAGATTGTTAATGGCCGTGTTGGTCACACTGATGTCAAGCTCCGCTTTTTTCACTTTGTTTCTTAAGATGGATGCCCCCATGGCACTTGATCCCATTCCCGCATCACACGCAAAGATAATTTTGTTCACGCTTTCAGGAGACAGCTCAGACGCTTCTTCTGCTTTGGCTTGTTCCGCCTCTAAAGCAGCTGCTGCTTGGCTTTTCTTCCCCTTCATGGACTGCATTTTTTCTGTTGCGGCAGCCAGGTCTTCTTCACTAGCTTTTGAGGATTTCAGGATCACTGCTGAAACGATGAACGATACAGCTGCAGCGACCATTACACCCGCCAATACGCCGAAATAGCCTCCTCTTGGCGTCATTGCCATCAATGCGATAATGCTTCCCGGTGACGCTGCCGCGACAAGTCCGGCATTAAAGATCGTAAACGTTAAGAGTCCGCTTGCTCCGCCGGCAATGGCTGCAAGAATCAGGGCCGGTTTCATCAAAATGTACGGGAAGTAAATCTCGTGAATCCCTCCGAAGAAATGGATGATCGCCGCACCGGGAGCCGTTGATTTTGAAGATCCTTTGCCAAAGAACATGTACGCCAGCAAAATGCCGAGCCCCGGTCCAGGGTTTGCTTCTACTAAAAACAGAATTGATTTTCCTGTTTGAGATGCTTGCTCGATTCCGATCGGGCTTAAGATTCCATGGTTTATGGCGTTGTTAAGGAACAACACTTTCGCCGGCTCTACAAAAACACTGGCTACCGGCAGTAAATTAGCGTGTACAATGACTTCCACACCAGCCGCCAGCAATTTATTTAGCGTCAAGACAACCGGGCCGATAGCGTAAAACGCGAGAATCGTTAAAGCCGCGCCGACAATCCCTGCCGTAAAGTTGTTGATCAGCATTTCAAAGCCTTGCTTGACTTTATCCTTGAATAATTTATCAGTCTGTTTAATGAGGTATCCGCCAAGCGGACCCATAATCATTGCGCCTAAAAACATTGGAATATCCGATCCGACAATCACCCCAATTGCCGCTGTCGCTCCGACAACTCCGCCGCGGTGGTCGTAGATCATTTTTCCGCCTGTATACGCTATCAAAAGCGGCAATAAATACGTAATCATCGGGCTGACCAGCGTGTTCAGCTGTTCATTCGGAAACCATCCTGCCGGAATAAACAGCGCGGTAATAATACCCCACGCGATAAACGCGCCGATATTCGGCATGATCATTCCGCTCAAATAACTCCCAAAGCGCTGCACTTTCACTTTCATGCCGCCTTGCTGCTGTTCTTGCTGCTGCATATATAAACCCTCCCTGTTTTGTTTGTCGCTGTAAGATACAAAAATATGTTCAGAGAATGATGCTTCCCTTTGACTCTATGTTAAAACGCTTACAGTCCCTATACAATTGAAAGTAAAGAGGACTTTGGCACATGACTGTGACAATTTTTTAAAAATAAAAAGGCTCCTGATATCAGGAGCCTTTTCTCTTTCCTCTATAAATGATGTTGCCATTTTGAATCACGTACTTTGCAATCATCCGCTCACTCACAATAAAAACGGGATAGGCGCACACAAGCGCAAAAACAGCCATCGGCACGTGCTGTACAGCCGGCAGCATTGAACCTGCCGCATTGCGGAGGAGCAGCAAAAGATAAATGAGCAGCACAATGGCCGCTAATGATACCAGCATAATCGGAGCTGATACTTTATATTCATAAAGCCGTTCCCGGCAGTGTCCGCAGCGAAATTGACAAGGCACATTTGATGATCTGACCATATCGCCTGTCAAAGGTTTGCCGCAGTTCGGGCATGGTGTTTCTTTCATAGGATATTCCTCACTTTCTATTCCATCTGTCTATTATACCAGAGTCCCTTCTGTTTCGTTTTGTTGCTGTTCAACACATTTTCACATTTTTTATCATCCACTTACTTGTCTCCGTCTCTAAAATCCTCTACGCTTAAATAGATCTTAATGAAGAGGGTGTATGAATGCTTCCGATTAATAGACAGCAACACATACTGAAGTGGCTGAAAGAAGAAGGCTCGCTTAGAATTTCTGACATCAGCGCAAGGTTCGGCGTTTCGGAAATGACGGTATATAGAGATGTCAATCAGCTGGTTCAGTCAAATCAGGTCATAAAAACCGCCGGCGGTATCACGCTCCCCGTCCGAACACCTCAAACAGATCATATGTGCAGCTATTGCTTGAAGCCCGTCAATCAAGCTCATTCGGTTCAGCTGATTACGGTAAACCAAGACATTGAACAGCTATGCTGCGCACATTGCGCGTTTTTGCGTTACGCGGATAAAACGGAAGAGGTTTCACACTTGATTTGCAGAGATTTTCTGTTACAGACAACCGTCAGTGCCGGTTCGGCTTATTTCGTCGTAAATGCTGAATTAAACCTGCACTGCTGCCAGCCGCAGGCCATTCCGTTTGCGACACTTGACCATGCCGAACGATTTCAAAAAGGATTCGGCGGAGCCGTCCGCACTTTCGACCAAGCACTGGAAGACATGCTTCAAGACCGAAAGAAACGCTGCACCTGCACCAAGAAATAACACAACACATACAGCGGAAGGTGGTGTCTGAGTGATGAAGCGAAACAGATGGTGGATCATCCTTCTGCTTTTTCTTGTTTTCCTGCCGAAAACAAGCTTTGCTCACGCCTATATTGTTAAATCTTCACCTGGGGAAAACAGCGAATTAAAAAGCGCCCCTGCACAGGTGGAAATCGAATTTAATGAACCGGTTGAAGAAGGGTTTCATTACATTAAAGTCTATAATTCAAACGGCGACCGTGTGGATACGGACAAGACTGAAATCAAAAAAGATAATCATCACATCATGACAGTGAAGCTGAAAAAGAATCTGCCTCATGATGTGTACAGAGCGGAATGGAATGCCGTATCCGCGGACGGGCATCCGGTTTCCGGCGTCATCCCGTTCAGTATCGGGAAAGCGGATGGCGGATTCAGCAGCCAAAAAGCAGCCGATTCAGCGCTGAATCCGGGAACAGCAGCAGATCGCGCGATTCTGTATACAGCCCTATCTCTGTTTAGCGGAACGGTTTTCTTCCATCTTTTCTGGTATAAAGGGAAATCAGAACAGCTCGTCAAACGGACGAGACGTATCCTGACCGGCTCGATCGCAGCACTGGGGCTGGCGCTTTTGCTTCAGCTTCCGATTCAGACAAAAGCGAACGCAGGCGGCGGCTGGGGCAGCGCATTCCAGCCGGGCTACATCAGAGAAACACTGTTTGAGACAGCAGGCGGCTCCATTTGGATCATACAGGCCGCGCTGTTCGTGCTGCTCGCACTGTCTGTCATCCCTGCGATACGGAAAAACCGCTTTTCATCCTTTGGCTATTGGACAGCGCCGCTCATTTTCTTTTTCGGTCTCCTGCTTGCCAAGGCGTTTACCGGGCATGCTGCTGTCGTTGAAGAAAAAACGGTCGGCATTTTGATGGATTTCCTTCATTTAACTTCCGCTTCCATCTGGGTCGGCGGAATAGCGGCACTCGTTTTGCTGCTCTCAAAAGAATGGAGGCAGCCTGACAAAACGCTCGCGTGGGAGACGGTCAGACGGTTCTCTCCATGGGCGCTCACTGCAGTCGGCGTCATTTTGTTTTCAGGCTTGCTCAATGGATTTTTCATCATTCGTTCAATGGATTCACTGTTCCATACAGCGTACGGCCAAGCTCTTTTAGTGAAAAGCGGGCTGTTTGTTTTCATGCTGGTCTTAGGTGCGATTCATTTTCTGCTTACCAGAAAGCAGCGCCGCACAGGAATCAGCCGAACGTTGAAAGCGGAGTGGGCAATCGGCATCGCTGTATTGATCACAGCGGCCGTGTTTACAAGCCTGCCAAGCCCGCCTGAGCCAGCGCCGGAACCGTTCTACCAAACCAAAGCGATTGAGAACGGACAAAGCGTTTCTCTCAGCATCAGCCCAAACCAGCCCGGAAAAAATGTTTTTGAGCTGCGTGTCACCGACCATAACGGAGATCCCGTGAAAAACATCCAGCAAATGACGTTAACCGTTTATAAAACAGGCCTGTCAGGCAGCGAAAACAAAAGCACCTTTACATTAGAAGAAAAAACAAAAGGCGTCTTCCAAGATCAAAACCTGTCGATTAATGAAAAAGGAAACTGGAAGATCAAAGTCCACGGCCTGACCGGCGACTTTAACGAAATCAATATCATGTTTACAAAGACCAATTAAGGAGTGTTTACGTTGTTGAAAAAAATCGCATTGACACTATGTCCGGCTATTGTCGGCTCCCTCTTATTCTTTACGGCCCCTGCCAGCGCGCATGTTTCTGTAAAACCGGCTGAGTCTGCTGCAGGCTCTTGGGAAACGTATACAATGAAGGTTCCTTCTGAGAAGAATCTGCCGACAACGAAGGTTGTCCTCAAAATGCCGAAGGATGTTGAATTCCAGCAATATGAGCCAATTCCGGGCTGGAAGGTTTCCACTCAAAAACATGATGACAAATCAGTGTCCGTGACATGGGAGGCGACTGACGGAGGCATTCAGGAAGGACAGTTCCAGCAGTTTACCTTTGTTGCCAAAAACCCTGACAAAGCGGAGGAAGCTGCTTGGGACGCATACCAATATTACAAAGACGGCAGCATTGTTGAGTGGACAGGTGACGAGGATGCCGATACACCTCATTCCATTACAAACATCACGTCTGCAAAACAAGTGACAGATGAGCACGGCGCCACGAAAACAAAAGACGATTCCGAAAACTCAGGTTCTTCAGCTCTAGACATTACAGCGATTGTGCTGTCTGCGGCTGCCATTATTTTATCTGTAGCAGCGCTTGTTAAGAAAAAGCGTGCATAATAAAAAAAGCGATCCAGATGTCATGTCTGGGTCGCTTTTTTATTTAACCGCGTCCTGCCTGGAATGAAGGATATTGTGTCATGCCGCCGTCCGCGAATAACGTGATGCCTGTGACGTAGCTGGCTTCCTTCGAAGCAAGCCAGGCTGCCACTGCGGCGATCTCCTCCGGTTCGCCGATATACCCCATCGGAATCATGCTTTCTACATCTGCTTTCTGTTTAGGGTCAGCAAATTTTTCAGCATTGATTGGCGTATTGATCGCACCTGGCCCGATATTGTTCACGCGAATGCCCTTCGGCGCGTATTCCAACGCCAATGTTTCTGTCATCAGCTTTATCCCGCCTTTACTTGCCGCGTAGTGAACAAATAACGGCCAAGGAATCACTTCGTGCACACTGGACATGTTGATGACATTTCCCTTGATATCGTTTTCTACGAAATATTTAATCGCTTCACGGCTTCCTAAAAAGGCACCTGTTAAGTTTGTGCCGATGACTTTATCCCAATCCTTAAGCGGCATTTCGTGAGATGGCACAGGATTTTCAAGACCGGCATTATTAATCATAATATCGAGTGTGCCGAACTCTTTAATTGCCGTTTGCACGATATTTTTTACATCTTCCTCTTTCGTGACATCTCCTTGGACGACAACAGCTTCACCGCCCGCCTTGATGACCTCTTCTTTTACCTCGTTCGGATCTTGTTTATTACTATAATAGTTGATAACCACTTTTGCCTGCTCCTTGCCGAAGCGAATGGCCATTGCCTTTCCGAGCCCTGAAGCAGCTCCTGTAATAGCGACGACTTTTCCTTTTAAGTCCGGATACATATACATCTTCCTCCATTTGTTATGAATTTGTTTTGGCGATTCCTAAGAATACGGCGGCAGCAATAATCAGGATAATCCCGATCGCAATTGCTATAAGCTGGCGTTTCGTTTTCTTTTCACGCAGGATGAAAATACCGCCGAGCGTAGAAATGACAATTCCCATTTGTGAAAGGGAAAAGCTCGTTGCAACGCCGACTCGCGGCTGAGAAATAAACAAAAACATATTTCCGCCTGCCCAGATTAACCCTGGGAGAATATTTCTGATCGCATACTTGTTAAAGGGTTTGTGTCTATAGGTTAAAACTAACCCCCCGACCACCATGCCAATTGCCTGTGGCAGCAGCGCGGACCAGCCGGACACATTGAATAATCTAGCCACGACTACATAAACCAAATAACCAAGAGTCGAAACAAGGAGAATCAAAATGCCCTTTTTCAAATTGCTTGGCTCGCCCTCTTTTTTATCATTCTTATCTTCCAAGGACGTGAGAATGATTCCCACAATGATAAAGATCAAAGCGAGAACGCCAAGCGTAATCGCAATCGGTGTTGACCATTCGCGGAACACGATCACACCGAACAATGAGGTGGAAACGAGCTGCATTCCTGTGGAAATCGGCATTGTTTTCGACACGCCCATCAATTGAATGCTTTTCAGCTGGTTGGCCTGTCCAAGTGACCAAAATAAGCCGGATACGATTCCAACAATAAAAATGCGAAGTGACAGAACGGGCTGAACAAAAAAGTAAATAACGATAGAAACAATGAGTGCCCCGATCGTCGTTCCCAGTGTCTGGCTGTACGGCCCGCCGCCTAATTTCACATTGAAGAGAACAATGCTCCCCCAAAACAAAGCCGGGAGAAGAGCCAATAATAAATCCATTGTTGGGGAACCTTCTTTCAAAATGTATTTGCTGTTATTTTGGCTGGAATTGTTGTGATTATTCGCCGGAACACAAAAAGAGCTGCCGGAAAATCCGGCAGCTCTCAGGAGCGTGCATTTTTTTATAAACCGATGGACAAATATTTTGTTTCAAGGTACGGCTCGATACCTTCTGAACCGCCTTCACGGCCAATGCCGCTTTCTTTCATTCCGCCGAATGGCGCTTGAACCGCTGACGGTCCGCCGTCATTCCAGCCGATAATGCCATACTCTAGATTCTCGGAAATATAGATGCCGCGGCGGTAGTTTTCTGTGAAGAAGTAAGCAGCCAAGCCATACGGTGTATCGTTGGCAAGCTGAATCGCTTCATCAATATCAGAAAACGTGACGATCGGTGCGACCGGGCCGAATGTTTCCTCATGCATGATGTTCATGGACGTATCGACATCGGTGAGCACTGTCGGATTCACAAAGTAGCACCCTTTGTCATCGTTTCGGTCATATGTGCCCCCAGCAATCACTTTCGCGCCTTTTTCAACCGCATCATCTATTTGGCTGACGATTTTTTCGAAGCCTCGTTTGTTGATGATCGGGCCGACATTGACGCCTTCCTCAAGTCCATTTCCGACTTTCAGCTTAGACACTTGCTCGCTAAGTTTCGCAGCAAATTCATCTTTAATGGATTCATGAACGATCAGGCGGTTGGCACATACGCAGGTTTGGCCGGCGTTTCGGTATTTGGACGCCATCGCCTGTTCAACGGCAAGGTCAATGTCCGCATCTTCATCTACGATCAGCGGGGCGTGTCCGCCGAGCTCCATTGAGACGTGCTTTACGGTGTCCGCGCTGTTTTTCATAAGGATTTTCCCTACAGGTGTTGAGCCTGTGAACGTGATTTTGCGGATTTTCGGACTGCTTGTGAACACATTTCCGATTTCTTCTCCATCGCCGATCACAACCTGAAGAACATCCTTCGGAATGCCCGCTTCATATGCGAGGCGCGCCAGTTCATAAGCAGACAGCGGTGTGTCCGGCGCCGGCTTGATGATAAATGTACAGCCAGCGGCAAGAGCAGGCGCTGCTTTGCGTGTAATCATCGCATTCGGGAAATTCCAGGGCGTGATAGCAGCAACGGGGCCGACCGGCTGGCGTGTGACAACAATTCGTTTACCCGTTGTCGGGGCCGGGACCGTTCTTCCGTACACACGCTTCGCTTCCTCTGCGAACCATTCGATATAGCCTGCGCCGTAAAGCACTTCGCCAACTGCTTCCTTGTATGGTTTTCCGTTTTCCTTTGTAATTAAATCTGCAAGTTCTTCTTTATGTTCAACAATCAGCTCATACCATTTTTTCAAAAGAGACGCTCTTTCGTTCGCTGATGTTTTAGACCACGTTTTAAACGCTTGATGTGAACGTTCAATGGCTTCTTCTACTTCTTTGGCTGATTGCTGAGGAATCGTTTTGATCTCCTCGCCCGTAGCCGGGTTGTAGACCGTTAATTGATCTGGCATATTGAACATTCCTTTCTTTTCATGATTACTTAAAATGATAGCAGACCCAGCCGTTTTCTTTCCAATGATTAAGCTCGCAGGCCCGCCTCCAAGATGCTGAGCCCTTCATTTAATAGGCTGTCTGAGATGACGAGCGGTGTCAAAAAGCGGATGATATTACCGTTAATTCCCGCTGTCAGCAAAAGTAATCCGTTTTGATTCGCATAGGCCGCGATCGCTGCTGCTTTTGCCTTATCAGGCTCACGCGTGTCAGGATCCTTGACGATTTCGATTGCGGCCATCGCCCCGAGTCTGCGGATGTCACCGATGAACGGGAATTCTTGTTTCCACTCATACGCCTTGTCTTCAATGATTTTGCCAATTTCTTCAGATCGCTCATTCAGTCCTTCTTCTTCGGTAATATCCAAGACTGCCAAAGCCGCCGCGCAGCCGAGCGGGCTGCCTGCATACGTGCCGCCCAGCTCCCCTGGCGCTGCCGCATCAAGCATTTCCGCACGCCCAATCACACCGCTTAATGGCAGGCCTGCCGCAAGCGATTTAGAAACCGTGATCAGATCGGGCACTACATCAAAGTGCTCAATTGCGAAATAAGTGCCAGTTCTGGCAAAGCCGGTTTGGATTTCATCAGCAACAAAAACAATGCCGTGTTCTTTGCAGAATGAAGCGACGTGCTGTACGAACCGTTTCGAAGGAATAATAAACCCGCCTTCTCCCTGCACTGGCTCCATCACGACACACGCCACCGTTTCAGGCGCCACTGAAGCGATAAAGAAATCATTGAATGCTTGAATGACCATATCGTCATAGCTTTCATCACTCATGCCGGCCGGCTTCTGATAATAATAAGGGAACGGCGCTTGATAAACCTCTGGCGCAAAAGGCCCGAAACCGAATTTATAAGGTTTTACCTTGCTTGTCATGCTCATCGTCATATTCGTGCGCCCGTGAAACCCGCGTGTAAACGAGACAACGCCTTGGCGCTTTGTATACTTTCTGGCGATTTTCACAGCGTTTTCGACCGCTTCTGCCCCTGAGTTAAGAAAAATCGCTTTTTTCTCATGGCTGCCCGGCGCGATGCCGCACAGTTTTTCGGCTAACTCGATATAAGACGGATACATCATGACATTAAAACCAGGATGAATCAGCTCCTCCGCCTGCCGCTTCACAGCCTCAACCACCTTCGGATGCGAGTGTCCGACATTTAACGTGCCGATGGCGCCTGCAAAATCAATAAATCTCCGGCCATCCAGATCGTACAGCTCGGCCCCTTCTCCTTTGACCGCGAGACTGCGGTTGCCGTTGCTCACACCTTTTGACACAAATTGATCCCGTTTTTGCTGCCATTGTGCAGTTGTGATGCTTGCTGTTGTTTGACTCATGTGAATATCCCCCTGTCGGTATTTTCTTATCATTCTGACTTCTCTTTGGTATGATGAAAAGTACCAATTATAACTTTTTGATGGTATCAGAAGGAGAAACTACAAAATGGATATCACAATTACACTCGATCGTTCAGAGCAAGCCGATTATATCTATCAGCAAATTTATCAAAAGCTGAAAAAAGAAATCCTCAGCCGCAATCTGCTGCCTCACTCGAAGGTTCCCTCCAAGCGGGAGCTGGCTGAAAATCTCAAGGTCAGCGTAAATTCAGTGAATTCAGCCTATCAGCAGCTGCTGGCTGAAGGGTATTTGTACGCCATTGAACGAAAGGGTTTCTTCGTGGAGGAACTAGACATGTTTTCCGCCGAGGAACACCCTCCATTTGCACTGCCGGATGATCTAAAAGAGATTCACATCGACCAGAGCGATTGGATATCGTTTTCACACATGAGTTCCGATACAGACCATTTTCCGATCAAAAGCTGGTTCCGCTGCGAGCAAAAAGCGGCCTCCCGCTCATACCGCACGCTCGGCGATATGTCACATCCGCAAGGGATATATGAAGTGAGAGCGGCCATTACCAGGCTCATTTCCCTGACGAGGGGTGTAAAATGCAGGCCAGAACAAATGATCATAGGGGCAGGCACACAGGTGCTCATGCAGCTGTTGACTGAGCTTTTACCCAAGGAAGCCGTGTATGCGATGGAGGAGCCTGGCTACAGGCGCATGTATCAGCTTTTGAAGAATGCCGGAAAACAAGTCAAGACGATCATGCTTGATGAAAAGGGCATGTCGATTGCTGAAATCACCAGACAGCAGCCAGATGTGCTGGTGACCACCCCGTCGCATCAGTTTCCGTCCGGAACGATTATGCCTGTGTCCAGAAGAATTCAGCTGCTGAACTGGGCAGCCGAGGAGCCGCGCCGATATATCATTGAGGACGATTATGATAGTGAATTCACATATGATGTAGACAGTATTCCGGCGCTGCAAAGCCTCGACCGTTTTCAAAATGTTATCTATATGGGAACCTTTTCAAAGTCCCTTCTCCCCGGCTTGCGGATCAGCTATATGGTGTTGCCGCCTGAGCTGTTGAGGATATACAAACAGCGGGGCTACGATCTGCAGACTTGCTCATCACTTACACAGCTCACCCTGCAGGAATTTATTGAGTCTGGTGAATATCAGAAGCATATAAAAAAAATGAAGCAGCATTATAAAGAAAAGAGAGAACGCCTGATCACCGCTTTAGAAGCAGAGTTCAGCGGAGAGGTTACCGTAAAAGGAGCAAATGCGGGGCTGCATTTTGTTACCGAATTTGATACCAGGCGCACCGAACAAGACATCCTGTCACATGCTGCCGGTCTGCAGCTTGAAATATTCGGAATGAGCCGATTTAACTTGAAGGAAAACAAGCGGCAAACGGGCAGGCCCGCTCTCATTATCGGCTTTGCACGGCTGAAGGAAGAAGATATTCAGGAGGGTGTGCAGCTGCTTTTCAAAGCGGTTTACGGACATAAAAAAATCCCCGTTACAGGGGATTGATTCACCAGCGGTCCTGGTCTACATTCAGCACGGCTTCAAGCAGGCCCGGAAATGCCTTTTCAAGGTCTTCAGCGCGAAGCGAATAATACCGGCGCTTTCCTTCTATCCGAACTTGAGCGATGCCTGATTCTCTCAAAACTTTAAAATGATGCGACAAAGTCGATTTGGCAACCTGCACATCTGCACAGGTGCTGCACGTTTTTTCTTTTGCTTCAGCTAATTGCTTGACGAGCTCTAAACGAAGCGGATCACTAAGTGCATGAAGAACCTTTGTCAGCTGCAATGTTTCTGTTTCTGGATGGTTTGGAATGTTCATGACACAAATGTATCACACAACAATTAGAATGACAATTTTACTATATAAGGGTTTTTCCTTTACCTCATTTAGAATACATGTTACATTTAGTTCGATGAGATTCGAACAATAAATTCGCATAACAACGGAGGAGATTTAAATGATCGTATTACAAGCTTACATCAAAGTAAAACCAGAAAAACGCGAGGAATTTTTGAGCGAGGCTCAATCACTTGTTCAGCATTCAAGAGCTGAGGAAGGCAACGCGCAATACGACCTATTCGAAAAAGTAGGCGAAGAAAATACATTTGTCATGCTTGAAAAATGGAAAGATGAAGCGGCAATGAAATTCCATAACGAAACTGCGCATTTCCAAGGGTTTGTCGCAAAAGGAAAAGAACTGCTGAGCGCCCCTCTTGATGTTGTCCGCACAGAGCTTAGCGAGTAAAGGAAGGGTGTCTCATATGAATGAAGTGATTAAATCTTTAACAGACCACCGCTCGATTCGCAGCTACACAGATGAGCCTGTAGCTCAGGAGCAATTGGACCAAATCATTGAAGCGGTGCAATCAGCCCCTTCTTCTATCAACGGACAGCAAGTGACTGTGATCACAGTCCAGGATAAAGAGCGCAAAAAGAAAATCTCCGAGCTGGCAGGCGGCCAGCCATGGATCGATCAAGCTCCTGTTTTCCTGCTGTTCTGCGCAGATTTCAATCGGGCCAAAATTGCGCTTGAAGATCTGCATGATTTCAAAATGGAAATCACAAATGGATTGGAATCTGTTCTTGTCGGCGCAGTAGACGCTGGTATTGCCCTCGGCACAGCAACAGCAGCGGCTGAGTCACTCGGACTTGGCACAGTTCCGATCGGTGCGGTTCGCGGAAACCCTCAAGAGCTGATCGAACTGCTTGAGCTTCCAAAATACGTGTTCCCTTTATCCGGCCTTGTCATTGGGCATCCTGCCGACCGTTCAGCGAAAAAACCGCGCTTGCCGCAGGAAGCTGTCAATCATCAGGAAACTTATTTGAATCAGGATGAGCTGACGTCTCACATTCAGGCATACGACGAACAGATGTCTGAATACATGAATAAACGGACAAACGGAAAAGAAACAAGAAATTGGTCACAGAGCATCGCTTCCTACTATGAGCGCCTGTACTATCCGCACATCCGTGAAATGCTTGAAAAACAAGGATTTAAAGTTGAAAAATAAGCTCTTATTCGGCCTGTCGGATTTTCCGGCAGGCCTTTCATTTACCCGGTTAAAATCCATTGACTTCTATTTTGTTTATCTGGTAAAATTTTTTCATTGTTACTCATTGGTTTTCTGTGAACCAATGGGTTTTCTAATGTTCAAGAAAGAAGGAAGCCATGAGATGCTTGATAAAAAAACAGATATCTTGTTAGCCGCGCGAAAGCTTTTTTCGGAAAAGGATTTTACGTCGGTTTCCATGCAGGCGATCGCAGAAGAATGTAAGATGTCAAAAGCTTCGATATATAAGCTGTTTCAATCTAAAGAAGATCTGCTTTTGGAGCTGCTGTCATTTAACCAGAAGCAAATGGTGGCCGCGGCCTCAAGACTTCAGGAAAATACCGCACTTACACCGGAGGAGCGTTTGACGCAAAAGGTCAAAATGGAACTGGAGGGCTTCAGGCGGAATCAGCAGTTTTTCAATATGCTGACCTACGGAAACCCCAAGCTGCATAATGACCGGGTCAAACAGCATATCCATCAGACCAGATCGACGATTATCTGCTGGCACCGCGATTCGCTGATCCAGGCGTATGGAGAAACCATTCTCCCGTTTGTGTGGGATTTGGTCATCATTCTTCACGGCATGATGCGTGAGTTTTTAATGCTGATCAAAATCGAGGAAAAACCGCTTGAGCTTGATCCGATCGCAGAGTTTATCATCAGCACCCTCAATCAGATTATCAAAAACAGGGAAACCCGCCAGTCTCTTCTTCCGCCCGAAGCCATCGAGCTTTATATTCATTCAGCATCCTCCTACAAGCCAAAGGATAAATCAGTCCTATTATCGGAAAGCCTGAAGGAATTACATAAAGGCATCTCTTCCCTGTCCGCCGCGGACTATGACGTAGATGAACTGACATCCGCAGCCGCCATGCTGGAGGAAGAAGCGAAGAAGGAAGAACCCCGCGCTTTTTTACTCAAATCACTGATTGGCTATCTGGAACAAACCGGTGTTTTAACACAGCCCGTTTCCATGTTAAAAACACTGTTAATTACTTAGAGAAAAGAAGGGATATGTATTGAACACAAGTATTGAACAAAAACCTTTTAACCGTTCTGTCATTGTCGGCATTTTGTTAGCCGGAGCGTTTGTGGCGATTTTGAACCAGACATTGTTGATTACCGCACTTCCCCATATCATGAGGGATTTCAATGTCGATGCCAACCAAGCACAATGGCTGACCACATCATTTATGTTAACCAACGGGATTTTAATTCCGATTACCGCGTTTTTAATTGAGAAATTCACAAGCCGGGCGCTGCTCATCACAGCAATGAGCATTTTCACTGCCGGAACAGTCGTCGGAGCGTTCGCGCCGAACTTCCCGGTTCTGCTGACAGCGCGTATCATTCAAGCGGCTGGAGCCGGCATTATGATGCCGCTCATGCAGACTGTATTCCTGACAATCTTTCCGATTGAAAAGCGCGGCCAGGCTATGGGTATGGTCGGATTGGTCATCTCATTCGCGCCTGCGATCGGACCGACTCTTTCCGGATGGGCTGTCGAAGCTTTCTCTTGGAGATCATTGTTTTATATTATTCTTCCGTTTGCTGTGATTGATTTGATTCTTGCCAGCATCCTGATGAAAAACGTGACGACTTTAAGAAAAACACAGATTGATATTTTATCAGTCATCCTTTCAACATTTGGGTTCGGCGGCCTTCTGTACGGCTTCTCAAGCGTCGGCTCTTATGGCTGGTCCAGTTCAACCGTCTTGATTTCACTGCTGGTGGGTGTCATCGCGCTGCTCTTGTTTATCACAAGACAAATGAAGCTTGAAAAACCGATGCTGGAATTCCGCGTCTTCACGTTTGGCGTTTTCAGCTTAACAACACTGCTGGGAACCCTCGTCTTTGCATTATTGATCGGTACGGAAACCATCCTGCCGCTTTATACACAAAATGTCAGAGACGTCACAGCTTTTGATACAGGGCTTATGCTCCTTCCGGGAGCCGTTGTGATGGGCTTTATGTCGCCGATTATCGGCAGAATTTTTGACCGTGTCGGCGGAAGAGGGCTGGCGATTGCCGGTTTCTGCATCATCTTCCTGACATCTCTGCCGTTTATGCAGCTGACTGACCATACGTCACTCGCTTGGATTGTCGTTTTATACACCGTTCGTCTCTTAGGCACCGCCATGATCATGATGCCGGTGACAACAGCCGGAATCAACGCGCTGCCGCGCCACTTGATTCCGCACGGAACTGCGATGAACAACACGATTCGCCAAGTCGGCGGCTCGATCGGAACCGCACTATTGGTTTCCGTGATGAGCAACCAGGCGGCACATGCAGGCACGACAAATGTAAAGCACGCCGCCCTGCACGGCATGAATGCCGCTTTTATTGTGGCTGCCGTCATTGCACTTGTCGGCTTCCTTCTCTCATTCACATTAAAGAAACCTCAGCGCCCTGCCGAACAGCAGCCGGCACGCTGATTAACAAAAAAAGAGCCCCGCTACTTAGCGGAGGCTCTTTATGGTTTTACTTTTCTAAACCGTCTTTCACTTCTTTGATCATTTGTGCCATAGACTCAAGACCGCCTCCTGATAAGTACCAAGTAGCAGAATCAAGGTAGACGACATGATCATTTTTCACTGCGTTTACATTTTTCACATAATCATTTTCAACGACTTGTTTAGTAGATGATGTTTCACCGATCGCTGTACCGCGGTCAATGACAAACAAGTAATCCGGGTTTGTTTTTGAAATGTACTCGTAAGAAACGCTTTGTCCGTGAGTAGACGCTTTGATGTTTTTATCAGCCGGTGTCACGCCGAACACGTCATGGATCAGGCCGTATCTTGATTTAGGACCGAATGCGCTGATCTTCCCGTCGTTCGCCATGATGACGAGACCGTTTTTGTTAAGCTTTTCAGCCGTTTTCTTTACATCTGCGATTGAATGATCGATTTTTGCGAGTTCATCCTTCACTTCATCTTCTTTATCGAAGATCTTACCGATTGTTTCTGCGTCAGACTTAAATGATTCCATATACTTCGCTGTGTCTACGCCAAGATAAATTGTCGGCGCAATTTTAGAGAATTCTTTGTAAGACTCAGATTGTCTTCCTGAGATAATGATCAAGTCAGGGTCTAAATCTGCCACTTTCTCGAAGTCTGGCTCTTTTAAGCTTCCGACGTCAGCATATTTGTCATCCTTGAATTTGGACAGATATTTAGGAAGGGCTTGTTTCGGCAGTCCCGCTACTTTATCATCAAGTCCAAGTTTATCTAATGTATCTAAGCTTCCAAAGTCAAATACGACAACTTTTTTAGGGCTCTTCGGTACTTTTGTTCCGTTTTTGTCCAGCTGGTGTTTCACCGTGATTTGTTCTTCCTTAGAATCAGAACCTTTGCTGCTTGTACTTTGGTTTCCGCATGCAGAAATCACAACTGCCGTCACCAAAGCGATGAATAGTAATGCGAACTTTTTCATGCTCTTCACCTCTTCTATATATTAAGAAAAATAGACACCTATTCTTTGATTATCAATCGTCTGAATCGGGATGGTCATATCGTAGATTTCCTCAAGCACTGATGTTTCTATCATTTCTTCAGGTGGTCCTTCTTTTACGATTCGGCCGTTTTTCAAAGCGACGATATGGTCAGAATAGACTGAAGCAAAATTGATATCGTGAATAACGATGACGATCGTTTTTCCAAGCTCCTTTACCAGCCGTTTCAGCAGTTTCATAATTTCAACTGAATGTTTCATATCCAGATTGTTCAGCGGCTCATCCAGAAAGATATAATCGGTGTCCTGGGCAATGACCATGGCGATAAATGCCCGTTGGCATTGTCCGCCGCTTAGCTGGTCGAGGTATTTGTCCTGAATGTCTTCCAGCTTCATATAGCTGAGCGCCTGGTTGATATGAACCCAGTCTTCCTCTGTCAGCCGGCCCTGTGAGTACGGAAACCTGCCAAAACTAACGAGGTCTTTGATCGTGAGCCTGATATTGATTTGGTTCGCCTGCTTCAAAATGCTCATTTTCTTGGCAAGCTCTTTGCTGTCACATGCTCCAATCTCTTGTCCGTCTATGTAAATCTCGCCGGAATCCTTTTTGATCAGGCGGCTCATGATAGACAGCAGCGTACTTTTGCCGGCGCCGTTAGGACCGATAAACGAGGTGATTTTGCCCTTTTGAATCGTGACTGACGTCTCTTCAAGAACAACTTTCCCGCCATATTGTTTGCTTACATTTCTGACCTCTACCATGATTTATTCTCCTTTAACAGCAAGTAGATAAAATAAATCCCGCCGGCAAAATTAATAATGACACTCAGCGTCGTTGAGAAGGTAAACACTTTCTCAACCACAAACTGCCCTCCGACCAGCGCAATGATGCTGATGAAAACGGAGCCTGCGATTAAGTATGAATGCTTATATGTTTTCAGGAATTCTCTCGCCAGGTTGACGACCAGAAGGCCTAAAAACATAATCGGCCCGACTAGCGCTGTTGAAACAGAAACCAAAATCGCAACCACGATCAGCATCTGCTTCACCACTTTGTCGTAGTCAATGCCCAAATTCACGGCGTGCTCGCGTCCGAGCGACAGCACATCGAAAAATTTTGTAAAACGCCAGACATAAACGCCTGTCAGCAGGAAGATGATGAACGCGAGCCATAACAAATCCGTATTGATATTGTTAAAGCTGGCAAACATCTTGTCCTGCACAACTTGGAACTCGTTCGGATCAATCAGCATCTGCATAAAAGAAGACAGGCTGCTGAACAGCGTGCCAAACACGATTCCGATAAGCAGAAGGAAAAAGATATTTCTCCCCTCACCCTTGAACATGATCTGATACAAAACAAGAGAAAACAGTATCATCAGCAGAACAGAGATGATAAAGTTGATGTTTTTATTCATGATGACCATATTCGCAGAACCGAACAAAAAGATAATGCCAGTCTGAATCAGCATGTAGAGAGAATCAAGGCCCAAAATGCTCGGCGTCAGGATGCGGTTGTTCGTAATCGTTTGAAAGATCATGGTCGAAAACGCAATCGCTCCCCCGGTCAGCACAATGGCTGAGACCTTTTTGATTCGTCTCGGCAGGGTGTAATCCCAATTGCCTAAGTCATAAAACAGAAACAAGCCGATACATACAATGGCTAAAACAACGAGCAAAGCTATTTTCATCTGGTTACGCATAGGCTTTTCTCCTTAACAGCATAAACAGGAAAATGCCGCTGCCGATGATTCCGACCATCAGGCCAATCGAGATTTCATAAGGGAAGATAATGATTCTGCCCAGTATATCGCAAAACAGCACAAACACCGCTCCCAACAGCGCAGTATGCGGCAGGCTGCTCTTCAGATTGTCTCCTCTGTAAATCGATACAATATTCGGGATGATTAAACCGAGAAACGGCAGCATACCGACAGTCAAAATAACAAGGGACGTGATCAGGGACACGATAATGAGCCCGATGTTCACAACCCGTTTGTACTTCAGGCCGAGGTTGACAGAAAAGCTTTCACCCATACCGGCCAATGTGAATTTATCCGCATACACATAGGCAATGATGACGAGCGGAATACTCAGATAAAGAAGCTCGTATCTTCCTTTCACGACTAAAGAGAAGTCTCCCTGCAGCCATGATGACACATTCTGGATCAAGTCATATTTATATGCGATAAATGTCGCGATTGAACTGACGATATTCCCGAGCATTAAACCGACAAGCGGAATAAAGATGGTGTCGTTAAACTTGATTCTTTCAAGGATTTTCATAAACAGAAAATTTCCTGCAAGGGCAAAGACAAACGCGACCAGCATTTTGATTAAAGGACTGGCGGATGTAAACAGCAGCAAGGAAATTAAAATGCCGAGCCTCGCCCAATCCATCGTGCCCGCCGTCGTCGGTGACACGAATTTGTTTCTGCTGATCTGCTGCATAATCAAACCGCAGATGCTCATGCTTAATCCCGCGATGACAATGCTGATCAATCGCGGCAAACGGCTTGCAAACAGCGTTGACGCCTCTTGTTTGCTTAAATCGAAGAGATCAAGCGGCGACAGATCTTCTACACCGATAAATACAGATGTGACTGCTAATATGATAAGTAGAATAAATAAGTAACGTAGCTTCATGCTGCCTCCTTACATCCTTACAGCAAAAAGAACGTATCTCCTACTCCGCAAGGACTCAAAACAATATGGCCATATAGTAATTGATTATCATTATCATTTACATATTACCATTTTTCTAGGGTTAGTCAATATTCTTTAAAAATATTAACCTAGTCATTTATCCATTTTACTAATCATTCTAACCATTTTCCATCCCAAAACGTTAGGCTGTTTACCATATTTATCTTTATAACGCAGGTATACGGTCAGCAAACCTGACATTATTCCTCGTGAAAAATACAAATGTTCTCCTCAGAAAGAAATCCCCCCTTGATTTACAGTACTGAAAGAGAGATAATAAATACTAAATTTGTGTGAAAATTTTTAACATTAGGAGATGTAAACATGAAGGTCGTTAAATTCGGAGGCAGCTCACTTGCTTCAGGCGCCCAGCTTGACAAGGTGTTTCACATCGTTACCTCAGATCCGGCACGGAAAGCTGTAGTCGTTTCAGCTCCGGGAAAACGCTATGCCGAGGATACGAAAGTGACTGATCTCTTAATCGCATGTGCAGAACAATATTTGGCAACAGGCAGCGCACCTGAACTGGCGGAAGCAGTTGTGGAACGGTACGCTCTCATCGCCAATGAGCTTCAGCTGGGGCAAAGCATTATCGAAAAAATCAGAAATGATCTGTTTACGCTTTTAGAAGGAGATAAAAGCAATCCCGAGCAATACCTTGACGCGGTCAAGGCCAGCGGAGAGGATAACAATGCCAAGCTGATCGCCGCTTACTTCCGTTATAAAGGCGTCAAAGCGGAATATGTAAACCCGAAGGATGCCGGCCTCTTTGTGACAAATGAACCCGGCAACGCGCAAGTTCTTCCTGAATCCTATCAAAACCTCTATCGTCTTCGGGAACGTGACGGACTCATCATTTTTCCCGGTTTTTTCGGATTCAGCAAGGATGGCGATGTGATCACATTCTCACGGAGCGGTTCTGATATTACCGGTTCGATTCTTGCCAACGGACTACAAGCCGATTTGTACGAAAACTTTACAGACGTAGACGCTGTGTATTCTGTCAATCCGTCCTTCGTTGAGAATCCAAAGGAAATCAGCGAGCTGACATATAGAGAGATGCGGGAGCTGTCCTACGCGGGTTTTTCAGTGTTTCATGATGAAGCGCTCATTCCGGCATTCAGAGCGGGGATTCCTGTTCAGATCAAAAATACGAACAACCCCTCAGCCGAAGGCACCCGCGTCGTCAGCAAGCGGGATAACACAAACGGGCCTGTCGTCGGCATTGCCAGCGACACCGGTTTTTGCAGCATTTATATCAGCAAGTATCTCATGAACAGAGAAATCGGTTTTGGCCGCAGAGCCCTTCACATCCTGGAGGAGCATGGTTTGACGTATGAGCATGTTCCATCGGGAATCGATGACATGACAATCATTTTACGGCAGGGGCAAATGGATGCCGCCACTGAACGCAGCGTCATCAAACGGATCGAAGAGGATTTGCATGCCGATGAAGTCATCGTCGAGCATCATCTCGCCCTGATTATGGTTGTAGGGGAAGCGATGCGCCACAATGTCGGTACAACAGCAAGAGCCGCCAAAGCATTATCAGAGGCACAGGTGAATATCGAAATGATCAATCAGGGATCTTCTGAAGTGAGCATGATGTTTGGCGTAAAAGAAGCCGAAGAAAGAAAAGCCGTCCAAGCGTTATACCGGGAATTTTTCGCGGGCGTGCTGATCTCTTAATCGTACATACATAGCGGGCGGCAGCGCCCGCTATTTTTTATATCACCTTCATATAGCCGAATTCTTCATTTTTTCTCTTGTCCACTATTATCCCTGCCAAATGGATCGGTTCAGCATATCTTATAGTATCCTTCATAGGGAGGTGAAACCTTATGTCAGGATACTCTAACGGCGGCGGTTACGGCGGCATCAGTTCTTTCGCTTTAATCGTTGTATTGTTTATTCTTTTAATTATCGTAGGGACTGCGTTTGTTGGCGGCTACTAAGCTGCTGACCGTCTCTGCGGAACCCTGTCCGCCACAGTTTTGCAGTATATGCTGAAGCAATCTCGCAAGGAGGTGCACAAAATGTCAGGTTACGGAACTTCTTTCGCTTTGATTGTTGTGTTATTTATCCTCTTGATCATTGTGGGAACTGCATTTGTAGGAGGCTACTAAATAAACGTAATCTCCATGAAGGCGGCACCGCAAGACTATGTCCTGCGGTGTTTTTTTGAAAAGAAAAACCCCTTCTCGCTAATGAGAAGGGGCTTGCTCTTACGTCATTCCTCTTTCTGTCACATGAAAGTCGAGTGCTTCCGCATTAGCAGAAACGCCAGCCGCTGTAAAAATCGCGGCTGCGGCCAAACAAATAACAAACAACTTAGATTTCAATTTCATACAAACCTTCACTCCTTTGTATTTGTTTTCTTGCCTCTTCAACTTGTAGAAAGTAGGAAGCAGACAGTTTAAACCATTTCTGTTCATAGTAATATTTTGCTACTTCTAGGGCTAAATCCTCTATATCAGCGTACATATTTTTATTTTTTAAGTACTGGAAACATCGTTCGATTCCTTCTTCATTGGGCTGATCCTGATATAGGGATTGCAAAAACTCGAATTTTACGGCATAGTCTGCATCGTCTGTTTCTTTAGCATATTCATAGCCCCGCTTGTGATATTCCGAAGCTTTATCATGTTTTCCCTGTTTATAATAAATCAGGGTGATTAAAAAATAGGCTTGCGGGAGAGAATTGACGATCCTGCTGCTTTCAAATGTGGAGACCGCTTTTTCAAAGTAATCAATGGCAGGGTCTAGAAGGTCTTGATTGTAATAGCATAACCCGAGATTGTAGTATGCTCTTCCAACCAGCTGGGCTTTTTGTTCCGCTTGGGCCATATTGAGCGCTAATTTGAAATGGCGTGCGGCTTGTTCGAAATTTCTTTCATCCATCAGGTTGACCCCGAAGACGAAATGGCATTGAATGATTCTCACATTATAGGTTTCCTGCTCCACGTAAATTTCATAGGCGTTTTTTATATTAATCAATGAAAAATACGTTTGCTTCATATAATAATAAGCTTCCGCGATTTTAAAATAAAATTCAGCCCGTTCAATATGGTCTGCGACAAAGGAGAGCTTTTTCTCCGCCTGTTTATAGTATGTAATGGCAGAAATAAATTCCCGCTTATCAAATTCATACATCCCGCGAAAAAAATTCACGTAATAGTCGAGCAGCCCTTTGAGATCTGCCTGGTTGCTGTCAATGTTTCTTGATAATTCAGACAGGCTTGGCTGGTCTTCGATATTTAATTTCTCTAACGGCTCAAGATAATCCAGCATAAGCTGGTGCCGGAATTCCATTAGTGAATAATAAAGCAGCAAGTTGGAATCATGCTGCATGTGTTTCAGTTCCTGCTGGATTTCAGCTTTTAACACTTCGGCATCCGGCACGCTGAATGTCCGGATATATCTGTACCACTCGTTAATTTTTTGACCGACCGCTGAAGAAGGAATTACCCCGCTCTTCATTCCTTCACCCTCTCCCATCAAAAACTGTTTATGTCATATTTTATCATGTTTATAGACCGTCCCAACCCGAAAAACACGCAATCTTTGTTTTCGGGAGAACGCAATAAACCGAAGCGGTGTGCAAAAAAGGCGGATGCATCAGTTGATGCGCCGCCCTGTATGCTATTGCTGTTTTGCCGTTAAAGGAAGGCGGATGATGAACTTTGTGCCTTTCCCTTCTTCACTCTTGATTTCTACTGTGCCCTGGTGCATTTCAACGAGCTGCCTGACGATCGAGAGACCGAGTCCGTATTCACCGTATGCTGTGTTCGTTCTTGAAATATCTGCTTTATAGAATCGCTCCCAAATATGCTCAATATCCTCTTTTGGAATGCCGATACCCGTGTCTTCAATTTCAATAATCGTCTCTTTATAACCTTCCATTCCGCGCAGCCAAATGTCACCGTTTTGCGTAAATTGGATGCTGTTTTTCGTAATGTTGACGAGAATTTGAATGAACCGGTCATAATCGGCATGTACGATGACGTGATCCTCTACTTGGATCATCAGCTTGTTTTGTTTTTCTTCCGCCTGCTGCTGCAAGTGCTCTTTCACG
Source organism: Bacillus sp. FSL R5-0416 (assembly GCF_037975425.1). NCBI lineage: Bacteria > Bacillati > Bacillota > Bacilli > Caryophanales > Bacillaceae > Bacillus > Bacillus sp. FSL R5-0416. The sequence goes on along the minus strand of NZ_CP150252.1, from coordinate 421,779 downwards.
ATTTCAAACACCTCGATCAGAGGAACGTCTAGCTTGTTCAAGGTAATTTGCTGGGATCTGATTTTTTCATAATCCAGATTTTCTTTTACGAGCCGCAGCATGCGCTTCGTTTCCTCACTGATCAGCGAGAAGCATTTATCCTTTTTATCCTCAGGAATCGTATGGCTGTTCAACCCTTCAACCAAACCGTTGATCGTCGTCAGCGGTGTTTTTAATTCATGTGACACGTCAGCGATAAACTGCCTTCTCCGCTTCTCAAGGCGCTCGATTTCATCCCTTGACTGCTTTAGTTTTTTCGCCATGATATTAAAGTCAGACGCCAGTACGCCGATTTCGTCCCCGTAGCTGTTTTCCAAATGGATGTCATAATCGCCGGAAGCCACTTTATCTGTCGCTTCTCTCAGCTTTTGAATCCGCTTGACATGGAATTTGGACAGAAGCCAACTCACGAGAATCGTAATCACAAGCGTGCTGATCACAGCGTAAAACATATAGAGGTTGACCTGATTGACCATCTGTTCAACACCGCTGATCGGAGAAATCAGCAGAACGGCGCCTTTAAATTCGTTCTGAACAAATATAGGCTGCGCCACAAGTGACACTTCATCATCAAAACGGCCATCTGCCCTGATCATGACAGTCTGCCCTTTTTTTAGTTTATTCCATTCTGATTTCTTCAGCTGTTCCCTTGGTGGGTGATGAAAGCCTTCAGGAAGAAAATAGGGCTGCTGCTCTTCATTAAAGATGATAAACTGCGTCTTTCTTGTGCTTAACATGTCCTGATAAGGATAGAGCCTGCGCATGTCCACCTGGCCGGCTTGGAATTCATTTGCAATCTGCACCGCATATGACGTCAATTCCTCTACTTTGTTCTGATAGGCAAATTCCTTCACAAAGTGGGAAAACAGAGAAATGATAATGACAAACGCTAAAATCAAAATGCTGATATGGCTTAGCAGCAGCTGATATAAATATTTAATCTTCATCAAATTTATACCCTACTCCCCACACAGTATACAGGAAAGGCTTGTCCTCGCTGGCAAGCTTTTTACGCAGCCGTTTGATATGAACGTCAACCGTTCGTTCATCTCCATAAAACTGATAGCCCCATACCTGCTCGAGCAGCTGTTCTCTGGAGAACACCTGCCGCGGATTTTGGACAAGGTAATAAAGCAGATCGAATTCCTTCGGCGTGAGATTTTCTACAGGCTCTCCGTTTAATAATACTTCTCTCGTCTTCTTATTAATGGTAAAGCATTCTGATTCGATCATATCTTCATCAATAACCGCTTTGCCTGTCGCCTTGTATCTTCTGATGACGGCTTTGATGCGGGCAACCAATGTCAGCGGGCTGAACGGCTTTGTGACATAATCGTCCGCCCCCATCTCAAACCCGATGACCTGATCTGATTCAGTGTCCTTGGCAGTCAGCATGATAATCGGCACCGTGCTTGTCTCTCTTATTTTTCTGCAGATGGTCACGCCGTCCATAGATGGAAGCATGATATCCAAAATGATCAGATCCCAATTTTCTTCCGTAAAACGCTGGTACCCTTCTAACCCGTCATGAACGAATTCCGCTTCAAAACCTTCTTTAAAAAAGAACATCTCCGTCATCGTACATACACTAACATTATCTTCTATCATTAATATTTTCATTATATCCTCCGGTTGTTTTGATGCTTTTTTATATAATAGCACCATTTTAAACAGAAGGTTTTGCGTTTCACAATTGTTAGTTTTTATTTCATCAACTAGAAATAGATTGTTCATATTTTTTTCATACCTTTGGACTACTATTAATTTATCAGCAAGGGGACGCGCCCCAGAGGCGGTCTTATCAATAAAAATACCAATGCGGAGGAACATAAATGAACTTTATCAAACGGGCCTTTTGGAATATGAAGGCTAAAAAGGGAAAAACGTTATTGCAATTATTTGTGTTTACAGTCATATGTGTCTTTGTTCTATCAGGCCTCACCATCCAGTCGGCAGCACAAAAGTCAAGCGAACTGGCCAGACAGGAACTCGGCGGAAGCGTGACACTTCAGGTTGACCGCCAAAAGCAAATGGAAAAACAGCAGGACAGCGGTGAAAAGCGCAGCTTCGAATCCACACCGATCAAAGTGTCTGATGCGAATAAGCTTGCAGCGCTTGATCATGTGAAGAGCTACAATTACACCACATCAGCTTCAGCCAACGCGGGAAACTTTGATGCGATTGAAAGCTCTAGTTCAAGTGATTCCAGCTCCAGCAGTTCAAGCTCAAACGCTAAAAACAGTCAAGGCGGCGGACAAGGTGGACCGCAAATGGTTCAAGCTGATCTTTCGATTGAAGGTGTCATCAGCACAGCATTAGTTGATGATTTCTCTGACGGGGATTCAAAAATCACTGACGGACGCGCGATTACAAAATCAGATGTCGGCAAAAAAGTAACAGTGATCAACGAAACATTAGCGGAAGAAAATGATTTGAGCGTTGGCGATTCGATCACAATTGAATCAGCAACAGATGAAGATACGACGGTAAAGCTGAAGATTGTCGGTATTTATAAAACAACATCTTCTGGTGATGACCAAGCCCAAAATTTCTCTTTCTTAAATCCTTATAACAAGCTTTATACGCCTTACACAGCAACAGCGGCGCTGAAAGGCGACGACTATAAAAATACGATTGACTCAGCTGTTTACTATATGGACGACGCGAAAAATATGGATGCTTTCGTAAAAGCAGCGAAGAAAACATCAATTGACTTCGATACGTACACACTGAATACAAACGATCAGCTTTACCAGCAAATGGTCGGACCGATTGAAAATGTGGCTTCTTTCTCTAAAAACGTGGTGTATCTTGTATCAGTGGCAGGCGCCGTCATTCTTGGCCTGATTGTCATGATGTCAATCAGGGAGCGCAAATACGAAATGGGCGTGTTAATGGCTATCGGTGAAAAACGATGGAAATTGATTGGACAGTTCTTGACTGAGATTCTGATTGTGGCCGTTATCGCTATCGGCCTTGCATCTGTGACGGGAAATCTCGTCGCGAATCAGCTTGGAAATCAGCTTTTATCCCAGCAAATCAGTTCATCAACCGATTCAACGCAAACCGCAAGCGGACAAATGCCCGGCGGCGGTGGCATGGGCGGCAAAATGTTCGGCCACAGTTCATCCAACGTGGACGTTATCGATTCACTGAACGTCGCGGTTTCTATGAACGACATGCTTATACTTGGCGGGATCGGCATCCTAATCGCAATCATTGCAACATTGCTGCCGTCAATTTCAGTACTGCGGCTTCATCCGAAAACGATATTGACAAAACAGGAATAGAAAGAGGCGGAACCTATGAGCTTATTAGAATTTCAACAAGTCGGCTACTGGTATAAAGACAAAAGCCAGCCATTGTTTCAGGATATTAACATCAGCTTTCAAAAAGGCAAATTCTACACAATCGTCGGAACATCAGGGACGGGGAAAACCACTTTCCTGTCTCTGGCAGGCGGACTTGACGCACCAAAAGAAGGAAACATCCTTTACGGCGGAAAAGCGGTTTCTAAAATCGGCTTAACCAATTTCAGAAATCAATATGTATCAATCGTCTTTCAGGCGTACAACCTGCTCCCGTATATGACGGCTTTGCAGAACGTCACAACCGCTATGGAAATCACAGGTTCTAAAGAAAAAAACAAAGAATCATATGCGCTTGACATGCTGCAGAAGGTTGGCATCAACGAAAAACAAGCCCGGCAAAAAGTGCTCACACTGAGCGGCGGACAGCAGCAGCGGATATCAATTACAAGGGCTTTCTGCTGTGACACGAATCTTATCGTAGCCGATGAACCGACCGGAAACCTTGATGAGGACACATCAAAAGAGATCGTACGGCTCTTTCAGGATCTGGCACACAAGGAAAATAAATGTGTCATCATGGTGACGCACGATGAACAAATTGCAAAAGTATCAGACATCAATATCAGACTTTCAAGAGGAAGCTTTACTGTGAAGGAAAACATCGCAGTCGTATAACAAAACGCGCCTCTGCCAGTGCAGACAGGGGCGCACCCTATATCCCCCTTTTATATAGAAGTGAACATAAAAAGAGCGGCGGCTGCATCCCCCGCTCTTTTTATCATTTTTTTGCTCCTGTCCCTTTTGACTTCTCTCTTCGTTTCTTTTTCCAAACAGCCACAATAAACAGAAAGAGCGGAAACAATAATTGAAAAGGCAAATGAATATACAGCGGCACCACTTTCAAGCCTTCGTTCAAGTGCTCTGAAAAGTTAGTCGCGATCGTTATAGAAAGGATTAAGATGCCCAATCCCATCGGATAAGCCAATTGAGAGGGGTTCTTTTCCTTAAAGAGCGTAGATGTCCCAACCACAGTGGCATATAAGTAGAGGCTAACCTTAAAGAAGCCGCCGATGATCAGCGCCAGCATAAAAAAGACATCGAGCCGGTCTAAAAATTCTTCGACCTTGATTGTCTGAATCGTACTTAAAAGCGGGAACTGGGATCTGAGTGTAAGATCAACATCAAGCACGCTGATATTAATCGCCACGGTGAGCGCCACAACCAATCCGCTAATAGCTATGGCAATCATCCCCATTTTTTTCACATCTTTTCTGTCATTCAGGTTAGGGAAAATCATCACAAATAAAACGACTTCGCCAAACGGAACGTACATGGTCTGAGTGAAAACTGAGTAAAGGACAGGAGAAATGCCGTCTGCCAAAACCGGTTTTAAGTTATTCGGGTCTATAGAACCTGAGACAACAATCAGCACGAGGCCGATCGCGCCCAGTAAATACATGGCTCCGAAAAGTAGCTCAGCCGCGCGGGCGAGCACTTCGATTCCTTTTCTTACAGCGTATATGCTAACTATCACTAATAAACCATTTACAATAATGATAGGTGTATCATGATAAGCAAATGTCAGCAGCATTTCTCCAAAGTCACGCAGGACCCTTGCGGCAATATAGGCAAAGTACAAAATATAGAGAAATGAAAACAGCCAGCTCAGCTTGGTTCCCAGCATATCATCCATATATTCTTTCGGAGAAGAATTGGGGTAACATTGATAAATTCCTTGATACAAATAGAAAAGAAACAAACCGGCCGCACACCCCAACAGAACTGCGATCCAAGCATCCCTGCCCGCCATTGATCCGGGTGTAATCAATAAGGAGCTGCCCAGCTCAAAAATGATAATCATGACAAACAGCTGCCTTATGCTTATTCTGGCTTTTTCCATCTGTCACTTCTCCTTTCTTCAGACCTAATCATCTTTAAACTGGTGTTTGATCGGATTGTTCCGCAATCCCGTCCTTCTGATATACGTCTCGGCCTTCACATCGATGGGCAGTTCGGGCAAATATTCTTTGTCCCATGTGTCCTTCATTTTCTCCCACTGCTCCGGATACTTTCTATATATCGTGTCACCAAAACCGACAAAATCTATCTTATTCTTCTTGATCATTTTCACAGTATGGCTGATTTCCTTTTCAAGCTCTTTGTTGAGCGATTTTTCAATAGCGGCCAGCACCTTCGGATTAGACAATTGGAAAGGGTATTTGACAGCATCTATAATTCCTTCAACCGTCACTTTCACATGGATGTGCGGACGTCCGTTCCGCATATCAGGTACCAGCTTTGTATCTTGATGGGTAACCTGCAAGCTGACCGCATCTTTCGTCTTGCCCCAATCAGCATTAATAAACGTATGCTGGACCTTATTCATAAGCCAGACTGCCCCCACGCTTTCATCATCTTCAATCCAATACTTTAAATACCCAGCCTTATCAAAAACCGCCAAGCCGTCTGCCTGAAGAATGGCTTTCGGGTCAGTTGCCTGCGTGTTTTCCATGCTGACTCCTTTTTTATCATCGCCAATCATCAAATAACCCGGAATAATCGGTGCCCTTGTGTCGCTGGCAAGTGTTTTCAAAACGTCCTGAATATTGGTTTTGACCACCCGACCGTATTGCGCCTCCGTGAAATCGAGGGTTTTATTGACTTTGTTTGACGGAATTTTATCAATAGGCGTCAGGATTTTCACGATGTTTTCTGCTTTTGTTTTATGGGCAACGACGAAGGTCGCCGTTGTCCTGAATTCCGTGTCCCGGTCAAGATTGTCTAATACAAAATCCAGCCCTTCCTCTTTCGCCAGCTTTTCGCTGATTACGACTAGGTTGGTATGGGCAAAATAAAGCCGCCGAGATACCTTCATGGAGGCTTTTCTGAGTGCTTCCGTCAAATTGTCGCCTTCAATTGAATAGACAGATACAGGCGGCCTGTCCCCAGCACCGCCTCCCTGAAGCCCGCCGGCGACATTTCCGGGATTGATAATTTGAAGATGCAGCACGTAGTTGCCTTCGTTTGTCCGATCGATGCCAATCGCCGAGATAATCGCAAGATCTGTCAGTTCACGCTTATCCCAGCAGCCGGGCAGCACAATGACGCTCAAAAGCATAAGAACGGCTAATAGACATTTACGTACCATTCTGATCCCCTTCTTCCAAGTCTTTGTTCACCATTCCTCGTGAAGCGGCCGGCTCTGGGCGTTGATCCTTCCCCTGCCGCACCTTATCTTCCTTACTGATCGATTCCGGCCTTTTTTCATCAGCCCACCACGGAATCCGGAAAAGCGCGTCCTTTACACCTTGTGAAGAAAAGGGTGCAAGCGGCGACATATATGGAACGCCGAATGAACGAAGACTGCATAAGTGGACAAACATCATAATGATCCCTAAAATCAGCCCGTAAAAACCCATAACAGCTGAGGCAATAATAAAAATAAACCGAATAAGCCGGGCTGAAATCGCCATTGCAAACGCCGGTGTTGCGAAACTCGCAATCGCGGTGAGTGCCACGATAATCACCATTGCCGGAGAGACGATACCAGCCTGTACGGCAGCCTGGCCGATTACGAGCGCGCCTACGATTGACACTGCCGAGCCGACAACCCGGGGCAGCCTGACTCCCGCTTCCCTCAGAATCTCAAAAGCAACCTCCATCGTCAGCGCCTCCACAACAGCCGGAAACGGGACAATTTCCCGCTGGGCTGCAATGACCACTAACAGCTGAGTCGGTATCATTTCTTGATGAAACGTCGTGGCTGCCACGTATACAGCCGGAGCCACAAGCGAAATGAAAAAGACTAAAACACGAAGAATCCTTATGCTTGTCGCAATGTCAAAACGCGAATAATAATCCTCAACAGACTGAAAAAATTGGACAAATAAGGCCGGGGCAATAAGCACAAACGGTGTTCCGTCCACAATAATCGCGAATCTTCCTTCTAACAGATTTCCCGCTACAACATCAGGGCGTTCTGTATGATACATAGTCGGAAACGTCGTAAAGGTTTCATCTTCAATCAGCTGCTCAATATATCCAGATTCCAAAATACTGTCAATATCTATTTTTTCCAGGCGCTGCTTCACTTCCTTCAGCACCTTTTCATCACATATTCCTTGAATGTACATGAGGGCGATATCCGTATTCGTAACAGAACCTTTTTTCATTTTTTCAACCCATAAATTCGGATTTTTAATGTATCGCCGGATCATGGAAATATTGGTTTGCAGAGACTCTGTAAACCCTTGGCGCGGGCCGCGGAATGACACCTGGGTGCTCGGCTCTTGGATGGAGCGCTGCTCTCCCCCTTGAGTGCTGCAAATCAAAGCTTCATCATAGCCATCAGCAAAAATGAGCGCATTGCCAAGCATTAACTCGGAAAAAAGCTTGTCCCAGCTCTTTTCCGCTTTCACCCCGCCCAGCGGGAGCGTTTTTTCAAGAATTTGCTGGATCGCATGGGAATTCTGGATAGACTCATCCTGTACCAATGGGTCAATTAACGACTCATGGATCGTGTTATTATCTACCAGCCCAGCAATATAGATAACAGCCAGGTGGACATGATCCTGCTCCCCGATTTTAATCTCGCGAATGATGACGTCAGAGCTGCTTCCGACTTCCTTTTTCGTTTCCGCTATATTCTTGGCCAAACTTGGAGAAATGAGAACCGGCCTTTCTTTTTCTTGCTTCTGTTCCTGATTCTTTTCTTCTGTATTGCGCTTGTCTTTCGAACTTGTATTGTTCTTTCGCTTAGAAAATAAAGGCATACACAAATACCTTTCCTTGTCGTTTTCTCATATTCTTCCTTTTAAAATTGAGATTATGCATTAGGTTTAGATGCGGTATAACTTCTCCGCCAACGATAGACACTAAAAGCGGAGGATGATGAAGCATGAAGATATTGGGCGTGACAGGAGTCATATTAATTTGTTTATTAGCTATTTCTGTATTGATGGACATGCTTCAAGGGTTCAGTTTAACAAAAGCCATTTATAACAATATGTCCAGCTTTAAGATGACAACATTTGCGGAATGGGTCGTGCTTTTATTTTTTGTGTTAGTACTTGTGAGAGAAATGTACGTGATCTATAAATCGAAAAAAAAGAACCCCTAGAGGGGGCGCTTTTTTCAGACGATAATATTGCCGTCTATTGCATCACTGCTGTGTTTGTTGATAGTCCCTTTAAAAATGCGGTTGCCGATGATTTTGGAATTGGTTGACGTGTTTGTTTGAATAGCTGTCGCAGTGCCCGCGGAGAGGTTATTGATGGTGTTTCCTGAGATGATAGAGCCTGCAGAGCCATTGAGATAAATCACAATCGGATTCCCGGCTGTTCTGTTGACTGAAATGGTATTATCAAAAATCTCATGCACACCGGCGCTGATATAGATGGTGACCAAAAGCGGAGATCTCTCTAAGTGGTTGCCGATAATTGAGGTTTTTGCACTTGTGGAGCAGTAAATGGGGTAATTTTTAAACTCTTTAAATGTATTGTTTTTGATGATAGCGCCGGCATTGTTTGTAACGGAAACAGAATATGATTCCGGTACTGCTTCAAACGCGCCAGGATTCAGTGTATTCCCTTCAATCACCGCGTTCCCTTGAGCAATCCAAATGCCTCGGCTGAATTTTCTCAGGAGATTATCTTTAATGATCATGTTTCCGCCGGAAACGCTCACACCGTCAACGACTTGAATGAGACAGTTATTCAGAAAAGCGGTGTCATCTGACAGCACTGCGCGAAGACCGATGCTGCGCCTTGTTTCAGACAGTCCGTTTTGAATTTGGTTTCCGTCTACCTTTACGTCGGAGGACTGATAAACCAATATCCCTGTGTTTTCAAAGTTGCTGATTTTGTTGTTCGTCACAAGAACGCTCTTTCCCCTGACATCAATTCCTGTTGAAAATCCGGTAATGAGGTTGCCAGCGATCACTGCATCACTGGTCTCTTTTCCTTGTGATACACCGAGTCCGGTTATCCCGACTCTTGGCGCAGCCGCCGCGTCTTCAGGGCGCCTCAGTATATTTCCCTTGATCACTGTTTGCGTCCCATATCCGTAGCTGATTGTATTGTCTGAGTGATTTCCTTCTATTAAAATGCCATACCCGTTAAAATTGGTCACAGAACTTGAAACGTTTCCAACAAAGTGGTTATTGCGAATTGATACATTAATCGGTTCCTCATAATCAACATCACCTTCGCCATATCCTTCAATGTCAATTCCGAATTTCGGCGCTGTTCCATTCCCCGTTCCGGCATCTTCAATCAAGCATTCCTCCACCGTGACCATGTCACATCCGGTAATGGAAATGTTATTTCTCCTCGACCGCCGAACCTCACAGCGGCGGATGATAATTTGCTCTGACGTTCGATAATCTTGATTGGTCTTTAATCCCCTTGGGCTGACTATGATCCCATCGCCGGTAAAATCGGAAATTTTCACATCATCAATGACAACATTCGAGCATCCTTCAATACATATGCCAAAGCCCCATTCATGGGTTGACCTTATCCCTGCCGAGGCATACGTATGCTCATCCCGTTCGCCGATAATTTGTCCCCCGGAAATGGTTATATTCTCTTGCTTGCCTACATAAAATGCGGAATAACCCCACGAACTATTCGGTATCACTTTCATGATACATTCGGGGTCCATCATAATCTCAAGGTTGCCGGGAACAATGATCCCCGCGTTTCGAAACCTCTGATTAAGATCTCCGCCAAGCGTTGCGTCTATTAAATATGTTCCCTTTGGAAACCAGACAGTATGATAGCCTTTCGAAACAGCTGTACTAAGGCACTGATTAATCCGTTCTGTCGAATCCGTTTTACCATCTCCAGGAACACCGAAATCCGCTGCATTTAATATGAATTCAGCCAATTGCGAGCCTCCTTCTCTATGATTACTATCATGTTACTCACAAAGGCCCGATCTGCTTGTACATTTCTCTAAAATTTTATTAAAAAAATATAAAGGGATAGTTGTGTAAGAAAATCTCACGATAAAGAGTATAAAAATTAGGAGAAAATCACTATTTTTAGGTATTTATAATTTTTCCATTATGGAACTATTTGAAATGAGTATAAATTATATTGACACAAGTATTATATAAGAATATGATTTTTATAATACACTTTTTTTAGAAAGGGTTTGGCTGACATGGCTTCGATTGATAACGAAAGTATCATTAAAAGCGTCCCGCAAAAAGGGTTCTTTGGTCACCCGCGAGGACTATTTACACTATTTTTCACCGAATTTTGGGAACGTTTCTCTTACTATGGAATGAGAGCAATCTTACTTTACTATTTGTATACAGAGACGGTAAACGGAGGGCTCGGCTTTGATAAGGGCACTGCGGTTGCCATTATGTCGATTTACGGATCACTCGTATACATGTCCACCATTATTGGCGGATGGCTCGCTGACCGGGTATTCGGTACCGCAAACACCGTGTTTTACGGCGGCATATTCATTATGTTCGGCCACATTGCACTCGCCTATCCGGGCAGCGCGATTGCATTCTATATCAGCATGGTGCTTATTATTGTCGGAACAGGCTTATTAAAACCAAACGTTTCAAGCGTGGTTGGGGATCTTTACACGAAAGAAGACCCGCGCCGCGACTCAGGTTTCAGTATTTTCTACATGGGGATTAACCTCGGTGGTTTACTTGCGCCGTTAATTGTCGGAACACTCGGACAGAAGTACAACTATCATCTCGGCTTCGGAGCTGCCGCGGTCGGAATGCTTCTCGGACTTATCGTTTTTGCTTTGACAAGAAAGAAAAACCTCGGGCTTGCAGGTTCCAATGTGCCGAATCCGCTGTCTAAAAAATCTGCGATTGGCACCGGAATCGGTGTTATCATCGTGGCGATCGCAGTGATGATCTCTGTACAAACAGGCGTGCTGACGATCAATCGTTTTATCGACCTTGTAAGTATTCTCGGTATTTTGATTCCTGTCATTTATTTCATCATCATGTTTACAAGCAAAAAAGCGGACAGCACAGAAAAATCCCGTCTTGCCGCTTACATTCCTTTGTTTATCGGTGCTGTCATGTTCTGGGCCATTCAGGAACAGGGAGCGACCATTCTTGCGGTATACGCTGATGAACGAATAAGACTTTCATTGGGCGGATTCGAACTTCAGTCATCATGGTTCCAATCATTAAATCCATTGTTTGTCGTCATTTTTGCACCAATATTCGCATGGCTCTGGATGAAGCTTGGCAAACGCCAGCCGTCTACACCAGTTAAATTCTCAATCGGAATTATTTTGGCCGGATTGTCATTTATCATTATGGTATTCCCTGCTATGCAAGGAAAAGAAGCACTCGTAAGCCCGCTTTGGCTCGTTCTCAGCTTCCTGCTTGTCGTGCTTGGAGAGCTGTGCCTGTCTCCAGTCGGTTTATCCGTGACAACGAAACTGGCACCAGCTGCCTTCTCTGCACAGACAATGAGTATGTGGTTTCTGACGAACGCAGCAGCCCAAGCGATCAATGCCCAAGTAGCCGGATTGTTTGATAAAATTCCTGAAACAATGTACTTCGGCACCATCGGTTTGATTTCTATCGTTCTTGGCGGCATTCTCCTGCTGCTCTCGCCGGTGATCAAACGCGCGATGAAAGGGGTCTTATAATCAGAAACAGCCCGCGGATGTTGATCTGCGGGCTGTTTTTTATTGATCAAGCCATTTCCTGAAGCTTTGATCAAAGGCTTCCGGTTCTTCCAGCATCGGCTGATGGCCGCTCTTTTCAAAAATAACCTTATCAACATGGGGATATAAACCGTCAACAGCATCCCATAGCGAAACGGGCGCAACCAAATAATCATATCTCCCTAATCCGATATACACCGGCATACGAACATCAGCTAACCGCTGAATAAGATCAATCTGGGCAAATGTATTGCCCCATAATTCATCAATGATCGGCATATTCGTGAATACACCATCCCATAAGGCAGCTGCATGCGGCCGCTCTTGATAAAAGCTTTTCGCTTCAGCGCGAATACACATGTGCACAAAGCGCCTTTCAGGATCTTTGTCGATGTCCTGCGGCAAATTCGCGATGTCTTTTTCAAAGCGTTTCTTTCTCTCAAGGCTGGCTGTTTCCATGAAAAATGATTCGCTTTTTCGCTGTCTTTCTTCACTGTTATCAGGCGCAGTATTGAAGAGCGCCACCTTCCGAACTTGTTTGGGATATGTCCTGGCATACTCTAAAGCCATAAAAGCGTGCCCGGAATGTCCCAGGATAGTAACATCCTCAAGCTGAAGAAATGTTCTCATCCTTTCGATATCAGCCAAGACGGCATCAAGCCTCGAATCCTCCGCACGAAGCTCCCGCTTAGGCTTAGCAAATCCCCTATGGTCGATAAAGACCCATTGATATTTCTGTTTGATATCTGAGGAAAAAAGGCGCGGATAGTAAACCGCACTCCCGATCACAAGGATGGGTGCGCCCTCGCCCTCAATTCGATAAGCTAAATCAAAGCCGTCCGAGTGACAGATCCCCGCACGTTCCATTTCTCACGCCCCCTTTGTTTTCATTATATAAAAAAAGCCTGACGCATGGCGTCAGGCTATCGATATTACCGCTTTAAATCTTCCAGGGTCTTTTCCCATCTGCTCAGCACCTCTTCAGCGCTGTGAAGCTGTATACGGACACCTGAAGTCAAATCAGCGTATTTCGCAACGTCCTCCTTCACTGAAACGATGCGGCAGGAAAAACGGTCTCTTTCATATTCGGCATCTTTCAAAGGCGGTAAAGGCGCGCATTCAAGCTTTACATAATAGGCCGCTCCCTTCCACCACGCCGTGAACTGTGCTTTTCCTGTGCGAAGGATGTTGGCCGAAGTCATTGTGTTTTTCCACAGAGCGATTCGGATATCAGTTCGGCTCAGCGCGATGATTTCACCTGCACTGATCATAGCGGCATGCGGCCAGCCATCCTCTGATACTGTTTGCAGAACGAAGGCCTCATGCTGCTTCTCATTCAGGCAGCTCCCGTCAAGCAGCTCAAAGAGACGGTCTGACATACAGTTCACGCGGATCAAGCCTTTCGTTCCGGCACCGCCGGAACTTCAATTGCTGTTTCTGTTTCCTTTGGATCAATTTTAAACGCTGGATTGTATTTTTCGGGATTTGTAATGCTTTCCGGTTCACAGGATCTCCATGTAAAAAAGCATGTTTGGCACTGATAAACTTCCCATGCGCCTTCTACAGGCGATTTGCTCATGACTTCTCCCTTTTTTGAGTCGCATCGAGGACATGTATGCATTTCGAACATCCTTTCCTTATTTATTCATTAAGTCCATTAGTTTTTGTTCCCATTCTTTCGTTGTTAGCGGAGAATCAAGCGGCTGTGAATAATGGCCTCTTGTTTCCGGCGCAACCGGTGTAGTGGCGTCGAGAATCATTTTGTGAGTGATTCCTGATGGATTGGATCCCGGATCAAGCGGCAGGACAGATAAGTCCGGAATGATGACCGCATCGTGTTTCGGATGCATTTTGGTCGAAAGCGCCCACATGACCTGCGGAAGGTTGAATGGATCGACATCCTCATCAACGACAATGACCATTTTGCAGTAGCCGAGTCCGTGCGGCGTTGTGAGTGCGCGCATGCCGACCGCTTTCGCAAATCCGCCATAGCGGGTTTTTGTGGAAACAATCGCGATTAAACCATGTGTGTACATGGCGTTCACTGCCACAATTTCGTTCGGATACGCTTCTTTTAACTGCTGATAAAGCGGCACGCATGTGTTAATGCCGATCATGTAATCGCATTCTGTCCAAGGCATGCCTAAGTATAAATGTTCAAAGATCGGATTGTTTCTGTGATAGACGCGTTTAATTTTGATAATCGGCATGCTGCGTCCGCCGGAATAATGGCCTGTGAATTCACCAAACGGCCCTTCATATTCGCGCTCTCCGGCAATAATCTCACCTTCAAGCACCACTTCAGCACCCCACGGAACATCAAGATCAGACAGCTTTGATTTGACGATGCGATATGGTTCGCCTTGAATAGCGCCTGCCATTTCGTATTCTGATTGATCATAGAGAAGCGGAGTCGATGCCGCCGTTGTAATGACCGGCTCACAGCCGAGCGCAATGGTGACCGGAAGATTGATGCCGCGTTCTTCAGCTTGGCGCAGATGGATTGCAATATCGTGCTGCGGGACAGGCTGAATGCCAAGGCGGTCTTTTCCTTTGACCTGCATTCTGTAAATGCCGACATTTTGTTTGCCGAAGTTGTCAGGGTCCTCTAGATCACGGGAAATAACACACGCTTTGTCTAGATAGTAGCCTCCGTCTCCTTGGTTTATTCTGAAAAGAGGCAGTATATCGAACAAATTGATATCTTCTGTGATTTCATTTTCATGAAATGGCGCTGTTTCCTCACGTTTGACCGGCATCGGAAATTGGTCATAACGCTTTGCGAATTCAAAAAACTGTTCTTTTACCGGTGTGTCTTTCGGCATGCCCAGCATCATTGCATGGTTTGGCCAAGAGCCGATGACATTCATCGCAATTCGCGCGTTATTATAGCCGTAAATGTTGTTAAATAAGAGCGCGGGGCTTTTATCGCCAAGATTGCTGGCTGCCCGTGCGGCGGCCCCTAAATCCGGTTCCGGCTTTACCTCTTCATTCACTGTAAGCAGCTGTCCTTCTTTTTCAAGGGCAGCGAGAAATTCTCTGAAATCTTGATAAGCCATGATCAAGCTCCTCCTTTTTGTTTTTCAATCCCATTCCAGCGCTTCGCTTCAGGAAGCCAAATGCCGAATTGGTCCAACGTTCTGAATACAATATGGTCAACCATTTCCTCTAAGCTGCTCGGCTGATTATAAAATGCCGGCATCGGAGGAAGAATGATGGTGCCCATTTTCGTAAGCGCTAGCATATTTTCGAGATGTATTTGGTTCAAAGGCGTCTCTCTCGTTAAGAGGACGAGTTTTTTTCTCTCCTTGAGCATGACATCCGCCGCACGTGTCAGCAGATTATCCGCCATTCCGGTGCGAATGCTTGCGAGAGATTTCATGCTGCACGGCGCAACGATCATTCCATCGGTATCAAACGACCCGCTTGAAATGGCTGCCGCCTGATCCTTATGTGAGTAAGTGTATGTGGCCAGTTGTTCTACTTCTTGTAAGGTATAGCCTGTTTCGTGTTTGATCGTGACGTTTGCCCAAGGAGACACAACGAGATGGGTTTCCACTCCGGCGGCCTTCAGCCACTGCAGCAGCCTGACCCCGAAAATGGCCCCTGTTGCCCCTGTCATTCCGACAACGAGTTTCACTTTGCCCCCTCCTTTACGCTTGAATTCTGCTTTCATTTCAATCATACTCCTGATATATCCATATGAAAAATATCTATTAAATCTATATTTAATACCTAAAAGGTATGATAAGGAGGCGCTTTCTTTTGGATATTCGCCAGCTTCGATACTTCATTACCATTGCCCAAGAACAGAAAATCACGTCCGCAGCCAAAAAGCTTCACATGGCGCAGCCGCCTTTAAGCAGGCAGCTCAAACAGCTGGAGGACGAACTTGGTGTTGTCCTGTTTGACCGGAACAAGAAAAAACAAATGACTCTTACATATGAAGGAGCTGTTTTTCTAAAAAGAGCAAAAGAGATTCTGCATAGGTTTGAAGATGCAGTCATTGAGGTACAGGAGCTGAAGGAGGAAGTAGCCGGCACACTTGCCGTGGGATCAACGATTTATTGCGCGGCTTTGATGCTTGAAAAAGTAACACAGATCAAAGAGAGATACCCCCATCTCACCTTTAATATTTGGGAAAATGAACCCGCGACACTGTTGGAACTGCTGGAAAGCCGGCAAATCGATGCGGCGGTCACGACAACACTGATCAAAAGTGACACGGTACAATTCAAGCAGCTTGATGACATTCCATGTGTGCTCGTGCTTTCAGATGAAGCCGGATATCCGTGCGGAGACACCATTAAGATGGAGGACATTCCTTCATTTCCGCTGATCCTGCTGCGGCCTGTCAACGGAAAAGGCGTCTATAATCAGGTCATGAATGAATTTCATCGTTTGAATCTGGAGCCGCGCATTGTTTGTGAATGCCACGACTCTGCAACTTTGCTCAGCCTCGTGTCATCCGGATTCGGCGCGTCTATTTTGCCCGTCACAATGATTCCCGTTCATATGAGAAATCACGTTCACACCGTCCATATCGAAAATAATCCCTTCATTATGACACCGGCTGTCATGTGGAGAACGGACAGTTATTTGCCTAAACCGGCACAGCAATTTTTGGATTTATTTTAAAAGAATTTGCCTTATGAAAACCAATTACTTGACTCATACTAAAAAAAAGTTATCCTTTAGATTTGTAAGCTATTTTTTTATTTCAATAAAATCAACCAGAAAAGTGGGGAATAAGATGAAAAAAGCATTATTGGCTTTATTCATGGTCGTAAGTATTGCAGCTCTTGCAGCTTGCGGAGCAGGAAATGACAATCAGTCAAAAGATAATGCCAAAGATGGCGATCTTTGGGCTTCAATTAAGAAAAAAGGTGTGCTCACAGTCGGAACGGAAGGAACATATGAGCCGTTCACTTACCACGACAAAGACACTGATAAACTGACTGGCTATGATGTCGAAGTTATCACAGAAGTCGCAAAACGCCTCGGGCTTAAAGTCGACTTTAAGGAAACACAGTGGGACAGTATGTTTGCCGGCCTGAATTCCAAACGGTTTGACGTTGTTGCCAACCAAGTCGGAAAAACAGATCGTGAAGACAAATATGATTTCTCAGATAAATACACAACATCAAGAGCTGTTGTCGTAACGAAAAAAGACAACAACGATATTAAGTCTGAAAAAGACGTAAAAGGAAAAACGTCAGCTCAATCACTGACAAGCAACTACAACAAATTAGCTACAAATGCCGGCGCTAAAGTAGAAGGCGTTGAAGGTATGGCGCAGGCCCTTCAAATGATCCAGCAAGGCCGCGTCGATATGACATACAACGATAAGCTTGCCGTATTGAACTACTTAAAAACATCTGGCAATAAAAACGTGAAAATCGCGTTTGAAACAGGTGATCCTCAGTCAACATATTTCACGTTCCGTAAAGGAAGCGGCGAGGTTGTTGATCAAGTCAACAAAGCATTAAAAGAAATGAAAGAGGACGGGACTCTTTCTAAAATTTCTAAAAAATGGTTCGGCGAAGATGTTTCTAAATAATCTGCCGGCATTGACGCTTGGCACGGCGATCCCGTGGGATCTGGTGCAGCAGTCATTCTGGCCGATACTTTCAGGGGGAATCTACTATACGATTCCCCTTACGATTCTTTCCTTTATATTCGGAATGATCCTGGCGCTGATTACGGCGCTTGCCAGAATGTCGAAAGTGAGACCTTTGAGATGGGTGTTCAGCGTATACGTATCCGCAATACGCGGCACTCCTCTTCTCGTTCAATTGTTCATCATTTTCTATCTGTTCCCGGCCTTTAACGTCACATTAGATCCATTTCCAAGCGCAGTTATCGCCTTTTCTTTAAACGTCGGCGCCTATGCATCTGAAATCATTCGGGCATCTATTTTATCCGTGCCGAAAGGGCAATGGGAAGCCGGCTACACAATTGGCATGACACATCAAAAAACGCTGTTCCGCGTCATTTTGCCGCAGGCGTTTCGTGTGTCGATCCCGCCATTATCCAATACCTTTATCAGCCTGATTAAAGATACATCCCTCGCCTCTCAAATTCTGGTCGCTGAGCTGTTCAGAAAAGCCCAGGAAATCGGCGCGCGGAATCTTGATCAAATTTTAGTGATCTATATTGAAGCAGCCTTTATTTATTGGATTATCTGCTTCCTGCTCTCACTCGTCCAGCATGTCATCGAACGGCGTCTTGACCGCTACGTGGCCAAATAAGGAGGTTCCGAGTATGCTTACCGTTAAAGGATTAAACAAATCATTCGGTGAAAATGAAATTTTAAAAAAGATAGATATGAAGATTGAAAAAGGAAAAGTCATCGCCATACTTGGGCCTTCAGGTTCAGGGAAAACGACGCTGCTTCGCTGCCTGAACGCTCTGGAGATCCCGAATCGCGGAGAGCTTGCATTTGATGATTTCTCCATCGATTTCTCTAAAAAGGTGAAACAGGCGGATATCCTAAAGCTTCGCCGAAAATCCGGAATGGTGTTTCAGGCGTATCACCTGTTCCCGCACCGCACAGCCCTCGAAAACGTGATGGAGGGCCCTATTCAGGTGCAAAAACGGAACAAAGAGGAAGTCAGAAAAGAAGCGATTCAGCTTCTTGATAAAGTCGGATTGAAGGACAAAATGGATTTATATCCGTTCCAGCTTTCCGGCGGCCAGCAGCAGCGCGTCGGCATCGCCCGCGCACTGGCGATTCAGCCTGAGCTCATGCTGTTTGACGAACCGACCTCAGCGCTTGATCCCGAGCTTGTCGGAGAGGTGCTGAAGGTTATCAAGGACTTGGCCAATGAAGGCTGGACCATGGTCGTCGTGACCCACGAAATCAAGTTCGCGCAGGAAGTTGCGGATGAAGTCATCTTCATCGACGGCGGCGTTATCGTGGAGCAAGGACCGCCGGAGCAAATTTTCTCTGCACCAAAAGAAGAACGGACACAGCGGTTCTTGAACCGGATTTTGAACCCGCTGTAATAAGAAAAACAGGGCGCCAGCGCCCTGTTTCAGATTATTGACAAAATCCTAAAACGATTTTCGTTTTAGGATTTTGTGATTTTCAGCGTGATTGAAAACCTTTGAAGTCTAGGAAGGGCGAGCATTGGAGCACAGCGAATGTTAAATTCGTGAGCACCGAAGCACAGGCCTGACAACGAATGCAAGGGTTTGCCAACACGCTGAAACAGGGCGCCTGCGGCGGCCCTGTTTTTTTGTTGAGCCCCTTTCGCCTATTCCGCCCTTCTGTCAGATGTGCTACAATGACAATCGACTGATTTTTACGAAAGAAGGGACCTCACGTGAAGCAAGAACTTGTTCTGCGCTGGACATTTTATTTTGCCGGTTTGATCATTTTGGCTTTTGGTGTATCCCTGACGATAGAAGGAAAAGCACTCGGCATTAGTCCGTGGGATGCATTTCATTACAGCCTGTTTCAGCACTTCGGGCTTACCGTCGGCCAGTGGTCCATCATTATTGGAGCGCTCATCGTCGGATTCACGTCATTGTTTACGAGAGCTTGGCCGAAAATTGGTGCCCTCCTGAATATGGTGCTCATTGGTGTATTTATAGATTTTTTCAATTTCATTCTGCCTGCCCCCTCGACCTACACAGGCTCGATCATCGTCTTCTCTCTAGGCGTGGTGCTGATCGGTTACGGCGTCGGTGTTTATGTATCAGCAGGCCTTGGCGCGGGGCCGCGTGATTCACTGATGATGCTGATTACAGAAAAAACCGGCTGGAATGTGCAATGGGTGCGGAACGGCATGGAAATAACCATTTTGTTTGCGGCATGGGGCATGGGCGGGCCGATCGGTTTTGGCACCATTTTGACCGCCATCCTCACCGGACTTATTTTGCGCTTTTCATTGCCCCAGTCAATCCAGTTGCTGAATTATGCTGTGGCAAGGCGGACCGCCGCTGTGAAAGCATCTCCGCCTGTACACTAAAACAAAGCCGCCTTGGCTTTGTTTTTTTATTTTCTCCTCTATATGAGTCTTGTGGAAGTATGATAGGATGGTTTTGACAATCTTTTGCAGACGGAGGATCTAGAATGAAGATTTACGGAATTTATATGGACCGCCCGCTTTCACAGGAAGAAAATGAACGGTTCATGTCTTTCATATCACCTGAAAAACGGGAGAAATGCCGGAGATTTTATCATAAAGAAGATGCTCACCGCACCCTGCTGGGAGATGTGCTCGTTCGCTCAGTCATAAGCAGGCAGTATCAGTTGGACAAATCCGATATCCGCTTTAGCACACAGGAATACGGGAAGCCGTGCATCCCTGATCTTCCCGACGCTCATTTCAACATTTCTCACTCCGGCCGCTGGGTCATTGGTGCGTTTGATTCACAGCCGATCGGCATAGATATCGAAAAAACGAAACCGATCAGCCTTGAGATCGCCAAGCGCTTCTTTTCAAAAACAGAGTACAGCGACCTTTTAGCAAAAGACAAGGACGAGCAGACAGACTATTTTTATCATCTATGGTCAATGAAAGAAAGCTTTATCAAACAGGAAGGCAAAGGCTTATCGCTTCCGCTTGATTCCTTTTCAGTGCGCCTGCACCAGGACGGACAAGTATCCATTGAGCTTCCGGACAGCCATTCCCCATGCTATATCAAAACGTATGAGGTCGATCCCGGCTACAAAATGGCTGTATGCGCCGCACACCCTGATTTCCCTGAGGATATCACAATGGTCTCGTACGAAGAGCTTTTATAAATGGCTCATCAACAGCTTGACACCGCGCTCAATATCTTCCGTTTTCACATTGGAAATATTGATTTTTAATAGATTTTCTTTCGGATAATCTGATAAATAATGACGGTCTATCGCCTCAAGGAGAACCCCTTGTTTTTTCAGTCTATGAATCACTCTTGAGGCGGGCAGATCCTGAGGAAGCACCAGATGGGTGTGCATACAGGGTGCCTGCCCGCTGGAGAACGTAAAGCGTCCGCTTCCCAGCTGCCTGTGAGTTCGAATGGCTTGATGTAGCCTCAGCGACCGCTCTTTATAAGAATCTCTGATTTTCTCCTTATGCCTGCCGTACATACCGCTTTTCAGGTAAATCTCCAATGCTGCTTGAGAAATCATTGAACAGTCGATGTCGTTCAGTTTTTTGTACGCATAGAACGTGTCAGTCAGCGCTTCGGGCAAAACAGCCGCCCCCACGCGGAGGCCGGGGAACATCATTTTCGAGAAGCTTTTCAAATAGATGACATGTGAGGACAGATCATATGCGTACAGCGGATCTGCCTTTTTATTTTCCTCCAGATCACCGAGGTAATCATCCTCAACGAGATAGACATCATACGCTTCTGCCAGTCTCACAAGCTCCTGTTTATCACGCTCTGACAATGAGCAGCCAAGCGGGTTATGGAAGCGCGGCATCGTATAAAAAAATTTAATCGATTCTGTTTGAAATAACCGCTCAACCTCGGCTATATCAAGCCCTTCTTCCGTTCGTTTCACTCCGATGGCGGGAATCCCGACCGTCTCAAGCTGTTCGACCATCAAATGGTAGCCCGGCTGTTCAATGGCGATCTTCTCTTTCCCATTTGGGAACGGCATGGCACAAAGCAAGGATAACGCCTGCTGGACACCTGATGTAATAAAAATATGCCGTTCATCCGCAAATACCTGTTGAGTGGCCAAGAGCTTTCGGAGTACGCGGATGAGTGATGGAAGCCCCTTTGGCGTCCCATAAATAAACAAATCGTTTTTGTATGTATCAATCGCTTTGTTGATACAGTGCTGAAAATCAAGATACGGAAACACATCTGGATCCGGCGCAGATGTGGCAAAGTCGATGGGGCCAGGTTGCCCGCTTTTTGATTTCCCTGTCTTTTTCACAATATAATAGCCGCTTTTCGGAACAGAATAGATAAGGTGGCGCTTTTCCAGCTCCTGCAGCGCGCGGATCACTGTGCTTTTGCTGACTTGGTAGCGGGCGGACAGCTGACGGATAGATGGAAGCCTGTCTCCTTCTTGATAGGCGGTGCTTTGCATCATCTCCTCTATCCTCGTTACTAGACTCATATATTTCTCCATGCCTTCTCCCCCTGTTTTGTACCGGTACAGTTCATTGTTTTTCTCATTGTACCGTTCTGACCGCGGCCATACAATAAAGGGAGCGACCGGCGCTGCAATTCAGGTAAAGGAGCCCTTCCCATTATGGTTAAACATCAGCAAGCCCCCGCTTATATAGCGGCTATTTTATATTCGTTCATTATCGGTTTATCCTTTCTATTCGTAAAAATCGCACTGCAAACAGCAGAGCCGTTTGATATTTTGGCGCATCGGTTCACCATTGCGTTTGCTGCGGCCACTGTACCGATCTTATTCGGCTGGGTAAAGCTATCAATCCGCGTAAAGGACGTCATTGCCATTTTGCCGCTCGCCCTGCTGTATCCCGCGTTATTTTTCAGCTTTCAGGCATTCGGCCTTGTGTACTCGTCCTCCTCTGAAGCGGGAATTATTCAGGCAGCCATTCCGATTTTCACGATGGTCTTTGCCGCTTATGTTTTAAAGGAACGCCCAACGTGGACGCAAAAGGGGTTCACGGTTTTATCCGTTGCCGGCGTCATGTTTATTTTTGTGATGAAAGGCGTTGACGTGGAATCAGCCAGCTTAAAAGGGTCTTTGCTGATCCTTTTGTCCGCTTTGTCTTCAGCGATGTACAATACTGCTGCCAGAAAAATGACGCAGCGGTTCAAGCTGACAGAGCTCACCTACATCATGTCAGCCATCGGCTTTGTCGTCTTCAACGCCATCGCCCTTGTGCGTCACGGAGCGGCGGGAACAGTCGGCACTTATTTTCTGCCGTTCCGGGAGCCCGGCTTCGTTCTCGCCATTGTGTATTTGGGCGTGCTGTCTTCACTTGTCACTTCGTTTCTGTCTAACTATACGCTGTCGCGAATTGAGGCGTTTAAAATGAGCGCTTTTAATCATGTATCTACCATTGTGACGATGATTGCAGGAGTTGTGATTCTCAACGAAAGCCTGGCCTGGTATCATCTTGCCGGGGCTGTTTGTATTATGATTGGCGTGGTGGGGAGCAATATCAATCTGGAGAAAAAAACAAAGCGCCCTGGTATGCCTGCAAAAAAATGAGAAATTATGTTAGACTGAAAGGAAAAACATGGTTAGAGGTGTAGGTTTACCGTATGATTCAATATGCTAGTGAAAGTATCAATCTTCCAGGAGAAATCGCTTTTAAGGATGTAAGAGAAATCTTTTTTTATCAAATCGCAAAAATATCATGCTTTTACTTTCTGTTGTTTTGCGCCATATTTGCTGCAGTTAACTTCATTAATGGATGGCCCCGTATCGTTTATGGCAGTGACGCGCTTAACTTGTTTATGAACAGTATGTTGATTATCGTGATGTCAGTTCTGTTTACACTGCTGCTCCTCCTTCTTCTATATGTGAAGTTTTCCAGAGCATACAAGAAGAACGAACGGATGAAATCTAAAAGAACATATACTCTGAACCAAGAAGGAATTCGTATATGTTCTAAAAAATATGACCTCATTTTCAATTGGAATGAAATCACAGCTGTTTTCGAATATAAGAATATCTTCCGCATCAATACATCCAGCAGCCAATATATTGCGATCCCAAAACATTTTTTTCATTCCGAAGTGGAGATGAACAGATTCAAGGAGATTATCCTTAAAAATACCGAAACAAAAAAACTCAAATTTAAAAAGGATCAGCATTGACAGTGCTGATCCTTTTATATTGAATGGTGGGTTTCTTTTGCCTTCTGTTTATCTAAAAACGGCACCAGCTCTATTACAGCCGATAAACCCACAAACACAATGCACACAGCGACAATCAGCAAATAACCATGAGTCATGTCAAAAAACAAACCGCCCGCATACACGCTGAGAGCTCCAGCAACCTGATGGATAAAGAAATTGATGCCTAACAGCGATCCGATCAATCCTGTTTGATAGCTTTCCGAAATTGACGCCGCGGTCAGCGGGATCACGCCTGTGTAACTGAGCCCGAATAACAGGATAAACCCGAAGTACCAAAGGTCGCTTTGATGAATTCCGAGAATGGGAATGAGCAGGCAAATGAGGCTGAGCAGCCGAATGAAAAATAAGATGGATAGCATGATGCTTCTGCTGCCGAGGAGATCTGACAGCCAGCCCGCCAATAATCCGCCAATGATGATAAATGCCCCGAACGCGGCCATCATTCCGTTGACATGAGAGACATGCGCATCCTTCAGTATCGGGACGAGGTGAGCATCAATAATTCCCATTGTAAATCCGCAAGTAAACACGCCGAAGTACAGGATATGAATGAGGCGGGATTGCTTCATCACGTTCCAAAACCCCCGCCAATCATAAGATTTTTTCACAGACTCCGCTTGCGCATGCGGCGGGTGCTTCATCCCAAAGACGAGGAGCGGCAGCAGAACAGCCGCCATGACGATTCCCAAAATGGTATAGGTGCTCTGCCAGCCGGCATGATACGGAGCCGCAGCCCAAATGGGTGAGAGAAGCAGCAGGCCCGCAGAGTTGGCATTGGTCAAAATAGCAAGCGCCAGACCTTTGTGTGTGTCAAACCAACGGCTGATGAAATACTGGGTCGTCACGCCGACCGCGCAGGAATAGCCGATTCCGCCAAGCACACCGTAAATGGCGGAAAACACATGAACATTCGGTGAATAAGGAAGCACCAAAAAGCTTGCGCTGATGCAGACAGCTCCAAGCGCCATAATTTTTCTGACACTGAAACGGTCGATAAAAAAACCGACAAAAAACTGGACGATGCCGGTTGTGATCATAAAAATGCTGACAGAAACCGAAATCAGCGACCTGTCGGCATGGAAGGCGTCTGCCATTGGCAGCATAAAAAATTGAAAGGAATTTCTGAATGAGTTCATTCCGATGGCGAAAACAAACGTAAACAGCAATACAAACCATTTCATCCTGGGAGACGTGCGCATGTTTCGACCTGCCTTTGTTTGAGTATTTCGACTATTATACCATGCAAAAGTTGGCATTCTACACAAAAAAAGCGGAACAGCCGAAGCTGTCCGCTTTTGATCACGGTTGAATGATCGGATGCTGATTCAAGATCGCAAAAATCCGTTCTGCGACTTCTTCCGTTTGTGACAGCAGGAACATGTGCCCGCCGTCAAATTGATGGAATGTGATGTCTTTTGCCCACTTCTTCCAGCCTTCCGCATCTCGTATGCATTTTTTATCATCAAGCCCGTTAAAGACATGAACAGGCGACTGAATCTGGGCCAGATCGTAAAGCTCAAATTGTTCAAGAGCCCGGTAATCTGATCGGAAAGAAGGCAGGAAAAAGGACATGACCTCCTTATTTTCAACAAGCTCTGCGGGCATTCCGCCTAATTGGATAATATGATCGAGAAACTGATCATCAGGCAGGTGGGACACTTTCTTCCGCTGAATATGAGGCGGCTGGATTGCAGAAATGATAACCGCCTGCGGAAAGACGCCTTCACGCTCAAGCTTTTGCGCCAGCCTGAAGGTGATCATTCCGCCCATACTGTGTCCGAACAGCACAAACGGCCGATCAGGGCGAAGGTTCAGTTCTTGCTTGTACAAATCCGTCAGCTCTTCAAGATCCTCAATAGCTGACGTTTGATTCGTGCCGTGTCCCGGCGGCTCGGCAGCGAGCATCTCGCACTCCCCCTGCAAAAAAGCATGGAGAGGGCGAAACGACGCCGAGTAGCCGCCGGCAAACGGAAAACAGATGAGCTGCGTTTTTTCCGACGCATCAAATGATTTGAAGAGTTGGCTCATTGGCTGTCTCCTCCTTTCATCACTTCATTTATGAAACCGTTACGGTTTGTGTATTAAGAAATTCGAGCAAAATCCTGGCATTCCTATCTAGCGTTTCGCCCTGCAGCATTTCTGCGTGTGTTCCGAAGCCTCTTTTCATACGGTAAGCACCTGTTGTAGCTTCTTCCCATGATGCAAGCCATTCCGGCATGTCAAAATCAGTGCCGGAAGTCAACAGATCAATATCTGCTTTCACCTGGCCTGTGCTGATCAGGTTGACGTAGTATGAGTAAAAAGCATGTGTTTTTTGCTTGAGGCCTTGTTTAACGGCTTCGCTGTTGAGCGCTTCATTGTCCCGATTGACATTCATCAACGCTTCGACATCACTTTCAACCGTGCGTCCGTCCAGATCACTGACACCTTGTTTTTTATAGGAATCCACCATGATGATCCGCTGAACAATACGGCCTTGTTCCTCAAGCTTTTTCGCAGCTTCAAACGCCAGGCTGCATCCCGCTGAATATCCAAACAATGTTAAAGGCCCTTCCGGCTGCAGCTTCTGGATCAAATCCGCATAGCGGTCAAGCCGGTCTTCCTCCTCAATAAAATCAAAGGCGCATAGCTTGTATGACGGCAAGCGGCTGGACAGATTTTGGTACATAAGGCCATAGCCCAGAACCGGCGGAAATGCGAAAATGATCTGCTCCTGATCCTGATTCATTATCGTTACATCCTGCAAGCCATCAGAGCCCCCGTTTTTCAAATACGCTGAAATGCCGGCGATCGTCGGCGCTTCAAACAAAAGCTTTACTGGAAGATCAATCCCGAGCTCTTTCTTGATGCGGGAAGCGGCGGTCATTGCCTTCAAGGAATGCCCTCCGAGCGCAAAGAAATCGTCATGAATGCCAATTTGCTTTCTGCCGAGAACCTCAGACCAGATTTGTGCGATTGTTTCCTCCATCTCGTTCCGCGGTCCAATCCATTCAACCGCCAGCTGATTCTGATCAGGTTTTGGGAGCAGCCGTTTATTGACTTTCCCGTTCGTCGTTAAAGGAAGCTCATCCAAGAAGGTAAAGGTTTGCGGCACCATGTAAGCAGGAAGCTGTTTTTTCAGGTGCGCCTTCACGTCCTCAGCTGAAAGCTGCGTCCGGTTCACGAGGTAGGCATTGATTGATGCATCGCCAGACTCATGGCGGTCCGCCACAACGACCGCATCTTTCACACCTGGGTATTCCTGCAGCTGCTTTTCGATTTCTTCAAGCTCAATCCGGTGTCCGCGTATTTTGACCTGGTCGTCAATACGGCCGGCGTATTCAATCGTTCCATCCGGCAGCCAGCGCGCTAAATCCCCTGTGCGGTAAAGCGTCTCTCCCGGCTTGAACGGGTTCTTGATAAACTTTTCCTTCGTGAGGTCAGCACGATTTACATACCCTTTTGACACGCCCATTCCGCTGATGCACAGTTCACCGATCGCCCCGAATGGCTGGAGCTGGCTTTGCTCGTTCAGAATATAAACACTGGCATTGCTGATCGGCTTTCCAATCGGCAATGAGGAGATGGAATCCGGTATATCATGCACGACGTGAGCTGTCGCAAACACTGTTCCCTCAGTCGGCCCGTAGCAGTTAATCAGCTTGCCCGGCCCCATGACCCGCAGCGCTTTTCTGACATGAGGCACTGACGCGCGCTCTCCGCCGAATAATATACAGCGAAGCCCCTTCATCCAATCCTCTCCCGCATCTGTGAGAAGATTAAATAGTGCGGTTGTCGCAAACATGACATTGACATTCTCTTGCAGGATCAGATCTGTGAGCCGTTCTGTATCAAGCAGCGTATGTTCATCTGCGATAATGAGCCGTGCCGCATTCAGCATAGAAGCATAGAAATCAAAGGTAAATGCATCAAAGGCGTAATTCGAAACAGACAAGAACGTATCCTGATCAGAAAATGCCATGTAGTCTACATGCTTGACCAATCCTTGAATATTGGCATGAGTGGTGATATTGCCTTTTGGCTTTCCGGTTGTGCCGGACGTGTACATGATATATGCCGGATCATTAGGATCAATCGCGGTTGCAGGATCGCTTGCCTGTTCTTCAAACCGTGTTTGATCATCAATGAAGAGCGTTGTGCCTGTATACGGCAGCTCAGCCGCTTGTTCTTTTATCTCCTGATGCGTCAGAAGACAGGCTGCCGCACTGTCAGCCAGCATATACGAGATTCGGTCCTCTGGCAGCTTCGGATCAACCGGCAGATAGGCTGCTCCCGCCTTTAATACACCGAGAATGCCGATCACCAGTTCAAGTGAGCGCTTCGTGTACAGCGCTACAACAGAGCCTTTGCCCGCACCTTGTTTTTGCAGCCGGCGTGCAAGGCGGTTCGCTTCCTCATCTAATTCGCGATAAGACAGGGTCTGGCCGGCATACGTAAGCGCCGGTGCATCCGGATTGACGTTCACTGCTTCCTTGAACCAATCCGTCAGAGGCTTTGTTTCATGAGCTTGAGCCGGCGGGTTTAAGCCGGTTAGCAAAAATTCTCTCTCCCTGTCGTCAACGAGGTTGATCGTGCTGACAGGCTGATCCGGATTCTGGATGAGCTGCTGAATTGCTGTGAGAAGCTGAGATTTCAAGCGCAGGATAAACGCCTCATCAAACACATTCTCGTTATAAGCAAGCTTAATCAGCATCTCATCTCCCGGGGAAGCCATCAGGTTGAGATCATAATTCGACTTCTCAAAAACATGAACATCCACCATATCAAAGCCGTTTTCACTGCTTTCTTCATTTTTCGCATCCTGAAGCGGATAGTTCTCAAAAACAATGATGTGGTCAATCAGTTTCGGCTGATCGGCCTGGCTTTGGATGTCATAAAGCGGCACATATTGATGCGGCTCAGACTGCAGCGATTGCTCCTGCAGCTGCTTGAGCAAGCCGTTAAATGTGATACCCTCAGACAGCTTCACACGTCTCGGGACAACGTTGATAAACAGCCCGACCATATGTTCAACGCCTTTGATTTCCGCGGGACGCCCTGAAACAACTGTACCGAAGGCCAAATCGCCAGACTGCTGATAGCGGCTGATCAATACGCTCCAGACTGCCTGCAGTGCCGTACTCAAAGTGGTATGCTGCGATTTTGCAAGCTCGGTAAAGGCCTTTGTTTCCGCCTCCGGGAGTGAAAAGAGCAGCTCTTTCGGCTCATAGCTGTCCTTTTGTTTCTTTCTTTGCTCCGCAAACGTCGTTTGTCCTTCAAAGTCCTCTAAATACTCGCGCCAGTAACGCAGTGATGCTTGTTTATCCTGCTTTTCAAGCCACTTGATGTAGTCTTTATACGGTTTGACGGGCGGCAGGCTGTACGGCTTTTGTTCGCGCAGAGCATTGTATACCTTAAATAGATCCTGTACGACGATGCCGAAGCACCATCCGTCCAAAATAATGTGGTGGTAGCTCCACACCCATTCAAAGCTTTCTTCAGCTTTCTTGAAAATGGCTGCCCGCATCGGAATATCCCGCGTCAAATCAAAACCCCTGATCTTATCCTGTTCTTTGTACTCATTGATTTTGGCTGTTTGCTCGCTGCCCGTTAAGTGTGTCAGATCGATTTCTTCTATATGGAACTGCCGTTTTTTCAATACGACTTGGACAGGTCTTTTTACTTTTTCGTGAATGAACACGGTACGAAATACATCGTACCGGTCCATGATCACATTCATGCTTTCTTCAAGACATTTGATATTCAAGCTGCCTTTTACTTTCATCGTGATTTGTTCAAGGTAAAAGCTTTGGCCGGGATTCAGGATGGCATGAAAAAGCATCCCTTCCTGCATCGGCGATAGGTAATACATATCTTGAACCTGATCCTTGCTAAATTGACTCATATGTTTCGCTCCCGCCTTCTGTAATTCCCTTGCGTTTTATTTTAAATTCTCCTCAAGCATGTCAAAGATATCTCCCATCTCGTCCATTTCAAGGTCTTCAGCGCTAAAGTCGCTTGGTGTGAATTCCTTGTCTTCTTTTTCCGTGCAATGGCGGATTAACATCAGGAGGTTTTCTTTAAACCGTTCCATTCGCTCTTCAATCGTGGCTCTTTCAAACTCCTTTTCATTGTAGGAGCAGGAAAGCACAAACCGGCCATTTCTGATCATGCCGCTGAAGCTTAAAGCGTACAGCGCCTCTGATTCTCCGCTTACTTGGCGCCCCATATCGAAAGCGGACGGTTCAAAGAAATCGGTTTTGACTTCACTGTCGAATTGGCCCAAATAGTTGAAGCTGATCTCCGGTGTGAAGCCCTTTGTTTCCGCTGTTTCTGTGAAATAACGAAGAATGCCGTAGCCAACACCTTTGTCCGGAATGCGGCGCAGGTTTTCTTTGACTGTTTTGATCACAGCCGAGGCATCTGCGTCAGATATGTCGAGCACAACAGGGTATTGTGCCGTAAACCAGCCGACCGTTCTGGAGATATTCACATTCGGGATAATGTCCTCCCGGCCGTGTCCCTCAAGGTTAATGCCAATTTTGGCCCCCTTTGTCCATTCTTTCATTGTCAAACCGAGCGCGCTGAGAAGAATATCGTTGATTTCAGTTCCATATGGCTGATGAACATCTGTTAAAAGATGCTTCGTGTCTTCTTCCGTTAATTCACATAGGACGGATGATGTATCCTTGACGATCCGCTGCTCTGTTTTACAATCCTTCGGTAAAGGAGAAACCTGTTCAGCGGCAATTTGCGACCAGTATTCAGCCTGCTGTAAAAGATGCGCTGATTGGCTGAATGCCGCCAGTTCTTCCGCCCAGTCCTTGAAGGAGTTTGTTTTTTGCGGGAAGACAAGGCTCTCTTCATTCTCAGCCTGCATGTAGCCTGAAGCAAAATCTTCAAGCAAAATCCGCCATGACACACCGTCGACCACGAGATGGTGTACAGCAATGAGCAGGTGATCCCCAGCTTCTGTGCGATATTGCTCCGCCTTTAGAAGCGGCCCGTTTTGCAGATCGAGACTGCTCTGCAGCTTGTTCGCGAGAATTTTAATCTGGCTTCTCAGCATCTCTTCATCGGAGCCGTACAGATCCACGATTTCGAAGCTGACCTCGCTCTCACCGATCGGTTGATACGCCTGAACGATGTGCCCGTTTTCCTCACGAAAGACCATACGGAGCGCGTCATGATGCTCGATCAGCGCCTGCAATGTTTTCTCCACTCGTTCAGGATCAAAGCCCTTCTTGGCGTGAAGCATCACCGATTGGTTCCAGTGGTGCTTGTTCGTGAAGTTCTTTTCAAAGAACCAGCGCTGGATCGGCGTCAGGATGACTTCGCCCTCCACCGGGCCTTGGTCTGCCTGTTTGCCTTCGGCACGCTCTACGTACTGGGTGAGCTCTTCGATCGTCGGATGCTGGAAGAGATCTTTCATTTCCAGCTTCCAGCCGTGCTGATTCAAGCGGCTCGCCATTTGAATTCCTTTGATGGAATCTCCGCCAAGCGAGAAGAAATTGTCGGTGACACCGACTTCAGACATTCCAAGCACGTCCTGCCAGATGCCGGCAAGCAGCTCTTCCATGTCGGTCGTCGGCGCTTTGTATTCTCCGCTTCCCGCTTCGATGTCCGGCTCAGGCAAGGCTTTGCGGTCCACTTTGCCGTTTGCCGTAACCGGAAGCTCGTTCAGCGTCACCCAGAACGCCGGGATCATGTAATCCGGCAGGGTTTCCTTTAGTGCTGATTTCAGTGCTTCTATGTCAGCTGTTTCCGGTGTGACATACGCCGCGATCGCTGTGTTGCCGCCTTTATCTTTGACAGCCGTCACTGCCGCATCCTGCACCTCAGAAAGCTGGGCGAGCTGGACTTCAATTTCTGAGAGCTCGATCCGGTAGCCGCGAACCTTGACCTGCTGGTCGATCCGGCCGATGTATTCGATGCCGCCGCCCGTCCATTTCACCAAATCGCCGGTGCGGTACATGCGCTCACCCGGCACAAACGGATCAGCGACAAACCGCTTCGCGGTTTCGTCTTCTCGATTCAGATAGCCTCGTGCCAGTCCGCGCCCCGCCACGCAAAGCTCTCCGGCTACGCCTTCCGGCTGCACCTGATTGCCCTCGCCGAGGATGTATACTCTCGTATTGGCGATCGCCCGTCCGATGGAAAGCGAGCCTTCCTCCGGATGGATTTCTGCGCTTGTGGCAACGACCGTGTTTTCTGTCGGTCCGTAGTTGTTGACGAGTGTGTACGGCTTTTTCACTGCGCGCTTCAGCTTGTCTCCTCCGGTCAAGAGGACGCGAAGTGATGTGTTCTCAAGCTCCATGAACTGTTCCGCAAGCTGTGTCGGCAGGAACGTGATCGTTACGCCGTTCGTTTCGAAGTAATTGTTCAGGCGGACGATATCGAGGCGGATCGCTTCATCAATGACGTGAAGTTCAGCACCGATCGTCCAGGTCGGGAACATCTCCCAAATGGAAGCGTCGAACCCAAAGCCTGCGTACTTCGCACTGCGGTCCTCCGCTGTCATGCTGAACGCGTCGTGGTGCCAGAAGCACAGGTTCACAAGCGCATGGTGCTCGACCATGACACCCTTCGGCTGTCCGGTCGTTCCAGACGTGTAAATCATGTACGCCAAGTTCTCCGCAGTTACAGCCGTCTCTGGATTTCCCTCGTCGTTTTCATCAAGCGGCAGGCTTAGAATCGTGCGGCTTCCGTCGAGAAGTATGACATCTCCCGTATAGCTGTCCGGCACTGAAATCCCCTCTTGCTTCAAGAGAAGCTTCGCGCCGCTGTCCTGTAAAATATACTCAATCCGCTGATCCGGGTAGTCAGGATCAATCGGCACAAACGCCGCTCCGGCTTTCAAGACGCCGAGCACCGCGGCGGACATTTCAAGCGACGGCTTCGTGAGAATGCCGACGCGGTCATCCGGGCTGATGCCGCAGTCCATCAGAATCCGCGCGAGACGGTTTGCCTTCGCATTCAGCTCGCCGTACGTCCAAGACTGGCCGTTGTATGTGACAGCCGGACAGTCTTTGTGGCGCTGGACAGTCTCTTCGAATAGCTGATGAACCGTTTTGTCTGTCGGCACAGGCAGCGCTTTGCCCTTCCATGCCTCAAGAAGCGCTTGCTTTTCTGTCTCGGTGACCAGTGACAGGCTGGAAAGCGGCTGGTTCGGGTTATCCGCAACAGCCTTTAGTAGCCGCAGAACGTATTCGCTCCATTTTTCAGCTGTTTCTTTCGCGAACAGATCTGTCGCATATTCGAGCTGCAAGCCAATGCCATTTTCATCAGTAAATCCGCCCAGTGTCAGATCAAACTTAGAAGTTCCCTGATGAGCCTCATAAGGTGAAATGCTCAGATTTTGCAATGTAAGCTGTTCTTTATCAGGGTTTTCTGTCGTCACCATCACATTAAACAATGGGTTTCGGCTCATATCCCGAGGGAGATCAAGCTGATTAACGAGATCTTCAAACGGATACTCCTGATGCTCAAGCGCTGACAGGCTCGTCTGCTTTGCTTGCTCCAAAAGCTCCGCAAATGTTTGCTGTTCTTTCGCTTCCATTCTCAGGGCAAGTGTATTGACGAACATTCCCGGCATGTCCTGAACATCAGCATTCGTCCGGCCGGCAGTAACGGAGCCGATGACGATATCCCGCTGTCCGGAAATTTTGCTTAAAAAGACGTGGAAAACAGCATGGAGCACCATGTGCAAGGTCGTTCCGGTTTCCGCAAGCAGTTTTTCTACCGCCTTTGCCGTCTCACTTCCCGTACGGAAACGGATCGTATCTCCTTTAAAGCTTTGCACAGGCGGACGGGCATAATCGAGCGGGAGATCAAGCTCTGGCAGCTCGCCAGAAAGAACCGACATCCAATACGCCTCATGCTCCTTCATCCGTTCTTTTTGCTCAGCTTCATTTTGCCAAACGGCGAAATCTTTATAATGAAGCGCCGGCTCCGGAAGCTGTTCTCCTTTGTAAAGCAGCGCCAATTCTTTTACAAAAATGCCTCTTGAGACGCCGTCTGCGATGATGTGATGCATATCTAAAAGCAGCAAATGTTTTTTTGCTTCTATTCGAAGCAAAGCTGCGCGAATGAGCGGTGCGTCGTTTAAGTCGAATGGCCGGATAAATTCCTTAATCTTTTGGTCCGCTTCGTCTTCTTTGGCTTCAAACACATGAAGATCAACCTCCGCCTTCTCAATGATGCGCTGAACAGGCTCACCATTAGCTTCCATAAATGATGTCCGCAATGATTCGTGACGGTTCACAAGCTGATTGAGTGAGTAACGCAGGCGCGAAATATCAAGCTCTCCTTCCATTAGAAGAACAGATGGCATGTTGTAGCTTATCGTCTGGCGGTCAAGCTGATTGAGCACGTACATCCGTTTCTGGGCGGATGACAATGGATACATAGCCTGCTTGTCAGCCGGTTTGAGGACTTGATGGCCGCCTGAAACGGCAGACGCCTCCATATAAGCCGCCAGCTGGCGAACAGTCGGCTGCTCGAACAGTGCTTTAAGCGGTACGCTTTTCTCCAATGCCGCCTGAATGTTGGCAATCAGCATCATCCCTTTTAATGAATGGCCGCCTAAATCGAAAAAATTGTCATCAATGCCGATGGCTTCTATGCCAAGCGTTTTCTGCCAAATGCGGCATAAGCTTTCTTCGAGCGCTGTCTCCGGTGCGGCCAAGGCTTTGCCTCCTGATTGTGCCGCGTTCGGCTTCGGCAAAGCGTTTCTGTCGGTTTTTCCGTTTGCCGTCAGCGGAATCGCGTCAACCTGCACAAAGAAAGCAGGAATCATATGAGACGGCAGTGTTAGGGAAAGCTGCTTCCGGAGCTCTGCTTTTTCAATAGCTTGATCCGACGTATAATACGCGCAAAGCTCTTGAAGACCGCCCTCGGAAACCGCTAATACAACCGCTTCTTGAATTCCGCTGAGGCTGAGCATGACCGTTTCAATTTCTTTCGGCTCAATGCGGTAGCCGCGGATTTTCACCTGATCATCAGCCCGGCCGATAAATGCAAGCGTACCGTCAGAAAGTCTTCGTACGACATCTCCGGTTTTGTACATGAGGCTTCCCGGCAAATATGGATTTTCTACAAATCTCTCGGCTGTCAGCTGAGGCCTGTTGAGATACCCTCTCGCAAGCCCCTGTCCCGTGATATAGAGCTGTCCGCTCGCTCCCGGCGGCACAAGCTTCAATGCTTCATTTAAGACAAGCGCGCCGGCATTCGCAATCGGGCGTCCGATTGTCGGGCGTTTCGCAAATGCATCCGGCTCAGACAGATCAACCCGCCCGGCGATGGCGCCGATCGTTGCTTCTGTCGGGCCGTAGTGATTGATAAATTCGGTATGTCCATACATCTTACGGAAGGCGAGAACATCAGTCGGGATGATTTTTTCTCCTCCCAAGACGATCAAGCGCAAGGATTCAAAGTTCGCATCTTTTGCAAAACTGGCGGTGTTCACTATTGTATGGAACAGAGACGGTGTCAGCTTGATATATGTGATCCCATGCTCCTTGATATAGTGCGCTATTTCATCTGGCGCCGTATAGGTTTCCTTCTGGACGATATGGAGCTCGCCCCCGCCCAGAAGTACGGGGAACATGCTCGTATAGCCAAGGTCAAATGCGTAAGATGAAAGCAATACAGTCTTATCATTTTCCGTCAGGCTCGCCTCTTCACTAAACCAAGAGACATAGTTTGTCAGATTACGATGCTCAATCTGCACGCCCTTTGGCTTTCCGGTCGTACCGGACGTATAAATGACGTATGCAAGATTGCGAGACCCGGAAATGGATGATGGGCGCTCCTTGCTTTCATTTCTCCATTTACCGTCATCAAGGCTGACGATTGTCCCTTCATATTGCCCAATAGCCGTCATGTTTCTTTCATTCACGACCGCAATTTTTGCTCCGCTGTCCTCTAATGAATAACGGATTCGTTCTTCAGGTGTATCAGGATCAATCGGAAGGAAAGCTGCCCCCGCCTTCATGACACCGAGAATCGATACCATGACTTCAGCTGACCGGTCCATAACAATCGCGACAATGTCTTCATTTCCGGCCCCTTGGGCACGAAGATGATGCGCCAGCTGGTTCGCCTGTTCATCAAGCTCGCGATAGGTCAGCAGATTTCCGCCAGCCTTCACCGCAGGATGGTCAGGTGTTTGCTGGGCCTGTTTTTCAAAAAGAGCGGCAAAGGTTGCTTCGGTAATTTGAGTCATATGTCTTTCTTCTAGCAAAGCAGCCGTTTCTGCAGATGAAAGCAGATCTACATCAGACAGCCGAACGTTCGGATTAGCCGCGGCCGCTTTGATGATATTGACAAAGTGGCGGCTCCAGCGGCGGATCGTCTCGTCCTTAAACAAGGCAGTCGCATAGTCAAAGCTTAGGCCGATATCCTCTTCACGCTCGACCGCCTCCAAGGAAAGATCAAATTTCGCAACATGATGAAGCATGGAATACGAGGAAATCTTCAAATCTCCTAATCTTAATGAAGGAATCTCCATATTCTGCATGTTGAACATCACGCTGAACAGCGGACTTCTGCTTGTATCCCTTGTAAGCGGAAGCTTTTCAATCAACTCCTCAAGCGGATAGCTCTGGTGCTCGAATGCCTGAAGGCTGGCTGTTTTGACCTCTTCAAGAAATTGCGCGAAGGTTTTATCTCCCGCTGGTGCCGTTCTGAGTGCCACCGTGTTGACAAACATACCCGGCACACCTTGCAGATCAGGATGTGTTCTGCCAGCTGTCGGCGAGCCAACAATGATATCATCCTGTGACGCGTACTTGGAAAGGAGTACATTGAACGCCGCCAGCAAAAACATGTACATTGTCGTATCTGTTTCTGCCATGAGCGATTTGATTTGAGCCGTGATTTGCTTATCAAGCCCAAACATCACGCGCTCTCCCGCAAAGCTCCGTTCAGCTGGCCGCTCGAAATCCGCGGGAAGATCCAGTATTGGCAGTTCGCCTTTAAAGACATCGA
This sequence comes from Bacillus sp. FSL R5-0416, assembly GCF_037975425.1. Classification (NCBI taxonomy): domain Bacteria; kingdom Bacillati; phylum Bacillota; class Bacilli; order Caryophanales; family Bacillaceae; genus Bacillus; species Bacillus sp. FSL R5-0416. Next base: position 384,997 of record NZ_CP150252.1, on the reverse strand, counting down.
GCCAGTATTCCTCATCTTTTTGATAATTAGTTTGTTCTTTGTGCCAAACTGCGTAATCTTTATAGTGAATTTGTGGCAGTTCCAGATCTGCGCCTTGATATATTTTGGCAAGATCACCGATTAGAATGCCTGTTGAACTTCCGTCAGTAATAATATGATGCATATCAATGAGCAGCAGGTGGCGTTTTTCTTCCAGCTGGACAAGCTTCGAACGGACGAGCGGCGCGCGGTTTAATTCAAACGGCTGAACAAATGCTTTGATTATCTCTTCCGCGTCTTCTTCCCGTCCCTTGGCAGCCTCCAGCTGGAACGATATGTTTTTATGAACGGTTTGCACAACCTCTCCGTCGATCATGTCAAACGATGTACGGAGGATTTCGTGCCGGTTGATTAATTGCTGAATCGCGTTTTCAAGCCGGGCTTTATCTACTTCTCCCTCCAGCAGAAGTACAGCGGGGACGTTGTAGCTTGTGTTTGCTTGTCCAAGCTGATTGAGGATATACATTCTCCGCTGGGCCGGGGATACAGGATAATGCTGCTGATAAGATGCTTGCCTGATCGGTTCAAACGTCTGCTCCTCCTTGCTTTCGTTCTCTTCCAAATACAGTGCCAGTTCTTGAATAGTCGGCTTTTCAAAAAGCACTTTTATCGGAACTTCCTTATGAAAATGCTCTTGAATTTTCGCCGTCATCATCATCGCTTTCAAAGAATGGCCGCCGATCATAAAGAAGTTATCGGTAACGCCTGCTCTGACGCCGAGTATTCCTTCCCAGATCTCCGCTAATTTCTTTTCACTCTCTGTTTCTGGTGCTGCGTATTCCGGCTGCACGGCTTCTGATTGCGGTGCAGGCAGTTCTTTTTTGTTGATTTTCCCGTTTGGCGTGAGCGGCAGACTGTCCATTTGAATCAGGTGGGCAGGGACCATATAGTCAGGCAAAGACTGAGACAGTGTTTTTCTCAGCTCGCTCACAGCCACTTCACGGTCCGCCGTAAAGTACGCGCAAATTTCATTTTCATCCGCTTTGTTCTTGCGGATGATCACCGCAGCCTCTGTCACATGCTCAGCCATGTTCAGTTTTGTTTCAATTTCGCCAAGCTCAATTCGGAAGCCGCGCACCTTCACTTGATTATCGATTCTTCCTAAAAATTCGATATTGCCGTCCGGCAGCCATCTTGCCAAGTCACCAGTGCGATAAATTCTCTCACCCGGTCTGAATGGATCTTCGAGAAATTGCTTCTCTGTCAGCTCAGGGAGATTGACATACCCACGCGCTACACCGATTCCGCCTACGCAAAGCTCACCAGGCGCGCCGATTGGCTGCAGGCATTGCTGCTCATCCAGGATGTAGGCAGTGGAATTACCGATCGGCTTCCCGATTGGGATAGAGCCGCCATACTCGCGGTCGATCAGAAAACTGGTTGAAAATGTCGTGTTTTCTGTCGGGCCGTATCCGTTCCACAATGAAAGCGACGGCGATGCCTGTTTTACTTTGCTGACAATATGCGGGACAAGGGCATCTCCGCCGATGATTAAATGGCGCAGTGTGCCGAACATACCCGCATCCTTTGCAGCAAGCTGGTTGAATAAAGGTGATGTCAGCCACATGGTTGTGATGCTTTGCTCACGCAGGAATGCAGCAAATTGTTTTGCATCAAGCAGCGTTTCTTTTTTGACTGGATAAAGCGCTGCGCCATTCAGCAGTGCGCCGAATACCTCAAACGTTCCGGCATCAAAGCTGACAGCTCCCGTTTGCGCCATGCGGTCCTCTTCAGTAACAGGAACGTACCCGGCATTTTTGACGAGGCGCAGAATGCTTTTATGTTCGATCATGACGCCTTTCGGTTTGCCCGTTGAACCGGATGTGTACATGATGTACGCCAAATCAGACGGGGCGGATGGCAGGTTGAGATTGTCAGCCGCTTCACTCTCTTCAAAGCCTATGTCCAGTGTAAGAACCGGCACTTGCAGCTGATGTGCCTGCCCTGTATAAGAATTTCCGGTCAAAACCATTCGAACGGAGCTGTCCTCTGCCATGAAACGAAGACGATCCCCCGGAAGCGCTGGATCAAGCGGCACATATGCGGCACCTGCTTTTAACACAGCCAGCATGCCGACAACGGTTTCTACTGAGCGATCGTTCATAATCGCTGCTGTTTCCCCTTTTTGAAGACCTTGTTCCACAAGCTTTCTAGCCAAACGGTTAGCCGCTCTATTCAGCTCACGGTACGTCAGCTCGACTCCTTCATATACGACGGCAGTACTCGCCGGCGTCCGTTTTGCTTGCTCTTCAAACACCTGATGAATAGCCATTCCTTCAGGGAGTTCGGCTTTCGTGCTGTTAAACACCTCGACAATTTGACGGTGCTCTTCGTCTCCCACAAGCCCGTACTCACGCACAAAAGCGGCCGGCTGATCGACAGCTGCTTCCATCATGCGGGTAAGGTGCTCCGCTGTCCGTTCGATAAAAGCGGAATCAAAGGCGGCTCCGTTATATTTAATTTTGACGGTCCATGTTTTGCCTGGATACACAATCAGGTTGAAATCGAAGCTCGTTTGTTCAAATGCGCTTTCTACCTTAATCGAAAACCCGAGGCGGTCTTCCATGCTGCCGTTTTCAAGCTCTTGATCAAGCGGATAATTTTCAAACGCGACCAGATGGTTTAAGAGATTGCCATCAAGGGCTGAGCGTTTTTGAATCTCATAGAGCGGCACGTAATCGTAACGCTCTGCCTCTACTGCATGCTGCTGAACAGCTGTGAAAATATCAGCGAATGCAGCATCTCCTTCAACTTTCACCCGCACCGGAATGGTGTTGATAAACAGCCCCGCCATCGTTTCAATTCCGTTGATTTCAGACGGCCTTCCTGAGACGACCGTTCCGAAGACAACATCATCCGTAAAGTTGTATTTGCTGAGAACAATGCCCCAAACGGCCTGAAATAGGTTAGGCCCTGTCACTTGATGGAGATTTGCGGTTTGCTGAATACGGGCAACCAATGTTTCGTCCCATGTAAAGGAATATTCTTTATTGACGTATTCGTCTTTTTTCACAGGCAGGTGGCCCGGGAGCACGCTTGGCTGTTCAAAACCCGCCAAGCGCTCGCTCCAGTAGCTCTCCGCTTCTTCATTGTCCTGTTTTCCAAGCCATTTGATGTAGTCGGAGTAAGGCTTGCCTTGACCGTTTGCAGGTGTCCTTCCTGCTCTGAGCGCTTCATAGTTTTGGAACAGGCTTTTCATGAGGACGCCCATGCTCCAGCCGTCCATCATAATATGATGATTGCTCCAGACAAGATACAGCTGATCTGCATCAAGGCGGAAAACCGCTACCTTGAACAATATGTCTTTTGCCAGGTTAAAGCCTTGGCGCTGAACGTCTTGTTTGTAACGCTCAATATGCTCCTTCTGGCGGTTCTCGTCTGCATGACTGATATCCTCATAATGCACCTTTGTTTTGCGTTCCGCTAACACGACCTGACGCGGTTTTTGCAGCTGCTGATGCACAAATACCGTACGGAGAATATCGTATGACCGAATCAGTTCATTGACGCTTTTCTCAAAGATTTCAAGATCAAAAGCGCCGTGAATCCCAAGCTCTAATTGTGTGAAGTACGAGGAAGAATGCGGATCAAGCATCGCATGATACAGCATTCCCTCCTGCATTGGTGTCAGTGCGTACACCTTTTGAATCGATTTTTTGCTCATATGCCACCTCTATTAGAAAATTTCCATTAATTTATCCAGCTCATCCAGCGTCAAATCGTCGTCACCAAGATCACTCGGGGTCAGTTCCGTACCGTCTTGAGATAGGCAATGTTCAATGATTCTGAGAAGATGCGCTTTAAAGCTGTCACTGAATGTTTGTACTGTTTTTTCATGAAATTCAAGAGAATGATAGGCCAGTGACATCGTCAGTTTTCCGTTTTCGATATATCCGACAACATCCAGCGCATTCGGTTTTTCTGTTTCAGGGCTTAATGACTGTCCTGATGGCAGCTCTGATCTCGTAAACAAACCTGCATCCGACATTTCGTCAAACTGACCTAAATAATTGAAGCTGACATCCGGCTGAATCGAGAACGCCACATCTTCTTTATGTTCCGGTGCCGTCAGATAGCGCAGAATGCCGTATCCGACTCCCTTATTCGGCACATGTCTGATATCTTCTTTCATTTGCTTCAGCTGGTAGCCCAGATCATCCGCATGCTTCATATCGAGCACCATTGGGTACATACTTGTAAACCAGCCGACTGTGCGGGAAATGGTCAGGTCTTCTATGATTTCTTCACGTCCGTGCCCCTCTAAATGAACATTTACTCGATCCTGACCCGTCCACTCCTTCATTGCCAATCCGAATGCCGTCAGCAAAATATCATTCATTTCTGTGTGATATGCCTCATGCACCTTTGTGGTGAGCTGTTCTGTCTCTTCAGCAGTCAGCGAGAATTCAATTGTCTTTGTATGTTTCATTCGCTGATCACCAGATTCGCGGTCTTTCGGAAGCTTTGCCGCGACTGCTTGTTCTTCAAGCTGTCTCCAATACTCTTTTTCTTTCAAAAAGGCTTTGGAGTTCGCGAAGTCTTGCAATCTCTCTGCATATTCTGCAAATGAATGTGTTTTCTGCGGGAGAACCGGTTCATTGCCTTGCTCAAGCTGTGTATATACCGCGGCGAAATCCTCCAGTAAAACCCGCCACGACACGCCGTCAACCACTAAGTGGTGAATGGCAAGAAGCAAGTGGTCTCCGTCTTCCGCTTGGAACAAGCCTGCTTTTAACAAGCCGCCTTCCTGCAAGTCGATGCTGCTTTGTAAACGCTCCGCTTCTCTCTCTATACGGTCTTCGTAATCTGCAGCTTGGCCCTCAATCTGGATGACCTCCAATTGAGCTGAAGCAGCTTCAAGACCTCTGTTGTATTGAATGACGTCTTCCTGTCCCTCACGGTAGACCATACGGAGCGCGTCATGATGCTCGATCAGCGCCTGCAATGTTTTCTCCACCCGTTCAGGATCAAATCCCTTCTTGGCGTGAAGCATCACCGATTGGTTCCAGTGGTGCTTGTTCGTGAAGTTCTTTTCAAAAAACCAGCGCTGGATCGGCGTCAGGATGACTTCGCCCTCCACCGGGCCTTGGTCTGCCTGTTTGCCTTCGGCACGCTCTACATATTGGGTAAGCGCCTCGATCGTCGGGTGCTGGAAGAGATCTTTCATTTCCAGCTTCCAGCCGTGCTGGTTCAAGCGGCTCGCCATTTGAATTCCTTTGATGGAATCTCCGCCAAGCGAGAAGAAATTGTCGGTGACACCGACTTCAGACATTCCAAGCACGTCCTGCCAGATGCCGGCAAGCAGCTCTTCCATGTCGGTCGTCGGCGCTTTGTATTCTCCGCTTCCCACTTCGATGTCCGGCTCAGGCAAGGCTTTGCGGTCCACTTTGCCGTTTGCCGTAACCGGAAGCTCGTTCAGCGTCACCCAGAACGCCGGGATCATGTAATCCGGCAGGGTTTCCTTCAGTGCTGATTTCAGTGCTTCTATGTCAGCTGTTTCCGGTGTGACATACGCCGCGATCGCTGTGTTGCCGCCTTTATCTTTGACAGCCGTCACTGCCGCATCCTGTACCTCAGAAAGCTGGGCGAGCTGGACTTCAATTTCTGAGAGCTCGATCCGGTAGCCGCGAACCTTGACCTGCTGGTCGATCCGGCCGATGTATTCGATGCCGCCGCCCGTCCATTTCACCAAATCGCCGGTGCGGTACATGCGCTCACCCGGCACAAACGGATCAGCGACAAACCGCTTCGCGGTTTCGTCTTCTCGATTCAGATAGCCTCGTGCCAGTCCGCGCCCCGCCACGCAAAGCTCTCCGGCTACGCCTTCCGGCTGCACCTGATTGCCCTCGCCGAGGATGTATACTCTCGTATTGGCGATCGCCCGTCCGATGGAAAGCGAGCCTTCCTCCGGATGGATTTCTGCGCTTGTGGCAACGACCGTGTTTTCTGTCGGTCCGTAGTTGTTGACGAGTGTGTACGGCTTTTTCACTGCGCGCTTCAGCTTGTCTCCTCCGGTCAAGAGGACGCGAAGTGATGTGTTCTCAAGCTCCATGAACTGTTCCGCAAGCTGTGTCGGCAGGAACGTGATCGTTACGCCGTTCGTTTCGAAGTAATTGTTCAGGCGGACGATATCGAGGCGGATCGCTTCATCAATGACGTGAAGCTCAGCGCCGATCGTCCAAGTCGGGAACATCTCCCAAATGGAAGCGTCGAATCCAAAGCCCGCGTACTTCGCACTGCGGTCCTCCGCTGTCATGCTGAACGCGTCGTGGTGCCAGAAGCACAGGTTCACAAGCGCATGGTGCTCGACCATGACACCCTTCGGCTGTCCGGTCGTTCCAGACGTGTAAATCATGTACGCCAAGTTCTCCGCGGTTACAGCCGTCTCTGGATTTCCCTCGTCGTTTTCATCAAGTGGCAGGCTTAGAATCGTGCGGCTTCCGTCGAGAAGAATGACATCTCCCGTATAGCTGTCCGGCACTGAAATGCCTTCCTGTTTCAAGAGGAGCTTCGCGCCGCTGTCCTGTAAAATATACTCAATCCGCTGATCCGGGTAGTCAGGATCAATCGGCACAAACGCCGCTCCGGCTTTCAAGACGCCGAGCACCGCGGCGGACATTTCAAGCGACGGCTTCGTGAGAACGCCGACGCGGTCATCCGGGCTGATGCCGCAGTCCATCAAAATCCGTGCAAGACGGTTTGCCTTCGCATTCAGCTCGCCGTACGTCCAAGACTGGCCGTTGTATGTGACAGCCGGGCGGTCTTTGTGGCGCTGGACAGTCTCTTCGAATAGCTGATGAACCGTTTTGTCTGTCGGCACAGGCAGCGCTTTACCCTTCCATGCCTCAAGAAGCGCTTGCTTTTCTGTCTCGGTGACCAGTGACAGGCTGGAAAGTGGCTGGTTCGGGTTCCCAGTAACTGCATCTAAAAGCTCCATCCAATATTGCTTCCATCGTTCAATCGTTTCCTGCTTAAACAGAGCTGTATTGTATTCGAGTACGAATGTAAGCCCTCCGTCGGTTTCGTCAACCGTCAGCGTGAGGTCAAACTTGGCTGTTTTCCGTTCAAACGGATGCGGCTCAAGCTGAATCCCTTTCATTGTTAAATCCTTTATATTCGCATTTTGCATTGAAAAAACTGCATCGAATAACGGGTTTCTGCTTGTGTCACGCTGAACTTGAACATTTCCGATCAAATCCTCAAGCGGGTAATCCTGCGCATCAAAAGCGCTGAGTGCCGTTTCTTTCACTTCGTTAAGATAGTCAGCAAAGGTCTTTTCACCCTTCGGATACGTGCGAAGCGCCAATGTATTGACGAACATTCCGATGACGCGGCTGACGTCCGCTTGAGATCGTCCGGCCACAGGTGAACCGACGATGATATCGTCTTGCCCGCTAAGTTTTGATAAAAATGCACTGTATGAAGCCAGAAGCACCATGTAAAGCGTGGAATCCGTTTCTTTTGCAAGCCTGCGCAGAGCATCAGCTTTGCCTGCTTCTAATGAAAATGCAATGCGGTCTCCCTCAAATGTTTGAACGGCAGGCCGACTGTAATCAGTCGGAAGCGTCAGCACCGGCAGCTCTCCGTCCAGCTCCTTCAGCCAATGCTCTTCTTGCTTCTTGTAAAGCTCAGACTGAATGAACTGCTGCTGCCACACGGCATAATCCTTATATTGAATACGGAGCGGCTCAAGGGTTTCTCCGTCGTACAGCTTTGAAAGCTCCTCAATCAGCACACCGACAGATGCACCATCAGAAATAATATGATGCATATCGAACAGCAGCACATGCTCAGTGTCTGAATGCTTGATAAGCCCTATTCTGAACAGTGGAAGTTGGTCGATTTTGAAAGGCTTAATAAACTCAGAAACGATCCGCTCTGTCTCTTCTTCCGGGGCTTCGAAATAGGCTATCTCGCACTCAGCCTCTTCCCAGATCCGCTGCACCGTTTCTCCATCTTTTATTTCAAACGTGGTTCTCAAGGCTTCATGACGCTGCATTAACTGCTGCATGACGCTGTTAAGCCTTTCAACATCAAGCTCACCTGTCAGGCGCAGAACCGCCGGCATGTTATAGCTCGTTTGCGCATCCTCAAGCTGCTGAAGCACGTACATCCGTTTTTGCGGTGAAGAAACAGGATACGTATCTTGTTTCTCTGCCGGGCTGATACTTGCGGCTGTCCCTTTTTCAGCAGAGGCAATCACCTGTGCCAAGCCCTCAACCGTCGGTGATTGGAAGAGATCCTTGAGTGACAGCTCAACGCCCAGTTCCTGATGAACCAAGGCAAGCATCTTCATGCCTGCTAATGAATGTCCGCCAATGTCAAAGAAGTGGTCATAAACGCCGACTTGTTCTGCCTGAAGTACCTGTGCCCAAATGTCTGCGACTTTTTGTTCCGTTCCATTGCGTGGCGCAACATATGAAACACCTCTTGAAACGTTGGCATCAGGAATCGGCAGCGCTCTCCGGTCAATTTTTCCGTTCCCTGTCAGCGGCAGCTCGTCCATTTGGATAAATACCGCAGGAACCATATATGCCGGCAAATCCTTCGCAGCATGCTCTCTCATCTCTTGTGATGAGATGTCTCCCTCTCCGACATAGTAAGCACACAACAGTTTATCTCCCGCTCCTTGATCAACGGCAAGCACAACACTCTCCTGAACACGATCATGGGTTTGCAGCTGATGTTCGATTTCTCCAAGCTCGATGCGCTGTCCGCGAATCTTCACCTGATGGTCGATTCGCCCGATAAATTCGATGTCGCCATTCGGCAGCCATCTCGCAAGGTCTCCCGTTTTATACATGCGTTCGCCGGATGTAAACGGATGGGGAACAAATTTCTCCTCAGTCAGTTCTGGACGGTTGTAATAGCCTTTCACGAGTCCTTCGCCGCTGACGCAAAGCTCTCCGGCAATCCCGGCAGGCTGCACGTGTCCCGTACGGTCAAGAATGTATACTTCCGTATTGCTGACCGGTTTTCCAATCGGAACAGACAGCGTGTGCTCCTCCAATTCATCAACCGGATGATACGTCGCGAAAACCGTGCTTTCAGACGGTCCATACATGTGAAGGAGCTTGCCCTTTCCAACCGTTTGCAAAGCTTTTCTGACATGCTCAACCGAGGCCCGTTCCCCGCCAAACATAATCTTGCGAAGCGTTGACAAGCATGCCGGATTCAAGTCCACAAGCAAGTGGAACAAAGCGGTTGTAATCATGAGAATGCTGATGTTCTCCCGTTCAATGACGCGGGACAGGCGAGCCATGTCCAAAACGGTTTCCTTCGGTATCAGCACCAGCTTGGCTCCGTTTAACAAAGAGCCGAACATATCGAACATAAACGCGTCAAACACGTAATTGGAAAGACCGAGAATCGTATCCTGTTCTGTAATGCTGAGATAATTCGTTTCCTTCACCGTGCGGAGGATATTGGCATGTGTCACGATATTCCCCTTAGGTGTTCCAGTCGTTCCGGAAGTATACGTCAGGTTGGCCATTGCTGCAGAATCAAGAGGCAGTGCGAGATTTCGCGCATCGGCATGATAGCTTTCTTCCTCATCGGCTAGCACGATAACGCCCTTAAATTCCGCTTCTTCCGCCAAAGCCTTTAATTTCCTCTGAGTGAGAAGCACCTTTGCTCCGCTGTCACGGAAGAAATGCTGCATCCGCTGAATCGGATGTTCCGGATCGATCGGAACATAAGCCGAACCTGATTTTAATACTGCCAAGATCGACACAATCATATCCATTGACCGCTCGCATAAGACAGCCGCAGTTCTGCCTTCGCCAGCTCCAAGAGAAAGAATGCCGCGGGCTAAACGATTGGCCCGTTCATTCAGTTCACGATAAGTGAGTGATTCGCCTTCATATTGAAGCGCAGTGTGGTCTGGCGTATTCGCCGCTTGCTCCTCAAACAGCTGAACAATTGTTTTATCTTTCGGATAAGGTGTTCTGCCCGGGTTAAACTGCTGAATTTGCGAAGCGGCCTCCTCTTCAGAAAGAAGCTTATACTCAGAAATCGGCTTCTCTGGATCAGCCGCAGCATCTTCAAGCAAACGCGCAAAATGCGTAAGCAGCCTGTCTGCCGTGCTTTGTTTAAACAGCTTCGTGCTGTAATCCAAATCAAGCTCAATGCCTTCATCGGTTTCTCTCGCCTGCACCGTCAAATCAAATTTGGCAATCTTGAAATTGGTCTCATGAACAGACAAGGACAGATCGCCGACAGCCGGAATGCCCTCTGTCGCGTTTTGAAGGCTGAACATCGTGTCAAACAGCGGATGCCTGCTAACATCACGCGGGATGTTCAATTCTTCAACAAGCCACTCAAACGGATAGTCCTGATGAGAAAAGGCATTCAGCACCCGTTTGCGGACACGCGAGATCAATTGGGTAAACGTCTCATCCTGCTTCACCTCACTGCGAAGCGCAAGCGTATTGACGAACATCCCGATAATGCCCTCTGTATCGGAGTGATTTCTGCCCGCTGACGGCGTCCCGACAATGATGTCATCCTGTCCCGTATACTTTGACAAAAGCGTATAGTAAGCGGAAAGCATCACCATATACAAAGTGGCGCCGTTTTGTTCAGCCAAACGATTGAGGCGATCCTTTACCCCCGCATCCAGCTTGATTGACACCCGATCCCCTTCAAAGCTTTGGACAGGCGGTCTTGGATAATCGGACAGAAGCTGAAGCACCGGTATCTCGCCTGCAAAGACTTCCTTCCAATAAACCTGATCCTTCTTGTACCCTTCAGCAGCCTGTCTGCTTTGCCATACAGCGTAGTCCTTATACTGGAGACGAAGCTCAGGAAGCTGTTCGCCTTTATAAATGCGTGCTAACTCCTCCAGCATAATGCCAATGGATACACCGTCAGAAATCAAATGGTGCATGTCAAACAGCAGCATATGACGGTTCTCTTCAAGCCCCAGCAAACCGATTCTGAACAGCGGAGCTTTCGCCAAATCAAATGTCCGAACGAATGAAGCCATAATTGCCTCATCTGAGCGGCCGCCTCTTTCAATCATTTCGATGTTGAAATCAACGCTATCGTGAATGTTCTGTCTCGGCGTGCTGTTTTCAAGAACAAATGATGTTCTCAATGACTCGTGGCGTCGGATTAATCCCTGAAATGCGCGCTCCAGCTTTTGAATATCTAAAGGCCCTTCCAGAATTGCTGCTGCCGGCATGTTGTAGCCGACTCCCGCATCCTCGAACTGGCTGACGATATAAGTTCGCTGCTGTGCCAGGGAAAGCGGGTAATGCTCCTGTTTTTCAGCAGGTTCAATCACCGCAAAAGCTTTGCTTTCTCTGTGATCAGCTTCCTCTGCAAGAGCCGCAATCGTCGGATGCTCAAACAAAAATTGAAGCGGAATCTCGATGCCTGTTTCCTTATGAATCTTTGTTAAAAGGGTCATGGCCTTCAATGAATGCCCGCCCGTTTCAAAGAAATTGTCAAAAATCCCCGCCTTCTCAACGTTCAGCACGTCCTGCCAAATGGCTGCGATTGCTTTTTCAGTCTCATTTCGCGGCGCTGTATAGGCAGTGCCGCTGACAGCCTTCACCTCTAGTGCAAACAGCTTGCGGCGGTCGACTTTGCCGCTTGGCGTAAGCGGAATTTCTGTCACTTCTGTAAAGTAAGCCGGCACCATATAGTCAGGAAGCTGTCTGGCCGCATGCTCCCTCAAACCGGCTGGCGCAAATTCGCTTCCAGGCTTCTGCACAACATATGCGCAAACCTCAAGATTTCCCTGTTCGTCAGGGCGTGCCAAAACAACGGCTTTTGCAACGTCTGGCGCCTGCTGAATCACGGCTTCAATTTCCCCAAGCTCAATCCGGTATCCGCGGACTTTGACCTGGTCGTCCTCTCTGCCTAAATATTCGATTGTTCCATCTGGAAGCCAGCGCACCACATCCCCGGTCCGGTACATGCGATCGCCCGGCACGAATGGATCTTGTAAAAACTTTTCTTCCGTTAATTCAGGCAAATGCAAATAGCCTCGGCCCACACCGTCTCCCGCGATATAAAGCTCGCCCGCCACGCCTTCAGGCTGTAGCCGGCCTTTTTGATCCAAAATATATAAGCGATTGTTCCCCAGCGCTTTCCCGATCGGCACATACGCTGATTGAACTGCACTCTCAGGGATAACCGGATGAACAGACGCGTCAACGCACGTTTCAGTCGGCCCGTATACATTGGTCAAACGCGGCGCTGTGCCTGCTTCTTTAAACAGCTTCAGCAGCTTGTCCGCAACAACAGATGACAGGCCTTCTCCTCCGATCAGCATGTGCTTCAGTTTTAGGCCTTCAAAATCGCCTGCTGCTGCCAGCATTTGCAAATGAGCCGGTGTTCCGTCCGTCGCCTCAATGCTGTTCTTCCGATAATATGCAGTAAGGGCGGCCCCGTTCGTCACTGTTTTCTTCGGTACGATATAAAGGGTTTGTCCCAAAAGAAGCGACGCGAAGATCTGCTTCACTGACGCATCAAAGTGGAACGGCGCAAGCAATGCCATCCGCAGGGTTTGGCTGCCGCTTTGATAAATCGTCTGCTGCAGAGATTCAACCAAATGATGAACCTGGCGATGCTCGATCATAACGCCTTTCGGGCGTCCGGTTGTCCCCGATGTGTAAATAATGTAGGCAAGGTTCCGTGCGTTCACATCTGCATTCAGGCTTTCTTCTGCACCTTCCGCAATCGCCTGATCTAAGTCAATCAGCTCAGCATCGGCTTCAGGCGCCGCAACCTTCGATTCAGTCAGGATGAAGTCCGCCCCGCAATCCTCCAAAATATATTGAATGCGCTCAGCAGGAAAACCCGGATCAATCGGCACATAGGCTCCGCCGGCTTTTAAAATCCCCATTATAGCTGTAATCATCCGTTCAGAACGTTCAATCAAAACCGCGACAGGACTGTCCGGGCCAACCCCTTTTTGTTTCAGCACATTGGCGATGCGTGCGGATTGTTCATGTAACGTTCGATAGGACAATGTACGACCTTCAAATACAACCGCTGGATGATCTGAAAGCTGCTCAGCCTTTTCTTGGAACAGTTCCGGGATCGTCATGTCCTTACGGTAGCTCACAGATTCACCGCCGGCCCTCGCAAGCAGCTTCTCTTTCTCCGCATCAGAAATCATCGTTAATTCATCAATTGTATGTTCTGGATGCGTTAACGCGTTCTCCAGCATCGTAATCATGCGCTCACAAATCATGTTGATTTCTTCACGTGAAAATAAATCAGTGCGGTAATCAAAATCTATGGTGAGTTTCCCAGTATCCCATCGATCCTTCACATGGATCGAAACATCATTTAATCCGCTGCCGCTGAAAATCGGCTCAGTCAAAAAGGCAAGGTCCTCTTCTTTTTGCCATTGCATCACCTGATATTCAAGAGAAACAGTAAACAGCTTGGTCAGAGAGCTCTTTGTTTCACGCAAATCGTTGATCAGGAGATTATACGGGTACTTTTGGTGGCGGAGTGTCTTCATGAGATCCTTCATCCGGTCTTTGACAAATTCTGAAAACGCCTGCCCGCCGTCAATGTTTGTCCGAAGCGGAACCGTAGAAACAAACATGCCAAGCATCTGCTTCTCTTTCGCATTTGTCCGGTTGCCCATAAAGGTTCCCGTCACAACATCATTCTGGCCGCTGACCCTGTACAAATAGGCGGCGAGCAGCGATTGAAATACCGAAAGAACACTGACTTTATTCGCCTCACAAAACGACAGAATCTGCTGATGAAGCGCTTCAGGCACATCTTTAGAGAACCTCTCAGCATCTAAACTTCCCCCTGCGGATGCATTCCGTTTCAGGGAAACAAGTTCAGGCACCGATTCAAATTGCTTGTTCCAAAACGCCTTGTCCTTTTCAAACCGCTTCGATTGAGCATATTCCTGTTCAGATAAAACATGATCGATAAATGAATGCGAGATTCCTTCTTTTGTCTCTGAGCCGCTGGCTAATTCTAAATAAATGTGCATGATCGCATTCCCGAGAATATTCATGGAGATACCATCAGAAATCACGTGATGAACATTTGCGTAAAACCACACTTCATTTTCCTTTATGGTGAACAAGGAAAAACGGAACAAATCACAATCGTACAACGGCAACGGTTTTTTCGTTTCCTCCCGGCTCCATTGTGAAATAAACTCTATCGCATTCGGATCTTCAGTAGTGTCAGTATGTTTTATATCAACAGGCCGATACTCGCTAATATATTGAACAGGCTCCCCGTTTTCATCTAGCCGCAACCGAAGGCGCATGGCGTCATTTCTGCGAATAAACTCTTGAATCGCCTGCTCAACAAGCACATAATCAATCGCATCAGCTGAAACCAGCTTACCAATCCCCGCAAGATTTGAAATGCTCGTGTGAGGATAAAATTTTTCTGTATACCAAATTCGTTTTTGTGCATCCGTTAAAGGGTAAAAAGTTATTTCCATATTGTCATACCTCCCCTAATCTTTATAAGCAGTGAACATGTGCAACGCATTTTCTCTTTCTTATCCATATCAGCTTTTAATTCTTATGAACTAACAGCCGAAATAGCCCAAAGTACTACACTTAAAAAGCAGAGCTTCCAAACAAAAAACAGATTGCCGCTATAAAAACGGGCAGCCGTCAGTCAGCATTGCGGCGTTTAACATAAGCGGATAAAGACCGCAAGATCCCCTATCCTAACAGGAAACAATTTTGGCTATTTATTCATTGTTTTCAATATTTTTTATCTTACTACCGTTCACTTTAAATGAAAAAAATGTTTTTATCACCGAAAAATGGGTGAAAAGTTTCATGCGGGATGCCGAAAGATTCCAGTTTATTTACAGGGATATTTTTGCGGGATACCGCAATCATTTCCACTAAACATTATTTACAGAAAAATAAAAATTTTTAAACCAAACTGCTGCGTTCAATTCTTTTTATTGCTGACTGCAATTTACAATCTTTACATGACTATGTGTACCGCACAAAAACCGAAAAAAAGGCAAAAAAAAGACACCCTTGCGAAGAGCGTCTTACAACGATTCTTTCATGACATTTTTGTCGATATCAATCAATTCCATATAGCCTTTCCCCCACTCATACATGGCTTCAAGAATAGGCATGAGGCTTTCTCCGTGCGGGGTCAGAGAATATTCAACCTTCGGCGGGACAACCGGATACACTTCCCTGTGAACAATCATATCCTGCTCAAGCTCTCTCAGCTGATTCACGAGGATCTTCTGCGTAATATCAGGAATCAATGTTTTTAATTCATTGAACCGTTTTGTGCCTTCTTTTCCTAAATGCCATAAAATGAGCATTTTCCATTTACCTCCAATCACTGCAAGCGTTAATTCCTTCTCACAATTAAACCTTTTGTCGTCCATCCGGCTCAATAGAATCCCCCCTTAGTAACCTTTTTGTATGTTAAATACGTATCATCACTTACTTACTTTTTTGCAGACTCTTTTTTCATTATACTCACTCATAAAATCAAGCGAAAGAAATCTGATTGCCTCTCCTCACAGTATCCTCCAAGTAACTTGTTGACTTCAAAGTGCCTACTTCTCAACAAAAGAGGGAACCTATAGAATGAACAATAATTCGAAAAAGGGAGTGGATCAACAATGGAATTACAGCTTGCATTAGACCTCGTCAACATTCCAGAAGCCATTGAGCTTGTCAAAGAGGTAGAACAATACATCGACGTAGTTGAAATCGGAACACCGGTCGTCATTAATGAAGGCCTAAGAGCCGTTAAAGAAATAAAAGAAGCATTTCCTCAATTGAAGGTTCTTGCAGACCTGAAAATCATGGATGCCGGAGGCTACGAAATTATGAAAGCGTCGGAAGCAGGCGCTGACATCATCACCGTTTTAGGGGCTACAGACGACGCAACGATTAAAGGCGCAGTAGAAGAAGCCAAAAAACAAAAGAAGAAAATCTTAGTGGACATGATTAACGTGAAAGATATCGAGTCCCGTGCGCAAGAAATTGACGCACTCGGTGTTGACTACATCTGCGTCCACACTGGCTATGATCTTCAAGCAGAGGGCAAGAACTCTTTCGAAGAATTAACGACAATCAAAAACACCGTAAAAAACGCAAAAACCGCAATCGCGGGCGGCATCAAACTTGATACACTGCCAGAAGTGATCCAGCAAAAGCCTGACCTTGTCATTGTCGGGGGCGGAATTACAAGCGCAGCTGATAAGGCGGAAACAGCTTCAAAAATGAAGCAGCTGATTGCCCAAGGATAACTCCGATGAAAACGACTGAATACGTAGCGGAAATTCTCAATGAGTTACACCGTTCAGCAGCTTATATTTCTAATGAAGAGGCTGACCAGCTTGCCGATCACATTCTTTCATCCCACCAAATTTTCACTGCGGGTGCGGGGCGGTCTGGCCTGATGGCAAAATCCTTCGCGATGAGATTGATGCACATGGGCTTCAACGCCCATATAGTAGGTGAGATTCTCACTCCGCCGCTCGCCGAAGGAGATCTAGTTATTATCGGCTCAGGATCAGGCGAGACAAAGAGCTTGATTCATACCGCAGCAAAAGCAAAAAGCTTACACGGAATTGTTGCCGCTTTAACCATCAATCCGGAATCAAGCATCGGAAAACAAGCGGACCTCATCATCAGAATGCCTGGTTCTCCTAAAGACCAGTCAAACGGAAGCTATAAAACCATTCAGCCAATGGGATCATTATTTGAACAAACTTTGCTGCTCTTCTATGATGCAGTGATTTTAAAACTCATGGAGAAAAAAGCACTCGATTCTGAAACTATGTTCACTCACCACGCAAACCTTGAATAGCATCACACAACCGGCCTGAAAATCAGGCCGGTTTTATTTTTTTAAAAATAAAACTTTAAACCCAAAAACCCGATAAGTAATATGACCTATAAATCATAAAAGGAGGAATTATGTTGATAAAACGATTTAAGATGAAGCTAGGAACTAAAATTCTTTGCCTCGTTTTCGTGGTGATTCTTTTGTTTTCGGCATCAGTTGGCACTGTGATGCTTAAAGAAATTACAGAAAGCATGAAACAAATGGCAACTGAAAAAGCGAAAGGTGATCTCGCTTTAAGCAGCACATATATTGATGATGTCATGTCAGGCGACTGGCAGGTGAAAAACAATAAGCTCTATAAAGGGCAAACACAAATCAATGGAAATGAAGATATTGTTGATCTGCTTGGTGAAAAAACAGGTGATACCATTACCATTTTCCAAGGCGATACTCGTGTTGCAACCAATGTCATGAAGAATGGCGAAAGAGCTGTCGACACCCAGGCTTCTTCTGAAGTTATCGCCGCTGTTTTAAAGAAAGGAAAGCGTTTTTACGGACAAGCAGATGTAGCAGGTTCTTCTTATCAGACTGCATACATGCCGTTAAAAGATCAAAATGGGAACATCATCGGCATGCTGTATACCGGAGCTAATCAAAGTATTTTAGCATCACTTACACAATCACTTTTCACTCAATTCGCTATCGTTCTTGTTATCGTCATTATAGTATCAGTCATCCTTGTTTTGGTTTTCACCAGAAAAATCAACAAGCGGCTGAACGCTTTAAAAAGCGCCTTTGAAAGTGCCGGAAACGGAGATATGACAATAGAGGTGTCAGACAAAACCGGTGACGAGCTTTCAGAACTAAGCGTCTATTATAATAAGATGAGAATGAAGCTGAACGATACCATACAAACCGTACAACAATCAGCCCTTCAGCTTGCGTCAGCCTCTCAGCAACTCTCAGCCGGAGCAGAGGAAACAAATCAAGCTTCAGAAAAAATCACAGAAGCTGTACAGCAGATTGCAAATGGAGCCCAAGATCAGATCACCCGAATTGAAAACAGTGAAAGCTCTTTAAAACAAGCTTCAGCAGACATCCGGGATATTTCTGCAAATACTGCCGCTATCGCTGACAAAGGGCAGCTCGCGCAATCAAAAGCAGACATTGGACAAAAGGAAATTGCAAATGTACAGGCGCAAATGGATGCGATTCACCAGTCAATTCAGAAAAGCGGAGAAATCATACACCAGTTAGACGGCCGCTCTAAACAAATTGAGCAAATTTTATCGGTCATCACCCAAATTGCCGATCAGACAAACCTGCTTGCGCTGAATGCAGCAATTGAAGCTGCCAGAGCCGGTGAACAAGGAAAAGGCTTTGCTGTTGTTGCTGATGAAGTACGTAAATTAGCGGAAGAGTCTCAACAGTCTGCGGGACAGATTTCAAAACTGATCATAGAAATACAAAAGGATATGAATCGGTCTGCAAGATCTGTTGAGCATGTGAAAACAGAAGCTGCAGAAGGAGTCACCATGATCCAGCGCACCAGAGATGCATTTAAGGAAATTGCAGCTGCAACAGGTGAAATCAGCGCCGAGATTAGTGATTTATCAGCATCTGTAACAAACATTTCAGCCAGTGCACATCATATAAATGATTCCTTTGCAGCCAATACGGCCGACATTAAAGAATCTACTAAAAATACCCGGCAAGCGGCTGCATTAACAGAGGAGCAGTTTGCTGCAATGGAGGAGATTACCGCAGCTTCTGAAACACTTTCTCAATTAGCTGAAGAGCTTACCGGTATCATAAGCCAATTTAAAATGATTAATCAAGCCGCAAACGGCTGATGACTTACTATCATTATTGTAAATTGGCAATCGTATTTTGCTTAAAACAAATATTTCGATCTGCTAAAATTACGATTTCTGCAATAAACTGAGCGTAAAACATAAAATTTAAACCTTTACACCAAATGCTTTCTGGATTACTCTTGTGTCAGTTTTAAAAGCGGGAGGTGAACATCACGACGGACATCATAAAAACAATACTTCTCGTCATCGTCATCATAGCAGCTGCAGCTGTCGGCCTGATAAAAGGAGACTTTTTCTCAGCTGATCAAAAAACGTCTCAAACGAAAGAATATGATGAAACAATCGCCTTCCCTTCTGACCGTTATCCCGAAACGGCCAAGCATATTAAGGATGCGATAAATGAGGGGCACTCAGAGGTGTGCACTATCGACAGAGACGGAGCTGAGGAACGCCGCGAGCAATCATTAAAGGACGTACCTTCCAAAAAGGGGTATGACAGAGATGAATGGCCAATGGCCATGTGCAAAGAAGGCGGTGAGGGAGCTTCTGTAGAATACATTTCTCCCGCTGACAACCGCGGAGCAGGCTCTTGGGTCGGGCATCAGCTTACCGATTACCCAGACGGCACAAAGGTTTTATTCACAATTCAGTAAACAGTACATAGAGGAGGAACAGCACATTGATCAAATCATGGAAGCCGCAAGAACTTTCGATTTCATATCATCAATTTACTGTATTTCAAAAGGATTCTACACCTCCTGTAATGGATTGGACTGACGAAGCGATTGAAAAAGGATATGCTGCGGCAGACGGAGCCATTTCCTTTGAGGCACAGCGAAATACAAAGGCCTTTATTCTTTTGCGCCTGAACAGTTCAGAAACAGTAAACTCCTACGAAAAAAAAGTGACTGTTCCTTTTCATGTCACAGAAAACGGAATTCATATTGAAAGCATCATGTCTAAAAGACTGTCCTTTGATCTGCCTAAAGGAGACTATCAATTGACATGCTGGACTGTGCCGGCTGAAATGTCAGATTTGCACGCCGACACTTATATTATTGATGCTGTTTCTGTGTAATGAAAAACCCCTGAGAGAATAACTCTCAGGGACTCTTTATAAACTTTCTCCGTTTGTCTTGATGACATCTTGATACCAATAAAAGCTTTTTTTCTTCAAGCGTTTTAAATCGGATGTGCTTTCTTCATCACGATTGACATATACAAATCCGTATCTTTTTTGGTAGCCGTTCAGCCAGCTTAACAGATCAGTAAACGACCAGCTGCAATAGCCGATTAAATCGACACCGTCACTGATGGCTTGTCTGCATTGCTCAAGATGCGAACGCAAATAATCAATTCGATAATCATCCTGTACAGTGCCGTCTTCAACTTTATCAAATTCACCCAAACCGTTCTCTGTTATAAACACTGGAAGCTGATAGCGGCTTGTAATTCGGCGAAGACCGATACGCAGCCCAATTGGGTCAATTGTCCAATCCCAGTTGCTCGTTGTCAGATGCGGATTTTTTTTCGTTTTGAACACTCCGGGTATCCCCGTCTCCTGATTGGTTCCTTTTTGGCCTGTCGTATTCATTTTCCCTTCTGACACACCATCAAGCGGATTTCGTTCATAGGTGATCGTCTGATAATAATTGACACCTACAAAATCAGGCTTCCCTTTGGCGAGCAGGTCCATATCTCCTGGTTCAATTGTCGGCGCCCATCCCTGTTTTTCCAAGTAGCGGAATGGAATTTGCGGGTAGGTTCCCCAGCAATACATGTCAAGCCACCAATTGTTCGTAAATTCTTCGGCGTTTTCAAATGCCAGTATATCCTCTGGATGGCTTGATAAAGGGTAAGCCGGAGAATAAGCAAAGCTAGGACCTATTTTGCCTTCAGGCACATATTCTCTAAATGATTCGATGGCTTTTGCATTAGCCAGAAACGCAATATGGTTTGCTTCGTAAAATCGTTTTCTGTCTTTCACTCCAGGCGGATGCATGGCTGTAATAAATCCGTGATTAAAATTGTAGTTCTGTTCGTTTAACGTAACCCAATATTTCACCCTGTCTCCAAAACGTTTATAAAGAGTAATACAGTAGTGATTAAAATCCTCTATGATGTTTCTGGATTCAAACCCGCCGTATTCGTCCATAAGCGCTTGAGGCAAATCCCAGTGATATAAAGTCAGAACCGGCTCGATGTGATGAGAAAGCAATTCATCAATCAGTCTATCGTAAAACGCTAGACCTGCTTCATTGATCTCTCCTTTTCCTTTTGGAAAAATCCGTGGCCAGCTGACGGAAAATCGATACGCTTTTAACCCCATCTCAGCCATCAGAGCGACATCTTCTTTAAATCGGTGATAATGGTCAACCGCAATGTCGCCATTGGTTCCTTTAAACGTTTTGCCCGGTATTTTCGTAAACACATCCCAAACAGAAGGGCCTTTGCCATCTTCATTCCAAGCGCCTTCAATCTGGTACGCTGCAGAAGCAGAGCCCCACAAAAAATGTTTCGGAAAAGATTCTGGATGCTGGTGGATCATAGTGTTTATCACTCCTGAATTATTGATAAACCTATCATAGGCTATGAAACGCGTTTCAGATCAACTCGATGTTAGTCGCGGAACAGCTCAGCTAATATTTTTTCTCTTTGTCCAAGAAAATATCGTGTTAATTGAACATGCTCTGTATTCTCATATTCAATATGATGTATTCTTCCACCATCAAAGCTTAAAATATTAGCATTGGGATAGCCCAGTAGGATTGGGGAGTGAGTCGCAATGATCATCTGTACATTTCCGCCCTTCACCAAATCATGTATAACTCTCAAAAAAGCTAATTGTCTAGCTGGAGAAAGTGCTGCTTCTGGCTCATCTAAAAGGTAAATCGCTTTCTCTTTAAAACGATGACGGAATAGAGACATAAAGGACTCTCCATGTGATTGATTGTGTAGCGGCCTCCCTCCATAGGAACGGTATGGCTGAGGAGCATCTAGTTCCATCTCATCCAGATGAAGAGAAAGATGATAAAACGATTCAGCCCTTAAGAAGAAGCCATTTGTTACCTTTGGAAGCCAAGATAAACGTATATAATCTCCTAAATGGGAATCTGACTCCCGTAATTCATAGACATTATTTCGGCTTCCGCCCGCTGTATTGAATTCACACTTATCTGCTATCGCTTCAAGCAAAGTAGATTTTCCAGATCCATTTTCCCCCACAAAAAAAGTCACTTGGCTAGTAAATAAGATGTCATTTAATTGACTTATAGCCGGGATAGTAAAAGGAAATCTGTCAAAGTCCAAAATCTTATCTCGAAGAAGAGTAACCTTTTTTAAAAACATAGCATCTCCTTTCTATACTCAGTTAAATAATATATTGAGAAAGATCTTCTGCATCCATAAAAACATAGCCCATCCTAGTATTCCAACACATAATGCAAACCAAAACGGCACATGAATTTTCAGCAAAAAAGCCAAAATAGCTAGTAAACAAACTGTAGCTGGGATTCCTGTAAGCACACCAGATGCAAATTGACTTAATTGAGCTGTTTTTTCACCTTGTATTTGCATCCAAAAAAGGCTTAATAAACTGACCAAGGGCAAAGCAGCAATGATGCCGCCATAGGTCGGATGTCTTTTTGATATTTCAGTAACAAAACCGATAATCAACGCAGAGATGATTACTTTACTTAAAACTGCCATTGTTTAGCTTCCCTACTTAAAAGTTCAAATGCCTGTTCAAGTAATTTCTTTTCTGATGTGCTCATTCGTTCAATTATTTCTTTTAATTTCTCTTTATCTAGCTGTGTATGCTGTTCAAGAACAGATCTTCCTTCTTGTGTTAAGAAAACTAAAACTTTTCGTTCATCCTGTTGACTTCGCCGTTTAGCTATAAATCCCTTTTGAATCAAACGTTTAGTATGCTCTGACGCTGTATTGTGAGAGACAGACAAGTATTCAGCCAAAGCTCCTATTGTCGCCTCACCTTGCTTTTCAATATGCTGCATAATCCGTATTGCCTGGTGAGAAATATTATCTTTATGTTGATAATGTAATAAATAATAAATATCTGTCCACTGCTGATTAAGTTTAGAGATTAAATCCATCTCCATCATTATACACCCCATTTGTATCTTATTATAAGATATAATCAACAAAAGCGATATATTTTTTGGAAAATTCATTCAGTAACTTTTAACAATAAAAAAGCACCCAATTCCCATTGGATGCTTACCATTTTAATGTCTTTTTTCAAATTTATGCGGATGAGGATGGTGCTTTGGAACAAAGCCGTTTTGTTTCATCATTTCAAAGTGTTTGTCCAAGTGATTTTTGATGTGTTCTCCTCTTTCTTTAGGCAGGACACCATATTGTACATACTTTGAGATCACGTCTTTGCGCTTTTTAAGAATCTCTGCTTCCAGTTGTTCAATCTCTTTCTTTTGCTGATCTGTCAGTGTAACATTTGCGGGAGGCTGCTGCTGTTTTTCAGCGGCCTCAGCTGTACCGGTCAGAGAAATGACAGCCGCTGCAATGAACATTGTGATGATGTTGATGGTTATTCGTTTCATCCAGTTTATTCCTCCAATCTATTTTTCATATGTTTTGCTGCCTTGTATTTTTTATGCATAAAAATAAAAAGAGCGAACCATTATTCGCTCTTTCTAATCTCTTCGTCAGCATTAAGTTCTTCTTCACCTGGCGTCGCATAAGTGACATACGTTCCCGCGATTAAATCATGCAGGGTCCGTTTGTCTTCTCGTACGGCAATTAGAATCAGGCTGGCGATCAAGCCGAGTCCGAAGGTTATAACGTAAACCAGGCCGGCTACAATAACCCGTAAAAACATTGTTAACAAGCTGACTTGTGATCCGTCTTTTTTTTACGATTCTGATTCCGCAGATTCTTTTTCCGATAAGGTAGCCGCGCCAAAACACCGGCAGCAAAATAGAGTACAGCAGAACAACCAAACTGATGAACATGCTGTCATTCGGGTCTTTTCCTGTAATCAGCCAATAGATCAGCAAAAGAGGCACGGAGACTATAATGTAGTCTAACAATGCAGCTCCAAGTCTGATCCAATATCCGGCTGGTTTGTAAATGTTCATTTGACTCCCCATTATGGTTTAAATGTTTCCATTTTCTTTCTCATCGAATATATCATATGCCTTAGGGGCATCAGCAAGACTTAAATTATTCTGATGATCGGTTTCATGTCTCTTGACCATTTCTTCCGGTATTGGCATAGATGAGTGACGGGTCTGCTGCATCCTTCACTTTCACATGTGTTTCCTTGGTACGTCTGGCATTCATCCTTGGACAATTCCTTTTTTCATCACCTCTTCCCTTCATAGACGCTTTTAAACACCCACCCATGTCTTTTGTATACACAATTCGAACTTTTTGAAAACGCGATCAACATATTGCAACCCCTTATGTTCAATGCTATCTTTTTAGTTGATTAACAGATTGGGGGAACTATAGGTGAAATCATTCATGCATTCCAAAGCCGTTATATTCAGTTTCACAATGGCTTTCTTTCTTATATTGGCAGCCTGTTCCGGCAAAAATGAAGCCGATTCCAAGGATACAGGCTGGGAGCAGATTAAGGATAAAGGGAAAATCGTAGTCGCTACATCAGGCACGCTTTATCCCACTTCTTATCATGATACCGACTCTGGCTCCGATAAGCTGACAGGCTACGAGGTTGAAGTCGTTCGTGAAGCGGCAAAACGCCTGGGATTGAAGGTTGAGTTCAAGGAGATGGGCATTGACGGGATGCTGACAGCGGTGAACAGCGGACAGGTTGACGCAGCCGCGAATGACATCGATGTGACGAAGGACCGCGAGAAGAAGTTCGCATTTTCTACTCCATATAAATATTCATACGGCACGGCAATCGTCCGTAAAGACGATTTATCCGGGATTAAAACGCTTAAGGATTTAAAAGGGAAGAAAGCGGCTGGCGCGGCTACAACCGTCTACATGGAGGTCGCGAGAAAATACGGCGCCAAAGAAGTGATTTATGATAATGCGACGAATGAGCAATATTTAAAAGATGTTGCCAACGGACGCACTGACGTCATTTTAAACGACTATTACCTGCAGACACTTGCGCTCGCGGCATTCCCGGATCTCAACATTACAATTCATCCTGACATCAAGTACATGCCGAACAAACAGGCCCTTGTCATGAAAAAAAGCAATGCGGCACTTCAGAAAAAGATGAACGAAGCATTGAAAGAGATGGGCAAGGATGGTTCTTTGACTAAACTGTCGAAACAATTCTTCAATAAAGCAGATGTATCAAAAAAAATTGATGCCGACGTTCAGGACGTTGATTTGTAATCGGACGCCATGATCAATAGCATTCAATGGGAATATATTTTCAACACAAAGCTGGCTATTGAATCGTTCCCTTATGTCATAAAAGGCATTGGGTATACACTGCTCATCTCTTTTGTAAGCATGTTTGCGGGAACTGTGATCGGCCTGTTCATATCACTCGCCAGAATGTCTAAGCTTGCTTTGTTAAGATGGCCGGCGAAGCTCTATATCTCATTTATGCGGGGCGTTCCAATTTTGGTGATTTTGTTTATCCTTTATTTCGGGTTTCCTTATATCGGCATTGAATTTTCCGCTGTCACGGCTGCTTTAATCGGCTTTAGCCTAAACAGCGCCGCCTACATTGCGGAAATTAACCGTTCAGCCATTTCATCCGTCGAAAAAGGACAGTGGGAAGCCGCATCCTCGCTGGGTCTTTCCTATTGGCAGACGATGAGGGGCATCATTTTGCCGCAATCGATACGTATTGCGCTGCCTCCGCTTGCCAATGTGTTGCTCGACTTAATCAAGGCATCATCTCTCGCTGCGATGATTACAGTGCCGGAATTGCTCCAGCATGCGAAAATCATCGGGGGCAGAGAGTTTGATTATATGACCATGTATATTCTGACCGCTCTCATTTATTGGGCCATCTGCTCCATTGCCGCGGTCTTTCAGAATATCCTTGAGAAAAAATACGCTCATTATGTTTAAACAAACGTTTCATTAAAAAAAGCCGCCCCCAGGGGACGGCTTTTTTTCTATTGATTCAGCTTCCATTTAAACGGGTCCTCAAACAGCGACCAGTCGGAATCAAATTCATATTCAGTCAGCAGGCATTGATCAAGCTCTTTCGTAATCGTTTCTTCATCCAGGTCAGTTCCGATAAAAACTAGCTGCGTTAGGCGGTCGCCGAACTCCGGGTCCCACTCCTCCAGGATTTCCGGCTCTTGCTGTTTGACTTGCTCCTGCTCAAGCTTCGGCAGCGCCGCCACCCAATAAGATACAGGCTCAATCGTAACCGACGGACCTGCTTGCGACATCAGCAAAGCAAGGTTGTTATGAGATGCGCACCAGACGATTCCTTTGGCACGTACCACGTTCTTTGGCATTTGATCCAACCAACGGTAAAATCGTGTAGAATGAAACGGCAAACGTCTCTTATATACAAATGAAGAGATACCGTATTCTTCTGTTTCCGGGATGTGTTCCGCATGGCCTGCCGTCAGCTCTTGAATCCAGCCGGCCGATCCGCTCGCTTCCTCGAAGTTAAATAACCCTGTATGCAAAATCTCCTGCGGTTTTACATTTCCTTTGACGGAACGAATGAACCTGGCTCTTGGCTGCAGTTTACGAAGAACGTTTTCAAGCTGTTCGAGCTCTTGCTCGCTGACCAAATCACATTTATTTAAGATCAGTACATCGCAAAACTCAATTTGATCGATCAAGAGGTCGGCGATTTCTCTTTCATCCTCTTCCCCCAATGCTTCTTTGCGGTCCAGAAGGCTTTCGCCTGACTGATAATCATGCCAAAAACGGTTGGCATCAACCACCGTCACCATCGTATCCAGCTGACAAAATTTTGTAAGATCGATTCCCATCTCTTCATCGATATAAGAGAAAGTCTGGGCCACCGGGATCGGTTCGCTGATTCCTGTCGATTCGATGACGATATAATCAAACCGTCCGTCTTTTGCCAGCTTCTCAACTTCAATTAATAAGTCTTCGCGAAGCGTGCAGCAAATGCAGCCGTTTGACATTTCCACAAGCTTTTCATCTGTTCTGGAAAGGCCCCCTTCCTGCTTAACCAAGCCCGCGTCAATGTTCACCTCGCTCATATCGTTTACGATAACCGCTATTTTCAAGCCTTCGCGATTTTGCAGAATGCTGTTCAGCAATGTTGTTTTTCCCGCACCTAGATAACCGCTCAGTACGGTAACCGGAATTTTTTTCATAATAGTGCCTCCATTAAAATAGAATGATTACGATTTAAATTGAATACTTCGCCGTATGTACAATGGTGTAGAGCAGCTATTCGCGCTTATTTCTCGCTGCCGCCCGATTTCTAAATCAGTAAAGGCTCCAACCGCGTTTAATCCTTTTCCCCATCGCAAATCCTTGCCGACATTCGGAAAACCGCAGCTTGCATAAAGCAATTGCTCTACTTGAAATGCTGAACCGATGGAGAGCGCAAATATCTCATCAGAATGCGGCTTGTGTATCGTCTCCAGTTTTCAAGAGACGCTTCATGGGGATCAATGACAGCAAGATCCTTAGCCTTTCCGCTTTTCACAGATACAGACAATGATAAGCCATTTATCTCAAAACGTAATTGTTACGATTTAAATTGTATGGTCTTTTTTCCTTTTTGTCAACGGTTTTCAATTCAGCTGATCACCACTTTTGTATGTTCAGGGATATTTTCATATATCCATTTCGCATCTGGAATGGTCAGCCTGATACAACCGTGAGATGCTTTTGTTCCTAGTTTTTCTGCTTCCGTTTTGATGACTTTTTGATCCTTTGTCATTGGCACACTATGAAATAGAAATTCACCGTGATTTTTCCATGATACCCAGTATTCTGCGCCTTCCCGGTATCCTTCGGAAAAAACCATTCTCCCCGTTCAGGCTCTACATAAAAGGTGCCCTTTGGCGTAGCATCATCTTTTGTTTGATCAAGACCAGAAGAGATTATCATTGTATAGATGGTGTTGCTTCCTTCCTTGATGTAAGCCTTCTGCTCCTTCACATTCACATCAATCCAGACATGCTTCTGTTTAATATCCGGATATTCTCCGCCCGAAGGCTTCGTCCAATCAATGCTTGTTTTTGCTGTTTTTCGAACGTCCGTTATGTTTTCGACCGTTTTCTTTAAATTGATACTTGCGTGTTCTTCTGCATGATCGGAGCAGGCTGACAGCAGGCTGACTGGCATAAGAACTGCAACAATGAATAATGAGAGTTTCATATTTTATCCACTTCCTTCGAAAAACACAGCTTCGCATAGGCATCGTGGGGATGGATCGATTCTTCATTGCGGCATTCAATCTCAAAGGCTGACACCCATTCAAGCTCAAACAAATCTGCAGCAATCAGCCGAGCGAGATCCTCAACAAACCTCGGATTTTCATAGGCCGTTTCTGTCACGGCTTTTTCATCAGGCCGCTTCAATACCGGATGCAGTCTCGCAGAAGCATTTGATTCTGCGGCGTGAAGCAAATCAGCTTTAACATCACTTGGCAGCGATGCGGCCGGATGAATATCCGCCCAAACGCTGACCGTTCCCCTCTGATTATGGGCACTATATTCGCTGATTTCCTTGGAGCAAGGGCACAGAGTCGTTACTTTTGCTGAGATGCCGGCACGCTGTTTAAACGGCTGATCTTTGCGATAGGTGACAGACATGAATATATCAGCATGCATCAAACCCGCTTTCTCAAGCTTCGGGCTTTTCCGTTCGAAAAACCACGGAAACCTCACTTCAACTGAGGCAGATGATGTGTCCATGTTTTCTGCAAGCTCTTTCGTAAATTGCTGAAGAGAGGAAAATGAGAGAACCCAGCCGTTTTGATGATAGACTTGCAACAGCTCTGTTAACCGGCTCATATTAATCCCCTTCTGATTTCTCGGCAAATCACAAGTCATTGTAAAGTTCGCAGCCGTTGTTTGCTCGGCAGGCATCATGGCAGAAGTGATTGTCACTGGATGGGACACATTAGCGACACCTACATGCTGAATGTCAAAAAAATAATCCTTCCTGATATTTTGCAGGTCCGTCATTTTCTCTTTTTCCACTGGTTTCTCGCCTTTGATCGGACTGACCGATCCAAAGTATTGAAGACGCTCCGTTTTTTTCGGGAGCAGCGTATGTTGATTCATTCAGAAAACTCCTCTCGCTAACAAATCGTAATAATTACTATTTATTTTGATCGGTTCACTGTTGAAAATCAAGAGAAAATAAAAAAGACACGCACAAACGCGTGTCCGTCAAAATCCTAAACATCCGCCGGACTGCTTTCCGCGCTCCAGCTTTTCCGCCAGTAATAGCCTGCGGCAAGCACAAGTGCAAACGCCAGCAGCGCGATACAGGAAAACGTGATAAAACCGATAGCATATGTGCCTGTCATCTGTTTGAGAGATCCTAAGATGTTCGGCAGGAAAAACCCTCCGATTCCTCCGGCCGCACCGACGATTCCCGTCACCATGCCAATTTCTTTGCGAAAACGCTGCGGCACGAGCTGGAATACTGCGCCGTTACCCATTCCGAGCCCCATCATTCCGACAAACAATAGAACAATAACCATTGAGAGAGATGGCAGGCTGCTGACTCCGGCCATACACAGTGCCACGATGACAAACAGTACAGAAAGAACTTTCGTGCCGCCGACACGATCCGAAATCAAGCCCCCGACAGGCCGGAAAAAGCTCCCCGCCGCTACACATAATGTAACGAAGTCGCCCGCGTGAATTTTTGACAGCTGGTATTGATCAACAAAGAAAATAGATAAAAAGCTTGAGAGCCCGACAAATCCGCCAAATGTGACGCTGTACAGCAGGCAGAAAAACCATGTTTCCTTTTGCCCGAACACATGCAGATAGCTTTTGAGCGGCTGCGGAGCCGGCTGTGCAGGAGAATCCTTTGCCATGGATACAAAAAGAATAAAGACGATCAATAATGGAATTAGCGCAATTCCCATGACAATGTGCCAGCCGAACTGCTCTGCCAGACGAGGGCCAAACAGGGTTGCAAACAACGTGCCGCTGTTCCCCGCTCCGGCAATCCCCATCGCAAGTCCCTGCAAATGAGGCGGATACCAGCGGCTGGCCATAGGCAGCGCTACAGCAAAGCTTGCCCCCGCCACGCCAAGCAGAATCCCGATGGCATACAGCTCAGTCAGGGAACGGCCGCCGAATGTCCCCCAAAGCAGCGGAATCATCGTCACCAGCATCCCGATCACTGCCGTTTTTTTCGGTCCGATTCTGTCCGTTAAAATACCAAGAATGATACGAAACACTGATCCAGATAAAATCGGCACAGCTACGACAAGCCCTTTCTCAAAAGGAGACAGGCCAAAATCCTGAGAAATATAAACACCCAGCGCCCCTAGCATAACCCATATCATAAAACTGACATCAAAGTATAAAAAGGAACAGAGCAAAGTGAGTGGATGACCGCTAGTTTTCAGTTCCGACAGCTTCATAAGATTCCCCTTTCTAGACCCTCATTATTTTACATTTTCTGAATCAAGGATATAGGACCATTATTTTCTGGAAAAGACATGTGTAAGTTTTTGTGACACGTTTAATGCGTTAACAGTGCATTGTGACATAATTTTTAATAGGAGAAAACTTACGAGCTTCGCCAAAGGAGGTCTGATACATGAAGAAACAAAGATTGGTGTTAGCGGGAAACGGCATGGCCGGAATCCGCTGTATTGAAGAAGTATTAAAGCTGAATCATCACATGTTTGAGATTGTCATTTTCGGAACCGAGCCGCATCCCAATTACAATCGCATTCTCTTATCCTCTGTATTGCAGGGTGAAGCGTCACTCGATGATATTACACTGAACAGCAAGGATTGGTACGACAAGCACGGGATCACGCTTTACACAGGCGAAACGGTTATTCAGATTGATACAGATCAGCAGCAGGTCATCACAGATCGGAAACGCACTCTGTCGTATGACAAATTAATAGTGGCAACAGGTTCCTCCCCTCATATTCTCCCTATCCCCGGGGCAGACAAAAAAGGTGTCTATGGATTTCGGACAATAGAAGACTGCCAAGCGCTGATGAAGATGGCTCAGCACTTTCAAAAGGCTGCGGTAATCGGAGCCGGCTTATTAGGACTGGAAGCTGCAGTCGGTTTACAGCATCTCGGTATGGATGTCAGCGTCATTCACCACTCCGCCGTCATTATGCAAAAACAGCTCGATCAAACAGCGGCGCGGCTGCTGCAAACAGAGCTGGAACAAAAAGGCCTAACCTTTCTTCTGGAGAAAGACACCGTCTCCATTTCCGGCGCCACCAAGGCAGACCGAATCCATTTTAAAGATGGCTCTTCATTAAAAGCAGACTTGATTGTGATGGCGGCCGGCGTCAGACCGAATATTGAATTAGCTGTATCCGCTGGAATCAAAGTGAACCGCGGGATCATCGTGAATGACTTCATGCAGAC
Organism: Bacillus sp. FSL R5-0416; assembly: GCF_037975425.1. NCBI lineage: Bacteria > Bacillati > Bacillota > Bacilli > Caryophanales > Bacillaceae > Bacillus > Bacillus sp. FSL R5-0416. The sequence goes on along the minus strand of NZ_CP150252.1, from coordinate 353,847 downwards.
AAGCGAACCGAATATCTACGCCGTTGGTGAATGCGCCGAACATAACGGAACGGTGTACGGATTGGTGGCACCGCTTTATGAGCAGGGAAAAGCTCTCGCCAGTCATATTTGCGGCGTTCCATGTGAGGAATATCAAGGCTCAGCACCATCTGCGGCTTTAAAAATAGCTGGAATCGATGTGTGGTCAGCAGGAAAGATCCAAGAGGATGAACGCACGACGAGCATCAAAATCTACGACGAACAAGCAGGCGTTTATAAAAAAGCGCTTTTTGTAGATGACAAACTGGCCGGTGTTATTTTATTCGGAGACACCCGTGACAAGCAGCGGCTTCTCGACAGCCTGCTTAAACAACGAGACATCTCCATTGTCAAAAAGCAGATCATCGAACCGGAGACAAGCGGCCCTTTATTAGAATCCATGCCTTCCAGTGAAACGATTTGCCAATGCAACACAGTGACGAAAGGCGCGATTGAAGACGCGGTGCACACGAATAGCTTAACAACTGTTGAGGAAGTCAAGCACTGCACCAAAGCCACTGGGTCCTGCGGAGGATGCAAACCGCTCGTTGAAGACCTTTTGAGATACATGACCAACAGCGAATATACGAAGCCCGCCGGCACACCTTCGTTTTGCAGCTGTACTGATTTTACAGAAGACGACATCATCGCTGAGCTTCAGCGCAGGCCATTCACTAATCCGGCAGAAGTGATGGACCAGCTTGACTGGAGAACAAAAAAAGGATGCAGTACTTGTGTTCCTGCGATTCAATACTATCTGGAAATGCTGTACCCCGGGTTTGTCCAGCCTGAGCCAGCCACTGAAGAGACATGCATCCTGATTCCGCAAATGTACGGCGGGCGGACAAACGCGGAGCAGCTAAGAACCATCGCCAACATCATTGAGGCATACAGCATTCCCGACGTATCCATCACTCACGGCCAAAGGCTGAAGCTTTCCGGGATCAAGCCTGCGGATCTCCCGAACATAAAAAAAGACCTGAAGATGCCCGTTTACACTAATGAACACCGACACGCGCTGCAAAGCATCAAAGCATGTACATGCGGGCAAAATCGATCGATTCAGCAGCTGGCAGCCCAAATCGAAAGACAACTTGAGACGCTTCCCTTACCCGCTCCCATTTCTATCAGCTTATCATGTGAAACAGACTGCACCGATGCCGCCCTGCAAGATGTCGGCGCAATTCGGACACAAGCTGGCTGGGACATTTACATCGGAGGCGTCCGGGGAACTCATGCCCGTTCAGGAGCTCTGTTTTGCGTGACTGAGAACGAAGACAGCACTGCCGGCATGATCAAAGGACTGATCCAGTATTATCGGGAAACGGCTCATTACTTAGAAGCTGTTCATCAGTGGATAGACCGTCTCGGGATCGTTCATATCAGAGAAGTGCTATTCGAAGAAGACCTAAGGGCACAGCTGCTGGAAAGCCTCCAAACAGATCTGTCACTGATTCAAAACCCGACTGTAGAGACGGGTGCATATAAGAAAGGATGAGGCATTTTGACTGAACGACTGCTTAGATATTTCCGTGATAAACAGCAAGACGTCCAATCAGAAAAAACATATGACACTCAATGCCCGTTTTGTAGCATGCAGTGCAAAATGCAGCTCGTGGAACAAACCATCGTCACGCGCAAAAAGTACACTGCGATCGGGATTGATAATCCTACAACACAGGGTCGGCTATGCATGAAGGGCATGAACGCCCACCAGCATGCCCTGAACTCCTCCCGCATCACCCGGCCGCTGCTGAAGAAAAACGGCGAGTTTATGCCTGTTTCCTGGGAAGAAGCACTGAATTACATTAAAGACCAAGTGACAATGATCCAAGCAGAACACGGCCATGACGCTATGGCGGTATACGGAAGCGCCTCGATTACAAATGAAGAGGCGTATTTGTTAGGGAAATTCGCACGGGTGGGCTTACAGACAAAATACATCGACTACAACGGGAGGCTTTGTATGTCCGCCGCAGCAACCGCAGCCAACCAAACATTCGGCGCGGACAGAGGCTTAACGAATCCCTTATCAGACATTCCCCACACCCGTGTGATCATTCTGGCCGGCACCAATATCGCGGAGTGCCAGCCTACGATTATGCCATATTTTGAAAAAGCGAAAGAAAACGGAGCTTACATCATTGCCATTGATCCGCGTGAAACAGCGACAACAAAAATCGCCGATCTTCATTTGAAAATCAGACCCGGCACAGACGCCGCTCTTGCCAACGGTCTCGTCAAAATCATCATCGACGAACAGCTCGCAAACGAAGATTTTATTCAATCACGAACAAATGGATTCGAGGAGCTGAAGCAGCATACTGACTCGTTGAACCTGAATGACATCGCCGAACAGACGAGTGTCCCGCTGGTGGATATAAGAAAAGCGGCTGTAAAGTTTGCCAAGGAAACGTCCGGCATGCTGTTTACAGCCCGCGGGATTGAACAGCAAACCGATGGCACAGCGGCTGTGAAAGGCTTCTTAAACATGGTGCTGATCACAGGAAAAATCGGCAAGCCTTACTCAGGTTACGGGGCGATCACCGGACAAGGCAACGGGCAAGGTGCAAGAGAGCATGGCCAAAAAGCCGATCAGCTTCCGGGCTATCGATCTATTGAAAACGAACAACACCGGGCACATGTTGCGAAAGTGTGGGGAATCCATCAGGATGATCTGCCGCGAAAAGGTGTCTCAGCCTATGAAATGATGGAAAAAATCAACGACGGCGACATCAAAGGATTGTTCCTCATGTGCTCCAATCCTGCTGTCTCCAGCCCAAATGCGAATCTCGTGAAAAAGGCTTTACGTAAACTGGCATTCTTTGTTGCAATCGATTTGTTTATTTCTGAGACTGCGAAATACGCAGATGTGATTTTACCTGCCTCCTCTTACTTAGAAGATGAAGGCACCATGACAAATGTAGAAGGACGCGTGACATTAAGAGAAGCAAGCCGACCATGCCCCGGCGAAGCAAAGCATGATTGGCAGATCATTTGTGATCTCGCATCCGCTCTCGGCAAGGGCCGCTACTTTTCTTATACGTCAGCGGAGGATATTTTTAATGAATTGAGAGAAGCGAGCCGAGGCGGGATTGCCGATTATTCAGGCATCTCATACGACAGGCTCAGACGTGAAGGCGGCATTCATTGGCCGTGTCCGGAATCTGATCATCCCGGAACTGGGCGCTTGTTTACAGAATCATTTGCTCATCCGGATCAAAAAGCGGCATTAAGTGTGATTCCAAACGAACCACCTGTTCCAAAAGAGAAGCCGACAGCCGATTATCCGCTTTATTTAACGACAGGCAGAGTCATGTCTCACTACTTAACAGGCGTCCAAACAAGAAAAAGCGCCGCCCTTGCCGCGAGACATTTTGAATCGTTTATGGAAATCCATCCGCAAACAGCAGCGACCTACAATATCGAGGACCGTGTACTGGTAAAAATAGAATCGCCGCGGGGAAGCATCACCGTCCGCAGCAAATTATCAGAACAAATCAGAAAAGATACTGTTTTTGTTCCCATCCATTGGGCAGACGCTCAAAATGTGAATGATTTAATCGGGGAAGCCTTAGATCCAGCCTGTAAAATGCCCGGTTTTAAGGTATGTGCCGTCCGAATCAGACCCATTTAAATTTTTCATAAAATTTTTAGAACTTTTCGTATATTTTGTTACATTTTATAACATGTATCTTAAATATTCCTTTTTGCTGTGCTACGCTGGAAAAAACATTGATAAGGAGCGGATCATCTGATGGGAAAAAAACAGCTAGTTCTTGTTGGTAATGGAATGGCCGGGGTAAGGGCCATTGAAGAGATACTGAGTGTTGCTAAAGACGAGTTTCAGATCACAATTTTTGGTGCCGAACCGCATCCCAATTACAACCGAATCCTTTTGTCAAAAGTGCTTCAAGGCGATACAGATATTAAAGATATTACGTTAAACGATTGGGACTGGTACGAAGAAAACAACATTCAATTGTATACAAATGAAACAGTCATCAAAGTGGACACGGAAAACAAAACAGTCATCACAGATGCAGACAGAATCCAGCCTTACGATGAATTGATCTTGGCGACAGGCTCGGTCCCTTTTATCCTTCCGATTCCGGGCGCAGACAAAAAAGGCGTCACAGCTTTCCGGGACATAAAAGATACAGACACAATGCTCGCCGCGTCAAAACAATATAAAAAAGCTGCCGTCATCGGCGGAGGACTTCTTGGTTTGGAAGCAGCTCGCGGACTGCTGAATCTTGGCATGGACGTGTCCGTCATCCACCTTGCCCCATTCCTGATGGAGCGCCAGCTTGATGCAACGGCAGGACGCCTGCTGCAAAACGAGTTAGAAAAACAAGGTATGACCTTTTTACTTGAAAAGCAAACAGAAGAAATTGTCGGTGATGACCGTGTCGAAGGCCTTCGCTTCAAAGATGGCACAAGCATTGAAGCTGATTTAGTCGTCATGGCTGTCGGCATCCGTCCGAATACAACACTCGGCGCCGAGAGCGGCATTCCGGTTAACCGCGGCATCATCGTCAACGATTATATGCAGACTGAAATCCCGCACATTTACGCGGTCGGCGAATGTGCCGAGCACCGAGGAATCGCCTACGGGCTTGTGGCACCGCTCTATGAACAGGCAAAAGTGCTGGCGAAGCATATTTGCGGCATCGAAACAAAACCGTATGAGGGCTCCGTTCTCTCCACACAGTTAAAGGTATCAGGCGTCGAGGTTTTCTCTGCCGGTGACTTTAACGAATCAGAAGAGAAAAAAGCGATTAAAGTCTTCGATGAGCAGGACGGCATCTATAAAAAAATCGTCCTGAGAGGCAATCAAATAGTCGGTGCTGTTTTATTCGGCGACAGCAGCGAAGGCAATCGCCTGTTTTCTATGATTCAAAAAGAAGCCGATATCTCTGAAACCTCAAAAATATCAATCTTACAGCCTCTCGACCAACAAGCAGGCACAAGCATAACCGCAGCGATGAGCGACGATGAAATCATCTGCGGCTGTAATGGCGTGTCAAAAGGTGCGATTATTCAAGCCATACAGGAAAAGGGCTGCTCGTCAACGGACGAGATCAAAGCATGCACTGGCGCATCCCGCTCATGCGGAGGCTGTAAGCCACTCGTAGAAGAAATCCTCCAGCATACGCTCGGATCAGACTTTGATGCGTCAGCGCAAAAAGAAGCCATTTGCGGCTGCACCACATTGTCAAGAGATGAAGTCGTAGAAGAAATCAAAGCCAAAGGGCTGTCACATACAAGAGAAATCATGAATGTGCTCGGCTGGAAAACGCCAGAAGGCTGTTCCAAATGCCGGCCGGCTCTGAACTACTACTTAGGCATGATCAATCCAACCAAATACGAGGATGACCGGACATCCCGCTTTGTTAATGAACGAATGCACGCCAATATTCAAAAAGACGGAACATACTCAGTCGTTCCTCGGATGTACGGCGGCGTGACCAACTCCACAGACTTGCGCAAGATCGCCGATGTCGTTGACAAATATGAGATCCCGCTCGTGAAAATGACAGGCGGCCAGCGAATTGATCTTATCGGCGTGAAAAAAGAAGACCTTCCGAAGGTATGGGAAGATCTTGATATGCCGTCGGGCTACGCGTACGGAAAAACACTCCGCACAGTGAAAACATGTGTAGGCGAGCAATTCTGCCGCTTCGGCACACAAGACTCCATGGCACTGGGCATTGCGCTTGAGAAAAAATTCGAAGGGCTGAACACGCCGCACAAAGTCAAAATGGCCGTGTCTGCATGCCCGCGAAACTGTGCGGAATCCGGCATTAAGGACCTTGGCGTTGTCGGCATCGACGGAGGCTGGGAGCTTTATGTCGGCGGAAACGGCGGAACCCACTTGCGTGCCGGCGATTTGCTGATGAAGGTGAAAACAAATGAAGAAGTCTTGGAATACGCAGGCGCTTACCTGCAATATTACAGAGAAACCGCAAACTATCTGGAGCGTACGTCCGCATGGCTTGAGCGCGTCGGTTTATCCCATGTCCAATCCGTGTTAAACGATCCGGAAAAGCGGCAGGAGCTGAACGACCGAATGAATGAAACACTCTCTGTCCACAAGGATCCGTGGAAAGACTTTTTAGAGGATAAACAAACCTCGAAAGAATTATTTGAAAATGTCGTGACCACATCATAATGACAAAAACAATCATTGAGGAGGAATGGACATGGTAAACAAAGACGTAACAAAAGTATGTATCGGAAAAATTGAAGAATTGCCTGAACAATTAGGTAAAACAGTGTATATTGAAGATAAGGAGCTCGCGGTTTTCAAGCTTTCAGACGGAAGCATCCGCGCCATCGAAAACCGCTGTCCGCATAAGGGCGGCGTCCTGGCAGAAGGCATCGTCAGCGGTCAATATGTTTTCTGCCCGATGCACGACTGGAAAATTTCCTTAGAAGACGGAATCGTCCAAGAACCTGACCACGGATGCGTCAAAACATATGAAACGCTGATCGAAGGAGAACATGTTTATCTCGTATATTGATCAAAAGACCGGATCACTTTTCTAGTGGTCCTTCATTTTTTACAGTGACGGAAGGATGACATGATCATGAAGAACGGAATCGTATATTTCGTGGGAGCCGGACCCGGCGACCCAGGCCTGCTCACCATCAAAGGAAAACAGGCGCTCGAGGAAGCAGATGTGATTTTATATGACCGGCTCGCCAACCCGAAGCTGCTCGAATTTGCATCACCGGACTGCCAGTTTATTTATTGCGGAAAACTGCCAAACCGCCATTTTATGAAACAAAAAGAAATTAACGCCCTGCTGGTTGAAAAAGCATTAAATGGGTTAACCGTCGTTCGCTTGAAGGGCGGAGATCCGAGCGTATTCGGCAGAGTCGGCGAGGAAGCAGATGCTCTTCATGAGCACGGCATTCGCTATGAAATGGTGCCGGGAATCACCTCTGGAATTGCAGCGCCGCTATATGCGGGCATCCCCGTCACGCATCGGGATTTCGCATCGTCTTTTGCCATGATTACAGCGCATGATAAATCATTAAAAGGCACGCCGAACCTTGACTGGGAAGGGCTTGCACGAAGCGTACAAACCCTTGTTTTTTACATGGGTGTCAAGAACTTGTCTTATATTTGCCAGCAGCTTATTTCATACGGGAAATCACCTTCTGTCCCTGTCATTGTCATCCAATGGGGAACGTGGGGCCGCCAGCGGAGTGTGAAAGGAACGCTTGAGAACATCCAGCAAAAAGTGCAGGAACACCAGATTACAAACCCTGCGATTATCGTCATCGGAGACATCGTCAACTTTCAAACACACAGCTGGTTTGAAAGCAAACCGCTCATCGGACGGCATTTGATGGTTGTGACTCATGGCGAAGATGAAGACCCGCTTGCAGACAAGCTGCGCGATTCCGGCGCCGATGTCATCGAGTGGCCGAAATGGCGGACCGAAAACATGCCTGTCAATGAAGACATTCTTCGAAAGATTGGCACCTTTGAAGACGTTTTTTTCACATCGCGCCGGGCAGTTTGTGAATTTTTCAGAGCACTGGCTTCTCAGAAAATCGACATCCGCCAGCTGACAGCCAAACTGAGTGCAGCATCTGAACATGCAAAGACGGAGCTTGAAAAACGGGGGTTTCTTGTCACCGCCATTCAGCCTGATTCAGAGAAATGTCTTGTTGTCGGGAGCCGCCATGCAGTGGAATTCATGCAAAAGCATGAATCCTGTTCGTTTTATATCACTCATGAAAACGTCATAGATGACCGGTTCACCCACATGATTCAGCGTACCATCAGTGAATCCCCGCTGCACATGGTCATTTGCCCGAACAAGCTGTCCGTTCAGCAATTGATCAATGGTGGCGAACAAATTGGCATTTCGCCGGAATTGTCAGCAAGCCGGCCTCCTATCGTCTGTATAGGCGATGACTCAGCTGCCGGGGCTTATGGATTCACAGCCGTACAAGAACAGGATGAATTGCTAGCTTTCATTCAGAATCAACAGACGCAGAAAAAGCTCCTTCACAGCTGATGGCTGGCAGCCCTTTCCCCCAAGGGCTGTTTTATTTATGTACCAATTTTTTGTGATGGGTGGAATACATCGCCATATTCTCAGCCTTAGGATCCAAATAAGCCTTAGCGCTGTTGACTGCTGTCGGGCCTTCGGTAAAGCCGCCGGCAATCAATCTCAGCTTGCTTTCATAAAAAGCCGCGTCGCCCGCCACAAACACGCCCGGAAGATTCGTTCGCATATGTCTGTCAGCTTTCACCCTGCCTTCTTCAATCTCCAGTCCCCACTCCTTCATCGGCCCGAGACCAATTTTGAACCCATGATTGATGATCAGCTCATCAATTTCTATGTCTTCCCTCTGGCTAGACTCAGTATGACAAACGGTCACGCTTTTGATGCGCTCTTCATCTCCGTTCAACTGCTCCAGCCGATAAGGAGTAAGCACCCGCACCGATGATTGCTTCATTTTCGTCACGCTGCTTTCCATTCCGCCGAATTCCTCACGCCGATGAACGACAGTCACAGACGCCGCAATCGGTTCAAGCTCATTAGCCCAGTCGACTGCAGTATCTCCGCCGCCTGATATCACCACGCGTTTCCCTTTAAACGCATCGAGCTTCTCCACTCCATAATGAAGATTTTTGCCCGCATATCGGGCCGCATCCTCGCTGTCAAACTCATTGACCTCAAGCGTACCCATGCCGCAAGCCAAAATTACAGTTCTTGTATAGTGCTTTTCCCCTTCAGAACCCGTCAGTACAATGGTGCCGTCACCCAGGCGTTCAAACCCGGTCACACGCTGATTCAATACGATATCAGGATCAAACGTTGCCGCCTGCTCCTTCAGCTGCTCGATCAGCTGCTTTCCCGCAATCCCCGGTATGCCGCCGATATCGCGAATGATTTTCTCAGGAAAGAATAAAGACACCTTCCCTCCGAGCTTCGGCAAAAATTCGATTACCTTTGTTTTCAGCTCCCGCATCCCGCAGTAAAAAGCAGTAAACAGCCCAATCGGCCCCCCGCCTATAATCGTAACGTCATATACCTCTTGATTCTCAGCCATCCGTCCTGCCTCCCGTTCACATCTATATCAAAGTTTTAATTGAGAATGAATATCAATACAAAGTATATCATATTTCACGAGCCTGTGTTTATTCATTTCTTCACCTTGTGATCAATTGTTGAAAACCCTATAATAGGCAAAAAACAAATGGGAGTAACAGATGAAAAGACGAGTCGAAACGATCACCTTCGATGGCAGTACACTAGAATATTCTGTGACAGGCAAGGGAACTCCGATCCTTGTCATGCATGGCGGGCATTCAAATTGTTACGAGGAATTCGGATACACAGCGTTGATTGAACAAGGGTATTCCATCATTACGCCTTCAAGGCCCGGCTATGGACGAACGTCAAAAGAAATTGGAAAAAGTCTTGCCAACGCCTGCCGTTTCTATGTGAAATTATTAGATCATTTACAAATCGACAGTGTCCATGTGATCGCCATCTCAGCAGGAGGGCCGAGCGGCATATGCTTTGCCTCACATTATCCAGAAAGAGTAAATACATTGACCCTGCAATCCGCGGTCACCAAAGAGTGGCTCACCCCAAAAGACACTGAATATAAATTGGGGAGAATTCTCTTCCGCCCGCCGGTGGAAAAGTGGATATGGAAGCTGATTTCTTCTTTGAATAACGCTTTCCCGCGTTTGATGTTTCGAGCTATGAGCCCCCAATTCAGCACGCTTCCGTTTCAGCGAATCAAGTCCTTGATGGATGAAAAAGACATAGAAGCATTTCGGAAAATGAACAGCCGGCAGCGCTCGGGTGAAGGATTTCTGCTTGACTTGTCACAAACCGCCGCTGTCTCTTTAAAAGACCTGCAAGCCATCATATGTCCCGTGCTGATTATGCAAAGTGTTTATGATGGATTGGTTGACTTGTCACATGCACATCATGCAAAAGAGCACATTCGTGGCGCTGCTCTCTGTTTGCTTCACTCATGGGGACACCTGATTTGGCTCGGAAAAGAAGCTGCAGAAACAGACAGTATCCTACTCGGCTTTTTGGAATCCTAACCAAAGTGAAACGATCCTTTCCCCTCCTCCGTCAAACAAGCAGTGCCTTTTTTTCTGGTATCATAAGAAAGGCAGCTTAACATGAGCGGAGGTTTTATTGTGACAGCACAATCATCTTTTCTTCAGCTGAATTCTATTTTTATCAGCATTTTAATAGAAGCCATTCCGTTTATTCTGATTGGCGTCATACTTTCCGGAATCATTCAAATGTTTGTTTCTGAAGAAATGATTGCAAGAATCATGCCGAAAAACCGTTTTCTCGCCGTTTTATTCGGTGCGCTGGCCGGCGTTTTATTTCCCGCCTGCGAATGCGGCATCATCCCGATTACGAGGCGGCTTCTGTTAAAGGGAGTTCCTCTGCATGCGGGGGTTGCTTTCATGCTGACCGCGCCTATCATTAATCCTATCGTTTTATTTTCTACTTATATTGCGTTCGGGAATAGATGGAGCGTTGTCTTTTACAGAGGCGGACTGGCTCTCGCCGTTTCGCTGATCATCGGGGTCATCTTATCCTATCAATTTAAGGATAACCAGCTTTTAAAGCCTGATGAACCCGGGCACCATCATCATCACGGCACCTTGCTCCAAAAACTGGGCGGGACCTTGCAGCATGCCATTGATGAATTTTTCTCCGTGGGGAAATATTTAATCATCGGCGCCTTTATCGCAGCCGCTATGCAGACGTATGTCAAAACATCCACTCTGCTTGCGATCGGGCAGAATGATGTATCCTCTTCCCTCGTGATGATGGGTCTGGCGTTTGTCCTGTCGCTTTGTTCAGAAGTTGATGCGTTCATCGCGTCTTCCTTCAGCAGCACATTTTCATTAGGATCGTTAATCGCCTTTCTCGTCTTTGGCGCAATGGTGGATATTAAGAATCTATTGATGATGCTTGCGGCCTTCAAAAAACGATTTGTTTTCCTGCTGATTACATACATTGTCGTGATTGTTTTAGCGGGATCACTACTGGTAAAGGGGTGATTGGGTGTTTCGTCTATTGGTGCTGATGGGATTTACGTTTTTCTTTTATCATCTGCATGCCTCAGGAAATCTAACAAAATATATCAATATGAAATATTCCTATCTTTCCTTTATTGCGATCTTCCTGCTGGCCATTTTGACAGCCGTTCAAGCGTACCTATTTATCAAGTCGCCTGAAAAAAGCGGGCATCACCATGACCATGATTGCGGGTGCGGCCATGATCACGAGCATGACCATGAACAAAACAAGCCATTTTATCAGCGTTATTTGATTTATGTTGTTTTTCTTTTTCCTTTGGTGTCAGGCATCTTCTTCCCGATTGCAACGCTTGACTCATCCATTGTCAAAACAAAAGGGTTCTCGTTTAAGGCGATGGAGAGCGGAGATCACTACTCCCAAACACAGTATTTGCGGCCTGATGCCAGCCTTTATTACGCGCAAGACAGCTATGACAAACAAATGAAACAGCTGTTTAATAAGTATTCCAGCAAAAAAGAGATTTCTCTGACCGATGACGATTTCCTAAAAGGAATGGAAACCATCTATAACTATCCGGGTGAATTTCTCGGACGGACGATAGAATTCCATGGATTTGCTTACAAAGGAAACGCAATTAACAAAAATCAGTTGTTCGTATTAAGGTTTGGCATCATTCACTGTATCGCTGATTCCGGCGTGTACGGGATGCTTGTGGAATTTCCGAAGGACATGGACATTAAGGATGATGAATGGATTCACATTAAGGGCACTCTGGCCTCAGAGTATTACCAGCCATTCAAGTCAACTCTCCCTGTCGTCAAAGTAACTGACTGGAATACCATTAAAAAACCTGATGATCCGTATGTTTACAGAGGATTTTAAGTGAAGACGAAACCAGTACAAGTACTGGTTTCTTTTTTATTTCTTTTTCATCAGCATCAAATCGAGATAGAGCTGGCACCGCGTTCTGAAATCGCTTAAATCGATCGACGTCATCTCAGTAATCTGTTTGATGCGGTAATTCAATGTATTTTGGTGAATAAAGAGCTGTTCTGCCGCTGGTTTTGTTTTGCAGTTGTTGAGGAGATAGATTTCCAAGGTTTTGAGCAGCTCAGTGCTGCTTTCTTCATCTTTCGCTTTTAATAAAGCTAAATCTTTATTCTCGTATTCTAAAAATTCATTTTTCTGTTCGATGCTTTCTAAATAGCGGTAAATGCCGAGTTTGGCATATTCATATGGAATGTTTTCCTGATTGCCGGTGATTTCTGCGGCTTTGATGACTTCAAGTGCTTCTGTGTAGCTCTTGCCAAGTTTTAATAGGTGATTATATTCGTTTCCGATACCGATATAAATAGGGGTAGGTATTTTTTGAAAGTGAAAATGTGTTAACAGCTTGTTAATAAACTCAGAAGCTGCTGAGGAGACGGAGCTTTTTTGGGAAAAACTCGCTACGACGATGACAATATTTGATTCGATCGTTAAGACATGACTGACCTTATCCCGTAAATTCAGGTACGACCTGATATTTTCCTTTAAATCCTCTACCGCTTCCCCATCCCCATTTGCGGCGTGCAGGATCACAACTGAAAACATGGAAGGCAGCACGGTGTTGATCCTTTCAGCTTCCCGTCTGAGTTCCTTCTCAGAGGTAAATTGCTGGTAGATCGCCCGTTTGATGAGATCCTCTGCTTTTTCTTCCTTTTCCTGTTTCAATTTATTCGTTTTATAAATGATTTTCCCGACATGGAAGGAGGTCTCGTACAAAAAGTCGAGCTCTTCATCCGTCAGATTTTGGTCCAGCTCCTGAATCCAGATGTAGCCCATGACTTCCCCTTTGTGCTTTGCACTCACGACCACCCTCTGGTTTAACCCAATGCTTTCAATTTTATTGACGCGAAAAGGCTCAGGCTCAGTTTTCAATTTTTCAATAATTCCGTCCTTCAGAAACCTCTCAAAAATCTGGACCGGACACTTTTTCGAAAAAATAGTCTGCTGGTTGGCAGAATCAAAATGGTTAATATAGTAAGAATTATAGGCTAACAAAAAGAAATCCGCGCTTTCCAGTATCACTGGCTTTTGCAGCTCATAGCTAATAAAATCAATCAGCTTATCAACATCTGAAAATGAAAAAACTCTCTCTAAAAGCTCTTCCATACCTTTTTCTCCTATACTTTTTTTACTTTAATCATATCCATACGGGGTCTTTTTGTATAGAAAAAAATACGTTTGTTTCCAAAAGAAAAAAATGGCCGCTTAAAAGGAGAAAAGAGGAAAAAGGGACAGCCCCTTCCTCCTCCTTTCGATCTTTATTGTGACATTGTATCTTGGTAGTCGTTGAACTGGTCTGTGACAGCTTGTGACGGAGCCTGCGTCAATATGCTGACAAAAAAGACAGATAATAGACTCGCAGCAAAACCAGGTATCATTTCATACAGAAAGTCCGAAAGACCGGCATTCGCCCAAATGATTACAGTCGCTGCTCCCACAATCATGCCGGCGAGTGCCCCCCATTTGGTCATTCGTTTCCAAAACAGACTGAGCAGTACAACCGGCCCGAATGATGCACCGAAGCCCGCCCACGCGTAGCTGACCAATCCAAGGATAGTGTTATTTTTCTCCCAAGCCAGAACCAACGCGACAATTGAAACAGCCAGAACAGCCAGACGGCCTAAAAACACCAGCTCTTTATCTGAAGCTGAGCGTCTGAACATCGACTTATACAAATCTTCTACCAGAGAGCTTGATGTCACAAGCAGCTGAGAAGAAATGGTACTCATAATCGCAGCCAAAATCGCTGAAATCAGAAAACCCGTGATAATCGGATGAAACAAGATATTCCCTAATTGAATAAAAATCGTCTCTGGGTCCTTCAGTGTCATGCCGCGCTGATGGTAATAAGCGATTCCGCCCAAACCGGTCAGCACTGCGCCTACTGCAGACAAAATCATCCAGCCCATCCCGATTCTGCGCGCTCTTTTGATCTCTTTGACAGACGTGATCGCCATAAAACGCACAATAATATGCGGCTGGCCAAAGTATCCCAGCCCCCAGGCAAACAAAGAAATAATGCCAAGGACGCTCGTTCCTTTGAAAATATTAAACATATCAGGATCTACAGAGCGGATTTCAGCAACTGTATCACCTGCTCCTCCCGTGTGGAAAAACGTAACGATCGGCACAAGAATGAGTGCGGCAAACATAATGATCCCCTGAACAAAATCTGTCCAGCTGACTGCCAAAAAGCCGCCAAACAGGGTATATGCCACAACAACACCCGTCACAATCCACAGGCCGGTGTGATAATCCATCCCCAAGATGCTGTTGAATAAGACGCCGCCGGACACCATTCCGGACGATACATAAAACGTGAAAAAGACTAAAATGACAATTCCTGAAAACAGTCTGAGAAGCTTTGTTTGATCTCCGAAGCGATTTTCCAGGAATCCGGGAATTGTAATGGAATTCCCCGCTTTTTCAGTATAGGTTCTCAGCCGCGGTGCGACGTAAAGCCAGTTCGCCCACGCTCCAAGGCAAAGTCCGATGACGATCCAAGCGCCGCTCAGACCAGTAGAAAACATGGCGCCCGGAAGCCCCATTAGCAGCCAGCCGCTCATATCGGCAGCGCCGGCACTGAGAGCAGTTACTGCCGGACCCAAAGAGCGTCCTCCCAGCATGTAATCCGTCAGATTCGACGTACGCTTGTAAGCAAAGTAGCCGATTAGCAGCATTCCCGCCATATAAATACAAATCGAAATAATCAGCTGTGTGTTTTCTATGGCACTTCCTCCTCTTTTTTATAGTATATGGATGAAATGGACACCCCCGCAGGGAGGATGCCCATTTAGTCCCGCTTAGAACATTTCACTGATTGTTTTTGCTTGCATATGCAGAGCCAAGTAATCCGGCCCGCCTGCTTTTGAATCCGTTCCCGACATTTTGAAGCCGCCAAACGGATGGTAGCCGACGATAGCACCTGTACAGTTGCGGTTGAAGTATAGGTTTCCGACATGGAATTCCTGTTTCGCACGCTCGATGTGCTTGCGGTTGTTTGTGATAACCGCGCCTGTCAAACCATATTCAGTATTGTTTGCCACTTCTAAAGCTTCATCAAAGTCTGACACTTTACAAAATGCAACGACAGGTCCGAAAATTTCTTCCTGCATGAGTCTTGCTTTCGGATCAAGGTCAGCGAAGATCGTCGGTTTGATGAAGTATCCTTTCGAATCATCACCAGTACCGCCGCTTACTAAACGCCCTTCCTGTTTTCCGATCTCAATATAGCTCATAATTTTATCATAAGAACCTTGGTCAATGACAGGTCCCATATAAACATCTGCACTGTCAGGTTTAGCTGTTACTTTTGATTCCGTAATTTCAATGACACGCTCTAATACTTGATCATACACTTTTTCATGAACTACTGCACGTGAACCTGCAGAGCATTTTTGTCCCGCAAAGCCGAATGCTGAAGTAAAGATCGATTGAGCCGCTAATTCAATGTCCGCATCCTCATCGACAACAACCGTATCTTTACCGCCCATTTCAGCGATGACACGCTTTAAGTGCTGCTGGCCTGGCTGAACCTTCGCCGCGCGTTCGAAAATTCTCGTACCAACTTCTCTTGATCCCGTAAATGTGATAAGGCTTGTTTTCGGATGGTCAACAAGATAGTCGCCTACTTCCGCTCCGCTTCCCGGAACAAAGTTGACTACGCCTTTTGGCAATCCGGACTCTTCAAGCACCTCAACAAATTTTGCTGCAATAACAGGTGTAGCACTCGCAGGTTTCAGAACCACTGTGTTTCCAGTAACGATCGGCGCCACTGTTGTGCCTGCCATGATCGCAAACAAGAAGTTCCAAGGCGGGATAACGACTGTCACTCCAGTCGGCGTGTATACATATTGGTTTTTCTCGCCTTCACGGCTGTTGACCGGTTTGCCTTTTGCCAGTTCGATCATTTGTCGTGCATAATACTCCATGAAGTCAATTGCTTCAGCCGTATCGGCATCCGCCTCGTTCCAAGGCTTTCCTGCTTCTTTCACAAGCAAAGCTGAGAATTCATGTTTTCTTCTGCGGACTTTGGCAGCAGCGCGGAACAGGACAGCCGCTCTCTCTTCAGGAGACGTGTATCTCCACTCTTCAAATGCTTTTGCAGCCGCTTGAATCGCTTGCTCAGCGTGCTCTTGAGAAGCTTTTGACACTCGGCCGACGACTTCTTCTTTATCAGCCGGGTTGATTGAAACGATTTTCGCTTCCGTTTCCACTCTCTCGCCGTTAATGACAAGCGGATAGTCTTTTCCTAAATATTCGCTTACTGTCGCAAGCGCTTTTTTAAACGCTTCCACGTTGTTTTGATCTTGGAAATTTGTGAATGGCTCGTGTTTGTAAGGTGTTGTCATGATAATCTCTCCTTTTTTACTTCTTTGTCATTCCTTTGAAAGCAAATGCAATGTTTGACGGACGTTCTGCAAGGCGTCTCATAAAGTAGCCGTACCAATCCTCGCCGTATGGCAGGTAGACTCTCATGTTATAACCTTCTTTTACGAGGCTGAGCTGGGTTTGCGACCGCATGCCGTACAGCATCTGAAATTCAAACTTGTCATTGGCAATGCCATGTTCCTTGGCAAGCTGCTTTGTAAAGTCGATCATTTTGTCGTCATGTGTGGCAATCGCTGTATAGTGACCGTTTAAGAGCTGCTTTCGGATGATTTTTTTGTAATTTTCATCGACATCGCTTTTCTCCGGGAAAGCTACTTTTTCTGATTCTTTATAAGCTCCTTTTACAAGGCGAAGGAACGGGTTTAAAGAATCCAAATCGTCAATGTCTTTTTCCGTCCGGTACAGATAGGCTTGCAGCACTGTGCTCACATGCTCGTATTTCTTTCTGAAATCTTTGAAAATATCAAGCGTTTTCTGGCATCTGACTTCGTCCTCCATGTCAATGGTGACCATGATTTTATGTTTCTCGGCCGTCTGAAGGATTTTTGTCATATTTTCATACACCAAATCCATATCTATATCCAAACCTAAAGACGTCATTTTTAAAGAAACGTGTGAGTTCAGCTCCTGATCCGCGATGGTCGCAATGGTTTGAATGCACTCTTCCGTACGCTCCCGTGCGACCTCGGCGCTGTTCACAAACTCGCCTAAATGATCGACAGTAACTGACAGGCCTTGGCTGTTAAGCTGTCGAATGGTCGGGATTGAACTGTTAAAGTCATTCCCGCCGATAATTTTACCCGCTGCTACCCGGCTTCCCCAGTTCCTCGCCATTTTATTGAGAAAGCCGCTTTTGGATAAAAATAAGAAAAAATCTCTTGTGATCACTTCCAACCTCAACACCCCGCAATCTAAGAAGTATTTGTATGAGTTTATTGTAAATGGACAAAACAGGCGTTCACAATATTCTCAAAATACAAAGATTCTGATTATTTTTGTGGATTTGCCACAATCAGATAGTTAGAAAGTCGGGGGGGATTCTGTCGAATAAAGCAGAAAAGGAAGCGACAAAAAACATCAGCTTCCTCCATCCTTCCACACTTCTTCAACCGTATTCAAAAGCAAACGGTTCAACTCAGGTGTCATATCTTTTTTCTCTGCCTTCAGTTCTTTTGCCGCTTCCATGATTCTTTCGATTTCCGTTTCAATGAATTGGTGAATAACATCGATTCTTGCTTCGAGGTCAAGCTCTTCCCCTCTTCTTTTCCGTTCAAGCAAGGTTTCCATTTCAGCCTTCAGTTCGGGTTCAGCAACAAGTTCATTCATCAAAACAGTAAAGTCCATTGGCGGTATGGTTCCGTGCTTTTCAATCCATTGGCAGGCCAAAATAGGCCGAAGAACGTAGAAGTACTTTTTAATTTTGACCTCTTGTCCTTGTAGATAATCCTTGACGTTCCTTCTCGCCATATTGATATAGTGATACACGCTTGCTTCAGGCTTAAATGCCTCCGTGCGCAGTTTTCTTAACTGCTCTGCGGTCGTAAATGCTTCATAATACACAATGTCTGAGGACAGCCATTCAAGGAGCGGAGGGTTTGACTTTTTGAAAAGCCGAAGCGTTTTTCTCAGCTCCCAGCCGCTGATATCCAGCAAATCGTGAATCGGTTCCTCAATGACATCACGCTCCTGCTCAATTGAAAAGTACCACTCCTTTTTCGGCACATAAATAAAGCGGACGTCGTAATCACTATCCTGCGAGGGAAATCCCCATGCGCGGCTTCCTGACTCGACGGCATACACGATTTTGACTCCGTATGACTGCTCGATCCGTTTTAATTCATCAATGATTCTTTGTTTCATATCTATTCGTCTCCAGTCTGTTCTCATTCCGGCAGTTTGCAGAAAAAAACCGCCTGATGATATGCGGCGGCTTTTCACATTTTATCAGCCTTTAAGATGCTGCTTAAAGAAAGCAAGTTTTTCCGTTTGAAAAGCAGGGATATACTCATGTCCGAAGTAGCGGTACACCTTCAGCTCTTTCTCTGTTTCCAAATGATTGTAGGCGGCAAACACGGTGGACGGCGGCGTGACCTTGTCAATCAGGCCGATTGACATCAGGACAGGCACCTTCACTCGGTCAGCGAGATTCATAATATCGAAATATGAAAGTGTCTTCATCGCCTGCACTTCTGTTTCCGGGCTGCCATTTCTTCTGAAGAAGGAATTGATTTCAAGGTACGGCTGTTCAAGCGCCACATCAATGGCCCGTTCGAAGTTGCTTAAATAAGGATAATCGGCAACCGCGGCTTTTGGAATGTCTGACAGCGCTGCTGCGGCAATGGTTAAACCTCCGCCTTGGCTTCCTCCTGTCACACCGATCCTTGTTTCATCAACCTCGTCAAAGCTGCTGATGACCTCAAGCGCGCGGACGGCGTCCAAATAAACACCGCGGTAATAGTATGTATCTTTATCCAGAATTCCTTTCGTCATCCAGCCCAAAGCGTGACCGTGCGGTGAAATACTCGTATCCTCGCTGCTCTGCTGGCCGCGGACAAGCATGCCGAATGCGGCGTAGCCATGGAGTGCCCAGTTTACCATTTCATGAATTTCACCATCATAGCTTGCATTGTAGCCATGATATTTCACGATCGCCGGATGCGGGCCTTCCTTGTCAGGCACCGCGTACCATCCGGTAATGCGGGCGTTTCCGAAACTTTTATATGTGAGACGGTATACTTTTACTCCGTCAGCAGGATAGTCAACCGGCTGTAAATCAGGTTCTGCTTGGACTTTTGCAAGTTCCTCCAAAGACAATTTCCAAAACTCAGAAAAATCTTTCGGTGCTGTTTTTTCAGGCTTATATGTTTGCAATTGGTCGAGCGGCAGATCGAATAGTTGCATTTCCGATTATTCCCCTTTGTTTTATAAGATATAGTTTGTATTCCTATACTACCACGTTTCGGCTTTGTTTTCTAAATATTTTCATCATTGTTTCCCAGACAGCCTTCATCAAACGTTTGTTTAAGACTTTCCCGGCTTAGTTCCATAAAGGCCCGGGCGGTCAGACTGACATAGCGGTTCTTTAAAAAGACGAAGACGAGGGTTCGTGATGGCGCGGATTGAATCGATAAATAGATCACACCCGGATCTTTATCCCTTCTGACCATATTCGGCGCCATTGTCACACCTAATCCGTTAGCCACAAGAGATTGGGCGGTTTCAATATGGCTTGTCTTAAAGGCGGCATTCGGCTTAAAGCCGCTTTCCGCACAGAGATCGAGAACTGTCCTGCGAAAGCCGAAGCCTTCTTTTAACAGAATAAATGGCACGTTCCTTACCATGTCAAGCGGCACACACGGCTGGTGTCCCTCCTTACCTTCCAGCGCTTTCTCAATCAGCGCGACCATTTCCGGCGGCATCCACCTTTGTTTTTCCTTCGGCACCGCGAGAACAATCGGTTCCGTGAGCAAGGGTATAATGGAGAGCCGCTCATCCTCGATCGGCAAGGATAAAACAGAAAGGTCAACTTCTCCCTTTGCCGTCATCTCCTCTAATGAAACCGGATCTTTTTCAACAAGCTGAACCTCCACATGAGGATAGCGCGCCAAAAACTGCTTCAGCAGCGGAGGAAAGAGATATCTCCCTGTTACAGCAGGAATCCCGATGGATAATTTATGACCGATTCCCTGTGATCGCTCCTGCATTTCCCGAAGCAAATCATCTCTGGAACGAATGATGTCCTCGGCTTTTTCAATGAAACGCCTGCCGTGGGGTGTCAATGTAACAGAGCCATGGGATCTGTGAAAAAGGGTAAGCTCCAGCTCAGCCTCAAGCTTTTTGATTTGCTGGCTGAGAGACGGCTGTGCGATATGAAGATGTTCCGCCGCCTTTGTAAAGCTTTGGCGCCGGGCAATTTCCGCTGCATATTCCATCACTTTAATATCCATTTCAGCCTCCATAGGTTGAACCTATCGTTTTCATCATTTTTATATCTTGGACGAATCATAACAGAAATTGCTAACATAATCCATATCATCATTTACGAAAAGAAGGAGCTGGTTCAAATGACAAATGAAACACCGTTTTCTAAAAACGCCGAGATGTATCGGGATGAAAAGGTATTTGCCGAGGGGGAAGATTTGGGGTTGATGATCAAAACAGCGGAATGCCGGGCAGAGCATCGGGTGCTGGATATCGGAGCGGGCGCCGGCCATACGGCCCTGGCATTTTCTCCTTATGTACAGGAGTGCATCGGTGTTGATGCAACGAAAGAGATGGTTGAGGTTGCGTCCTCCTTCGCGCAAGAAAAAGGATCTGAAAACGTACGCTTTCAGCAAGGAACGGCAGAGTCACTCCCCTTCCCCGACGATTCATTTGACATCATCACCTGCCGATACGCAGCCCACCATTTTTCAGATGTCCGCAAAGCTGTCAGAGAGGTTGCACGCGTACTAAAACAGGACGGACGTTTTCTCTTAGTTGATCATTACGCGCCTGAAGATCCCGTTCTTGATGAGTTTGTCAATCATTTGAACCGGCTTCGAGACCCTTCCCATGTTCGAGAAAGCTCATTATCAGAATGGCAGGCGATGTTCAGCGCCAATCAACTGGCCTATCAAGACATCCAAAAGTGGAATTTGCCGATTCAATACGATAGCTGGATCAAACGAGGCGGAACCCCCGCTGACCGAGAAAAACAAATCATTACCCACTTGAATCACGCATCAGACGAAGCACGCGACACGTTCTGTATTACATTGAACCAAAACGGACAGCCCATCTCCTTTTGTTTAAAAGCGATTTTGATACAAGGGATAAAACGATAAAAAAAGCCGTGCGCTGCGCACGGCTTTTTACATCGGCTGATAAAGATCCCAGCCAATTTTTAATGTCTCAACAATGTAATCGGCAACCTCTTCCGGGGAAAGGTTGTCTGTTGCCACTTTTGAATTGTGCTTGTCATAAATGACTTTTCTTTCGTTAAACAGCTGTTCCATTTCATCCATTGAACGGTTATGCAGTACAGGGCGGCTTTCGATCAATAAATCCGCGCGCTGCTTCCAGTTCTCCCATGACAGGTCCAGATGAAGCACGAGACAGTTTTCCAGACAGCAATTCCTGATTTCTTCTTGTTTAAAAGATCCCCCGCCCAGAGATACGATTTTGAATCGTTTATGATGGCAGATGTCTAAAATATATTCCTTCTCCGTTTTCCGGAAAAAGTCTTCTCCCTTTTTCTCAAATATCTCAGGAATTGACATATTGAAATCCTTTTCGATCTGCTGGTCAATATCAATAAAATCTCTATATAATTTTTTAGCGACCAATTGGCCGATTGTTGTTTTTCCTACACCCATGAATCCGATCAGGACGATATTTCTTTCTCTTACTGGGATGGCTCGTTTAGCGTTCATCTTCGGCGAAATCCTCCTAAGGAATGAAATTTTATATTCATTATATGCTTATTTAGCGAATATTTATATAGATACCGGCTTTACCGGTCAAGCTTATAGTGCGCTTTGTTGTTTAGCCATTTTTGCCTGAATGACATTCATTGTACAACATTTCTGCAGGTATTTTAATACTTCGACGCAAAAAAGCGTTAAAACCTTCTGCCTTTATTGTTTTTCCAGCTGACTCTTCGATGGAAGGGTCTTTTTCTGTATGATGAATAGGAAGGGAGAAATGGCGATGATCATTTGGATAAACGGGGCATTCGGTTCCGGAAAAACACAAACAGCCTTCGAACTGCACAGAAGGCTGAACCCATCTTACGTGTATGATCCCGAGAAAATGGGTTTTGCGCTGCGCTCCATGGTGCCGCAGGAGATCGCAAAGGACGATTTTCAAAGCTATCCTTTATGGCGGGCGTTCAATTACAGTTTGCTAGCTTCTCTGACAGATACATACCGCGGCATCATTATTGTGCCTATGACGATTGTACATCCTGAATACTTCAATGAGATCATCGGCAGGCTCAGACATGAAGGAAGGATCGTTCACCACTTTACATTAATGGCTTCAAAGGAAACCTTGTTAAAAAGGCTGCGCACCAGAGCAGAAGGAAAAAACTCATGGGCCGCCAAACAAATTGACCGCTGCGTTGAAGGTTTATCATCACCCATTTTTGAGGACCACATTCAAACAGACAACCTGTCGATTCAGGATGTGGCAGAGAACATTGCCGCGAGAGCCGAACTCCCATTAGATCCTGATACGAGAGGCAGCCTCCGAAGGTTCACCGACAGATTAATGGTAAAGCTGAATCATATCCGCATCAAATAAAGCTCCTGTACACGACAAAAGCCCGCTCCGAGAGCGGGCTTTCTTCAACTTATTTCCACCAGTCATCAAACATAGACGCCGGAACCTGGCGTTTATGTTCAGTCATGCTGTAGCGTTTTTCCAGCGCTTCTGATACTTTCGCTGATACTTCTTTTCCTTCGAGATAATCGTCAATCTCGTCGTAGGAAATGCCAAGCTCTGTTTCATCCGACTGCTGCGGTTTTTCGTCGAGCAGATCGGCAGTCGGTTCTTTTAAGTATAAGCGTTCCGGTGCACCCAGCTCTTTCAGCAGGGTTCTTCCCTGGCGCTTCGTCAAGCCTGTCAGCGGCAGGAGGTCTGCTCCGCCGTCACCGTACTTCGTAAAGAAACCAGTCACTGCTTCAGCAGCATGGTCTGTTCCTAACACAAGAAGGCCTTCCTGGCCGCCGATCGCGTATTGCGCGATCATTCTTGTTCTTGCTTTTACGTTTCCTTTATTAAAGTCCGTCAGCTGATCGCCTGTTTCCTGCTGATACTGATCAGAAAAAGCGCTGACTGTTGATTTAATATCAAACTTCCATGATTTATCCGGCTTAATAAACTTCAAAGCAAGCTGGGCATCGTCTTCATCCTGCTGTGTGCCATGCGGAAGACGGACAGCGATAAATTGAGCGTCTCCGCCCTCCTCGCGAATGCTCTCCACCGCAAGCTGAGCGAGTCTTCCCGCAAGTGTTGAATCCTGGCCGCCGCTGATTCCCAATACAAAGCCTTTAGCACCGGTTTTCTTTACATATTGTTTTAAAAAATTGACTCGGTCCTCAATTTCTTGCTTTGGATCAATTGAGGGCTTCACATGTAACTCACGCATAATCTTTTCCTGCATGCTCATCCCAATCATTCCTCCTGTACATTTTCCCTTGTTACTGATCATTTCCCCAAATCAATGAAAATGAATCATGACTGTTATGTATCCCTATTAAATATAGCACAGGTCTTCATTCACAGTGAACAAGAGAGATCAGCTGACTTCAACCCGTATGGATGTCACACTGTCGCCATTGCATTTCCCTTTTTCAATCGGGCAGGAAGAAAACGCGACAATTAAATCCATCTCCGCCCTGAGCCTTACATAATCTCCGGCATTCGAAAGCGGCGTTTCCACAGACAGATTCCCTTTCTCATCAAGGACAGTATTCATAAAAATCGCAAATGGGTAATGCATGTGAGGCTTCGGTACGCCAAACTGCTCAAGCGCACGGTTCATATTGTCATAGCACGTATCCTGGAACTCATCCTTTTGCTTCCCATATAAGAGCCTGTTCATATCAGGACGGCAGGCGGGCAGCAGCAGATCATGCTTGCCGACCGTATCTTCAATCAGGGTTAACATCGGCTTATACAGGTTGGAGTAGAGATGGTCGTTGACCTTCACATGAATGGAGTGATTGGCGTCTATCGTCGCTCCCTGATCAAGGTGTTCATAAAAATCCTTGGCATGGTATGCGACAAAATCAGCCACCTGCTGCCCTTCTACATCAACCACCTTTAAAATCTGCCCCTTTTTCAGCTTCAGCCCAAGCCCTTTTTTCGGCTCCACAATATATTGCTGTGTCATTGGTTTGCTCCTTTTTTCATTAGTATGAGCGTCCGCTTCCTTCTCCATGTAAAAAGAGGCAAAAATCCGATGTATATAAGCTTCGGACAGATCACAATCTAACCTTAGATAAAAGGGGTTGAATAAATAATGAGCCAAACAAAAAAAGACCAGCCAAAAGGGAATCTGGCTTGGTGGCAGCTGTCACTGATCGGAGTCGGCTGCACGATTGGAACAGGCTTCTTTCTCGGTTCCAGCATCGCAATTGTAAAAAGCGGTTTTTCCGTTCTCCTTTCATTTCTGATCGCAGGGATCGGTACGTATTTTGTCTTTGAACAGCTCGCCAAGCTGTCGGCGAAGCAGCCGGAAAAAGGTTCGTTTTGTGCGTATGCCCGAAAAGCATTCGGCAAATGGGCAGGCTTCAGCAACGGCTGGGTGTACTGGTCATCAGAAATGCTGATTACCGGAAGCCAGCTGACAGCCATTTCGCTCTTTACGAAGCATTGGTTTCCTCAAGTGCCGCTATGGGTGTTTGCCTCAATCTACGCAGTACTGGGGCTCCTTATTATTTTCACCGGCCTGTCCGTCTTTGAAAAAACAGAAAACGTGCTGGCAGTCATTAAAACAGCTGCTATTTTTATGTTTATTGTCATTGCCATCCTGGCTTTATGCGGTATCCTGTCCGGCGGAAATCATGGCATACATGTTCCAAATAAGACGAGTGAGTTTTTCCCATACGGCGCCATGGGGCTGTGGACAGGTTTAATCTACGCGTTTTACGCTTTTGGCGGAATTGAGGTCATGGGGCTGATGGCGGTTCACTTAAAAAAACCTGAGGAAGCGTCAAAATCAGGGAAACTGATGCTGGCGACGCTGGCGATTATTTATATCATTTCAATCGGGCTTGCTCTGCTTTTGGTTCCGTTACACGCGTTTACTGAACAGGACAGTCCGTTCATTACGTCATTAAAAGGATATAACCTTGAGATCATCCTTGATATATTTAACGGGATTTTCATCATCGCAGGGTTCTCGACCCTTGTCGCTTCGCTATTTGCGGTTACGACATTGCTTTGTACAATGGCTGATGACGGCGACGCGCCGAAATGCTTTACTCTAAAGGAAGGCAAAAAAATATGCTGGCCGGCACTTGGGCTGACGTTTGCGGGGCTTGTCCTCTCCATTATTCTGTCGTTAGTGCTGCCTAAAAACATTTATGAGCATATGACAACAGCTGCGGGGCTTATGCTTTTATACACTTGGCTGTTTATCCTGTTCTCCAGCAAAAAGCTGACTGATCCCGAGGGCATGGGAAAAACGCAAATTTATTTAGCGATGGTTCTGATTGCTGCAGCTGTGTCCGGTACATTGTTTGAAAAATCAAGCCGGCCCGGTTTTTTCGTCAGCATAGGTTTTCTCGTGATTATCGCCATCGTTACCATGATCTATCAAAAAAAGCAGGGTCATAAAGATCGCCCTGCCAGTCCTTGATTATTTATTTCATTTTGTTGAACATGTTCTTTAAATAAGAAAACGGGCACTTCGATACCTGTTTTTCGTCATCACGGAGGAAATACTGCTTCCATTCACGATTATCCTTTCCTCCGTACCAGCCTAATTGCGGGTGAATCGGAGCCTGATCATAGGCCTCTAAACGAGATCGGATCAGCCTGCTCATGTTACGGCCAAATGCAGTTGATCCATTTAGGTCATCAAACACCCACCTTGGCTGAAACGTGACCATAAAAAAAGGAAAGCTCCGGCTTCTTCTTGCCTCGTGCCCCGGTGTAGCGCACAGAATGAAATACGGCTCGCCGTCAAAACAAAACTCCCATTTATAATGCTCAGGATCGGCCGGAATATCTTCCGGCCATTCTTTTTCGTCTTGATGACTCAGTCTATTTAAAAAGCGCCAAAACAGCTCTTCATACGCTTCAATCGAATAATGCTCCGCCAAATCTTCCGGTGTATCAAACAACACAACGAGGGATGCGTATTTTCCCGTGTCCCGCGATATCTTGCCGTACTCCGCAAGCAACGGAGCCAGTTCCTCCGCTGTGCGGTTTTCCCGCGGATCTCCGGCAAAAGCAATCCGAAGCTGATCAGTCAGAAACGCCTGGCGTCCGGGAATGCATGGAAACGTATCCGCATCGTCCGCCAGAGTTTCTGCCAGCAGTTCAAAAGCGATTCTTTGCCATTCAGGAAGCTCTTCCTGAATACGTTCCAGAAAACTTTTGGTGTAAATCCCATTCACCATTGATCCACCTCCAGTATCATCTGGATACTATATTAAAACTGGAAGCGGCAGGTGACTGTCCTTCATGAATCAGCCCAATAACTGTTTGATGCCCTGATAACCAAAGTAAAAGCCAAACACAAGGAGGGATACACCGGCGATTCCGGTCAATCCTCTCAATAGCTTTTCATGAAGCAGGTTTCTGAACGTACTGGCTGTGATAGCCATGCAGAAATCCCAGATTAAAATGCCGATCATGATGCCGGAGCTATAGATTAGAAGCTGATTCATATTGTAGGACTCTGCTGTTTTCGCAAGAATGCTTCCGTAAATTCCAAGCCAAAAAAGGATGCTCAATGGGTTTGACAAGGAAATGAGAAAACCCGATGCGAATGTTTTCCTGTATGACGGTTTCCCCCGCGAGCTTCGCACATCCATCGGTTCTCTGACGTTTTTCAGCGTTTCAATTCCGGTATAGGTCAGGACAAAAAAGCCGAACAGCCACAAAAACGTTTTTACAAATGGAGCGGTCAAGAACTGTGACAGCCCGAAATAGATAAAAAGCATGTACAGCCCATCCGCTGTCATGGCGCCTAAACCGAAAATCCATGCATGCCAAAAACCGTTTTTAATTCCTTTGTCTATTTGCGCCGCATTCACTGGCCCCACAGGCGCAGACAAGGACAGTCCCAGCACAATATAGCTCAAAAAAATGTTCACCGGCCCGTACTCCCTTCTTATGTATCTTGTACAATTTATTCGGGAACGGGCCAAGCTATGCACAAATTCACTTACTGTTTCAGACGTTCAAGCTCTTCCTCCATAATATCGGCGGCTTTGCCTACAAAACTAAAAATGAGTTCCAGCTCCTCTTCCGTATATTCGCGGCACAAATCCATCGTTGACTCAGACAGAGGACGGAACAAATCCTTTATATGTTTTTTCGAAGCAGTCAAAGGGACGATTACGACTCTCCTGCGATCGTTCGGGTCCTTTTCACGAGCCACATACCCCGCTTTTTCCAGCCGGTCAACAAGCGCCGTGACGGAACCCGTGCTGAGGCCGGTTTTTTTCCCCAGCTCTCCGGCCGTCATCGGACCTGCTTCATTTAAAATGTCAGCTGATTTCAAATCGGTAGGAAACAGACCGAGAGCTTGAGCGGCTGCCTGATGAAACAGAACCGTTCTTGTGCCCAGTTTTCGAAAAAGCTGAACAGCAGTCTTTTCCAACTCACTTCTGGAATTTCTTGTTGACAACTGACAGTCCTCCCTATAAAATCGAGTTTATCTTGATAATCGAGATATTCAATGATCAAACTATTATCATGATATCAGAACTTACATAGAAAAGTAAGAGGAGGTAGAACAAATGGACACAACAACAGAAAAACAGGCTTCCACCAAATTTGTGGTCCTCGGTCTCCTGCTGGGCATCTTGATGTCTGCAATGGACAATACGATTGTTGCCACCGCGATGGGCAATATCGTAGCCGATCTTGGAAGCTTCGATAAATTTGCCTGGGTGACGGCATCCTATATGGTGGCGGTTATGGCTGGCATGCCGATTTACGGCAAGCTTTCCGATATGTACGGCCGAAAACGTTTTTTCCTGTTTGGACTTATTTTTTTCTTAATCGGTTCGGCTTTATGCGGTATTGCCCAGACGATGAATCAACTGATCATCTTCCGGGCCATTCAAGGGATCGGAGGCGGCGCGCTCCTGCCGATTGCCTTTACCATTATCTTTGATTTGTTTCCGCCGGAAAAACGCGGAAAAATGTCCGGCATGTTCGGTGCTGTATTTGGATTATCCAGTGTTCTTGGTCCGCTCTTAGGGGCGATCATTACAGATTCGATCAGCTGGCACTGGGTGTTTTACATCAATGTGCCGATCGGCGCATTGTCATTGTTTTTCATTATTCGCTACTACAAAGAATCTCTGGAGCACAGAAAGCAGAAAATAGACTGGGGCGGCGCGATTACCTTAGTCGTATCCATTGTATGCCTGATGTTCGCCCTTGAGCTTGGCGGCAAAACATACGATTGGAACTCCATTCAGATCATCGGGCTGTTTATTGTATTCGCCGTTTTCTTCATTGCCTTTTTTATTGTGGAGAGAAAAGCAGAAGAGCCGATTATTTCTTTCTGGATGTTTAAGAACCGCTTGTTTGCCACAGCGCAGATTCTCGCTTTTTTGTATGGCGGAACATTTATTATTTTAGCGGTATTTATTCCGATTTTCGTTCAGGCGGTCTACGGCAGCTCGGCGACAAGCGCGGGCTTCATTCTGACGCCGATGATGATTGGATCAGTCATCGGAAGCATGATCGGCGGAATCTTCCAAACGAAGGCAAGCTTCCGCAATTTGATGCTGATATCTGTTATAGCTTTCTTTATCGGTATGCTGCTTCTTTCCAATATGACGCCTGACACAGCAAGGGTATGGCTGACAGTCTTTATGATGATTTCAGGCTTTGGTGTAGGCTTTAACTTCTCCCTGCTGCCGGCGGCATCGATGAATGATCTTGAACCTCGCTTTCGGGGAACGGCAAACTCTACAAATTCATTTTTGCGATCATTTGGCATGACCTTAGGCGTCACCATTTTCGGAACGGTGCAAACAAACGTATTCACGAACAAGCTGACCGACGCCTTCAGCGGGATGAAAGGCTCAGCGGGATCAGGCGCTGCGCAAAATATAGGCGACCCGCAGGAGATATTCCAAGCGGGAACACGTTCCCAGATTCCTGATGCGATCCTGAATCGCATTATTGACGCGATGTCATCAAGTATTACGTATGTCTTTTTGCTCGCTTTGATTCCAATTGTCCTCGCGGCGGTTACCATTTTATTTATGGGGAAAGCCAGAGTGAAAACAACAGCCGAAATGACAAAGAAAGCAAATTAACTTAAAAAAGCAGTACATGCTGGGCATGTACTGCTTTTTTCTATTACACTCCAAATCTTGCAAGAATAAACGTCCATATACAAATGATCAATAACAGAATCAGGCTGTACGCCACTGTCCTTTTAAACAGTTTAGATTCCTTGCCTGTTTGGCCTACCGCTGCGGCAGCGATGGCGATAGATTGAGGAGAAACAAGTTTCGCCATGACACCGCCCGCCGTATTTGCGGCTAACAGCAAGTCTGAACTCGCACCGATCTGCGCTCCGGTGACAACCTGCAAATGGCCGAACAAAGCATTATTGCTGACAACAGAACCGGTGATGAACACGCCAATCCAGCCAAGAACAGGACTGACAAACGGGAACAGGTCTCCTGTTTTCGCCAATGCTAACCCAATTGAAGAGCTGAGCCCTGCGAAGTTGGCCAGATTGGCAAACCCCATCACGAAGCAGATCGTCATAATCGGCACCCACAGCTCTTTTCCTGTCTCCTTCAGGGAAGCAAAGGCATCCCGGGAGGAGAACTTTTTGCTGAACAGCCCTGTCACGATGACCGCCGCTAAAATCGCTGTACCAGTCGCTGACAGCAGATCAACTTTAAAGACTGCATCTAACGGCATGGCAGATGGCGCAATCGGCGGCATTTTCATAATTTGCTGATGCAGAAAAGGCATTTTGAACAGGAGCGTTGATTGATATAACAGCCCGCCTTCTTGGAAAAGCGCTTTGAAGGCAGGAAGGCTCCAGATGGTGATCGCCGCAGTTAAAATGTAGAAAGGAGACCACGCTTTCGCAATGTCAGCGGCACGGTATGCCTTTTTCTCACCAACATCGCCGGCCCCTTCCTCGCGGTAAATCTCTTTCGGCTGCCATTTGCGGAGGAAGAGGGCAAGCCCGCCCATGCTGAATAAGGCCGCCAAAATGTTTGCTAATTCCGGCCCGAGCACCGCCATTGTCAGTGTCTGAACCGCTGTATACCCACCGCTCACAACCAGAAGAGCGGGCCATGTCTGTCTGATTCCTTTCATTCGGTCTAATAAGAATACAAGCAGGAATGGTATTAAAAATGAGATCATCGGCAGTGTCCACATTAATGTCCGTGACAGCTCAAGAGCAGACAAATCACCAATCTGCGCCCCTGTGATGACAGGAATCCCGATCGCCCCAAAGGCTCCGGAGGCGGCGTTTGCAATCAAGCAGAGCGCCGCCGCTTTTAACGGTTTAAAACCAAGTTCGACGAGCAGCGCCGCACTAATCGCAATCGGAACACCAAAACCGGCCGCGCCTTCTAAAAACGCGTTAAAACAAAAACCAATTAATAATAGCTGTAATCGTTGGTCAGGCGAAATGCCGGCAATGCTGGACCGAATAATGGTAAATTTCCCGGTTTTCACTGCAATTTTATACAGCCACACCGCCATCAGGACGATGTAGCCAATAGGCCACAGCCCGCTCCCGATTCCTAACAAAACAGAAGAAATCGCTTTTTCAACCGGCATATGAAATGCCAAAACGGAGACGAAGAAACTGACGGCTAGGGTAAGAAATGCCGCAAGAATGCCTTTCATTTTCAAAACAGTTAAAGCCAAAAGAAAAAAGAGAATCGGAGTGAGCGCCACAAGTGCGCTCACATACTCGTTTCCAAACGGATCATACAACTGCTCCCACATTGACAATCAGCCCTTTACTCTAAAGTTGCGGTTAGTTGACTTTTTGTTCTGCAAAATGAGGTTTTAAAATGTTTTTAAGGACGGCGGCGCTGTGAAGGAACTGTTCTTTTTCTTTCTCATTTAAGTTCAGCTCAGTGATACCTGCGATCCCTCCGCGGTTCACGACAGCCGGCACACCGATGTACACGTCATCTGCACCGTATTGCCCGTCCAAATATGTGCTGACAGTTAATATGCTGTTTTCATTATGAAGAATGGCTTTTGTAATGCGAGCAAGACTCATCGCAACCCCATAATAAGTCGCGCCTTTTTTCTCAATGATATGGTAAGCTGCGTTTTTCACATCATCTACAATTTGGTCCAGCTCCTCTTGTTTGTACGCATCGTTTTTCTCAACGAGTTCACTGACCGGCACACCGCCGACATTCGCGTGGCTCCAAACAGGAAGCTCTGTGTCGCCGTGCTCTCCGATAATATGCGCGTGCACGTTTTGAGGCGCTGCGCCAAAGTATTCACTCAGCATGAAACGGAATCTCGCAGAATCTAGTGTTGTGCCGCTTCCGATCACCCGCTCTTTTGGCAGGCCGCTGAATTTCCATGTTGCGTAAGTCAGGATATCAACCGGATTTGTCGCGACTAAGAAAATGCCGTCAAATCCGCTCGCCATGACTTCACTAACGATGCCTTTGAAAATCTTCAAGTTCTTTTCTACTAATTCAAGGCGTGTCTCACCAGGTTTTTGGTTTGCTCCTGCGCAAATGCAGACAATATCAGCATCCTTGCAGTCTTCATATGTTCCGTAAGATGTTTTGACCGGTTGTGGCGCAAACGCCTTTCCGTGGTTTAAATCCATCACATCGCCCATTGCTTTTTCTTTATTTACATCAATGACCACAAGCTCATCTGTGATCCCTTGGTTAATTAACGCAAATGCATAACTGCTTCCAACAAAACCCGCTCCGATTAAAGCTACTTTATTTACATGTTTGTTCATCATTAATCATCCTTCCAGGGTATGTTTCTCTTTGATGTCTTTTTGTTTGTGAAGTATTTCACATTTATATTGTGCAACATTTCACAAACTTTTGCAAGAGAAAAGTTTTGTCTGATTTATGAACAAAAAAGAAACCATCATTGATGGTTTCTTTCGGTAAGTCCCGTCTAGCATTGCCCTCAATGAGGAAGAGAACCGCTTAAGCCCGAGTCATTATATAAACCATTTAGCACGTAATCAAAGCCAGGCTGATTCTGACCGGGCACTTGGGCGCTGCCATTATTAAAAATCACTTTTGCGTTGGTTGTATCCGTGTCCGCAGGCAGCGTCAGCGTGTAAATTCCGTCTGCATTTTTAGTCATTGGTTTTCCAGGCCAAGATCCGGTCAATTCAATTGCCCCGCCCCCATCATGTTTATAGATATAAGCATTTACCTGGCTCCAATGATTCGGATTTTGATAGCCGATGGTTTTGGCCGAAGCTGGATCTCTTTTAACAAAACTGTATTCCTCGGTCCTCGTTACACCATCACTGTTCGTTCCTTTTAACATGATGGTGTATGTTTTGCCAAATGGATCTCCTTTTCCGATTGTGAATTGATCTCCATCCTTAAACGCCGTCTCTGGTCCATTATTGATTTGATAAACGGCTTTTGTTGTATTCGCATCTGCACGCAAGGTAATCGTCAGTTGATCATTGAAAGAATGTGTTACACCTGTTTTGTAATTCTCAAGGAAAACATGAGGCGCTTTTGCAATATCATCAGGATAAAGCACAGCCACAGACCTGGCATTGATCGTGCCTGTCAGTTTACCATCATTCACTTGAAATGAACCTGCCCCAGCTTTATTGTCATACCTGCCATCAGGCAATTTTGTTGGCGTATTGATAGAAACAGAGGATGAACCTGCATTTGCCAGCACAACGCCATGTGAGCCGCGCTGATTCATAAATATCTGGTTGTTTCCATTTGGGTTCGAGAGCTCCTCAGGCTGTCCAGCCATCACATTGTGAAATCTATTGACCGCAGTGATAGCCTGATCTTCAAATAAAGCACTCCCGCGATCGCCTATTTGGCTTTTCCCCGGGAATCTCACACCATTTCCGCCTCCCTCAGGTCTGGAAAAGAAAAGAGGCGTACTGCCTGAACGAGAAGCTATCACCGCCCAGCCTAAACGGATATCATCATCGCTCATCCATGTCGACTCTTCATCATCATTGGCATACGTATCATGCGACTCTACCCATGTCACTAGCTTGTCCGCAGACACATCAGATGCATAGTGGGAGATATTCGACACGCCCAGATTACGATTCTTTAAAGCGGACCTTATGGAATGCCCATAGTTAGACGCTGTCACATTCATATAATTCGCATATGAAGCATCTCTGGAGGCACTATCCTGCAGGATTTCTCCGTATTGGAACTCTGCAGATGTATTTGTGATATTCGGCCAAAATTGACTGCCGTAACTGCCATCATCCGGAAGCTCTATATGTTTGGCGGCATCAAATCGAAATCCATCTGCCCCGTCATTCAATGCTCTTTCTAAGAACCGTTTCAAATAGGACTGTACTTGTGTATTTTGTGTATTCCAGTCATACAGCCCGAGCAATGAATTCTGCGTGACATCCCATCGATCCGACCAGTTTTTAATTTGTGTGTTTCCATGTGTCCAGTTTGGAATACTCTTAATCTCATTGGAAATCGCGGCATAGTCACTGGTGGTATGATTGATGACAGCGTCAACAATGACCTTTATGCCATATTCTTCAGCGGCTGCACACATTTCTTTAAATTCTTGTTCAGTTCCTAAGTAACGGTTGCCAATTTGGTACGATGTCGGCTGATAGAGCCAGTACCAGTTCGACATGCTTTTATTTCCTTGGTTCCCTTCCTTGACTTGGTTAATCGGAGATGTCTGAATGGCTGTATATCCTGCATCATGAATATCCTTCATATTATGTTTTAACGTATTGAACGACCAATTCCATGCATGAAGAATGGTTCCGCTTTTGATCGACGGTGCTGTCAGCTCATTCGATTTGTTCGCCGTTTCAGCACTCGCAGCCGCCGGTCCTGCCAGAACCAAATGAAACAGCAATAAAAATCCAGCGAATAACGGCAGTAAAGAGGTTTTGAATCGTTTTGCAAACATTCTTGACACTCCTTATTTGATTTTTTGAAGACTTACTTCGGAGTCAAAAATCCCTCTTACTTCATTCTTCCGCTTCCTCCTTTCAAACTGATGTGAAGACTGGATAATTTTGTTAACGCTTACATTTTAAATTATCACAATCACTCTATCAAAACAACTTGGCAGAGTGAATACAAATCAATGTTCCTATAAAAAAAGCTGCCCGAAACTGTGAACGCTTCCCTCGCTTTCCAAACAAAAAAAAGAAACCATCTATTTTTCAAGATGATTTCTTTTTTACTTCTTCTTTTACAGCTCTTCTGTAAGCCAGCTTCACAATCACATACCGAAGCAGAAACAGAACGCCGCCGCAGACGATAAAAAGAAGAATCATTTTCAGCCAAGCGAAGAATGTATGGGGAATCCCCCTGTCGTACATCGTAAGCACCACTACCGCAAAGGCGACGGCAATTGATTCTATTCGCTGCTGCTTCACCCGTTTTTGCAGTTCTTCTTTGGTGTCTATTCTCGGCATGAGCATTCCGGATGCCGCAGCCCTGATGCAGTAATATAAGATAATGATGAACAAAAACACAAGGCTTGCAGCCCATTCTTTAAACGGAAATTCAAACATAATGCCGCGGATGATCACATCAAGCAGCGCAAATGCTCCCGCTATCATCCCAATCTCCGACCAGATTTTTTGTTCTTTTTCTTTTACTCTCTTATTTTTCCCATTCACGCCTGAAAGTCTATTACGCAGATTATTCATGACCTTCCTCCCGCACTTTTACGAATGGCTTATGGCTTACATGTTACAATAACAGCCTGCGCTTCTGCAATGAATAACTCAAAAGCCCGCCGTACAAGCCGGCGGGCAGCAATCGTTAAAACGGCCCCCAATTGATCATGACGCCGATCACGATAAAGACAAGCCCGATCAAGAACCAAATCAGAGCAAGCGGCACCATAAACCGCAGCCACTTGACATACGGAATACCGCTGGCGGCAAGCACCGCCATGAGAACGCCGGATGTCGGGTTCACACAGTTGACGACCCCTTCTCCAAGCATAACCGCCTCAACCGCAACCTGTCTCGTGATTCCCATCAAATCAGCGAGCGGCGCCAGGATTGGAATAAATACAACGGCTTCGCCAGACCCTGAAGAGATGAGAAAATGAAGCAGCGCACTGGCGATATACATGCCGATTGCCCCGACAATCGGGCTGAATCCGTCCAAAAGTGAAGCCAAAGCATTGACGACAGTATCGAGAAGCTTTCCATTTTCAAGGATAACGGAAATGCTTCGTGCCATCCCGACAATCAGCGCCCCGTATACAAGACTTTGGCAGCCCGTAATGAAGGTTTTGGCAATATCGTTCGCCGCAAGTCCGCCTATTAAACCGGCAAGGACAGAAATAAAAATAAATGTCGCAGCCATTTGGGAATCTGACCAGCCAAGCTTCAAAGCGCCGTATAAAAATCCGACAAGTGAGAGTCCCGCCACAGCCAAAATCAGCTTATGGCGAACGGTAAACGGCACTGACTGATCTTCTTCTTTACCGGCTTCGCCCATTCCTGCCGCAGGGAACCAATCTGTTCCTAACACACTGGCATCTTTTGATTTTTTTAATTTTCTCGTATACAAATAGATATAAATAATAGAAGACAGCAAAAAGCATATGTATATCACAACTCGCAGGCCGATTCCTGAGAAAAGAGGGAGCTCCGCGATTGATTGTGATAAACCGAGCGGTGACGGTGATAATATGGTGGAGTTAAATCCAGCGTAGCAGCCGATGTAAATAACAGCGGCTCCCGCGACTGCGTCCCATTTTAAGGATCGTGCCACAATGAGGCCGATGGGGATAAAACCGATAACTGAATTCACGACAATCCCGGTTGTTCCGAGAATGGAGAACAATGCGCCGACAATACAAATAAATAATAATTGCTTTGTGCGGAACTTGCTGATGACATTGTAAATCAGTCCGTTGATGGCTCCCGTTTTTTCTAAAATGGCAATGGTGCCGCCTGTGAATAAAATCAGAAAGATGATTGGCGCTGATCCAACCATTCCATCCTGTAGAGAAGTAAAAAAGCTGATCAAGCTGACCGGAGACTGTTCAATTGAATGATAGCTTCCCGGCACCGCAGTCGTAATATCTCCCTTTGTTACGCGGTCAAATTCTCCCGCCGGCACAACATATGAAGCAACGGCGCAAATGAAAGCAATGATAAATAAGAGGACATAGGCGTCAGGCATTTTAAATGTCGTTCGTTTTTTCTTAGGCTGTGTTTCGGCTGCTGGCATACTCATGTTCGATCCATCCCCTCTGTTTGAATATATTAATTATTCTGAAAAGTAGCAATATGTGCTATATTATATACAGCCTATCTTCCTGTTTCAATATAAATAAAGTAAAGAAGGTAAAAATTCATTCTGATAGAAGGAGGTATTTCTAACCATGCAAAAGCTTTCAGAAGACATGAAACAAACCATTATGGACATCTTCGAGCATCTGCACGCGAACCCTGAAGTCAGCTGGAAGGAATATGAGACAACTTCATTTTTGAAACAAAAGCTTGAGGATTTAGGGTGCCGGACGCGCACGTTTTCAGACTGCACCGGGGTTGTCGGCGAAATCGGCTCAGGCTCACCTGTTGTAGCGGTACGCGCTGATATTGACGCGCTGTGGCAGGAGGTTAACGGCACATTTCGCGCCAACCATTCCTGCGGACACGATTCACATATGACAATGGCATTGGGCACGTTAATGCTGCTCAAAAAACAACCTGAGCTTCCGAAGGGCACAATCCGTTTTATCTTTCAGCCGGCAGAAGAAAAAGGCGGCGGCGCCTTGAAAATGATAGAAGAAGGCGTGATTGATGATATCGACTATTTGTATGGCGTTCACGTCCGTCCGATCCAGGAAACACAGAACGGCCGCTGCGCTCCGTCTATTCTGCACGGATCAAGCCAGCACATTGAGGGAACGATCATCGGGGAAGAGGCTCATGGCGCCCGTCCGCACCTCGGGAAAAACAGCATTGAAATTGCGGCATTTCTTGTACATAAGCTCGGACTCATTCATATTGACCCGCAAATCCCGCATACCGTCAAAATGACAAAACTTCAAGCCGGCGGTGAAAGCTCTAACATCATTCCAGGAAAAGCATCGTTCAGCCTTGATTTGCGCGCACAGACCAATGAAGCCATGGAGGCGTTAATCGCCGAAACAGAAAGAGCCTGTGAAGCGGCCGCCGCTGCATTCGGCGCAAAAATCGAGCTGCAAAAAGAACACAGCCTTCCTGCGGCAACACAAAACAAAGAAGCTGAAGCGATCATGGCAGAAGCCATTACAGATATCATCGGGGCTGAGCGGCTTGATGACCCGCTTGTCACCACCGGCGGAGAGGATTTCCATTTTTACGCCGTGAAGGTGCCGAATCTGAAAACAACGATGCTCGGACTAGGCTGCGGGCTCCAGCCGGGGCTCCATCATCCGCACATGACCTTTGACAGAAACGCGATGTTTACCGGCATTCATATTTTAGCGAACGCCGTGCTCAAAACATTTCAGAAGGCGGAATCACTTGCTGCCGCTAACGCTTCTTAACGCAAAAAAAGCAGCCTGGCTACAGGCTGCTTTCTTCATTACTTCTTCAAATCTTCAATTGAGTTGACATTTTTCATATATTGAGGAACAACAAGCCCCATCTTCACACCAGTCATACTGGTGCCAATATCATCATATTTGCCTTTATATTTAGCGGCGTATGCTTTATGGGTATTCGGCAGCCATGCGGAAAGGGATGCATCCGCACTTCCCGTCGCAATTGCAGTCCACATCGGCCCAGCCTCTACCTGAGTAAGTGTTACCTCATAGCCCAAGTCTTCTAAGACTTTGCCTATGACGTTTGTACTTGCAATCTCACTGTCCCACGCCACATAGGCAAGGTTGATTTTGTCTCCCTTCACCTTTTGAACGCCTTTTGTCCATTCGGCAATCTGATCCTTGTGTTTATTGACGTACTCAGCAGCAACTTTGGCAGGTTTCTCGCCTTCTTCCACCTTGATCATGATTTCGCCCATTTCGTCCTGCGTCCATTTAAACTGGCTCAGAAGCTTTGCGGCATTCGGCTGCTCTTTGCTGAAGCCTTTGCGTGTGATCGTATGGATTTCCTCTGCGCTGCCATAAGATTGTTTCGGATCATCGAGATATTTCAGCTTATATCTGGAGAACATCCAGTGCGGTGTCCATCCTGTAATGATAATCGGTTTCTTACGGTCGTATGACTTTTTAAGCGTAGCGGTCATCGCAGCACTTGACGCTGAAATCAATGTCCAGTCATTCAGGTCATAATCCTTCATCGCTTTGTCAGTCAGGGACATAATCCCTGAACCGGGGTCAATCCCGATGATGGTCTTATTCACTTGTTCTGCTGCGGATGCATTTTCATCGTTTTCTGAACCGCAAGCCGCAAGTGAGAGCGCCAGCATGGCGGAAACGCCGATGCCGATGATTTTTTTAAGCATCAGGCATTCCCCCTGCTTTTCTTCTTCACTTTAATATTTTGAGTAATACGGTCCAGGGTAATGGCAACGATAACGATGGCGATACCGGCCTCTACTCCGACCCCGGTTTTCAGCTGTGTAACGGCACTGTATACTTCAGAACCAAGTCCCGGTGCACCGACCATTGCGGCGATAACAACCATTGATAACGCAAGCATGATGCTCTGGTTAATTCCGGCCAAAATCGTTTTTGTCGCAAGCGGAAGCTGAACTTTAAACAAACGCTGAGCTGTTGTAGAACCGAATGCCTCAGTCGCTTCAATCAAATCCGCCGGCACTTGTTTAATACCGAGAACAGTCATGCGGATTGTCGGCGGCATCGCGAAGATAACAGATGCAACAACACCCGGCACAACACCGATGTTAAAGAAGAAAATCGCCGGCAATAGATATACGAAAGCAGGCATTGTCTGCATTAAATCAAGAATTGGCGTTACAATACGGCGAACCGTTTCTTTCTGAGACGCCCAAATTCCGATCGGAACCCCGACCACAATCGAAATAATCACAGATGTCAAAACAAGCGCCAATGTTTGCAGCATTGGGTCCCAATATCCTAAATAATCGATCAGGAGGAATCCAATCAACGTAAATAACGCAATTCCCCTTGTACTGATCCACCACGCAAGTGCGGCGAAAATAATCGTTAACAAAATAGATGGAATAAATCCAAGACCGGTGACAATTCCATTTACAAAAGCGGCCAATCCGTTAGCGATTCCGTCGAAGAATCCGCCAAACGTCATCGTAATCCAGTCAACAAAACGGTCAATAATATCTGCTAAAGGTATTCTAGGCAGTCTATCCATCTTATTTCACCTCCTGTGCAGAAGGATCTTGTGTTTGTTCGTTAGTGCCTTCAGCATTGATATACTCGTTATTGCCGGCAAGTGCGCCAATCAGCGCGCCTCTTACGACAATTCCTTTCATTCTTTGCTTCTCATCCACAACCGCAATTGGAATATTCGCATCGGACACAACGTCAAAAATCTCAGTCAGATACGTATTCTCTGGTACAGTCGTAAATTCTGTATTCAAGATGTCTTGAAGTGACAAATCAGACTCAGCCGCTTTTTTCGCATCAGACGCATAGATAACACCTAATAATTTCTTTTGTTTATCCACTGCATAAATTGAAGAAATTCCAAGGTTTTTCATCAGTGTCAATGCTACGCGAGGCCCTTTATCAATCCGCACTGTTTCAGCGCGTTTCATAATGTGGCCTGCTGTGAGGACTTTAGACAAATCAACATCTTCGACGAATTTCTCAACATATTCGTTAGATGGATTCATCAGGATTTCTTCAGGCGTGCCGATTTGAACGATGTTGCCGTCCTTCATTAGGACAATTCTGTCGCCGATCCGCAACGCTTCGTCCAAGTCATGCGTAATAAAGATAATTGTTTTTCCGACATTATCGTGAAGATCAAGAAGCTCATCCTGCATATCTTTACGAATCAGTGGATCGAGCGCACTGAACGCTTCGTCCATCAGAAGGATGTCCGGATCATTTGTCAACGCGCGGGCAAGGCCGACACGCTGCTGCATCCCGCCGGAAAGCTGGTCTGGATATTGGTGTTCAAATCCTTCCAGTCCAACGAGCTTAAGAGACTCAAGCGCTTTTTGCTGCCGCTCTTGTTTGTCTACACCTTGAAGCTCCAGTCCGTATTCTGTGTTTTCAAGTATCGTTCTGTGCGGGAACAGAGCGAACTTTTGGAAGACCATGCTGATTTTCTTCCGGCGGACTTCCCGGAGCTGGTCTTTAGACATATTTGTTATCATGTCACCATCAATGTAAATATTTCCGGCAGTCGGTTCAATAAGCCGGTTTAACATCCGTACTAAAGTTGATTTACCGCTCCCTGATAGACCCATGATGACAAATATCTCACCATCATATACTTCAAAATCTGCCTGATTAACACCAACGGTTGATCCGGTTGCTTTCAGGATCTCTTTTTTTGTCTTTCCGTTGGCAAGCATTTGAACTGCCTTCTTTGTTTGTTTCCCAAAAATCTTAGAGACTTTCTCGACTTTTATCTTAATTGGTTTCTCATCTACACTCATATTTTCCCTCCATATTAAGCAATCTTTATTACCGTAACATTTATGTAACTTCCCACACAAACAGCATATTCTCTTTTATTCTGTACCATTTCTTTATAAACATCCATGTGACCACATGATCTTATTTATGCTTCTAAATGCTCTGTAATCCTCCTATATGATTGTATTTTACGGGTGATTTTTCTCCTATCTTTAGTTGAAAACGCTTTTATTGGAATTGAATTCCTCCTTCCTCTTATGACTTCCTGCTCCTTTACTGGAAAAATAAGTTGCTTTTCCAACACCCATTATGTATTATAGTTTCATGACTATGAAACAATCAGATGATCAAATCAGAGCACAAATTTTTAAAGCACTGTCTGATGAATCAAGGCTTGCCATTATTCGTACGCTTTATGTCAGCGGAAAAGAACTCAGCTGCGGTGAAGTAGGTGAAAAGTGCAATATTGTCAAAACCACGGCATCTTATCATTTTAAAACGCTGCGTGAAGCGGGATTGACGGCAACCCGGAAAGATTCGCGGACAAAATACGTCAGTCTGCGTGAAGACACATTTCAAACATACCTGCCTGGCTTTTTGGAAACCCTCTAACAAAGGGTTTTCTCTATACATATCTGTTTCATAGTTTCAAAGTTATAAAACAATAGGAGTGATAAAATTTGAATCGCATTTGGCTTTTCTTCAGTGTCATGTTTGTCATTGGCACGGATACCTTTTTGCTTTCGCCGCTTCTCCCCCTTTTACAGAATCAGTTTCATGTCTCTACTGATTTGTCAGGCTGGATGGTCAGTGCTTATGCACTCGGTTATGCGCTCTTCGCTTTCATTGCAGGCCCAATCTCAGACCGGCTGAACAGGAAAACAGTCATGCTGTGGGGACTTGCAGGCTTTATCGTATCCACGTTTTTATGCGGCATCGCTCCCTCTTTTGCCGCCATGTGCCTGTTCCGTTTTGCCGCAGGCGTTAGCGCTGCGTTTGTGACGCCTCAAATTTGGGCGTCCATCCCAGTCATTGTCCGGCCTTCTCAGATCATAAAAGGCATGGGGATTGCGACAGCAGGTTTGGCCGCTTCACAAATGCTCGGACTTCCTATTGGAGGGTTTCTCGCTTCCTTTACATGGCATACGCCATTTTTCGTTTTGTCAACATGCTCGCTTATTCTACTATTGATCCTGGCGGCGGTCATGCCTGATATCCGGCCTTCTGAACCATTGGCGCGACCATCAATTGTCAACCCCTATCGGGAGCTTTTTTCATT
The DNA here is from genome assembly GCF_037975425.1 of Bacillus sp. FSL R5-0416. Taxonomy (NCBI): domain Bacteria; kingdom Bacillati; phylum Bacillota; class Bacilli; order Caryophanales; family Bacillaceae; genus Bacillus; species Bacillus sp. FSL R5-0416. The sequence goes on along the minus strand of NZ_CP150252.1, from coordinate 311,625 downwards.
GCCGAAAACATCGGTCATTCTGCTTGCCTATTTTCTGTTTCAAACCGGAAACTTCGCTTCGTTCAGCTTTCTGGGTGCTTGGCTTTCCGCGGATTATCATTTAACCGTGTCACAAATTGGCGCAGCTATGCTTGTACTCGGACTGGGAAATATGCTCGGGAGCCTTATCGGCAGCCGGGTTTCAGAAAAGCTGGGCATGTTTAAAACACTGATCAGCGGGATGCTGCTAATGGGCGCTCCCTATTTCGCTCTTCCGTTCTTTCCAAACTTGTTTTTAGTAGAAGCCAGCTTTTTTCTCACGTTTTTTACAGCTGGCATCATCTTTCCGTTAATGATGGGTGTCTTTCAATCCATTGCAGTAAATGCGCGAGGAACCATCGCTTCCCTTTCCAATGCCGCTATGTATGCCGGAACCACTGTCGGTACAAGTATTGCAGGTTTTTTATATCAAAGCACACAGCATTTCGGAGCTGTCACAGGATTTACTGCCATTCTGTTCATACTTTCTATGACGCTCTACCAGACAATTAGTAAAACCGGGAAACGCCAATCCGCAGCCCGGGCGCAAATGTAAAAAAAAGCACCTCATTCAAGAGGTGCCTCAGATTGAAAACCCTTGAAGTCTAGGAAGGACGAGCATAGGAGCGGACATTCACAGGATGTGATGACGACGGCGTTTAGGCAGGACGCCTGAGAATTTAGCCGTTGATCCACTTCGCATTGAGCACCGAAGCGCAGTCCTGACAACGAATGCGAGGGTTTGTCGACACGCTGAAAGCACCTCTTAAAAGAGGTGCTTTTCCTATTCTAGCTCAGTTTGTTTCGTTTCTTTCCCCATAATCAAAATACAAGCAACCGCGAGTAAGATTGCAATGCAAAAGATTGAAAAGATGACCGAAAACGAAATATGACGGGCTGCGAGCGTTCCGACGAGCAAAGGCCCGAAGATGCCGCCGATTCTTCCAAACGCTGCTGTCGTTCCTGAACCTGTTGCTCGAATCGCAGTCGGGTATTGCTCCGGGGTATAAGCATACAACACGCCCCATGCACCGAGATTGAAAAACGATAACAGCATTCCAGCCGTAAGCAGAAGACTTAAGGAATCCGCCGTTCCGAAGAAATAGGCGCTTCCTGCTGTGCCAATCAAGTAAACGACGAGTATCCACTTCCGGCCCGCTTTTTCAATCAGCCATGCGGCAGAGAAATAGCCAGGTAGCTGAGCAAGCGTCATCAGCAGGACATATTCAAAGCTTTGAATCATGCTGAAGCCTTTCAGCAGCATGACACTCGGGAGCCATAGGAACATGCCGTAATAAGAAAACACCACACAGAACCAAACGATCGACAGCATCACCGTCGGCCGTATATACTGTCTTGCCCAGACGCTTTTTACATTCTCCCACACCGACCTCTTTTTGGCAGAAAGCGATTCATATTTCGGCGAATCAGGCAGACTCGTCCGCAGGTACAGCGCATAAAAAGCAGTCAGCGCAGTTAACAGAAGGGCAGCCTGCCAGCCGAAGCTTGGTATCACAAAGTAAGAAATCAAGGCCGCTGCGAGCCAGCCAACGGCCCAAAAGCTTTCCAAAAGCACAATCACTCTGCCCCGCTTTTCAGGCACAACCGCTTCCGAAACGAGTGTTGAAGCGACTGGAAGCTCGCCGCCAAGTCCCATACCAATCACGAAACGAAGGATTAGAAATGCCGATAAGCTCGTCACCAAAGCGGAAATGCCGCTTCCAATGGAAAAGCATAAAAGGGTGATGATGAACACTTTTTTGCGGCCGATTCGATCAGCAAGCAAACCAAACAAAAACGCACCCGCAGCCATGCCGATGGAATTGACGCTTCCGATCCATTTCATTTCTTCGGGCGACAGATTCCACTCTACATGGAGCGCGGCGATAATAAACGATAATATTCCGACATCCATTGCATCAAACAGCCACCCCAAACCGGCGACGCCCAGCAGTTTACGCTGGGATATAGGCTGTTGTTTTCCCATTGCCAACACCTCTGATATGCAAAATGATTACCGTTTAAGTTTACACCTGTCTTTACACATTGTCATTAACTAAATGATGTAATTGAAAAACCCCGCTTATGTTCCACAAGCGGGGTTTTTATTATTGCTGCAATGCTGCTTTTTTAATATTATCCTGAAGCTGTGCAATTCGTCTCGCACCGTCTTCGCGGAGGCGCTTGTTTTCTTCTTCGATTTGTTTTGTTTCCTGCATGCCGCTGACAATCGTGTTCCAAGACGATTCGATCGTTTCAATATCTATGCTCGGTCTGCCGGCCATTCTGGCAATTTCAACACTTTGGCTCGAGATGTTTTCAGCATTTCGTTTCAGCATCTCGTTTGTCCGGCGGTCAAGCTCGCTCATGGAATCAGCCACAAGCTTTTGCCGCTTTACCGTAACAGCCTGAATAATGCCGTTTTTGAAAATCGGAATGGTAATGATAAACGCGGAGTTGATTTTTCCGATTAGCTTTGCATTTCCTCGCTGCAGGAGACGGATTTGAGGTGCGGTTTGAAGCGCCACCATCCGTGCCATGTCCAGATCATACACCCGTTCCTCAAGCGCCTGAATGCCGTTGCGCAACGTATCGAGCTGCATTTGCGCCAGCTGGTTCCCGCTTGCCGCTTTTTCCTCATATGAAGGAAGGATCGACTGCATCTCTTCCAGTTTCATCTGCCCGGCAACGACGTATTTTTCAAGCTCCATATAGTATTTGATATTGTTTTCATACATTTCATCGAGCGTGTAGTTCGTCTTCGTCATCTCATCTTTGTATTTTGAAATCTCAACGTGGATTTTTTCAATCTCTCCGCCAAGCGTCTGATACTTTTTAAAGATTTTTTCAATCATGCTGCCGCCGCGTTTGAAAATTTTCGCCATTAATCCCTTTGGCTCATCAAAATCATTTTTGTCGAAGCGGTCCATGATTTTCCCAAGCTGAGTCAGCATTGTGCCGGAGTCTGTCACGCTTGTTGTTTTCATCATCCCCAAGATGCGGTCAGAGAACTTGGATATTTCAACGGCCGGCTCCTTGCCGTACTCAAGCAGCTCCATTTGGTTTTTGACGTCAATTTGTTGAGCAAGCCGCTTCACTTCTGGTTCCTGACGGAGCTGAAGACGGATATCGTCAGCTTTTTGCTGGGAAATCTCTTCATTTTTATCGAGAACAAGCGGATTTTGATTTTCTGTTGTCATGCTTTTCTTCTCTCCTTATTTTTGGGTAATGGTTCTGAAGAGCCTTTTCACAAGCGAAGGCTCTTTGTAGTCCTGCTGAAACACCATGTCATCCAGCCAGTGGATATCATACTGATCCTCTTCAATAAACTGCTCAATATCCTGGTGTCCGGGCGGATTATAAATGATGATATCGATTCCGATTTCATTCAGGAACAGCAGGGCGGCAGCATCCGAACGCGTGAGTCCGCCGCTCATTTCCGTATGATATAAAACGAGTTTCGGAACGGTTTGCGCATAGTCGAACATTTGAATCAATTTCAGCAGATTAGCAGGCAGGTTTGTTGTTTGTTTAAACAAATAGATTTGAACATCCTTGACTTGTTCCTGATGCAAAGCTTTAAGCCGCGGGTGCCTGCACATTCTCGAAATCGTTTTGGCAATGGCAGTCTGAACGCCCGCCGGCAGCTGTTTGTACTGCCACACATTGCTTGCCATCAGCTTGTCCGGATCAATGTTCCCTTCTTGATCAAGTGCGTGGCTGTAGTGAAATTGATAGTTCGACTTTATTTCTTCTGTAAATGGAAAGCTTCTGACCATTTCGGTTTCCTGATAATCCGCTAGAGTATGAAGCCTGTTCCAATATTCCTTATTGTCTTTCGACACGCCCATAATTTTGGCGAATACATTCGGAATCTCAATTGAATGTTTATCAGCTTTGAAATTCGGCCGAATAAAGGCGCGTTCTTTCGTGATTAAAAACAATTCATCATAGGTCGTTTTCAGCGTAACGGACACCGGTGTGTGATCTCTGAACTGCCACGGCTTATACAGCATGGATTCCTCGTGATTCAGCACATGTTCAATTTCCTTTGTTGAGCGGTAAGCCACTGTTGATTTCCGGTCTGGTTTTTCTTTCGGAAACGGCTGAAGCTCCGAAACATCCGGGAGCTTTTCCGTAAAACCGAGCTCCTGCTTCGGGTCGACAAGCGCCAGCTGATCCGTTCCCGCCGGATGGAACAGCAGTACATCACAGCCGACCAGCATCAGATAATATAAGAAATAGAGCTGGCTTTTCGTCGCATCTCCATACCAAACAATCTTCGGCATCTCCCGCTCTATATCGGTTTTTTCCAGCCAAGGATTCAGATGGTTTAAGGAAAACTTCGAGACATCAAGCAGCACTCTGCGAAAATCAGGATGATTCAGCCCCTTTTCATGACTGTCCGCAAAGGTATGTAAAAGCGTCATCAGCGCTTTTCTTAAATGGCGGTGCATCAGGGGATTTGAGTGCTTCGCAATCAGCTTTTCCCCGTCCAGAAAGGCTACAAAGCGGCTGACTGACAGCCCTTTTTCTTTCTGATTGATGGAATGAATATGCTGAAGCTTTTGAAATGTTTCCGGTTCGATTGTTTTATCGAGCGTTTCACTCAAAATCGTTATGCGGTCGTTTACAGACAGCTCATATAGCTCGTTATAGTAGTCCGTCTCATCAATAGGCGTGCCCAATATCTGACCGGCAAGACGAGAAAAAGAAAGGCCTTGTGCAGTTTCATAGTGATCCCGCTCCGGCAATGGCTGAAACAGCAGGCTTTTCCAATCGCCATCAGCCGGAAGTGCTTTATGAATGGTTAGTTCTTCTTGTCTCATCATATCCTCCTTTCCGGTTTGTCATTGAACGATATTTCGGTAACAAAAAAGGAAGGACATTGAACCTCCCTCCTTGTTTTGTTTTATTCTTCTTTTGAAGCGGCTGTTTGTTCGCGCACCTGCTTTTGTTTATTGATGTAGTGAATGATCAATGTTACCGCAAATGCAGCGATAATGATAATGAAGAATACAGAGTGCGGCATTTCGTAATGGAAAGCACTCCCCGCCATTTTCAGCGCGATAATGCCGATTAACACGAATGCTGTGTTTTCCAGCTCAGGAATTTTATCAATCAGCACAAGGAACACTTTTGCCACTGTACGCATCATTAAAATACCAAGCATACCGCCGATCAGAAGCACCCATACTTTTTCAGATACTGCAAACGCGGCCAGGATGCTGTCCACAGAGAAGGCAAGATCCATTAATTCTACTGAAATGACAGTCGCCCAGAAGATCCCGAACGTACGGACCATCCAAGAGTTTTTCTTCATGCCGTCCGCTTCCTCTTCTTTTTCGCCAATCCAGAAGTGCTTAATGACGAGCCAAGCCAGGTAAAGCGCGCCAAGCACCTTGATCCACCAGAATTTAATGAGAAGCATACCGAGCCCGATGAAAATAAACCTGAAAATATAAGCTCCAAACAAACCATACGTTAACGCTTTTTTCCGCTGTTTTTCCGGCAGGTGTTTAACCATGACCGCAAGAACAAGCGCGTTATCGGCCGATAAAAGGCCTTCCAGAACAACAAGGGAACCGATCAAACCCCAGGAAACAGGATCAGTCAGAACTTCCCCCCACATTTTCCAATCGAAAAATGAAGCATACGTAGACAAAATATGATGTAAAAAGTCCAAGTTTTTTCCTCCTATTAATTTGAAACGGTGACTTCTCTATTTGTCACTCGCTTACACTTGCAAACCGTAATTCCGGCACAATGCAGCCAGCCCGCCGGAAAATCCGCTGCCGATCGCATTGAATTTCCACTCGCCGCCGTGTCTGTAAAGCTCACAAACGACAACAGCTGTTTCAATGGAGAAGTCTTCTCCCAAATCGAAGCGAAGAAGCTCATTCTGCGTTTCTTCATCCACAACGCGGACAAATGCATTGGAAACTTGTCCAAAGTTTTGGCTGCGTGCTTCAGCGTCGTGAATGGTCACTGTGATGCCGATTTTCTCAATGTGAGCCGGGATTTTTGAGAAATCAACGATAATCTGCTCATCATCTCCGTCGCCCTCACCCGTGCGGTTGTCACCCGTATGGATGACACCGCCGCTCGGATGTTCAAGGTTATTATAGAAGACGAAATCGAGATCATTTACGCAGTTATCATGCGCATCAACTAAAAAGGCCGAAGCATCCAGGTCAAAATCGTGTCCGCCGGAGTACTTGTTTGTATCCCAGCCTAAGCCGATCACCGCTTTTGTCAGTCCCGGATTTGTTTTTGTTAAATCAATGCGCTGTCCTTTTGATAATTGAATGGCCATACTGCCTCTCTCCTTTCTGCTCTTCGTATTTGTCTTAACCGACTTGCAAACCGTAGTCTGTTGCAATGCGGGCAAGGCCGCCTTGGTAGCCTGAGCCGATTGCGGAGAATTTCCACTCGCCGTTATGTCTGTAAAGCTCCCCTGCAATGATTGCCGTTTCAATAGAGAAATCTTCTGCAAGATCGTAACGGATGAGCTCTTCATTTGTTTCTTCATTTACGATGCGGACAAACGCGTTTGATACTTGTCCAAAGTTTTGGCTGCGCGCTTCTGCATCGTGAATGGTAATAACAAATGAGATTTTATCAATGTTTGCCGGTACAGCGCTGAGATTTACTTTTACATTCTCATCGTCGCCTTCGCCAGCACCAGTCAGGTTGTCGCCTGAATGAACGACTGAACCGTTGCCGCCTTCAAGCTGGTTGTAGAAAATAAAGTCGTTTGGTGACGCGCATTTGCCTGCGGCGTCTAACAGAAACACACTTGAGTCAAGATCAAAGTCGTGCCCGCCGTCATACTTGTTCGTATCCCAGCCTAAACCGACAACAACCTTTGAAAGACCCGGATTTGTTTTTGTTAAATCTACTTTTTGTCCTTTTGCCAATGAAATTGTCATGTTTCATCCACTCCTTTTCTTTTATACGTATCGGCTGATAATATCTTCTAATCTCGTATCGTTTGTGCCTTCACCGACCGCCGCAAACTTCCACTCACTGCCGCTGCGGTAGATTTCTGCTGTAATCAGGCTTGTTCTGCCGGCGTAATTGTCTCTCAAATTGTACTTGAGCATTTCCTCGTGATTAGATTGATCAACTACGCGGATAAACGCATTTTGAATCATGCCGAAATCTTGTTTTCTTCTGACACAATCGTAAATGTTCACTACAAATACAAGCTTATCGATGTTTCCAGGCACTTTATCTAAATCTATCATAATTTGCTCGTCATCGCCCGCACCGTCACCCGTCAGGTTGTCGCCTGTATGCTGTACACCGCCGCAGCGGCTTTTCAGGTTGCCGAAATAAATCAGGTTTTTCTTATCGGTGAATTTTCCGTTTTCCAGCATCAGCACTGAAGCGTCACAGTCGATATTCGGACCGCCTCCGCCAAGCAGTTTGCTGAAGAATCCTCCGCCTGAGGACACTGGGTCCCAGCCGAGACCGACCATCAATTTTGACAGACCGGCTTTTCCTTTTGTTAAATCAATTCGTTGACCTTTTTCTAAAGAAATTGCCACACGATTCACTCCTACTCATCGAAATGTGAAGATAGTCACATTTATTTTTACGCTCACAAGGAAAATAAGCCGTAAATTACTAATATATACGTTTGTTATTATATCAAAGTTTCGTAAAAGTTAAGAATAATTGACGAAAAACCTCGAAAAAAAACTTCCATATTTGATATATGATTTGCAAATGCTATAAAGTGCGCTTCTTAAACAAACCATTTGACGCGGGCAAGTCATTTTGCCTATTCTGGTGTCACCATCTAAAAACAGACAGAAAGGAAGCGGCCTTTTGATTCATTTAAGCATACTTGATCAGGCACCTGTTTCTAAAGGAGAGAGCCCTGTGACAACTCTTCAGCATTCGGTTGAGCTTGCTCGATTTAGCGAAGAGTGGGGCTATAAGCGTTATTGGTTTGCCGAGCATCACAGCACGAAAGGACTGGCAAGCACAGCGCCTGAAATCATGATCGCCCGCATCGCAGCACAGACAAACACCATTCGTGTCGGATCAGGCGGCGTGCTTCTGCCCCAATACAGCCCATTTAAAGTGGCTGAAACCTTTCGCCAGCTTGAGGCCCTGTATCCAAACCGGATTGACCTCGGCGTCGGTCGTTCCCCCGGCGGCACGACAAAAACCAGGCTTGCATTAACGGACGGGGTGAAAAAAAGCTTAACCGAATTTAACAGACAGCTGCAGGATGTCTCTTATTTTCTAACAGATTCCCTTCCTCCCGACCATCCGTATGCCGGAATCAAAGCGGCGCCCCTTATTGGTACGGCACCCGAGCTATGGGTGCTCGGTCTTGGTGAAAACAGCGCAAGACGCGCGGCGCACCAGGGGATTGGATATGTATTTGGGCATTTCATTAATCCCGAGCGAGGAGAAAATGCATTCCGCATCTACCGGGAAAGCTTTCGGCCCTCAGCCCATTTTTCTAATCCATCCGCACTGTTTACGATTTTTGTCATTTGCGCAAAAACAGATGAAGAGGCAGAAGAACTCGCATTAAGCCAGGATTTGTGGCTTCTTCGCGTCGGAAAAGGCTTGGACAGCCGCGTGCCAAGCATCGAGGAAGCGAAAGCTCATCCCTATACAGCGTCCGATAAAAAACTCATAGAAGAAAACAGAAAGCGGATGGTGATCGGTTCTCCAACCACTGTCAAACAACAGCTGTTAGACCTCACAGGCCGCTACGAAACAAATGAAATCATGGTTCTGTGCAATGTGTTTGATTTTGAGGCGAAAAAAGAATCGTATGAGCGCCTTGCCGGATTGTTTCTATAAAAAAAGCAGTTTTCCCTAGGGAAAACTGCTTTTCATGTTATCGGCTTCTTTTTTTGCGCTGAGCTTCTTTTTTGATAAACGTCCAAACTCCCTGAACTGCAAATCCGATTAATAGCAAAACGATCAAAAGCAGGGTAATAGACGGACCTGGCGGCGTCCCGAGCTGATAGGATGATGTCAGTCCCGTAAATACGCTGAATAATGAAATGAGTATGGCTGTAATGAAAACCATGTTAAAGCCTTTTGCAATTCTGATGGCGAAGGCTGCCGGCAATACGAGCAGGGCCGATACAAGAAGGACCCCGATGATCGGAATAATGACTGAAATCGCAAGGCCTGTGACAATACTGAATGACAACGAGAGAACGTTTGTATTGATTCCCGATGTTTTGGCTGTTGCTTCATCAAACGTCAGCAGGTAGAGCGGCCTTCTCAGTACGATAAAATAAAGCAGGATCAGCAGTGTGATAATACTGATAATATAGACCTGCTGCTGGTTTACTGTCACAAGCGATCCAAATAGGTATTGATCGATGCTCATATTGGCTGTGCCTTTGGAAAGGCTGATTAAAAACATCGCGAAGGACAAACCAGCTGCCATTAAGATGGCAATGGACACTTCTGAATAAGTCCGATACGCCCGCCGCATGTATTCAATTCCGATCGCGCCGATGGTCACGACGACTATGCTTGCTGCGGTTATATTGGTGCTGAGAAAAAAGCCGATGGCAACACCTGACAATGAGATATGTGAAAGTGTGTCAGCCATTAAGGCCTGTCTTCTGAGAACGAGATACACTCCTAGTATCGGAGCCATGACGGCGATCATGCCGCCTGCTAGAAAAGCTCGTCGCATGAATTCCAAGTCAAACATTTCCATCCGCCTTTTTCTCCTCTCTCTAATCGAATCACTTTATCTAAAAATTGCTGTACTTCGTTTTGTTCGTGAGTAACCATCACAACTGTGCGATTGTGATTTTTCACAAGGTGATGCATAAATTCGTAAAATCCTTTTCTGCTGTCGTAATCAACAGCTGTCGTCGGTTCGTCCAGCATCAGCAGATCCGGGTTGCTGGCGAGCATTCTGGCGATACAGATTTTCTGTTTCTGTCCGCCTGATAAATCACCGATTTTACGATGGCGGAGCTCCCACATTTCCACCATTTTCAGTGCTTTTTCTACTTCAAGATGATCTTCTTCATTTAAACGTTTAAACCATTTCCCTTTTGTATAGCGGCCTGACTGAACAAGCTCCAGCACCGTGCTCGGAAAGCCGGCATTAAATGAAGAAATTTGCTGCGGGACGTACCCTATGGTCAGGCGTTTCCCTTCTGTATTCCTTTTACTGATCGTCACTGTGCCTTCCCACGGTTTCAGCATGCCGAGCATTACCTTTATGAGCGTCGATTTAGAGGCGCCGTTTGGTCCAGTGATGCCGACGAACTCACCGCTTTCAATATCAAGTGATACTTTATCTAAAACAGGCGTATGGGAATAGCCGAAAACGATATCTTTCAATGAGACGAGATTCATGTTAATCTTCCTTTCTCACAAAGAAATAGTGTGCACCCTCCGGCGCACACTATCTTATGATTTAACCAATAGTGAATCTTTCAGGGCATCGAGGTTTTGTTTCATAATGTCGATATACCCTAAACCTTTATCCTGTTCTTCTTTGCTCAAGCCTTCCAGTGTATTCAGCACTTCTGTCTTCGCGCCGATTTCACTGGCGAGCGTATCTGCGACCTTTGAGGATGCAATTTCTTCAAAGTAAATGACTTTTACATTATGTTCTTTGGCATATGTTTTCAGCTTTGCCAAGCTGGCTGCACTCGGTTCTTGGTCAGGTGACAGCCCTGCAATCGGAACCTGCTTCAAGCCGTATTCTTTTGCCAGATAGCCAAAAGCTGTATGCTGCGTGATAAATTCTTTTTTCTCCGCTTTTTTTGCGGTTGTACGATATAGTTTATCAAGATCCTGCAGTTTTGCAATATATTCTTTACTATTTTTCTCATAGTATTCTTTGTTATCCGGGTCCTGCTTCACGATTTGCGCCGTAATATTTTTAACTTCCTTCTGTGCCAGAACAGGGCTGAGCCATACGTGAGGATCCATTGCATGACTGTGCTCATGCTCCCCATGATCATGCTCTTCGTGTTCTTCTTCAGAGCCTTCCATTAAATCAATACCTTTGCTTGCATTAACGAAAACGGCATGGCCTTGGCCCATGCTTTTTTCAGCTGACGGAACCCATGTCTCCATGTATTCACTATTATAAACGAACAAATCAGCATCCTGAATGTTAGCAATGTCTTTCGGCGTCGGTTCCCAATCATGCGGTTCAACGGAAGATGGGATTAACAGATCCACATCGCCTTTGTCTTTTACAATTTGTTTTGTGAATTCATACATCGGATAGAACGTTGTGACAACGTGCAGTTTATCACCCTTTGAATCCGCCGACCCTTTTGTTGATGAGTTGCCGCATGCTGCAACCAATAAAAAGCACGCTGCAATCACAAACAAACCGCTCCATTTTTTAAACATATCGTATATCCCCTCTTTTTCAGTAACTTTAAATCAAAATGATAACGATTTTATAATCCTATATCATAATAAACCGAAGTCATTACGTTTTGCAAGAATAAATTTCATTTTCATTTATTCTTCCCGCCTGCAGAGCGAATATATGTACTAAAAAAACCCGGCTAAGAATGCCGGGCTACTTCAATCATTAGTTTGTTTTGTCCAGAAGATAGACCCTGCTCTCATAAGGCCGGAACACCATTTCGTCAGCAAGATCATCGTTGTTATAATTGCTGAGAAGCAGTGAGGCCTGAGCTTTGCCGCAGTTCTTAGGCCACTGAAAAACAGCCTGCTCTTTTGAAAAATTATTGACCGACAAAAGCTGCTGTTTACTGTTTTCTCTCATGTATACAAACAACTGCGGATCGTCCGGAAGCAAAAGATCAAAGCTCCCTTTCATGAGGTCAGCGTACTGCTTTCTCAGGCTGATCAGCTTTTTGTAATAGTTTAAGACAGAATCAGGATCTCCCTGCGCTTCCTCCACATTGATTGCGGTGAAGTTCGGATTGACCTTCAGCCAAGGCGTGCCGTCAGTAAATCCGGCATTTTTGCCGCTGTTCCACTGCATCGGGGTCCGGGCGTGATCCCGGCTTTTGGCTAAGATCGATCTCATCACATCATTTGGATCATAGCCTTTTTCAAACACCCGTTTATGATACATATTGATCGTTTGGATATCTTTGTAGTCTTCAATCCGGGTGAACGGCGCGTTTGTCATCCCGATTTCTTCTCCCTGATAAATATACGGCGTGCCCTTCATAAAATAAAGTACGGCTGCCAGCATTTTCGCTGATGCTTTGCGGTATTCCCCATCGTCTCCGAATCTGGACACAATCCGGGGCTGGTCATGGTTGCACCAAAACAATGTATTCCAGCCTTGATGCTCAAGCTTCTTTTGCCATTTTGTCAAAACCGATTTTAAATCAGAAAGCTCAAGGGGCTTCAAATCCCAATGTTCTTTTCCGGGCTGCTGATCAAGCTCCATATGCTGAAAGTGAAAAATCATATTCAGCTCATGCTTATCTGTTCCCGTATATTTCAGGCCTTCTTCCGGTGTGACACTGCCGACCTCTCCGACAGACATGACATCATATTGAGAAAACACTTCATCTGTCATTTCTTTTAAATAGTCATGGATTCGTTCGCCATTTGGCTGAAAGGGCTTCGGCTCTGCCTGCTGATTGATATAGTCCTCATACGAAGGAAGATATTCTTTCTTAGAAATGAGATGGAGCTGATCAATTCGCAAACCGTCGACCCCTTTATCGAGCCAAAATTTCATCATGTCATACACCGCCTGGCGAACTTCGGGATTTTCCCAGTTTAAATCAGCTTGTTTGACGGCATTCATATGGAGATAGTATTCTCCGGTGTGCTCCTCGTATTGCCAGACCGGGCAGCCATAGTCTGACAGCCAGTCTGTCGGCGGGCCGTTCTTTGTGCCGGGACGCCAATAATAATAGCTGCGGTATTTGCTATTTTTGTCCAGCTCCGCTTCTTTAAACCACGGATGCTCGACCGAGGTGTGATTTAACACAAAGTCCATCACCAGCTTTAATCCCCGCTGATGCACCTGGTCCAGCAGCTCGTGAAAATCGTCCATTGTTCCGTAAGAATCCATAATCGCCTTATGGTTTGTCACATCATAGCCGTAATCAACATTCGGAGAAGGATAGATCGGGCAAATCCAAATTACATCTGCCCCGAGTTCCTTTATGTAGTCAAGACGGGAAATAATCCCCCGCAAGTCCCCAATTCCGTCTCCATTGCTGTCCTGAAAGCTTCTCGGGTAAATTTGGTACACCACTGCATCCTTCCACCAGTCCGTTTTCATCCCGCAATCCCCCTGTTTTGTCTTCTATTCAAGCTGAGATGGATAAAGTGTCATTCCGCCGTCGACGAAAAGTGTTGCGCCGGTCACATAGCTTGCTTCCTCAGATACGAGCCAAGCTGCTGCTGCCGCCACTTCTTCAGGCTTTCCGAAGGCCTTCATCGGGATTTTTTTCAATTGTTTTTGCCTGCTCTCTTCCTTTTTCGTATCAACATTTGATTCTGTGGCAATGGTGCCGGGCGCTATCGCATTGACGCGGATTCCCTTATCCGCATAATTGAGCGCCAGCGTTTCCGTCATCATCTTGATGCCGCCTTTGGATGTGGAATACTGAACGTTGACAGGGCGCGGAATCTGCTGATGAACACTTGAGATATTCAGCACATTGCCCTTGATATTGTTTTTCATCATGTGGTTAAGTGCTGCTTTCGCTCCCAGAAAGGTTCCGGTAACATTGACATCAATCACTCTCTGCCAATCTTCAAGACTCATCTCATGCGGCATCGCCTCAACGCCGTTAAAACCGGAGTTGTTTACCATCACATCGAGCGTGCCGAAATGCTCTAATGCTGTGTCCAAGAGCGCCTGAATCCCCTCTTCTTTTGACACGTCCGCCTCAACTGCGACGGCTTTCCCCCCGTTCTGCTTAATGATTTCCAAGGTTTCATCGGCTCCAGACGGGTCGCTGTGGTAGTTTACAACAACATTCATTTTCTCCTGTCCGAACCGTTCCGCAATGGCTTTCCCGATTCCTTTTGAAGACCCTGTCACAATCGCTGTTTTTCCGGTTAAATCTTTGTACATACTTGATGTCCTCCTCTGATTTCTCACTATGCAGTGGAAAATACCCTGTTTTTCCGAGTTGAAAACAGCACAAAAAAAGCAGAGAATCTGTAGTTCTCTGCCATTTCCTATTGAAAACGCTGCTCGGCAAGCTTCTTTTTAATATTCATCAGCCTGCGGTAAAAGAAAGCGGCGGACTCGTAATGTTCCAGCTGATTGAAACGTTCCGCTGTATCATGCAGCAGATCTTCGGCGTCTGCAAGAAGCTGCCTGGATTCCAGCAGGTCAAAGCATTCTGTAAGCACGTTCAGGTCACCGTTTCCAAGATACAGCTCATGAATGAGGCGGAATTTCGTCAAGTACATGTCATCCTCCCATTCAGCCGCGCTCTTTATCCCGCGGTCATACGCCTCTACTGCTTTGTCGTATTTTCCCTCTTTACAGTAGATATGGGTCAGTGAAAATACAGCTTGAACAGCTTGCTGAAAGTTGTGCTCCTCAAAAATGGCGGCGGCTGTTTTGAAATAGCCCTCCGCTTCTTTGTAATCACCCAGACTGTACTTACAGTGTCCGACATTATAATAGGCAGCGGCGATCATGTACGCTTCTTCAAGCTGCCTGGCATGATCTAAAGCGCTGCACAAGTGGGTCAGTGCTTTTTCATGATGATACACATCGGTCAAATTTCCGGCGATGATAAATTCACACTGAACCCGGCGGCGACCGTACAGTTCATATTTCGTATAGATATCAAGCGCCTGGCTCGCATAATTCATGGAAAAATACGTTTGTTTAATGTGATAATACACTTCTGCGACTTTAAAAAGAAACTCAGCTTTTTCGATCTCATCCTCGACATACTCGAGCTTTTCCTCGGCATGTTTATAATGGTCAATCGCTAATATGAAATTTTTCTGCTTGAATTCGTACATTCCTCTGAAATAATAAAAGTAATATTCCAATAAGCCCGTGAGTTTTTGCTGATTGCTTTCAATTTCGTTCAGCATATCAGAGAATGGAGGCTTGGTGTCGCTGTCTTTCACCGGCATCAGCTTATCAAGCATGATTCGATGCCGGAATTCCATCAAAGAAAAATATAAAAGCAAGTCCTGGTTCTCTTCCATATCTTCTAAATCGTATTCAATCTCCTGCTTTAACGCTTCTGCTTGATCTGCTTCAAATGCGCGAATGAGCTTGTACCATTCATTCAGCTTTACTGCTACTTCTTCTGATGGAATCTTTGCTCTCATCGGTCTGCCTCCTTCCTCCTGCTACTATTTATGTTATATTTTATCATAGCTGTTCGCTTTTAGAGAGAGTCAATCACTTAAAAGCGTTAACATTCAGCACATCTTGAGAAAGTGAGACCGATATGAAGTTACCCGCAAAAATCTTTGTTATCTTATGTATTCTATTTCTTCTAGATCTTTGTTTTAGTTATATTCGGCATGAATGGCATTCTCAAAACGCCTTGCAGGACATGCCTGTCCCCTCGGATCTTCATCCGATTGTGAAGCAGAATGCCGATGCACTCAAAGCCGCTGCAGCGAATAAAGGCATTACCGTCGTCATTACTGAAAGATTCAGGTCCTTTAAGGAACAAGATGAATTATATAAACAGGGACGTACAAAAAAAGGGAATATTGTCACCTATGCAAGAGGAGGGGAATCGTATCATAACTATGGTTTAGCGATTGATTTCGCCCTTCAAAAAAGGGATGGAAGCATCATATGGGATATGGAATATGACGGCAATCAAAACGAAAAATCAGATTGGCTGGAGGTTGTCGAGATCGCTAAGACACTCGGTTTCGAATGGGGCGGGGATTGGAAACGATTCAAGGACTACCCCCACTTGGAGATGATTCCTAACTAGACACCCCTCACAACCTTTTCTTTTTCCTTATGTGCGCATCAATATAGGAAGGGTAAACCGGCTTATAGACAAGTTTGTAGTGCTGGTCACTGCCTGCAGTAAAGTCAGGCTGCCATTCCAGCTTCACATCAAAAGCGGCTAAAAATGCTTCTCTCGCTTCTTCAGCGGAAACATCCGGCCTGTGATTTATCGCTTCCAATTGTTCAGGTTCAATATCAGGCGCCATAAAAGCGTCAATCAACCCAGTTTCCGGATTGACAATGATGCGGGCAGCGCCGAACCGCAGCGGCACTCCTTTATACCAGACAGAAAAATGGTTGCGGACTCTCCCTCTTTCATCAATTCGGACGGGATTCACCCTGAAAAACTCAGCCGCTCTCGGATAGAGGGCATACAAAAATTGAAGCGCTATCTCTTGGCATTCTTCCGTGGAGCATTGGCGGTTGTTCTGCCGCTCCATAAAAGAAAGCGCTGCTTTTAATTTTCCGGTTCTTTTATCCGTCTTCATTTTGATTGTGTTTTTATTTCTCGTTTCAAAATAGCTTCCTATGCTTAAATCCTTACGCTCCGGCGCAGCGCCCCTGCGCCACGTGCTTCCAATTTGTTCCCCAAAGTCTCTTTCACTGACTTTCTGCATATCAGAGGTAAAACCCAGCAAGGCAAATATATCAACTTCTTCCTTGTTCTGAAGCGGCGGCAGTGGCGCCGTGTTTTCTATTCTTTCATCTGCGATATGCTGGTCGGGCACAATTTCGTCTACATCTGCGGGATAGCTGTATCCCGGGAGAATCGGTTCATAAACAAGCCTTGGTTCCTGTTCGCCATCAATGACATCGTACATCAGCTCAAAAGACATTGTGTTTAAGTAATGGGACACAACCTTCTCTTTTGCTACAAATTCCGTCGGAACTTCAGCTTTATGCCCTTTTCCGTAATATAGAAAGTGGACAATCTGACCGCTGCGTGTCATATCAATTAAAAAACCTGAATTGGGAATCGGAAGCCCCAGCTCCATTTTGGTATAGACAAACCGGATGTGCTCCCCCCGTTCTTCCTTGCCTTGAAAATGAAAATTCATAAATGTGCCGGAATGATGGGCAGCGGCAAACTGAAGAGCCGTCAGCTTCAGCTCGGCATCTGGAAGTTGTTTGTCTGTCTCGGAGCGGACAGTTGTTGAAAAGGTGAGCAAAGCGCCGTCATTTCTAAGTTCAACTGTAATGTGCTTTTCCGGATCTTTAGGGTCCTTCCAGATAAAATATGCCTGCCCGTTCTTCTTTTGCTTTTGGTCGTAATCTTCTATCTCAAGCTCATAATGCGTCGGTACATTTCCGATCTCCTGCGCCTTCTTTTTCAGCTGTTTATTAACCAATGAAGTCATCCCTTTCAAAGAGTCTACGACAAAGAGAATCCTGTTTATTATATAAAAAGACCTTTCTTCTTTTAAAGTGAAGAAAGGTCCTTTTCTATTATTGTCATTGTTTTTCGAGATTCTTTCTGTTACTTTCATCACATACTCTCTTCTATATCTGAGGCAATTGCGTGACTTTTGGCTGTTTCACCATATGCTGAAGACAGGCTCTCCTGTATGTGCATCGATAAAACGCGGATACACCGGCTTATAGACGAGCCGGTAGCTGTGTTCTTCATCATCCCCGTACTCTCTTTCCCAGCCAAGCTCAACTTTAAAATGCTGCCAAAAGATAGACTTGGCTTGTTCAACTGAAATAGCCGGCACAGGATCAATGGTTGCCAGCTTATTTGGGTCAATATCCGGTCCCATATAAACGGTGATATACCCTGTCTGGCGGCTGACACAAATTCTGATCTGCCCAAATCGGATCGGAACCCCGTGACAATGCGCTTCAAATGTAAAACCAGCGACTGCGTTTTCTTCTTCATCCTTTTCATCGTATCTGATCCTAAAATATTGATCGGCATTCGGAAATAAAGCAAACAGAAAGCGAAGCGCGATTTTTTCGCACTCTGCCAAAGTTACTGTCAGCGGCCCTTTTTCCTCCATAAATGACATGACGCCTTCGAGTTTTCCGGTTTCTTTGTTATAGATGGTTTTCAGCACTTGATGAGTCCGTCCCTTAAACCAGCTGTCCATGCTTTTATCCGCCGGCTGATACACAGGGTCATCCGGATTCCGCCAAACGATTCCAATTCTCCCATCTCCCAAATCCGCTTCCCGCTCTTTGACAAACCCATTTTCAATACCAATCATGCTGTCAGGATCGGCCTTTTCGCGGATGCCCTCGAATAAAGGGAGAGGAAAGCTCTCAGGCTCCCTGTAATTATCGTCATCATCAACTCCTCCTTGTTCTTCTTGAACCAAATCCGCAGGTACGGTAATGGCCCTACATTCAGGCTCATACACCAAATGCGGCTGATCATCTCCGTTTTTGTAAACAGAACGATGGAGAACCTCAAACAAAAGGTCGAACTCCACGTCCTTCTTGATAAAGGCAAGTGCCTCTTCAACATCCGCGAGCCTCTTTGGCTTGATGATGCTGCCCGCTTCGCCGTAATAGCGGAAGTAAACGATCTCACCTGATAAGGAAACATCAGCCATAAATCCGCTCATGGGGAGAGGAAGCCCAGCCTCCATTTGAACATATGAAAATCTCACTTTATCGCCGTATGCACGGTCATTTTCTTCACGAACAAAGGCAGAGAGTGCCCCCGGATGATGAGTCTCGACAAATTGGCGCATGATATCCTCTAGTTTCTCCTCAGACAGCCTTTCTCCGCTTTCAGGCTCAATATCACGGGAAAGGGATTCCAGCTCCCCGTCCGGTCCAAGTTCCACGATAATGCCGATATTCTCATCCTGAGGATCTGTCCAACAAAAACAGGCTCTTTTGTCATCACCGCCATAATCTTCAATTTCCAGTTTTAAGTGTGTCGGCACCCGGCCGATTTCCAGTGCTTTTTGTTTCAGTTCCTCTTTCTTCACAAAGGCAGCCCCTTTCATCCTTCTTAAGTTCCCTCCAACTAATCAAAAAGTAATAGTCTAAAATACACAGTTTTCTGAGTTTACCAGTTTTACCAGAACATTTTTCACCAAAAATAGGATGATGAACCTATTCAATATAAAAGCTAATAATCTTAAAATTAATTCCGTTGTAACTTTTTATAGGTCCATTCATGACAAAGGAGGGCGGAGTTTCCAGAAAATCCGGTGAAAACCGTGAGAAAAGAACTGATTTTTTTGGTTATATGATGCTAATCCATTCAAAAAGATCCATTTCTCAAAGACAAAAGACTCCCTTTCCTAAACCATTTGAGGAGGAAAAATGAATGTTTCAGAAAAAAACGTACGCTGTTTTCCTAATTCTTCTGCTGATGATGTTTACAGCTGCTTGTTCCGGCAGCAAAACAAGCGCGGAGAAGAAAGAATCAGAAACAGAAAAAAGCTCAGATATAGCTCAAGTCAAAATCAAGGATGTCTCTTATACGCTTCCGTCTAAATATGATAAGTCCACTTCAGATGACCAGCTTGTGTTAAAAGTCAATGTCGCGGTGAAAAACACAGGAAAAGACCCGCTGAATGTAGACAGTATGGATTTCACATTGTATCAAGGTGATACCAAAATGTCTGACACAGACCCTGAAGACTATAGCGAAAAGCTTCAAGGCAGCACGATTAACGCTGACAAATCCGTTGAAGGAAATCTTTTCTTCGTTGTAGATAAAGGCAAGCAATACGAGCTCAACTATACGCCGGAATCTTACGGTGATAAAAAGCCAAAATCAGTTACTTTTAAAATTGACGGAAAAGACAAAAAAATTCTGGCGACGGCAGATAAGCTCCAAGATTCTGCAAAAGCGTTATCAGCTTATGTTGATGTCCTTCTTTTCGGCAAAGATAACGCCGATTTCGAAAAAATCACCGGCGCTAACAAAAATGAAATTGTAAATGATTTCAATGAATCAGCCAAAGACGGTTATCTCTCAGCTTCCGGCCTTTCCAGCACATATGCGGACAGCAAAGCGCTTGATAATATCGTGAACGGCATTAAAGAGGGATTAAGCAAAAACTCTTCCATTCAGGCAAAAACGACTTCAATCTCTAAAGACGAAGCAATTGTTGAAGCCACAGTTAAACCTGTAGATGCATCTTCTCTTTCAGACCGTATCGAAGACAAAGTGAAAGACTACTACAGTAAAAACTCTAGTGCCAGCTATGAAGAGGCAGTGAAATACGCGCTTCAAGTCTACCCTGAGGAATTTAAAAAGCTTGGACCTGCTTCATCTGAAAAAACAGTTGAAGTAAAAATGAAGAAAAATGACATCGACCAATGGCAGCTTGATATGGATGATTACAGAGCAGCAGAATTAGTCGAAGCATTCATCAAAGAATAAAACACCAAAAGGAAATAGCCTCGGAGGCTATTTCCTTTTTTATTTGAAAATGTCGCTGATGAAATTCACTTCATCTTCGGTGAGTTCAATGTTCAAGGTTTTCAGGTTATCCTGTAATTGCTCAGGTCGTTTAGCTCCTGGAATAATGGCATCAATCGCCGGTCTCGTTAACAGCCACGCCAAGGCGACATGTGCCGTGTCCGCTTGTTTTTCCTCCGCTACTGCTTTCAGCTTATCTACTTTTTTGAGATTGTGGATAAACGTTTCACCCTGAAATTGAGGTTTATCCTTTCTGAAATCATCAAAGACTGTGTCTTGCGTGAATTTTCCTGTCAGCAGTCCGGACGCAAGCGGAAAGTAAGGAATAAAGGAGATGCCTTGTTTTTCACAGTATGGAAGAAGCTCTTTCTCGGCATCACGCTGTATGAGAGAATATTCGGCCTGGAAGACCTCCAAATAGCCGTCAGCATTAAAATCCTGCAATTGCTGATAATCGAGGTTCGAAGCGCCGATCGCTTTGATTTTCCCCTCATCCTTCAGCTCTTTCAAAGTGCCCGCCACTTCAGCGAGAGGTGTTTTTCCATCCGGAAAGTGAACATAATACAAATCAATGTAATCTGTTTTCAGCCGCTTCAGGCTCTTCTCCACCTCGCTGCGAAGAAACTCCCGGCTATTGTCTAATTCAATGCTGCCGTTCACTTCTTTATGAGCTCCTTTGGTGGCGATGATGAGCTCATTCCGCACGCCGCGTTCCTGTACGACTTCGCCGATTAATTCTTCAGACCGCCCCAATCCATATATAAAGGCGGTATCGATAAAGTTGACGCCGCCATCCAATGCCGTGCGCACTAAATCCTTCCCTGTTTCATCATTTAGATTTGGAAATAGATTATGCCCGCCGACCGCATTCGCGCCGAATCCGATCCGCTTCACCTCCAGCTTCGTTTTGCCGAGTGTACGTGTTTGATCCATTGTTCCTTCTCCTTTGAAACCAATTTTGATGAAAAATAGTGCAGGGTCACTTTTTGTATTAGATATCCTTTTTCTATTTTCCTTCTTTTTTCAGGATATACAAAAAGGAGAAAGTGTATTTCTCCTTTTGCAAGTTTATTTTGGAAGAACCCATTTGTCTTTCAGGAAGCAGGCTCTGGCTAGTAAAAAGAAGATGGCGATGAGCACGGCGATGGTTCCTGACGTAGACAAAATGGCAGCCGGGTCAACCATCCCGAATAAAAGCTGTTTAAATAACGCATGCAGGTTCAGAAACGGGATGAGAAAGTATGATAAGTCAAATTGGTTCGGTGCCTTGCTGAAGATGAAAAACATCGGGAACACAGGCAGAAAGACGACGAGAGACATATAGCTTTGCGCTTCTTTTACCGAGCTGGACATGATGCTGATGAAAAGTTCCATCGCAGATATCAGCAATGCAGAGAGCACAATGATTAAGGCTGAAGCGCCGATTACACTCCACATATGATCTCCCAGCTGGAAGGCCGTTTTTAAATTTTCGGTAAATAACACGGTGGACAAAATCAAAAACACCAAAGCCAATACACCTGAAGCCACGGCAAAAGTGGAAACCGCAAGCCACTTGCCGACCAGCACTTTGTTTCTGCTGACTGGCGTTAATAGCAGCGCCTCGATTGACTTCCGGTCCTTTTCACCGGCCATGATATCAAGAGCGATCGGCATTGCGCCGGAAACAATGGAAGTCAGAATTAGCATGGGCAGAATGGCGGAAAGCATAATAGCGGAAGTCCCTTTCTCCTCATCCGCTTCCTTTTGCTGAATCGTAAACGGCTGGATCACCGATTGATCAATATGCTTATTTGTTAAACGTTGCTGCACAATTTCATTTTTGTACTGATCTAAGGCAGACTGCACAAGCTGCATGGCATTTGACGACCCTTGATCGATTGAATTACCGTAAACATCAATCTTAAAAGGTGTCATGCTGTTGACATATGAGTCGAACTCTTTCGGGACGTTCAGATAGGCATCTGCTTTTCCTTCATCAACTGCCTCTTCAGGCTTTGCAAATGTTTTTACGCTGATTTCGTCAATCTCATTAAGCTTGCTTTCCAGTGCGGGCGGAAGCGAATGGCCGACAGCCAGCGTGTACTGCTCCCCTTTGTCGGACAGCATGCTTTCATAAAAGAAGACAAGTCCAAGCATCATAATCATCGGCACTAAGATTGTGAGTAAAATCGTTTTTCTGTCGCGCAAAGCGTCGATCATTTCTTTTTTATAAATATGGCTCAGCATTTAAGAAATCCCCCTGACAAGCTTAGACATAAAGATGTAATTCAAATCCTCACTGCGCTCGCTCTCGTATAGTGATTCAAGCGCCCCTCGGTAAATCACCTCTCCGCTGTGAATCATGATGACACTGTCACAGAGCGCCTGCACTTCCTCCATAATGTGGCTGGAGAAAAGAATCGTTTTTTGTTCTCTTTTCAGCTGCTGTATAAATTCGCGGAAGATGTTGCTTGACGTAATATCAAGCCCAGTTGTCGGCTCATCAAATAAAATGATGTCCGGATCGTGAATCAGCGCTCTGGCAATGGCGACTTTCTGCCTCATGCCTTTCGAAAACCCGCCCACTCTCCGGTTCATATAATCGCGCATGCCGAACCGTTTCGATAAATCTTCTATTCTTGCTTTGATCTCGTGGCGGTTCAGCCCATACAGCCTGCCGAAGTATTGGAGATTTTCTTTAGCGGTCATCCTGTCGTAAAGCCCGGTTTCTCCTCCGAATAAGACACCGATTCTTTTTTTGACCTCAGCCGGCTGCTTGACCGTGTCAAAGCCGTCTACTGTGATTACACCCTGTGATGGTTCAAGCAAGGAAGCAATCATTCTCAGCATCGTGGTTTTGCCGGCACCGTTTTCTCCGAGAATGCCGACGACTTCTCCTTTTTCAATTGTTAAGCTTACATCTCGCACCGCTTTGACTACTTTTTTCTTATCCTGAAACCTGCGGCTGCAATCGGTCAGTGTAATCATGTCACAATCTCCCTTATCTTTATTTCTAGTAATGACTATATACGAAAAGCTGGATTAGTTGGATAAAGTTGTCGCGAAGAGTTCTTTTTATGTCGTGAAATGGGATAGAATAAAGATGATTCTATGTAACTAGGGGAATGATAATGGTAAAAGTCGGACTTGTAGATGATTATCGAGTAGATTTAGAGAAGCTGGAAGCGATCGTGTCCAGAATGCAGGACGTCGAAATTGTCTTTTCCACCGATTCAGCGAAGGAAGCCTACAGGCGGGTAAAGAACGGAGACATTGATCTGCTGCTTGCCGATATCGAGATGCCCCATATGTCTGGCTACGAGCTTGCTGATTTGATCAAATCCCATTCACTTGATGTGGATGTGATTTTTGTTACCGGCCACGGCGGTTATGCGGTTCACGCCTTTGACCTGAACGTCCATGATTATATTATGAAGCCGTACTATGCCGACCGTCTGGCCGCTTCCTTCGACCGGTACTTGAAAAAGAAAACGGAAACGAGTTTGAATGGGCGTATATTGATAAAGCAAAAGTCTGAAATGCACGTCCTGCAAAAGAAGGATATTATTTTCGCAGAACGGACGGGACGTTCGACGACGATTGTGACAACCGCCGAAGAGGTGCAAACGTATCAAACATTAAATGATATTAAAGGCGACCTGCCCGAAAAGGATTTTCTTCGTTCGCATCGTTCCTTTATTATCAACATTCATTACATAAAGCATTTTTCCGCTTATACCAAGCATTCATTCACAGTTTCCTTTGAGGGAACGTCTAAAAAAGCGATGATCACTAAGCAGCAGCTTGATTATTTTCAAAACTACTATTTTTGAGGAGTTTAGTACGTGATTACCCTTTTTCAATGTCTTTATCTGATTTTATTTAGTTTCATATGTTATCAGGGGGCTGCTGCCCTTTGGCACAGCACAGCCGCCTCTTGGCTCACCGCTGTTTTAGGCGCAGCTGCTGCAGGATTGTACATTTGGAATACGAAGCGGGTGTGGAAACACTGTTCCTCAGGGCTTTGTGCATGGATTGCCGTGATTCAAGTGATGTCGGCGGGAGTGGTGCTGATCGGCACAGACATCATGCAGGCATTATGTGTAATCGTAATATTTGCAGGGTGTGAAGGGCTCCGTATCGGACAGTCTGCTTTGCAGGCAAGGCTTTCTGATCAAATTGATAAGCTGACTCAAGCTGAACAGCACGCCAATCAAATGCTGATTGATGTGAGAAGCCGGAATCATGACACAATGAAACATATCACTGCAATCAAATCAGCTCAGCCCAAGGCAGATACACAAGCATATATTCAAAACTGGGCGGATCAATACAGTCAATATGACCGATTTTTGAAGGGAGAGAACGCGTACGTTGCAGGGGTGCTTTATGATTTTTTAGAAAAAGCCCGCGCCTCGAATGTGAGTGTTTCGCTGCATATGCATACACCGCTTTCTTCCCTTCCATTTTCGCCTGCTGATCAGGTCAGCTTGGTCGGCAACATATTAGAAAATGCGCTCGACAGCGCGGCGGAGGCCCGAGAAAAAGCAGAGATTAAACTCGAGACTTCACTGCGCAGCGGACTTTATGTACTGACTTGTGAAAACAGCACTCCCGGGATGGACCCAAAAGTGCTCGATACAATCTATCAATCGTTTGGCCGCTCAACGAAAAACGGCGCTCATGAAGGCATGGGCACATATATCATTCAAAAACTGGTGAAGGGCGCTTTTGGCAGGCTGGATTTTACCTACCGCCACCCCGTCTTCCGGTTAGAAATCAAAATTCCGTTCCAGAAATAAAAAAACCTTGAAAAGCCTGGCTTTTCAAGGTTTTTTTCATTATGAGGATAACGCTTGGGCAAAACGATCTGCTTCATCCTGCAGCGTGCTTTCAATTTCTTTGTAACGGCTGGAAATCGTTGATGCGCTGACGCCGTATTTTTTCGCCAGTTTAGCTTGAGAAACGGACGCGCCGTTAAGAGAAATCGCGTTTACATAATATTCAACTGCCGCAGCAAAAGCTTCCGGCTTTCTGATGACAGGTGATTTTTTCTCGCAGAATGTTTTCCAGATGTCAATAACAGCTGGGATCAATTCAGTCGGATACTCTTCCCCGCTCATGCCTTCTTCAATAGCCGCAGCGGTTTCTTTCTCCAAATCGTTTGCCCACTCAACAGTGCTTACTTCCGCTTTCTCTGCTTGTGGCTCTTCATCTTTCTCAGCTAACAACGCGAACAGAACGTTGTTGAATTCCTGCTTCATGAAGTCCTCCGGCGTTTTGCCTTCCTTCACAGCGGCATCCGCATATTTCTTCACCTTGCTGATCAGCGCTTCTGTTCTCTTCACCGGGAAGATCGTGAACTGCATGAAGAATTCTGCTTTTTCCGCTTCGTGGATTGGGTATCCAAGAATCAGGCTTCCCACTGGAGGAAGGTCTTGATTGCTGGCGTCCATTTCCACTTCGAATTGTTTTGCCGTAATGACATCTTCAAAGTGAATGATGCCTTCCTTCAGGTCCTTCAGCAGCAATAAAGCAGGCGTCATGCTCTGCCATGATTCTACGATCTCACGCGTTTTCGGACGAGTGATCGAATCGCCTTTTTTCTGAAGGTACTCTTCGAAGATTGTCTTCTCACCAGCAAGCGGGTGGAAGAAGATTCCCCAGATTCCTAAGTTAAATACGCTGATGTCTTTCGTCTGTCTGTCCATAGCAGAAAGAAAACCATGCTGGTTGATAAAGCCTGAAATGCTTTCTCTATGTACTGTGAAGGCATACTCCACTAAGTCTTCCTGAATTTGTTTCGCTTCTTTTGCCGCTAGTTCCGCCGGGAAGTCGACAACTTTACTTCCGCAGCATTTTTTATATTTCTTGCCGCTGCCGCATGGGCAAGGGGCATTTCGTTTCACTTTTCCCACAATAAACCCTCCGAATTCTGTTGTAACTTTTCTATTTTAACAAAAATAACTTCTGAGGGCTTGGTTTCGGGCTAAAAAAGAATTTGGTAATGTGATAAGCTGGCTGATTATGCCAATTTACCTATGACATTTTCACCAACTTTTGTGATTTAAGACTTATCACCTATTCCCACTTTAGGCCCTTCTTTTTTACAATCATTAGGTATTTATTTAACATTTTAAGGAGTGTTTCTATTGGAACTAGCTGGTTTCGTGCTGCGCGCCTGCGCGCTTGTACTTGATGTAATCATTGCCGCAGCAGTGATTTTGGCAGCCGGATTTACGTTTGGCGATGGGTCCGCCGGTGTCATTATTGTCGCCATATTGATGCTGATTGTGTATCCTTTGCTGATGCCGCTGACAAATTGGAAGGGCACACTGGGCAAAAAAATCATCGGGCTGCAAATCGTGAGGGACGAAACATATAAAAAAATATCCTTCCCGCAAGCCATTATCCGTTACCTGATAGCGTGGGTGCATGTATTCTCCCGCCTGATCTATTTGACAGCCGCATTTACGAAGAAAAAACAAACCGTTCATGATATGGCGGCGAAAACCATTGTGCTAAAAGCAGAATAACCTTGAAGAATAGGACTCTTCAAGGTTATTTATCTCATTAGTTTGTATTCTGGCCCCCGCCGTTCAGCCCTTCTTTAATCAGGCTGTTGACTTGGCTGCTGTACAGAAGGCCGATGTGTCCAACGCCATGGATTTGAACGTTTCTCGCACCATCTAATCTTGATAAATAATTCATGACAATCATATCGGCACTGCTGTAAATGGATGTGTATAAAATCTTTTGATTTGGATCTGTTCCCGGAAGCGCCTTGCCTGTCGTCAAACGGTTGGCGCCGCCAAGCGTCACGACGTTTTCAACTTTATTTCCGCCGTCCAGATTTTTTATGTAGTAAAGTGTGTTCGCGCCCCCCATGCTGTGAGCGACAATATCCACTTTTTTCGCACCCGTTTCATCTAAAACCTTTTGCACAAATCGTGATAATACCGGGCCATTGTTATAATTTGTGCCTGTCTTGTCCCAAAAATCAACTGCATACAGCTTGTCCCGCGACCAGCCCTGAGATACGAGATAGCTCTTAATTCCCGCAAAATTGAATGATGCCCCTCCAATGCCGTGAACCATAACGACTGGATTGTGTTCAGCGGCTTTTGCTGACGGCTGCAACGCAAACAGCGATGTAACAGACAGCATCAAAATTGTTACAAGTGCAATGATCCTTCTTTTTACAAATTTCATAATATCCTCCTTTTTTTGTAACAAATTCTCCAATTATATTACGTTACCAAATTAATTAAGTAAAGGGTAATTTTGGCTTATTTTTAAAGAAATTTGAAGATTCAGAGGTCATTATTGGTCCTAAAAAGCCAAAAAAAAGAAGGCTTATTCGCCTTCTTTTCTTCAATACTCATTGAAATAAGCTTGGATTTTTTGAGGATCATTTGTTTTGGTAAGCGCAAGCATCAGCAACATCCGTGCTTTTTGGGGGTTTAAAGAGTTCGATGCCAGCAAGTCCTTTTCCGCATAGTCTTGGTTTGGTGTGACGACACCATTTCCCGTGCGGGTAGAGCGCACCACTGTAACGCCTTTTTTGACTGCGCTGTCCGCCCCTTTTTCGGCTGCATCAGATAAAGACCCGTTCCCAGAACCGGCAAATACAATCCCCTTTGCTCCGGCTTTTACAGCAGCGTCAAACAGGTAGCTTCCGTCATTTTGGTATCCATAGATAATGTCAACCTGCGGCAGCTCATCAAGATTAGAAACCGAGAAATCCGTGTCCTTCGTATGCTTACGGGTAATCTCATTATTAAAATAGATATCATCTGCAATTGTTCCGACGAAGCCCATTTCTTCTGATTTAAATGTATCTGTTGTGGTTGTGTTTGTTTTGGTGACATATCGGGCTGAGGCAATCCGGTCGTTAAGAACAACAAGCGTCCCTTTCCCTTTTGCCTCAGGGGCACCTGCCACTTTCACTGCATTGTACAGGTTAGAAGGCCCATCAGCGCTGATGGCTGTGGAAGGTCTCATCGAACCGACAATAACAACCGGTTTATCACTTTTCACGGTAAGATTCAAAAAATAAGCGGTTTCCTCCAATGTATCTGTTCCATGAGTCACGACGATTCCGTCTACATCATCTGAAGCGAGCAAGTGGTTGATGCGTTTCGCCAGCTTCAGCAATATTTTATTATCAATATTTGTGCTGCCGACGTTAACAATCTGCTCGCCGCTGACGTTTGCAATGTCCTTCATTTCTGGAACTGCCTCGATCAGTGATTCAACGCCGACAACACCTGCTTTATATTCAGTCGTTGAGGTTTTCGATTGATCGGCACCAGCTATCGTGCCTCCTGTCGCTAAAATTCTAATATTCGGCAGATCCTTTTTTTCAGAGGCAGAAGCCGAAGAGACTTTTTGTGTCTGCGTTTTTTCTTTCGGGGATTCTTTTGTTTCAGGAGAATGTGAACATCCGGTAAAAACAAACAATAGTGCGGTAAAAAGTACGAGCATTCGTTGTTTTTTCATCTATTTCTCTCCTTACATCCATATGATGATTAATCATTGAACATTTTATCTATTCAGTCAAAAGATCAGTCAGCTTTTCTCTCAGTATTTTTTGTTGTCATATCCTTCTTTTTTTGTCTTTTCATACAATGAATTTTTCTTGACAATTGATGATTGAATCAAGATAATAGACCAGTCACTATATTTTTGATTGCAATTCAGTAAGGTGGGAATGTTATGAGTTATGGAGATTCCCGTGAGAAAATCCTTTCGGCAGCTACCCGGCTTTTTCAGCTGCAAGGGTATTACGGCACGGGGCTGAACCAGATTATAAAGGAAAGCGGCGCGCCTAAAGGCTCTCTTTACTACCACTTTCCCGGGGGTAAAGAACAGCTTGCGATCGAAGCCGTAAATGAGATGAAGGAGTATATCCGTCAGAAAATCGCGGACTGCATGGAAGCCTGCACCGATCCAGCGGAAGGCATTCAAGCCTTTTTGAAGGAGCTCTCCTGCCAGTTTTCATGTACGGAAGACATTGAAGGCTTGCCTGTGGGCTTGCTAGCGGCTGAGACGTCATTGAAAAGCGAACCGTTGCGCGAAGCCTGTCATGAAGCCTACAAAGAATGGGCCTCTGTATATGAGGAAAAACTGCGGCAGACTGGCTGCAGCGAGAGCCGTGCAAAAGAAGCCAGCACTGTGGTTAACGCGATGATTGAAGGCGGCATTCTTTTATCTTTGACGGCAAAAAACAGTACGCCGCTCCTTCATATCTCCAGCTGCATTCCTGACCTGCTGAAGAGATAAAAAAACGACATACTACATGCAGTTGATAGAGAGGGGAAATGATTTTGGAAACAACAGCTAAAGCATCTCAGCAATACAAAGTGATGCCGATTATGATTTCCTTGCTGTTGGCCGGTTTTATCGGCATGTTCAGTGAAACAGCACTGAATATTGCGTTAACCGACCTTATGAAGGAATTGAACATTACAGCGGCAACCGTCCAATGGTTAACGACGGGCTACCTGCTTGTACTCGGTATCCTTGTTCCTGTTTCAGGACTGCTGTTACAGTGGTTCACAACAAGACAGCTTTTTACCGTGTCACTTATCTTTTCAATTTTAGGTACATTCATTGCGGCGCTTGCGCCGAGCTTCTCGTTTTTATTAGCGGCAAGGATCGTTCAGGCACTTGGAACCGGTCTTTTACTGCCCCTAATGTTTAACACAATCTTGGTGATTTTCCCGCCTCATAAACGGGGCGCCGCAATGGGAACGATCGGTCTTGTCATTATGTTCGCGCCCGCCATCGGCCCAACTTTCTCAGGATTGGTTCTGGAGCACCTCAACTGGCACTGGATTTTCTGGATCTCTCTTCCATTCCTTGTGCTGGCGCTTGTGTTCGGTATCGCATATATGCAGAATGTATCTGAAACGACAAAGCCGAAAATCGATGTATTGTCTATCATCCTGTCGACGATTGGCTTCGGCGGCATTGTGTTCGGATTCAGCAACGCGGGTGAAGGCTCCGGGGGATGGTCCAGCCCGACTGTTATCGTGTCACTGATTGTCGGCGTTGTCGGCCTTATCCTATTTTCAATCCGCCAGCTGACAATGAAGCAGCCGATGATGAACCTCCGTGCGTTCAAATACCCGATGTTTATTTTGGGTGTGATCATGGTGTTCATTTGTATGATGGTCATTCTGTCATCTATGCTGCTTCTGCCGATGTATCTGCAAGGCGGCTTAGTCCTGACTGCATTTGCATCTGGTCTTGTTCTCTTGCCGGGCGGTATTTTAAATGGATTTATGTCCCCTGTTACAGGCCGCTTGTTCGATAAATACGGGCCGAAATGGCTTGTCATTCCGGGATTTGTGATTGTCACAGTTGTACTATGGTTCTTCTCAAATGTAACGACCACTTCAACAGCTGTGCTGATTATCATCCTGCACACCTGCTTGATGATCGGGATTTCTATGATCATGATGCCTGCACAGACAAACGGTTTAAACCAACTGCCGCGTGAATTTTATCCAGACGGCACCGCCATTATGAACACGCTGCAGCAAATGGCCGGCGCTATCGGAACAGCGGTTGCGGTCAGCATTATGGCTGCAGGCCAGCATGATTATATGAGTACAGTTAAAAACCCTGCCGATCCGGCAGTCATCCCGCAAGCTTTGACAGCGGGTGTACAGCACGCATTTGTGTTTGCAATGATTGTTGCCATTATCGGTTTAATTGGCGCTTTCTTTATGAAGCGCGTGAAGGTAGATCATTAATATGAAAATCCCCTGACTAATGTTCAGGGGATTTTTTATGTTTACTTGTGGATCGTTTTCGCCGCGATTTCATCAATCGCGTGCCGCATTTCCTCCTTCGTATTATAAAAATGGGGAGCGAGACGGATAACATTTTCCCGCGGCGCGCAAATCACTTTTTTCTTCTTCAGCAACGCCGCCGTTTCCGATGCCCGCTCATCCCGGATCGCAACCATGCCCGGCTGATCCCCACCTTGTGCCGCCGCCAGCTGCAGGCCTTTTTCAGCGGCATATTGAACTGCATCGGCACAGATCGTTTTCACATGATCCCTGATATGAGAAACCCCAATATGATTCAGCAGCGATAAAGTCGCTGCAGCTGCGTATACGCTGATAAAAGCTGGGGTGCCCGTTTGAAAACGGCGCGCGTCTTTTGCATAAGCCCCATCAAATCCGCTCTCTCTTCCGAACCAAGCTGATGCTTTCGGCTTCAGTGCGTCAGCCAGCTCCTTTCTCACATAAAGAAACGCCACACCTGGTATGCCGAGCAAATACTTCCGGGTGCCTGCTGCCAGCATATCTACGCCCCATTCCTTCACATCAATGGGAATATGCCCGGCTGATTGATAAGCATCTACAAACAATAAAGAGCCCTTTCTCTGAGAAATCTCGGCAATCGCTTTTATATCCTGAACATAGCCGTCGCGATAATGAACGTGAGGAACACACGTCAGTACTGTTTCATCCGAAATATGCGTTTCATATTGTTCAAGCGGCAGCACGCCGTCTATTGATGGAATGACGGATACGGTATAATCGGAGTGTGCCTGCCAAACATGAGGCACCGCCGGAAAATCCATATCTGTATATACAACGTGCTTCTTTCCAAATGCAGTTAAGGACGATGCTACAGAAACCAGCGCATCAGAAACTGACGGTACAACCGCCACTTCATCCGGTTCAGCCCCGATTAGCTTTGCAAACTCGTTTCTCGCAAACTCTGTTTTTTCGATCGCTTCTTTCCAGTTCGTCCCCATATACAGCAGGCTATCATGATAATCCTGGATCGCCCTTGATACAGGCTCTGCCAATGCGCTCTGAGAACAGCTGGCAAGCATCGTATGCGTCTGCAAGGTTGGGAATAAATGACGATACTGCTGCGGCAAATGCTCCATTATGATTCACTCCTTTACATTATTTTGATGAAAAACCCATAAATAAACAATAGAATAAAAGAAAAAGGAGATGGGAGAATGAGAAAAAAAGTGCTGATCACTGGCTTTGACCCTTTTGACAAAGAAACCGTCAATCCATCATGGGAAGCGGCGAAACGGCTTAATGGCTTCGAGACGGAAGAAGCCATAATTACAGCGGAACAAATTCCAACCGTCTTTAGATCCGCTCTGGGCACTCTGCGCCAAGCCATTCAAACACATCAGCCGGATATCGTAATTTGTGTCGGCCAAGCAGGAGGACGGATGCAGATTACACCGGAACGGGTGGCGATCAACCTTGCAGATGCGCGAATCCCCGATAACGAAGGACATCAGCCGATTGATGAAGAGATTTCTCCAGATGGGCCCGCCGCTTACTGGACAGGGCTTCCCGTGAAACGAATGACTGCTAAGATGAAGGAACACGGCATTCCAGCTGCGGTTTCCTACACAGCGGGGACCTTTGTATGCAACTATTTGTTCTACGGGTTAATGGATCACATTAGCCGGACATCCCCGCACATTCGCGGCGGTTTTATTCATATTCCTTACATTCCGCAGCAAACAATCGACAAAACAGCGCCGAGCCTCAGCCTGGACACGATTGTCCGGGCATTGAGAATCGCCGCTGTTACGGCCGCACAATATGATGAGGATGTGAAGTCACCGGGCGGTACACTGCACTAAGCGGCCGCCGCTGTTTCTTCCCTCAGCCTCTTTTTATAGACAAACGCCGATAGGGTGACACTCACTTCAAACAGGACAAGAAGCGGGATCATCACGAGAAAATCAGAAATAAAATCAGGCGGTGTAATCAATATGGACACGACAATCAGCAGAAAATAGGACAGCTTTCTCGCTTTGGCCAATCTGTAAGGATTTAAGATGCCCAGCCTTGTTAAAAACATCACCACCAAGGGCATCTCAAACAAGAAGCCGAACGGCAGGCTCAAATTCACCATAAACCTAAAGTAGCGGTCAGCCGTAAACATCGTTTCAAAGTGGCCGGAGGATAAATGAGTCAAAAAGCTGAGCACGATCGGAAACAAGACAAAGTATCCGAAGGAGATGCCCGCCAAAAACAACGCAAATAAACCTGGTATGTACATGAGCGTCACCTTGCGCTCCGTTTTCGTCAGCGCCGGTGCAACGAAACGCCACAGCTGGTACGCGGCAACAGGGATAGAAGCCGCAATGGCACAAATGCCGGAAAGCATCATATACACCCAGAGGATTTCACTCGGCCCAAGCACAGCCAGCTTTCCATCCAAATCCCTGATCAGCCAGTCATAAATGTCCTGTACGAACAAAAAAGCCGTGATGAGAAATAGAAAAAATGCCGCAAGGGTGACGATAATCCGGCGGCGAAGCTCTTCTAAATGCCCGATCAGATGGGTTTCTTTTTTATCCATTCAAAAAAGCCCTCCCTTTCATAAAAAAAGAGGCAGACCCGGTGTCTGCCTCATCAGCATTCAGCCCGCGTTTTTGTCCTGCTTTACCGCTGTCAGCTCAGCTGATTTCTCTTCTTTTTCATCACCAGACACAAGTGATTTTGTGGCGCTTTTAAATTCCAGCAGTGTCCGTCCGGCAGCACGCCCGATTTCCGGCAGCTTGGAAGGGCCAAAAATAATGAGGGCGATGACAAAGATCAGAATCAAGCCCGGTATACCAATGTTTGAAAACATGTTTTTTCACTCCTTAATTCGTGATTTTTGCCCGCTTCTTAATCATTTGTTTTTCGTGGGCTTTGTTGTGCGCAAAGAAACGATCCTCTTCGACCTCATCGGATTGCTTCACCCCGCCTTGGATTGTTGTGGATGATACCTTTCTCAACCCAGTTTGGTCTTTCTGGTAAACGAATGAAGCCCTCGTGGAAATGGCTGCGCCCGGCTCGGTCACAAACGGCATCACCCGATAATCGGCTTTCCACTGGTGAGGCGTCACTGTACAGCGGACATATCCGCGATAGTCGTTAAAGAACTTGATGTGCGGATTTTCTTTTAAAATTTGGTCCGTATCCGCTCGCTTATCGGCTCCGTTTCCTCCGGAAGTGATCGAGGTTCCGACAAATTCGGCTCCGAATATTTTTGAACTTGTCTTCTCGAAATCGACATGCAAATTCGATGCCCAGCTTGCGTGTACATCACCTGTCAGTACGACAATATTATTCAGATTTTTGCTTTTAATGAAATCGATAACCCGTTCGCGCTGAGCCGGGTAGCCGTCCCACGAATCCATGCTGTAGATCGGGCTTGCGCTTGTCCCGAAATTCCACTTGGCAAAGAAAATCTGCTGCGCCAGCACATTCCAGTGGGCTGTCGAACTGCCCAAATTGTTGAAGAGCCACTGCTCCTGTTCTTTTCCAAGCAGGGTCCGATTCGGATTGCGCGATTCATCAGAAGGCGGCTTATTGCCGTCGTTATTGGCTTGGTCGTCCCTGTACTGGCGGGTATCAAGCACATTGAAGGACGCCAGGTTTCCGTACGTAAAGTGCCGGTACAGCTGCATATCTGGGCCATTCGGCAAAGAGGAAATGCGGAGCGGCATATGTTCATAGTATGCCTGGTATGCTGCCGCGCGGCGGAGCACGAATGCTTCAACCGACTGTCCTTTTTCAGGTATTTTATTGGCATAGTTGTTTTCAACTTCATGGTCATCCCAAGTTACAACCCAAGGGAATGCCGCATGTGCAGCTTTAAGATTGGCGTCAGAACGGTATTGAGCGTGACGGTTCCGATAGTCTTGCAGCGTAATGATTTCCGCGCTGTTGTGCGTGCGGACATTGCCTGTTTTTGATACATATTCATTTGGGCCGTATTCATATATGTAATCACCGAGATGGAAGACAAGATCAAGCTTTTCCTTTGCCATATGCTTGTAGGCCGTATAATATCCGTGCTCATATTGCTGACAGGAAGCAAATGCAAAGGTCATTTGCGGCACATTGGCGCCAGGGGCAGGCAGTGTTTTTGTTTTTCCGACAGGGCTTAGTTCATGGCCGGTTTTGAAACGGTAATAGTACACTTTGTTTGGCTCAAGCCCGTCCGCTTCCACATGAACGGAATGGGCAAGACTCGGTTTAGCCATTTCAGTGCCTTTTCTTACGATTTTGCGGAAATGCTCATCCTTTGCGACCTCCCATTTGACAGGCACCGCTTGCTTCGGCATTCCTCCGCCGTTCAGCGGATCTGGTGCCAGGCGCGTCCAAAGCACGACACTGTCAGAAAGCGGATCACCTGACGCTACCCCTAATGTAAACGGATAGCTTGAGAATTTAGGCGCAGCATTTACTTCAAAGGCCCCAACCGACTGGGCAATCGTTAATCCAAGAGAAAGTCCTGCAATCTTCCCCGCTCCTTGAATAAATTTGCGGCGGTCAAACGTATTGTTTTGAAAGCTTTCCTCTTTCAGTTTCTGTACCCATTCATCAAAACGACTGTCGTATGCCATTCAAGATCCCCTCTCTCCTCATTGATCGTCTCCATTATAGGAAATCATTGTTAAACGACTGTGAAGAAGTGTGAACCGATTGTAAGCGCTGAACATTAAAAACAGGTCTTCCCTCACAAGCCTGCTGCTGAAACATGCCGAAAGCTGGCTGAATGACGCGTTTTCTGCATATCCTGTCGTTTGCAAGCCGCCCATTCGGACTATTTTTCTTCACATGATCTTAAAAAAACAAAAACACCGAGCCATTTCGCAGAATGGCTCAGTGCCTTATCAGTTATTTCGAAAACAATCTGCTGAAAAAGCCCTTCTTTTTCGGCTTTTCAGCAGGAGGCTCTTGTTCTCTTACAATCCCTTTTTCCTTCGCTTCTTTCAGCCAAAATGGAAATTCAGCAAGCAGAGCATCATAAAGCTCATCATCAGAAATGCGGTCAATCTCTTCGATATGCAGGAAGTTCGTGTTATCAATGACACGCCCTTCTAACGTATCCAGTTTATTGAGAAAATCAAAGTTTCCGTTTCCGATGCCGACAAACTGCCAGAACACCGGTTTATCAGAAGAAGCTTCAATTATCGGTTTGATTGACTTTTTACAGCCCCCGTCATTGATAAAAACAATGAAAGCAGGATACGAGCTCGGTTCCTCCGCAACATATTTGCGCAGCACGTCCTTCATGACTGGCGGCTCATCATTTCTGCCGAATTTATGCAAGCGGTCATTATTTAAAATTTCACGATCGACATAGCCCGAAAAATCCTTTTCTGAAACTGGCTTTAATCGGGAAAATTCATTATCATACACCCATACATCCAGCAAACCGTTATCATCAAACTGATCAGCCACTGCCAAAATCCGCTCCACCACATTTTGAACCGTCCCGTTTTTGTAGAGCGGTCTCATCGATCCCGTAATATCAAGAACCAGTCCGACACGAGCCGTCACCTTCGTTAACTGCTTTTTCTCCAGTACGATCTTTACACTTTTCTTTTGCAGGTCAATTGTTGCCATTCTGTCATCTCCGTCAGCTCTTTTTTCTTCGATTATCTCACAGGAATATTTTCCATTGCATCTTTTCAAAGAAAAACACCGTTCAACTTGAACGGTGTCCTGTCTCTAAAATGTGTTATATACATTTTCACACGTCTCCGCCGTCGGCTGATAAAAGCAGTGTGACTTAAATCTGGCCACAAACGGCTGGTTATACCACTGGGCTGGACAGTCCCCCTCCGGCCTGAAATACCATAAACTAAATTTTGCAGGCCAGCGCCTTTCACCATTAATCGACCGGCGTGCAAGGGCACGCTCGCTATCCCGCGCTCTTTGATAAAAATATCCATGAGTCACAGCCTCAAACGCGTGTGGCTGATAAATCATCTGCCTGATGGTGCGGAGGCCTTTAAAATCTGAGCAATTCGCCCGCAGCCGATTAATTCCAACGTTGCCGACAAGCAGCATCCCCTGCTTGCCTTCACCTTCCGCTTCCGCTCTGAGCAGCCTTGCCATCAAATCGACATCCGCACTCGTTGCTCTCACGACCGCCATCACGTCACCTCCCCTTGATCTCTTTTCATCATATTTCATTACTTCAGAAGTGATGACGGAGGGACAGGAGAAGTTTTTAAATTTATTCATCTAAAAACAGCAAACATAATGGGCTGTTGGGCATCAAAGCAGCGTCCGGTGCAGTACAAGCTTCACATTTCCGCTGTCGAAGCGCCGCAGCCTCAATTCCTGGATTCACATCATTGACCCCTCCCCAGCAGATTTGCACCCGCCTCCGAAAAAAAATAAGGTTTAACTTTTTACATTTGAGGAATTATACATAACAAATCAAATGACAAAAGGAGGAATTGTAATGACACATGTGAAAGCGCTCGCTATTAAAGGTATTATGACGATTATTGTGTTGTATCTGGTGCTTGGTCTGGGCTTTGGGTTCACGTTTGGTGATACGCTGCTAATGACGATTGTGTTAGGGGTTATTTCTTATTTACTGGGCGATCTTTATGTATTGCCGAAATGGAATAATATGATTGCAACTTTGGCTGATTTTGGTTTGGCCTTTCTCGTGATCTGGCTGATGGGCATGCCGCTTTCTATGGGGATGACTGGCGGTGAAGTTGCATTGGCGGCTTTATTCGGCGCGATCGTCATGGCAATCGGTGAATATTGCTTCCATTTCTATATGATGAGCAAAGAGATTGGCAAGAAGCATTATCTTGAAACAAGAACAGACTCATAATGGAAAGGCCGGTGCTGACAGCATCGGCCTTTTATACATATTGGGCGCCTTTGTTTACGCATCCTGCTTGTCCGCATTCCTGATCGCCATGTAGGAAAAGAACAATCCGAATGCCGCTAACGATAACGGGATATACACAACAGATGAAATCGAGAAGCCCGGACTTGTTGAGCTGATGAGCATCACAATTACTACAGATGAAATGATGGTCGCCGGAACCGAGTGTCTACGCATCCCAAAAAAGATGGGAACTAAACTGGTTCCAGCGGCGCCAAAAGCGAAAACCGCCATTTTGACCGCCTGTTGAGAAATGATCTCGGAAGTAAGCTCTCCCGGTATGAAATGGTAGATCGAGTTCAGCCAAAAGAAACCGGCGGCTATGAGTATATTTGAAAGTAAAATCGTGATAAACGTCAGTCCGCCCGCGATCATGAGCTTAGCGGTGAGCAGCTTTTTACGGCTGATCGGGTACGTGAACATCACAAGAATGGTTTTGTTTTTATATTCCGAAATCACCAATTTTACGATCAGCACAGCGCCAAATACGATAAATACCGCTCTGACGAAGGTACCGATGATGAGGAATGCTTCATCCGTACTTTGGAACGAAACCCCGCCATCGGCTTTTTCGGAATAACTGATCAGCCACATAAAACCCATAATGATCACGTTGGCAATAAGGGCACCTCTGATATACCAGCCCATTTTCATTTTTCTTAATTCGATTCTGATCAAATTCATCAACGTGTCTCTCCTCCTTTACGCACTGATGCTATTGCCGTTGATCAATTTGATAAAATAATCCTCCAGCGACGTATACTTTTTGTTCATTGATTCAATGTCTACATCATTTAAAATCAATGCTTTGGATATGGCAGCCTGAGAGGCTTCAGCCTCGTAAATTCGAATCGTTTTCTCATTTAATATTTTAAAGTTGGTTAATTGCAGCTCTTTCTCCAGCACAAAGCAGGCCCTTGTCTGATTCGATGTAACAAGCTCGATGTATTCAGTGTTCTGGCCCCTGACATCCTCCATTGATACCTCTTCAAGCAGCCTGCCGTCCCGAATGACGCCGATCGTGTCCGCAATTTGTTCGATTTCACTCAGCAAGTGGCTTGAGATCAGCAGCGTCATCCCGTACTCTTTGCTCAGCACTTGAAACAATTGCCTGATCTTTTTAATGCCGAGAGGGTCAAGACCATTCACCGGCTCATCCAGAATAAGCAGGTCCGGCTTCGTGAGGATGGCACGCGCAATTCCAAGGCGCTGCTTCATCCCGAGGGAAAAGGTTTTGACGGGTTTTTTGTCGATTTGTTTTAAATTCACCATATCCAGCACTTCTTGTATGGCTTTTTTATTGTGGTATCCCATATATTCACAATGCAGATCTAAATTTTCTTCAGCTGTCAGGTTTTCATAAAAAATCGGATATTCAATCATGCTGCCGATGTTCCCCAGCACCTCATATGACGTGTGGGTGAACTTGTTCCCAAGGATGATGATTTCACCGCTTGTCGGTTTGACAAGGCTCGTCAGCATTTTCATGATGGTTGTTTTCCCCGCGCCGTTCGGGCCGAGAAAGCCATAGATTTCACCTTTTTTAATATGCATGCTGACATTGGATACGACCTCTATGCCCTGATACGTTTTGGTCAGCCCGTTTGTTTGTACGATATAAGTCAACTTTGTTTCTCCTTCCCTCTCTTTTCCTGTTTTCTATTGTAGCGGCGAGCCCTGTCATTTTTATTTCTCAAACCTTAAGAAATTCTTACGATTAATATGTCATGCGTTTCAATGTGATCGTAAATGCAGTCCGTTCGTACGGCTTGCTTTGGACGGATATGATGCCTCCCATTTTTTCTGTAAGCCGTTTTGTGATGGTTAAACCCAGTCCGCTTCCTTGAAATGCTTTATTTCTGGATTCTTCAAGTGTGTACAGCCTCTCAAACACCCGCTGCTGATCGGTTTCACTAATCCCTTTTCCGCGATCCCATACGGTGATGGCGATGTTCCTCTCATCATAAGACAGCGTCAGCCCGATTAACTTGCCGGCCGCGCCATATTGAATCGCATTGGACAATAGGTTTTGCAGGATTCTGTCCAGAGCCTCTTCATTCGCCTGCGCATACACCGGCGTATCGGGGATATCGATGGCTGCTTGAAAGCCTTTTGACTGAACAGCGTCATAATAGTGCAGGATATTTCGTTTGCATATGTCGTTCATATGTACTTTGGTAATCGGGATCTCTTTATCTTCAGATTCTAATTTCGCTAAATCAAAAAAGGAGTTGATCATCTGAATGAGTTCATTCGTTTTCTGGCGGAGCTTCCCCAGCAATCTTTCCCGCTCTTCGTCCGGCATGTTCGGGTCACTTTGAATGGCTTCGATATAACCGAGAATGACCGTTAACGGCGTTTTCAGGTCGTGCGACATATTGGTCAGCATCCGCTTCATGGATTGCTCTGTTTTGGCAAATTGGGCGCTGATCTGCTGACGATTCTCAACGATAAGATTGATGTTAACAAGCAAGCCTTTGAGCGAATGATCGTCTGTAGGAAGCAAAATTTGTCCTGCCGAATCCCAGCTGAGCATGTAGCTAAGCTGGTCAGCCGTGTAAGCCAGATTCCCGTCCCGCTTCTTTTTCATTATGAATTGAATCACATTCAGACACGCCAGAGCGATGACAGCGGCCACCCATAGCACTGTCATTCTAAAACTCTCCTAATTTATAACCGATGCCCCATAGCGTTTTAATATATTGAGGGGAGGAGGGGTCATCCTCAATCTTTTCTCTGAGCCGCCGCATATGTACGTTAATGATGTTCTGATCATCAAAGTACTCTTCATTCCAAACGGAACGGTAGATTTGTTCTTTCGTAAACACTTTTTTAGGATTTGATGCAAATAAGCACAGCAGCTGCCATTCTGTTGACGTCAGCTGAAGCGGCTCTCCGTTTTTCAAAACGGAAACATTGTCTATATCTATCGCAAGCTGGTGAATCCGGATCACCTTATTCACAGCCGGCTCCTCTGCCGAATATTGCGTCGCCCGCCGTATCGCGGCTTTTACTCTGGCTGTCAGCTCAATCATCGAAAACGGTTTGGCGATATAATCATCCGCCCCAAAACCCAGTCCCAATGCCTTGTCTACATCTCCGTCTTTTGCCGAAATCATTAAGACCGGTATATTGCTTTTTTCCCGGATGATTTTCAGAAAATCCATTCCGTTCAGCTTCGGGAGCATGATATCAAGGAGGACCAAATCGTATGAACCCTGCTGAAACAGCCGGATACCCTCTTCTCCGTCGAAAGCATGCACAATTCCAAAGCCTTCTTTTGTTAAATAATGATCCACCATTTCACTGATTGAGTGGTCGTCTTCTACAAGCAATATGCGCTGCATCTTCTCACCTAACCTTTACAAAATCAAAAAACACACACGTAATTACACTTATTGTAATTGAAAAACGTGTGTGTTTTATATAAATTATTCTTTTTTTCCTGTTTTCAGCTTCCTGTATTCCATGCCCGTAATGACAAAGAATACAGCAGTGGATCCAATGACTTGAATAAGCCGAAGCCGTTCACCGAGAAATAAAGCTCCATAGAAAATCGTCAGGAAAGGCCCTGCCATTGAAATGGCGGCGGCTCGCTGTGCCCCGATTCGTTTTATGCCCTCAAGCATTAGCACAAATGGAATCACAGTGGTTACGACTGCCATTACCGCGAACAAACCATACATAGAAAGCGGATATGCTGCCATTGGCGTATTCATGCCAGCCGCCGATTTTATCCCTGTGTAAAGCATCATGGCAGCTCCAGCAGCTGTCATCCCGTATGCATTGAGACGGATCCCCCCGATTTGATGGACGAGATGCCCGGAAAGGACAAGATAACCAGCATAGACTGCCGAAGATAACAAAATGAATACAGCTCCAATCATATTCGCCTGAAAAAGCTCAGCATTCCAGCCGCCCAGCGCCAAGAAAAGCCCAAACATGACCGCCAGAACTGCGAAAAGGTCCTGAATTGAAGACATTTTCCGGTCACGACACGCGGCGAATCCAAACACAAACAACGGATAGCTCATCAGCAATATACGTTCAACCATTGCGGATACATGGTTCAGCCCGATAAAATCAAGCAAGGGAGACAGAAAAAAACAAAACACTCCCGCGCCACAAGCCTTCCATAGGTCTCCTTTTTTCTTACCGTCTGGCATTGGAGGTCGGTATATTAAAAAAATCAGCCAAAACAGCGGAACAGCCAGCAGCTGCCTGTATAGCAGCACGGCATCTGGCTCAGCACCCATTTGGTATGCCCATTTTATCCAAATCGATTTAGACGCAAAACAAACTGTTCCGATCAGCAAAAAAATCGTTCCTGCTGCGGCCTCACGAATCTTACTCTGCTCTTCTGCTCTCATCTCAGCTCAGCTTTTCTCCTTTACTTATTCAAATGCTTTTGGATAAAATCCAGAAGCGTATATCCTTGAGCAGTCAGAATAACACCTTTTCCGCTGCAGGCCGGGCAAGGTGTTCCTTCGATTTCTCCCGCTCTTTCACATTTAGGACATGCGACCTCAAGATCATCAGTTGCAATGACCATTTGATATCCTCCTTTCTAACTCATCTGCTATGCCACCACCAGCCATCGTCCATTGGCCGTCACCTCCTTTAAGAAACACAAAAAACCCCCGTCCTATGCAAAGGACGAGGGTCTCGCGGTACCACCTTTATTAACAGCTATACAGCCGTTCACTCTAAGTACAGAAAATCTATGTTTCGATACTCCTCTCTTGGTAACGGGGAGAGAAACCCGGCATCGCCTACTATCCGTTCAGCAAAGCAATTCAGAAGCCCATTCGGCATCAGGGGAGGATCGGTTCACACCTGCCACCGACTCTCTGAACCTCCATTCTGACACGTACTTGCTCTTCCTCACGATTGTTGATCCGTTCTATTATTTGTAGAGTTTATAATACTCGGTTCATGAAACGAAGTCAATTCTTAATCCGATGTTACACCAAGTGCTTCCAGCGCCATATTGATGTGTCCCTCCTGCTGTGTTTGCAGAGCTAGCTTGGCGATTTCCACCGGATACGCCGCCTGCATCTCTGAAATGTGTTCCTGCATTTTTGCCCATTTCCGGCCGCCTGCTTGATCATAGTATTCAAGCAAACGGGCAGTTTCTTTTTCTCCGAAAATGGTTTGATAAAGAACAAAATCCTTGGCTGGGTCAGCAACCTTCGCTTCTGTCCAATCCAGAAGTCCTGTGACACGTCCATTTTGATCGATAAGGATATGCGGCGGGTGGAGATCGCCGTGTATCAAAGAAGAGAAACCCGGCCAGTATGCATCATCATTTATCCACTTTTGCCATCTTTCCCAAAGCGTCGTAGATACGCCAAGCTTATTCTTCACATCAACCATAGAGTCTGCTGTCATTTGCCTGAAATCTTCTGGCCTTATCACTTCTATTCCGGATTGCCCAGCAGATATTTGATCCGTGCCATGTAATTCAGCCAGTATGTCGGCAAGTGTGCGGACAAAGTCGTCTGACGGCGGCTGATGATCCATATTCCATACATATTGCTTTTGTTCCAAGTCAATTCCAGCAGCCGGCGTTCCTTTTAACATTGGGTAAGCGATCAATTCCGGTGTATGAATTCTCCAATCCGGCACATCAGCAGTCAGATTCGCGCGGAGAAAGGCAAGCGTTATGCCTTCTGCAGATGCTCTTTCCACAACATCACTTCGCCGCGGTTTTCGCAGCACCCATGGCATACCTGTGTCGTCCTTGGCAAATACAACTTGAAAGTCCATTCCGGTTTCATTCAATTGCGCGTTCTCAGAATGAACCGTCAAACCTTGGCTGCGTGCAAGCCCGACAATCTCAGTGATAAGCTGTTTTTCGTTAAGGTTTGTCATCCCATTTCCCCTTTCTCATGCTCCGGCCTGCAGTAGAGAGAAGGGATGCTTGAAGGCACAAAAAAGGGCAGGCACGCCACCCTCTTTTTTGATAATCATGTAAGGGCTCATACATAGGCGGATTCATCCCGATTCTCCCGCTTTCAGCCGAGAGTTGTTCACTATTGAATTCGTGTCACTCGGAATCTCATGAATGCCATGCTGTAACCCCTCCGTTTCCTATACGCTGATTTTCATTTTACAGCATATTCCATCTCCCCGCTATAAAAACATGAATCAAGTCACTGGAGCAGGATTAAACAAGCACAAATCATTATGGAGACCCCAACGGTCTGCCCACGTTTGTTTGCGGCCGCTTGCCACATCCAAAATCGTCCTGAAGATTTCCCAGCCTACGTCTTCGATACTGGCCTCTCCTGTCGCGATTCGGCCGGCATTGATATCGATTAAATCAGCCCAATGCTCTGATAAGGAATGC
This sequence comes from Bacillus sp. FSL R5-0416, assembly GCF_037975425.1. Lineage (NCBI taxonomy): Bacteria > Bacillati > Bacillota > Bacilli > Caryophanales > Bacillaceae > Bacillus > Bacillus sp. FSL R5-0416. The sequence goes on along the minus strand of NZ_CP150252.1, from coordinate 267,255 downwards.
CGAGTCGATACTTTCAGCACCGGCGCAGCAGCCAGGCCATATGGTGTTCCTCTCCCTGTCGTAAACACCTGCAAATTCATGCCCGCAGCCAGCTGCAGGGTGCCGCACACAAAATCGCTTGCCGGTGTCGCCGCGAACAGCAGGCCTTTTTGCTCTGCTCTTTCACCAGGGCCGAGCACGCCGGAGATGGGGCTTGTGCCTGATTTCGCTACCGAGCCTAACGCTTTTTCCACCACATTGGATAATCCGCCTTTTTTATTGCCTGGTGACGGGTTTGCGCTACGGTCTGCGTCTCCCCGCCGAAGATAGCTGTCATACCACTTCATCTCTTTGATCAGTGATTGTCCGACCTCTTCACTGACAGCCCGCGGCGTTAATAAATGAATGGCATCCCGCACCTCTGTCACTTCAGAAAACAAAACCGTTGCACCTGCGCGAACCAATAAATCAGCCGCATACCCCACGGCAGGGTTCGCCGTCACGCCGGAAAACGCATCACTGCCGCCGCATTGCAGGCCGATAACCAGATCCGAAACAGGGCATGACACCCGGGTTCTGCTGTTCAGCCTGATTAACCGTTCCTCCGCCATTTCCAAAATGGATTGGATCATCGCCGCAAAACCTCGATGATCCTGGAGCGATAGAATGTCATTATCATTTTCGGAGGCAATTCTTTCCGGGAGGAGCTTTTCACATCCCAATCCGATTACCATTACTTCTCCGCCGAAGTTCGGATGCTTCGCGAGATTTTGAATTGTGCGGATCGGAATGACAGCGTCGGGCGCATTAATTGCCACTCCGCATCCGTATTGATGATGCAGCGGCACAACGTCATCGACATTTGGGTATTTCGGCAGCAGCTCTTCTTTTATTCGTTTGACTGCATAATCCAAAACGCCAACAACACATTGAACACTTGTCGTGATGCCGAGAATATTTTTTGTCCCCGCACTGCCATCCGCATTTCGATATCCTTCAAACGTATAGCCTTCAAGAGACGGCCGCGGCTGCGGCACCCTGTTTGCGAGAGGAAGATCGTCTAACGCCGGAGGAGCGGGCATTCTCACGAGGGCTTCCCGTATCCAGCTCCCGCGTTTGATCGTCTCATCAGCAAATCCGATCACCTCTCCGTAACGCACGATCTCGTCCCCTTGATTGAGATCGGTGAGGGCCACCTTATGGCCTTGAGGAACATCCTCTTCAAGTACGAGCCCGCATGAGAAAACAGTGCCCTTTGGCAGTCCTCCATCATTTACAATAATCGCGGTGTTATCTATTTCATGCACTTTGATGTAAAGGGGGGCTTGGTTCTTCCTGAGGTTCATCGCCATATGAAAATCACTCCTCATATTTTAGTAAGCGTTTTCTAAATTGGTTTAAAAAAACCGCAGCTCTTACGTTTCAACTGCGGTTGCTCACCATTATTTTTCATCCATTCCTTTTAGAATTTTGTCACGGACAAATTTCAGATGCTCATACATGTGGTAATGTGCTTTGTACGGATCTCTTTTGGCAAGGGCGTCGTAGATTTTTTTGTGATATTCGACCGTTACATCTCTCTCCCTGTACGGAATTTGGCTGTCAATTTTCGCATGGGTGATCAGCAGGGACTGAATCATCCCTTCAACGACGGGGTTATTGGCGCTTAACGCAATAATTCGATGGAACTCTTTATCCGCTTCACCATAAAGATTGTCAGTGCTGTTGGCAATATCGTCGATCGTCTTCTGCAAACGCTGAAGCTCTTCCTCATTGATTTTTTCCGCGGCAATTGTCACGAGTCCGAGTTCTAGCGCCATCCGCGCTTCAATGATAGCCGGAAGATTATCAGTGGCCAAGGCAAGCATGACGGAAAACGGCTGCATGCCGATTTTATCGTTGAAATATGTGCCCCCTCGTGTTTTTCTCGTAATGACGCCCAGCGTTTCAAGTGAACTGAGTGCCTCCCGAAGCACAGGCCTGCTGACATGCAAAATGTCCATCAGTTCCATTTCTGTCGGCAATTTGTCTCCGGCCCTCAACTGTCCGCTCGATAATAAATGGACAATCCGTTCGATGACCTGCTTGGCTAATGTTTTCCGATTGACTGTATCGACTTTCAAATCCTCTAAACCTTCGTACACGAACAACTCTCCCTTCAGTTGTTCAATTGTAAGACAAAATAGCGGATATGACAATATTTACAAACAAACTTATCGCACAAGACACGGGCGCTTCCGGTCAAATTCCCAGTTGCGGATCAGGAACTGCATTGGGATCGCGTCATTCCGTGCGCCTAAATTCATTTTCAGGTAGATCTCATGCGCTTTTTCCACTTGTTCCATATCAATATCGACGCCTAGTCCAGGCTTATCCGGCACCTTGACACAGCCAGAAGAAATCTCAAAAGGCTGTTTCGTTAATTGCTGCCCGTCCTGCCAGATCCAATGGGTATCAATCGCCGTGATCCGACCCGGAGCCGCTGCTGCCACATGGGTAAACATCGCAAGGGAAATATCAAAGTGGTTGTTGGAGTGCGAGCCCCATGTCAAACCCCAATCATGGCACATTTGCGCAACCCGCACCGACCCTTGCATCGTCCAAAAATGCGGATCAGCCAGCGGTATATCGACCGCATGGAGCTGAATCGCGTGACCCATTTCCCGCCAGTCAGTCGCAATCATATTTGTCGCAGTCGGAAGCCCTGTCGCGCGGCGGAATTCAGCCATTACTTCACGAGCGGAGTAGCCATTCTCATCCCCGCACGGATCTTCCGCATACGCGAGCACATCTTGCTTTCCTTTGCATAATGCAATAGCTTCCTCTAATGACCATGCCCCGTTCGGATCAAGAGTGATCCTTGCCTCTGGAAAACGTTTCGATAATGCGGTAACAGCTTCGATTTCCTCTTCTCCCCGCAGCACCCCGCCTTTCAATTTGAAATCCTGAAAGCCATAGCGCTCCTGTGCGGATTCGGCAAGACGCACAATGGCCTCCGGCGTCAGCGCTTCCTCATGGCGCAGACGGAACCACGCACAATCTGACTGCTCATCGCTTTGATACGGCAAGGTCGTCCGCTTTCGGTCGCCGATATAAAAGAGGTAACCGAGCATTTTTACTTCATCACGCTGCTTCCCTTCGCCCAGCAAAGCCGCGACCGGTTCCTGAAGAAACTTTCCAAGCAAATCTAACAAAGCCGCTTCCAGTGCGGTGACGGCGTGCACAGTGGTGCGCAAATCAAACGTCTGATTTCCTCGCCCTCCCCTGTCCTGATCGCCAAACTGCTTTCTGACCGTTTGCAATATCGCTTGGTACGCACCGATAGATTTTCCGACAACAAGCGGCTCTGACAGCTCCAGTGTGCGGCGAATATGCTCTCCGCCAGGCACCTCGCCGACTCCCTGATTTCCGCTGCTGTCCGTTAAGATTACGATATTCCGGGTAAAAAACGGGCTGTGTGCTCCGCTTAGATTCAGCAGCATGCTGTCATGTCCCGCAACAGGAATCACCTTCATCTCAGTAATTGAGGGAATATTCGATCTTTTCTCTTTTTGAACCTGCTCTTGTATCGGTGAACTCATGCATTTTCCTCCCTTTATAAAGCGCTTTCATAAATATTAGACAGGCAACGATTGATCGGGGTCTTGCTCTTGTTTCTTTAACACGACCCGTTTGATCGGCCCGACCAGCAGCAAATAGCTGAGGATCGCCGCAATCGCGTTAGCGCCGACAAACACAAGCGCGCCATTAAAAGATCCAGTGGCATTAACAATGTATCCGATAATAATCGGTGTTGTAATCGAGGCAATATTGCCGAAAGTGTTGAACAAACCGCCGCTTAATCCTGCACATTCTTTCGGAGACGTGTCCGACACGACAGCCCAGCCCAATGCGCCGAAGCCTTTTCCGAAAAACGCGAGCGACATAATAACAACGACAAGCCACGCTGAATCTGTATAGTTGCAGACAATCATACTGCAAGACAGCAGCATGCCGGCAATGATTGGCACTTTTCTTGCAAAGGTCAGTGAACGGCCTTTTTTGAGCAAGATGTCTGACACAATGCCCCCAAGGACGCCGCCGGCAAATCCGCACAGCGCCGGCAGGGAAGCGACAAACCCAGCTTCAAGAATAGACATGCCGCGGGCCTGAACCAAATATACCGGAAACCATGTGAGAAAGAAATAGGTGAGAGTCGTAATACAGTATTGCGCGATGTACACACCAATCAGCATGCGGTTCGTTAACAGCTGTTTGATATACGGCCATTTCGATTCTGTTTCTTGTTTGCTTTTACTGTCATCCATGGAAATCAGCCCGCCGCCCTGTTCGATGTACGCAAGCTCAGCTTCATTAACCTTCGGATGTTTTTTCGGTTCATACACCGTTTTTAGCCAGATGACAGCCAGAAGAATGCCTGCAATACCCATGACAACGAAAACGGAATGCCAGCCGAAAGAGTGGGTAAGCCAGCCCATTAAAGGAGAAAAAATGACGATTGCGAAGTATTGTGCTGAATTAAAAAAGGCTGAAGCTGTCCCGCGCTCGGAGCTTGGAAACCATGAGGCAACAACTCTGCCGTTTCCGGGAAATGAAGGCGCTTCTGATAAACCAACCAGAAAACGCAGTGCAAACAGCAGGATAATCGCTGTGCCGGCGGAGAAAAAGCCAATCGCCCCTTGCAGCAGCGTAAAAAACGACCAAAAAAAGATGCTTAACGCAATGATAGTCTTTGAACCAAAACGGTCCAGCAGCCAGCCGCCCGGAAGCTGTCCGATGACATAGGCCCAGCCAAAGGCAGAAAAGACATATCCCATGGCGACCGAGTCCAATCCCAAATCATGCTGGACGGAATCTCCGGTGATGGAAAGCGTCGCTCGATCCGCGTAGTTAATAGAGGTCACAAGAAACAGCATAAACACGATAAACCAGCGCACGGACGTTTTTTTGCCCGCCGGTGTAACACTCGCAAAGTCTTTTTTCATAGTATCTTCTCCTTTTCAAAGTAGAGAATCATATGCTGGCTGTGATAAAGCCGGGAAAGAGACGCACGTCTCTTTCCAGCACCATTACGGCTTCACAAAAACGGTTTTGATCGCTGTGAAAAAGTCCTTCGCTGCCTCCCCCTGTTCTCGGGAGTGGGAGCTCGACTGCTTCATGCCGCCAAAAGGCGCCTGCAGCTCAACACCTGCGCTTTCTGCATTGATCCGAACCAGCCCGGCATCGATTTCATCAATGAAAGAAAGCATTCGGCCGATGTTTTCCGTGAAGATGGATGCACTTAAACCGAACTTCACATCATTGGCAATGTTCAGCGCCCCCTCCATCGAGTCCACCTTGATCAAGGCGATCACCGGACCGAAAATTTCCTCCTGGGCAATTGTCATCTCAGATGTCACATTGTCAAAGATGGCAGGCTGAACATAATAGCCGTTTTGATACTTTCCGTTCTCCAGCTTTTCTCCTCCTATTAAAAGGGAAGCCCCCTCCTGTTTGCCTTTCTCAATGTATGACAGGCAGTTATCTAACTGATTCTTGCTGGCTATCGGTCCCATCCAGACATCCTCTTTTAAGCTGTCTCCGATTGTAATATCTTTTGTGCGCTGGAGCAGTTTTTCTTTAAAGCGCTCATAAATTCCGCTTTGTACAATGACACGGCTTGTCGCGGTGCATTTCTGGCCGGTTGAACGGAAGGCCCCCGTTATGACAGCTTCAGCCGCAGCTTCAAGGTCAGCGTCATCAGCTACGATAACAGGGTTTTTGCCGCCCATCTCAAGCTGGTACTTAGCTCCCCTCGCTAAAGCGGCTTGCCCGATGATTTTTCCGACTTGATTTGAACCGGTAAACGTAACGGCGTTTACACCGTCATGCTCAGCAAGCCCCTGCCCGACAACAGAACCCGGGCCTGTCACCAAATTGATGACCCCTGCCGGGAGCCCCGCTTCCTCAAAGCAGGCAATGATCTTTGCGCATGTCACAGCTGTTTCTGTCGCCGGTTTGATGACAACGGTATTGCCGTATACCAATGCCGGCGCCATTTTCCAAATCGGAATCGCCACTGGGAAGTTCCACGGAGAAATCACGCCGACCACACCGAGCGGAACACGGGTGGTAAACATGAGCGCGTCTTTGTCAGTAGACGGAATGACGTCACCCGTTTTTCGCATGCCCTCTCCGGCATAATAGCGCAGAATGGCAATCCCCCGGGCTGTTTCTCCCTTCGCTTCCGGCAATGTTTTACCCATTTCACGCGTTGCACAGGCGGCGATTTCCTCCAAGTGCTGCTCCATGATATCCGCTGTTTTGTATAAGTATTGGCCGCGCTCGGCACCCGTCAGCTTTCTCCAAGCCGTTTTGGCTTCATTGGCGGCGGCGACGGCACGTTCCACATCTTCAGCCGTTGAATTCTGTACATATCCGACAATATCATTCACATCGGCAGGGTTTTCGACCTTGACCATATCGCCTGATTGAGACTTAACCCACTCTCCTTTAATAAAGTTGAGGTACGTGTTTTGTTCCGTGATCACAGACATGCCCATTGCCCCTTTCGTGTTTTTTCTGGTCAAACCGTCGCGGCTTTTTTCGGAAAACGGTCAGCCGCCTGCTTCAAAATTGCTTCCAATTGCTGATAATGATCTTTTTCAACCGGGCCGACAGGCGGTCTGGCTGTATTCCTTACATTCAAACCCATGATTTCCATACCGGCTTTAATCAAGGATACGGCGTAGCCTTTTCGTTGTTTGCGAATGTCGTTGATCGGCAGAATCACATGCCGATAGAGTTCCTTCACAAGCTCGTCATTTCCGTTTTTCAATGCATCATAGAACATTCGCGAAATATGCGGGATATAATTTGAAATCGCTGAAGAGTAAGAGTGGAACCCGATCGGCAGATAAGCCGGCATCGTCACTTCAGCCATCGGCATTCCGTTGAGCCATCCCAAGCGGTCGCCGATCGTATAGACGAGGTTGATATTCAAATCCATATTTCCTACCCCGTCTTTGACACCGACAAGCTGTTCACATTCGGTCAGACGTTTGATCTGTTCAACAGAGAGAACTGCGTTATCGCGCTGATAAAGAATCGCGTTCAAGTCAGTGCTTTCAATAATCGTTTTCGCATACTGGTACAGCCCCTCCTGTTCGCCATGCACCAAATACGGAGGCAGAATCAAGTAGCCGTCGGCGCCTTTTTTCTCCGACAGCTGCGCCCAATCAAGCGCTGTGCTGAGGTTGCCGCCCACCCCCGTGTAGACCGGCACCTTTCCTCCGGCTGCCGAGACTGCGACTTCCACCATTTGCTCATATTCCTTCTGGCTGAGAGATTGGAATTCACCAGACCCGCAAGCGATAAATATCGCTTCCAAGCCCTCATTCAGCAAAAACTCAATGTTTTGAAAAAGAGCTTCTTCCTCCAGTTTTCCTTGTGTGTTAAAAGGAGCAACCGGAAAACCTAAAATTCCAGCGGGTGCTTTTCTGATACGGCTCATCAACATAACCTCCTGTTATTTGTGTATACAGCCTCTATCTGTAAGCGCTTTTATTAATTTTTCTTTCACATCCGCTCCTTCCCCATATATCCTTTTGTTTAATTGTAAGACAAATAAACAATAAGTCAATATCTTTATTTTCTGATATTTTATAAAAAAGCGGAAAATCACTGTCCGGCCGGGATTCTGCGCAGCAAAAAAACAGCCTGGTCAGCCGGCTGTTTAGTTTATATCCTTCTTTGTTTCATCGTCTCATGCAAAAGCTTTGCTTCCAAAAAAAACACGTGGATGAATTTTTTCATATTTATTCTAGCAGGTGCAAGGGGTTTTGCATCCTTGGATTGGAGTTCTTTCATTTTCTGGCTGACAACCGGAAAATCAAAGAATTTCGATGCATAGGTTTCAAATTTTGGATTCGAAAAATCAGTTGTGCCCAGTGAAGCAAAATGGTGCAGCGAATGAATAATCGCTCTGCGGATACGCTGCTCCGAGGCTTTCATTTCGCGATTGACTTCCGTCTGTGAGGCCCCTGTCCCCAGCTTCCGTACCGCTACTTGGGTGAATATTTGTTTTAGCGAAGGGCTTTGTTTTTCGTGCGGCTCGGATTGCTCGTGTTCTGCTAAATACTGCAGGACCGCCATGAGATCATGTGCGCCGCCTTCTCCCATCATGCCCAGCTCGGACAACAGGAATGTTCCTGCCTCTTTTAAACCGCTGTCACTCTTCTGCTGGGGACGCGCTTTCCGTTCAGTCCGATTGACAAGCCGGCTTAGAGAATGCTGAATGGCTCCAATCGAGTGTTCAAGCTCGATCCGCTCCTTCACCTTTTGGAGAACCGTGACAATTTCAATGCGGTTAATCGGCTTATGGATAAAATATTCGATGCCGAGCGAGTACGCTTCCCCGACCATTTCCTTCGCCTCCACTTGAGAGATCATTACGATTTTGCCGGAGTACGTATTCTGGATCTGACGAATCGTCTCAATGCCGTCTCTTCCGGGCATTAACAGATCGATTAATAAAATATCAATCTGCTTAAATTGCAGCATATGCCCTTCCACTTGGCTTCCGTCGTCAGCTTCACCAGCAGCTTCCCCGAGATCTTCGTCCTCAATGATCTGCCTTAAAATTGACCGCACCGCACGGTCATCATCTGCAATAAAAAAACGCATAGCTTTCGGTTCACCCTTTCTGAATCAAATGCCGGACAGGCAGCCTGATGTCAAACACCACTCCCCGCTGCTGATTATCAAACGTGATATCCCCTTCTAGCTCAGTCACGATTTCCTTTACGTAGGAAAGTCCGATACCCGTAGAAGGCGTGCCAAATTCGTCATATTTTGAAGTAAAGCCCGGGTCAAACACAATGTCTCCGATTTTCTCGGAAATCCCGGGGCCATTGTCTTCCACCTGGAATTCTACCATACTCTCATTTGGCTTACGGAGCCTCAGGCTGACCATTCCCTCTTCATCCATAGCCTCTACCGCATTTGCTGTTAGATTATTAATGATCGAAAGCACGATAAATACGTGATATTCGTCATGCTCTCCCTCGATCGAGCAGTAAAAATCAATCTGCTTCCCTAGTGCTTCAGCGTACTTTTCATTCATTCGAATCACGAGCTGCAGCAAATCAGAAGCCTTCATATAATCTCTCAAACTCTCATTCGAAATCAGTTTTGAAAGCCCTGCGAATATCCGCTGGTTGTCCTTTTTCACTTCATGAATCTCTCCGGCCAGTCTCAGGATTCTGCCGCTCAGCTGAACATCCTTGCCCTTCATTTCCCGATAGAGCTGATACGAATCGTTTGTCACTTTCTCTGTCGTTTTCAATGTCTTTTTTAGGTGCACCGTTTCTTCATATAAATTGGAAACGATCATCAGCATGTGCTCGTGCTGCTGCCTTGTCTGTTTTTCTCTCGATTGTGTTTCATACAGCTTCAGCACACTATAAAAGCTCATCACAATAAATGTGTGAGAAATCGCAATCACCGCAATGTCAGTGATTTTCTCAGGCGTGACAACCGTATGAAAAATGAGAAATTGCACAGTTAGCTCGACACAATCTGACACAACTTCAATCATAAACCCAATGAAACCGAGCATAATCGGCCGTTCACGGAAACGATTGGCCTTTAATATGGAAAACAGACAGGCGTAAGTCATATAAAAGAAAAAGCCAGACGCTTGATCATACAGAATCGGAGTCAGCCCATTGTGTCCTCCGCCCCATAATTCCAGAAAGACGCGAAAGATGAAAACAGCCGCTCCAGTCAGAAAACCCGGCAGCACAGCGGGCACATGCCGCAACAATGATAAAAAGAAGAAAAAAACCGGTGCCCCAAAGCTGACCCGGAATTCTTCATTGAGGGGATAAAATTTCAGTTCACCGGCCAGCGGCACCGTAATCAGCATGAGGGCCAGTATATATCCGTCTTTTTCAATAAACCGTTCCAGTTTTATGTTGATCACATCCTCGCTTTTTATTTTGGGGAATCGGGAGAAAACCTGCAAATTGCTTTTGACCCAGAACATGAGGTTTTTATAAATCTTACTGCTTATTTTCAAAATGTTTTTGTCGTATTTTGTATGATTCTGTAGTCTCCATTATACAGTAATTATACCTTCCGCTATTATGAAAGCGTTTAACGCCCCTTTAGCCTTCGTTTTGATACACCTCAGTCCTTTAAGAAAAAAATCAGTGAGGAGGAATTCGATGAAAGAATTGATAAAAGAGCACCAGAAAGACATAAACACGGCGTTACAGCTTCATGATTGGGTTGAATACTATCGCCCTTTTGCCGCCAATGGACAAAGCGCAAACTATATCCCCGCTTTAGGAAAAGTCAATGATTCACAGCTCGGCATCTGTGTATTGGAGCCTGATGGAACGATGATACACGCCGGCGACTGGAACGTCTCTTTTACCCTGCAAAGCATTTCAAAAGTGATTAGCTTTATTGCCGCCTGCATGAGCCGCGGCATTCCCTATGTGCTTGACCGCGTAGATGTCGAGCCGACAGGTGACGCCTTTAATTCAATCATTCGGCTCGAAATCAACAAGCCGGGAAAGCCCTTCAATCCCATGATCAACGCGGGTGCCCTCACCATCGCTTCGATCCTTCCCGGAGAATCGGCATACGAAAAGCTCGAGTTTCTTTACTCGGTGATGGAAACTTTGATAGGAAAACGGCCAAGAATTCATGAAGAAGTATTCCGTTCTGAATGGGAAACCGCCCACCGCAACAGAGCGCTGGCCTACTATTTAAAAGAAACAAACTTTTTAGAAGCTGACGTAGAAGAAACACTTGAGGTGTACTTGAAGCAATGCGCTATGGAGAGCACCACAGAAGACATTGCGTTGATCGGCCTGATCCTTGCTCATGACGGGTATCATCCGATTCGACGCGAGCAGGTGATTCCAAAAGATGTGGCAAAATTGGCCAAGGCATTAATGCTGACGTGCGGCATGTACAACGCTTCAGGCAAATATGCGGCGTTTGTCGGCGTGCCGGCCAAAAGCGGCGTCTCCGGTGGCATCATGGCGCTGGTTCCTCCAAGTGCCAGAAGAGAACAGCCTTTTCAATCCGGATGCGGCATCGGCATTTACGGGCCTGCCATTGATGAATACGGCAACAGCCTCACTGGCGGTATGCTGCTGAAGCATATGGCGCAGGAGTGGGAGCTCAGCATTTTTTAAACATGAAAAAAGAGGTGATTGTATGCAGCAAATCCTGGAACATATCGTCGGTATTGCAAATGATCTTTTGTGGTCAAAGCTATTAATTGTTTTGCTCCTTTCTCTGGGAATCTATTTTACGTTCAGGCTTAAGTTTTTACAGGTTCGCATGCTGAAAGAAATGGTCAGGGTATTAAGAGAAGGTGCTGCTTCCCGGTCAAAAAACAGCATTTCTCCGTTTCAAGCCTTTTGCATCAGCATGGCGGCCCGTGTCGGAACGGGAAATATTACGGGTATTGCCATCGCCATTGCACTCGGCGGGCCCGGTGCAATCTTCTGGATGTGGATTATCGCTATTATCGGATCAGCATCCAGCTTTGTGGAAAGCACACTGGCTCAGATTTATAAAGTAAAAGATGTAAACGGCTTCCGCGGCGGGCCGGCGTATTACATGGAAAAAGGGCTGAACAAAAGGTGGATGGGCGCGCTGTTCGCTGTGTTAATCACCTTATCGTTCGGTATCGTCTTCAACTCGGTTCAATCCAATACAGTCAGCCTTGCCTTTGAAAACGCGTTTGGCACAAACCGCCTGACATTGGGACTCATTTTAATTGCTGTATTCGGCACGATTATTTTTGGCGGAGTCAAGCGCATTGCAAAGCTGGCTGAATCCATTGTCGTCGTATTGGCTGTCCTGTATATCGGAGTTGCATTTTTCGTTATTTTCACCAACATTACGCAGCTGCCAGGTGTGCTTGCGCTAATCGTGAAAAATGCGTTTGGTTTTGATCAGGCCGCCGGCGGGGCTTTGGGCGCGGCACTCATGCAAGGCGTAAGACGGGGAATCTTTTCAAACGAAGCGGGAATGGGAAGCGCACCGAATGCCGCTGCCACCGCCACAACAAGCCATCCCGTCAAACAGGGGCTGATCCAAGCTTTTGGTGTACTGACAGATACACTGGTCATTTGTACAAGCACCGCCTTTATCATCCTATTTTCGGATGCCTATCATACTCCGGGTCTGAGCGGAATCGCCTTGACACAAGCCTCCCTCAGCTCCCATGTCGGATCATGGGCATCAGGCTTTCTCGCCATTCTGATTTTGTTATTCGGATTCTGTGCTTTAATCGGAAACTATTATTATGGCGAAACCAATATCGGCTTTTTGAACAAAAGCAAAAAACTGATTTTTGTCTACCGTATCAGCGTGCTGGCAATGATCGTGTTTGGCTGTGTTGCCAAAGTCCAGCTCGTCTGGGATCTTGCTGATTTGTTCATGGGTTTGATGGTCGTCGTGAATTTAATCGCGATTTTCTTACTATCAAAGGTCGTTTTTACAGCGCTGAAAGACTATACACGCCAGAAAAAAGCAGGCAAGGATCCGGTCTTTTATAAAGATGTGCTCAAAAACCATAATGGCATTGAGTGCTGGCCGGTTTCAGACACAAAGACTGACACGCACAACAAACAAATATCATAAGAAAAGGGTGTTCAGACATATGGGCTGAACACCTTTCTCTTTTTGCGTTTATTGACAAACACGTAAGCCTCCATTACGATTTTCATATCTTTTTCAAAAAAATCTGAAAGAAGGCATCGGTACATTCTATGAATCCTATCCAACACATATTAGATACATACCCGCTTATTGTGCTAGACGGCGCCATGGCGACCGAGCTTGAACGCAAGGGCTGTAATTTGAATGACAGTCTGTGGTCGGCAAAAATCCTGATGGAAGAGCCAAATCTGATTAAACAAGTTCATACTGATTATTTCGCGGCAGGCGCCGATTGTACAATCACTGCCAGCTATCAGTCTACATTTGAAGGCTTTGCCGCACGCGGGCTGAGCGAAGCGGAAGCACGCCGGCTCATCGAGTTGTCCGTCAGCATAGCAGCTGAAGCACGCGATGAATTTTGGTCGCTTGAAGAGAACCGTTTGAATCGGCCAAAACCGATCATTGCGGCTTCCGTAGGCCCTTATGGCGCTTATCTTGCAGACGGGTCTGAATATCGCGGCAACTACGCAATACCAGAAGATGAACTGATTGAATTTCATCGTCCCCGGATGAAGACGCTGATTGAAGCCGGAGCTGATGTTTTGGCATGCGAAACGATTCCGTGTCTGACTGAAGCCAAAGCGATTGTTCAGCTGTTGAAGGAATTTCCTGAAACGTATGCGTGGATCAGCTTCAGTGCTAAAGACGGCCTGCATATCAGTGACGGAACACCTGCCGCTGACTGCGCATCGTGGCTTGATGGACACCGCCAAATTGCAGCACTCGGCATCAACTGCACGCCGCTTCAGCATATCCCTTCCTTGATAGAGGAGTTAAAAAAGAACACGTCAAAACCGATCATTGTCTACCCGAATTCAGGTGAGCAATATGATCCGGAAACAAAAACGTGGAACGGCGCAGCATGCGCAGAATCTTACGGGGCGAGCGCCCGCACCTGGCATGAAAAAGGAGCGAGGCTAATTGGGGGCTGCTGTCGGACAAAACCCGAAAATATTCAAGAAATTGCGGCTTGGGCCCGCTCTTTAAAAACAACTTGACTTATCGGAATAGTTTGTATATTCTAACCTAAAGCCGGTTCGCCGGAGTCTCGTGTCACTTTCTGACATGAGATTTTTTATTAGGAGGAAATAAATCGCTGATAGAAAGTTGGAAAAAGATGAACTCTGCCCACAACAAGAATGAGACAACCTTTCAGAGAATTATGAAAAGCCGGCACCTCTTTATGCTTTCCTTGGGAGGTGTCATCGGAACCGGGCTGTTTTTAAGCTCAGGTTATACCATTCAGCAAGCAGGCCCGGCCGGAACGATACTCGCCTACTTAGTCGGGGCCGGCATCGTCTATCTGGTCATGCTATGCCTCGGTGAGCTGTCAGTCGCCATGCCTGTGACCGGCGCCTTTCACACCTATGCAGCCAAATACATAGGGCCGGGCACCGGATTTACGGTCGCTTGGCTGTACTGGCTGACATGGACCGTGGCATTGGGATCAGAATTCACAGCAGCCGGCCTGTTAATGCAGCGCTGGTTCCCCCATACATCGGTTTGGATGTGGAGTGCCGTCTTTGCGCTGTTCATCTTCTTGCTTAACGCATTTTCGGTCAAGTTTTTCGCTGAATCAGAATTTTGGTTTTCCAGCATCAAAGTATTAGCCATTGTATTATTTATTCTTTTAGGCGGCTCTGCCATGTTTGGCATCATTCCGATCAAAGGCGGAGAAGCCGCTCCGATGCTGTCCAACTTCATGGCGGAAGGCGGGCTTTTTCCAAATGGATTTGTCCCGATTTTGATGACGATGCTGTCCGTTAATTTTGCCTTTTCGGGAACGGAACTAATCGGAATCGCAGCCGGTGAAAGCGTTGATCCTGACAAGACAATACCAAAAGCGATTAAAACAACGGTCTGGCGTCTCTCACTCTTCTTTGTCGGAACAATTTTTGTGCTGTCAGGGCTGATTCCGATTCAAGATGCAGGTGTCATCAAAAGCCCGTTTGTCGCTGTCTTTGACAGAGTCGGTGTACCATACGCAGCCGATATCATGAACTTTGTTATCCTGACAGCGATCCTGTCAGCGGCTAATTCCGGACTCTACGCTTCTTCCCGGATGCTGTGGTCTTTATCAAAAGAAAAAACGCTTCATCCGACATTTGCAAAGCTGACGTCAAAAGGAACCCCTTTTAACGCGCTGGTGTTCAGCATGATCGGCGGCATTCTGTCGTTGCTGTCCAGCGTATTTGCGCCAGACACTGTATACGTTGTGCTCGTGTCGATTTCCGGTTTTGCCGTCGTTGTCGTGTGGATGGGAATCGCTGCTTCTCAATTCATGTTCAGAAAACGTTATATCGAAGCGGGAAACAAGGTTACTGATTTGAAATACAGAATCCCTTTGTATCCGTTCGTGCCGATTGCCGCGTTCCTGTTATGCCTGGCTTCCGTTGTTGGCATTGCCTTTGATCCGAATCAAAGAATCGCACTCTATTGCGGCGTTCCATTTATGGCCATTTGCTATGCAATATATTATGTAAAAAACCGCAAAAGCCAGCCGGCTGCTGATATGACTCATTCAAAATAAAAAGAACCTGCCTCCGGGCAGGTTCTTTTTCAGTTTTCACACTTCCACTGTCCAGTTAAACGGGCCCTTCACCTTGCCAAGCTGAATATCTGTTATCGTTTCATACAGCTTTTTCGAGAGGTCCCCGATTTGCCCGTCGCCTACAATCACCGTTTTTCCATGAATATTGAGTTCACCGACAGGCGTAACGACGGCTGCCGTGCCTGTGCCGAAGACCTCTGTCAATTCTCCGCGTGCAGAGGCCGCATACACCTCATCAATCGATATTCTCTCTTCACGAACCGGAATGCCCCAGCTTCGAATCAGTTCAATCGCAGACGCACGTGTAACCCCGCTTAAAATGCTTCCGCTTAAAGCAGGTGTGACAGCTTCCCCGTTTATGACGAAAAAGATGTTCATGCTCCCTACTTCTTCCACATATTTCTTTTCAATGGCGTCCAGCCACAGTACCTGGTCATAGCCCAGCTCATTCGCTTTCCGCTGTGCCTGAAGACTGGCGGCATAGTTTCCAGCCGTTTTTGCAAATCCGACTCCGCCGCTGACCGCCCGCACATACTCATCTTCGACATAGATTCTAACCGGCTTCAGCTGATCGTCGCCATAATAGGAGCCGACAGGCGAAAGCACGATCATAAATGTATAGCTCCTGGATGCCTTCACACCGAGACTCGGTTCTGTGGCAATGACAAAAGGACGAATATACAGTGACGTTCCTTTTTTCTTTGGAACCCAATCTTTCTCCAGCTCAACTAATTGTGTCAATGCCTCAAGCACTAGCTCTTCGTCTAAAGGGGGCATGCTCATGCGCTCACACGATCTGTTCAGCCGTTTGATATTTTGATCCGGACGGAACAGGAGCACCCTGCCATCCTCTGTTCTGTATGCTTTTAACCCTTCAAAAACAGCCTGGCCGTAATGAAAAACAGATGAAGACGGATCGAGCGTAAGCGGTGCGTACGGCGCAATTCTCGGATGATGCCATCCAATCCCCTCTTCGTAGTCCATCACAAACATATAATCTGTAAAATATTGTCCAAACCCCAAGGAAGACGGGTCGGGCTTTTCCTTATAATATACAGTTTTTTCTCGTTCGATAAGCTTATTCAATCTAATCAGCACACCTTTCACATAATTGTTTAAATATTCAGTCTTTTTAAAGCTGCAAAAAGTATACAGCCTTTCCTTTAATCATACGCCGCTTCACACCTATAAATTTCAGAATATTCTTTAGGATCATCAGCTATTATACACCACATTCATTGTCAGATGAAGCTGAAATTAAAGAAAAACAGCCAGTTTTATTCTGGCTGTTTGATTTAGACCGCTAAACAAAGGACGACAATGTGGCAAATCAGCAAAATATACACTGCGAATACAAATTGCCAATTGATCTTCCGCGCCCATGCAAACACCACCATCAAAACAGGCAGCATCACAGTCCCCGCCAGCTTGTTAACCGTCAGATCAGGGCTGTTCGCAACATCATAATGAATCGGCATCTGCGTCGGCAGAAAAGGGTAAAATACAATTGAAAAGATGAATGCAGCAATCACTGCTCCCCACAGCACTTTTCCATTCGTAAATAAAAACATAGAACCACCATTCCCTTCTTAAAACACATTGCTTTATGAATGATATGACTGTTCTACGATGAATTTCGTTCGGTCTCCCCGGGTAATAATTTGCGCATATTCCACCACTTCTTCATTTTTATCATAGGTAAGGGATTCTGATAAAAACGCAGGCGCTCCGACATTGGTTAATAAGTGGCCGCTGATCGTTTCATCCGTTAAAATCGGTTCGATCGATTCCGTGCCCCTGCTGATTTCAATATTGTATTTTGTCCTTAACAATTCAAACAGCGAGCCGGTGCATTCCTCCTGCGCCAGCCCCGGTGCCGCCTTCCAGGGAATATATGAGGTATGATACTGCAAAGGTTCCCCCTCGGCGTATCTGACTCTGACAAGCTTGTTGACAGGTTCATTCTCTTTCATTTTCAAAAGCTCGGCAATGGAGTGATCGGCAGGAATCACAACAAGCTCAAGCACTTTTGATTCAGAACGAAGGCCTCTCATTTGTTCTGCAAAGCTCGTAATCTTATGCGGAATCGGCGTTTGTATTTTTGCCGCCGATACAAATGTCCCTTTTCCTTGAATTCTTTTAATATATCCCTCAAGCTCTAGCTGCTGCAGAGCCAGTCTCACAGTTGTTCTGCTGACATCATATTGTTCGCAAAACTCACTCTCCGTCGGCAGCTGATCATTCGCCTGATATTTGCCCGATTTAATTAACTCAATGATTTTAAACTTGATAACAGAATATAAAGCTGTCATTTCATTCTCCCCATTCTGTATGCATTCCGTTCTTTTTCATTGAGACCATAATACCATTTGCCATCCCAATATGAAAGATTTGTATCCTTCTTTTATAACAAATTTTCAGAAATTAATATTGACAGTTTAATAATGGTGGTGCTAAATTCGTAATGACAAGTATTATAAATTGGTAATAACAAATATGGTGCTTGTCTATCTCTTTGAGGGGGTGTCACATGAAGATTCTGATCGCCGAGCACTACGAAGAACTCTGTAAGTTAAGCGCTGCCATTATTAAAGAACAAATACAAGCTAAGAAAGATGCCGTTCTCGGCCTGGCAACAGGAAGCACACCGGTCGGCTTGTATAAGCAGTTGATTTCAGACTATCAGGCAGGCGAAATTGATTTTTCAAAGGTTACTACATTTAATTTGGATGAATACGCTGGTCTCTCTCCATCTCATCCGCAAAGTTATAACCATTTTATGCATGAGCATCTTTTTCAGCATATCAATATGCAGCCTGATCATATTCATATCCCGCAAGGAGACAACCCGCAGCTTGAGGCGGCATGCAAAGTATACGAGGATCTCATCCGCCAGGCGGGAGGCATTGATGTCCAAATTCTCGGCATCGGCGCCAATGGCCATATCGGTTTTAATGAACCGGGATCTGATTTTGAAGACCGGACACGTGTTGTGAAGCTCTCGGAAAGCACGATACAGGCAAATGCCAGATTCTTCGGCGGTGATCCGGTGCTGGTGCCGAGACTCGCGATTTCAATGGGCATTAAAACCATCATGGAATTCAGCAAACATATTGTGCTTTTAGCAAGCGGCGAGGAAAAAGCAGACGCTATTCAAAAGATGGCTGAAGGTCCTGTCACGACAGAAGTACCAGCCTCCATTCTTCAAAAACACAATCATGTAACCGTTATCGCCGATTATAAAGCAGCTCAAAAATTAAAGAGTGCTCCATGCTCATAAAACAATAAAAGGAGACTGTCATGTTTAAAAAGGCATTTCAAATTCTGCAGCAGCTTGGCCGCGCGTTGATGACTCCGGTTGCCGTCCTGCCGGCAGCCGGTCTTTTGCTCCGTTTCGGAGACAAGGACTTACTGAACATCCCTATTATAAAGGATGCGGGCGGCGTTGTATTCGATAATCTCCCGCTGATTTTCGCCGTGGGGGTCGCGATCGGATTAGCCGGCGGAGAAGGTGTAGCCGGACTTGCAGCTGTCATCGGATACTTAATTTTAACCGTCACCCTCGACAATATGGGAAAATTACTCGGCCTTCAGCCTCCGTATGAAGGAGGCGAGCACCTGATTGATATGGGGGTTTTCGGAGGAATCATTATCGGGCTTCTCGCCGCCTATTTATATAAGCGATTTTCATCAATCGAGCTGCATCCGGTCCTTGGATTTTTCTCTGGAAAACGCTTTGTCCCGATTATTACTTCCGTCAGTTCATTGGTGATCGGTGTCATTTTCTCATTCGTTTGGCCGCTGATCCAAAACGGAATTAACGCAGCCAGCAGTTTAATTGCCGATTCAACAGTCGGCCTGTTCTTTTATGCAACGATCTATCGTTTGCTGATTCCTTTTGGCCTGCATCATATTTTTTATACGCCTTTCTATTTTATGATGGGAGAATACACAGACCCATCAACAGGCAACACCGTAACCGGCGACCTGACAAGGTTTTTCGCGGGAGACCCGACAGCCGGGCGCTTTATGATGGGGGATTTCCCTTACATGATTTTCTGTCTGCCGGCCGTTGCTCTTGCCATTATCCATACCGCGCGTCCGGAAAAGAAAAAAATGATCTCCGGCGTGATGATTTCTGCGGCACTCACATCTATGCTGACCGGAATTACAGAGCCGGTTGAGTTTTCTTTCTTGTTCGTTGCGCCCGTGCTCTATTTGATTAACTCTATTCTTGCCGGCGTCATCTTTGTCGTTTGTGATTTATTCCATGTCCGCCACGGCTATACGTTCTCAGGCGGCGGAATTGACTACGTCTTGAACTACGGACTGTCTACAAACGGCTGGGTTGTCATTCCTGTCGGGATCGTGTTTGCTTTCATTTATTATTATTTGTTCCGATTTGCGATTCTGAAATGGAATTTGAAAACGCCCGGCCGTGAGACAGATGAAGACGGTCAGAATGAGGAGAAAGCTCCAGTTGCAAAAGACCAGCTTGCCTTTCACGTGCTGCAGGCCTTGGGCGGACAGCAAAATATCGCTAACCTGGATGCATGTATCACAAGGCTTCGTGTGACCGTTCATCAGCCAAGCCAAGTCAGCAAGGATGAATTAAAACGGCTTGGTGCAGTAGGTGTACTGGAGGTCAACAACAACTTCCAGGCAATATTCGGAACCAAGTCCGATGCCTTAAAAGACGACATCAAAACAATCATGGCCGGAGGCGTCCCTGCCACCGCCGCCGCGCTGGACACGGTAACTGACAAACCGCAGAAGCCCGCTTCCGGCGAGACCTTTATCTATCCGATTAAAGGAGAAACAGTCTCTTTAGGGGATGTGCCTGATCAAGTCTTTTCAGAAAAAATGATGGGCGAGGGATTTGCGATTATACCATCAGAAGGAAAAGTCGTTGCACCTGCGGACGGCGAGATCGTCTCGATTTTTCCGACAAAACACGCCATCGGCTTTATGAGCGCCGGCGGCACTGAAATCCTGATTCATGTCGGCGTTGATACCGTCAAACTGAATGGGGAAGGCTTTGAAGCACATGTCACAAGCGGACAAGCCGTCAAACAAGGCGAACTGCTTCTCACCTTTGATCTCAATTACATCAAGCAGCATGCCGCTTCAGCCATAACACCGGTTATTTTCACAAATACCTCTGAAGAAGATCTAAAGCACATTCAAATGAAGTAAAAAAGTCCCCCCTGCGGTGGGGGACTTTTTCGCCAACATAATGAAAGCGCTGTCAAAATAAAATAACTTGAAAAAAGGTGTTTGCATTTGAATCACGAATGATATGAATATGCCTACATTCTATCGTTCTAAAGGGGGATTCATTTGAAAAAATTAATCGCGTTTCAAATTTTAATCGCTTTGGCTGTCGGCGCGGTGATCGGCCACTTTTTTCCTGATTTCGGGATGGCACTGAGGCCTGTCGGAGATGGATTTATCCGCCTGATTAAAATGATTGTTGTGCCGATTGTATTTTCTACCATTGTCATTGGAGCCGCAGGAAGCGGAAGCATGAAAAAAATGGGCAGTCTCGGCATCAAGACGATCATTTGGTTCGAAGTGATTACAACGTTGGTATTAGGGCTTGGACTTTTATTAGCGAATGTCTTAAAACCAGGTGTCGGGCTTGACCTCTCCCATTTGGCAAAAAAAGATATTCATGAACTTTCCGGCTACACAGACAAAGTTGTTGATTTCAAGCAAATGGTCCTGGATATTATCCCTACAAACATTATTGATGTCATGGCCAGAAATGATTTGCTTGCCGTTATTTTCTTCGCCATTTTATTTGGTGTCGCCGCAGCTGGTATCGGCAAAGCTTCTGAACCAGTAATGAAGTTTTTTGAATCTACAGCTCAGATTATGTTCAAGCTCACGCAAATCGTCATGGTCACTGCTCCTATCGGCGTGTTAGCCCTGATGGCTGCTTCTGTAGGCCAATATGGCATTGAACTCCTCCTCCCTATGTTTAAGCTGGTTGGCACCGTATTCCTTGGCCTGTTCCTGATCCTCTTTGTCCTCTTTCCGCTTGTCGGTCTCATCTTTCAGATTAAGTATTTCGAAGTATTGAAAATGATATGGGATCTGTTTTTAATTGCATTTTCCACCACCAGCACTGAAACCATTCTCCCTCAGCTGATGGATAGAATGGAGAAATACGGCTGTCCCAAACGAGTGGTATCATTTGTCGTTCCCTCCGGCTTGTCATTGAACTGTGACGGCTCCAGCTTATATTTATCGGTTTCTTGTATCTTTCTCGCACAGGCCTTTCAAGTAGACATGACATTGTCCCAGCAGCTGCTCATGATGCTTGTGCTTGTGATGACCAGTAAAGGCATTGCAGCTGTACCCTCAGGATCGCTTGTAGTTCTTCTGGCGACTGCCAATGCTGTAGGACTGCCGGCTGAAGGCGTTGCCATTATCGCGGGTGTTGACCGCGTCATGGACATGGCGAGAACAGGCGTGAACGTACCGGGACATGCGATCGCCTGTATCGTGGTATCAAAATGGGAAAAGGCCTTCCGCCAAAAAGAATGGGTTTCCGCAAACAGCCAAACTGAAAGCATATAGAAAAAAGAACACCTCAATCCGAGGTGTTCTTTTTATTATTCAGCAGCAGCGTGATCTCCTGTTTCAATCGCTGCCAGTCTTGCGTTTACTTCTTCTTCTGTCATATTATGCTCTTTCACATACAGGTTTCTTGGGTTCGTGCGGCATTCGTGGCTGCAGCTGCGCATATATTTATACTCATTTTCCGGTGTGCATATCATTTTTTTATTGCAAGATGGATTTGCACAGTTCACATAACGCTCACACGGTTCTCCTGTAAAGTAGTCCTTGCCGACAATCACATGCTCGACACGGTTGACAGGCACGCTGATTCTTTCATCAAATACGTAGCACTGGCCGTCCCAAAGCTTGCCTTGCACTTCAGGATCTTTTCCGTATGTCACGATTCCGCCGTCAAGCTGTGCTACATCTTCAAAGCCTTGCTTCACCAGCCATCCTGAGAACTTTTCACAGCGCACGCCGCCTGTACAGTACGTTAAAATCTTTTTGCCTTCAAGCATATCCTTGTGTTCTTCGATCCATTCAGGTAATTCGCGGAAGGCTTCGATGTCAGGGCGGACCGCACCTCTGAAATGGCCAAGGTCATACTCGTAATCGTTACGCGCGTCGATGACAATTGTGTTTGGATCCTGCATCTTCTCATAAAATTCTGCAGGCTTCAAATGCTGGCCTGTTGTTTCGTTCGGATCGACATCATCTTCAAGACGAAGCGTTACAAGCTCTTTTTTATGGCGGACGAAGATTTTTTTGAAGGCATGGCCTTCTGCTTCATCAATTTTAAATACCATGTCCGCAAAACGAGGATCAGCTTTCATTGTTTCCATATATTTTTCAGTCTGTTCAACCGTACCTGATACCGTACCGTTAATTCCTTCAGAAGAAACAAGGATACGGCCTAACAAACCAAGCTCCTTACAAAAAGCCAGATGCTGCTCTCTAAACGCCTCTGGATCTTCAATCGGAACATATTTATAGTAAAGTAATACTCTGTATTGTTTTTCCATGTTTTAAACACCCTGTTCAATTATAGTTAGTTGCTATGCACACTCTTACTATATCATACAGGAAAATGCCGCAAAGATGAACAGATCCGCCCAGACTGATAAAAATATCCAAGCTCTTACAAACCTAAGCAGCACAAGGGTTTCTCACAGTAGAAAAGTATTTTCCATTCATTTACTAATCAATGTAGTTATCTGAAAACTATCAAACAAAAGGTGCACTCCACCTGTAATAGCACAGGGGACACCGCTCACTTGATAATGACTGACGGCGTGATATGCTCCAGCCAAATGACACCGTCATATTGTTCCTTCAGGATCATCTGCTCTTCTGTGAATCCCCAATTAGGTTCTCTAGTCATTACGAGATAGATATAGAAAAAGTTTCCTTTTCCTGCCAACAAAAAAAGCTTCTCTGTTGAAAGAAGCTTTAGCTGGATTCTCTCATCACCTGATGAAAGTAAAACCGATACGTATTTCGTAAAAATGTCTCAACCGGAAGCTGCACATCCGCTTGGTATTTGCTGATGATGAATGGAAACCGCTCGATTCCTTTTTCGCGCAAATTGTTCGCTTGTTCATCATCTATTGCCTTCTCTTGCAAAACCGCTTCAACGATCGGCCAGCACACTTCTCGCACTTGCCGCAGGACGGCTTCATCTCCGGTGTTCTGATAATCTGTAATCCAGCTGATGATTTGTTTCTCCATAAGTCTCACCTTTCTTCAAAAAAAGAGGCGCTGCGTTTATGCAAGCTCCTCTTTTTACTCTTCATAACCTATCAGTTCTCCGACTTGAACTTCTTGGCCTTCTGCTAAATGGGCGGACGGCTGGAACGCGTCTTTTTCAAAAATCAAAATGACGGTTGACCCGAATGAAAAGTATCCCAGCTCTTCGCCGATCTCCAATTCAGCACGGGTGCTCGTCTGCACGATAGAATTAATATTCATCGCGCCGACAGGAATCATCAGGACATTTCGGCTGCCGCTATTCAGCTCGTACACAAACCGATAATTTTTCGACAGCACATCTTTCCCGTATTTTAAGCCTAGTTGATTTACCGGGTATGAGCGATTTCCGAGCTCGGCCAGCTTTTGATACCTGCAGCTGATCGGAGAATGGAAACGGTGATAATGCCTCGGGCTTAGATACAGCACGACGAAGTATCCGCCGTTGTATTGATGGTCTGCGCTTTTACAGCCGGTGAGTTCAGCGAATGAGTAATCTTTTCCCTTCACCGTAAAGGTTTGATTCGGGTTGATGATTCCTACCGTCTGAACCACACCGTCAACAGGGCTGACCACCGCATGCGCCTCTTTTGACACAGGGCGCCGCTCCAGATTTATTTGTCGAATGAACAATTCGGACAGCGATCCGTAATCAGCAGCCGTACCATCCACATCATCCCAATTCAGCCGAAAATGTTTTGAGAAAAGCGGAATGACCGGTTTGCTGATTTTTGACTCGCAAAATCCTTTAATCAGATAGGATGACAGACGATGATTCGTCAGCTCTATCAATGATCGATACAGAATCTTTACAGCCGTATTAAACATGAATAATCCCTATAACCCTTCCGATTGTAATAAAAACAAAGCACCATAAAAAGGCGCCGATTGCCGCAAACGCAACATACGTTTTCAGATCCATTTTGCCGATCCCCGAAAAGTAGCACGTCACATGTCTGACGCCGGGAATAAAATAACCTAAAATAAGAGAATATGGACCGTATTTCTTCATCCATTTTTCCACTTTCATCATTCTTTTTTCTTTTAAGCCGACCCACTTGCCGTACTTGTCGATAAACGGGCGTCCGGCTTTTCTGCCAATCATGTAGCTGATCAGCATACCTAACAAAGCCCCGACAAAACTAATCAATATCGAAAGCTCATAATTCAATACATCGGTATGCGTGAAATAGCCAACAACGGTCATCATCACTTCATCTGGAATCGGCAATCCTACAATTCCTAATACCAGCATCAAAAAAATAGCGAGATAACCGTAATCCGCTATGAGCTGCTGAACTAATTCCATCTCCCAGACTCCAGGTTTTCTGCCGCATGTTTTTTAAAATGAGGGAATTTTATTTTACTCACCATCAAATATGAAAGTCCGCAAGTGCCGATTGCCAGAAGGATCGGGTTATAGGTAAAGCTTAAAATAACGAGACACATGCCCGCAAACGGAATCGGCATACCGATAAACGTCGGGAGCTTGCTTTGTTCAATGTTAAATTTAGAGAGGCGAAGCATTCCGCAAATGCTGTACGTCAATGCGCATAAGATCCCGATAAATGGCAGGGTATACAACGCGACACTGTAAGCAAGCATAGCAGGAGCCACCCCAAACGTAACCAGATCGGCAAACGAATCCAGTTCTCTCCCCATATCAGAAACGGCATTCAGCTTACGAGCAGCCATCCCGTCAAAGAAATCAAGGAACATGCCTGTAAAAATAAAAAGCACTGCTGAATGAATGTTGTGATATAGCAAGGAATGAATCGCCAGCAATCCGCAAATGAAGTTTCCTATCGTAATCATACAGGGGATGTAATTCACAGTGTAACCAAACCTCCAATTGTAAAACCATCTATATTATTTGACGATAGTGATCGAATAGCGTTACAGGAAAATTTTTCTCCAATAAGCATGATAACATAGAATGCTCCCAAAAAAAGCAGCATTCAAATTCTATTATTATACAACATTTGTTACCTTTTGAAAAATGAATGCCAATCTTTTCATGTTCCTTACTAGTTTATCCCCCCGCATAAAAAGGACAAGACGCGTTGATTGACGTACTCTGGCTGCTCCAGAGATAACAGATGTCCGGCGTTCTTTACGATTTCAGCCTGAATTCCCGGCACCAATACCGAAGCCCGCTCAAAGGCCATTTGCTGATGGTACATGACCTCGTGCTCACCGAACATCAGCAGTACCGGGACTTGTATCGATTTCAATTCCTGGTCTGTGAACACGTACGGAAAGCCGTTTTCTGTCGGCTTCAGGCTCCTTTGTTCATCCTGCCATTCCACGCCCGCCACAATTTGTCTTTGCAGTAAAGGATGCAGATCATAACTGTCGCCTGTGATCCACTTGATATATGATTCAGCTCCTTTTGCCCCTGTAAGCTCTGCAGCGTATTTATAGACATCCGGATGAAATGAAATAAACGCTTCAGCGGGACTCATAACAACCGCCCGCTCTACTCTTTCAGGCGCGCAGAGTAAGAAATTCACGATATGGGACCCGCCAAGCGAAAGACCGGCCAGGTGTGCCGTCTCAAGTCCAAGAGAATCAAAGACATCTTTCATCCATTCTGCAAAATCAGCTCTCGTTTCCATGGCTGCTGATGGTATACTTTTATTTTTGTCTCCTATTATATCGACCGCATATGTACGAAATTGACGGCTCAACGCCGCGATATTCGGATACCACATTGCAGAGCTGAAAAGGCCCCCGTGAAGCAAAATGAGCGAAGGTGCGTCCTTTGGCCCACTTGCAATGATATGTGTTTTTCCAAAACGAGTAGAAACATAGAATGCTTCCGACTCAATCGGCCACAAAGAAAGGCTTTGATCA
Source organism: Bacillus sp. FSL R5-0416 (assembly GCF_037975425.1). NCBI lineage: Bacteria > Bacillati > Bacillota > Bacilli > Caryophanales > Bacillaceae > Bacillus > Bacillus sp. FSL R5-0416. The sequence continues at coordinate 240,827 of NZ_CP150252.1, read as the reverse complement.
TATGCCTGGTAAAAACGCAGACCACTTTCAACCGCGGCAAACTGCATTGAATCTTGTATCATCTTCTTCTTTTTCCTCCGGGTTTGATTAATATAAAATAAAGGATAACGCCCCTTTTGTCTCGTAAGAAAAAATACCTATTTCTTATTATCTCACATAATAAATTTCCAGTATATAGTTTGGTTTCCTGCAATAAATAAAAAAGGCAGTTCCCTTAAAATCAAGGAAACTGCTATTCTTTGAAGACTAATGGAATGGCATGATCTTTTTTTTCCTCTGTTAACGAGATGTGATGGGTTACTGATGTTTCACCCTTCGTCAACGCGACTGAGTAATCTCCTTTTCTGCCGGTATCCCATTTGATATCTCCGTTTTTGTCTGTTTTACCGAGTATCTCGCCAATCTCTGTACTCGGCTCCTCGTCTGAGGCAGGCGCTTTGACAATCGTCACTTGAACCCCTTCGACCGGCAGCCCCTTAGCATCCTCCACATGAAGAGTGACAGGAATAGTCGTTTCTTTTGGAGAAGAATGCGTCTGCGAACTGCACCCGCATAAAAACAAAATAGACATGAATATGGCTAGTTTGCTGTATTTATTGATTTGCCCAATATTGAATATTGTTGAATACATCGTTCGTCACCCTTGTTCCCAAGTTATATGACGATCCTCCGTTCGTGTGAATGGCAATAGCTGTCTGCCCTGTATCACTGTAGTTTCGATAAACAGGCGAGCCGCTTTGGCAGCCGTACGTATCGGTTGTATAGGTCAGCTTATACGTTTCAGCGGAGCGAATCGGCTTTGTATCAGACCACATCGTGCCAAAGGTTTTGTCACACGGGAATCCTGTCACTGACGAGGAAAGGCCCACGGGACTGCTGCTGTTTGTAGTCCGGTAGCCGTACCAGCCAACCGTGTTTCCAGGAGAACCGTTTAATTTAATAGCTCCGTAATCATAATTGGTGTCTTTGCTTTCCGTCCATCCTTTGACGGAGTAAAACATCGTGCCTGAATAAGTACCGTACGGGTATGACGAACCATTGCGGCCCGGCGCGGCGGTTATCGTCGAAGCCCATCCATGATCCTGGCTGTACACACAATGTCCAGCTGTGACGACTGTATTTGGATTGACTAAAAATCCGGTACATCCATAAGTGCTTGAAGTGTTGGGATACTTGATTGACAGTTGAACAGTTGCTCTATATGGAAAAGATGTCGTGCTGGAGATTCTGGTGCGTTCATCAGTTCCGATAATGCTCGAAGGCTGTAAGGTTTTAATATTTTTCTCCAGTTCCGTTTGGCCGCCGTATAACGGTTTACTTGTTTTTCCGGTTCCCTCATAAGGGGCGGAAACCTGTTCTGCTTTTGACGTTTGGTTTTTCGTAGCATCAGCTTCTTTACCAGTATTCGATACAGAAGTTTGCGGGTTCTCTGCCGCTTTTGCCGGTACGCCAAAAGATACCGCTGCTGCCAAAGCCAAACACAAAACCGTTAAGTAAGCGAACCATTGTTTTCTGAATCTTGGAACTAATTTCATTTTGTCATCTCCCTCCTTTAGTGTCAACCACCCGTATTGATGGAAGACTTTTACATTATAATCGGGTTTCTGATTCTTATGATAAAACTTTTACGGAGAAAGAAAAAAACAGGCCTTGTACCATGACAAGGCCTGCTCAAACTCTATTTTATCGTTAGCTGGTCCAACGCTTTCTTTGCATTCTCTCTTGCCGTTTCAACTGTATCAGCAGCAGAAAGCGCAACTGCCATACGACGTCCGGCTTTCGTTATCGGCTTTCCAAAGACGCGCATTTGAGTCTTTGGGACTGCCAGTGCGTTTTCCAATCCTTCAACAGTGTAATCCGCTAATTCTTCCGGCGCTTTGAGGGGCCTGCTGGCGCCAGGAGAAAGCTGTGTGATTTCTGTAATCGGAAAGCCGAGAATCGCCCGGACATGCAGCGCAAATTCTGACAAATTTTGCGTCACCAGCGTGACAAGACCCGTATCATGCGGACGGGGAGATACCTCACTGAAATATACCCTATCTTTCGCAAGGAACAGCTCAACACCAAACAGGCCGTATCCGCCAAGCTCATCCGTGATCGTTTTCGCAATATGCTTCGCTTCTTCTATTTGCTGCTCTGTCATATCATGCGGCTGCCATGATTCGATATAATCCCCGTCCTTTTGCACATGACCGATCGGCTCGCAAAATGCCGTACCGTTAACCGCACGTACGGTTAAGAGTGTGATTTCTGATTCGAATGGGATAAACTCCTCAACGATCACGCGGCCGTTTTTCACCCGTCCGCCTTCCATCGCCGTCTCCCAGCAGCTCTCTAAATCCGCTTCAGAGCGGCAGATGCTTTGGCCTTTTCCAGAAGAACTCATCAATGGTTTAACGACACAAGGAAAACCGATCTGTGCTGCCGCTTGTATAAATTCATCATATGTATTCGCAAATTCATAGCCAGCCGTCGCAAGTCCAAGCGTTTCCGCCGCAAGCCGTCTGATGCCTTCCCGATCCATCGTCAGCTTGGCCGCACGGGCATTCGGGATGACGTGAAATCCTTCCTCTTCAAGCTTCAGCAATTCATCCGTCGCGATCGCCTCAACCTCAGGCACAATCAAATCCGGCTTTTCTTTCTCAATAATGGTTCTGATCTGCTCTGGGTCCAGCATATCAACGACATAACTGTTATGCGCGACCTGCATCGCCGGAGCATGCTCGTAACTGTCAACTGCCACCGTCTGTACCCCAAGACGCTGGGCTTCAATCACTACCTCTTTACCTAATTCACCTGAACCTAACAATAAAACCTTCTTTGATTGATACATCTTTGCCCCTCCTATCTGTTCCAAACCATTATAACTGAAATATTTGAAAAATAAATTTTTATTAAAAAAGATAAAATTATTATTGAGGGTTAAAATCTTTTAAATTCTTAAACGAAAGCAGACCAATAACGGTCTGCTATCTCTATTCCTAAACAGCAACATCATACAAGAAATCCCCCAAAATCATGCTACACTTAATCCAAGACCACCACACCGACAGGAGGCATCCCATGCAAAACGAAACCCGCACATTGCAGCTTGACCCAAACCTTCATATAGAAGCCTACCGTTTCAAGGGAATTATGCAAAAGTTCCCGAACCACTTTCACGATTATTATGTGATTGGATTTATTGAAAAAGGGCAACGGTATCTGGCCTGTCAGGATCAAGAATATATCATCAATCCAGGTGATCTTCTCCTCTTTAACCCTCGTGACACGCATAGCTGTGAACAGATTGACGGCCGGACGCTTGATTATCGGTGTATCAATGTCATGCCGGATATCATGGAGAAGGCGGTGAAAGAGATTACTGGCTCCGGGCATCTCCCTTATTTCTCCCAGCATGTGTTATTCCGCCATGAGCTGACAGCCAGCCTGCAGGAATTGCATATTTTGATATCCGAGGAAAAACAAGCTTTGCGTAAGGAGGAGCTGTTTCTTCATCTATTAGAAGAGCTGATCCGCCATTATTCAGATGTCACGTTCCTTAGCAGCGTTCCAGAACCATCAGACGAAGTCAAAATGGTTTGTGAATTTTTAGAAGAGCATTATGCCGAAAATGTCACACTCAATGATTTGAGTGAATTAACAGGCTGGAGCAAGTATCATTTATTGCGTTCATTTACAAAACAAAAAGGCATTACCCCTAATAGCTACATGGAAACAATCCGGATTAATCAAGCGAAAAAACTTCTTGAACAAGGGGTAAGGCCGATTGATGCGGCATTTCAGACAGGATTCAGCGATCAGAGTCATATGACGAAGTTTTTTAAACGGCAGGTGGGGCTGACGCCGAAGCAATACATGAAGATTTTTGAAAAGGAGCTTCACAGATGAACATACAAAGAAAAACTTCGGGGCATATCGCAGCCATTGTGACCATTCTGATTTGGGGGACGACCTTTATTTCGACAAAAGTTCTGCTGGCTGACTTCTCTCCAATGGAAATATTATTTTATCGGTTTTTGATGGGCTTTATCGCTCTTATCCTCGTCCGTCCCAACATGATTCCGTTCAGAAATTGGCGGCAGGAGCTGTTGTTTGCCGGGGCTGGTTTATTTGGCGTAACCTTATACTTTCTATTAGAAAATATAGCTCTCACCTATACATACGCATCCAATGTCGGCATGATCGTGTCCATTATACCGATGATCACTGCGGTTTTGGCCCATTTTCTGCTCGAAGGCGAAAAACTGCGTCTGACTTTTTTGATTGGATTTGTCTCGGCACTGATCGGGCTTTTATTGATTACGTTTAACGGCAATGTGGTACTTCGTCTAAATCCGCTCGGAGACATCATGGCAGCCGGGGCTGCTCTCGTGTTTGGCGGATACTCGATATTCATGAAAAAATTAAGCGCCTACGAATACCACATCATCGAGCTGACACAGAGAGTATTTTTGTATGGCCTATTATTTATGGTTCCTGCTTTATTTTTGTTCGACTTCCATTTTGACCTAAGCCGATTTTCATCTGCTTCAAATATACTCAACATGCTTTTCTTAGGGATTGGCGCTTCGGCCCTGTGCTTCGCCACTTGGAATTACTCAGTCGGCGTGCTCGGAGCCGTCAAATCCAGTGCGTATATATACATGGTCCCGGTTATCACAATCGCCGCTTCCGTCCTGATCCTGCATGAAAACATGACATGGATCGCTCTTCTAGGAGGCGCCCTTACGCTTTTAGGCCTCTACATCTCGGAGATGAAACCGAAAGCGAAGCTGTTGGAGAACGAATGTAAAATGGATGCTTAATGTCTAAATTACAGTTTATGGGTAGACGACAGACATCTCACGCTGCGTTACAAATCAACTATTGTGAAAATATGTTAAATAATCTCAACTTCCCAATAGATGTTTGAGGTTTTACGCTAATATAATCGTTCAGAACGCTTCAAACAAAAATCCGAAAACGCCCGCATAGTCGGTATGATCGACTTCGTATTAGAACAAAAATACAAAAAAAGCATCTCTGAATAATCTCGAAATCAGAGATGCTTTCCCTTTGTCCTCATCACTTGTCTACCACAGCCGCACTGTCACGCGTGACCGCAGCTGGCTCCCTCAGCATCACATTCATTACGCTCGCAAGCACGAGCATTCCAATCGACAAATAAAAAGCCAGTGTATACTCACCCGTTACCGTGTAGATGACGCCGGGCACATACGCACCTAGTGCCGATCCGATCTGATGGGCGAGTGACAGCCAGCCAATCATGAGGCCGATCGAGTAGTTTTGAAAGTACTGGGTGGCGAGCATTTGAGTCGGTGCTACCGTTGCAAAGTCCACTAATCCAAACAGAATCGCAAAGGCTAAAAGCAAGTAGGGCTCGTGGCTGTAAATAAGAATCACGATCGACAGCGCCCGCACCGCATATAAAAAGCACAGGATTTTCCGGCTGCTCCACCGGTCCGCTACAATTCCGGACAGCAAGATGCCAGCAATATTAAAGCCTGCCAGCAGACTGACAGCAGCACTCGTGACTGTTGTTGAAAAGCCATGATCATGAGAAAACGGAATCAAATGGGTATCCATCAGCCCCACGGTCGTAAATCCACAGATCAAAAACGGAAAAATCAAGAACCAGAATTGCCTCATACGAAACATCCCGGCCACTGAAAGAGCTGTTGTTTTGGGTGCTGTTTCTTTTTCTGATGCAGCCAGTCCGCCTATCGGCTCTGTATTCTTTTCTGAAGGATTGTTCCGCAGCATCAGCAGCGCAGCCGGAAAGACAATCAAGATTAACAGCAGTCCCAACACCACAACCGTCAGCTTCCAGCTAAACCAATGGATCAACATGAGTGAGCCGGGAACGAGAAGCATTTGCCCTGCGCCAAAGCCTGCTTCCATGATCCCAAAGGCTAGTCCCCGCTTTTGGCTGAACCAATTGACGACCAATACACTTGCCGCCACATTCGATGCTCCGCCCACTCCAAGCGAGACACCCAGCCCATAAAGCAGAAACAGCTGCCAAGGCGAAGTCACTAGGTATGTTAAGAAAATGCTGACTCCTGTCAGTAACGCACTCCATGCCAAAACAGCCCGAGCACCCCATTTGTCCACAAGCCGACCGATCACAGGCTGTGATATGCCATAAACAATAAAACTCACCGTCGAAATCAGCGAGATGGTGCTTCTATCCATTGAAAACTGCCGTTCCCACGGCTCCACAAACGCACCAAATGACAGCCGCACCCCCTGAACTGCCAATAAGATCAAAAAGGTGACGGAGACGATGATCCACGCATAATGCAGTCTTTTCATGACAGTTCCAAATCCCACCGTTCTTCTGTCAGCTGCTGTCCCCATAATGGCGCTTCTTGTTTTACTTCACTTATCCTGAATCCAAATTTTTTATAGAGCGGACGAGCCTCAGCCATCGTGCTCACCGTCCAAAGGAAAATGCGGTCAAACTTCATGTCTTGGCAGTATGCAACCAGATGCTCCAGCAATTGCGTGCCGAGCCCCCTGCCCCGAAAATCCGCATCAACCAGAAACCATCTGAGCTGGACTGTCTTTTCATCATGCTTGACCAACCCGACAGAGCCAGCAAATTTCCCGCCGCTTTCCGCAATCCATATTTTTTCGATGTCAGCGTCAAATGTCTCCTGAAGATAAGCTAAAAACGTGTCATCCCAACCGTGAGCCTCCGCGTAAAATTGTCTTTGTTTCTCAATAAGGAGTTGAAGATCCTCCGAAAGAAAATAATCTCTAATCGATATCTCTGATGTTCTGGCAGAAAGCGACTGTGAAAGGATCGCTTCAATCTCTGCCATCGCCTCGGCAAGCCTGTGCTGCTCCTTTTGGTTGATTTCCTTCAGCATCAGTTCTACTTGTTCGTTGGCTTTCTCCTCCAGCTTTTTATAAATCGTTTTTCCTGTTTCTGTGACAAAAATATAATGGTGGCGAGCGTCATCTTTGCTCCTCTGTTTATAGATCAAATCTTCTTTTTCAAACTGCTTCACAATCCTGCTGACATATCCCCGGTCAAGCCCCAGTTTATCCTGAAGAGCTTTTGCCGTACAATTAGGCGTATTATAAATCTCAAATAAAATCCGTGTTTCTGTTAAGGAAAACGGGCTGTCGTAAATGTGCTCATTAAGGAAACCAAGGACGTTTGTATAAAATCGATTGAACTTTCTGAATTTTAACCCGACAGATGATTCTCTTGTTTTCAAATCAATCCCCACTTTCTAATATTGTTGACTAAGGCAATTATAATCATATATAGTTGCTTTAATCAACGATATGTTAGAAAGTGAGGTCTTTTTAATTTCCTGATTCCTTCCTTTTCCTTACCACAATCAATGTGATATAGGATAAAGCCAGAGAAACCAAGCTATAGACAACAGCCCATCCCAAAAATGATTCATTAAAAATGGTAAAGGTGAGCACAAGAGAAATCACCAAACTAAGCATTGGCATCAGATACGGGTTTTTACAAATACAGGTCCCGACAATCGATAGCAGCATAATTCCTAACGGTAAAATAAAGAATGCGATATCTAATTCATCCACCTTTAAACAGCCTCCCTCCAGATTTTTATGTTACTAGTAAAAAAATATAATTTCATTTAGTAAAAGGATAATATTTACTTCCCTAAGGCCCAATTTGAAAATTACCCGTTTACATTCGCTCCGGACTATGATAATTTAAGAAAGCGCTATCATGATAAGTTAATAGCTTGGATGGAGATGAGGAGAGCCAGGAATCCAACCCCTTTTGACAAGGGGTGTTTTCTGGCTCTTTTTGTTTTTCGGGAAAGGAGGTACGCCACACATCCAGCACAAACAGCAAAGGGGGATAATTATTAATGCTTAATATATTTAAACCGGCTCCTCATATTGAGAGACTGGATGATTCAAAGATGGATGCGGCATACAAACGGCTCAGACTGCAAGTATTCATTGGTATTTTCATTGGCTACGCAGGCTACTACCTGCTGCGGAAAAACTTTGCCTTTGCCATTCCTTATCTGCAGGAACAGGGATTTTCGAAAACAGAACTGGGTTTGGTGCTGGCCGCTGTGTCCATTGCGTACGGCTTCAGCAAATTCATCATGGGAATGGTGTCTGACCGCTGTAATCCGAGATATTTTCTGGCGACAGGCCTATTTTTATCAGCAATCGTTAATATTCTATTCGTTTCAATGCCTTGGGTGACTTCGAGCGTCACCATCATGTTTATTTTTATGTTTATCAACGGATGGTTTCAAGGAATGGGCTGGCCGCCATGCGGCAGGACGATGGCCCATTGGTTCTCCATAAGTGAACGCGGCACAAAAATGTCGATCTGGAATGTCGCCCATAACATAGGCGGCGGTATTCTTGCTCCGCTTGTCACTCTTGGGATCGCGATGTTCGTCACTTGGAAAAGCGTGTTTTTCTTCCCTGCCATCATCGCCATTATCATTTCATTTTTAATTGTTTTATTGGTTCGTGATACGCCTCAATCCTGCGGACTCCCGCCAATTGAAGAGTATCGGAATGACTATCCAAAACACGCTTTTAAAAATCAGGAAAAAGAATTAACAACAAAAGAAATTCTTTTTCAATATGTGCTGAACAACAAATTTCTTTGGTACATCGCTTTTGCCAATGTATTTGTTTATTTCGTGCGATACGGCGTGGTTGACTGGGCGCCTACTTACTTAACAGAAGCCAAAGGCTTTTCTCCTGAAGACTCGCGCTGGTCGTATTTTCTTTACGAATACGCAGGCATACCGGGAACAATCTTGTGCGGCTGGATCAGTGACCGATTCTTCAAAAGCCGCCGGGCACCTGCAGGCGTTTTGTTTATGGCGGGTGTTTTCATTGCCGTATTGGTGTACTGGCTGAATCCGGCCGGCAATCCGCTCGTGGACAATATCGCCCTGATCAGCATTGGCTTCTTAATCTACGGACCTGTTATGCTGATCGGCCTGCAAGCGATTGATCTAGCACCGAAAAAAGCAGCCGGAACTGCAGCCGGTTTGACCGGATTTTTCGGATACATCGGCGGATCCGCTTTCGCAAACGCCATTATGGGCTTTGTCGTTGACCGCTTTAATTGGAACGGCGGCTTTATCATGCTGATCTCTTCCTGCATTCTTGCCATCGTCTTCTTGGCTTTGACGTGGAATACAGGAAAACGGGCAGAGCATGTTTAAGAAAGACACATAAAAGATTAATAGTTTTCCAACACGCCGTTTACATCCGTTTTTTAATATGAAAGACAGGTAGTGCTTATCTATAAGGAGGAGAAATCATGAGAAAAAATAGAATACTGGCCTTGTTTGTTCTGTCGCTGGGATTACTCTCATTTATGGTAATGCCAGTGTCGGCAGCGTCAAAAGGAAACCTGCTGTCACCTGACCGTATCCTGACCGTCGCGCACAGAGGGGCTTCTGGATATGTGCCTGAGCACACGATTCTGTCTTACGAAACCGCTCAGAAAATGAAAGCAGATTATATTGAATTAGATCTGCAAATGACAAAAGACGGGAAATTGATTGTCATGCACGATGAAAAACTGGACCGTACCACAAACGGAACGGGCTGGGTGAAAGACCATACGCTCGCAGACATTAAGAAGCTTGACGCCGGTTCTTGGTTTAATGAAGCCTATCCGGAAAAAGCAAAGCCGCAGTACGTCGGCCTTAAAGTTCCTACATTAGAAGAGGTATTAGACCGTTTCGGAAAGCACGCGAACTACTACATTGAAACAAAATCGCCTGACACCTACCCAGGTATGGAAGAAAAACTGATCGCTTCTTTGCAGAAACATAAATTACTGGGTAAGCATTCTAAGCCAGGCCAGGTGATCATTCAATCGTTCAGCAAAGAAAGTCTGGTAAAAGTCCATCAATTACAGCCAAAACTGCCGACCGTTCAATTGCTGGAAGCCAAACAAATGGCGTCAATGACAGATGCTGCCCTGGAAGAAATCAAAACATACGCTGTCGGTGCGGGCCCGGATTATAAAGCTTTAAATCAAGAAAACGTCCGTATGATCCGCAGCCACGGCCTCCTGCTTCACCCTTACACAGTCAATAATGAAGCTGATATGCATCGCCTGCTTGATTGGGGCGTAACAGGAGTGTTCACCAACTATCCTGATCTTTTCCACAAAGTAAAAAAGGGTTATTAAAAGCAAAAAACCTTGCGACAACTATCGCAAGGTTTTCTTCATATTTTATTCTTTTCCGGCAGCAGCTTCTGACTGTCCATTAAGCAGCTGAGAATTTATCTCTTTCGCATCCTTTAAGTATTCTGTCTGGTAGCCGCTCTTCAGCGCCCACACATAGAATACAAGTGATACCATCGCAATCAGAACCATATCCCAGCCATAATGAATGACATTCAGGCCGCCGAATTTATCACTGCCCAAATAAGAAATGACCATCATGGCCAGCAGATAAAACACCATCCAGACGCCGGCTTTGAAGTTTCGGCCAAACCCTTTCCATTTCGCCTTCGCCTGATAATAGAAATAAATCGGAAGACCGATCAGGATAATAAACAGAACCTGTCCTGTTAACGGCCAGCGCGCCCAATACAGCACCAGTGACGCAAAGATAAATCCAAGCGGCGCAATCACGTTTAAACCTTTTAAACGAAGAGGCCTGTACAGGTCTTTCCCCGTCCGTCTCAATGTCATGACTGTGATCGGGCCGGTGATATAAGAAATTAACGTAGCAACGGAAATAATTTCCGCTAATACGCCCCACCCTCTGAACAGGAACAAAAAGATGAACGACACAATCAAGTTAAAGAACATTGCTTGTCGCGGAACGCCGTAAATCGGATGAAGCTTCCCGAATATACTCGGCATGTATTTGTTTTTTTCCATTCCGTAAATCATTCGGGACGTTGTCGCCGTATACGTAATCCCTGTTCCAGACGGTGATACAAATGCATCCGCATATAACACAATAACTAGCCAGTTAATATTCAGCGCAATCGCCAGATCAGCAAAAGGAGAATTAAAATTCAGATGGCTCCAGCCGTGAGCAATATCAGAAGGATTCACAGCTCCAATGAAGGCGATCTGCAGCAGGACATAAATCACTGTCGCAACGAAAAGAGAGCCAACAACCGCAATCGGGATTGATTTCCCCGGGTTTTTTGCTTCACCCGCCATATTAATCGGGCTTTGGAAACCATTAAACGCAAAAACGATACCTGAAGTGGCAACCGCCGTCAGCACACTTGCCCAGCCATTCGGCGCAATGCTTTGACCGCCAGTAAAGTTTTCTCCGTGGAATCCGACAAACAGCAAAGCTCCAATCGTAAGACCCGGAATAATAATTTTAAAAATCGTAATTAATGAATTCGCTTTCGAAAATAGATTGACTGTCCAGTAGTTCAGCAGAAAATAAATGAGAAGCAATACAGAGGCAAACGCTAGTCCTTCCCCAGTCAGCGTTCCATTCTTCACCAAACCGCTTGTCCATTTCGCCCATTCCCAAGGCCAAGAACTCATATATTGAACGGAGGCCACCGCTTCAACCGGAATGACGGACACAATCGCAATCCAGTTGGCCCAGCCCGCAATAAAACCGATAAACGAACCGTGTGAATATTGCGTGTATTTGACCATTCCCCCCGCTTCAGGGAACATAGAACCTAGTTCACTATAAGAAAGAGCAATAAATAAAATGACGACCATTCCAATAACCCATGAAATAATAGCAGCTGGTCCTGCTATTTGAGCCGCACGCCAAGCCCCGAACAGCCAGCCTGAACCGATCATCGACCCTAGCCCGACCATCATGAGGGAAAACGTTCCCATTCTTCGATGCAATTGATTCATATCGTAAACACCTTTCATGTATGATGACATTCTCTTGCTAATTATATTATTATTCTGATTACTTTACTTTGTCAATATTTATCGAATTTTGACTGAAACTATAATAAGTCAATGTATATTACCTTCCAATACAGGAATGAAGTCACTAGTTTCTTCTTAAATGGAATTTACTGTTAATCCCAACGATAAAAACACAATAGGTTTAGCTATTTCCAAAACGGGAATGATACAGGAAACACTATTCTTAAAATAGAAAGGAGTATCACCATGAAACAAAAGCTGTTACTTTCAGGTCTCGCTGTTTCAACTGTCGGCATCACTTCTTATCTATTAAAAGACCCGTCAAATCGCCAAAAGGCAAGAGAATTCATTCACAGCATGAAGATGAAAATAACAAAACAGCCCGATATGGAAACGTTCCCAGTTGATAAAGCCGGCCACCCGGACCCGCAAGATATCGAGGATAACAAAATGGTATCAGAAGGCTCCATGTATCCCGTCCAATACTACGATGAAAAAAAGAAGTAATCAAAAAGCTCTCTTCGATAAAGGAAGAGAGCTTTTTGATTTAACTTTTTCGTCTGATTCCGCTCATTACGAAGCCGCTTTCAGGCAATGACGGCATTCTGGCGAGACTGTAATGCAGTGATTGTTCCGGAACATCGTATTCAATCTGATGGACGAGGAAATCCAGGCTCGCTTTCATGACTTCAATTGTAATGCCTTCCCCTGGACAGCGGTGGCCTTTCTCGGCGTGCCCCCCGCCTTGAGGAATCATATCAAACGGATTTTCTTCCCGCTCCGCAAATCGTTCCGGCCGGAATTCATCGGGATGATCCCATAGACGAGGGTCGTGATTCGTTCCATATACATCAAGCAGCACCGATGTGCCCTTCTTAAACTCACAGTTACTCCATACAAAATCTTTTTTGACAAGCGCCCCTAAAAACGGGCCGAACGGATAATATCTGCGGACCTCCTGCACAAACATTTCTCTTTCCCGGCTGTTTCCAGACCGCAGCCATTCCTTATACTTCGGATGCTCATGAAGCGCCAAAGCTGAAAACACCAGAAAGTAAGAAATGGCGACAATAGGCCGCAATACATTAATCAGCTCAATGGCTGCCATGCGGGAATCCAGCTGGCTTCCATCTTCTTGTGTGTGAAAAGCCATTTCATGCAGCGCTGTTCCGGGAGTCGTTTTCAGCAAGCCGGCACGAGCATCTTCAATCATGACTTCAATCCACTCTTCCGCACGCGGCCTTGCTCTTCTTCCTTTCCAATGCCGCGGTCCCACAGCACCGAACGCGTCGACCATGTCAATGAAGTCATCCGCTCTCTCTTTGACTTCCGTTTCCTTCAACGGAACACCTGCCCAATAGCACGCTACCCGGCACAGGATTTCTTTTGCTTCCTCAAATAACACAACCTCATCTGCCTTCTCCCATCTTGTGACTGCTGCTTTCCACTCCTCTGTCATCAACTCAGCCAAACGTTTTTGATGCGGCGGTGTCATCAATGACAGAAAAAGCATCTTCCGATGGATATGCGCGCTGCCATCCATTCCCTGAATCGCATTAACACCAAACAGCGATTTCTGCACCCGCTTAGGCAAAGCGTTCTGCCGCTGGAATCGATCCGTATCATAAAACACCTTCGCCGCCTCAGCGCCAGTCATGCAAATAAAGTTTTTTCCCAACAAACGGGCCTGAAACAGATCTGAATTGTAGCGCTCTGTTCTGTTTTTAATAAATAAATACCCTTCCTTCAGCAGCGTCAGGCTGTTATCGAGACTTTTGTCATGTGGAATCTGCTCATTCATCCGCTTACCCTGCCTTCCTTTTTACCCTCTATTTTCACGTTATCTTCCGAATATAAACCCAGTAACAGTATTTGTTTACAAAACCAAATTTAAGCGCTTTTTGATTATTTTTTAAAGGAAGAACAAATGAAAGAGAGAAAAGGTAGTTAATCAAAACAAAGGGGAGAACAAAATGAAAAAATGGATATATGTTGTGCTTGTGCTGAGTATTGCAGGGATCGGCGGCTTCTCCGTCCACGCAGCGTCATCTGCTCATGAAAAATACTTGAATGTCAGCAGAATGAATGTCGATGATGAATTCAAGGATACGGATGGAACCTTCATTCTTCACGATTTACAAAAGGAGCAGACATTTGTCTATAACAGAAAACGGGCAAATCAAAGACAAACTCCGCAATCCACCTTTAAAGTCGTGAACGCTTTAATCGGTTTGCAGGTCAAAGCTGTAAGAGATGAATACGATGTTAAACGATGGGACGGGGTCAAGCGTGAATTCGAATCATGGAACCGCGACCATACGCTTGGCTCGGCCATGCGTGAATCCGCAATTTGGTATTATCAGGCATTAGCGAGAGATATCGGCGAGGAAAGAATGAAAACATGGCTTCATACACTATCTTACGGCAACAAGGATATCAGCGGGGGAATTGACCAGTTTTGGCTGCAAAGCTCGCTCACAATATCTCCGCTGGAACAAGAAACCTTTTTGGAGAAACTATTTAAAGAGGAGCTTCCATTTGACAAACCGGTGATGAAAATCGTCAAGCGCATGATGATTCAAGAGGAAGGCGATCATTACACGCTCTACGGGAAAACCGGAACCCGCCTGACTGATATGGGATTAGGATGGTTTGTCGGATTCATCAAAACAGAGCATGGCTCTTATGTCTTTGTCACCAATGTCGATGATTCCGGCACAAAAGCCAAAAACATCACCGTGGATATCCTGAAAAAGTATGGCCTGATTACATCCTAAATAAAAGAGCCCTGCACGGCAGGGCTCTAAATCTCATGCTCAAAACAATAATGATTCACAAGCTCTTCAATCAAATCATGATCGGGATATTCCCCGTTAAATTCAAATTCGATTTCTTCCACAAACTCTCCTTGATGGTACACATGGATGGCTCCGTTTTGACGGACAACGCTAAACTCCGGCTGAAATGTATATCCGCTTCGTTCAATTGCTCCCATTTCTTACCCGCCTTTCTCAAAGCAGTAATTCATACACCTCGTTTAATTCCTTGGCCCGTTTTTGATCCTGTTCATTCTGGGCATACTTAATTTCTTTTTCTAATACATGGTTCAAAAAAGACATTTCATTATCATCTAAGTCTTTTACAAATTCCTCTTCATTTGCATAACGCTTCGCCAGCATCTTCTTGCAAATACGCTGGCAGACTTCATTTTCTAGATGATTCGAAAGTGATTCGCGCAAATAACCGAGTGTAACATCCATTTCATGAACACCTTTCCTTCTGCTATCTTTACCCTATAGCTTGCTAAAATAGAGAAAATCCATACGCGAAAAATAAAAAAAGAGACATCCGTGAATGTCCCTTTTTTATCGTTATTCAGCTGCTTGTTCGCTTTTTGTCAAATTGGCCTGCGTGCGTTTGCCAATCCCAAACACATAATAACTAATGACCACAAGCGCTAAGAAAATTACGCCTACAATCAGAGAGATACGAGTATCATCGTTAAACCACATGCCAACCAGAACCATCAGCAAGAAAGCAATCGTCAAATAGTTAGTAAAAGGAGCAAACGGCATTTTGAATGGATGTTTATCTAATGCAGCACCCTTCGCTTTTCTGAATCCGATATGGCTGATCAAAATGATAAACCAAGGAATCATCCCTGGGAGCACGCTTGCGCTGTATACATAGACAAAGATCTTCGGCGGCGCGATATAGTTCAGTACAACACCGACAGCCAAACCGATCAACACCGCAATTGTGCCATACAGCGGCACACCATTGCGTGAAATCTTCTTAAAGAATTTCGGTGCTTGTCCATTGACACCCAGTGTATACAGCATGCGGCCCGCGCTGAAAATACCGCTGTTACAGCCGGACATTGCCGCAGTAATCACGACAAAGTTAATAATGCCGGCTGCTGCCGTAATCCCGATTTTCGAGAACGTAGACACAAACGGACTTCCGAGTGAGTTGAGCTCATCCCAAGGATACACCGTCACGATCACAAAAATAGCGCCAATGTAGAAAATCAAAATACGCCAGATAATACTTTGAATCGCATTTCTTAGCGTGTTTTGCGGATCCTTTGCTTCACCCGCTGTAATCCCGATCAGCTCAACTCCTTGATAGGCCGCAATGACAAGAGACAGTGCAAAGAAGAAACCTGAGAAACCTCCTGCAAAGAAGCCCCCGTGAGACCACAGGTTCGACAAACCGATCGCATCTCCGCCATTGCCAAAACCGAAGAAAATAATTCCGATTCCCGCAATAATCATCAAGATAATCGTCACGATTTTAATCATCGCAAACCAAAACTCAAATTCCCCAAACGACTTAACAGAAATTAAATTCGCCGCACCAAGAATCACCATTGCCACGATACCAGGTATCCAAGCAGGCAAATCCGGGAACCAATACTTCATATAAGAACCGACAGCGATAATTTCTGACATGCCGACGATAATCCACTGGAACCAGTTGCTCCATGCTGTTATATAACCTGCCATCGGATGAATATATTGATGGCCGAACGTCGCAAAAGAACCTGTGCTCGGCTCGACATACAGCATTTCACCCATCGCACGCATAATAAAAAAGATAAAAATTCCGCATATTGCATAAGCCAGAAGGACAGATGGGCCAGTCCATGAAATCGTGCTGGCAGAACCCATAAACAAGCCAACACCGATTGTACCGCCCAAGGCGATCATCTGAATATGGCGCGCGCCCAGGCCCCTCTTTAATTCTTTATTTGCCACTCCTCTTCCTCCTCCTAACATAAATGAGAAAACAGCAGACCTGCTTGCCTTCACATGAATCAGCGATAACAATCAGAAAATTCAAACTTAAAATTGTTATATAATCTCCTAAATTACTTATTTCATCATAATAAATTTCTCTGGAAAATACAATTGTTTTTTTCAGGTAAACACCTTTGTTCAGAGTTTTGAATCGTTCACTTCTTTTAAAATCTTTTATATAAAAATAATAAAATTATTTGAATATTTAAATTAATACACCCCTTAGATTCTCATAAAAAATAAGCTGTTCTACATGAACAGCTTACCTAATAATTCACACCCGTTTGACGCTTTAATGCTTCAAGCCACCCGGTATCTCCGGTCCCATAGCTCTTGCTTTGTCCCACATCTCTCAGAGATCCATTGCTGTAATCAATTGATAGGATGAAATCCGGAATGGCATTATACCCGGCTTCCTCGATTTTACTGAGCTCTGAACGATAGTAAGATATAGCATAAGAAGCCGTTTGTTTCTGCACTGGATCTTTTTCAAGTTCTTCTTTATAGACGTCTAATAAGTCACGTCCATCAGGCGTGACATACCGCCCGTCAATCACTTCTAAATCCTTCAAATGGTAGCCTGTGACTTCGTACATCTCACGAGCAGCCTGATACTTTTGATAGGCCTCTTCGGAAAATTGTGCTGAATCACTGCTTTGGCTTTTCATGATGTGCAAAAATAGCTCTTTGCTGTTGTCTCCAGATTGCAGCACTTGCTCAATTTGCTTGATCAGATCCTGATCGTCTGTCCCGCTCACCCGCACCTGATAGTCAATCGGTGTGATTGTAAACGTCAGCTCTGTCCCCTCTGGAATATGAATATGGTTTCGATTCAACAGCACTTGCAGCTGCTGGTTAACCTGTCCCCGCTTATACACCTTTTCATTCTCAGCTTCCACTTCCCCATGAAATGTGACATTCCGAAACGCAGCATCCTGAAGGTTATAGTTTTGCGCCTTCCCTTTGAATAACCATTCTGTTTCATTATCGTAAGCGGCCTGTCTTTCTGCAGCTGACAGATCACTTCTGAAATAAGGAGACTTTGAATTTTGGTACTTATCCTTAATATAGCCTAAGGGATCAGACTTTGTTTTGTTAATCGCATTCATCCTGCAGTATTTTTCATCTAGTATTTTGGTTCTGATATCACTCTCAGATTCATAGGGGTTTTGGGATTGAATCACTGTTTCTTCCCCTGTGTCTGTCACTGTTCGATCATTCGCTGATTGATACACTTTGCTGAACGTCCCGCTGTTTCCCGACACGCTGGTTTTAGAATAATTGAACTGATTGATTCCCCCAGTTGAAGATTGTGATTTAAGCCTGCTGTATGCCTTTTCCAGAACTGCCGCTGGATTTTCAGTCGCATTCTCCCGTTTGGCAGGCGCATTCTTGCTCAATATGTTCTGTGCCATCAGCTGAGTGCGTATAAATTGCCGATTCAGACGCATTGAATTCCCTCCCGAGTATTCTCTCTTATTCTTTTTTATCGGCAAAGATAATGTATATATTAACCTCAAAAAACATTTATTTACACCCAAATCGTTATTATGTATGATGGAAATAAAAGGAGGTTGTTTGCATGGTGAAAAAATGGCTTATTCCATTCGCTGTTATGCTGTCTGTCTTATTCACCTTTACGTATTCGGCATCAGCTGCCGGAGTCACTGCTATCACAGGAAACAATTCATTTGATACCGCAATGCCGATCGGTTATTGGAAATATAAAAATATCGATACAACAATACTGGAAGCTGGACAAGATGAAGCCTATTTCACTTTTACGGCTAATAAGGGAGAAAAAGTATACGTGAGGAGTACATACCAGAGCGCGTATACAGGGATGAAAATTGAAATTTATGATAAGAATAGAATACCTGTTTCTCAAGGGACAGAAGTCATTAACCCTAATACGTTTTCTTCTTTTATTTATGCAAATGCAGACGCCCAAAACACGACAGATACCTTTTATGTGAAAGTGTCACGAGGCACCTATACCGGAAACATGTATTTTACACTTTCAATTGAAGACCGAATCAAATCAGGCAGTGGAACATTCCAATTCAGCGGCGTTGCTGAAAATAAAGGAAATACAAGCCTTAGCCTCTCAGGTTCTGACTCCAGCGTGATCAAGGTTGATTTAACAAACCAATCTGGGATACCGCGTGATGCCATTGTAACCAGAGTTCAGACAACCGCCACTCAAACACCAAGCCAGGGAAATACACGCCACCTGATCATGACGAGCGAAAACAACGAATGGCGCCGTGCTCTTGTAAACAGCTCGACTTCAGGGTCTTATGATATCTCTTTGTCAGATCAACTCAGTGTGGCAAAGGTATGGAGTTTTAAATATAATACATTAGCGACAGCCAGATCGACGATGAGCAATGTTAAAGCAAAAATAGATTATGAATACGACGTAACAAAGCAGTTTTAACTTATACCGAGCCGGTTATCCGGCTCTTTTTTATTCTCCGGCTAGAAGGTAAACTATAGTCAGTACAACCAAGGGAAGTGCAGACATGGCATTAAAACTTCTAAAAAAACTGCTTTTTGACCGCCCTCTAAAGAACGGCGTTATCTTAAATCATCAATACAAAATCGAAGAGTGCCTCGGTATGGGAGGCTACGGTTTGATTTATTTGTGCACCGATATCCTAACTCAAACACCTTATGTTTTAAAACAGCTTCGGCCGACAAAAGCGAAAAAGGAAAAAGAGAAAGTCCGATTCCAACAGGAAATAAAACTGCTCAAAAGCATTCACCACCCGCAAATTCCGGGCTTCATAGATGAGTTCATCATAGACGGACAGGCTTATTATGTCATGCAGTTCATCGAGGGAGAGAATATAGAAGAATTATTATTTTTTCGAAAACAGCCGTTCACAGAGCTTATGGCGTTACAACTGATTTCGCAGCTGCTTGAGATTATAGAATACCTGCATGATCGCCTTATCTTCCACAGCGACATCAGAACGCCTAATATCATCATCAATGACGGCAGGCTCTGCCTCATCGATTTCGGCCTTGCCAAACAATTGACTTTTGAAGAAATGGAGGAAATAAAGGTACGAAAACAGGATGACTTCTTCGATCTCGGAGAAACGCTGTTATTTCTGCTGTACTCTCAATATAAAGGAAAAAAGAAGAAAAACGGCACTTGGCTGGAGGAATTAACACTGACAAAGGAAGTAACCCTGCTGCTGAAAAGATTATTGGGCATTGAGGAAGAGTATCAGCACACCGCTTCCATTCGCGAGGATCTAAACCGGGCCATTCAATCGGTCACATAAAAAAACCCTTGTCCCAAAAGCGGAACAAGAACTTTTTTTGGATTAACTGCTGCTGTAGCTCCGGCGTTTGTAACGATGACTGCCGCCATAACGGTCGTAGTGTCTTCTTTTGCCCGAGCTGCTGCTGTAGCTGCGATAATGTCTGCGCCGGCTGCTGCTGTAATGCCGATGTCTGCGATATCGGTCACTAGAACTGCTTGAGAGGTACTTAATCGTTTTGATGATTTTTTTAAACATATGATGTTCACCCCATTTCTTTCTCCCTATTATATAAATTTTATAGGAGAAAGAAAAAGAATAGACGAGAATCTCTTATCTCAGCCTTCCAAGGAGAGAAGCTTCCACTTAAATACAAAACGTAATTCAGCGGTATTCTTTCACACAAAGTCACCACAAAGCCTTTTTCTCTTCTTCCTGCTCGATAAACAGATAATTTTCAGGACGGGCCAAAACAGAAAAAAGTGCCAAAAGCAACTTCCAACCTCGAAGCGGACTTCCGCATCTAAACTTCAACACTTCTCCTTCCGCTAAAGTAAACCTCAAAGTTGGGCTTGTACACCAAGCAATCTTCACTTGAATAACATGCTCACCAGGCAGTAAATCAATTCGCAGCCTTCCTCCATCTTTAATAGTTCCCATCTCAGCCCCATCAATTAGCACTGAATACTCTCTCATTTTGTTGATGTACTGCGATGTCCTGCTCATTTCAATGTACGTCTTTTGATTCACGATGACACATCCTCAAAGTAATGATCTTACAGGCGAGAAGCGCTAGAACCCTTCCGCCATACCGTTATTTCCCTTCCTAGTATATTATAACTTGCTGTGCTTCAGCTCTCCGTCGGCAAAAATCCCTTTCAGCTTCAGTGTGCCTTCTACTTGAGCTTTTTAAAAAAACACCCGCTTGTATAACGAGCGGATGTTAGATCTTTCGAAATTATTGATTGATATCCTTTAGCGCTTGTTTCGGTTGCGAATTGAAAATCAGCAATGATGCAATAATGGCAATCATAACCCCTAACGCACCAACCCAGGTAATCGAGGCCAATGATACGTTTTCCACAAAAACCCCTCCTATACCTGCGCCGACCGCCATGGCGAATTGCATCATTGACTGATTCATGCTAAGCAAAACTCCTGACATTTCCGGTTCTATGGTAGCCAGGTGAAATTGCTGTGTCGGACCGGTGGACCATGCGGCAAACGACCATAATATGAGAATCACCAACACTCCGATATAGGAATGAGTAACAAGTGACAGAAGAATCAGTGTGACGATATGCAACGTCATCCCGCCAACGAGTGTAAAGGACACTCCCCATTTATCGGTGCTATATCCCCCAAACTTCGATCCAACCAAACTGGAAATTCCAAATATAAGCAAAACACCGCTGAGCAGCTTGCCATTTATACCTGAGATGTTCAAGAGATACGGTGACAAATAAGTGTAAGCAACAGAATATCCCCCGAGCCAGAAGAAAGTGATTGACAATCCCATAGCCACTTTCCGTTTTTTGAAAAGAGCAAGCTGTTGAAGCAAAGGCACAGGCTTATCCCCTTCAGTATGCGGAAGAGTAAAGAAAATAACGACCATCGCGATCAATCCCAACAAAGCAATGGCACCAAATACAGACTTCCAGCCTAATGCTACTGCTATCATTCTTCCAAGCGGAACACCTATGATTAAAGAAGCGGTAAATCCCATCACGACCGTAGCGATGGCACTGCCCTGCTTCCCTTCCGATGCAATCTTAGCGGCAATCGTTAATGCGGTGACAACCACCACACCTGCTCCCATCGCCATAATGATCCGCGCTGCAATAAACCATCCATAACCAGGCAGTACAAAAGCCAGGACATTACCGAACACAAACAAACCTAGGGCATACATCATCAATTTGCGTCTATCCACACTTGCTGTCAACGCCATAAGTACGGGTGTAGAAAGAGCATATACAAGTGAGAAAATGGTAATAAGCTGGCCCGCGGCAGCTAAAGTGATCCCGAGAGTATGAGCAATTTGATCCAAAATTCCGGAAATGATGTACTCTGAGGTTCCAACTAAAAAGCTGACAATGGCTAAAATATAAATTTTCCAAGTGTTAGACATAAAACATTCACTCCTTAATTATTAATAAACATATCACGAATTATCGATATGTTATTATAAAAAATAAACACATCGTAATATGTCGATATGTATGGTGTAAAAATAAACATCAAAAGATGTTTATTTTTATATCTCTGTTTTAAGAAAGTCAGCAAGTTTCCCAATGGCTTCTTCATCTCTTTTGTAATACGTGTACTTTCCGATTCGTTCCGCCTTAATTAGGCCGGTCCTTAAAAGGATGGTAAGATATTGGGAAGCCGTCGATTGCGTCATTTTCAATTTGTCTGTTATTTGACTGACACATACCCCGATTGTGTTCATATCAATCCCTTCATGGGGTGCAAAATGACGATCCGGTTCCTTCAGCCATTGCAAAATTTGCAGCCTTGATTCATTTGATAAGGCTTTGAATACTTCAATTGGTTCCATATCGATTATTATATCGTTATATTTCGATATGTCAATCCGTTTTTTGAAACTGAAGACAGCATATCAATTTTGTTCACCGCTTAAATTTATCATCAAGCTTTACGAAATTGGTCTCATAATCGTGTCACTAAACACTTGGGGGAACCCGGCAGGTGACAAGGATTTTTTCAAATATTGTTCAAGTGACTAATCACCAGCATCAAATTCATGTATTTAAAATAGATGTAAAAAAACATCCGCTCATAACAACAGCGGATGTTAGATCTTTCGACAGGAATAACAAGACAGTATACTATGAATTGACATCTCTTTATGTCCGCTTAGGATATGAATAAAAGTTATCAATGATGCCATAATTGTAAAACAAAAGAATCGGCAGTTCATTATGTTCAATTCACAACAAATTCCATACCGTCAAAACATTTATTTTCTTTAGATTATAAGATCTTTTCCAAATTTTTCTCTAGATCATTACATAATTTAAACACCATCACTCGTTCACCTGTCCGGGAGCTTAAATCAGTATGAAAACTTTTCACTTTTTCTCCGGTTATTTTTAAGATAATATCCTTAAGGCCTTCTATACCTGATTCGACTAACTCCGAACGAGTTTGTTTGATAGATAACATACCCTCTTTTGATCCACAAACTACATATTCAGCTGGTGTTAAAATCCCTTTTAAATTGACGATGATCATGTCCCGCAGTATATCAGTCTTAACAGATACAGACCCCCGCCCAAGATAATCCTTCTCCCATTGAGTAATGGACTTACTGATCTCTGATTCAATAGAACCCTTCGACTTTTTCATATCTAATACATCTCCTGAGCAAAAAAATTGGCATATTCTATTTGTGATTTCATCTCATTAATATTCTCTTACAACATATCCTTCATATACACCTTCAATATCCAAATCAGTTTTACCGTTTCTTGTGACCACTATCATTTTGGATAACATATTTTCTTCCATCATAGAGTGGACATGCAAAAATCGAACATTTCCTGAATGGGTTTCCTCAACTTCTTCATAAGACTTTAGATGATAAAAATCAATTGCTTTTCTAATTAGTTTTTTCATACATTCCATATTTTCACGATCAAACGAGTTCATTTCCTCGATTGTTTTCGTGACAAAATCAGTTAAATTAGCGCTCATACAATCTCCTTAGAACTGCTTTCTCCCTATATGGGTGCGTTTAGAAGTTGAACCTGCATTTCATCATGACAAGCAATGATCAGGTAAGGCTTGACCTGTTTTAATAGCTGGATCCTCCACAATTGAGGGTTTTCCATCCTTATGATGAACGAATAAACCTCTAACTTTAACATATGACGGCACTAGGGGATGATGTCGAATCATATCAACACTTTTTTCAATGGTGTCACTGCTATTTTCATTTAGCCATTCATCGACCGTACCACCAAAAAGTTCAGGCTTGCAATTTTGAAAGAGATAATCCAATGTTTGTATTTTATCTTTCATTGTTTCAAGTTGAGTTAGTCCATTACCTGCGGAAGTCTTCTTATCTTTTGTTCCTACTACAAAAATCTCCTCAACATCTTCCTGGTAAATCGCAAAAATAACAGACCTCATGATTTCTCCATAAGGATGTGAAATACTGGCACCATAGCTTTGCATAGTCAACATATTCTCTGCAGAAGTGTTAGTCGCTTCTTGTAAAATAGGCTCCAAACCGTTTTCAATATCCGTCAAAAATAATACTTTTTTATTTTGGTTTACATTCATACAGCACACCTCTTCCTTATGTTTATTATTTTTATTTTGAATAACAAATCCATTTGATAAATGTTTAGATTCATCATTACCAGCTTTCCCAACATCCTTCTGGATCAATATTAGCCAGTCGGACCCATCCATTTTGAACTTTTTGCAGAAATGCTGAGTCATGATTTAATAACCGTTCTACATATTCTCTAGGTGCTTGGATGAGTATCAATAAACGAAGAGGAGAATGATAGGCCTCGTGATCTGATTCCATGACGGATTGCCAAGGCAGTCCGGCTAACAAGTCGCTTGCATTCCCCTGCATAACGCCGAGACCTGCAGTAACGGTTTGAGTTGCTTTATTTCCGCTGCCATAATAATGAGGTGCTACCGTTGATGCGTAATATTGTAAATTAATCCATTGGGCTACAGTTCCAGGTCCTGCAATAATATTTGCTAGGAGTTCACCGCTTTCATCCTGCTTCCAATCATAATTATGGAGAAAGGCTCTGCCTTCCAAATCACAATCCTGAGTTAGTTCACGTTTACCGATAATAAAGGCGGCATTACGAGCCAGTCCCCATTCCGGACGTATCTCACTCCAATCTTCCGCAAATCGGTTTGCCTCAGCCTTCGGATTTTTTAGCTTCGATTGGAAATTCGGTAATTGGGCTAGACGTTCTGCGTTTACATGATGTCTCACTTTCGGCATAACGGCTTCAATTTGTTCAAATGCTTCTTGTGCAGCTTCGGAAAGCTCTGGTACATAAAGCCAATGTAATTCATCCACCGTTGTATTATGTTCAGCTGCCGCAAAAACCGTATCCTCAGGGATTTTAATTCCTTCAGTTAAAAGAACTTCTCGTACCTCTGATAGATTACATAAAGCAGCTAAAACTCTTGCATTGAATCCACCGGCCGCTCCACCGCAGGCACCACAATCAAGGGCTGCAGAATAAGGATTATTAGTACTTTGACTGCCATGCCCGCAAATCACGACCAATGGTGCGATGTTCTCTGTTAACCCCATCATTTTTAATGCTTGGCGAGCATAGTTCACTTTTTCTTCATCAGTAAAACCCACAGGTATTTCTGCCTCTGTAGCATCATGATGAAGCGAGAGTTTTGTATCAGGTTTGCGCAACCAAGCCTCACGGAGATTACGAATGAAACGACCCGCCTTTCTTGGCACAAAGCTACGGGCTGCCATTTGCAGAGTAAGCCAAGGTCCGCTTAGCTCAGGCAGTAGTAAGCTCGAAAGCGCATTCTGCTTCATCGTTTTAAAGGTATGGCTTAAAGAATGAATTGCTTGCTTCCGTTGATTGTATTTTTTGAATACATCCTCATCTGCGAACTCTTTTATTTTATTTTGCGGTTTTTGTATGATCGGCAAGGAAGCATGACTGTGTTTACTGCCAAGTTCACAAGTTGCAATCGGCACCCCGAAGAAACCAGCAATACCAATCGTTTCAAACGGGCCTTCTTTTTCTAGTTGACGACGAAAAGGTTCTGATCGTACATCGATGCAGAATGCTAATTGAGCTAATGCAGATTTTTTACGGCCGGTTTCACGTTGTTTCGAGATAATCTTCTGGCTTAATCGATCAGTGTACGTTTGTTCCCAAGCTTCTAACCAAAGTTTCTTGCGAAGTTTCTCATCAAAGCTGTAGGCAAATGATAAATATTCGTTTTGTTCAATGGCCGTCATCTGTGACCATTCTTCTAATGTAAGCCCACCCCAATGAATCCAAGCTGCTATAAGGGGAGCAATTGAAATTGTTTTCTTAGATCGTTCATTAGTCAAAGGTAAGTATGGCTTTATAAGAGCCCACTCCATGGATATTCGAACCGCTAAATATTCTGTTAGGAGTGCATGTTCGTGGCTCGATTGTTGGGAGCGCCAAAGCATCATCCCTGCCCATCCAGGTAATGAAAGTAAATGACCTTCAAGATAAGTCTGGATTTCTGACTCTGGGATTTCTAGTGCGAATAAAGCTTTCTGTAAAGCCAAATGTGCCTCTTTCGGCCAACCCTTTACCCTTTCTCGCTGCTTTTTGCTAAGTGCTGGATCATATTGAATAAGATGCTGCCAAGCACGATAGAAACCTTCCTCACGATTAGGCATTGTCCAGCCTGCTTGAGAGTCATCAAGATATAATTTACTCCACTTAATGACATGATGATCTAGTATATTGACTAGCCTTTCACCATCTTGATTCTCTATATACGAACTTAGTGGTTGCATAAACACATTCTCGATATGATCCAATCCACTACATTCACCTACTAATTTCTCCAGCTCATGTGATGATAAAAGGTCGGAAGGCAGGGGATCTAACTTTAATGCAGCATGACAAAATCGCTCTGCCACGTCCCGTGGGATGTGATAAGAATGTGAATCAAGCCAACGCTGCAGCCCCATTTCCACAAAATCTTCATCAATCTCACCTTTATTCTTTGCTGAACGGATCATAGACGCACTAGGGTATATATCAACATCACGAGTGTTTTTCAACCAACTTGCAACCTGATCAAAAGGTTGGTTTTCAAGTCCCATCCACGGATTACGTGCAGCAAATGTAGAAATAGGCCAAAGTGGCGCAATCACTCGGCTGGCAGATGTAATGAAAACGTTAAGATCCCTTTCTTGAACATCAATATCTGTATCTATCTTTTTTACATTATCTTTCGTTAATACGGATGTAATGCCCATCTCAGATTAGCTCCTTATGAAATATATTGTTTAAGGTAGTCTGGGTGACTCTCTACTGACTTTGGTTTTGCTTCACCTAATCGAACTAACCAAAGATAGAGCACCGCGAAAAAAACGGAAGAACGATAACGAGCAACCCACGTACCTAAAGCACTGCCAAAGAGTAAGAGACATACGACAATCATGACAGCTGACATTGGAGGTTGAACAGTTTGAAAAATGGTTGTATGCAGCCACTTATAGAAAAGGTTATGAATGATAAAATATACGAGGGCTGCTCCTCCTAAAACAGTTAAGCCGGCAATTCGGCCAATTCGGCCCTCTCCAAAAGCGACAAGCTGAGTCCAAGAAACGGACAATGACCACCCTAAGATCAGCGCACTGATTAAGTGATACCCGTCTCCAGGAGCAGTGAGCCAAAAAGCAACACCTATAACTAAGGATAAAATCCGACCAGCCATGACCCATAAATAGGATGTTCTTTCATTAGTGCGAGCCGATACTTCATGACGCCCTACTGCTGAACCAGCTTGTAGAAACAACGTAGCTTTGAATAAACCATGTAAAATAAGATGAATAATGGCTGCTATATAGGCGCCTAATGCACACTGAATGAGCATAAACCCCATTTGTCCAATCGTGGAACCTACTAATTGTCGTTTATAATCAACCTGGACTAAACTAATTCCAGTTCCAATCAATACAGAAATGCTAGCAAGCAGAAGTAAGATAATCGAAGCGATACCACCATGAAATAGAGGTGAAAATCGAGTTAGTATTATTCCTCCAGCATTTACTAAACCTGCATGCATAATTGCAGAAACAGGGGTTGGAGCAACAATAGACTCAACCAACCATCTTTGGAATGGCCATTGACCTGCAGGAATGATCACCGCCAATACAATCAATAGCTGAATCCCTGTTCTCTCCCATTCTCCCAGCCCAGCTATACTTTCATTTGTTACAACCAATGATAACTGCCATTGACCTGTGGCATGAAAAAGCCACATCATCGCAAAAAACAAAGAAAACCAACTTAACAAAAATAACCGTCCAGAAATTTTGGCTGCTTCACTAGCCACTTGCCAAGCACTGTTTAACCTAATAAGTAAGGTTAATCCAACAAGAGTCGCACCCCAAAATAGAACCATCAAGCGGAGATCACCACTTAACCATGTCATTGAAGCAGCTCCTGTTGTGAAAGTAAAAAGCGTAAAATATTTTCGATAAGATCGATCCCCCATTAAGTAACGTACAGAAAAACGCTGAATGATGAATCCAATTGCAAGAACAAAGAAAGTCATTAAACAAGCTAAGGAATCTAAGTGCCAAGGGCCAACATTTCCACTCACGCCACTATTGGCAAGAATCAGTAAGGAAACCAAAAGTGGTAAAGCCAAGATCCCAATATGAATGCGAACAAAACTCAAGGGTACTCGCGGATGTAAAAACAATAGTCCACTTATCCCAGAAGCCATAAGCATAATAAAAAATAATGTTAATAATGAAGATAAACTCAGCGAAACTAACATTCTAAATTCTCCCTTTTTTAAAACTCATTATTGTTCAAAAGACCTTTCAAACAGATCATATTTGTCTATTATTTATTTCAATTTTTATTTATCTCTATTTTTTTCCAACAAAAAAGCCGACAACTTCAAAATTTCAATGATTATGTTAGATCATTGAATCCTGAAAATTGTCGGCTTCACTTCAACTAACTTCAGCGAAGTTTTTTGAAGAGCTACCTTATTATTGGTCTTTACTTTATGCTATGTTTAATTTCCTTTAATATAGTCCTGATTATCAAATAAATCGACTTATGTTTCTCTTCCTTTTTAGTTAGGATGCTTTTTCATCCTATCAATATTTAAAATGAAATATGAAAAGAATGCTAAAGGCCTACATATTTTAAAAGGAAAAATAAACATCGGCATCGATTATTAAGTTACGTATAAGATATGATAAATTTTAAAAGTTGTCAAGTTTATCAGTAAACTGGTCTTTACTTTCCTTTAAAATAATCCAACCCATTATAGATGATTCACTTTCAATGAGGAACATCCATTTCAGATGAAGCTTGCTTTTCCAGATCAAGGAGCAGTGTCTTCATTTCGAATCCGCCCCGATAGCCGGTTAATGAGCCATTCTTTCCTATTACACGATGGCATGGTACAGTAATTAATACCGGATTAGCCCCAATAGCCGCACCTACAGCACGAACAGCTGCTGGTTTATTTATTTCATTTGCAATGTCGGAATAGGATTTCGTCTGTCCATAAGGAATTTCACAAAGTGCATTCCAGACTGCTAGCTGAAATTGCGTACCGGCGGACTCAACTGGAACAGTAAAGTTTTTCCGCTTTCCTTCTAGATATTGAGTGATTTCAACGGCATAGGGTTCAAGCTTATCATCATCTTCAACAAGAAGACTTCCTGGAAAGCGTTTCTTAGCCCATTCGAACAATTCCTCGATTGGTTTATTCTGTGAACCTACAAACACAAGCCCCTTTAAAGTTGAAGCAATATAAAAATTCCAATCCTTGAACATTAGTAAAGACCAATAAAGGGTTGGTTTATTTGTTTCCATTGTACGTTTCCTCCATTTTACTCATTTGACGAAATTGTGCTGGTGTCTGTCCAGTTTTCTTTTTAAATAAAGTAATAAAATAAGGCGCGTTAGCTATACC
Organism: Bacillus sp. FSL R5-0416; assembly: GCF_037975425.1. Classification (NCBI taxonomy): domain Bacteria; kingdom Bacillati; phylum Bacillota; class Bacilli; order Caryophanales; family Bacillaceae; genus Bacillus; species Bacillus sp. FSL R5-0416. The sequence goes on along the minus strand of NZ_CP150252.1, from coordinate 211,188 downwards.
CACACATATAGCGATATCTCCAATCGATTTATTTGTCTGAATCAAATACTTTTTAGCCGCGTGTACTCTAACTTGTTGTATATACTCAACCAGCGTAATGCCTTTAATCTTTTTAAATGTTCGATGCATATGATACGGACTCCCATGACAAATATCTGCTAACGATTCTAGCGTTAATTTTTCTGTGAAATTTTTATCAATGTATTCAGTAATTAAATCAACCCACTCGCTATCAGGCATTTTTTCATTAGTGGGCTTACAACGTTTACAAGGGCGAAAATTTGCGCGGAGAGCTTGTTCTGCGTTTGGAAAAATACATACATGTTCTTTTTTCGGAACGCGAGATTTACAGGATGGTTTACAGAATATCCCTGTCGATTTAACAGCGTAGAAAAATTGATTATTGTACGCTGCATCATTATTTATAATTGCTTGCCACTTTTCATCTGTTATCATTTCTACATCATTCGAAATTCTATGATCATGGCTCTCTTTATGTCCGTTATTGATACTATCCGGCATTTATCTCACCTCTCCTTACAATGCTCATCTAATTCATTTTGAATTGAATCCCAATTTAAATTTTCGACACGCGTTTTTTATATCTTGGGCCATTTTTATCTACTCCCGTTTAGCATTCTTGATAACTACACTATAACCTCATAAATAGAAAAAAATAAGGTGGTTAGAATGTAATAGCAAGATAACAAAATGAGTAAAGATGATTATGTGATAAACTAATTTCAACCAGCGTGAGTTTTCTTATAATTATTTAAGATAAGGAGAATGAAAAAGTGACATGGCATGAAGTCAATGATGTTATTGTCATTACATTACCTGAAATTTTCGACATGAATGCGAACCTAGGCTATCTAACCAGAGAAAAAAATGAATGCATGTATGAAATAGAGAACAATATCATTACAAAAGTTATAGCCAATGGGGAAATTCGGTCCTTAGTGCAGGTAAGCGTAATCAATAATAAACAAATGGTTGTTCAATTCCTAAACGATTCTAGACCTGTTGAGCAGTGGAAACGGGAAGAGATTGTAAAATATATTCATGAATGGTTTGATCTTGATAACGATTTAACACCATTTTATGAAATGGCAAAAGCAGATCCATTACTTAAAATGCCTGCCCGAAAATTTTATGGGTTGCGAGTTATCGGCATTCCCGATTTATTTGAAGCTTTATGTTGGGGAGTTTTAGGGCAACAAATTAACTTAGCCTTCGCGTACTCCTTAAAGAAGCAATTTGTAGAAGCATTTGGCGATTCTATTGAATGGAATGGTAAAAAGTATTGGGTGTTCCCACCGTACGAACGAATTGCACGGTTAACCCCTACCGACCTGGCAGATATTAAAATGACGGTAAAAAAAAGTGAATATATCATTGGAATAGCCAGATTAATGGCAAGTGGAGAATTATCGAGGGAAAAATTAATGAAAATGAACTTTAAAGATGCTGAAAAAAACTTAATTAAAATACGAGGAATCGGTCCTTGGACAGCCAATTATGTTCTAATGCGCTGCCTTAGGTTCCCGACAGCTTTTCCGATCGATGATGTGGGTCTAATTCGTTCGATAAAAATATTACGTAATATGAATCGAAAGCCTACGAAAGATGAAATCTTAGAAATATCGTTTTCATGGAAAACATGGGAGTCATACGCTACCTTTTATTTATGGCGTGTCCTTTACTGAATCATTTCAACTTAAACCGGAATGTACTCAATAAAAAAAGAATGAGCTTTAAAACCTAAGGCCTACAAGTACATTGTAAGTGCGACTTCTAGAATTCTTTGCCTTTATTAATTGACAATAAAAAAAAACGTTATCATTCCAATAGGCTCTCCGGTTTTCGGATTTCTAGCATGCTAAATTCCAACTGCTATCAAAAGCGTATCTTAATGAGGAACTGCTCTCTTATATCTGTATTAACATCAGAAAACTCAGTTAGGCAAAAGTCTTAATGCCTTTTAACCTGATTGACCGACCTTATGTGGAAACATCTTAAATCTATAGCTATGGCCGATCGATAGTCGGGTCCTGTACCATCAACTTCTTTAATCCATTTTTCCACTGTAGACGTTCTTTCTCTTTTGGACATAAAAACACCCCTTTAGATAATCTTATCCAAAGGGGTTAAACATTTATTACTCCACAGTAACACTCTTCGCAAGGTTACGCGGTTTATCAACATCACAGCCGCGATGCAGTGCAGCATAGTAAGCGATCAGCTGCAATGGAACAACAGATACCAACGGAGCAAGCGCTGGATTTACTTCCGGCAGTACGAATCTGTCATCCGCATCGTCTAGGCCTTTTAGTGAGATGATGCATGTGTTTGCTCCGCGAGCGGCAACTTCTTTGACGTTTCCGCGGATGCTTAGGTTTACGTGCTCTTGAGTTGCCAGTGCGAATACTGGTGTTCCTTGTTCGATCAAGGCAATCGTTCCGTGCTTAAGCTCACCGCCGGCAAAACCTTCTGCCTGGATGTAAGAAATCTCTTTCAGCTTCAGTGCGCCTTCGACACATACGAAGTAGTCAAGGCCGCGTCCGATGAAGAAAGCATTTCTGGATACAGTCAGGTATTCACGGGCGATCATTTCCATTTCGTCTTTCTGGTCGCATAGAGCTTCCATTGCGTTTGCAGCGATACCGAGTTCTTTGACGAGGTCAAATCCGATATCGATGCCGTTTTTGTCAGCAGCCACAGAAGCAAGAACCGCAAGAACTGCAATTTGTGCAGTGTATGCTTTTGTTGACGCAACAGCGATCTCAGGGCCTGCATGAAGCAGCAATGTATAGTCAGCTTCACGAGAAAGCGTTGATCCAGGTACGTTTGTGATTGTCAGGGCTTTGTGTCCGAGCGCTTTGACTTGAACGAGAACCGCGCGGCTGTCTGCTGTTTCTCCGCTTTGAGAAAGGAAAATGAAGAGCGGTTTCTTAGACAGAAGCGGCATGTTGTAGGAGAATTCACTCGCTACATGCACTTCAACCGGCACGTTTGCCCACATTTCAATATATTGTTTACCGACAAGTCCTGCATGGTAGCTTGTTCCGCAGCCAATGATATAGATGCGGTCCGCTTCCGCTACAGCGGCAGCGATATCGCCAGGCACAGACAGCTTGCCGTTTTCATCTTGATACGTTTGGATGATTTTGCGCATAACAACAGGCTGCTCATCCGTTTCTTTCAACATGTAGTGAGGGTACGTGCCTTTTTCGATATCACTGGCATCAAGCTCAGCAATATAAGACGCACGTGTAATCACGTCACCATCAAGGTTTTTGATGACAACTTGGTCATCAGTGACGATAACCATTTCTTTATCCATCAGCTCAACATATTCGTTGGTTACTTGAAGCATCGCCATCGCATCAGATGCTACGACGTTGAATGTATCTCCAAGACCTACTAATAGAGGGCTTTTGTTTTTCGCTACAAAAATCGTTTCTCTGTTGTCGTTATCGAATAAAGCAATTGCATAAGAGCCTTTTAACAGTGTAAGTGTTTTGCGGAACGCTTCTTCTGTCTCAAGTCCTCCATTGACGAATTGCTCGATTACTTGAACGACTACTTCTGTATCGGTGTCACTTTTGAGCTCTACATCTTGCAAATACTCTTGCTTCAGCTGAACATAGTTCTCGATCACGCCGTTATGAACAAGTGTAAAGCGGCCCAGTGCGCTTTGATGCGGGTGAGCGTTCAGATAGCTTGGTTCGCCGTGTGTCGCCCAGCGAGTATGCCCAATTCCGGCTTTCGCTTCTACATTGGCATCCACAACTTCACGAAGATCTGCAATGCGTCCTTTTTCTTTGAACACATGGATTCCCTGTTCGTTGGCAACAGCAATACCAGCAGAGTCATAACCGCGATACTCAAGCTTTTCTAACCCTTTTAATAAAATTTCCTTCGCATCAAGCTGACCGATATAACCTACGATTCCACACATATTTTTCTTCCTCCTAAGATTGTAAAAGGAGACGAAGAAAGTCAAATTTCAAGGGGACTTTCAATCGTCCCCTCCTACATGTTTTTTGGAAGATCATGTGATTTCTCTTTGTTCAAGGAGTCACCCCCTTGGTTTGAAGAAATCCTTACGGCTGTGATCTGCACACTCAGCCGGGAGGCATCCGCCGAAAATTCGATAACCTCCATCCTCGTCAACTAAGCCTTTTTCCGGGCGCTTAGTTCGGGCGCTATAATTATAGGTAAAGCAATAATCCCGTCTTCTTTTCCTATTGAGAAAATAAGAACAAGACAAGCTTGATTTTACAACATGTGGCATAAACGGTCAATTGTTTTTTAAACAACTTTGCCGTATGTCTCACAATTATCTTATGTAAACCTCGCTTGTCTTGTTCACTCTCTGATAATAGACTTCGTTACTCTAATCCCATTTCTGACCGGACGACTTCAACAATGCGATTGACATACTCATCGCACAGCTCTTTCGTCTTCGCTTCAGCCATGACACGGACGAGCGGTTCAGTTCCTGAAGGGCGCACCAAAATCCGGCCGTCGCCGTTCATTTCTTTTTCAACTTCAGAAATAATTGCTTTTACTTTTTCATTTTCTTCAACTTTATATTTATCAGTCACTCTCACATTGACTAACAGCTGCGGGAACTTCTGCATTTCAGCTGCAAGCTCTGACAGCGGCTTGCCTGTTGCTTTCAAAGTGTTCATCAGCATAATAGCAGACAATAATCCGTCCCCTGTCGTGTTGTAATCAAGGAAAATAAGATGCCCTGACTGTTCTCCGCCGACGTTGTAGCCGTCTTTTTTCATTGCTTCTACTACGTAGCGGTCGCCGACAGCTGTCTGTACGCTTTTGATGCCTTCTTTTTCGAGCGCCTTATAGAAGCCGAGGTTGCTCATCACGGTTGAAACCACTGTATCATCCTTTAAACGGCCCTCTGATTTCAGATGTTTTGAGCATATGTACATGATTTGGTCGCCGTCTACAATATTTCCTTTTTCATCGACAGCAATCAGGCGGTCGCCGTCACCGTCGAACGCAAGACCGAGATCCGCGTTTTTCTCTTTGACAAACGCGCTGAGCGCTTCGGGATGAGTCGAACCGACGCCGTCATTAATGTTTAATCCGTTCGGGGAAGTCCCCATTGTAGAAACATCTGCATCTAAATCAGCAAACAGGTGTGTCGCCAAGGATGACGTTGCGCCATGGGCACAGTCCAATGCCACATGAATCCCTGTGAAATCTTCATCAGCTGTCTGTTTTAAGAATTGCAGATATTTTTGTCCGCCTTCAAAATAATCGTTTACAAGTCCAAGGTCTGCTCCGACAGGTCTTGGCAGCTTATCCTCAGGTTCGTCCATCAGGCGCTCAATTTCAGCCTCCTGTTCATCAGAAAGCTTAAATCCATCTCCCCCAAAGAATTTGATGCCGTTATCCTGCACTGGGTTATGAGAAGCGGAAATCATGACGCCCGCCTCTGCATCCATCGCTTTTGTCAAATAAGATACACCTGGTGTAGAAATGACACCCAGGCGCATGACTTCTGCGCCAATGGATAAAAGTCCGGCGACAAGGGCTCCCTCCAGCATATGGCCGGAGATGCGTGTATCGCGGCCTATCAGCACTTTTGGACGTTGTTTGTCTTTTGTCAGCACATAACCGCCGAAACGTCCGACTTTAAAGGCCAGCTCAGGTGTAAGCTCACTATTGGCGACACCTCTTACACCGTCTGTTCCAAAATACTTGCCCATTTTATAATCGCTCCTTTTTTATTCCGATGAGGATTGTGAATTAGCAGTGGATTCATCCTCATCCTGATCTTGGTTTTGATCTTTATTTTCGTCTTGGTTTTGATCGTTGTTGTTTTTATCAGTGTTCTTTGTATCTTCTTGCTGATTGTTCTTTTGATCATTTGTTTGTTTATCTGTGTCATCCTGGTTCCCTGATGTATTGCTGCTGTTATCATTCGTTGATGTATTGCTTTTCTTAGACGTCAGCTTGATTTTGGCGGTTTTCCGCCCCAAGGACCAAGTTACATTCTGTGGCCCGTTCACTTCAAGCTTCACGCTATGCTCCCCGTCCTCTAAATCTGAAACATTCACATACAATTCAATATCTGATTTTTTCAGTTTATTTATATTCGTGGGAGAGCCTTTAGCCGTTACATCTATCGCTTGTGATTCAGGATCAAGAAATTCAATGTTTTGTGAGCTGCTCAGCCCTACAGTCTTGATAGGGACATTCTCGAACTTCTGATCCGCTTCACTATCGACTTCTATATGCAAAGTCACCTTTGACGGTGAGATTTTTTTGACACCGTCAGGAAGCGGAATATCTGCCTCGATATCGGAATCCTTGTTAATTTTACTTAAATCTAAGCTGACGCCGTCAATAAATTCAAGAGAATCCAACACATCCTGTGAGCCGTAAACCGTTACCTCACTGGGGCTGGATTCAATATTGGCTATGCTGACACCGTCAGGAAGGCTTCCTGTCCGTTCAATTTTAAAGGGCACTTTTTTACTCGGGCTTGTCACCGGAACGGTAATCTTGATGACCGAGGGCTCCACGTCGACAGGAAGCGCGTTTCCGTCTTTATCATAGACAGTCACTTTCGCTTCCTTTTCAATCGTTTCATCTGCGTTTTCCAAATTCACTGAAGCTTTTACAAGAGAAATATTATCGATGACATTTTTCGATCCGGTAATCTGCACATTTTTCGGACTGACAATCGGCTGCTCCGGAGAATAGCCTTTTTTCATCTTGCTTTTGTTGTAGTACTCCACTTCTACAGGAAAACTTTTGGTCGTCCGTTCCTGAATGGTCACTGTCGTAACAGACGGATTAATTGAGATTGTCAGCCCATCCGACACGTTTTTGGCCTTAAGCTCAACCTTATGTGTGCCGGTTTTCAAATGTTCCATATCAGCATATATTTCAAAGTTTTTGGTCTGCCGAGCCTTTTTCACGGCGCTTGTCGAGCCTTTTATCGTGACATTAACCGTTTGCGGAACACCCGTCACGACGTAATTTTCATCATCATAATACGCTTTAACCGGAATATCAGTCAGAGTTGCTTCATCAGTTGTTGATGTCGGAAAGAAAGATTCACCCGGTTTTTTCGGAGTCGGTGCTTGGTTGCTGTTAACCGCCACATAAAGCAAGAGCGCGAAAAGCAGAGCAATGATTTTCACAGCCCAGCGGTTGTTTAAGAATTTATCCATTTTTCTTGCCCCTCCAATACCAGCGGTTAGAAGAAGTGTCTCTGGTGTTTTTCTTAAACTCGGCTTCAAGCATTTCTTTCAGCGCTTCTTCTGTAAGCTCTCTGTGAAGGTCGCCGTTCTTTGCCACACTGACGCCGCCGGTCTCTTCAGACACAATAATCGTCAAACTGTCTGTTACTTCACTGATACCGACAGCTGCTCTGTGCCGCGTGCCCAGTTCTTTTGAAATAAACGGGCTCTCAGAAAGCGGCAGATAACAGGCGGCCGCGGCAATTTCATTATTTTTCATAATCACCGCACCGTCATGAAGCGGGGTGTTTGGGATAAAAATATTGATCAGCAGCTCAGAGCTGACTTTGGCATTCAGTGGTATGCCAGTCTCAATATAATCCCCCATTCCAGTATCCCGCTCAATGGTCAGCAGGGCGCCTATACGGCGTTTCGCCATATAATTGATCGCTTTAGTAATGGCCTCAATCGTTTTCTGCTGCGCTTCTTCAACAGGCGTGCCGCTCCTCGAAAAAAAGCGGCCGCGGCCTAGCTGTTCAAGCGCTCTTCTCAGCTCAGGCTGAAAAATAATAATAATTGCTAAAAATCCCCATGTTATCGCTTGGTCCATCAGCCATTGAAGTGTGCTGAGGCCCAAATATTGGCTGGCCATACGAACAAGCACGATGACTACAATTCCTTTTAACAGCTGAACCGCTTTCGTGCCGCGTATCACCATAATCAATTTATATATCACATACCAAACAAGGAGAATATCAACGGCATTGCCGAGGTACTGCAAAAAAGGGATATCCTCAAAAGCCATTTCCTCGTCCTCCAAGATTTCAGTCATTTCGTATTTTGTGTTTTACGTGTTACGCATATGTACTTTACATAGCGAGCCCATTATACCACATTTCGATTTAGCAAGTGAAATGTGCCAGCCCTCTCAGCCCGCAAAAAAAGAGCAAAGCGGCTAACGCGCTTTACTCTTCTCCGTTCGGACTGAATGCATCGAGTACACTTTTCCCCGCAGACTTCATCTTGTACCATGTCCAGTCGAATAATTGATTGATTTCTTCAATCTGACCGGTGACTTGTCCAGCAGAGGCCATATACTTTTCGCCGTTTACGACGGTTACATCCCCGTCTATTTTGCCTTTAATAATCAGCTTGCCGTTTTTGACAGTGACATCACCTTTGACCGTCTCACCTTCTGGCACGGTCACAGTATGGTTATGAACCACAAGATTCGGCTGCTTGGACACGCTGAAATTGTGGTCATTATGCCAGCTGTTAAAAAAACCCCCGCCCATCAAAATGATGAATACCGCAGCAGCTGCGATAACGGGATGGGATCTGAACCATCTTTTTACAGAAGCTCTTTTCTTCTCCTTAGGCAATTTTGCCATGACATTAGCGGTAAAATCCGCGGGGGCTTCGACATGCGATGTGCTCCGTACGAGCGCTATGGATTTCTCCATCTCGTAAAAATGCTTTCTGCATTTCTCGCATGTCTCCAGATGTTCATTTAATACGTGTTCATCTTTTGGAAGGATATCTCCATCAAGATGCATATGCATAAGCTGCACAATTTGTTCAGGACAGCTCATTTCATCACCCCACTTAAAGATCCCTTAATTGTTTTCTAAGAGCCTCTCTGCCTCTGTGAATCCGCGTTTTCACAGTCCCCACAGGAATGTTTAGAATCTCCCCGATTTCAATTAATGAGAGTTCGTCAATATACTTTAATACGATGACTGTTCTGTATTTGTCAGGAAGCTTTAAAATTTTCTGCTGTATCGTGTTTGAGAGCTCCAGCGACACAACTGCATCTTCAGGCAAAACACCATCTGCGGCGATTTGAGAATACATGGTCAAGCCTTCCGTACCAGCCACCTCTGCATCGAGGTAATAATCCGGCTTCTTTTTGCGAATGCGGTCAATGGTCAAATTGGTCGCGATTCGATAAAGCCAAGTTGAAAATTTCCGGTTAATATCAAAACTGTCGATATTAACGTACGCTCTGATGAAAGCTTCCTGTGCAATATCCTCCGCCTCATGCACATTGCCAAGCATACGGTAGCAAAGCTGATAAATTTTATCTTTGTAAATATCTACGATGTCCGCAAATGCATCCTGGTCGCCTTTTTTGACTTGTTTAATTCTTTTTTTAATCATCATTTCCATATTTATCTAACCTCTGCCTTCACCGGTCTGTATGTATACGAGCTTCGTTTCAAAAGGTTTCAATTTTTTTATAAAATAAGTTTATCAAATTTTTGGCAGGGTGTAGATGGTAATTCGTGAATAAACTACCTTAACATATTTTTAAAATTATTATACAGACTGAACAGTTAGAAGTTGGAATGATTTTTCCGAAAAGAAAAAAGACACCTTTTGATCAAAGGTGTCTGTGACTGGGCTAGCTGGATTCGAACCAACGCATGACGGAGTCAAAGTCCGTTGCCTTACCGCTTGGCTATAGCCCAATAATGGTGGAGGGGGGCAGATTCGAACTGCCGAACCCTGAGGGAGCGGATTTACAGTCCGCCGCGTTTAGCCACTTCGCTACCCCTCCACATAAAATTTTGAAAAAACAGTGCCGGCAAGAGGACTTGAACCCCCAACCTACTGATTACAAGTCAGTTGCTCTACCAATTGAGCTACACCGGCAAGATGGTGGAGGATGACGGGCTCGAACCGCCGACCCTCTGCTTGTAAGGCAGATGCTCTCCCAGCTGAGCTAATCCTCCAAATGGTGACCCGTACGGGATTCGAACCCGTGTTACCGCCGTGAAAGGGCGGTGTCTTAACCGCTTGACCAACGGGCCGTTGTGTTCTCGTCGAGCTGACAAAAGTTATTATATACAGGTCACCCCCTGTTTGTAAAGAGGAAAATTAAATTTTTTATTTTCAAACTTTTTAACTCCTTTTTTAACTGAAAAAGCCTCCCAACTAAAGCCATTTATTTTATGATAGAGACAAGCAAAGCAAGAGAGGAGAACCCAATATGATTCTAGTCAGTTCTTGCCTTGGAGGCATTGAATGCAGATATAACGGCTCTCACGCAGCGTCGGAGAAAATCAGAAAACTCGTCGATGAAAAGAAAGCAGTTATGGCTTGCCCTGAACTTCTCGGCGGCTTCTCTACCCCACGCGAACCCGCAGAAATCATAGGAGGCACCGGTGAGGATGTCCTCAATGGAACAGCGAAAATCGTGACAGCTTCAGGAGAAGACGTCACAGAACTATATATGGAAGGCGCCGCGAAAACATTGGCTTACGCAAAAGAAATCAACGCTTCTGCCGTCATATTAAAAGAAAACAGTCCATCTTGCGGAAGCGGTTTTATCTATAACGGCACATTCTCTGGCAAAAAAATCACCGGCAGCGGAGTAACCGCCGCACTGTTAAAACAAGCGGGCTACCGCGTCATTTCGGAAAACGAGCTTAACGACATATTGTAAGGAGGCCACCCCATGACTCAAGACATTTCTTTATCCTTCTATAAGCCTGAACACTTGCCCGAGCTCCAATCATTCACGCTCACCAACGATGACAAACGCTTTACCTCCCTCCCGAAAGAGGTGCTGTCTCAGGCTCTGGGCATACAGGACCGATACCCGGTTGTCACCTTAAAAGACGACCTTCCAGTCGGTTTTTTCATTTTACATGCATCAAAAGAAACGCTTGCTTCTTATTCTAACAATCCATTTGCTTTACTGCTCAGCTCCCTGTCTTTAAACGCTGTGCATCACGGAAAAGGCTATGCGAAAAAAGCCATGCTTTTGCTTCCCGCTTTTGTGAGCGGATATTTTCCATGGTGCGACGAAATCATCTTGGCCGTCAATCATCTGAACATACGCGCAAAACACCTTTATATGAAAAGCGGGTTCCTTGATAAAGGACGGCGAAGAATCGGGCCGCTTGGAGAACAGTTGATCCTTCATCATTTCTTATAGTCTTGAGTGAAATAAAATTTCAAAAACTTAAAAACATAGTTGAAATATCATAACAGAAATGAATATACTGAATATTGAGATATATTATTTTAAAACAGGGGGCATCCTCATGTCAGAACCATTAAACCTTCACCGTCTTACAACAGAATCACGCAATAGCCAAACAGTTGAAATCCACAAAGCAAACACTCTCGGCATCCTCAAAATGATCAACAACGAAGATATGAAAGTCGCTGCAGCCGTTCAAGAGGTTCTCCCCGACATCAAAACAGCTGTAGACTGCGCTTATGAATCGTTTCAAAATGGAGGCCGGCTCATATATACAGGCGCCGGCACAAGCGGCAGACTCGGCGTCATGGATGCTGTTGAATGTCCTCCCACCTACAGCGTAAGCCCAGATCAGGTCATCGGAATCATGGCTGGAGGCCCCAAAGCCTTTTTACAGGCAGCAGAGGGCATTGAAGACAGTGAAGAAGCAGGAGCTGAAGATTTAAGAAACATACAGCTCACTTCAAATGACACCGTCATTGCCATCGCAGCAAGCGGCCGCACACCCTACGCCGCAGGCGCCCTAAGATACGCCCGCAAAGTCGGAGCACACACCATCGCCCTTACTTGCAATGAAAATTCCGCCATCAGCAAGGATGCGGATCACAGCATTGAGGTTGTCGTCGGACCTGAGGCCATTACAGGATCAACACGTATGAAAGCCGCAACCGCTCATAAAATGATTCTAAACATGATATCTACCGCTGTAATGGTCAAAATCGGCAAGGTTTACGAAAACTTGATGGTAGACGTCAACGTCAGCAACAAAAAACTAAAAGAACGCGCCATCAGCATTATCCAAAGCCTTACAAACGCTTCATACGACACAGCCAGATACACTCTGGAACAAGCCGATCATCACGTCAAAACAGCAATCGTCATGCTCAAAACAAGCACAGATCAGAAACAAGCAAAGACATTACTCGATGAAGCAAACGGTTTCATTGACAAAGCAATCGAACATTACCATCCATGATAAGGAGAGAACTAGAATGGCCACAGGCGGTTTAGCGATCATCCAATCAATGAAGCATAAGCTCCCTCCATCCGAGCGCAAACTTGCAGATTATATCCTAGCCCATCCCCACAAAGCAATCGAAAGCACGGTCAACGAAATCAGCGCCTTAGCCAATTCAAGTGACGCTGCCGTCATCAGGCTCTGCAAATCACTCGGTTTAAAAGGATTTCAAGATTTAAAAATGAGAGTAGCGGGCGATCTGGCAAAGCCTACGTTTCAGGGCTACCGGGATATTGTTCCCCACGAGCCGCTGCCCTCCATTTCCGAAAAAACGGCCGGCAATGCCATTCAAGCCATTCAGGATACTTCAGACCTGATGGACTACAAAGAGCTTGAACGAGCGGTTTCTCTGCTTCTCAAAGCTCATACCGTGCATTTTATCGGCCTCGGGGCTTCCGGCATTGTCGCCAAGGACGCCCAGCAAAAGTGGCTTCGCATTCATAAACAAGCAACCGCGTTTACAGACACTCATCTTGTGGCATCTTTAATCGCAAATGCAGATAAAGACGACATCGTATTCGCCATTTCGTTTTCAGGAGAGACACAGGAAATCATTGAACTGTTTGCCATGGCCAAGGAAAAAGGCATCACAACGATCAGCCTCACACAATTCAGTCAGACATCCGTCTCCGCACTGGCTGATGTCCCTTTGTATACAGCCCATTCCAATGAAGCCTTGATTCGAAGTGCAGCCACTTCCTCCCGCCTCGCCCAGCTTTTTATAATTGATGTTTTGTTTTTAGGCATGGCGGCTGAGCAGTATGAAACGACAACCGGTTATATAGATAAAACGAGAGCAGCCATACAATCTATGAGAATAAAATAAGGCATCTTGAAGGGGAGGGGTTTTAATGAGCAAAGAAAATAACTACCATCATCTCGCACAGAAAATCCTTGAGCTATGCGGAGGAAAATCCAATATTTCTTCATATACGCATTGCATGACACGCCTGCGCATTACGCCTTACGATGAAAGCAAAGCAGATGCTCAGGGTTTAAGAAAGCTTGACGGCGTATTGGGGGTCGTTGAAGCTGAAACCTTACAAATTATCCTCGGCACAGGAGTTGTCAATCATGTTACAGCTGCTTTCTCAAAGCTCGTGTCAGCAGAAGAAGGTGCCGATGTCAAAGAAGCTGCGGCCAAAAAGAAAGCCGATATCAATCGAAAAAACGCCACTCCTTTTAAACTTTTCTTACGTAAAATTGCCAGCATTTTTATCCCTCTTATTCCCGCTCTAGTCGCTTCCGGTTTAATTACTGGGATTACCAAAGCAATTATTCAAGCAGGCTGGCTCTCTGCAGACTCACAAATTGCGATTATCCTGACAGTCATCGGATCAGGGCTGTTCACTTATCTCGGCATTCTCGTCGGTATTAACGCTTCGAAAGAATTTGGCGGGACACCCGCACTTGGGGCTTTGGCCGGGATCTTGATTATCAATCCGGAGATCGCAAAAATCAGTTTATTTGGAGAAGAGCTTCTCCCGGGCAGGGGAGGTCTGATCGGCGTCCTTTTCGGAGCCATATTCATTGCTTACACCGAACAATTTATTCGCCGTTTTATTCCTCAATCACTCGATATCATTGTCACACCCACCGTTTCACTGTTAATCACCGGAATCGTAACGTATGTCGTATTTATGCCTTTAGGCGGATTCATTTCTGATGCTATTACATCCGGCCTTCTGTCCATCCTGGACATCGGCGGCATCGCTGCAGGCTTTATTCTGGGCGCAACCTTCCTTCCTCTCGTCGTAACCGGACTGCATCAAGGCTTGACGCCTGTGCACATGGAACTGATCAATTCAATTGGCAATGATCCTCTGCTCCCTATTTTGGCTATGGGAGGTGCAGGACAGGTAGGCGCGGCCTTTGCCGTTTTCGTGAAGACGAAAAAAACAACACTGAGGAAAGCAATCGCCGGCGGGCTTCCATCGGGACTGCTCGGCATTGGTGAACCGCTTATTTTCGGAGTCACGCTGCCGCTTGGCCGTCCGTTTTTAACAGCATGTTTAGGAGCTGGAATCGGCGGCGCCTTTCAAGCTTATTTTCAAGTAGCCACCATTGCGATTGGTGTCTCTGGACTGCCGCTTTCTTTTCTAGTCCTGCCTTCGCAAATCATCCTGTATATCGTTGGGCTCTTTATTTCCTACGCGGCCGGCTTTTTATTGACCTATGCATTCGGATATAAAGATGAAATGGCTTCTCAGTTCGATTAAATTGTTTCTGTATTAGGGATAGTAAACGGGATAGAAGCACAGAAAGGGGCTAGCCTGTGAAAACAAAGACACTGTTCATATTCAGTGCCATTTTAACCCTATCGATATTTGCGCCAAATGAAACCTTCGCACAAACAGCAGACAACTTGATTGAGCCGAAAACCATAAATGCAGAAACTGCACAATTCTCGACGAAGAAGCTAAGGAAGGTAGATCAGATGATAGAACGGGATATTGCAGCAGGATTTCCAGGCGCCGTTCTTGTGGTGGTGAAGGATGGACGCATCATAAAAAAAGCAGCATACGGCTACAGTAAAAAGTACGAAGGATCAGACCTGCTGCGCCGTCCGGCCAAAATGAAAACCCGCACGATGTTTGACTTAGCCTCAAATACAAAAATGTACGCAACAAATTTTGCATTGCAGCGCTTAGTCAGCCAAGGAAAACTTGACGTCTATGAAAAAGTTTCTGCATATTTGCCGGGTTTCAAAGATCAGCCGGGTGACCTCATAAAAGGAAAAGACAAGATACGTGTCATCGATGTCCTCCAGCACCAATCAGGGCTCCCATCAAGCTTTTACTTTTACACGCCGGAAAAAGCCGGCAAGTACTATTCCCAGGAACGGGACAAAACGATTGAATATTTGACGAAAATTCCGCTCGATTACCAAACTGGGACAAAGCACTTATACAGTGACATTGGATATATGCTACTCGGATGTATTGTCGAAAAACTCACCGGTCAACCGCTTGATGTCTACACGGAGCAAGAGCTCTACAAACCGCTCAGGCTGAAGCATACCTTGTACAATCCGCTGGAAAAGGGCTTTAAACCGAAACAGTTCGCAGCTACTGAACGCATGGGCAATACACGTGACGGCGTTATTCAATTCCCTAACATCCGTACAAACTCGCTGCAAGGAGAAGTGCATGACGAAAAAGCGTTTTACTCAATGGATGGCGTGTCTGGGCATGCCGGATTGTTCTCAAATGCAGATGATATGGCCATACTGCTGCAAGTCATGTTAAACAAAGGTTCATACCGAAACATTTCTTTATTTGATCAGAAAACAGCCGACCTGTTTACAACATCTTCAGCAACAGATCCGACATTCGCTCTTGGCTGGAGGCGGAACGGAAGTAAAAGCATGGAATGGATGTTTGGCCCTCATGCCAGCGATAATGCTTACGGGCATACCGGCTGGACGGGGACAGTTACAATTATTGATCCAGCATACAATTTAGGCATCGCATTGTTAACAAATAAAAAGCATACGCCAGTTATTGATCCGGAAGAAAATCCAAACGTCTTTGAGGGTGATCAATTTGCAACAGGCAGTTATGGAAGTGTCATAACCGCGATTTATGAAGCGATGGAGTGAATGATTAAACGATAGGAGGAAGTTTCTATGAGACCTGTCTTTCCGCTTATCCTTTCAGCCGTTCTCTTTCTTTCATGCTTTTTCGGGGCCAGACAGACAGAAGCCTCTGCATCCAAACGTGCAATCGATGCCAATCAGATTGTCAATCGTATGTCGTTAGATGAAAAACTCGGCCAGATGCTGATGCCTGATTTTAGAAATTGGCAAAAGGAAGGCGAGTCCTCTCCGCAAGCCCTTACAGAAATGAATGATGAAGTCGCCAGCCTCGTCAAGAAATATCAATTCGGAGGCATCATCCTTTTTGCAGAAAATGTAAAAACAACAAAACAAACTGTCCAACTGACAGACGATTACCAAAAGGCAAGTCCAAAAATCCCGCTCATGCTGAGTATTGATCAGGAAGGCGGCATTGTAACGAGGTTAGGGGAGGGCACTAATTTCCCAGGGAATATGGCACTGGGCGCAGCCAGAAGCAGAATCAATGCGTATCAGACCGGCAGCATCATCGGGAAAGAGCTCTCTGCCTTAGGCATCAATACAGATTTCAGCCCTGTCGTGGACATTAACAATAATCCTAATAATCCTGTAATCGGCGTACGGTCATTCAGCTCCAACCGAGAACTGACATCACGCCTCGGTTTATACACGATGAAAGGGTTGCAGCGGCAGGATATCGCGTCTGCCCTCAAACATTTCCCGGGACATGGAGACACGGACGTTGACAGCCATTATGGACTGCCGCTAGTTTCCCATAACCAAGAACGGCTTCGCGAAGTCGAGCTTTATCCTTTTCAAAAAGCAATTGATGCTGGTGCTGATATGGTGATGACAGCCCATGTTCAGTTTCCCGCCTTTGATGACACCACTTACAAAAGCAAACTCGATGGGTCGGATATTCTGGTTCCAGCTACACTTTCAAAAAAAGTGATGACAGGTCTTCTTCGTGAGGAAATGGGCTTTAATGGTGTGATCGTTACTGATGCGCTCAATATGAAGGCAATTGCAGATCATTTCGGACAGGAAGAGGCTGTGGTCATGGCTGTTAAAGCTGGTGTCGATATTGCATTAATGCCAGCCTCAGTCACTTCAATGAAAGAAGAACAGAAATTCGCACGTGTCATTCAAGCTTTAAAAGAAACCATAAAAAACGGGGATATTCCTGAACAACAAATCAACAAATCAGTTGAAAGAATCATTTCCCTGAAAATAAAACGCGGCATGTATCCAGCGCGAAACAGCGACAGTACAAAAGAAAAAATAGCCAAAGCCCAAAAAATCGTAGGAAGCAAGCAGCACCTGAAAGCAGAGAAAAAAATAGCTGAAAAAGCAGTAACTGTATTAAAAAATGAACAGCACACTTTGCCGTTCAAGCCTAAAAAAGGCAGCCACATCTTAATTGTGGCACCTTACGAAGAACAAACTGCTTCAATCGAACAAACCATTCACGATCTCATCAAGCGAAAGAAAATCAAACCCGTATCTGTCGACAAAATGAATTTTGCCAACCAAGTATTTAATGCCGAGCATGCAAAACAAGTAAAAAAGGCTGATTATATCATAACCGGCTCCTATGTCGTCAAAAATGACCCTGTCGTCAACGACGGTGTCATCGACGACACAATATCAGATTCAAGCAAATGGGCCACCGTGTTTCCGAGAGCTGTCATGAAAGCCGCACTGCAGCACAACAAACCATTTGTCTTAATGAGCCTGCGCAACCCCTATGATGCAGCCAATTTCGAAGAAGCAAAGGCACTGATTGCAGTCTATGGCTTTAAAGGATACGCAAATGGCCGTTATCTTCAACCTAATATTCCGGCCGGAGTGATGGCGATTTTCGGCCAGGCAAAACCTAAAGGCACACTTCCAGTTGACATCCCATCAG
Source organism: Bacillus sp. FSL R5-0416 (assembly GCF_037975425.1). Taxonomy (NCBI): domain Bacteria; kingdom Bacillati; phylum Bacillota; class Bacilli; order Caryophanales; family Bacillaceae; genus Bacillus; species Bacillus sp. FSL R5-0416. Next base: position 193,470 of record NZ_CP150252.1, on the reverse strand, counting down.
TCACGAACCCGGGGGACACCCTTTATCCATATGGCTACGGATTAAATATCAAAACGGGAAAACCGCTTTAATAAGGAGGGACACATGAGAAAAACAATATTCGCTTTTCTGACAGGGCTCATGATGTTCGGAACGATAACCGCTGCCTCTGCTTCACCCGATTCAAAGAATCAAACGGCTAAAAAACCTAAAGTCCAGACTGGGATAGACACGCTCTTGCCAGACTATAAAAAACAGCTCAAGGGAAAACGCATCGGACTGATCACCAATCCAACCGGAGTAAACGCATCTCTGAAAAGCAGTGTCGATATTCTTTACGAGAACCCAGATATCAAACTGACAGCTTTATTCGGCCCTGAACACGGCGTCCGCGGTGACGCCCAGGCTGGAGACGAAGTAGGCTCTTACATTGACGAAAAAACCGGGGTTCCCGTATACAGCCTCTACGGAAAAACGAAAAAACCGACTCCAGAAATGCTGAAAAATGTCGATATTCTAATGTTTGACATTCAGGATGTCGGGACCCGTTTCTACACGTACATTTATACAATGGCATACGCAATGGAAGCCGCTAAAGAAAACGGCATTCCATTTATGGTGCTGGACCGTCCGAATCCTCAAGGCGGGAATCATATTGAAGGGCCAATCTTAGAACCTGAATACGCCTCATTTGTCGGATTGTATCCCATTCCATTGAAGCATGGGATGACGATAGGCGAATTGGCTTTACTGTTCAACAAAGAATTTGATATTGATGCCGATCTTACAGTGGTAAAAATGAAACACTGGAAACGAAAAATGGATTTTGACGATACCCGATTGCCTTTCGTCCTCCCTTCGCCTAACATGCCGACGGTGGAAAGCACATTTGTTTATCCTGCAACCGGGCTGATTGAAGGAACAAATATATCCGAAGGGCGAGGGACAACAAAACCATTCGAATTGATCGGAGCTCCATTTATCAAAAGCACAGAACTTGAAGAAACATTAAACAGCCTCCATTTGCCGGGCGTAACATTTAGGGCAGCATCCTTCACACCGACGTTTTCTAAACATCAAGGAACGCTTTGCCACGGTGTGCAGCTCTATGTGACAGACAGAGATAAGTTTGAAGCCGTTAAAACGGGTCTTTCAGTCATTAAAACCATACACGATCTCTATCCTGAGGATTTTGAGTTCCTGTCAACAGGTTCATTCGATAAACTGGCAGGCAACGGCTGGATCAGGACAAAAATTGAAAATGGAACTTCGGTTGAGGACATCATAAACAGCTATGAAAAAACACTCCAACAATTCAGCAAAACAAGAAAAAAATATCTCATTTATTAGAACGTAAGCATCGTATGTTACACGTGTAACATATTCTTACCGAACGAAAGACCCTTACTTTTACACATGTGTAAGGGTTTTTTTCATTCTAAAAACCCACCCGCTTTATATAGGAAAACTTTCATTTATTTGGTACAATTTTTATTGAAAATGATTATCAGTTGAAAGTTTCTGAAAAGGTGGTCTACTCGTGCAAAAAGCAGTGATTTATCAACCGATACAAATTAATTATCTAAAAAAGACAAGTGATCTCTTCTCAGAACAGCAATTAGCCGATTCATTCGTGCTGATTTTTCATTTAAAAGGAAATGGCTATATTTCGATCGGAACAAACACCAATCCTCTGCAAAAAAAGACACTTTATGTTTGTCCGCCTAACGAGACCTTTGGCTTTACGCCGGCAGCCGATGGACATATAGATGCCTGTATGATCAGGCTTCAAAGCTATATCAAGGAAACCGGGCAAGATATTTTCACACCGTGCACAGAATCGGAATTAGCCAAACTGAAGCTTATGAATGTTTCACATATCGAAAATCTTGCCGTCCGGCTTCAAGAGCTTGCCGCACTATGGAATGAATCGTCTCAGCTTTCTCAGCTAAAATGTGTAATTGAAGTACAAAGCCTGATTTATGACCTTTTTACTGCCAGTTTATCTGATCAAACGGATACACATTCAGCAATCGAAAAAACAAAACACTATATCGAAACCCATGCCGATACAAAAATCACGCTTGCCCAGCTGTCGCAAATGGCAGGAATCAGTGCCAAACACTACAGTGAAAGCTTTAAAAAATGGACAGGACAGAGCGTAACAGAATTTATTACGAAAACACGAATCACAAAGGCAAAACGGCTCATGGCAAAATCAAACTGCAAATTGAAAGAAATTGCACACCAAACCGGTTATCAAGATGAATTTTATTTCAGCAGAATCTTTAAAAAACATACAGGCTGTTCACCTACAAGCTATATGAAAAAACGCCGAAAGAAAATCGCCGCATACGGAAGGGGCACAATGGGCCATCTCATCCCTCTTCACCACATACCTTTTGCGGCCGCTCTGCATCCGAAATGGACGTCTTACTACTATCAGCATTATTCGACAGATATACCCGTCCAGCTCAGTGCATACCGGTTTAATGAAAAGTGGGAAGAAAACCTGTACACGTTATCACAGGCAGAACCAGATGTGATTGTCAGCATGGATTCTATTTCTCCAGAAGAAAAAGATCGCCTGAATCGCATCGCAGAAGTCATGTACCTTCCTTCAGAAGAAAGCTGGAGAACCCACTTTCTGCAAACTGCCTCATTTTTAAAGGAGGAGTCCGAAGCAGAAAAGTGGCTAACGGATTATGACCAGCAGACAACAGCCGCCAAAAAAACGCTTCAGCACGTTCAAGGGCTGCGTTTTCTCTTTTTGAGGCTGCATAAGCAAAACTTCTATCTGGCACATAACCGAAGCGTCCGCGAAGTTTTCTTTGGGGATTTAGGATTCAGCTCGGCAACAACGGCTGACACACCTTCAGAACAAGCGATTTCGTTAGAAAATATCGCAAATTACCAAGCTGACTGTATGATGCTTTTTCTTTTTAAAGAGCCGGAGACCATAGCTTACTACCAGCAATTACAGCAGACAGAAGCATGGCAAAACCTAAGCGCGGTACGGAATAACCGTGTTTATCTTCTATCCCTTGATCCGTGGAATGAATACTCAGCTTGCGGGCACGAACGCATCGTTCAGCAAACTGTTTCTTTATTTTCCGGAGATTATCCATGATAAATCAGGAATTTGTCCATGGTGTTATATCTGTTCATTCTCTATAATTCCAATTGATAATAGTTATCAATTGGACAGGAGGCTCTATAGATGAAAAAGATATCTCTTACCTTATTAATCTTGCTTCTCGCGCTGACGGCGGCAGCTTGCGGCAGCAAAAATGAATCAACTGCCAGCAAGGCAAGCGGCACAGCATCTGAGAAAGAGAAAATTGAATACCTTGATAAAACATATGAAGTAACTGTACCGACAGACAAAATCGCCATTACGGGAAGCGTTGAATCAATGGAAGACGCGAAATTGCTTGACGTTCATCCGCAAGGCGCAATTTCATTCTCCGGCAAATTCCCTGATATGTTCAAAGACATTACTGATAAAGCCGAACCAACCGGAGAAAAGATGGAGCCAAATATTGAAAAGATTCTTGAAATGAAGCCAGATGTTATCCTTGCTTCAACAAAGTTTCCGGAAAAAACGCTGCAAAAAATCAGCACAGCAGGCACAACGATCCCAGTTTCTCATATCTCTTCAAACTGGAAGGAAAACATGATGCTGCTTGCCCAGCTGACTGGAAAAGAGAAAAAAGCAAAGAAAATTATTGCAGACTATGAACAGGATCTAAAAGAAACAAAAACAAAAATCAACGATAAAGCGAAAGATTCAAAAGCGCTTGTCATCAGAATCAGACAAGGCAACATTTACATTTACCCTGAACAGGTGTATTTCAACTCCACACTATACGGTGATTTAGGCCTTAAGGCGCCGAACGAAGTAAAAGCTGCAAAAGCGCAAGAGCTGATTTCATTAGAAAAATTAAGTGAAATGAACCCGGACCATATTTTCGTCCAATTTTCTGATGATGAAAATGCAGACAAACCTGATGCCTTAAAAGATTTAGAGAAAAATCCAATCTGGAAAAGCCTTAAAGCAGTCAAAGAAGACCATGTGTATGTCAACTCAGTGGACCCTCTCGCACAAGGCGGCACAGCTTGGAGCAAAGTCCGTTTCCTGAAAGCGGCTGCTGAAAAATTGACACAAAACTAATTCAGAGTAGGTTTATGTATGTATTCAAAACAGTGGACACGTATCATATTGATTACTTCTCCATTTGCTATAGCGCTGTCGCTTTTGCTTTCAATCCTTTATGGGGCAAAGCATCTTAGCACAGATATTGTTTTTACATCTCTTATTCATTTCGATCCGGGAAACACAGACCATCAAATTATATGGCACTCCCGGATTCCAAGGGCTGCCGGCGCTCTGCTCATAGGGGCAGCCCTTGCTGTTTCTGGAGCGCTTATGCAGGGCATCACGCGCAATTATTTAGCTTCGCCATCCATTATGGGTGTTTCAGATGGTTCAGCGTTTATCATTACGCTTTGCATGGTTCTGCTCCCGCAATCATCTTCGATTGAAATGATGATATACTCTTTTATCGGCTCAGCGTTAGGAGCGGTGTTAGTATTCGGCCTTGCCGCCATGATGCCAAACGGATTTACCCCCGTGCAGCTCGCCATCATCGGCACAGTCACAAGCATGCTGCTCAGCAGCTTATCAGCGGCCATGTCGATTTATTTTCAAATTTCTCAGGATCTCAGTTTCTGGTACAGTGCCAGACTTCATCAAATGAATCCGGATTTCCTGAAGCTTGCCGCTCCGTTTTTCCTGATTGGCATTATAATGGCCATTTCTCTCAGCAAAAAGGTAACCGCTGTATCATTAGGGGACGACATTTCTAAAAGCCTGGGGCAAAAGAAAAAAACCATTAAAATCATGGCGATGCTTTCCGTCATCATTCTAACCGGCAGTGCCGTAGCGCTGGCCGGAAAAATTGCGTTTGTCGGGTTGGTTGTTCCGCATATCACGAGATTTCTCGTCGGCTCTGATTACAGCAGGCTGATTCCGTGCTCCTGTATTTTGGGCGGAATCTTTTTAACCCTGTGTGATCTCGCAAGCAGATTTATCAACTATCCGTTTGAAACACCGATTGAGGTCGTAACATCCATTATCGGCGTACCTTTCTTCCTTTATTTAATTAAACGAAAAGGAGGGGAGCAAAATGGCTAAAAAATATGCATTGTTCATCGCTTTGATTCTAGTTGTCAGTTATTTCAGCTTAACGAGCGGATCATTTTCTGTTTGTCCTGCTGAGCTGCTCTCCACTCTTTTTCAAATCGACCCGAATCCGCAATATGAAATTTTGCTGTTCGATTTAAGACTGCCGCGGGTTGTCATGGCTGCTATTATTGGACTCGGTCTTGGCATTGCAGGCGCTGTTATCCAGGCCATCACGAGAAACGGGCTTGCTGATCCTGGAATTCTCGGAATCAACGCAGGGGCAGGAGCCGGCATTGTAGCGTTTATGCTCTTATTCCAAGGCCAGAAGGAAGTGACATCCATAGCTGCAGCGATGGGAATGCCGCTCTTTGGATTGATAGGCGGGCTCATCGCGGCGATCCTGATTTACATATTTGCATGGCACAGAGGCAATTTAGATTCAGGAAGAATTATTCTGGTAGGGATTGCAATCAATTCAGGATTCAGCGCCCTGTCTTTGTTTTTATCTTTAAAAATGGACCCGCAAGACTATCAAATGGCCATGGTGTGGAAAAACGGAAGCATCTGGTCTGCTAACTGGACGTATATCACAGCCGTACTCCCATGGATGCTGCTGTTTATACCGATTCTTATCGGCAAATCCCGCCTGCTCGACACCATTCGTTTTGATGAAGACACAGTCAGAAGCCTCGGCATTTCATCAAATAAAGAAAAAACCATCCTGCTCGTAGCCTGTGTAGCAATCATCAGCGCCTGTGTCTCCGTAGCGGGAAGCATGGCGTTTGTCGGCTTAATTGCTCCCCATATCTCACGGAGACTGGCTGGCGTCGAACATCGCTATATCCTGCCACTGAGCGGTTTAATCGGGATGCTTCTTGTGATAAGCGCAGACTTTGCCGGAAAACTGTTTTTTCAGCCCGCAGAAGTGCCTGCAGGCATCATTTTGGCGATCCTCGGAGTTCCTTATTTCTTATATCTGCTTTTCAAGCAAAAAAAGGGGGAGAACGCTTGAAAGGATCTCTTTCAGAACACAAAGCAGACGACAAATTCAAGCCCACATTTCAATATATTGAAGTGTGGTTTTTTTTTACAAATAGATTGACTTAGTAAATTCTTTACAATATAATAATTACCAATATAATAACATTCAGAAAAATCAGGTAAATAATTATTGGTTTATACTAGCAATAAGAATGTTACATACAGTATATTAAACCGATGATATAGAAAATTTAAAAAATAGACAAAGGAGTTTATCTACTTATGGAAAAAAAATTGTCTCACCATCCGATCGATAGAAGAGTTGACCTGACATACGATGAATTTATGAAAGAATATGGGTTACCAGGTAAACCTGTCATTATTTCAAATGCTATTAACAACTGGGAAGCTAAAAAGCTTTGGACACTTGACTTTTTCCGTGAGAAATATGGACATATTATTGTTCCAATCTTCGAATCTGGTAAACGGTATGAATTGTATGAAACTACTCTAGGAGAATATATCGATTACATACTTAAGGAAGAACAAGAAGATGGTATCTTTAATTTAGCGGACTGGGAGTTTTCAAGGGATTGCCCTGAACTTCGGGAGCATTATCAAGTTCCTAATTATTTTCAAAGTTGGTTAGAAGATGCACCTATATCACTACTTCCGGCTCTCCGTTGGATTTATATTAACCAAAAAAATACTGGTTCAGGTTTACATATTGACTATGGACATACTGCCTCTTGGAATGCTGTAATCAGCGGGAAAAAGAAATGGATATTACTTAATCAAAATGAATCTGAGAACATATATAACGGTGCAGTGGACGCTTTTAATCCTGACTTCAAGAAGTTTCCTTTATATACTCACTCTCAAACTTTTTATGGTGAACAATCTGAAGGAGATATAATGTACATTCCAAGCGGTTGGTGGCACCAAGTTCATAACGAAGAGTTAACCATAGCTGTTACAGAAAACTTTATTAACGAAACTAATTATAAAAACTGCTTATGGCCTTTAGTTTCTAATATTGTTGAGTACCAATTGGAAATAAGTAAGACACCCGAAAAAGTTCAGAAAGTATAAAGAAAAAGAATTAAAAGGAAATTAAGTATTAGGGTTTTTAATGAGATCTTCTTCAGACTGTCTTCCTAGTGCATTCATAAAAGTGTTAGTTTTAACAAGGGGAAATCAAATGCCATTATTTTCAACAAATAAAAATGTTAGTTTTATATATTTAACTTCTTGCTTTGGAAACGGGTTTTTTGAAAGGGGAATTTGGATGCTTTTTCTTATTGAAAAAGGATTTTCCCTATTCCAAATTGGATTGTTGCAAGCATTTGTAAATGGAACTATGTTTCTCTTTGAGATTCCTGGTGGAATGTTAGCAGACCGTTATGGAAGGAAGGTTTCTCTTTTAATTGGTCGATTTATGATTATGTCGTACCTATTAATAATTATGATAGCAGATAGCTTCGAGTCTCTTGCACTATCATTCTGTCTGTTAGGACTTGGTATGACATTTATATCCGGTTCAGAAGAATCGCTTCTGGTTGATTCTGTAAAAGAACAGACTGGAGAAAATAACTTCAGCAGATTCCTAGGTCGTTATATGGCTATTATTACGGTTGCACTTTCTCTAGCAATGATGATTGGTGGATTTTTAAAAGAAATTTCTTGGTCTTTAGTCTTTGCTGTCTCATTTATATTTCAGATGGTTGCATTTTTTGGATGCTTCTTTCTAAAAGAGACTAAATATAAGAAAGGAAGCCAAAGAGAATCATTTACACTCATTTTTAAAGATACATTTAATTTTTTAAAAACTAATAATACCTCTCGTACACTTATATTTGGGATAGCATTATTTACGGGTATAGGCTCTATTTTTTACATGTTTGCCCAAGAACTATTTAATCAATTAGGAATAAAGGTTTATTTAATTTCTATCTTTTTTGGGCTGGAATCTTTTTTAGCAGCTATACTAGCAGACCGTGCTTACATTCTAGAAAAGAAATTTTCCAGTAGGGGAGTAATGATGGTATGTGTATATCTTTGTGGTATTTCATTTTTACTCATATATATTAATTTCAATTGGTTAATATTATCATTTTTTATAATTAGCGCTTTTTATAACTTGTTTACTACGATCTCTTATAGCGTAATTAATCAAGATATTCCTTCTAAACAGCGTGCCACTCTATTATCTATTATAAGCTTTATAAGTTCTCTTGTAATGTTCATATCAATTCCAATTTTCGGATATTTATCAGATAAATTTGGAACAGCTTATTTACTTAGTTTTACGGGGGTAATTTCCATGGTGTTAGTTGCATTAAGTATCTTATCTTTTTATAAAAATAGAAAAGATAGCGTAGAAAAACACAAACTGTTAAAAGTTCAAGAGAAATAATAAATAATCAAACTTTGAATAAGGTGGCTCCTTCTATGTTATCAAAAAATTACTCATTTAGTTTATCAATTTCTCATTTGAAATCTAAAAGTGATAATCACCAAAGGGTTCAAGAAATATTTGGTGTGACAGATACCCAACTGAACAATAGATTAATTTTTAAAAACATTACTTTTTTAATGCATGACGTAACCTATATTACTGGATTTAGCGGGTCAGGCAAAAGCACACTGGTTAACCTCATAAAAAAAGACTTTCCTGATGCTGTTATCCCAACTCCACCAGCTAAACAAGATATTCCGATTATTGACTTATTAGATCTAGAATTACAGGAATCCATGAAAATTTTAGGTTGGGTAGGGTTAGGAGAAGCCTATCTATATCTCACTCCTTATTCTGCTTTGTCTGAAGGACAAAAAACTCGTTTTTTATTAGCTATGGCATTAAGCAGAAATCCTTCGATAATTATTGTAGACGAGTTTTTGTCAAATCTAGACCGAATTACAGCGAAAGTCGTCGCGTATAGTTTTCAGAAAATTTGTCGGAAACAAGAGATTCATTTAATTGTAGCTTCTGCTCATAATGACTTGATAGAAGCATTAGCACCTGATATTTTAATTGATTTGGATTTAAACGGAACCCATCGTATCACAAACAGACCAATAGAAAAGCCTTTCGTTCCAGATATAAGTGGGGTCCAAGTTGAAAGTGGAACAATTAAAGATTATGAGGAATTAAAGCGATTTCACTATTTTGGAGATGAAGATCTGTTCGTTGACAATGAATTTGAAACTGAAATATTCACTATAAGACTTAAGGAAAAATGTATAGGTGTTTCTGTTATGAAGTCACCTTATCCTAAAGATTGGGAAGAAATAGATTACTTTAAAGATATAAATGATCGTATTAGATGTCTTGTAAGACTAATTATTCATCCATCGTTTCGAACTATTGGTTTATCTAAACTCTTAATGAGACCGAAGTTTTTAGATGTGCCATACATAGAAACTCGATCTGCATTAGGATTATACATGCCTATTTATCTTTCAGGTGGTTATAGTCGTACTGAACTCCCGGATAATAAGCTCTCACCACTACGTCAGAAACTTTGGAATAACCTTTCATTTATGGGGTTAAGCGACGTCCATCTTTTACGTGATGATATATACTGTGAAAATTTTGTGCAAAATTTATCAGGAAAACAAAAAGAAGCATTACGTTATTTAGCTTTAAATGTCTATGTAGAAATGATGGTGAACAATTATATTTATTTTCGGAGTATTTCAAAAATGATACCTTTATTACCAAAAGAGATGGATGAGTTAAAAGAGATGTTCCTTGATGTTTCAGATGAAATCCCTGTAACAGTATTATTGCAGGAAACAAGTCTTTTCAAAATGCAAGGATTTGTTGTTCAACACAAGCAGTAAAAAAATAAAAGGTGATTACTCATAATTGGATTAAATTTTTAAGGAGGTGAGAAATATGAAATTAAAAAAGTTACGTAGATCTACAGCTCGTGGCTTAGTAAAACGTTGCTAGTTAATAGTAATACATTAAGGGAGGTGAGAAATATGAAATTAAAAAAATTACGTGGATCTACAGCTCGTGGCCTGGTAAAACGCTGCTAGTTTTAATTTTCTAATGGAGCATTAACAGACCGTCAATCCTTCCATGGGTTAGACGGTTTATTTTATTTTATTATCATACCTATTTTAAACTATGGAGGAAAAATATATGTATAAATTAGCAGATCGTATACAAATTGTTTCATTACATAATGGAAGAATATTTCTCATTGATGACGAGATTACTGAATTAGAAGGTTCACCTCAACATACTGAAAAGGCCTTAAAATTATTAGAAAAAGGGTGTATGGAAGAAGAGTTGAACCGAATAATGCCATTAGAGGATACACAAAAATTATTAGAATTTTTAAAAGAGGAAGAATTACTTCGCGAAAATTGGGAAAATGAGTATTTAGATACCATTGTTGAGAAACAACTATATTATCTTGATGATTTTTCTATTGATTCTAATCAACTTCAGTCTAACCTGAAAAGCGCCAAAGTTGTTATCTTAGGAGTTGGCGGCGTAGGTAGTGTCTTGATTCAACACTTAATAGGTGCAGGAATCGAAAACTTTATCCTTATAGATAATGATGTAGTAAACATTCACAATCTGAATCGCCAGTTTTTGTACACACAAGAGGACTTCGGAAAACCAAAAGTAAAAGCAGCCGAAAATTTCATGCGTAAAGTAAATCCTTCTGTAAAGGTCACTTCCTATCAAACTACGATTGATTCCATAAAGTCTCTTGATTTTCTAGCTTCTCATTCAATCGATATTTTTATTAATGCAGCCGACTATCCCAAACATTTGGATAAAATTGTAGATGAATATTGCTTTGAAAGAAAAATACCTTGGGTGGGGTCTGGGGTCGGTAGACACCAAGGATTTTGGGGACCGTTGTTTGTGCCAGGAAAGACATGCTGTCTAAACTGTTTTATAGCTGAAGAAGAAAAAGAGATGAAAGAAATAGAAAAAATAATTAGAGAGAGAAGTAATTCCATCATACAGGCATCTTTTGCTCCTACTAACACAATTGTTTCAGCATTCTTAGCAATGGATGTAATTCATTTTCTTGCTCAAATAAATCAAATACATAGTTATCTAACAAGATGTCAAATAGACTTTACAACTCTCAAACTAAATCGTTTTACAATTGATGAACCAAAATTGTGTAATTGTGGAGGAGAATAGATGTCGAACTATAGAGATTACATTCTAAAGGGTAAAGACGTAGCAGTCTTTGAAATAGATACAGATCCGATATCTTTAGATCCAGCTAAATGTGATGATTATATAGGTCAAATAATTTCTCAAGCCATGTTTGAACCTTTATTTATTCGAGACATAGAAACCGAACAATGGGTGTGTGGAGCAGCCGAGAATTTTGAAGTTTCTTCTGATGGGCTTACCTATATTTTCAATTTACGAAAAGATAGATTTTGGTCTGATGGGATATCAGTAGTAGCACAAGACTTTGTATTCGCGTTCCAACGTTTATTTCACCCAAAAATCAATAGTCCAATTGGGCAAATCCTTAGTTTTATTAAGAATGGAGAAGAAATTTTAAATGGGGTTTTGCCTGTTACAGAATTGGGTGTTGAAGCTCTAGGTCCTAGGAAATTAAAAATATCTTTGACAGAATGTCTGCCCTTTCTTCCATCTATTTTGGGAAGCCCCAATACTAGCCCATTTCCCTATAGGACAGAGCAGGTTTCATGGACAGATGAAAGATTAAACATTACAAATGGAGCATACGTGCTAAAAGAGTATAAGTCAGGTCAATTTGTAAGATTAGAGAGAAATCCTTTCTACCCAAATAGTTCATCAAATCATGTTAAAGATGTTTTATTTGTAATTAATCGTGAATTGGATTATTCACTTCAAAACTATGAGAAAGGTAATATTGATGTTACTTGTAATACATACTTTCCATTTGAAGAAATAAAAAGGTTCAAACAAAGAGATGATTTTTATATGTTTCCCTCCGGAATACTGTTTTTTTTACAATTTGGAAATCGAAACGATCTTTTTAAAAAGAAACAGGCTAGACAAGCCCTCTATTATATAGTTAATAAGTCACAAATCGCTCAAACTTTACATGGAGGAATAATACCTTGGGATCATTTTGCAAGTATAGGTGTCTCAGAAAAATTATTCGATGATCAATCCAATTACTGTTATCACCCTGAAAAAGCAGTTAAACTATGGAAGCAAGAAGAGAGAGAAAACCAAGCCCTCTCCATACTATACGCCGATTTTTTTCCTAACGGTGAAATATGCCACTCAATTAAGTCAGAAATGGAAAAACATCTTGGTATTACGTTAACTCTCGAAGGTTGTTCGTTTGAGGATTTTGTAATTAGACATGAACAAAGAGAGTATGATTTATGTTTGGCACTGCTTAGCCCTCTGTATAATGATCCATTTAATTATTTTCAATATTTCTTATCCGAACTGTCAGAGGAAGATGAAGACGAATTTATAGACATTCTACAAAAAGCTTTGGGAGATGAAAAAGAAAATCACTGCACATATTACAAAAAAGCCAACGATTACCTTTTAGAAAAATTACCATCAATTCCTCTTTTTAACGGACAAAGTATTTTTCTTAAAAATCCTTTTTTAAAAGGGTATAAAATATTCAAAGATGGAAGCATTTCTATTCAAAATCTTTCATGGGGAACAGAAGAAAAGCCTAAACTCTAAAAATTACTTTATATCATGATTGAAGTTTATACATAAACAAAATAAAATATGTTTCTAAACCTAGTATAATTAAAGGATAGGATTAATAAAAATCCTATCCTTTTTTATAACATTTCTTTTTTTAAATGGCTACATATCTTCTAATAAAAAGGTAAACAAAATACTATACTTCAGAATAGCGAAAAACAGACTTTTATTGTACTAACCCCTACTATTCATTTTACAATCATATTCAATAAACCATTTTTCAGCAAAATCAACTGCTTCCTTAAGTGAAAAAAGTCTACAATTAGCAGAACCAACTTTACCAGATTTCATATCACTTTCTATCTCAAATGACTTCCCAATTTCTTCAAAAAGATCTTCTCTAAATTCAAGATCTTTATATTTCTTCCAGACCGTTTTACCATTTATTAGCACAGGCGCACCTTTAATTACAACCTTTTGAAAAGGAATCCTATATTCTGCAAGATGAAAACACGTATTGCTATCAAAGTCGGTGCCTAAAAGTAATACATATGAATTGTCCATATATAAATTCCCTAAAGGGGATTGTTCACCGAGTCCAAAATTTAAGGACTGTTTATTAAGAATTTTATTTTTATCTTTTCCCCAAGCAATAAAGGAGTAATTTGGATGACAACTTCTTTTAACCTCTGGGTAAGAACGGAATACCTCTACTATTTTTCCCATTCCAGTAGTAGGCGTATACTGAGCATTATAAGCTGGCATACTTTCTCTTATTGTATCCCACCACTTCTCTGGTACCGAAGGGTAGTGCCATTCTGACGGATCAGATAAATCTACAGATTGAGAAGGCATTACAATGTTCCCCTCTTCAGTAACAATGTCCATTAATGCTTGTATAACAGCAATTGCTCCACCGTTTACCCATCCAATAGATGATAACGACGAATGTACTAGCACGGTCATTCCTTTATTCAATCCTAAACCTTCCAAATCCTTTTTTATAGATTGAGTAGTTCTTGGATTCTCTGTATTTTCAATTAATTTTTTCATTTTCCTTTCCATCCCCTATCAAGAAACTATTCTAGTTTAAATAGCTTTATTTTATAATAAATAATATATTTTTCCAAGTTAAACATTGAACTATTATTAAGGGATACGATCACGCAAATAATAGAAAGCAAGTTCCATCAAAGAATGCGTTTGACAAACGAACCAGTTCATTCCGCTAATCGAAGAAAACTGGAACGTCACCAGGGAACCGCAGTCAAGAGGAATGATCGGTGCCTCATTAGGCGGACTCATCTCAATGTTCGCCTTATTAAAATATCCGTCACTGTTCGGGAAAATCGGCTCTATATCAGGTTCATACTGGTACGAGAACGCAGCGGAAACCATTCATATATCTTCTTTAAAGCCAGGCACTGTACGTGTTTTCATGTCTGTCGGGAATGAAGAAGGCCGTGAAAAACAATCCATTCAGCGACATATGCTGAAAAAAACAAAGCAAGTTCATCAAAGTCTAAAAGAAAAAGGCTTCACTGAAGACCGGTTGTATCTTTCAATTGAAAAAGGAGCGGTGCACCACCGCAAGTATTTCTGCAAACAGTTCATCAACGCGCTCGAATGGCTATACGGAAAAAACCGCTCAACCCTATGAGCGGTTTTTTTATGCTTTCTGCAACATTGGTTTTAATTCAAAACGATTCAGCATATAGCCAAACAAAGCAGCCAATATCTGCTGAAACAGCATGCCAATCACAACAGGAACGGCAACCTGAGACGGGAAGAACGTAACGGCAAGAACTGCGCCGGCACTAATATTCCTCATGCCTCCCGTAAATATAAGAGAGACTATTTCCTCTTGCCGCCTTTTCATCATTTTTCCGATCAGCCAAGCAGCGGCATAACCTGTTAACGCGATAAAGAATACCGTTACAGCTATTCCTGCAAATCTCAAATCAATGGATTTGAAATAAGGAGCAATCGCTGAACTGTTAATCGCAATCACTGCCATCAAGCAAAGCTTTGAAAAAGGCGACAGCGCACTGCTTAAAGACGCAGTTCTTTCTGGAGATGACATCTGATTAAACAGCATGCCCAGAAAAGAAGGAATCACGACCATTACAATCAGACCTTTCATCATTCCCCACACATCCATATGAACCTGAGCGCCGGCCAGCAATGAAAGACTCAGCGGTACGATTAGCGGTGACAGCACAGTATCAATTAAAATAATCGAAAGTGTCAAACCGACATTCCCTTTGTACATCGCTGCCCAAATCAAGCTTGTAATCCCCGTAGGAATCACAACAGCCAATGTTAAACCGGTAATCGTCAAAGGATCACCTTTAAATATAAGATGGCCGCTGCCCCAAGCAAAAAGCGGCATGAAAATATGAAGAACGAATAGTGCAAGAATCATAGGGAGAGGGTGAGACAATGCATGTCTCAAAGATTGAAAGTTAGCGCTTAAACTGCCTGCAAACGTAATAAAAGCAAAGATCCAAGGCACAGCCCATTCATACCCATTTAAAAACTGAGACAGCAGCACGCCCAGCACCACACTAGTCGGCGTCAACAGCGGCATCACTCTCCCCAATACACGGTTCAGCTTCTGAAGCATCATATGCAAGTCCCCTATTTAAAATTTCTCTTCTCTCTATTATATCAATGCTGCTTAAGTGTATGTTATATAAAAAAGCCCAGATCTCATTCATCTGGGCTTCTCTATTTTATGCCATCTGTTTCATTAGAGATTTACTCGCTTTATTCAAACCTTTTAACTCAGCTTCAATGCCTAGTTCCTTAAACTTCGCAACAATCTTATCAAGTGCGGCCGCTCCAGAATCGTCCCATACGTGAGCTTCAGTTAAGTCAATCACGACCCGCTCAATATCCTCTTGATAAATAAACGCATTTGCAAGATCCGTCACTGACGCAAAAAAGATTTGCCCCTTCACTTGATACGTTCTAAGCTTTTGATCCTCTGCATGAGAAACGATTTTCAGCTTCGAGATTTTTGCTACAAAGAACACGGCACTTAAAAGAACACCGACAAATACACCCTTAGATAAGTCATCCGTCACAACAACCGTAACCACAGTCACAACCATGACAATCGAGTCCGTGAGCGGCGCTTTTTTGAGACCTTTTAAGGA
>NZ_CP150252.1:170000-172500 GCF_037975425.1 Bacillus sp. FSL R5-0416 | reverse complement strand
CGGGCGGTGTGTACAAGGCCCGGGAACGTATTCACCGCGGCATGCTGATCCGCGATTACTAGCGATTCCAGCTTCACGCAGTCGAGTTGCAGACTGCGATCCGAACTGAGAACAGATTTGTGGGATTGGCTTAACCTCGCGGTTTCGCTGCCCTTTGTTCTGTCCATTGTAGCACGTGTGTAGCCCAGGTCATAAGGGGCATGATGATTTGACGTCATCCCCACCTTCCTCCGGTTTGTCACCGGCAGTCACCTTAGAGTGCCCAACTGAATGCTGGCAACTAAGATCAAGGGTTGCGCTCGTTGCGGGACTTAACCCAACATCTCACGACACGAGCTGACGACAACCATGCACCACCTGTCACTCTGCCCCCGAAGGGGACGTCCTATCTCTAGGATTGTCAGAGGATGTCAAGACCTGGTAAGGTTCTTCGCGTTGCTTCGAATTAAACCACATGCTCCACCGCTTGTGCGGGCCCCCGTCAATTCCTTTGAGTTTCAGTCTTGCGACCGTACTCCCCAGGCGGAGTGCTTAATGCGTTAGCTGCAGCACTAAGGGGCGGAAACCCCCTAACACTTAGCACTCATCGTTTACGGCGTGGACTACCAGGGTATCTAATCCTGTTCGCTCCCCACGCTTTCGCTCCTCAGCGTCAGTTACAGACCAGAGAGTCGCCTTCGCCACTGGTGTTCCTCCACATCTCTACGCATTTCACCGCTACACGTGGAATTCCACTCTCCTCTTCTGCACTCAAGTTCCCCAGTTTCCAATGACCCTCCCCGGTTGAGCCGGGGGCTTTCACATCAGACTTAAGAAACCGCCTGCGAGCCCTTTACGCCCAATAATTCCGGACAACGCTTGCCACCTACGTATTACCGCGGCTGCTGGCACGTAGTTAGCCGTGGCTTTCTGGTTAGGTACCGTCAAGGTACCGCCCTATTCGAACGGTACTTGTTCTTCCCTAACAACAGAGCTTTACGATCCGAAAACCTTCATCACTCACGCGGCGTTGCTCCGTCAGACTTTCGTCCATTGCGGAAGATTCCCTACTGCTGCCTCCCGTAGGAGTCTGGGCCGTGTCTCAGTCCCAGTGTGGCCGATCACCCTCTCAGGTCGGCTACGCATCGTTGCCTTGGTGAGCCGTTACCTCACCAACTAGCTAATGCGCCGCGGGTCCATCTGTAAGTGGTAGCCGAAGCCACCTTTTATGTTTGAACCATGCGGTTCAAACAACCATCCGGTATTAGCCCCGGTTTCCCGGAGTTATCCCAGTCTTACAGGCAGGTTACCCACGTGTTACTCACCCGTCCGCCGCTAACATCAGGGAGCAAGCTCCCATCTGTCCGCTCGACTTGCATGTATTAGGCACGCCGCCAGCGTTCGTCCTGAGCCAGGATCAAACTCTCCGATAAAGTAGTTTGACTGACTACGCACATCGCTGTGCGATTTTTAAAAACTGAATTAACAGGTACGTTTTGTCTTGTTTAGTTTTCAAAGATCATTTTGTTTGTCCGCTTTGTTAAAGCAACTTTATTAGTATACAACGTCACTTCTTCAAAGTCAACAACTTTTTTTAAAAACTTTTGGTGGAGCCTAGCGGGATCGAACCGCTGACCTCCTGCGTGCAAAGCAGGCGCTCTCCCAGCTGAGCTAAGGCCCCATAAAAAATGGTCGGGAAGACAGGATTCGAACCTGCGACCCCATGGTCCCAAACCATGTGCTCTACCAAGCTGAGCTACTTCCCGATTCCCTATCTGTTCTATTAAAAGATATGGCGCGCCCGAGAGGAGTCGAACCCCTAACCTTTTGATCCGTAGTCAAACGCTCTATCCAATTGAGCTACGGGCGCAATTCAATTTACAATATCCCGTTGGGATAAATGGAGCGGAAGACGGGATTCGAACCCGCGACCCCCACCTTGGCAAGGTGGTGTTCTACCACTGAACTACTTCCGCATATCGCAATAAAAAAAGCTTTCTCTATGAGAAACCTTGGTAATAATACATTTAATAAAGCTTCCAAGCGGGCTCGAACCGCTGACCTCTTCCTTACCATGGAAGTGCTCTACCTGCTGAGCTATGGAAGCAATGGCTCCGCAGGTAGGATTCGAACCTACGACCGATCGGTTAACAGCCGATAGCTCTACCACTGAGCTACTGCGGAATAATATAAAGCTTCATAAACAAACATGGTAGAATTAATAAATCTGCTTGGCGGCGTCCTACTCTCACAGGGGGAAACCCCCGACTACCATCGGCGCTGAAGAGCTTAACTTCCGTGTTCGGTATGGGAACGGGTGTGACCTCTTCGCTATCGCCACCAAACAAATTGAGAGTGTTCTCTCAAAACTAGATAACAGGTGTGACATCACTCAAAAATATGGTTAAGTCCTCGATCGATTAGTATCTGTCAGCTCCATGTGTCGCCACACTTCCACCTCAGACCTATCAACCTGATCATCTTTCAGGGATCTTACTTCCTTGCGGAATGGGAAATCTCA
>NZ_CP150252.1:165000-167500 GCF_037975425.1 Bacillus sp. FSL R5-0416 | reverse complement strand
TGTCCTACAACCCCAAGAGGCAAGCCTCTTGGTTTGGGCTAATCCCGTTTCGCTCGCCGCTACTCAGGGAATCGCATTTGCTTTCTCTTCCTCCGGGTACTTAGATGTTTCAGTTCCCCGGGTCTGCCTTCTCATATCCTATGAATTC
The DNA here is from genome assembly GCF_037975425.1 of Bacillus sp. FSL R5-0416. NCBI lineage: Bacteria > Bacillati > Bacillota > Bacilli > Caryophanales > Bacillaceae > Bacillus > Bacillus sp. FSL R5-0416. The sequence continues at coordinate 167,352 of NZ_CP150252.1, read as the reverse complement.
AGATATGGATACCACTCCATTACGAGTGGTGGGTTTCCCCATTCGGAAATCTCCGGATCAAAGCTTGCTTACAGCTCCCCGAAGCATATCGGTGTTCGTCCCGTCCTTCATCGGCTCCTAGTGCCAAGGCATCCACCGTGCGCCCTTTCTAACTTAACCGTTAAAAAGAATCACTATGTGATATCTTGTGTTACTAATTGAATGTGATGTCTACTGTTATCTAGTTTTCAAAGAACACGTTTCGAAGGAATGATCCTTCAAAACTAAACAAGACAGGGAACGTTCTGTTTATAAGACCCAAGGTCTTATATTCCGTATAATATCCTTAGAAAGGAGGTGATCCAGCCGCACCTTCCGATACGGCTACCTTGTTACGACTTCACCCCAATCATCTGTCCCACCTTCGGCGGCTGGCTCCTAAAAGGTTACCTCACCGACTTCGGGTGTTACAAACTCTCGTGGTGTGACGGGCGGTGTGTACAAGGCCCGGGAACGTATTCACCGCGGCATGCTGATCCGCGATTACTAGCGATTCCAGCTTCACGCAGTCGAGTTGCAGACTGCGATCCGAACTGAGAACAGATTTGTGGGATTGGCTTAACCTCGCGGTTTCGCTGCCCTTTGTTCTGTCCATTGTAGCACGTGTGTAGCCCAGGTCATAAGGGGCATGATGATTTGACGTCATCCCCACCTTCCTCCGGTTTGTCACCGGCAGTCACCTTAGAGTGCCCAACTGAATGCTGGCAACTAAGATCAAGGGTTGCGCTCGTTGCGGGACTTAACCCAACATCTCACGACACGAGCTGACGACAACCATGCACCACCTGTCACTCTGCCCCCGAAGGGGACGTCCTATCTCTAGGATTGTCAGAGGATGTCAAGACCTGGTAAGGTTCTTCGCGTTGCTTCGAATTAAACCACATGCTCCACCGCTTGTGCGGGCCCCCGTCAATTCCTTTGAGTTTCAGTCTTGCGACCGTACTCCCCAGGCGGAGTGCTTAATGCGTTAGCTGCAGCACTAAGGGGCGGAAACCCCCTAACACTTAGCACTCATCGTTTACGGCGTGGACTACCAGGGTATCTAATCCTGTTCGCTCCCCACGCTTTCGCTCCTCAGCGTCAGTTACAGACCAGAGAGTCGCCTTCGCCACTGGTGTTCCTCCACATCTCTACGCATTTCACCGCTACACGTGGAATTCCACTCTCCTCTTCTGCACTCAAGTTCCCCAGTTTCCAATGACCCTCCCCGGTTGAGCCGGGGGCTTTCACATCAGACTTAAGAAACCGCCTGCGAGCCCTTTACGCCCAATAATTCCGGACAACGCTTGCCACCTACGTATTACCGCGGCTGCTGGCACGTAGTTAGCCGTGGCTTTCTGGTTAGGTACCGTCAAGGTACCGCCCTATTCGAACGGTACTTGTTCTTCCCTAACAACAGAGCTTTACGATCCGAAAACCTTCATCACTCACGCGGCGTTGCTCCGTCAGACTTTCGTCCATTGCGGAAGATTCCCTACTGCTGCCTCCCGTAGGAGTCTGGGCCGTGTCTCAGTCCCAGTGTGGCCGATCACCCTCTCAGGTCGGCTACGCATCGTTGCCTTGGTGAGCCGTTACCTCACCAACTAGCTAATGCGCCGCGGGTCCATCTGTAAGTGGTAGCCGAAGCCACCTTTTATGTTTGAACCATGCGGTTCAAACAACCATCCGGTATTAGCCCCGGTTTCCCGGAGTTATCCCAGTCTTACAGGCAGGTTACCCACGTGTTACTCACCCGTCCGCCGCTAACATCAGGGAGCAAGCTCCCATCTGTCCGCTCGACTTGCATGTATTAGGCACGCCGCCAGCGTTCGTCCTGAGCCAGGATCAAACTCTCCGATAAAGTAGTTTGACTGACTACGCACATCGCTGTGCGATTTTTAAAAACTGAATTAACAGGTACGTTTTGTCTTGTTTAGTTTTCAAAGATCATTTTGTTTGTCCGCTTTGTTAAAGCAACTTTATTAGTATACAACGTCACTTCTTCAAAGTCAACAACTTTTTTTAAAAATTACACTAACGTGCAATTGCTTGGCGGCGTCCTACTCTCACAGGGGGAAACCCCCGACTACCATCGGCGCTGAAGAGCTTAACTTCCGTGTTCGGTATGGGAACGGGTGTGACCTCTTCGCTATCGCCACCAAACAAATTGAGAGTGTTCTCTCAAAACTAGATAACAGGTGTGACATCACTCAAAAATATGGTTAAGTCCTCGATCGATTAGTATCTGTCAGCTCCATGTGTCGCCACACTTCCACCTCAGACCTATCAACCTGATCATCTTTCAGGGATCTTACTTCCTTGCGGAATGGGAAA
>NZ_CP150252.1:102500-162500 GCF_037975425.1 Bacillus sp. FSL R5-0416 | reverse complement strand
CAGAGTGTCCTACAACCCCAAGAGGCAAGCCTCTTGGTTTGGGCTAATCCCGTTTCGCTCGCCGCTACTCAGGGAATCGCATTTGCTTTCTCTTCCTCCGGGTACTTAGATGTTTCAGTTCCCCGGGTCTGCCTTCTCATATCCTATGAATTCAGATATGGATACCACTCCATTACGAGTGGTGGGTTTCCCCATTCGGAAATCTCCGGATCAAAGCTTGCTTACAGCTCCCCGAAGCATATCGGTGTTCGTCCCGTCCTTCATCGGCTCCTAGTGCCAAGGCATCCACCGTGCGCCCTTTCTAACTTAACCGTTAAAAAGAATCACTATGTGATATCTTGTGTTACTAATTGAATGTGATGTCTACTGTTATCTAGTTTTCAAAGAACACGTTTCGAAGGAATGATCCTTCAAAACTAAACAAGACAGGGAACGTTCTGTTTATAAGACCCAAGGTCTTATATTCCGTATAATATCCTTAGAAAGGAGGTGATCCAGCCGCACCTTCCGATACGGCTACCTTGTTACGACTTCACCCCAATCATCTGTCCCACCTTCGGCGGCTGGCTCCTAAAAGGTTACCTCACCGACTTCGGGTGTTACAAACTCTCGTGGTGTGACGGGCGGTGTGTACAAGGCCCGGGAACGTATTCACCGCGGCATGCTGATCCGCGATTACTAGCGATTCCAGCTTCACGCAGTCGAGTTGCAGACTGCGATCCGAACTGAGAACAGATTTGTGGGATTGGCTTAACCTCGCGGTTTCGCTGCCCTTTGTTCTGTCCATTGTAGCACGTGTGTAGCCCAGGTCATAAGGGGCATGATGATTTGACGTCATCCCCACCTTCCTCCGGTTTGTCACCGGCAGTCACCTTAGAGTGCCCAACTGAATGCTGGCAACTAAGATCAAGGGTTGCGCTCGTTGCGGGACTTAACCCAACATCTCACGACACGAGCTGACGACAACCATGCACCACCTGTCACTCTGCCCCCGAAGGGGACGTCCTATCTCTAGGATTGTCAGAGGATGTCAAGACCTGGTAAGGTTCTTCGCGTTGCTTCGAATTAAACCACATGCTCCACCGCTTGTGCGGGCCCCCGTCAATTCCTTTGAGTTTCAGTCTTGCGACCGTACTCCCCAGGCGGAGTGCTTAATGCGTTAGCTGCAGCACTAAGGGGCGGAAACCCCCTAACACTTAGCACTCATCGTTTACGGCGTGGACTACCAGGGTATCTAATCCTGTTCGCTCCCCACGCTTTCGCTCCTCAGCGTCAGTTACAGACCAGAGAGTCGCCTTCGCCACTGGTGTTCCTCCACATCTCTACGCATTTCACCGCTACACGTGGAATTCCACTCTCCTCTTCTGCACTCAAGTTCCCCAGTTTCCAATGACCCTCCCCGGTTGAGCCGGGGGCTTTCACATCAGACTTAAGAAACCGCCTGCGAGCCCTTTACGCCCAATAATTCCGGACAACGCTTGCCACCTACGTATTACCGCGGCTGCTGGCACGTAGTTAGCCGTGGCTTTCTGGTTAGGTACCGTCAAGGTACCGCCCTATTCGAACGGTACTTGTTCTTCCCTAACAACAGAGCTTTACGATCCGAAAACCTTCATCACTCACGCGGCGTTGCTCCGTCAGACTTTCGTCCATTGCGGAAGATTCCCTACTGCTGCCTCCCGTAGGAGTCTGGGCCGTGTCTCAGTCCCAGTGTGGCCGATCACCCTCTCAGGTCGGCTACGCATCGTTGCCTTGGTGAGCCGTTACCTCACCAACTAGCTAATGCGCCGCGGGTCCATCTGTAAGTGGTAGCCGAAGCCACCTTTTATGTTTGAACCATGCGGTTCAAACAACCATCCGGTATTAGCCCCGGTTTCCCGGAGTTATCCCAGTCTTACAGGCAGGTTACCCACGTGTTACTCACCCGTCCGCCGCTAACATCAGGGAGCAAGCTCCCATCTGTCCGCTCGACTTGCATGTATTAGGCACGCCGCCAGCGTTCGTCCTGAGCCAGGATCAAACTCTCCGATAAAGTAGTTTGACTGACTACGCACATCGCTGTGCGATTTTTAAAAACTGAATTAACAGGTACGTTTTGTCTTGTTTAGTTTTCAAAGATCATTACAGCCGCTTAACGAAGCAGCTTTATTACTATAACATTTAGCTTCTTTTAAGTCAATAATTTTTTTCAAAGTACTTAATGAAGCTTTTAGTTGATGTCAGCTGTTTATCAGCGACGAATAATAATATATCACGGATATTATCAAAAGGTCAACACCTAATTTAGGCTATGTGAAGAGACATTTTATCGGTTATATTCAATTGTCCATGCTCATAAGATGTAAAACAAGAATGATGGACAAGATAAGGAGGCATCATCAGTGAATCACTTCTATGTGTGGCACATTAAACGGGTAAAACAATTAATTATTATACTTATCGCCGCATTTGCAGCTGCCAGCTTTTTTTATATCCAAAGAGCTGTCCCGCTTCCCGTGTTTTCAACTGACACCGGACCTAAAGCCATTTATAAAGGAGAAACAGACTCTAAAGATATTTCACTTACTTTCGATATCAGCTGGGGTGATGAGAGAGCAGAACCGATACTTAATACTCTGAAAGCAAACGGGATTAAAAACGCAACGTTTTTCCTGTCCGCTTCTTGGGCAGAACGCCATCCCGACACAGTGGCCCGTATCGTAAAGGATGGACATCAAATTGGGAGCATGGGCTACGCTTATAAAAACTATGCCAATTTAGAGAGCAGCGAAATAAAAAAGGACATAGACCGTGCTCAAACAGCCTTTGAAAAGTTAGGGGTCAAAGACATACAGCTATTAAGACCCCCTACCGGCCAATTCAATAAGAATGTTCTAAAGGTCGCAAAGCAATACAATTATACAGTCGTTCATTACAGTGTGAACTCGCAAGACTGGACAAATCCCGGAGTTGAAAAAATCATCGACAATGTGACCAAGCAAGTTTCCGGTGGAGACATTATTCTTTTACATGCCTCCGATTCGGCAAAACAAACAGAAGAAGCATTGCCTGATATCATCCATCAGCTGAAAGAAAAAGGATTAAAAAATGTAACCGTGGGTGATCTCATCGCAAATTCTGATGCCAAATCCGCAGAGGTAAAGTAATTACTTTGCTGCAAACTTCGGCAACATCAGCAATTGGAAGGCATTACATGCCATTAACGGAAAAAGCATTAAATAAAGCCAGTCCTCATCATTTACTCTTAATGCAGGGAACCATTCTAATGCGGTAATCACAACCATCAAAAACAACGATGACACAAATGTTTTCTTAGAGGACTGCTTTTGCTTTATATAAGCTGTAATCACTCCAAAGATCAATAAAAACACCGGTAACCACGCATACCCAGCCAGCGATTCTCCGCTCTCTCCAAAAAATAAAAAACGCACGTACATTAAATCAAAAGCAACAAACAGGATGAAAAACAACTGCAGCAAATTCCACAAAGAGGAGGACCTTAATATCTCAAGCGCAAACCGATGGACTGTTAAAAACACGAAAAAACCCATTTGGCTGATCACACTGAAAATCATGCCTACACCGATAAACCAAAATAAAACAGAGAAAATCTGTCCCGCTTCAAATGTCAGAAACAGCCCTCTATATTCTCCCCATTTTAAAGCAAAACCCACAATACTCGTGATAAGCGCCCCGACAGCTAAAATAGAAAAGAAAAAACGAACTAAACCACGGCTTTTCATTTCTTTATTCATCCCCTCAAAAATCGCGAACAGCGATATTTTGTTATGTATAATTCCAAACAGATGAATCATATTAAAGGTAAGACAAGTATGTGAAAGGAGCTTAAGCATGTCAAAAGCCAAAACGCTATTGATGAGCTGTTTTTTATTATTATCTGTAACAGCTTGCGCTCCAAAAGACCAAGCAGCGGATATGGACTATGATCAGACCAAAAAAATGGTTGTTGATATATTAAAAACTGATGATGGAAAGAAAGCTATTAAGGAATTATTAAATGATGATGCCATGAATGAAGCGCTGGTGATTGACCAAGATGCAATTAAAGGAACAATAGAAAAAACACTCACATCTAAAAAAGGTGAAGAATTTTGGAAAAACATCTTTGAAGACACTGATTTTGCTGAGGGCTTTGCCAAAACTCTTCAAACAGAGCATGAAAAAGTGATTAAAAAGCTGATGAAGGATCCAGATTACCAGAAGATGCTGATGAGCGTTATGCAGGATCCCGGCATGGATAAAAAGTACAGCCAGCTGGCAAAAAGCCAAGAATTCCGCAGTTATTTAGAAGAGGTTATTAACGAAACACTTTCTAGTCCGCTTTACAAAAAACAGTTCGAAGATGAACTGAAAAAAGCAGCAAAAGACACGGCCAAAGAAAGTGAATAAAGGGAAAGCCGGGATCTGGAATCCCGGTTCACCTTTTATACCTGCACTGACATTTTTGCATCTATTTTTTTTGCGATGTCCTGATATATTTCTCCGATTGGATGATTTTCGTCATAAACAGACGGAGCAAATTGGTCCTTATCCCAATCGGGCTGTTTCAATGGGATTCTGCCGAGTAAAGGCACGTTTAGTTCCTCAGCCAGTTTATCTCCTCCGCCTTTTCCAAACACATATTCTCTTTCCCCTGTCGTTGCACTTTCATAATAAGCCATGTTCTCTATGACACCCACGACCTCATGATCGGTTTTAATCGCCATAGAGCCCGCTCTGGCCGCGACAAAAGCAGCTGTCGGATGTGGCGTAGATACGATAATTTCTTTGCAGCTCGGAAGCATTGTATGTACATCGAGAGCAACGTCCCCTGTACCAGGCGGAAGATCAAGAACAATATAGTCTACTTCTCCCCACTCTACTTCATGGAAAAAGTTATTCAGCATTTTGCCGAGCATCGGCCCTCTCCATACGACCGGAGCATTTTCTTCTACGAAAAAGCCCATTGACATGACCTTTACTCCAAAGCGTTCAACAGGAAGAAGTTTCTCTCCTTCAATTGTTGGACGCACAGTGATACCCATCATGTCCGGCACACTGAACCCATAAATATCCGCATCAATTAAACCAACCTTTTTCCCTAGACGAGCCAGAGAAATAGCTAGGTTTACTGACACAGTTGACTTGCCTACGCCGCCTTTTCCACTTGCTACAGCAAGAAAGACTGGCGGGTTATCCATATTTAATAATGTTTTTTTCTCAGCTGACGGCGCCCGGAATTTAGCAACCGTTTCTTCAGGCAGCTCTTCAAATCGAAGGCCGACTGTCTCAGCTCCTGCCCCTTTTAATACGTTTACGATCTCTTGCTGAATCTGCATTTGTTCTGCAGTTCCTGTTTTTGCAAGAGCGACTTTTACACTGATATGCCGTTTTTCAGGCTTTATTTTAATTTCCTTAACGGCATCCAATTCTCCCAGAGGTCTTTGAAGAAAAGGTTCGCGCATTTCTCCGACTAGTTTTCTTACTTCATCTTCTCTTATCATCGAACCTCACCCTTTTGTGTATTCGTTTACAATTATTATTATATCATACATAAATGGCGGGTGTCTTATGCTTAGAACCACAAGAAAACCCTCCATTACTCCGGAGGGTCTCCTTTTTCTGTGAAATATCGCAAAATGCCTTTATATATGGAAGATGCCACCTTGTCTTGATATTTCGGTTTACCGAGCAGCGTTGCTTCGTTTGGATTGGATAAAAATCCGACTTCTATAAGCGCCCCCGGTTTGGTGACGTTTTGCATTAAGTAGATACCATGAATCCGCTTTGCTTTCCGGGTTGTGTTTTCCAGATTTCTTCTCAGCTCATCTTGGATGTATTTTGCGACTTTCTCATTTTCCGCATATTTCCCGTAATAAAAGCTTTGGGCTCCGCTCCATTTTTGTGACGGAATCGCATTAAGATGAATGCTGATATAGAGCTCCGCCTCTGAATGGTTTATTAATTTGACTCGTTGTCTTAGATCCTCAGCTTTTCGTCGACTATAGCCTTTTGTTCCTTCTGGAGCGAGATCAGTATCACTTTCTCTGGTCATGATAACAAGCGCTCCTTGTTCTTGAAGATAATCCCTGACTCTAAAGGCCACTTCCAGGGTAACATCCTTCTCTAACAGCTTTCCGCCGACTGCTCCGCCGTCAGGCCCGCCATGACCTGGATCTAGATAAATGATTTTACCGCTCAAGGGCAGGCTCCACGGCTTCCAAGAGTCGTTATTGCTGAACTGATATTTGAACAGAAATAGTAATACGATGAAGCCTAGCAAAAAACTGAGCCATTTAAGCTTTTTCCTCATCCCTTCCCCTCCCGCTTGTCCGTTATTACATAACTATGGGACAGGGCCGGGAAATATGATTATCGCATGCGAAGCTTACACTGTTTTTCTCTTTGAACAAACCCCGCTGTCCACCAATCTTTAATGAACTTGCGTGCCGCTTCATAAACCGTGTTTTTATCAAATGTTGCGTATTGCTCGTGTATCCAATTATAGAGATAATCAAAAAACTCCATACGCAGCTCTTCTTCTTCTCTTGCAGAGCGGGCACTGATACTTTGCATGGATTCTCCGTAATAGCCGAATATCCCAAAACGCCCGCCTAACAAATAAGCTTCAATCGCAAAATCAATACAGCCTTCAGTAATAATATCTCGTTCATCATGTAAAAATGGAAATAATGGTTCCAAACAATCCTTAACAGACTGGATAATTTGTCTCAGAGAGAGTTCTTTGAGCAAGTTCTTTTCTAATTCAAAATCCTTTTGGCGTTTCACATCCATAAAAGACAGTACTTCTGCCATATAAATTCACTCTCCTTTTATCGATTATTTTGAGGTTTGGATAATGAAACAATGCCCGAATTCGGTTGGAAATTCGCCCAAATGAAGGTGTAAAATCGATAAAAAATCAACTTTCTGCAGGGTCAGGAACAAACGTTCTGTAATTAGTTATAAAAAAAGCAGCCCCTCTAACAGGTCGCTGCTTTTCATACTTTCACGCTTCTTGTTGCAGAATATGTATGGATATATTGGTCTAATACAAACCCGCCTTTATCTTCATAAAAACCAGTAACGATAAAACCAGCATCAATTTGGCCTTTGATTTGGTCTTCTAAGGAATGGCCGAATTCCAGAGCCTCATTATTTTCGATCAGTTTTTTCACTCTATGTTTCGGAAGATCTTCTGGGTCAGCATATGGAATGGAGTGTTTTACTTTTAAAACACCTTGCTGTTCTAATTCTGTATCAAACAGAAATACAACAGGATTGACAAAACCCGAGATTAGAACACCGTTCCTTTTCAACACACGGTGCGCTTCCTTCCATACCGGGAGGACATTCTCAACAAAAACATTGGCAACAGGATGTACAATGACATCAAATGATTCATCATTAAATACACTTAAATCGTCCATGCTTCCTTTGACAGTGTGTATCGTGAGACCATCTCGCTCAGCAACCATTCTATCCTGATTCAGCTGTTTTTCTGAGTTATCTAATACGGTGACATCCGCACCTGCGGCTGCCAAAACTGGACCCTGCTGGCCACCGCCTGAGGCTAAACAGAGTACTTTCAGACCTTTGATAGGCGGAAACCAATCCTTCGGTACATCTTTCATTGGCGTTACCCTTATATCCCAATTACCTTTTTTTGCTTGTTCGATAACCTGCTGCTCAGCAGCAACAGTCCATTCATTGCCTGTTTCTACTTTTTTATCCCAGGCTTTGCTATTATGAGCTACTAACGCATTCATGAATCTTCTCCTTACTTTAATGTATAGAGTATAACAAATATTTCTAGATTGATATCGCTTTCCCTTTGCATATTTAGAAAAAAGTTCATAAAAACGCAAAAAAATCACAAAGGAGATATGTGATTTATATCATCAGATTTACTTTTACTTCGTTACATAAAGCCATTAGCAATGAGAGCTATTGTTTCTCCGGGTTAATCAGCAGTGAACTTTAACGGATGAGATACAGTGGTTAAATGGAGCTGGGCTGTCGACATAACGATAATAAACATTGACCGAACTTCCAATTGAATAAAAATGAAAGCTATCATGATTTTTACAGTGAGACCGTTTATAAACAAACAAATTGTTTAACCCCGTCAAGCGTCCATTCAGTGTTATTTTTATGCGGAGCTGGCCACGTTATATTAAAAGAAAAAAGCTCCCAACCAAGGTCGAGAGCTTTTTGAAAACGTAAAATTAACGTTTTGAGAACTGAGGTGCACGACGAGCGCCTTTAAGACCGTATTTTTTACGTTCTTTCATACGAGCGTCACGAGTCAGAAGACCTGCACGTTTAAGCGTTGTACGGTATTCTGGATCTGCTTCAAGCAAAGCACGAGCGATACCGTGACGGATTGCTCCAGCTTGACCAGATAAGCCGCCTCCATGTACGTTTACTAAAACATCATAAGTGCCAGCTGTTTCAGTCAAAGTTAATGGTTGTTTGATATCTTCGATTAAAGCTGCAGATGGGATATGTTCGCTGATTTCACGATTATTAACGACGATACGGCCTTCTCCTGGAACTAAACGCACACGCGCTACAGAGCTTTTACGACGGCCAGTACCGTAATATTGAACCTGTGCCAAATTGGTAACCTCCTTTTTAATTAACCGCGAAGTTCGTAAACTTCAGGTTTTTGTGCTTCGTGTGGATGCTCAGAACCACGGTATACGTTCAATTTTTTGAACATTTGACGACCTAGAGAACCTTTTGGAAGCATGCCTTTGATAGCAAGCTCAAGCATTTTCTCAGGGTAGTTTGTACGCATTTCAAGAGCAGTTCTTGATTTTAATCCGCCTGGATGTTGAGTGTGACGGTAGTAGATTTTGTCAGTTAACTTTTTACCAGTTAACTCGATTTTTTCAGCGTTGATGATGATCACATGATCTCCAGTATCAACGTGTGGTGTGTAAGTTGGTTTGTGTTTTCCGCGAAGGATAGCTGCAACTTCTGAAGAAAGACGACCTAAAGTCTTGCCAGCAGCATCAACAACTAACCACTTGCGTTCAATAGTACTTGCGTTAGCCATAGGTGTTGTACGCATTGAATTTCCCTCCTAAATGATCTGTCATTTTCAATAAACTTCGATTACGTTCTATTTCACAACACAATAAGTTCCGGGGCTTATCGTGGGGTTGAAATACATACCATATGATATCTTATAACTTTATGCAGACTCTGTCAAGAAAATATTATACACCTGGTTTAGTTGTCATAGTAAACGTTCCATAAATATAGCCCGTGCCCCGGCGCTGTGCGCCCTGCCGCTTCGCGATCCTTCGCTTCCAGCATGGATTTCACCTCATCGGGAGAAATTTTTCCAATACCTGCATCAAGCAAAGTACCCGCAATAATTCTGACCATATTATATAAGAAACCGCTGCCTGTGATCCGCATTTGCAGGCCGTCAGCCGTCTCAGTCCAATCAAGTTCGTATATCGTTCTTACCTTGTCCTGCACTTCTGTTTTAGCCGCGCAAAAGCTCGTAAAATCATGTGTCCCTATAAGATGCTTTGCCGCTTCTCTCATGTCCTGCACATTAAGGCGATATGAAAAATGGTAAGCGTAATGCCGTTTAAATACGTCCGGGTGTTTCTCCGTGTATACAAAGTAGCGATATTCTTTTTTGACTGCGCTAAATCGTGCATGGAACCCATCATCCGCAATTTCTGCCTGTTTGACTGCGATATCGTCCGGAAGCAGTGCATTTAAGGCATATGGCCATCTCTCAGCCGGGATAGACAGTGGAGTGTCAAAATGAATCACCTGTCCGGCTGCGTGAACCCCGCTGTCTGTTCTTCCAGACGAAACGACCGGAATTCTGTCTTTTGACTTATGCAGGACAGCCAAAGCCTTCTCCAGTTCATCCTGAACCGTTCTTTTGCCCGGCTGAACCTGATAACCGTTAAACAAATGTCCGTCATAAGAAATCGTGCATTTCAGTCTCATACAGCACCTCTAAGCCCTTAAGAAAAATAACAAAGCAGCTAATACAATTAAGCTGACAATGACAGAAGTGTCTTTTCCTGTCCATACAAGCTTTCTATATTTCGTACGTCCTTCTCCGCCTTGATAGCCTCTTGCTTCCATTGCCACCGCAAGCTCTTCGGCGCGTTTAAATGCGCTGACGAAGAGCGGGACAAGAAGCGGGACAATAGCCTTCACTCTTTCTTTGACAGGCCCGCTTGTAAAATCAACGCCCCGCGCCATCTGAGCCTTCATGATCTTATCTGTCTCCTCCATCAGTGTCGGAATAAACCGTAAAGAAATTGACATCATAAGAGCCAGCTCATGAACAGGAAGCTTTAATTTTTTCAATGGGTTCAGCAGCTGCTCCATTCCATCGGTAATCTCAATCGGTGTAGTCGTAAGCGTTAATAAAGTTGTGATTAAAATCAAATAGACGAATCTAAGAGAAATGAATATCCCCTGAACCAGACCGCCCTCATAGACTTTGAAAAAACCTATTTGAAAGATAATCGGTCCTTCATGTGTCATAAGGATGTGAAGAAGGAACGTAAAAAGGACAATCCAGATAATTGGCTTCAGCCCTTTCATTAAAAAAGAGAATGGAACTCTTGTTAAAGAAACGACGCCAATTGTAAATAAACCAAGCAACGCATATGTCTGAACATTATTGGCTAAGAATACGATGCAGACAAATAAAAAGATCGTGATCAGTTTTGTTCTGGGGTCAAGCCGGTGCACAAGTGAAGTACCCGGTACATACTTACCGATAATCATGCTGTCCATCATAAAGTCTTCTCCCCCTGAAAAAGAGCGCGGATTTCAGCAGCGGCATCTTCAATTGTGAGCATAGGCTCATTAAATCTCACACCCAGTGCAGCTTCAAGGTGTCTTTGGAATTTTATTGTTTCAGGAAGATCCAGCCCCCAGCCGGCCATCTCTTCACCCTTTAAAAACAGATCACGCGGACTGCCTGATGCTTGTATCGTTCCTTTATGCATAACAATCATTTCATCAGCGTATGCAGCTGCATCCTCCATGCTGTGTGTCACAAGGATCGTCGTCAGGTTCCCACGTTGATGAAGCTCATAAAACATGTCCATAATCTCTTTTCGCCCTCTTGGGTCCAATCCTGCAGTCGGTTCATCCAGAACAAGCACTTCAGGGTCCATTGCAAGTACGCCGGCAATTGCAACTCTGCGCATTTGTCCCCCGCTTAATTCAAAGGGTGACCTGTCCAAAAGCTCTTCTGATAAACCTACAAGCTGCAGCATCTCTCTCGCTTTTTGTTCAGCATCTTCTTTTTTAACACCAAAGTTCATCGGTCCGAATGAAATATCTTTAAGAACTGTTTCTTCGAATAATTGATGCTCAGGAAATTGGAAAACGATTCCGACTTTTTTACGAAGTTTTTTCAGTTCTTTATTCTTTTTCCCTGCCTGAATGACAGTGCTGCCTAGTGATATCTGTCCCTTCGTCGGCTTCAGGAGACCATTTAGGTGCTGAAGAAGAGTGGACTTACCAGAGCCTGTATGCCCGATAACGGCTACGTAGCTTCCTTCTTTAATCGATGCATTGATATCATACAGTGCTAGGCGCTCAAACGGCGTCTTCATCTGATAACGATGCTCTACATCTTTGATTGTAATGTCCACAGCTCTTTCACCAGCCCTTCCTGAGTCAAATGGTTTTCTTCCAAAGCCAGTCCATTTTCTCTTAAAAGCTGGCTAAGCTGAAATGAGAAGGGTAAATCAAGCCCAATTCGAACAAGTTCTTTATTCAATTTAAAAATCTCTTCAGGCGGCCCTTCAGCATATTTTTTACCGCCATTCATGACAATGATCCTGTCTGCTTTTGCTGCCTCATTCAGATCATGTGTAATGGATATGACAGTCGCCATGCCCTGCTCTTTTAAATGTCTTACCGTTTCAAGCACTTCTTCTCGCCCGATCGGATCAAGCATGGATGTTGCTTCATCTAAGATAATAATATCAGGACGTGCGGCAATAACCCCCGCAATCGCAACTCTCTGCTTTTGGCCTCCGGAGAGATGGTGCGGCTCTTGATCGAGAAAATCTTGCATATTCACCTGTTTTACTGCCCAGTCTACTCTCTCAATCATTTCTTCCCGCGGTACACCATTGTTTTCTAAACCAAAAGCCACATCATCGCGAACAGTCGTTCCGACAAATTGGTTATCCGGATTTTGAAAGACCATACCTATCTTCTTACGCACTTCCCAAACAGATTCCTCTGTCAATTGAATCCCGGCAACCTCAATGTCGCCTGATTCAGGAAGAATTAAACCATTCAATGCCCGGGCCAGTGTTGATTTCCCTGAACCGTTATGACCTACGATTGCAAGCCATTCACCCTCATACACCTGCAGGGAGACGCCGTCTAGTGCTCGTCTTTCTGCGTCCTTCCGATATCGAAATACGATATCCTCTACCGATATCAACTGATTTTGATTCATGGAAAACCGGCCTCCTCTCAGCTAATGCTCTGCTTTTCTCTCTATTAAAAGTTGCAGTATCTAAAAAAAGGGCATAGATCCAGTTAGAAACTGTCCCGCCCTTCTTTAGATACACAAAAATATGTGATTAAACCAATTCGATAATTGCCATTGGTGCTCCGTCACCACGGCGAGGACCAAGCTTCATAATACGTGTGTATCCGCCTTGGCGCTCCTCGTAACGAGTTGCAATGTCAGAGAATAATTTTTGAAGTGCATCTTGGTTATTTTCTTCGTTTGCAACCTCGTTGCGGATGTATGCAGCAGCTTGACGGCGAGCGTGAAGATCACCGCGTTTGCCAAGCGTGATCATTTTTTCAACTACAGAGCGAAGTTCTTTCGCACGTGTTTCAGTTGTTTCGATTCTTTCGTTGATGATCAAATCAGTTGTAAGATCACGAAGCATAGCTTTACGCTGTGCACTCGTACGTCCTAGTTTTCTGTATGACATGTGATGTCCCCTCCTTTATTGGAATGCTGTTTCTGAATAATAAACACACGAAAATCCTAGTTCACAAGGGAAACTAGTCAATCGTCTTTGCGAAGTCCGAGTCCAAGTTCTTCTAGTTTCGCTTTCACTTCTTCAAGTGATTTGCGTCCTAGATTTCGAACTTTCATCATATCTTCTTCCGTCTTGTTCGCAAGCTCTTGAACCGTGTTAATACCCGCACGCTTTAAGCAGTTGTAAGAACGAACAGAAAGATCCAATTCTTCAATTGTCATTTCAAGAACTTTCTCTTTTTGATCTTCTTCTTTTTCAACCATGATTTCAGCATGTTGAGCTTCGTCAGTTAAACCAACGAATATATTAAGGTGTTCAGTTAAAATCTTTGAACCAAGCGCAATTGCTTCTTTCGGTCCAGTGCTTCCATCAGTCCAAACATCAAGTGTAAGTTTATCATAGTTTGCAACTTGGCCTACACGAGTGTTCTCTACCTGATAAGATACACGAGAAACTGGCGTATAGATAGAATCGATCGGAATCACGCCGATTGGCTGATCGTCTCTCTTGTTTGCGTCAGCAGGCGTATACCCACGTCCTCTTTGAGCAGTAAGGCGAACTCGGAAACTCGCATTCTCACCAAGAGTCGCGATATGAAGATCAGGATTTAAGATCTCTACATCACTATCGTGTGTAATATCAGCTGCCGTTACAGTTCCTTCACCCTGTACATCAATTTCTAGCGTCTTCTCTTCATCAGAGTAGATTTTCAATGCAAGCTTTTTAATGTGTAAGATAATCGTTGTAACATCTTCCACAACGCCTTCAATTGTCGAGAATTCGTGCAGTACACCATCTATCTGGATTGATGTTACAGCGGCACCAGGGAGTGAGGATAAGAGGATACGACGTAAGGAGTTACCCAGAGTTGTACCATATCCACGCTCAAGTGGCTCTACGACAAACTTACCAAATTTGGCATCGTCGCTGATTTCAACCGTTTCGATTTTTGGTTTTTCAATCTCGATCATTACTTAAAACCCTCCTTCAAAACGTCGAAACCTCGAATAGAATCATATGAGATTCCATCCGAAATTCCCCATTGTTTAGTCCCGTATGTGCTCAGGCAACGAGTCGGTGCATTCGTTTCATAAATAACTGTATCATAACCCATTATTGACAGGGACACAAAATCTATACAAACAAATTACACGCGGCGACGTTTTGGTGGACGGCATCCGTTATGAGGAACAGGAGTTACGTCTCTGATAGCAGTGACTTCTAGTCCAGCAGCTTGAAGTGCACGAATTGCAGCTTCACGGCCTGAACCAGGTCCTTTAACAGTAACCTCTAGAGTTTTAAGACCATGTTCGATTGAACCTTTAGCAGCTGTTTCTGCAGCCATTTGCGCAGCAAAAGGAGTAGATTTACGAGAACCTCTGAATCCTAAAGCTCCGGCACTAGACCAAGAAATAGCATTACCATGAGTGTCAGTGATCGTAACGATCGTGTTATTGAAAGTTGAACGAATATGAGCAATTCCAGACTCAATATTCTTTTTCACGCGACGTTTACGCGTGTTAGATTTACGAGCAGCAGCCATTGTTTAAGAACCTCCCTTACTTATTTTTTCTTGTTAGCTACAGTACGACGCGGACCTTTACGAGTACGCGCATTGTTTTTAGAGTTTTGTCCGCGAACAGGTAATCCTCTGCGATGACGGATTCCGCGGTAGCTTCCGATTTCGATCAGACGTTTGATATTAAGAGAAACTTCACGGCGAAGGTCACCTTCTACTTTCAGTTTGTCAATAATATCACGGATTTTACCAAGTTCTTCTTCAGTAAGATCGCGCACACGAGTATCTTCTGAAACTCCAGCTTCTTTTAAAACTTGCTGAGCCGTTGTGCGGCCAATTCCGAAGATGTATGTTAAAGAAATAACAACACGTTTGTCACGTGGGATATCTACACCAGCAATACGAGCCATTCTCTGGGCACCTCCTTATAAATTATCCTTGTTTTTGTTTATGCTTTGGATTTTCACAGATCACCATTACTTTTCCTTTTCTGCGAATAACTTTACATTTTTCGCAGATTGGTTTAACTGATGGTCTCACTTTCATGTGTTTCCAACCTCCTTCAGTTTCCGGAGTGCTTTATTTGTAACGGTACGTAATCCTGCCACGAGTTAAGTCATATGGAGATAATTCTACCGTAACTTTGTCTCCAGGTAAAATGCGAATGAAGTGCATGCGGATTTTACCAGATACATGAGCCAAAACAGTGTGGCCATTTTCAAGTTCAACTTTGAACATCGCGTTTGGCAGTGTTTCGACTATAGTACCTTCCACTTCAATTACATCGTCTTTCGCCATTCAAGTGTTCTCCCTTCTTCAAATCAGTAACTTGCTTTCTGACAAATTTCAAAAGAAGTTTGTCACACGCCCTGTTTCGTTTATACTGTTCTGAACTTCCGGAGATACGCAATCATAAAGGGTTAAATGATTGATATTCTTTTTCTTAGGAGAATGAAATGTACGCTTTTCTCCGTCTGCTGTTAGTACATTGATGATGGTTAAAATTCCAACGACAAGCAGCAAGATGAATTCGGTCTTGCCAATGTTCATCCAAGCTTTCTGCCCTATCAAGCTTGAAAAACATCTGTCTTCGGAATTATTTTCATCATCTAGACTCTCGTCAGTATATCAAAACCCGTTTCCGTAATCGCAATCGTATGTTCAAAATGAGCACACTTTTTCCCATCTACCGTTACAACCGTCCAGTTATCAGCCAATGTTTTCACGTAGCGGCTGCCAGCGTTCACCATAGGTTCAATAGCGAGAACCATGCCAGGTTTAAGCCGTGGTCCTTTGTTGGGCGGACCGTAATGAGGAATTTGCGGGTCCTCATGCAAGTCTTGACCAACACCATGTCCGACATACTCCCTAACAACTGAAAACTGCTCATTTTCGACATACGTTTGTATTGCGTGGGAAATATTCGACAAACGTTCACCTGGTTTTGCTTCCTGCAAGCCTTTATATAAAGACTCCTCTGTCACTTCCAGAAGTTTTTTGTCATCATCGCTGATGTTTCCTACCGGATATGTCCATGCAGAGTCACCATGATAACCATTTAATTTAGCACCGATATCAATACTGATGATGTCACCGTCCTTCAGCACCCTGCTGCCAGGTATGCCGTGAACGAGTTCTTCATTAACTGATACGCAAATGCTCCCGCGAAACCCATTATACCCCTTAAAAGATGGGATTGCACCCTGCTTCTTAATAAAACGTTCGGCAATTTGATCCAATTCTTTTGTCGAGATTCCTGGTTTAATGTGCTTTTTTAACTCTTCATGAGTTAAAGCCACGATTCGCCCTGCTTCCCGCATGATACCAAGTTCACGTGGGGTTTTACAGATAATCATTTTTTTAATCCTCCAAGAAGATCCTTCACATCTGCATAAACGTCTTGAATGTCCTGCTGGCCATTCACGTTTGCAAGATAACCTTTCTCTGAATAGAAATCGAGTAAAGGCTGAGTTTGCTTCATGTTTACCTCAAGCCGTTTAGAGACTGTTTCCTCATTATCATCTGCCCGTTGATAGAGTTCGCCTCCGTCTTTATCACAAATACCCGGCGTTTTCGGCGGATTAAAGACTAAATGATAGGTTGTGCCGCAAACACTGCAAATTCTGCGTCCAGTCAGACGTTCCATAAGAGCGTCTTTGTCGACTTCAATGTTAATGACATAATCAATCGGCTTGCCGTATTCCTCAAGAATTTCTTCAAGAGCTTCGGCTTGAGCGACTGTTCGCGGAAATCCGTCCAGAAGAAAACCTCTTTCACAATCATCTTTGCCAAGTCTCTCTTTTACAATTCCGATTGTGACTTCGTCAGGTACGAGCTCTCCCTTATCAATATAAGATTTTGCTTCGAGTCCGAGTGGTGTTTCTTCTTTCATAGCAGCACGGAACATATCTCCTGTTGAGATATGAGGAATCCCATAATCCTCAACAATTCGTTCGCCCTGTGTGCCTTTACCGGCACCAGGAAGCCCCATTAAGACTAAGTTCATTCGGATTTCCCCCGTCCTCTCTTTATTAAGAGGGAATGGATAAATCCATTTCCTCTAGTTTTTCATAAATCCACGGTAGTTTCGTTTCACCAACTGGCTTTCTAGTTGTTTCATTGTCTCCAAGGCTACCCCGACAACAATTAACAAAGATGTTCCGCCAATTTGTGCACTTTGAGGCAATCCAGCGAATTGAATGAAAAAGATAGGAAGAATGGAAATCACGGCTAAGAATATAGAACCCACAAACGTAAGTCGATACAAAATGCTCGTAATTCTATCTTGAGTCATTTTCCCTGGACGAACCCCCGGGATATAGCCACCCTGTTTTTTAAGGTTATCAGCCATTTGTTCAGGGTTTACCTGTACAAAAGCATAAAAGTACGTAAAGGCAATAATCAACGCAACATATATCGCCATACCCACCGGATGCGTATTATCAAAGTTGTTTTGAATCCACTTTGTCACATCGTTTGTTCCAAAGAATGACGCGATCGTCCGCGGCGTTATCAAAAACGCAACCGCAAAGATTACCGGAATAACCCCTGCAGGATTCACTTTCAATGGAAGGTGTGTAGACTGACCTCCGCCAGCAGGTGAACGACCTGTGCCTTTAGCATATTGAATCGCAATTTTCCGTACGGCTTGCTGAATGAAAATAACTCCAACAATAACTGCTAAAATCGCAATCACAAGAAGTGCGACTTTCACAATATGAATAAACAACTGATCGTTGCTGCCGACAAATTGAGTCTCATATATTTGCCCAATTGTTTTTGGAATACTAGACACAATCCCCGCGAAGATAATGATCGATATTCCGTTGCCTACTCCATGAGAAGTAATTTGTTCCCCAAGCCACATTAAAAAGGCAGTTCCGCCAGTGAGCACTAAAGCAATGATAAGATATGTCGATACACCGGATTTTTCGATCAGCATACCGTTTGCCAGATTGTTAAACCCATATGACATACCTAATGCTTGGATGAAACCAAGCACAATCGTAAAGTACCTTGTGAACTGAGCTAATTTACGGCGGCCAACTTCACCTTGCTTAGACCACTCGGTAAACTTCGGTACAACATCCATCTGAAGCAGCTGAATGATGATCGAAGCCGTGATATAAGGAGTAATTCCCATTGCGAAAATGGAAAATTGGTAAAGCGCACCGCCGCCAAATGTATTAAGGAGATCAAAAACACCCATTTGAGACTGCGCCTGTAACGCTTCAGCGTTAACGTAAGGCACAGGAATAAACGCACCTATGCGAAAGACGATAAGCATGAGTAAAGTGAATATGATTTTATTCCTGATATCACTCACACGCATAAAGTTGGAGATTGTTTTAAACAAGTTAGATCACCTCAGCTGTACCGCCAGCAGCTTCAACAGCTTCTTTCGCAGAAGCAGAGAATTTATTGGCTTTTACAGTTAATTTTTTCTCTAATTTACCGTTGCCAAGAATCTTTACTCCTGCATTAAGTTTGCTAATAACACCAGTCTCTAGAAGAAGTTCAGGAGTGACTTCCGTTCCTTCTGCAAAACCGTTCAATTTGTCTAGGTTGACTACAGCGTATTCCTTGCGGTTGATGTTAGTGAAACCGCGTTTAGGAAGACGTTGGAATAAAGGCATTTGTCCCCCCTCGAATCCAGGGCGTACACCGCCGCCAGAACGAGCGTTTTGACCTTTGTGACCTTTACCAGCTGTTTTACCGTTGCCAGAACCAATACCACGACCTACGCGATTACGCGTTTTGCGTGAACCTTCTGAAGGTTTTAATTCATGAAGTTTCATTAGGACACCTCCTTATCCGATCAAATATTTTTATTGTTCTTTAACAGAAACTAAATGAGATACTTTATTAATCATACCACGGATCGCAGCGTTGTCTTCATGAACAACAGTTTGGTTTGTTTTCTTTAAACCAAGTGTTCTTACAGTAACGCGTTGGTCTTCCGGGCGACCGATTACACTTCGTTTGAGGGTAATTTCTAATTTAGCCATTAATGTTCCCTCCTTATCCTAACAGTTCTTCTACAGATTTTCCACGAAGCTTCGCAACGTCTTCAGCACGTTTAAGTTCACTTAAACCTTGAAGTGTTGCACGAATCATGTTGATCGGTGTGTTAGAACCTAAAGACTTAGAAAGGATATCAGCTACACCAGCTAGCTCAAGTACCGCACGTACAGGGCCTCCAGCGATAACTCCAGTACCTTCAGAAGCAGGTTTTAACAAGATGTTACCTGCACCGAAACGTCCGATGATTTCGTGTGGAATTGTAGTTCCAACCATTGGTACTTCAATCAAATTCTTTTTCGCATCTTCAACAGCTTTGCGGATCGCTTCTGGTACTTCTTGTGCTTTACCAGTACCGAATCCTACGTGTCCGTTTTTGTCACCGACAACGACTAGAGCTGCGAAGCGGAAACGACGACCACCTTTAACAACTTTCGCTACGCGGTTAACCGTAACTAAGCGTTCTTCTAACTCTAATTTGCTTGGGTCAATACGACGCATAATCATGTGTCCCTCCTTCTTTTATTAAAATTTAAGTCCAGCTTCACGAGCGGCATCAGCCAAAGCTTTTACACGTCCATGGTATAAGTATCCGCCACGGTCAAATACTACGTCAGAAATGCCTTTTTCAGCAGCGCGTTTTGCAACTAATTCTCCAACTTTAGTAGCAGCAGAAGTATCTCCAGTGCTTTCAACGTTCAAGTCTTTATCGAGAGTAGATGCACTAGCAAGTGTTACACCATTTACATCATCGATGATTTGAGCGTAAATGTGCTTGTTAGAACGGAAAACGTTCAGGCGCGGTCTTTCAGCAGTACCGGAAAGTTTAGCGCGAACACGAGCGTGTCTTTTAAGACGAGCAGCATTTTTGCTAGTTTTCGTAATCATCTAGGTCACTCCTTTCTTCACTTTAAGCGATCTTACTTAGCAGATTTACCTTCTTTACGGCGAACAACTTCACCTTCGTAGCGGATTCCTTTACCTTTGTAAGGCTCTGGAGAACGTACAGCGCGGATGTTAGCAGCAATAGCTCCTACGCGTTCTTTGTCTGTACCTTTTACAACTACTTTTGTTTGAGAAGGAACTTCGATTTCGATGCCTTCTTCAGGAACGATCTCAACAGGATGAGAGTATCCAACGTTTAAAACAAGTTTATTTCCGGATTTAGAAGCACGGTAACCGACACCGACTAATTCCAAACCTCTTTCAAATCCTTTAGATACACCTTCAACCATGTTGCCAAGCAGACTGCGAGTCGTACCATGCAGGGCACGGTGCTCTTTTTGATCAGAAGGACGAGCGACTGTAAGCACATTGTCCTCTACTTTAATCTCCATATCAGGGTGAAACGTACGAGTTAATTCTCCTTTTGGTCCTTTCACAGCTACAGTGTTGTTATCATTTAACGTTACTGTAACATCAGAAGGAATCTCAAGTAGCTTCTTACCTACACGAGACATACCAAACACCTCCATTCATGTTAAACTTCTTACCAAACGTATGCTAGAACTTCTCCACCAGCTTGTTTTGCACGGGCTTCTTTGTCCGTTAAAACACCTTGTGATGTAGAAATAATCGCGATTCCAAGACCGTTAAGTACGCGAGGTACTTCATTAGATTTAGCATAAACACGCAAACCAGGCTTGCTGATTCTTTTAAGACCAGTGATAACGCGCTCGTTGTTTTGTCCGTATTTCAAGAAAACGCGGATGATACCTTGTTTGCTGTCTTCTACGAACTCAACGTCACGAATGAAACCTTCACGCTTTAAAATTTCAGCAATTTCTCTTTTCAATTTAGAAGCAGGAATTTCAAGCTTCTCATGACGTACCATGTTTGCATTGCGAATACGAGTTAGCATATCTGCAATTGGATCTGTCATAACCATTATATAATTACCTCCTTCCCTTTCTTGGGGATTACCAGCTGGCTTTTTTCACGCCAGGAATTTGTCCTTTATATGCAAGCTCACGGAAACAAATACGGCAAAGTTTAAATTTACGAATGACTGAATGCGGACGTCCGCAGCGTTCACAGCGTGTGTACTCTTGTACTTTAAACTTTGGTGTACGTTGTTGTTTCGCAATCATAGACTTTTTAGCCACGATTTCGCCTCCCTTTCATTGATTATTTCTGGAACGGCATACCTACTTGAGTTAATAGCTCACGAGCTTCTTCGTCAGTATTAGCAGTTGTTACGATAACGATGTCCATTCCGCGAACCTTTGTTACTTTATCGTAGTCAATTTCAGGGAAGATTAACTGTTCTTTGATACCAAGTGTGTAGTTACCGCGACCGTCGAAAGATTTTTTAGAAACCCCGCGGAAGTCACGTACACGCGGTAAAGATACAGAAATAAGTTTATCAAGGAAATCATACATGCGCTCTCCGCGAAGAGTTACTTTCGCACCGATAGGCATTCCCTCACGAAGACGGAATCCAGCAATTGATTTCTTCGCACGAGTAACGACAGGTTTTTGACCTGCGATAAACGTTAATTCTTCAACAGCACTGTCGATTGCTTTGGCGTTTTGAACAGCGTCACCAACACCCATGTTGATTACGATTTTTTCGATTTTAGGCACTTGCATGACTGAATCATAGTTGAACTTAGTCATTAAAGCAGGTGCAATTTCTTTATTGTACTTTTCTTTAAGGCGGTTCATGAGATAGACCTCCCTTCCTTTTAATACTATTTATCTAGAACTTGCCCAGATTTTTTTGCTACACGAACTTTTTTGCCATCTTCCACTTTGTATCCTACGCGAGTCACTTCACCTGTTTTAGGATCGAGCGGCATAACGTTTGATACATGAATTGGCGCCTCTTGATTAGAAATACCGCCTTGAGGGTTAGCTTGAGTTGGTTTAGAGTGTTTCTTTACCATGTTAACACCTTCAACTAAAACGCGGTCCTTTTTAGGGAAAGCAGCAAGGATTGTTCCTTGTTTGCCTTTATCTTTACCAGAGATAACCATAACTTTATCGCCTTTTTTTACATGCATCCTGATCGCACCTCCTTGAGTAAGGCATTTATTTCATTAGATAACTTCTGGAGCTAGAGAAACAATTTTCATAAAGTTGTTTTCACGCAATTCACGAGCAACTGGTCCGAAGATACGAGTTCCGCGTGGGCTCTTGTCGTCACGGATGATAACACATGCATTCTCATCGAAGCTGATGTATGAACCGTCACTTCTGCGCGCTCCGCTTTTAGTGCGAACGATAACAGCTTTTACGACTTCACCTTTTTTGACAACGCCTCCTGGTGTTGCTTGTTTAACCGTGCAAACAATTACATCACCAATGTTAGCTGTTTTACGTCCAGAACCACCAAGAACTTTAATAGTAAGTACTTCACGTGCGCCAGAGTTGTCAGCTACTTTTAAACGAGTCTCTTGTTGAATCATTATTTGTTACCTCCCTTCGGAAAAAGAATTCCGAACTTTATTAGATAATAACAGCTTCTTCGACAACTTCAACTAGACGGAAACGCTTAGTTGCAGACAATGGACGAGTTTCCATGATCTTAACGATGTCACCGATTTTAGCTTGATTATTTTCATCATGTGCTTTGAATTTTTTTGAGTATTTTACGCGTTTACCGTAAAGTGTATGTTTTTTGTATGTCTCAACAACAACAGTAATGGTTTTATCCATTTTGTCAGAAACAACACGGCCTTGGTAAACTTTGCGTTGGTTACGTTCGCTCATGCTCACGACCTCCCCTCAGTGATTATTTATTAGCAGCAATTTCTCTTTCACGAATCACAGTTTTCATGCGCGCGATAGCTTTGCGCACTTCACGAATGCGAGCAGTATTTTCAAGTTGTCCTGTCGCTAATTGAAAGCGAAGATTGAAAAGTTCTTCTTTAAGAGACTTTACTTTTTGTTCAATTTCAGCAGTGGTAAGGTCACGAATTTCATTAGCTTTCATTTGATTCACCACCAATTTCTTCACGTTTTACGAACTTCGTTTTAATTGGCAATTTGTGAGATGCAAGGCGAAGCGCTTCACGAGCAACCTCTTCAGACACACCAGAAATTTCAAATAAAACTTTGCCCGGTTTTACAACAGCTACCCAACCTTCTGGAGCCCCTTTACCGGATCCCATACGTACCTCAAGTGGTTTAGCAGTGTAAGGTTTAGAAGGGAAAATTTTGATCCAAACTTTACCGCCACGTTTCATGTAACGAGTCATCGCAATACGTGCAGCTTCGATTTGACGGTTAGTAATCCAAGAAGCTTCTAGAGCTTGGATACCGAATTCTCCGAAATGTACTTCAGTACCGCCTTTCGCACGGCCACGCATTTTTCCGCGATGCTCTCTGCGATATTTAACGCGTTTTGGTAATAACATATTATTTTCCTCCTTCCTCAGTTTTCTTCTTAGTAGGAAGAACCTCTCCACGATAGATCCAGACTTTTACACCAAGCTTACCGTAAGTAGTATCAGCTTCAGATGTTGCATAGTCAATGTCCGCACGTAATGTGTGCAATGGAACAGTTCCTTCACTGTAGTATTCAGAACGAGCGATATCTGCACCGCCAAGACGACCAGAAACCATTGTTTTCACACCTTGTGCTCCAGCACGCATAGTACGTTGGATTTGTTGTTTCTGCGCACGGCGGAAAGAAACACGGTTTTCTAATTGACGAGCGATGTTGTCAGCAACTAGCTGTGCATCAAGATCTGCTCTTTTGATTTCAAGAATGTTAATGTGTACACGCTTGCCAGTAAGGCTGTTAAGGGCTTTGCGAAGTGCTTCGACTTCAGAACCGCCTTTACCGATAACCATACCAGGCTTAGCTGTGTGGATCGTAATGTTAACGCGGTTTGCTGCACGCTCGATTTCTACTTTAGAAACAGAAGCGTCAGAAAGGCGTTTGCTAATGTATTCACGAATTTTTAAATCTTCGTGCAGGAAGTCAGCGTAATCTTTACCAGCGTACCACTTAGATTCCCAATCACGAATGACTCCGATACGAAGACCGACTGGATTTACCTTTTGACCCACTACTTATCCCTCCTTCTTTTCTGATACAACGATTGTAATGTGGCTCGTACGTTTGTTGATTTGGCTCGCACGTCCCATAGCACGTGGGCGGAATCTTTTTAACGTAGGGCCTTCGTCAACGAATGCTTGAGAAATAACCAGGTTGTTAGCGTCCATTTCATAGTTATGCTCAGCATTTGCAATAGCGGATTTTAATACTTTCTCGATAATTGGAGAAGCAGCTCTTGGTGTAAGGTTCAAGATTGATACTGCCTCACCTACTTGCTTGCCTCGAATCAGGTCCATTACTAGACGTGCTTTACGAGGAGCAATACGGACTGTTCTTGCAACAGCTTTAGCTTGCATTTAAAAGCCTCCTCTCTTAGCGTCTTGTTTTTTTGTCATCACTAGCATGACCTTTGTACGTACGAGTTGGAGCGAATTCACCCAACTTGTGCCCTACCATATCTTCAGAGATGAATACAGGCACGTGTTTACGTCCGTCATAGACTGCGATTGTGTGACCAATAAACTGTGGGAAAATAGTAGAACGACGAGACCAAGTTTTTACGACTTGTTTCTTGTCTGTTTCATTTAATTTCTCGATTTTAGTCATCAAGTGTCCATCGACAAATGGTCCTTTTTTTAAGCTGCGAGCCATTTTGGAACCTCCCTTCGTGATTGCACTACGGTCCGAAAAGAACCGTAGACAACCCCGTTATTTATTTTTACGACGACGTACGATAAATTTATCGGATTTGTTCTTTTTCTTACGAGTCTTGAATCCAAGAGTTGGTTTGCCCCATGGAGACATTGGTGATTTACGTCCGATTGGCGCACGTCCTTCACCACCACCGTGTGGGTGATCGTTAGGGTTCATTACAGAACCACGAACTGTAGGACGGATGCCTTTCCAGCGAGAACGTCCAGCTTTACCAATGTTGATAAGTTCGTGCTGTTCGTTACCTACTTGACCGATAGAAGCACGGCAAGCAGAAAGGATCATGCGAACTTCACCAGAGTTAAGACGTACAAGAACGTATTTACCTTCTTTACCAAGAACCTGAGCAGATGTACCAGCTGAACGTACAAGCTGTCCGCCTTTACCAGGTTTTAATTCAATGTTATGCACAACTGTACCAACAGGGATGTTGATAAGTGGAAGTGCATTACCTACTTTAATGTCAGCTTCAGGACCTGACATGATTTCAGTACCTACTTGAATTCCTTTAGGAGCAAGAATGTAACGTTTTTCTCCGTCTGCATAGTTGATTAGAGCGATGTTAGCTGAACGGTTTGGATCGTATTCAACTGTAGCAACGCGTCCAGGTATACCATCTTTATCGCGTTTGAAGTCGATAACACGGTATTGGCGTTTATGTCCGCCACCTTGGTGACGTACAGTCAATTTACCTTGGTTGTTACGTCCGCCTTTTTTGTGAAGGGGAGCAAGCAAGGATTTTTCCGGCTTGTCAGTCGTGATTTCAGCAAAATCTGAAGTTGTCATGCCACGACGTCCATTAGAGGTCGGTTTATACTTTTTAATCGCCATTTTGAATTTCCCTCCTTCTTTTTACAGATAATTAAGCTTCAAAAATTTCGATTTCTTTGCTGTCTGCAGTAAGTTTTACGATCGCTTTTCTGCGACGGCTAGTCATACCAGTGTAGCGTCCAACACGTTTTGATTTACCTTTGTAGTTCATGATGTTGACTTTGTCAACTTTCACTCCAAAGATGCTTTCAACCGCGTCTTTCACTTCTGTTTTGTTAGCTCTTACATCAACTTCAAAAGTATATTTCTTTTCAGTCATTAAATCAGCAGAACGTTCAGTAATGACGGGGCGCTTTAGAACATCACGAGGATCTTTCATTATGCAAGCACCTCCTCTACTTTTTCAACCGCTGCTTTTGTAATCAGAAGCTTCTCGTGGTTGACAACGTCTAAAACGTTGATTCCGTTAGCTTCAACAACAGTAACTCCAGGAATGTTACGAGCAGATAAAGCTACTGCTTCGTTTGCATCCGCAGTTACGATTAAAGCTTTTTTCTCAACAGATAATCCTTTAAGGATAGCTGCCATTTCTTTTGTTTTAGCCGTATCAAGAGTAAGATCTTCAAGAACGATGATGTTGTTGTCGTTCACTTTAGAAGACAATACTGATTTGATTGCCAAGCGGCGAACTTTTTTAGGTAATTTATAAGAATAGCTGCGTGGTGTTGGGCCGAATACGACACCACCTCCGCGCCATTGCGGTGAACGGATTGAACCTTGACGGGCACGTCCAGTACCTTTTTGACGCCATGGTTTACGACCTCCGCCGCGTACTTCAGAACGATTTTTTACTTTGTGAGTTCCTTGACGTAAGGAAGCTCTTTGCATAAGAATAGCGTCGAATACAACACTCTCATTTGGTTCGATACCAAATACAGAAGCGTTTAATTCGATGTCACCAGCAGTAGAACCGTTTTGGTTGTATAATGCTACTTTTGGCATAATCAATTTCCTCCTTTCCTAAGAGAATTATTTAGATTTAACAGCACTTTTAACAGTGATTAAAGATTTCTTCGCACCAGGTACGTTACCTTTGATCAAAAGAAGATTGCGTTCTGCATCAACTTTTACGATTTCAAGGTTTTGAACAGTGATTTGCTCTCCGCCCATACGTCCAGGTAATAATTTACCTTTGAATACACGGTTAGGATCTACAGGTCCCATTGAACCAGGACGACGGTGGTAGCGTGAACCGTGAGACATAGGTCCGCGAGATTGTCCGTGGCGCTTGATCGCACCTTGGAAACCTTTACCTTTAGATACTCCTGTTACATCTACGATTTCTCCAGCAGAGAAAATTTCAACCTTGACTTCCTGACCAACTTCATACGCATCCATTTCCACTCCGCGTAATTCTTTAACGAAGCGCTTAGGAGCAGTTTCCGCTTTTGCAACGTGCCCTTTTTCAGGTTTGTTAGAAAGCTTTTCACGCTTGTCGTCAAAACCAAGCTGGATTGCTTCATAACCGTCGTTTTCAGCTGTTTTCTTTTGAAGAACAACGTTTGGAGCAGCCTCGATAACAGTTACCGGAATAAGATCACCATTCTCAGCGAATACTTGCGTCATACCAATTTTTCTTCCTAAGATTCCTTTGGTCATTCGTCACACCTCCTATTAAGATCATTCTATATTTTAGAATTAAAGTTTAATTTCGATATCGACACCAGATGGTAAGTCTAATCGCATAAGAGCATCAACAGTTTGTGGTGTTGGGTTCACAATGTCGATTAAACGTTTATGTGTACGCATTTCAAATTGCTCACGAGAATCTTTGTATTTGTGCACCGCACGAAGGATTGTGTAAACTGATTTTTCAGTTGGCAACGGAATCGGACCAGATACGCTGGCACCAGAACGTTTTGCCGTTTCAACAATCTTCTCTGCAGATTGATCAAGGATTCTATGATCATATGCTTTCAAACGAATACGAATTTTTTGTTTTGCCATTATTTTCCCTCCTTTTCGCCTACATCACGTTAGACAGTTCTCCGTGAGAAAAACCTGAACACCTTGCCATGGCAAAGCGGCCGGGTGTGTCAGCAACCTCTCACTTCATCGCAGTCAAAGACCAACATACACCATTATACAGAAAATAGGCGCATGTTGCAAGACTTATTTAAAATATGCATGGTTTGCACACTTTTTTTATTATACAGGGGTTTTTCTTATTTATCAAGGATCTATCATAAATGGTGTCGTGCATGCCGACTTAATGTGTTCGCGAATAATGACGGTTCCTCAATATGCGGGGTGTGAGCTGAGTTCTCAAATTGAAACCAGCGCTTTTCGGGTGCCTCAAGTTTATGATAATACTGTTTCGATATTTCAGCAGGAACAATTAAGTCATGTTTCCCTGAAATGAAAACACACGGTACTTTAATAGAAGGAACTGATGTAAAAGCATTAAACCGGTACAACTCATCAGTTAAATGTTTTTTACTGAAGCGCAATCCATTAAAGAAGCTGTGCATATTCCGCACTCCATACTCATTGCCAGTAAGCATTTGAAATATAACAGCTAGAGATTGACGATGACGACGAGTGAATCCTCCCCTGCTAAGCTCGACACAAAACCGATAGATAAGGTGCTGGATATCCTGCTTCCAAGGCGGAGCACCAATGAAACGTGTGAGGAAAGATAATAAGCTTGCTTTTTTTGATTCAGAAATTTCACGAATATGTTGATAAGCAGTTGATTCTTCATCGTGAGGGTTAACAACCTGGCTGATTCCATAATACGCGTAAAATAAATCAGGACACTGCTGCAGAACATGAAGCGCCAGTATTGACCCCCAAGAATGACCGGCTAGGTAAAGTTTTGATTTTGAAAAATGAGCTAAAAGCCATTGAGTGACTTGGATTGTATCTTTAATGAAGTGATTTATTGTCATAGAGTGATGCGAAATTCGCTTAGAATAAGAAAGCCCCGATCCTCTCTGATCCCAATGAACTACTGTAAAATACTGTTCCAGCTCTTTTTGATAATGTCTAACATATCCGATTTGCGGCGTTCCCGGCCCGCCATGTAAAAAAAGCAGCAATGGATTTTTCATGTCAACTCCATTAATCATCAGCATTTGCTTTGTATTTCCAATGCTTAGTTCTTTCATGATTGCGATTGATTTCTTTTCAGGAATCATAAATATTAACCCCTCGAATATGATAGATCCTATTATACAAGAAAAAGATAAGCAAACAAAAAACGAGACCCGTAGGGGTCTCGTTTAAAATCATACTATTACTCAGTGATTGTAGAAACAACGCCTGAACCAACAGTACGTCCGCCTTCACGAATAGAGAAACGAGTTCCTTCTTCGATAGCGATTGTAGAAATAAGTTCAACGTTCATTTCAGTGTTATCTCCAGGCATAACCATTTCTACGCCTTCTGGAAGATGGATGATACCAGTTACGTCAGTTGTACGGAAGTAGAACTGAGGACGGTAGTTAGAGAAGAATGGAGTATGACGTCCACCCTCTTCTTTAGAAAGAACGTAAACTTCAGCTTTGAATTTGCTGTGTGGAGTGATTGTACCTGGTTTAGCAAGTACTTGACCACGTTGGATTTCTTCACGAGATACACCGCGAAGAAGGGCACCAATGTTGTCACCAGCTTCAGCATAATCAAGAAGCTTACGGAACATTTCAACACCTGTAACAGTTGTTTTCTTGTTCTCTTCTTGAAGACCGATGATTTCAACTTCGTCACCGACTTTAACTTGTCCGCGTTCTACACGGCCAGTAGCAACTGTACCACGACCAGTGATTGAGAATACGTCCTCAACTGGCATCATGAATGGTTTTTCAGTGTCGCGTTCTGGAGTTGGGATGTACTCATCAACCGCATCCATAAGTTCGAAGATTTTAGCTTCCCACTCAGCGTCTCCTTCAAGAGCTTTAAGAGCAGAACCTTTAACAACTGGTACATCATCACCAGGGAAGTCGTATTCGCTAAGAAGATCGCGAACTTCCATTTCAACTAGTTCAAGAAGCTCTTCGTCGTCTACCATGTCGCATTTGTTTAAGAATACAACGATGTATGGTACACCAACGTTTTTAGAAAGAAGGATGTGCTCACGAGTTTGTGGCATTGGGCCATCAGCAGCAGATACTACAAGGATAGCTCCGTCCATTTGCGCAGCACCAGTGATCATGTTTTTAACATAGTCAGCGTGTCCTGGGCAGTCAACGTGTGCATAGTGACGAGTTTCAGTTTCGTACTCAACGTGTGCAGTAGAGATTGTGATACCGCGCTCACGTTCTTCTGGAGCACCATCAATTTGATCGTACGCCATAGCTGTACCTTTACCAGATTTCTTATGAAGTACTGTTGTGATAGCAGCAGTTAAAGTTGTTTTACCATGGTCAACGTGTCCAATTGTACCAATATTGGCATGTGATTTGGAACGGTCGAATTTTTCTTTAGCCATTCTAAAATCCTCCTTAAGAGCTTTTAATTAGTAATGTATAGAGTGATAGGAAGTGAAAGAAAGCTTTCACTTCCTCATCTTACAATAGTAGTTATACTTGAGTTAAGCGGCAAAATCAATTATTCGCCTTTATTTTTTTTGATAATTTCTTCTGCGACGCTCTTCGGCACTTCTTCGTAGTGATCCATGTGCATAGTGAACGTACCGCGACCTTGCGTATTAGAACGAAGTGCAGTAGCGTAACCGAACATTTCAGCAAGAGGAACCATAGCGCGAACAACTTGAGCGTTACCGCGTGCTTCCATACCTTCTACGCGTCCGCGACGTGAAGTGATATCACCCATGATATCTCCCATGTATTCTTCTGGAATAACCACTTCCACTTTCATGATTGGTTCAAGAAGAACTGGGTTACATTTGCTGACTGCATTTTTCAATGCCATAGAAGCAGCAACTTTAAATGCCATTTCGTTTGAGTCAACATCATGGTAAGAACCGTCGAAAAGTTTAGCTTTAATGTCGATAAGCGGGAAGCCTGCTAGTACACCATTTTCAAGTGCATCTTCCAGACCTGCTTGAACAGCTGGGATGTATTCACGAGGAACAACCCCACCGACAATCGCATTTTCAAATTCAAAGCCAGCGCCTTCTTCGTTTGGTTCGAATTCGATCCAAACGTGTCCGAACTGACCGCGTCCACCAGACTGACGTACGAATTTACCTTCAACTTTTGCACCGGTACGGAATGTTTCACGGTACGCAACTTGAGGAGCACCAACGTTGGCTTCTACTTTAAATTCGCGTTTCATACGGTCAACAATGATATCAAGGTGAAGTTCACCCATACCAGAGATGATCGTTTGGCCAGTTTCTGGGTTTGTTTGAGTACGGAATGTAGGATCTTCTTCAGCAAGTTTCGCTAAAGCGATACCCATTTTATCTTGGTCAGCTTTTGATTTAGGCTCAATAGCAACGTCGATAACTGGTTCTGGGAATTCCATTGACTCAAGGATAACAAGATCCTTCTCATCACATAGAGTATCTCCAGTAGTTGTATCTTTTAGACCTACAGCAGCTGCGATATCCCCTGCGTATACAGTAGAGATTTCTTCACGGCTGTTAGCGTGCATTTGAAGAATACGGCCAACACGCTCACGTTTGCCTTTAGTAGAGTTTTTCACGTATGAACCAGAATCAAGTGTTCCAGAGTACACACGGAAGAACGTCAACTTACCAACGTAAGGGTCAGTCATAACTTTAAATGCTAATGCAGAGAATGGCTCTTCGTCAGAAGAATGACGCTCAATCTCTTCATTTGTATCAGGACGTGTACCTTTGATTGCAGCAACGTCAGTTGGTGCAGGAAGGTAGTCAAGAACAGCATCAAGTACTAGTTGAACACCTTTGTTTTTGAAGGCAGAACCAACAAGAACAGGATAGAATTCAACATTTAATGTACCTTTACGAATTCCTGCTTTTAACTCATCAATTGTGATTTCTTCACCCTCAAGGTACTTATCCATAAGCTCTTCATCAAGCTCACATACAGCTTCAATAAGGCTGTTGCGAAGCTCTTCAGCTTGCTCTTTGTACTCTTCAGGGATTTCTTTTGCATCAGAACGAGTTCCGAGGTCATCTTCGTAGAAATACGCAACGTTTTCTACAAGGTCAATGATACCTTCGAAGTTATCTTCAGCACCGATCGGCAATTGAATTGCATGAGCGTTTGCTTGAAGACGGTCTCTTAAAGTTCCTACAGAGTAAAGGAAGTCTGCACCGATTTTGTCCATTTTGTTAACAAAAACGATACGCGGTACTCCATAAGTTGTTGCCTGACGCCAAACAGTTTCTGTTTGAGGCTCAACGCCTGATTGCGCGTCAAGTACAGCAACAGCACCATCAAGTACACGAAGAGAACGTTCAACTTCAACTGTGAAGTCTACGTGTCCTGGAGTATCGATGATGTTTACGCGGTATCCTTTCCACTGTGCAGTTGTCGCAGCGGAAGTGATTGTGATACCACGTTCTTGTTCCTGCTCCATCCAGTCCATTTGTGAAGCTCCTTCATGAGTTTCACCAATTTTGTGGATACGACCAGTATAGAACAAGATACGTTCTGTAGTTGTCGTTTTACCGGCATCGATGTGAGCCATGATACCGATATTACGAGTTTTTTCTAAGGAGAACTCTCTTGCCATTGGGTAATTTCTCCTTCCTTATTAGGAAATTGTGTTTTGTTAATCTATAAATCCTACCAGCGATAGTGAGCAAATGCTTTGTTTGCTTCAGCCATCTTATGAGTGTCTTCACGTTTCTTAACAGCAGCACCAGTGTTGTTAGCTGCGTCAAGGATTTCGTTAGCTAAACGCTCTTCCATCGTTTTTTCTCCGCGAAGACGAGCGTAGTTAACTAACCAGCGAAGTCCAAGAGTCGTACGACGTTCAGGACGAACTTCTACAGGAACTTGGTAGTTCGCACCACCTACACGGCGTGCTTTTACTTCAAGTACAGGCATGATGTTTTTCAATGCTTGTTCGAAAACCTCCATTGCATCATTGCCAGTACGTTCTTTAATGATATCGAATGACTTGTATAGGATTGTTTGAGACTTACCTTTTTTACCATCGATCATCATTTTGTTGATTAGACGAGATACAAGCTTAGAGTTGTAAATCGGATCAGGTAAAACATCTCTTTTTGCTACAGGACCTTTACGTGGCATCTGAATATCCTCCCTTCATCAATTATGCGTATTTTCGTATATTATTTTGCTTTAGGTTTTTTCGTACCGTATTTAGAACGGCCTTGTGCACGGTTTTCAACTCCAGCAGTATCAAGCGCACCACGAACGATGTGGTAACGTACCCCTGGTAAGTCTTTTACACGTCCGCCGCGGATAAGTACAACACTGTGCTCTTGTAGGTTGTGACCGATACCAGGAATGTAAGCAGTAACCTCGATTCCGTTAGTCAAACGAACACGAGCATATTTACGAAGTGCTGAGTTCGGTTTTTTCGGTGTCATTGTACCAACACGAGTACATACCCCGCGTTTTTGTGGAGAAGATACGTTAGTGTGCTCTTTTTTAAAGCTGTTGTATCCTTTGTTAAGTGCAGGAGACTTTGAGTTTTCTACTTTACTCACGCGTCCTTTGCGAATTAGCTGATTAATTGTAGGCATGAATTTTTCCTCCCTTCATTACGTTTTATAACCCACATACCCAGGTGGTTCATCAAAAGGCAAAAAACAATGTCTTTACACAAGATGGAATCTTACGCAAAAACAAAAGTACGTTATAAAATAATGGCAACAGCGGCTGCTCCTACCTCAATTCCGCAGGCTTTGCCGAGCTTTTTCATGGATTCAACCATTGAGACAGAGATACCTTGATCTTCAGCAAGTGAAACAACACTTGACGTGAGTATCGGATCTGCGTCTTTTGCAACGACTACTTCCTTTACTGAACCTCGCTTTAGAGCTTTCACTGTTTGCTTCGTACCAATAATAATTGATTTGGCCTGTGATACTTTATCATAAGACATAAACATATCCTCCAAAGTAACAGGTTTATTTCGAGCACCTTGGTTATATTATCATTCTAGGAGACGAATGTCAACAAGGTATGACATTTTTTAGATTCGTTCTTCTCATAGAGTGACTTTTTCATAAATATATCTGCTGAAAGACTGTTTTTGCAGTCTTTCAGCAGCATTAAATCAGTTATTCAACCGGGACCATATCGTCAGTCGGCTGAACATTTGATACTGGTTTTACTTTACGGTATTTCATCATTCCTGTACCAGCTGGAACAAGCTTACCGATGATAACATTCTCTTTCAAGCCGAGAAGCTCGTCACGCTTACCTTTGATCGCTGCATCTGTAAGGACACGTGTTGTTTCCTGGAAGGAAGCAGCAGATAAGAATGAATCAGTTTCAAGAGATGCTTTTGTAATACCGAGTAAGACAGGACGGCCTGTGGCAGGTCGATTGCCTTCAAGTAATACCTTTTTGTTCGCTTCAGTAAATTGGTGAATATCAAGCAATGTACCTGGAAGCACATCAGTGTCACCGGCATCAATTACGCGTACTTTGCGAAGCATCTGGCGAACCATTACTTCTACGTGTTTATCACCGATTTCAACACCCTGCATACGGTAAACCTTTTGAACCTCATGGAGAAGATACTCTTGAACAGTTGTCAGGTCAGTCACTTTAAGAAGTTCTTTCGGATCGATTGAACCTTCTGTCAGTACTTGGCCTCGAGTAATTTTATCTCCTTCCGCTACTTTCAGGCGGGAGTTGTAAGGTGCCGTATAAGAACGTGTTTCCACTGCGCCTTGAACCACAATTTCCTGTTGCTTGTCACGAACTTCATTGATCTCAACGACTGTACCGTCGATTTCTGTAATTGTTGCCTGACCTTTCGGATTACGCGCTTCGAAAAGCTCTTGGATACGCGGAAGACCCTGTGTGATGTCGTCTCCAGCAACCCCGCCTGTATGGAATGTACGCATTGTTAACTGTGTACCAGGCTCACCGATTGATTGGGCAGCAATGATTCCGACAGCTTCACCGACTTCAACATCGGAGCCAGTTGCAAGATTTCGGCCATAGCATCGTTTACATACACCATGAGGCGTATTACATGTGAAGGCAGAACGGATCCACACTTCTTCAATGCCGGCTTCGACAATCTCCAGTGCTTTATCTTCATCGATCAGTTCGTTTTCATTCACAAGCACTTCACCTGTTTCAGGGTGCTTCACTTGTTTTCTTGCAAAACGTCCGATTAAGCGTTCTTCTAAGCGCTCAATTGTTTCAGTTCCTTCTTTAAGAGGCTTAGCAAGAATGCCTCGGTCAGTTCCGCAATCAGTTTCACGGATGATAACATCCTGCGCAACGTCAACGAGACGGCGTGTAAGGTAACCTGAGTCAGCAGTTTTAAGAGCGGTATCGGCAAGACCTTTACGCGCACCGTGTGTGGAGATAAAGTACTCCAATACTGTCAGACCTTCACGGAAACTTGATTTGATCGGCAACTCAATGATACGTCCAGCCGGGTTGGCCATCAGGCCGCGCATTCCGGCAAGCTGCGTAAAGTTAGATGCGTTACCACGGGCACCAGAGTCACTCATCATGTAGATCGGGTTGAGTTCATCAAGTGATTTCATCAGTTTGCCTTGGATAACGTCTTTTGCAGCACTCCAGATAGAGATGACTCTCTCATAGCGTTCTTCTTCAGTGATAAGACCGCGGCGGAACTGCTTCATAACGTTGTCAACTTTGCTTTGCGCTTCCTCAAGAATTTCTTGTTTATCATCGAGTACGACGATGTCAGAAACCCCAACTGTAATACCAGCTTTAGTTGAATATTTGAAGCCTAGGTTTTTCATGCGGTCAAGCATTTTAGACGTTTCAGTAATATGGAATCGTTTAAAGATTTCCGCGATGATTTTACCCAGAATGCCTTTTTTAAACGGCGCATTGATTGGCTGCTGTGCGATAACAGCTTTAACGTCAGCACCTTTTTCTAAGAAGAAACGGTCAGGTGTTTTCTCTTCAATGTTGCTCTTCGTTGGTTCATTCATGTAAGGGAATGATTCCGGAAGAATTTCATTGAAGACAAGCTTACCGACAGTTGTAATTAACAATTTTGAGCGCTGTTCTTCGGTAAATGTCACATTCTTAAGTGAGTTAGCTGCAACAGCTACTCTCGTATGAAGGTGAACATATCCGTTTTGATAAGCAAGAAGCGCTTCGTCTGTATTCTTGAAGACCATACCTTCACCGACAGCACCGGCACGCTCAAGTGTCAGGTAATAGTTACCTAGTACCATATCCTGAGACGGTGTTACAACCGGTTTACCATCTTTAGGGTTCAAGATGTTTTGAGCAGCAAGCATCAAGATGCGTGCTTCAGCTTGTGCTTCAGCAGATAATGGTACGTGAACCGCCATTTGGTCACCGTCAAAGTCAGCGTTGTAAGCTGTACATACGAGCGGGTGAAGACGGATTGCGCGTCCTTCAACAAGCGTTGGTTCAAACGCCTGGATACCTAATCTGTGAAGTGTAGGGGCACGGTTCAGCAGTACCGGATGCTCCTTAATAACTGATTCTAGTACATCCCAAACTTCAGGCTGTACGCGCTCAATTTTGCGTTTCGCACTCTTAATGTTGTGAGCAAGACCTTTTTCAACAAGTTCTTTCATAACGAAAGGTTTGAAAAGTTCAAGCGCCATTTCCTTCGGTAATCCGCATTGGTACATTTTCAAATGAGGACCAACAACGATTACAGAACGTCCGGAGTAATCGACACGTTTACCAAGAAGGTTTTGACGGAAACGGCCTTGCTTCCCTTTCAGCATGTGAGAAAGAGATTTTAACGGTCTGTTACCAGGGCCTGTTACAGGGCGTCCACGGCGGCCGTTGTCAATTAAGGCATCGACAGCCTCTTGAAGCATACGCTTTTCGTTTTGAACGATGATGCTAGGCGCACCAAGGTCCAAAAGGCGTTTCAAACGATTGTTACGGTTGATGACACGACGATAAAGGTCATTCAAATCAGAAGTCGCAAAACGTCCGCCATCTAGCTGAACCATCGGTCTAAGCTCCGGAGGAATAACAGGAAGCACATCAAGGATCATCCAAGAAGGCTTGTTTCCTGAGTTACGGAAGGCTTCTAAAACTTCAAGACGTTTGATCGCACGAGTACGTCGTTGTCCTTGTGAAGTTTTCAGCTCTTCTTTTAACATATCAACTTCTTTGACAAGATCGATATCTTGAAGAAGTTTATGAATTGCTTCAGCACCCATAGATGCTTGGAATTTATTACCGTATTTATCAAGATAAGCACGGTATTCTTTCTCAGACAGAAGCTGTTTCTTTTCAAGCGGTGTATTCGCCGGATCAGTTACAACGTAAGAAGCAAAGTAAATGACTTCTTCTAAAGCACGAGGTGACATATCCAGCACAAGACCCATACGGCTTGGAATACCTTTGAAATACCAAATGTGGGAAACTGGGGCAGCCAGTTCAATGTGCCCCATTCTCTCACGACGGACTTTAGCCCGTGTTACTTCGACTCCGCAGCGGTCACAAACTACGCCTTTATAACGAACTCGCTTGTACTTCCCGCAATGACATTCCCAGTCCTTAGTCGGTCCGAAAATGCGTTCGCAAAATAGACCGTCCTTTTCAGGTTTTAACGTACGATAGTTTATCGTTTCAGGCTTTTTCACTTCACCAAAAGACCATGAACGGATTTTATCTGGTGAAGCAAGACCGATGTTCATATACTCAAAATTGTTCACATCTAGCAAGGGGCCTACCTCCCTTTTTTCTTCGGATTAACCGATGTCACTTGCCTTTATAACTAGAGATTATTCTTTTGTTACTACATCGCGTTCAACGTCTGCAGATGCTGTTTCTTCCGGCTCTTCATCACCTGATAATGCCAGGCCGTCAGCTTGTTTCGCATCTTCTTCGTCTTCTAAATCTCTCATTTCTATTTCTTCTTCATCACCAGAAAGGATTTTGACATCCATACCTAAGCTTTGAAGTTCTTTGATTAATACTTTGAATGATTCCGGAACACCTGGTTCAGGAACATTGTCGCCTTTAACGATGGCTTCGTATGTTTTCACACGTCCAACCACGTCATCAGACTTAACAGTCAGAATTTCTTGAAGAGTGTAAGCCGCACCGTAAGCTTCAAGTGCCCAAACCTCCATCTCACCAAAACGCTGTCCGCCAAATTGCGCTTTACCGCCAAGAGGCTGCTGCGTAACAAGTGAGTAAGGGCCTGTAGAGCGTGCATGAAGTTTATCGTCAACCATGTGAGCTAGTTTGATCATGTACATGATACCTACAGATACACGGTTATCAAACGGCTCTCCAGTACGTCCGTCGTAAAGCACTGTTTTGGCGTCACGAGACATGCCGGCTTCTTCAAGTGTTTCCCAGACATCCTCTTCTCGCGCTCCGTCAAATACAGGAGATGCAATGTGAATGCCAAGGTAACGAGCGGCCATACCCATGTGAAGTTCCAATACCTGCCCGATGTTCATACGTGATGGTACGCCCAGCGGGTTAAGCATGATATCAATTGGTGTGCCGTCAGGAAGGTAAGGCATATCCTCTTCAGGAAGAATCTTAGAGATAACACCTTTGTTACCGTGACGACCGGCCATTTTATCCCCTTCAGAAATCTTACGTTTCTGAACGATATAAACGCGTACTAACTGGTTAACACCTGGAGGAAGTTCGTCTCCGTCTTCACGGTTGAAGACTTTAACGTCATGGATAATTCCGCCGCCGCCATGAGGCACACGAAGAGAAGTATCACGAACCTCGCGGGCTTTCTCGCCAAAAATGGCGTGAAGAAGGCGTTCTTCTGCAGTCAGTTCAGTTACGCCTTTAGGCGTTACTTTACCAACAAGAAGATCTCCGTCTTTTACTTCTGCCCCAATACGGATGATTCCACGGTCATCAAGATTGCGAAGCGCATCTTCACCGACGTTTGGAATATCGCGAGTGATTTCTTCAGGTCCAAGTTTCGTATCACGTGCTTCTGATTCGTATTCTTCAATGTGGATAGATGTATAAACATCATCCTTCACTAGGCGTTCACTCATGATGATGGCATCCTCATAGTTGTAGCCATCCCATGTCATGAAGCCGACCATTACGTTACGGCCAAGTGCAAGTTCACCAAGCTCCATAGAAGGACCGTCAGCAAGGATTTCTCCTTTTGCCACTTCATCGCCGACACTTACGATCGGACGCTGGTTGTAGCACGTACCTTGGTTAGAGCGGACAAATTTCAGCAGGCTGTATTTATCCAGGTTTCCTTTTACTTTTTGACCGTCTACTTCTTCATAACGGCGAACCCAAACGTTTTTCGCTTCTACGCGTTCAACGATACCAGGGTGTTTACAAATAACAGCGGCACCAGAGTCTTTTCCTGATACGTATTCCATACCAGTTCCAACAAATGGAGCTTCCGGCTGCATCAAAGGCACAGCCTGACGCTGCATGTTCGCTCCCATGAGGGCACGGTTGGAGTCATCGTTTTCTAAGAACGGGATACATGCTGTCGCAGCAGATACAACCTGCTTAGGCGATACATCCATGTAGTCTACACGGTTTCTGGAAACAACAGTGTTCTCCCCGCGGAAACGAGCTACGATGCTGTCATCAATAAAGGCGCCTTCGTCATCAAGACGAGCATTCGCTTGAGCGACAACATAGTTATCCTCTTCATCAGCAGTTAAGTAATCGATTCTGCCCGTTACCTTCCCGGTTTCAGGGTCAACGCGGCGATATGGCGTTTCAATAAAGCCAAAACGGTTTACTTTTGCATAAGATGATAGTGAGTTGATCAAACCGATGTTCGGGCCCTCAGGCGTTTCAATCGGACACATACGGCCATAGTGGGAGTAGTGAACGTCACGCACTTCCATTCCGGCACGCTCACGTGTCAATCCGCCCGGTCCTAATGCTGACAGACGACGCTTGTGCGTTAATTCAGCAAGCGGGTTCGTCTGATCCATGAATTGAGAAAGCTGTGAGCTTCCAAAGAACTCTTTAATGGACGCAATAACAGGACGAATATTGATCAGCTGCTGAGGCGTAATTGTATTCGTATCTTGAATTGACATTCTCTCACGAACCACACGCTCCATACGGCTTAAACCGATACGGAATTGGTTCTGAAGAAGCTCGCCTACAGAACGTAAACGGCGGTTTCCAAGATGATCGATATCATCTGTGTCGCCTACTCCGTGCAGCAAGTTGAAGAAGTAACTGATTGAAGAAATAATATCAGCAGGCGTGATGTTTTTAATCTCTTCTTCGATGTAAGCATTGCCGATTACATTAATAACCTGTTCTCCTTCTTGATCAGTCGGAGCAAAGATTTTAATTGATTGAAGAGTCACTTCATCTTCAACAACGCCGCCATTCGGATACAGCTTTCTAAAACCGATTCCGTTTTCTAAGTATGGCAGTACTTTATCAAGTGTTCTTCTATCAAGAATCTGGCCTTTTTCAGCAAGGATTTCTCCTGTTTCAGGATCAACAAGCGTTTCAGCAAGTCTCTGATTGAAGAGGCGATTCTTAATATGAAGTTTTTTATTAATTTTATAGCGTCCTACATTGGCAAGATCGTATCGTTTCGGATCAAAGAAACGAGAATCAAGCAAGCTTTTCGCATTTTCTACTGTAGGCGGCTCTCCAGGACGGAGACGCTCGTAAATTTCCAGCAACGCTTTGTCGCTGTTTTCTGTGTTATCTTTATCAAGCGTATTTCGCAGGTATTCGTTTTCTCCTATGAGATCAAGAATCTCTTGATCGGAGCCGAAGCCGAGAGCACGCAAAAGAACCGTAACCGGCAACTTACGTGTGCGATCAATGCGGACATAAACAACATCTTTCGCATCAGTTTCGTATTCTAACCATGCGCCACGGTTTGGAATGACAGTTGCGGTAAAACCTTTTTTACCGTTTTTGTCTACTTTACCACTGAAATATACACTTGGAGACCGAACAAGCTGGGAAACGATAACACGTTCCGCACCGTTAATGATAAAAGTACCTGTATCTGTCATAATAGGGAAATCACCCATGAAGACATCTTGGTCTTTTACCTCTCCAGTTTCTTTGTTAATTAAACGAACCTTCACTCTTAGCGGAGCTGAGTAAGTCACATCACGTTCTTTTGATTCCTCTACAGGATATTTAGGCTCACCTAAACTATAATCAATGAACTCAAGAGAGAGGTTACCAGTGAAATCCTCAATTGGTGATATGTCTTGAAACATCTCTCTAAGACCCTCATCAAGAAACCACTGATAAGAAGAGGTTTGAATTTCAATGAGATTTGGTAATTCTAACACTTCGCTAATGCGAGCATAGCTTCTGCGCTGGCGGTGTCGTCCATACTGAACTAGTTGACCTGTCAACTGATTCACCCCTCAAATCATGCGTATTATATGTGTAATAAGCATTTCTTCCAAAGAAAGAAAATACTTTTACAAGACAAAAGAAAAAAGGGTTTCTAATTAAGAAAACCACATCCAAAAACAAATACCGATTTTATTAGCATTTCCATACTTGTATAATTTATACATAGATATTGACAATTCATCATATCAAGCAAAATATATACATTGGCATTTTACAATATTAACATAGTTAAAATACCGAGTCAAACTTTTTTTGCTTTTATGATATAATAGCCTTTCTTTTTTTGAACGACGGAAACTTCATCGAACAGTTCCTCGAGCTTTTCAATGGCAGAAGGCGCGCCTTGCTTTTTCTGTATGACGATCCACAATTCACCTGAAGCTTTTAAGTGTTCAGCGCTTTTCTCAAAGATAGCATGGACAACTTTTTTTCCGGCTCGGATTGGGGGATTTGTAAGAATAGAAGCAAATGTTTGAGCAGAATCAACGTTTGAAAACAAATCGCTTTGATAAATCTTAACGTTTGTTATTCCGTTCTGTTCCGCATTTTCATTTGATAGTTCTACGGCTCTCTCATTAACGTCAATCATGTGGATAGTCCGGTCTTTAAAGTCGCTGGCGAGCGATAAACCAATCGGGCCGTACCCGCAGCCTACATCCAAAATGCCGCCCTCAACCTCAGGCTCTTCAAAAGAATCAATCAGCAGGCGGGAGCCGAAATCAACTTCTTTTTTAGAAAAAACCCCGCTGTCGCTGGTAAACGTGAAATCTTTATTCCGAAGCCTAAAAGACCAGGTTTGCTTGTTGCTTTTTACTGAAGGTTTTTCTGAATAATAGTGCTCACTCATTATTAGAACCTCCTTTTTTCATGGCTTAAAGAATGGCAAAGAAAAAGCTCGCCTCATAAAAGCGAGCTTCCCCTACAGGTAAGTGAAGATTACTTAACTTCTACAGAAGCGCCAACTTCTTCAAGTTTAGCTTTAAGCTCTTCAGCTTCTTCTTTAGCAATACCTTCTTTAAGTGGTTTTGGAGTGTTGTCAACAAGTTCTTTAGCTTCTTTCAAGCCAAGACCAGTGATTTCACGTACAACTTTGATAACTTTGATTTTTTGAGATCCTGCACCAGCAAGGATAAGATCGAATTCGCTTTGCTCTTCAGCAGCTCCGCCTGCAGCAGCTCCGCCAGCTACAGCTACAGGAGCAGCAGCAGTTACGCCAAATTCTTCTTCGATTGCTTTTACTAGGTCGTTCAATTCAAGTACAGTTGCTTCTTTAACGGAAGCAATGATTTCTTCGATATTTAAAGCCATTTGTAATTCCTCCATTTTGTTTTAATTTATGAAAAACTGATTAGATTAAGCGCCTTGTTCTTCCTTTTGTTCTGCCACAGCTTTTGCAGCAAGAGCAAGGTTGCGAACTGGAGCTTGAAGTACGCTAAGCAACATAGAAAGCAAGCCTTCGCGTGATGGAAGTTCAGCAAGAGCTTTCACTTCTTCAACAGTAGAAACTTTACCTTCGATAACACCAGCTTTGATTTCAAGAGCTTCGTGATTTTTAGCGAAGTCATTAAGAACTTTAGCCGGAGCGACAACATCTTCAGTGCTGAATGCGATCGCGTTCGGTCCAGTT
The DNA here is from genome assembly GCF_037975425.1 of Bacillus sp. FSL R5-0416. Classification (NCBI taxonomy): domain Bacteria; kingdom Bacillati; phylum Bacillota; class Bacilli; order Caryophanales; family Bacillaceae; genus Bacillus; species Bacillus sp. FSL R5-0416. The sequence goes on along the minus strand of NZ_CP150252.1, from coordinate 119,869 downwards.
AAGAAATCATTCAAACCATTAAGCTCAGCTTGTTCAACCGCACGGCGAGTCATCGTATTTTTGTAAACTTTGAACTCAACGTTAGCTTCGCGAAGCTGTTTACGAAGTTCAGTTACTTCAGAAACGTTAAGTCCGCGATAGTCAACGATGATCGTTGATTTACTTTCTTTCAGTTTAGAAGCAATTTCTTCAACAACAACTTTTTTTGTTTCAATTGCGCTGCTCATGGTTACACCTCCTGTAGATTCTTGTGTAACACTTATACCGTTAGGTGATCACGACTGAGACGACGGATTCCATATAAAAAGCCTCCATGAGACATGGAGGCTGTATATACAAGCATACGTAACGTAATAGCTGTGATAATATACACCTCGGTAGGATAATTAAGCGGTTAGGCCCCTACTGTCTACGGTATAAATGATATTCTATTTTACAACATTTTGAATAATATCAGAATGTTGATGTCATGTCAATATTATTTTACGTTAAAAGTTGAAGAGTCTACTTTGACACCAGGTCCCATAGTAGAAGTTACAGCAACATTTTTCACGTAAACGCCTTTAGCTGCAGCAGGTTTAGCTTTAAGGATTGTATCGTACATTGTTGTGAAGTTCTCAACAAGTTTTTCATCCTCGAAAGAAACTTTACCGATAGGAACATGAATGTTTCCAGCTTTATCAACGCGGTATTCAACTTTACCAGCTTTGATTTCGCCGATCGCTTTCTCAACTTCGAAAGTAACTGTACCAGTTTTAGGGTTTGGCATTAAACCTTTTGGTCCAAGTACACGACCAATTTTACCAACTTCACCCATCATGTCAGGTGTAGCTACGATAACATCGAAATCGAACCAGCCTTGTTGAATTTTGTTGATGTAGTCAGTATCGCCTACGAAATCTGCACCAGCAGCTTCAGCTTCTTTCGCTTTTTCGCCTTTTGCGAAAACGAGAACGCGCTGAGTTTTACCAGTTCCGTTTGGAAGCACAACTGCTCCACGGATTTGCTGGTCGTTTTTACGAGGGTCAACCCCTAAACGGAAAGCCACTTCAACTGTAGCGTCGAATTTAGCTGTGTTTGTTTTTTTAACGAGAGCTACTGCTTCAGAGACGTCGTAAGCTTTAGAACGGTCTACAAGCTTAGCAGCTTCAACGTACTTTTTACCTTTTTTAGCCATTTTAAAATTTCCTCCTTATGTGGTTATAGCGGAATAACCTCCCACGAATAAGGGTTGCGAACTTGTTAAAACTCGCAACCCGACAAGAAACAAATTAATCCTCGATTACAATACCCATACTGCGGGCAGTACCTTCAACCATGCGCATTGCCGCTTCAACGTCTGCTGCGTTTAAGTCAGGCATTTTCGTTTCAGCGATTTCGCGTACTTTATCGCGCTTAACGGTTGCCACTTTATTACGGTTTGGTTCACCAGAACCAGACTCAATTCCAGCTGCTTTTTTAAGCAATACTGCAGCAGGTGGAGTTTTTGTAATAAATGTAAATGAACGGTCTTCGTAAACCGAAATTTCAACAGGAATGATTAAACCAGCTTGGTCAGCTGTACGAGCGTTAAACTCCTTACAGAATCCCATGATGTTAACACCGGCTTGACCAAGTGCAGGTCCAACTGGTGGTGCTGGGTTAGCTTTTCCAGCAGGAATTTGCAATTTTACAACTTTAACTACTTTTTTAGCCACGAGACACACCTCCTTAAGTCCGTGATGTGGTAATAGGGTAAACCCTCCCACTCAAGGTTTCATTCTTTATATGAATGACGAAATATCATGCTAGTTGCCTTGGATAAGTCCAAGACGTACCTTTGCTATATTATCATTTATATATAGCAATTTCAAGTTTTTTCACATTACAATTTATCGATTTGGGTAAATTCCAGCTCAACCGGCGTTTCACGGCCAAACATATTAACGAAAACTTTGACCTTGCTTTTATCATAATCAATCTCTTCAATTGATCCTGTAAAGTTAGCAAAAGGTCCGTCTATTACTTTCACTGTCTCTTTCAGTTCAAAGTCAATATCAGTTTTTCGTTCATCCATGCCCATTCTCTTCAGAATGGTTTCTGCTTCGCCCGGAAGAAGCGGCGTCGGTTTTGAACCTGACCCGGCAGATCCTACGAATCCAGTAACGCCCGGCGTGTTGCGGACGACATACCAAGAGTCGTCTGTCATTACAATTTCAACAAGCACATAACCAGGGAATACTTTCTTTTTCACGACTTTTTTCTTGCCGTTTTTGATATCTGTTTCTTCTTCTTCGGGTACGACTACACGGAAAATTTTATCCTGCATCCCCATTGATTCAACACGTTTTTCCAAGTTGGCTTTTACTTTATTCTCATAACCAGAGTACGTGTGAACAACATACCAATTCTTTTCCATTCTATTCAGGACTGTCCAGTCCTTCCCTCCCCGCATTTGGTTTTAGTGAATTACCATAACGCTTCAAAAAATAGGCGGCAAGCCTATGATAACTTTCATTTTAAGCCACAATAAAAAACCCGCTGAACGGGTTTTGGCAAGTAATATTATGATCTATTATAGCACGTATTGCTGATCATTATTCAACTATTAAACGAATTAATTGAGAAATTCCTGTGTCAAGGAGGGCAAAAAAGATAACAAAAAAGATAACTGTTGAAATTACCGTAATGGTATAACGCGTTAACTCTTTTCCTTTAGGCCAGCTTACCTTTTTCATTTCTTTCCCAACATCTTTAAAGAATTTCATAATACGCATGTAAAAGACCTCCACAATTTAAAAGCGCAAAAACTATTTTGTTTCAAGATGAGCTGTATGTGAATTGCAAGTACTGCAGTATTTCTTTACTTCTAATCGCTCAGCCGCTGATGCAGAGCTCTTCATTGTCGTATAATTACGGTTTCCGCATGTCTTGCATGCTAACGTAATCTTTTTTCTCATGTCATTACACCTTTTTCTAAATAGACATTAGTTCTTATCTTTAGTAACATATCATAGTCAGAAAAATACTGTCAATATAGCATAAATTCCTATTACAAACTGATTTCGCGAATTTCCAAGTACTTCTCCAGCTTGCGTTTCACACGCTGAAGGGCATTGTCGATCGATTTCACATGTCGGTTCAGTTCATCAGAAATCTCTTGGTAACTTCTCCCATCGAGATATAAGACGAGTACTTTTCTCTCTAAATCACTTAATAGTTCTCCCATTTTCATTTCAATATCATCAAATTCTTCCTGATTAATGATCATTTCCTCAGGATTTAAGGTTTTCGCTCCTGAAATGACATCCAGCAGCGTTCGGTCTGATTCTTCATCAAAAATCGGTTTATCTAATGAGACGTAGGAATTCAAAGGAATGTGTTTCTGGCGAGTAGCTGTCTTTATTGCGGTAATAATTTGGCGGGTAATACATAATTCTGCGAAAGCTTTGAATGAGGTAAGCTTGTCCTCTTTGAAGTCACGAATAGACTTATAGAGGCCTATCATGCCTTCCTGAACAATATCCTCTCTGTCCGCCCCTATTAAGAAATAGGATCTTGCTTTTGCCCGAACAAAGTTTCGGTACTTCGTAATCAAGTAATCTAACGCATCACTGTCCCCAACATGAACCTTTTCAATGACCTGCTCGTCCTCCAACTGGCAAAACTGCTCTTTGTTGAATTTTCCCTTGTTGTTCTGTAGATTCACTCCGATCCCCCCGGCGCACGTAGATAGAAATATTATACAGTATTGGGCAAAAAAGCGTCAACTTAATCTAAGTCTCCCCGCCTCCACTTTTCAAACGTTTTCAAAACCTCTTCCGATAAAGCAATTTTACCCGCCGGCTTTTCGGAAGTGATTTTTCTTACCCGTCTCTCTATTCGCCTTTCAATCGTTTCTACCTCTCTCAAAAGCTCCCGGGCCGATTTCCGCAATGCCCCCTGTCCGAAAATCGCCCACTGCTCAGTATAGTCAGAGGTCGCAACGTGAATTTGAGTCGCAATATTATTCAAAGCCTGAGCGAGCTTTTCTATCCGCTCATCAGCCGTCTCATTTTCTTTTGTAAAAATTACTTCAACTCTATGGTTGGTCTGTTTTTTCTCAAGCCCTTTTACGAGATGCGCGTCAAAAACAACAATAACCCTGTTTCCTGTATACGATTGATATTCCGCCATTTTCTGAATCAGTACGTCTCTCGCCTCTTCAAAACTGTTCGCTTTTAAATCCTTCAGCTGCGGCCAGGCTCCAATCATGTTGTACCCGTCTACTAACAGGATATCCATGGGTCTTTATTCTCCCAGAGGGTTTCGTTTCCGGTAGACTTCATACATCAAAAGACCAGCCGCGACAGATGCATTTAGTGAAGTTACCTTTCCGGCCATCGGGAGTTTAATGAGAAAATCGCACTTTTCCTTTACAAGACGGCCCATCCCTTTTCCTTCACTTCCGATGACTAGAGCCAAAGGCATATTGCCGTCCATATTACGGTAATCCTCACGCGCGGACGCATCCGTTCCGACAACCCAGATTCCCCGCTCTTTCATCTCTTCTAACGTCCGTGCCAAATTGGTGACTCTTGCTACAGGAATGTGCTCAATTGCTCCTGTTGAAGCTTTTGCCACTGTTGTTGTCAGCCCGACAGCTCTCCGTTTTGGAATGACGATGCCATGAGCGCCGACCGCATCTGCTGTCCTCATAATGGAACCAAGATTATGAGGGTCTTCAAGCTCGTCCAGAATGAGGAAGAAAGGCTGTTCATTTTTTTCTTCGGCTGCTTTATATAAATCGTCCAGTTCTGCATATTCATACGCTGCAACCTGTGCCACTACGCCCTGATGCTGTCCTGTCACCATTTGATCGAGTTTTTTTCTCGGGACGTATTGAATCGTGATTCCCTGCTTTTTGGCAAGCTCAATCACTTGCTGTGCTTGTCCCTTTACGGTGTTTTCCGCCATCCACAGCTTATACAGCTTCCGATCAGATTTTAACGTCTCGATCACTGCATTTTTCCCTATGACGTAATCATGTTGCTGACTCATTTGTTTTCCTCCCTGACGTCCCGAATTGTATAGCTTCGGCTACGAGCTGACTAAGTCGTTCCTCTTTTTTCTCTAGAAAAAGGTAGCCCAGAAGCGCTTCAAATGCTGTACTGTAGCGGTACGTCTGAACATCTGTATTTTTAGGTGTTGTCCCTGACTTGGCATTTCTGCCTCTTTTCAGCACCGCTTCCTCTTCTTCCGTAAAAAATGATTGATTCTGCAGAAAAAATAGGATCTCAGCCTGTGACTTTGCTGAAACAATCCGGCTTGATTTCTTATGAAGATCATTTGGTTTGGTAAAGCCCTGCTTAAGCAGGTGATGCCTGACATACACTTCAAAAATGGCATCACCTATATAAGCAAGCGCAAGACCGTTAAGCTGCTTAGAATCTTTTATCGTATCAAATTCAAGCATCTGTTATTCTCCCCGTTTCCAGCGAGTGCCTTGAGCCGTATCTTCAAGAATGATATTCATGCTTTTCAGCTGGTCGCGGATCTGGTCTGACAATGCAAAATCGCGATTCCGGCGCGCTTCATTTCGCTTTTCGATTAAGTCTTCAATCTCTTGATCGAGAAGTTCCTGCTCACCCAACGAAAAACCAAGGACAGAAACAATGCGGTCAAACATCTCAATAAACGCCGTAATCACATGATCAGCCGTATGATCTTTCTGAAGATAGTAATTGGCGTGTTTCGCTAAGTCGAACAAGACAGAAATCGCATTCGCCGTATTAAAATCATCGTCCATCGCTTCTTCGAATGCTTTGCGGTGTTCTTCAACTTTTTCAAACCATTGATCGTCATCTTCGGTTAAATTCGTACTGCTGTTCAGACGGTGCTGAAGATTGCTGTACGCTGTTTTTAAACGGTTGAACGCGCTTTTCGTATTCTGCAGAAGCTCTTCTGAATAGTTAATCGGATGGCGATAATGAACAGATAGCATAAAGAATCTCAAAAGCTGCGGATCATGCTGTTTAATGATGTCATGCACAAGCACAAAGTTGCCTAGTGATTTTGACATTTTTTCATTATCAATATTGATATAACCATTATGAAGCCAGTACTTCGCAAACGTTTTGCCTGTCAGCGCCTCAGATTGCGCAATTTCGTTTTCATGGTGAGGGAATGTTAAATCCTGTCCGCCCGCATGGATATCAATCTGGTCACCGAGATACTTTTTCACCATTGCTGAGCATTCAATGTGCCAGCCCGGACGTCCTTTCCCCCAAGGGCTATCCCAAGAAATTTCTCCTTCTTTTGCCGCTTTCCACAGTGCGAAATCAAGAGCATCTTCTTTTTTCTCGCCGACTCGGATGCGTGCACCTGATCTAAGTTCATCGATTGATTGCTGAGAAAGCTTTCCGTACCCTTCAAATGCTCTGGTTTTGAAATATACGTCACCTTCTGATTCATATGCGTAGCCCTTTTTCACGAGCTGATCTACGAATTCGATAATGGCATCCATGTTCTCCATTACTCGCGGATGAAGGTCGGCTTTTCGGCAGCCGAGCGCACCTACGTCTTCAAAGTATGCTTTAATAAAACGCTCTGAAATGGTGGGTACATCCTCACCGAGTTCATTTGCCGCTTTAATTAATTTATCGTCTACGTCTGTGAAGTTAGAGACATACTGCACATCATAGCCTTTATACTCTAAATAGTTTCTAACTGTATCGTAAACGATTGCCGGACGCGCGTTCCCGATATGAATGTAATTGTAAACCGTGGGTCCGCATACATACATTTTCACTTTTCCCTCTTCAAGAGGAACGAATGTTTCCTTCTGTCTAGTCAATGTATTATAAAGTGTGATTGTCATTTTTGATTGATCCTTTCTTTTCTGTCTTCAAGTTCTGCCTTCAGCTCTAAAATCTGCTGTTCCAAAGACTTAAAGCGGTCAGCAACTGGATCGGGCAAATCCTGATGGTTTAAATCGCGTCTTACTTTCTTGCCATTTTGTACAACGACCCGTCCAGGGATACCGACAACTGTTGAAAAATCAGGAACATCATGCAGCACTACTGAACCAGCCCCAATCTTTGAGCCTTCACCGACCGTAATAGAACCGAGCACTTTAGCACCTGTGGCTATCAATGCGTCATCTTTAATCGTTGGGTGCCTTTTTCCCTTTTCTTTCCCCGTTCCCCCGAGGGTAACCCCCTGAAAAACGGTTACGTTATTGCCGATTTCACATGTCTCCCCAATGACAACCCCCATGCCGTGGTCTATGAAAAATCTTCTCCCGATTGTAGCGCCGGGGTGGATTTCTATCCCGGTAAAAAATCGGCTTACTTGAGATATAAGGCGTGCAAGGAAATAAAATTTTCGTTTATATAAAGCATGTGCAATCCGATGCGCCCATATAGCATGTAAACCGGAATAAGTTAAAATCACTTCAAAATAGCTTCTTGCTGCGGGATCTTGATCGAACACAGTATCAATGTCTTCTTTGAGCATTCTAAAAAACACATGCTTCCCCCCGTTTCTCTATCTGATTTCCTCTACCCAATAAAAAAAGCGTCTCTGCATGTAAACATGACAGAGACGCTTTAACCGCGCGGTTCCACTCTGTTTGAAAAGCAGACTTCTGCTCTCCCAACTTCAGCCTGTAACGGCGGCGGCCGCCTTTGAATACTGGTTTCAAAAAACGTTCTTCAAAGGTCTTAAGGGCGCACTTCTAAAACCCGGCTCATGGATCTCTCTCAGCCAATGGAGATCCTTTCTGTAATGGCCTAAAGCTTTATACTCTTCCCTGTCAACAATCATTTATTTAGATATTTTTTAAACGCTGAATTGCAGTCTCTTTACCGATCAATTCAATTGATTGCGGCAGTTCCGGACCGTGAGTTTGCCCTGTTACAGCAACACGAATCGGCATAAACAGTTTTTTCCCTTTATGGCCAGTTTCTTTCTGCACTGCTTTGATCGATGCTTTGATGTTATCCGGAGTGAACTCCTCAAGCTCTTCAAGCTTCGCTGCGAATGTACTGAGCACTTCAGGAACCTGTTCTTCTTCCAGAACAGCTTTCGCTTCTTGATTATACTCGATCTCATCCGTAAAGAACAAATCAGTCAGCTCAACAATTTCCGCACCGTAGCTTAATTGCTCATGATACAGGGAAATCAGTTTACGAACCCACTCTTGTTCTTCAGCAGAAAGCTCAGTGCCAACTTTGCCCGCTTTTTGCAAATGCGGAAGCGTCAGTTCAACAACCTGATCAAGATCCAGCTTCTTCACATATTGGTTGTTAACCCATTTTAGCTTATGCATATCAAACAAAGCTGGTGATTTAGATAAACGATTTACATCAAAAATTTCAATAAACTGCTCTTTTGTGAAAAGCTCTTCTTCTCCAACCGGTGACCAGCCTAGCAGTCCGATAAAGTTGAACAGCGCTTCTGGCAGGTAGCCAAGCTCTTTGTACTGCTCGATGAATTGAATAATGGATTCATCACGTTTACTGAGCTTTTTACGGCTTTCGTTTACGATCAGCGTCATGTGTCCGAACTGAGGAATATCCCATCCGAATGCTTGATAAATCATAATCTGTTTCGGTGTGTTAGAAATATGATCCTCACCGCGCAGCACGTGTGTCATTTTCATTAAGTAGTCATCAATCGCTACCGCGAAGTTGTAAGTCGGCGTTCCGTCCTTTTTCACAATAACAAAGTCGCCGATGCCATCTGATTCAAAAGAAATTTCGCCTTTTACGATATCATTGAAGGCGATAATTTTTCCTTCCGGCACGCGGAAACGAATACTTGGTTTTCTGCCTTCAGCGATAAATTTCTCCTGTTCTTCCTGAGTCAGGTCTCTGTGTTTTCCGGAATAACGAGGCATTTCTCCGCGGGCAATCTGTTCTTCACGCTCTTTTTCAAGCTCTTCTTCCGTACAGTAACATTTATAAGCAAGCCCTTTTTCAAGAAGCTCTTCATAGTACACTTTATAGATATCGTTACGCTCGGACTGACGGTATGGGCCGTACTCTCCTCCGACATCCACACTCTCATCCCAGTCAATACCTAGCCACTTCAGATAATTCAGCTGGCTTTGTTCTCCGCCCTCAATATTGCGCTTTTTATCTGTATCCTCAACTCGAATGATAAACTTACCGCCTTGATTGCGGGCAAATAAATAATTAAAAAGCGCCGTTCTGGCATTTCCAATATGCAAATGTCCGGTTGGACTCGGTGCATAACGGACGCGTACTTCGTTTCCCATTTTCAAATACTTCCTTTCATGTCATGTATGGCCTCAGGCAAAAATGTATGAATCTATTCTACCACCAAATAGACCCGGCATCAAAACAAGTTAGCCTTTTTGTATCAGTACTGTCGCCTGAGCCGCTATTCCTTCCGCCCGGCCTGTAAATCCAAGCTTTTCTGTCGTTGTTGCTTTTACATTTACTTGAGAAACTTCTGCCTCAAGGCCTTCAGCAATTCTTTTTCTCATATCTTCTATGTACGGCAGCATCTTCGGCTTTTGCGCTATGATGGTGCAATCAATGTTCCCAAGGACATACCCCTTCTGTTTCACGATTCCCCAGACATGCTGAAGTAATTTGAAAGAATCTGCGTCCTTGAACTCGGGATCTGTGTCAGGAAAATGCTTGCCGATGTCTCCTTCACCCACAGCTCCCAGGCAGGCGTCAGCGACAGTATGCAGCAATACGTCTGCATCAGAATGGCCAAGCAGCCCTTTTTCGTACGGGATTTCAATTCCGCCAATAATGAGAGGACGGCCCTCAACTAATTGATGCACATCAAATCCTTGTCCAATTCTAAACATGTTTATTCCCACTTTCTGATTCCATGATAGCTTCAGCTGACGTCAAATCGTCTGGCGTCGTCAGCTTAATATTTGTATAGCTGCCTTCTACAACACGGACCGAACCGCCCTCCATCTGTTCAACGAGGCTGGCGTCATCCGTCCCTAAAAATCCCTTACGCTCGGCCTCAGCGTGAGCCTTCATCAATAAAGAAAGACGAAAAGCTTGTGGCGTTTGGACAGCCCACAAGCTTGAACGTTCAATCGTCTCACTGACTTGTAAATCTTGAACGCGTTTAATCGTATCTTTTACCGGAACAGCAAGGATGGCCGCTCCTGTCTGTTCCGCCTCTGCGATCAGTTCGTCAATTTGTTCATGTTTTATAAATGGGCGGGCACCGTCATGTACAAGGACAATCTTTTCCTGCTTTACGGCTTTCAGCCCCTTATACACACTGTGCTGACGCTCATCTCCGCCTGCAACAAGCTCAATCGATGTTTGAAACGGATAATCGGTCAGCATTTGCTGAAAGTGCTCCCGCTCCAGCTCGTTAATCACCAAGATGATTTTTTCGCACTGCCGGTGGCTGTCAAACACTCTTAACGTGTGTATGATCACCGGGTCTCCTTTCAGCTCAATGAACAGTTTATTTCTCCCTGCCTTCATCCGCTTTCCCTGACCGGCTGCAGGAATCACCACATCATAACTCATTGTTTTTTCTCCCTTTACAGCGCCTTCTCCAACAGCTTAGGCTTCGCAAAAATCATTCGTCCCGCTGCTGTCTGCAGCACACTTGTGACGAGTACATCAATATGCTTGCCGATATAATTGCGTCCTTCTTCAACGACAATCATCGTACCGTCATCCAAGTAGGCAACTCCCTGATTATGCTCTTTCCCGTCCTTAATGACCTGAACATTCATTTCCTCGCCAGGAAGCACAACAGGCTTGACCGCATTGGCAAGGTCATTAATGTTTAATACTGCTACCTTCTGAAGCTCGCACACTTTATTTAAATTAAAATCATTCGTCACAACGACCCCGGATGTCAGCTTAGCAAGTTTGACGAGCTTGCTGTCAACCTCCTGAATATCTTCAAAGTCGCCTTCGTAAATTTCAACTTCAATGTCTAATTCTTTCTGAATGCGGTTCAGGATATCAAGACCGCGGCGTCCTCTGTTTCGTTTTAAAACATCTGAAGAGTCTGCAATATGCTGCAATTCCTCAAGGACAAACTGCGGAATCACGATAACTCCCTCTAAAAAACCAGTCTGACAAATATCTGCTATTCTCCCATCAATAATAACACTAGTGTCCAAAATTTTCAGCTTCTTGTCTTGAACCTCATGTTCTTCATCAGCTGTTCCTTTTTTCTTTTGCATTCTGGCGGAAATGGAAAACAGGCTGATCAATTCATCCTTTTTCTTAAAGCCCACCTGGAAGCCGAGATAACCGAGGAAGAAAGCCAAAAATACAGGAATTATTGTGCTGAATATGCGGTAAGGTATATTGTCTAAAGGAATAACATTTACGATAAGATAAGCAATTATAAGTCCAAAAACTAAGCCAAGACTTCCAAATAACAAATCTGGAACCGGCGCTTTTAACAATGAATCCTCTATCCACTTCACCCAGTTCACAACGTATTCTGTACCCCATATACTGATGAGAAAAAAGATAATTGCTCCTATTGCCGCAGACGTATATGCGTTTGTTATTAAAGGTATGTCCTGTATATTTAACAGTACAAACAATTCAGGTATCAAAAATATACCAACAACGCCGCCAAAAATAATGAAGAACGCCTGAACTATTCGTTTTAACATACCCCCACCTCCTTTTTTAACATTTTAATTTCACAAAGTCTTATGCATCCTACGAATATCAGAATAAACAAAAACCAACATTAATATACCCGTATTCATAAGGTTTTAACCGAAATCACAGTTGTCTGTCTAAATAATGCTTCTCTTGCAGGCGTTTTAATCCTTTTTTGATTTTTTGGGCTCGTACTTCACCGATTCCCTCTACTTCATCTAATTCTTCTGCACTCGCCTCAATAATCCTTGGCAGGACTCCAAATGCTTCTACAACATTTTCAACAATCGGCATCGGAAGACGCGGTATCTTATTTAACAGCCTGTATCCTCTCGGCAATACATAATCATCAAGATTAGTAGAAGCAGGGTAACCGAGAAGCTTATACACAATGGAATCATCCAGCAGATCATAACTGGACATATCCTGCAGCTCCTTCAAGAGAACAAACGGATCTTTAATCTTTTCTTTTACATAGTCCTTAATAAATAAAGCGGCCTCTTCTTCCATATCCGTAATCAATTCAATGACTTGCAGTTTGATCAGATGCCCTTCTGTCCCCAGCTCTTTGATATACATATTAATTTCGTTTTTGATTCTCAGTACCATTTCATAACGATGCATGACAGACAAGACATCACTGAAGGTAACAAGTTCCTCAAACTCTAACGCGTTCAGTGCATTAATCGTTTTATCGAGGATTGTCTTATACTTTTCAAGTGTTTGAATGGCTTGGTTCGCCTTGGTTAAAATAAATCCTATGTCTTTTAGTGTATACTTCATGTTTTCCTGATATAACGTTATGACATTTCTTCTTTCAGAAATAGCGATTACAAGACAGCCAGTTTGCTTAGCTACTCTTTCGGCAGTTCTGTGCCGCATTCCTGTTTCTGATGAAGAAATTGTGGCATCCGGCATCAGCTGAGTATTCGCGTAGAGGATCTTTTGACCCGAATCACTTAAAATGATCGCTCCATCCATTTTAGCCAACTCATATAAATGCGCCGGAGAAAAAGCCGTGTTTATGTGAAAGCCGCCGTCCACCACTTCTTTTACTTTATCATTATATCCAACAACAATCAGACCGCCTGTATTTGCTCTCAAGACGTTTTCCATCCCCGCTCTGAGCGGTGTACCCGGAGCAACAAACTGCAATATAGATGACAGGTCTAACTCGTGTTTCGCCCCTTTTTTCTCTTTTTCCATCTATTATCCTCCTAATGAAGTACGAAGCGCTTCTGCAACATTTGCTACTCCGATAACCTCAATCCCTTTTGGTTTTGTCCATCCGTCCAGATTTGCCGCGGGTATGATCATGCGTTTAAAGCCAAGCTTTGCCGCTTCTTTCACACGCTGTTCAATTCTTGAAACCCGCCGGACTTCTCCGGTTAATCCCACTTCTCCAATAAAACAATCTGCAGGATTTGGAGGTGTGTCTCTAAAACTTGATGCGATACTAATCACAATCGCAAGATCAATTGCCGGTTCATCAAGCTTAACGCCGCCAGCCACTTTCAAATAAGCATCCTGATTTTGCAGCAGCAGTCCAACTCTTTTTTCTAACACAGCCATTAACAGAGAAACCCTGTTATGGTCTATTCCCGTTGCCATACGCCTTGGGTTGCCAAAGCTTGTTGGCGAGATGAGCGCCTGAATTTCAACGAGAATCGGTCTAGTGCCCTCCATAGAGGCAGTGATACTCGAGCCTGCGGAACCAGCAGAGCGTTCTTCTAAGAAAATTTCCGAAGGATTCAAAACCTCAGTGAGCCCCTCTTCCCGCATTTCGAAAATGCCCATTTCGTTTGTAGATCCGAAACGGTTTTTTACAGCCCGCAAAATACGGAAAGTATGGTGGCGTTCTCCTTCAAAATATAAAACAGTGTCAACCATATGCTCCAACAGTCTCGGACCTGCAATAGACCCTTCTTTCGTCACGTGCCCTACGATAAAAATCGGAATACCTTTTGTTTTTGCGATTTTCATCAGCTCAGCAGTACATTCTCTGACCTGTGACACACTGCCTGGAGCCGATGTAATATCGCTTTGGTAAACCGTTTGAATAGAGTCAACAACGACAAACGCTGGATTCATCTCTTGTATAGCAGACGAAATATACTCCATATCGGTTTCAGATAAAACATGTAGTGACGGATTATTAATGCCAAGACGGTCTGCTCGCAGCTTCGTTTGCTTTACAGATTCTTCTCCCGAAATATACAGGACACTGTTTGATGAGCCTGATAATTGAGCGGAAACCTGCAGTAATAGCGTTGACTTTCCGATACCAGGATCACCGCCAATTAAAACGAGGGAGCCTTTAACGACACCTCCGCCGAGTACTCTGTTAAACTCGCCAAGCTGGGTTTTGACGCGGGGTTCTTCTGATGTTTCGATTGATGTAATAGGTGAAGGTTTCTGTACAGTTTGAACAGAATGAGAAAAAGCCGCTCTCCGATTGGCCGGTGCTTTTTTAATCATTTCTTCCACCATTGTATTCCAAGCACCGCAGCCCGGACATTTCCCCATCCATTTTGGAGACTCGTAGCCGCAGGATTGGCAGATGAATTTCGATTTTGTTTTAGCCATATATAGTGTAAGACCTCTCCCTTGTTCTATTTCTTGATATGAAAGTGAGGCATACACTTACATGCTGTATGCCTCATTTCCGTCTTCTATATTAATTCGTTTTAGCAGTCGTTTTTACGACAAATTCGCCATCTTCTACATCAAGAACAATATGCTGTCCTTTATGAATATTTCCTCTGAGGAGTTCTTCAGATAAACGATCCTCGACATGTTTTTGGATCGCTCTTCTTAACGGACGGGCACCGTATTCCAGGTCAACGCCCTCTTCCGCGACTTTCGCTTTTGCTGCATCTGTCAATTCGATAGAAAGATCTTGTTCTTTCAGGCGTTTCGTTAATTGATCAGACATTAATGACACAATTTCAGTAAGATGTTTTTTCTCAAGTGAATGGAAGACAATGATTTCATCAATACGGTTGATGAACTCAGGTCTGAACGCTCGTTTCAATTCACCCATCACTTTATCTTTCATGTCTTTATGATTTTGAGTTTCATCCTGAACGTTAAAGCCGACATATTTATTGCGTTTCAGCTCACTTGCTCCGACGTTTGATGTCATGATCAGAATGGTATTGCGGAAATCGACTGTGCGTCCTTTAGAATCAGTCAATCGTCCGTCTTCAAGAACTTGCAGAAGGATATTGAAGACATCAGGGTGCGCTTTCTCGATCTCATCAAGAAGCACGACAGAGTAAGGTTTTCTTCTGACTTTCTCTGTCAATTGACCGCCTTCATCATATCCCACATATCCTGGAGGTGAACCAACAAGTCTTGAAGTTGAGTGTTTTTCCATGTATTCAGACATATCAATTCTGATCATGGATTCTTCATCGCCAAAAATGGATTCAGCAAGTGCTCGTGCAAGCTCTGTTTTACCTACACCTGTAGGGCCTAAGAAAATGAATGAGCCGATTGGGCGTTTAGGATCTTTCAATCCTGCTCTCGCACGTCTGACGGCTTTTGCAACAGCTACAACCGCTTCATCCTGGCCGATGACGCGGGAATGAAGAATGTTTTCCATATTGAGAAGCTTATCAGTTTCAGTTTGGGCGATTTTAGATACAGGCACACCGGTCCAGCTGGATACAACCATCGCAATATCATCCACAGTAACCTCTGAGTTTTCCTGCCCTTGCTTCTCTTTCCATGATTTCTTCGTATCCTCTACTTGCTCGCGCAGGCGTTGTTCAGTATCACGCAAGGAAGCAGCTTTTTCAAACTCTTGGCTTTGCACTGCCGCATCCTTCTCTTTGCGAACCTCATCAAGCTTCTGCTCAAGCTCTTTTAAGTTAGGAGGCGTTGTAAATGAGCGCAGTCTCACCTTTGAACCTGCTTCATCGATCAAGTCAATTGCTTTATCCGGAAGGAAGCGGTCAGAAATATATCTGTCAGAAAGCTTAACCGCAGCTTCAATGGCATCATCAGTGATAGAAACGCGGTGGTGGGCTTCGTATCTGTCACGCAGACCTTGTAAAATTTGAATACTTTCATCTACAGATGGCTGATCAACCTGAATCGGCTGAAAACGGCGTTCCAGTGCTGCATCTTTTTCAATATATTTACGGTACTCATCAAGAGTCGTTGCACCAATACATTGGAGTTCGCCGCGAGCAAGTGAAGGTTTTAAAATATTAGATGCATCAATAGCACCTTCTGCTCCGCCTGCCCCGATTAATGTATGGAGTTCATCGATGAATAGAATGATATTTCCTGCCTGGCGAATTTCATCCATGACCTTCTTCAGGCGATCCTCAAATTCTCCGCGGTATTTTGTGCCGGCAACAACTGTTCCCATGTCTAATGTCATCACACGTTTATCACGCAAAATTTCGGGTACTTCATTATTGATAATTTGCTGTGCCAAACCTTCTGCGATTGCCGTTTTACCTACACCTGGTTCCCCAATGAGAACAGGGTTGTTTTTCGTTCTGCGGCTTAACACTTCAATGACACGCTGGATCTCCTTGCTTCTGCCGATTACAGGGTCAAGGCTGTCTTCCTTCGCAATAGCAGTTAAGTCTCTTGCCAAGCTGTCAAGCGTAGGCGTATTCGCATTGCTGTTTGTTCCTGCCGCTGATGATCCTGTTTCATTACTTCCTAGAAGCTGGAGCACCTGCTGTCTTGCTTTATTTAAGCTGACACCGAGATTATTCAGAACTCTCGCAGCAACACCTTCTCCTTCACGAATCAGACCAAGAAGAATATGTTCTGTTCCAACATAAGAATGACCGAGTTTTCTTGCCTCATCCATTGAAAGCTCAATGACTTTTTTAGCTCTAGGAGTATAATGAATCGTTTGAGACATTTCCTGCCCGCGCCCGATCAAACTTTCTACTTCTTTCTGAATTTTATCTGAACCGAGTCCAAGCGCTTGAAGAGCTTTAGCAGCAATGCCCTCTCCTTCTCTTACCAGTCCTAATAAAATATGCTCAGTGCCAATGTTATTATGACCTAACCGAAGTGCTTCTTCCTGTGCTAGCGCCAGTACTTTTTGAGCTCGTTCTGTAAATCTTCCAAACATCATATCGATTCATCCTCCTGTCTTTTCCCATTCATTTCTAAGTGAAGCCGTTCTCTGATGAGAGCCGCTCTTCGAATGTCCCTTTCGTTCGGACGCAAAGCGCCTCCCGAGTATTGCTGTAAAAATCCTGGCTGCGTCAAAATCATAAGTTCGTTAAGTATGTTGCTTGAAAGTCCTTTTATAATGCCTAGGTCTATGCCTAACCGAACATCTGAAAGGCACTTTGCAGTTTCTTTCGATTCTATCATCCGGCAATTAGACAAGACCCCATAAGACCGATATACCCGATCCTCAAGTTCGATTTTAGAAGTTTGATAAATCGCTTCTCGGGCAGATCGTTCTTGTTCAATCAACTGAGCAGCAACACTGTTAAGATCCTCTACAATATCCTGCTCTGACTTACCAAGCGTGATCTGATTTGAAATTTGAAAGATATTCCCTACTGCTTCGCTGCCTTCCCCATAAATTCCTCTAACAACTAAGCCTAATTGATTAATTGCCGGTATAATTCGATTTATTTGCCTAGTTAAAACCAGTGCCGGCAGATGCATCATGACCGAAGCCCTTAAACCTGTACCTACGTTTGTAGGACAGCTGGTTAAGTATCCTCTTTGCTCATTGAATGCATAATCAACTTTTTCTTCGATCCAGTCGTC
>NZ_CP150252.1:35000-97500 GCF_037975425.1 Bacillus sp. FSL R5-0416 | reverse complement strand
CTTCCGATACGGCTACCTTGTTACGACTTCACCCCAATCATCTGTCCCACCTTCGGCGGCTGGCTCCTAAAAGGTTACCTCACCGACTTCGGGTGTTACAAACTCTCGTGGTGTGACGGGCGGTGTGTACAAGGCCCGGGAACGTATTCACCGCGGCATGCTGATCCGCGATTACTAGCGATTCCAGCTTCACGCAGTCGAGTTGCAGACTGCGATCCGAACTGAGAACAGATTTGTGGGATTGGCTTAACCTCGCGGTTTCGCTGCCCTTTGTTCTGTCCATTGTAGCACGTGTGTAGCCCAGGTCATAAGGGGCATGATGATTTGACGTCATCCCCACCTTCCTCCGGTTTGTCACCGGCAGTCACCTTAGAGTGCCCAACTGAATGCTGGCAACTAAGATCAAGGGTTGCGCTCGTTGCGGGACTTAACCCAACATCTCACGACACGAGCTGACGACAACCATGCACCACCTGTCACTCTGCCCCCGAAGGGGACGTCCTATCTCTAGGATTGTCAGAGGATGTCAAGACCTGGTAAGGTTCTTCGCGTTGCTTCGAATTAAACCACATGCTCCACCGCTTGTGCGGGCCCCCGTCAATTCCTTTGAGTTTCAGTCTTGCGACCGTACTCCCCAGGCGGAGTGCTTAATGCGTTAGCTGCAGCACTAAGGGGCGGAAACCCCCTAACACTTAGCACTCATCGTTTACGGCGTGGACTACCAGGGTATCTAATCCTGTTCGCTCCCCACGCTTTCGCTCCTCAGCGTCAGTTACAGACCAGAGAGTCGCCTTCGCCACTGGTGTTCCTCCACATCTCTACGCATTTCACCGCTACACGTGGAATTCCACTCTCCTCTTCTGCACTCAAGTTCCCCAGTTTCCAATGACCCTCCCCGGTTGAGCCGGGGGCTTTCACATCAGACTTAAGAAACCGCCTGCGAGCCCTTTACGCCCAATAATTCCGGACAACGCTTGCCACCTACGTATTACCGCGGCTGCTGGCACGTAGTTAGCCGTGGCTTTCTGGTTAGGTACCGTCAAGGTACCGCCCTATTCGAACGGTACTTGTTCTTCCCTAACAACAGAGCTTTACGATCCGAAAACCTTCATCACTCACGCGGCGTTGCTCCGTCAGACTTTCGTCCATTGCGGAAGATTCCCTACTGCTGCCTCCCGTAGGAGTCTGGGCCGTGTCTCAGTCCCAGTGTGGCCGATCACCCTCTCAGGTCGGCTACGCATCGTTGCCTTGGTGAGCCGTTACCTCACCAACTAGCTAATGCGCCGCGGGTCCATCTGTAAGTGGTAGCCGAAGCCACCTTTTATGTTTGAACCATGCGGTTCAAACAACCATCCGGTATTAGCCCCGGTTTCCCGGAGTTATCCCAGTCTTACAGGCAGGTTACCCACGTGTTACTCACCCGTCCGCCGCTAACATCAGGGAGCAAGCTCCCATCTGTCCGCTCGACTTGCATGTATTAGGCACGCCGCCAGCGTTCGTCCTGAGCCAGGATCAAACTCTCCGATAAAGTAGTTTGACTGACTACGCACATCGCTGTGCGATTTTTAAAAACTGAATTAACAGGTACGTTTTGTCTTGTTTAGTTTTCAAAGATCATTTTGTTTGTCCGCTTTGTTAAAGCAACTTTATTAGTATACAATGTCACTTCTTCAAAGTCAACAACTTTTTTTAAAAACTTTTGGTGGAGCCTAGCGGGATCGAACCGCTGACCTCCTGCGTGCAAAGCAGGCGCTCTCCCAGCTGAGCTAAGGCCCCATAAAAAATGGTCGGGAAGACAGGATTCGAACCTGCGACCCCATGGTCCCAAACCATGTGCTCTACCAAGCTGAGCTACTTCCCGATTTCCCATCTATTCTATTAAAAGATATGGCGCGCCCGAGAGGAGTCGAACCCCTAACCTTTTGATCCGTAGTCAAACGCTCTATCCAATTGAGCTACGGGCGCAAAACATAATGCCGAGGGCCGGACTTGAACCGGCACGGTAGTCACCTACCGCAGGATTTTAAGTCCTGTGTGTCTGCCAATTCCACCACCCCGGCGTGGATGGTATAGTTGGAGCGGAAGACGGGATTCGAACCCGCGACCCCCACCTTGGCAAGGTGGTGTTCTACCACTGAACTACTTCCGCAGACAGGATGTCCAGTTTTTCTAACTGTTATCCTATATAATGCGGGTGAAGGGACTTGAACCCCCACGTCATAAAGACACTAGATCCTAAGTCTAGCGCGTCTGCCAATTCCGCCACACCCGCGTAAAATGGTGAGCCATGAAGGACTCGAACCTTCGACCCTCTGATTAAAAGTCAGATGCTCTACCAACTGAGCTAATGGCTCTTCTACAAGAGACTTGAGTATTATATCATATAAAAGTGGTGCCGGCAAGAGGACTTGAACCCCCAACCTACTGATTACAAGTCAGTTGCTCTACCAATTGAGCTACACCGGCATAATGGTGGAGGATGACGGGCTCGAACCGCCGACCCTCTGCTTGTAAGGCAGATGCTCTCCCAGCTGAGCTAATCCTCCATAATTGCACTAACGTGCAATTGCTTGGCGGCGTCCTACTCTCACAGGGGGAAACCCCCGACTACCATCGGCGCTGAAGAGCTTAACTTCCGTGTTCGGTATGGGAACGGGTGTGACCTCTTCGCTATCGCCACCAAACAAATTGAGAGTGTTCTCTCAAAACTAGATAACAGGTGTGACATCATTCAAAATATGGTTAAGTCCTCGATCGATTAGTATCTGTCAGCTCCATGTGTCGCCACACTTCCACCTCAGACCTATCAACCTGATCATCTTTCAGGGATCTTACTTCCTTGCGGAATGGGAAATCTCATCTTGAGGGGGGCTTCATGCTTAGATGCTTTCAGCACTTATCCCGTCCGCACATAGCTACCCAGCGATGCCCTTGGCAGAACAACTGGTACACCAGCGGTGCGTCCATCCCGGTCCTCTCGTACTAAGGACAGCTCCTCTCAAATTTCCTGCGCCCGCGACGGATAGGGACCGAACTGTCTCACGACGTTCTGAACCCAGCTCGCGTACCGCTTTAATGGGCGAACAGCCCAACCCTTGGGACCGACTACAGCCCCAGGATGCGATGAGCCGACATCGAGGTGCCAAACCTCCCCGTCGATGTGGACTCTTGGGGGAGATAAGCCTGTTATCCCCGGGGTAGCTTTTATCCGTTGAGCGATGGCCCTTCCATGCGGAACCACCGGATCACTAAGCCCGACTTTCGTCCCTGCTCGACTTGTAGGTCTCGCAGTCAAGCTCCCTTGTGCCTTTACACTCTGCGAATGATTTCCAACCATTCTGAGGGAACCTTTGGGCGCCTCCGTTACCTTTTAGGAGGCGACCGCCCCAGTCAAACTGCCCACCTGACACTGTCTCCCCGCCCGATAAGGGCGGCGGGTTAGAAGGTCAATACAGCCAGGGTAGTATCCCACCGATGCCTCCACCGAAGCTGGCGCTCCGGTTTCCAAGGCTCCTACCTATCCTGTACAAGCTGTACCAACATTCAATATCAGGCTGCAGTAAAGCTCCACGGGGTCTTTCCGTCCTGTCGCGGGTAACCTGCATCTTCACAGGTACTATAATTTCACCGAGTCTCTCGTTGAGACAGTGCCCAGATCGTTGCGCCTTTCGTGCGGGTCGGAACTTACCCGACAAGGAATTTCGCTACCTTAGGACCGTTATAGTTACGGCCGCCGTTTACTGGGGCTTCAATTCGCACCTTCGCTTACGCTAAGCGCTCCTCTTAACCTTCCAGCACCGGGCAGGCGTCAGCCCCTATACTTCGCCTTACGGCTTCGCAGAGACCTGTGTTTTTGCTAAACAGTCGCCTGGGCCTATTCACTGCGGCTCTCTCGGGCTTGCACCCTAACAGAGCACCCCTTCTCCCGAAGTTACGGGGTCATTTTGCCGAGTTCCTTAACGAGAGTTCTCTCGATCACCTTAGGATTCTCTCCTCGCCTACCTGTGTCGGTTTGCGGTACGGGCACCTCTCACCTCGCTAGAGGCTTTTCTTGGCAGTGTGGAATCAGGAACTTCGCTACTATATTTCGCTCGCCATCACAGCTCAGCCTTATGGGAAACGGATTTGCCTATTTCCCAGCCTAACTGCTTGGACGCGGATATCCAATACCGCGCTTACCCTATCCTCCTGCGTCCCCCCATTGCTCAAATGGTGAGGAGGTGGTACAGGAATATCAACCTGTTGTCCATCGCCTACGCCTTTCGGCCTCGGCTTAGGTCCCGACTAACCCTGAGCGGACGAGCCTTCCTCAGGAAACCTTAGGCATTCGGTGGAGGGGATTCTCACCCCTCTTTCGCTACTCATACCGGCATTCTCACTTCTAAGCGCTCCACCAGTCCTTCCGGTCTGGCTTCACAGCCCTTAGAACGCTCTCCTACCACTGTTCGAAGAACAGTCCGCAGCTTCGGTGATACGTTTAGCCCCGGTACATTTTCGGCGCAGAGTCACTCGACCAGTGAGCTATTACGCACTCTTTAAATGGTGGCTGCTTCTAAGCCAACATCCTGGTTGTCTAAGCAACTCCACATCCTTTTCCACTTAACGTATACTTTGGGACCTTAGCTGGCGGTCTGGGCTGTTTCCCTTTCGACTACGGATCTTATCACTCGCAGTCTGACTCCCAAGGATAAGTCATTGGCATTCGGAGTTTGACTGAATTCGGTAACCCGGTAGGGGCCCCTAGTCCAATCAGTGCTCTACCTCCAAGACTCTTACCTTGAGGCTAGCCCTAAAGCTATTTCGGAGAGAACCAGCTATCTCCAGGTTCGATTGGCATTTCACCCCTACCCACACCTCATCCCCGCACTTTTCAACGTGCGTGGGTTCGGGCCTCCATTCAGTGTTACCTGAACTTCACCCTGGACATGGGTAGATCACCTGGTTTCGGGTCTACGACCACGTACTCATGCGCCCTATTCAGACTCGCTTTCGCTGCGGCTCCGCATCTTCTGCTTAACCTTGCACGGGATCGTAACTCGCCGGTTCATTCTACAAAAGGCACGCCATCACCCGTTAACGGGCTCTGACTACTTGTAGGCACACGGTTTCAGGATCTCTTTCACTCCCCTTCCGGGGTGCTTTTCACCTTTCCCTCACGGTACTGGTTCACTATCGGTCACTAGGGAGTATTTAGCCTTGGGAGATGGTCCTCCCGGATTCCGACGGAATTTCACGTGTTCCGCCGTACTCAGGATCCACTCAGGAGAGAACGAAGTTTTGACTACAGGGCTGTTACCTCCTATGGCGGGCCTTTCCAGACCTCTTCATCTACCTCGTTCTTTTGTAACTCCGTACAGAGTGTCCTACAACCCCAAGAGGCAAGCCTCTTGGTTTGGGCTAATCCCGTTTCGCTCGCCGCTACTCAGGGAATCGCATTTGCTTTCTCTTCCTCCGGGTACTTAGATGTTTCAGTTCCCCGGGTCTGCCTTCTCATATCCTATGAATTCAGATATGGATACCACTCCATTACGAGTGGTGGGTTTCCCCATTCGGAAATCTCCGGATCAAAGCTTGCTTACAGCTCCCCGAAGCATATCGGTGTTCGTCCCGTCCTTCATCGGCTCCTAGTGCCAAGGCATCCACCGTGCGCCCTTTCTAACTTAACCGTTAAAAAGAATCACTATGTGATATCTTGTGTTACTAATTGAATGTGATGTCTACTGTTATCTAGTTTTCAAAGAACACGTTTCGAAGGAATGATCCTTCAAAACTAAACAAGACAGGGAACGTTCTGTTTATAAGACCCAAGGTCTTATATTCCGTATAATATCCTTAGAAAGGAGGTGATCCAGCCGCACCTTCCGATACGGCTACCTTGTTACGACTTCACCCCAATCATCTGTCCCACCTTCGGCGGCTGGCTCCTAAAAGGTTACCTCACCGACTTCGGGTGTTACAAACTCTCGTGGTGTGACGGGCGGTGTGTACAAGGCCCGGGAACGTATTCACCGCGGCATGCTGATCCGCGATTACTAGCGATTCCAGCTTCACGCAGTCGAGTTGCAGACTGCGATCCGAACTGAGAACAGATTTGTGGGATTGGCTTAACCTCGCGGTTTCGCTGCCCTTTGTTCTGTCCATTGTAGCACGTGTGTAGCCCAGGTCATAAGGGGCATGATGATTTGACGTCATCCCCACCTTCCTCCGGTTTGTCACCGGCAGTCACCTTAGAGTGCCCAACTGAATGCTGGCAACTAAGATCAAGGGTTGCGCTCGTTGCGGGACTTAACCCAACATCTCACGACACGAGCTGACGACAACCATGCACCACCTGTCACTCTGCCCCCGAAGGGGACGTCCTATCTCTAGGATTGTCAGAGGATGTCAAGACCTGGTAAGGTTCTTCGCGTTGCTTCGAATTAAACCACATGCTCCACCGCTTGTGCGGGCCCCCGTCAATTCCTTTGAGTTTCAGTCTTGCGACCGTACTCCCCAGGCGGAGTGCTTAATGCGTTAGCTGCAGCACTAAGGGGCGGAAACCCCCTAACACTTAGCACTCATCGTTTACGGCGTGGACTACCAGGGTATCTAATCCTGTTCGCTCCCCACGCTTTCGCTCCTCAGCGTCAGTTACAGACCAGAGAGTCGCCTTCGCCACTGGTGTTCCTCCACATCTCTACGCATTTCACCGCTACACGTGGAATTCCACTCTCCTCTTCTGCACTCAAGTTCCCCAGTTTCCAATGACCCTCCCCGGTTGAGCCGGGGGCTTTCACATCAGACTTAAGAAACCGCCTGCGAGCCCTTTACGCCCAATAATTCCGGACAACGCTTGCCACCTACGTATTACCGCGGCTGCTGGCACGTAGTTAGCCGTGGCTTTCTGGTTAGGTACCGTCAAGGTACCGCCCTATTCGAACGGTACTTGTTCTTCCCTAACAACAGAGCTTTACG
Source organism: Bacillus sp. FSL R5-0416 (assembly GCF_037975425.1). NCBI lineage: Bacteria > Bacillati > Bacillota > Bacilli > Caryophanales > Bacillaceae > Bacillus > Bacillus sp. FSL R5-0416. The sequence goes on along the minus strand of NZ_CP150252.1, from coordinate 90,546 downwards.
ATCCGAAAACCTTCATCACTCACGCGGCGTTGCTCCGTCAGACTTTCGTCCATTGCGGAAGATTCCCTACTGCTGCCTCCCGTAGGAGTCTGGGCCGTGTCTCAGTCCCAGTGTGGCCGATCACCCTCTCAGGTCGGCTACGCATCGTTGCCTTGGTGAGCCGTTACCTCACCAACTAGCTAATGCGCCGCGGGTCCATCTGTAAGTGGTAGCCGAAGCCACCTTTTATGTTTGAACCATGCGGTTCAAACAACCATCCGGTATTAGCCCCGGTTTCCCGGAGTTATCCCAGTCTTACAGGCAGGTTACCCACGTGTTACTCACCCGTCCGCCGCTAACATCAGGGAGCAAGCTCCCATCTGTCCGCTCGACTTGCATGTATTAGGCACGCCGCCAGCGTTCGTCCTGAGCCAGGATCAAACTCTCCGATAAATGGATCACAGGTTAAGTTCGCCGCATCCCACGGCGACACCTGTGTGACCTGCGTCGTGCAGGCCCTAGTTTGACTGACTACGCACATTGCTGTGCGATTTTTAAAAACTGAATTAACAGGTACGTTTTGTCTTGTTTAGTTTTCAAAGATCATTTTGTTCACTTCGTTCAAGCGACTTTATTATTATAACTCGTTGACTCAGTGAAGTCAATAACTTTTTTTGAAGTTCTTTTTTTCGTTATCGCCTTGTTTAGCGGCAACGAATAATAATATACCACCTAGTAAATAATAGTGCAATAGTTTTTTTGAAGAAATACTAAGGAATTTAAAAAGAGCGGCATCCTTTTCCTATGGAGGATACCGCTCTTCCTTATTAGCGTTGTCTCATTTGCGGGAATAACAGCACATCGCGAATAGAAGGGGCATTCGTCAGCAGCATAACCAGACGGTCGATACCGATGCCTAAACCTCCTGTTGGCGGCATACCGTATTCCAGAGCTTCAACAAAGTCTTCATCCATTAGATGAGCTTCATCATTACCGGCTTCACGCTCTTTTAATTGCGCTTCAAAGCGTTCTCTTTGATCAATAGGATCATTCAGCTCTGTAAACGCGTTGGCATGTTCACGTCCAACGATAAACAGCTCAAAACGGTCTGTAAAACGCGGGTCCTCAGGGTTTTTCTTAGCAAGAGGAGAAATTTCTACAGGATGCCCGTAAATAAACGTTGGCTGAATAAGCGTTTCTTCAATTTTTTGCTCGAAGAATTCGTTGATGATATGCCCTACTGTCATAGAGTCTTTAATTTCTACTCCATGTTCTTTTGCATATTCACGCGCCTGTTCAACAGTAACCTCTTCCCAGAAATCAACGCCGGTCGCTTCTTTGACTGCGTCAACCATATGGATTCTTTTCCACTCCGGTTTAAGGTCGATTTGCTCTTCCCCGTATTGAATCGTAGTTGTGCCAAGCACTTCTTGGGCGATATGAGCGACAAGGTTTTCAGTTAAGCTCATGATATCTTTATAGTCCGCATACGCTTCATATAACTCAATCATTGTAAATTCAGGGTTATGGCGTGTAGAGACACCTTCGTTACGGAAAACACGGCCGATTTCATATACTTTTTCTAAACCGCCGACAATTAGACGTTTTAGGTGCAGTTCGATAGCAATACGCATATAGAGTGGAATGTCTAACGCGTTGTGGTGAGTGATAAACGGACGTGCAGAAGCTCCCCCAGGAATGCTGTGCATTGTAGGTGTTTCTACTTCTAAGTATCCATGATCATCAAGGTATCTTCTCATAGCTTGAATGATCTTGCTTCGTGTAATGAACGTATGTTTGCTGTCTGGGTTTACGATAAGATCCAGGTAGCGCTGACGGTAGCGCTGCTCAACGTCTTTTAAACCATGGTATTTGTCAGGAAGCGGACGAAGCGCTTTTGTCAGCAATTCAAAGGAAGTTGCTTTAACAGACAATTCGCCTACATTTGTTTTGAAGACTTTTCCGGTTACGCCGATAAGATCACCGAGGTCAGAAGACTTGAAGATTTCATATTGGTCGTCACCGACACTGTCTTTTCTTACGTAGATTTGGATTTGGCCTTCTAAATCCTGAAGATGGGCAAAGCCGGCTTTTCCTTTGCCGCGTTTTGTCATCATGCGGCCTGCGATTGTAACTTCAATCGCTTTTTCTTCTAACTCTTCTTTGGTTAGATCTTGATATGCCGAAATAACTTCTTGAGACTGATGAGTTCTTTCAAAACGTGCGCCGAATGGATCGATGCCGTTATCTCTCAGCTGATTCATTTTATCGCGTCTGACTTGCAGCTGATCATTCAATTCTTCATGGTTATGCTCTTCTTGACTCATTGTTATCACTCCATTACAGATATTGTTTCATGAAAAAAGCAGAAAAACTGCCAGCGTAAAACTAGCAGTGAGCAGCAAATAGAGGTGAGTATTATCCTACTTTTGCATTTTGAAGCTCTTTTGCCTCAACTTCAACCGTAAATGCATCTAAAAGCTGTACAAACTCTTCTCTCGTCTCGCAATGATTGATTTCATTACGAACGTTCGCATTGCCTTTCACGCCTTTCAGATACCATGCAGCGTGCTTTCTCATTTCTCTTACCGCTACGTTTTCACCTTTTAAGTCAATCAGGCGGTCAAGATGCAGTTTGCATACGGCCATTTTTTCGCGTACTTGCGGCTCTTCTTTTAATTCACCTGTTTCAAGATACTGAACCGTACGGTAAATCATCCACGGGTTGCCCAATGCAGCGCGTCCGATCATGACCCCGTCTACTCCTGTCTCATCGAGCATACGCTTAGCATCCTGCGGTGTCTTAACATCGCCGTTTCCGATAACCGGAATCGAAACTGATTGTTTTACTTCTTTGATGATATCCCAGTTTGCCGTTCCTTCGTACATCTGCACTCTCGTACGGCCGTGAAGCGCCACTGCTTTACCGCCCGCACGTTCTACAGCCTGTGCATTTTTCACTGCGAAAATGTGGTCTTCATCCCAGCCCATTCTCATTTTCACTGTAACTGGTTTATTAACAGCATCCACTACTGCAGAAACCATTTCGTAAATCTTATCAGGGTCGAGAAGCCATTTGGCTCCCGCATCGCATTTTGTAATCTTCGGAACGGGACATCCCATGTTAATATCAATGATATCAGCAGTTGTGTTTTGGTCTACAAACTTCGCCGCTTCCACAAGGGTTTCCTTTTTCCCTCCGAAAATTTGAAGGCTCAGTGGTTTCTCACGTTCATCGATATAAAGCATACCCATTGTTCTTGCATTGTTGTAAAGGATCGCTTTGTCACTGACCATTTCAGCGCATACCAATCCGGCTCCGAATTCCTTTACAGTCAATCTGAACGCAGAGTTGCAGACACCAGCCATAGGTGCGAGCACAACCCGGTTTTTCAATTGAATATCTCCGATTTTGAACAATTTTTCTCCTCCTTTAATTTGTTCTATTTTTCTGGCGGCGCCAATTCGTCCGCACTTATATTTAAAACATCTGCTGCATCTTGAATGATGGCAGCTGACGGCAATCGGTTTCCGCGTTCAATTTCGCCGAGAATAGAAACTGATATACCTAATGCTTTTGCAAATCCTTCTTGAGTATAACCTTTCAGCTTTCTGAATGCACGAATTCGTCTACCCCAGATTTCTGCTTCCATACTCTTACACCTTCTTGGTCTGTTTCGGCGCTTTTAGCCTCTTTTTCAACCTGCTGGCAAATTTCCGCAAGCGGCGCAAGGACAAACAAACGCTCATACATTCTCGGATGCGGAACAATTAGTTGCTCTGTTTCAATATTTTCACGATTAAATAACAAAATGTCAAGGTCTGCCGTCCGCGGTCCCCATCTTACTTCCCTTGTTCTGCCTAATTCATTTTCTATCTGCTGCGTCAGTTCAAGTAGTTCAAAAGGGTTCAGTGATGTCTTGATTTCAACAGCCATATTCAAAAATTGAGCTTGATCTTCGTATCCGACCGGGTCAGTTTCGTAAATAGACGACACTTTAGTGACTGTCACCGCAGCATGCTGATGCAGTAAAGCCACTGCTTGCCTTAAATACGTTTCTCTATCTCCAATATTAGATCCAAGTGCAATATAAGCTATGTTGTTCATGACTTTTTTCTCGTAATTTCAATTGCTACTGATTTATAGTGTCCGGGAATTGGCGGGTCTGGCTTAATCACTTTCACCGTACATTGCTGAACAGGCTGAAATTTTTCGAGAACAGTGCCAGCAATACGTTCCGCCAGCGTTTCTACCAATTTTACAGGCTCCCCTTCCACGATATCTTTACATACGTGATAGAGCTCAGCATAGTTGATCGTTTGCTCAAGGTCGTCTGTTTGTCCGGCTTTGCTTAAATCCAGCTCAGCGGTTAAATCGACTTTAAACCGCTGGCCAAGTTTGTTTTCTTCTTTGAACACACCGTGATATCCGTAAAACTCCATACCTTCTACATAAACTTTATCCATGGTGCACCCCTCCCTTATTCAGCATCGCGTCCATCATTTTCGCCATTCTGGCAATTTGCTTTACATCATGGACCCTGACAATGTCACAGCCTTTTTGAATGCCGAGACACACAGTCGCGCCTGTGCCCTCAGCCCGCTCCTCAGGCGGAAGATCCAGAACACGTCCGATGAATCTTTTTCGGGAGGTTGCCAGAAGAACCGGATATCCCAATCCGCTGAAAATCTCTAGTTTGTTCATCACTGCCAAGTTATCGTGATAGGTTTTCGCGAAACCGATACCGGGATCAAGAATAATGTTCTTCTCGTCTACTCCGGCCTCAACAGCAATTTTTACACTCTCCATTAAGTCCGACAGCATATCCGGCAATAAGTCATTGTAGTTTCTTTCAGGGCGGTTATGCATGAGAACAATTGGAACATTATGATCAGCTGCAACGGAAGCCATCTTCGGATCATGTTTGGCTCCCCAAATATCATTGATAATGGATGCACCGGCTTTCACTGCTTCATCTGCGACAGAAGCCTTGTACGTGTCTACAGAAATAGGAACACCAAGCTCTTTCGTAATCCGCTCAATCACCGGAATGACTCTGGACATCTCCTCATCCTCAGATACGCACTCAGCGCCAGGCCTTGTCGATTCCCCTCCGATATCAATGATATGGGCACCATCATCGATCATCTCTTCCGCGTGCAGCAGCGCCTTGTCCAAGCTGTCATATTTTCCGCCGTCCGAGAAAGAGTCAGGCGTTACGTTTAAAATTCCCATCACCAGCGTCTTCTCTTTATATGATAAAGCGCTGGGCTTAGTGTGGATTACTTGTGTTTGATCTATTGTGTGCTGCGCCATGCTCTTCCTCCCTTTTCATACATCATGTTCTTTATTTCTTTTTTGTATAACAATTGAAGAGCGGAGGTTGCTTCTCCGCTTTGGCTTCCATAGTTTACTTCTTCTATTTTAGTAAACGGGATGATTTCAAGAACCGAGTTCGTCATCCACGCTTCGTCAGCTGTCAAGAGAGCTTCTAGCTCATATCGGCCCGTTTTGAGCTCCAGGCCGATATTCTTTGCATTTTCTATGATAAAACGTCTCGTGACGCCGTCCAGAATACCGGTATCAAGCGATGGCGTATAGATACAGCGACCTTTTCTCCAGAAGACATTAGATATGATACCCTCTGCAACAACTCCATCCTCCGTTAAGAAAATTCCCTCGACACGCGGATCATTTCCAATTTCCCGTTTCGCATACATATTATTTAGATAATGATGAGATTTTAACCGGAACGATCCCTCAGGAGTGTTTCTCCGTATCGATAAAACCTTCCCTTCTTTTTGCAAAGGAAGGCTTTCTGGTTTCAGCTGATTCACAAAGCATAAAATGGTCGGCTTATCGTACGTCTGGGCGACAAAGCCTTTATCGCTGATCCCCGCTGATATGTTCAGTCTGACGCGGGCATTGCCATCCTTGATATTATTTAGCTTAAGCAGCTTGTCCAGCATCTCAAGGATCTCATGCTTTGAAACAGTATATTCGATTTGCAGGTCCTTAAGCGCTCGTTCAAGCCTTTCTATATGCCAATCAAGCAAAAACGGACAGCCTTCGTAGAGCCTGAAGGTTTCGAAAACACCGATCCCATATAAAAACCCATGGTCAAAAGGAGAAAGAACTGCATCTTTCTCCTCCATATACCGGCCGTTCACATATATCATCACGCAATAACTTCCTTGCGATATGTCTCAATAAAATTTCTGAGCATTTCTTTCCCAAAGGAGGTCATAATAGACTCTGGGTGAAATTGCACGCCCTCTATCGGGAGGTCATTGTGGCGAATAGCCATGATTTCTCCTTCTTTCGTTTGTGCTGTTACTGTAAAACAGCTTGGCAGCGTCTCAGGTTTTACGATCAGCGAGTGGTATCGCGTCGCAACAAGGGGGTTTTTCAACCCTTCAAAAATGGTCTTGCCGTCATGCTCGATATCCGAGGTTTTCCCGTGCATAAGCCGTTCTGCCCTAACAACATCACCGCCGAACACTTGTGCGATGGACTGATGTCCGAGACATACACCGAAAATAGGAATTTTCCCTGCGAAATGTTTAATTGCTTCGAGACTGATTCCCGCCTCATCAGGGCTGCACGGTCCGGGAGATATCATCAGAAAGTCCGGAGACAGTTCTTCAATTTCTTCGATTGTGATGCTGTCATTGCGTCTCACAACCAGCTCTTCCCCAAGCTCGCCCAAATACTGTACCAAGTTGTACGTGAATGAATCGTAGTTATCAATCATTAAAATCATTTCTCCGCTCACCTCATCTAATTTTTGTCTCTTCTTTGCTCAGCTCTAATGCTCTTTGCATCGCAAAAGCTTTTTTGAATGATTCCTTGTATTCGTGCTTCGGAACAGAATCAATCACAACTCCTGCGCCGGACTGCATAAATGCCTGCCCTCCGGTTGCATAAATGGTTCGAATGACGATATTAAACTGCAGATCGTGATTATATCCAAACCACCCTATAGATCCAGTATAAAGCCCTCGGCGTGTCGGCTCAAGTTCTTCTATAATTTCCATCGTTCTTACTTTCGGTGCACCAGTAATGGTTCCTCCGGGAAACACAGCATGAATAATATCTACAGCATCATACCCATCCTGCAGTTCACCTTGGACATTAGACACAATGTGCATCACATGCGAGTATTTTTCAATTGCCATGAATTCATTTACGCGCACAGACCCGTACCGTGATACTCTTCCCAGATCATTTCGCTCAAGATCAACCAGCATGACATGTTCCGCGCGTTCTTTTTCATTGTGTATCAATTCGTTTGCAAGCGCCTCGTCTTCTTCATTTGTTTTCCCTCTGGAACGGGTGCCCGCAATCGGTCTCGTCTCTAATAGCTGGCCCTTTTTGCTGACAAGCAGTTCAGGCGATCCGCAAATGATCTGAAAATCAGGTGTTTCTAAATACGCCATATAAGGAGAAGGATTTACTTCTCTCAAGGTTTTGTAAATTTGATATGGGTGGACAGACAGTGACTGTGACTGCCTTATTGATAGATTGACTTGAAACACATCTCCGCTGGCAATGTATTGTTTGATTTTCTCTACAGCTTGTGAGAACCCATCCTCGGTAAATGGCGCCGCGAAAGAACCATCTGTTTCAGGGTTCATCTCTCGCGAAGAGACAGCGGGAAGCTCAGTCAGCCACATCTGCTCTAACTCAGATAGCTTCACATCCGCTGTTTCCTGATCAGAACCATTAACATGAGTAATCAGCCATAGAGACTCTTCTTGATGGTCATAAACTGCTATATCATCAAAAACAAGAAAATAAATATCTGGTGTTTCTAGATCATCTAATGAGAGCATTTTAAAATTTTCAATGTACCGTGCGTAATCATAGCTGAGAAACCCGATTGCCCCGCCTTGAAAGTCAGGGAACTCATGATTCGTTTCTGTTTCCAGCGTTTTAAACCAGCTGTGGAAGGCCCGTAATGGATCACCTTCTTTAAACAGCATCTCATCACCATGCTTAATTGTAGTTATTCCGTCTTTTCCTTTCACAGTCGCAATTGGATCAAGACCGGCTATACTATATCTGCCGCCTCTTGCACTTTCAAGAAGTACATGATGTTTCCGGGATTGCGCAAGTTTCTCAAATTGTTGTAAGAATGAGTCTTTTTGAAAAGGTACTTTTTTGCCTGCCGGTCTGCGTTGTGCCATTTGTATCATTCCTCTATTTTCTTTTTTACTTGTTTTTAATTGTAAAGCAATGTTGTTAGTGAAAAAAGTGAATTTCTCTTCCAAGAATAACATTCGTCGCAGACATGGCATATTTGATGCACGAAATATAAAAAAACTCCCGGCGGACCGGGAGTTTTGGCTTTTTTTAATCGAATTGATACAGCGGCGTGCTTAGATAACGTTCGCCGTTACTTGGAATGATGGCCAATACTTTTTTGCCTTTTCCGAGTTTTTTTGCTACTTGAAGAGCAGCATAAATTGCCGCACCTGATGAGATGCCTCCGAGAATTCCTTCTTCACGTGCAGCTCTGCGGGCATATTCGAATGCTTCTTCATTCTTCACAGGGAAGATTTCATCATATACTTCAGTGTTTAAGATGTCCGGCACGAATCCAGCTCCGATTCCCTGAATTTTGTGGGGGCCTGGTTTTCCTCCTGAAAGCACTGGGGAATCTGACGGTTCAACAGCGTAAATCTTGATGGAAGGGTATGCTTCCTTCAGCACTTCGCCCGCTCCCGTAATCGTTCCGCCCGTTCCGATTCCGGCTACAAATGCGTCAAGCTGGTCATCACCGAATTGCTCAACGATTTCTTTACCCGTTGTTTGGCGGTGAATTTCGGGGTTAGAAGGGTTGTTAAACTGCTGCGGCACAAAGTATCCGTGCTTTTCAGCAAGCTCTTCAGCTTTCTTAATGGCGCCTTTCATGCCTTCCGCACCAGGAGTCAGCACAAGCTCAGCACCGTATGCGCGAAGAAGGTTGCGGCGCTCCATGCTCATTGTATCAGGCATAACCAAAATGGCTTTTAATCCTTTAGCAGCAGCAACCATTGCAAGCCCGATTCCAGTATTTCCGCTTGTCGGTTCAATGATTGTATCACCGGCTTTTAATTTTCCTTCTTTTTCAGCCGCTTCAATCATGGCTAAACCGATACGGTCTTTTACACTGCTTCCAGGGTTCATGTATTCAAGTTTTAGATATACATCCGCACTGTTTTCATCTGCAAGGCGATTTAATTTAACGATTGGCGTATTCCCAATTAATTCAGTAATGGAGTTTGCTACACGTACCATTCTCGACACCTCAATTTCCGACTATTTGTATTGGTATTATGTATATAATCTATCAATTTCAAAATTTTTTGTCAATCACTTAGTACTTTTTTCCCCATAAAACCAAGATACATCGGCTTCTTTCCAAAGGGTCTTAACTGTCGCTTTATCACCTAGCTGATCCATTGCGATTTGCCGTCTGATCTGGTCCTTTACTTCATCAAATGAGAACGTTCTTGCCTTTAGTTTTTCTTTCAGCTGGATAATGGCATATCCGTTGCTGACCTTTATTGGTTCCTGAGACCATTCATCCTCTTTGAGTGTTTTCGCCTCTTCAATGTATGCTGATGGAATGTTGTCTGATGCCTCTGTAACAAAACCTAAATCTCCGCCGTATGGTGATGTATATCTGTCTGTAGATCTTTCGGCAGCGACAGCTTCAAAGCTTGATCCGCCTTTCAGTTCTTTCAGGACTTCTCTCGCTTCTTCTTCATCTTTTACAACAATGTGCCGAATTCGATACGAATCATCAAACTGATATAGTTCCTTATTTTTATTATAGAATGATTTCAATTCTTTGTTTGAGATATCGATATCCCTTGTTAACAATTCCTCAAGGAGGATATTATAACGAATTTGATCTTTCCACTCTTTCTCCGTCGTATGTTCATCTTCGTAAAAGGAATTGTTGACCGCTTTAATCAGCAAAAACTCACGATCTACTTCGCTTTTGGATACTTTAAGGTTGTTCTTTTTAGCCAGCTGCTGAACAACTCGGACATTGATCATATCTTCAAGCGTTGACTTACCATACTGGTCTTCCATTTCTTTCAGCCATTCTTCTCTTGTTACACTCTTGCCTCCGATAGTTGCAATAGACTCACCGGATGACGAAGCGCCGGCTTGGGATTTCGTCAGCGTATATGCAACAGCAATACAGCAAACCAACAGCGCCCCTAAAATAATGGTCCAGATTGTTCTTGATTTCAAACCTGCTTTCAGCCCCTTTTCTCAAATTAAAAACCCGCTAAAGAGCTTAGCGGGTAGTTTGGTCACGAAGCCCTTCCAGCTCTTCTTTTGTAAATAAGTACTTTTCATTACAAAAATGGCATACTGCTTCGGCTTGTCCATCTTCTTCTATCATATCTTGAATTTCTTTTTTGCCTAGTCCTAAAATGGCTGTTTCGAACCGTTCTTTTGAACAAGGGCAATGGAATCTGACAGGCATCGTTTCCAAAATCTCAGGTTTCTCGCCTAGGACTTCTTCTAAAATTTCTTCTGGTGTCAGCCCTTTTTGGATGAGCTTAGAAATCGGCTCTACTTGAGATAGACGCTGTTCAATTTTTGTGATTGTTTCATCATCTGTTCCCGGCATCAGCTGAATAATAAAGCCCCCTGCCGCAAGAATGGTATTGTCAGGATTCACGAGCACACCTACGCCCACTGATGAAGGAACCTGCTCAGATGATACAAGATAGTAAGTGAAATCATCTCCTAATTCTCCTGAAACGATTTCTACTTGTCCTGTGAAGAACTCGCGCAAACCTAAATCTTTTACGACACTTAACGTTCCGTTTGTTCCAACCGCACGTCTGACATCAAGCTTGCCTTGTTCATTTAAATCAAAATGAACTTGCGGGTTAGAGACATAGGCTCTGACTTCTCCTTTGGCATTGGCATCAGCTACAATAGCTCCGATCGGACCTCCGCCCTCGATTTTCACGGTCAGCTTATCATCGCCCTTCAGCATAGCGCCGAGCATGAGTGAAGCTGTCATTGTGCGGCCCAATGCAGCGGATGCTGTCGGCCACGTACCATGGCGTCTCTGCCCCTCATTTACCATATCAGTCGTTCTCGCCGCATAAGCCCGAACTTTTCCGTCATACGCAAGTGCTTTTACTAAATAATCCATTACTAAACCTCCTATACACTTCCTACGCGGTTTCTTTCATAAATCAATTCCAGCCCTTTTAGGGTTAAGAATGGATCAACGATGTCTATACAATCTGATTCGTTCGCAATGAGCGGCGCCAGGCCTCCTGTCGCAATGACCTTTGGTTCCTGTTTTGCCTGCCATTTCATTCGCTTAACGATTCCTTCCACTTGGCCGACATAGCCAAATAAAATCCCAGATTGCATCGCGCTAACAGTGTTTTTTCCGATAATATTGTCGGGCCGGGTGATTTCGATACGCGGAAGCTTTGCTGCACGCGAGTAAAGCGCCTCTGTCGAAATTGTAATCCCAGGGGCAATCGCCCCGCCCATGTATTGTTTGTTTTCATCAATATAGCAGTACGTTGTGGCGGTTCCGAAATCGACAACAATTAATGGATTGCCGTACAAGTGTATCGCAGCGACAGCATTTACGATTCTGTCTGCCCCCACTTCTTTCGGATTGTCATATTTTATATTTAAACCGGTTTTCATACCTGGACCAACAATTTGAGGCTCGATATGAAAGTATTTTGTGCACATTCTTTCTAACGCAAACATGATTGGCGGCACTACGGACGAAATAATAATGCCATCTATCTGTTCAAACATAAGCCCTGAGTGATCAAATAAGGAGCGCAAAATCATCCCAAACTCATCTTCTGTTTTATGCCTGCTTGTTTCTATACGCCAGTGATATTCTAATTTTCCATCATGATATACACCAAGTACAGTATTGGTGTTCCCCACATCGATAACCAGTAACAACCTCTATCACCACTTTTGAATAGTTTCTCTACTTTACTTTTTACAAACATTCTACAATACCATACACGATCAGCGGCTCATTTGTAAACAAATCGATACCAGAATTGGATGATTGTAAAAGCCGCACCTGAGCACATCATTTACATAAAAAAACTGCCAGCGTCAGCCGGCAGTTTTTTTAGAAAGAAAGCGAATTACTCTTTCGTATCGTCTTTCTTTTCTTCTGTTTTTGTCAGAATGTTTACTTTCACATCATCGTTCTTTTCATCATCTGAGAAATTACGCTCAGGTAATGTTCCATGATCGATAAGGTGTTTGATTTGTTCAGCGTCAAGCGTTTCAACTTTCAGAAGCGTTTGGGCAATCAATTCAAGCTTGTCACGATTTTCAGTCAGGATTTGTTTCGCACGCTCATAACATTCTTTGATGATGCGCTGAATTTCCTGATCAATTTCATAAGCGATTTGATCACTGTAGTTCTGTTCATTGTTGAAATCACGGCCTAAGAATACCTGACCGCCCTGAGACTGTCCAAATTGCAACGGTCCCAGTTTTTCTGACATACCGAATTCCGTAACCATTCGTCTTGCAATATTCGTCGCACGCTGGAAGTCATTGTGCGCCCCTGTGCTGACTTCACCGAAGATAATCTCTTCAGCAACACGTCCGCCCAAGAGGCCGACAATTTTATCAAGCAGCTCCGGCTTTGTTTGGAAATAACGGTCTTCTCTTGGCAGCATAACAGCATAACCGCCAGCCTGGCCCCGAGGAACAATCGTTACTTTATGAACCATATCTGCCTCATCTAAAACGAGACCGATAACGGTGTGTCCGCCTTCGTGATAAGCCACGATATTGCGTTCTTTCTTGGAGATAACGCGGCTCTTCTTAGCAGGTCCGGCAATTACACGGTCCGTTGCTTCGTCAATATCACGCGCATCGATTTTTTTCTTGTTTTGACGAGCCGCTACAAGCGCAGCTTCATTCAAGAGGTTTTCTAAGTCAGCGCCCGAGAAGCCTGGTGTTCTCATGGCAATTGATTTTAGGTTAACCGTTTCATCCAGCGGTTTGTTTCTCGCATGGACTTTCAATACAGCTTCACGGCCAATGACATCTGGACGGTCCACTGTAATTTGACGGTCAAAACGTCCCGGACGAAGTAAGGCTGGGTCCAAGATGTCCGCACGGTTCGTCGCAGCAATGATGATAATTCCTTCATTAGCGCTGAATCCGTCCATTTCAACAAGCAATTGGTTTAGCGTCTGTTCACGTTCATCGTGTCCACCGCCGAGACCAGCGCCACGCTGGCGTCCGACTGCGTCAATTTCATCAATGAAGATCAAACAAGGCGCATTCTTTTTCGCATTTTCAAACAAGTCACGCACACGGGAAGCACCGACCCCTACAAACATTTCAACGAAATCAGATCCGCTGATGCTGAAGAAAGGTACGCCGGCTTCTCCTGCACAAGCCTTGGCAAGCAATGTTTTACCGGTACCCGGAGGTCCGACTAAAAGCACGCCTTTCGGTATTCTGGCGCCGAGCTCGGCAAACTTGCGGGGATCTTTCAGAAACTCAACAACTTCAACAAGTTCTTGCTTTTCTTCGTCAGCCCCTGCAACGTCTTTAAATTTGACGCGTTTCTTTTCCTCTGTATACAGCTTCGCTTTACTCTTGCCAAAGTTCATGACACGGCTGCCGCCGCCTTGAGCCTGATTGAGCAGGAAGAAAAACAGAATAAAGATAATGACAAATGGGATGATGGTCGTCAGGAACGTCACCCATCCGCTTGTTTCTTGCGCGGGCTCAACCTTTACGTCTGTCTTTTTCAAAGCGTTAAATATCTGGTCTGCTCCCTTTCCTTCAGGAACATGAGTCAAAAAGTATTGATCTTTGTCGTAGTTTTTCAGCTGCCCTTTTACCTCATAAACACCTCTGACAGGCTGAACCGATACGCTATCAACTTTCCCGTCATCCAGGTTTTTGATGAACGTACTGTACGACATATTTTCTGTTTTCGGATTTGAGGTCTGGAAGTAGCTCACAACCCCGATTACTACTAATAAAATAAGTAAATAAAAAATGGTATTACGGAAGACCCGATTCATTCCTTACCTCCTCCCACAGTAAGCACAACTATGTTCAATAGTACCATAGAAAATCATTCCAATACAAACAATAACCATCTCGGAAGCAGGCTGCCGATCAGCTTTCATAAACTGCCGGTTTTAACACTCCGATATAAGGCAGATTGCGATAGCGCTCAGCATAATCAAGTCCGTAACCCACTACAAACGCGTCAGGAACTTCAAAACCGACAAAGTCTGCTTTGATGTCTGCTTTTCTTCCGCTCGGTTTATCCAAAAGGGTAACAATCTTAATTGATTTTGCTTTACGGTATCGGAAGAGCTCTACGAGATAACTTAAGGTTAACCCACTGTCGATGATATCTTCAATAATTAAGATGTCCCGGCCCTCTACAGATGTATCCAAATCTTTAATGATTTTTACTTCTCCAGAAGAAACCGTAGAATTTCCGTAGCTTGATACATCCATGAAATCCATTTCCAAATATGTATCAATATGCTTGATAAGATCCGCCATAAAAGGAAGTGCTCCTTTTAACACACCGATTGCCAACGGAAATGTATCTTGATACTCGCTCGTTAATTCTGCACCTAACTCTTTTACTTTCTTTTGTATCTCTTCCTCTGAGATCAGTACTTTCTCGATATCATGTTTCATCATGATTTTGCTTGCCCCCTACACTTTTCATGCTGTCTATATTGTAATACAATGCGGTCGCTGTTTGGAATCACAAGATCTTCAAAAATTGATTTTTTCAAGCCAGGTATCCAGATAATTTCACCGCTTGCGTCCGTCACAATCGGCCAGTTGTCTCTTTCTTGGAGAGGCAGTTTCTTATCAATAAATATATCCTTTACCTTTTTTGAGCCGTTCATCCCTTTTAGTTTGATCCGGTCTCCAGCTTTTCTCGTCCGGATTGTTAAGGGAAACCGCACCTTTTTTTCACTTGTGATAAAAACAGCATTCCCATGTTCTTCAGGCGAGTCCGCATAATGCTTTGCCTCTATCAGATATCCATTAGGGAGTACTGCCGTTTCATCAGCAGCTCCGCTAATTTGGTATTCAAAGGGAACATTTTTGCACTGCCATTGTTCAAATGTAAACAAACATGTCTGATATGATTTGACCACCTTCAGTCCTTTCGGAAAGTCCAGTACTCCTGAAGGACTGCCATTTTCCGCCCAATCGAGAAACTGCTGAATGTGATGGGCTGAAAAGGATGATGGAACGTTTTCATAAAGATAGTTTAATATTAGTTGAACTCCTCTTCTTTGTAAAGGCATCGGGAGGGCAAGCAATTGAGAGGAATTGATTTCAACTGATGTATTAGACTGGCTTGTGATTACTTTATTCATTTCATCTTTCGTTAATGACTGTAAGAATTGCTCATCTTCCGTCAGTGCTTCACTCACTTTCTGAAACCTTTTATGCACATCCGGAGATTCCTGCTTCAAAAACGGGAGCACTGTTTTTCTGAATCTGTTTCTTGTGTAGTCATCTTTGGCGTTGCTTTCATCCGTCCGGTAGCTCAAGCCGTTTTCACGGCAATAGTGAAGGATCTCTTCCTTTGTAATGGGTAAGAACGGCCTGATGATCCGCCCCGTCCCAAAACGTCTAACCGGCTGCATTCCCGCAAGTCCCGTTCCAAGCGTACCCTTAGCCAGTTTCATAAGCATTGTTTCAACCTGGTCATCACCATGATGCGCAAGAGCCAGATAGTCCGCTTGGTGCTTCGACATGATTTCCTCAAAAAACTGGTAGCGGCAATCGCGTGCTGCAGCCTGCTTATTGAGTCCTTTTTCCTGTGCATATGCGGTTACATTGATTTGAGCCGTTTCGCACACGAGCTGTTCAGCTTTACAATAAGCTTGGACAAAACGCATGTCCTCCTCGGATTCCGCACCTCTGAACCGATGGTCAACGTGAGCTGCAATAACATTCGCTGAACGGCCGCATAACGTATGCAACGCGTGAAGAAGAGCCATTGAGTCCGGACCGCCGGAAACGCCTACAATGATTGTCGCCCCTTTTAACGTAAGATTGTGTTTGTTTAAAAAATCTTTGACACTTTTCACAATGTCCTCCTCACAATGAGCAGGTATTTTAAAGATATTCATATCCTAACACTTTCAACCCCTCCAAGCAAAGAAGAAGCATAGGCTCTGCAGTTTGCGCCATTCAGATTAAGAAAAAGATAATATAGGCGAAATAAAGCGCTAAAACACTGATCACGATAAGCGTTGTTTCAAATAACCCCCCCGACTTAGCCGGTTTCTGTTTTGGGGTATATCGCGTCTTCGTTATTTTTCCTTGGCGCGGTATTTGCTGTCTTTGTCGTGTGGCAGGCTGCGGTGATGCTTTTATAGGCTGTTTTCTTTGTGATGCTTTTTGCCCCGCGTCTAGCATATCCTTTTTCATTTCATCTGCGGATTGATAATCTCCGTTCAAGGCTGAAAAAAGTGCTTTTTTATACTTTTGAAGCAGCGGGTTTCCTTCGATGAGAGACCTAAGCTGTTCTTTGGGCTGGTTCGTTTTCTTAAATTCTTTTTTATGCACACTGTTGATCATAATCATGGCAACTGCGAACAGATCATAGGATGGCTCTGCCTTTCTTGTTCCATACCCCCAATAGCCTCTGTCATAAAACTCCGTATACTCTTTTATCGCCCGGCCTTCCTTTGTCGTGCCGCCCACATCAATGCAGCGGATCCTTGCGGGCGGACCAGTTACGATCAGATTATCAGGTTTAAGATCGCCGAATATCCATCCTTGCTGGTGAAGCACCGATAAGCTGGATAACAGCTGAATCATTAATACAGGTATCCACTCTGCTCCTTTATCACTGACATACTTCAAAAGCAGCGGCCCTTTTATGTATTCCATTGCATAAAATGAAACTTTCGTATTGGCACTGGGAATATAGGCATCATCCGTATCAAAAAAAGAAGGCCCCATCGTAACGGACTGGGCCTTTGAGAAAGATTTCAAGACATTCACTTCAGAAGTAATAGACAGGCTGTCATCACTCACCTTTAAGGCAACATGTCCATCTGATGTTTCTGCCAAATACACAATTCCATTGGCCCCTTTACCAAGCTGTTTACGCAATGTATAAGTGTTTCCATTCCACTTGCCTTTGATTGTCGTACCCGGCTTGAGGCTACATGCCAAACTCGTCAAAGCGTCGTTCATCATCTGCCAGCATGCCCCTTCTTGAGCGTATTTTTTCAAACTGCAGTGTCGCTTCACGAATCGCCGGACCTGTCGGCGTGATGCCGCCTGTCGAAAGCTTTGCAAAGAGTGTGGAAAGAGATTGCAGCTTCGGTGTCCAGTTCAGCACAAGCTCGACCTCTTGTTTTTTCCCGGGAAATATACACATCGCAAATTCGTTATTCCCGATTCGGGAATTGAGGCTTACAGACAAATCAATCAGCGCCTCTTTTACTGTTGGAAGCTTTGGCGCCATACTTGCACTTGTATCAACAAGAACCAAAACCTGAAGATGCACCGTTTCTCCAAGCTCGTCTACCACTTCCATGACTTCGCCGCGTTTTTCCGGAGAAAGCTCTTCCATTTCCACATTCTTTCCGAGAATCTGTTTCAGTTCTTGATTGACTACACCTTGTAAGGTTTGCGTCATCGCTTTTTTTGTTACCATTTGAACAGTTTGTGAAAGCTGAGATGCATAAACGACTTGGTGCACGCCTCCTCCGGCAAGTGCAATCCCTTCGACTTCCTTCATTGCCTCAGGGTCAATTTGATTTTCTTCCATTATACCAATGACATTTACCGTAATCCCCTGCTCTTTAGCAAAAGCAGCCATTGCAAGCGGGTCTTCCCCATGGTTTGAGCAGCCATCCGTTATCAGCAAAATTTGATTTAAATGTCCGTTGTTCACATTCATTCCTCCTGGAGAATACGAGGATTCTCAGATTCATATATTCCCATCTTCGCCAGAAGAAATTTGATTTATACGGAAGCGTTATGAAATTTCTTGTTTGTTTTGAAAGATTGCCGGAACAGGAATGGATGCCCACTTCGGTGTATTGTGATCAATCCGGACGACAACAACAGTCATATCGTCCTCAATTTGGCCGGATCTTGTGCGGATGACTTCTTCCATAAGCAAATCGGCAATCTCCTGCGGGTCATTTGTTTTCAACCCTTTCATTTTACGCTTCATCCATAAGTCGTGATTTTCCACATGCTTAGGCCCCTCAAAAATGCCATCACTCATCATAATTAAGAGGTCACCCGCTTTCAACTGTTCACTCACAACCTCCACATCGAATTCATTAATAATACCGATTGGCAGATTGCTCGCTTGAACTTTCATGACCTGGTCACCCCGTTTGATAAAGCTAGGCGTCGATCCAACCTTCAAAAATTTACAACTGGCATCTTGAAGATCGATAATAGATAGGTCAAGCGTGGAATATATTTCGTCAGTTGTCCTTAGAGACAGTATGCTGTTGATCGTTTTAATTGCTATTTTTTCATCAATTCCCGATTCAAGGATTTTTTCAAGAAGCTTGATCGTTTCATTGCTTTCAAAGTGCGCTCTTGCGCCATTGCCCATTCCGTCACTGATTGCTGCAGCATATTTTCTGGCTCCAAGCTCCATCATGCTGTAGCTGTCACCGGAGACAAGGCCGCCGCCCTTCGCAGCGTGAGCAGCTCCCGTGGACACCCTGTATGATTTTGTTGATCCAAAGGCGACATGGCTGTATCCATTCGGATGCGGAGAGTGCTGTTCGGCTTTCACAAGAATTTGTTCTTCCAGAATGTCAGAAAGCATAGGAGCAATGATTTTTTCACTTTCTCCATGTCCGCTGAACGGAATGGTCATTTCAATATCGATATTTCCTTGTTCAAGACTATAGATCTCGACATGCTGAATCTCAATTCCGAAATGCTGAAGCGCTTCTATGATTTGCTCTTCCTGCAGAAAGTGCTGTTCTCGCTCTCTTTTTATTTCCCGAGAAAAGTCGGCCATAACCTCAGAAACGCCTAAAAGCTGTTCAGCAACAAGGCGCCTGCTGTCTTGGACTTTTTTCTTGAGTGTCAAATGGGCATGATGATGTGCGAGCTCATCCTCAATCAGCTCTTCAACCTGCTTGGATTTAGAACAATACTGTTGAAACTCTTTTTTCAGCCTTCGGTTTGATGCATATTCTTTTTCCTCTGTTTCAAGCATAACTTGTTTCATTAAATCATATGTTTTATCAAAGTTCTGTACCCAGCACCTGTTTTTCTTGTAGCACGTCTGACAGGAATGCTCCGTGATTTTGCTTAAGAACAGATCAACTTCGCTGTCATCTGTCTGTTCGTCTGACGCTTGGTAAAAGGTTGCAAAGCTTTCAGACAGCGCGTGAAATACATTGGAGAACTGGTCTACCTTCTGAGCAGTGACATCACGGATTTTTCTAGCGTATTGCTGTTGCTCTTGAAGATGCTCGACAGTTCCCGGAATATATCTCGCCACTTTCCTTGTAATAGATTGAGGTGTGAGCAAAAACAGGCCGACTGCGATTAATGACTCATAGAGCGTTGTCATCAGACCGGCAGAGCCTTCACCATATAAAGATATAAGAAGTGAACCAACGATAAGACCGATTGCTGCACCCGCTTTTTTTCCTTCCTTCAGTAAACCGCCCAATAAACCGGAAAAAGCAAGCAGACTCATTTGATATAGGTTTCCGATATTCGCCAAGCCAAGAATCAGGCCGGTCACAACACCAACCGTACAGCCGATGCTTGCTCCGCCAATAAAGGAAAAACTCAATACAACATAACGAGCCAATATATGTTCTGCCTGCATCCCTTGGTAGGACAAGCCGGCCAGCCCCGTTAAAACAGAGGCAATAAGAATCATAAAGCAAATGATTTCCTCTATTTTTAATGATTGTTTCACTTTTTTCACAGTAAAAATCGGAAGGCTCTGAAGGAAAATCAGTGTTAAGATAAACGATAGTCCAGCCTCAACGATAGCCATTACATAATCATAGGTTGTAAATACGCCATTTTGGGCATAAACAAACCCGGCTCTTGCTGCGGCCATCGAGAAGAACACGACAATCGGGAGTGCTTTTACACGATCGTCGGTAATGAAGGCAGCCACTTTAGAAAATACGAAGAATGCCAGCAATGCCGCCAGTATGAGCAATGAGTGCTTTGGAGATATGGTCAGCGCACCTGCAAGCACAGCCAAAACCGCATAAAACGCTTTGTCTCTTCTGATAAGAAGCATCGCTCCAAAGAAAGGAAGTGCGAAAGGAAGCACCTCGGATAATATGAAAGCCCGTCCAAGCAAAAATCCGATGACAACATAAATGAATCCTTTATAGAAAAACAGTGAATGCAAATGATGAGTCACCAGCTTCGTGCCCCTGTTAAAAAACGATTGGAGTTTTTCCAAAGCTTGTCCCGCCATTGGCCCGTTCACTCTTCTTTCTGCTTTTTCCATTCCTCTCATCTCCCACCTGTTATATTCGTTGCCTGTCATTATAGCGAAAGCACAGATAGGATTTTGTCAAAAGAAGGTAACAATACCAAAGAAATCTTCGACGGTTTCTGCCTTGATATTCGTTTATGAGAAGAATTTCCGGAATGTTGTCTAAAAATGAAAAAAATCGGCTTCTGCAAGAGAAACCGATTTTTTAGGATGACCCGTACGGGATTCGAACCCGTGTTACCGCCGTGAAAGGGCGGTGTCTTAACCGCTTGACCAACGGGCCAAACAAATATGGTAGCGGCGGAGGGGATCGAACCCCCGACCTCACGGGTATGAACCGTACGCTCTAGCCAGCTGAGCTACACCGCCATATTGTTTTGTGCTTCTAAGCACAAGTTATATAATACAAAGGTTTGTCTCTTTCGTCAACAGAAACTTTAATGTTGTAATTTTCTGACTCTTAAAGAGGATGAGGATAATAAAAAAGCATCCGTCGGGATGAACGGATGCTTCATTTATTTTATAGAAAGCAGCAAGTTATCCTCTTCTTGCTCCGCGCCCTCCACGTTTTGATTCCGTATTGCGTTTTAAAGATGACAAGCGATCTTCGCTGTCTTTTAAAAACTTATTCATTTTCTGTTCAAAAGATTCTTTCGGACGGAAATCATTTCTAGGTCTGGCTTGCGGACGGTCTTTAGCTTTTTTAATAGATAAACCAATTTTCCCGTCTTTTTCAACGTTGATGACTTTCACTTCAACTTGGTCGCCGACTTTTAAGTGGTCGTTAATGTCTTTGACATAATTATCAGCTACCTCACTAATGTGAACGAGACCGGTTGAGCCTCCAGGCAATTCAACAAATGCTCCAAAATTTGTAATACCTGTAATTTTCCCTTGCAACTTGCTGCCAACTTCAATCGACATAAAAAAAGTGCTCCTCCTTAGGCTTATAAAAAGATCGTTTGCTTAATTATACCTAAATAAAAATTTAAGTGTCAACAAGGCTACTTGCTCTTCTTCTCCACATTGAAGATAATTTCTCCGTCTCCAGACATGAATAAGTCCCTTCTGGCAAGCTCTGTGACGTAATCCTCATCCTTCAATTTGGATATTTCTTCTTTTAAATCCGTTTGTTTTGTCTTTAAACTTTTCAGTTCTTTTTCAAGCTGTTCTTTCTTTTCTTCTTTTGCACTAAGGGAAGATGTTTGAGACCAGACAGAGCTTGCCAGCACAATTGCCGTCAGGAATACTAGGGCGCCGAATACAGTTAACCGTCTGTACAGCCCTTTGCGTCTTCGTTTCTTCAGCTGATTTTGCCGTTCTACTTGTTCTTTATAGTCGTTTTGTATTTCAGTTATCGTTCGTTCCCTGGAAAAATTCAAACCAGACGGTCCTCCTTTCATTTCTTCAAAAACCGTGTAATGGTCGTTCTTATGGTTATCAATAGTTTCTTCTTCTTTTTGAGAAATCCTGCACCTTTTTCAAAATAACGTCTAAAAGTTAGACGCATTTTCACAGGAAGAAGTTTCAAACATTGTTTCGCGATAAAACGGATCGGAAAACACAGAACCATGACTATTTTATATAGACACAGCAGGAGAAAACCTATCAGGCTGTATGTTTTCTTGAATAAAAATGCCGCCAGCCAGATGATCGCTCCGCATGTCCACACAATAGGACGAAATAACACGTGCTGAATGAGTTTTTTGAAGAATTGATAAACAGAAACAACAAGGTAAATGAAGAATTTCAGTATTTTTATATAGATTCGTTTGCAAAGGCTCTGATACGTCGCAACGCCCAGCAGAACCGCTAAAAAGATGTAAATCCTGAATTCTCCCTCATTTACATGAAGCAAAACATAAAAGAAAAGCAGCCCTTGCACAATCCAGAAAAGAATATCATGAATAAATAATAGCCATCTGGCTGTTTTGGCACGAATGACAAAGAGCCGGTATGTATCAAGCGAAGCACCAAGCCAGAGACCCATACCGGACATCGCCAGCATTGTATAGAATTGTGTCGTCAGCGTCATTTAAACAACTTGCTAAAAAACCCTTTAGCTTTATCCCCTTGTTGTTCGTCTAAGTACACTAAATCAAATACCCTGCCTTTAATCGAAACAATCCCTTTTTCCACATCAAGATTTTTCATCTGTAGGTTTTGGCCTCTGACGGAGAGCATTCCCATCACCGTTTCCAGCAGGAATTCTTCGTTATCAAAACTCTCCACATGCTTAACCCCAGAAATATCTAAATGCTTCCGGCCTTTCATTGTCACATCATGTTGTTCCGGAACAGACGAAGAACCTTTTTGATCATAATATGAATTCATCTATTCAGCCCCCATATCCTCGATACTTTTAGCATTATTACTGCATTGTATGAGGTAGGGAATTTTTTTAGAACAAGCCTATTCGCCGAGTTTTTCTTCTTTTAGAATCGTGTACATGTTTGCAGCTTCTTCTTTTTTCGTCGTGTCTTTCAATTCATTAACTTGAACCGTTACAAGCTTTTGGCCGAAGCGGACCGTTAGTTCATCTCCCGGTTTTACGTCAGAGCTTGCTTTAGCTTGGTTTCCGTTAATAGAGATTCGTCCTTGGTCAGCTACTTCCTTCGCTAGTGTACGCCGTTTGATCAGCCGTGATACTTTCAAAAATTTATCTAATCTCATATCTATGATCTCCTCTCAGTTTCTTTTGCTTCATTCCACAGTTTGTCCATGTCCTCAAGGGACATATCAGCCAACTCGACTCCCTCTTCCTTCGCTGTTTCCTCAATGTACGAGAACCGTCTCCGGAATTTGTCATTAGTCATGGTCAGCGCTTCCTCTGGCTCTATTTTGTAGAAGCGGGCTACATTCACCAGCGCGAACAAAATGTCGCCAAACTCAGCTTTAAGATTGTGTTCGTGAGGAGCTTCAGAAACCTCAGAAGAAAATTCCTTCATTTCCTCACTTACCTTTTCCCAAATATCGCTGACGTCTTCCCAGTCAAAACCGACCTTCGCTGCTTTTTTCTGCAATTTAGCAGCTTTCGAAAGAGCTGGAAGGGTTTTCGGTACGCTGTCTAGTAACGATGATTCAGATGTATTTTTTTCGGCCTTTTTTATATCTTCCCAATTGGCCAAAACATCGTTTTCATCCTGAACCTTAACATCTTTAAACACATGGGGATGTCTTCGGACCATTTTTTCACTGATTCCTTTTATGACATCATCAATTGTGAAATAACCTTCATCTTCACCAATTTGCGCGTGAAGCAAGACCTGAAGCAAAACGTCGCCAAGCTCTTCGATCATATGGTCTGTGTCTTCTTCGTCAATAGCTTCGAGAAGCTCATAACATTCTTCAATCATGTACTGCTTTAATGACTGATGCGTCTGCTTTTTATCCCACGGACATCCATTAGGTCCGCGAAGCTCTCTGATGATGCTTCGGAACGTGGAGAATTCGTGATAAAGCAGCTTCTCTTCTTTAATCGGCGGAATATACACACTTGTTAAGTTGTTCAAGGCGACATTGCGGTCCAGCTCAAATAATGGCACTGTCCTGATCTCCTCGCCACGGCTGCCTGCTGCAGTCACAATGACGACCTCATAATCATCAGGCAGTTTCTCCATCAATGTCAGCTTGACTTCAGAAGCCGTCATTTGGTCGTAAACCTGACATATGATCAGATGATGTCTGAGCTCAAGCTCATCCGCAGACAATGTGCCGGCATCCACAAATTGAAAACCTTCAATCGGGTCAATTTGCAAGGCATTGAATGTGGCATCAAGGAAACTTTGTCCACCCGCGGCTTTCACTTGAACGTTTTCCTTTTCCTGCCGCTCCGTCAGCAGCTGAACTGTTTTTTCTGCGACAAAAGGGTGTCCCGGCACAGCATAAACCACGTCCTCACGCCGCGCCGCTTCAAAGAGGATATCAGCAATTTCTTCATATACCGCCTCGAACTGATCATGTTTCTCATATATATCATCAAAGAAACGGATGTTCTTCGTTTCTTTTTCAAGCTCCTCAATTAAAGGATGATCCTTGGTTCTGACATACAGCGTATCTGCCTTCGTCAACAGCTTGTGTATACCAATTGTCAACTGGTCCATGTCTCCGGCACCAAGTCCCACGACTGTAATTTTACCCGCCATTTTGTTCTCTCCTTCTCATGAATTTGCTTAACTTGCTGCCGAATGGCACACTGTTCAGCTCTTCACCTGTAAATATTCCCAATCTCATCATACAATAAATAAACACCGCGCCACCAATTGCAACAGCAGAAAGACTCTCAATCACAGCAACTCCTCTTCCTGTTGCAGGAAACAAGAAAGTCCATAGACGCGTATACGCAAGCAAAACAGCTGACATCAAAAGAGCAGATCCAATAATCGGAATCAAAACGCCTCTAAGCTTATCGAGCCATTCCTTTTGCCGAAGCTGATACAAGTTAAGGCCGGCGACAGCTGCAAAGGAAGCCGCTGTCGCAAGCGATGCGCCTTCAATCCCATAGCGCGGAACCAAAAGTGTGTTTAACACCCATTTCACTGCAACACCCGCGCCCACCGCTATCGCAGGAAAAACTGTGTATCCCGCTCCCTGTAAGACTGCCGCTGCCGTTACCGCCAAGGATGCAAATAAAATGGAGCAGCTAAATACTTGTAACGCACCTGTCCCTTCTCCATTTTGAAACAGCATGATATTTACCGGCTTTAGAATGCAAATCAACCCAGCCGATGCGCCTGTACCGAGTACAAGGCATAGTTTTAAAGATGACGTGATTTTTTCTTTCATGATCTTCAGCTCTTTGTTTTTTACAGCCATAGAAATATACGGAACGAGTGACGTCGCAATGCTTACGGCAAAAACTGAGCCGAGCTGCAGCAAGGGTTGCCCCCGATCATAGATCCCCTTTAGGCGTTTTGCTTCTTCGCTTGCCTCACCACCCGAAAGCAATGCATATAAATTCAAAGCATCAACAAGCTGGATAAACAAAAGCAGCAAACTGCTTACACAAATTGTAACCGAATATAAAAGCAGTTTTTTCGTCAATTCTTTTGTTGTGATGACATTTTCGTTTTGCCTATCCGTTTGGTTGTCTCTTTTCGTTTTGAACCAAAAAAACCCCAGTATTATCAATGCAACCAAACTTCCGGCAAGAGAGCCTGAAGCGGCTGCCGCTCCCGCAGTATAAAGCGAGGCTCCCTTTTTCACGAGCCAAAATGATAAACCCAAGAGCACCGCAACACGCAGAAACTGCTCTGTCATCTGTGATAAGGCTGAAGGGAGCATTTCGTGCCGGCCCTGAAAACCGCCTCTAAGCAACGCGACAAATGGGAACAGCAGAAACGCGTACGCGGTCACTTGAATTAACACGGCTAGATGCGAATCCCCCATAAAGAGTGCAATAGGAACAGCACCCAGATATAAACAAAGAAATAATAAAATACCGATTAAAGACAAAAATAACGCTGATATTTTTAATATGGTGTGATGATTTTTTTCACTATAATCATTCATCAGCTTTGAAATAATGACTGGAAATCCTGATGTGGACAGCATGACCGCAATACCAAGAAAGGGATATACCTGCTGATATATATAAAATCCAACATCGCCGACAAT
The DNA here is from genome assembly GCF_037975425.1 of Bacillus sp. FSL R5-0416. NCBI lineage: Bacteria > Bacillati > Bacillota > Bacilli > Caryophanales > Bacillaceae > Bacillus > Bacillus sp. FSL R5-0416. The sequence continues at coordinate 64,447 of NZ_CP150252.1, read as the reverse complement.
GTTTTGAAACGGGACTCTGTAAACAGCGCTTAAAATTTTTGTGATGACGCCTGCCAGAATTAAAACAAAAGCCCCCTGCCAAATCCAATGCCGTTTAACGCCTATTGAATCGTCCATCCAAAAGCTCCTTCCCAACGTCAGGGGCAATACGGTTCACGTATTACCGCGGCACAAATAAAAACGAGGTTATTATACCACATCCCAACCCTTGGATTCCTTTTTCCGCACGCATGAAAAAGAACAGCGTCCCAAGGAGAGCTGTTCTTTACATACCTATTTTCGAAGAAAGGAATAAGACCTACTGTTCCATTTGACGAGCCAAAAATCCAGCTGCTGTTTCAACGGCTTTATGCTCTACTTCGCCCATTGTCTGATCTTTTGAAAAAATCACCACAGCACCTATCGGATCACCGTTCGCCACAATTGGGCCGACAGTATAAGAATTCATGTCCTCATCAATTCCATTCACAAGCTGTACTGATTTCGCATCACTCTCAAGCACGGAGCTGCGCTGATCCATTGTTCTTTCCAGCATTTCGCTGATTGACTTGTTTAAGTAATCTTTTTTGGAGCTGCCAGACACGGCAATATATACATCACGATCACAAATCAGCACTGAATGGCCGAGGCTGTCGTAAAGCGCGTCTGCATACTCCTTTGCAAAGTCTCCAAGCTCACTGATCGGAGAGTACTTTTTCAAAATCACTTCTCCGTCACGATCTACAAAAATCTCAAGCGGATCGCCTTCCCTGATTCTCAGAGTTCTTCGAATTTCTTTAGGAATCACGACCCGACCTAAGTCATCAATACGACGTACGATACCGGTTGCTTTCATCTCTGGTGCCTCTCTTTCATTTGATGGTATATACATGTGGGAAAGACCTAAAGCAGTTACTTTATGTACCTTCCGCCTCGCTTGAAATTAGTATCCGTCACATCAAATGTAATATACACCAGAGAGTAACAAAATTTACGTTGATGAAATGGTTTGCTTCTTCACATCTTTTAAGCCCTTCAGCATGCCCATCACGGTGTCGAGCCATTCATCAGCACTACGGCCTTTCGTCTGTATGGAGATTTTGAGTTTTTTCCCTTCCATTCCCAGTCCGATTTGTCTGCCATATTGATTGCCAAGCTCAAACAGCTTCTGTCCGTCAATTTCAGCACTTGCTTCTTCAGAAATTGTCAATCTGACAGCATCTTTATCCTGCTTAATCAGCTCGACACGTTCCTGTCTCGCATAGACCTTCATTTCTGCAACAGTAAACAAGTATTCGACTTCTTTTGGATAGTTTCCAAAGCGGTCGATCATTTCATCTTGAAGCTCATTCTTCTCTTCGATTGTCGCCACAGACCTGAAGCGTTTATACATATCAATTTTCTGTTTGCCGTCTTGAATATAAGTTTCCGGAATATACGCATCAAGCTCGACATCAATTTCTGTTTCAAACTGCTCTGTCTTCGCTGTGTCTCCTTTACGCTCCTCAATGGCCTCCTTCAGCATTTGTGAATAGAGGTCAAATCCGACCGAATCGATGAAGCCATGCTGCTGGGCACCAAGAAGATTCCCGGCTCCGCGAATCGTTAAGTCACGCATTGCGATTTTAAAACCGGAACCTAGCTCTGTGAATTCTTTAATAGCCTGCAGCCTTTTTTCAGCCACTTCTGTCAGCACTTTATCCCGGCGATACGTGAAGTACGCATACGCCACACGGTTAGAACGGCCGACACGCCCCCGCAGCTGGTAAAGCTGAGAAAGTCCCATCTTGTCGGCGTCAAATACGATCAGCGTATTGACGTTCGGGATGTCCACGCCAGTTTCGATAATGGTTGTGCTGACGAGAACGTCTGATTCTCCTTCAAGGAAACTTAGCATAACGGTTTCTAATTCATTTTCTGTCATTTTCCCATGCGCATATGCTACCTTCGCGTCAGGGACTAGCATTGAAATTTCATCCGCTTTCCGCTCAATGTCCTCTACCCGGTTGTACAAGAAATAGACCTGGCCTCCGCGTGCAAGCTCACGTTCAATCGCCTCTCTGACAAGAGCGCCGTTATATTCCACAACATACGTCTGTACAGGGAAGCGATTTTCCGGCGGAGTCTCGATGACTGAAAGGTCCCTTACGCCAAGCATAGACATATGCAGCGTACGCGGAATCGGTGTTGCTGTTAACGTTAATACATCAACATTGGCTTTTATTTGCTTGATCTTTTCTTTATGGGTTACACCGAAACGCTGCTCTTCATCAATGATGAGGAGCCCTAAATCTTTATACACGACATCCTTTGATAGCAGCCGATGCGTCCCGATGACGATATCAACTGTTCCGTTTTTCAGCCCTTTGATTGTTTCGTTTGCTTCTTTTCTCGTTCTGAACCTGCTGAGAAGTCCGATATTAATCGGATAGTCCTGGAAGCGCTCTTTTATGGTTTCATAATGCTGCTGTGCCAAAATTGTTGTCGGAACGAGCAGAGCTACCTGCTTTCCGTCACCGATCGCCTTAAACGCGGCACGTATGGCAACCTCTGTTTTACCGTAGCCCACATCTCCGCACAGCAAGCGGTCCATCGGACGTTCTCTTTCCATGTCTTTTTTGATTTCGTGAATCGAACGGAGCTGATCATCAGTCTCTTGATAAGGGAAAGCCGATTCGAATTCACGCTGCATCTCATGGTCAGGAGAAAACGCATAGCCCTTGCTCGCTTCTCTTTCGGCATACAGCTTAATTAAGTCGTCAGCAATATCCTGAACGGATGTCTCTACTTTTTTCTTGACCCGCTTCCATTCACTTCCGCCTAATTTATACAGCTTTGGCTCTTTTCCTTCGGAGCCGACATATTTTTGGACCTGATCAATTTGTTCTACAGGAACGTAAAGCTTGTCACTGCCCTGATAATGTATATTTAAATAGTCTTTATGAATGCCGTTGATTTCAAGAGTTTCAATCCCCAGGTATTTTCCGATCCCGTGATTAATATGAACGACATAATCTCCAATTTGAAGCTCAGAATAGCTCTTAATACGCTCTGCATTGGTAAGCTTCTGTTTTCGCGGCTTCTTTTTCACACGGTTTTTGAACAGTTCTTCTTCCGTAATAACGGCAAGCTTCATTAACGGCAGCTCAAATCCCGATTGGAGCTCGCCTTCCATGATATAGACCTGTCCCTGAGCAAGCGCTTTTTTGCTGTCTGTCACGGCGGCCTCGATATCATAATCAGCCAAAACAGATGACAATTTCTGTGTACGTTCCTTGTTTGCTCCTAAGAACACAACAGTGAAATTTGATTTTTTAAAACGCTCCATTTCGCCCGCAAGCACGTTCATTTGGCCATGGAAACTCTGCATTTGCCGGCCTGACACATTGACGATGTTTTGCGGGCTCGTATGGTGTACATGCCGCAAAAATAAAGAGTAGTACAGCAGAGGCCGTTTTTGCTCAGCCACTATTTTTTGGAAGCTGAATGACAAACGAATGTCATGCAAAATCTTCCTTTCCTCAAGAAGATTTGTGATAAACTCCGCTTCTTCTTTTTGAAGCTGTTCTTCCATCTCATGAATCCGACTGACTTCATCCAAAATCAGAAGTGTATTATCAGGTGTATAATCTAGTAAACTAGCAGGCTTTTCATAGAAATATGAGAGATACTTCACGAGCTCCTGATCTGTCTGGCCTTCAGACAAGCGTTCTTTATCGTGAGAAATATTCGCATGAAGTATTTCTTTTTGTTTGTCAGCCTTTAATTTTTTCAAGCTCGCGGCAAGACCACTATCGATTTTCTCCATCGCCCGCGCTTTTTCTTCCGGTCTGATAATTAATTCCTTCGCGGGACCGATATTGATCGAGGTAAGGGTCTCAATTGACCGCTGATCATCTGAATTAAAGCTGCGGATTGAATCCACCTCGGTGTCAAAAAGTTCAATTCTCACCGGATTCTCTGAAGTCAACGGATAAATGTCTATGATTCCCCCGCGAATACTGAATTCCCCGGGCGCAGAAACCATATCAGACCGCTCATACCCTACCTCTATCAGCCGTGAGGCAAGCTGGTCAGGTTCGATATCATGGCCTACTTGAATGAGCATCTGGCTGCTTTTCCACACCTCAACAGGCGGCAGCATTCTTCTGATTGCCGCTACCGGAGCAACGACAATTGGCGCTTCTCCATTCGTTAGTCTATTAATGACATCTAATCGCTGCGCCCGCAATTCAGGGCTTGCAACTGCGATTTCTGATGAAATGAGTTCATTGACGGGGTACAAAAGGACAGACCGATCCTCTAGAAGTGAAGTCAGATCATCTGTTACTTTCTGGGCTTGATATAAGTTATGGGTGATGAGAAAGATAGGCTTATTCGTTTCATTAGCCAGAGCAGAAGTAAAAACAGAACGCGCGGAACCCGACAGACCCGCGAGCAGCTGTTCCTTCAGGCCCTCGTGTAAACCGTTGATGATGGATTTAAAGTCATCGCTTTCTTTTATAAAGGTTTGAATGTTGTCCATATGGCCCCTCCTCTCTGTTTCCTGCGAGAACAGAAAAACGCTTTGGTCTAGTGTCTACACCAAAGCTTTTTATTGAATAAATGTGTGATATTCGTGGTAATGCGGATTTCGGTCAAGCGCCTCTTGGCAATCTTCACATATCGTCAAAACATGGACATCTCCATTTTCTTTATAAGAAATCATATCGTTTCTTTCCTCATTTGTTAAGTGCTGAAATCCAAGTGAGTCTGTCGATACCATTGAAGATTCGAGACTGCCTACTTTCACTCCGCAATGACGACAATAATAATGCAAAGCCATACAAGGGACCTCCTGATGAAAAAGTCATTTTGGTGTAGTATGGACTTTGTTGTTACATTTTATACCTTTGCGTTAAATTCGTTCATGACTTCTAAAAACGGTTTACTCAAAGAAGCCTCACAAGCCTTCACAGATTTATCAACCGCTTCTTCGATCTCAGGTGCCTCCTCCTTGGTAAAGGAGCCTAACACATAATCAACGACCTTCATGCCGTTTACAGGCCGGCCGATTCCGATGCGGATACGGTCAAACTCGGATGTTCCAAGATGCTGGATCAGTGATTTGATGCCATTGTGCCCTCCGGCGCTTCCTTTCGTTCTTAAACGGATCTTGCCAGTCGGAAGGTCAAGGTCGTCGTAAATGACTGTCAAATCTTCGTTATCGACATCATAGTAGTCCATTAAAGGCCGCAAACATTCTCCTGATAAATTCATATATGTAAGCGGTTTAACAAGTAGAACCTTTTTGCCGGAAACAAATCCGGTTCCGTATAATCCGTTAAATTTATTTTGATTCAGCTCTATATTCCATTCCTTTGCAAGCTGATCTATCACCATAAATCCGACATTATGCCGTGTATTTTCATAGTTCTTCCCCGGGTTTCCGAGACCGGCAATCACAAGCATGGCGAATCCTCCCTTAGTCACATAACTCCCGTCTTCATAAACGGGCTATAATTCTTCTCATTCTAGCACAAAAGACGTAACCGCGGGAGGGTTACGCCTTAAGCTATTATTGTTCGTTTTCACCTTCAGGCTGAGCATCGGCAGATTCCTCTTCATCGACCTCAGCTGCTTCCTGCTGCTGCGGAGGAAGGATTGAAGCCACAACCTCATCTGATTCATGATTAAAGGAGTAGTCACCGCCAGCAGGCAAATCCGCAATCGTCAGTACTTCATTTACATCGAGGCTTGAAATATCAGCCTCAATCGTTTGTGGAATGGCTTTTGGCTTGGCCTTTACAATAAGTGCATATAACGGCTGCTGCAGTACGCCTCCGTTTTTCACTCCAATGGCTTCTCCGGTCAGATGAATCGGAACTTCCACTTCAATGTCCTCACTCATATTAACTACTTGAAAATCAGCATGAGTGATTTCATTTTTCAGCGGGTCCGTCTGCAGGTCTGTTACCATGACTGAGTGTTTTTCTCCGCTGACCTCAAGCGTAATGACTGCATTTTTGCCTTCGTCCCTCAGCGTTTTGATGAGCTCCACACTGTCTAATGACACAGGTTTGTTACCCGTATCCTTCCCATATATGATACCTGGAACATGTCCTGAAGTACGGATATTCCGAAGAGACGAACGAGTAAAGTCCGTTCTTTCTTTTGCCGTTAAAGTTGCCATATTCAGCACCATCCTATTGTCGTTTTAGTTGTCCTATTACAAACAATACCCATAACGATAAGGATTTAAACCTCGAAAAATGGTTTAGCTGAACAGATAGCTGACTGATTGCTGCTCATGAACGCGAATAATCGCTTCGGCCAGAAGCGGTCCGACTGAAAGCTGCTTAAAGCGTTCAATTTTCTTTTCTTCAGGAAGCTTGATGCTGTTTGTCACAACAAGCTCTTTAATTGTTGAATTATTAATCCGTTCTACCGCAGGGCCTGATAGTACAGGGTGTGTACAGCATGCATATACTTCTTTCGCTCCGTTTTCAACGAGCGCATTAGCAGCAAGTGTAATCGTACCTGCAGTATCAATAATGTCATCGATGAGGATAGCAGTCTTCCCTTCGATGTTACCTACAATATTCATGACTTCCGCCACGTTTGGACGCGGACGGCGTTTATCGATAATCGCAATTGGCGCTTTTAGTCGGTCAGCCAGTTTGCGGGCACGTGTCACACCGCCATGGTCTGGTGAAACAATGACGATATCTTCAAGATTTTTGCCTTCAAAATATTCTCCTAAAATCGGAACACCCATTAAGTGGTCAATCGGTATATCAAAGAATCCTTGAATTTGCGGCGCATGCAGGTCAAGTGCAATCACACGAGTCGCACCGGCTGTTTCAAGCAGGTTAGCGAAAAGTTTAGCTGTGATTGGCTCACGGGATCTTGCTTTTCTGTCTTGACGCGCATAACCGTAATAAGGAATAACAATGTTAATCGTTTTTGCAGAAGCGCGTTTTAACGCATCTACCATAATCAGCAGTTCCATAATATGCTCGTTAACGGGGTCACTTGTAGACTGGATGATGTAACAATCACATCCGCGAATACTTTCTTCGATATTAATTTGGACTTCCCCGTCACTAAATCTTGTGACAGAACATTTCCCTAATTGAACTCCAACTATATCTGCGATTTCTTTTGCAAGCTCTGGATTCGAATTCAAAGAAAAAATCTTTAAATTCTTATCTCCGTATTGATTAGACATGGATAAACCTCCGAATTTAGGATTATTTTTTATGAATATTTTTCACATAATCGTCTTTATTTACTTGTCTCGCTCTGGCAATAGCAAGTGCTTTTCCAGGTACATCTTCCGTAACAGTTGAACCTGCCGCCACATAAGCGCCTTCTCCGACTGTGACAGGGGCAACCAAGTTGGAATTGCAGCCGATAAACGCGCCATCTTCAATTTTTGTCAAATACTTATTCTTTCCATCATAATTGACAGTAATTGAACCGCAGCCCAGGTTTACATCAGTGCCTACCTCAGCATCGCCGACATAGCTTAGATGAGATGCCTTGCTTCGGTCTCCGAATTGAGTCTTTTTAATTTCTACAAAATTCCCGATCTTCACTTCATTCCCGATGACAGAATCAGGTCTGATGTGAGCAAAAGGTCCTATGTTTACATCATTCCCCACTTTACTGTGATTGACTACCGATTGTTTAATAACCGTACGGCTGCCAATGGCACTATTCATAATCTCCGTATGAGGGCCAATAATCGTATCTTCTCCGATTTGCACCTCACCTTTAATCACAGTTCCAGGGTAAATCACAGTATCGCTTCCGATAACAGCGTCAGGAGAAATATACGTATTCATCGGGTCGATCAACGTCACGCCATTTTGCATATGCCGTTTATTAATGCGCTCTTTCATAAATTGTTCTGCCTGAGAAAGAGCAACTCTATCATTAACTCCGAGCGTTTCTTGGAAATTACCAGTCTGGTAAGCGGCAACAGTTTCGCCTTCATTTTTAAGAATCTCTATGACATCCGGCAAATAATACTCGCCTTGGGCATTATCATTAGACACCTGATCAATAGCCCGAAATAGCGCTTCATTGTCAAAACAATACGTACCGGTGTTGATCTCAGTAACAAGACGTTCTTCTTCAGAGGCGTCCTTATGCTCAACGATTTTTTGAACCGCTCCGTTTTCGCTGCGAATAATGCGGCCGTATCCGGTTGGATCTTCTGCAACCGCAGTTAAAATCGTAGCTTTCGCTTCTCTTTGTGTATGTTCTTTCAGCATCTGTTCCATCGTCTCTGCTGTCAAAAGCGGCGTATCTCCGCAAATGACAATTGTGACGCCTTTTTCGTCAGCAAGAAATGGCTGTGCCTGTTTTACAGCATGAGCAGTGCCAAGCTGTTCTGCTTGAAGCGCGTACTCGCTTTTATCACCAAGCTGCTTTTTCACTTCTTCCGCACCATGTCCGACAATCGTGACAAGCTTTGATAAAGATAATTTTAAGGCTTCGTCCACGACGTGCTCTACCATAGGCTTACCGCAAACTGGATGAAGGACTTTATAAAGCTTCGATTTCATTCTCGTTCCTTGTCCAGCCGCTAAAACAACTGCAAACCGCTTATCCATTTATTGGCCTCCAATATCCCTTTTATCCATAGAAAAATATATCCTAAATATCTTCTGATTTCAAGGAGACTTCATGAAGTGCAAGAATTTTCTATTGAGTGCAACTAAGTTTGAAAAATCAGAATTAAAAAAGGACCGCCGGCAAAAGGCTTATGTCAGCCCTTTCAGCAGTCCTTGCTTTTTGGTTATTTTTTAAGAAGCTCCAGCTTCTTCGAATTCTAATGCTTCAGTGTCACCCAGACGATGATACTCATTTAACACGGCATCTTGAATCTTTCCTCGCGTGCTTGAATTAATAGGATGAGCAATATCGCGGAACTCTCCATCAGGGGTGCGTTTACTCGGCATCGCAACGAAAAGACCATTGTTTCCATCAATCACACGAATATCATGTACAACAAATTCGTGATCCAGCGTGATGGATGCAATCGCTCTCATGCGACCATCGGTATTCACGCGGCGTAATCTTACGTCAGTAACTTCCACAGTAGTTCACCACCTTTTCCCTATATAAAAGCATTAGTGTATCAATTCCACGATTTTTTCTGAAATCCTGCTCGTTTTTAAAATATTTTTTGAAAAAATAGGATATAGTTACACAATTAGGTCATAAAGCTTTCATTTCGGGCATAAGGTAAATAAAAAAGTGATCCCGGGCTCTCCCAGAATCACTTTTCTTATTATTTCACCAGTGCAATAACTTCAATCTCGACTAACGCATCCTTCGGGAGTCTCGCGACTTCAACACAAGATCTCGCCGGTTTGTGAGTGTCAAAGTATTGTCCGTACACTTCGTTTACTTCCGCAAACTGTTCCATATCCGCGATAAATACAGTTGCTTTTACAACTGTTTCAAAAGAAGCACCCGCTTCTTCCAGAACCGCCTTTAAATTGCTGAATACTTGATGAGTCTGCTCCTTAATATCGCCGTTCACCATTTCGCCTGAGGGAGTCAAAGGGATTTGACCTGAGCTGTAAAACATATTGTTGACGATAATCCCTTGTGAATAAGGCCCGATTGCCGCTGGGGCATGTTTTGTGTGGACTGCTTTTGTCATGATTCTGTCTCTCCATTCTTTAAAAGATTGTCTTTAAAAAAACGCAGAAAATTGCCATTCTGAATTTCAATGGACTTCTCTTTCATGTTGATGGTTGAAAGAGTAAGAAGTGACATATATTCGTCAACAAGACGTTCATCTACTCCTTCGGCTTCAACTAAGACGCCGATTCCTGCCACATTTGCGTTAAACTCATCCAACAGGTTAATCATACCATTAATGGTGCCACCTGCTTTCATAAAGTCATCAATAATGAGTACGTTTGAACCCGTTTTCATGCTTCTTTTCGCAAGTGACATTGTTTGAATGCGGTTTGAGGAGCCTGAAACGTAATTAATGCTGACTGTGGAGCCCTCTGTTACCTTATTGTCTTTACGAACGATCACAACAGGCACATTCAAATAGCTTGCAGCTGCATACGCAAGAGGGATGCCTTTCGTGGCAACGGTCATGACAACATCAATTTCGCGTTCTGCAAACACGGAAGCAAACAGCTTCCCTACCTTGGAGAGTACAGATGGCTTTCCTAAGATATCCGTTAAATATACATAACCGCCCGGAAGGATACGCTCAGGATTTGCCAGCGACTGTCCAAGTGTCTGCACAAACTCTTCAGCTTCAGCCTGCTTCATTTTCGGAATATATTTAACGCCTCCGGCAGCTCCGGGAACAGTAAGCAAAGTACCAATCCCCTGCTGTTCAAAGGTTTGTTTAATAATTGTTAAATCTTCACTGATCGATGATTTTGCAGATTCATACCGCTCAGAGAAAAAGGTTAGCGGTATTAACTCGTGCGGATGGGTTAACAAATAATTTGTTAAGTCCACCAATCTGCCGCTGCGACGAAACTTCATGAACTTACCCCCAAAATCCGAATATTTTAAGATCAATATAACTTAACATACGGATTTAATCAAGAGCGTTCTGTTCGCCGATCATTCTCACCGCATAAACTTGATCGCAGAAGCCTCTTAACCCGTTATAAATTCTCTGCACCTTCGACTCATACTGAACCAGTCCAAATACTGTCGGGCCGCTCCCGCTCATTAACACGGCATCTGCACCAAAGCGTTTCATCTGGTTTTTAATCATCGCAACTTCAGGATGCATGTCGAGTGTAACAGATTCAAGCACATTGCCTAAACGGCTGCACATCTTCTGAAAACTCTTCTCTTCTATCGCCTCGATCATGCCTTGTACATCGGGATGCTCTATACCATCCAGTTTCAGCGCTCTGTACACTTCAGCAGTTGAAACACCGATTGTCGGCTTCGCTAAAATGACCCAGCAGTGCGGAGGCGTGCTTATATGTTTAATTTTCTCGCCGCGCCCTGTTGCTAATGCAGTTCCGCCATAGACACAAAATGAAACGTCAGAGCCAATTTCCGCTCCAAGCTCAGCAAGCGTTTCCGCGGACAGATTTAAATTCCACAGTCTGTTCAGCCCTCTGAGTGTCGCCGCCGCATCACTGCTTCCGCCGGCAAGACCGGCAGCCACCGGAATTACCTTCGTAATCATGATGGAAACTCCCTTTTTCACGTTGTATCTGTCCTTGATCAGCTTGGCAGCCTGATAAGCTAAGTTTCTTTGGTCATCAGGCACAAATCGGTTGTGGGAGGAAACCCTCACTTCATCCTCTGCAAGCTCCGTCAATTCAATTCGATCAGCTAAATCAATTGTCGTCATGATCATTTCGACTTCATGATAGCCATCCGGGCGTTTTCGGGTGACGTCAAGTGACAGATTGATCTTAGCTGGCGCTTTTTCTAAAATACGCATAGCTTTCACCTACTTCTCCATCTAAACATAAGTATGAACATTGTATCACATTTGAAGTACAGGATGAACATATCCATATTCAGCCCATTATGTATTTATATCCAAAATAAAAAAACCAGGGAACAGCACGTCCCCCGGGTCACATCCTTATCGGTTATTCTGATTCTGAGCCATTTGCTGTTCGGCGATTTCTATAGCGCGCTTTACCATGTTACCGGCATCGCGAGCCCGAATTTCGCCCCAGCCGCCATTTTTTACTGTGTCATAAAAACCAAGGTCTTTAGCAAGCTCATATTTAAACTCATCTGACATAACTCCACGACGTCTGCCCAAACGAAACAACCCCTTTTTTAGAAGTGATAGCCATTCGTGCACGTCACGATAATATGTGACTGTTTTATCTTTTGTTAAATCAGATGGAACTTTCGTTAAAATTACTGGAAACCAAAAAAGGGCAAAACAAAAAGCAGTAAACAAAAGGTTCACTGCCCGTTAAAATGCCACTGAGCTTGCGGCGTCATCATTAAATGTCAGCTCAACAGTCTCAGTCAAAATATCAGCATAACTGTATGAAACTCTTTCAAACGAGTTCTCGTCTTGATCTAGTTGTATCACAAAAACAGAAGGGTACGTCTCAGCTAAAATGCCCGAACGCTCAATCGTTTTTCGGCGGCCACCGTTTGCTTTTAACGTCAGCCTTTTACCTAAATTCCCATCAAGCGATCTTTTAATATCGGACAACGTCTTCGCCATTGCATCCACCTCACTACATTTATTGTACAACACGAGCCCATTTTTGTCAAATAAAATTTAAATTATATCAACGTTAATAAGACGTTGTCAATAAAATTATTTTGACAAAATTCTATGATTCCTCAATTATGTTCCGCAAGTTTCGGTAAATTATGTATCATTATGTAAAATAAAAAACCCGCATAGCTCTCCTATGCAGGTTTTCAACTGTTAATTGGACTTATAAGGCATACCAATTCTCAGAACTCCTCTTGTTTCAATACCTCCAAGCCCTTTCTCTCTTGTCAGCGTATTACGGAGCACTTCCCATACATTAATCCGTTCCATAAACGGCGTAAAGCTGATCTTCGCGACGATATATACCGGATCAAGCGCATGAATATTGACTCTTGACGGTGAACTTGCAAAATTCGCACCCGCTCTGATGAGTGATTCAAAATGGGATTGGCAGGCCCCCGCAAAAATAACAAGCTGATCTAAGTGAGGGATTTTTTTTCGGGCTGTTTGAACAGTTTCAACAAAGTGCTTAGAATGTCTGTACGCATTCAAATCATCAATGCCGCCCTTTTGCTTCGAATACGCATCATGCCCTGTGATCACCAGGATATCAGGTCGATATTTGTCGAGCAATTCTTCAATAGAAGCAGACATTTTCTTTTCATGGCAATGGATGCCATAGACCGGCACTCCAATTTTTTTATAGACATTCAGGCATTTTTTCAGATATGCTTCGTCACCATCCAGATGAAGCACTTTGCCCGGCATATGGAAATAATGCTCCTGATGCTGATATTGGCTTGTCGCATAGTACTCCTGCTTTTCTCTGAGCAGCTTATAATCTTGGCGGAGTAATTCGAGCGACTCATTCATTCTGCTCTCATCTTTCTTTTTCCGCATCATCTGCTCATCCTTTTTCACTGCCACCAGATCAGAAAAATCCGAATCAGCAATCAGCCTGACTTCATCTCCATGCAAAATGGCAATTGAATTTCCTTTGCTTGTTTGCTCTATTCCTATAATTCGAAACAAAACATCCATCTGATAGGATTTTCTGGCTACCATATCCCCTATTTGAAATTGCACGTTCCTCACTCCACACATAGACTAAGCCTCATCATGAAAGAAAGAGCCTTGAGAAAGCGCCTTTTTTCGCTGAGTCCAAGTTTTTTCTTATCATTGAATGAAAGGTCCTTCTCTAGCCTATGTAGCGGCAGTCCATGTGGTGCGCAAAACAAAAAGCCCTTTTAGAAAAGGGCTTTATACAATCCGTTAGACAGCGCTGCGAACTCCTCAATAGACAGGGATTCACCTCGGCGCTTACCGTCAATATTTGTTTCTTCGAGCACTTGCTCAATCGTTGATTTTTGCGCTTTTCCTTCAGGCAGATTGTTAACTAAGTTATTGAGCAGCGTTTTACGGCGCTGTGCAAAGCTTGCCTTGATGAGCTGAAAGAAAAAGGATTCGTTTTCCACGTCCACTGCCGGGCCGTCTCGGAGAATCAGACGGATGACTGCGGAATCGACATTAGGCTGAGGAACAAATACGGTTTTCGGAACGATCATCACCGTTTTGGCTTCTGTATAAAACTGCACCGCGATTGAAAGCGAGCCGTATTCCTTAGATGAAGGATCAGCCGCCATGCGCTCAGCCACTTCTTTTTGCAGCATGACCACAATCCCTTTCAGCGGAAGATGTTCTTCAAGCAGTTTCATGATAATCGGTGTTGTTACGTAATAAGGAAGGTTGGCAACTACCATGATCTCATCACAATCTTGAAATTGTTCTTCAATGACCGATTTGACATCAGCCTTTAACACGTCATGATGAATGACAGTAACATTGTCGTAAGGTGACAGCGTATCCTTCAGAATCGGCAATAATCGCTGGTCAATCTCAAATGCCACGACCTTTTTCGCCCGCTTGGCAAGCTGTTCGGTTAAAGCCCCGATTCCCGGGCCGATTTCAATGACACCTGTTTTCTCCGTCACTTCCGCGTGATCGACAATTCTGTTTAAAATGTTCGTATCAATTAAGAAATTCTGTCCTAGGCTCTTTTTAAAAGAAAAACCGTATTTCTTCAGTATCTCTTTTGTTCTAATCGGTGTCGCAATATCTTTATTCATTCTGTTCCTCCCGCATAACGGTATCGAGCGCACTCATAAAATCACTTTTTTTAATTTGAAACATTTGCAGCCGCTTTTGAAGCTGTTTGCCATTTGTATAGCCGATTTTCAACAGATCACCCAGTCGTTCCCGGCGGCGTTTGGCCGCAGATCCGCCTATTAGTCCGGCATGAATCAAATCCTCAGCTGAAATGTCACTCGGCTGCGCTTCCATCTCCTCATGCACATTTTCTAAACATGCCCTAATACTTTCAACCGATGCATGCTCCACACCAATTCCCCGCTTGTTTTTAGGTTTGGCAAGATGTTTTGGCAAAAATGCATGCTTACAGCCGGGTACAGCCTCTGAGATGGTTTTGCGAATCTTCTCTCCCGGAAAGTCCGGATCCGTTAAAACAATGACGCCTCTGGTCTTCTGGGCCAAACGGATTTGGTCAATCACATGATCATCGATGGCTGAACCATTTGTTTCAATTGTGTCTGCATCAACAGCCAATTTGATGCGGGCCGTATCATCACGCCCCTCGACCACAATGATCTCTTTAATTTTCATTATTTCCTCCAAGACAAAATAAAAACTTTTGTATATTCATGAAACTTTTTCTTATGTCGAGCGTCTAATAAGCAGAAAATGCACTTTGTCTATTATAACGAAAAAAACAGAGGGCGCAAAACCCTCTGAATACATAAGTATATATTAATTTAAGATTTTAATTTTGACTGTTTTATTTCCCCATCGGTACGCCGATGATTTCTCTGGGAAAAAGACGTCTATCTTGTTCCCTTTAATCGCTGAACCGGTATCTGCAGCAATGGCATATCCATAGCCTTCCACGTGGACTTTGGAGCCTAGCGGAATGACATTTGGATCCACAGCGATGACTTTGGCATTCGGATTATTTTTTAAATTGACGCCTGTCGCTGTATGTCCTGAACAACCACTGCAGCTTGCCGTATAAGCCGTAGATGATACAGTCATGACTTTGCCTGTTGATTCATTGCTGCGGGACACAACTGTTTTTGAATCACCTGAAGCACTGACCGTTTCAACTTTTGGACTGCTTTGCTTTGTGCCGACAGCAATCACTTTATCTTTGCTTTGTTCAGCTGTTTCTTCTTTTACAAGCTCTCTGGACACTTCTTTACCGTTTTCTTTAACGACTTCGAAATGTTTTTTTAGCTTGCCTTCTTTTCCTTTTTGGACGACCTTTTCTTTCCCTTTTTCAAGAGAAGCGTCTTCTTGCTTTTTCACATCGAACGCAATCTTCTCTTCAACTACATCGGTGACCTTTTCGATACGAGTAATTGTAATATCAGCCTTTCCTTTCGTCAGCTTTGCATCTAACGCAGGCTTGATTTTATCTTCGTCTTTTATGTTCATCTTTTGCTGTTTTAAAAAGTCAGCGACCGTAGTCGAAGTCGTCCAGATCTTCTTTTGTTTCCCTGCATCATTCACAGTAACCTGAAATGCGGGCTCTATGTTAATCTTCATGTCTTTCGAAATATCTGTATCTATTGCGGGATCAATTTGATCTTGTTCTTTCACATCAACATCTTGTTCGTCCAGTAATGCACCGACCGTTTTTGCTGTTGACCATAATGTCTTTTCTTCCCCGTTTATTGTAAGCTTCACAGGTTTTGCAGCCTCATACACAACGTCCATGTCTGCTGTTATCTTTGTCTGTTTAGCAGGTGTGATCTTGTCTTCGTCTCTTGTCTTTATATCAAGCGTCTCCAAAAGATCACCGACTGTATTTGCATGTGTGCGTATATGTTTCTTTTTGCCATTGATAGAAACTGAGACTGATTGTTTCGTCAGCTCATGAGCCGCGTACGCAGTCCCGCTTCCTGCCAAAAGCAAACAAGCAGCAACCAGAATGACTTTGCTTTTGCTAAGCTTTACGGAAAACAGCTTTTTCATTTTTTGTGTGATGAAAAACGCCTCCTTCTCCTCGGAGAGATTATATAGAGTATCTAAAAGGCTGTCAACCCTCCCTTCTCTTTCTCCCAAAAGCTCAGTGTCCTCTTCATTATCCTGAAATACACTAAGAAACGGAAGAAAGACTTGTCGACAAACCTATCCTATGAGGAGAAGAAAGCATGTAGAACTTTTATAGAAAAACGCTGTAAGGGACAAGCTCTTACAAAACCCGCTAGCGTTTTTTGTCAGTTTATACGGAAAAGTCTTTTCGCATTTTCAGTCGTGATGGAAGCAATCTCTTCAAAGGTCATTTCTTTTAATTCGGCGATTTGTTCTGCCACATATTTCACATAGCTTGGCTCATTTCTTTTCCCGCGGAAAGGGTGCGGTGTGAGAAACGGGCAGTCCGTTTCAATCAGCAGCCGGTTATTGGGAATTTCCTTCACTACTTCCTTCGGTTTCTTCGCATTTTTAAATGTCACCGGTCCCCCAAATGATAAATAAAAATTCATTTTCATGCATTCTCTTGCCACTTCCGCACTTCCTGTAAAGCAGTGCATGATTCCGCCCACAGCTTCTGCGCCTTCCTCTTTCAAAATGGTCACGACATCCTCCGTTGCATCACGGTTATGAATGATAATAGGCAAATTGACCTCTTTCGCTAAGGCGATTTGTTTTCTAAACACCTCTTTTTGAATATCTTTAGGTGATTTATCCCAATGATAATCCAGTCCCATTTCCCCTATCGCTACCACTTTCTCATGAGCAGAAAGCTCTTTAATCCACGCTAAGTCTTCCTCTGTCATGTCAATAGCGTCAACAGGGTGCCAGCCAATGGCTGCATAAATAAAATCATATTCCTCAATCATTTCCATCGCACGGGTAATCGTCGGACGGTCAAAACCAACTACGACAATTCGTTCAACTTTTTCAGCTTTTGCCCGTTCAATAACCTCTTCAAGATCAGTATCATATTGTTCTGCATTTAAATGCGCGTGAGTGTCAAACAACATAAGTGAAAAACTCCTTTCTTGTCGAAACACAAAAGGTGTTCGACGAATTGTTACACGTGAAACACCTTTTGTTTATCATTATTTAATTCTTGTGCCTTTTGGTAACGACTGATCGATAGATACGACCTTTAAAACGCCGTCTGCTTCTCCTGCAAGGATCATACCTTGAGAAAGCTCTCCTCTGAGTTTAACCGGTTTTAGATTTGTTACACAAACGAGTTTTTTTCCAACAAGCTCTTCAGGCGTATAATGCTTCGCAATGCCGGATACCACTTGGCGCTTTTCAAAACCAAGATCGAGCTGCAGCTTCAATAAACGGTCTGCTTTTTTCACTGGCTCTGCCTCAATGACCTCAGCTACGCGAAGCTCTACATCCATGAATTGATCAATCGTAATTTCAGGTAAACGATCGACCTCTTGCGGCTCTTCTTCTTTTGTTTCTTCTTTCGCTGGTGCTGAACCTTGCATTTTCCCTTTGATGTAAGCAATTTCTTCTTCTGCCTCTAAACGAGGGAACAATGGATCGCCTTTTTGTACTTTTGTATCTTTCAGCTGGCCGAAAGCTGTAATGCTGTCCCAAGCTTTTAAAGATTCATCAGTAATGCCCAGCTGCTCGAACATTTTTTCAGGTGTTTTTGTTAAGAATGGCTGAAGCAGTACCGCTGAAATACGCAATGATTCAGCGAGGTGATACATAACTGATCGCAATTCTTCTTCTTTTGCCGGATCTTTCGCAAGCACCCATGGAGCTGTCTCATCAATGTATTTGTTTGTGCGGCTGATGAGCTGCCATAAAGTCGAAAGTGCTACCGAGAACTCCATATTTTCCATTGCTTTCTCATAAGCTTTCACTGTTTCTTCAGCAACAGAAGTGAGCGTTTGGTCAAATTCCGTAACAGCACCTTTGTAAGAACCGATTTGTCCGTCAAAATACTTATTAATCATCGCAACAGTACGATTCAATAGATTTCCTAAATCATTCGCTAAATCATAGTTAATCCGCTCAACAAATCCTTCCGGCGTGAATACACCGTCAGATCCGAACGGCACTTCGCGAAGCAGGTAATAGCGAAGCTCGTCTAAACCATAGCGCTCAATTAATGTAACCGGATCTACAACGTTTCCTTTTGATTTCGACATTTTTCCGTCTTTCATCAAAAGCCAGCCATGCGCGAATACTTGCTTTGGCAGCGGAAGATCCAGCGCCATCAGCATAATTGGCCAGTAAATAGTATGGAATCGTACAATCTCCTTACCGACTAAATGAACATCGGCAGGCCAATATTTTTGATATAGCTCATCATTTTCTGTATCATAACCGAGTGCTGTTAAATAGTTAAATAGTGCGTCAATCCAAACATATACAACATGCTTTGGATTTTCCGGCACCTTCACGCCCCAATCAAAAGTGGTACGTGATACTGCCAAATCCTCAAGTCCAGGTTTGATAAAGTTATTAATCATTTCGTTTTTGCGTGATTCTGGCTGAATGAATGTCGGGTTTTCTTCATAGTATTTCAGAAGACGATCCGCGTATTTCCCCATGCGGAAGAAATAAGATTCCTCTTTGATCAATTCAACTGGGTGACCGCTGTCAGGGCTTTTTCCGCCGATGACCTCTCCCTTTTCATTCCGCTCAATATCAACGAGCTGAGTTTCCGTGTAGAACGTTTCATCAGGGATGCTGTACCAGCCTTCATACTCATCAAGATAGATGTCCCCGTTATCAAGAAGCTTTTGAAACACCTTTTCAATGACAACTTTATGCCGTTTTTCTGTCGTGCGGATAAAGTCGTCGTTTGAGATTTCAAGCTGCTTCCACAGTTTTTGAATATCTGCCGCTGCGCGATCCACATACTCCTGAGGTGTAATGTTTTCCTGTTCAGCTTTTTGCTGGATCTTTTGTCCATGCTCGTCCGTTCCCGTTAAATAGCGAACATCGAACCCTTTTAATCTTTTGTAACGTGCCATTGCATCTCCTGCGACTGTCGTATATGCATGGCCGATATGTAATTTTCCGCTCGGATAATAAATCGGTGTTGTAATGTAAAATGTATTGTTTTCTTGCGGCATCTTGAAACCTCCTAATCAGAATGTCAAAAAGCTCCCGCCCAAAGGACGAGAGCGGCGATAAGTGCAAATCATATATGAATATTATTTATATTTATCCTTTATCTATGATACCATCTTAGCCTTTAAGATCAAGAATATATACATACGCCCTGAAAAAGAATAATTAAAATTAAAAATCTTTAATGAAAATAAAAAAAGTCTGTTCGTGTCGAATTTTGTCGTATATAATCAAATGAAATAAAAAACTTTGGTTCGAAAGTCTTGATTTAAAAGGATTTTTAGTAGGATAATAGCTTTATTAAATATTTATAAAATGCTGTTATTTCGGTAGTTTCTAAGACATTACTGACTATAAGAACTAATTCTTACAATCAATAGTAAACAAAATGATTGACGATTATTGGAAACCTTGTTATGCTATGAAGGTAAGGATTTTGTCGAATAATGACGAAGAAAAATATAATTTAAACAAATAAGTATCTCTTGGGAGGAGAATGTTTATGAAATCTACTGGTATTGTACGTAAAGTTGATGAATTAGGACGTGTAGTTATTCCTATCGAACTGCGTCGTACTCTTGGAATCGCAGAAAAAGATGCTCTTGAAATCTATGTTGATGATGAAAAAATCATCCTTAAAAAATATAAACCAAACATGACTTGCCAAGTAACTGGTGAAGTTTCTGATGATAACCTTAAACTTGCAGGCGGTAAATTGGTTCTTAGTAAAGAAGGCGCTGAGCAAATCATCAGCGAAATCCAAAACCAGCTTCAAAACCTTAAATAATCATTTCTTGTACAAAAAACGTTCTTGTTATGACACAAGAACGTTTTTTTATTGCTTAATATGGTAAGCATCGTACACTTCACGCTTTGGTACATTGCGATCGACTGCTGCTTTTTTAATGGCTTCTTTAGACGTAGCGCCTTTCAAGATGTAATGCTCGACATGTTCTTTCGCAGTGAGGGTTTCCCACCATTGTTCTTCCTCATCTACCTCTTCATTATTACTTCCTTCTACGACAAGACAAAACTCGCCGCGTATCTGATCCTCGTTTGCCCAACCAATGACCTCAGATATGGTTCCTCGGATAAACTCTTCATATTTCTTAGTGAGTTCACGTGTTACAGCGATTTCCCGATCTCCTAATATCTCTGCCATCGCTGACAAGGTTTCCTTCAATCTGTGAGGCGCTTCATAAAAAATGATCGTTTCCCGCCGTTTTTTAAGGGCTTCAAGCTCCTTCTTCTTTTCTTTTTTCTGTCTGTTGAGAAAACCGTAAAAGAAAAAAGGCTGCGGTACAATACCTGAAGCAATAAGAGCTGTTAATGCAGCATTTGCTCCCGGCAACGGAACAACATAACCGCCTATATCCGTAAAATCCTTTACAATTTCCGCTCCGGGATCAGAAATCGTCGGCAGACCGGCATCACTGACAAGAGCAATGTTTTTTCCCGATTTCAGCCATTCAATAATTTTGTGCCCACTGCTTTCTTTATTGTGTTCGTGATAGCTGACGAGCGGTGTTTCAATTTCATATACATGACAAAGCTTTTTCGTTTGCCTCGTATCTTCCGCAGCAATCGCATCCACTGATTTCAGCGTGTCGATCGCCCGGAATGTCATGTCCTCTAGATTTCCGATTGGGGTTGGGACCAAGTAAAGAATTCCCATGTCCGACTTTCCATTAAAGCTCATTTGCCGCCTTAACATATACAGCCTCCTTGGTGTTCCGCTTTTCTTCTATATAAAGCTCTTTTTTCTTTCGAGTTAGTTTTTTGAAATAATATTCCGCCTGCATAGCTTCCCGCTTTGTTGAAAAGCTCTCGGCAAAAATTAATTCAACCGGACGTCTTACTTTAGTGTACTTTGCGCCCTTTCCATCATTGTGTGTTTTCACTCGTTTATGCAGATCGTTGGTATACCCGGCATACCAGCTATTGTCCTTACATTTCACGACGTAGAAGAAATGGTTATTTGTCTCCATATAAAATGGTCCTGATTTCTTTTGTATATTCATTTTGTTCATCATAAACGAATAAAGGAGGAAGAATTTTTAAATCCGGGCGCCCGCCTTTGATACCTTCAACCAAAATGGTATTGGCTTCTTTCCCTTGCTTCGGATAGACAAATTGTACACGTTTTGGCTCGATTTGATAAGCCTTCATCAGTTCAAAAATCTCTAGAAGCCTTCCCGGCCGGTGAACAAGAGCTGCTTTTCCCCCTTGCTTGAGCAGCTTGCTGCTGACTGAAATGACATCCTCCAGTGTGCAGTGGATTTCATGTCTTGCAATTCGGAGATGCTCATTCATGTTTTGTTCAGTTTGTTTCGGTGTTTTAAAATACGGCGGATTGCAGGTGACAACATCATATCGATTATGTCCAAGTTTCTCCGGCATGTTTTTCAGGTCATCATGTATGAACTGAATCTGATCCTGCAGCTTATTATACTCCACGCTGCGAACAGCCATATCATGCAGCCTTTCTTGTATTTCGACTCCCAGAATGTCTGCTTTTGATCTTGTACTGAGCAGCAGCGGCACAATACCATTGCCGGTGCATAAATCAACGATTTTCCCTTTTTGAATCGGAACGTACGCAAATTTGGACAGAAGCACAGCGTCCAACGAAAAAGCAAACACTGTTGGGCTTTGTATGATTTTCATGTCCTCTACCAGCAAATAGTCTAATCTTTCATCATCATGTAATGAAACCATCTTCTTATCCTTTCAGTACCTTTGAAAAAGGCTCCCGTCTTATGCGGAAGCCTTTTCCCTATTTTTTATTTAAGAATGACAGACAGAAAAGACAATCCTCTTTTCGAACACTTCCATAGTGGACATTGCAGATATGAAATCCTTCTTGATACAGACGTGCCAGATTATCATATCCTTCCCCTATATCAGTTTGCTCTGTCTTCTGTGTTTTTGATTCTTTTTTATCAGCTTTGAACTTTTCAATCTGCTGCGTCGTATCGTCCAGCCGTTTGCGCAAATGCTTGTTTTCAAGCTGTAAATGATGATTTTCCTCAATCATCTCACCGATATGCTGCTTCAAATCCCCCAGCTGCCGGTACAGTGAGCCAATTTGTTCTTCTAAGTTAATGACTGTATCAAATAACTCTTTTTTATCCAAGGTTCCACACCTCGTTAATCTGTGGTTTGTGCGGATACGACGCCCTCTTCCAAGAGCTCTTCCCAAGTATATTCTATCACTTTTTCACGGTTTATCAGTTCCACCTGAAGCACCCGTTCCAGAATATTTAGTCCGACGACCTTCGCGGGGCCGTTTGCTGTCGTAATCATTTCTCCTATATCCGGAAGCTGTTCTTTTGCCGTCTCATACTCATCGTTCTCATATTTTAGACAGCACATCAACCGTCCGCAAAGACCCGAAATCTTCGTAGGATTTAAAGACAAGTTCTGATCCTTGGCCATTTTAATGGAAACGGGTTCAAAATCTCCAAGAAACGTTGAACAGCAAAGCATTCTTCCGCAAGGACCGATTCCTCCGAGCATTTTTGCCTCATCCCTCACTCCGATTTGGCGCAGCTCAATTCTTGTCTTAAAGATAGAAGCCAAATCCTTTACAAGCTCTCTAAAGTCGACTCGACCGTCAGCAGTGAAGTAAAAAATGACTTTATTGCGATCAAACGTGAATTCAACATCGACCAGCTTCATATCCAAGCCATGCTCAATCACTTTCTTTTGGCAGATATCAAATGCTGATAGTGCTTCCTGTTTATTTTCTTCTACAATGAGAAGATCGCGCTCGTCAGCCACACGTATCACTTTTCGAAGGGGAAGCACCACATCATGCTCATCCACCTGTTTATTTGCAATCACGACCTGGCCGTACTCAACGCCTCTGACAGTTTCTACAATTACGCAGCTGTCATGTTCTATATGAAATCCATTCGGATCAAAATAATATATTTTACCCGCTTTCTTAAAGCGGACACCAATTACATTGTACAAGCTTATCCCTCCTGCAACATTAACACCAAGTGCTCCATTAATCCTTGTACATTCACATTGGAATGAAGCCGTTTCTTTGCTTCTAAAACAGCAAGTATCTGATTCGTAACGCTTTGTTGTGTTGATTGTAGCGCATGCTGTTTTATTGATTGGAATAAGTCTTGATAAATCAATTTATCTTCATTTCCTATTTGGATGGACAACACATCACGATATATCAATAAGAGCATATCAAGACCCATTTCTTGATGGGTTTTTTCTTTGAAAAAGGGCATCCATTGATCTTGAATAAAGAAAAAAGCATGTCCTTTCCGCTGGTGTAGGACTTCATACAATTTTATCACTTTCGCTCTAGACTCTGCAAACTCATCATTTCGACTTAATTCGACTGCTTCTGCTACATTATTGGTCATGTTGGCCAGAAGCCTTGCCATATGAGGCGAGACGTCCTGTTCGATCAGTCTATCTTCAATTGCTTTCGGCTGCAAAGGCTGAAAAGGAAGGGTTTGGCATCTTGAAATGATGGTATCCAATAACCTTTGGGGCTGCTCAGTGATGAGGACGGCCATTGTGTCTTTGTTCGGTTCTTCTAAAAATTTCAGCAGGCTGTTCGCCGCATTTGCTGTCATTTGATCTGCGTGCGAAATAATATACAGCTTTTTATGCGATTCAAGTCCTGTCTTAGAAAACTCTTCTTGGAGCGCTTGAATTTGCGCCTTTTTGATTGATAAGCCATCAGGCTGAACAAGATGGAGATCAGGATGGTTCCCTGACTCTATCCGTTTACAGTTTCGGCAGCTCTCACAAGGCTCCGCGCCATCCTCCAGACAAAAGAAGCTTTTTGCAAGAAGCAGCGCGGCATCAAGCTTGCCTGTTCCTTTTTTTCCCTCAAACAAATAAGCGTGTGATAGTCTGTCCTTCTCAATACTATTATATAAAAGCTTCATCACTCTGGGCTGAAGCTCGTTCATTTCCTTCCAGGATATTGCCATTGTATCACTCTCTATGTGTAAAGGTTAATTAATAAACCTTTTATTTCGCCAATACGCTCCAGCAAATCAATTGCCGGTTTTTCCTGATCCATCATCTCTTCCGTAAGCTGTATCAATTTGTCATCTATTTCTTTCACAAGTCCCAGCGTTCTGCTGTTCCCGTAAAGGTCAAAGCTTTTCGATGTTTCATGTGAAAGGCCGCTGTCCACAGCTTCTTTGACAAAACGTTTCACAAGTCCTTTAAATCTCGCTAAGTCTTTAAAATTCCGAGATTTCGTTAGCCTTTTTCCGAATGCTTCTATATCAGATAACAGCCTGGTAAGCTGATCAAGCTTCATTTTGCTGCTTTGGTTTTCCATTGATGTTTTAAACGATGCCGTGATCTCAGATGTTTTCACAGAGGGAATCTGTTTATTATCTATAAATGTACGTATATCTTTATTAATTTTCACAGTTTCAGATCCTTAAAATTGATGAAATTCATCGACTGGAAGGACAAATACTGTCGCTCCGCCAACTTCAACTTCGACTGGATAAGGGACATAGGAATCAGCATTTCCGCCCATTGGAGATACAGGGGCAATCATCTGATCACGTTTCTGCCCGTTTTCTTTAATGAGACTCAACGCTTTATTGACGCGTATATCCTCGACACCGATCATAAACGTTGTATTGCCTGATTTAAGAAATCCTCCTGTCGTCGCAAGCTTTGTGACTCTGAAGTTGTGATCCGTTAAGGTTTTCAAAAGTCTGTTGCTGTCCTGATCTTGTACAACTGCCACTATCAATTTCATCTGTGAAGGCCTCCTTTAGATTGGAAACAACGTGATCTCGTTTACATTATTATATCAACTATTGGGAAACAGGTCACAATTGAATTTTTTTCAACGCTTCATCGATCACCTTTAGAACATCCTGAACGACGAGGTCTTTGGATTGCCCGGCATCAACTGAATGAAATCTTTCCGGAAATCGCTTTATCAGCTCTTGATAACCTTCTTGTACTTTTGTATGAAAGTCCAGTTTTTCTAAATCGAGCCTGTTTTTCTCCCGTGAGCCGTTTGCGTAAATACGCTTCAGTCCTTCTTCCGGATCAATTGAAAAATAAACCGTTACATGGGGCATCATATCTCCAATGGCAAATTCATTAATGGACAGAACCTCATCAATTCCAAGTCCTCTTGCATATCCTTGATACGCAAGAGAACTGTCTATGAATCTGTCGCAAAGAACGATAAACCCCTGTTCTAAAGCAGGTTTTACTTTTTCAACTAAATGCTGGCGTCTTGCAGCCGCATATAAGAGAGCTTCTGTTTTTGGGTCCATTAATGTATTGTTCTCATTCAGAATAACCTCTCGAATTTGTTCTGCAATATCTATTCCGCCTGGCTCTCGAGTTGCCATAACCTGAAGGCCTTCTGCTGTCAGTATGTTTTTGATCTCCTGCAGAACAGTCGTTTTTCCTGCACCTTCAGGACCTTCGAATGTAATAAATAAACCGCTCATGATTTCTCCTCTTCTATATAAACAAGTAGTTGTTTCTCTTTGATTTTCATATTCCCTTGAACATGCGTTTTCATGCTGATCAAGCGGCTGAGCTTTTGCACACTTTCTTTTGTTATTCTTTCTCCCGCCATAATCATCGGGATACCCGGAGGATAAGGGATGATATCTTCTGCATTCAGCCGGCCAGCTGCTTCCTCAAAGCTCACATATTCTTTCTTAAACGAATGTAAGACCTTTTTTGGATAAGGCAAGACAGTAACAGGCTGCACACCCCATTCTGCAGAAACAAACGTCTGATCCGGAGGCGTTTTCTCAATCTCTTCATCGATGCTTCTAATGGTTTCAGCGTTTATTCTCCGTTTTCCTCCCAATGGGAGAACGAGCAGAACTTGATTTTCATCAGCAAGCTCAGTGAATATGTTGGCACGCTCTAATATGCTTTGCAGCGTATAGCCAGAATGCCCGCGTTTTGAACGAATTGTGAGCTTCAGCGGGTCCGTGATGATCAGTGGATTAGCAGGGTTAACAGCTTCTGCATTTGTAAGTGAATCAAACGTTTGTTTAAGTGTTTGTATCCGCTGCAGAATGTCAGAAAGCTTTTGTTCTTCTATAATATGCTGTACATAAGCGCGGGCAATATCTAACGAAGCCATAATCGGATAAGACGGGCTGCTGCTTTGTAATCGGTTTAAATACTCTGCCACCCGATCCCTGTTAATCCTGCAGCTGGTGTTGAGATGCAAATAAGAACCCATCGTCATGGCAGGCAGCGTTTTGTGGGCCGACTGAACAACAATATCTGCCCCCATTTTTAAAGCTGAGACCGGAAAAGGCTCACCTAAAATAAAATGTGCGCCATGCGCTTCATCGACCAAAACAGGAATCCCGTAATGATGGGCTTCAGTAATGATCTCAGTCAAATCAGCACTATGTCCGTAATATGTCGGATTGGTCAGTACCAAGCCTTTCGCATCTGGATATGCTGCCAGGGCCTCTTTAATTGTTCCAAGCGGAACATGCGTAGGCACATGCATCGCTGAATCAACGTCAGGTGCAAGATAAACCGGCTCAGCACCGGCCAAATCAACAGCATGAAATACAGATTTATGACAGTTTCTTTGAACCAGAATTGTATCACCAGGTTCACAAACAGATAAAATCATCGCTAAGTTTCCGACAGTCGTACCATTTACCAGAAAAAAACTTTCCGCCGATCCATATAATTGACTGACAAGCTCCTGAGCTTCCTTAATCACCCCGGAAGGATGATGGAGATCATCCAGTCCTGCCAGTTCAGTTACATCAATGGTGAGAAGCGGATCGAATATTGACTTAGCGTCATCAAAAAAGACATCTCCATTGTGATGTCCCGGAACATGAAATGAATGAGAATTTCTTCTCGCATGTTGAATTAATGCTTTATATAAAGGTGTGTTCATGAAAACAATCCTTTGAATGTGTCTTCTTACACCTTATTATATCGTGCCTCTGACAGAACTTAAAGCCAGACTTACTGGTAACTATCTTTCCTTTATTGTAAGCAGCTTTTGCTTCAGGTCGCCTTCCATCATCATGAGCTCTTCTTCTGCCTGACGGCGTTTGATTCGTCCTTCTTCTTGTATAGTCAGTGTTTCTTCAAGCGTGCTTATTAAGCTTTCCTGCACCTTCTTCAAGGTATCTATATCAACAAGGCCTCTTTCATTTGCCCGTGCAGTTTCAATTGTATTGGTTTTTAAAAGCTCCGCATTTTTCAGCAAAAGCTCATTGGTTGTATCAGATACTTTCTGTTGTGCATCCACTGCATTGCGCTGCCTTAAAAGCGTCAGCGCAATGGCAACTTGATTTTTCCATAACGGAATCGCTGTCACAATGGATGACTGAATCTTTTCAGCTAACGCTTGGTTTGTATTTTGAATCAGCCTGATTTGCGGTGCACTTTGAATTGTAATTTGCCTGCTCAGCAGCAAATCATGCACCCTTTTATCTAACCGGTCAGCAAATTGAATTAAATCATTCACCTCTTGAACGGCCATTTGGTTATGATCACTCGATTCAGCCTGTTGCTTCAGTTCAGGAATCGTTTTTGTTTTTAATTCCTCCAGCTTCAGTTCTCCTGCAGCAATATAAACATTCAGCGCGGCAAAATATTCTTTATTTTTTTCATATAACTGCTCTAACAGCTTGTTGTCACTGATTAAAGCATTTTTAGAGTGCTCCAGCTTCAAGCTGATTCTGTCTATCTGCACACTGGTCTTTTGGTATTTAGACAGCACCTCTTGAAGAGAACTTGATACTCTTCCAAACATGCGTGCCAAAATACCCTTTTTCTTAGATTGGAGATCATCAGGATTTACTTGCTCCAGCTTTTTCATCAGCTCTCCAAGTATTTCGCCAATCTCCCCGACATCCTTCTTTTGAACATGATTAATCATATCATGAGAAAAGTTCAGCAGTTTAGATTGAGCTTGTGAACCGTATAAGACAATGCTTTGCATATTTTTATGATCAATCTGTCCAGCAAGCTGAATTGCTTTTTCCTTGTTTTCCTCAGGAAGAACATCAACAAGCCGTACTTGCTCTTTCTCTGCTTTTACAGCCTCCGAACCTGGTATCTCTATGTTACCACCAAAAGGATCTGCCAATAATTCATCTATATGAAGGTCGCTTTGGTCTCGGTTCATCGCTCTTACCCTCTTCCCTTATTTCTTTAATGAATGTTTTGCTGCGTCTAATTCAAACTGCAACTCGTCAATTTCATCACCCATTGCTTGAGTTAAATCTTCCTCTAAACGCTTGGTCAATTCAGTAAGAGTGATGCGTGTCTCACTTAACGACATCGACAGTTCTTTGCTTTTTTTTGCGTGAGATGATAGAAAAGCATACTTCTCTGTCAATTCAACAACCGAATCGAGAGTTTGATAAAAAAATCGTTCTGCCTGATAAAACCGCTTTGGCTCTTTTTTGGTGAGGAGATAAATCCTTCTCACAATCCTTAGCATTTCTGCATTTTGCTTAAACATTTGAATACTTTTAGCCTGAAACAAGGTTTTCCTAAGACGGACCATTTTCTGCCTTGCTTCCTCTAAGTTTTTCTTAATGTAAGCATACTCTCTTCCTGTCAATTCATGCTTTTTAAGAAATAACCGTCTTGCATTCCAGATGCCAGCTATATATACGGCTGCTCCAGAAGCAAGCCCATAAACAATAGATAAAAAAAGCGACTGGTTTAAACCAAAAAAGCTCAATATTCCAATGAAAACAAAAGTCGCACTGCTAGTTAAACTCCACATCAAAAAGTGAAAAAATCTCTGCATGAGATAATCGACTCCTGTGTCTATACTCAGTTTTAATATTATTATCTACTACGTTCAATCCTTAAACAAGTTTCATCTTCTTTTTATTATTAAGAGTACAAAAAAAGACCTTTTCAGGTCTATGAATATAATGGCGGTGTATGAATGCTCTTTAGTTTTTTTACGTAAAACGCATAGTCAGGATCAGAAGTTGATGTAGAAATTACTTTTCTCTCACAATCTAAGCATATGAATTTCGTATAAAGATGAATGCCTCTATTCTTCTCTTGATCACAAATCACACATGTATGATTAAGTTTAACTGTTTCGTCCATCTTCTCCACCTCCGTACAATTAGCCTCCCCTTAAAACGGATAT
>NZ_CP150252.1:0-32500 GCF_037975425.1 Bacillus sp. FSL R5-0416 | reverse complement strand
ATCACCTGGTTTCGGGTCTACGACCACGTACTCATGCGCCCTATTCAGACTCGCTTTCGCTGCGGCTCCGCATCTTCTGCTTAACCTTGCACGGGATCGTAACTCGCCGGTTCATTCTACAAAAGGCACGCCATCACCCGTTAACGGGCTCTGACTACTTGTAGGCACACGGTTTCAGGATCTCTTTCACTCCCCTTCCGGGGTGCTTTTCACCTTTCCCTCACGGTACTGGTTCACTATCGGTCACTAGGGAGTATTTAGCCTTGGGAGATGGTCCTCCCGGATTCCGACGGAATTTCACGTGTTCCGCCGTACTCAGGATCCACTCAGGAGAGAACGAAGTTTTGACTACAGGGCTGTTACCTCCTATGGCGGGCCTTTCCAGACCTCTTCATCTACCTCGTTCTTTTGTAACTCCGTACAGAGTGTCCTACAACCCCAAGAGGCAAGCCTCTTGGTTTGGGCTAATCCCGTTTCGCTCGCCGCTACTCAGGGAATCGCATTTGCTTTCTCTTCCTCCGGGTACTTAGATGTTTCAGTTCCCCGGGTCTGCCTTCTCATATCCTATGAATTCAGATATGGATACCACTCCATTACGAGTGGTGGGTTTCCCCATTCGGAAATCTCCGGATCAAAGCTTGCTTACAGCTCCCCGAAGCATATCGGTGTTCGTCCCGTCCTTCATCGGCTCCTAGTGCCAAGGCATCCACCGTGCGCCCTTTCTAACTTAACCGTTAAAAAGAATCACTATGTGATATCTTGTGTTACTAATTGAATGTGATGTCTACTGTTATCTAGTTTTCAAAGAACACGTTGGTGGAGCCTAGCGGGATCGAACCGCTGACCTCCTGCGTGCAAAGCAGGCGCTCTCCCAGCTGAGCTAAGGCCCCGTTATATAAGATGGTGGGCCTGAGTGGACTCGAACCACCGACCTCACGCTTATCAGGCGTGCGCTCTAACCAGCTGAGCTACAGGCCCATCTTAACTTATTCAAGGAACAAAGTTCCTTCAAAACTAAACAAGACAGGGAACGTTCTGTTTATAAGACCCAAGGTCTTATATTCCGTAAAATATCCTTAGAAAGGAGGTGATCCAGCCGCACCTTCCGATACGGCTACCTTGTTACGACTTCACCCCAATCATCTGTCCCACCTTCGGCGGCTGGCTCCTAAAAGGTTACCTCACCGACTTCGGGTGTTACAAACTCTCGTGGTGTGACGGGCGGTGTGTACAAGGCCCGGGAACGTATTCACCGCGGCATGCTGATCCGCGATTACTAGCGATTCCAGCTTCACGCAGTCGAGTTGCAGACTGCGATCCGAACTGAGAACAGATTTGTGGGATTGGCTTAACCTCGCGGTTTCGCTGCCCTTTGTTCTGTCCATTGTAGCACGTGTGTAGCCCAGGTCATAAGGGGCATGATGATTTGACGTCATCCCCACCTTCCTCCGGTTTGTCACCGGCAGTCACCTTAGAGTGCCCAACTGAATGCTGGCAACTAAGATCAAGGGTTGCGCTCGTTGCGGGACTTAACCCAACATCTCACGACACGAGCTGACGACAACCATGCACCACCTGTCACTCTGCCCCCGAAGGGGACGTCCTATCTCTAGGATTGTCAGAGGATGTCAAGACCTGGTAAGGTTCTTCGCGTTGCTTCGAATTAAACCACATGCTCCACCGCTTGTGCGGGCCCCCGTCAATTCCTTTGAGTTTCAGTCTTGCGACCGTACTCCCCAGGCGGAGTGCTTAATGCGTTAGCTGCAGCACTAAGGGGCGGAAACCCCCTAACACTTAGCACTCATCGTTTACGGCGTGGACTACCAGGGTATCTAATCCTGTTCGCTCCCCACGCTTTCGCTCCTCAGCGTCAGTTACAGACCAGAGAGTCGCCTTCGCCACTGGTGTTCCTCCACATCTCTACGCATTTCACCGCTACACGTGGAATTCCACTCTCCTCTTCTGCACTCAAGTTCCCCAGTTTCCAATGACCCTCCCCGGTTGAGCCGGGGGCTTTCACATCAGACTTAAGAAACCGCCTGCGAGCCCTTTACGCCCAATAATTCCGGACAACGCTTGCCACCTACGTATTACCGCGGCTGCTGGCACGTAGTTAGCCGTGGCTTTCTGGTTAGGTACCGTCAAGGTACCGCCCTATTCGAACGGTACTTGTTCTTCCCTAACAACAGAGCTTTACGATCCGAAAACCTTCATCACTCACGCGGCGTTGCTCCGTCAGACTTTCGTCCATTGCGGAAGATTCCCTACTGCTGCCTCCCGTAGGAGTCTGGGCCGTGTCTCAGTCCCAGTGTGGCCGATCACCCTCTCAGGTCGGCTACGCATCGTTGCCTTGGTGAGCCGTTACCTCACCAACTAGCTAATGCGCCGCGGGTCCATCTGTAAGTGGTAGCCGAAGCCACCTTTTATGTTTGAACCATGCGGTTCAAACAACCATCCGGTATTAGCCCCGGTTTCCCGGAGTTATCCCAGTCTTACAGGCAGGTTACCCACGTGTTACTCACCCGTCCGCCGCTAACATCAGGGAGCAAGCTCCCATCTGTCCGCTCGACTTGCATGTATTAGGCACGCCGCCAGCGTTCGTCCTGAGCCAGGATCAAACTCTCCGATAAATGGATCACAGGTTAAGTCCACCGCTTCCTGCGGCGACACCTGTGTGACCTGCGTCGTGCAGGCCCTAGTTTGACTGACTACGCACATCGCTGTGCGATTTATAAAAATGAATTAACAGGTACGTTTTGTCTTGTTTAGTTTTCAAAGAACTTTGTTTACCGCTCGTTTAAGCGACTTTATTATCATAACATTTACCGCCGCTACTGTCAACAACTTTTTAGCATTCTCTTTTCAAAAAAGCTGTTCGTCATCAGCGACGTATATTAGAATAACATCTTCAGTTGTCTAAGTCAATACATAATATCAATTAAATGATAAATTGCTTAATGACGACTAACGCAGCTATTCCGGGTATCCCTAAAATTCCGCTGATAGCTGTTGTAACCAGATTAATCGGCACGTGAATGCCAAGACTGCCGCCAAACATATTTACACAAACCAGCAGCAAAGCACCCGCCACAAATTTAACAGCTGTGATGCCAATCCACTTTAAAGGCTTCGCAGCTGAACCTGATAAAAAAAGAAGAATAACCAGTCCTAAAATAATCCCAATAATAAAAATAGGCTCCATGAATCTTCTCATCTCCTTCGCTTGTTCTAGTACAAGCTTATGAGAAGATCCAGGAGTTTAGACCACTTACTTCCACCGGCTGATTTTTAAATTTCGCTGCTTCGCTTCCCTTAAGTAAAAAAAATACTTCGCTTCAGCTACTTTCAGTTCGTATAACACTTCAGCAGACGGTTCTAAGCTTTTTTCAACCAGCTTTTTTTGCCTGTTCCACTCTTCCTTTTGCTTAAAAAGCTGCTCGGTTAGTTTTTCATCAAACTCTCTTCTTAATGTTTTCTTGCGAAGAAAACCCATGGATCGCTTTTTCCTCCTTACAATTCACGTCTTCCTTCAAGTGCTTTAGAAAGAGTGACCTCATCAGCATATTCCAAATCACCGCCGACGGGCAGTCCGTGGGCAATACGGGAGAGCTTAATACCAGACGGCTTGAGGAGCCTTGATATATACATCGCTGTTGCTTCCCCTTCTATATTAGGGTTTGTCGCGAGGATCACTTCTGTCACTTGATCATCCTGTAATCGTTTTAACAATTCTGGTATTTTAATATCCTCCGGTCCGATGCCGTCCATTGGAGAAATAGCGCCGTGAAGAACGTGATACTGTCCGTTGTATTCCTTCATTTTCTCCATAGCGATAACGTCTTTAGGGTCTTGCACAACACAGATAACAGACTTATCCCTGCGCGTATCTTCACATATATAGCAAGGGTCCTGATCTGTAATATGCCCGCAAACTGAACAATATGTCAGGTTGCGTTTCGCATTTACTAATGCTTTCGCAAAATCTAATACTACATCTTCTTTCATACCTAGAACAAAAAAAGCCAGACGAACCGCTGTTTTCGGTCCGATCCCTGGCAATTTCATAAAGCTGTCAATCAGCTTTGATATTGGTTCAGGATATTGCATGTTCTTTTATCCCCCTAGAATAAACCTGGCATGTTCATTCCCTTTGTAAATTGACCCATTGTTTCATTTGTGATTTCGTCAACTTTTTTCAAAGCTTCATTCGTTGCAGCAAGCACTAAATCTTGAAGCATATCAATATCTTCAGGATCAACGACTTCTTCTTTGATGATAACATCCAGGATTTCTTTTTGGCCGTTTGCTTTTACTGTTACCATACCGCCGCCTGCAGTTCCTTCAACAACCTTTTCTGCAAGCTCTTCTTGAGCCTTCGCCATGTCCTTTTGCATTTTTTGCATTTGTTTCATCATTTTTTGCATATTACCCATTCCGCCACGCATAGCATTCACTCTCTTTCATTTTGTTAGTCTTTTATTTCAATTAAATCCGCTCCAACAAGCTTTTTCGCTTCGGCAATAAGCGGGTCTTCTTCAGCCGGTACATTTGATCCTTCATTTTCCTGCTGATGATCTTCTAAAAATTCTTCTCTTATTTTACCCCATTGTGCTTCTGGAACGCCAATCAAATCCATTCTTTTTCCGAGCATCGATTCTAAAATCTGTTCAAGATTAGTCCGGACTCCGTTGTTATCCTCAGCGACCATTTTACAATGAATTTCATATTTGAATTTCAGAACAAATGCCGCCGATCCGGCAGCCACAGGTTCACTGTCATTCAGCAAAGCGGCATGTGATACTTTGTTTTGCTGTTTGAGATGAGCAAGAAGCTTGCCCCAACTGTTTCTGAGCAGATCAAGATCCGGTCTTGTGGCTTCCTTCAAAATCTCATGAATTCTGCCTACTGGCGCTTTGTAATTGGATTTCCCGCCCTTTGGCACACGCGGCGCTTCTTTTTTCGGGCTTTCCGCAGCTGCTTTTATGCCCGTTGTTTTGAGCCGCTCTACTTCCTGTTCGAGCTGCTGGATTTTTTTCATCAGCATATCCACTTCCGGGAGATCAGCAGCAGATTGATGTGAGGTTTGGCAAATCTTCACAACGGCCACTTCGAAAAAGATACGCGGATGATTTGTCCATTTCATTTCCTGATGGCTCTTGTTTAGAATATCAATCATTTCATATAGGGCCTGAGCCGGAATTTGTTCACTTAGTTCCCGGAACGTTTCATCGACTTTTACTTTCTCAAGCACTCCCTCTAAGCCAGGGGCTGTTTTGTACAGCAACATGTCCCTGAAATAGAAAATCATATCTTCTATCAGCTTAGCTGGATCTTTTCCTTGCTGAAGCAATTCATTTAATGTTTCCAGTGCGTCAGAAACGTTTTTATCATGCAGGGATTGTGCAAGCTTCCCGATATATAATTGAGAAACAGCACCCGTAATTAAAAGCGCATCTTCGACTTTCAGGATATCGCCGCTGAATGATATGGCCTGATCAAGAAGGCTCAGGGCATCCCTCATCCCTCCGTCTGCAGCACTCGCGATGATATCCAGCGATCCTTCCTCCACTTGCAGCTGTTCAGCATCAACAATTTTATTCATGCGGCCTACAATCGCTTGGGAGGTAATTCGTTTAAAGTCAAAACGCTGACATCTAGAGATAATGGTTAAAGGAATTTTGTGCGGTTCAGTTGTTGCTAATATGAAGATACAATGCTCAGGCGGCTCTTCTAATGTTTTTAGTAATGCATTAAAAGCGCCGATAGAAAGCATATGCACCTCATCTATGATATATACCTTATATGTGACGGCCGATGGGGCAAACTTCACTTTATCGCGAATGTCACGAATCTCATCAACACCGTTATTAGAAGCGGCGTCAATTTCTATGACATCGGATATTGACCCGTTTGTTATCCCTTTACAGGCCGCACATTCGTTGCATGGCTCATCAACAGGAGCATGTTCACAGTTGACAGCCTTAGCAAATATTTTGGCTGCACTGGTTTTTCCGGTTCCTCTTGGCCCGGAAAACAGATAGGCGTGAGAAAACTTTTTTTGCAAAAGGGCATTTTGCAGCGTTTTTGTAATGTGTTCTTGTCCGACCACATCTTCAAAGCGCTGAGGCCTGAATACTCGATATAAAGCTTGGTAACTCACGGGTTTGCCCTCCTCCGTTATTCATCATTCCCATTATACATGAACCTTGTTTCGATTCCAAAAGCTCTTTTTACATAACAAAAAACTCACCTAATGTTAGGTGAGTCTGAAAATTTGATGATTGATTTACCGTGCACCTTCTGTCGATTCGCTACCCTAAGCGTTACTTAAGCAGTTAGCTCGGCCCAGGCAACCCTGCGGCACATGAGAGGTTTCACTTAATGCTGCTTCCTTCCGGACCTGACATGGTTCATGAATTCCCATTGCGCAGGACCCAAACGTCAACACCACTTACTTAAGGCAGGCCTTAAAGTAAACGAACCTCGAGAAGGGATTCGGCCCTGCTAGAGCGGATTGCAGGTACAGGGCACCGCTACCTCCCCGCTTAGCACGGCAAAATAAATATCAAATTTTATGTTGCATCTATTACGATGCACACTTAAGTATATCTGTTTCCCCTAAAAATTGCAACCGTACTATTCAGACAAGTTTTTCCTGGCGGCTTTCTTCTTTTTTCTTAGTTCTCTGAAAAACGCACTGAGCATTCCGCCGCATTCTTCCTCAAGTACACCGCTCACCACTTCAGCCTGATGATTAAAGCGTTCCTCCTGAAGAAGGTTCATTAGCGTACCTGAACAGCCGCCTTTCGGATCAAATGCGCCAAAAACCACTTTTTCCACTCGAGAAAGTACGACGGCACCAGCACACATTGGACAAGGCTCAAGCGTCACATAAAGAGTCGCACCTTCCAGCCGCCATGTTCCGAGTGCCTTACACGCTTCATCAATTACAAGCATTTCTGCATGGGCAATAGATCGTTGCTCAGTCTCTCTTAAATTATGTGCACGCGCTATAATTTCATCATTAACGACAAGCACCGCACCTATTGGCACTTCACCTTTCTCTTCAGCCTTTTTCGCTTCTTTAATTGCTTCTTTCATATAAAGTTCATCTTGTGTCATAAGGATAAGCTCTCTTTTCAAAGTTTTTTCATCGCCTAAAAAGGCTACATATTAACTATAACTGAAACGGAAAGGAGACTGTCGATTGTCCAAAGCAGATACAGCCCTTCTCATTGTAGACATGATCAATAATTTTGAATTCGATATGGGAGAAACCCTCGCTAAAAAAACAGAAAAAATCGTTCCTCATATTTTATCATTAAAGGAGCACGCGAGACAAAATGAATGGCCGATTATTTACATCAATGATCATTATGGACTTTGGCAAGCTGACATTAAAAACATTCAGCAAGAATGCACAAATGAAAGAAGCAAGGATATCATCACAAAGATAGCTCCGGAAGATGCTGATTATTTTTTAATCAAACCGAAACATTCCGCTTTCTACGAAACTGCACTTCACACCCTTCTTACTGAGTTGCAGGTGAGACATATTATCTTAACAGGTATAGCCGGCAATATATGTGTGCTGTTTACTGCTAATGACGCTTATATGAGGGAATACAGCATCACGATTCCTAAGGACTGTATCGCGTCAAACAGTGACGAAGATAACGAATTCGCCTTAACTATGATGGAGAATGTTCTTTTCGCAGAAATTACGACGGAAGAACAAATTACAGAAAAATAAACATGATCAGCGCTTTTCTTTCATACATTGATAGCGATATGAAAGGAGGCGTTTTTCATTCAAATTTATGTGGTAAAACAAGGCGACACTCTTTCTGCTATCGCTTCACAATACAGAACAACCGCAAATGAGATCGCTGAAACGAATGAAATACCGAATCCCGACAGCCTTGTTGTCGGACAAACCATTGTCATTCCAATAGCTGGCCAGTTCTATGATGTGAAGCGAGGTGATACCCTGACATCTATCGCCCGGCAGTTCAATACAACGGCAGCCGAGCTCGCAAGGGTTAACCGCATCCAGTTAAATACCGTGCTTCAGATTGGTTTCCGTTTATACATTCCACCATCTTCTAAACGAGACATCGAATCAAATGCTTATTTGGAGCCCCGAGGAAATCAAATCAGCGAAAATCTCCAGCAGGCGGCCAGAGAAGCGTCGCCCTACTTAACGTACCTTGGCGCATTCAGCTTCCAGGCACAGCGTAACGGAACCTTAGTCGCACCGCCTTTAACGAATTTAAGGAGCATTACAGAAAGTCAAAATACAACATTGATGATGATTATAACGAACCTAGAAAACCAAGCATTCAGCGATGAACTTGGCCGGATCCTTTTGAACGACGAAACTGTAAAAAGACGGCTTCTAAATGAAATAGTCGAGAATGCCAGAAGATATGGCTTCCGTGACATTCATTTCGACTTTGAATATTTGCGGCCCCAGGATAGAGAGGCTTATAATCAATTCCTCCGCGAAGCAAGGGATCTTTTTCATCGAGAGGGCTTAGAAATTTCTACGGCTCTTGCTCCTAAAACAAGTGCAACACAGCAGGGCAGATGGTATGAAGCTCATGATTACAGGGCACATGGCCAAATTGTCGACTTTGTTGTTCTCATGACATATGAATGGGGCTATAGCGGCGGGCCGCCTCAAGCGGTTTCTCCAATTGGACCTGTCCGTGATGTCATAGAATATGCTTTGACTGAAATGCCTGCGAACAAAATTGTCATGGGCCAGAATTTATATGGATATGACTGGACGCTGCCATATACAGCAGGAGGAACTCCGGCAAGAGCAGTAAGCCCTCAGCAAGCCATTGTCATAGCTGATCAGAACAATGCTTCCATTCAGTATGACCAAACCGCTCAAGCTCCTTTCTTCCGCTATACTGATGCAGAAAACAGAAGGCACGAGGTATGGTTCGAGGATGCCCGCTCGATTCAAGCAAAATTCAATCTGATTAAAGAGCTGAATTTAAGAGGCATCAGCTATTGGAAGCTGGGTCTTTCCTTTCCACAAAACTGGCTGCTGCTGTCTGATCAATTTAATGTTGTCAAAAAGACGTTTCGATAATTTGGAAACGTCTTTTTTTCATGGGGGTACCCAAGGGTTATGATACAATATGAAGGTCGGTAACTGACGCACGTTTTTCAGATATAAGGAGGATTCCGATGAATACAGCCCCTTTTATTGCAATAGAAGGTCCTATCGGGGCAGGAAAAACAACTCTCGCAACGATGCTCTCACAAGAATTCGGATTCCCTATGATCAATGAGATTGTAGAGGATAACCCGTACCTTGATAAGTTTTATGACAATATAGAGGAATGGAGCTTCCAGCTCGAGATGTTTTTTCTTTGTCACAGATACAAACAGCTTGAAGACACCAGTGATCACTTTTTAAAAAAGGGACAGCCTGTAATAGCTGATTATCATATTTATAAAAATGTGATTTTTGCGGAACGCACCTTGTCTCCACATCAGCTGGAAAAATACAAAAAGATATATCACCTGCTAACGGATGATCTGCCAAAGCCGAATTTCATCATTTACATAAAGGCCAGTCTGCCTACATTGCTACACCGCATTGAAAAACGCGGGCGCCCCTTTGAGAAAAAAATTGAAACTAGCTATTTGGAGCAGCTGATTTCAGATTATGAAGTCGCCATCAAGCAGCTGCAGGAAGCAGACCCTGAACTTACAGTGTTAACCGTAGATGGTGATTCAAAGGATTTCGTTTTGAATAAGAGCGACTTTGAACGCATTGCCGCCCATGTAAAGGAGCTTATCGTATGAAGGAACATCATATCCCTAAGAGTTCAATTATTACAGTAGCAGGAACAGTAGGTGTCGGAAAATCGACTTTAACAAAAACTTTAGCTAAACGGCTTGGATTTAAAACATCTTTGGAGGAAGTCGATCATAATCCATATTTGGAAAAGTTCTATCATGATTTTGAACGTTGGAGCTTTCACCTTCAAATTTACTTCTTAGCTGAACGCTTCAAAGAACAGAAAACAATTTTTGAAGCCGGTGGAGGTTTTGTACAGGATCGTTCGATTTATGAAGATACAGGAATTTTCGCAAAAATGCATGCTGATAAAGGGACAATGTCAAAGGTTGATTATAAGACTTACACAAGCCTTTTCGAAGCAATGGTAATGACACCGTATTTCCCACACCCAGATGTGTTGATCTATTTAGAAGGAGATCTGGAGAACATTTTAAACCGGATTGAACAACGCGGCCGTGAGATGGAGCTTCAGACAAGCAGGTCTTATTGGGAAGAAATGCATACACGATACGAGAACTGGATAAGCGGTTTTAATGCCTGCCCTGTTTTAAAACTTCGCATTGAAGATTATGATCTTCTGAACGACGAAAACTCGATTGAAAATATTGTAGATCAAATTGCTTCAGTTATTCATGATAATCAAAAAAAGTGAATCTCAGTCGAGATTCACTTTTTCTTTAAAATAAAAAATCCGCCGCACCGAATGCAACGGACAAAACAATCTCCAATATATGCTTGTGTTTCATTAGAATTAAAATCAATATGGCGGAGGAAGAGGGATTCGAACCCCCGCGGGCTTTGACACCCCTGTCGGTTTTCAAGACCGATCCCTTCAGCCGGACTTGGGTATTCCTCCGTATCGACAAGACTTACTATATCACGTATGTTCTCGTGTGGTCAAGCATTTTTAAAAACTTTTTTTGTTTTTATGAAAATGCCGTGTTTACATAAGCAAAAAGGCGCACCTTGTCAGGCACGCCTTTCCATAATTTACGGTTTCATTACTTCTCTATTCCCCATATAAGGACGGAGCACTTTCGGAATCACAACGCTTCCGTCTTCCTGCTGATAATTTTCTAAGATAGCGGCAACTGTTCTTCCAACCGCCAGTCCTGAACCGTTCAGTGTGTGTACATGCTCAGGCTTGCCTTTAGCTTCACGTCTGAAACGAATATTCGCACGTCTCGCCTGGAACGCTTCGAAGTTGCTGCAAGAAGAGATTTCTCGATATGTGTCTTGGCTTGGAATCCAAACTTCGATATCGTATTTTTTCGCAGCCGTAAAGCCTAAGTCACCCGTACACATGCTCATGACACGGTATGGAAGCTCAAGCAGCTGAAGAACCCGTTCTGCTTGGTTTGTAAGCTTCTCTAATTCTTCATAAGAATCTTCAGGCTTCACAAACTTTACAAGCTCAACTTTATTAAATTGGTGCTGACGAATTAATCCGCGTGTGTCACGTCCTGCTGAACCAGCTTCAGAACGGAAGCAAGCACTGAATGCCGCATAGTTGATCGGCAGGCTGTCACCTGAAAGGATTTCATCGCGATGCATGTTTGTAATCGGCACTTCCGCCGTTGGAATTAAGAAATAATCTTCTTCTCTGATTTTAAATGCATCCTCTTCAAATTTAGGAAGCTGCCCCGTTCCCGTCATGCTTGCGCGGTTTACCATATATGGCGGGATCACTTCAGTGTAGTTATACTCATCCACATGCAGATCAAGCATAAAGTTATAAAGCGCACGCTCCAGACGAGCACCTAAGCCTTTATAGAACACGAAACGGCTTCCTGTTACTTTGGCAGCACGTTCAAAATCCAGAATACCCAGCTCATCCGCAATATCCCAGTGCGGCTTCGGCTCATAAGCAAATGAAGGCTTTTCACCCCATTTACGCACTTCTACGTTGTCGTCTTCTGTTTCACCGACAGGTACAGACTCATGCGGAATATTCGGGATTGAGAGAAGGATTGTATCAAGCTCAGCTTCCACTGTTCGCAATTCTTCATCAAGCTTTTTAATTTCCTCGCCGACTTCACGCATTTCTTTAATAATGTGATCCGCGTCTTTTTTCTCACGCTTCAGCACAGCAACCTGCTGAGAAACTTCATTTCGTTTTCCTTTTAACTCTTCAACCTTGCCGATAAGCTCTCTTCGTCTATCATCCAGCGCCTCAAACTTATCAAAATCAGTTAAGTCTTCGCCTTTGTGTACAAGCTTTGCTTTAATTTCTTGAAAATTTGCTCTCAGCATTTTCGTATCAAGCATGCGAAACACTCCTTTTTTTATTGATTTGTCGAAAATAAAAAGAGCCCTCATCCCCATAAAGGGACGAGAGCTCTCGCGTTGCCACCCTGATTGAAAACAAATCAAAGACTCGTTTTCCACTTTCAAACATAACGGTTATCCCGTAAATGCCTACTTGTTTCAGCATTTCGCTCAAGGATGGATTCAGACAGCATCTTTCACCGATTCGCACCAACCATCGGCTCTCTTAGAAAGAGAGGCTCCCTACTAGTTCCTATCAACGCTTTTCGATCTTTATTTGTGCTTATAATGTACTATAAGTTTCCACAGCTTTCAACTGTTTTATACAAGTGCCTTTTGCTTATATTCCTCAACCATTTCAACAAACAGCTGTGTCACTCGGTGATCTTCTGTCAGCTCCGGATGGAATGAGCAGCCAAGGAATTGCCCCTGTTTCGCGGCTACAATACGACCATTATGCTCCGATAGAACTTCAACATTTTCACCAGCTTTTAAAATATGCGGAGCACGGATGAATACCCCTGTAAAAGGCTCGTCCAAGCCTTTAATTGTTAAATCAGCTTCAAAGCTGTCAACCTGCCGGCCAAATGAATTACGTTCTACAACCACATTCAGAAGACCTAAATGAGGATTATCTGAACCGGCAATTTCTTTTGCTAATATAATTAATCCGGCACATGTTCCAAACATCGGTTTGCCCTGAGCAGCGAATTCACGAAGCGGCTCCATGAATTGATACGTATCGATCAAACGGCGCATCGTCGTGCTCTCACCGCCCGGCAAAATCAACCCGTCAACTTCGTTCAGCTGCTCCGGACGTTTTACGACAAGACCAGCCACGCCGCATGCTTCAATCGCATGGATGTGCTCTCTAACTGCTCCTTGAAGTCCTAGTACACCTATTGTTAACATGTCAGCAGCGCTCCTATGTTCTTACCAGCCGCGTTCTTGCATACGCTGTTCTGGAAGTAAGTTTGAGATTTCAATCCCTTTCATTGCAGTACCAAGCTCTTTTGACAACTCAGCGATCAATTTGTAATCAGTAAAGTGAGTTGTTGCTTCCACAATTGCTTTCGCAAATTTAGCAGGGTTGTCTGATTTGAAAATACCAGAACCAACAAATACTCCGTCAGCACCAAGCTGCATCATGAGAGCAGCATCAGCTGGAGTTGCTACGCCGCCAGCGGCAAAGTTAACGACAGGAAGCTTGCCGTCTTTTTTAATTTGAAGAAGAAGCTCGTAAGGAGCACCTAGGTTTTTCGCTTCTGTCATTAGTTCATCCTCACTCATCGCAACTACTTTGCGCACTTGAGCGTTAACTTTGCGCATATGGCGAACAGCCTCAACAATATTACCTGTTCCAGGCTCACCTTTTGTGCGAAGCATAGAAGCACCTTCCGCAATACGGCGTGTTGCTTCACCAAGATCACGGCAGCCACAGACAAAAGGAACTGTGTATTCATTTTTATTTAAATGAAATTCTTCGTCAGCTGGCGTCAGAACTTCACTTTCATCAATATAGTCAA
This sequence comes from Bacillus sp. FSL R5-0416, assembly GCF_037975425.1. Taxonomy (NCBI): domain Bacteria; kingdom Bacillati; phylum Bacillota; class Bacilli; order Caryophanales; family Bacillaceae; genus Bacillus; species Bacillus sp. FSL R5-0416. The sequence continues at coordinate 18,880 of NZ_CP150252.1, read as the reverse complement.
CACCCATAGCTTCAAGCACACGCGCTTCAACAATATGTCCTATACGCGCTTTTGCCATTACCGGGATAGATACTGCATTCATTACTTCTTCCACGATTGTAGGGTCCGCCATACGGGCAACTCCTCCAGCCGCGCGAATATCTGCTGGCACACGTTCTAGCGCCATTACAGCGACAGCTCCAGCTTCTTCAGCGATTTTCGCTTGTTCCGCATTGATGACGTCCATAATGACGCCGCCTTTTTGCATTTCTGCCATTCCGCGTTTTACACGTTCAGTACCTGTTTGAGCCATTTCTTGGTCCCCCTAATCAAGGTATAGTTATATGATTTCTAATCCTTATTGTATCCTAGAAATCCAATAATTCATATGGATATATACTATTTTATTCGGTTTTTAGCGCTTTGAAAATCATTTTTTATTAAAAATTGGGTTTTTTCAGTATATTACGCGAAAGAGCCCTAACATCCATCAGAGCTCTTTCAATTGATTAAAACCAGCCGGTTACCGTATCAACAATGCTTCCCCAAATTCCGGCAAAAAATCCGCCGATACTGCGCATTGTCAAAACAAACCAGTTTGCTTTTTCTACATTTTCTTTTGTAACAAGGTCTACGCCAGCCAGATCGCTGTTAAGGAATCCGTAATCCTTTTCATCACCTGTGTATTCCGCAGTCAGCTTCCCAACCTTGGTTCCTTTTTTCACAGGAGCAGTTAAGTTGTCTTTATTCAGTGTGACCTTCGCTTTGTAATTCTTTTCTTCACCATTTTTGACAGGAAGAGAGAACGCCTTGTTTGTCACAATGCCTACTTCTTTCTCTTTACCCTTATCAACTGAAATTGTTTTATGGCCTTTTACTTGATCGCCTTCAGCATAAATTTCTTTCATGGAGAAATTGTCGAAAGCATAATCAAACATTTTCTTCGTTTCATCGAAACGGCCTGTATGAAGGTTGCCCTTTGCGTTTAAAACAACAGTGATGACACGCATACCGTTGCGTTCAGCTGTTCCTGTAAAGCATGAACCCGCAGAGTCAGTAGAACCTGTTTTCAGTCCGTCTACAGTCGCTTTTTTATACTCGCTGACAAGCCCCTTCAGCATAAAATTCCAGTTCGGCATGTCCATTTCATCATCGGTGCCTTCTCGGAATTTCGTTTTGGCGATACTGGAAGTCTCCAGTATCTCAGGGTAATCAGTAATCAAGTGATCCGCAAGAATCGCCATATCCTTTGCAGAAACTTCACTTTCTTCATTTACGCTTGTCCCCTCAGGCTGATGCCCGTGAAGATCTTTGTTTTCAAGACCTGTTGCGTTAACAAATTTGTAATCTGTTAAGCCTAGTTCTTTTGCTTTTGCATTCATTTTTTCAACAAACTTAGTTTCAGAACCGGCAACGATTTCTGCAATCGCAATAGCAGCAGCATTTGCAGAATAAATTGCTGTAGCTTGATATAATTCTTTTACTGTGTATTTCCCGTCTTTCCGAAGAGGAACGTTTGATAAGCTGTTATCTTGGGAAATTTCATACACATAGTCATCAGGCGTATAGGTTTGGTCCCATTTCACTTTACCTTGATCAATTGCTTCCAATAACAGATACTCTGTCATCATTTTTGTCATACTCGCAATTGGCAGTCTCTTATCTGCATTTTTACTGTAAAGAATTTTACCTGAAGAAGCTTCGATCATAATAGCAGCAGATGCATTGATATCAATTGGATCGCTGGCTGCTTTTGCTTTTGACATTGGAGCCAGACACGTGACAGCTAGAGTTAACACAACCAATGACATCAGTAGCTGTTTACATTTCTTGATGTTCAATCGTACGACCTCCGTATTTCATTTTCTTCATCTATAATTAAGCCGTTAAGGACATTTTCAATGCACAACAGTATAAATTTTATCATAATCAGTATAAAAAAAATAGACAGAGTCAGAGACCCTGTCAAATGTTTTTAATTTGTAACAATTTATTATGAAATTGTATAGTTAGGTGATTCTTTTGTAATCTGTACGTCATGCGGATGGCTTTCGCGAAGTCCTGCGCCAGTCATGCGAATGAACTGAGCTTCTTCTCTTAGCGCACGCAGATCTTTGGACCCGCAATACCCCATACCAGAACGAAGACCTCCGACTAGCTGATAAACGGTTTCTTCAACTGGTCCTTTGTAAGGTGTGCGTCCTTCAATTCCTTCAGGAACAAATTTTTTGTTTTCTTCTTGGAAGTAACGGTCTTTACTTCCTTTTTCCATTGCAGCAACTGATCCCATGCCGCGGTATACCTTAAATCTTCTGCCTTGGTAGATTTCAGTTTCACCAGGGCTTTCTGATGTGCCTGCAAGCAAGCTTCCGAGCATAACAGCATGTCCGCCGGCTGCCAATGCTTTAGTGATATCGCCAGAGAATTTAATCCCACCGTCGGCTATGATTGTTTTGCCGTGTTTTCTTGCTTCAGTCGCACAATCATAAATTGCTGTAATTTGTGGAACACCGACGCCGGCTACAACACGTGTAGTACAAATTGAGCCAGGTCCTATTCCAACTTTGACAACGTCTGCTCCAGCTTCGATAAGCGCTCTTGTCGCTTCAGCTGTTGCCACGTTTCCAGCAATAATGTTTAATTCGGGATACGTTTCACGGATTTTTGTGACTGTGTTTAAAACGCCTTGAGAGTGTCCGTGAGCTGTATCGATAACAATCACATCAACATTGGCTTCAACAAGCTTTTTGACGCGAGTCATTGTATCGCCAGTTACACCAACTGCCGCGCCAACGATCAGGCGGCCGTGAATGTCTTTAGATGAGTTCGGAAACTCAATGACTTTTTCAATGTCTTTAATTGTGATAAGACCTTTTAATTTATTCTGGTCGTCTACGAGAGGAAGCTTTTCAATTTTATGTTTCTGCAAAATCTTTTCAGCTTCATCCAGAGTAGTTCCTACAGATGCAGTAACTAGCTCTTCTTTCGTCATGACATCGCTGATTTTCATTGAGTAGTCAGAAATAAAACGAAGGTCACGGTTTGTAATAATTCCAACAAGCTTCTGGTCTTCTTCGTTATTTACAATCGGAACACCGGAAATTCTGTATTTCCCCATCAAATGCTCCGCATCAAATACTTGGTGATCAGGAGTTAAAAAGAAGGGATTTGTGATAACGCCGCGCTCAGAACGCTTTACTTTATCAACTTGTTCAGCCTGCTGTTCAATGGACATATTTTTGTGAATGATGCCCAAGCCGCCCTGTCTTGCCATTGCAATTGCCATTGCTGATTCTGTTACAGTGTCCATACCTGCGCTGATGACAGGAATATTTAGCTTTAACGTTTTTGTAAGTTCTACAGATAAATCCACATCACGCGGAAGTACCTCAGACTTTGCTGGTACAAGCAGCACATCGTCGAACGTTAAGCCTTCTTTTGAAAATTTACTTTCCCACATTAGTAAATCCCCCTCTTTTCGGCAAAATATTATATGTAGATTATCAACTAGCCAAGAGCATGTCAAGGAAGCGGGAAAGAGTTGAAATATTTAGATAACGGAAAGGATCAAGAAATATACATGACATATCATGAGTGGAAAGACTTAGCGCTATTTTACTCCGTTGAATCAACCCAGAAATTTCTAGAAAAGGTTTATACCTTAAACGGTATTGACGATGCGAAAAAAAACTCTTTTAAAAACAGTGAACGGTTTATTTATTTCTTAAAGCATGCCGAATCGTTTTATAAACAAGCCGCATATTCTCCCTTAGAAATCAAACCGATTCTTTTATTTTATGGAATGGCACAGCTTATCAAAGCATGCTTAATTACACGTGATCCTCATTATCCAAGCCATACATCAGTACTGGCACATGGCGTAACAACAAGAAAACGAAAGAAACAAAATTATTGTTTTAGCGATGATGAAGTGAAAATACAACGAAATGGCCTATGCATACATTTTATGAAACATTTATTCGGACAATCGGATATAGTAGATGAACGGTATACCATGAAAAAATTATTAATGGCCATTCCAGAACTTAGCGATATTTTCTACTTTCATCAGAAAGAACGATTTATGACAAAAGTTGAGAAGGATAAGAACGAAATTTTTGTACCGGAGGAAGTAGTAATCAATTACAAAATGTCTGATTCAAGGTTTGCTGAATACATGTCCCATCATTATCAATGGTCTTTTACAAAAAAAAATGAACACGGGCTGCTGTTCGAAATTTCACCACAAGACAAGGAGCCATGGACATCGACCAGCTTATTGTTTGACATGGAAAAGAACCAATATTATATCCCTTCTCAAAGGGAGCAATTTCTGAGGCTTCCCGAAATGACAATTCATTATTTGATTTTGTACAACGTTGGGATGATTGCAAGGTATGAAACAGAATGGTGGTATGAGTTATTAACACAGCATATAAGTGATGACTACGTGTTAATTCAGCAGTTTTTATTAGTAACAGAAAAGAAATTCCCTAAATACGCTTCACAGTTTCTTCTTCATTTTTAACAAACAAAAAACCCAGCTCAATGAGCTGGGTTTAAACTTGCTTGGCGGCGTCCTACTCTCACAGGGGGAAACCCCCGACTACCATCGGCGCTGAAGAGCTTAACTTCCGTGTTCGGTATGGGAACGGGTGTGACCTCTTCGCTATCGCCACCAAACAAATTGAGAGTGTTCTCTCAAAACTAGATAACAGGTGTGACATCATTCAAAATATGGTTAAGTCCTCGATCGATTAGTATCTGTCAGCTCCATGTGTCGCCACACTTCCACCTCAGACCTATCAACCTGATCATCTTTCAGGGATCTTACTTCCTTGCGGAATGGGAAATCTCATCTTGAGGGGGGCTTCATGCTTAGATGCTTTCAGCACTTATCCCGTCCGCACATAGCTACCCAGCGATGCCCTTGGCAGAACAACTGGTACACCAGCGGTGCGTCCATCCCGGTCCTCTCGTACTAAGGACAGCTCCTCTCAAATTTCCTGCGCCCGCGACGGATAGGGACCGAACTGTCTCACGACGTTCTGAACCCAGCTCGCGTACCGCTTTAATGGGCGAACAGCCCAACCCTTGGGACCGACTACAGCCCCAGGATGCGATGAGCCGACATCGAGGTGCCAAACCTCCCCGTCGATGTGGACTCTTGGGGGAGATAAGCCTGTTATCCCCGGGGTAGCTTTTATCCGTTGAGCGATGGCCCTTCCATGCGGAACCACCGGATCACTAAGCCCGACTTTCGTCCCTGCTCGACTTGTAGGTCTCGCAGTCAAGCTCCCTTGTGCCTTTACACTCTGCGAATGATTTCCAACCATTCTGAGGGAACCTTTGGGCGCCTCCGTTACCTTTTAGGAGGCGACCGCCCCAGTCAAACTGCCCACCTGACACTGTCTCCCCGCCCGATAAGGGCGGCGGGTTAGAAGGTCAATACAGCCAGGGTAGTATCCCACCGATGCCTCCACCGAAGCTGGCGCTCCGGTTTCCAAGGCTCCTACCTATCCTGTACAAGCTGTACCAACATTCAATATCAGGCTGCAGTAAAGCTCCACGGGGTCTTTCCGTCCTGTCGCGGGTAACCTGCATCTTCACAGGTACTATAATTTCACCGAGTCTCTCGTTGAGACAGTGCCCAGATCGTTGCGCCTTTCGTGCGGGTCGGAACTTACCCGACAAGGAATTTCGCTACCTTAGGACCGTTATAGTTACGGCCGCCGTTTACTGGGGCTTCAATTCGCACCTTCGCTTACGCTAAGCGCTCCTCTTAACCTTCCAGCACCGGGCAGGCGTCAGCCCCTATACTTCGCCTTACGGCTTCGCAGAGACCTGTGTTTTTGCTAAACAGTCGCCTGGGCCTATTCACTGCGGCTCTCTCGGGCTTGCACCCTAACAGAGCACCCCTTCTCCCGAAGTTACGGGGTCATTTTGCCGAGTTCCTTAACGAGAGTTCTCTCGATCACCTTAGGATTCTCTCCTCGCCTACCTGTGTCGGTTTGCGGTACGGGCACCTCTCACCTCGCTAGAGGCTTTTCTTGGCAGTGTGGAATCAGGAACTTCGCTACTATATTTCGCTCGCCATCACAGCTCAGCCTTATGGGAAACGGATTTGCCTATTTCCCAGCCTAACTGCTTGGACGCGGATATCCAATACCGCGCTTACCCTATCCTCCTGCGTCCCCCCATTGCTCAAATGGTGAGGAGGTGGTACAGGAATATCAACCTGTTGTCCATCGCCTACGCCTTTCGGCCTCGGCTTAGGTCCCGACTAACCCTGAGCGGACGAGCCTTCCTCAGGAAACCTTAGGCATTCGGTGGAGGGGATTCTCACCCCTCTTTCGCTACTCATACCGGCATTCTCACTTCTAAGCGCTCCACCAGTCCTTCCGGTCTGGCTTCACAGCCCTTAGAACGCTCTCCTACCACTGTTCGAAGAACAGTCCGCAGCTTCGGTGATACGTTTAGCCCCGGTACATTTTCGGCGCAGAGTCACTCGACCAGTGAGCTATTACGCACTCTTTAAATGGTGGCTGCTTCTAAGCCAACATCCTGGTTGTCTAAGCAACTCCACATCCTTTTCCACTTAACGTATACTTTGGGACCTTAGCTGGCGGTCTGGGCTGTTTCCCTTTCGACTACGGATCTTATCACTCGCAGTCTGACTCCCAAGGATAAGTCATTGGCATTCGGAGTTTGACTGAATTCGGTAACCCGGTAGGGGCCCCTAGTCCAATCAGTGCTCTACCTCCAAGACTCTTACCTTGAGGCTAGCCCTAAAGCTATTTCGGAGAGAACCAGCTATCTCCAGGTTCGATTGGCATTTCACCCCTACCCACACCTCATCCCCGCACTTTTCAACGTGCGTGGGTTCGGGCCTCCATTCAGTGTTACCTGAACTTCACCCTGGACATGGGTAGATCACCTGGTTTCGGGTCTACGACCACGTACTCATGCGCCCTATTCAGACTCGCTTTCGCTGCGGCTCCGCATCTTCTGCTTAACCTTGCACGGGATCGTAACTCGCCGGTTCATTCTACAAAAGGCACGCCATCACCCGTTAACGGGCTCTGACTACTTGTAGGCACACGGTTTCAGGATCTCTTTCACTCCCCTTCCGGGGTGCTTTTCACCTTTCCCTCACGGTACTGGTTCACTATCGGTCACTAGGGAGTATTTAGCCTTGGGAGATGGTCCTCCCGGATTCCGACGGAATTTCACGTGTTCCGCCGTACTCAGGATCCACTCAGGAGAGAACGAAGTTTTGACTACAGGGCTGTTACCTCCTATGGCGGGCCTTTCCAGACCTCTTCATCTACCTCGTTCTTTTGTAACTCCGTACAGAGTGTCCTACAACCCCAAGAGGCAAGCCTCTTGGTTTGGGCTAATCCCGTTTCGCTCGCCGCTACTCAGGGAATCGCATTTGCTTTCTCTTCCTCCGGGTACTTAGATGTTTCAGTTCCCCGGGTCTGCCTTCTCATATCCTATGAATTCAGATATGGATACCACTCCATTACGAGTGGTGGGTTTCCCCATTCGGAAATCTCCGGATCAAAGCTTGCTTACAGCTCCCCGAAGCATATCGGTGTTCGTCCCGTCCTTCATCGGCTCCTAGTGCCAAGGCATCCACCGTGCGCCCTTTCTAACTTAACCGTTAAAAAGAATCACTATGTGATATCTTGTGTTACTAATTGAATGTGATGTCTACTGTTATCTAGTTTTCAAAGAACACGTTGGTGGAGCCTAGCGGGATCGAACCGCTGACCTCCTGCGTGCAAAGCAGGCGCTCTCCCAGCTGAGCTAAGGCCCCGTTATATAAGATGGTGGGCCTGAGTGGACTCGAACCACCGACCTCACGCTTATCAGGCGTGCGCTCTAACCAGCTGAGCTACAGGCCCATCTTAACTTATTCAAGGAACAAAGTTCCTTCAAAACTAAACAAGACAGGGAACGTTCTGTTTATAAGACCCAAGGTCTTATATTCCGTAAAATATCCTTAGAAAGGAGGTGATCCAGCCGCACCTTCCGATACGGCTACCTTGTTACGACTTCACCCCAATCATCTGTCCCACCTTCGGCGGCTGGCTCCTAAAAGGTTACCTCACCGACTTCGGGTGTTACAAACTCTCGTGGTGTGACGGGCGGTGTGTACAAGGCCCGGGAACGTATTCACCGCGGCATGCTGATCCGCGATTACTAGCGATTCCAGCTTCACGCAGTCGAGTTGCAGACTGCGATCCGAACTGAGAACAGATTTGTGGGATTGGCTTAACCTCGCGGTTTCGCTGCCCTTTGTTCTGTCCATTGTAGCACGTGTGTAGCCCAGGTCATAAGGGGCATGATGATTTGACGTCATCCCCACCTTCCTCCGGTTTGTCACCGGCAGTCACCTTAGAGTGCCCAACTGAATGCTGGCAACTAAGATCAAGGGTTGCGCTCGTTGCGGGACTTAACCCAACATCTCACGACACGAGCTGACGACAACCATGCACCACCTGTCACTCTGCCCCCGAAGGGGACGTCCTATCTCTAGGATTGTCAGAGGATGTCAAGACCTGGTAAGGTTCTTCGCGTTGCTTCGAATTAAACCACATGCTCCACCGCTTGTGCGGGCCCCCGTCAATTCCTTTGAGTTTCAGTCTTGCGACCGTACTCCCCAGGCGGAGTGCTTAATGCGTTAGCTGCAGCACTAAGGGGCGGAAACCCCCTAACACTTAGCACTCATCGTTTACGGCGTGGACTACCAGGGTATCTAATCCTGTTCGCTCCCCACGCTTTCGCTCCTCAGCGTCAGTTACAGACCAGAGAGTCGCCTTCGCCACTGGTGTTCCTCCACATCTCTACGCATTTCACCGCTACACGTGGAATTCCACTCTCCTCTTCTGCACTCAAGTTCCCCAGTTTCCAATGACCCTCCCCGGTTGAGCCGGGGGCTTTCACATCAGACTTAAGAAACCGCCTGCGAGCCCTTTACGCCCAATAATTCCGGACAACGCTTGCCACCTACGTATTACCGCGGCTGCTGGCACGTAGTTAGCCGTGGCTTTCTGGTTAGGTACCGTCAAGGTACCGCCCTATTCGAACGGTACTTGTTCTTCCCTAACAACAGAGCTTTACGATCCGAAAACCTTCATCACTCACGCGGCGTTGCTCCGTCAGACTTTCGTCCATTGCGGAAGATTCCCTACTGCTGCCTCCCGTAGGAGTCTGGGCCGTGTCTCAGTCCCAGTGTGGCCGATCACCCTCTCAGGTCGGCTACGCATCGTTGCCTTGGTGAGCCGTTACCTCACCAACTAGCTAATGCGCCGCGGGTCCATCTGTAAGTGGTAGCCGAAGCCACCTTTTATGTTTGAACCATGCGGTTCAAACAACCATCCGGTATTAGCCCCGGTTTCCCGGAGTTATCCCAGTCTTACAGGCAGGTTACCCACGTGTTACTCACCCGTCCGCCGCTAACATCAGGGAGCAAGCTCCCATCTGTCCGCTCGACTTGCATGTATTAGGCACGCCGCCAGCGTTCGTCCTGAGCCAGGATCAAACTCTCCGATAAAGTAGTTTGACTGACTACGCACATCGCTGTGCGATTTTTAAAAACTGAATTAACAGGTACGTTTTGTCTTGTTTAGTTTTCAAAGAACTTTGTGTGCTTCTCTCGAAGCGACTACTTAATAGTAACATTTTTAGTTAACTAGGTCAATACTTTTTTAAAAAAGTTTTTACTAGTCATAATGGTCATGCTTGTGTCTTTAAAAAGACAACAGAAATGATTATACCATAATTTTTATGACTGTAAAGGGTTATGACAAAAAAAGCACAGCTATTTCAGCTGCGCTTTTTTTCACACTTCTTCTTGTTCTTCTTCATTCTCATCTTCTTCGTTTTTCTCTACTAAAGCTACTGTAGCAACATGCTCTTCTTCTGCCATTCTGATGAGACGCACACCTTGAGTGACACGTCCGGTGATGGAGATATCATTGATGTCCATTCTGATGAGTACGCCGCTAGCTGTAATAATCATTAGATCCTCTTCACCTTTAGTAGCTTTCACTGCTACTAGTTGGCCGTTGTTCTCGGTGATTTTCGCTGTTTTGAGTCCTTTTCCGCCCCGGCTTTGGGTTCTGTACTCTTCAGCCGGAGTTCGTTTTCCGTACCCTTTTTCAGTAACGATAAGGACGTGTGATTCTTCCTCTAATATCTCCATGCCGACAACAACGTCGTCATCCGTCAGGGTGATGCCTTTTACGCCCGCCGCAGTTCTTCCCATCTCCCGGACATCTGTTTCAGGGAAACGGATCAGTAAACCGTTTTTCGTTCCAATGATGATTTGTTTTGTACCATCAGTCAGACGTACACCCATCAGTTCATCGTCTTCACGAAGACTCAGAGCGATTAGACCATTGTTGCGGATATTAGCGAATTGAGATAGTGATGTTCGTTTTGAAACCCCATGCTTTGTAGTGAAGAAAAGGTAAAGCTCCGCATTGAATTCCGTGACTGGAATAATCGCGTTGATCCACTCACCCTTTTCTACCTCCAGCAGGTTAATAATCGGGATTCCTTTTGCCGTTCTGCCGTATTCAGGGATTTCATACCCTTTTGCACGATACACTTTCCCCTTGTTCGAGAAGAAGAGAATCGTGTCATGAGTTGACGTAGAGATCAAATGTTCAACGAAATCATCTTCGTTTGTTCCCATACCTTGTACACCTTTTCCGCCCCGTTTTTGACTGCGGTAAGTTGATGCAGGAAGACGTTTGACGTATCCGTTGTGCGTCAGAGTAACTACGATATTTTCTCTCTCGATGAGATCTTCATCTTCAATTGTCTCCAGTCCAGAAGTGACGATCTCAGTACGTCTTTCATCGTTAAAACGCTCTTTGATTTCCGTGAGTTCTTCACGAATGATCTCAAGCACTTTATATTCATTTGCCAAGATGTCTTTTAGCTCTGCAATTAATTTAACAAGAGATTGGTATTCTTCTTCGATCTTTTCACGTTCCAGTCCCGTTAAACGCTGGAGCCTCATGTCAAGGATCGCTTGTGCTTGCTTCTCTGTCAGTGAGAATTGTTCAATTAAACCTGTTCTCGCAATTTCAGCCGTTTGAGAATTACGGATAAGGGAGATAACTGCATCGAGATGATCCAGTGCAACTCTCAATCCTTCCAAGATATGAGCTCTCGCTTCTGCTTTACGCAATTCATAAGCAGTACGGCGTCTAATGACAACTTTTTGATGGTCAAGGTAATGCTCCAGGCATTGCTTAAGAGTTAAAACTTTCGGCTGGCCATCAACAAGTGCAAGCAGGTTGATGCCAAAAGATGTTTGTAGAGCAGTTTGTTTGTACAGATTGTTTAAGATGACATTTGCATTGGCATCGCGTCTGATTTCAATGACAATTCTCATACCTGTACGATCTGACTCATCACGCAGATCTGTGATACCCTCTATCTTTTTGTCCCTTACGAGATCAGCAATTTTCTCAATTAATTTCGCCTTATTTACTTGGTAAGGTAACTCTGTAACGATAATTCTTTCTTTACCCGAAGATGTTTGTTCGATCTCAGCTTTTGCCCGAATCGTGATAGAGCCTCGGCCTGATTCGTATGCTTTCCGGATACCGCTGCGTCCCAAGATTTGACCTGCGGTCGGGAAATCAGGCCCTGGAATGACTTCCATAAGCTCTGGAATAGTAATGTCCGGATTCTCACTGACAGCAAGTACACCGTCAATGATTTCTCCCAGCTGGTGCGGAGGAATGTTTGTTGCCATACCTACCGCAATGCCGGCAGCACCGTTCACGAGCAGATTCGGGAACCTTGAAGGCATAACGACAGGTTCTCTTTCTGACCCGTCATAGTTATCCTGGTAATCGATTGTGTCTTTTGTGATGTCACGAAGAATCTCCATTGAGATTTTAGACATTCTTGCTTCTGTATAACGCATGGCCGCCGCTGAGTCTCCGTCAACAGAACCGAAGTTTCCATGACCGTCAACGAGCATATAACGGTAGTTGAAATCCTGAGCCATTCTGACCATGGATTCATATACCGCTGAATCACCGTGCGGGTGGTATTTCCCGATAACTTCTCCAACGATACGCGCGGATTTTTTATAAGGCTTGTCACTTGTCATGCCTAAATCATTCATTGCATACAAAATCCGTCTATGAACCGGTTTTAAACCGTCTCGAACATCCGGAAGAGCACGGGACACGATAACGCTCATTGCATAATCCAAGAAGGACGTACGCATTTCCTGACTGATATTTATTTCACGAACTTGTGGTGTGTTTTGTTCACTCATTAAAAAACCTCCCTGAAGTATCACATGAAATATGTGGGAGTAGATTGTCCATTATGACCTTCAATACGATTTCACTATTCTCCATTATATCAATAAACTTATGATTATACACATTAAATTGCTAGAATATATAGGTATTGCAGGCATTGCTGCATCTGATCTTGTTCAGAAAAAAGCCTTATTTCTTATTGGAAATAAGGCTTTTTATGATTAGATGTCAAGATTTTTAACGTATCTCGCATTCGCTTCTATGAAGTTTCGGCGCGGTTCTACCTTGTCGCCCATAAGCATTTCAAAAGTCTCGTCCGCATCCATTGCATCTTCAAGAGTTACCTGAAGAAGTGTTCTGGAACTAGGATCCATGGTTGTCTCCCATAGCTGGGTGGCATTCATTTCACCAAGACCTTTGTAACGCTGCAGTCCAGGCTTAGGCGTTTGAGGAAGAGTTTTTAACAGCTCTTCCAGCTCCTTGTCATTGTACGCATATTCAACGCGTTTCCCCTGTTGAACCTTGTAGAGCGGCGGCTGCGCAATGTACACGTAGCCATTTTCGATAATTTGGCGCATATATCTGTAAAAGAACGTTAACAGCAGTGTTCTGATGTGCGCGCCGTCAACATCGGCATCTGTCATAATGACAACTTTGTGGTAACGGGCTTTCTCAAGGTTGAAGTCTTCCCCAATACCTGTGCCGAGCGCTGTGATCATAGAGCGAACTTCGTTGTTAGAAAGGATTTTATCCAGTCTGGCCTTTTCAACGTTTAGGATTTTACCTCTAAGCGGCAAAATGGCTTGGAAATGTCTGTCGCGTCCTTGTTTAGCAGATCCTCCGGCAGAGTCACCCTCTACGATATATAACTCGGAGATGCTCGGATCTTTTGAAGAGCAGTCCGCTAACTTACCGGGCAAGTTGGAAATTTCCAAAGCACTCTTACGGCGTGTTAGTTCACGGGCTTTTTTCGCAGCCATTCTTGCTCTTGCCGCCATTAAGCCTTTATCGACAATTTTTTTGGCTGCATCTGGATTTTCCAGCATAAATGTTTCCATCGCCGTAGAAAATAACGTATCGGTGATCGTCCGTGCTTCTGAGTTGCCCAGCTTTGTTTTCGTTTGGCCCTCAAACTGCGGATCAGGGTGTTTGATTGAAATAATCGCTGTCAGCCCTTCCCTTACGTCATCTCCGCTTAGGTTTGGATCATTTTCTTTAATAAGCCCTTTTTTTCTGGCGTAATCGTTGATAACACGAGTCAGGCCCGTTTTGAAGCCAGCTTCATGGGTACCGCCTTCGTACGTGTTAATGTTGTTTGTAAACGAGTAAATGTTGCTTGTGTAGCTGTCATTGTATTGCAAAGCCACTTCAACCGTAATGCCGTCCTTTTCGCCTTCAATGTAAATCGGCTCTTCATGGACAACCTCTTTAGAGCGGTTTAAATACTCTACATAACTTTTAATTCCGCCTTCGTAATGGTATTCATTTTTGCGCTCTTGTCCTTCACGTTTATCTTCAATCGTGATGTTTACGCCCTTTGTTAAAAAGGCTAATTCACGCACGCGGTTGGCAAGCAGATCGTAATCATACTCGGTTGTTTCTGAGAAAATTTCAGGGTCCGGGACAAAATGTGTCGTCGTTCCTGTATGATCCGTTTCGCCAATGATTTCAAGGTCTGTAACCGGAACTCCGCGTTTATAGGTTTGGCGGTGAATTTTACCGTCACGGTGAACCGTCACATCAAGCTCTGTTGATAGTGCGTTTACGACCGACGCACCTACACCGTGTAATCCTCCGGATACTTTATAGCCGCTTCCGTCAAATTTTCCTCCGGCATGAAGCACCGTCATAATGACTTCTACCGCAGGACGGCCCATTTTTTCATGAATACCGACTGGAATACCGCGGCCATTATCTACAACCGTGATACTGTTGTCTTTTTCGATTTGGATATTGATATCCGTACAATAACCGGCGAGGGCTTCGTCAATACTATTGTCGACAATTTCCCATACCAGGTGGTGAAGGCCTTTGCTGTTTGTCGAACCGATATACATCCCCGGTCTTTTACGAACAGCTTCCAATCCTTCTAGTACCTGTATCTGATTTTCATCATAACTGTTTTGCTGCTGTTCCATAGCCACGTCATTCACCTACACTTTTCTAAACGATATATTCGTGATAAAAAATTTCTAAGAATCTATTTCAAACATAAATTGCGCACGTTTTTTTAATGTGCTGGAAGATAAGGGAGAGTAATATATATTCTGAACAGTGACTACGATAGATTTGGGCGTGCCGTTTACGGAAGGCACCACCTTGTGTTTCTGTTTTTTCAGAAATTCTTCAACAATAGGCGACATGTTGGCTTTAAAGTCAAAAATGCCGACAATATCTCGTGTTGAAACCACAAAGTCATCACCTAAATGAATATACAATTGCTCACCTCATTTCTTCACTTCACTAACGCACCATTTTGCACACGGAACATTCCTGCTTGACGTAAGGTTTCGTGATCAATGCCATCAACGCTTGTCGTTGTGACAAACGTTTGTACACGGCCTTGGATCGTATGAAGCAAGTGTGACTGGCGATAATCATCCAGTTCACTCAGTACATCATCCAATAGTAAAATGGGATATTCTCCGATTTCTTCATGGATCAGGTCAATCTCCGCCAGCTTAAGGGACAACGCCGTCGTTCGCTGCTGTCCTTGAGAACCATACGTCTGCACATCGCGTCCGTTCACATAGAAAAGAACATCATCGCGATGAGGCCCTGACAGCGTCACACCACGCTCAATTTCTTTTTCTCTTAATTTAGAAAACGCTTCTTGATAGCTATCTCCTATTTTCGACAAATCTAGGGGATCTGATACATCAAGAGCTGTATGGTATTTCAGGGTCAGTTCTTCAAGCCCTCTTGAGATGCCTGCATGGATGGGCTGCGCCCATTTCTCGAGCTGTGCTGTAAACTGCAGGCGTTTTACGACGACTTTTGCTGCAACTTCTACAAGCTGATCGGTCAGAACATCGAGCATCGTCCGGTCAGTTTGTTTTCTTGTTTGCAGCTGTTTCAAAAAATGATTCCGCTGGGAAAGGATTTTCTGGTAAAGAGAAAGATCATGAAGGTAGACGGGAGAAACCTGTCCGATTTCCATGTCAAGAAACCGCCTTCTTACTTGAGGGCTTCCTTTTACAAGATTTAAATCTTCCGGCGCGAACATAATCGTGTTGAGGGCCCCGACATACTGGCTGAGCTTTTGCTGTTCAATATGATTGACCTTGCCCTTTTTACCCTTTTTGGAGATGACGAGCTGCATCGGGATCGCCCCGTTTTGCTTCATCACTCTTCCCTCTATTTTAGCATAGTCTTTGTCCCATCGTATAAGTTCTTTGTCATTTGATGTCCGGTGCGATTTCGCCATGGACAAGACATAGATCGCCTCCATGAGGTTTGTCTTCCCCTGGGCGTTTTCTCCGATGATCACATTTACTTTATTTTCAAATTGAAGTTCAGCATGGTCGTAGTTGCGGTAAGATGTCAGTTCTAAGTTCTGGATATACAATCAGTGTCACCCGCTTTAATTGACGACTTGAAATGAACCAAATCCTTCAATCTCTACCACATCTCCAACATACAGCTTTCTGCCCCGGCGGTTGTCCGGCTCATCGTTCACAAGCACTTCATGCTCGCTTAAAAACCACTTCGCCATACCGCCAGACTGAATCACATCGGCTAATTTTAAGAATTGTCCGAGTGTAATCATCTCTGTATCAATTGAAATCGGATTTGCCATTATATCGACCTCTTTCAAATATCACTAATATCTAATTGTACTAAAAAAAAACGAATTAGGGAAAGGGAAAACTTGTCGGAGCAGATACCGAATAGAAAAGCTGCCGACGAGTCGGCAGCAGTGTATCGGATTAATAGGTTCTGACAGGAAGGATAAGCTGTACAATCGTTTCATCATTCGGCGTGCGAATTAAGAAAGGTCTCATTGCGCCTGTAAAGCTTACGCGTATTTCTGCTCCTTCAAGCACCTTTAGTGCATCCAGCATATATTTTGGACTAAAAGAGATATTTAATTCCTCACCTTCAATTTGATCCGCAGCAATTGCTTCCACAACTTTACCGATTTCTGGAGAATTGGAAGAAATTTCAATGGATTCAGCCGGTTTTGCGGACAGTTTTACAACGTTGTTGCGTCCCTCTCTAGCTAAAAGAGATGCACGATCAATGGCCTGAAGGAATTCTTTTGTGTTCACAATGATTTCTGTTTTGCTGTCTTGCGGAATCAGGCTGGTTGTGTCTGGATAATTCCCGTCTAGAAGCCGTGAGAAGAATAAGACGTTTTTCGCTTTAAACAGAACTTGGGTTTCTGTGATGACGATATCTACAAGTTCCTGGTTGTCATCTAAAATCTTGCTGAGTTCAGTTAAACTTTTTCCCGGAATCACGACGTTATAAGATCTATCTTCTGGAATATCAAGTTTCGCCTTTCTTAATGCGAGACGGTGGCTATCCGTTGCAGTGCATAATAATTCACTTTGCTCCACTTTCCAGTTTACACCTGTCAAGATAGGGCGTGTTTCTGAGGTGGACACCGCAAATACTGTTTGTCTGATTAGATTTTTTAACAAATCAGTTGGGATCTGAATCGCATGATGCTCTTCAATCTGCGGCAAGTGCGGATACTCATCAGCATCCAGTCCGTTCAGATTAAATTCAGCTTTACCAGAACGGATAATTGTCAAATACTGATTTTGGACTTCGATTTCTACAGTTGCCATCGGCAATTTTTTCACAATTTCACTAAAAAAGCGAGCCTGTAAAACGATGCTTCCGGGCTGTTCAATAGTGACGATTTCTTTATCTCCTTCTTCTTTTGGAATGAAGGATTCAATAGAAATATCTGAGTCACTCCCTGTAAAGGATACTCCATCATCTGATGCAACAATTTTAATACCAGTCAGAATGGGAATCGTTGTTCTGGATGAAACTGCTTTTAATACATCTTGGACACTTTCAACAAGACGATCTTTTTGAATCGTGAATTTCATTTTTATCCTCCTAACGGATAATGTATTAATATATATATTTATAAAAAAATAGTAGAAGTAATAGTAGGGCCTGTGGATTTGTGGATAAGTTGTGAAAAAGACAGGAAACACAGCCTATCCACATGTGGACAGACTGTGTATGACTTCCGAAAAGTTATTCACACTTTCCCCGATTGATCCCCGGTCCTGCTATTTAAGCTGTTCTTTAATTTCTTTTACATGCTGCTGAAGCTGTTCATCATCTGCCAGCAGTTTTGAAATTTTTTCATGCGCATGAATAACGGTCGTATGATCACGTCCTCCAAACTCTTCACCGATTTTAGGAAGAGAGGAATCAGTCATTTCCCTTGATAAGTACATGGCGATTTGACGCGGAAAAGCCACTGACTTTGTCCGTTTTTTTGCTTTGAAATCCTCGAGTTTAATATTAAATTGCTGGCCTACTACCCTCTGAATTTCTTTTATCGTAATGACTTTCGGTTTTGAGGAAGGAATAATATCTTTCAACGCCTCAGCGGCCAGATCAGCATTAATATCTTTATTAATTAAAGATGAATAAGCGACAACTCTGATTAATGCTCCTTCGAGTTCCCGAATATTGCTGTCGATTTGATTCGCGATGTAAAGCATAACCTCGTTCGGAATATCGAGGCCTTCTGCTTTGGCTTTTTTTCTTAAAATTGCAATTCTCGTTTCTAGATCAGGCGGTGTGATATCTGTAATAAGTCCCCATTCAAAACGTGAGCGCAATCTGTCCTCAAGTGTCGGAATTTCCTTTGGCGGTCGGTCACTTGAAATGACGATTTGTTTGCTTTCTTCGTGCAATGTGTTAAATGTATGGAAAAATTCTTCCTGGGTTTGTTCTTTCCCCGCTAAAAATTGAATATCATCTATCAAAAGCACATCAACATTTCGATAGCGATTGCGGAAGTCGACGGCTTTATTATCTCGGATAGAGTTGATGAATTCGTTTGTAAATTTCTCAGAAGACAGATAAACCACTTTGGCAGAAGGATTATGATCTATTACATAATGGCCGATCGCATGCATTAAGTGCGTTTTCCCTAAGCCGACGCCCCCATAGATAAATAAAGGGTTGTAAGCTTTCGCGGGTGCTTCCGCTACTGCGAGGGAAGCAGCGTGTGCGAATCGGTTTCCAGATCCGATGACAAAAGTATCAAAAGTATATTTTGGATTGAGCATATTTTGAGGAAAATCAGATGTATCTTCTTTGACCGCTTTTTTGACTTGCGGTTTCGGCATAAAGTCCTCAACATCTTGATTTTGAGGAATGACAAACTTAATGCTCAATTCTTCCCCGGTTAATTCATATATAGTATCTGCAATCAGATGCAAGTATCTGGACTCCAGCCAGTCTCTGGCAAATTCATTGGGAGCCGTGATTGTTAATGTATCGCCTTGCAGTGAGTGGGCTTTGGTTGACTTCATCCAAGTCTCAAAACTCGGTTTGCTCAACTTTTTTTCGATTTGAGCAAGGGCTTGGTTCCACAGGTCTAATATATTTTCCAT